>CP121341.1:0-3400785 GCA_043513745.1 Hyphomonadaceae bacterium
TATGACTTTCGTGGTCTGGCGAACCAAGTCAAATACTCCAAGTAATCAACACACTGCCTCACAGCGCTTCCACTGGGACAGCCTCCCACCAAACATGAAAGACATGCCATGACAAACCGACTAGAAAAAGGCGATAAAGCACCAAACGTCACCATCCCGGTTTCCGATGAAGAAACGGTCAACTTAGGCAAACCCATCGGTGCGGCTCATGTCGTCTATTTCTACCCGCGTGACAACACACCCGGCTGCACAACCGAATCGATCGATTTCTCGGCCCTCAAATCCAAATTTGCGGCGCTAGACGCAAAAATAATTGGCGTGTCGAAAGACAGTCTCAAAAGTCACGCCAATTTCAAAACCAAGAAGGAGCTAACGGTGCTCCTGGCGAGCGATGAAGACACCGATGCGTGCGAACAATTTGGCGTCTGGGTCGAGAAAAACATGTATGGAAAGAAGTACATGGGTATAGAACGCTCAACTTTTATCGTCCTGGCCGACGGCACCATCGCAGAGGCCTGGCGTAAGGTGAAAGTGAAGGGACATGCCCAATCAGTTCTTGAGACGTTGGAAACAATTTTGAACGCCTGATTCGTCAAATAAAAATACTTTAAGGCGATTTTTACCCTCCAACCGTATTTTTCGACCGGAAATACGCAAAAGGGGGCTTTTCGACGGGATCACAATGAGGTTACTGTGACCCATCACCAATCAAGACGTCATAAAGCCTGCGGCCTTAACGGCGTCTTACCTGCGGATAGGTGCGTAGAATGAAATCGACTGGAAAAGTCTCAGACTTTATACGCCGTGCATTTCCAGAGCGGCAGATTTACCACCGCAGTGGCGGGACGGTTCGCTATTTTACTATTTCTCCATTGCAACAGATTGTTCTGACGTGTGCAGCGGCTGCTCTTGTAGGGTGGTCGCTTTTTGCATCCGCCACTGTCGTCTTCGGACAGAAGACCGTAGCCGTGGGTTCAGCCGCAAGCGAAGTCAATCGGCTGGAGCGCTGGGTTCAGGACCTGCGGGCGAAGGAAGCGCTTTCAACCTCGCAACTGGAGCAGCGCACCGAAGCGTTCCAGGATGCTACCCTGGAGTTCCAACGCCGGCACGAAACGCTGGCGACCATGCTCGAAGCCATGAAAACCGGCGGCGAGTTAGAGGTCTCAGCGCTAAGGGGAAACTCGGCATCTCTCCTGGTGACGGCCTCGATCGATGAGGCAGACGCTCGGCAATCGCAACGTTTTGCAGCCTCTGAAAGCCGCCTCCCCCAAGTTGGGCTTCGCGGAGATGTCAGCAAGATCCGCGCAGAACAGGATCAGTTCCTCGACGAAATCGAAGAGATGGCTGTCGAGAAGGCGGAAGCTGCGCGCGGCATCCTGCGCCTGACAGCTGTTGGCGCCGGACGGATCACGAGCGGCGAGAATATGGGCGGACCAGAGGTGAGCTTTAACAGCCTCATGTCGGGTCAGTTCGCGACACCGGAAGAAGAGCAGTTTGCCGTCCGTGTGGCGCAAGTCGCGGCGCGCATGGAAGAAGCGCGCTACTTCGAAACCCTGGTTGATCGCCTGCCTTTGGCGACACCGATTGGTATCCCATCTCGGATTACGTCCCCGTTTGGAATGCGGATTGACCCGTTCCGGAAACGCCCCAGCTGGCATGGCGGAATCGACATGGGCGCAGGGTGGAACGCACCTATTGTGGCGGCCGGTCCAGGAAAAGTTATTTATGCGGGAACGAAATCAGGCTATGGTAGGGTCGTCGATGTCGATCATGGCGGCGGTTTCGTCTCAAGATATGCTCACCTTCGACGGATTGTAGCCAAGAAAGGCCAAGACGTAGAAATCGGAGATAAGCTCGGTACCATGGGTTCGACCGGGCGCAGCACAGGTCCCCACCTTCACTATGAAGTGCTGTTCCATGGCAAGCAGTATAATCCAGTAGAGTTCATTAAGGCAGGCAAACATGTTCACGAAGACTAAAGGCGATACCCCACCCGGCTTCACACCCGCGCAAGACGCAGTTCGCAGCGCCTCATCAAAGCCTGCAGCACGTGTCGGCGCATCGATCATTTGCTCCGACGTTGAAATCAAAGGTTCCATCAAGTCTGCGGGTGCGCTTCAGATTGATGGTACGGTCGAAGGCGATGTCACGTCAGGTGACGTCACAATCGGTTCCACCGGTCGCATCATCGGCGAGATCAAAGCTGAAACCCTGCGCGTGAAGGGCAAGATTGTTGGCTCAATTCGCGCCCGCAAGGTTGAGCTGGAAACCGGCGCGTCGGTCCAAGGCGACATTTTCCACGCTGCTCTGATCATCCAGCCCGACGCCAATTTCGAAGGCCAAGTGAAACGCGAAGAAAACCCGCTCAAGGAAACGGCGCCAAAACCTGCCGCACAGGCGCCCCAAAGCAACGGGTCTGGTCTTGGCAGCGCAACGAGCATCCCGACACCAAACGGGACGGCCGGCAACGCTTAAGACAAGCAAGCAGGACAAATACAAAGAAGCCGGGCCTAATTTGAGGTCCGGCTTTTTTGTTTTAGGCGTCTTCGGTCTCACTGTCGCCAAGCGCGTGAGACAAGGCCGCTGACAGGAATGGTGTCAGGTCGCCATCCAGCACGCCGCCTGTATCCGACGTCTCATGATTGGTGCGAAGGTCTTTGACCAGCTGATAGGGCTGCAGGACATAGGATCTGATTTGGTGCCCCCAACCAATCTCAGTCTTCGAGTCATGGCTGTCTTGCGCCGCTTGCTGGCGCTTCTGCAGCTCGACTTCATAGAGCCGAGAGCGAAGCATTTCCCATGCAGTGGCTTTGTTCTGATGCTGCGACCGCCCCGACTGACAGGCAACAGCAATCCCGGTCGGCTCATGCGTCAAACGCACGGCGGAATCCGTCTTGTTGACGTGCTGCCCACCTTTGCCTGAGGCGCGATAGGTATCGGTCCGCACGTCGGACGGATTGATCTCAACGTCGATTGAATCGTCAATCACCGGAGATACCGCCACGGACGCAAAACTCGTGTGCCGACGGGCCGAACTGTCGAACGGCGAAATCCGAACCAGGCGGTGTACGCCCTGCTCTGACTTCAACCAGCCATAGGCGTTTTCGCCTTTGATCAGGAGCGTGGCGGACTTGATACCCGCTTCATCGCCTTCATGGCTCTCGACTTCTTCGACCTTGTATCCGGACTGCTCCGCCCAGCGCACATACATGCGACGGATCATCGAAGCCCAATCCTGGCTCTCTGTTCCGCCGGCGCCAGAATTGATATTCATGTAGCAGTCGTTGCCGTCAGCTTCACCAGAGAGCAGCGCTTCCAACTCGGCTTTCTCTGCTTTTTCAGCGGCGCGGCGAAGTGTTACAGCGACATCGGACAGCATATCCTCATCGCCATCAGCAAGCTCAAGCAGCTCGAGGCCATCGGCGGCTTCCTGCTCAAGCTCTTGAACCGTGATCATACCAGTTTCGAGCTTCTGCCGTTCTGCCATCAGCTTTCGAGCTTCGTCGGGATCGTCCCAAAAATCAGGGCGCTCGGAGAGCGCGTTCAGCTCATCGAGCCGTTTCGATGCGACGTCCCAGTCAAAGACGCCTCCTCAGCAGCTCAGACGACTGCTTGATTTGTTCCGCAAGGGCGAGAATTTCTGCTGACATTCTGGTTCCTGAAACTCATGTGATCGCTGGAAATGGAGGCGTTTCACGTTCAGGTCAATAAACCTCGTCTTCGATATCCGTCTGAATGACATCCGACTCAATGACTTCGCCGGTCTCTGGGTCGATCTGCGGCTCTACCGGAGTACCTTGTCCGAAGATCGAACCGTCACCGATGCCGGACAGGCTGAGATTGTTCGTATTCTCGCTGAACGCCATGCCAGGCTCGGTGCCAGGCCGGAAGGCTTCCAGGATAATCTCCTCGCTCGAGAAGGTCGGCATACCGCCAGTTTGCGCATCGACTGAAACCAGTCGAACGCCGGGCGGAATCCGAAACGGGATCGGAGGCTCATCGGCCAGCGCGCGTTCCATGAACTCGGTGAAGATCACGCCGGCAACAGAGCCGCCGCCTTCGCCCTCACCCAGGGTGCGCGGGGTATCAAACCCGGTCCAAATCCCGACTACCAGATCCGGTGAGAAGCCGAAGAATAAGGCGTCGACATAATCATTGGTCGTGCCAGTTTTGCCCGCCAGCGGCTTGCCAATGCGGCGAGCCCGGCGGCCTGTTCCGCGCTCAACAACCCCTTCCAGCATGTGCACTAGCTGGTAGGCGATGATAGGATCAACCAGTTGCTTGCGGTCGTCTGGAAGCGTTGGAGGCCGGGAGCCATCCCAGGCCTCGGCAACGCAAGTCTCGCACTCGCGCTGGTCATGCTTGAACAAGGTGGCACCGCGGCGATCTTGAACACGATCCAGCAAGGTCGGCGTGACCTCCTTGCCACCATTCACAAGCGCAGCATACGCCTTCGACATGCGCCAGGGAGTCGTTTCACCAGACCCCAATGACATGGCCGGATAAGGCGGCAAGCGGTCATAAATCCCGAAGCGTTCGGCAAACTCAGAGACAGCTTCCATCCCGATATCTGTCGCAACCCGAGCGGTCACCTGATTGTATGATTTCTCGAGGGCCACACGCATGGTGACCTCGCCATAGCTCCGCCCTTCGGCATAGTTTTCAGGTTTCCAGATTTCGTCCGTGTTCTCGTCATAATAGACATATGGTGAATCGAGAATTCTAACTGATGGCGTGTATCCTTGCTCAAGTGCGGCGCCGTAGACGAAAGGTTTGAACGAAGACCCTGGCTGGCGCTGCGCCTGAGTGACCCGATTGAACGGGCTCTTGAAGAAGGAATACCCGCCCATCATTGCGAGCACCCGCCCGGTGTGTGGATCCAGCGCGACTATCGCGCCTTCAAGATCGGGAACCTGTTTCAGGATCGCCGGGCCGACCGGAACCATGATTGGTTCAACCGGTGCAAGCTGCTCATCTGCTTCGTCGCTCGTGCCTTCGCGTGTGGGCGTGCTTTCCTCCACGCTGAGGGCCTGGCGGCTAACCTCTGCCAGAATGACATCACCCGCGCGCAGACCCGTCTGGCCGCTTGAGCGCACAAAGGTCTGTGACCATTCAACATCTTCAGCCGGAATGGTGGTTTCGGCGCCATCATCCAATAGGAGCGCCGCGCCGCTGTCGCTGATCCGGGTGATAAGCGCGCGCTCCCACGTGCCGTATCCGCCGGGGCGAGTGACGGCATTCAGCTGTTCCAGCAAATCATCAGAAGACAGATCGATTGTCTGCATAGGTCCGCGATAATCGTATCGCCGGTCATAGGTCTCGAGACCAACATGGAGCGCTTCCTGAGCTGCCAATTGGAGCTTGGTATCAATCGTCGTTCGGATCGACAGGCCGCCCTGCTCAAGCTCTTCTTCGCCATAGAGATCTATCAGCTGTTTGCGCAACTCTTGGACGAAATAGGTCGCCGCTGCATATTCGGGACCGTAAAGGCGCTTGGTCGTGTTTAGCGGCTTCGCTTTGGCCTCGTCGGCCTGTTCTTGCGAGATGTAGCCATCATCGACCATGCGGTTGAGCACGTAATTGCGTCTTTGCAGAACGCGCTCCGGATTGGTGTACGGGTTCACACGCCCTGGGAATTTCGGCAGCGATGCGAGTACCGCGGCCTCGGACAGGTCCAGCTCTGGCAGCGACTTGTTGAAATAATTCAGGGCTGCAGATCCAACACCGTAAGACCGGCCGCCGAGATAAATTTCGTTCAAATACAGCTCGATAATGTGTTCTTTGGAGAACGCTTTCTCCATGCGCTGTGCGACGATAGCTTCTTTGGCCTTGCGCACCACTGTCTGGTCACGTGTGAGCAGCATGTTCTTGGCGACTTGCTGGGTAATGGTCGAGCCGCCCTGCATACCGCCGGTACCTGTGATCTTGTTCTTCACTGTGTTCACGACACCGCGGGTCATGCCGAGATAATCAATCCCGCCATGCGTGAAAAAGTTCTTGTCTTCGGCCGAAACGAACGCATGGATGACATGCTCAGGAATAGCCTCGTAAGGAATGAAAACCCGGTGCTCGTCGGCAAATTCGTAAATGAGAGTCCCGTCGCCAGCATGGACGCGCGACGTCACCGGCGGATTGTACTCTGAAAGCTTCTCCACCGAAGGCACAGTCCGTCCTAGCGCTGCCATCCAGATAAAGAATGCGATGATGGCGAGCACGCCGACCGCTATGCCTGCGAGCACCGTCCAAAGCAGGAATTTCCAGGTGAATACACGCTGTTTTATGGCTGCCCACATGCGACTAGGACCTCATAATTCTTCAGCGCGGTGAATCACACGCCAACTAGGCAAGACTAAGGCGCTTCTACACCGCCGAAAAGGCGTACGTTCAGTTCGTTGCCAAGATTAAATCCTGGCGGTCGAAATAGGCATCAATGGCGCGTTTGATCGCTTCAGCCGACTTACGCCGACCGCGCTCCGATTTCAGCCGCCTCGCATCGTTGCGATTGGTCAGGAACCCTATCTCGACCAGAACCGCCGGCACATCAGGCGCGAGCAGCACAAACAAGTTCCCCTGACGGTGAGAATTCCGCACGAGGGGACCTGCTTTTCCGAGCTCTGGAACCAGGAATTCCGCGAAAATCGAGGAATTGGACTTGGTTTCGCGAAGCGTCAGGTCCTGCAGGATATTCGAGACTTCGACAGAGGTGCCGTCCTCAATCGGAAGCTCCCAGCCGAATTTCTTGGCGGTTCCTTCTATTCGCGCCTCTCCGCGGGTGGAGATTGTATAGACCGACGCACCTGAAACCGTCGGGGCACCCGCCGCATCGGCGTGAACTGAAATGAACAGATCCGCGCCCCAGTTTCGAGCCATGGTGACGCGGTCTTCATGCTCGACATAAATGTCTGTCTCTCGCGTGAGCCTCACGACGTACCGTGGATCTTGCTCAATCATCTGTTTCAATTTCAGCGATGTTTTCAGGACTATATCGCTTTCTTTTCCGCCAACGATGGCAAGCGCACCCGGATCGCGTCCGCCATGGCCGGGATCGATCACGATGACGCGTCTCTGTCGCGCCGCCATTTGCATCAACGCCCCAATACTCACGGGTTTCGAGGAAGGTGCTTCCGGACGGACCTCAGGCACAATATCGGCGACCTCAATCGGGGCCGGCGTTTCGAGGGAAGCGGCGCGCGCGGCCTCAAATCGGGCAAACCGGGCTTCATCGCGGCGGGCGGCGTTTCGAAAGCGCGCCTCGGAAACACCGCTGAGATCAAGAATGAAGCGGTACAGGCGCTCCGACCCCGATGGTGGCAAGTCGATTTCCCGCATGACCATCATTGGTCGGTCGAGCTCGAACACGACCCGGTCCGTGTCTAGCGTGTAGGCGTAGATCCCGCCTGTGGGTTCGGAATAAAATGGCTGCGCAGAAAGCTCGAAGACGTCTGGCACCATTTCGATAACCATTCCGTCTACGGTCTCGCGAAGGAAAATATCCGGACGGATGGCGTTTTCAGACGTGATGGTGATTCGCGTGAACTCGCCGTCGCCGGCAATCCCGATGGATTGCACCTGCGCTGCCCCGGTCGCCGCGAGCCACGCCGACACAAAAAACAGACAAATGACTTTCACGGAATGCATCAATCGTAGTCGCTCTAACGGCACCACCCCGGTGCGTTCTTATCTCAATGACCCGGTTTATTCTATCCAGTCTTAATCACAGATTTATCGGCGTGCAGGAAATATTCATCCGCGCTCCCGCATTTTTGCCCTTTTAATTCAAGTTCAGAAGGGGCATGTAGGGATCAACCCCAACTGGGGCCCGAACAGGATCCCCGAAAGGCGGGTGAACAGGCCTAACCCCCTGCACTATCGCCGATACGGAACGGATAATATGAGCTTACAGGTCGCAAAAACCAGAACCGAGAGCCGCTCTATCGATAGAGCTGGCCGGGCCAGTGGACTGCCTGTCCCTAACAACACATTCACTGGCGCGTTTCGCCATCGCTCGCAACGATTGCGGGCGTTAGCGCCGCCAGTCCACAAGGCAGCTTACAATGAGCAAAACTATGCTGATCGACGCGGTCCACCAGGAAGAGACCCGTGTCGCCCTCGTCAACAAAGGACGTGTCGAGGACTTTGATTTTGAAACAACTGGCAGCGAACAATTAAGAGGCAATATCTATCTCGCGAAAGTCACGCGAGTAGAGCCCTCTTTGCAAGCCTGTTTCGTCGAATATGGCGGCAATCGCCATGGCTTCCTCGCCTTTAGCGAGATCCATCCCGACTATTACCAGCTCCCGCAAGCTGACCGCGAAGCCCTGCTGGAAGAAGCAGCGCGTGAAGCTGAAGCGGCGGCAGATGAAGATCCTGATGAGGATGATGTCGACGACGAAATCGACGCAGAGTCCGACCAGGACGATGGCGACGACGACTCAGACGAAGCATCGACCGATGCGGACAACGATGACGAAGAAGCCGAGAGTGCTGATGCGGGAGCTGACGCTGGCGAAGACAAGGACGACGAAAGCTCGGACGATACCGAGAAGAAAGCTGAGGCAAAACCTGCCCGGCGCCGTCGTAGTCCTCGCAAGTCGCGCGGCTCTTCAATCACAAGACGCTACAAGATTCAGGAAGTTATCCGCCGCCGCCAGGTGCTTCTGGTCCAGGTGGTCAAGGAAGAGCGTGGCAATAAGGGCGCGGCTCTGACAACCTACCTGTCACTAGCGGGTCGCTACTCGGTTCTCATGCCAAACACACCGCGTGGCGGTGGCATTTCCCGCAAGATCCCGAGCGGCAATGACCGCAAGCGCCTAAAAACCATCATGGACGATCTGCAAGTGCCGAAGGGTATGGGTCTGATCGTTCGCACCGCTGGCGCCAAACGGACCAAGTCCGAAATCCGGCGCGACTATGATTATCTACAAAAGCTATGGGCCATCGATGTGAACTCAGGCAAGTCCACCAAAGAGCGCAATATCGAACAGACTGCCCTGCACACGAATTTGGAAGCAGCTGAAGAAGCCTGCCGTCAAATGCGTCTGCGCGATCTCGCCGGCCTCGTCGTCATCGACTTCATCGATATGGACGAGAATAAGAATAATCGCGCCGTCGAGAAGAAGATGAAAGAGGCGCTGAAGCTCGACCGAGCGCGCGTCCAAAACAACCGCATCTCGCAATTCGGACTGATGGAAATTTCACGGCAACGTCGCCGCGCAGGTGTGCTGCAAGCGACATCGGCTAAGTGTGAGTCGTGCGATGGCACCGGTCGCCGCCGATCAACGTCATCTGCAGCTCTTCAATTGCTCCGCGCTGTTGAAGCACGCGCGGCAGGCGGCGGTCTGCGCGGTATCACGGTCACCGCACCGACCGATGTGGCGCTCTATCTTCTCAATTCCAAACGGGATCAGATCTCCGCGATAGAGGAAGAAGCAGGCTTCACGATCGCCATCAAATCATCCGGCGCGATGATCCCAGGCGATTTCGAGCTTGATGCAGACAAAGCCTCTAGCAATCGCCGGAGACGCAAAAAGTTCAACCGCGACGAATTCCTTGAAGGTGATGCAGACGACCATCTGCTGCCAGACGCCGAAGAAGATGAGGACGAGGATGAAGTCGAAGCCGTCTCCTCGGAAGAGGACGGTGAGGAAACAGGCGATCGTAACAAGAAGCGCCGACGCCGCGGCCGCCGGGGTGGCCGCCGACGCCGCAAGGATGGCGAAGCGCTGGATCCAGGTGCCCCACCCACAGATGGCGGTGCGCTGTTGGACGGCCTAGCCATGTCCATCTCCAACCTCTTGGGCGATGAACCGGATGAGCTGCCCGAAGCCAGCGAAGGCGGGCTCGACGCCAAGCCAGTCGCAATGCCGGAAGCGGCTCGGGCCGGTGGGAACGAAAGCGAAGCCAAAGAAACCTCAACGCAAGAGGCTGCGTCTGACGAAGAGCCAAGAGAAGGCAAGAAACGCCGCCGACGTCGTCGTCGCAAGCGGCGCGGGGAAGACGGCGAGAACAATACAGAAGCAACGGAAACAACTGCGGAAGCAACCGAAGCGGATGCGACCGAGCCAAACGACACGCCCACCGAAGCTGAACCAATCAAAGCACTCGATCCCGAGCCAGCGCCTGCGGCTGAACCCGAGCCCGAAGCGGCGGCTGAAACTGATAAGGCACCAGAGCCCGAAACGACTGCTGAGCCTGCGCCAAAATCTGAACCAGAACCAGAACCGGCAGTCGCCGCTGCGCCTGCGACACGGGAGACAACCGAACCCGTTCTGGAAACCACAGCGAAACCGAAAAAGAAAAAACGCGGCTGGTGGTCTCGATAGTTTGAGCAATCTCCGCAGCTTGGGCTCAGGATTTTCCTTGACCCCAGCCTGTGGATTTCATACATGCGCCGCTGACAAGTAAGCGAACCACGACGAGCTAAGCTTTAGCTGTCAGTACGGGGGAGCCCAACTGTCTTCACTTTCAATGTCGGTTTCGAGCCGATCTTGCTTTGCGAGGATACTTGGATGACTCATCCCCTGAAGGGCCTTCGCCCGCCAATACCCGTCCTTCTGATTAAGCGCATTGATGTTGCGTTTGACACCACAACTGTACACAGGACCTTTGCCAAGGATGCCGATTATATGGCCGCCGTGGCTGAACTTATAAGGCCGTAGCGGGCCACTTGCCCGCCAAATTCCGACTGAGCCGGATACGCCACCGAAGGCCGTATCTGACCCTGACCCTTTCGAGCGTTTCGACGTTCGCAATTCGGACCTTTAGCCAATGTTCAATCCAGCCCCGTCGCGCCTCGCGCAACCCGCACTTCTTCCTGACTATGACCGCCCGTTCGGTTTGCCCGCTTTCAACTCAGTTGAAGATGCGATCCGATCCTATGACGGGGATGATGCGATCTATGTACTCTATCCGAAGCGTATCGAAGCAGCAGCGCGCACCTTCCTGGACGGCTTTCCAGGAAAGTCGATTTATGCAGTCAAAGCAAACCCGCACCCGGCCGTTCTGAAGACGCTCTGGGCGTCCGGCATGCGCGGCTTCGACGTTGCGTCCATTCGCGAGATCGATCAGGTGCTCGCGGCCTGTCCGGACGCGGAGCTCTATCTGATGCACCCGGTCAAATCCCGGCGAACGATCCGTCATGCTTATGAAGCCGGTGTTCGTCACTTTGCCTTCGACTGCGCGGCAGAGCTTGGCAAGATCCTGATCGAGACGAATGACGCTGACGACCTGCATCTTCACTTGCGCCTCGCCCTACCGAGCGGTGGTTCGGCGAGCATGCCACTCGAAGGCAAGTATGGCGCGGCCTATCGCGACGCCGTGGACCTGCTACGCGCTGCGCGGCCGGTTGCTGCGAAGCTCGGTGTTTGCTTCCATGTCGGCAGCCAGTGCATGGACCCAGCCGACTATATCCGCGCCTTGTCCTACGTTCATGGTTTGCTCGAAACGGCGAATATCGAGATCGACAGCCTCGACTGCGGCGGCGGCTTCCCGGTCGCGTATCCTGGGCTGACCCCTCCGCCCATGCAGTCTTATTTCGAGCGCATTCAAAAGGGCCTGAAAATGTTCGGGTTTGAGGGTCTGGATATCATTGGAGAGCCTGGCCGCGCCTTGTGCGGCGAAGGCGGATCAACGCTTGCGCGCGTAGAGCTGCGCAAGGGCCAAGACCTGTATCTCAACGAAGGATCTTACGGGTCTTTGTTCGACGCAGCGCAGTGCGGCTGGAAGTATCCAGTGAATTTGCACCGCGCTGGCGGGGCCTCCTCCGACATGAAAGCTTTCCGATTCTTTGGTCCAACTTGCGATAGCCTCGATACGATGGCAGGGCCGTTCCAGTTGCCAGCAGACACGCGCGAAGGCGACTGGATCGAAATCTGCCATCTCGGCGCCTACGGCCAGGCTCTGGCGACAAATTTCAATGGCTTCCAATCGGAAACGACTGTCGCGATTTTAGGTTAAGTCGACGCCGCCGCGTCGATGACTTCAATTTGCGCGGTGCGGCGGCCATTCCATACATTGTCTTTAAGGCGCCCGACTAAATGGACGCGGCCGCGTTGCAAAAGTGCGTCGCCGAGCGGGGTGCCAATGCAGCGCCAGACCAGCGCCTCTACCCGCGCGCCCATATCCTCGACGGTGAGCTTCAAATGGTTGTCTCCAATCGGCCGGGTGTAGGTAATCTCGACATCTCGAAGCGCAAAGATCGGCTCAGCCGCCCCTTGCCCGAACGGGCCGATGGTTTGAATGAGATCGAACGTTTCGGGGGTCACCTGCGCAGGTGCAAGAAGCGCATCGATGGTGAGCTCCTTTGCGGCAGCGCGCTCTTCTTTGAACTCTGACATGTGCGCCTGCATCCATGACTTCAGCTCAGGCAGCTGGTCCGGGTTTAGGCTCAAGCCGCCCGCCATGGCGTGACCGCCCCCTGAGAGGATCACACCCTGTTTCGCAGCGGCGGATATGGCATCGCCAATATTCACCCCGTGCACGGATCTCGCAGAGCCCTTGGCGACGGGGCCAAGCCCTTGGCCCCAACCGATGACAATGCTCGGCAAGTGGAACCGGTCCTTCAGTCGCCCAGCGACGATGCCGATCACGCCCGGATGCCAACCTTCACCCGCCGCGATCAGAATACCGGTCTCCGGGTCTGCATCGATTTGCTTTTGGGCTTCCACGCTGGCCTGTTCGAGAATGGCAGCCTCTACCGCTTTTCGTTCGTCATTGTGTGCGTGCAGGCGTTCCGCCAGCGCAATCGCCTCGGCCCGGTCATCAGTCGCCAGCAACTTAGCTGCGAGCCACGGATCACCGACCCGTCCGCCTGCGTTCAATCGCGGTCCCAGCACAAAAGTCGCGTGATACACGCTTTCAATCGTCCCGATCCCAGCAATATCTGCAAGGGCGCGTAGCCCCGGATTCTGGCCGCGCTCAAGGATCTTGAGACCTTGTGTCACGAATGCCCGGTTTGCGCCGCGCAGAGGCGACATATCGCAAAGCGTCCCCAATGCGCAGAGATCGAGCCAATTCAGAATGTCTGGCAATCCGTTTGGAGGCGCAATGCCGCGCTCCCGGGCCAGCTTGTTCAGCGCCGCCACAAAAACATAGACCACACCCGCGGCAGCAAGATGGCCCTGCCCACTCGTATCATCAGCGCGGTTTGGGTTGACGAGCGCGGCGCATTCTGGCGGCTCGGCGCCCATCAGGTGATGGTCAATCACAATCACGGGAAGATCAATCGCAACCGCCTCGGCAAGAGCCGCGATCGCCGCCGCCCCGCAATCCACTGTGATGACGAGGTCGGCCCCCTGCTCTTTCAAATGGCGAAAGGCTTCGGGACTGGGGCCGTATCCCTCAGTCAGACGGTCCGGAACATATAGCCCGATCGCTTGTCCCCAGGCGCGGAAATAGCGGGCGAGGATCGCCGAACTGGTGCCGCCATCCACATCATAATCGGCGAAAACCGTGACGCTCCGACCATCCAGAATAGCATCCAGCGTCAGTTCGGCGGCTTTCATCATGTCCTGAAAGCTGGCCGGATCCGGAAACAGCGCGCGAAGCGTCGGGTTGAGAAACGTCTCCACATCTGTCGGCGCCACATCCCTCGGCTCGAGCAATCGTGCGAGTAGATCATTGCCGCCGATCTGTGGCAGCAATGCTCGAACCGTCGCCTCATCCGGCTGACGGAGCGTCCAGTAGCGCCCGCCATAGGACGCGCGAATCGAAAGGCTATTAGACGTCATGCCGCCGTGTATGAGCTGACTCCAGATTGTGCGCAAACCGCACTCAAGGCGGTGCTGGAGATTTCGCGAACTCCCTCCGAGCGCGGTATCGTAGCCCAAATGGCAGAGCGATACGGTTTTTCATCTGCCGCAAATTTTAACCGGATTGTTCGACGACTCTGCGGCAACAGCCCGGGCACACTGTTTCAGGCAAAGGACCAGCTAGAACTAGACGTGCAAACACGCCCAAGTTCGGCTTTCCATACGCACCAATTAGAGAGGTACCCCGCTAGACCCGGTGCCAGCTCTTGATCTTGCGAACCATTCCGTCCGCGCTGCTCATGACCAGCGTGTCCGTCTCGATTTGTGATCCGTTGCGCACCACACCATCGACCAGGCCGCCCTTGGTTACGCCCGTAGCGCAGAACACCGTCTCTCCTGAGGCAAGCTCGTGAAGGCTGTACTTCTTATCGTAGTCGGTGATCCCGGATCGGTCCGCGCGGCGACGCTCATCATCATTACGGAAGATCAGACGCCCCTGCATCTGACCACCAACACATTTGAGCGCAGCAGCAGCGAGCACGCCTTCTGGAGCACCGCCGGAGCCAACATACAGGTCGATCCCGGTGCTTGGATTGGTTGTATTGATCACGCCAGCGACATCGCCATCAGAAATCAGGTGGATTCGTGCACCAGCACCGCGCAAACTTTCAATGATCTCAGCGTGACGCGGGCGGTCCAGAACGCATGCTGTCATCGCTGAAACGTCGACGCCTTTGGCTTTGGCGAGCGAGGTGATGTTCTCGGCTGGCGTCGCGTCCAGATCAATCACACCTTCTTCGTAGCCAGGTCCAATCGCGATTTTTTCCATATAGGTGTCGGGCGCGAAGAGCAGTCCGCCGCGGGGTGCGATTGCGAGGACCGCGAGCGCGTTCGCCATGGCTTTAGCGGTAAGGGTCGTGCCCTCCAGAGGGTCCAGTGCGATGTCGATTTCCGGTCCGTTTCCGGTGCCGACTTCTTCGCCAATATAGAGCATGGGCGCTTCATCACGTTCGCCTTCGCCAATCACGACCCGGCCCTTGAAGTCAACCGCGTTGAACGCCGTACGCATGGCATCCACAGCTGCCGCATCAGCGGCCTTCTCGTCGCCGCGCCCGGCCAGGGTTTCAGCCGCAATGGCTGCTTTTTCCGTAACGCGCACCATGGCATCCGCCAGATGCGGAATCAAAATACTATCAATCATCTCTCACTCCCCCAGACCGCATGCCGGTCCAGCTTTAAACTACATTGCCGCATCGATCGGAATCACCTGCAGCGTACCTACGCTGGCCTCCAAAGCAGACACTCTGGCGCTAGCAGCATCTATGTCCCCGCGAGAACACACATGCGTGACGATGGCAACAGGCGAGACATCGCTGTCATCAGCTGACTCCTGCAGCAGCTTGTCGACCGATACGCCATGGTTCGCGAGCGCCTCCGTCAGGCTGGCGAGTGCGCCAGAGCGATCGGCCAGTCTGACACGCAAGAAGAATGCCGAACGCTCAGCCGACTCCGCCGCAACAAATTTGCGGGTTTGATGGTGGGCGGCCCGCCCGAATGGACTGCGCGCCGTTGGTGAGAACAGTTTCGCGATATCACCCATCACCGCGCTGGCAGTTGGTCCAGGCCCGGCACCGGGTCCGGTCAGCGTGACCGCACCGAGAGGCTCGCCCTCGACGCGGACCGTGTTCAACGCGCCGTCTACGCGAGCAAGCGGATGATCGGCGGGCATGGCGAGCGGGGCGACGCGGCAGACGACGCCCGCCTCGGTCAAAATTCCTTCGGCAATCAGCTTGATGCGCAAGCCGAGGCGATCGGCGAGCGTCAGATCCATCAATTCCACCGTATCGACACCGTTGACGGAGACTTTGCTGAAATCCAGGTCCGCTGTGAATGCAATCGATGCGAGGATCGCCGCTTTATGCGCCGCGTCCATCCCAGAAACGTCGAGCGTCGGGTCGGACTCTGCGTATCCAAGGCGCTGAGCTTCCTCGAGCACCGCGTCATAGGAGCGACCGGTCTCAAGCATCTGTGTCGTCAGATAATTGCATGTACCGTTAAGAATGCCGGATACGCGCTGGATCGAGACGCCGGTTAAGGAGTCGCGAAGCACCCGCACCACTGGGACGCCGCCCGCGACAGCGGCTTCGAACATCAGGTCCACGTCACTCGCTTGTGCCAACGATTCCAGATCCTGGCCGTGCATCGCGATCAGCGCTTTGTTTGCGGTGACAACATGCTTGCCTGATTTCAGACCTTCTTCGACCGCCACTTTGGCTGGACCGTCAGAGCCTCCCATCAGCTCGACGAATACATCGACATCAGGATGTGTGGCGAGCTCTGAAGCGTCATCGAACCAGGTATAGCCTGAGATATCGACGGGTCTGTTACGGCTCTTGCTGCGCGCGGATACGCCAACAATTTTAACCTCGCCCGGCAGGCGCAGCTCGGCCTGGCGTTCGACCAATTGTATCAGCCCGCAGCCAACATGGCCGAGCCCTGCAATTCCCAATTTGACTGTTTTCACGATCCCGTCCTTTGCAGGGTGTCGCTTTGCCCGCCCTCATCCATTTTGGCAAGGAACCGCTTTATGTTTCGGGCCGCTTGTCTGATGCGCTGCTCGTTTTCTACCAGGGCGATGCGCACATGTCGGTCACCATGCTCGCCAAATCCGGCGCCGGGCGCGACCGCCACTTCTGCTTCGTTCATTAGCTTGAGCGCAAACTCCAAACTGCGCATGTCGCCGCACTGAGGCGGAATTTCTGCCCAGGCGAACATGGAAGCTGCCGGGCTCGGAATATCCCAGCCGGCGCGGCCGAAGCTTTCGATCAACACGTCGCGGCGTGATTTATATGTGGAGCGATACTCGTCGACACAGTCCTGAGGGCCATCAAGCGCCGCGCACGCCGCGACCTGAATTGGCGTGAACGCGCCATAATCCAAGTATGACTTCACGCGCGCCAAGGCGCCGATCAAACGCTCGTTTCCAGCGGCAAACCCGATCCGCCAGCCGGCCATGGAGTACGTCTTGGACATGGTCGTGGTTTCGACGGCGATATCCTTGGCCCCATTGACCTGAAGGATTGATGGCGTCGGCTCGTCGAAATAAATCTCGTTATAGGCGAGGTCTGACAGAATATAGAGATCGTGCTTCTTCGCGAGGGCGACCGCATCCTTGTAAAACTCGAGATCGCAGACATCAGCCGTCGGATTAGACGGATAACAGAGCACCATCGCAGTTGGCGGCGGCACCGAGTATCGGATGGCTTTGCTG
Organism: Hyphomonadaceae bacterium; assembly: GCA_043513745.1. Taxonomy (GTDB): domain Bacteria; phylum Pseudomonadota; class Alphaproteobacteria; order Caulobacterales; family Hyphomonadaceae; genus Henriciella. The sequence goes on from CP121341.1 coordinate 17,020, forward strand.
ATACCAGACAGATAGGCTTCAGGTGTCGGTGCCGGGATCGCCCGGATCGACGCGCCCGCCATAATGAATCCAAAATGGTGCAATGGATAAGATGGATCCGGCGCCAGAATGACATCGCCCGGTGCTGTGATCGCTTGCGCGAGATTGGCAAATCCCTCTTTGGAACCGAGCGTGACAACCACCTCGCGGTCTTTGTTCAGTTTCACATCGAACCGACGTTCATAATAATTGACCAGCGCGCGGCGCAGTCCGGGAATACCGCGAGATGCGGAATACCCGTGGACGTTCGGCTTCGCAGCGGTTTCAGCGAGCTTGGCAATCACATGTGGTGGGGCTGGCATATCGGGATTGCCCATGCCCAGGTCGATAATGTCAGCGCCATTCGCCCTCAATTCGGCTTTGCGGCGATTGACTTGTTCGAAAACGTAAGGCGGCAAGCGCCTGATCTTGTGAAATTCTCCGCTCATCTTGCGGATCTCCATTATACTTGAATTCTGGGTCTAGAGGCGGGCGCGTGGCACGCTGAAACGGGCCTTGATCGCCTGCACCTCGGCGTCGGTCATGAAGTCGGGGGCGGGAAGCCGCCCCTCCACCGCTCGCTTCACTTCCACCGCCCAGGCGGCGATCGCCTCGGGCGTCTCGATCGCGCCTTCTGCTCTTGGGTCGCTATTGAATAGCGCGAGCGCCGCGCGGACATCCGCTTCAGACAATTCCAGCTTGCGCCGCGGATCGTAATCCGGAGCGTTCTGCGGCACCGAAGCGAGGCTCGGATATCCCTCTCCGCGGAACTCGACCTTGCGCGCTTCATACCAGTCCGGAGCCTGCGCGCGCATCGTCTTTACCTTCTCAAACGAGCTGGTACAGCCCGCCAAAAGGGCAAACGTTACGAAAACAACAGCGCGCATAAACAATTTCCTTCGCTGGACTCATAATTCTCAAAGCTGTTTAGTCCTATATAGGTTCGCATAGAATAGCGAGTGTCGGTCTGATGACCAAAGGTAGAAACTTTGATAATTTTGGGGCGAGTACGCTCCCGGATGCATTTTCGGATATGAATTCCGAAACTTTGCAGGTCATGGCCGGCAATCTGATGCAGGCATTGCAGGAAGCCCAAGGCCTCCTGACCGACTCGCTGAACGGTGTGGATTTGCGTCCTCCAGCGCCCGGTCAGGCCGACCCGTATGGCGGTCTCGAGGCGCAAGCCAAGATTGGTGCTGCGCTGATCCGCAATCCGGAAAAATCTGGTCACGCAATGATGACACTGTTCCAGGGCTGGATGAACCTGTTCCAGTCCATGGCCAGCGGCACACCCTTGCCAAAGGATCGCAGATTTGCCGACCCGGAATGGGAGGCCAATCCGACATTCAATTTCATGCGCCGCGCCTGGATGCTGAACGCCGAATGGCTGCAAGGCCTCGTCGACTCGGTTTCTGATGAGCTCGACGACACCACCAAACTAAAGGCACGGTATTATCTCAGCCAGTTCGTTGATGCGATGTCGCCAACAAACATGCTCGCCACCAATCCGGCAGCCATCCGCGCGATGATTGAAAGCAATGGCCAGAGCGTGCTCGAGGGACTGCGCAACGCGCGCGGTGATCTGCAGCGCGGCGACGGCCGACTGGCGATCACACAGACCGACGAAGCGGCTTTCGAGATCGGCAAGAATGTTGCGACCGCCAAAGGCAAGGTGGTCTTCCGCAACAAGCTGATTGAAGTGATCCACTACAATCCAACGCGCAAGAAGATGCACAAGACGCCGATGCTCATCTTCCCGCCATGGATCAACAAGTTCTACATTCTCGATTTGCAGCCCGAAAACTCGATGATCCGTTGGCTACTTTCAAAGCGGGTCAACACATTTGTCGTGTCGTGGCGCTCAGCCGATGACGAGACCAAGGATTACACCTGGGACGACTATATCGAACAGGGTATTCATGCGGCGCTGGACGCTGTGACGCGAGAAGCCGGCGTAAAAAAGGTCAACACAGTCGGCTATTGCATTGGCGGCACTCTGCTCTCCAGCGCGCTAGCTCATATGGGCCAGACCGGTGACAAACGGATCAAGTCGGCCACCTATTTCGCCTCGCAGTCAGACTTCGATCTGGCGGGCGAGCTCAAGATCTTCACCCAGGAGGATTCTCTCGCCCAGATCGACCAGGTGATCGAAGAGAATAATGGCATCATGCCCGGTGAGATGATGGGGGAAACGTTCAACTTTCTGCGCCCGGCCGATCTCGTCTGGCGGTACGTCGTCGACAATTACATGATGGGCAAACAGCCTCGGCCATTCGATTTGCTCTATTGGAATGCCGATCAGACCAATATTCCCGGGCCAACGCACAAGAAATATCTCAAAAACTTCTACAACAAGAACCAGCTCTCGAGTGGTAAGTTCAAAGTGCTGGGCGACGCTGTTTCGATGACGGACATCAAGATCCCGGTCTTCATCCAGGCTGGGCGCTCGGATCATATTTGCCCGTGGCATTCGATCTATAAGGGCGCGCAGAATTTTGGCGGACCCGTTCGCTTTACGCTCGCAGGATCCGGTCATATCGCCGGGGTGATCAACCACCCAGACGCGCAAAAATATCAACACTGGGTCAGCGAAGACCTGCCGGAAAATCCCGGCCGGTGGCTATCTGGGGCTGAAGAGTTGCCGGGGTCATGGTGGCCAAGCTGGTGGGAATGGCTGAAGCCGCTATCGGGCAAAAAAGTCGACGCGGTCAAACCCCGCAACCACAAGCTCGGATCAGCGCCCGGGCAGTATGCTGCGCTCAAACTGACGGATATCGCTGCCGGGAAGAAGCCAGCCGGGCCTTATTCCGATGGGACCCTGCCGACACCCGGCAAGCCGATGAAAAAGAAAAAGGCGAAGCCGAGCTTCCGAATGCCCGCAGGCTGGCAGCCGCGCGACTAACGCGCCGCTAGTGCGGGCGCGAATAGCAGCCCCACTGCCCTTGCATGTTGAGGCTCCAGGCGAGCGCCGTTGCGAAAATCTGTGATCGTGGATCAAGGATATCGTTTTCACGATAGGTGTTCCAATCGCCGTTCCAGGTTCCGGCTGCGTATTGGAACAATCCAGAGTATGGCCCTGCCGGATTGACGATATCCGCCTGTCCTCCGGATTCGCACATCATCACATCATACATGCGCTGCACGCTGTCCGGGTAAGAATGCAGGGTTCGCGCTTCACCGATCCAGACACGATACTGGGCCAGCGCCGCTTCGCCTTCTAACTCCGGCACTGAGGTGGCGGGTTCTGGATCAGGCTCGGGCAGTGGGTCAGGCTCCGGCATATCTTCGCGAGGTGGATCTAAAGGCGTGTCCTCATCTGAGGGCTCCGCCATTGCCGTCTCGCCAGGAAGTTCCGAATCGCGCGCAGGCGCCGGATCTGCGGGTTCAGCCGCTCCGGATGAGGAGGTCGGAACCGGAACCCTAAGGAATTGCTGAACGGCGCTTTGGCTGGCAATAAACCACCCCAGCACGCCGCTCACTGCGATTATCAATATGATGACTACCCAACGCATGGACCCCTCTATTCAGAGTGAAACATGCAATGAGTTTACGCGATTATTGGATCAATACAAATTCGCCCAAGAATGCGGCCTTATTCGCGCCCCCTTTATAGACCGAATACAACCCAAACCCTAGTTCACCAGGCCCATTTCATGACGATAGCGACGGCGCAGCAAATCGATCGGCGCAAGGTCACCATTCTTGGGCTCCTCATAGTGCCAGTATGTCCAGCCATTGCATGCCGGAGCCTGCTGCACGAACGCACCAACTCGGTGAATTGAACCCGATGAGTCGCCCGTGGTCAGGCTGCCATCAATTCGAATACGAGCGTTGAACCGCTTCTTCGGTGACCAAAGCCGATCGCCCGGTTTCAGCCAGCCATTTTCGACAAGGGCGCCAAACGGCACGCGCGGTAGGGCTCTCTTGCTTTTCTGAACTTCCAGCATGTCGCTTTCAATTGGCGTGATCGCCTTGAGGCGGGCGCGCGACAAGCGGACATAGGCCGGATCTTGTTCAATACCGACAAACGCGCGTCCGAGCTTCTTCGCAACCGATGCGGTCGTTCCGGTGCCGGAGAATGGATCAAGCACGACGTCGCCTGGTTGGGACGTCGCCAGAATTATCCGCTGCAACAGCGCTTCGGGCTTTTGCGTTGGATGCGCCTTCTTCCCGTCATCGCCTTTAAGACGTTCGCCGCCCGCACAAATCGGGATGAGCCAATCCGAGCGCATCTGCTTGTCTTCGTTAAACGTCTTCAGCGCATCATAATTGAACGTGACTTTGGATTTCTCGGACTTGCCAGCCCAGATCATCGTCTCGTGAGCGTTCTGGAAGCGCGTGCCTTTGAAGTTCGGCATCGGGTTGGATTTGCGCCAGATGACATCGTTCTGGATCCAAAAACCCGCATCCTGCAAAACCGTGCCGACCCGGAAAATATTGTGATACGACCCGATGACCCAGATCGCGCCATCATCTTTCAGAACACGGCGACACTCGCTCAACCATTGATGGGTAAACAGGTCATAGGCATCAAAGCTGTCAAACTGATCCCAGGCATCTGTCACGCCGTCGACAACCGACTGATCAGGCCGCGTCAGGCCGCCACCCAGTTGTAGGTTGTAAGGCGGGTCGGCAAAAATCAGGTCGACCGAATTGTCTGGCAGGCGTGACAACACGTCAACGCACTCGCCTTCTATGATTGTGTTTTCGTTGAGATCCATACCCGTGCTTCCCATCGTCGAATCAGTTGCGAATCAGAAGCACTCCAAATCTACTGCTTTGGGTTTCTGATTCGTTACCAGCGAATCGATTTTGCGCCCGCCCAATCGTTTCGATCTCGAAACTGCATGATTTTTCCGTTGTGGACAAGTCTGTGGAAAACCAATCCGCACCCGATTATGCTTGCCTTTCGTGACGGGTGCGTCATCTTCCAAAACATGAGTACTGCGCCAGACCGCCTTCCGCTGACGCGGGTCCTTGCTTTTGCCAGTGTTGGAATGCCGCTCGCGGCGATCGGACTACCGATGGCTGTGTTCGTGGCCCCCATGTACGCCGAACAGCTTGGCCTTGGCACGACCATGGTCGGTCTGATTTTCATGATCCTGCGCTTCTGGGACCTCGGAACCGATCCGGTCATGGGCTGGCTGGTTGATACCAGGCCCACCAAGAGAGGCCGCGTAAAACATTGGTTGGTGGCAAGTGTGCCCGTCCTGATGATCGGTGCCTTCTTTATGTTCATGCCTATGGGAGAGACGGTCTCTCCTGCATATCTGGTGGTTTGGCTGATCGTGTTCTGGCTCGGCTTCACCATGCTGCAGACTCCGCATCAATCCTGGGTGCCGATGATCACCACCGCGTATGACGAGCGCTCGCGCTTGTTCATGTGGCGAGAGATCGTGTCGACGCTCACCCTGTTATCACTGCTGATCATCCCGACTTTGCTGGCGATCAATTTCGGCATCGATCGCAGAGGCCAGGTCATGGTGATGGGAGTTATTCTTCTCATCGTCCTGCCCGCCACCATCGCGCTGGCGGTGTTCTTCGTTCCAGATGCTCCTCCTAAAGAGGACGAGCCGAAGATGGCGTTCTCGTGGGAGGCCATCAAAGTCGCCTTCAGAAACCCGAACATGGTGCGCGTTCTGATGGTCGAGGTCCTGGTCGGAATCGCCATAGCTGGCACCGGAGGAACCTTCTTGTTTGCGGCACAATGGGGCTTCGGCGTCACTGACTACGCACCGGTCATCCTCATGGCTTTCTTTGTCGCCGGTTTTGCCTCCATGCCCTTCTGGATCTGGTTGTCGAAACGAACAGAGAAGCACATTGCCTTTGTCGGGACCGCGGTCTGGTCGATCGCGACCTATATGATCTACCTGCCACTGAGCGCGGCTGGTGGAGGCCTTGTCCCTCTCCTTTTCGCTGCAATTGTATCGGGCCTAGGTTACGGCACTCCGTTCATTCTCGCGCGCTCCATGGTCGCCGATATTATCGAAGCGGAGCAGGCGAAGACCGGTGAGAACCGCTCCGGAATGTATTATTCGCTCATGTCCGGCGCTTACAAGACCGGCGCGAGTTTCGCGATCGGAATTCCTTACATTCTGCTGGGCGCGTGGGTCGGTTTCGATCCTTCTGGAGAGAATAGCCCGGAGGTTGCCCGGGGCGTGATGCTGGTCTTTGTCGGCGTGCCTGTCGTGGCTTATGCATTGGCCGCGATCATCATGAGAAATTACAGACTGACCCGAGACGCCCAAGCCGCCAATGCTGCCAAACTCGCGGAGCAAGCTCCACAATAGCCTAAAGATCCATTCGGTACTGACCGCCCTTCAAAACAGGCGGCTGGAATAGGTCTGTCCGCAACTGCGTCCGTGTCGGCAGCAAATCGAGGCGCCGGATAGACTTGATAAACCTCTGCTTGATCAGGCGGGCCACAACACCGCTGCCCGTACCGCGCTCGAACCAGTGTGCGTCATAATCTTTCCCGCCTCGCATCTCTCGCAACGCATTGATCACGCGAGCGGCGCGGTCGGGATAGTGCTGCACCAGCCATTCGTGGAAAATGTCCTTCAGCTCATGCGGCAAGCGGAGCAGCACATATCCAGCGCCGGTCGCGCCATGTGCCTTTGCGGCCTCTAAGAGGCCTTCTAACTCTGGTTCATTCAAGGCTGGAATGATCGGTGCCGCCATAACCGTCACGGGGATCCCCGCATCGCTTAAACGCCGGACCGCCTGAAATCGCTTCCGAGGTGTCGCGGCGCGTGGCTCCATCCGCCGGGCGAGCTTCGGGTCGAGCGTCGTGATCGACACCCCGACACGGCAAAGCTGCTTCTCCGCCATTGGCGCGATCAGATCCATGTCGCGCTCAATCAATGCAGACTTGGTGAGGAGCGAGACAGGGTGATTGTGATCACTGAGAATTTGCAGGAAGCGGCGCGTCAGCTCCTGGTCACGCTCAACCGGCTGATACGCATCGGTATTGACGCCAAGCGCGATAGGTCGCGGCACATAACCCGGCCGCGACAATTCCTTGAGCAGCAGCTCCGGACCATCCGGCTTGAAGAACAGCTTGCTCTCAAAATCGAGCCCGGCCGATAGACCATGAAACGCGTGCGTTGGTCGCGCAAAACAATAGACGCAGCCATGCTCACAGCCGCGATACGGATTGATCGAGCGGTCAAAATGGATATCAGGCGACTTGTTGAACGTAATGATGGTGCGCGGTGTTTCCTTGGTCAGTGTCGTCTCAAGGCGCGGCGCGTCTTCTTCAACCGTTCCCCAGCCATCATCCAGCGCTTCGCGGGTCTCCCGCTCAAATCGCCCCGTCTGGTTCGACACTGCCCCGCGTCCCCGATGGTGAAAGCGCTCGCGCACCTCCGCCACCTCCGCACGCTCCACCCGGCCTGCCTTAGCTAATTTCTGACCCGTTCGCATACGCTATGGAGAGCATACGAAAGAGAACAAAACAAGAACTATCTAATGATTTTCCACAGGTTTGGAAGGAACCCAGAATGCGCTTTACGTTGGCTGGGTTCACAGAGACGGAATTCCAGAACACCGCTCTCAATTGGTGTATCACAAGGCAAGTTTCAGCGCTTTTGCGAAGACACTCGGCAAACCATCGGACGCCTGCGCGCGCGTCGTGCTCAGCGTTTCATCGGTTTCGGCCCGCCATACTTTCAGCGTGAGTGCGAAATGTGTGAAGACATGGCGAACTTCGCCGAGTTCGCGCCAATTCGCCTCTGAGGGGAATTCTGGCACTCCAAACTCGCCTGACCAGGGGGAGGTTGGCAAACCCAGCATGCCCCCAAGCAAGCCTTTGTCGGGGCGACGCTCGGTCAGGACCGTGCGCGCTTCCCCCATCAGAATGTAGACGTGCCCCTGCCGTGTCGGCTTGGCCTGTTTTCTGGGTTTGATCGGATAGCGCTCCGGCGCGCCTTCTTGCCGGGCGGCGCACATATCTCTCAAGGGGCAAATCAGACAGTTCGGGGATTTCGGCGTACAGATTGTGGCGCCGAGATCCATCAGGGCTTCAGCGAATTCTGCGGGGCGGTCTTCGGGCACGAGATCTTCCACCACAGCTTTCAGGCGCGTTTTTGCAGCTTTCCAGTCGTCCGTGAGCGCCATCAACCTGGCAAACACGCGGTCGACATTTCCGTCCACCGCCGCCGCCCGGCGTCCGAAGGCCAAAGCAGCGACAGCGCCAGCCGTATAAGGCCCAATGCCAGGCAATTTCTGCAAGCTTTCCGCTGTGTCGGGCCAGCCGCCGCGCGCTGAAACTTCGCGGGCGCACTTCAACAAATTCCGAGCGCGCGCATAGTATCCGAGCCCCGCCCAGGCCGCCATCACGTCCTCATCCTGAGCGCTGGCCAAATCTTCAATCTTCGGCCACCGCTTGGTAAATTCCAGATAGTAACGCGTGGCGTGCGGCACGGTGGTTTGTTGCAGCATGATTTCAGCCAGCCACACGCGATATGGATCTGGCTGCACCCCTTTCGCGCGCGCGCCAGGCCCGATCCGCCAGGGCAATTCGCGCGCAGCGTCCGCATACCAATCCAGTAATTGGTCAGAAAGGTCTGCAAAGTGTAACTTTTCATCCATGTTCATGCCGGGCAAGGTGACGCGAATGGTAAAACGATCAAGCCTCGATCCGCTGGAAGAAGCACGCGCCCGCGTCAAGCTGCGCTATGCAAAGGCAAAACCCGTGCATCCCGGCCCCGGTACGATTGGCAAAGCTGCGATGCGCCTCACTCGCAAGGCGCTACCAAAAAAAGGCGCGACCCTGAGCCGCCTGAAAGTACAATGGGCAGAAATCGTCGGCGAACAACTCGCCCGTCTGTGCCGGCCCGAGAAACTGACGCCTGCAAAGGGAGGTCGCCGCCTGACCCTGACCGTCATCCCTGCCGCAGCGGGTCTGGTTCAGCATCAGAGCGAGATGATCCGCCAGCGCGTCTCCGTCGCCGCGGGCGGAGACATTACCGCCATCAAGATCTTGCAAGGTCATTTCTCCGCGTCTGTTCTAAACTCCAAACCGGTTCGCGCTATTCCCCTCACGCCGGAGCAGCGCGACGCCCTCGTCACCAGCGCAGAAGGAATTGAGGATGAAAAACTGCGAACCGCCCTATTGGCATTGGGAGAAGCCGTGCTAACGGCTGAGCCTGAAGATTCTACGCCAGAAGACAGCCCCTCGCTTCCATTTTAGTCCGCATGAAAGGTCCCCACACATGCCTCGTTTGACCCGCCGCATAGCACTTGCAGCCATTTCCGCGTTCGCCCTCACCGCTTGCGGCGCCGCCGACACTGGAAACGCGCAAACTGGCGACGCTGGCTCAAACGACATCGCGCTAACCGACATCACGCTTGGGGATGCAAATGCGCCGATCACAATGGTCGAATACGCTAGCTGGACATGCCCTGCCTGCCTGCAATTCCACACCGACGTCATCCCGGTTCTGAAAAGCGAATATATCGAGACCGGCAAAGTTCAGCTTGTGTTTCGCGAATTTCCAACCCCGCCCGCAAATATCTCTGTGGCCGGATTTGCCCTCGCCCGCTGCGCCGGGGAAGACCGCTATTATGACGCCATCGAAGACCTGTTCCAGGCCCAAACAAACGTCATCAATCTCGCACAAACTGGCGGGAACATAGAAGGCGCCTTGCGCGATCTGGCGTCGACTTACGGCATTGAAGGGAACGCTTTTACAGATTGCCTCGCAAACAAGGACGTGACTTACGCGATCGGCGAGTCCGTTATGAAAGGCGACAGCCAGGGGGTGAACTCGACCCCGACCGTCTTCATCAATGGTGAGAAGCTCCAAGGTTATGAGTGGCGTACCGCTGACGGCATGCGCGCTTTGCTTGATGCTCGGCTAGGCGACTCAGGCGCTGCCGAGGCTTCTGCAGAATAAACTTCGTTCCACCCTTCGGTTCGCCGCTCGTTTCGCTCCTGTAACGGCGTTAACTTCTTGGCAACCAATCCGACTCAGACTGTTAAGGAAAGGTTATGAGCATGCTTAGCTTCACCCGTCGCGGAACTGTAATGGCCGCTGCAGCATTGGCGCTCGCGGCCTGTGGCTCGTCTTCGGACTCCTCCGAATCGACCAGCGGTTCAGGTGACTCCTCCGCTGAAAAAGTCGTCCTTCAAGACATTGTTTTTGGCGATCCGGAAGCGCCCGTCACGCTCGTCGAATATGCCAGCTGGACATGCCCGGCATGTCTTGTGTTTCACACACGGATCCTTCCCACGATCAAGACCGACTATATCGACACCGGCAAAGTTAAACTCGTTTTCCGTGAATTTCCGACCGCTCCCGCCAACGTCACTGTGGCTGGGTTTGCACTCGCGCGCTGCACGGAAGGTCAAGCCTATTACGATATGCTGGACGAACTGTTCGTTCGCCAGGACGCCATCCTGACGCTGGCCCGCCAAGGCGGACCGGTCGTCGAAGCATTGAAACAAGTGGCGACAAATCACGGCATTGAAGGCGATGAAGCCTTTGATGCCTGCCTGGATAGTCAGGAAAACCGTGACGCCATACGGGCTTCGATCGCGGCGGCGCGCGCCGCTGGTGTCGACGCAACGCCGACTTTCTTTTTGAACGGCGAACGCATGGACACCAATGCTCGGATATCCGTCGTTGCGTTTTCAGCTGAGCTGGACGCTGCATTGGCGTCGAGCGAGACCGAATAGAGGCGGATGGGGGCTGCATGCAATTAAAAGAACTCCGCATCGCAGGCTTCAAATCCTTCGTCGATCCTGAATCTGTTCCAATCCTTCCCGGCCTGACAGGCATTGTTGGTCCAAATGGCTGTGGCAAATCCAATTTGCTGGAAGCCATGCGCTGGGCCATGGGGGCAAACTCCGCCAAAGCTATGCGCGGCGGGGAGATGGATGACCTGATCTTCTCTGGCGCCGCCGGACGTCCAGCCCGCGAACTCGCAGAAGTGACGCTGGTTCTGGACAACACGCTCAGAACAGCGCCGCCTGAGTTTAACAGCTCCGATACACTCGAAATTATGCGCCGCCTGAAACGCGGCGCTGGCACAAGTTACAAACTGAACGGACGCACGGTTCGCGGCAAGGATATCAAGCTCCTCTTCGCGGATGCCTCCACTGGCGCAAACTCGCCCTCCTTGGTGCGGCAGGGTCAGATCAGTGAGCTCATCGGGTCCAAGCCTCAGAACCGGCGCCGTATTCTCGAAGAAGCTGCAGGCATCGCCGGATTGAATACACGACGTCACGAAGCTGAGTTGAAGCTACGCGGCGCAGAAACCAATCTCGAGCGCCTGACTGAAGTTTCGGCCGAGGTTGAGCGCCAACTCGACAGCCTGAAGCGTCAGGCCCGAAAAGCCCGAAAATACAAAGAGCTAAGCTCGCAAATTTCAGCTCTTGAAGCTTATCTGGCGCATCTAAAGTGGGCTACAGCCAAGGCCGACCAGGAAACCGCAGCGGTTTCGCTGGCCCGCGCCAAAACAGAAGTCGAGCGGCTGACCCGAGAGGCTGCCGTCGCAGAAACCAAGCGACTTGAAGCCAGCGATGGTATCGGCCCGATGCGCACGGCAGAGGCTGTTGCTTCTGGTAAGCTTGGGCAAGCGCGGATTGAACTCGCCAAAGTCGAAACCGAACGCAAGAACGCTGCTGACCTGCTGGCTGGTTTAGAGCGCGAAGCTACTCGGCTCGCTGAGGACATTCAGCGCGAGCAAAGCCAGAAAGAAGAAGCTGAGCGCACATTGGCGGACGCCCGGGAATCGCTTGCAGCACTGCCGGTCGAGAACGATACGACCAACAAGGAAAAAGAGGTCGAAGCGGAGCGCGTACTTGCCGAAGCCAAGCAAGCGCTGGAAACGGCGCAGGCGGACGCCGATTTGAAATCTGAAGCGTTTGCGCAAAAACGCGCTGAAATTCAGGCGCTTGAAGCCAATGCCAATGCACACCGTCGGCGCAAGGAAAGCCTTGAGCAAGAGGTTCAGCACTTGCGAGGTATTGTTGAAGCGCTCCCGGACACGACAGCGCTCACCAATGAGCTGCACGTTGCCCGCGAAGCTGAATCCGAGGCTGAAACCGCGCTGAAAGAAGCCCAGAACGCTCTGGAAGCCGCAGAGCAGACCATTCTCGACAAACAGGAAGCAGAACTCGCCGCCAAAGCCCCCGCTGACGAGGCACAGGACGCGCTGAGAACGCTCGAAACAGAAATCGCTGGCCTCACCCGCCTACTCCGTAAAGCAGAAACGACGCAGAGCCCGCCGGTGGTTGAACAAATGCGGACGCGAGACGGCTACGAAAAAGCCGTGGCCGCGGCGCTGGGCGACGACTTGCAGGCCCCAACGGACCGGTCTGCCTCGATCTATTGGGCTGGGAGCAGTGTGAAGACGCAGGCTCTTCCCGGCTATGCCAAGCCGCTTACCGATTTTGTCGAAGCTCCCGGCGAACTGGCCGCGCGACTCTCTCAGTGCGGGGTTGTCTCCCGGTCTGAGGGCGAAGAGCTGGCGCCCGACCTGAAGCCAGGCCAGCGCCTCGTCACATTGGATGGACATCTCTGGCGTTGGGACGGCTTCACAAGGACCCCTGCTGCGCCAGTGGCTGCGGCCGAGCGCCTGGAGCAAAAGGCGCGACTAGAGGCCGCTCAGTCCGCGCTTGGTCCTCAACGTCAGACGGTTTCGGAGTTACAGGCCCACTATGCCCAGATCCGCGGCGGACGCATTGGCGCAGAGGAAGATCTCAAGCAGATCCGGCGCAACGTCCAGGACGCCACGCAGCGTCTGGATCAGGCGCGCCGCAATCTGGCGAGCGCCAAGCAACACACAGATCGCGCAAGCCTGAAAGCAGACTCTGCGAAAGAAAACCTGGCGCGCGTAGAATCAGATCTGCACATCGCTAAAGAGGCGTATCAGACCGCTGCCAAGCCCGAGAATACGGAAGACCTGGCGCGGCTGGCGCACGCTGTTGCAGAAGCCCGTAACGTACTGGCATCGGCGCGCGAGCGAGAAACAGAATGCCGCGGACGTCTCACAGACCTTACCCGGAACCGCCAGCAGGCGATGGCCCGTCGAAATGCTCTGGAGCAAGATGTCGTACGCTGGACAGGACGTCTGGAAAGCTCGGCAACGCGAGTTCAATCGCTCGTAACCCGCCGCGCGGAGGCGGCACGCGAAGCCGCCGCAGCGAAGGCGCGCCCTGAATCGCTTCAGACCCAACTCGACACGCTCGCAAGCCGCGTTGACGCTCTCGAGATAGAGCGACAGGACGCCGCTGGCACGCTGGCGGCGCGCGAATCGGAAATCCGAGAAGTAGAAGAAGCGGCCCGTTCGACAAATAATCTTGCTATGAGCGCGCGCGAAACTCTGGCCATTGCGAATGCCAAACTCGAAAACGCGACGGAGCGGCTGTCTGAAGCCTCTGAAGTCGCTCAGACTCACTTCCAGCGCGCGCCCGAGGGCCTGCTTGCGATTGCCAAAGAAGGCCTGGATGAAGAGACCATGGCGACACTTGATGTGAGAGACGCGGAACGCCAGCTGGATCAGTTGCGTCACGATCGCGATCGTCTCGGCGGTGTGAACATGGAAGCCGAATCGGAAGTTGAGGAGCTTTCCTCCCGGCTCGGCCTGCAAGCGGACGAAAAAGCTGACCTCACGGCTGCTATCGCCAAACTCCGTGAAGGCGTGAAGGCGCTCAACGATGAAGGCCGCACGCGGCTTCTTGGTGCCTTTGAACAGGTCAACGAGCACTTCAAAGCCCTGTTCACGACCCTGTTCCGCGGCGGCGAAGCAGAGCTGCGCTTGATCGATGCAGACGATCCACTCGCAGCGGGACTCGAGATCTTTGCCCAGCCGCCTGGAAAGCGCCTCGGTACGCTGTCCCTGATGTCAGGCGGTGAACAGGCCCTGACCGCGACAGCACTGATTTTCGCTGTCTTCCTGTCGCGCCCGTCGCCGATTTGTGTCCTGGACGAGGTCGATGCGCCGCTGGACGACGCCAATGTCGATCGGTTCTGCCGGATGCTCGATGAAATGCGTCAGCGCACCGATACCCGCTTCATCGTAATCACCCACAATCCGGTGACGATGAGCCGTATGGACCGCCTGTTTGGGGTCACCATGCGCGAAAAAGGGGTTTCGAAACTGGTCTCCGTCGACCTCGATACCGCGGAAGAGCTTGTTGCGGCGGAGTAGACGCGGTAGCGACTCGACATGAATAGCGACGAAAACGACGATCTCGGGGCTCGAATTGCCCGCGCCAAAAGCGCGCAGGAAGACCTGGAGAAAAAGCAGAGACAGCACGAATCTGCCTCTGGCGTGTCCGCCGGAGCGCTCGCGTTGCGCTATGGCGCAGAGTTCGGAGCGTCCGTATTTGTTGGGATTATGATCGGTTTGGGCATCGACCACTTCTTCGGAACGAAGCCCTGGGGGCTTCTGATCATGATGTGCTTCGGGTTTGCTGCCGGAATCCTAGGTGTTATTCGCGCTTACAAAGAGTTGACTGACGCGGCTAATCCGGTCATGAGCGCCGACAAAACAGGCTCTAACCCTGAAGAATAGACGTACAAATGACTCTCTTTTTCCACGGCGCCGCCGACCCAATGAAGCAGTTCGAGGTCAAGACCTGGTTCGAACTCCCGCCCGTCTTCGGATACGATATTTCGTTCACGAATGCGGCGGGATTCATGCTGCTCGGTGTTGTCCTCTGCATCGCATTGTTCGGCTACGCTGCTTCGCGCGGCAAGATTGTTCCAAACCGCCTGCAATCGATTGGTGAAATCGGCTACGGCTTTGTCGCAGACATGATCCGCGGCACCGCTGGTGAAGAAGGGCTTCGCTTCTTCCCGTTCGTGTTCACTCTGTTCTTCTTCATTCTGGCCGCAAACCTGATCGGTATGTCGCCCTATGCGTTCACAACGACGAGCCACATCATCGTCACCGGAATGCTTGCGCTGCTCGTCATCAGCATTGTGATCGTTTTTGGTCTCTGGAAGAACGGTTTGAAATTCTTCGGCCTGTTCGCGCCGTCCTTGGGTGACATGCACATTTTGGGCAAGATCGTAATCTATCTGATCCTGATCCCGATTGAGATCATCTCATTCATCGCACGTCCGCTAACACTGTCGCTTCGCCTCTTCGCGAACATGCTGGCCGGACACATCCTTCTCAAACTGTTTGCTGGATTTGCTGTCACAGGCATTACCGCAGGCGGTATCGGCCTTCTTGTAGCGCCCCTCGCCTTTGGTATGGGTGTGGCGCTGAACGCCCTCGAATTCCTTGTCGCAGGTCTGCAAGCCTACGTGTTTGCGATCCTGACCTGCGTCTATCTGAACGACGCGTTGCACCCGTCGCACTAAGGAGCCACTTCACTGCGGCTATTTAGCCGTGCTGATTCAACTTGACGTGCCCTTGCGAACAGGCTTCACGGGGGCGCAAATCGAACGAAAGACTTCCCAAAGGAGATTCTCATGGAAGGCGATATCACTCTCGGTCTGAAATATGTCGGTGCCGGCCTCGCGACCCTCGGCATGATCGGTGCTGCTATTGGTGTGGGTAACATCTTCGGCTCATTCCTTGATGCCGCGATGCGCAACCCGTCTGCTGCTCCACAGCAAACCGGTAACCTCTTCATCGGTATGGCGCTTTCAGAAGCGCTGGGCATTCTGGCCTTCCTGGTCTCGATCCTGATCCTGTTCGTGGTCTAACCACAACACGACCCTTCGAGACTAAATAAGGACGGTTTAGGCCATGCTTGCGATCATTCTCGCTGCAGATGCTGCATCAGGTGCTGAAAAGGCGGCGTTCCCGCCGTTTGAGACCTGGCACTTCCCATCCCAGGTTTTCTGGCTGGTGGTGTTATTCGGCTCGCTGTATTTCGTGCTCTCTCGCTTCATTCTACCAAGTATTGGTAATACATTGGAGCGTCGCGAGAGCTCGATTGCAAGCGATCTGGACGAAGCAGCACGCTTGAACGATGAAGCTCAAGACGCGCAGAAGTCCGTCGAAGTTTCCATCGCCAAGGCGCACGCTAAAGCCCGCGAAACCGCGGACAAGGCACGCGCCAAGATCGATGCGCAAATTGCTGCGGAAACTGCCAAGGTGGATGCCGAAGTCGACAAGAAACTGGCCGAAGCCGAGACGCGCATTTCCGCGCTTCGCGCCGATGCCATGAAAAACGTCGAATCAATTGCCGGAGATGCGGCTCAAAGCGTCCTCGGCAAGTTTGGCTCCAAAGCCGCCAAGGCGGATGTTTCTTCCGCCGTTAAATCTGTCCTGGCGAAAGGGTAAGCTGATGCGCATCGCATTTCTGACACCCCTGCTCCTTTTAGCGCCAGCGGCTCACGCTGCTGATGCTAAAGTGGCCTGGTATGCCGACCCAACCACCGCGACAGCGTTTGCTGCTCTGGTGATCTTCCTGATCATCGTCGGCCTGGTTGGCGGCTTCAAGACGATTTTCTCCAAGCTCGATGAGCGTGCGACTGGCATTCAGGGCCAAATCGACGAAGCCCGCGCGCTTCGCGAAGAGGCCTCTAAACTGATGGCTGACGCGAAGAAGAAGGCCAAAGAAGCCGACGCTGCAGCTGAAGACATCATCAAACGCGCCAGAGCGGATGCGGATACGATGATGAAGCAGGCCAAAGCAGATCTGAAAGCTAAGGTCGCTCGCCGTGAAACTCAGGCTGAGGCACGCATTGCCCGCGCCGAAGCGGATGCTGCAGCGGATGTTCGCCGTGTTGCTGCGGATGCCGCGACAGAGGCCGCCCGGTCTATTCTGGCAGGGTCTGGCGAAGCCAACGACCTGTTTGACAACGCCCTTGGCGAAATCGACAAACGCCTCAACTAAGAGCGGCGCACAGCTTCAATTATTCGAAATTCAAAAAGCCTGCTGATCCAGCGGGCTTTTTATTTGCTTGGCGTTCTCTTCTCACGACCGAAGACGGCTTTCATCAACCAGTTCGGGGCAAACCGTTCTACGCGTGGATGACGGTCGAGGACGCCTTCCATCCAACGCCGCCCCCATAGGGAGTTTCGTCCAAGCAGAACCACACCGAGAATCGCAATCGGCAGGCCGATCGGCAGCAGCGGGGTGACAAACGCAATTGGAATTGCGACGGCGATAAGAACCAAACCGAGGAGCGCAAACGCCTGTCGAATGAGCGTCCGCACGCTGGAACCAACAACGCCGAGAGGCGCTGTCGCGGCGCCTTGCTTCAGGCGCTCCTTTCCAAATGGGGATGATCCGTCGGGCATTAGCTCTAATATGGTCCTCTGCGGCATACTTCCAATAGGCCTTTTCTGAATTATGACTCTGGCAACACTTAGGCATTTTGCCTACACACATTCCGTTGAAATGACGTGAATTTCAGCGAGTAGTTTCGCCAAAGGCACACAAAACCGAAAATGACCCAGTTAAAAAGCGTTCAAGCCCTGCGCGCCATAGCGGCGCTCGCCGTCATGCTGGCGCATCTGCAAGGGCTCGAAAAGCAGATGACGGGCGGTGGTCAGCTATTGGCACCGCTCTGGATCGCGGGGGTCAGCGGCGTCGATCTGTTCTTTGTCATTTCGGGATTTATCATGGTCTGGGTTGCCGGAGACTGGACACCGGGCGCGCATAGCAGCCTCAAATTCATGTTTTCTCGCATCTTGCGGATCTACCCACTATGGTGGCTGTTTGCAGGCGTGACGGCGGCCTATTTCCTCGTGTCTTCGGGCCTGCCCTGGGACAAGGATATTGTACGGGAAGCCGACGGCCCGATGCACCTTCTGAAGTCTTTCTTACTACTCCCGCAGCAATCCCCCCCCGTTTTGACGCTTGGGTGGACGCTGATCCATGAGATGTATTTCTACGTCGCCTTCGCATTGATTTTACTGCTGCCGGTCAAGATCCGCAAACCTGCCTTTGTTCTGTGGGCCTTGCTCATTGTAGCTTCGACCACATTTCAGCTGACAGGATTTACCCCGAATAGCCTGCTCAGCCTGGCATTGTTCCCACTGACGCTGGAATTCCTTATGGGGAGTGCTGTAGCCTGGCTGATCTTGTCAGGGGTTTCCCGATTCGCCTGGGCGGCGCTCGCGCTGGGAGTTTGCGCGTTGGTGTATGCAATCGTCACAGTCGATTTCACCATTGCTTCGACAATCCAGCCGACGCATCGCATGCTGGCCTATGGGCCAGCCTACGCACTGATCGTCTATGGACTGGTGGCTCTGGAGAGTCGCGGGGCGCTGGACAAGGTCATTCCGGCCCAACTCGTGACTATCGGGGACTGGAGTTACTCACTCTACCTCAGCCACATTCTGGTGATCACCGCGATCGCGCGCGTCTTCTTCCCCATATTCGATACCGCTGGACCAATCGATAATTTGGCCTTTCTGATCCTGGCAAGCGCCGCGGCGATTGCAGTGTCCGGCCTGACCTACAGTTTCTTTGAAAAACCCGTCGTCAATCGCGCTCGTACAGCGCGGCAGAAACTGTTCAGCCCGGCGACGGGAAGCTCTAGTTGATTATCTGAATGTCTCTGCATAGACACAAGCAGTACCGTAATTTCGTCAGCGAACTCGTTGCTGACCGCGCAGCACGAACACAGCCATGACGAAACTAAATTCCATTCAGGCATTACGCGGCATTGCCGCCTTCGCCGTTTTCCTGTGCCATGTCATGGCGATCGAGGAAGCCCATTCCGAACGCGGCGCTAAGCTCACAGATCTCTTTATCAATGGGGCACACGGCGTCGATCTGTTCTTTGTGATTTCCGGCTTCATCATGGTCTGGGTTGCAGGAGATTTGCGCCGGGGCGCTGCAGAAGCAGGTGATTTCCTGTTCTCGCGGGCCACGCGGATTTATCCGCTCTGGTGGCTGTTCGCGGCGGCGATGGTTGTGTTCTTTGCGACGATGAAAGGGACGCTGTGGGATGCGCCGAGGATCGATGCAGCAGGCCTGGATGGCGCGCTGCACCTGTTTCACTCCTTCGTCCTTTGGCCGCAACCTGAGCACCCTGTACTCGGCGTTGGCTGGACGCTTGTGCACGAGATGTATTTCTACATCGCATTCGCGGTTCTCATCCTGCTGCTTCCGGTCCGCATGCGCCTATACGGAATTCTCGCCTGGGCCGCGATTGTGACCATCGGGGTACTCGCTGGCCTGTCGGCGAACTTCAGTAACAATCTGATTGAATTGATCTTCTACCCCATGACGCTGCAATTCGTCCTGGGAGCATTGGTCGGCTATGCGATCAAAGCGGGATGGCGCAAGCACGCGCTGTTCGCCGCCATTGTCGGCGGTTCCGCAACACTGATTCCGTTCCTGAATCTGGACCTCCATCCGACCCAGGCGCTGATGACATCGCTCGGAAACGAGGGATTCATTGAAATGAACCCGGTCTGGCGGCGAACCATTTTCTACGGGATCCCGGTTGCTTTGCTGATCTATGGGCTGGTCGCCCTCGAATTAGAGCGCGGCCTTCGCACCCCGAAATTCATGGTCCACCTCGGCGACTGGAGCTACTCGCTCTATCTCTGCCACACGCTCACCATCAGCGCGATTGGGCGCGTGACCTATACCCTGTTCGAGCCGAGCCTGGTTGTCACGACAGCTTACGTGATCCTGGTCACGATCGGGACGATCCTGGTCTCAGCGCTCACCTACTACTATTTCGAGCGCCCATCGATCAGGCTCTTTCGCCGGTGGCGGGGGAAACCTTCAGCGGGCACAAACGAAAAAACGCCTGCGCCCGTCTAAATCACTCAGCGGCTACGGCTTCCGGCACCGGCGCAGTCCATTTCAGCACTGGCTTTCGCGCCGCTTGCGTTTCGTCCAGACGCTTCTTCGGTGCAAGGTAAGGCGCACCCTTGAGTGCTTCATCACCTTGCGCTGCGCGCTCGGCAATCACCGTCATCGTTTCGCAGAAGCGGTCGAGCTCTTGTTTACTTTCGGTTTCGGTTGGCTCGATCAGCATCGCCCCATGTACCACCAATGGGAAGTACATGGTCATGGGATGATAGCCCTCATCGAGCATCGCCTTGGCAATATCGATCGTCTCGATCCCATCGGCGGTGAACGCGTCGGAGAACAAGGCCTCGTGCATGCAATACCCTTCGAAGGCCGGCGTCATGACGCTCTTTAGGCGGGCCTGAATGTAATTTGCATTCAACACGGCATCTTCAGCAACCTGTTTCAAGCCATCCGCGCCGTGGCTCAACATGTAGGTGAGCGCTCGTACGAACATTCCCATCTGACCATGAAAGGCGACCATGCGGCCAAACGCCTGGGCGGCGTCTCCATCGGTTTCCTCGATCAGACGGAACCCGTCATCATCCTTGACCACGAACGGTACTGGAGCATAGGGCGCGAGTGCGTCGGAAAGCACAGTGGGACCCGAGCCCGGTCCACCACCGCCATGCGGCGTGGAGAAGGTCTTGTGCAAGTTGATATGCATCGCATCAACACCGAGATCGCCCGGACGCACGCGACCGACGATGGCATTGAAGTTTGCCCCGTCGCAATAGAAATAACCGCCCGCATCGTGAATCAGATCCGCGATGGTCTTGATGTCGGTTTCAAACAGCCCGCAAGTATTCGGGTTGGTCAGCATGATGCCGGCGACATCGTCAGTCGTCTCGAGCTTGGACCTCAGGTCGACCATGTCGACCCGGCCGCGTGCATCCGCCTTGATCTCATCGACGATGAAGCCGCACTGGATCGCCGTCGCCGGGTTGGTCCCGTGCGCGGAGGCGGGCACCAGGACGCGCTTGCGTGTCTCAGCTTCTCCGCGCGCGATAAGCGCCTGACGAATGGCGAGCATGCCGCACAGCTCGCCATGGGCGCCAGCTTTTGGGCTCATCGCGACGGCAGGCATTCCGGTCAGCGTTTTCAGCCAGGTTGCCAACTCATCGATCAGCTCCAGCGCGCCTTGCACTGTGCGTTGTGGTTGCAGCGGGTGAATATCAGCAAAGCCCGGCATACGCGCCGCTTTTTCATTCAGCCGTGGATTGTGCTTCATCGTGCAGGAGCCCAGCGGAAACAGACCCAGATCGATGGCATAGTTACGCTGGCTGAGGCGCATATAATGACGCACAGCTTCTGGCTCGGACAGGCCCGGAAGTCCCGTTGACTGCTGACGCGTGACCCCGCCAAGGCGGTGCTTACCGCCCTTGGGTTTTGGCAGATCAACACCGGTTTTATCAGGCGAACCGATCTCGAAAATGAGGTCTTCGTGTTGCAGGAGGCCCTTGGAGCCCGAAATAGTTTCAGCGCCGGAAACGCTTGAAGGAAACGGTGAGGTCGGCCGACCAATCGATTGCATACCCATCAGATCACCTCCTTAAGCACGGCCACATAAGCTGCGATATCGTCCTGCGTCATGCACTCTGTTGCCGCCGCGATGATGACGTCACCAAACCCAGGATCTGAGATGAGACGGCTGGCACGAACGCCGCCCAGCACGCCGCGTTCCTCGAGCATGGCGAGGACCGCTTCGGCATCGACCGGCGTGCGGAAGGCAAACTCATTGAAGAAACGCGGGGTGAGGATCTCGACGCCCGGAACGGTTTCCAATGCATCGGCGAGATCGCAGGCTGTCTCATGGTTCAACACCGCAAGTTGTTCCAGCCCTTTCCCTCCAAGCAGCGTCATGTGAGCCGTGAACGCCAATGCGCAAAGCCCTGAATTCGTACAGATATTTGACGTCGCTTTATCGCGGCGGATGTGCTGTTCGCGGGTTGAGAGGGTCAGAACAAAGCCGCGGCTGCCATCCGCATCTACCGTCTCGCCGCAGAGGCGCCCCGGCATCTGCCGGACCAGTTTCTGCGTGCAGGCGAACAGGCCAACATACGGGCCGCCAAAGGTCAGTGGATTGCCGATGGATTGGCCTTCACCGACCGCAATGTCAGCGCCCATTTCTCCGGGTGGCGTCACGAGGCCGAGTGAGACGGCTTCGGTAAACACGCTGACCAACAGCGCTTTCTTCTCGTGCGCGGCGTCTGCCACCGGTGAGAGATCTGTAACCGTCCCAAACACGTTCGGCGACTGCCCGATAACGCAAGCGGTCGCATCGTCGACATGATTGGCGAGGTCCAACTCGCCATCGATTGCCGGTTCAAGCTCGATGACTTCGATGCCCTGCGCTTCGCAGAGAAGCCGCGTTGCCGCGGCATAGTGAGGGTGCAACCCGCCGGACAACACCACCTTCTTGCGACGCGTGACACGGCACGCCATGACGGCTGCTTCTGCGCAGGCTGTCGACCCGTCATACATGCTGGCATTGGCCACATCCATCGCGGTCATCGCCGCAACCTGGGTCTGGAACTCAAACAATGTCTGCAGCGTACCCTGGGCAATTTCCGGCTGATAAGGCGTATAAGTTGTCAAGAATTCCGAACGTTGAATGATCATGTCCACACTCGCCGGAACATGGTGCTTATAGGCCCCTGCCCCAACAAAGAACGGCACGTCACTGGCGGTCGTGTTCTTCGCCGCGAGGCGCGAGAGATGACGTTCAACGGCCAGTTCGCCTTGATGATCCGGCAAGCCTTCAATCGTACCACTCAGACGTGCGCTCTGCGGCACGTCTTCGTAAAAGTCGTCAATACTGGCGGCACCGATCGTGTTCAGCATCTCCGCGCGGTCTTCGGGGGTCAGTGGGAGGTAACGCATGATCTAGAGGCCTTCGCAGAAGCTTTGATAGGCCGCGGCATCCATAAGGCCATCCAATTCGCTTTTGTCAGACAGCTTGATCTTGCAGAACCAACCTTTGCCTTGCGGATCTTCATTGACTGTTTCTGGCGCATCCGCGAGATCGCCATTGCCTTCTGTCACTTCACCGCCAACGGGTGCGTACACATCGGAAGCAGCTTTGACACTTTCGACGACAGCCATATCGTCGCCTTTGGCAAAGCTCACGCCAGCTTCCGGGACTTCAACGAAGACAACATCGCCCAATTGCTCAGCGGCGTATTTGGTGATTCCGACGGTGCCGACGTCGCCGTCCACCGCGATCCATTCATGGTCTTCTGTAAAATAAGTGCTCATCTCTCTCACCCCTTAGCGTTTGTAATTTGGTTGGACGAATGGCAGGTCACAGACCTCTGCCGGGCGCGCTTTACCACGCACCATCAGATCGATTTTGGTCCCCGGTACGGCCAGATCTGCGCGGACATAGCCCATCGCGATCGGCCGATCGACACTCGGCCCGAACCCACCAGATGTGACCACGCCTACGCGCTCACCATTCAATTCGATTTCTGTGCCCTCGCGCGCTGGGGCGCGCTCAAGTGGCTGGATCCCCACGCGCTTTTCCGCAGGACCTTCCTTGAAGGCTGAAAGGATCCGCTCGGCCCCAGGGAAGTCCGCGCGTTCGCGCCGGGACTTCTGGATAACCCATCCAAGATCGGCTTCCACCGGATCGCGGGTTGTATCCATATCGTGACCATAGAGGCAGAGCCCAGCTTCCAGGCGCAAACTGTCTCGCGCGCCCAGGCCTATGGGTTTTACGCGCTCATCCGCGAGCAGGCTCTCGACGATACCGAGGCCGTACGGGTTGTTTGGCAGCAATAGTTCGAACCCGTCCTCGCCTGTGTAGCCAGATCGCGAGAGCATGATTTTCTCATCCCCTCGCTGCAGGTAGGCGCAGCGCATGAATTTTAGATCTGCCGCTTCGGGAAAGTGCTCTGAGAGAACCGCTTCCGCTTTCGGGCCTTGCAGCGCCATCAGGATGCGATCATCGGCCTTTTGCAGGGCAGCCTCATCGCCAAGTTCGCGCTCGATATGAGCCCAGTCTTCAGCCTTCACCGCGCCGTTGACGACGATGTAGAGCATCCCATCCAGCCCTTCACCCGGCATGCGCGTGATGATCAGATCATCGAGAATGCCGCCAGCCTCGTTCAACAGGACCGATAAACGCCCCTGCCCCGGCTTGAGGATGGCAATATTGCTGGGGACCAAGCGCTCCATCAGCGCCGCGATCTTGTCGTGCGCGCCGTCCTGTCCGAGGCCCTCCCTCAGGAACAGAAAACACGGCCCCATATGGGAAACATCAAACAGACCAGCGCTTTCGCGGCTCCATAGATGTTCAGGTTTCACGCCTTCGAACTGGACCGGCATTTCATAGCCCGCGAACGGCACCATTTTACCGCCATGCGCAACATGCAGATCGTAGAGCGGCGTGCGCTTTAGCGTTTCAGTGGACATTTCAGCCAAATTTGGCGCCTTCCAAAGCAGGACAGTCCACGCCATTGGCGGACCTGTGCTGCCCCCGCTGTCCTGGCGCCTGAGAGATTCCGCGGTCAACCAGACCGCTTGCTCCTTCGGCGAGGCTGCCGCGTATTGCGCGCCTCTTTCCAGCGTGTTGAATCCGAACCGGTCCTTTTGCCTGAGCGTTTCCGGGGCGGTTGCGCCTTCGGCGATCGGAAGTTCGATTCTCTCCCGGAACGGATTTGATGAGTTTTAGCTAGTCCGAATCCAGAGCGGCGACAAGCGATATGTCCAGAATCGTCACGTCTTCGCCGACGCGACCGCACTGCGCTCAACTTGCTGGCAATTCATGCCCAAGGAACGAACACATCCGGGCGCTTTCAGACTACTCGACAATTCGAAGCACGATGAGCGCTTCAGTGATGTCTTCATATGCAGATATCAGCTCAGCATTCGAGCTTGCCTCGAAATATCTGCTTGCATCGCCAGCACACTCTTTGAGGGTCTGCTGCCCTGCCGCTGGCGCGGAGAAAGCAACCGAGAAGATTTCGATCCCTAAGCCACGCATCTCGCCACAGAGCTTGATCGCCTGCGTGCTACTGTTTCCGTACGGCGTGTGAGTCGCGCTATTAAACACCCCATCGCTCATTAAGATGACGACTTTCAGGGCATTGTCTTCGTTATAGGCACGCGGTGTGGACGTCGCGGGCCAGACGCTTGCCCAGCGCGGTGACAGCAAATACCATGACCACGCAACCCCGAGGTGTCCCCCAGTCGTCCCGGAAGCGACGAGCTTATCAACCGCGGTCTCAAACGCTGAGAGATCGGAATTCAGCGTAAAGAGGCCGTCTCTCGGACATTCGTTGCCGCCAAATGGAAAATAGGCATCTGGTCCGGGTGGGCGGTCGTCCCAGGCGCCGTCTCCAATCCGCTCGGTGACGCAGAGAAATGGCGCGCCGCCAGCCGACAAGGGTTCAATCGTATCGCTATTTCCCAAGCATATGGTCCATATTGGAGAATGTTCACCGTCTTGGAGTAAGCCACAAAGGAGACTCGGTTATCGCCGGGCCTGCCCGCTTCGATCAGCGTTTTCGCGGCGAGTTTTGATGCTGTTTTCAGAGCGCCAAGCTTTCCGCTTGAATTCATCGAGCCGGACGCATCGAGAACCATCGCAACGTCGAGCTTGCGTTGGGAAATCAACGTCTTGGACCGGACTTTCACTTCGACATCTTCTGGCGCGATTGTTCCGCCAAGCATGGGCGCGTACATACAAGAGACGTCAACCGAAACGTCGCCTTTATCTCGATCAAACTCCGACTCCGTCGGATCACAGATCAAGTCTGAGGTGGTCGTTTTGATATTTTCCTTAAAGGCCCAGTTGATCTGCGACTTGAGCGTATCATCACTGATCGAATCATCCGCCAGCATTTTGGCGCCAGACAAAGCCGCAATGTCCAAAGACGCCTGCATGCTTCGCTTTGAGGATATCACGGTGGCACTATCGATCAGCAGCGTGATCATCATGAACAGCGCTACAAGATAGATTGCAGAGATGACGGCGATGCTGCCGCGCTCATTCCGGAGGGTCCGGTTTGCTCCATGAATTTTCACGCCCAGGCTCCATCACGCGCTTCCTCAGAAGTCGCTGGCGTCCCTAGTACGTTGCACGTATCGGTAAGGCCTGGCGTTTAAAAATGCACAAATCACCGGTCTGGAAATTTATTGAAAATTACCGCTTGTTCTTACCCATGAACCCGAAAAGATGCCCGGCAACCTTGCGCATTTGTATCTCTTCGCTGCCCTCTGTGATGCGATAGCGTCGGTGGTGACGGTAAATATGCTCAAACGGTTTGTGACGGGAATACCCCATGCCGCCATGGACCTGCATGGCTCGATCGGCTGCGTTGCAGCACAATCGGTTCGCCCGATAATTGCACATTGAGACTTTATCTGACAGCCGCTGCGCAACTTCAGGCTTGGTCATCTGATCCATTTCCCAGGCCGTCTTGAAGATCAGCAAACGAAGCATCTCTGCCTCAGTCGCCAACTCGACCAGCGGGAATTGGATCGCCTGATTGACAGCAAGCGGCTTGCCGAATGGCTTTCGAGCCTGGGCGTAATCAACGCTTTCATCAATGCAGAAAAGCGCCGCGCCGACTGAACTCGCGGCCTGTCGAATCCGATTTTCGTGGACGAAATGCTGCGCCAATGCCAGGCCACCCTCGGCCGGACCGAACAACGCGCTTTCCGGCACCCAGACATCCTTAAGCGAGACTCGCGGATGATCCGTCGGCATGTTGAAGGTCCAGAGATATTCTTCAATCTTCAGACCCGGCGCATCGGCGGGGACGAGCAGACAGCTGATTCCGCGGGCGTCACCGTCATCGCCACTCGTGCGCACGAAACACATCATATGCGTCGCGACATGCATGCCTGTCGTCCACATTTTCTCGCCGTTGATCAACCAACCGTCTACACCATCGCGCGTTTCTCGCTTGGCGACAGTTTCCATGTGTGTTGCATCGGATCCGTGATCCGGCTCAGTCAGGCCGAACGTCGCCCGAAACTTTCCTTCCAGCGCGTCCTTAATAAGGTGCATCTGTTCGGGTCGAGCGAAATCTCGCAGCATCAAAATCTGCGGGTAGTTTGCGACGATTGAATGCTCGTTCTGGAGGTCATTGTGCAGCCCGAGCCCTTTGCGCGCGAGATGCTCTCGAATGATCGCCATGGCCAAGTTCGAGCCGTCCTGACCGCCATACTCAGAGGGGAGCGCAAAACGGAAGTGTCCCGCTTTGTCAGCGCGGCGTTTGGCTTCGGTCAGCAGCTCTTCCCAGTCGTGTCGGGGTAACCCGCCATTGTCGAAATCGGTTCGCGCCCACTCCCGGCGATGATCAAAGAACCTGATATTGTCGTCCTGCTGCTCCAGGGGTTTGATCTCGGCCTCGATGAAGTCGTCCAGTACGACGAGATAGTCGGCGATATCCTGCGGAATATTGAAGTCCATCATTTCCCTCCTGAGATGTTCGCTAACCGTAAATCGACGGCTCGCTTCTGCAATCCGCATCGTCGCGTCAATTTCGGTGCGGCGACTTACCCACTCCTGTCAATTCTTGTCAGCTGACGATGAGTTTATCCGATTTTCTGTGCGCTGAACGATTGACTTATTATTCAGGATTTATATGTTGACCCTCGTCAGATGAACACATCGACATCGGCATATCGCCACCCAAATTGAAAAGGTTTCCTCCCATGATCCGCACTCTCGCTGCTGCAATGACCGCCCTCGCCTTTGCCGGAACCGCTTTTGCCGGAACCGCCTTCACCGCGACGCTCGAAACACCAATGGACAAAGCAGAGAAAATCGTCGCTGCCAAAGCACTTTGGAGTTGTTCTGACGACACCTGCCGCGCCACACTCGACCGCAAGACCGTTAAGGTCAGCACCTGTAAGAAAGTGGTCAAGGAAGTCGGCAAGCTGGCTGAATTCTCAAACGGCAACGAAACCCTGTCCGACACCGACCTGGAGCGCTGCAACGCGGTTGCAAAATCCTAATCGACTTATTTACCTCACTCCCCTCCCAAGGTCGTTTCTCCGGAAACGGCCTTCTTTTTTGGTCGATGTTTGATCCGACTCTCGTCGCGGGAGCGGTTCTCAAATGCAAGGCGACTTGTTTACATCGCACCTGAACCAAGTCCGCAAACCAAGATCAGTAGGATATCCCATGTCAGTCCAAGCCGCGCGCACTCCGGACGATCGTTTCTCAAACCTCCCCAGCTATTCATTTACTCCTCACTATCTGGATGACTTGCCAGGCTATGAAGGCCTGCGCGTGCATTATCTGGATGAAGGCGACAATTCCTCAGACCGGGTGTTTCTGTGCCTGCACGGGCAACCAACCTGGTCTTTCCTGTATCGTAAAATGATCCCGGTCTTTATCGAGAGTGGCGCTCGCGTAATCTGTCCCGACTGGCTCGGCTTTGGCCGTTCGGACAAACCCACCCAGGATGAGGTCTATACGTTCCACTTCCATCGCAACATGATGATGGAGCTGATCAAACGCCTCGACCTGACCAACATCACGTTGGTTTGTCAGGACTGGGGCGGAATTCTCGGACTGACTATTCCAATGGAGATGCCAGAGCGATTTGCGCGGCTTCTGGTCATGAATACTGCCATTCCGACGGGTCAGTCTCCTGGCGAAGGGTTCGACGCCTGGCGTGCGTTTAATCGCACTCAACCTGACATGGACATCGCCGCGCTGATGAAACGTAGCACCCCCGTTCTAAATGACGCAGAGGCCGCCGCTTATGCTGCACCATTTCCGGATATCACCTTCAAGGCCGGCGTCCGCCGGTTTCCCGAACTGGTTATGACAGCGCCTGATATGATGGGTGTTCAAACGTCAAAGCGCGCAGCGAAATGGTGGCAAAATGAGTGGACCGGCCCAACGTTCATGGCCGTTGGTGCGCAGGACCCCGTCCTTGGGCCTGGGCAAATGGACGGTCTCCGCAATCTCATTCGAGGGTGCCCGGAGCCGATGATCGTCGAAGATGGTGGTCACTTTGTGCAGGAATGGGGAGAGCCGATTGCGCGTGCCGCCCTAAGCGCGTGGGGTGATCTCACTTAGCGGGTTTTATCCGGTTTAGTGCCCGCCACGCCTGCGGCTTCTAACTCGCGATCGAGACGCCCCGTCAGCCACAGAAAGAACATCCGAAAGTCGCTGATCAGCGACCAAAGCGGGTGCGTAAACGTGGCTGGCTTGTTGCGTTCCACAAATGCATGGCTGACCCAGGCGAAGAAATATCCGGCAACCGGCATGGCCAACAAGAGCAGCCATCGTTGTGTCAGCACCGAGAACATCGCAATCGCGATGACGAGCATCGTCCCGACATAATGAAGATTCCGCGTGGCTGGCTGGGCGTGTTCCTGGAGATAGAACGGCCAAAACTCTCCATAGCTTGCTTTGCGGTCCGTCATTCTGCGCCTCTTTCTGCTGTCTACAAAAAACTAGCGACGTGATGGTTTCCAAGCAAGTCATAGAAAAAGGCCCGACCGAATGGCCGGGCCTCTCTCAATTCATTCGAACGTTCAGATTACTGAACGACGATGGTGACTTCTGAACGACGGTTCAGCGGCTCACGGACACCGTCCGTCGTCGCTTTGGCCAGATCGTTTTCACCGCGTCCATCCGTAGAGATGGCATCAGCTGCGATACCGCGAGACTGCAGAGCATCCGAAACGACTGATGCACGACGTGCAGACAGACGTTGGTTGTAAGCAGACGCACCAGACGTATCGGTGTGACCAACAATGCTAACACCGCCGGTTGAGCAATCGGCACGGTCGCGAATGTTCGCGATCGCTTGATCGACAACTGCAGCCGCCTGGCTGGTCAGGTCAGAGCTATCCCACTCGAAGTAAACCACAAATTCCTGGTTCACGGTTGAGCATGGCGCCAGTTCCACTTGCTCAGCTTCTACCGGTGGTGGCGGTGGAGGCGGAGGAGGAGGTGGTGGTGGCGGAGGAGGTGGTGGCGGTGGAGGTGGTGGCGGAGGCGGTGGTGGCGGAGGAGTCGCGCCAAACGCATACCGCAGGCCAACTGTCACACTGTGATCCACATAATCGGCCTCATAAGAGGTCGTGCCGCCTGTTGCTGTGACGCCGGCAAGATCCAGATCACCAACGTTGAACAGACGGTAGCCAACGTCCAGTGTCAGCTGGTCAGTCAGGCCATAGCCAAAGCCTGCGAGGGCTTGATAGGCGAGAGCGGTCTCAGAATCGAGGAAACCGTTCGCACCAGAGAAGGTTGTACCATCTCCGAGGGCCGACGCCGCCAGGTTGCGT
This sequence comes from Hyphomonadaceae bacterium, assembly GCA_043513745.1. GTDB lineage: Bacteria > Pseudomonadota > Alphaproteobacteria > Caulobacterales > Hyphomonadaceae > Henriciella. The sequence continues at coordinate 47,033 of CP121341.1, forward strand.
GCGTGCGCATCAACTTGAGCGACACCGATACCTGCACCGACATAGGGCTGGAACGTACCTGCGCGATTAAAATCGTAAAGTGCGTTGACCATCAGATCCCAAGAGCGAACGTCGCCTTCTTGGTTGAGCGCGTAGTCTACACCGTTATTGAGCGAAGGAATGCCGCCATTGATGTCGGCTGGGACGTCGAGATCATTGTCGCGATGCGTCAGAGCGGTCTCGAGGCGAAATCCGTTATCGAACCCGTAACCCAGACCAACACTGTACAACAGGCCGTCGTCCGCGTCGGAATCTCCGCCGAGGGTGTATAGAACGTTATTTTCAGCGTCGTGATCGAGTTTGCCGTCAAATACAGCGCCGATGTCTGCGCGACCATACCAGCCATCTTCCGCCTGGGCGACAAACCCAGTACCGGCAAGCGCGGCCGCGGCGGTTGCGCACATGAGAGTTTTTTTCATACTCTTCCCCTTGTGTCTGCCGTGTGAACACCATTGTCCCACGACCGCAGGAATAATTACGGACCATTCCGTAAACTCAACCCTACGCGTTTTTAAATGCACGCGCGAGGCCAACCCTGTAGAAGATCGTCATTCCTGCGTGTTTTTTAGTCTGGCGCGGCGTATTTGCAACAGCAAGTTCCGTTTCTTTTCGTGGTGTCTCAGAATAGCCGGATCCGTGCCTTTTCTCGAACAAATTTGCGCCATCAATCGTTCAAAGTTCGGCCTCGTGCTGTGACCGCCTGACGCGCCTGCTCCACGCTCTCGGCGGTGACTCCTGCAGCGTGCTCAGCAGATCGAGCGATTTCGAGCTTCTGCCCTTCGCCGAATCCAACAGCAAACCCGTCATCAATGATGCGTTTATAGTTCCGGAGAAGATTCGAATCACATGACGCCATTTCATGTGCCAGTTTAGTCGCAGCGGGCAGCAGTTCATCAGCTGCGTAAACATGATTCACCAGACCCCAGCGTTCAGCCGTTTCGGCGTCGAGAAAATTCCCCGAAAAGGAGAGTTCTTTAGCGCGGCTTATCCCTATCAGGCGAGAAAGCTTCTGACTGAGCCCCCATCCAGGCATGATTCCCACACGCGCGTGTGTGTCAGCGAATCTGGCGTTCTCAGATGCCAGCAAGACATCACACATCAGCGCCAGCTCAAAGCCGCCGGTGATGGCAAAGCCGTTAATCGCCCCAATAATCGGCCATGGAAACGCTGCGAGCCCCTTCGCCAGATCGATTTCGCCGCCATCAGCTCCAAGCGCGAATCCGGTTTGACCGGCTTCTTTTAGATCGACGCCTGCCGTAAACGCCCGGCCCGCCCCGGTTAGCACGGCGACACGCACTGACTCATCATTCGCGAGATCGGTAAAGGTCTTCACCAGCTCGGCCCGCAGCGCTCTGCTCAGGGCATTCAGTGCGTCCGGTCGGTTCATAGTGACGATAGCAACGGGTCCATCGCGCTCAACCAGCACAATATTCTCAGACATTCGGCTCTCCAATAATTCGTTGTTAGGGCAGAGATGCGCCAGGCACCGCAGCGGAAGCCAAGCGTCTTGCTAATTTTGACTAATCGTCTCCATCAGCGCTGAAGCGCCGATAGACGGCGTAAATCAACGCAATGAGCGCGATAAGACCAGCGACAATGAAACTCACCAGTTTTATCGGCGTGGCAAAGACCTTCACACCGATCAGCGTCTGATCTCCAGACAGAATGAACAATTGCACGGTGTTCTCGATAATATCTGCGGGTACGACAATCATAGAGGGAACGATGATCCAGAGCCCGGCTGCGCCGAAATAGCGTAGCGCCAGTCCGGCGAAAAATGCGCCATAGGCGAGCGGGTAGAAGTAATCGAGGCTCAACGTCATCCACCAATGCGCGGACATTTGCTCCGGCGTCATGGCGGCAACGACTGCGCGAATCTGGTCCGGATCGCTGATTTCATCAATGATATGAAGGTCATACCGCTGAATCCATATACCAAAGGCGATCGTCAGGCCGACAAAGGCCAGGCCTGACCAAACGATCGTTTTTCCGTCAGCCAAAAATGCACGCATGCTTTGCTCCTACGATTCCCCATCCAGAACTTCCGGCTCGACGTCTTGCGCTCGTACCAGGTTCACAAGTGCCTCGGACACCTTGGCCAGAACCTCTCTATTGGCGCCGCGGGCAATCAGCGCGACGCCATGATCATTGACCGTTCGGAACCAAGGATACGACCCGATGCTGACCTCGTCGAACTGGTCGGAGAGATCCGACAGGGCCTCAGCCAAATCGCCTTCGCGCAGGTTAGCGCCGCGGACGGTGATACTGTGTACAACTTCGCCTGACTGCAGGCGGTGGCCAATATCGTCCAGCATACCTTCAACAATTTGGGGAACGCCGGCCAGCGTGAACACGTTTCCAGTCTGAAAGCCCGGGGCGCCGGAGACCGGATTGTCTATTAAACTGGCCCCTTCCGGGACGCGTGCCATGCGTCGCCGCGCGGGCGTGAATTCTGTATCCATCTCGGCATAACGCTCAGCGAGGAGCTTCAGAGCCTCCGGATGCTCGCCAATGGAAACGCCGAACGCCGCCGCAATGGCATCGGCCGTGATGTCATCATGCGTTGGGCCGATCCCTCCGGTCGTGAACACGTACGTATAGGCGGCGCGCAGGGCGTTGACCGCTTCGACAATGCGGGTTTGCTCATCGGGAACGATGCGCACTTCCCTCACCGGTATACCGTATGGCGCGAGGAATTTGGCGATTGTCCGCGTGTTGATATCCCTAGTCCGACCGGACAAGAGCTCGTCACCGATCAGGCAAATTGCAGCATTTGGCAGATTCGTCATGGCCCGTGCCTAAAGCAAAGCGTTCCCAAAATGCAATCAGAATCAAGCCTCATTGCCGCCCCTCTGACGCCAGATTGAATTGTCATCAGCGGTAGGAGATCATCAAAGGGCACTTGGAGGAAACGGATATGGCCGAATTCGGAGATATACCCAACGCGTCCGCGAACGCTCCGGTCTCGGGATATGCCGTTCCAACGAACACAAAATTCAAGCGCATTGGGCTGGCGAGTTTTCTTTGCGGAATTGGCGCATGTTTTTCCGTCGCCTTGATCGGCGTCATCCTGCTTTTCCTGGGCGTTCAGATCGCCGGGCTCTTCGGCAGCGAGGCGAGTATCGTGTTTGGAGAGAATGGGTTTCGACAAGGCATTGGGATGGCTGTTCTGATGTCTGCGATGAACTGGTATTTTGGCTATTTCACCATTCCTGCCGCGGCGCTGGTGCTTCTCTTCTCGCTAGGGCGTTTTCCAAAGCGCGGCATTACCCACTCCGCACCCTATTATCGTTGGGGCGCGATTTGGGGCGCTGTTCTCGTCGGTGGAACGACGGGCATCGCGTCTTACTTTATTCCGAGCGATGCCAAAGAGGTCACCGCGTTAGGCGCCTGCCTAACCGGGGCCGCTATTGGCGCCGTCGGCGGCTTGATATGCGGTGCCATATTCCGAGGGATTGTTCGCCCCGCAGAACAGGTCCGGAAGATACAGGTCGACGTTTTCTGATCCTTGACCCAGTGGTCAAATCCTCCCACCTGAAGCGCCATGACGAAACCTGAAATACAGATCTGGACAGACGGCGCGTGCAGCGGAAATCCCGGCCCGGGCGGCTGGGGCGCTTTGCTGATTGCGGGCAAAAAACGCAAGGAAATTCATGGCGGTGAGCCCGATACGACGAATAATCGTATGGAATTGATGGCAGCGATTGAAGCGCTCAACGCGCTCAAGAAACCGAGCCTGGTAACGCTGCACACTGACAGCACTTACGTCAAAGACGGTCTTACAAAATGGATCCATGGTTGGAAACGAAATGGCTGGAAAACTGCGGCCAAGAAGCCTGTGAAGAACAAGGATCTGTGGCAGGACCTCGAAGCCGCATGTGAGCGTCACGAAATAAAATGGGTCTGGGTCAAAGGCCATGCCGGTGATGAGGGGAATGAGACCGCCGATGCCTTGGCGCGCCTCGGCGCCGAGGAAGCACGCGGATAACGCGAAAGTGAGGCCGTTTCGATGGCCCGCATGCTACTTAACCGCCCTCACAATCAGGAGTTATCCCATGCGTTTGATCCTAGCCGCCACGGCCGCAACGTTGCTCTCAGCCTGCGGGGGCGCCAGCGTTCCAGCGTCTGAACGCGCCGCCGTTACCGCTCCGGCAGACGATGCCCGCGTGCTCGCCGTCATGAGCTTCGCTGAATGGTGCGGCAGCTGCAAAGCCCTCGATCCGAAGGTTGAAGCGGTTCAGCAGGCCAATTCGTTTGACGGCGTCGCTTTCGCCAAGATCGATTATACATCGCGCGATGCGGACGCGTTCTTCGCTGACGCCGAAACGCTTGGCATTGGCGAAACGATGCGCGAGACCTTTGGCGACACGATCAAGACGGGTCGTCTTTATCTCGTCAATCTGGAGACCGGTGAGGTCATCTCGACAATAGACAAGTCCATGGACGAGGCCGCGATCAAAGCAGCAATCACCGACGCAGCCGCACTCTCCTAGTTTTTTGCGGTCCTTTGTCAGGAACGCCTCCCTTCAATCGTCTTGTTGACAGATCCGGCAATCACGCAGGATCTTCACAACAGACCTCTGGAGGGAGGATTTTATGCCCAAATTCGTTTTGATGCTGCCACACGCCCGGGACCGTTATAACAACATTCCGGAAGCTGAGTTCATGGACCTGATGACCGACTATATCGGCTGGGTCGAAGAAATGAGCGCCCAGGGAAAGTATCTCAGCGGCGAGAAACTCAACGCTGATGCCGGCAAGATTGTCACCAACAAGTCCGGGTCCATCGAAGTCCATGACGGGCCGTTTGTTGAAGTCGCAGAGATCCTCGGAGGCTATATGGTGATCAGCGCTGAAGACTATGATGAGGCGGTCGAGATCGCGCGCTCACATCCGCATATGAAGCATAATGAGACCATCATCATCCGTCAGACTGATCCTGCCGCCGACGACGAATGACCGATACGGCCCGTATTCATCGATTGCTCGAAGAAACGGTACGCCGGGAGCGAGGCTGGTTGATTTCCAGCCTCGTCGCCCGTCTCGGTCCGGGCCAGCTTGATCTGGCTCAGGATGTTGCACAGGACGCGATCGTCAAAGCGCTATCGACCTGGCCCTATAAAGGAGTTCCGGACAATCCACGCGCCTGGCTGCGCCGGGTCGCAGGCAATGCCGCCATCGATCGGGTGCGGCGGTCCGTAAAAGAGCTTGACCTGGAAGATACGTGGGACATGACGGCGCCGAGCGAGGATGTGATCACGCCATCCCTCAGCGACCCTGAACTGGATCTCATGGTTTTGTGTTGCGACCCGGAGCTTGCCCCGCAGGACCAGCTCATCCTGGCTCTCAAGACAGTTTGCGGCTTCACCGCCGCCGAAACGAGCGCTCTTTTGTTTGTCTCAGAAGATGCGCTGTCGCAGCGCCTCGCCCGATCAAAGCGCCATTTGAGAACCTTGTCCGGAGACCTCGCCAGGTTTCCGACCCGGTTTGCCCTGAAGCAACGCTTGCCCTTGCTCCTGCGGATCATTTACCTGATGTTCGCGTGGGGGTACCTGCCGCGCCGCGGCACTGCGCTGATCCGCGAGGATCTATGCCGGGAGGCCATCCGTCTGTCGGAAGGTCTCATGCTCCACGCGCCGGAGACCGCGCCTGGACACCACGCGCTGCACGCCCTGCTCCTGCTTCAATTCGCGCGTTCACCCTCGAGGTTCGACGATCAAGGTCGGCTTATCCCACTCGACCAGCAGGATCGTGCAAAATGGGATCAGGACATTATCCGGGACGGCATGAGACACCTGCGCGCTGCACAGTCGAGCCCTGGCTTGACGCGGTATCATTTTGAAGCCGGGATCGCATCCCTGCATGCCCGTTCGGAGACGTGGGAGGACACAGACTGGAACAGCATTGCGCGCCTGTACGAGCTGCTGAGTGAGCACGCCCCTTCCCTCGCCGTTCAAATCAACTGGGCCGTCGCTATGATTATGCGCGGGAAGCTGGATGAAGCCGAAAGGCTCCTAGATCAGGTCAGCGCCGACAAAGCCACTCAGGCTTTCACCGGCTACCATCTGGCCCGACATCGCCTCGCATCTACGAAAGGCGATACCGCACGCGCCAAAGCAGCGCTTGAGCAGGCCCGGTCCTGCATGAACTCAGACGCAGTCGACCAGTTCCTCGCCGACCAATGGCAGCTCTATGAAGGAGCGCCTTAGTCGTTGAATCGTCCGTCCTGAATGATGGCGTCATAGTCGGCCTGGATCTGAGCGTATTTCATATCGATCCCGATTTTCATGCTCTCATGGGTGAAGATGTAGAGCCGGTTGGCTTCGACACATTCAGCGACCCACTCCGCGACTTTGTCCGGATCCAGTCCGCCTTTAATCACGGCGTCCATTTCTTGGAATTGCGGGTCATGCTTGGCTTCTTCGAGTGTTGGTCCGCCAGACGGACGTCCAAAGCCAGTGGTGTGGATATTGGTCCGCACCCATCCCGGACAAAGCACGCTGACCCCGATATTGTGCGGCATCAGTTCGGATTTCAGGCTCTCCGAGTAGCCGACGACAGCGTACTTTGTGGCATTGTACGGCCCCATGCCTCCCGGTGCGACATGGCCCGCCATCGAGCCTGTGTTGACGAAATGCCCGCCTTCTCCGTGCGACTGGATCAGCGGCAGGAAAACCTCCACGCCGTGCACGACACCCATCAGATTGATATCGACGATCCAGCGCCAATCCTGCAGCGGGATTTCACCCGGCTGCCCCCCGAGACCGACTCCAGCATTATTGGCGACAATGTGGACCTTGCCGAAATGATCGATCGTCGCCTGAGCGGCTTTCTCAATCTCGCTGGCGTCCGCCACATCGCAGACCACAGACGCGACTTGATTGGTCTCAGTGGAAAGCTCCGCCACCGCCCGCTCCAGGCCTTCTGCATTGCGATCGGCCAACATGACGCTGGCTCCGCGCTGGAGAAATTTCCGAGCCATTGAAAGGCCGAGTCCGCTCGCACCGCCGGTCACAAAAGCAACGCGGCCCTGAATGTCGCTCATTTTATACTTCCTTCAAAAAAAAAACGGCCCGCCAGGTGCCCCAGCAGGCCGCTTCGTTGTGTGTCGAGAAACGCCTTATGCGTCGACTTTGCCCTTCATGAAGCCAGCAAGGCGTTCATTGATGATCTGATCCGCCTCAGACATGATCCGGTCGATCAGTTCTTTACAAGTCGGAATGTCATAGATCAGCCCCGCGACCATGCCGCAAGACCAAGCGCCGGCATCCATATCGCCGTCCATCATGATCCGCGGATATACGCCAGCGACTTGTTCGATGATGTCTTCAAACTTGAGATCGGCGCCCAACGCTTTTTCTTTTTCGAGCAGGCGTTCCACCGCATCATTGGTCAGCACGCGCTCCGTATTGCGCAAAGGCCGCATGACCAGACGCGTGTCGAGCTCAGACGCGGCAACGATGGCCTGTTTCACATTTTCATGCACCGGCGCTTCTTTGGTGGCGATGAAACGCGTGCCCATATTCATGCCCTGCGCGCCCATGCGAGCGACGCGACCAGCGAGCGGCCATCGGCTTGTCCACCAGATGAGACGAATGGAATGTATTGGCGAGATCTTCCGGCGTCTTCTGGGTCAGACCGGTAATGATGCCGAGCCCGCCTGCGTTCGAAACAGCCGCCGCCATTTCTGCAAAGCCCACATAGTGCATGCCACCCTGAATAATCGGGTGCTCAATACCAAACATTTCCGTAATGGCGGTTTTCATGCGCATATCCTCCTTGTTCTCAGCTACAATGTCCCTCAAACTGGCTTGAAACAAGTCTGACCTAGGGGGAGCCCAAATGGGCCTGAAACTGTTTTTGCACGGTGTTCCGGATACCCCGGCTATGTGGGACCCTTTGATCGCTGAATTGGAGCTGGAGGACGCGGCCTACCACGCCCCTGCAATGCCGGGTTTTGTGTCCCCGACCCCAGGAGGATTCGCTGCCACTAAAGAAGCTTATGTCGACTGGTACACTGCTGAAATCGAGAAGGCCCACGCCGCTGCTGGGCCGGTCGATCTGGTCGGGCATGATTGGGGGGCCATCATCACGGTACGCGCCGCGAGCTTGCGGCCAGACCTGGTCAATAGCTGGTGCGTTGCAAACGCCCTCCCCCATCCAGATTATGAATGGCACCGCATGGCGCGCATGTGGCAGACGCCTGTGCTGGGTGAGCTGATCATGGCGCTCACCCGGAAGGAAGCCTTATGTAAAGCGCTGCATGCCGCTGGCCTTCCGGCTGATCTCGCATCAAGAGAAGCAAGCCATTGGACCCCGCATATGCGCAAATCAATCCTGAAACTTTACCGGTCCGCGAAAACGGCGGGCACCGACTGGTGGCCAGAGGTCGCCAACTTGCCCGCGCGCGGCATGGTATTCTGGGGCGAGGATGATCCCTATGTGCCGACCTCGATCGCCGAGAAATTCTGCGCTCACACGGGCGCCGCACTGGAGAAGCAGAGCCAGACCGGGCATTGGTCGGTCGTCGAGCGGGCAGACGTGCTCGCCGGTCTTCTCAAGCAGCACTGGGCTCAAGAACAACCCTAAGCGTCAAAGCTACTGAGAAAGACGGCCACTCTGGCCGCGTTTTCCTCGGATCGAACAAGAAAAAACCCGGCCTGTTCAGCCGGGTTTCTTATTCAATATCGGAACTTTGAGACGATCTATTCGTCCATCGCCTCAAGTTCTGCTTCGTGGCGCGCACGATCAGCTGCGCCGCGGGCATCCTCATCGCGATCGACGAGTTCGATGACGGCGCGAGGCGCATTGTCACCGTGACGGAAGCCAGCTTTCAGAACGCGGGTGTACCCACCGTTGCGATCCTTGTAGCGCTCACCGAACACCTCGAACAGTTTCTTGACAGCCGCTTCATCGCGAACTTTCGAAACGGCCTGACGACGTGCATGAAGATCGCCGCGCTTCGCAAGTGTGATCAGCTTGTCCATGAACGGCTTCATCTCTTTCGCCTTGGGCAGAGTCGTGACGATCTGCTCATGCTCGATCAGAGATGCCGCCATATTGGCAAACATCGCCTTCCGGTGAGAGGCTGTGCGGTTCAGCTTACGATGTGCGATGCCGTGGCGCATGTTGGTCTCCTTGCGTACCCTCTCGGGCAGACATTCCTATAGGTGGTCGTCGTATTTCTTGGCGAGCGCCTCGATATCTTCTGGTGGCCAATCAGGCACATCCATACCGAGGTGTAGGCCCATTCCGGCCAAGACTTCTTTGATTTCGTTCAGGGACTTGCGACCGAAGTTTGGAGTGCGGAGCATTTCCGCCTCTGACTTCTGGATCAAGTCGCCAATGTAAACGATATTGTCGTTCTTCAAGCAGTTTGCAGAACGGACAGAAAGCTCGAGCTCGTCGACTTTCTTGAGCAGCACTGGGTTGAACCCAAGATCGCTCTCTTCTGTTTGGCTTGAAGTCTCAGATTCTGGCTCATCAAAGGTAATGAAGAGCTGAAGCTGGTCCTGCATGATGCGCGCAGCATAAGCGACTGCATCTTCTGGCGAGATCGAACCATCTGTTTCAACCGTCAGGGTCAGTTTGTCATAATCGAGAACGGTACCCTCACGGGTGTCCTCAACTTGATAGCCAACGCGGCGAACAGGCGAGTAGATCGCATCAACCGGAATAAAGCCAATCGGCGCATCTTCCGGACGGTTTTCGGTGGCAGGCACATAGCCCTTACCGGTCGCAACCGTAAATTCCATGTGCAGGTTTGCACCATCATCGAGCGTACAAATCACGTGGTCTGGATTGAGGATCTTCACGTCACCTGGCGTTTCGATTTGGCCAGCTTTAACTTCGCCCTTGCCGGAGGCGCGCAGCGCATTGCCCAAAGTCGTGCCAAAACCGCGCTCAAGCGGCTCAACAACAAGCTTGGCAACGCGGGCTGCATCACGGCCACCCTCAATAACTGGACGATTAGGGCGGATCAGCGCCTTCCAGTTACGGTCATTTACGATCATGTCTTCGGCTTCGGTCATGCTCAGCCTTTCTGCAAATTCAGATTAATAACGGACTATACGCGGCGACGCTTAGGGGGGCGGCAGCCATTGTGCGGGATCGGTGTGGTGTCACGGATCGCGGTCACGGTCAGGCCTGCAGCCTGAAGCGCACGCAGCGCGCTCTCGCGACCAGACCCTGGTCCGCGAACATTGACCTCAACCGTTTGAAGGCCGTGCTCCATCGCTTTCTTCGCTGCGTCTTCGGCTGCGACCTGCGCGGCATAAGGCGTAGACTTACGAGATCCTTTGAACCCCATCGTGCCAGCGGACGACCAAGAAATGGCATTCCCTTGCGCGTCTGAGATGGTGATCATCGTATTGTTGAAGCTTGAATTTACATGCACGACGCCGGAAGTGATATTCTTGCGAGCGCGGCGTGCAACGCGGGTTGTCTGACGGGCCATCTATCGAAGATCCTATTTCTTCTTGCCGGCAATCGGCTTGGCTGGGCCCTTACGGGTCCGAGCATTGGTGTGCGTGCGCTGGCCGCGAACCGGCAGGCGCTTACGATGACGAAGACCGCGATAGCAACCAAGGTCCATAAGACGTTTGATATTCATCGACACTTCACGGCGAAGGTCACCTTCTACCATATAGTCGCTATCAATCGTTTCACGGATTTTGATGACTTCTGCATCAGACAGATCTGCCACACGGCGCTCTGGTGTGATGCCAATCTTCTCACAAATTTCGTCGGCTTTGGCTGCGCCAATGCCATGAATGTAACGCAGCGCGATTGGAACGCGCTTATTCGTCGGTATATTGACGCCTGCAATACGGGCCAAAGCCAGTCTCCTAATAGTTCAAAAAGAAAGTCGCAGTTCGCACAGCAAAAACACCGCTGCACGCTTGCAGACTCATCCTCTTAACGAAGTGCGTCGTTATAGACGCAACAATTACCACGTCAACCACTGAATCAGCGGTTCACGCAGCTTCAAACAGCCTCTTTCAAGGCCGCGTCGATTCCACCACTAACTTCATCGATTGACGCCATGCCGTCAACCTCACGCAGGATCCCGCGTTCGGCATAAATCGGCACCAACGGCGCCGTGTCGGCATTGTACTTTTCGAGCCGAACCGTGAAGGTTTCAGGATTATCATCCTTGCGGCCCTGCTCCTCAAATCGTTTCGTGACACGCGCCAGAAGCGCTTCTTCGTCGACAACCAGGCGGATCACGCAATCCACCGCTTCGTCGCGAGATTTGAGCAACGCATCCAGTGCCTCAGCCTGACCAACAGTGCGCGGGAAGCCATCATAGATGAAGCCTGCCGCACCCTTATTGGTTTCGAGCTGCTCATCGATCAAGGCAATCACGATCTCATCTGAAACGAGTGCGCCTGATTCGAGGATCGATTTCACTTTGTTTCCGAGCTCAGATCCGGAGGCGACGGCAGCGCGCAGCATGTCCCCGGTTGAGAGCTGAATATAGCCGCGTTCTGCGACAAGTTTCTTGGCCTGCGTGCCTTTACCGGCCGCGGGCGGTCCAAACAGGATCAGATTCATTTTTTACGCTTGCCTCCCAACCGCGATTTCTTGATCAGACCCTCATATTGGTGGGCAATCAAGTGTGACTGTATCTGGGTCACCGTATCCATCGTGACCGAAACCACGATGAGTAGGCTCGTTCCGCCGATATAGAACGGAATGCCTGGCACATAGCGGCGCAGGATTTCCGGCATCAAACAGACGAAGACCAAGTAAATCGCACCAATCGTGGTGAGTCGAGTAAGCACATAGTCGAAATAGGCAGCGGTGTTTTTGCCCGGACGGATGCCGGGAACGAACCCGCCATACTTCCGCAAATTGTCGGCTGTTTCTTCCGGATTGAACATGATTGAGGTGTAGAAGAACGTGAAGAACGCCACCAGCACACCGTATGTAATGATATAAGTCCAGCTGCCAGGCGAGAAGTTGGTAGCGACCCAGGCGAGCACGCCGCCATCCGTTGCGACTTCAGCGGTGTTGCCGCTCATGAAACCGACGGCCGTCAATGGCAGCATCAGAATCGCAATCGCGAAGATTGGCGGGATAACGCCAGACGTGTTCAGCTTCAGCGGCATGAATGAGCTTTGGCCCTGAGCCGCTTGATTCGCCGCTTGCTGACGCTTTGGGTATTGGATCAGAACCCGGCGCTGCGAGCGCTCGATGAAGACGATGAACACGGTCAGCGCGATGACCAGAGCCGCAACACCGACGACAAATACGACATTGATCCCCTGCTCTCGCGAGCCGCTAAACAAGTTGAAGATCGCCCGCGGCATCTCTGCGATAATACCAGCAAAGATGATCAGCGAGATCCCGTTACCGACGCCGCGCGCGGTAATCTGCTCACCCATCCACATCAGGAACATGGTGCCGCCCGTGAACGTGGTCACCGCGGTCAGTACGAAGAACCACTGAGGCATGCTATCATAAGCCGCGCCAGATAGGCCCATCGAGATCCCGAAGCTCTGCACCACCGCGAAGGCAAGTGTCAGGTAACGGGTATATTGGTTGATTTGCTTGCGGCCAGATTCGCCCTCTTTCTTCAGCTTCTCAAGCGAAGGCACTGAAGAGGTCATCATTTGAATGATGATCGAGGCGGTAATGTAAGGCATCACGTTGAGCGCGAAGATGCTCATCCGCTCAATCGCGCCACCGGCAAACATGTTCATATTGCCGAGCATGCCGCCTTCCTGGCTGGCAAACAGAGTCGCAAACTGATCCGGATCAATCCCAGGCAGCGGGATATAGGTCCCGAGCCGGTACAAGAACAGCACAAACAAAGTGAACAGAATGCGGCTTTGCAGATCCTTCGCCTTCGCAAAGGTCCCGAAATTCATATTCCGCGCGAGTTGTTCAGCAGCAGTGGCCAAGGGGGACTCCTTCTCCCGGAAACGCGTTCGCCGCCAAGATTGGCGGCGAAAGCTGATTTGTGAAGACGTTTAGTGGAAAAAGCTAGTAAATTATTCTGCTTTTTCTGTCGGGACAGGTCCGGTCAAAGTGACCTTTCCGCCCGCCTTCTCGATCGCTTCAACCGCTGCCTTAGAGGCGTTCTTCCGTGATCTCTTTTTTGACGTCCAGCTTCCCAGCTTCGATCGCCTTAGACAGGAGGCCAAGGTTCAGCCAAGCATGGTTTTTCGAGTTGCGGGCTGTAAAGCCGCGCTTTGGCAGACGCATATAGATCGGCATCTGGCCGCCCTCGAAGCCATTAATGGCAACACCTGAGCGAGACTTTTGACCTTTGACACCACGGCCACCGGTCTTGCCTTTGCCCGACCCAACGCCGCGACCAACACGGTGGCGGTTTTTGGTTGAGCCTTTTGCAGGAGAGAGTTCGTTGAGTTTCATTGTCTATCCCTCGACGACTTCAACAAGGTGAGACACCTTATTGATCATGCCGCGAACGGCAGGTGTATCTTCCAGCGTCCGGGTGCGACCGATCTTATTCAGACCAAGGCCGACCAGTGTTTGACGCTGATCTGGCGCGCGACGGATCGGGCTACCGGTCTGGCGCACTGTGACGGTGGCTTTTGCTTTTGCCATTGGTCAGATCCTCTTACTTAAGCGTCAGCCGCTTCGGCCATGCCAGCTTCAGACGCGCCATCGGTCCGACGACCGACAATGTCTTGAACTTTCAAGCCGCGCTTCGACGCAACAGAACGTGGGCTCGCCTGATTGACGAGTGCGTTAAAGGTCGCGCGAACCATGTTGTACGGGTTAGACGAGCCGATTGACTTGCCAACAACGTCCTGGATGCCAAGCACTTCCATAACCGCACGCATCGGACCACCGGCGATCACGCCAGTACCGGGAGGCGCTGCACGGAGGACGACTTTACCAGCGCCCCAACGGCCGCGGCCATCATGGTGCAATGTGCGACCTTCACGAAGCGGCACGCGAACCATGTTGCGCTTTGCTTCTTCTGTGGCTTTGCGGATCGCTTCAGGAACTTCGCGGGCTTTACCCTTACCGAAGCCTGCACGGCCCTTTTGATCCCCAACAACGACAAGCGCTGCGAAACCAAAATTCTTACCACCTTTAACGGTTTTGGCGACACGGTTGATACCGACGAGTTTGTCGACGAATTCGCTTTGCTCTTCGTCTCGATCTCTGCGGCGTCCGCGGCCTCGACCTCTTTCTTCAGCCATGGTGACTCTCCTAGAACTTCAGACCGCCCTCACGGGCGGCGTCTGCCAGGGCTTTCACCCGGCCATGGAACACATAACCACCGCGATCGAAGACAACATCTTCAATCCCGGCTTTCTTCGCGCGCTCAGCTACCACTTTGCCGACCTTTTCGGCCGCTTCCATGGTGCTGGTCGACTTCAGACCCTTACGGACATCAGCTTCCAAAGTGGAGGCAGATGCCAAAGTCACACCCTGCTCATCATCAATGATTTGAGCAGAAATGTTTTTGCCAGACCGAGCCACAGACAAACGAACTTTGCCTTCCGCAGTTTTGCGGAGCTTAGCACGTGAGCGTTGCTGGCGACGAAGGAATTTTTCGCGTGAGGACAACATGACTATTTCTTCTTGCCTTCCTTACGGCGGACGTATTCGCCCTGATAACGAACACCCTTGCCTTTATACGGCTCTGGGCGACGGTAATTACGGATCTCAGCAGCGACCTGACCAACAGATTGTTTGTCAGCGCCAGAAATTAGAATCTCAGTCGGCTTTGCGCATTTGATCTCAATACCGTCCGGTGCCTTATAGATGACATCGTGGCTGAAACCGAGAGCGAGCTTGAGGTCCTTACCCTGCATTTGAGCACGGTAACCAACACCAACCAGTTCGAGGGTCTTCGAAAAGCCTTCAGCTGCGCCTTGAACCAAGTTTGCAGCGTTCGAGCGGGAGGTTCCCCACAGCGTCCGTGCAGATGGATCCAATGCCTGAGCAAAAGTCATCTTCTTGCGGCCTTTCTCATCATTGAGGCGAATTTTTTCATTCGCCGCACTGACCAGATCGTCGCGCGGATTGATGCGCAATTCTGCACCTTCAAGCTCAGCCGAGATCACTTCAGGAAGCTCCAGCGAGAGCTCACCTTTCGGGCCTTTGGCTTTCACCAGCTGACCTTCGATCGTGACCGTCGTGCCTGACGGGACAGAAATCGGAAGTTTGCCAATACGAGACATATTAGTTCACCCTTCCCCTAGAATACGCGGCACAGAATCTCGCCGCCGACATTCTCGTTACGCGCAGTGTTGTCAGACATCACGCCTTTCGAGGTCGACAGGATCGAAATCCCAAGCCCATTACGAACCAATGGAATGTCACTCTTAGAAGAGTAGACACGCCGGCCTGGTTTCGAGACGCGACGGATCTCAGAGATCACAGGCGTGCCATCGAAATACTTCAGTTCAATCTCGAGATGCTTGTGACCGTCTTTTTCGATCTCAGCATACCCACGAATGTAACCCTCGCCTTGCAACACTTCGAGCACACGGGCGCGAAGCTTAGAGGCCGGTGTTACGACTTTATCCATCCCGCGCATTTGCGCGTTCCGAATGCGTGTCAGCATATCACCGAGGGGATCAGAAAACGACATTATATCCCTCCTTACCAGCTAGACTTGACGAGACCTGGGATCTTCCCAAGTGAGCCGAGCTCACGAAGGGCGATCCGAGACATCTTTAATTTGCGGTAGTAACCGCGCGGACGACCAGAGACTTCGCAACGATTACGCACCCGGTTCGGGGCGGAGTTGCGGGGAAGCTCAGCCAATTTCAGACGCGCCTTAAAGCGCTCTTCCAGTGACAGATCTTCGTTCAGCGCGATCGCTTTAAGCTCTTCACGTTTGGCGGCATAACGCTCGACCAGACGCTTACGCTTATCATTCCGCTCAACTGCACTCTTTTTAGCCATAACAGTCTTCCTCTAGTGCTAGTTTCTGAACGGGAAGCCGCACTGCGCGAGCAGGCTCTTGGCTTCTTCGTTCGAGGTGGCGGTGGGACTTTACAGCCGATCAGCATGTCTTCGCGAAGCTTAAAGCCGGCAATCGACTTACGCGCTTTGGTCGCGACAGGCTTCTGGCCTGCAATCTTTTCCATCTCAGCCAGCGCGGTCTTGATCTTCTTGGAGTCAGCGACAGCTTCGCCAACACCCATATTGATCACGACTTTGTCGAGCTTTGGAATTTGCATATCATTCGTGTAGCCGAACTCTTCTTTGAGCTTGGCACGAATTTGCTCATTATACTTCTTCTTGAGGCGAGGAGTGTAGTCTTTAGACATCTAGAGCCTCTCCTGAACGTTTGGCAAAGCGCGTCTTGCGGCCATGCTCATCAGTTTTAAACCCAACCCGTGTCGGCTTACCGTCCCGTGGATCTAGCATCGCAACATTTGAAACGTGAATTGGTGCTTCAAATGAGTTGATACCGCCCTGAGGATTGTCTTGGCTTGGCTTCACGTGACGCTTTACAACGTTCACGCCGCGCACAACCACACGGTTCTCAGCTGGAATGACCTTCAACACTTCGCCCTCTGCGCCTTTATTACGGCCAGTGAGAACGATCACGCGGTCACCCTTTTTCACCTTCGCAGCCATAGCTACAGCACCTCCGGCGCCAGTGAGACGATCTTCATGTGGTTCTTGGCGCGCAGTTCGCGAGGAACAGGCCCAAAGATCCGGGTGCCGATCGGCTCATTGTTATTGTTGATCAGGACAGCCGCATTGGTGTCGAACCGGATGGTTGACCCGTCTGGGCGGTTAATGTCCTTAGCGACACGAACGACGACGGCACGACGCACGTCACCTTTCTTTACGCGGCCGGTCGGAATTGCTTCCTTGATCGAGACCACGATAACATCACCTACAGACGCGTAACGACGTCCGGCACCGCCCAGCACTTTAATGCACTGAACACGGCGGGCGCCAGAATTGTCCGCGACCCGTAGGTTGGACTGCATCTGAATCATGCGTCGCCTCCATCAGAGGAAATGACTTCCCAACGCTTCAGCTTCGAACGCGGCGGACATTCACGAATTGTGATTGTCTGACCTTCGACGGCAGCATTGTCTTCGTCATGTGCGTGATAGCGCTTAGAGCGACGCACGGTTTTCTTTAGAAGCGGGTGGAGGAAACGACGCTCCACGCGCACGATGGCGGTCTTGTCCTGCTTGGTCGAGACCACTACGCCTTCCATAACACGTCTAGGCATATCTTACTCCTACGCCTCAGCGTCCGCGCGGGCCTGCTCGCGTAGCAGGGTCTGGACGCGAGCGATATCGCGACGGACGACCTTGATGCGGGCGGTCTTTTCCAACTGGCCAGTAGCCTGTTGAAAGCGGAGGTTGAACTGTTCCTTCTTCAGCTGGAGGAGATCTTCCTTCAACTGATCCGGGCTCTTCGAACGGAAATCAGCAGCTTTAGCCATGCTTAAATTCCTTCAATCCGTCGGACGATTTTCGTGCGGATTGGCAGCTTAGCTGCGCCGAGGCGAAGCGCTTCGAGCGCGACCTCATCCGGAACACCGTCGATTTCAAACAAGATGCGTCCAGGCTGAACTCGAGCGACCCAACGGTCGACAGAGCCTTTACCTTTACCCATCCGAACTTCGATTGGCTTGGCTGTGACCGGCGTATCTGGGAAGACACGGATCCAAACCTTACCTTGACGCTTCATCTCGCGGGTAACGGCCCGACGAGTAGCTTCGATTTGGCGTGCAGTGACGCGCTCGGGCTCAAGAGCCTTGAGACCAAACGAGCCAAAAGCGATCGAATAGCCACCTTTAGCGGTGCCTTTGATTCGGCCTTTGAACGCCTTACGGTATTTTGTACGTTTCGGCTGACGCATCTCTTATGCTCCTGCCTGTGGGCCCGAAGCCGGACCACGCTGGTTGCCAGAGCGCGCACGTGACTCACCAGAAGTCTCTGCACGGCGATCACGAGCCATTGGATCATGCTCCATGATCTCGCCCTTATAGATCCAGATCTTGATGCCGATGATGCCGTAAGTGGTCAGCGCTTCGGCTGTGCCATAATCGATATCAGCGCGCAGCGTATGCAGCGGCACAGACCCTTCAGAATACTGCTCGGTCCGCGCAATCTCAGCACCGCCAAGACGGCCAGAGACCATGATCTTCACACCTTCAGCGCCAAGACGCATGGTGTTTTGGATCGAACGCTTCATCGCACGGCGGAAAGATCCGCGACGCTCAAGCTGGCGCGCAATGTCTTCAGCAACCAAAGTTGCATCAAGCTCAGGCTTACGAATTTCGACCAGGTTCACACGAACCTCATCGTCGGTCATTTTAGACAGCTGACGACGTAGGCCTTCAATGTCTGCACCTTTCTTACCGATGACCAAACCAGGCCGCGCGGTGTGAATAGTGACGAGGCATTTTTTGTGCGGACGTTCGATGATGATCCGAGAGATACCGGCCTGACCAAGCTTAGACTTGATGTGCTTCTGGATCTTCAGATCTTCATGCAGCAAGCGACCGAAGTCTTCGCTGTCGGCGTACCAACGGCTATCAGACGTACGGTTGATGCCCAGGCGCAAGCCGATTGGATTTACTTTCTGACCCATTATACGGCCTCCGCTTCTTGCGACGTGTCACGCAGGACAACTGTCAGCTGCGAGAATGGCTTCATGATCCGAGCGGCGCGACCACGGGCACGAGCGCGAATACGCTTCATGACCAGGTTTTTACCGACATGGGCTTCCGCCACGACCAGGCTATCAATGTCCAGATCGTGATTGTTTTCAGCGTTGGCGATCGCGCTCTTCAGAAGCTTACGAACGTCAGCGGCAGCGCGCTTGCGAGAGAACTGCATCTGATCCATCGCTTTTTGCACTGGCAAGCCGCGGATTTGCTGCGCTAAAAGGTTCAGCTTTTGCGGGCTGTGCTTGTACATACGAAGGACAGCGCGAGACTCATTAGAGGCCTGCTTTGGAGGATTCTTGGCTTGACCCATGACTATCTCCGCTTCGCTTTCTTATCCGCACCGTGACCGTAATAGGTCCGGGTTGGAGCAAACTCACCAAGCTTGTGTCCGACCATTTCCTCATTGATGAGGACGGGGACAAACTTGTTGCCATTGTGAACCTGAAAATTCAGACCAACGAATTGCGGCAGGATGGTCGAGCGACGTGACCAGGTCTTGATGACCTCACGACGTTCAGACGCTTGCGCCTTTTCGGCCTTCTTCAGGAGGTAGCCGTCGACAAACGGGCCTTTCCAGACGGAACGTGACATTCTCTACGTCTCCCTAGCGTTTCGCGTTACGGCGACGGATGATCAAACGATCCGAAGCCTGTTTCTTACGGGTCTTAGGACCGCGTGTTTTCTTACCCCAAGGCGTCACTGGGTGACGTCCACCGGAGGACTTACCTTCACCACCACCGTGCGGGTGATCGACCGGGTTCATAACCACGCCGCGAACGTGCGGACGCTTGCCTTTGTGGCGGTTACGGCCGGCTTTACCCATGACTTGGTTCATATTGTCTGGGTTAGAGACGGCACCGATTGTGGCGATGCATTGATCTGGAACCATGCGCAGCTCACCAGAAGTCAGCTTGATCTGTGCGTAACCTGCGTCACGACCAACCAGCTGAGCGTAGCAACCCGCAGAACGCACCATTTGCGCGCCTTTAAGAGGCTTCATCTCAATATTGTGGATGATCGTACCAATTGGGATATTCTTTAGCGGAAGAACGTTACCTGGCTTAATGTCGGCAGTCTTAGAAGAGATGACCGTATCACCTACCGCGAGACGCTGCGGCGCAAGAATGTAAGACAGCTCGCCATCTTCATACTTGATCAGCGCGATAAACGCGGTGCGGTTCGGATCATATTCAAGACGCTCAACCGTTGCCGGTACGTCCCAACGGTTCCGCTTGAAGTCGATTTTACGATAAAGACGCTTCGCAGCACCGCCTTTGTGGCGCGCTGTCATGCGACCTTTATTGTTCCGACCACCGGTCTTGGTCAGACCTTCGGTGAGCATTTTCACCGGACGGCCTTTGTGCAGCTCAGAGCGGTCAACAAGGACCAGCTGGCGACGACCGGGTGAAGTAGGTTTGTATGTCTTTAAAGCCATCTAAATCTCCTACAGGCCCGTCGTGATGTCGACAGACTGGCCGTCTTTCAGAGTCACGATCGCCTTTTTGAAATCAGAACGACGGCCGAGCGTTCCACGGAAACGCTTGGTCTTACCTTTCACCAGGATCGTGTTGACCTTGGTGACATCGACTTTGAACAGGTTCTCAACTGCTTCTTTGATGTCTGGCTTGGTGGCGGTCAGAGGAACACGAAAGATGATCTTGTTCTCTTCAGCTACCAGCGTCGACTTCTCCGTAATGATCGGAGACAGAAGCATGTCATAATTGTGAGGCTTGATATCAGCCATGGTTTAAGCCTCCGCTTTTGCGCCATTGAAGCGCGCATCGATGCTTTCCAGCGCATCTTTGGTCAGGACCAAAGTCTTGCGGCGAAGCACATCATAAACATTGAGACCAGCCACTGGCAGAACGTCCACGTTTGGAATGTTCTGAGCAGCCTTGGCGAAATTCGCATCGACCTCAGCACCGCCAATGATCAGCGCGTTCGACAGGCCAAGTTTGGCGAGCTTTGCAGACAGATCTTTGGTTTTAGCTTCTTTCAGCTCGGCTTTGTCGAGCACCAGGACGGCATCAGCCTTGACCTTAGACGACAGCGCGTGAGCGAGGGCCATTTTGCGGACCTTCTTAGGCAGAGCATGCGCATGGCTGCGAACGCGTGGGCCGTGAGCGACCGCACCACCAACAAAGATGTTCGCATTCTTAGAGCCGTGACGCGCACCGCCTGAGCCCTTTTGGCGAATATATTTCTTGGTTGTGACAGAAACGTCGGCGCGCTCTTGGGTCTTGTGAGTCCCAGCTTGGCGCTTCGCGAGCTGATAGCGAACCATACGCTGAATCACGTCGCCGCGGATCTCTTCGATCCCGAACACCGCATCATCAACAGTCGCTTTACCAGCCGCTTTGCCTTCAAGAGTTTTGACGGAGAGTTCCATTATTCAGCACCCTCTTTCAGAAGTTTCTTCAGCAGGTCTTGGTCGACTTTCGCGCGCGGCTGACCGCCAGCGAGAATGTCTTTGGCCTGACCGACCCAATCTTCGTTGGCCGCATCTTCTGCAACACCAAGCTCTTCGAGAAGCGCAGTGCGCTCATCATCAGCCATGGCAACAAAGCCAGAAAGCGTGCCAAGGCCCTTTTCTTTCAGCGCTTCTTCAGTCTTAGGACCGATGCCGTCGACCAGAACGATATTGTCAGCAGCAGTGCCTTCAATCTTCACGTCAGCAACTGCTGGCGCATCGCTCTTGGCAGGCGCCTTGAAAGACCCGTCGGTTGGCGCATCCGCGTGGATCGCCTTTTTAACAGCGTCGCGAACCTCGACATAAGAACCATCAGCGCCGGGGATTGCACCTTTAACGAGCAGCAAACCGCGCTCAACATCTGTGCGCACGATCTCAAGGTTCTGAACCGTCTTACGGTCAACACCATAATGACCGGCCATCTTCTTGCCTTTGAAGACCTTACCTGGATCTTGGCACTGACCTGTCGAACCGTGCGAACGGTGAGAGATAGATACACCGTGCGTGGCGCGCAGACCACCGAAGTTCCAGCGCTTCATCGCACCGGCAAAACCTTTACCGATGGAAACGCCAGCGACGTCGACTTTTTGACCAGGAACAAAATGATCGGCCTGAACTTCAGCGCCGATCTCTGGCAGAGTGATGTCAGATTTGACACGGAACTCTGAAACTTTTGCTTTGGGAGCGACACCCGCTTTGGCGAACTGCTCACGCTGGGCTTTCGCCGTGCGTTTCGCTTTCTTTTCGCCAGCACCCATCACGACAGCGGTATAGCCATCGGTGCGCTTGACCTGGCCACCTTTTTTGGTGGTCACGTCGCGCTCATCTTCGGTGCGGAGGCCAACTACCTGACAGCCGTCTAGCGCAAGCACAGTGACCGGCACGTGGCGGCCTTCTTCGCTAAATACACGTGTCATGCCCAGTTTACGGGCGAGCACGCCAGAACGTTGAGCTGGAAGCGCCATTAGCGTGCTCCCTCAAGTTTAATCTCGATGCCAACACCAGCCGACAGATCGAGCTTCATCAGCGCGTCGACGGTTTGTGGGGTCGGGTCAACAATGTCGAGAATACGCTTGTGCGTACGGATCTCGAATTGCTCACGAGACTTTTTATTGACGTGTGGAGACCGGTTGACTGTGAAACGCTCTTTGCGGGTCGGCAGTGGGATGGGCCCACGTACTTCTGCGCCAGTGCGCTTGGCAGTCGAAACGATTTCGCGTGCCGACAAATCGAGCGCGCGGTGATCGAAGGCTTTCAGCCGGATCCTGATATTCTGTTTTTCCATCCTGCGATGTCCGTTCACGTAAAAACCACACATCTAGGCAGCACAGCTCTCTGAGCGCCGAGATACGAGGAAATCCAGTTGTTCGTTTCGGTTGCCAGCGTTTGCCGATTTCCGGCACAGCCTGACTTGCGAATGGTGGCCAATACGGGAATCAGAGCGCCCCGTCAACAGGGGTGTGTGCAGTTTCTGTAGTCGCGGATTGGGACGTCGCCGCAGCCGGGCTCAGACTCCCTCGGGACACGCCCGTCTAGAGGCGAAAACCTGACCTGAGTCCACCTTGATTCTGGCAGCGCTCAGCATGTTGCGCCCAATCAGAAGAGGATAATTAAAGCCCGTTCGATCGGCGAGGTTGACCTCACCCTCGACCTGAACGCCGCCAACACACAGATCCATCATGACAACCGGACGAACAATCGACCCGCCACCGCGCCGACGGATCGATACCCAGCGCACAACGCGCTCAGTATAAACGCGCCGCTTCCCGCCCCGACTGGTTAGGCGGAAGGTCACCACCTCGGGTAATTCCTCACCCGCCGAAAGAGATGAAATTGGGATCACGTCCGCCTCGCGCGGATCGTCAGGCACAACACCTTGCATCATCTGGATGCTAAGCATCGCGCTGGCATCGGCTTCAGTATCAGCTCGCCCTGTCGTGAGATCCGACGGGCGATACATTTCGTCTGCGGTTCCAGCTGCGAGAACCTCGGCATGAATTGATGTCGTCTGGGCACCGCTGTCGAGCTTGGCAGAAAGAAGCAGTGCGTCCGGCATGATCCGAGCGTGCTCGATCCATCCGCGAATATGGGTTCCCTGGGCGCTACAGACGGCCCAGCCATTGGCCAGCACCAAACTGATCAACATGAAACGAAGCATACATTTATTTTAGAAACGATTTTCTTAGTAAAGCGTTCACAATAATCACAATTGAGAAAAACGCCCCACAAATGAGCCCGAAATCGATCTATGGTGTTCGGAAAAACTGGCACGGGCACTAGGACTTGAACCCAGGACCCTCGGTTTTGGAGACCGATGCTCTACCAACTGAGCTATACCCGTCCAGTGAGGCGCTATGTGCCTCAAGCGCGCGTCAGATGCAATGGGGTGGATACAGGAAATCCAGGTCTATTGGCTGAACGCCGTCACCGGACGCGCCACCAGCATTTCCGTCGGCTCATCAAAACAGTCGCCGCGCATCGCTACAAATGTTGACGGGAAATCCGGATCCACAAACACGACGCGCACACGCCCCCAATTCATCGACGGTTCGCCAGAATCTGGCGCGACCATTCCGACTTCGCACAATCCCTCATCAGACTGAGGCTCGATCCAGATGCCGTCATATCCGGTGCGTTCTGTATAGACGCCCGCCAGACCCGATACATAAGCGCGCCCGCGATCCTCGCCATCGGTCGGATAAGACAAGACAGCCATGCCATTCTCGAGATCAATCT
The DNA here is from genome assembly GCA_043513745.1 of Hyphomonadaceae bacterium. GTDB lineage: Bacteria > Pseudomonadota > Alphaproteobacteria > Caulobacterales > Hyphomonadaceae > Henriciella. Next base: position 70,921 of record CP121341.1, read on the forward strand.
CGTAGATCACATCACCAATCTCAGTGCTCCAGACTTCGTCTGCCATGGCCAGCCCGCTCGCGCTCACTCCGCCAAATGCCATTGCAATCAATACGGTACGAATCATCGGTCCCTCTCCTCTGGTTTCTCTTGGAAATCCTAATCGGCTTTGCGACTATTCAAAGGCGTGATTTAGTCGACGCTGCAGAACAAGGAGACCTCATGGCCCGCATTACCTATGCCGATCCTATCAAGATGGATGACACAACCAGGCGATTGCTGGAGCGACTGGCGCCGCTGAACATCTTTCGAATGATGGCAAATGCGCCCGGACTGATCCGTCCTTTCGTAGACCTCGGCGGTGCGTTTCTGTTCGAGGGCAAGCTTGATCCGGTGACGCGCGAGTGCGCTATTCTACGAGTCGGCTATCTCTCAGAGGCCAGCTACGAGACCGCACAACACGAAAAGATCGGCCGGGACCTCGGTATGAGCGATGCGTTGATCGAAGCGCTCAAAACCGGCCCGAGCGACCCTCACCTCAGCGCGGAGCAGAAACTGACGCTCGACTATGTCGACGATCTTGTCGCCAATGTGAAAGCTGGCGATGCGACGTTCACCCCTGCTCTCTCTCATTTTGGGGTGGAGAAGCTTCAGGAGCTAACCCTGGTCACTGGTTATTACATGATGGTCTGCCGGTTCCTCGAAACTTTCGAGGTCGATATCGAAGCTGGCGGCGCAGCGGGCCTCGACGTTTCCGCATAGAAAAACCCCGCTGTTTTCACAGCGGGGTTTGCTTGTTTTGGGTTTGGTGTGCTGGGTTTAGGCTTTAACAGCCGCTACAACACCCGCGCCAACCGTACGGCCACCTTCGCGGATCGCGAAGCGCAGGCCCTGGTCCATGGCGATTGGCTGGATCAGCTCAACGCTCATCTTCACATTGTCGCCTGGCAGAACCATTTCCTTGTCCGCTGGCAGAGTAACAACACCGGTCACGTCTGTCGTACGGAAGTAGAATTGTGGACGATAATTGGTGAAGAATGGCGTGTGACGGCCACCCTCTTCCTTGGTCAGGATGTAGGCTTCAGCTTCAAACGTCGTGTGCGGCGTGATTGAGCCTGGCTTACACAGAACCTGACCACGCTCAACGCCTTCACGGTCGATGCCGCGGATCAGAGCGCCGATATTGTCGCCAGCTTGACCCTGGTCGAGCAGCTTACGGAACATCTCAACACCGGTCACAGTCGTCTTCTGAGTGTCGCGGATACCGACAATCTCAACTTCTTCACCGACTTTGACGATCCCGGTCTCAACCCGGCCGGTTACAACCGTACCGCGACCTGAGATTGAGAACACGTCCTCAACCGGCATCAGGAAAGGCTGATCAATTGGGCGATCTGGGGTTGGGATATACTCATCCACAGCCGCCATCAGCTCAATGATCTTGTCTTTACCGATATTGTCGTCACGACCTTCAACAGCCGCCAGAGCAGAGCCAGCTACGATTGGAATATCGTCGCCTGGGAACTCATAAGAGCTCAGCAGCTCACGGATTTCCATCTCGACGAGCTCAAGAAGCTCTTCATCGTCAACCTGATCAACCTTGTTCATGAACACGACCAGCGCTGGAACACCAACCTGACGCGCCAGCAGAATGTGCTCGCGGGTCTGTGGCATCGGGCCATCGGCTGCGTTCACAACCAGGATCGCGCCGTCCATCTGCGCCGCACCGGTGATCATGTTCTTCACATAGTCAGCGTGGCCAGGGCAGTCGACGTGAGCGTAGTGACGGTTTTCCGTCTCATACTCAACGTGAGCCGTGTTAATGGTGATGCCGCGGGCTTTTTCTTCAGGCGCGCTGTCAATGTCTTCATACGAACGCTTCTCAGCACCCGTCACATCTGCCAGCACCATTGTGATCGCTGCGGTTAGCGTTGTCTTACCGTGGTCCACGTGTCCAATCGTGCCGATGTTCACGTGCGGTTTTGTACGCTCAAACTTCTCTTTGGCCATGGGATACTCCTAATACCAAATTTTCTAATAGTGTTTCGGCTTAGCCAGCCAACTCAGATACCAGCTTCTGTGCTTCTGCTTTCGGCACTTCCGCATAATGTTCAAACTGCATGGTGAATTGCGCCCGGCCTTGCGACATGCCGCGAAGGTTAGACACATATCCAAACATATTCACCAGCGGCACGAAGGCGTTGATCGCCGTCGCGTTGCCGCGTGGCTCACTGCCTTGAATCTGGCCACGGCGAGAGTTCAGGTCACCAATAATGTCACCCATATAATCATCAGGCGTGACAACTTCGACCTTCATGATCGGCTCCATCAGGCGTGGATCACCCTGGGTTTTCAATTCACGGAACGCTGCACGCGCCGCAATTTCAAACGCCAGAACGCTTGAGTCGACATCGTGATAGGCACCATCATAAAGCGTCGCTTTAAAGTCGGTCATTGGATAACCAGCCAACAAGCCGTTTTCCTTGGCCATGTTGAAGCCTTTTTCAACGCCCGGGATGAATTCCTTAGGAACGTTACCGCCGACAACCTTGCTTTCGAACACAAAGCCAGAACCTGGCTCAAGTGGTTCAAACTCAACCTTGATACGCGCGAACTGACCTGAACCACCAGATTGTTTCTTGTGGGTGTAGTCAATGTCAGCGCCTTTGCCGAGCGCCTCACGGTAAGCCACTTGCGGCTGACCGATTTTCGCCTCAACTTTAAACTCGCGCTTCAGACGATCGACGAGAATGTCGAGGTGAAGCTCGCCCATTCCTTTCATGATCGTCTGGCCGGACTCAATATCCGTCTCAACCTGGAAGCTTGGATCTTCAGCAGCAAGACGCGCCAGACCTGCAGACATTTTTTCCTGGTCAGCCTTGGTTTTAGGCTCAACCGCGATCTCGATCACTGGGTCAGGGAAGTTCATTGTTTCGAGCACAACCGGGTTAGCCTTGTCCGACAGGGTGTCCCCGGTCGTCGTGCCTTTGAGACCCGCAATCGCAATAATATCGCCCGCATATGCTTCTTCAATATCGTCGTGATCGTTCGAGTGCATGATCATCATGCGGCCAACACGCTCTGGCTTCCCTTTGGTCGCGTTCAGAACAGAACCACCTTTGGTCAGAACACCAGAATAGATACGAACGAAGGTCAGCGACCCGAAATACTTATCGTTCCAGATTTTGAAAGCGAGGCCAGCAAATGGCTGGTCATCAGAAGCAGAGCGCGCAATGTCACGCGTTTCAGTTTCGTCGCCCGGCTTAAAGCCCATATAGTCTGGCACATCGAGTGGGCTCGGCAGAAAGTCGAGCACCGCGTTCAACATTGGCTGAACACCTTTGTTTTTAAACGCAGATCCACCGAGAACCGGCACGAATGCCATTTCCAGTGTCCCTTTACGGATCAGTTCACGCAGCTTTTCAATCGAAGGCTCTTCGCCTTCCAGATAAGCTTCCATCGCCTCTTCGTCTTGCTCAACCGCAAGCTCGACCATGGTCGCACGCATTTCTGCGCATTTGTCTTTCAGCTCGTCACGGATCTCGCGCAATTCCCAGCTCGCACCGAGATCTTCGCCGGCCCAAACCCATTCCTGCATGGTGATCAGATCAACATGGCCCTCAAGCTCTGACTCGGCGCCAATCGGGCACTGAATCGGCATCGCTTTTGTGCCGGTACGATCTTCGATCATATCGACGCAATTGAAGAAGTCCGCGCCGATCTTGTCCATCTTGTTGACGAACACAATGCGCGGCACGTGATACCGGTCAGCCTGACGCCAAACGGTTTCAGTCTGCGGCTCAACACCCGCATTCGCATCCAGCACACAAACCGCGCCATCAAGAACCGCCAAAGACCGCTCAACCTCAATCGTGAAGTCAACGTGTCCGGGGGTGTCAATGATGTTCAGACGGTGCTTTTCGGTCTGCGCTGTTTCGCCATCATCGGTGCGCTCCCAGAACGTCGTGGTCGCAGCAGAGGTGATCGTGATGCCACGCTCTTGCTCCTGCTCCATATGGTCCATGGTCGCCGCGCCGTCGTGCACTTCGCCGATTTTGTGCGACTTGCCTGTATAGTACAGAATACGTTCAGACGTGGTTGTTTTACCAGCGTCGATGTGCGCCATAATACCAAAGTTACGATAGCGCTCCAGCGGATATTCGCGGGCCATGGGCTTTACCTTCGTAGTTGTGTTCCGGGAGGAAACGGAAGCTCTTTAAGTGAAATCTACCAACGATAGTGCGAGAACGCTCGGTTGGCTTCCGCCATCTTGTGCGTATCTTCGCGCTTCTTGACCGCGTTGCCGCGCCCTTGAGAAGCATCCATGAGCTCTCCAGCGAGGCGCTCACGCATGGTGTTTTCGTTGCGGCTACCAGCAGCGGCAGCAAGCCAGCGAATAGCAAGCGCTTGGCGACGTTCTGGACGAACTTCAACAGGCACCTGATAAGTCGCACCGCCAACTCGGCGGGAACGAACTTCAACAGCTGGTGAAATGGCTTCCAGCGCTTCGTGGAAAACCTCGACTGGGTCTTTCTTAGCGCGGGACTCAACCAGATCGAGCGCGCCATAGACGATCCGCTCAGCAGTCGACTTTTTGCCGTCCTGCATGATCTGGTTCATGAATTTTGAAAGGACAACGTCCTTAAACTTTGGATCAGGCAGGACCTGACGTTTTTCTGCGCGGTGACGACGAGACATACGATAGCCCTCCCTTATTTCGGTTTCTTAACGCCGTAATGCGAACGGCGCTGTTTACGATCTTTCACGCCCTGGGTATCCAGAACGCCGCGCAGGATGTGATAACGCACACCTGGCAAGTCTTTCACACGACCACCGCGGATCAGAACAACAGAGTGCTCCTGCAGGTTGTGGCCTTCACCTGGAATATAGCAAAGCGATTCAAACCCAGTTGTCAGGCGGACCTTCGCCACTTTCCGGAGCGCCGAGTTCGGCTTCTTCGGTGTGGTCGTATAAACACGGGTGCAAACACCGCGACGTTGTGGGTTACCCTTGAGGGCGGGGGTTTTGGAGCGCTGCGGCTTTGGTTTGCGCGGCTTCCGGATAAGCTGTTGAATCGTCGGCATAGGGGCCTTGATACTCTCTAGTTTCGTGGCCCCTGTCGGACCAATTTCAGGTGAGACGCAAGACGGGCCGTGAGTTCCCTGCCCTGCATCCGCTCAATTTCGAGTGTGCGCCAAACTGATAACCCCTAAAAGGATTACCGGGCAGACCCAAAGGGACTGCCCAGCTAGCATGTCGCGCGTTTAAGCCTCGAAGTTCAGAACGTCAAGCCTTGGCGACAGAGACGATGCGAAAACCCGCGCCGTTGTGAAACCGCTTACTCAGAACCGCGGCGGGCGCTCGCGCCATAAATGCCACCGCTGCGCCATTATTTCTCGCAAGCTGAGCTGCTCATTCAAGTGCTTACGCCGGCTCAACACGTGTTTTCTGCGTGATAGATCATATGGCTGACGGATGAAATGCGTCTTCTGGTCCAGATCATAATCAAGCGGCGTATGATAAGCGCAATCTTCGAAATAGTAGTGCGTCACCTGACTGCGTCGGGTGAGCTCCGCTTTCTTCCGCGCTGATCCACCATGAATCAGATTCGCTGACCAAATCAGCGCCTGGCCTCGCTTCAACAATCCATATTCAGGTTGCAGACCGTGTTCTTCCATAAGGCGCTGAATATGCTTTTCATAGTCCGGATATAGCTGCGCCCCACCAATCTCTGTCCGCTTCAGAACCGGCAGTTTGTGACTCCCAGGATAATAGATCAGTGGTCCCGCATCCGACGAAATATCCTCCAAAGCCACCCACACGCCACACATGAAGCGCTCGGGGGTCGAGTTGAAGTGGAATGTGTCGGATTGGGGCTTCTGCTGCGTGCCCATTTCAAAATTCAGGGTCTGGAATGGAAACGCGCGACGTCCGTAGAGTTTGTTCAGAATGTCGAGGATGGGCTGATGCACCGCCAATCGACCGATCGCCGGCTCCGAAATCCAGCCATCCTGTATGCGCCCGCTGTCATTCACCGCATCTCGGCAAAAGGATTCGGCAATGTCGAGGTCATCGGCATCAAACTTCGGATCGAGGATCGCGTATCCATGCTCATCCAGTGAGGAAATGGTATCGGCAAGCTCGGGATACGATGCGATCAACGCCATCCGTGCCGCGCCTCCGCTCTCTATCAGCGGGGTATCCGGCAGTTCTGATTCGCGCGCAGGCATTTTGGTTCCACCCATTCAGGTTTTCTCACGCAGGTGGTCTCAGGACTGCAAGAAAAAAGCGCCGCACTCAAGTCTGAGTGCGGCGCTTTGAGACACAGAGTGTCAATTTGGACTTATTCAGCAGCCTCAGGCGCTGGCAGAGATGCTGCAGCTTCTTTCGCTGCGGCTTCGCGCTTGTTGCGCAGCTGCTGGTCGCGCTGGGCTGCGACTTTGCGCATTTCGCGCATGCCGCCGCCTGTACCGGCCGGGATGAGACGTCCAACAATGACGTTCTCTTTCAGGCCTTCGAGCGTATCGACTTTGCCTTGCAGGGCCGCTTCGGTCAGCACACGAGTCGTTTCTTGGAACGAGGCGGCTGAGATGAAGCTGCGGGTCTGCAGCGACGCTTTGGTGATCCCGAGCAGAACCGGAACACCGACGGCTTCACGCTGGTCAGCTTTCTTAGACTTGCGCACTGCGGCATTGGCTTCTTCAAGCTCAAGACCATCAACATGCTCGCCTTTGATCAGCGTGGTTGTACCGGCATCGGTGATTTCGAACTTCTGCAGCATCTGACGGACAATCACTTCGATGTGCTTGTCGTTGATCGGCACGCCTTGCAGACGGTAAACCTTCTGCACTTCGTCGACGAGGTAATCCGCAAGGGCCTCGATGCCGAGCGTTGCAAGAATGTCCTGCGGCGCTGGGTTGCCGTCGATGATATAATCACCGCGCTTCACATAGTCGCCATCCTGAACGTCGAGACGACGCGCTTTAGGTACCAGGAATTCGATGGCATCTTTGCCCTCTTCATCCGGTACGATCGCGATCTTACGCTTCTGCTTGTACTCGCGGATGAACTGGATGCGCCCATCCATTTCTGCGATGATTGCATGATCTTTTGGACGACGCGCTTCGAACAATTCGGCAACACGCGGCAGACCACCCGTGATATCCCTTGTTTTGGCACCGCCGGTCGCGACACGCGCCATGGATTCACCAACTTTGACCGTATCACCCTCGTCGACCGAGAGAATTGCGCCCGGTGACAGCATGTAGCGAGCTTCGTTGCCGTTTGGCAGCGCCAGCGCTTCGCCTTTGTCATTCACAATCATGATCGACGGACGCAGGTCTGCGCCTTTCGAACCACGACCATCAATGATCACGCGAGACGAAATACCAGTTGCTTCGTCGGTCTCATCGCGAGCGGTCAGACCGTCGACGATATCAACCAGACGGATCGTACCTTCGACTTCGGAGATCATTGGCTGGGCAAATGGATCCCAGTCCGCGATCTTGTCGCCAGGCTTGACCTTTTTCTTGTCTTTCACAGACAGCGCGGTGCCGTATGTCGGCTTGAAGGTCTGACGGGTGCGCCCATCAGCGTCTTCAATCGAGACCACCATGTGACGTCCAGTGACGATCAGGGCGCCATCTTCGCGTTTCACAAAAGTCGGGTTTTCGAACTTAATCTTACCTTCAACCTGCGCTTCAGCAGAGCTTTCCTCGGCCACCGATGCGGCGCCACCAATGTGGAAGGTCCGCATGGTCCGTCGATATAGGTGTTCGCCGGAGCGACCAGTTCATCAGACTTCGGCGCTTTGACATCTTCGCCGGTCGTCCGGCCAAGAATTCGCTCGCTCAGAGAGACGACCACATCGGCGCCTTCCATGACGGCAGACAGTTCGATGCCCTGATCAGTGCCGCAATCGTCTTCGGTGACGATACAGTCCTGAGCAACGTCAACGAGACGACGCGTCAGATAACCAGAGTTCGCCGTTTTCAAGGCAGTATCTGCAAGACCCTTACGAGCACCGTGGGTCGAGTTAAAGTACTCTTGAACGGTCAGACCTTCTTTAAAGTTCGAGATGATTGGCGTCTCGATGATTGAGCCATCGGGACGGGCCATCAGGCCGCGCATACCCGCAAGCTGTTTCATCTGGTTCTTAGAACCACGCGCGCCGGAGTGCGCCATCATAAAGACCGAGTTGGTCTCTTCGAGGCGTCCAGTTTTCTTGTTCGTCTCGGCTTCACCGGCAGCGTCCATCATCGCGTCTGCGACTTTGTCAGTACAGGTCGACCAGGCATCGACGACTTTGTTATATTTCTCGCCGCGTGTGATCAGACCGTCAGCATATTGACGCTCATACTCAGACACTTGCTCTTTGGTCTGCTCGACGAGCTTCACTTTGGCGGCTGGGATTTTCATATCGTCCTTACCGAACGAAATACCGGCTTTCGCCGCTTCCCGGAAACCAAGTGCCATCAAGCGGTCAGCAAAGATCACAGTCGCCTTCTGACCACAGTGACGGTAAACTTCGTCGATCAGATTACCGATATTCTTCTTGACCATAACATCGCTGAGAAGGTTCTCAGGATCGATACGGTGGTGACGTGGGAAGATATCCGAAATCATGAATCGGCCAGGCGTCGTATCAATGATTTTCGACAGTGGCTCACCGTTCTCATCAACGGTGTGATACATCGCCTTGATCTTGGCGTGCATGGCAAGCTTGCCAGATCCGAGCGCGTGCTCAAGCTCAGCCATATCAGAAATGACCATGCCTTCGCCCTGCTCGTTCGGCTTATCGAGCGAGAGGTAGTAAAGACCCAGAACGATATCCTGAGACGGAACGATGATTGGCTTACCATTGGCTGGCGACAGGATGTTGTTCGTGGACATCATCAACACGCGGGCTTCAAGCTGCGCTTCAAGGCTCAATGGCACGTGAACGGCCATCTGGTCGCCATCAAAGTCCGCGTTAAACGCGGAACAAACCAGCGGGTGCAACTGGATCGCCTTACCTTCGATCAGTTTCGGCTCAAACGCCTGAATACCGAGACGGTGAAGTGTTGGCGCGCGGTTCAGCAGAACCGGGTGTTCACGGATCACTTCTTCAAGGATATCCCAAACTTCGGGCTTCTCTTTTTCCACGAGCTTCTTCGCGGCTTTGACCGTACCGGCCAGGCCTTTCGCGTCGAGGCGAGCATAGATGAACGGCTTGAACAGCTCGAGCGCCATCTTCTTCGGAAGACCACACTCGTGCAGTTTCATGGTTGGACCAACCACGATTACCGAACGACCAGAATAGTCGACCCGCTTACCGAGCAGGTTCTGACGGAACCGGCCATGCTTGCCCTTCAGCATATCCGAGAGCGATTTCAAAGGACGCTTATTGGTGCCGGTAATGGTCCGGCCACGACGGCCATTGTCGAACAGTGCGTCGACAGATTCTTGCAACATCCGCTTCTCGTTACGGATGATGATGTCTGGCGCGCGCAGCTCCATCAGGCGCTTCAAACGGTTGTTCCGGTTGATCACGCGGCGATAGAGATCGTTCAGATCTGAGGTCGCAAAGCGGCCACCGTCCAGCGGCACCAATGGGCGCAGATCTGGCGGGATCACTGGAACGACATTGAGGATCATCCACTCTGGCTTGGCGCCAGAAGCGAGGAAAGCCTCAACGACTTTCAAACGCTTGGAGTATTTCTTGGTTTTCAGTTCAGAGGTCGACTCAGCCAGATCTTCCCGCAGCGTGTCCGCCAGCAGGTCGAGGTCGAGACCTTCGAGAATTTCCTTGACCGCTTCAGCACCGATCATTGCGGTGAAGGCGTCTTCGCCATGCTCGTCCTGAAGATCCATATACTCTTCTTCAGTGAGCATCTGCTTTGGCTCGAGCGGTGTCAGACCAGGTTCAGTGACGACATAGCTCTCAAAGTAAAGCACACGCTCAACGTCTTTCAACGTCATGTCGAGCAATGTGGCGATCCGAGATGGCAGTGATTTCAGGAACCAGATGTGAGCTACCGGCGAGGCCAGCTCAATGTGTCCCATACGCTCACGGCGCACTTTTGCGAGCGTGACTTCGACGCCGCATTTCTCACAGATAATTCCGCGATACTTGATCCGCTTATATTTCCCGCAAAGACACTCATAGTCTTTGATCGGTCCGAAGATCCGCGCACAGAACAGGCCGTCGCGCTCAGGCTTGAACGTCCGGTAATTGATCGTCTCTGGCTTTTTGATTTCACCGGACGACCAGCCGCGGATTTTCTCCGGGCTCGCAATCGTAATCCGGATCGCGTCAAACGTCGGGACTTCTTCTTTTTGTCTGTAAATGCTGGCTACATCTTGGCGCATATGTTTCCACTCCTTGGGAGGGTTTGGCCGGCTTCCTCGCCGAAAATCCGACCTTTTGAACCTGTTTACTCTACTGCCCTGAATTCAAGGCGCGACGGCTATTCAGCCGCCACGTTTGAGTCTCCGTCATTGTCTCCGATCAGCTCGACATTGAGGCCGAGTGACCGCATCTCTTTGATCAACACGTTGAAGCTTTCCGGGATACCCGCTTCGAATGTGTCATCGCCGCGAACAATGGCTTCGTACACTTTCGCACGACCCGCGGTGTCATCCGACTTAACCGTGAGCATTTCCTGCAATGTGTACGCTGCGCCATAGGCCTCAAGGGCCCAGACTTCCATCTCACCGAAGCGCTGACCACCGAACTGGGCTTTACCGCCGAGTGGCTGCTGCGTGACCAGAGAGTATGGTCCGGTTGAACGGGCGTGGATCTTCTCGTCGACCAAGTGGTGCAGTTTGAGAAGATACTTGTAACCCACGGTGACCGGCCGCTTGAACTGCTCTCCAGTGCGGCCATCGAAGACGACTGACTGACCAGACCCATCCAGGCCTGCGCGTTCCAGCATCTCAACGATGTCCGGCTCACGCGCCCCATCGAAAACAGGCGTCGCAAACGGCACACCCTTTTTCAGGTTGCCCGCCAACTCGACCAGCTCTTCATCGGTATCCGGTAGCGGCTCATCTTTGCCGTAGACGGTTTGAAGCGTCTTACGCAGCGCTTTGCCATCATTGTTGGCGTGCCACTCTTCCAGAGATTCCGTGACCAGCTTGCCGAGGCCAGCAGCCGCCCAACCAAGGTGGGTTTCAAGAATCTGCCCGACGTTCATACGGGACGGAACACCAAGCGGGTTGAGCACGATATCGACCGGCGTGCCGTCTTCCAAGAATGGCATGTCTTCGATCGGATTGATCTTAGAGATAACACCCTTGTTGCCGTGACGTCCGGCCATCTTGTCGCCTGGCTGCAGCTTACGCTTCACAGCGAGGAAGACTTTGACGACTTTCATCACGCCTGGAGGCAGATCATCGCCTTGCTGAACCTTATCGACTTTGTCGTTAAAGCGCGCATCAAGCTCACGAATGGCTTCGTCAAACTGCTCCCGCAGGCTATCGATCTCGGCTTGCGCCTTTTCAGACTTCAGCGCGATTTCCCACAGGTCGCGGTCGCTAAGTTCTTCAAGCGCACCGGCGGTGATCTTGCCAGTCTTGAAGCCTTTCGGCCCTGCCGCAGCTTCTTTACCGGTCAACGTCTGGCGCAGACGGTTATAGGTGTTGCGCTCAAGGATAGACTGCTCGTCTTCTTTATCCTCTTGCAGCTGTTCGATTTGCTCACGCTCAATTTGCAGCGCGCGCTGGTCTTTATCGATGCCGTGGCTGTTAAACACACGAACCTCAACAACCGTACCCGCATCGCCCGGAGGCACACGCATAGAGGTGTCACGAACGTCTGAAGCTTTTTCACCAAAGATCGCGCGGAGGAGCTTTTCTTCCGGCGTCATTGGGCTCTCACCCTTCGGCGTCACTTTACCGACGAGGATGTCACCCGCTTTGACTTCGGCACCAACCGCAACAATCCCGGCCTCGTCGAGGTTCCGCAGAGCCTCTTCACCAACATTTGGAATGTCGCGGGTGATTTCTTCTGGGCCAAGCTTGGTGTCGCGCGAGGCGATTTCAAACTCTTCCAAGTGGATCGATGTGTAGACATCGTCGCGTACAATACGCTCAGAGATCAGGATCGAGTCCTCAAAGTTATAGCCGTTCCAAGGCATAAACGCGACGAGCACATTACGGCCGAGCGCCAGTTCGCCGAGATCCGTTGATGGGCCGTCAGCGATAATATCGCCTTTCTTGACGACATCACCCACTTTCACGATCGGACGCTGGTTGATGCAGCTATTCTGGTTCGAACGGCGGAATTTCGAGAGGCGGTAAATGTCCACACCGGACTTGCCTTCGAGATCTTCCGTCGCGCGCACAACGATCCGTACGCCGTCAACTTGCTCGATGACACCGCCGCGTGAGGCCACAACTGCCGCACGGCTGTCACGAGCGACAACAGATTCCATACCGGTCCCGACCAGCGGCGCATCAGTTTGCACCAATGGCACGGCCTGACGTTGCATGTTTGAACCCATCAAAGCGCGGTTCGCATCGTCATTCTCAAGGAATGGGATGAGCGCAGCAGCCACCGAAACAACCTGTTTCGGCGAAACGTCCATATATTGAACGTCTTCTTTGAGCACGAGCATCGCTTCGCCGTTGACACGGGCGTTGGCGAATTCGTTGATCAGTTCACCCTTCTCATCGACCTGCGTGTTGGCCTGAGCAATCTTGTAGAGCTGCTCTTCCATCGCAGAGAGATAGACGACCTCGTCGGTCAGTTTGCCATTCTCAACTTTCCGGTATGGGCTTTCGATAAAGCCATACTTGTTGACGCGCGCATGGGTGGCGAGCGAGTTGATCAGACCAATGTTCGGGCCTTCTGGCGTTTCAATCGGGTAGTGCGTCGGATGCACGTCGCGCACTTCAAAGCCTGCGCGCTCGCGGGTCAGACCGCCTGGGCCAAGCGCTGAAAGACGACGCTTGTGCGTAATCTCAGACAGTGGGTTGGTTTGGTCCATGAACTGAGACAGCTGCGATGAGCCGAAGAATTCGCGCACAGACGCAACAACTGGCTTCGCATTGATCAGGTCGTTCGGCATCACCGTGTCGATATCGACAGAGCTCATCCGTTCTTTGATCGCGCGCTCCATGCGCACGAGACCGATGCGGTAATTATTCTCCATCAATTCCCCAACAGAACGCACACGGCGGTTGCCAAGGTTATCGATATCGTCGACGTCGCCTTTGCCATCCTTCAGGTCGAGGATAACTTTAGCGACACCAATAATGTCATCATTGCGGAGGGTCCGCTCAGTGTCTTCGGCTGGTTCATAGCCAGACACCGCAACTTTCAGACGGGTGTTCATTTTTACCCGGCCAACCGCTGACAGATCGTAACGCTCACCATCGAAGAAGAGCTGATTAAACAAGGCGTCTGCAGCTTCCTGGGTTGGTGGCTCACCCGGGCGCATGACCCGGTAAATGTCAGACAGTGCCTCAAAACGCGTGTCGTTCTTGTCAGCCTTCAATGTGTTGCGCAACCAAGGACCGCGGCCGCCATTGTCGACGTCGAGAATTTCGATGGCTTTGACCTTCTGCTCGCGCAGTTCGGCCAGCAATTCTTCTTCCAACAGATCGCCGGACTCGCCGTAGATTTCGCCGGTTTTGCGATTGACGATATCGCGAGCGAGGAACTTGCCCTCCAGCGCCGTGGTTGGCAGCAGCAACTCTTCGGTGCCGCCCTCAACGATGCGTTTGACAGCCAGCGCGGTGATCTTGCGATCAGCTGGCGCAACGACTTTGCCCGTCTTCGCATCAACCAGATCGAAGGTTGGCTTGACGCCTTTCCAGGCATCCGGGTTGAAGCCGGTGATCCAGCCCGCTTTGTCCAAACGGTAGATCGAGTGGGTGTAGAACATGTCGAGGATCTGATCGGAATCATAGCCGAGTGCCATCATCAATGTGGTGGCAGGCAGTTTCCGCTTCCGGTCAATCCGAACATTCAAGATGTCTTTGGCGTCAAACTCAAAATCGAGCCAGGATCCACGATATGGAATAATCCGGGCGGCAAACAGAAGCTTGCCGGATGAATGGGTCTTTCCTTTATCGTGATCGAAGAACACACCTGGCGACCGGTGCATCTGGCTCACGATTACGCGCTCGGTTCCGTTCACAATGAACGTCCCCTTATTGGTCATCAGCGGGATATCCCCGAGATAGACCTCTTGCTCTTTGACTTCTTTGACCGACTTGGCGCCAGTATCTTCGTCAATGTCGAACACGACCAGCTGCAAGCGTGGGAACACTGACTTAAACACGCCGCCCAGACCATCATCGGTCCGTTCTGCTTGCGGTGTGTGCATTTGCAGGAAGTGTTCATATGAGGAGCGCTGAACCTCGATGAGGTTTGGCATATCGATGGCTTCGGGAATTTTGCCGAAGGATTTGCGGATGCGTTTCTTTTCAGTGAAAGAGAGTGCCATCTTGTCTTCCGTTTTGTGCCGCATGACCCCAAGGGCCGAGACGGCGTGTCGCCTGAAACGCGAGGACGCGGCAAGGCCGATCCGACCTTGCCGCGCTTAACTCTGACGAATTGGCGCCTCGCGCGAACACCATCCCGCACTGTACACACCCCAAGCGGGGCAGAAGCTTACTTGAGCTCGACGGTCGCGCCGGCTTCTTCGAACTTCTTCTTGATTTCTTCGGCTTCGTCTTTTGCGACGCCTTCTTTGATTGGCTTCGGAGCACCTTCTACGAGCTCTTTAGCTTCTTTCAGACCAAGGCCGCCCACGACTTCGCGGACAACTTTAATCACGTTGATTTTCTTGTCGCCGCCGCTGGTAAGAATGACGTCAAACTCGTCTTTTTCTTCCGCTGCTGCGCCGCCAGCGTCACCGCCGCCAGCTGGTCCAGCTACTGCGACTGCAGCTGCTGCTTTAATGCCACGCTCTTCGAGAAAGTCGTTGAGTTCTTTTGCTTCAAGAATGGTGAGGCCGAGGAGCTCTTCACCAAGTTTTGCGATATCAGCCATTTGTTCTGATGTCCTATCTAGGGTTGAGGGTGTTTGGTTGATCTTTTGTTGGGGTCCGACCTTACGCTGCTGCCTGCTCGCCAATCACATTGATGGCGCCAGCCAGAGATTGCGCAGGCGCGTTGATGCGCTGAGCAATCTGACTTGCCTGTCCGGTAAGACGGACAACCACAGTCGCAATTTGTTCCTCGCGAGATGGCATTTTGGAGAGCGCTGTAACGCCCGCCGCATCAAGAATTTCGTCGCCCATAAGACCACCAACGATAACGAGCTTGTCGTTGTCCTTGGCGAACTCAGAAGCTGCCTTGGCCGAAGCCACTGGATCTTCTGCGTAAGCAATAACGGTCTGGTCTGTGAACAGCGCGTTGGCTGCGTCACCACCTTTTCCGTCGAGTGCTTTCTTAAAGAGACGGTTCTTGACCACCTTCGCTGTCGCACCCTGCTCACGCAACATGCCACGAAACTCGGTCATTTCCGCAACTGTAAGACCGGTGTAGCGTGCCACGATGACACTGCCAGAGTCAGCAATAACGCCCTCGAGCGTTTTGATGGCTTCGGCTTTTCCGGCTCTATCCATTACGGATCTCCTTACAATAAGGTGACCGGACCATCCGGGCACCTGGGTTTGCCTTGGCGGCGTCATGACGCTGCCTCCAGCGCCTGCCCAGGGCCTGGCAGACCAGCCGAACTGCGGAAACACCGCAGACCAACCTGCCTCACCCCGTCTATCAAGGGATTTACACTTCTAACAAAGCCACCCATGGTCTCGGACAGGAAACGGGAGACCGACGAATCGCCAATCTCCCGCAAGCCGCGTTCCTTAACCTTTGATCCTACCGGGCGCAACCCCCAAATTCAGAAAAGTCAAGGCTTATGTGAGTTTTGGCCTTGGCGGATATTCGAGCCCTCAAAACAGCGCTCCAAAGCACCTCGCCGATTACTCTACCGCAAGCGGGCGCTTCTCGCCATCGAGGACCACACCCCAAACGCCGATTTCACCCCATGCTTCACCAGGGGTTTCGAGCGGGTTCGCATCGAGGATTGTGAAGTCCGCCAGCTTGCCCGGGGCAATGCTGCCAATCTCGGCCTCAAGCCCAAGCGCATACGCAGCGTCGATGGTGATCGCTTCCAGTGCCTCCCGCGCCGACAGTTTCTCAGACGGCGTTAACTCCGCCCCTTCCCGCGTTGATCGGGTCATGTGCACGCTTGCGGCCCGCAAAGGCAGTGGCGGTGCTAACGGCGCATCCGAATGCAAGGTCACAGGGACCCCGGCTGCGCTGAGACTTGCCAGTGGCAAAATCCAATCGCCACGATCCGGTCCAAGCGGTGACTGATAAGCCTGGCCTAGGTAGAAAACATAGTGACTGGCCGCCGAAATCCCGGCGCCGAGATCCGCAGCGCGGGCGACCTGCTCTGGCGAGAACAATCCAGCATGTTCAAAAATGAATGCGCGATCCGCCGCGGAAGGTCGCAATTCTGCGAGCGCATCAAGCGTGGCGGATTGCGCCGCGTCGCCGTTGGAATGAATGCGCACCGCCAGCCCAGCGTCCCAGTATGGTTGGATCGTCGGCACGATCTCATCAGGCTGCAAAACCCAGAGCCCTTGCGTCCCCTCTGATTGCCCCGTCAAATAGCCCGGCGGCGACACGCGCATGGTTTGTGAATAGAACGCGGCATCCGTGAAGAATTTCACTTGTGGCAGGACCGGTGCAGGCGTCTCGATCTCGCCATCGACCATGCCGAGAATGGTGTCCACGCGCGCGTCGCCGAAGGCATGATTGAACGCGCGGTGCTCGGGCACGAGGTAAAGCCGGTAGCCGGCATGGTCCATGGATTGCCAGTTCGCCCCGATATTTGCGTTCTCGATCGGCAGGGTGAAAATCCCATAGCCGAGATCCGCGACGGTTGTGACCCCGCCTGCGCGCAGCAAGCCTGAGAACCCTTCCAGTCCTCGCGACAATCGATCCGGCGCCAACAAGATAGGACCGAGAGTCTGCAACAAGGCCCCGACCGCGTCTTCGTATATGCGTCCGGTCAGCTCACCACCCACGTCGAGATCCACGCCCTCAAACCGATCATGCCAGGAGGAATCGATTCCGGCCCAGGCGAGCGCCGCCGAATTGAGATAAAAATCGTGGCTCGAATAATGCCAGATCACCAGCGGTCGGTCTGTCGTCACGCCATCCAGGTCCACTTTGGTGAGATCGCCATGAACCAGATTGTGAAACCCGTAGACGATTAGAGGCGCTCCCTCTGGAGCGTCTGCATCGATCTCTGCCAATCGCGTGAAGAACGCCTCACGGTTCGGTAAGCCTCTCACCATTCCGCCCGGCGTCGCCATCGGCCATGGCGGCGTCAGCGACGTTGCATATTGCAGCGAGGACAAGGCCATGTGGACATGGGGGTCGATCAACCCTGGCACGATCGTCTTGCCTGTAAAAGTTTCATCCACCTGAGCACTGGAATACTGCGCCTGCAGAGCCTCGCGCGTTCCGACAGCGACAATACGAGTATCTTCAACGGCAACTGCTTCGACGACCTGATCGGAAGTCATAGTGATGATGGCATCGGCAGGATAAATCACCACGCCTTCGCCGGAAATGGAGTCCAGCGCCTCGTCCGTTGGCGCCGCGCACGCCGCCGCCAGCCCGAGCATGATCACGCCCGCCATTTGTTTCTTCATATCCAGTTCCTCCCACCGCCAACCTGACGTAATTGCGACGAATTGCAAAGCAGATCGCGCTCTGGACAAATCGGAAAACAATAGATCATCTGCGCCAACTCAAAAAAGGGCTGAACTCCATGATCCAGAAACTTGGTCTCGCGTTGGGTGCCGTGATGCTGGCAAGCGCCTGCCAACCGGCAACCAAAACAACCTCAACTTCTGCTCCAGAGGACGCTGTGTCGTCCGCAGTAGAAGTGTCCGCAAACAAGTCGAACATCGAAGCAGATATGCGATTCCTTGCAAGCGATGACCTCGAGGGCCGCGAAGCTGGCACGCCAGGTTACGACACCGCCGCGCAATATGTTGCAGACCGGATGGCCGCGCTTGGCGTTACCCCCGCGGGAACGGATGGCAGCTTCTTCCAGACCGTACCGCTTCAACGCAGCTACCGCGTAGCACAAGATTTGGCGCTGGAATTCCAGTTCGCCGAAACCGGCGAGACACTAAGTCTGGAGCAGAACGTTGACTACATCGTGAACGGCTCGACCCAGTCCGAGTTCGATAGCATCAGCGCGAATGCGGTTTTTGCTGGATTCGGAATTGTCGCGCCAGACTTGGGACGCGATGACTATGAAGGGCTTGATGTCGAGGGCAAGATCGTCGTCACGCTGAGCGGCACCCCCAAAGGCATTCAGACGGAAGAGCGCGCCTATTATGGCAGCCAGAAAACCGTTGAAGCTTCCAAGCGCGGGGCGATTGGCGTCGTGTCTCTGGAAACGCCGACTCGCGAAACCGTTTACTCCTTCGCACGCCTGGTCGGCGAGGGCCGTTTGGACTCAGCCCGAATGTCTTGGCTCTTCCCCGATGGAACTCCCTTTTCTCGCGCCCCTGGTTTACGCGCGACCGGCTATCTGTCGTTGGCAGGTGGCCGCAAAATGATCGAAGGCGCGGGTAAGGATTTCGACGACCTCATGGCGACGGCAGAAGCTGAAGGCGGCGCCGTCCAAGGCTTTGACCTCCCTTATCAGATCAGCATGACGCAAAGCTCAACGCTGGACACAGTGGAATCAGACAACGTCATCGGCCTGATCGAAGGCAGTGACCCGGAGCTCAAGAATGAAATCATCGTGCTGACCGCGCACCTCGATCATATCGGCGTTTCGAAATCCTTTGAAGAAGACAAGATCAACAATGGCGCACTGGACAACGCCGCCGGTGTCTCCACCTTGTTGGAAGTTGCGCGAATGATGATGGAAGGCGACCGTCCGCGTCGTTCGGTTATGCTTCTTATCGTCACCGCGGAAGAGAAAGGCCTGCTGGGAGCGCAGTATTTTGCACAAAACCCGACCGTCGACGTGGCTCGCTTGGTGGGTAACGTAAATCTGGACATGCCGGTGCTGACGTATGAATTCGAAGACGTTGTCGCGTTTGGCTCTGATCGCTCGACGATCGCGGCCGCGGTCAGCTCAGCTGCGCAAGAGATGTCGATGCAGCTCAGCCCGGATCCGTTCCCGGACCAAGGCTTGTTTACGCGCTCTGACCACTTCCGCCTCGTTGAAATCGGTGTTCCTTCGATTTTCCTCGCAACCGGAACCGCAAACGGCGGAGACGCTGCCTGGGCTGAACATTTCGCGACAAACTACCATCGTCCTTCAGATGACATGAACAATGACATTAGTTTCGACGCAGCCGCAAAATTCGCTGAAATCAATGCGCGCATCGCGCTCACGCTTGCAAACGCAGATGAACGCCCGCTTTGGCTCAAGGATGATTTCTTCGCCCGGCAATTCAACGGACCGCAGCTGGCGGAGTAAGACAGCCAACCATCACAAAAAGAAAAAGCCCGCCGGATCACTCCGGCGGGCTTTGTTGTTCGTTGCTATCAAGCGCTGATTAGCTTGGGATCGCGTCTGATGTATCGACGATCACGCCTGGACCCATGGTCGAGCTGATGGCGATTTTCTTGACGTAAGTGCCTTTCGCGCCAGACGGCTTGGCTTTGAGAAGCGCTTCGACGAAGGCGCGTACGTTCTTCTCAATCGCATCTTCGGTGAAAGACGCTTTGCCGATGCCTGCGTGGATGATCCCGAATTTCTCAACACGGAACTCAACAGACCCACCTTTGGCGTCCTTGACGGCCTGGCCGACATTTGGCGTCACGGTACCTACTTTAGGGTTCGGCATCAGGCCGCGAGGGCCGAGGATTTTGCCGAGACGGCCAACCACAGACATCATGTCCGGGCTCGCAATCACACGATCGAAGTCAGACTTGCCGTTCTGGATTTCTTCCATCAGGTCTTCAGCGCCGACAAATTCAGCGCCAGCTTCTTTTGCTTCTTCGGCTTTCGCGTCACGGGCAAACACAGCGACGCGAACGTCTTTACCCGTACCCGATGGCAGCGAGACAACGCCGCGAACCATTTGGTCAGCATATTTAGGGTCAACACCGAGATTGACGGCGATTTCGACGGTCTCATCAAATTTCGCTTTGGCGTTAGATTTGACCAGCTTCACTGCATCCGTAACGCTGTAGAGCGTTTCGGCGTCAACAGCTTCAGCAGCGGCGCGATAACGTTTTCCAGCCATGCTCTTACTCCACCACTTCGAGACCCATCGAACGGGCAGAGCCCTCGATGATCTTGGTTGCTTGATCGAGATCGTTTGCGTTCAGGTCGACCATTTTGGCTTCCGCGATTTCGCGGCATTGCGCCTTGGTGACAGATCCAGCGACAGAACGACCTGGCTCCTGGCTGCCTTTTTTCAGCTTCGCAGCTTTTTTCAGCAGAACAGATGCAGGTGCGGTCTTCACGATAAAGGTGAATGACTTGTCCTGATAATAGTCGATGACGACGGGCAGTGGCAGGCCCTTCTCCATCTTTTCGGTCTTCGCGTTGAAGGCCTTACAGAATTCCATGATGTTGATTCCGCGCTGGCCGAGCGCCGGCCCAACGGGGGGCGACGGGTTTGCAGCACCGGCAGGAATCTGGAGCTTAAGCTGCCCCAGCAGTTTTTTCGCCATGATAGCCTCTCTGGCAATTGTGGTGTCTGGTGGTCTTTCGATCCGGACGCCAGGGTTTAGAGGGTTCGTGGTCCGGGCTGACGGCCCCTCCCACAAACAGTTGCGTGTGTTCCGAAGAACAAGTCGCGGCGTAAAGCACTTTCGCCGTGCTGGGTCAACCATCGCCGCTGCTCCGACGAGATCAAATTTGCTTCATAATGTGAAGATTGTGGTTGCCACCCCGCTATACATTGTGGTGCCAATATACAGAGGGAAAAATTTGGAACTTTATTGGAGTGTGAAGTTCATGCCGAAATCCAGGGTCATCTCGATAACCAACACAGCAGCTTTGATCGCAGCGGGCGCGATACTTACCGCATGCGGTGGCGGCGGCGGTGGAAGCATAACCACACCGCCAACCTCGGTTTCCCCCCCAACACCGCCGACGAGCCAGGGACCGACCTGGACGCAGGGCGTGTTCGAACCGGCAAGCACCTTCAAAGACCAATGCGCGGCGCCCCGCAGCGGTGTCGACATTGAAGGAAACGCGTTTCCCGACCGACAAGGAACACTCCTGGAAGAGCTCTTCTGGCTACGCTCATGGACAGACGAGACTTATCTCTGGAATGATGAGGTTACAGACCGGGACCCAGCTGGGTTCTCTGATCGCCTCTCCTACTTTGCCGTGCTGAAAACCGACGCGGTTGAGGCCTCGGGTGAAGACCGTGACGATTTCCACTTCAGTCAATCAACTGAAGCCTTTCTCGCGGCACGTAATTCAGTCGGAAATCCAGGCTTTGGCGCCTCTCTGGCTGTGCTCCAGGGCAGTCGGCCCCGAGATATTCGAGTTGCCTATACCGAACCCAATTCGCCTGCCTCAAGACCGGTCGGCGGCGTCGTGCCGTTTCCACGCGGCACACGGATCCTCGAAATTGACGGGGCGGACGTGGTCAACGGATTTACCACGCAGGCGGAGATCGATCAGCTGAACGCCATCTTGTTTTCACCCGCGAGCATCGGCGAAACATACGCGTTTCGCGTGCAAGACACAGACGGAACCATCCGAACCGTAAACCTGACGACCGAAGACATTTCCCGCAAGCCGGTCCTGACGACCTCGGTCATCAACACTGCGACCGGCAACGTTGGCTATATAATGTTCAACACATTCAGCCCGTTTTCTTCCGAAGAAGAGATCATTCTGGCCATGCAGACCATGCAATCCGCAGGCGTGTCAGACCTGGTCCTTGATATGCGCTACAATGGCGGCGGACTTCTGGCAGTGGCCTCGCAAGTCGCTTACATGATCGCTGGTCCGTCACGCACATCTGGTGCGGCCTTCGAACAACTGGTCTTCAACGCTGGCGCCGGAAACGTGAACCCGGTTACGGGCGCGCGGAATGATCCAATCCCGTTCTATAATGAAGTTCTAGGCTTCGATTCCGGATCAAGCTTGTCTACTGGCGCGTCTCTGCCAGCCTTGAACCTCAATCGCGTCTTCATTCTCTCGACTGGCCGAACCTGTAGCGCCAGTGAAGCGGTCATCAATGGATTGCGCGGTGTCGATGTCGAAGTCGTTCTCATAGGGAACACAACCTGCGGCAAACCGTATGGATTCTACCCTCAGGATAATTGCGGCGAAACCTATTACACGATCCAGTTCCAGGGCACGAACAATAAGGGATTCGGGGCGTATGCAGATGGGTTCATTCCAAGCAACTCGACGGCGAATTTCGGGGTGCGTATCTCTGGATGTCAGGTGGGAGACGACTTGAACAACCCACTCGGATCGACCGCGGAAGGCTTGCTTGCTGCGGCATTGAATTACCGAACGTCAAATTCTTGCCCGGCGGTCTCATCCAAGACGGTCTCCACGTTTGTAGGTAACAAGATTGCTGACCCGCTGGAACTCTCGCCCGAAGCAGAGGCTCGTGAGTTCTTTCTCCGCAACAATAGAGATATGAGCATGCCGGAATGATCAAAAAACTGTCCAGCCTAGTCGCAATAATCTCGTTCGGTGCTTGCCAGCATCATGCACAGCCGCTTCCTGCCGTTTTGTCAGATGGTTCGGAAGAAACGCTAAACCTCTTGAAGTCGGAAATGGCGGCTGCGCTGGATCGCTCGAGGGTTCAATTCGGCGCAGGCGACCTCACGCAATCATCGGTGTTCGTCATTGTTCCGCCGCCGCTTGGACCAAACGAGACGCGCAGTACCGCGATCCCTGAACGCTACCGATTGGAGATCCAGGGTCAGACCTGTTTCGCGGTGCATGAGAAATCCGATGCGCGCATAGAGTTACAGAACACCCCCTGCCGCGCTTTGTAGCGACATCTCGAAAAACAAAAAAAACCCGCGGCAATCATCGCCGCGGGTTTTTTGTTGGAAAGCTATCGCTCTAGATGAACGCGTAGCCGTTCGCGTTGATATAGTTGATCAACTCATTGCGACGCCGGCCCGGATCCGGGTGGGTCGACATAAATTCTGGTGGGCGATTGCCTGCGCTCTTCTTGTCCATCAATTCCCACAGGCGCGGCGCCTGCGTCACATCATAGCCAGCTTTGTGCATGTAATCGACGCCGAGTTTGTCAGCCTGCAATTCGTGGTTCCGGCTGTACGGAAGCAGCACGCCAAACTGGATCGCAGCACCACCGAGCGCGGCCAGCGTGTTACCGTACTGGCGCAGCTCTTCCGACTGTGCGATCGCAACTTGACCGGCCACCATGGCGACCTGAGCCGTCACCTGCGCAGAGGCACGAGCCGCCGAGTGACGGCCATCAATGTGTCCGGCTTCGTGGCCAAGAATAGAGGCCAGCTGGTCATCATTTTCAGTCAACTCGGTAATCCCGCGATAGACACCGACTTGTTGTCCGGGCATCACGAATGCGTTGACATCATCGGTATCAAAAACCGCAACTTCCCACTCATTGGGAACGTAAGCGACGTCCTGATTGTATTTGTCCTTGAGCGCCGCAGAGCGACCTTTCGCTGTTCGGTCCCAGGTTGTCAGAACGCGGCCGCGCAGACGGCTATCACCGGTTTGTGGTGTTTGCTTCTTCATCTCAGACCAGGCCGTCGTCGACATGGCCGCCAGAGAGGCATTGTCAAACCCGGGCAGGATGAGCTGTTGCTCGCCCGTTACCGGATTGGTGGAACAGCCCGTAACGATCGGAACAATCGTTCCGCAAGCCAGGCCTTTAATGATCCCGCGTCGCGACATGCGAATGCGCGGAGCTTTATCGAGAAAATCGCGCGGCGCATCAATGCGGTCGCCTGTTTCGATCATCTCATCGGTAATCAGTAGTTTATCCATTCACCAGTCTCCCTTTTCCCAACGGGTTTGTGCCGATCTCACCCAGCCTCAAACTATGGTTAATCGAATGCTCGCATAGAATTTCGCACGCGTCACGTGAATGCTCCATGAAGCACTCGGATGTCTCTTATTCAGCCAATAAAGCCTTAGCCTGTTCAACCCAGTTCTCGCGGCTGACGCGCCCCTTGAACGAAAGATGATTCTCGATCCAGGTTTCGTTTTCCGGTTTCCAAGCAGCGATTTGAGAGTATGCGAATATGCCCAGTTCGTTCAGAACTTCCCCAATTCGTGGACCAATCCCTGTAATTGCGGTCAGGTCATCGCCGCCATTTTCGGGTTTTTCAATCTGTTCAGGCTGCACACCTTCCAGTTCGGCGAGCATGGCCTCTGATGGATGAACCTCTTCTGCCACGGCATCAGCTGACGTTTCGGCTTCCAGTTCAGGCTCAGAGGGCGTTTCCGGCTCACTCCCATCGGCTTCGGGTTCTTCGGAATCGGCTTGCTCTGCTTCGGGTTCCTCAGTCGTTTCAGCCGCCTCTGTCTCGACCGCATCCGCTTCGGCATCCCCTGCCTCAAAATAAGCGAGCCGCCCCTCGAGATAGCGATTGCGCCAGCGTAGGCGGGCCATCTCTTCATCAGATTCGGCCGACGCAGGATCCTCTGCGCCCGGGGTCTCTTCCACAGGCACAGGGGCCGCGGCGCTCTCGGCGGTACGGGCCCCGATCACGCTGGTCTCCAGTGCATCAACGCGTTGACGCAAGTATCCGGTTTGCCAACGTAATTTCTCCAATGCCGGGTCGGCCTCGGCTGGAGTTTCTTCAGTTTCAACTGGCGCAGCAATCGGTTGAGCCGAAAGATCCGCTTCGAGCGCAGCGACACGCTCTTCCAGCCAGCCATTACGGTCGCGCAGCTGCGTCAGCTCTTCGCCATCACCGTCTGAGAGAACCACACCCGCAACAGCGCCAGCGACCGCGGCGCCGGCCGTTTCCGCAAGGCCGTTTCCTGAACCATTTTCGGTTTTCAACTGTTCGAGTTCCGACCGGGCGGCGGCTAGTTCATCGCCAAGCACTGAAATTCGGGTTTCGCGTTCCTCAAGTTCGGATTGAAGCCCGTCATCTCCTCCGACGGCCTGCGCATTGTCTTCCTTGCGCTTACGCTGGGCAGCGTACAAGGCTTCAACTTCGGCTTTCGTCTGTGTCAGCTCAGTCCGCGCAATTTCACGCTCAACTTGCGCACGTCGAATGCGTGAACCGACGAGAAGGCCGCGAAAGGAAAACCCAAAGAACAGGCCGAGGACGGTCGCAGCCGCCAGAGCCATCCACATATTTGCAACTAGCCACTGCATCTACTCATTCCACTCCTGAACTTTGAACTCGATTCTTCTATTTGCGGCGCGCCCTTCTGGCGTCGCATTGTCGAGTTTCGGTTGATCTGGTCCATAACCTTGGACGATTAGGCGCGCGGTATCAAACCCGGTCGCTGCCATATAGTTCGCCACCGCCTGAGCCCGTGCCTCGCTGAGCGTGATATTGGCCGCGCGGTCGCCTGAATTATCTGTGTGCCCGCCGATTTCAAACATAAGATTGTCAGCGCAAAATTCTGACACAGCATTGATCTTGTCGAGCGTGACTCCACTTTCACGTGAGATCTCCGCGCTACCCAGATTAAAGACGACGGCATTTGCGTCCATGATCAGGTCAAACGAAGTCTGGCAGGCGACCAACGGGTCTTCACCGAGGTCAACATCCGATATTTCGTCAAGAGCCACCGTTACGGTTTCGGCCTGTATCGCCACTGGATAATCGCCTTCGAGCTGGGACATATCTTCTCGCAGGAATTGCAGCGTCGAACTGGTGGCTTCGCCTTCAAACTTGAACCCCTGCCCCTCAGGCTGAAACTCCATCTCGCCGCTTTCAAACTGACTGAAATGCGGCAAACCGAGGCGCACACCCTGTATCCATTGTTCGTGTTCGGACGAGGAAACCGTCATCTGATCCACGACGGGGCCATCGAAATATGTTGCCGCGATTTCCGCGATCTCAGCCCGCTCTTCCAGCGTCTCGCAACTACCAGAGAGGACGAGTGTGCCGTCAATATGTTCAGCTTTCCATAGGCTTGGACCATCAATATTTGGCACACCGCGCCACGGCTCGGATAGATTGGCCACCGATGCAGTTGCCTGAATTCGTGCCGTGCTCTCCATCGCAATGCCGCTCAGTCGCAACTCGTAATCAGTCAGGCGCGCTTCGCCGCTATCCAGCAAATCGAGTTGCTCCATTCCGAATCTCGCCATTTCGGCCCAGTCCCCGTCCGGAACGCCGCGGGCCAGTTCTATTCGGTCATCCGGCGCGCGGCCTGATAAGTCTGAAGCATACGCCGCCAAGGCCGTCTTGATGTTCTCATCCGGCGCGGAGCCAACCAGGATTATATCTCCACCAGGACTTTTGATCGCGCGCCAGATATAAGGCGACTCCGTCGGCAGCGGGCGGATTTCACCAAATTGAGTGTCGACGCTCCAGATCCCGCCGCGCAAGATCCCGCCTTGTCCTGACGAGTTGAGCACAGCCACTCGCGCAGCTTCAGCCGCCTCCACACTTGGCGGCGACCCGGTGAGTGTTGCACGCTGCCCCTTCAGCGTCAGCTCAGCCCAGTTCTGCCCCGCATCCGAAAGGGCCGTCTCGGCGGAGACGCGCAGCTCATCGTGCATCTGCGCAGCATTTAGATGGTACTCGGACGTGCCGTGGACCGTGATGATGCCCAGCAGTGCGAGACCAGCGCCACTCAGGCCAGCAACCATCGTATCATAGGCACCCATGCAGTTTCTCCCCTGATAAACACTGCATTACAGCTTCAGGTCTGCCTTATCCCTTGGAATCAGGCAAGTGCGTGTTACAGGGCGGTTATGACGGACTCACTCGATCAGATCACCTCGGCCAGCAACCCGCTGATCAAGCGGCTACGTGGACTGGAGCGTAAGAAAAACCGAAATGAAACAGGTCTGTTTCTGGCTGAAGGCGCTCGATTGATCGAGCAAGCTATGGCGCAGGGCTGGGAGATTGAGACCCTCGTCGTTTCCAATACCGGGGCCGATCGGGACTATGTTCAGGCGCTTTGTGCCGAGGCTGTAAAGTCTGGCGCTCGCGTCATTCACGTTCCCGATCGCCTGGCGGGATCAATCGCCCGAAAAGACAATCCGCAGGCGGTGATCGCCGCCATTCGACAGCAAGACTTATCTCTGTCCGATCTGGATCCGTCGCACCCAGGCCTCTGGATCGGTCTGTATGAATGCCGCGACCCGGGAAATCTCGGGACAATCCTGCGGACGGCTGATTGTGCGGGCGCCGCAGGCGTCCTTTTGATCGAACAATGCTGCGATCCCTACAGCGTCGAAGCCGTGCGCGCCTCGATGGGGTCGTTGTTTGATGTCCGCGTGGCCCGAACAGATTTCGCCGCGTTCAATGCCTGGCGCAAAAATGCTGCGCTCAACATGGTCGCGGCCAGCGTCAATGGCGACACGCGCCATGACGGCGTAGATTTCGTCCAGCCCAGCCTGATCCTGATGGGGAATGAGCAAGCCGGTCTGCCCCCACACATCGAAGCGGAGTGCGATACGCTCTGCCTGATCCCGATGCGCGGCGGAGCCGATAGTCTGAATCTCGCGCAGGCCACGGCGGTCATGCTGTATGAAGGCTGGCGCCAGCGGGGGTTTAACTGATGAAAGCGTCCTCGGCCCTGTTTCTCGCTGATCAATGGAACCCGGCCCAATACGCGCTGCTCGATAGCGGCGATGGACATAAGTTGGAGCGGTTCGGCGATCAGACCGTAATACGTCCAGACCCACAAGCGTTCTGGATGCCCAACGCACCGGTCGAGACTTGGCAGGCTGATGCCCGCTTTGACGCCAAAGCCGGCGACGACGACCGCGGCAACTGGCGGTTGCTCAATCCTGCCGCGCCGGATGTCTGGCCGATGGAGTGGCGCGGGCTGCAACTGAGCGCGCGCCGCACACCCTTTCGACATCTCGGCGTGTTTCAAGAACACAGCGTCCACTGGGCCTTCGCGCAGGACAAAATTCGGAGCTCCGGGCGCAAGATCCGCCTGCTCAATCTGTTCGGCTATACGGGCGTGATGAGCCTGGCCGCTGCACAAGCTGGCGCCGAAGTGACGCATCTTGATGCAAGCCCAAAATCAAACGGGTACGGGAAAGACTATGCGGACGCGAGCGGCCTCGGCGATGCCCCCATTCGCTGGATTGCTGATGATGCGATGAAGTTCACCGCCCGCGAAATTCGCCGGGGCAACACTTATGACGCTATCGTGCTCGACCCTCCAAAATTCGGACGGGGGACTAAAAACGAGACCTGGCGGTTTGAAGAGGATCTACCCGGATTGCTCGCCAATGTCCGCGCTTTGCTTTCGCCGGAGCCTCTCTTTGTGATCCTCACAGCTTATGCTGTGCGCCTGTCGCACATCGCGCTGGCACAGGCCCTGCGGGGACATCTGGACGGACTTGGCGGTCAGATGGAAATGGGTGAAATGGCGATCCCGCACGAAAACGATGACCGGCTGCTGCCGACCTCGATCTGCGCTCGGTGGTGTGCACGCTAAGTCCAATTGGAAATGGGTATTCGACGCGGGCATGGGTTGCGCGGTCTACGCTGTCAGGGTTGTGGAACGGTACGTTTGCTGCGAGTGATAGTCCGTATGGACGCATTTCCCGCCACGCCGGACCTCGACCCTTTCGAGATCAGCTCCGCCCAAATGTCAGGTAGTTTTGATGCGTGGCGAAGTCGCGTCACGTTCAATTTCGATTGCACGCCATTGGTCACGCAGGACACAGACGAACGAAGTTCAACGACTGCGTGGCGCGTGAATACCTGGGTGTTCTCCGAAGCAGAGTATAGCGCCATGGCAAGCGCGCGAAAGAAGCGCCATTTGAACGACACGGGTCATTTCGTATTCGTGTATCGCTTCCTCGAAGGATCCAACTGGCTCCAGGTCAATGGGACGGCGCTCCGCCAAGCGCCGGGTAGTCTACTCTTTCTCGACTATGCGCACGAGTTTAGTGCCGTCCATACGCGCGCCAGGACCCAAGGCGTTTTCGTTCCGCACGAAACCCTTGGACTCCGCCCCGGAGAGTTGAACGGGTTCAAATCGATCCGAGCGGGCACCATGCTCGCTGGACTTCTAAATCAAGAGCTGGATTCGGTGTTTGCAACTTTGAAAGCGGGCCCCTCAACCTTACCTCGTCAACAGATCGATCGTCTGGCCGGGTGCCTTCAATTCGCGGTCGGTTCGACCCATACGGAATTGTCAAAGCGAGCATATCATCGAGAAGCTCTGCTCGATCTGATCCGAGAGTTTATCGAGGCAAATCTCGAAGCGCCGGAATTAAACACAACATTGATCCTGAAGAATTTCGGGGTGTCTCGCGCCGGGCTTTTTCGCATGTTCGAAAAATATGGCGGCGTTCGGTCTTACATTAACGAGCGCAGGTTAGTCCGCGCGGCGCTGCACCTGGCGCAAGCGCCGAACCAACGTGGCCGCGTGACCGAAGCAGCTGACCGCTGGGGTTTCTCGTCCGATGCAAATTTTGTGCGCGCCATCAAAACCCGGTTTGGCACAACGCCCGGCGCGCTATTTCAATCGCCAATGATCCCTACCGCGTATGGCGGAACCCAGTCGGAACTGCTGCGGGCCAGGGCAAGACTGCGAACCGACCAGGAGGCGCTGCAACTCGCGTCATGACAGTAAGCTGGGTGTCGCTTAGGCTCGTTCGGTCGCGACGATGGCGGCGCAGGCCAGCATGATCACAATAGCCGCGACGATCCACATCGACTGCATGTCAAAGCTCATCTCAGCGGCCGGGACTGTATCGAACGTAATGTCGAGCTCGGGCGTGCGCGATTTAAGCAAGTCCCAGACCCCGCCAATTTGTGAGAGGGCTGCGCCGATACCGATCCCCCCTGCTCCAAATAGAAGAGGCGTGCGCCAGCGAGAGCGCTTCTTGATCGGTGTCATGACCCGGGCCACGAACGCATCGCTTTGCAATGCTTCATCCTGCGCCTCAAACAGCGCCGTCAGATCCTCATATCGCTCTTCATGTTCCATCATCTCTACTCCATCACGCCACATCACCAGGCGCAAGCTGTTTGCGGAGGGCCGCCACTCCGCGATTAACGTGGGACTTTACTGTCCCGAGTGGGAACCCGGTCGCGCCCGCGGCTTCGGCATGGCTGAGCCCAGCTGCCACGCATAGAACCACGCAAATGCGCTGGTTTTCAGGCAGTGTTTTCAGCGCCCGATCGAGATCCAGATGGTCCGCCATCCGCGCCGCCGAAACATCAAAAGCGATCACGTGGGCGCCTTCATCGAACTCCACTTCAGGCTTTTGCTTGCGCCGGGCCTGTAGGAATTCGCGATAGGCAATCGTGCAAAGCCAGGCCTTGAACGAGCCACCGCGATACGTACCGATCTTGCGCCAGGCTGTCAGAAATGCGGCCTGTGCAAGGTCGTCCGCCTCAACCGGACGCGGTGCCAGCCGCCTCGTCACACCGCGTACCGTTCCTTGATACCGCCGCACGAGGGCCTCGAACGCCGCCTCTTGTCCGGAGGCAGCGCCGCGCGCCAAGTCCAGGTCTGTGATCTCCACGCTCCCCTCGCCCGTTTCGTCTAGTCGTGGCTGAAACGCCAAAGACCGAGATAGGCTGCCCCAAGAATGATCGGGAAGGAGGAAATGCCAAGCATTCCGCGGAAGGCGTCTGGTTCATCGTGCGGGATCATGGCCCCAAGGCAGATGAAGGCTACACCGAATGCGATCAGGAGAATACCGCGCCGCAAATCCGACTTGGCTGGGTCGTTGAGATAGGACATGCGCTCGACCAGTTCCGGAGAGACTTCCTGGCCTTTTTCGACTGCCAGTCTCAGAGTTTCGTGAGCGGTTAGTCGCTTCTTGTAATTATAGTGGCTGAACAGCCAGATGACCGCGACAATCGCGGCAAAAATCGAAATTGGAACGATAATCTCTTCCATAGTCTTGCTTCCTTATCTGAGGCCCAGTTTGCGGGCTTACAGATAGAGATGCAAACATCTGAGCGATTGGATGCAGGCTGTTTAAAGTTTTGCAGCGGCGGCCTGTTTGGTGACAGCGACCCAGGCTGCGCTCATATCGTCCGACCACGCCTCCCCTGCCAGGCGCTTGAACACGCTGGCCATGACGATGAAGAAGCCCTCGAACACATTGTCATCAATGCCGTAGCCTTCATGGTTCATGCGTTCAGCGGACACGAAATTGACAGCAATCGGATCGTCCTGCAGCAGGCCTTCCGCCATCGACAGCGCCTCGTTGAGCATATGACCGCGCGCACCCATATCTGTATCGAGGACGAACAATTCCTCGAATTCCGGATAGCGCTGAAAAAGTTCCGCATAGACGGGCGGGACGACATCTTCGCATCGGTCGGCAACGACTTCGAGGCTTTGATTGAAGGCAGAAACCAGATTCATATGGCTTTTTATCTGGTGTCTCATGCCCCGAGCAAGCCCCCACGCGGTCGCAGTATGGTTACCTAATTCCTAAAACGCGAACTGGCATGCGGATTGCTCGCCTATCACGCGAGTACAACGTGGATGTGCCCTACTGGCACATGGGAGACACACGGAATGTGGACGAAATGCGTAGATTTTGCGCGCGATACGCGTGGCAATGTAGTGATGATTTTTGCTTTGGTTTCAATACCCCTGCTTTTGGTTGGGGCGTTTGCGATCGACACCTCACGTCATCTGACCTCCAATCAGCAATTGCAGGCTGCGATTGACGCCGCCTCACTTGCCGGTGCGCGAGCGCTGGAAGACGCAACCAAGACTGACACCGATATCGAGGCGATTGCTCAAGGCGCTTATCAGGCGAACCTTTTAGGGCGCCACGGTGATGTCGCATGTCTCGATGCAAATGTGACTGTAAACCGTACAACCGGGACCGTTCTGGTACAGGCCTCGTGTAAGACCCCGACCCTACTCGGCACGTCGCTTACTCGCGAGAATATGGATTCTATCAATCAATCGACGGCTCGGGCCAACCTCACCAAGCTGGACCTGGCTCTTATGCTGGACGTTTCCGGCTCAATGAGCGGCCAGAAGCTCACCGATCTCAAAGCCGCTGCCAAACAGACAGCGCGTACGCTGATCACGCCAAGTTCTGGCGACCGCGTCCGGATTTCGTTTGTCAGCTATGCCGCCGCTGTAAACGCGGGCGTTTATGGCAACGAAGCCCAGGGAAATCTCGCAACTGATGATTCTGATGGAGATGGCCTCGATAAAGTCTGCGTTTCCGAACGCACAGGCACAGCCGCCTGGACGGATGATGAGCCGCAACTCGGCAAATATGTCGGCGATGCTGCTAGCTCTTGCCCCGACTCGAGCCTTCTGCCGCTGACCTATGACCTGACCGCGTTCGACACAGCGATAGATACGCTGACGGCGGGCGGCATGACAGCTGGACATCTTGGCGTCGCCTGGTCCTGGTACCTGGTTGCCCCCGAGTGGGATGAAATCTGGCCAACCGCGTCTGCGCCGCTTTCCTATACTGATCCGCAAACCGTGAAGGCTGTCGTGCTGATGACGGATGGGCAGTTCAATATGAGCTATGATGGTGGCATGGGCGACAGCAACACGCAGGCCAAGAAGATGTGCGGAAAGATGCGTGACGCGGGCGTCCGAATCTACGCCGTCGCTTTCCAGGCTCCGACCAATGCCAAGAACACATTGAAGAATTGTACCGGTGATGACAGTCGCTTCTTCGATGCAGGCAACGGCGCAGAGCTGCTCGCTGCCTATGACGCGATCGCCAGCCAGTTGTCACAGCTAACCCTGGTCAACTAGCCGAACGACCGCGCATGAGCATGCTGCAGAGACTATGGGACGCATTGCGACAAGATCGCTGGCTGCAAATCGCGGTCCTTGCGTTCGTTGTCCTCTATATCGGGTTTCAGGAAAGACTGGCGGCGAAGGAACAGATGTACCTTGCGTCCGGCCAGCTGAACCTCGAGGACGGGCATCGCGACTTCAACGTACTTGACGAGGGACCGTTCATCGTCGAACTTCCGGCCGATCCCGAAGTGGTCACACAAACAATGGTGGCCCAGCTAAGCGGTCGCCCGGTACATGTAAAAGACGAAAACGGCGACTGGCACATCATGCGCCCCGTAATCGGTCCGAGCGGCGAGGTGGAAGATCACTCAGACACCGTTATCGCCATCGCAAAGTTGAGCTGCTCAGAGGATGCGATACCGGAAGTCAAAGACGCGTTCATGCAACTGACCCCGTCAGCGCGCGAAGTGATGTGTGAGTTGGCCGAAGCGAATTAAACTCGAAACAGCTTATCCAACCGATCTCTAAAGCGGGATATTGTCGTGCTTTTTCCACGGGTTGCTGAGCTCTTTCCCCTTCAGCGTCCGAAGCGCTTTCGCCACGCGCCGCCGGGTTGAGTGCGGCATGATGATGTCGTCGATATAGCCTTTGCGGGCGGCGACATATGGGTTGGCGAAATTGTCTTCGTAATTCTTGGTGTGTTCGGCGATCTTTGCTTCGTCGCCCAGGTCTTTGCGGAAGATAATCTCCACCGCGCCTTTCGCGCCCATCACCGCAATCTCGGCCGTCGGCCAGGCATAGTTCACATCGCCGCGCAAGTGTTTGGAACTCATCACGTCATACGCCCCGCCATAGGCTTTGCGCGTGATCACCGTCACTTTTGGAACGGTGGCTTCAGCATAAGCAAAGAGCAGTTTCGCGCCATGCTTGATGAGACCGCCATATTCCTGCTTGGTGCCGGGCATGAACCCTGGCACATCGACGAAGGTGACGATCGGGATGTTGAAACAGTCGCAGAACCGCACAAAGCGCGCCGCTTTGCGGGAGGCATCAATGTCGAGCACGCCAGCCAGGGTCATCGGCTGATTGGCAACGAAGCCCACAGTCGAACCTTCCATGCGCCCAAATCCGCAAATGATATTGGCACCAAAGGCCGGACTGATCTCGAAAAAATCGCCTTCGTCCACGGTCTTCTCGATCAGCTCTTTCATATCGTAAGGCTGGTTCGGATTATCTGGGATCAGCGTGTCGAGGCTCGCATCCTCGCGCTCAATCGTATCGAAACTCGGGCGAACAGGAGGCTCCTCGCGGTTCGAACCTGGCAAGAAATCAATCAGTCGGCGCATCTGTGTCAGCGCTTCAATATCGTTCTCAAACGCGCCATCGACGACGCCCGACTTGGCGGCGTGGACGGAGGCACCGCCTAGCGTTTCGTGTGTGACCTCTTCATTGGTCACCGTTTTCACCACATCCGGGCCGGTGACGTACATGTAAGACGTATCCTTCACCATGAAGATGAAGTCTGTGAGCGCCGGTGAGTAGACGTCGCCGCCTGCGCATGGGCCCATGATGACCGAGATTTGCGGGATCACGCCGGACGAGAGCACGTTCTCCATGAAGATGTCTGCGTAACCCGCCAGGCTGTCGACGCCTTCCTGAATGCGAGCACCGCCAGCATCAAAGATACCAATGACCGGCGCGCCAACTTTCGCGGCGGCTTTTTGCACTTTTACGATCTTCTCGGATTGCGCCAGCGAGAGCGAACCGCCGAATACGGTGAAGTCTTTTGAGAAAACATACACCAGCCGACCATTCACTGTGCCGAGCCCGGTGACCACGCCATCCCCCGGAATGCGCTGCTCCCCCATACCGAAATCATGGCTGCGATGTTCGACGAACATATCCGTTTCTTCAAAGCTGCCATCATCCAGGAGCAGCTGGACGCGTTCGCGCGCGGTGAGTTTGCCTTTCGCGTGCTGACGTTCGATCCGGGCCTTGCCGCCACCCAATCGAGCTCTTTCCCGCCGGGCCTCAAGCGCTTCAATCACGTCCTGCATCTGGGTCTCTCCGCAAATCTTTGTTCGTGGAGGGGTTTTACTGCTGCGGTCGCGAAGGGCAAGACGGCAGAATGGCAAAACGGGCCTCCCCGAGGGGAAGCCCGTCTGTTACCTTTCATTCTGAAAGTATCGACGACTAGTCTTAGTAATAGCCGCGATGCCCGCGTTGACCGCGGCGATTTCCACGCTGCCCGCGTTTCGGGATGCCGTAGATCTCACGAACCTGATCGCCGCGTCGGACGATGCAAGTTACAGGGCGCTCAATATCCCGGCGGCGACCTTCGAACTCGACCTCGTTAAAGGTAACGCGGAACCCGCGGGGTCCGATGCGTTCGGCATACCGGCCATCGTCGAAGTCGACATCGTGGAAGCCGAGATAGTCCGCTTCAGTACGAATCGCCTGGCGACAGGCGCGAATGGCGCGGCGCTTCAGCTGGCGCAATTCCCGGCGACCATAATTGTGGTTGCCGTGCCCTGAATATCGTTTGGTCTCATATCCGTAAGACCGATATCCACGGTCACCGATATTCAGATGCAGACCACCATTATCGGTCTGAATCGAGATGGTGCCGCTGACGGACTTGCTCGTATTGCCGTGATCGGCGAGCGCCGGAGCGGTGAAGAGCAGAGGCGCCGCAAGGGCAAGCGCGGCTGCTCGAGGTTTCATGACAGGTTTCATCATGACTGCAGGAATACACAGACCATTTCAACTGAGCCTGAGCGAACCATTCGGCTGGTGTTCATCAATGTGAATCGCTGCCCATTCCTTGCCATTATGTCATGAAAGTGTGACTTTGAGCCGGGATTCGGAAACCCGCGCGATGCGCAAAAAAGAATGAGGGACCGCTATGAAAATCATCACCACCAGCCTGTTTGCATTGGGTATTTGCCTCGGAGCACAGGCCCAGGATACCAGCCGCGACGCCGAGCAAGTTTCGTCAATCACTAAAGCCGATATGCGCTATGTGATTGAAGGTTCAGGCTACACAGTCACGCAGGATTTGAGCTCAGGCATCGGATTGATTGGTGAAGATGCAGATGGCGTGATCTTTGCGCTGGAAGGCAAAGCCTGCGGCGATGACGATGCTTGTCTAGGCGTTGAGGCATTCCTTGTTTTGGAAGGTGATTTCACCCCGGAAGACGCCAATTCGATCAACCAACGCTGGTCAGCGATCAAGGCAACCAAGCTGGATGATGGCAGTCTTTATATGTCGCGATACTTGATCCTGGATCACGGTCAGACGCTTCAGAACCTGCGCTTAAATCTCGAAACGACACACGCGATCGCCAAACAAGTCATCGAAGAGAACAAAAAAGAAGAAGCAGACGTCAAACTGACCAGCGATCAGATCGAATGGGGCGACGATTCTGGCGACTATGCGAATGACGGCGCCTGCGACGATGCGCGTTTTCATGAAGACGGAGATGACTGGAACTATCAACGCCAGCATGTCCTGCACGACGCGACGGATTGCCGTTCTCTTTATGAGTCCGGCTCCACCACGCTTTACATCGATTTCGGAAACAATTCCGGCGAGTATGCCAACGACAATACCTGTGACGACAATCGTTTCACCGGGGATGGCCGATCGGTTCTAACCACGGACAGCCACATAAAGATCGATTCCGCAGACTGCATTGCGGCCTATCAAGAAGATCGTCTCAACCGACCCTAATTAAGGCTAATCGTCCTTATTCACTTTTCCGCGGAGCGATTTCACAGCGCCGCGCTGCTTTTTCGACTCAAGCCGTCGCCGCACCGATGCGCGCGTCGGTTTGGTTCGGATCCGCTTGCGTGGGGCTTCTGCGACGGTCCGGACCATGTCAGCGAGGCGTTTGCGCGCCGCTTCGCGATTCAGGCCCTGACTGCGATGGTCCTTTGCCTCCAGGATCAACTCCCCTTCTTGGGTGAGCCGCGCGCCATACCGACGCCGGAAGCGGGCTTTAACGGCGGCAGGAATCGAACTCGCCACGACATTCCATCGTAACTGGACGGCGGTGGAGACTTTATTGACGTTCTGCCCACCGGGTCCTGAAGCCCGGATAAACCGCTCGCTCAGTTCCCATTCGGGGATCTGGATCGTCTCTGTCACATAGACGTGATCGCGGTTGGACATGAAAACTCCGTTCAGGGTCAATTCAGGCAGTCTAACTAGGTTGAGCTGCAAGGCTTGTCACGAGCAGCCGAAAACGCGGGTGCCGTGGGGGCGCCGAAACAGGAAAGGAGGACCATATGTCCATCCTCTCAAAACTAACTGCAAACGTTGCAGCTATCGCCCTGGCGACGGCAACGCTCGCACCTGTTGCTTATGCCGATCGTGGTCAGCGATCAGAGCGCAACGTGCGGTCTGAACAGCAACCGCAGCGCGTCGTCAGCCGCGCTGAACGCCAGGAAAGAAGCCGCGCTCGCGGCGAGCGAAACCGCTCCGAACGGCGAGCCGAGCGCCGAGATCGACGCAGCGAGGTCAATCCCAACCGAGGACAAATCCGCGGCGAACGAAGCGTGACCCGCCGAGATACTCAACGCCAGGGCAGTCAACGACGGGATACGCAGCGCCGCGATAACGCTCGCCGTGATACAGGCGAGTTGCGCGGCGGGGAAAGACGTCAGGAACGTCGCCAAGTGCGCCGGGACGACCGTCAAATGGATCGTCGTCAAGGGAATCGTCAGGAACGACGTGCTGAACGCCGTGATGATCAACGCATCGAGCAGCGCCAGGATCGACGTGCTGAACGACGCAACGACCGACGTGTCGAGCAACGTCAGGACCGACGTGCTGAGCGCCGGGCTGACCGCCGTGTAGAGAATCGCCGGGAGAACCGCCGAATTCGAAACAACTCATATGATCGCGGTTACAACCAGGCGCGGCGCGATAATCGCCATTACCGCAACCATCGCAACTACCGCAACGATCGTCATTATCGGAATGATCGTCACTGGCGTCACCACCGGAACTTCAACCGCCACTATAGCTACCGCAATGGCTATCATTATCGCCGGCATCACCGCCGCCATAATTTCCGGCATTACTCGCCGCGAGCCTTCTACTATGGTGGTCACCGGCCGTTCTATTACTACTCGCGGCCAACCTTCCGCTTCGTGTACGAT
Organism: Hyphomonadaceae bacterium; assembly: GCA_043513745.1. GTDB lineage: Bacteria > Pseudomonadota > Alphaproteobacteria > Caulobacterales > Hyphomonadaceae > Henriciella. The sequence goes on from CP121341.1 coordinate 108,890, forward strand.
ACCCACTATCTGCCGAGATACCGGATTGGCGGCCATTATGGTTACCACACCAATACGATCATCATCGGGGACTACGATTATTGGGGCCTGTATGAACCGCCTTACGGCTATCACTGGGTGCACGATTATGACAGCGGCGACGCCATCCTGGCTTCGATCGCGACCGGCGCCATCATTGGCCTCGTCATCGGCGCCCTGGCTGATTAAGCCTCGGTAATTTGCGGTCTTCCGCAGTGTCAAAAGAACCCGCCCGCAGACTTGTCGTCTGCGGGCGGTTTTCGATCACATCATTAAATTATCTCGTGATCGCCTCTTATTCATCTTTCATTAGGCACGAGTCATGCTTAATTCATTGTGTCCGGAATCAAATTCAGTCCGGGCATAGTCGTTCAACAGCTGAAAGGAGGTGATCCAATGTCAAGTGAGAAACCAGGAACGGTGATTGGATCCGTTTGTGTTAAGGGTTTCATGGAGCAGCCTCTGCGATCCCTCTAACACAGTCTTGAGGCTGCCTGCTCCGGTTGAGATCGGTCAGAGTTGAACGCAGCCAAGGATTCAAGAGCCATCCGGCTCACGGACCCCAGCCGAGACCCGGCTGGGGTTTTCCTTTATTCCATCCCCAAGCCCACCGGCACCCGTCACGCGCGTGCATTGATTGGACAGCACATCTGCTTGCGCTTATAACCGCGCACCATGTTGGGGAACGCCGTATCAATCCGCTCGCCTGAGCGATATCAGGATACGTCGGACCCGCGTACCGTGCGCCGCGTTCGCATCGATGACTCCTCGATCGACGTGGATGTCATGGTCTATCGAAACTACGTCTCAGATCTGAAACCATTGGTCATCGTAAACTCCATTGAGCTGCCGATGCCACCCTCAAAAGCGTTCTGCGATCTGATGTGGGACGCAGGCTATCAGGTGGTGTTCATTCGTCGCCCGGGATTTGGCGGCGCACCTGGACTGCCCGCAGCGCTTCTCACTCAGACTGAAATCCGCAACGGCGCTGCTGTAATTACTGAAGCGGCGTTGCTGCACCGTTTGATCGACACGCTGGGATTGGACAATTTCGTTTTACTAGGCCTGGGAACGGCGAACTCTGTTTGCGTACGCTTGAGTAAGCTATGCCCCAAAGTCGATTTCGCAGTCTTTTCAAATCCGCTGTTTCATCAGGATGTTTGGGACATTGTTCGCCCGAAATGGATGCAATCCATGGTGCGCCAGACATTCACCTCAAAGGGCGGATTGCGCTTCACCGTAATCGCACTGAAGGCGGCTCTTAAACGAAACCCCAGCTGGTTTTATCGTCAGTTTGCCCAGAAGAGCGTCGGAGACGTCCAGTACGCCGCCGAGAATAAATCAGACTTCGAAGCCGCCGCCGATTTGCTGCAGAACATGGAACCGGAAACCGTATATTACGATCTGCAAATGGCGCTTGTTCACGACACGAAAGTCGATGCCGCTTTCTTCCGTGACGTTAACGGCACCATCCTCTGCGGAACTGAGACGACTGAGGACTGGCGCCAGCGTATGCAGGAACAATCGGAACGCCTCGCCTTCCCGATTGCGTTCGCACCGTCGGGCGACCTATTTGTGCCTTACAAGTCACCACACGTCTTTTTGGAGCTTCTTGAAGCCAATGTTCGGAACGCCCGGCACGCTTAGTTGACGTCCGTCTTCACCTCCGCCTATGTCGAGACATGCTCCGAACGTCCCTCGCTTTAATCGTCCTGCTTTGCGCCTGCTCGGCAAGTGACCAGCCCGCAAAGCCACCCAATCTCTGCGAAGAAGCCGGGGCGCGGTGTGTCAACGCCCCGGTGCGCGACGTCGTCGCCGTTGATGGCGACACATTCGAATTGCAACGCCTGGACGGCCGGGTTCGACTACGCCTGATTGGCTGGGACAGCCCCGAAACCGGCGACAGCGCAGCATGCGCTGCAGAAGACGCCCTGGGTCAACAGGTGGAAGAACGAGCAAAAGCGCTCTTCGCCAATGGCAAGACACTGACCTTCAAACCGGAAGGCACTGATCGGTTCGGACGCACCCGCGCGCACGTCTATCTTGACGGCACACATATTGGCTGGCTGCTCGCCAAAGACGGGCTGTCCGCGCCCTGGCCAAGCGAGACTGTGAAGCCAAATTGGTGTGAGTGAGTAAAAAACCATTACAGTTCTGCAACTTGCGAGCAGTGCCTAGTCTTTGCTTTATAGCGCGATGAGCGATCTGACCCCCCTCTTCCGGCCCGAACGGACATGGTTTCTAACCGTCACCCTGGCGGATGAGGACAGCATGCTGCTAACCCGGCATGTCAGCGAGCTCGCCGACAGCGCACGCGATTTTGAACATCTCCACCCGTTCGAGACGATCGCCACGGTGATCCTGCCCAATCACATGCATGCCATCTGGGTGCTGCCCGAAGACGATAATGATTTCCGGCGCCGCGTTGAATATCTGCAAGCAAGCTTCGCCAGGCGCATGGTCGAGGGCGGGCATATCGCAGAGAAAGATGCCGATCGGCTCTGGCATCCGCGGTTTTGGGATTATCGCATTCGGGACGCCATAGATATGGAGCGGCATGTCGGCTTCATGCACGGCAATCCTGTTAAGCATGGCTTGGTGAGTCACCCCGACAAATGGCGCTACTCGACCTGGCACAAGTTCCGCGCAGATGGCTTTGCGCTGTGGACATCAGATCCTCTCCGCACCTCTGGCGAGCCATAGGAAAAGCGGCCAATAGACGCAAACGTCGCGACGGCAGGTCCCCTCCCCGGTTCCATTCCCGGCTCATCCTGTCCTATGGTGACAGCATCCGCCCTCGCTGTGCGAGTGCCCCGAACCAAGCTCAGAACGAAAGACGCGTCCATGCCCGCTATCTCAATGACACCGCAAGAAGTCTCCGATTATATCGCACAGGCCGGGAGGGATGCCTGGGTCGTTCCGGACGTTCCCGAGACAACGCCGCGTCGAAAGATTGAGAGAGTCGGCGTCATCGGCGCGGGCACGATGGGCGGCGGTATCTCGATGAACTTTGCGACCGCCGGTATCGATGTGACCATTCTGGAACGCCAGCAGGAAGCCCTTGATCGCGGTCTCGGTGTTGTCCGAGGTCACTATCAGCGCAGCGCTGACAAAGGCCGCTTCCCAGTCGAGGAAGTCGATGAGCGAATGAACCGCTTGAACGGCACGCTCAGCATGGACGATTTCGCTGACTGCGACCTGATCATCGAAGCCGTGTTCGAAGATATGGATTTGAAGAAGCAGATCTTCACCGACCTTGACCGCATCACCAAGCCGGGCGCCATCCTCGCAACCAATACCTCGGCGCTCGATATTGACGAGATTGCAAGCGTCACCAAACGTCCGGAAGACGTCATCGGGCTGCACTTCTTTTCTCCAGCGAATGTCATGAAACTGCTCGAGATCGTACGCGCAGATCACACCGCAGACGATGTCATCGCGACGAGTATGGACCTCGCCAAAACGATCAACAAAATAGCCACCCTGGTCGGCGTTTGCCCCGGATTTGTCGGTAATCGCATCCTCTTTGCCCGTCAGGCACAGGCACAAAATCTGGTCTATCAAGGCGCCATGCCTTGGGACGTGGATGCCGCGCTCAACACATTCGGCTTCCGTATGGGGCCGTATCAGATGTCAGACCTCGCCGGTCTCGACATTGGTTGGAAGAAAGGCGCCAAGACCGCCAATCCGATCCGCGATGCGCTTTGTGAACTTGATCGACGCGGCCAGAAAACCGGCGCGGGATATTACGACTATGACGAGAATCGTCGTCCTATCCCGTCTGACGTGACCGCCAAGATCATTACCGACGTCACCGGAGTCGAACCGGGCGGGGCCCCTGGACAGGACGAGATTATCGCGACCTGCATCTACCCAATGATCAATGAAGGCCTGAAAATCCTCGAAGAGAACAAGGCGCAGCGCCCCTCCGACATCGATATTGTCTGGCTCAATGGCTATGGCTGGCCAGCCGATAAAGGCGGCCCAATGCTGTATGGCGATATGGTTGGCGCAGAAGCTGTTCTGGCGACGATGGAGAAGCTCGGCGCAGATGATGAGCGCTTTGCGCCTTGCGCAACTCTGAAACGCCTGGCCAATGATGGCGGTCGCTTTATCGACGTTCAGCCTGGCTGATGACTGACACGCTGCACCCGTTTGACGGCGAGTATGATTATGTCATTGCCGGCGCCGGGTCTGCAGGGTGTGTTGTTGCCGAGCGGCTGACGCGCGATCCGAATACCCGCGTTCTCATTCTTGAAGCCGGTGGCCGGGACAATTGGATCTGGTTCCACATTCCTGTCGGCTATTTGTTCGCCATCGGCAATCCGCGTTCGGACTGGATGTTCGAGACAACGGCGCAGCCCGGACTCAACGGGCGCGCACTGAACTATCCCCGCGGGAAAGTCCTGGGCGGATCGTCTGCGATCAACGCAATGATCACAATGCGGGGGCAAGCCGCTGACTATGATGCTTGGCGCGATACAGGGCTGCCCGGCTGGGGCTGGGACGACGTCCTCCCCGTGTTTCGCAAGATAGAGGATCACTTTTTCGGAGAGGGCCCGCACCATGGCACTGGCGGACCCTGGCGGGTGGAGCCGCCCCGTGTGCGTTGGGATATTCTGGACGCCGTGCGCGACGCCGCGGCAGAGGTGGGCATTCCCACGATCGAAGACTTCAACACGGGCGAGAATGAAGGCGCAGCTTATTTCCACGTGAACCAAAAGGCCGGTCGCCGCTGGTCGGCAGCGCGCGGCTTCCTCAATCCAGCATCGATGCGCCCGAACCTGCACATTGAAACGGGCGCGCTGATTGAGCGGGTCACACTAGATGGAAAGCGCGCAACGGGGCTCGTCTTCCAACAACATGGTCGTCGCTATGCCGTCAAAAGCCAGCGTGAGACGATCTTGTCCGCCGGTTCGATTGGCAGCGTGCAGATCCTGCAGCGCTCCGGCATCGGGCCTGCGGACACACTTAAGCGCGCCGGTATTTCGCTGGAACATGACTTGCCCGGCGTCGGCGCCAATCTCCAGGATCATCTGCAACAACGGGCCATCTATCGCGTGTCGAACGCGGTGACGCTGAACCAGACCTATTATTCCCTGTTCGGCAAAGCCAAGATGGGGCTCGACTATGTGTTCCGGCGGCGCGGCCCGCTGACCATGGCGCCGTCGCAGCTCGGCCTGTTCACGCGCTCGTCGCCGGATCACGAGCGCGCCAATATCCAGTTCCACGTTCAGCCGCTTTCGCTCGACAAGTTCGGCGATCCCCTCCACCGCTTCCCTGCAATCACTGTCGCTGCTTGCAATCTGCGCCCGACCTCGCGGGGTGAGGTCCGGATCTCATCGCCAGATCCATTCGCCAAACCGGTCATCGATCCGAACTATCTCGATACGGACGCCGATCGCCGCGTCGCAGCAGACGCAATCCGGGTGACGCGCCGCCTGATGCAGCAACCTGCCCTCGCGCCTTATGCGCCAGAGGAGTATCTGCCGGGACCGGATTATTCGGACGACGATCTCGCTCGCGCGGCCGGAGACATCGGCACGACCATCTTCCACCCTGTCGGAACCGCCAAGATGGGCCCCGCGAGTGACCCGATGGCGGTCACAGATAGCAGGCTCGCGGTTCACGGGATGACAGGCTTACGAGTGATCGACGCCTCGGTGATGCCGACCATCACATCGGGCAACACGAATACGCCGACGATCATGATCGCCGCTAAAGGCGCAGAGATGGTCGCTGGCAGCTAAGCTATTTCTCATACTTCTGTGCGGCGCTCGCAGCGTAAATCGAGACGTGGGCACAATGATTCCATCTCTCAAAAATGCGATCTGACATGCTTGGAATGAGGGTGTGGCTGGGTTGGAAGGTGGTCTTCGCCTGCGCGGGCTCTCACGCATGGAGAGACCCTGATGATGAACAAACTGCTGAGCGCATCCGCCCTGGGTGTTGTGATTTCGGTCGGATTGGCGAGCACAGCGTCGGCGGCCCCCAACCCCGACGCAACCTGCCGAGACGGTGACGGCACGGAATCGCTTCAATGTGGGACGGGTGCCGAAGCATCGGCCGAAGAGTCGACTGCGATCGGAGATGATGCTCAAGCCACCGCGGACGATACGGTTGCGGTTGGTCATAGCTCTCGAGCAACCGCGCAATACGCCACAGCAGTTGGTGAGAACGCCAAGGCGACGGGCGAGAACTCCACAGCACTCGGAAATTCCGCGGAAGCCGCCGCGCCAGATTCCGTGGCGATAGGAGCAGATGCGGATGCATTCGCAGAAGGCGCAACCGCGGTTGGGCAATCTGCAGACGCGGAAGCCGTTCGGGCTACAGCGCTGGGTCAAGATGCCCAGGCAAACAGAACCGAAATTTCATCCCTTAAAACAAGCGCCCAACAGAGCGGCGAGAAGATCGCGACCCTGGAATCCGGACACGCCGATCAGGAGACACAGCTCGTGTCCCACGCAAACAAAATTGAGACGGTGACATCAACCGCGCACAGCAATCAGCAACGCATCGCGTCTGCAGAAAGTTCGATTGTGGATAATAGCCAGTCGATTTCCCTGCTCAACAACCGGTTCGAAACCCTCGGGCTACAAGTCGGCGAACTCGCGACCATTGTTGCCGACAATACCGAGCAAATCGCGGCGAACACGGCCGGGATCGCAATCGCAAATGCCATGGCCGGATCCAGCTGGCTGCAAGCCAATGAAACCCATGCGGTCACAGCGAACTGGGGTCACTATGACAATACCAACGCGTTCGCGATTTCAGCAACCCAGCGCCTCGACCAAAATTGGTCTGCGAATATGGGCATTGGTTTCTCACCAGATGAAGGAAAAGTCGGTGCACGTGCCGGCGTTCGCCTGGGCTGTTAAACATCAGCCCTGCGCGTGGTTCATGTGAACGCCGCAAGTGCGATACGGAACCTGCCCAATATGAAAAGGCCGCCCGGGAGAGAACGGGCGGCCTTTGATCAAAAGGTATGAAACTTAGTGGCGGTTGCTCAGTCGAGCGCGACGCCGACGCCGCTTGTCCAACATGCTTATGCCCGTTTCCTCTGTTTCTTCGGGAGCTGGGGCTTTAATCTCAGCGACTGGCTTTGCGATTTGGATAGCATTTACCGGGGTCGCCTTAAGGGGAGTGCTAGGAACCGCGATTGGGGTTTGCTCGATTTCGCGGACTTGCGGTGTCATTTTCTTTGCCTTTCAAAACTGGACGTTAGCCCATTCAGCGGCGGTTGATGGAGAGTTGTTTGATCCGCTGATGCAATACCAATTGGGAATGACATTATCGTTTTTCAATAAGTATTTCTCGTTTTTCGGAAAGTTTTTGCGATTTTCAAGTAAAATCAGAGACATAGCTCGTACGATTTTTTTGAGCGCCATGCCGCACAACCCTTTGACAGCGCGGGACTTTTTAGCCCACCACGCCTAATCCACGACTTCAATCGTTCGGCCGGCATACTTTGTCAGGAAAGCGGAGAGCTCTTCATTTGATAGGACAGCCGCTGACTGTCGTTCCTCTGCCTCGCGCGCGGCGGCATTCTCCAGGGTCGTCAGGTCACGGGTTCGGCGCGCCGTCTGTTTCCAAGCGCGGAGCAACTGATCGGCACGCCCTTGCTCTCCATGCGCCAACGCATCGCGCACAGCCATTAGAACGGCGTCAGCGGTGTTTAGATCCATGACTTCCTCCGCACCGTTCGCGCGTAGGTCGCAGGCGCGAAACCCAAAACGTTTCGCCCAGCGGAAATACGTCGCCTGCGATATCCCGAGCTGGGCTCGGATTTCCATCGCCGCCACGCCGTCCTGCGCCAGCTTTCGAGCCTTCGCGATTAGCGAACGGCGTTGCCCGTCGGTCAAAGTGCGAAGGTCTGGCATCGCCCGAGGATAAAGACTCGCCGCATTCGGTCGGATTAAAAAAGAGGGCGCCCTCCTCCTCCCCCTCCCCCGAGGACCGCTCTCTTGAGTTAAGCCGCGCGGCCTATTCCGCTGAAGACGGCGCCATATCGGCATCTGCGATACCATGTGACTGGCGCGTTCCCGGGACGCGAATGTCCTCGACAAGATCCTGGATGTCTTGCGGCGGCGCAGACGTGGCAAGCGATATTCCGATACCCAACGCTCCGGACACCCACATGAAGACAAACCCGATGCCTTCTGGCGAGACCCCGAACCAGTACTGGTCTGGCGTACCACCGCCGAACTTGAAGTAGACGATGTAAGCGAAGGTCGAGATCAGGCCGAACAGCATGGCGACAATCGCCCCTTCCTTGTTCATCCGCTTCCAGAAGATTCCCAGGAAGATGACCGGAAAAAGGGAGGCAGACGCAAGCCCGAAAGCAAACGCCACAACCTGCGCCACGAAGCCAAGCTGGGCTGAGAAGATCCCCAGCAAGCCTGCCGCCACAACCGCGCCAGCAGCGGCCCCGCGGGCGACCCGAAGCTCCGTCTTATCATCCATATCCTTGAACAGGGTTCGGCGGCAAATGTCGTGACTGACCGCGGACGAAATCACCATGAGCAACCCGGCAGCGGTGGAAAGCGCAGCGGCGAGACCGCCCGCCACCACAAGCCCGATCACCCAGGCCGGAAGCTGTGCAATCTGTGGATTTGCCAGCACGAATATATCTTGGTTTGGAGTGACTTCATTCTCTATGCCGTCCGAGGCGGCGGGGCCCCGATACTGCATGATGCCGTCGCCATTCTTGTCTTCGTACTGCAGCAGGCCTGTCTTTTCCCAGGTCTTGTACCAGGTCGGAACCGGCTTACCGCCCGCCGCCTCGATTTCCGCGGCGCGGGCTTCGTAGTTCTCATCATCGGTGATGTAGGTCGCTTCGTTGACCGTATCGATGAAGTTGATCCGCGCGAATGCGCCAACGGCGGGGGCTGTGGTGTACAAAGCGGCGATGAAGATCAGCGCCCAGCCTGCCGACAGGCGCGCTGCCTTGGCGCTTGGTACGGTGAAGAAGCGAATGATCACGTGCGGCAGTCCCGCCGTCCCGAACATCAGCGCTCCGGTAATCGCAAAGACATCGAACATGGATTTGTTCGTCTGCGTATATTCCTGGAAGCCGAGATCGGTGACCACGACGTTCAGTTTCTGAAGCATGGAAATGTCTTCGCCGACGGCGTTTCCGATAAAGCCAAGCTGCGGGATCGGATTGCCAGTGATGATCAGCGACATGAAGATCGCGGGCACCGTATAGGCAAAGATCAGGACGCAGTACTGCGCCACTTGCGTATAGGTCACGCCCTTCATCCCACCAAGCACGGCATAGAAGAAGACGATGACCATGCCGATGACGATACCAACATTGAAGTCAACACCGAGGAAGCCTGAGAAGGCGACGCCCACGCCTTTCATCTGACCCGCAATGTAAGTGAACGAAACAAACAGCGCGCAGATCACCGCGATGATCCGGGCGACATCAGAATAGTAGCGGTCGCCGACAAAATCCGGGACGGTGAATTTGCCGAACTCACGAAGAAATGGCGCCAGCAATACGGCGAGCAGCACGTATCCGCCGGTCCACCCCATGAGGTAAACCGAGCCGCCATAACCCAGGAAGGCGATCAACCCCGCCATGGACAGAAATGACGCCGCAGACATCCAGTCAGCAGCGGTGGCCATGCCGTTGACGGTCGGATGAACATCATGTCCCGCGACATAGAAATCATCCGTTGAGCCAGCGCGCGCCCAGATCGCGATACCGATATACAGCGCAAAAGTCGTGATGACGAAAAACAGGGTCCAATCCATCGTCTCAGTCCTCCACGCCGTATTTGCGTTCGAGCCGCGCCATGGCGAAACAGTAATAGAAGATCAGTACGACAAAGACGTAGATTGATCCTTGTTGCGCAAACCAGAAGCCAAGCGGGGCCCCGCCAATCGAAAATTGATCCAGGAAATCCCGGAAGAGAATGCCGGCTCCATAAGAGACGACGAACCAGATTGCGAGCAGGGTCAGCGTCAGGCGGATAGTGGCCGACCAATAGCCTTTCGCATCGATTTGTTTTTTATCGGACACGATGTGGTCCTCCCAGATTATCGTTGGCGGAGCATTCGCTGTGAGGTCACGTTGCCTCAGTCCGCTGCATTTGTTTAGGTCAAGTTTTGTCTAAGAGTCTCTATTTTGAGAAGAATCCTGAACCGCGCGCCGCTCTCTCAAACCAAAAAAGATCAGGAGCCCCGCGATCACGATACCGCCGAATAGGTAAAGCTCCGAAAAGCCCAACCCTGGCGCCAGTAAAGCGTTCGCAAGCCGGTAACTGAACACCATGGCCATGAGAATGCCCAGTGCGATCATGATGTGATGTTTCATATCTGTACTTTCATGCGCTGCAGAACGGACGGAGGTCTAGCAGACCGCACTTCAACTGACCAATGCGACTTTGGTGGAACAAATACAGTTGGGTGTCCGCATACCTTTGCGGCAAAACCGAGGATCACTTTTCGAGCACTGGCGAGACGAAACTTTTGATGGTCATCCCGCAAGCCTCCCACCTCAAATTCATTTTATTGACATTCCAATTGCCATTAGTACTGTTTCTTCTGGAGGAACAAGATGACACAATTGGCACGACTGGAACTGACCGGTGCACCGGGGTCGCCTTATACACGCAAAATGCTCGGCGTGCTCAGATATCGGCATATCCCCCACTCGATTTTTTGGGGCAATGGCAACATTCCAGAAGGCTATCCGGAGCCCAAAGTCAGATTGCTTCCAACCTTCTTTTTCCCAGACGGTGAAGACGGCGCTTTGGTTCCCGTCACCGATTCCACGCCCATCATTCGGCGTCTGGAGCAGGAACACTCCAGCCGCTCAGTGATCCCCACTGATCCCGGCTTGCGCTTCATCAATGATCTGATCGAGGACTATGCTGATGAGTGGCTCACTAAGGCCATGTTCCACTTTCGCTGGGCGCATGAGGCGGATTGGAAGAATGCCGCGCCGCTACTGGTCTATTGGGGCATGAACACCGCGCCGCAGGAAATGGCGGAACAGTTCTCGGCGCAGTTTACCAAGCGCCAGATTGATAGGCTCTATGTGGTTGGCTCGAATGAGATCACCGCTGAAACGATTGAAGGCTCCTATACCCGCCTGATCGGAATTCTTGATGACTTGATCGCGCGCAAGGGTTTCGTGCTCGGCGCACGGCCCTCTTCTGCCGACTTCGCCCTCTTCGGACAACTCACTCAGCTCACCGTCGTCGAGCCAACATCGGCCGCTATTACGCGAAACGTATCCCAAAGAGTGCGCGCTTGGGTCGACCTGATGGAAGACTTGTCCGGCGTCGCACCCGGCGATGATGACTGGTTCTCAGCGGAAGAGGCGCAAGAGGCACTCGCGCCCTTGCTTGCCGAGATCGGACGCACTTACGCGCCGGCTATGATTGCAAACGCGAAAGCCGTGATGGCGGGTGAAGCGACGTTCGACACGGAGATCGACGGACGCCCATGGACCCAGCCAACATTCAAGTATCAGGCAAAATGCCTGCAGTGGCTGCGCGAGGCTCACACGGCGATGTCCGATAATGAACGCGGCGCTGTGGACGCGATGCTCGCCGGATCTGACTGCGAACAATTGTTTGCCTAGCGAGGCTGGTATGTGGAAGAAACTCACTCTCGGCGCACTGGTTGTCATCTTGATAGGCGGCGGTCTAGCCTGGCTCAATCGCACCGCAATACTGAGCGAAATCGTTCTTAACCGCGCCAAGGCGAACCGGGTCGATGTCGCACCGCATCAGCCTGTGGTCTGGGATCAAGGTCCGGTGGAAGCGACTGCGTCAGCCGAAGATCAGCCCCCGAATATCGTCTTCATCCTTCTGGATGATTTCGGATATAATGACCTATCAACCTTTGGAGGCGGGGTTGCAGATGGCCTGGTGCCAACGCCCAACATTGATCGCCTCGCCGCAGACGGCGCTATCTTCAGTCAGGCCTATTCGGGCACCGGCACCTGCGCCCCATCGCGTGCCATGCTGATGACGGGCCGTTATCCGACGCGCACCGGATTCGAGTTCACTCCGACGCCAGACGGCATGAGCAATGTGATCGCGACCATCGCCAATGGCATGGACCGCGGGGCGCTCCCGCAGATTAAGTCCAATCGAGACGTCTCCGAAGGCGCGATAGGCTTTGATGATCAGGGCCTGCCTGGATCCGAGATCACCATTGCCGAATTGTTGCAGGATCGAGGCTATCACACCGTCCATATTGGCAAATGGCACCTCGGCCGGCGCGCGGACTTCCTGCCGAACGCGCAAGGCTTCGACGAAAGCCTGTTCATGGAAAGCGGCCTGTTCCTCGCCGAAGACGACCCGAACGTCGTGAATGCGAAACTGGATTTCGACCCCATCGACAAATTCCTCTGGGCCGCCCTTTCATATGCGGCGTCTTTCAATGGCGGTGAACCGTTCGAGCCTGGCGGATATCTCACCGACTGGTGGACTGATGAAAGCCTGAAAGTCATCGAAGCCAATAAGAACCGCCCGTTTTTCCTGTATCTCGCGCATTGGGCACCGCACACGCCGCTGCAGGCCACCCGCGAGGACTATGAGGCGGTGGGAGAAATTGAGCCGCACCGCATGCGAGTCTACGCAGCGATGATCCATGCCCTCGACCGCAGCGTTGGACGGGTGATGGACAAGCTGGAAGCGGAAGGTCTCGCGGACAATACGATTATCGTTCTCAGCAGCGACAATGGCGGCGCCGGATATATCGGTCTGCCAGAAGTGAACGCACCATATCGCGGCTGGAAGATCACCCTGTTCGAAGGCGGCATTCGCGTGCCGATGTTCGTCAAATGGCCGAGCCGCATCGCGCCAGGCACTGTAGTCGACACGCCGGTCGCGCATATAGATTTGCTTCCCACACTCGCCGCCGCAGCCGGAGCAGACCTTCCATCTGACCGCGTGATTGACGGCCAGAACATCCTGCCCGCCGCAACCGGCGAAGGCAGCATTGAACGTCCCAACGATGCCATTTACTGGTCATCCGGAAGCTACCGCGTAGTCCGTGCAGGCGACTGGAAACTGCAGCTGGACGGACTTCAGGATAAGGCCTGGCTGTTCGATCTGAATGCAGACCCAACAGAACAGGTGAACCTGGCGGTCCAGCGTCCGGAGAAACTTGCAGAGCTGACCGCGCTTCTAGATGCCCACTACGAAGATGCCGTTTCGTCGCTCTATACCCATAAGATCGAAAGTCCGATCGCGATCGATAAAACTCCCGTGCAAGGCGTCGAAGACGGTGACGAGTACATCATTTGGCCGAACTGATATGCAAACGAAAGCCATTCCATAACGTGCGCGACACCTTATGCTAGCGATACGCAATCCAAAATCGAGGGGATCCTGGTGAGTACAGCGACCAAAAAAAATCCTTGGCCGAAACTCGAGGCCGGTACTGAAGATGGGCGACGCCGGCGAAGTGATCGCAGCCGTCGTCGCATCATTGAAGCCATGTTTGATCTAATCTCCGAAGGGCACATGTCCCCCAGCGCTGTCGACGTCGCCGAGCGCGCGAGCGTTGGCTTGCGCACCGTGTTTCGCCACTTCGAGGACATGGATAGCATCTATGATGAGATGACCGCGGAACTCACCGAAGCGGTAATGCCCAAATTCTTGGCGCCCTATGAAGCCGGAACCTGGCGCGAGCGTCTGATGGAATGTGTGGATCGACGCGCGGGCATTTACGAAACCGTTTTTCCGATGCGGGTCTGCATGATGCTGAGGCGCTTTCACTCCAAGTTCCTGGGCGAACAGTATGAGCGCGAAACCAAACTCTCGCGGTCGGCTCTTAAATCCATTCTCCCAAAACAAGTGACTGCGAATAGAGAGCTGTTTGGGGCGATTGAAGCGCTGCTGGATTTCTCCACCTGGCGGCAATTACGGCAGGATCAAAACCGTTCAGTCGAGAGCGCCAAAGCCTCGCTGCGGCTTGCGCTAAACGGCCTGATCGCGGACGTCGATGCGGACTAGAAATCAATCTGTTCTCTCTTTCGTAATCGCGATCACCATCGGCGGATGCGGATCGACCGAAACGGCGCAACCTGATGTGGTGGCGGCGTGCGCCCCACCCAGTTTTGAAATCGGGGCGTTTGTTGAGATCCCCGCGGGCAGATTCACCAAGGGAGCGGACGCCTACTATCCGGAAGAATCTCCGACTGTGGATCTCCATGTGGATGGATTCTGGATCCAGCAACACGAAGTCACCAATGCGCAGTTCAACGCTTTCGTCGAGGCCACCGGATACGTCACCGATGCTGAGCAAGGCGTGATCGATGGACGCGAAGGCGCGGGGTCCGCCGTCTTCCTACACCCAGACCTGCGCGACGCGGATGCCGCACCATGGACCCTGCTCGCGACTGCGAACTGGCGCGCGCCACTTGGCACCGAAGACACTGCCAATGACCGGGTGCGAGAACCGGTCGTGCATATCTCAAAACGCGATGCCGAGGCTTACGCGAAATGGGCGGGTGGACGTCTGCCGTCGGAAGTGGAATGGGAATACGCGGCCACGCTCGGATTGCCGGACGCAGCGGTCAGCACGTCAGGCGCTTATGGCCCAGATGGTCCGCGCGCCAATACATGGCAAGGCATCTTCCCGCTCGCCGACATCGCCACAGATGGATACCCAGGGGTCGCGCCGGTTGGCTGCTTCGAGGCCGATCGGATCGGACTGCATGACATGATCGGCAATGTCTGGGAATGGACCGATACGCGGTACGGACCACAGACCCACACAATGAAGGGTGGGTCCTTTCTGTGCGCGGACAATTTCTGCCGACGCTATCGACCGGCAGCACGTCACCCGCAAGAAACCGATTTTTCCTCCAACCATATCGGGTTCCGCATTGTTCGGGACACACCGCTTTAAAGCCTGACGGTTTCCTTACCTCTCAACTTATGGCACTTTAAACGCAATTAGTTTCAAGCCATGAAAGTGACGATACGCCATGCCCCTTCCAAGATTGAAGATCGCGTGGATCGCGCTCCTGACGATCGCGTTTCTCTGGTTTTGCGCCTGGTATGGCGGCGCCGGTAAGCCGATTTCGGCCGAAGAAGGAGAACGCCTCCTCGAACAGATCAGACAAACCTACCCGGAAGCAGAAGATAGCGAACGAAATTTCCTCTCGAATATTCAGGAGATGATCCCGCGCGACGATGGCAAAGAGTTCTACGCGGTAAATCTAGAGGACCTCAAAGAAGGCCCGGAAGCCCGTCAATCCGACCGTGCTTATGCGAAGATCGTCGCGCCACTTTTGCTCAAACGCGCTGGGCATCCGGTTTTCCTTTCCGATCGTGCGGGGCTGATGCTCGGTCAGTACGGCAATCAGGTCGATCGGGTCGCAGTGGTACGCTATCGCTCCTTGCGGGACTTGATCGACATGGCGATCGATCCTGCCATGCAAGCGGGTGAAGTCCATAAGTTCGGCGCACTGAACCATACCGAAGTTTTCATCACGCGCCCGACCATCACGTTCATGCATATAAGAGTGACGCTAGCCTTGATCCTGATCATTATCGGTTGGCTAGGCCTGCGCGGAATGAACTGGATGAACCGACGACAGCAATCGTCCTAGTCGCCCGCTCAGCCTCCAGACTTCGTGATCTTGTCAGACCCGGCTGGCAGGCTGAAAACCATTCCATCCGCACCGACCGTGATCTTGCCGTTGAAGATTGATTTTGAGTCTCCGACAAAAACAGCTTCCAGCATCTTCACCGGAAGCTGCGGAACGATGTGATAGTAGACCAGATGATCCACCCCCGCTTCCTGAGCAGCCCGGGCTGCTTCCTCAGGATCCGTGTGATAGTCCAGAATGTCCTCGAATATCGTGGCCTGGTTTGCCATTCCGCGCTCGCCCAGCGCGGTTCCAATCGTCTCGACCATTTCCTTGTTCAGCGCCTCGTGCAGCATCAGATCGACCCCTTGCGACGCCGCGACGAAGCGCGGTTGGTAAATCGTATCACCGCTGATCGAAATAGATCGATCCTTGTAATCAATCCGGTAGCCAAAGGCGGGTTCGATAGGCGCGTGATCGACTCGTATCGCCGTAATCTTGAGGTCTGCGTCTTCAAAAACGACGAGCTGACCACCGGGGCCTGACGGGATGACGATTTCATCTGGCGCACCGCCAACACCATTTGGGTCGGCGACCTTCGGCCCGTGATGGGCGACGCGGTATGTGCTGTCCAAACGATAGGCCGCGTTGAAACCTTCAACCACGATCGCTGTCCCTGTCGGGCCGCGAACAGGCGTGGGCTCACTACGGCTGCCTCCGATCCAGGACAACACTAAAAGTTCCCCCAAACCATCAATGTGGTCAGAGTGAAGGTGGGTGAGATAGACACTCTCCAACCGCGCCAGCGGGAACCCCATGCTGCCCAGATTTCGCGTTCCGCCAGACCCAACATCGAAGACGAATGCGCGATCTCCGGCGAGCACGCCAAGGCACGGCCCTGCCCTGGTCGCGTCAGGCATGGGAGACCCTGTGCCGCAGAGATAGACATGCAAACCATCGGGCAGAGATGCACTGCGATCAACGCCCGCGTTCTGATCAATCGCGCGATGGAAAGCCCGCTCGGCGATTTGCGTTTTGAACAGATTGAAGCCGATAATCGCAACGACGATCAAACCGGAGAGGCCGACCAATCCACGCTTGATCCAGATCATGTTTCCATCTCCTTCAAGAACAGTTCCATCCACGGCAAGCCATGCGCAGCCTTTGGCATGACCGTCTCAATATTGAGCTGAACGGCAAGACCCGCGGCGCGGTGGACGCTCGCTGTCTGCCATTCCTCGGACATTGACATGCGCAGCAAAGATCCGCGATCGGGATAAGCTGCAATCGCCACTTCGTCCCAAAGGTCTTCGACCTGGCCGAGCGAGAGGAACGTCACGTCTGAGATATAGAATAACCGACCGCCAAAATCGGGAAGAATTCCAGCCACGGCCGCACCGTAAAGCCCATAAGCCTGGCGTCCGGTCAGATCGGTTTCGCGTCCGTCTTCATATTCTGCTTTGTCTTTGAACTTCAGCAAGTTGAGCATGAAGATCGGCCCCTCGGGACCCGTCTCTGCCATGCCCGCGATCTGAGAGGACTGGCTTGGCCTAACTTCGTTGATGACTTCCATATCAGACAGCTCCTGTGCTTGTATCATTGGACGAGGCAGCCGCTTTCAAGGCGTCCTCGATCACCCACAATCGATCCTGGCCCCAGGCCGCCGTGTCGCCGACTCGAAAGCTCGGCACGCCCCAGACATCATAGCTGAGCATCTCGGCTTGATTGCGCTCCTCGACCTCGCGCCAGTCTTCCGTCCCGAGAAGCGGCTTCATCTCCGCCCATGACAATCCAGCCCGTTCAGTAATCCGCTTCAAGCCCGCGTCGCTTCCCGCGTCGATCCCCTCGCTCCAGACGCCGGACAGGAATGATTTTGCAAACACATAGCCTTTTCCGAGCTCAATCGCGCGCTGAAGAATTGCGTAGCCACGCTCAACCGGTTTGCCGACAGGATCGCAAATATTTCCGAACGGAATGCCCAAGCGCTCGGCTTCACGCACGACGTCACTCATAATGTAGAAACCTTTGGAGCGCCGTATCTCCATGCCGCGCATGACCATAGGCAATACAAAGCGCAGCTTCAGATCTGCGCCATACGCATCCGCCAACGCTTTGATCCGGTCAGCGACAATGCCGGTATAAGGACTTCGAAACGACAGATACCAGTGGATCTCCGGCCGATCTCCTGACGACGCAGGGGTCGTGCCAGTTAGAATACTCGGCGGCGCGAAAATTGCGGGCTGGTTGCCGCCCGTCGCTGCGCCCAGTTCGGTCAGCCGCTCTTCCAGATAGTGCAGCCGGTCCAAGCCCCAATACCACTCACCGCCATAGAGCAAGGTGGCCCCTAGATAGTGCCCCTTGGCATCTCGCTGCTCCGCACCATCCTGCAACACCGCATCATGGTTTGCGCTTTCAAGTGCGGACGTTTCAATGTCTTCGTTCGCCCACAGCTTTGCGCCAATCTGCTCCGCTTGCTCGAAGAATGCTTCAGTGCCCAGGGCAGCCGAGAGCATGGTATTTGCGACCTCTATCTGCTGACGCGAGGGTTGGCGCCCGGCATCGTTGAACTTCAAGCCAGCCCGTTCGGCGAGGCGCGCGGCATCCGTCCGAGCATAGGATTCCAACTTCTCGCGTTCAGGGGCAGCCCAATCTGGCGGAGGCGCTACAAGAATGATCTTGAGCTCGACGTCAAATCGGCGGCAGAATTCCGGCAGCACCTGCACCATCAGATGCGAGTATGGATCCCCTGCTTCATGGAAGTACTCAACAAGGTGCGGTGCGTTGTTGGCCTGCCGCTCGCGCTCGACCTTGCGGCGTTTGGCATTTCTTCGCTCGATACTGAACATCCGCTTCGTCACGCTCTTTTTGATGAGTGTTTTCACGCCCATGGCCGTCTCCCGAAACGATCCGGGCATAGAACACAGTCATCGGTTCCTCGCCCTACAGATTTATTTAATGGCATTTACTGTGCCATTACAATCAAATTCTGGTCTCTCGCCCAAATCGGTTCGACATCAGGTCTAAGACGAGCAATCGCCATCCATATTGGCAATCCAGTCCCGGATCAGCGCGACGCCTTCAGAGTGAGATAGCGCCCGCCCCAGCTCAGGCATCATGGCGCCCGGTTTCGTCGTTTCCAGCCGGTAGATCAGAATGGATTCATCGGGCGCGCCTGGGACGATACTGAACGCTCGCCCACCGGTTCCGGAGCCTGCTGCGATCGGCAGTTTGCACACTCCCAGAGCCGGTCCGTGTGCGGCGTCGACCGTCAAATCCAACCCAGACGTATCCGCCGGGCCAACAGGATTGTGACAATGCGAACAATTGATATCGAGATAGGAGCGAGCGCGCTGTTCGAGCGGCAATGAGTCATCCGTCCAGTCCGCATTCGCCGGTAGAACCGCCGCGTCTTCAATTGAGCTCAGGATGCCTTGCTCGGCTAGGAATGCGAGTTGGTTTTTGTCCGCGCCATCATGAGCGTACGGCTTGTTGAGGTGTCGCGCGCGCACGCCGAGCGGTTGGATCTCGCGGGTCGTATTGTTTGGAGCATGACACCCAGCGCACTGGTTGATGTCCGGAACGATGTAAGCGAAGTCCTCACGCGCGCCATCTGGATCAACAAGCGTGAGCGGTTTGACGTCTCCAATCTTGGTCAGAACCGCATCGGTCTGCGCCTCGTTCCAGACATAAGACACAGGCTCCCAACCTTGCTCGCGGCGAACAAGAAGGCGCGTTTCCATGAGCCGGATCGTATCCAGGTCCGCAAGCGCCGGGTTGAATTGTCCCGCAGGGTCTTCTGACTTCAAGACATCAGAAGTACCGGCCCCAGATTTCGGATAATAGAACGTCTTGCTGATCACGGTACCCACCGGCAGGTCAGGTAGGCCGCCAGCGTTCACGTCCACGGCGGGGGCATTGGCTGGCACCCAGATGGTCCGTAGCTTGTGCGCATAGTCAGTGAATAGAGGCGAATTCAAATCGTAAGGAAGCACGCCGTCGCTCAGCTCCAGCGCGCCGCCTGACACGTCAAACAATCCCCAGTCGCTCAACTGCGCCGGATTGTCTGCCGCGTGACTGACGACCTCAACCTTGTCTGCAGCGCAGGCAGTCAGTCCTGATAGGATTAGACCCACAAACGCAGCCCGAAGAGCAACCCGGTTCATACTGATGCCCCGTCGCGTCTAAGACCGACCAAGATCAATCGCGGGAAGCTTTTCCAGTGTGCAAGCAAACGGAGACATCTCGGTTGATGGCTCGGTGAATCCACTTGGACCGTTCGCATTCAAGATACCAACATCGCCATTGTCGATGCAGATCCGCAGCGCCGCTGGCATCTCGCCATCGACATGCTTGGCTTCATCGAAAAATCCGTCCCAGATGATGTCTGGCAAGCGCCCGTCCTGGCCGAACAACATGACCCGGGCCAGGGCCAGCTCGGGTGTGTCAGGGTCCTGGCCGCCACCTGTGAACGTGTTCCCGTAGATAAAAATGCCTTCGGGATACGGATCGAAACTCTCGCTTGTGGAGCTCTCCGCGTAGCCTGTCGTGAACAGGCTTGAGATGATGATGTTGCCAGTCTTGTTGTCCGAGATTTCGTTATTGAAGATCTCGACGTCATCGTTGGAGTTCACGATGATGCCGGTGCCCGCGGGCACGCTTGCGACAGGCGTTCCCGGATGGCCAAAATTTCCTGTATTGTTTGAGAAGACCTGATTGTCATAAACGCGCGTAACGCGTCCCTCCTGCTGCAGCTCGGGCATGTTGAACACGAGAATGCCGCCGGTGTTGTTGGTTGCGACATTGTCATAGACATCGGCGCCGACCGTGTTCTCAATCTCAATTCCCGCGACATTGAATTCGGCGCGATTGTTCCTGACGATTACATCTCGTGATTGTCCGACATAAACGCCTGCGTCGGACCCCCCGATGGCTACATTGCCTTCCACCAGAACGTTGGTCGTCTGGACAGGATAGATACCATACGCACCGTTTTCCTGGCTTGGGCCATTGGTCCATTCGGTCCGGATACGGCGGATGGTGATATTCTCGCCTTCATTGACCTTGAGCGCATCGCCCTTGGCGTCTTCAATTGCGAGATCTTCGATCGTGAAGTCGCTTGCGGTGACCAGTAGGCCCTCTGCCCCGGCGATCTGATCGGCAAAACTGAGAACGGTTTTGTCCATCCCTGCCCCGCGGATCGTCACGCCATCCACCGTCAGGCTCAGACCGCGATTGAAATTGTAGGTCCCTTCGGGAATTTCGATGACGTCGCCAGGCTGGGCATCAATCAGTTGCGTCATCAAGGCCTGCTCGGCGCTGATGTCGGCTTCGGGTGCATCCGTCTCCGTCGCTTGTCCGCAACTTGCCAGTATCAAAGCAGATGTCGCCAATAGCGCTGTTCTATTTCTCATCTTGATCCTCCCAATCGAACCTTTTCGTTATGGCTCATATTGTGGACCGGAAAACGCTGTGGGTCCATGCGCCGGGCGCGTTGACGTCGCGCCTGTCCATGATCCTACCCGTCCCAGCTATACCCGAACCGCTGGATGTCCGCTTCAAACAGCTCCTCGACCAGCGAGCGGGTTTCATCGGTATAGTAATCGCGCCAATCCTGTTTTCGTTTCGAGGCGTTCAGGAAGGGCAATTCCGCGGTGACGCCGATCTTCTCACAAACCGTCTGGAAATCTTGCTGAAGCGTCTCAAACCGGCCCACGAAGTCGACGATCTGCTGACCATCATCATCTAGAATGAATGAGCCTTGTGAGGGCGCCCGCTCCGCGAATTGATAACGAACATAGGCGTCAAAGCTGCCAAGTTCGCGGATGATGTCGTGCTGACCGTGCGCAGGCGTTTGCAAAGCGTAGGCATAGTTAGACACCTGCCAGTCCCATGGATTTCGCACAAATGTGAACTTAAAGGCCTCATCAAAGGCCTCCGCAGGCATCTCGTTTCGAATTTCCTGGGCTGTGAAGTGTTGACCATTGACCAGCCGCGCCCGCCACCCGAGCAAGGCGGCAGATGGCCCTGGCGCTACTCGAATAGCTTTGTTGAGGTACCGGTTCCGGAAATAGGATGGGCAATTATCTCGCAACGCCGAAACGACGGACTCGCCACCCGTTTTCCAGATATGGATAAAGACGAATTTTCGAGTTGGATCATAGAGCATTCAGCCGACCATTCGTGTTGCGAGTTTTCAATTCTTCCACATCGTGCGGCGGTCGGTCTGACAGAACGCCCATAGCACCCTCTCAATGCGATAGGACTTTGCGACTTTGCCTGTCAATACGATCCGAAGAAGGACGAATTGCACATTGCAACGAGGCCAGAAATCTGTAGCCAATAAAGGCGGGACGAAGAATTCCTGATAAATCGCAGCATCCGCCCGGATCCACCGCTTCGGTGGCAAGATTCTTGCGTATGAACCTGGATCGGAAACTGTGATAGCAAGACGAGTTTGCGCATGCGTGTGATGGTAGTTGGAGGTGATGGTTATTGTGGGTGGCCGACGGCATTGCGTCTGTCCAGCCTTGGCCATGACATCATCATTGTGGACAATTACTCGCGCCGACGCATCGGCGAAGAGCTGGGTGTGCAAAGCCTGGTACCGATCTCCTCCCTCGAAGAACGTGTATCCGCTTGGGCCGAGTTTGGTGGACGGGCCATCTCTGTCCACGAGATAGATGTTGCGGAAAACTATTCAGCACTGACGAAACTGGTCTCAGAAACACGTCCGGACGCTGTCATTCATTTCGGCGAGCAACGGTCTGTTCCTTACTCAATGATGGATCCCTCCGCGGGTCTCTTCACCGTTCGCAACAATATCATGGCGACCACGAACTTGCTCGAAGCCCTGATCCAGACGCAGACGGATGCGCATGTCATTCATCTCGGCTCTATTGGCGTCTATGGATACGAAACGCTCGGATATGAGATCCCCGAAGGGTATCAGAAAGTCCGCCATGTCGACGCGTCCGGCAATCTTGGTCCGGAGCATGAGACACTGCATCCGTTCAATCCAGTGTCGAAATACCACCTGACCAAAGCGCTCGATCACCTCGGTCTGGCCTACTACGCCGCGAAGCACGGTCTGCGCGCCACCGATTTGTGCCAGGGCACCGTTTGGGGTGCGGAAACTGAAGAAACGCGCCGTGACAAAAGACTGGCCAATCGCTTCGACTATGATCCCGTATACGGGACCGTGCTCAATCGCTTCGCGCTGCAAGCTGCGCTCGGCAAACCGATATCGGTCTACGGAACAGGCGAGCAGACGCGTGCCTTTATCCATATCGAAGACGTGCTCGCCTGCATTGAAGGCGCGCTAGCGTCACCGCCGAAACGCCGAAACCGCGTGAAGGTCGTCAACCAGATCGCTGAATGTATGCGGATCAAAGATCTCGCCAATTTGTTCAGCGAACTGTCCAAATCCGAAATCGTGCACATCGACTCTCCTCGTTCTGAGCCTGACGAAAACGACCTCGCAGCGAGCAATCAAGGCGTTAAAGATTACGGGGTCCACCCGACACTGATCTCTGCAGACAATGTGTCCGAGCTGATCAGTTATGCCCAGCATCATGCCGACCTGGTAGACGTCGACAAGCTTTATCCTTCGGCGGAAGAAAAGCGTTTGGAGTCGGTCTCTTAGAGCTTTAACCCTGCTGTGCGGTTATCCGTGAATCGGCAGCTCCAGAGCTCGGCTGCCCGGACGTCTCGTCCAAAGCGTTCCCAGTTTGAGCAATTGTGTTGAGCAGGGCTCTTACGCCGGAACCATCTTCCAGAAACAATTCGTCCCGACGGGACAGGATGGCCGCGCGCTGTGCCTGGTACGTCTCCCAATCCATGTTTCCGATCAGCGCGCAGACCTGATCCACATAAGGATCCGAAACGGCGTGACCAATTTCGTGGACTTCCAGATGCCGCGCCATTTGTGATTGCTCAGTGAACAGCGGAACGGCCCCGAAATAACCACCATGATACATCCGGCACGCCAGAAGAAGCTCCGAATTGCCGTTCTCGTCAAAGAAGTCGAGACACCAGACGAAGTGTACGCGTCCGTACAGGTCTTCGAGGTCATCCGGCATCAGGTATGGGCCTTCATGCACCCAATTCGGATGGCGATCGACAATCTCCATATAGGCCTCAAGGCCAGTTTCGGTCGGAAACCCGCGCGTGTAGATCAACACTTTATCGCCGAGACGTTCTGCGATCTCTGACAATAGGCGCATGCTTTTGCGGCATCTCAATGTACCGAACCAGCCAATCACCCAGCGGTCTTTGGACTGTTTCCAGGCTTCTGCCCGTTCAGACGGCGGCGCATCCTGGGCCGGTATCTCGTCTAACTGGATCCGGTTCTCGAGCAGAAAGTATGGCCTGTCATAGTTCTGGTACGGTGCCAGATATCCTTCAGCAAAGCCCGGGGATGGCAATACGACCAAATCGGCATTTGCGAGGATGCGACGTTCCAAAAATCTCATGACCCGCGCGCGAAGTGTTTTTCTGAAGAAAACGTCGTGAACGTCTTCGATCTCGTAGACGAGTTTCGCGTCCAGTCGCAGCAATTTCTTCATGAGCATCGCTAAAAACGCGGAATCGAACAGGCGTGCGTAGAGGACATCCATTTCGCGCAATTGAGCGCGGTGACGCCACATGATGCGCAGCCCTTTCAGGATCGTGGCTATCCGGCTGTAGTAACGCCGGTCCTGGGTGATCCCCAGTTCGACATTGTTCCAGAAGGGTACGAAGTCACTGTGAAACTTCTCCCTTCGAAAGGTGAACCCGGTCACTTGAATTTTTTCGCGCAGAAAAGACGCGATCCTCAACCGAACAGTCGGATTCGTCGCATCGCCAGCGAAATAGGCAATAGAGCGCACGCGCCCTGAGTCCTCCAGGGTACGGTTTTGCTCTTCATGAGACTCATCCAGAGCCATGCGGCGCCCTCTCGCATATTATGCTCCCGCGCGGTGAAACCTCAGCAATCGCATGCCATTTCCCTCAAGCATACGGCTGGGCCGAACCATCGCGGTCTATCTGCGTCATTCAATTATTGCGCCATTCAGCATACAAGCGCCGTACGAACTTCGTCCATCGGAAATAGTACGATACGCGCGCCCGAACAGACGGGACCAAAACAACCCAGCGTTTTCTTTCAAAGACAAATCGGTTCGTCTGCATTAGACGCTTTCACAGCTGAGGTTCATGAAGGAGGGCGCCATGCCCCATCGCTTTCTCGCTGGCGTCATCCTGACAGCTATGATTGCAGGCTGCGCGACTATCGCCACAGGGTCGCAAGCACCTCTCGAAGACGGCACTCAGACTGAGACAGCCCCGCTCTCGCAACAACACCAGGAGTTTGTCGAGGCGATACTGGCGGACCCAAACTTCAAGCTCGCCACTAAGATGTTCGAGCGGGAGCGTTCCAAGACACTCAGCACGATGGTCGAACTGAACGAAATCCCGGCTCCCCCGTTTCAGGAAGAAGTGCGCGCAGAAGCCTTCGCGCAGAAACTCAGTGATCTCGGTCTAGCCGATGTCTCCATCGACGAAGTTGGAAACGTTATCGCCCACCGTCCCGGTACAGTCGGCGAGCGCAAAATCGCCGTGGTCGCTCACATGGATACGGTCTTTCCACCCGGGACAGATGTTACCGTCCGCAAAGAGGGCGATACATATTTCGCTCCCGGCATATCAGACAACACGCGCGCCCTGGCCGTTGTCCTCGCGGTCGTCGAGGCCATGCAGGATCTCGACCTGCAAACCCGTGAGGATCTGGTATTCGTAGGCTCAGTAGGCGAAGAAGGGCTCGGAAACCTGCGCGGAGTTCGCCACCTTCTGCGTGGGGATCACGGCATTAGCAGCTTCATCGCCGTGGATGGCGGCGCGCAAGATCGTTTGATCACGTCGGCAGTTGGATCAAACCGCTACCGGATCACCTTCAAGGGCCCCGGCGGCCACTCCTATGGGGCCTTCGGGCGGGCGCATCCCCATCAGGCTTTGTCGCGAGCGATCGTCGAGTTTACAGAGCGCGCAGAGCCGATCACTCAATCGGCTGGTGCCAAGGCGACATTCTCTGTCGGACGCATTGGCGGCGGCACTTCAATCAACTCCATCCCGTTCGAAAGCTGGATGGAAGTCGACATGCGGTCCGTCGACCCGGTCAAGCTCGAGGCGCTAGATGCTGCATTCCGAGCTGCATTGGACACCGCGCTCGCGATAGAAAACGAACGGCGCGCCAGCGCTGAGGCGATGACCATAGACATTGAGGATGTCGGAAAACGACCGGCGGGTCAGGGGCAACTCGACTCGCAGCTGGTGCTCAATGCGACGGCTGCTATGCGCGCTCTAGGCGTCGAGCCGAACCTTCAGGCGTCTTCAACAGATGCGAATATTCCGATCTGGTTGGGCGTTCCTGCTATCACCGTCAGTCGCGGCGGGCGTTCTCAGAACGCTCATAGCCTGGACGAGTCCTGGACAGATGACGGCTCTGTCTTTGGCGAAATCTATCTACTGACTCTGTTGCTGGCCGAGGCGGGTTACGGCCAATAGCTCGCAAACCCTTGCTGTCGTTTAGGCGACGCTCGAAAGCTGGGGCGGGTCAAACCGCGTTTGCAGATTGAACGCGTGCGGCGTAGGTCCGTCCTTACGCAGGCGCTGCAACCGATCCCAGGCCAGATCCAGTGAGACGCGCGTATCTCGCTTTTCCCACCACGTGACGAGGTTGGCACCTTCAGAACGATCCACCCAATGGCGGAGCCGCTTCATGTTCTCGCGGTGCTGAACATCGCGATATGCAAAATTGTGCAGGTCGGCGGCATCACGCCATCCGGCCACAGTGTAGATATGAGGATTGTCTGCGCCGGTTGTGTTGAGAGCTGCAATTTCAAAGAAGTTCAGTTCCTTGCCATCCGACGCCCGCATCCCATGCCGGTGCCAGAGCAAACCATCATGCAAGTGATCGCGCTCAAACAATTCCTGGAGCTGTTTGAAGAAGTATTTCGACTCGTCCATGTGAACAGAGAACGTTCCCAACGGTCTTGCGACATTGAAGTGTGCGAGAAAATAGTCGTGCATTGCGGTGTAACCCCATCCAGTTCTGAGGCCACAATAACAACCATGCGTTGAATTCACTTCACGGGTGACTGTGAAATTTGACGGATCGCATTAGGGAACTGGCAACCCCATTTCAAGCGACTGCTAGTCGCCTCAAAAACCTGAATCATGTAAAATTTGAGATGGCGGCCACCGGCTCAAAAAGGGGATTGAACCGGTGGACCATGGCTCTCTGCACAAAGAAGGTCGCAGCGAGAGATCCATCTGACGTAAACGTCAGGATTGGGTGTAAACCGATCTCTGTTTTCCTCACATCATCAAAATTAGGTACACATTCGGCGCAAAATTTGCGTAATTTGTACGCTTGAGGGCTTATTCACGACGGAGACAGCACTTGGACGCCGATCAGACCAGTACGAAGGACGAAGACCACCGGGCTGAATCTGCGCTTGAGCTTTTGAAGTCTCTGGCGCGCGCGGATGAAGACCCGGATCGCTTTACCCAGGCTTGCCTGGATTGGTCCCGGCTATCTGACGATGCGACCTCCATACCCGAATTCCAGTCCGTCTTGTCGATGATTTCCGCGCCCGCCGCGGGTGCAACCAACAGCAAGCAGAACGAAAGCGACCTCACGCCAGATCGTTCTTATGTCTTCACCCTGGATGCAAACGGGGTCGTTGCATCGATCCCCAGAACCTTGACGGATTTTCTGAACCTCAAATCAGGCAACTCGATCGCGCAACTTGTCCTGACGACAAACCGCGGACGTGCAGATTTTTCTGAGAGCCTAATCGAACTCACAGATCGGTTTGGTCTCTCGCGCCATGTGAAAGTCTGGCCCCAAATCGATGACGGCCGTGTGATTGGTTACACCGCGCGCGTCGTCCTCTCCACGATGAGCCCGCGACTACGCGATCACCTCAAAGAGTCGTTTGAGCTGACTTCCGCGGAAATCGAGATTCTCCAATTGGTGTTCTTGCGGCTAAACCTCGAACAGGTTTCAGAGATGCGTGGCATCAAGATCAGTACGGTCAGAACGCATGTCAGCCGCATAATCAGCAAATTGAATTGCCGAAGCCTAGTGGAAGTCGTCTCGACGACGCTGGAGCTTTCGCACGCCCTGGCGCACCAATTGCCGCCAGCCGATATTGAGCTCGAAGCAAACGAAAACAGAGTGAGACATCTAGCACTGCCGACCCCGGGTGTTTCGGTCGAGTATCGGCGCTACGGTCCAACCAATGGACGTCCGGTGGTACTGCTTCACTCTCTGGAATATGGTTACATCCCGTCAGTTGATATGATCCGCTCAGCCAGCGAACGCGGGATCAGTCTGATCCTTCCCATCCGTCCTGGATTTGGGGCAACCAGCCCGGTCGACTCGATACAGGGCGCTGCCCGAACGCTGTTAGAATTCATCCGGGTCATGGAATTGACCGATGTCACCGTGGTCGGGATTTCAACCGCTGCACCGCTGGCCCTGCAAATGAGCGCGGATCGACAGAACGTGGGGCGCACCGTGCTCGTGAATTACGGTCTCAACGTCACCGATAAGCTCCAGAACATTCAACCGAGCTGGATTCGCGGAATGCTGCGCATGTCGCTGAACTCTCCGTCTAGTTTTGCGTTTGGGCTAAGAACCCTGACGACGATCATTCGTACTTTTGGGGGCTTGCGCTTCTACAAGAGGCTCTATGCCAGCCAGGCTTCGGATCAGGACTATTTGCAAAAGAACCCGTCCATGTTCGAAGCCACGTCCACCTATCTCGTTCGCGCAAACAGCCAGTGCATTCGACACGATATCGTCTCTGCCTTCCTGAACAATCGCGACCTGGAATCGAGCTTTAAGGATGATCGTGACATCCTCGTGGCCAACAGTTCCGACCAGCACGGCGTCGCTGCCGACGAGGCGCGCAAGGACGCGGACCGATTGGGTGTGCGGTTTGACGAAGCGCCGTATCCCGGCCGCAACTGGCTGTTCCAGCATCCGGATTACTTTTTCAGCTTGATCGAATCCAGTTGACTCGACGGCCCGAAAGCGTCTTCGCCAAGATCTGTTTAATTGTCTGGAGACACACTTCTAAGAAGTGGCGCGAGTGACGGGACTCGAACCCGCGACCCCCGGCGTGACAGGCCGGTACTCTAACCAACTGAGCTACACCCGCGCATGGGCTTCCCCGCCGAAGCGGTGAGAGGCTGATCTATACGTGCAAAAATCCTCGGTCAAGCGGCAATTGCCATGACTTTGACATCAGTTGCAGCTATTCACCTGCAATACAGAATAACAAGGCCATATTCCTCCCATGAAACGTCTCCTGATCATCCTTTGCGCTGTAATTGCGGCCCTGTTGGCAGCTGCTGTGATTATTCCGTTTTTGATCCCGACATCGGTTTACAAAGCCCAGATCGAGAGCGCGGCTACCGACGCACTTGGCCGAGAAGTGACGCTGAAAGGCGACCCCAAACTCTCCATCCTGCCGGTGATTTCAGCGCGAATCGAAGGCGCTGAGATTGCAAATCCGGACGGATTTTCCGATCCGCTAATGATCGAGGCGGGCGCCCTGCAAGCCAATGTCAAACTCCTGCCATTGCTGTCGCGCCGGGTCGAGATTGGCAAGATCACGCTGGATGATGCGACAGTGCGTCTGGAACGCCTCGCGGATGGCCGCGTCAACTGGGTGTTCGGAGATCCCAATCAGGAAGGCAGTGAGACCGAACCGGAGTCCGGATCCGGCGGGTTTGAGACCGGCATCGATCGCGCTGCGCTTTCAAATGCCTCTATTTCCTATCGCGACTGGGTCACCGGCGAACAATATGTGCTAACGGAGTTCAACGCGTCAGCCCAGCTGAAGGCCCTCGATAAGCCGCTGACATCGAACGGTGACGGTCGCCTCAATGGCCAGCCTTTTGATTATCGCATCCGACTCGACACCTTGCAGCAGCTGACCAGTCAGCAACCCGTAATCCTCGACGCAAAACTCGGCACGATTTATGGCGATGTCGTTTATGACGGCGCACTCACCCTGGCTGAAGCGCCGGTGCTGGATGGTGCGTTTGAGGTCGAGTCCGATACGCTGGGCCAAGTACTGACCATACTGGGCGACGCGGATCTACCGATCGTTGCAAGCGCTCTCAAATCTGTGCGCGCCAAAGGGACGATCAGCGGCCCTGCCCTGACCGCCGCGATTGATTTTTCAAGCATGAAACTCGCCGCCACGGGTCTCGACCTCGACTACCGGGGAGAACTTCAACTGGGCCCTGAGCTCAGCCTGAACGGAACGGTCGACTTAAACGCGGCAGATGCGCAGAGGCTTCTCAAGCCTGGGCATCCTTTGACCTCACTCCTGACCCTATTGGGCGACGTGGATCTCCGCGCGACCTTGTCTGGTCCGCTTAGCGCGCCAAACCTGACAGGCATTCAGCTGAAACAGCGCAGCGTTGATCTGGCGACGGATTACTCCGGCGATGTTTCTTTCAGCGGCGATCAAGCCTTAAACGGAATGCTCGACTTTAGCAGCGACAACCCGCGCAAGGTTCTCGAGACCTTCGGAACCCTGCTTCCCGAGGGCGAATCACTGAACGCGCTCTCGATCAAAGGTCAGACCACGGGAAGCCTCATGGCGCCTCAGTTGAGCGGCGCGTCTCTTACTCTGGACGATACCAAGGCCACTGGCAGCGTAGGTGCAGATCTTCGCGGCTCGCGTCCGCGAATTGTTGCCGACCTCACAATGGACACGCTTGATGTCACGCCTTTCCTTGGCAGCGGCTCTCAACAGCAAGACCAGACGCCAAGCCTCAATGAAGACTGGGATGACACGCCGTTTGATCTTGCCGGGCTCCGCGCGGTTGATGCGACGATTACCGTTGCCGCCAACACGGTTGTAATTGACCAGATCACGCTGCAGGACGCTTTGCTCAACACCCGCCTCGACGATGGTCGTCTATCCGCCTTGTTCCGCCGCGATGATGACACGCCCGGCTTCCGGGTCTTTCAGGGCGACTGGTATGGAGACCTGGTGCTGGACGCATCTCGTTCCACGCCGACCCTACAAGTCGAAGCATTGGCCTCCAGCATTGCCGCGCAAGAAATGCTGACGGCGCTGACCGGGTTTCAGAACCTGAGTGGGCTTGGCGATGTCCACGTCAATATGAGTTCTGAAGGCAACAGCCTGAAAGCGCTGATCAATGGGCTCGACGGCAAGTTTGAGTCAGATCTCAATCAAGGCGCTTTGAAAGGTCTGAACCTTGCCAAGATGGTGCGCGATACCACCAATCTGGGCGAGCTGCTGCGCAGCGGAAATCTGAACATTGCGAGCTTCAGGGATGCACTCTCTCCGGAAGCCGAAACGGATTTTTCCAGCTTCATCGGCAATCTCGATTTTAACAACGGTGTTGCCAGCATCACCGATCTCAGCATGGAGAATCCGGTCGTTGGCATTACCGGTGCAGGCCGCATCGATCTTGGCGCTCGAACCCTAGACATCAGTCTGACGCCGCGCGTTGATGTGAATGCTGCCGGGGGTGGATCAACCATCGGCATCAATAGCATTCCCATTCCCGTGCGTGTTTATGGCAGCTGGTCGAGCGTTCAGTTTGGTCTGGATCAGAGCGCGGTTCAGGCCGAGCTGACAGCGCGTTTACGCGGGCAAGCGGCAAGCGAAATTGGCGACCGCATTGGCGGTGATGCGGGCCGGATCATTGGCGACATCATCGGCGGTCAAAGCGCGCCGTCCACCACACCTTCCAATGAACCCGCCGAAGCGCCGGAGACAACTGAAAATGGTGAGACGGAACCCGCGGAAGAACGTGATCTCGAAGACGAGTTGAGAGACCGGGCGCTGGATGCGTTGTTTGGTCGGCGTAATTCCGAGCCGCCGGCAGAGCAAAGCCCGGAGCCGGACACACCCGAGACCGAAACGCCCAATTAGGTCTATTCGCTGAAGAAGGCGCGCGTTTCCGCGCCTTTCGCCGCTTCGAGAGCGGCACAGAGCTCAATCCGCTCGACAGTTTGCGTCAGCGATCGCTCGTGGCCTGGAACGTCATCTCCGTGCTTCTCAAACAAGGCGACGAGATCGTCCCGCGCTTCGAGGGAGCACATCGGCCGTGCCAGTGCCGGGCTGGAGCGTTTGCGCTGTCGAGGAATGACATTCAAATAGGATGCAAAGTTTGCCTTCAACCATTCCCAAGTGGCGCCCTGGGTTTCACTCTGCTGCATCTGTCCTTGTACGATCGCCAGCGCTTCACGCGTTCCAAGCGTCCCAGACAGAGCGAGATCCAGAATACGCTTTGAAAGGTCGGGGTCTTGATTTTGACCAATCGCATAGGCCACGGCTTGCTCGAATACCGGGTCATCATAGTCCGTTCGCACCGCGAGCAAACGATCTATGAAAGGCTCGCCATAGGTTTGGACGCCGATCGCCATACCGGTGAGATATTCGTCTGTATTCAGCGTGCGCTCTGACGAGACGCCGCCCAGGCCGATGTAAGCCGCCGCGGCATCAGCGAGGCTTTGGCGCAGCGTTGCATCCTGCCCGGATCCGATCAGAAATTGTTCGAGACTAGATTTCATGATCGCGAGTTCAGGGTCGTCGCTGCCATGCTGGTCTAACGCTGTATAGCGGTGCTGGAAGACGTCGATCACCGCTTCACGATACCCTGCGAGTGCCGCCTCGTCGTTCGCGAGCAGGCGTTCGAACCGAGTTGCCTGACGGATCGCGGCTTGCACAACACGCCGCTCCTCGTCCCGCACAGCCTCGTCAATGAAGCGCCAGATGGTATCCACATCGATGCGCCCGGCAGCAAACTCTGCGCCGGCACTATCCAGAGTCGACAGTTTCTCACCGGCGCTCAACTGGTCAAACGCCCGCCCCAGGTCTTGCCACTTTTCGTAAGGCAAGGAGAAGCGGTAGTATCCGGTACCATCGGCGTTCGGCATGATCCAATCTGTCTGCGCGCTCGCCTCAGAACTCACACCGCCAGACAATAGCTGAGACGCGTCAGAGATCAGTTCGCACTGCCGCGTTCGTTCTTCCCAATCGCCCATTTCCCAGCAGAATGGGATGACCCAGGTGCGGTCGTCGACAATGCTGCTGCCGAGCGGGGCATAACGCGATTGTGTCACCCGGTATCCGCCTGATGGCTCAGACGACAGCGTCAAAAGAGGCAACCCGCTCTGACCAACAAAGCTCTGAAATGCGCGGGTCAGATCTGGTTCGCCGGTTTCCCGGCCAATAATCTCAAAGAATTCCCGGCTCCCCGCGACGCCGTCCTCATACGCCTCGACGTAACGCCCCAACGCCGGCCGGAACTTGTCGGCGCCAAAATAGGCGTCAACCATGCCGATCACCGCGAGACCCTTATTGTACGTGATCGAGTCATAAGCGTTGCGGACATTTTCATTGAGCGTGATTGGCTCGCGAACGGCCCGGGCACTGGCCAGACTATCCAGGTCCATGGCCGAAATGCCGTCGACAATCGCATCCAGTTCGAACCCTTCGCCCGGATAGAGCTCTGACAGACTTGCGCCCTCGCCCCAGCTGGCAAAAGCTTCCTTCAGCCAGAGATCATCCCACCAGGGCGGCGTGACCAGATTGCCGAACCACATGTGACCGACTTCGTGCGCATGGATGGCCAGCAAGCTGCGCCGCGCGGCTGGACCAATATCGTTGCTGGCAAGGATCCGGCTCTCGCGATAAGTGATCGCCGCTGCGAGTTCTGTGGCCCCAGATGGCCATTGCGGGGCCGCAACAATGTCGAGCTTTTTGTATGGATAGGGCTGTTTCAGCGCCTCTTCGAAGATGCGGACAAGCTCCGGCGCGGTTTCGAGCGCGAGGCCGAGTTCACTCCCCTTTCCTCGCCGGGCAAACCCGCGAAGAGGGATTGGCTCTGACCGGATCTCGTTTGGCGGGATCATACCCGCATCCACGACATCAAAACTGCCGACCGCCAACGAAAGCAAGTAAGTGGGCAGAGGCCGCGTTGTCTCGAATGTTACCGTTTTCAGCCCGTTCTCAAGGCGCTCAACCGACGCCTCGGGCGCATTAGAGATGGCTGAATCTGTCTCAGGAATGGTCAGCGTGATGTCGAACGGCGCTTTGAAAGCCGGTTGGTCAAACCCCGGCATAAAGCGGCGCGCCTGAATGCTCTCAGACTTGGCGAGGGCGTAGGCGTCGCCCTGCTCCGTTACCTTGAAAAGGCCCGATAAATTGGCGTCAAAAGCAGCGTTGTAATCGATCTCGACGAGCACTTTTCCCGGATCGACGGTCTGGCCAAAATCGAGCCAGGCGACGCCGGAATCCAAGGCTGGCTCCCAGACACCGTTTCGCGGAGCTTCGTTCTCGACACTAGATCGGACAGCGGTCACCTCAAGATCTCGACCGTGCAGATAGAGACCGCTTGAGCGCTCCGTTACGTCCAGAGTTATAGCAACGGTTCCACCAAAACGGGCTTCACGCGGATCCAGCATCAGATCAAGTTTGTAATGCAAGGGATATGGAGTGGGGTCTAACGGTCCCGGGGGTGCAAGTGCGATCCGGTCCTCAACACTCAAGTCGACCGCTTGCGTCGGGACAACGCCGACATTGCACGCACAGAGCAGGCCGCAAAGCAAAGCCATGATTCCTGATCGCATTTCGTTCTCCAGCTTGTTTCCGCAGCTTGTTTCCGTCCCCTGCATAGCGCACAAGACGGAGGATGAAACCCGTACTTTCCATTCTTGATCCATCGCCAATTTTCAAAGGGCGAACCGCTGCTGATGCGCTCAACGAGACCCGTGCGCTGGCATCCGCAGCCGATGCCATGTCCTATCGATCCTATTGGGTCCAGGAGCATCACAATGCGACGAGTTTTGCTGGAACCACGCCTGAAATCCTGATGGCGGACCTCGCCAGTCGGACCGAGCGGATCAGCCTTGGATCAGGTGGCATCATGCTGCCCAACTATTCTCCCCTGAAAGTCGCTGAATGGGGCCAGACACTGAACCAGCTATATCCCGGTCGGATCGAGATTGGCCTTGGCCGTGCGACAGGCGCAGACCCGCGCGCCTCTGCGGCGCTCTTGGGACCAGGCGGACAGAACTTTCCAGCAATGCTGCGAATGCTGATGGACTGGATGCTGGATGCGAGCGGGCAGATCCCCTTGCCGGGCGACCACCGCGCGAATGGCATCGCTGCGAACCCGCCAGGCGATTATCCCGGGCTTTGGATGCTCTGTTCTTCACCGGGCTCAGCGGCTTTCGCTGGCCAGATGGGATTGAAACTCGCCTTTGCCGACTTCTTGAATCCCGGCGGCGCCAAAGAGGCGCTGGCCGCATATTCTGACGCGTTCGAACCCTCCCCGTTTTGCGCGGAGCCTTATGCAGGGATCGGGCTCGTGGCGCTCGCAGCCGAAACCGATGATGAGGCAATTCGCCTCGCTGCCCCCATCAAAGCCTGGGCCCTTGGTCGCGGGACGGGTCAATTCAATCCGTATCTGAGTGTCGAGGAGGCTGAACAAGTACTTGAGGACGCCCCGCTCATTCCGGCGGAGCGCGGGATTATCGGCTCAGCCAATTCAGTGGCGCAGTCGCTTCTTAACGCGGCAACGGAAACGGGCGCCAGCGAAGTGTTTCTGCTCACCATAACCGACAGGCTCGACACGCGGATCGAGAGCTATCGTCTGATCGAACAAGCGGTCGCCCGACTCACCGCAGGTTCGGCAACACCGCCACTATAGCCTCGACGGCATCGCGACCAAGCTGTTTGGCACGTGTCGGTGACCAGCCAAACTCTGCGTTCGGCTTGTCGGCATTATCCTTGAACGGCATTTCCAGCGTCATGGCGAGCGCGTCGAAATGTTGTGCCAACGCGTTCGAGCAGATTGTCAGATTGGCTCTTCCGGGCGTGTTGACGGGGTAGCCATATTTGGTCTGAAACTCACCATTGGAAGATTCGACATATGTCTGCTTGAAGCTCTGCTGCAGGTCCGCCAGACGATTGGACCAGTCCGGTATGCCTTCAGTTCCCGCGATGAAATTGTATGGCAGAGCCTCATCGCCGTGCACGTCCAGCGCGAAGTCGAGGCCGGTTTCCTTCATCTTTTCCAGGACCAGATAGACTTCCGGGCTCTTCTCCATGCTCGGATCGGCCCATTCCCGATTGAGATTCACGCCTGCGGCATTGGTGCGCAAATGACCGCGCGCGCTGCCATCCGGACACATGTTTGGCACCATATAGAGGACAGCTTGCTCTCGCAGGGTTTGCACCGCTTCGTCGTCTTCATCGCCGAGGCGTTCGAGGAAGCCTTCCATCCACCACTCTGCCATTGTCTCACCCGGGTGCTGGCGCGCGGTGATCCAGAGCGACCGCTTCACCCCATCCGCAGCGCCGACTGTGATCAGATCCATATCGCGCCCGTCCAACGTTTGACCGAGGACGCTGACCTGAGCGTCAGAAATCGCCCCGGCTTGCGCGATGAGCTTGCGGTGGCGGCCCGTAGGATAAGGCGCAAAATAGGCCACATAAACCGACCCTGCCCCGGTCTCGGCATGGATGGTCAGCGCTTTGCCGTCATACTCCGTTTCGACCCGGTGCCAGTGCTCGAGATCGTGCGAGACGACGGCCTGATAGTTCTCCCAGCCTTTTGGGTAAGCCGCATCGCCGGCATTCTCGATCACCATGCGCAGCGGCCCGCTTACAGGCCCTGTCACGCGAAAATAGAACCACTGATAAAAGTCAGATCGGTGATCCCGGGCGATTTCCAGGCGGATATTTTTGGGGTCATTCTGGTCTTTAACAATGATGTTTCCGCCATCGAAGGCGGAGGATACCTGCACGCTCATGTGATCTCTTTCGCAGCCAGATCGGCGTGGTAGGCTTTTGCCATTCGCGAGTCGATCCCCTGCATCTTCAGAAAGGCGCTGAGCACGCCCAGTTTGCGGTTCGGTTCTAGTCCGTCGGCGATGCGATGAAGTTGGGTGTAGTACCAGCCCTGCATGCCGAAGCCATTCAGCGCCTTGAACAGGCCAATCGATGAATTGGGTCCAAAAATCCCCGGACCAATCCGAAGCGTCTTTTCCCATCGTGGCAGTTCTTTCACAGCGCCAGAGATCAGCTGGGCCGGAGCATCCACGTCAACGCACAGCGGACGTCCGAGACCAATCAGGTCCGCCTCACCGCCTGCCAAGGCGTCATTCATGCCCTCCAGTGTGCGGAACCCGCCCGTGACCATTAGCGGCATCGTCGCAACGGCCTGAATTTCTTTGGCATAGTCCAGGAAATAAGCTTCACGGCGCTTCGTGCTCTCACGCGCGCCATCTTCGTGCGCGGGTTTCAAGCCTTCCATATCCATCATTTTCGGCTGCTCGTAATTGCCACCAGAGATCTCGACAAAATCCAGACCGAGCTCGTTCAACATGCCGATCACCGCGGTTGAGTCTGATTGCGAGAATCCACCTTTTTGGAAGTCAGCTGAGTTCAGTTTGACGGACACCCCAAAGCCTGGGCCTGCCTCTGCCTTGGCAGCGTTCAGAACCTCCAATAGAAGGCGCGCGCGGTTTTCCAGTGAGCCGCCCCATTCATCCTCGCGTTGATTGGTCAGAGGTGAGAGAAATTGGCTCATCAGATAACCATGTGCCGCGTGGATTTGCACACCATCAAACCCGGCCGCACGCGCCGCTTTCGTGGCTATGGCGTACTTTTCGATCAGGCGCTTGATATCATCGCCGGTTAGCGCGCGAGGTGTGCCGAACTGTCCGCCTGGCAAATCAACCGCGATAGCGCTTGGCGCATCGGGCTGTGGATTGACCATTTTCTGTGTCTGCCGCCCGGCATGGCTGAGCTGCATGACGGTTTTTCCGCCTCCAGATTGGCACGCCTCTGCCCATTTTGCGAGCATTACAGCATGTTCATTCGAAGGTGGGCCGTCGATTGCGACATTTCCTGGCGCCTCCAGATTACGTCGATCGACAAGGACATTTCCGGTGATCTGCAGACCAATGCCGCCATCCCCCCAGGCCTTGTACAATTGCAGATGGCGGTCGGTGACTTCATTGCCGGGATTGGCCAGGCGCTCAGTCATCGCTGCTTTGACCAATCGGTTGGGTAATTCCACTCCCGACGGCAGGGTTAACGGCGTATTAATCGAATTCGTCATGATGGAAGTCCTTGGAATCAGTGGGCGAATGGGCTTACGGGGAGAAAACCATTATGGGCGCTGCAAAGCAAACGAACCTGTTCAACGATATGAAATCTGATCCATCTGGCTATAGCGCGAAAGACATCGAGGTCCTCGAAGGCCTCGAACCTGTGCGCAAACGACCCGGCATGTACATTGGCGGCACCGATGAGCGCGCCTATCATCACCTGTTTGCGGAGATCCTGGATAATTCCATGGATGAAGCCGTGGCTGGATTTGCGACCCGTATCGAAGTGCATGTTCGTGCCGATGGCTATGTCGAAGTCATCGACAATGGCCGCGGCATCCCGGTCGGCGAGCACCCAAAGTATCCCGGCAAGTCCGCACTCGAAGTGATCATGACGACACTGCACGCGGGCGGAAAATTCTCCAACAAGGCCTATGAGACGGCTGGCGGCCTACACGGCGTGGGGTCATCGGTTGTGAACGCACTATCCGAGCGCATGGAAGTCGAAGTCGCGCGCGATAAGAAACTTTATTTCCAGGCCTTTGAGCGCGGCAAAGTTACCGGCCCGCTGGAGCTGAAAGGCCCGGCCCCGAACCGCCGTGGCACAACCGTGCGTTTCAAGCCTGACATTGAAATCTTCGGCGAGAAGCTGCGCTTCAAACCGCAGCGCCTGTTTCAGCAAACCCGCTCCAAAGCCTATCTCTATCGCGGCGTGGAAGTACGCTGGAAGTGCGATGAGGAGCTTTTGCCAGAGGACTCCAAGGTTCCGGCGGAGAAGGTGCTGTCTTATCCGAACGGCCTCGCCGACCAGCTCGACGAAGTCTTCAAGGGCAAGGCCACAATTACCGAACAACACTTTGCCGGTCTGGTTGAGTCCGATGACGGCAAAGTCGAATGGGCGATTGCCTGGACCGCAGCCGGGTTCGGCGAGACAGATGGGTTTTCGCGGTCTTACTGTAACACCATTCCGACGCCTGATGGCGGCACGCATGAAGCAGGCTTCCGCTCAGCCATTACCAAGGGCTTGCGCAATTACGCGGATCTGACCGGCCAGAAAAAAGGCACATCGATCACTGCAGACGACATTATGGGCCATTCCGGCCTGCTTCTGTCAGTGTTTATTCGTAATCCGGAATTTGTTGGTCAGACCAAGGATAAGCTCTCAACGACGGCGGCGTTCCGCGTGGTTGAGAACTGTGTCCGTGACCGCTTCGATCACTGGCTCGCAGCCAGCCCCAAAGAAGCCGACAAGCTGCTGACATGGGCGATTGAACGCGCCGATGAACGCGCGCGCCGCCGCAAGGCCAAAGACGTCGCCCGCAAATCGGCGACGAAGAGACTGCGCCTGCCCGGCAAACTCGCCGATTGCGCGGACAGCAAGGGCGATACCGAATTGTTCCTCGTGGAGGGCGACTCTGCGGGCGGATCAGCCAAGCAGGCACGTAACCGCAAAACCCAGGCAATCCTGCCTCTGCGGGGGAAGATCCTCAACGTTGCGTCCGCCACAGCGGACAAGATGGACAAGAACCAGGAGCTCCAGGATCTGCTTCTGGCGCTCGGCACTGGTACTGGATCGCGCTTCAATATTGACGATCTGCGCTATGAGAAAGTCATCATCATGACCGATGCGGATGTCGATGGGGCGCACATCGCTGCGCTGCTCATCACATTCTTCTACAAGATGACGCCCGGGCTTATCGAGAGTGGCCGCCTCTATATGGCGATGCCGCCGCTTTATAAGCTCTCCTACAAGGGCAAGTCGGTCTATGCGATGGATGATGAGGACAAGGAGCTCCTGATGGAGCTCGAGTTCAAACCGAACCAGAAAGTCGAGCTGAGCCGATTTAAGGGTCTCGGTGAAATGAACCCGTCCCAGCTTAAAGAGACCACGATGAATCCGGAGACCCGGACGCTGGCACGCATTACGTTGCCAGACAGCATCGACGAGCTGACTGAGGCGAAACCGGCCGAACTCATCGACACGCTAATGGGCAAGAAAGCCGAGCACCGCTACCGGTTCATTCAGGAAAATGCGCATTTCGCCGAAGAGCTCGACGTTTAGAGACACACCGGCAGAAAATTGCGCAAAACCGCGTTGATCGCGGCGAGATTTCTCTTGCAAAGCTCCGCAAAAGCAACACACTTGCCCGTAACAGTGACTTACGGGGTGTATGATGAAAAAGCTCTTTTTTGTCCTCGGGTCTGCAGCTCTGGCCTTAGCTGGATGCGGCGGCGGGGGCGGTGGCGAAACCGCAGGCAATGGCGATAAATTTGAGATTGATCGCAATCCATTTCCTTCCACTTACTCGCCCTATCCATCGACCGCGACCCTCCTAAAAGACGCGACTGTGCTCGACGGAATTGGCGGCCAGATCGAGGCCGGCGACGTGCTTCTGGTCGATGGCAAGATTTCCCAGATTGCAGAAGAGATCGAAGCGCCGGACGGCGCCACGGTGATCAATGCGAGTGGCAAGTGGGTCACGCCTGGTATAATCGACAATCACAGCCACCTCGGCGTCTATCCCAGCCCGAGCGTCAGCGCACATGGCGACGGGAACGAGATCTCCGCGCCGGTGACCGCAGAAGTCTGGGCCGAGCACGGCATTTGGCCGCAAGACCCTGGTTTCCAGCGTGCGCTTGCGGGCGGCGTCACGTCGATGCAGATCTTGCCGGGATCCGCCAACTTGTTCGGCGGGCGCGGTGTTACGCTGAAAAACGTCCCAGCTCGCACTGTCCAAGGGATGAAGTTTCCTGATGCGCCTTACACGCTGAAAATGGCCTGCGGTGAAAATCCGAAGCGCGTGT
The DNA here is from genome assembly GCA_043513745.1 of Hyphomonadaceae bacterium. Taxonomy (GTDB): domain Bacteria; phylum Pseudomonadota; class Alphaproteobacteria; order Caulobacterales; family Hyphomonadaceae; genus Henriciella. The sequence continues at coordinate 149,440 of CP121341.1, forward strand.
ATGGATATGGCGGCGGACGCTTCCCGGGCGGCGCACCCTATTCTCGCATGGGCAATGTCGCTGGCTACCGCATGGCCTGGGCAAAGGCCGTCGAATACAAACGCAAGTGGGACAAATATGCTGACGAGGGCGGAGATCCACCCGCCCGCGATCTGGAACTCGACACGCTGATGGGCGTACTGAACGGTGAGATCCTCGTCCACATGCATTGCTACCGCGCTGATGAAATGGCTCAGATCATGGATTTGAGCGAGGAGTTTGGTTACAAGGTCACCAGCTTCCATCACGCAGTAGAGAGCTACAAAATCGCCGATAAACTGGCCGATTATGGCGCGTGTTCCGCGATGTGGGCTGACTGGTGGGGCTTCAAGATGGAAGCCTATGACGGCGTACGGGAGAACATTCCCATGGTGCACAAGGCGGGCGCCTGCGCGATCGTCCACTCGGATAGTGATATCGGAATTCAGCGCCTCAACCAGGAAGCTACTAAAGCTCTCGCTGACGGTCGCCGCGCCGGGATCGAGATTTCCAATGCGGACGCCTGGCTCTGGCTGAGCGCCAATCCGGCCAAATCGCTTGGCGTCTTTGATCAGACGGGCTCTCTGGAAGCGGGTAAAGACGCAGACGTCGTGCTCTGGTCCGGCGATCCGTTCAGCGTCTATTCGCAAGCCGAGAAGGTCTTCGTGGATGGCGCGCTGATGTATGATCGCGGCAATCCAGCGCTGACCCCCGTCATGGATTTCGAACTTGGACAGCCTGGTGAAGGAGACCTGAAATGATCCGCAAGATTCTTCTTTCCGCCGCAGCTGCAGCCACGCTCACGCTCGGCGCGGGCGCTCAAAATATCGCTATAACCAACGCCAAGGTCTGGACCGGCACCGATGCCGGGACCCTGGAAAACGCCAATATCTATATCTCTAATGGCGAGATCTCTGGGCTGGGAATAAACTTCGCGCCTCCAAGCGGGACTGAACTCATCGATGCCGAAGGAAACTGGGTGACGCCCGGGATCTTCTCGCCATTCTCCAGAACTGGAATTGTCGAAGTCGGCGCGGAGGATTCAACCAATGATACGAACGCCGCTGGCTCTCCGTTCTCAGTTGCCCTGCGCGCTGCTGATGGCTTCAACCCAGCCGCGACGCCGGTGGACGTCACCCGCATAGAAGGCGTGACACGTATCGCGGTCGCCCCTTCTACGGGCGGGTCGATGATTGCGGGTCAAGGGTTCATTGCGGATACATCGGGAGACGCGGACTCGATTTCTGACGATCGCGCCTTTGTCTTCATCGATCTCGGCGAGGGCGGTGCTGGACTCGCAGGCGGCTCTCGTTCGGCGGCCTGGGCCGCGCTTCGCGGCGCCTTTGCAGATGCACGGGGATATCCCGCAAGGTTCATGGCGCACAATGAAGGCGACACGCTTACGCGCGCCGATGCCCAAGCCTTTGGCCGCGCGGTGAGAGGTCAACAATTGATCCTCATATCCGCGCATCGCGCCAGTGATCTGCGTCTGGTCATGGACCTGAAGCAGGAAAACCCGAACCTCAATCTCGCGATTGTCGGGGCGGATGAAGGCTGGATCGTGGCCGACGAACTCGCTGCAGCTAATATCCCTGTGATCGTCGACCCGTTCCAGAACTTACCCGCCAGCTTCTCGCAGCTGGGGGCCACGTCCAAGAACGCGGAACGGCTGATCGCAGCTGGCGTGCCGACCGCGTTTGCCCACCTTGGCAACAATGGCCATCAAGCCCGCCTGGTCCTGCAATCAGCGGGCAATGCTGCCGCGAACGGCGTCGGGTTCGACGATGCGATGGCAGCCATGACGACTGTACCGGCTGCAATATTTGGCGTGGACAATTCAGGCACGATCGAGCGCGGCAGTACGGCAGATCTTGTCATTTGGGACGGCGACCCGTTGGAAATCACCAGCGCCCCGGTCGCAGTTTTCATTGATGGTGAAGTACAGTCGCTGGAAAGCCGTCAGACGAAACTTCGTGACCGCTATCTCGAGCTCGATGAGAGCGAAAAGCCGCTGGCTTACAAGAACTAGTCGCCTTTGAAGTCCGGTTCGCGCTTTTCCAGAAAGGCGCGGATCGCTTCGGCCTGGTCATCTGTCGTCGACGCATAAGCGAACTGATCGCGGTCCATAAAGCTTGTCGCATAGCCTAATGGCATGGCTGAAACATTCATGGCCTGCTTGGTCATGCGAAGCGCGATCGGCGGAACCCTGGCATAGCGTTCGGCCAGCGCCCGCGCCGCGTTCAATGCGCCGCCGGTCGGCGTTACTTCATCAGCCAATCCCCAGTCGAGGGCCTGCTTCGCCGGGCAGGGTTCTCCGAGGATCGTGAAGAGCTTGGCCCGCGACGGGCCGACCAAAGCAACAGTGCGCGGATTGCTTTGCCAGCTCATATTCATGCCGAGCGGAATCTCAGGCAGACGAAAATGAGCGTCTTCCGCCACGATCCGGTGGTCGCACGCAATCGCGAGCGCAACACCGCCGCCGATACAATAACCCTCAACCGCCGCGATGGTGATTTGCTCCAGCGCTTCCCATGCTCCGCACATGTCGGGGCCAAGCTTCAAAGACTGGCGCTGTTCCAGCCGGGACTTGTCGCGCAAGCCGGCCCGGTCAGGGTCTTTCAAGTCAGCACCGGCGCTAAACGCGCCCGCTCCTGTCACGATCACCACGTTGGTGTCGGTGTCCGCAGCCAGATATTCAGCGACGTCGGTCATGGACTTCATAAGCTTGAGCGACATGGCGTTTCGTCCATCGCCGCGATCAAGGGTCACCGTCGCGATGGAGCCCTCGCGAGTGAGTTCAATAAAGTCCCCGAACGATTTGGTCATTTGCTCTTCGATACGTTTGCGACTCGTTGCAGCGGTTCGGTGTTTTGGATGTAACCCGCTTCTTCCGGGATATGCAGACAAGGCGCGCCATCATCATCCTTGCCAATCACCGGCAAAACCGTGACCACGCCTTCTTCGGCGAAACGCGTCAGCGCAGCTTCCGTCGTCGGCGTCTCCGCGAGCTTTCCGAGATTCATACGCGTGGGAAAGATGATCGTCGCGACGCCAGCGGCTTCTTGGTCGAGCGCCTCTTGTGGTCCGAGCCAAACCGCTTCGGTCGTCTCTCGTCCATCCTGTTCTGCGATTTGCTCGGGCGGGGTTGCGGCCAGATAGAAATGCGTATCGAACCGTTTTGGCATCATGCTCGGCGTGATCCAGTGCCCGAAATGGACCAGCGCATCCAATGCGAGGACGAGACCATTGTCCTTGATCAGCTTGAGGAAACTCTCTTCCCTGCGATCCACCGGACCGCGCATTGGTGCGAGTGCATCCGCGACATCAGCCCCTACCAAGGCCGCGCCCGGACCGCGCGCATCCATGGATCGCGCCAAAATAATTCCGGATTCCTCAAACGCCTCGCGGATCGCAGAGACCCGTGCCGCCTGCTCTTTTCCGGAGAAATCACCGTCGCAGATGGCGGCCCAAGCGGGATCCTCATCTTCGTCATTCGCCTTGCCGCCCGGAAACACGTAAGCCCCCGACGCGAAATCGATTTCATAATGCCGCTTCACCATCAGGACCTGCAGCTCCGGATCGTCGCGTAACAAGAGGATTGTGGCAGACAGTCTAGGCTGTGCGGGATCTGACATGGGCGCTCCAAAAAATTCCATCAAATTTGAGCGAAATCACAACTCAAACGTGCGCGTGATTTCAACTATGTTTCTGTAGGTACGGTGCTTGTCCCAACGTCACGGAAGCAGAATGCACCAGTTCACCGATCACCAACGCGCCGTTCAAAACCCTGTTCAGAACCGGAACCGGTTATTGCCAGTCATGCATCTCGAAACTGGAGATGCGGTTTTGTTGTTCGCTGAAGCCGAGAAACGTTTCGAAGAACGTGCGGTCTTTGGCCGGGTGGCTCTTGCTGCAGAACGCTGTGAGGCCACCTCCCCTGCTCAATGGATGGCCGAACAGGTCGAAGAGGTCGCTCACGATGCGCATTATCGCACAACAGAGCGCCCTGTGATCCTTCCGGTCCCGATGGCAGCGTTGATCCATCCCGATACCGCTATCGCCTGCGACGCCGCTGTTTCCCGAACACGTCTATGCCCCCAGGAGATCTGTCTCGAGGTCGACGACGCGTCCCTGGCAACCCCGTCTAACCAAAACGCGATGGAGGGGATTGAAGCCCTGCGCCGTTGCGGGTTCCGGGTGTCGTTGAATGCCTCTCGCTCCTGGCAAGCGCCGCTCTGTTACTCTTTGCGAGTCTTGCTCGACAGTATGCGGGTCGACGCTCGCAAGATCGAAAGCGATGAAGACTTGCTCGATCGGATCGATGCCGCTGCTTGTAGTGGTATGCTCGTGATTGCAGAAAACGCTTACTGGCGCGATACAGACTTCCTGAATGAAGTTGGCGTCGAGTATGGTTTCCGAATGAAAACCGACGCTTAGGCGGCGCTTTCCTCACGCAGCTTGGCTTGCTCAGCATACGCGTCGAGCTTCTCCAGAAGATAATCGAGATCGTCTTTCGGGATGGCCTGAAACTGCGTCAGCACGCGTTCGATCATTCGCATGCGGAAGCGCGCTTTGTCATTGGCTTCCCCATCGAGCTCAAGCTCGTGGAACACTTTCACAGCTGCTCGGAAGGCCGGAAGCAGTTTTCGGTGCAATCCTGCCCGATCGAATATCGCCTGAAGCCCAAGCGGCCCAGCATCATGGATCATCAGCCAGGCGCGCGCATGCGGCACTCCTGATAGTTCCGCGAGCGAATGCTCGACGAATGGCATATGACCGACGCAAAGCGCACGCATGATCAGCGAATGCGTGAGCCGTCCGTTCAGGTTCAATTGAGACACGAACCGCGGGAGGTCATTGGTTCGGCCAGCTTGCTCGACCAGATCAATCGTCGCTCGCTCACGTGCGCCCGCGGCGAGATCAATCGCCATCTGAGCTGGCAATTCATGCCGGTTGATCAGCATATCAAAGACTTGCCCTGAAACCAGCGACACCATTTTCTCCGCGATGTGCACAGGAATGTGGTCACGCAAGACAAGGTTTTCATGCATCTGCGCGTTAGCCGGGAAGCGCTCGATCGTGCTTTCGAGCGCCCGATCGGTCATCTCTGCGCCCATGTTTCCGGCGAGCGTTTCGACCGCGTGCTCGGCAGCATGCTCGCTAATTACTTCCGCCAGAGATCCTGAAATCGTCGACCGCGCAGCAATCGCACTCTGTTTGGCCGCGGTTACAGAGAGCACAAGCTCGATCAGGTCTTCATCCGAGAAGACAGGCGAATGCTCGAGGATCGGGATCGCGACGGATTCCACGTCCTGCGCCAGATTGGTCGCAACACTATGCGGCAAACGCGGCGAGTTGCGCAGCGTCACAGCCAGTGTCCGGCGTACCAGTTCAGCGGTATCCTTTGCCAGGATCTGAATAATCTCATCGGCAAACAGGCGTTCATCGTCGCTCAGGACATCTACCGCGATACGTCGACACAGTCGGTGGGCGACCGTGGCGCGCTCTTCTGAAGTCTCGCCCTTCATCAACCGAATAATGTCGGTTTCACTGAGCTCTGGACGCATGCTTTGTACAGTCATATCGCGGGGTAATCCCTGTCACCGATTCATATTTATGAATAAATGACCTGTGTGGGTTAACGCCCGGTTTACCAAAACCGCTTCGCTGCGGCTCGAAAAGGATGGGAATCAGTATGCTGGACGGGATCAAAGTCATCGAACACGCGACTTATATGGCGGCGCCGGGTGCAGGTGGAATCCTGAGCGACTGGGGCGCCGAAGTAATCAAGATCGAGCCGCCCAAAGGCGATCCTATCCGCAATTTTTTCAGCACGATTGGAACCGATTTTCAGGATAACCCGGTTTTTGATTTCGATAATCGCGGGAAGAAATCAATCGTTCTGGATACCTCAACGCCGGACGGGCAAGCGGTTTTGCGAGATCTGGCGAGCGATGCAGATGTCTTCCTCACCAATGTTCGCCCCGGCGGACTGCTACGCGCAGGACTCGATTTTGCCAACCTGATCAAGATCAACCCAAAGCTCGTTTACTGCACGCTCACAGGCTACGGCCTTGAAGGTCCAGATGCAGACAAACCTGGCTTTGATGTCGCTTCGTTCTGGTCTCGCGCCGGGGTCGGTCACCTGACGGTCCCGAAGGGCCAGGATCCATTCGCGCTGCGGACCGCGTTCGGCGATCATACAACCAGCATAGCTGCCGCTGCCGGTATCTGCGCTGCACTGGTGAAAGCGCAGCGCACCGGCCAGGGCCAATTGGTTGAGGCCTCCCTCTTGCGTGCAGCCTTGTTCGCCATGGGCTCTGATTTTGCCATCCAGCTTTTCTTCGGCCGGATTGGGTCAACCAAGTCGCGGCATGAACAGATCCAGCCGCTGATGAATTTCTTCAAGACCAAGGATGATAGCTGGATCTGCATCGTCTCGCGTCAGGGCAATGTTGACTGGGCACCCCTCTGCCGGGTCATGGATCGCGCTGACCTGATTGAGGATGAGCGTTACACAACCGGTAAATCACGGCGGGCGAATGCGGCGGAGCTCGTCACCCTGATGGATGAAGCGTTTGGCAAATACACCAAGGCAGAGATCGCCGAGCGGCTTGACGCGGAAGCCATCGCATGGGCCCCCGTCCAAACCCTGGCCGAGGTCGCCAAGGACCCCCAGGTAGAGGCAGCCGGCGGCATTACAAAGGTCCCGAGTGCGAGCGGCGATGGGACTAGCTTCTCCTCGCCTGCATCGCCTATTCGGTTCCCGGGCACCGATGATGGCCCCAAGGGCCCTTCCCCGCGGATGGGACAGCACTCTCGTGAGGTTCTAGCTGGTCTAGGCTACGACGCGGCCAGAATTGAGGCTTTGCTCAACGACGAAATCGTCCGCTAGTCAGAACGTATTCGCAGCATCGTGCATCCCGCCGGTGCGCGGGTCCGTCGTTGCAACAAGGGCTGGCACACCGGCCCACGCATACTGCCAGAAGCCTTGATAGAGCAGCATGGCAAAATACAGCACCGCGACGGGAATGAGGATACCGGGGCTCATAATCAGAGCCATGACCTGATCGGGATCAGCTTCGCCGCTACTGACGTCGATCCCGCCCATCAAGGTTCCAAACACGGCAAATGCACCAATCAGGTAGAGAATGAGGATCCCGACATAGAGGATCAAGCCGAGCACGACGAAGGCCCCAAATACAGGCCAGAACCGACCCTTGGAGGCGCCCCAAGCTCCGAAGAATGTCACTTTCTGGTCTCGTATCGTCATCGCCCCGGCAGGCGAGAGCTTCACCGCCACATAGAGCCAGACGAACAGCAAGGTCAGGGTGACGATAAACATCCAGATGCCGATCAACGCGCCCCCGCCGTCGGAGATAAAACCACCAAGCGGTGCGATGAGGACGACCATCCCGAGGATCAATGCGATATAGGCGCCGATAAAGGTGACCATCCAGATCAGCCCAACCGCAAGCATTCGCCACTCATCTGCGCCCCAGCCAATTCGAAAGCCTTCTTCGCGTACATAGCGGCGCAGCACCGCGCTTTCCATCATCGACCAGAAGCCAGCATAGATGACCATCATCAGCAGATAGCCGAGCGAGATCCGCCCAAGGTTCACGATCAGGGCATCGCTCATTGCGTTCTCGATCTGACGCTCCGATGCGCCCTGCGCCATCATGGCAAACATTTCGGCATAGGCGGAAAAAAGAGGCTGCAACGCGAAGAAGCTGATGACGGCCAGAAAGATGACCCCTACCGCGTACGCGGCGAGATATCGCGGCAAGAAGCCCGGCGGCCCATCGGTTCGCGAAAAGTGGAACGCTGCATTGTCGAAACTGAATGGTCTGGCCATTTTCTCCCTCCCTGAATGCACTCAAGAAGAGCTCAGCCTTGCCTCAAGGTCAAGAAGTGGCAGGGACGTTCGGCGCAAGGCGGGTATAGATCGCCGCCGCGTACGCGTGCCCGAGCCATGCGGCAGGAAGCTGCACCAATGCCACAATTCCAGCTGAAATCGCAGCGTTTTGCGATAGGCCCATTACGCTACTTGCGGCGTAGCTGAGTAAGGACACTGGCAACACTATGAAGGTCATCGCCCCAATCGCCATGGGCAGGGCATACCCTTTGGTCCAGGACCAGGTTCGGAACACGTGAACCGTGCCCCGGCTCGCAGTTGCGGCTGCGAAGAGCATCATTCGCACAGCAAACCAGAACACGCCGAGAAGGGTCAGCAAGAACAACGCAAATAGTGGATAGAACGTTCCGCCTTCGCGCATCTGCGCGGTCATGTCGGTGATATCCTGCCCCGCCTCCCCCGACACGACGCCGAGGCTGGACCCGATCAGCGAGAAAAATAGGACAATCGCCGTGAACAATATCGCCGCGACAACAGCGATCAGGATCCAGGCCAGAGTCAATTTCCAGGCCGCGTTGAGGAGCGTACCTTCAAACGGAACCAAGCGCCGATACATCGCCGCCGAGAACAGACTGTGCGATGCCACGGCCGCAACCACGACCAATAGGAACCCGATCGAACCAACCGTTGATTGTGGAAACACCTCTGCGCCCCAAACCATCAAGGCGATGGCGGCGACAAACGCCGCGGCGAATCCAAGCGTCGGCAGTGCGATCTGGCGCGCACCTGCGATCGTCGCCGAGAAAAGGTCTGAAAAAGAAAGGACTGGCGTCATGCCAGCCTAAGTAAAGACGTAATACAGCAAGGCAAGCGACAGGATGACCATGCTGAGCCAGGTCAACAAAATACCGAACTGGCGGAGCTGAATCGGTCCACCCGACATCCCTACCGGATGCATCAACCGCCCGAGTGTGAAGGTCGCGCCGAGCGCGTGGATCGCCCAGTTCGGCGCTTGCAGGAACGCCAACGCGATCAATCCAACCATCATGGCAGGGATGTATTCAGTGGCATTGCCATGCACACGAATGGCAGTGGCGAGATCGCTCGACCCGCCATCACCCATTGAAATCTTACCCCGAGCGCGATGCGTCACGACCCGGAAGGCGAGCCAGATAAGAATCAGGATGTTTGCAGCTATATAGACGCTGGCGACTTCCAAACCGGTCATCTGGCTCTCCCCTATCAGATTATTGAATTAGTCGTCGCGCCGGGCATCAGGCAGGCGGTCATTAATGTCATCTCTGATATCCAGGAAGGTGACAATCAGACCGCAAACGAGGCTCGCGGCGACCCATCCCAGAAAGCTGAGACCGACCAGCGTTAGAAAGGCAGCAGCTGGACCTTGCAGGCCAACATTCAGCAATTCGACGCTGCTCTGTTCTAGAACGTAGCCATTATAGTAGCCCATCGCGACACCGAGACCGATGATGACGATGTACGCGATGTACACCATCAGGCGGAAGCTGTTGATAATGAAGAATTTCATGACATCCTCTCTTTATTTGAAGACAACCCGGACGACTGATTTCTTTCAGGCCCGGGTTGTCTCTTACGCATTGGCCAGAGGCCTTACATTTCCATTCCGCACTGTGTCGCGGCGCCCATCATGACCGTCATAAACTGGGTCATTTCTTCAGGCTCAAGCTCGCCCATTTTCGACATCATATAGGCGTCTTCATCTTCAGCTTTGCTCGCTTCGACGATGAGATCGAGCAGCTTTGGATCAAGCTTCTCAACGAACTCATCCGCCATGCAATTGCAGGTTTCTGCATCGGCATCGGCTTCTTCCAGGCAGGAATCCAGAATCGCCGTCTTGGCTGCATTTCCGCTTCCGCCTCCGCAAGCTGCTAGTCCAACAGCGAACAATGATGCGAAGAATACTTTCTTCATGAGTGATCCCCTTTCCTCTCAGTCTCACACCGACGAAACGTCCCATGAATCCCGCGGCAATGCCAGAAAAAAAGACTATTCGCGCCGCAAGAACCAATCGAGGCGCAGTTTCGCTTTCCCGGAGCTCAGGAAATCCGCTTTCAATTGTTCGCGGTCATACTCCGTCCGAACCCAGTCTTCGAACCCGATACCCGTTGCAGTTTCAGCTTCCAGATAGGCGTCAAAGAACGCGTCCAGCAGCCCGGTTTTGCCCTCCTTGAGATGAAGGTACTTTTTAGACAGTTGCTGTTTTGCGACACGCACCGGCTCTTTCATCCGGAAAATCATATAAAGCACGCTCATCAGGCCCGCGCGATCGGCGCCGGATTTACAATGCATGAGCGCGGGATACTCGATCTTTTCGAATAGCTCTTTCGCTTCGAAAATGCGCTCGACCGTCGGCATATCGCGTGAGTAGACCCGGAAATCGATCAACTCGATTCCAGCCGCCTCACAGGCTTCCTTTTCAAGCAGGTAATAGCCTTTCGAGCTGTCGCCGCGCAGGTTCAGAATGGTTTTGATGCCGCGAACGCGTGCGTGCTCGGCCACCTGACGCGGATTGGGCTGGTTTGCACGCCACATCTCATCGCTGATCTGGTGGAGGTTTTGAAAGCTCTCACGCAGAAACCCGTGATCGCCCAGAACCATTTCCCGCTCGGCCCGTTTGCGTCCTGGCACCGTGGAGATATCAGCCGCAACGTGAGGGCGTCGTTTTTTGTGACCCGGCAGTTTCATATCGTGGCGTTACCTGAGCGTTCTGTCTCTCGCAAGCTGTCTGTATCAGTGCAAACCAGCCGTGGAAACAATCCAGTAACCCGTTTGACGTAAGTAGATAAAAAATAACAATTATAATGAGGGATTTGTTAAATGGGCTTCACGTCTACGCTGCGCTATGGGGCTTTGGGCCTTGCGCTCGCCGCTATCGCGGCACCTGCCTCTTCGTTCGGCATCGGATTACAGCCGACAACCGTCGAAATGTCAGTCCAACCCGGAGATCGGCAGCGCCAAGTCATCAATCTCGGCAATGTGCATCAGGAAGACACGATTTCCCTGACGCTCGGCCTCGCAGACTGGGCGCTCGACGATGCTGGGCAGATCCAGTTGACCCCGCCGGGAGACAGCAATACGTCCGCCGCCAACTGGGTGCGCTTCAGCCCCGCCTTCGTGACCTTGCGTCCTGGCGAGACTGAACAGATCATCGTCGATATGGCCGCCCCCATTCGGGTGGATCGCCAAGGGGACTTCCGGTTTGCGCTGATCGCTTCAACGCTTCTGCCAGAGGAACGCACCGGACAATCCGGCGTCTGGAAGAAGTATCAGATTGCCAGCCTGTTTTACCTCACCATGGGCGAGGCAGAGAGCCACCCGGAGATCAAAAAAGCCGCACTGACCCTATCGCCTGAGGGCGAACAGGCGATCACATTCAACCTCGAAAATACCGGTAGCGCGCATGCCCGCCTTCGCGGTGAAATCGAGATTAGCGGAGACTCCGGCGAAACCATTACAGAGCCGATCAGCAATCTGGTTGTTCTGGACGACGCGACGCGCACCTATCGTTTGCCACTCACGCAAGAGCTGCCAGCCAATCCGGAAGTTCGCGTCACCCTGGAAAACATCTATGCACCGCAAAGTTCAACCGGCGCCGTGATGCTGACCCCGTTTACGTCCGCGCTCACCTTTGAAGAGACAGCGCTGCCCGGCGGCACTGCGAGCGATGAAGATACGCCGCTCGAATAGTCTTCACGTCCTGGTCGCGGGATGGACTCTGCTGGGTCTGGCGCCGACGGCGTCAGCCTCCTGGCTGGATTCTGACTTTTATTGTCGAACCTATGGCTGCGTGGTCGTCCATGACGGGTTCACGTTCGACGTCTACGACAATTACGTCTTCGCGACGGGCGGCACCGTACCAGCCGGGGGACGCATGATTCCCTGGACAGGAAACCCGTTCGAGGGATCCGGCGGTGTAAATCCCGTCCTGACCGGATCGCGTACGGAAGGTCTGCACGCGGTTCCCCTTCAGGATCAGAGCGTGCTTTTGGGCTTCGATACGAATGGCGACGGCATCCCGGACCGCCTCCCGATAGATGCCAACAGCAACGGCTTTCTAGACGCCGGTGATAGTCTAGATCCGTTCGCGCTGAGCCTGGATACAAACCTGGTCGCCGCCGATACATCGGCGCAGCGAAGCTTCTATCTGTCATCGCGCACAGACTTTTACCTGACGGCCGAAGCGCGCCTTCTGGGTCCGACAAGTGGGCTCAACGCGCCGGGTCAGTTGGACAATATAGGCCTGCAGTATGGCGTCACACGGCGCGGAAATGATGACGGCATGGCATTTGGGGTGAACTCGCGCAATGGCAATTACATCCGCCAGTTGGGCGCGATTGACGACCTTGGCGACATATTGGGGACACCAACGCGCATTCTCGAGTTTCGCAATGCCATTCGCCGCCGCGACGCAGCCAGTCTGCCATCGCAGTCTGTCCGCTTCGACTATGTGTACGGGTTTGGGAACTATGACCTGTCCATGGGCGAAGGACATTTGCAGTACGAAATCGAATTCGATTTCTACAATCGATAACCCAGACCGGTCAGCATCTGCGCCGTCTCGTACACGGGAAGCCCCATCACGCCGGTATAGCTTCCTGAAATCTGTTTGATATGCGCCCCAAACAGGCCCTGAATCGCGTAGCCACCGGCTTTTCCGATGCCTTCCTGGCTCTCGATATAGGCAGAAATTTCAGTTTCCGTTATGCGTTTGACGATCACGCGCGTGTCGCTCAGACGCCTCGAAACGCGCCCATCCGGCGCCATGACACAGACCGAGGTCAGAACATGGTGCGACCGACCCGAAATTAGCTCGAGGCACGCACGCACCTCATCATCGGTCTCCGCTTTCGGCAATATTCGACGCCCTAACGCCACCACCGTATCGCCTGCCAGCGTGTACTGCCCGGGTTTATGCACGGCTTCGGCTTTTTCGACGCCCAAACGCTCGGCATAGCCGCGCGGATTTTCGCCTGGAATGGGCGTTTCGTCGATATCCGCAGGATTTACCGCATCCGGCTCTATCCCGATTTGCGCGAGCAATTGCTTGCGGCGCGGACTGGCGCTGGCGAGGACCAAACGGCTCATAGGATTTTAAACGTCGCGTTCGCCATGGCCACCGGCGTTTCATTGGCGCGAATGATCGCGCGGGCAAAACAGATCGACCCGCCGACTTTTATCGGCTCGGGATCGATTTCCAGCCAATCGCCGATCGCAGCGCTGCCCAGATAATCTGTCCCGAGCGACACGGTGACCAGTCCCTTGCCTGGATCGCGCCCTTTCGCAGCCAGAGCAACCACGCAGGACAAACCCATCGCATTGTCCGACAACGCCGCAATAAGGCCACCGTGAACGAGGCCGCGCGAGTTGCAGTGCTGCTCCGCCAATACGAGGCCCATCTGGACCCGGTCATCTCGTTTTCTGGAGTAAAGAGGTTCCCAGGGGTCGGTCAGTCCGGAGCGGCGAAAATGCCGCTCGAAGCCGTCCGGGACCATCACATCGCTCAAAGCGACAAGCCTACTTGAAGCGGAATGTGATCCGACCTTTTGTCAGATCATAAGGGGTCATTTCGACCAGAACTTTATCACCGGTGAGAATTCGAATACGGTTTTTCCGCATTTTCCCGGCTGTGTAGCCAATGATCTCGTGATCATTTTCAAGCTTCACGCGAAAAGTCGCGTTCGGCAGGAGTTCAACGATTGTACCGTTAAACTCGAGGATTTCTTCTTTTGACATCCTGTCTCCATATAAAACGACGCGCGGTGCAGCGCCGCAGCAGATATGGGGTGCTTCGTAGCTTTCGTCACCCCTTGGGGCAAGGCTGCGTGTGAGTCATGCTCGCCGATCCCGGTTGCACTGTGACGATAATGCCGACCTGATTGCCCTGCGACAGTATTCGGCATGTTAACTTTCCCTCTGTAATTCTAAGCCATGTGTTGGGGACGCATCTGTAAAGGCGTATGAGCAGAGCACGACATGAGCACCAAAGACCTCCCCTTCACGCAACAAGATTTACGTGCGGCAATACCGGATCGATGCTTCGAGGCGAATGCCTGGCGCTCTAGTGCATATTTGCTCTTTGATCTCGCGATCATTGCCGCGCTCTATGCGGCGCTGACCCAAGTGAGCGCCTGGTATCTGGAATGGCCTATCCTGTTCCTGATCGGGACGATGCTCTGGTCGCTCTTTGTTATTGGTCATGATGCAGGGCATGGCTCATTCGCCAAGAGTCGCCTGGTGAACTCGATCTTTGGCATTCTCGTCCATGGCGCGATCCTGGTGCCTTACCGTGGCTGGCAGCGCAGCCACGCCATGCACCATATGAAATCCGGGCACTTCCGAGATGAGGAAGTCTTCCGCGCCTGCCGCCGGGAAGAAGATTCGCTTTATCGCAAAATCATCTTTCGGTTTGGGATTTTCGTGCTGATTGGTTGGCCGATGTACAAGCTCGGTATTCGCAACATCACCACCTATAAGCCAATCACAGGTAGCCATTACCTGCCGCAATCAGACCTTTATACGAAGTCAGTACGGGCGTCCTGGTATTGGGGCCTCGTCTCCGTCGCGGCGTTTCTCGCGCTCTATCTCAGCCTTGGCTTCATCTATGGCTGGGGCTTTTTTGCGAAATACATCCTCGCCCCGTACCTGATCTATGGCTGCTGGCTGACATTGGTGACGTACATGCAGCACGTCTCGCCGGAAGTCCCGGTCTATGACGAGAAGGACTGGACGCGATTAAAAGGCGCGCTGGCCTCTGTGGATCGAGACTATGGGCCTTTCAATTGGATCACCCACAATATCGGCAATCTGCACGTCATCCACCATATCTACCCGACCATCCCCCACTATCGGCTTCAGGAAGCCACGGATGCCGTGAAACCCATCCTGGGTGAGCATTATCTGACATCGAAAAATTTCGTTCTGGCGGACTTTGTCCGAAGCCAGCTGAAATGCCACTTCGTGGTCCCGGACGATGGGTTCGAACGCTATGAAAGCGCCTACACGTATCGTGAGGCGGAAGCGCAAACCTAGATTTTCTGAGAATGGTACAGCCTCTTGGGTTCGAACCAAGGACCTCCGGTTCCACAAACCGGCGCTCTAACCAACTGAGCTAAGGCTGCATTGAGGGTCCACATACGCCGGAGCGCGTCTGCGTTCAAGGTCGTTTTGTGCTAGATTCTGCAATCGCTGCTATTCGGCTGCGACAGGCACCAGACCGGCGACCTGATCAACAGTCTCATGCGCCCGCCGGAAAATCAGCGCACCGTCTTCCAGTTTTCCATAGCGCATCAGGAAAATATCGCGCGAATAGTTCTGAGTGATCACCCAGGGCGCACCTTTGCCCTGTTGAGGGAACCGCTCCATGGCGCGCTGTACATAACCGGACGAGAAGTCGAGGAAATCAGATTCCGGCTCCACGCCAACAGCGACGGGCCGTGCTTCAACATAATTCTCATTGTCGAGATGGTTGATCACCTTGCACATATACTCGCTGGTCAGGTCTGCGCGCAGCGTCCAGCTCGCATTGGTGTATCCGAAGACCGACGTCATGTTTGGAATATTGGAGGTCATGGCGCCGCGATAGTTCAGCAAATCGTGTGGGTTCTGCTTTTTGCCGTCGACGGTGAGTTCCGTGCCGCCGATGAATTGTAGCTCAAGCCCTGTCGCCGTGACGATGAGATCCGCTTCGAGTTCCTCGCCGGATTTCAGCTTGATGCCCTTCTCCGTAAAGCACTCAATGTGATCGGTTACGACTGACGCTTTCTCAGCTTTGATCGCTTCGAACAAATCTCCGTCGGGAATCAGACAGAGTCTCTGGTCCCACGGATTGTAAGTCGGCGTGAAGTGTTTCTCGACCACCTCATCACCAAGCTCCTCGCGCGTCAGGTGCAGCAGTTTTTCCTTCACCTTTTGCGGTCGCACACGGGTTTGCTTGTAGACAAATTGCTGCATGAGCACGTTGCGCCAGCGGGTTAGGCCATACGCCATCATTCCGGGCAAGAACTTGCGCAGCCCATTGGCAAATTTATCGACAGCCGGGCGCGAGATGACATAAGTTGGCGACCGTTGCAGCATGGTCACGTGGGCCGCCTTGTCGGTCATCGCAGGAACCAGCGTCATCGCCGTGGCCCCCGATCCGATCACCACGACTTTCTTGCCGGAATAATCATAATCCTCAGGCCAGAGCTGGGGGTGAATGACGTCGCCTTTGAAATCATCTCGCCCTTCAAATTCCGGCGTGAACCCTTGATCGTAGCGGTAATACCCGGCGCACATATGCAGCCAGCTACAAGTCAGTTTTTGTTTCTTGCCGCCAGACTCGACCGTCACCGTCCATTTGGCTGAAGCGCTATCCCAACTCGCCGCCAGAACTTTATGGCCATAACGAATATTCGGATTGATGCCGTGCTCTTCAGCCGTCTCTTCGATGTACTCACGAATGGCCGGGCCGTCTGCGATGGCTTTCTGCGCTTTCCACGGTTTGAAGTTGAAGCCCAGCGTATGCATATCGCTATCACTTCGAATGCCGGGATAGCGGAAGAGATCCCAGGTGCCACCCATGGCGTCGCGCATTTCCAGGATCTGGTAGGATTTTCCAGCGCATTTCTTGAGCAAATGCACCGCTGCGCCAATGCCAGAAAGCCCGGCACCGACGATGAGAACGTCATAATGGGTCTTATTCATGACGCCAGTGTCACTTTTTTCGAGCCGACTGTCCAGCCTTACCCGCGCGGCAGCAATCCTCAGCGCCTATTCCAGCACGCGAATATCGACACTGCTCGTACGTCCGACTCGGTCAACGGCAGACACACGATAGAAGCCCGCATCTGGCGGTTGCCAACTCGGCAGTCCCCCAGCATCGGGCCGAACCGGAATTCCGTCGACAAACCAGTGGAGATCGCCCTCGCCTCGCCCGGCAAAAACAAAAGGCCGCGCAGGCTTGCCATCCACAGCACCTGCCCAGAGTTCCGCATTGCGCGGCGGGAACAAGATTTCGGGCGGCTTCGTCTTGCCGTCAAACGCGACAAGAGCCCCACGTGCGTCGCGCTGAACCTCGCTCATCAATCGTGATTTCGCAGAGCCGCTCTCGCCAAGATGGTGAGCGGCGCGATCGGCTGCTTCGAACAGGATGGGCAGAGCCGCGACGCGCCCGGTTTGTCCAGGTCTTGGCGCGCCATCAGCGCGCCCGACCCAGACGATGATGGCATAATCGCCGGCGACACCGGCGGCCCAAGCGTCGCGATACCCGTACGAGGTGCCCGTCTTGAACGCGACTTGCGGCGCATTGGCTGTCAGGCGTCCTGGCATCCGGCCCGCTGGCGTCGGCGTTTCACGCAGGATCTTTAGGATCTTCTCCGCGCTGTCTGCGCTCATCAGTTGATAGTGTGGGCGATCCTCACCCACTCGGTCGGCATCCCAGACCAGCGGCATGGCGCGGCCGTTGTCGCCGAGCGCGGCATACAAGACGGCAAGCTCCTGTGCGGTCAGACCAGCTCCGCCAAGTGCCAAAGCGAGGCCGGGCTCTTTCGTGGCCGTCCCGGCAATACGCGGATGCGCGCCCGCGAGAGTCAGGGCCGCAGCAAAACGCTGAGGGCCAACCCGGTCCAGCGTCAGCACAGCGGGCACGTTCAGGGAGTGCTGCAAAGCCTCAGAGATTCGGACATCGCCGCGAAACAAGCGATCGAAATTTTCTGGTTGGTAGGCCGCGAAGCGCTTTGGCAGGTCGGCAATCCGCGTTGAGGGCGCCGCGCTGCCATCATCGAATGCAAGCGCATAGATGAAGGGCTTCAAAGTCGATCCGGGGGACCGCGCATGGTTGGTAAGATCCAGCCACCCGCCGGGCCGCGATCGATCCGCAGAGCCTATGGCTGCCCGAACCGCGCGGGTTGGAATATCAACGACCAGGATCGAGACTTGTGCCTCAGGCTCAAGATCGTCTGCCAACCTCCGCGCCAACTGCTCCATCTCCGCTTGCAAACCTGCATCAATCGTGGAGCGAACGTCTGCCTTGCGATCTCCAGCCGCATTCCCTGTTGCGTGCCAGGCGCGCGCTGGGAACGTGTAGCGTCGTCCTGGGATTGTCGCTGCGCGTGCCTCTTCGGCCCGCGCTTCATTGAGATACCCGAGCCGCACGAGCTTCGCGACGATGGAATCGCGCCCGGCGCGTGCGCCTTCGGGTCGTAGGTCTGGCCTGCGAACTTCCGGCGATTGCGGCAGAGCAATCAGCAAAGCAATTTGATCATCAGACAGGCGATTAGGTTCCCGCCCAAAATAGCGCCAGCTCGCAGCGCGAATGCCTTCCAGGTTTCCGCCATAAGGGGTCAGCGTAAGGTAGAGTTCCAGGATTTCACGTTTACTGAGCCGCCATTCCAGCTGGTGGGCGCGCCACATCTCGGCAAGCTTTGCGCCGACCGTGCGGCTGGGCCTCGGTTCAAGCAATCGCGCCGTCTGCATCGTAATTGTTGAACCACCTGAGACCACCCGTCCGGCCTGAGCGGAGCTGGTCATAGCTCGAACCATGCCAAGCCAGTCGACGCCGCCATGTGACCAGAACCGTTTGTCTTCCACTTCCAGCAAGGCCTCGATGAAGACCGGGTCAATCTCATCCAGATCGGCTGCAAATCTCCAGGATCCGTTATCGCGCGGGATGGCGCGTAAAGGACGATCATCGCGATCCGAGATCATTACCGACACGTCTCGTCCACGTTCAATCGGCGGAGGAAAGAGCTTGTCGAGGACGAAAACCGCGACCAGCGATACTGCAAACAGTACCGCCAATCGCTTGAGCCAGATCATCTTGTACCACCCGCTCCGGAGACTTGAGGCGCGATGGTGACTTCAGAGGACGCCGACCGCGCGAATACGTCGGGCCGGTACATGTCTTCTGCTACCACACCCGGCATCGTAAACGTGCCAGGGGTCACAGCACGGACAACGTAAGCGAGCGTGCGCTCTTCATCGACGACATCAATCGCGGCAACGAATCGATCATCGCGGGCTTCAGCCGTTTCGGCTGCATGGATCTCTCCAATCCATGCAAACGCGCCATCTGGACCATATTCGCGGGCGCCATCGGCCGAGCGCAGAACCGTCTCGATTTCAAATCCAGCGGGCAACAAGTCAGCCACGATGACTGGATTGTTACGACGCTCACGCGGTGCCAAGGTCAGTGTTACGACCAATTGATCGCCTTGCGTCAGCTCGGCGAGATTGACCCGTCCACCTTGCAAGGTGCGCAGCCGTTTGGTCGCTGACAATTTCTCACTGGCCGGGCGCGGAGCGCTGGCTGGAGACCCGGTGACCATCACCGACCGGAACACGGGGCTCGAGCCGCGTCTCAATCGGAAGCTCACACCGCGTTCAACCTGATCCGGCGTCACGAAGTAACGACGATCATTGTCGCTATTGCGGCCGAGGCCATCAACATCCAGGCGCAAGCCATCTTCTTGGGACAGACCGCCCACGGCGAGCAGCATGAAGGCTTTCTCCTGCGTGGTCAGACGATCCGGCTCGGGCGTGTCTTCGCCAATCTGCTCGGCGAACCGTGCGACGTGGTCATTGAACCCGGTCTCTGCGGCGAGCGCCAACACACCTGCACGATCGCGCAGCGGCGTCTGGTAATAGTCGCCGCTATTGTCGTAGCCGAGCGTTTTTTCGGCGGCATTGAACGCGCTGAAGGCTCGTGATCGATCGCCCATGTAAGACAGTGCAGCTGCCAGGTGCGCCTTGGCCAAAGGTGAGCGGATGTCATTCAACTCACGATCATGGAGATAACGAAGACGCGAAACGTCAGCCTTGCCAGCGCGCGCCAGTACGTACAGCGCGTATGGCGCTGCCCGCTGCATCAGCTTCTTCTCGGTGTCATCGTGCCAGCGACTTTCATAGACATCGGTCTCGTAACCATAGACCCGCCACGCGTCGCCTTGCGCGATGGTCCGCAGCGATTGATACGCGCGGTCGAGCGCGGCTTGCGGCACTTCGTAACCTTCCTCTTTGGCGCGATACAGGAAGTCCGTCGTATAGGCACCGAGCCAAGGCGAAGCATAACCGTCTCCCGCTCTCCAAAGACCGAAAGCGCCATT
This sequence comes from Hyphomonadaceae bacterium, assembly GCA_043513745.1. Lineage (GTDB taxonomy): Bacteria > Pseudomonadota > Alphaproteobacteria > Caulobacterales > Hyphomonadaceae > Henriciella. The sequence goes on from CP121341.1 coordinate 169,435, forward strand.
GTCGCTTTGTCGATTGAGTACACGAGAGATCGCAGCCTGCACCCGGTCGCGGGCGACAGGTTGATTGTCGCGAGCGCCTTCCTCAACCAACTGTTCCGCATAGATCAAAGGCATCGCACGGCTGATCGTTTGTTCAGTACAACCATACGGATAGCGTGCCAGGGAGTTGTAGAGCGCGCTGGGATCGACCGGTAGGCCAGAGAAGCTCACCGTCATACGCGCAGTACCGGGCACAAAACCGTCAAAGAGGCTGAGGTCCGGAGCGTAAGTCTGATCCTCTTCCATCAGCGCGCGGCTGATATTGGTCACCGGCAAGAAGGCTGAGCGGGTCTGGATCTGATAAGTGCGGGTGACATTGTAATTGTCAGGCCCGGAGACGCTGAGTTGCATGTCTGATATGCCAGCCCCTTCAGCCGTGAACCTAATACCCTGATCTGAACGGGTTCCACTTGGGATCGCCTTGGCGAGCTCCGCAGTTGCCACGTCGAGCGGCGCTGTCGCGGTCAGCGTGGTTTCAAACTCTCCGCCAGGCAGCTCGATATTATCGATGCTCACAGTTGCTACTGCTTCATCTCCGGGCGCCATGAAGCGTGGCAGGATCAGATCGGCAGGCGCTTCGCGGCGGACCGTCAAAGGCTGATCAGCCTGTCCCAGGCCGCTCGCGGACCAGGCAACCGCCATCAGTCTCAGCTCACCATTGAATTCCGGGATGCTGAAATCGATCTCGGCTTCGCCGCCGCGGCCGACTTCGACAATTCCACTAAACAAGGCGACGGTCTGCGTTGGCACGACAGACAAGCCTTCTCCACCAAGTTGGTCGCCGCCGGTTCGAACTTCAGCTGGCAAACCAAGATTCGGATCGAGCAGGCGGCCATAATCGTCATACAAAGACAGACCCATGGCTTTTTTGCCATAGTACCAGTCGGTCGGGTTCGGGCTCGAGAACTTGGTCAAGCGCAAGATACCCTCATCCACTGCCGCTAGTGTCACGAAAGCCTTCTCGCGTGGTCCACCTTCAACAGACACGGTGATCGTCTGATCGCGGCCTGGCCGGATCAGCTCAGGGGCTTCGATTTCAACATTGAACGTACGGTTTTCCATGCTCACAGGCACATAGCCGACGCCTACAGCGCGGCGTGGTTTCGACTGAATGACAGGATCACGCGGTGTGTAGACATTGACCATCACATAGGCGCCCTCGCCCCACTCATCGGTCACCGGCAAAGTCACCGTCGTGCCCGATGCCTGAACCTGACGTGTTTCGATCGACAGGATGCGGTCGGTCGCGACCACAATCTGGGCTTCACCGTCATATGGCGGAACAATTGTCAGAGCGGCGGGTCGGCCTGCAACAATCTGCTGTTCGTCGACAGTGACCTCTACGCGGTCCGGCGCTTCGACCCCGTCACCGGTGACTTCGCCGCCCCATCCAACCCGGAATGCCCGGCTGGCGCGGCTGCCATCTTCTGCTTCAATCACCAGCTCATGAGCCCCCCAATCGAGACCAGAAACCGTCAGCGCACCAGCGCCTTCCTGCGTCCGCAGGCCACCTTCATTGACGGTGCGCACGGTGCGTGACCGGCGCCACTTCCAGCGGCCATCCTCGCGGTACCAATCATAGTGGTAGTTAATCTCAAGGATCTTCCAGCGCAGGTCCTCGACCAGGCCTTCACCTGCCGCATTCAGCGCGGCGAGCTCGAACGTGCCTTCTTCCTCGTAGCCAATGCGGCCATCGAAAGCTGGCTTGATGCCAAGATAAAGGTCTTTCGGCCGATAAGGAATGCGAACACTTTCCGTCACGGCCCGGCCACCAGGCTCAAGCACGCTGACGACAGCGTTCAGGCGAAGCGGTATGTCGGCATTCCGGCCGCGATTACCGGGCTCGAGACGCACGGTCGCCGCGCCTGCGCCATCGGTGACCCGATCCGGCAAATCCGTGATCTGCTCGCGGAAGCTGCCATCATGCGGCCCCCAGCTAAACCCTTCATAGCCGAATGGCTGTGGGTCCGCTTCCACACGTGCCTGGGACATGACGGTCAAGGCAGCTCCAGGGGCGCCGTAAAGGAAACGAGCGGAGACATCGATGTCTCTCGCATCATCGCCAGGCAAGAACGGCGCGTCTTCGGCCTCCAGCTCCACGGCAATCCGCTGCGGAACGAAATCTTCGACTGAGTAAGACGCCGACCCGACCACACCGACGCCATCAATCTCCGCAACTGTGCGCCACATGCCGCGCGCTGCACTGTTTGGCAGTTCGATGTCGCGCTGGATCGTGCCGCCATCACCAACTGCGAACCGGACACGGAAAGATTCCATGCCATTCGGGCGATATGTGATCAACGTCCCGTTGCGCTCAGTGATCGCTCGCCCGGCCCGGTCGCGCATCATTGCGGTGAGGTAGACCGTTTCGCCTGGACGATAGATCCCGCGCTCTGTGTAAAGATAGGCGTCGACATCCCCGGGCGTGACCCGCCCACCGGTGCTGAGCTCAGAAAGGTCCACCGGCGCGCGCGACAGGTCAAGGATCGCCGTGTCGCCTTTAAGTCCGGAAGCCAGCACCATTTTCGGTGCCATGTTTCCATTGCCCGCCAGCAATTCCGGATTGAAGGACACACGTCCATCAACACCGGTCGCTGCTTCCCCCAGGACTTCATTGTTTCGGGCAATCAGTTGCACCGGCGTGTTCGGCATCACACGGCCGTCCTGCAAGGAACGGAGCGTGACATCGAGTCCGGATTCGCTGCGATAGGCTGTCAGAGCGAGGTCCGTCAGCATCACCCATCGCTTGGCCGACGCTGGTGGCCCTTCATATCGATCAAGCTCGATATCATCGGACACTTCGATGAAGTAAGCACCCGGCTCCAACGTACCGATCACATCCGGCAATGGGAATACGGTGACAACGGGTGCGTTCTTGAGATTCTGGATCGCCATGGTCCCGGTCCAGACCTGCGAGGCGAGATCGCTCGGATTCTCGTCGCCATACACATAAGAGTAGCGCCCTTGTGGACTGTCTGACCCTTTGGAGACAGACTTGAAAGCGAGGGCCCGGTCATTGACCCGGGACACGGTCAGCCGAACGCTTTCGACATTGACTGTTTCGATGGCGAGACCGTCAGCGTCTTCACGCGGAAGGATCACACCGGATCCGCTAAACCCGACATAAGGCGGGCGATCTTCGAAACTGATCTGAACTTCTTCTTCACGTCCAAGCTCATCACCATCCTCGGATGGGAAGCCTTCAGTGAGCGTCAGCGTATAGGTCGACGCAAAGCTTAAGCCGCTCAGGCACAATTGCTGGCCAGTCACACTGTAGGCCACTTCCACACTGCCATCCATCGGAGCGAAAATCGAATAGTCGGCATTCGGATCGAGCGGCTCAGAGAAGACCAGACAAGCTTTAGGAAGAGAATCACTCGTGTCGGGAGCATAACGAACATAAGAAAAACGTTCTTCGCCATTGCTCTGCGCAAGTCTTTGCCGATCTCGCTCACGGCGATCCGCGGCGACTTGATCCGACCGCGATCGTTCGACGACTTGACCTTCCGCCTCTTCAGGCGGCGGCGGCACTTCATCAGAGGTGTTGTTCCCGCCCCCGCAAGCCGCCAGTGCAATTGTCATTGCCCCGAGCAGAATGCTGCGAACCCCTGATGTTCGACCGCTCATGGTGAAGTCCCTTCCTGTTTATTTGCTTAACCTTTACACGGGTTTGGCTAGCCGCCAACAGGGCGGAAACAAGACTTTTTCGCCACGATTGGAAGCATTGGATCGAATTTGGAACACGTTGACGTCCTCATCATCGGCGCCGGTGCCGCCGGACTCTTTTGCGGATCGCGCGCGGCCCAGCGCGGTCGCCGTGTTCGTGTCATCGATCATTCCAAAAAGCCGGCAGAGAAGATTCGCATTTCCGGGGGTGGGCGTTGCAACTTCACCAATCTCGAAACAGAAGCCTCCCGCTTTCTCTCGCAGAACCCGCATTTCGCGAAATCCGCCCTGGCGCGCTACACGCCTTGGGACTTTTGCGACCTGATGGCTGCGCACGACCTGACCTGGCATGAGAAAACGCTCGGGCAGCTTTTCTGCGATCAAAAAAGCGGCGCTTTGATCCAGATGCTACTCGACGAGTTGGAAGCCGCGGGCGGCCATCTCAGCTTGGAAACCGAAATCACCGGTAAAGTCCGGGTGGAGGAAAGCTTCCAGATCGAGACCTCCGCTGGACCGATCCACTGTGAAAGCCTCGTCATCGCAACAGGCGGCCTCTCGATTCCGAAGATGGGCGCGACGGCTTTCGCTTACGATCTCGCCGCACAGTTCGGACATGAAATCGTCCCGACGCGGCCCGCGCTCGTGCCGATGACCTTTACCGATCAGTATCACGATGCCTTCTCCGCCCTGTCCGGTGTTTCGATCCCGGTCGAAGCGCACGCAGAAAACGGACCCGGCTTTGTCGAGAATCTCCTGTTCACTCATCGCGGTCTTTCAGGTCCGTCCGTGCTGCAAATCTCATCCTACTGGCATGAGCGCGAAGCGGTGACGTTTGATCTGGCACCTGGACAGGATCCGCTGACTTGGTTGAAGGCGGCGAAAGAGACCGCGCCAAAGCAGACCCTTGCACAACTCTTCGCAACCCTGTTCCCAAGTCGCTTTGCCGATTACTTCGTGGGCGAACTCGGTCATGATCGCGCGACGCAGCTCGCCGTGCTGTCAAACAAGGACCTGGATATGATTGCACAAGCCTTGCACGCGTGGACCCTGCGTCCCGCAGGTACGGAAGGTTGGCGAACCGCAGAAGTCACCGCTGGCGGAGTTGCGACAGACGCCCTATCTTCGCGAACGATGGAAAGCCAATTGCAGCCGGGCCTATATTTCATAGGCGAATGCGTCGACGTCACCGGGTGGCTCGGCGGATATAATTTCCAATGGGCCTGGGCGAGCGCAGCCGCAGCAGCAGAAGCAGCATGAGATGGCTCTGGGCCTTCTTCGGCTTTGTCCTGTTGGGCATAGGCGCGGTTGGACTGGTTTTGCCGCTCTGGCCAACGACGATTTTCTGGATCGCCGCGGTCTTCTGCCTCGCAGAGTCTCACCCGAAAGTCCGGGACTGGATCTACGCGCAGCCCGGTGTCGGTCCAATCGTGCGGGACTTTGTCGAGCGCGGAGAGATATCCCGTAAAAGCAAAATGATCGCAATTGGCGGTATGTTGCTCGCCTGCGGCGTTAGCGGCTGGTTCCTGCGCGGATCGGCGCTCGGGCTGGCGGTCCTGATTGGCACTATTGCGATTGGTATCATTTTTGTCGCCACACGCCGTGAGCCCGCAATTTAGCCCGCAATCGGCTTCAGGCCTTTTTTGAACCGCTTCCAATTGTCGACATAGACCTGCGCGGAGCCTTTGATCATCATGATCTGGGGCTCGCTCAGCTCTTTCACGACTTTGCCAGGAGCGCCCATAACCAGGGAATTGTCCGGGATCACCTTGCCTTCAGGGATGAGTGCGTGCGCGCCGATAATGCAATTCTTGCCGATGACGGCACGGTTGAGGACCGTCGCGCCGATGCCGATCAGGCTTTCATCGCCAATCGTGCAGCCATGCAGCATGACCATATGCCCAATTGTGACGTCTCTCCCAATGTTTAGCGGGCAGCCAATATCGGTGTGCAGGACGCTCCCATCCTGCACGTTGGAATTTTCGCCGACCGTGATCGGGTCATTGTCACCGCGCAGAACAGCGTTGAACCAGACCGAGGCATTCTCTTTGAGAATCACGTTGCCAAGTACCGTCGCGTTTTCTGCCACCCAATAATCGCCGGACTGCGGCACAGTTGGGCAAACACCGTCAAAATCGTACAAAGCCATGTCACTCTCCCAAAAAATCTTGTTTCGCTTGCGGATTATCGCAGTCACACTCGGTTAACCCTCTTAGTGTGTAATTCAAGATAAGAGATTCGGGAGACGGATTGTTGATGGGTCATAGACCGCCCTCACAAACACCACCACCGGCGAGGCAGCCAGATGCCCCCCGGAACGTTGGCCGCCCCTTCACTGTTTCACCAACCGCTGCGCCATTGGCTCGGCGGTTTTTTTCTGCCCCATTTTCAGTCCTAAAAGGAGATCCTCATGGGTAAACGCGCAGCTACGAAACGCCAGAAAGCTCAAGCCGCCTTCGACGCTTCGAACTTCTTTGAAAAAGGCGCTGCCCGTGAAACACAACTCTATGCGATCCCGGGCGGAGGAGAGAGCTGGCATCCAGACGATGTCGACAAACCCAAACCTGCCGAACCGGCGCATGGGACGCGAAATCAGCGCTATCAGAAAACGGTCAAGCCTCGATCAGAAAACCAGGCGCGGCTACTTGAGGCGCTGGAAGACAAATCTCTCGTCTGTGCGCTTGGCCCGGCGGGTACCGGCAAAACCTATCTGGCAATCTGCAAGGCTGTGGAAGCGCTTCAGAAAGGCAAGGTCGCCCGCATCATCCTGTCGCGTCCGGCTGTCGAGGCCGGCGAGCAGATCGGCTTCCTGCCCGGCGCGATGGAGGACAAACTCGCGCCATACCTACGCCCGCTCTATGATGCCCTATCCGATCGCCTTAGCCCGCAACAGCTCAAGCACATGATGGCTGAAGGTCTGATCGAGATTGCCCCCATCGGCTTCATGAGAGGCCGGACCCTGAATAACGCGTTCGTGGTCATCGATGAGGCTCAGAACTGTACCTACACGCAAATCAAGATGCTGCTGACACGACTGGGCTGGCACTCGACCATGGTCGTCACGGGCGATCCAGCGCAAAGCGATTTACTACCGGAGCTCTCCGGCCTCGGCAAAGCAGCAGATCGACTCGAAAAACTGAGCGGTGCATCCGTGATCAGACTGGAAGGTCAGGACGTCGTGCGCCATCCCCTCGTCGCAGAAATGCTTGGTGTGCTCTGAGCGCGGCGCCGAGAGCTTGAGATTTTAGGGGTGTGGTCGGTGCTACAGACACCAGTCTGAGAATGGCTTTCCGTACGTCTTTCGAAATGTCGCTACATCATCAGCAAGTGCTTCGATCAGGCGTTGCTTGTCATCTTCCGAAAATTTCGGAACCGCTCTACCGTCCTGTTTGGTCCAATTTTTCGCCAGCGCCCCCTTAAGGCGAAGCACGAAATCACGCGGAACGCGCCGACGAAGGGCGTCTCCCAACTGGCTCTCGCGCAACTTACCCCACCATCGCGGTGTTCGGGCAAGATCTTCTGAAGAGTTTTGCGCTGTCATTGAAATCTGACTGGTATCTGCCTGCATATCAGCCGCGACCATGAAACTCTGGAGGAAATCTTCAGGGGTGTGCACCAATTCTGAGAAATCGAGGATTTCGAGCTGATCGCCAAACTGTTCGCGGAATGGTTCCAGACAATAGGCATACTTGCTCGTTGAAACGATATGCTGCCCTTCGGGGGTTTCCCATAATTCCGATGGTAGAGGCAGGCTCTGCCCGGAATGGAAAGAATGCGCGTATTGGGAAATGGCGCGCTTAACCGGGTCGCGCGCGATAAACACGACCTTAGCATCTGGATTTGCGGCCGCTAAGCGTTGGGCGACGTTTGGATCCAGATCGCGCTTGGCGTACATCGGCGAGATATCGCATCGAATCTTGGCATTTGGGTCAAACAGTTTCTCATACCAGTTCCAGCCAGCCTGACTTTCTGAATCGTCACCACAAAAGAAGTTGGTTTCCTTAATTGTCGGAACCGCAACTCCTTCCAATTGATCCAGAAAGGTGTGCAACGTAGTTGTGCCGGCGCGCATTGCCCCGATCACGACCACATCCGGTCGCGCGCGAACAGTTGAAGTTACTTGCAATGCACTCATTCGACTTCCAATCAGCATACTCAGAACGGTTCAATCCACTCTGGCGCACACTGCAAAATAGATGCCTAACGGGGCAAGTTTAGCACAAAAACGAGGCTTTATTCTGGAACCTTGGTCGAATTCGAATCGACCTTACCAAATCCGCACCCTGTCTTCCGGTGGAATGTACATCTCATCGCCTTCCTGAACATCGAAGGCGTCATACCATTCGTCGATGTTGCGGATCATGCCGTTCACACGCAGTTTCATCGGGCTATGCGGTGCTGAGAGGAGGCGCTGACGCATGGATTCCTCGGTTCGTTTGTACCGGCGCGCCTGCGCACGGCCGAGGAAAACGCGCTGCTCGCCCGTAAAACCATCGAGAACCGGCGACGGCTCGCCGTTCAGGGAAAGCTTGTAGGCATGATAGGTGACAATGATGCCAGCTAGGTCTCCGATATTCTCGCCTAAAGTCTGCCGCCCATTCACGTTGAGGCCCGGTAGCGGCTCATACTCGCTGAACTGCGCCGCCAATTCATCACCCAGAGCATCGAATGCTGCACGGTCTTCTTCGGTCCACCAGCTTTGCAGAAAGCCATTGGCGTCGAACTTGGACCCTTGGTCATCAAAGCCATGCCCGATCTCATGACCAACAATTGAACCGATGGCGCCGTAATTGATCGCTGGATCGGCATTCGGATCAAACAGAGGAGACTGAATGTAGCCGGCCGGAATGAAAGCCTCATTGCGGTTCGGGCTATAGAACGCATTCACGGTCTGCGGCGCGGTGAACCATTCGCGCTTGTCAACTTTAGTGCCGCGGCGCGCCGCCTGACGGTCGCTCGTCCATACGCGGTGTCGCCGTATATTTCCCATCAGATCACCCGGGACGATTTCGAGATCAGAATAGTCCGTCCAGATTTCCGGATAGGCAATCTTGGCCGTCATGGCCGCGAGCTTTTCCTGGGCCTGCGCCTTGGTGGCGTCCGTCATCCAGGTGAGATTGTCGATCCGAATGGAAAGAGCGGTTCGAATGTTCTCGAACATCTCGGTCATCTGCACCTTCGACTCTTCCGGGAAATAGCGGGCGATATATTCCTGCCCCACCGCCTGATCGAGGCGGCCATTGACGAGACTGATACCGCGCTTCTCGCGGGCTCGGGGTTCTTCCTGACCGTTCAACGCGCGGCCATAGAACTCAAAGTTCGCCATATAGACATCGTCCGAGAGCGAAGAGGCGTTGTTCGAAACCAGCCTTGCCAGCAAATAGTCCTGCCAGACATTGACCGGAGTCTCGGCGAACAGGGCAGCCAACCCCGGGAACGCATCCTTTTCGCGAACGACAATATCGCCTTCCGTCGGCAGGCCGAGCCCGCTGAGTGCAGTGGTCCAGGAAACGCCGGGGGCGAACGCGCTGAGTTCGTCAACCGTCATGCGATTATACGTGCGATCGGCGTTGCGCCGATCAGCGCGGGTCCAATGCAGTTCTGCAATCGCCGTCTCCAGATCGAAAACCGCCTGCGCGCGGGTCTCTGCGTCTGCTTCACCCAATACGTTCAGCATCCGCGCCAGGTGCTCTTTATACGCTGAGCGAGCATCAGCCAGACGTTCGGAGTCGCGCAAATAGTAAGACCGGTCCGGCATACCGAGCCCCGAATGCGCCGCGCCCATCACATATGTGTCCGGCTGTTTTGGGTCGATCGTGACATAGATCGCGATAGGTCCACTGAGACCAAGCGCCGGGTCGGCCATCAGCGCAATCACGTCATCATGGCTTTGCGCCGTTCTGATCTGCTCTGCATCTGCTGCGATCGGTTCGATCCCTTTTGCGTTGATCGCGTCCACATCCATAAAGTCATTGTAGAGATCACGGATCTTCTGGCTGTTTGATCCCGCTTCCACCTCGGCGCCGGAAAAGTCGGCGATGATTTCCGCGATGCGCGCTTCGTTACGCTCCGACATGACCACGGCGAAGCCAGTGCCGGATCGATCGGAAGGGATCTCTGTTTCCGCGAGCCAGCCACCATTTGCGAACTGGTAGAAATCATCCCCTGCCCGAACAGACGAGTCGAAGGCGTCCAAAGGATAGCCCCACGGTTCGATAACCGGCGCGCTGACCTCAGCGATTTCCGACGCGCTCTCGGGCGTATCAGCACCTGTTGTGTCAGCTGACGGGGCGCAGCTGGTCAGGGTCAGAACCGCCAAAGGGAGGGCGACACTGCTCAAAAGAGTGGAAAAGGTACGATTCATAAGGCTCTCGACTTTCTGTTTATCGATATAGAGCCCAGCTGAAGGGCAAAGGTCAAGCATGCGGTGACAAACACCCTCATCGCTTCTCAATGCGGATGCTCAAACAGAAAAGCCCGAAGACGACGCTTCGGGCTTTCTGCAATAAATCATACAGCGGCAATCGTTCAGGTCGCGCTGATATCCTCCGAGAGGATGGTCATGTTCAACGAATAGCTCGTTTCACCATCGTCTACGTCTTTGTAAACGACAGCCAGAAACTCGGCGCCGAGATAGACCTCAACGGAATCATCGGTCTCCTTGCGCGCGATCAGGCGCAGACCGGGATTTAGCTTTTCCTTCAGATACGCCTCGAGGCGCAAAACTTCTTCGCGGCCCATGCCACACTCCTATTCAAGACTGGCCCTGCCATAGCGGCATGCGCGCCGCGTGCAAACCACTGTCTGCTGAAATCAGCACTTTTTTAGGTGTAGTATTTGCCACCCTCTTTTTTTTGCAGCATTGGCTCGGGCTCAGGTGGATTGACCATCCGCCAGAGTTGGCCGGAGCTCCACCAAAGCAGCTCCACCACGACACGTGCGATCAAGGTCATCACGATGCCGAAGATTGAAGCCTCGTTGATGAAAACCCGGAAGACCGCGACGCCTTGCTCACCCAAATTTGGGTTTCGAATCCAGTTCAGATTGGCCAGATAATTCGCGAAATCATTGACGCCATTGAACACGCTCGGAACGAACAGGACGCCCAGCATCATCAAGACCAGAACCATGAAAAACGTGGCCAAAATCTTTGACGATGCGTTCGACAGCGATCGAAACAAAACCCACATCTCTTCTCTCCCCTTATGATTGTTATCTCAAACCATACCGGGATCACGAAGAGACGACAAACCGATTTTACCTATTCGCCGGACCAGTTCGGCTTGCGCTTCTGAGCAAATGCCATCGGTCCTTCAATGAAATCGGGGCCTTTGACCATTCGCCCAATCGCATCATACTTCATCGAGAAGGCCTCCTGGAAGTTGGCCGTGTCGAGGCCTTTCATAGCGACTTCCTTAGTGGTGCGAACCGAAGATGGTGAGCATTCGGCGATCATGCCGGCCCATTTCATCGCTGCATCCATCAGCTCGGCTTGCGGCACAACTTCGTTCACGAAGCCAAGCTCTTTACCTTCATCCGCCATCACGTGACGGCCGGTGAGCATCATGCCCATGGCGTTTTTCAAACCAATCTGGCGCGGCAGACGATGCAGACCGCCAGCCAGGGCTGCGAGCCCGACTTTCGGCTCCGGCAGGGCAAAGCGGGCATTGTCTGAAGCGATGATCAGATCGCACGCAAGCGCGATCTCGAATCCGCCGCCCATGGCCACTCCATTCACCGCCGCGATGACCGGCTTGAACAAATCGTAGCGATTGGTCATTCCGCCAAATCCGCTCGGTACGGAAAACATGTCGCCGCCTTCAGCTTGATAACGCAAATCGTTGCCTGCGCAGAAGGCGCGGTCGCCAGCACCGGTAACAATCGCAACCCAGAGATCCTTATCCTCGGCGAATTTATCAAAGACCTGGCCAAGATCGCGGCTGGCCGGCGGATGCACGGCATTCATCTTCTCCGGTCGATTGATCTCGACGATCAGGACATTGCCTTCGACCTTGGTGTTCACAAATTCGCTCTCAATCATTGGGACCTCCCGGACAGTTGGATTTCGCGCTAGGCTATGGTCTGACAGATCCGAATCAAGGATGACGTGGCGACATGGCCTCAAATGACGCGCTAGATCTTTCGCAAATCGACCCGCCAGTATGGCGGATCAAAGTCGCGGACGTAGTTTATGGCCCATATACGCTGGGGCAGATGCGCAGCTTTATCGAGGAAGGCCGGGTCACTGCAGGATCCAGCGTCGCGCGCGGTGATGGCGGCGCATTCGTGACGGCAGGCGCCTATATGGATCTCGCGTCTGAGTTTCCGCACACAACACCGCCAGTGAAAGGCGAGAAACCTGCGCCATCTAATTTTGTCGTCACCGTCAAGACCGATGGCGACGGCCGCCGGGCTGTCATCTCGGTCCTCAACCAGACCGGACGTTTCTCAGAGCTGATGGCGGGCACCTTCATTCTCCACGCTGAAATCACCGCTTATGATCTCCGCTCGCAGCTCTCCACCGTACTGGCAGAGCGCGGCAAGTTCGTGATCGTCAATGCAGACACCGGCCAGCTTGCCTGGATGGGGCTCGGCTCTGACGCGGACGAACACGCTCGCACCGTCTGGAAACGCGGCGACGACTAGGCGGCGATTTCAGGCGCTTCCTGAGGCAATGGCGCGATGCCGCGAATGGTGTCGGCAATCTTCTCCGCGATCATAATCGTCGGCGCGTTCGTATTCCCGCCAATCAGGGTCGGCATCACCGATGCGTCGACCACCCGCAAGCCATCAACACCCCGAACCCTCAGATCGCCGTCCAATGGAGCGTCGTCATGGATCCCCATCGCGACAGTTCCCACCGGATGATAGATCGTTTCGCCATACATCCGGATGAACGCATCAATCTCTTCATCCGACTGGACGCTGGCGCCAGGCAAGGACTCGTCACCTCGGATCGGAGAGAGCGCGTTCTGGCCCGCAATCTCACGCATCATCTTGACCGACTCGCGCATGGTGACACGGTCGGTCTCAGCAGCCAGATAATTCGGATCAATCGCAGGATGCTCGAAAGGATCATCGGACCGGATCATCACCGTCCCGCGACTGTCAGGTCGCAACTGGCAGGAGTGAATCGTGAAACCGTCTTTCTTGAAATCGTAATTCCCGTGATCGCGCATCATCGCGTTGACGAGGTGCAATTGAATATCCGGACGATCCAGACCTTCGCGCGTCTTGAGGAAAGCGCCAGCCTGAAGGAAATTGTCCGCCCCCGGGCCGGATTTTGACATCAGATATCTGATCCCAACCGCCAGTTTCTTGAAACCCGCCTGTTTGGAATAGGCAGAGGCTTTCTGCGTCATCTCATGGATGACCGTGACATCGAGGTGGTCTTGCAAATTCGCACCGACATTTGGCGAATCGACCACGCAGGTCACACCCTGCTTGCGGATCTCGTCGGCGGGACCGATTCCTGACAATTGCAGGATTTGCGGCGACTGAACGGCCCCTGCGCAGACGATAACTTCGCGGTCGGCGATAATCGTTTCCGGCTCGGCGCCCTTTTTGGCGACAATTTCAACCCCGTGGGTCTTGCCGCCGCGAAACACAACGCGCGACACGAGGGCGGTCGACATAACGGTCAGGTTCTCGCGTTCTTTCACGATGGGGCGAAGATAGGCGAAGGACGCGCTCCAGCGTTCACCGTCGTGAATGGTACGCTGATACGGACCGAAGCCTTCCTGGTTTGATCCGTTGAAGTCCTTGGTGACCGGATACCCCGCTTCGCGGCCCGCGTTGACGAACATATCGTAGACCGAATCCTCGAGCGGGCTCTCAGTTACGCGCAGCGGGCCGTCGCCTCCATGGAAGGCATCAGCGCCGCCTTCATAAGCCTCGGATTTGCGGAAATATGGCAGGACGTCTGAAAATCCCCAACCGGTGAGTCCTGTCTGGCGCCATTGGTCATAATCACGCGCATGTCCGCGAATGTAGATCATGCCATTGATCGAAGACGACCCGCCCCAGCCACGCCCACGCGGCCACCACAGTTTGCGGTCTTCCATATGCTTTTGCGGCGTCGTCCAAAATCCCCAGTTTTGCGGGTTTTCGTCCTTGATCAGCCCACCGACACCGGCTGGCATTCGAATAAGCAGCGAATTGTCTTTTTTTCCCGCTTCGATCAGGCATACCGAAACATCCGGGTCCTCGCTCAACCGGTTGGCCATCACGCAACCTGCGCTTCCAGCCCCTACAATGATGTAATCAAAGCCCTTTTTTTGGCTCATTTCTACTGCCCCGATGCTTTCCTTTGCCCCGCGATTCCTGCGAGATTTACTGACAATCTCAACCATTTGTGAACCCGCGCCTCATATTGTCAATGCATACGGCAACGGGCGGTGCGCGGTATAGATCTCGGGAGACATCATGAGTGCAGCACTGCTAAAACCTCAAAGCCCAGCGTCGTCGATTCGGACCAAACCTGACCGTCGTCGCCATAAGCGCGTAGAGCTCAGCCTGAATGGCCGATTTCTGCATGATGGTGCTGATCATACGTTCCTGACAGCGAATGTTTCCTGCGGGGGTGCGATCGTTCAAGCCCGCGCCATCCCGGAAGTTGGCGCTGCAGTCGTTTGCTATTTTGATGACCTTGGCCGCGTATCCGGTGAAGTCGTTCGCCATACTGACGATGGGTTTGCGGTGACGTTCAAAGCGTCTGACCACAAGAAAGACAAGCTGTCAGACCGATTGATCTGGTTGCTCAATCACAAGAAATACAACCTGTCCGACGAACGCTCAGCGCCCCGTAAAGCGGGCGGCGGTCCGGCATTGGTTACCCGTTCGAATGGCACCAAGCTGCAATGCCGCGTGATCGACATTTCTCTGACGGGCGCTGCGTTTGAGTTTGATGGTCCGGTTCCTGTCGTCGGCGAACAGGTTCGTGTGGGGACACTCCGCGGCGAAGTTGTGCGCGCGGTCAGCGGCGAGTTTGCCATTCGCTTTCTGCACCAAAAGAAAGCCTGAGCCTGCTCCGCTCGCAAGTGTGTGACTTGATCTCAGGACGATCTGACTCCATTTAGACTCGAGACCCGAATGGAGGATCGGACCCGTGGAACACAATCCCGACATTGGCGCCCCGCCTCCGGTATGGACCCGATTGCGCTTCGAAGCCCGCGCCGCTGCGGCGGATGAGCCAACCATGGCCAGCTATATCGACGCGGCTATTCTGAGCCACGAAACGATTTGCCAGGCCCTCGCGTTTCACATCGCCGAAAAACTCGCTGGTCCTGAAATGGGTGCCCAACAAGTACGCCAGGTCTTCGCCAACGCCTATGACAGCAATCACGTGCTCGTCGAAGCGGCGGAAGCCGACATGCAGGCAACGCTGGATCGCGATCCGGCCTGTCGATCTATGTTGCAGCCTTTCCTGTTCTTCAAAGGCTTCCTCGCCCTGCAGACACACCGCGTCGCAAATCATTTGTGGAAACAAGGCCGCGAAACGCTGGCCTTCCAATTCCAATCGCGCGCCAGCGAATTGTTCGCGGTGGATATCCACCCGGCGGCGACCATTGGCAAAGGCGTCATGCTCGACCACGCAACGGACATCACGATCGGTGAAACCGCGGTGGTCGGCGACGATTGCTCACTGCTCCACGGGGTCACGCTGGGCGGAACCGGCAAGGAAGTCGGCGACCGTCACCCGAAGATTGGCAATGGTGTCTTACTGTCTGTCGGCGCAAAGGTTCTTGGTAATATTCGCGTTGGCGACGAGGCAAAGATCGCCGCAGGCTCGGTTGTTCTGAAGGATGTCCCGGCACAATGCACCGTGGCAGGGGTTCCGGCAAAGCAAGTCGGCGGACCATGCTGTGAGCCAGCGCGGAGCATGGATCAGGCCATCCCGGACGAAATAGTTAAATAGCTAGCGCTTATTGCCCTTGATCTTATTGCATCGCGCATGCGCGAGCTGCAGGTTGTTCAGTGTGTCCGGACCGCCTTTTGAGCTCGGGATGATATGGTCGAAAGTGGCTCGGTGGTTTGCCCAGATCCGTGCGTGCGGCGCTTCGAAACGATTGCGGAGCATCGGCTTCTCGCAGAGCGCGCATAAGCCGGATTGAGCTTTCCATAGCGCGTTAAAGTCGTCGCTTCCAGGTGTCAGATAAGGCTGACTCACAGCTCTTCCGGCACATCCCACCCCCGTCGCGCGCACGCGGCCAGCACAGTGTTGCGTAGCAGACAGGCGATGGTCATCGGCCCGACACCGCCGGGCACAGGTGTGATAGATCCCGCCACGGCGGCGCAACTTGCAAAGTCCGCATCCCCGACCAGCTTGGTCTTACCCTCGCCCTTCTCTGGTGCCGGGACGCGGTTGATCCCGACATCGATGACGCACGCGCCCGGTTTCAGCCAGTCGCCTTTGACCATTTCCGGTCGCCCGACCGCCGGAACCACAATATCGGCCTCCCGGCACAGTCCGGGGAGATCCGCGGTCCGCGAGTGAGCGATCGAGATGGTGCAATTCTCTGCCAGGAAAAGAAGCGCGGCGGGCTTACCCACCAGGATAGAGCGGCCGATCACCACGACATGCTTGCCGGACAGGTCGTCCCCCAAGGCACGTTTGGCAAGGATCACGCAGCCCGTTGGTGTGCAGGGGCGCATGCCCGGTTTGCCGAGGCTGAGTCGCCCGGCACTGGTTTCCGTCAAACCATCGACATCCTTGTCGGGGTGAATCTTCTCGATCGCAGCTGCTTCGTTGAGGCCTTTGGGAAGCGGCAGCTGCAGCAGAATACCGTCGACCTCTTCATCATCGTTGAGATCTGAGATCAGATTCTCAATCTCAAACTGGGTCGCGTCTTTGGGCAGTTGGTGGTGCAGGGAACGCATGCCGCACGCTTCGGTCTGGCGCACCTTGTTGCGAACATAGACCTGACTGGCGGCATCCTCACCGACCAATACGACGGCGAGCGTTGGCTGCCCCGGCAAAGCCTCGACTGCAGTCGCGACACTGGCGCGCACGTCGGCGGCGACGTCTTTTCCAGAAATGATTTCAGCTGCCATGACCCATCTCTCCCATGGTTGGCTCTCGCAATTCACGCGTAGAGCCGCTGCAATGTCTCGCCTTTAGAGCGAGACATCAGATTCGTCACCCGCAATGCAGCTAAAAACTAGGCTGGAAGGGCAAGAATGATGCGAGGGATGAGCCAGTCTCGCAGGAACGGGATGGCCAGCGCCACAACCAGGATCGACAGATCCAGCCCGCCAATTGGTGGAATGAACCGCCGGATCGGCTTCGCAACCGGTTCAATCACAGAGAAAAGAAAGCCGTAGATCGATCGAACGGTTTGGTTGCGATTATCAACCACGCCACCGATCATCAGCCAGCCCAGAATAACGTATGCGAGCAAGGCGAAGAAGAAGATCGTGAGGACGGGCGAAATGAAATAGCTGTGCAGGGCCCAGAATAGGTCTCTCAAAGCTCAGACTCCGTAATTGTTTCGTGTCACCTAGGACGCTTCTCGCAGGCCTGCAAGAGAGCGGTTACTCGGCATTGCGAAAGCGCTTGGATTGCGCACCGACCATCGCCCGCCCTAACGGTTCGGGCAGGAGCTTGCTCAACGTCGCCAGCCCCTTGTTAACAGCGCCGGGTACGACGACTGGCTGGCCACGGTCACAAGCGCGGATCCCCGCCTCAACGACCGGAGCGGCTTCCATCCACATCCAGTCTGGCATTTCATTGGTTTTCTCCCGGGTGCCATTCACATCGTGGAACTCAGACCAGGTAAATCCCGGGCAAAGCGCAGTGCAGTGGACATTCTCATGGCCAGCGGCCTGCGCCTCTGCGTGAATGCTCTCGGAAAACTTGATCATGCCGGATTTGACGCTGGCATACAGCGTGTGCCCGTTGGAGCCCGGCGTGTAGCCCGCAAGCGATGCAACGTTGATGATCCGCCCGAAATTGCGCTCGGCCATTCCGGCGAGCACCTTGTGCGTCAACTCCACTGGCGCGGTGTAAAGCACGCGAAGAAACTGCGCCTGGTCTTTCCACTTGGTATTGAAGAACGTTCCCGGCAGGCCGTAGCCCGCATTATTCACGAGCCCATCAACATGCCGGCCGGCCTCCTTGATCTCTTTGAGGATCGTGTCGACGCTATTGGCCCGCGCCAGGTCCTGCGAAATCACGATGGTTGAGACGCGATACTTTTCTTCCATATCCCGCGCCAGTTTTTCCAGGCGGTCAGCACGGCGGGCCGTGAGCGCCAGGTCCCATCCGAGTTCAGCATATTGCTTGGCAAACTCCTCGCCGATACCGGCAGAAGCTCCGGTGATGAGCATCAGTTTTCGGTCAGACATTGGCATCGTCCTTTCGGTCCAGTCTAGTGATTGAGCGTTGCAGATTATCGCGCGCCCTCATCTCCCAGAGATTGTAATAATGGTCGGAAAAATAAAGACGCGCGCGGTTCAAGAACCCTTTCAGGATTCCGGCGCGAGCTTGTCGATAGAGGTCGAGGGGCACAAACTCATACTCCGCGCGGATCTGCGCCTCGTATTGGTCGAAAACCAGTTCATTGGCTGCCAGGATCGAAAGATCGATATCCAAAAACAGAGCCAGATCTGACTCATCCTGAACAGAGAGCGAGGAAGGTATTTCGTGTTTCTGGGTCGCACGGATGATGCAAGCGGCGAATTTCAACCTGGACTCGCCAACCTCTGGAGGCGCCTCCTCAAGTAGGAGATCGGCACTCTTTTGTTCGTTGTCAGCGGCTTGAGGGTCATAAATCGCATCGTGCCAATACAATGCCCACAGCACGCCGGTGGGATCATGAAACTGATCCTTCACGCTGTCAAAATGGCCGTGCAACGCGTCGATATGCGCCCACGTATGGTAGTGCCGTTGCGGCTCCGCATACCGGGCCTTTAGTCGTTCGATCAGCGGGGCAGAAGGCTCAAGCATTTGAATAATTGTCCTTTCGCCAAACCCTGACCTTGGTCAGGAAGGCAAGGTTCAATCGTTCAGAGGTCAATCCCGCCGCGGCCATATGTGGATCAAAGTCCCATTTCAGATAGCCTTTATAATACGGCTCGTGGAACCCTTCCGGGAAATACTCAAGAAATCCATCCAGCCCGGAATCATCCCCAAATTGCAGACTGTCCGCGATAATGAATGTGCCGCCGGGCTTCAGAACCCGTGCGGCCTCGGCAATCACTTTTGGACGAATTCGAGGTGGTAATTCGTGGAACAGGTAGATCGAGATCAGGTGATCGAAGCGCTCATCTTCAAAAGGCAGATTTTCGGCCATCCCTTCGACGATTTCGGCTTGCGGCCAGCGCTTAACCGATGCCCGCGCGGCCTCGGCATATGGCGGGGACAAATCGAGGCCAGTGAGGTTCAGACGCGGCATCGCTCTCAGCGTCTGCGCCATGAAACGCCCCGTTCCACACGCAAGATCGAGGACTTGCGTGTTGCGCTGATCGCCCTGTCTCACTTCGCGAACGAGTTCAGCAAGCGCAGCGCGGCGCATGGCATCTGCGGCGCCAGTAAACAGCGCTTCGACCTGATGATCGTATATCTCCGCACTGTCTTCGCTCAACCAGCCATCAGTCTGATAGTGGAAGTTTTGACGGTAATAAGTTGGAAAGCGCTTGGGATCAGCCGCCTCATGCGTGCGAACTTCGATGCCGTTTCGTTCCAGCCGCCGACGGTCGACGTCTGAGACATCGCTCAAAAACGCCTGAGCTCGGCGAATAGACTTTGGCAAATCGCGCAGCCGCATGTCGGTGCCGACCGGATCAGGATAAAGCCCCGCTTCAACATTCGCCCGGTCTTGTCGAAACAGACCGAAATAGGCGGCGCGAAGCGTCTTGGTATCTGGTGAATTGTCGGGCTTGAAAGCAGGCTCGCCAGGCCGATTGAACCCGGCAGAGCGACGCCGCGCGAGCGCATACTGACCGCCATACCAGGCCGCACGCAGCCCTTGCGCAGCGGTGTATCGGGCCCGGCCCACAGTCTTCATGGCGTCTTTCAACACTCCCATATACCCTACATGGGCTTCGCATGCCGTAACGTCCAGTGCACACAGCGCCTCATTCCTTCAGGTTCCGTTCAGACAGGTTCGGGCAGCTTGAGGGCAATATGGGCGGGTGCGTCTCGCGAAACAGGAGATCTTCCATGATCCGAGCCAGTCTTATCACCGCCGCTGTTGCCTTTTGTCTGGCGCCTGCGGCCATGGCTGACCACAACTACAATAGCGGCTATGGTGGATATCACGGTCCGCAGCCATCCGTGGCGAGCGTCGCCTGTGAGAAACAGAAAGACAGTGACCGTCTGGCAGGCGGTCTCGTCGGCGCCGTGGCAGGCGGCCTGATCGGTGTTGCGATTGGCGGCGAACTGGAGCCGGACAATGGCTACCATCGTTATCGTGGCTACAGAGGTCACCGCGGGTATCGCGGCCACCGTGGCTATCGCGGTCGTCGCGGACATCGCCGGGGCTACTACCACGATCGCGGCGACGATGGTGCTGAGATTGCAGGCGGCTTGATCGGTGCCCTGGCCGGGGCTGCGATTGGCAGCGAGCTCGCAGGCGGCTCTTCCGACTGCGTACAGACATATTCCTCAGGCAGTTATGATACGGGCCGCGTCTATTCAGGACAGAATTATGGATCCGGCCTGTCGGGTGTTCATGCCCCGACACGGTCTCCAACCGGCCCTGCCTGGGAAAACCCGCAGCAGCAGCAATCAACTGGACCGGCCTATCCGCAGCCGGTGAGCGCACCAGGACCCGCCTATCCTGCCTATCCGGAAGATCGGGACGAAGACCTTTATGGTGCGCCTGAAGCTCAAACATCTGAGCGCGAATGCACGACAGTCCGCCGGGAAACCAGGTTGCCGGATGGCACGGTGATCCGCGAACCGGTCGAGGTTTGCCAAACCGACGATGGCCGCTGGCAGATGCCGGAACCCATTCCAGCCTACTGAGCGGGTTTTTAGGACACATCAAAAGCACCAATAGGGGAAGTTCCGCACTTCCCCTATTTTTATGCGAGGCGTATGAGGGGGCATGACTGAATACTTTACCCCTATTTCGTTCGAGCAATGGCCGGATCAAAAAGAAGCCTTTGCCGACGCGCTCGGGCGTTCGTTCCGTGAAACCGGATTTGCTGTGATCAGCGATCACCCAATCTCGCAAAGTGTGATTGATCGCGCTGTGGCGGCGTCCAAGGCGTTCTTTGAACTGCCTGAGAACGTCAAAGAACAATATCACGACGCAGAGGGTGGTCGACAGCGTGGCTACACGCCGTTTGGAACGGAGAACGCCAAAGGCAATGCCGCAGCTGATCTGAAAGAGTTTTGGCATACTGGCCGCGCCCTGCCAGAAGACAGCCCCTATCGCGCGACGATGAAGGACACGCCCGCCGTTCCAGAAGTGGCGGAGTTTGATGCAGCGACTCGCGATTTCTACACAGCAATGCATGAATTCGGTGCCCAATTGCTGCGCGCTGTCGCGCTTCACCTGGGTCTTTCGGAGACCTGGTTTGACGACAAGGTTGAAAGCGGCAACTCAATCCTGCGGCTGTTGCACTATCCGCCTCAGAAGAACCCGCCACCGCAAGGCACTGTTCGCGCGGGCGCGCACGAAGATATCAATGTGATCACTCTGTTGCTGGGAGCGGAAGAAGCCGGTCTACAGGCCTTGCATCGCACCGGCGAATGGCTCGACGTCAATCCGCCAGCGGGTTCACTGGTGATCAATTGCGGTGACATGCTGCAACGCCTGACCGGGGGCATTCTGCCGTCAACAACGCATCGCGTGCTGAACCCGTCGCCGGAGCGCTCCAAGTTCCCGCGCTACTCGACCCCGTTCTTCCTTCACTTCAATCAGGACGTCATGATCGAAGCGCTGCCGCAATGCCTGGAAGAAGGTGGAAAAGCTGAACCGCCAATTACGGCTCAGGACTATCTGATGGAACGCTTGCGCGAGATCGGCTTGGTCAAAGCTTAGTCGTCTTTTGCATGCACGCGGCGCCATTCATCACGCGTAACTTCCCAGACCCGAGACTGCCGCGTTGAACCATCGGCGCGTGTGCTCGTTATTTCGCCTTTGCGAGAAAGGCCAAGACCGTCCAGCATGCGTGCGGTCCTGACATTGTCGAGCGCGCCCGTTGCCACGATTAGTTCGAGCTCCAATTCATCGAACATCCAGTCAAACGACCGCTTCGCGCCGTTTACACCTGCGCGATGGCCTTGCTGATCCTGGCGCAGTGCTCCGCCAAGATCGCCGGCGCCCCACTCCGGCCAAATCTCGAACTCAGAGTAACCGATGACGCCGCCATCTGCATCGAAACGCAAGAATAACACTCCCTCTCCGGTGGCTTGCGCCTCAAGATTGCGCGCGATCATGCCGCGAACAGACTCGACCGTCAGTGGACGCGGGAGATTATAGATCGGAGCGTGAATACTGGGATCTGAGAGAAACTCATAAAACGCGTCCGCATCATCCAGGCTGGCCACCCGACTCGGAGATTTATCAAAGCCAATGCCCTTGGCCTTCCGAACTGCTTCGCGAATCGCGTTTTGCCGCGCAGGTGAAAGCGCAATCCGGGTGAGTGGCAAATCCCCCAATCAAGACTCTCCCAACATCGCGTCAACTTGCGCGCGTTTAGGCAAGCTGGGTTGCGCGCCTGGACGCGTGACCGCCAAAGCTGCTGCTGCGGAGGCGAACCGCAACGCCTGTTCCGGCGGTTGGCCCTCCGCGAGCGCAACGGCGAGTGCACCGCAAAACGTATCTCCCGCGCCAGTCGTGTCGACAACGTCAACGTCAAACGCTGGAACCCGCGCGATCTCCTGCCCCATCTTGAACAGCGCAGCCCCCTCACCTCCGAGGGTCAGTGCGACGAGGCCGCCGCGCTCATGCAAGGCGTCACCATAGAATTCCGCCTCAATCTCGTTCACGATCAGAAGATCTGCATCTTTCAGCAATTGCGGCGAAACGCCGATGGCCGGGGCGAGATTGATAGCCATCAGCGCACCGGTCTCTGCGGCCTGGCGTGTGGCTGCCTCAACCGCCGTTACAGACACTTCGAGCTGGCTGAGGATCACATCGCACTTAGGAAGGCCCGCCACATCGCTGGGGCCAACGCGTGTATTCGCACCACTCGCGACTGTGATCTGGTTTTCGCCCTCAGGAGAAACAGCGATCAAAGCAACGCCGGTCGCGGTGCCAAGCTCACTCATAACATTCGAGACATCAACGCCGTCTCGTCGCAACAAGGTCATGGCCGTCTCTGCGAGCGCATCGTCGCCAACGCAGCCCACCAAATGCACCGCTGCGCCGAGCCGCCGCGCGGCTAGGGCCTGGTTTGCACCTTTGCCGCCCGGGTGCTGCGCAAACTGTGCACCTGTCACAGTCTCTCCGGCCTGGGGCAATGGCGCGCCGCTCGCTACGAGGTCGAGATTGATCGATCCGACAACACCTATCGTGACGCTCATTCAAACCCTCCCAGCAGGCGCGCGAGCTCTTCAAACACGCCATCATCATCAGCCTGCGTGTACCACATAACCGGGCCATCATCGTCAAAGTGAGGGATCGTTCGTCCAAATTGCTCGCCGCGCTCCGTGATCACTTCGACATGGGCCCGCCGCCCTTGAAACAGGTCCGGGCGCGTAACGGCGATGACGGTGCTCGGATCGTGTAAAGGGGCATCGCGTGCGCCATTGGCTGAGAATTCGAGTTTACAAGAAGCGTCTAATAACTGCACCGCCACTTCCGCCTGTTTGGTTCGTACTGTCCGCAAATGTGAGAGCCGCGCCTGCGTCGCCCGAACAGTATGCGTGACGTCCAGACTGAGGCAGCGAACCGGCAATCCCGATCCGAACACCGCTGCGGCCGCGTGTGGGTCCGCAAATACATTGAACTCCGAGAATGGGGTGATATTGCCACCTTCGGTATCGGCGCCGCCCATCAGCACGATCTCCGTAATCCCCTCCGCGATATCGGGCGTCATAGTCAGGGCCAGCGCGACATTGGTCATTGGCCCTGTGACAATCAGCGTGAGCGGACCGTCTTTTGACGCCCTGCACGCTTCGATGATCATGTTCACAGAATGCAACTCCGACAGGGGCTGCTCTGGGTCCGGGAACGGAATATCCCCCAGGCCTGTGCTGCCGTGAAAATCCTCGGCTGTGACCGGGTCCCGCAGCATGGGGCGCGGCGCACCGGCGCAGACGGGGATCGCCGTGTCCAAGCCAGCCACCTCGCGAATGATACGGGCATTCATCGCGGTTTGCGGTCCCTTCACGTTTCCAGCGACCGTCGTGATCGCGCGAACGTCAAGATCAGCGGTTCCAAATGCAGCGAGCAACGCTACGGCATCATCCAATCCAGGATCACAATCAATGAGTACGCAAGTCATGTTTCGTGTCTGCTCCGCGACTTTTGCGTTGGCAAGCCTTGAAACGCGTCCTCGCATCGCTAAACCCAATTTCAGTTTTTACGTTCAAGCAGGAGACCCAAGATGAGTGTGACCACCCGGATCGTTGATTATGAGCAAGGCGGCCAGACCTATGAAGGGTTTCTCGCCATGCCCGAAGGGACGCCAAAAGGGGTCGTGCTGGTTGCACATGCCTGGGGTGGTCAGTCAGCCTTTGAGCAAGACAAAGCCAAACTGGTCGCTGAATGGGGCTATGCCGGGTTCGCAATTGATGTGTTTGGCAAAGGCAAGCGCGGCGAGACAAATGAAGAATGCGAAGCCTTAATGACGCCGCTCGCAAGCAATCGGGTGGAGCTTCAATCTCGCCTGGCTGAGGCTTTGAGCGTTGCCAAGAAAGAATCGGGATCCGACAATGCCGCGGCGATCGGGTTCTGCTTTGGCGGCCTCAGCGTGCTCGACATGGCGCGAACGAATATGGCTCTGAAAGGTGTCGTCAGCTTCCATGGCCTGTTCGGCGCACCCGGAAACACCGCTGATCAGATCACGCCCAAAGTCCTCGCGCTTCATGGTTGGGAAGACCCAATGGCGACTCCCGATGATGTCATGGATTTCTCGAAAGAGATGACCAGCGCGAAAGCCGACTGGCAGCTACATGCCTATGGTTCAACGATGCACGCTTTCACCAATCCGCATGCGGACAATCCAGATTTCGGCACCGTTTATGATGCAGGTGCCGACCGGCGCAGCTTTGCAGCGTGTCAGGACTTTCTTGCGGAGGTCCTAGGTTAAGCGGTCAGTCCCGCGAACAGATAGAGCCCGGTCGCAGCAACACCGCCAAACACGGCGTAAGGCAGCTGCGTCCGGACGTGCTCCATATGATCACATCCCGAGGCAAGCGATGCGATAATCGTTGTGTCGGAGATCGGGGAACAGTGGTCACCAAAGACACCGCCGCCCATCACCGCAGCCACAGCTAGCGGTAACGGTACCCCTGCCCCGACAGCAAGAGGAACGGCAACCGGCACCAGAATGCCATACGTGCCCCAACTGGTGCCCGCCGTGAACGACGTAATCCCGGCCGCAACGAACAGGATGGCCGGGATGGTCCAGGGCGCTGGGAAGCTCGATGCCATATTGGCAATAAACTCTCGCATGCCGACCGCATTGAGGCTCGCTCCCAGGACCAAAGCCATGAAGATCATGGTTACGGCGGGCAGCAAATCGCCCATGCCTTTGAAGCCTATCTCGAGCAGTTCGCCTTTGGCGCGCCGCGAATGAGCGAGGCAGAAAAATGCTACGACTGTGCCGAGAATGACCGACCATAGAATGGCCTGCGAGCCTGACCCGGCGCGGATATCGCCATCGCCCGTCCAGATCATGAATGCGATCGTGCCGCCGATCATGACGAGCAGTGGTAGCGCCATGTAAACGGCTTTCGTCGCGGGCGCAGGCGCTTCGTTGAACATGCCGGTGCCCGATGCCGCAGCCGCGTTCGACCCCGTTGCTTCAACCGCCGCCATGGGCCCGAACGTCTTGTTTGAGAACACCGTGAAAAAGACCAGGACCAGCGTGATCCACGCATAGAAATTCAGCCCAATCGTTGCCATCAGGACGCCGGTTGCTCCCTCAACGCCGTTCTCATTCAGCAGCCCAAGAAGGTATGCCCCCCAACCATTAAACAGGATCAACACACTCACCGGGGCGCAGGTTGAGTCGATAATGTAGGCCAGCCTCTCACGGCTCATTTTGAGCTTGTCGAACAGCGGACGACCAAGAATTCCCGTTGTCAGAAGACTGATATTGGTCTCAACAAAAATCAGAACCCCGCAAATCGCGGTCACCAGGCTGGCGCGCCGCGGTGTCGAGGCAAAGCCGGAACTCTGTAGTCGCTCCACCATGGCGCTGATGCCGCCCGACCGGTGCATATATACGATCAACGCACCGATGATGAGGCAAAACAGGAGGACCCGCGTATTGTAAGGACTGTCGAACACGCCGACGGCGCGATCGATACCGCCGAGCGCGCCCATGATCGGATTGAACCCGGCAATGATCGTCTCACTGAGCCAGATCGCCAGACCCAGCGCCCAGAACACATTACGGGTCCATATCGCGACAATGATCGCGACAATAGGCGGCGTGATTGTCAGCCAGTCCATAGACGGTCTAGTTCAGAACGTCAGGTGAAACGAGATCCGATGTACGGGCCTCTTCCGCTGCACGCACGAGGCGCATCATATTGCCGCCCCAGATCTTTTCGACATCCTCACGCGTATACCCAGCCGCAAGCAGGTCGCGCGTGATCTTCTGTAACATGGAGACGTCGCTCATACCGTCGACACCACCGCCGCCATCCCAGTCGCCGCTAATCCCGACATGGTCGGGACCGATAAGCTCGAGGACGTGGAACGTGTGCTCCATAAACTTCTCATATGAGGAACGCGGACGCGGGAAATCGCGATCGAGTTCCTGACGAGCTGCAAACCAGGCCGCCAGTCCCTCACTATCCAGCTCACTCGGGTCTGCGCCGTAAGCGGCGTTGAAGACTTCGAGTGCCGCTTCCCGCTCGGGCGTCGGCACCAGGAGTTCGAGATAGCCGCCAAAAATGTTCATTTGGATCACCCCGCCCGCTTCAGCGAGTTCGAGGAGCAAGGTATCGTCGATATTTCGCGGGTGATCATAAATCGCCTTCGCGCCCGTATGGGAGAGGATGAGCGGCGTGGTGGAAAGCGCAATCATGTCCCGAACAGTTGCGTCTGCAGCGTGGCTGCCGTCCAGGACAAGGCCGAGGCGATTGGCTTCTCGCACCAGCTCTTCACCAAGCGGACTTAGACCGTCATAGGGCGGCTCGATCGCCGTGGCGCTGTCAGCGAACTGGTTGTGTGCAAAATGGACGGGCGCGATCATGCGCAAGCCGCCAATGTAGAAATGCTCCAATAGAGAAACATCAAGTCCGAGCGGGTAGGAGTTTTCCATACTCTGGAAGACGACTTTCTTCCCGTCAGCGATGATGCGATCTGCGTCATCTGCGGTGAAGGCTAATGCGACTTCCTCATGATACTTCGCAGCGAATTCCCGGATCGCTGTCTGGCGCATCAAGCCATGTGTCCGCGCCGCCGCGTAAGACGCTTCGTCGAGGGGGCCTTGTCGGGTGAAGATGACCCAGAACCCGCCGTCCAGACCGCCTTCATTCATACGCGGCAGATCTACATGCGTGCCGTCTTCTTCCCAGGTCCCGCGAGCGGTGAACAGGTAATCGTCCGTGTGGAACAAAGCTGGCGTGTCGAGGTGGCTATCGAAAACGGCGATAGATTCGTGAAACGCGTCTGCATCTCCGGATGTCTGCGCGCCTGCTTCCGGGGCCTGCTGGACCGTGATCACGCTGCCCGCGCCCTGTAATTGTGGCGCGCAGGCAGTCATTGCGAGCACAGCCAAACTTCCAATCCCGAAACGGATCATTGTGGAACTCCTTCAATCTGCAGACAGACCTAATGGAGGGAGAGATCAAGGCAAGTCCGCGGCTGCCTGATCGGTCCAGATCACGTTTTCCAGCCCCACAAATCTCGCCAATCGCGCAAGTTCAGCATCGAGCTTCTCCGCTCGTGCAGAGGTCCAGGAGACTTTCGGCTCAATCCAGAACCTCAAGACGTTCAACTGACCGGC
Source organism: Hyphomonadaceae bacterium (assembly GCA_043513745.1). GTDB lineage: Bacteria > Pseudomonadota > Alphaproteobacteria > Caulobacterales > Hyphomonadaceae > Henriciella. The sequence continues at coordinate 197,221 of CP121341.1, forward strand.
CTTGCGATCCGCCTTAACTTCGATACGCCCAACGAAACGATCGCCCTCCAGAAGGGGATAGACGTAATAGCCCCACTGCCGCTTGGCCGCGGGTACAAACATCTCGACCGTGTAATCGAACCCAAACAGGCGCTTCAGGCGATTGCGATCTCGGATGACCGGATCAAACGGATTGAGAACGCGCAGGCGCGACGTCGGAGCTTGAGCCTTGGCCAGACGGTCTTCGATATCGGGCGGCGCCAGGACACAGACGGTGGACTTATCGGCGCAGGAGATTTCGACCGGCACCAAGTCCGCCGCGTGACGTGTGGCCCAGGTCTTGGCTTCGCTGTTGCTGACCGCGGCCCAGAACCGCTGAATGTCGCCTTCGCTGCCAAACGCCATCCGATCGAGCGCGCTGCGACAAAGCCAGTCGATTTGGTCCTCATCTGATGGAATGCGCGACCGTAAGTCTTCCGGGATCACCCGTTCGCTGAGATCGTAGAACTTGGTGAAATTCTCCCGATGCGAGGTCGAGAGTTCGCCCGCATACCACATATAATCGAGCGCCAGCTTGTGTGGTGGACGCACCCACATTTTCTTCTCGCCTTTGACTTTCGTATCGAAGGCCTTGGTGCACAAAGGCCCTTCACTTCGGATGCGATCCTTGATCGAGTTGCGCCCCTGTTCGTCCAGCATGCCGCGATGCCACTCCCAGCCCCGCACCTTTTCTTCGAGACGTCGAAACTGCCTCTGCCACACGGGATAGAAAGCCATGGGGATGACCGAGGCATCGTGCGTAAAGTGTTCAAAAACAAGGCGATGCTCCGCCATGTGCTTGTTGAGCATTCGCTCTCGATAATTCTGATTGCGGCTCCAGAGAATATGGTGATGCGCGCGCGAAACAACCTGAATCGTATCAAGTTGAACGAACCCCAATGACTGGATCAAACCATCGAGATCGAGCTTGCCGGTTGGCGTCGCCGCGAGCCCTTGCGCGTCCAGCCAGAGCCGCCGGGCGTCGCGATTGGAGATCTGTAGCGGCGCGCGCTCGGTCATACCTAGCTCGCCGACGGGCACCCTGCCCCATCAGGATCAGACGTTTTCAAAACCCAGTCGAACGCATCGTTCAAGATCTGGCGGTAGACCTCCACATCATAGGCCAGGTCAGAATGCCCAAGCGCCGAATAGAAACTACGTCCCTCGCCGGGACACCCAACCCAGATCACCGGGTGCTCTGCCGGCGTGTCACCCATCGCCCAATTGGCAAGATTTTCTATATCTGCGCCTTCTGGATTGAAATCTGGCTCATGGATCCCCGCTAACGGAAGAAGGCCATATTCGCTCGGTCGACTATCGAAGAAATACCACTCTTCATCATGTTCCCAGACCTGCGGCGCGTTCGCCATGATCGGATGATCCGCATTCAACGTTTCGACACGCACGATATTAAAGTGCGGCGTCAGCGGGTGACCTATAAACGTCGGTCCGATCACGACTTGAGAATACCATTCCCAATCGGCGTGCGTGTTGTCGCCAGAGCCATGCAGGCCGATCCAGGACCCGCCTGCTTCCAGCCAGGTCTGGAACGCTTGCTCCTGCTCCGGGCTCAAGGCGTCGCCTGTCGTGTTGTTAAAAACAATGACCTCGAAACGAGCGAGATCGTCGGCATTGAACACTGCCGCATTGACCGTGGTGAAAATGCCGTAGCCGCGCTCACGAGACAACTCGACAAAGAACTTATCGGCACCGGCGATGCCTTCATTGTGACGCCAGCCATTGGTCTTGGAGAAAACCAGAATGGCTGGTTGCTGCATCCATTTGGTTATGTCCGGGGCGACCGTATCGTAGACAGTCTCAGTCTCTTCAGCGACTTGCGCCTGTCCCGATTGTTGGCAGGCCGCTCCGGTGGCGATTAATCCGGCGCACATCAGCGCCTTTGTCATCCTGTTCAGATCCGAAATCACTTTGTCTCTCCCCTCGTTTTTCTGATCGCGCGCCACTTTGCGAGGCGTTCGGCGATCGGGCCTTCTCTGCCTAATCCTTTTGGCGTGTAGAAATCCACCCGTTCCATCTCATCCGGAAAATAATTTTGCCCGGAGAAGCTCCCATCCGCATCGTGATCGTATTCGTATCCGTCGCCATATCCCTGCTCTTTCATCATCTTCGTGGGAGCATTGAGGATATGCTTGGGCGGCATCAGTGAACCGGTGTCTCGTGCGGCCGCCCGGGCACGCTTTAGGCCCATGTATGAGGCGTTGGATTTCGGCGCTGTGGCAAGATGGACGACGGCTTGGGCCAGTGGGATCAAGCCTTCCGGCTCCCCCAGACGTTCAAATGCTCGCGCCGCCTCGCCAGCAACCATCATCGCTGTCGGGTCCGCCAAGCTGATATCCTCACTGGCCATGACAACCAAACGCCGCGCGATGAACAATGGGTCTTCGCCACCTTCGATCATTCGCGCGAACCAGTACAGTGCTGCATCCGGATCAGAGCCTCGAACAGACTTATGCAAAGCCGAAACGAGATTGTAGTGTTCTTCGCGGTTCTTGTCGTAAGCGGGCGCACGCTTTTGTAGCGCTTGAGCGAGCTCCTGAACGCTGAGCTCTTTGCCAGGATCTGTCAGCGAAAAAGCCTGTTCAGCGAGATTCAGCAAATAACGCCCGTCGCCATCGGCCATATCGATCAAGGCCTGCCGCGCCCTGCTCTCTAGTGGCAATACGGCGCCGTTCTCACGTTCCGCGCGTTGCAGTAACTCCTCAGCACTCTCAGGATCAATCCGGTTGAGGACCAGGACCGCGCAACGAGACAGCAATGCGCCGTTTAGCTCAAAACTGGGATTCTCGGTCGTCGCCCCCACCAGCGTGACCGTACCGGCCTCCACATAAGGCAAAAATCCGTCCTGCTGGGCGCGGTTGAAGCGGTGGATCTCGTCCACGAAAAGCAGCGTCCCCTGTCCGAGATCTCGCCGCCTTTGCGCCGCTTCAAAAACCGCTCGCAAATCCTTCACGCCGGAAAAAATCGCCGAAATGGCCTCGAAATGAAGATCAGTTTCTTGCGCCAGCAAGCGGGCAATCGTTGTTTTGCCGACGCCGGGCGGGCCCCAGAGAACAATCGAGGAAAGCTGCCCCTTTGCGAGCATTCGTCCGAGCGCGCCATCTGGCCCCAACAAATGATCTTGCCCTACAACATCGGCCAGCGCTTCAGGTCGCAGCTTGTCTGCCAGCGGGCGCGGCGCGTCTTGCGACATGTCGGAAGCAGCAAATAAATCGGTCATCGTCTTTGGCTTAGCCGCGCATTCTCGGTTTGATAAGAACTCGATTGCCAGCCTTCGCCTCCAAGCGCAAGAACATACAAAGAACAATCGGCTTCGCTACCTGATCGGCGGTCCGAAGATGATTTTGAGACACCTGCCTCTTGTCCCGTATTTATGTGACAACTAAGGAGAAGCCTGCGGGACGCCGAGAATCGAAAGACTTCAGATATGGCAAAGGGAATCGTCGTCGCTGCACCGCATTCTGGCAGCGGGAAAACTGTTTTTTCGATGGGACTCGCCGCGGCCCTCAAAGCGCGCGGTCAAAGGCTGCAGATCGCCAAAGGCGGGCCCGGTTATATCGACCCGCAATTTCTCTCAGCTGCGATTGATCAACCTTGTTTCAATCTCGACAAGTGGGCGATGGGCGATGCGCAGCTGCGCGCTCGCGTCGGCGCCATCGCCATGACCGCAGACTTTCTTCTAATTGAGGGCATGATGGGCATGTTCGACGGTGCCGCTGGGATGAACGGTTCCACCGCGGATCTCGCAGACACATTGAACCTCCCGGTCTTGCTGGTTGTTGATGCGAGCGGACAAGCCCAATCCATTGCAGCTCTCGTGCATGGATTTGCGACCTTGGGAGATCGCCCCAAGCTATGCGGCGTGGTCGCGACGCGGGTGGGTAGCGAGCGGCATGGTGACATGCTGGCTGACGCTGTCCGTGAGATCGGTGTGCCGTTTTATGGCGCTGTTCAGAGGTCGGATGCTCTGACGATCCCGTCACGCCATCTCGGTCTCGTTCAAGCCACAGAACATATATCACAAAGCACGTTGATCGAGGCCGCAAGAGAAGTCATCGAGCGCGACGTTGACGTCCCCGGCATCTGGGAAGCCGCTTGTGAGGTACGGGCGACGGGACAGATCAATCCGCTCCCGCCGCTCGGCCAACGTATCGCTGTCGCCCGTGATATTGCTTTCAGCTTTTGCTATCCGCACGTGCTCCGGGATTGGCGCAGACAGGGCGCCGAAATCGAGTTTTTCTCTCCCCTGGCCAATGCGGCGCCGTCAGACCTTTGCGATGCCGTTTACCTCCCAGGCGGATATCCTGAATTGCATGGCGAAACGCTCGCCAGGGCAGATAAGTTTATCGCCGGCCTGCAAAAAGCGGCGGCCCGGCGCGCGCTCATTTTCGGAGAATGCGGAGGTTTCATGGTCCTCGGAAAAGCCCTTATCGGTTCGGACGGCACTTCCCACCCTATGATTGGATTATTGGGACATGTGACGAGCTTCGCTGACCGGAAAACGCACTTGGGCTATCGCGAACTCTCATCGCTGGGTAACACGCCCTGGAGCGGCACCTTGAGCGGTCATGAGTTTCATTACTCGGTCCTCACGGATACCGGAAATGACGAACCGCTTTTTGAATGCGTAGATGCCCGCGGCACGGACCTCGGCAAGTCCGGTGGTCAGCGTGGTTCGGTGATGGGCTCATACATGCACATCATCGACCACCGTCCGAACTAGATTGTTACGCTGCCGCTGATTTTACGACCGTTGCGTTCAATCTCGATATCCCATTGGCCGGGATCGCGGTCGAGCGCTACGTTGAGATCCTCAATTGTCTCGATCGGGCGGCCATCGATTTGTGTGATGATATCGCGAGGCTGCACGATGCGCATCCGATAGGCCCGGCGAGACATCCGCGTGACCAGAATACCGCTGGCAAATGAGTCTGCATAACCAATTTCTTCCGCCAGGCGCGGTGAGAGCTCAACCACTTCGACGCCGGCAAAAGGATGGCGACCATCCAGCAGCACGCGCTCGGCTTCGCTGGCGCCCGGTGGCGGGGCCAGCCGGGTCAGGATCGTCTGCTCATTGCCGCCGCGCAGGACTTTCAGCGCCACGTCTTCGCCCGGTGATTTGGTCGCGGCGAGGAATTTCAAGCCGCGTTCGTCGAACACTTCTCTGTCATCAATGGTCAGCACAAGATCGCCGCGTCGAAGCCCGGCCTTATCTGCGGGACCGTCTTCGTAGACTTCCGAGACAATCACACCAAGCGGGCGGTCCAGCCCCTGCGCCTTTGCGATGTCGAACGTGACCGATTGGCCTTTCAGTCCGAGCCATGGCCGCACAATTGTGCCTTCATTGACCGCGGCATCCACGACGCGGCGAACCATCTCAGACGGGATCGCGAAACCGATTCCGTTAGACCCGCCTGAGCGGGAGAAGATCGCGGTATTGATACCAACCAGCTCCCCACGCGTATTGACCAGCGCGCCGCCCGAATTGCCCGGGTTCACAGCCGCATCGGTCTGCAAGAAGAAAGCATAGTCAGACACACCAACATCGGTCCGCGCGGTGGCGGAAATAATTCCGGTTGTGACCGTCTGGCCCACGCCGAACGGGTTGCCTACAGCAAGGACCAGATCTCCAACTTCAACGTCTCGGGTATCGGCATATTCAAGTATGGGAAGCTCTGCGCCTTCCACGTCTGCGCGCAGGACGGCAAGGTCTGTGCGCTCGTCGGCCAGGATAAGTTCAGCTGGATACTCGCGCCGATCTGCCAACACGATGACGATCTCATCCGCACCGTCAATGACATGGTTATTGGTGACGATAATACCGTCGTCGCCCATGATCACGCCTGACCCGAGCGAACTCTGCGTGCGCGGTCCGCCAAACCGGTTGCCGAACATCATTTCCTGGATTGAGGCCCGTCGTTGCACCGTCTTCTTGGTGTACACATTGACCACGGCAGGTGAGACGTCCTTCACGAGAGGCGCGTAAGACAGCTCGATCTGCGCCTGAGTCTCGGGGACCGTTTTCTCCCAGAAACTCTGGGCAGTTGCGGCGCCATAGAGTGGGCTCACAAGCAGCAGAACCAGGGCCGCCAGGACGAGAAGAACGGCGACCAGAAACTTCGATACGTGTTTTGTCATGGATTCTAGATAGATCATGAATATGGCTCTATTCCGGCGCCGGGACGGAGGCAACTGGGCGGAGATGACATTTCAGTTAGATATCTGATTTCACACCAGAAAATGACTGCTAATCGAACTCTTTTCCTGCCAGCGCAGCCAGGTTCCTGGCATGATCCTCCCGGCTGATCCGGTAGAAGCTGATCGCCAGCATCATCAGCATCCAGACGGTCAGCAGCGTCGCCGCATACCCGAACCCGAGTTTCGCGACAGAATCAGCGCTCGCATCTTCAGGTCGAATCCCGGGCGCGATCGTCGCGAAGGCGAGAATGAAGGACGCCGTCATCACGCCAATTCCTTGCGAGAGTTTACGAATGAAGGTGATACCCGCGAAGAATGTCCCCTCGGATCGGCGACCGGTTTTAAGTTCGCTCTCCTCAACAATATCGGTCACCATCGCAGCGGCCAGCATCTGGTAAGCGATGATCAGCGCGATATCAAAAACAGTCACAACGAGAACGATGTAAAACAGCTCAGGCGTGCCGTTCTCGGGCAGCAGTCCGAGCAATCTCGCAAAGACCGGTGCGGGCGCGAGCGTAAAGGCGAGCAATCCGATAATGATCGCAGCGCGTTTCTTTCCCCATACACGCCCCGCCATTGGCGCCAGGATCAGGGCCATAATCGCTGACAGGTAGACAGCAAAAGTCAGGATCGCGATCTGATCGCCGGTAAAGTTCCAGAAGAACCCATTTATGTACTGATTGAGCGTTGCCGATATGCCGGTCGCGAGAAGCCCGAACAATGTTGCCACAAACAAGGCCCGAAAAGACGGATTGGACAGGGTCTCCCAGATCTCGGAGAATATCTTGCCGACGGTTAAGTCCCGTTCAGGAGGTGGGCTTTTCAAATGTGGGATGCGGTGATGCGTCCCGAGTGCTGTGATCATAATCGCGACGAAAATCGACGACGCCCCGACTAATCCATAGAGGTGCCAGCCCGGCAAATGAAAGAACCCTTGAGGATCGCCTTCACTCGGTTGGAGGAAGACGGCGAACAACATGACCTGGACCGTCAGTCCACCAACCCAGGCAAAGAAGTATCGAAACGACATCAAAGACGTGCGGACGTCATAGTCTTGCGAGAGCTCTGCTGACAGGCTGAGGCTAGGCACTTCGAACAAGGTGTACCCCACGCGGACGATAATCGTCAGCGTCAGCAACCACAGGAACAAGGGTTGACCTTCGAGACCCGTCGGCGGGTTCCAAACAAAGAAGTAAGCGACGGTTGCCGGTATTGCGGCGGCATACAGAAATGGATGCCGACGCCCCATGCTGGATCTTAGATTGTCGGACCAATAGCCAACAATCGGATCCGAAACCGCATCTACGATCAGCGCGATCCAGATCGCTGCTGCTACCCAAAGCCCCGGCAGCCCCAGAACCTGACTGTAAAACAGCAACAGGACATAATCGAACCCGTTATTCTTAATCCCGCCAGCGGCGCCCCCAACGCCATAAGCCATTCGCGTGAACAGCCCGGGCTTCGGCCCGGTCGCGCTTGCAGTGTTTGTCATCTGAACTCCACGTTGTGGTGCGGAGGGTCATCAGCCGCCCTCACCTTTAGGCATAACAGGCTGACCGGTTTACTCAACATCGCTGACGGCCTGACGATTTTGCTTAAGCGCCTCAAGATTCGCCTCGTGATCTTCGCGGGTGATCCGGTATCGGAACAGGAACGCGATCGCGCTGCCCCAGAGCGCCAGGAGCCCAAGCGAATAGCCTGCCCCGAGAAATTGCAGTGTCTCTTCTGGTAGATCGCCCGGCTGAACGTTGCGCGAAATCTCTGCCGTGGCCAACACGAGCGAGGCCAAAAATAGGCCGCTCCCGCGCGCCAGTTTTCGCATAAAGCTGATCCCCGCAAAGAAGATCCCTTCGGAGCGACGCCCGGTCTTCAATTCGGCTTGCTCGACAATGTCCGCAATCATAGACGCCGAGAGGATTTGGTAGGCAATGATCAACGCTACATCAAAAATCGTGATGACCAGCACCAACCAGAACAGAGTTTCGCTGCCATTGGGCGGCATCAGATCGAACAGGCGTAGGAGCACCGGAGTGGGGGCGATAAAGAAAGCGATTGCCCCGACAATAATCGCGCCGCGTTTCTTGCCGAGGGTTTTCGAGACAATCGGTGCCAGGACCAGCGCAATCGCTGCTGATATGAACACTGACATGGTCAGCAATGAAGTCTGGGCTGTCGTAAACTCCCAGTAGAACCCGTTGATATAGTAGTTCAGAGATGCCGCCACGCCCGCCGCCATGAACCCGAACAGCGCCGCAAAAAACAGGCCCTGGAACGATTTGTTGGAAAGGGTCTCTCCGATCTCTCTGAATATTCGCCCAATCGTCATTTTGCGCGCCGCAGGCGGCGTTCGCAGATGTGGAATATGCGAATGTGTGCCGACCGCGCAGAGTAAGATAGACGCAACAATCACCACCGCCGCGACACTGCCATAGGTTTTGTAGCCATCCAGGTTCAGGAACCCGCTGCCATAGGCTTCGGTTTCGACCAGCAGGAACATCAGCGTATAGGACGCCATCGCCACGCCGCCGACCCAGCCGAACACATAGCGGAATGACAGGAATGACGTGCGTTCGTCATAATCATCGGTCAGTTCGGCAACCAACGCGCTGCTCGGCACCTCATAGAACGTGTAGGCCACTCGCGTCGCGATGGTCACAAACAGCAAGTATGGAAACAGCGCGTTCCCGGTCAAACCAGCCGGAGGATTCCAGGCCATGATGTAAATCAGACCCACCGGAAGTGCGGCGGCGTACATGAAGGGATGACGCCTACCGAAACGGGTTTTGATATTGTCTGACCAGTACCCAACGAGTGGATCGGTTATGCCATCGACAAACATGGCGATCATCAAGGCCGCGCCAACCAGCGCGAAATCGACCCCGAGCACCTGACTGTAATAGAAAAGCAGGAAGTACTCGAACCCGTTATTCTTTATGCCATTGGCGGCGGCGCCGGATCCATAAGCAAGCTTCGTCCAGAATCCGGGTTTGCGCGCGGTCGCCTCGGTCATACGTCCTCCTAAAAAGGGCGGCGGGCTTCTATACGGCCCGCTCGCACAAGATCTCGGGTTTAGAGTCCGAGAACCATTTTCGACATGATGTTGCGCTGGATCTCATTCGATCCGGCATAGATGGATGCCTTGCGATAGTTGAAGTATCGCGGTGCAACCGTCGCTGCATGCTCGGGTGTTGCGAGATCGCTGTTCGCACCCGCCCGCGCGACCGCGAACATGTCCTGGACAAAGGGTGCCGCATAACCACCTACCGCTTCAAGGGAGAGCTCGGTAATGGCTTGTTGGACCTCGGATCCGGCGCATTTGAGCATCGAGCTCTCTGGCCCAACGCCTTGTCCCGCTGACAGCGCGGAGAAGATCCTGAGCTCGGTCGCATTTAGCGACTCGATCTTCATTTCCATGGCCGCAATCTTGCGCTGAAAATCGGGATCCATGATCAGCGGCTCGCCATTCGATTGCTCGACACTGGCAAGCTTCTTGGTCTTGGACAGCATGCTCTTGAGACCGGGCGCATAGGCGTTACCGCGTTCGAACTGCAGCAAGTATTTCGCGTAGGTCCAGCCTTTGTTTTCTTCACCGATCAGAGCGTCATCGATTTTGACGCGGACATCTTCGAAATAGACCTGATTGATCTCTTGCTGGTCGTCCATCGGTCCATCCAGCGTCGGCAGCGCGGAAATTGAGATCCCGGGCAAGTCCATCGGGAAGATCAGAAAGCTGATCCCTTCCTGGGGTTTGCCGTCCTTGGACGTGCGCACGAGACAGAAAATCCAGTCGGCCCATTGCGCATGGGTGGTCCAGATTTTTGAGCCATTGAGCACATACTCATCGCCGTCGCGCACGGCGTTCATCTGAAGCGATGCGAGGTCGGATCCGGAGCCTGGTTCGGAATAGCCCTGACACCACCAGATCTCGGAGCGTTTGATCTTGGGCAAATGCTCGGCTTTCTGGGCGTCATTGCCAAATGCCATGATCACAGGTGCCACCATCGATTTGCCCATTGGCGACGTCGTTGGCGTGCCGGCGGCAGACATTTCCATGTTCAGAATGTAGCGCTGCCCGGCGGTGAGGCCTGGTCCGCCAAACTCTTCAGGCCAGTTCACGACGAACCAGTCTTTATCGTCCAGCTGGCGCTGCCATTTGACCATGCCTTCTTTGTCCAGATAGTTGGTTTTGGACAAGGAATTCTGTCGCCGCATATCTTCTGAATAGTTCTCGGCGATCCAGTCGCGCACCTCTTTTTGAAACGCGAGATCTTCAGGGGTGAAAGCGAGATCCATAGTCTGCTCCTACTCGACGATGTCGAACATTTCGATTTTCGGAGCCCCGGCCAGACACGCGCCAAGACCAGGCTGAGCAGCCTTGAAATAATCGGTCTGTCCATGCGCCTTCAGCGCATCTCCAGACGCGTATTGCTCCATGAAAATGTAAGTCGTCTCCGAGCCCTTAGCCTTGTACAATTGATAAGTCAGGCAGCCTGGCTCATTCGCTTTGACCTTGGCCATCAAATCCTTGGCTGTGGCTTCAAAATCAGCTTGTTTTCCATCCTGGATTTCCAGGGTTGCGACGACACCAATCATGGCAGTCTCCTTGTCTGAAACATGTGTGACTGTGACAGTATGGACGTTTACGCGAACGGCAAGCCCTCACCCGGGGAAAGGGCAAGCAGGACGAGCCAACCGCCAAACGAAAAAACACCCGGGGCGGATGACCCGGGTGCTCTGATCGGATCCGGAAGGATCGCGCGTGTTGTCGGCCGACTATCGGCGTTGTTTCAGGACCATCTCGAAAATGTCGTCCATCGCCGATCCGTCGCGATCAGCGTCGAACAAGGCGCCAAGCATGCCAAGGCCGTCACTTTGCGCCGGTTGCTTTTGCTGCCCGCCGCCGAATAGGCCTCCGAGCAAGCCGCCCAGGCCGCCGCTCTGTTGCTGGGGTTGCCGCTGTCCACCGCCGAGAATTCCAGCGAGCTGAGAAAGCGTGTCGGGTTCCTCGCTCTTTTTCGCGAGCGATCCCATGACCATAGTCGCGACGACAGGAAGCATCTGCTTCAGCAAATCGTCACCGATACCCGTCTTCTCCGACGCCCGGCTCGCAACCGCGCGGCTAACCTCTTTTGAGCCGAGAAGGTGACCGAGAATGCCATTACCTTCATCTCTGGTCTCGGGACGCCCGAGCAGGTCCGGGTCATCCAGGTAACGTTTGTGAGACCCTTTGTTCAACGCCTCGAGCAAAGATTCTACACCGCCTTGCTTGCTAGCATTTGATTTCAGGCCAGCCGCCAATGCCGGAATGAGCGCCGACATGGCCTTCTGAGTCATGTCGTCACTGAGACCAAATTGTTGTCCGAGTTGTTGCTTCGCAGGCTGCGCCTGCGGCCCTGCCAGCAAATCTAGTAGTCCTGCCATCGTGTTCCCCTTTGTTGCAGACCTGGAACCTAAGCTTTGCAGTCCTGATCAACAAGCAACGGTGCGCAGAGCCACTGCTTCGAGCGCTTCATCCAGAACACCCAGCCCTGCGCCGGGTTTTGGGCCTTTTTCGCTGAGCGTCCGACGCCACAAGCGCGCCCCGGGCTGGCCGTTAAACAGCCCCAGCATGTGGCGGGTCATCGAAGAGAGCCGAACACCTTCGTCTAGTCTCGCAGCGATATACGGTCGATAGTTCGCAACCGCATCCAATGGATCGATTGGCGTTTCGCTCGATCCGAGCAGGTCATGATCGACAGCGCCCAAAAGTGCCGGCGTCTGGTAGGCGGCGCGCCCGAGCATAACGCCATCAAAGGTTGCCAAATGGGTTTGGCATTCGGCCAGCGTTTTGATCCCGCCATTGAGGATTATCGTCAGGTCGGGTCGCGCGTATTTAAGCTCAGCAACCAGGTCGTAATCCAGCGGTGGAATCTCCCGGTTCTCTTTTGGACTAAGCCCCTTGAGCCAGGCTTTGCGAGCGTGGACGGTGAACACCTCGCAGCCCGCATCCGCCACACGGTCGATAAATCCAAACAGAGTTTCGCGCGGTGGATCCTCATCAATTGCGATACGGCACTTTACGGTCACCGGGATCGAGACCGCTGCTTTCATCGCAGCTACGCAGGCCGCGACGGTCTCAGGCTCCCGCATCAGACAGGCCCCGAATGCGCCGGATTGGACCCGGTCAGACGGGCACCCGCAATTGATGTTGACCTCATCATATCCAAACGCTTCCGCAATGCGCGCGGCTTCCGCCATTTTGTCTGGTTCATTGCCGCCAAGCTGCAGGACGACCGGATGTTCTTCTTGCGAGAATCCGATGAGCCGCTCCCGATCCCCATGAATGACAGCATCGGCCGTCACCATTTCGGTCCACAGCAAGGCACGCTTTGACAAGACGCGATGAAACGCCCGGCAATGCCGATCGGTCCAATCCATCATCGGCGCGACGGAGAATTTGTATGTCTCTTTGTCTAGCATGATTACCTAACAGACGCGGTCTCGATAGTCCTTGGGCCCTCCTAACGTCGGTCCATGGATCTTCCAAGCATATAGATGACGTGCGGTGCGAAGTGACGGCCCACAAAATCATGCGCCGAAAATCACAATCGGCGCAAGAAATCTCCTGATATCCCGGTTGTGTTCGGCGATATCGACGTCTATCCCGATGCCAAATGAAATTCTGGTCCAAAAGGACAATTCGACATGACTGTGCCCTACCCTACGCTGCAATTTGGACTCTCTGAAGAAGCCGAGATGATCCGTGAAACCGTGTACCGGTTCGCGCAGGATGAGATTGCACCAATCGCGGCCGAGGTGGATGCCACCAATCAGTTTCCGCGCCACCTCTGGCCCAAAATGGGTGAGCTTGGCCTGCACGGCATCACTGTGAGCGAAGAAGATGGCGGCACGGGGCTTGGCTACCTCGAGCATACAATCGCCGTCGAGGAAGTCAGCCGGGCATCTGCCTCGATTGGCTTATCCTATGGCGCCCATTCCAATCTGTGCATCAATCAGCTTCGGCGATGGGGCAATGAGGCTCAAAAGGCCAGACACCTGCCCGGTCTGGTCTCAGGAGAGCATCTCGGGTCTTTGGCGATGAGTGAACCAAACGCTGGGTCGGACGTCGTCTCGATGAAGCTCAATGCGCAAGCCGTGCAAGGCGGCTATCTCCTGAATGGCAACAAGATGTGGATCACCAATGCGCCCACCGCGGACACGTTGCTGGTCTACGCCAAGACCGATCCAAATGCCGGATCGAAAGGCATCTCAGCCTTCCTGATCACGCCCGATATGGAAGGTTTCACGACAGCTCAAAAACTCGACAAGCTCGGCATGCGCGGGTCGGATACGTGCGAGCTGGTCTTTGAGGACTGCGTGGTTCCAGAGGAGAACATGGTCGGCGAACTCGGCCAGGGCGCAGAAATCCTGATGAGCGGTCTTGATTATGAGCGTGTGGTTTTGTCCGGCGTCTCGCTTGGCATCATGCAGGCCGTTCTGGACGCTGTCCTGCCTTACATTCATGAGCGTGAGCAATTCGGAAAACCGATCGGCACGTTCCAGCTCATGCAAGGCAAACTGGCTGATATGTATGTCACGCTGTCGACCGCACGCGCTTACTCCTACGCCGTCGCTGCAGCCTGTGATCGCGGCGAGACGACGCGAAAGGATGCGGCTGGTTGCATCCTCTACGCCGCTGAAAAAGCCACGCAAATGGCGCTCGACGGAATTCAGATGCTCGGCGGCAATGGCTATGTGAACGAGTATCCGACCGGACGGTTACTTCGCGATGCGAAGCTAATGGAAATTGGTGCTGGCACCTCTGAAATCCGGCGCTGGCTGATCGGCCGCGAGCTCTTCGCCGAAACCTCGTAACCCATTGCGCGCATGCGTTTTCTGTGATGGACAACGCGCATGAACCTGAATGACTGCCACAATTTCGCGGATTTTCGGCGCCTCGCAAAGAAGCGTCTTCCGAGCCCGATTTTCAATTACATTGACGGCGCCGCTGACGATGAACTGACTTATCGCAGAAATACCGCGGCCTATGATGACGTGGACCTGGTTCCGAATGTTCTGGCCGGTGTTGAAAATGTCGACCTGTCCGTCGAGGTTATGGGACAGAAGCTGGACATGCCACTCTATTGCGCCCCGACGGCCGTGCAGCGACTATTCCACCATGATGGCGAGCGCGCTGTCGCCCGGGCCGCGACGAAATTCGGCACGATGTTTGGCGTCTCCTCTCTCGCCACGGTGAGCGTCGAAGAGATCGCCGAGATCGCACCCGGACCGAAAATGTTTCAGTTCTATTTTCACAAGGATCGCGGCGTGAACGATGCGCTGCTCGAACGGGCGCGCGAGGCCAAGTTCAATGTCATGGCCCTCACAGTCGACACGATTACGGGCGGCAACCGGGAACGGGATCTTCGAACCGGGTTCACCGCGCCGCCGCGCTTGACCCCGTCCTCTTTGATGAGTTTTGCAATGCACCCGTCCTGGGCGTGGAACTTTCTTACCAAGGACAAGTTCGACATGCCACATCTTGCCGAGGCTTCGCGCGGCGGTGGCAATACGGTGAGCTTCGTCAGCCATTATTTCTCAAACCTGCTGGACCAGTCGATGAACTGGAAAGACGCCGAGAAACTCTGCGCTGACTGGAACGGCCAGTTTGCGCTCAAGGGAATCATGAGCGTGGAAGACGCCAAACGCGCCGTCGATATTGGCTGCACCGGGATCATGGTGTCCAACCATGGCGGCAGGCAGCTCGACGGATCGCGGGCGCCGTTCGATCAGCTCGCAGAGATCTGCGACGCCGTTGGCGATAAGATTGATGTCATCTGCGAAGGCGGCGTTCAACGCGGCACGCATGTGCTGAAAGCCCTCTCAGTCGGCGCAAAAGCCGTCTCAGGCGGGCGGCTGTACCTCTACGCGCTCGCTGCAGCCGGTCAGGCCGGCGTCGAGCGCGCGCTCGGCAATTTCCGAACTGAGATAGAACGCGACATGAAGCTGATGGGCGCCAAGCAGATCAGCGACCTCAATCGAAACAATCTGAGATGGCGCTAGCTTACGGCGACAGGCGGTAACCACCGGCTTCGGTCAACAACAGTCGCGCATTGCCTGGATCTGGCTCGATCTTCTGACGCAGTCGGTAGATGTGCGTCTCCAGCGTGTGCGTGGTGACCGCAGCGTTATACCCCCAGACTTCTGAAAGCAGCTCTTCACGCGCGACCGGCTTGCCACCCGCCCGATAGAGATATTTCAGAATATTGGTCTCTTTCTCCGTCAGTCGGATCTTCCGATCGTCTTCTTTGACGAGCAGCTTCATGCTTGGGCGAAACTCATATGGACCAACATCGAATGTTGCGTCTTCGCTTTGCTCAAAGCTGCGCAAGTGCGCCCGGACGCGTGCGAGAAGCACAGAGAATTTGAATGGCTTGGTCACATAATCATTGGCGCCGCTATCGAGGCCAAGAATTGTATCTGCGTCGCTATCCTGTCCGGTCAGCATGATGATCGGTGCACGAACCCCCCGGTTGCGCATGACCTTGCACGCCTCGCGACCGTCCATATCGGGCATGTCCACATCCAGAAGGATGATGTCGGTCCGTTCGGCTTCCGCCATTTTGACGCCTTGAGTGGCATTCGGGGCCTGGAGAACGGTAAAGCCCTCATAAAGTTCGAATTGTTCCGCGAGGGCCTCGCGTAGCTCATTATCATCGTCCACGAGCAGGATGGTTTTTGTCACAGCCATGACTTTCTCCCTTGTCTTGTGGCCAGCAAATAGAGAATGAGTTCAAAGACTTCATTACACGCTTCTTCAGCTGATGTCACAAAAAGGAGAGCAGCGCGTGACCGACTTGACCTTCACCGCCAGCGCGCGCGGCAAATTCTCGGGAAACGGCCTGACCTGCCAGTGCGCACTCGGTCGTGGCGGCGTGGTTGTCGCGGATCAGAAACGCGAAGGTGACGGCACCTCGCCGCAAGGCATATGGCGCATGAAGCGTGTGTTCTATCGTCCGGATCGCCTTGCCCGCCCCGATACAGCGCTTCCCGTTGTGCCTTTGCGCGAGATCGACGGCTGGTGTGATGCGCCGGAGCATCCGCTTTACAATCGTGCCGTAACGCTACCCTTTGAAGCCAGTCACGAGAAACTGTGGCGGGAAGATCATGTCTATGACCTGATTGTTGAACTCAGCCACAATAGCGACCCTGTCATTCCAGCGCTGGGCAGCGCCGTTTTCTTCCATCTTGCCCACGATGATTACAGGCAGACGGAGGGCTGTGTCGCGATTTTGCGCGAGCATATGCTGCAGACCCTCAAAGTTTCTGACACTAAAACATCAATAGAAATAAGCTTCTAGCGGCCATATCCTCAGCCAAAACCTGCGATCATATTCCTGCCACACGAATCACCGAATGCTTAATGCGGGGCGGGCTTCGTAAGGAGGCTGCAGATGATACAGCTGACTGAGTATTCGCCAGAACGCCCCGAGCTGGGCCATTTCTATCTTGTCACCCGCACCAGCGAACACGGCCCGTACGAGACGTACGACGACGCTGTCGACGCCGCCGAGCACCCGCAAGCCGACATGTATGGCTTCAATCCGCGCCGCGGATACTATGTGGTCGATCGCAGCGAACCCGACGAATTATAAATCAGGCAATTTCAGCGGCATATTGCTGGAGCTTCATGACAGACGGCACGGAGAAATCTCGTAGCCGTTTCATGATGGCGAGCTTCTCAGTGTCGTCTTCGTCAATGCTCGCCACAAGCTGGCTGTATCCATCCAGGCGGTTCTCTCGCAGCCAATGGCGCAAGTCTTTCTCCTGAGACCAGTTATACTGGTTCATCATGAAGGCCGCCTGCATGCGGATCCAATCTGTGTCATGATTGGGCAATGGCACGACGGTGCAGAGCCGGTTCTTCTCATCTTCACCGTCGCGCGTCAGCTCAATATGAGCGATGAAGGCGGCGCTGAACACAGGCTGTACCGTGCGCACAGTCTGCAATCTGATCGTATCGTCGTCGAAAACTGTCGCTTCTTCAGAGTTCCCCACCGCGCAAGCGGAGCAATCGACAAAGAGTGTGTCAGGATCACTGTCTAGCGTATCGCCGTTTTCGAACACGATCTGGTCCAGTCCAATCCGTTTGATCCGACCATTTCGAATAACGTTTTTGATCCGGCGGAGCTCTGCGAGTTCCGGATCGGAGATCGTCGCACCGTGCATCATGTTTGGGCGAACATCAGGATCAATGCGGGTAAAAATGCCAGCACTCTCAAGGCGATCGAACATGTCAGCCACAGAGTCTGATGTCGCGATCGCTTCCATTTGAGCCGCCTGAGCGCCCATGGTGGCCTCGAAGAAACGACTATCCGGCTGCGTATTTTCCCGGCGCATCAGCCAGGCATCGCGCGGACGCACCCAATGGATCTGATCCGGATCGACATGGTTCTCGAGCAACCAGACCACAGCATCGATACCCGTCTTCCCCCCGCCAACGACGACATAACGAGAAGGTTGCTCCATGATCTTCGGCAGATCATTGAGCGGCATAAACTTCACGCCGTCCGCAACCTCGAAATTCGGCTTGTGCGTGCTCGGCACGGTGGTTTTCAACCAGGTTGCATCTACGATCTTCTCGCGTGCTTTCACGGCGTAGGTCTTGTCAGAGGTGAGCGCGGAGATCTTGCCATCACCTTCATACTTGCACATCGGCAAATAGGTGACGCGCCCGGTAGGCAGGAACTGATAGCGCATCACTTCGTCGAAATAGGCCATGATTTCAGGGCCGGTTGCGAGATCCTGGAGACCTTTATTGAGGCCAATCGTATCCAGAATTCCCTTCGACAGTTCCTTCGAGCTGACCCCGTAATAGGCGGACGGCTGATGCAAGGTTACGAACGGATAGGCATCATTCCAGTGCCCGCCCGGTTTCTGGTGCATGTCGACAATCAGGACTGTCTTGTCACTCTCGGTCAGGATGATGTCCGCAAAGGCCATGCCCATCGCGCCTGCTCCGATGATCAGATAATCCACTTCAATCGTTTCTGACGCCATGATTTCCTCCGGTCTGCATGAAAGGCTTGATAACAGTGTTATTGGCTGATAATAACACTGTTATTGCAAGTCAACCCGTTTCGCGCCCAAGATTGAGCTCATGTCAGATAGTAAAGCCAAAATCCTAACAGCCGCTTCAGAACTGTTCGCTGAAAAAGGCGCCGACGGCCTGAGCGTTCGCGCCATATCCGGACGTGCCGGACTGTCGACGATTGGGATCTATAATCACTTCAACGGCAAACAGGGAATTCTCGACGCCCTCTATATTGAGGGGTTTCGGATGGTCATGAATGCCATTGATGTCGAGACCGAAACCCAGTCCCCGCGCGACGCCGTGCTGCAAGGGCTCTCAAACTACATCACCCTGTCAGCGGAGCATCGCGGGCACTATCAGCTGATCTTTGGACGCGCAGACCCGACCTACACCCCCTCCTCCGGCGCGACGGCTATTGGCGAGGAGGCGTTCAACCGGCTGACCGCCCTCGTCTCAAAAGCAATCCCCGCGCATTTGAGCGGGCGGGAGAAACGCGAAGCCGCGCTTCAGCTGTGGGCGCTTGCGCACGGCTATGTCAGCCTGCAGGACCATGAAGCGACAGAGCTTATCCCAATGGCGGCGTGGCGCGATCTGATCATGAATGCCGTCACCCTGCATCTCGACGCGGTGATTGCCAAGCACGCAGGCTAAGCGTCGCGCGCCCCGAAAAACGCCGTGCCGATCCGAACATGCGTCGCACCTAGACGCGCGGCCATGGCGTAGTCTCCGCTCATCCCCATGCTGACCTGCGCGAGTTGATGCTCATCGGCCAGCTTCTTCAACAGAGCAAAATGCGGAGCAGCGGGCTCGTCCGCAGGCGGGATACACATGAGACCGACGAGGTGCCCGGGATAGGTTTCGCGGGTGGCAGCTACCAGATCAGAGAGACCGTCCACGCTGACCCCGCCTTTTTGCGGCTCATCACCGGTATTGACTTGGATCAAGAGGTCGGGCGGCGCGACACCCGTCTTTTCAATCGCTTTGACCAACGCGCGCAGCAGTTTCTCGCGGTCGAGCGTTTCGATTACATGAAACAGCTGGACCGCGTCCTCCGCTTTGTTCGTTTGCAGCGGACCGATCAGGCGAAGTTCGAAGTCTTCATATTCGGACAAGCGATCCACCCACCTTTGCTGGGCTTCCTGGACCCGGTTTTCTCCAAACACGCGCTGTCCGGTTTCGAGCGCTTCGGCAATGCGATCTTCAGGTTGGCGCTTTGAGGCCGCCACCAGTGTCACACCGTCGCCGATTTCGGCCAGTATGCGGTTTCGGGCTTCGCGGATGGAAACGGGCTGTGTATCAGAACTCATGATGGGGTTGAAACACCAAGCTGCCTCCGCCCGCAAGTGGCGTTCCGCCGCCCGGCAAGTGGCGCGGCACTTTCCGGCGCATTTGCCGCCACTGCTTTTCCTGACAGACCCAAAGCGGACGCCGGATCCAATTTCAGTGATCACCACGCTCCCACCAGAAGCCGGTGTGGTTTATCGCCATTTCGGGGCGACCGATCGATACGCCACCGCACGCGAACTGGCTGAGGCTTGCGCGCAGCGAGGGGTGAGTTTCTTGATCGCGGCGGACCCGGAGCTCGCTCTCAAAACCGGCGCCGATGGTGTCCATTGGCCAGAAGCCATGCGTCGGCGCGCCTTGAAATGGCAAGGTCAGTTCGCCCTGCAGACCGGCAGCGCGCACTCGCCAGCCGCCATTCGCGCCGCTCACCAAGCCGGATTGGATGCAGTCCTGGTCTCGACCGTGTTTGCGTCAAACAGTCCAAGCGCTTCAGAGCCTTTGGGTCTCGCCCGTTTTCGCAGCTGGGCCAAGGCCGCCCCCTTGCCAGTCTATGGACTGGGCGGCGTCACCCCCGACAATGCCGGATCGCTCGCGGACATTGCCGGGCTCGCCGCTATTGATGGATTTCTGCTTTAGCGCTTGGATGTCTCTTTGCCGCGTCGCACCTGTCGCCGCACACTCCATAGCGCCACTGCAGCGATCGCGAACCAAATCGCATTGAGCGCCAGAGATGGGATCGCTTGATGGTAGCCACTATTGATGACGACGCCCGCAGCGCCGAACAGATTCATCCACTGATAGGTGAATGACCGCCCCTGAATCTTGTTGTGAGAGAGCAAATAGTAAGCGAACAGGATGAGTGCGGCGCCGACCCAGCCGACGGTCTCAACGAAAATAAATTCAAACGACGGCATCGCCTAAATCACTGACCGAACGGCGTCCGCTACGGTCTCAACCGCGTCGTCCATGAGCTTGGCATCGGTGGCTTCAGCCATGACACGAATCAGCGGCTCTGTTCCGGACTTGCGTATCACCAGACGGCCTTTCTTGCCGAGCGCCTTTTCTGCCGACTCAATCGCTTCTTTTACGGCCGTTTCTTCAAGCGGAGCACCGGATTTGAATCGGATATTGACCAGCTTTTGCGGCACACGGTCGAATACATGAGCGATCTGCGACAACGGCTGGTCTTTCTCGACCATCACCGCAAGCACTTGCAGCGCCGCCATCAACCCATCGCCGGTGGTCGAGAAATCCGACATGACGATATGTCCTGACTGCTCGCCTCCAAGATTGAATCCGCCGTCGCGCATCCGCTCGACAACGTATCGATCGCCAACCTTTGTGCGCTCCAGCGCCAAGCCAAGATTGTCCAGATGTTGTTCCAATCCGAGATTGGACATGACCGTCGTGACGACGCCGTTCTGGGACAGCTGTCCCTTGGCTTTCCAGTTCTCTGCGATGAGACCGATCAACTGATCGCCATCGATCTCGTTGCCCTTCTCATCGATAATGATGCAGCGGTCCGCATCGCCATCAAGTGCGATACCGATATCCGCCCGATAGGTCTTCACCGCCTCTTTCAAAGCTGCCGTGTCCGTCGAACCGACTTCGAGATTGATATTGAAGCCATTCGGTTCCACGCCGATCGGGAACACTTCGGCGCCGAGTTCGTAAAGCGCCGCCGGTGCGACCTTGTAAGCAGCGCCATTTGCGCAATCGATGCAGATCCGGAGCCCTTTCAGGTTCATACGACGCGGAAAACTGGCTTTGACGATCTCCACATAGCGTGCCTGCGCATCGTCGACGCGTTTGGTGCGCCCCAGTTCTTCAGGCCCCGCGAGCTTGTCATCAAGCGCACGGTCCATTCGGCTTTCAATTTCGAGCTCGATTTCATCGGATAATTTATAGCCATTCGGTCCAAAAAGCTTGATTCCATTGTCCTCAAAGCTGTTATGGCTGGCCGAGATCATCACCCCGAGATCTGCGCGCAAAGAGCGGGTCATCATTGCGACACCTGGGGTCGGTAAAGGCCCAAATAGGGTCACATCCATGCCAACGGAGGTGAATCCGGCCACCAAAGCTGGCTCAATCATATATCCTGATAGGCGAGTATCCTTGCCGATAACAACGCTATGACGGCGTGGACTCGTGGTTCTGAAGTACTTTCCAGCCGCCATTCCCAGCCGCATTGCGATCTCTGGAGTCATTGGAGGTGTGTTCGCAGTGCCACGGATTCCGTCAGTTCCGAAATATTTGCGCGCCATAATGCTCTAAATTCCTTGCCTCGTTCAATTGTACGAGTGTTTACTGATCGTCTTGTAGGCGCAATGCCATAGTTTTGCAGCAATTTCCAAGGAAGCTTTCATGGCTTCGTGGCATATGACCTGCATGAGGTGATGCGTTGGGGAAAAGAGAGGACACGCAAAATGCGTATGAAATCAATCCTGGCGGGCAGTATGCTCGCTCTTACAGTAGCTGGGTGCGCCAATGGAATTCCGGCGGATATGTCCGTCGCTGACTATTGCGCAGACGCAGATCGCGTATCTGAAGACGTTTGTCGCTTGAAAGTGCAAATTGATGGCAATGCCACCGCGCTTTCTGAAACGAATTTAAGCCTTGGCGAAGCCCGCCAAATCGCTGACAGCGCCTCTTCGGCCGCTGCAAGCGCCCAGGCTTCAGCTGATGCAGCACAAAACCGCGCTGATGCGGCTTACTCTCTGGCGGAGTATCTGTCCGAAAAAGATCTCGATTGTAAAACAACCACGATCCAGAAGTCAGACACTGGGACGTGCGAGCCTGGCTACACTGTGATGGGCTGTGTCCAGACCCGCTACACTCACCGTGCCGGCGGCCTATCCTTCCTACGTGAGTTGAACAATGAGCAATGTCGCTTCAATAGCCGCGTGCTTGAAATGCAAGTGCGCTGCTGCCGCGCTGCAGCGGGCGAGACGAGCGGCTCTTAAACTGCGCGTGCGCTTCAAAAACCAAGACAATTCCGACAAGGGGACCCCGCTGGGTCCCCTTGTTTTTTGTCGGGGTCCACGATTTCCTTTTTTGCGTCCCGGTCTTCGACACATTCCGAAATAGGATTTGCAATGACGCGGGTGTTCGCGTGGGTCTAGGAGAACCGCGCGACCGACTATGGAGTGGAGTACTATATGTGTGGGATTATCGGCATTCTCGGCAAAGAGGGTTCAGCGGCGGAGCGCGCGATGGAGGCGTTGAAGCGCCTTGAGTATCGCGGCTATGATAGCGCCGGTATCGCGACCCTGAATGGCGGCAAGCTTGATCGCCGCCGCGCCGCTGGAAAACTGAGCAATCTGCAATCCCTGCTGCGCGAGGAGCCGATATCCGGCAAGATCGGCATTGGGCACACACGTTGGGCCACTCACGGTGCCGCCACAACTGGCAATGCCCATCCACATTTCGCGGGACCGGTCGCGCTGGTGCACAATGGAATCATCGAGAATTTCCGTCGCTTGCGCGATGAGCTGGAGGCCAAAGGGCACATATTTGAGACGGAAACCGATACCGAAACGGTCGCCCACCTGATCTCCGCGAACATCTCAAGCGGGCTCGCCCCTGAGGTCGCCGTGAAAGCGGCTCTAACGCGGCTTGAAGGCGCATTCGCTTTGGGCATCCTGGTTGAGGGGCATGAAGACCTGCTGATCGGCGCTCGCAAAGGATCACCGCTGGTGATCGGTGTCGGCGAGGAAGAAATGTTCCTCGGCTCTGACGCCCTAGCCGTCGCGCCTTTCACCAATCGCGTCGTCTACCTGGAAGAAGGCGATTGCTGCGTCCTCAGCCGCACGAGCTACACGGTTTACGATGCCGCAGGAGACGAGGTCACGCGCCCTGAAACCATCGTTCAATCCGCAGGCGCGACGGTCGAAAAAGGCAATTATCGCCACTTCATGCAGAAAGAGATTTTCGAACAACCCGAAAGCACGGCCCGCACAATCGGAGCTTATGTCAACGCGTTTGAACAAACGGTTGAGCTGCCGGGCGACGAAAATGCCATCGACTGGAATGAGATCACGCATCTTCATATGGTCGCGTGCGGGACGGCCTATTACGCCACGTGCGTCGCCGAATACTGGTTCGAACAGTTCGCGCATTTGCCGGTGAAGACCGACATCGCGTCCGAGTTCCGATACCGGCAGCCTGCGCTGCCCAAGTCAGGCGGTTTAGCCCTGTTTGTCAGTCAGTCCGGCGAAACCGCAGATACTTTGGCGGCGCTTCGTTATTGCAAGGAAGCCGGCCTTAAGACCGCCGCTGTCGTCAATGTTCCAACCTCAACCATTGCGCGCGAAGTCGATCTTGTTTTACCGACCCTTGCGGGGCCGGAAATCGGGGTTGCCTCAACCAAAGCCTTTACGGCGCAACTGTGCGCTCTGGCGGCAGCTGTCATTGCTGCGGGCAAGGCTCGCGGGGTGATTGAGCGCGACCAGGAAGTAAAAATGGTCAGTGCGCTCAGCGGCGTTCCGCGCCTGATTTCGGATGGGTTTTCGCTGGACGAACCAATTGCGGCGCTGGCCTATGACCTCTCCAAAGCGCGGGACGTGATTTATCTTGGCCGCGGTGTTCACTATCCAATCGCGCTTGAAGGCGCGCTAAAGCTGAAAGAAATCAGCTATATTCACGCCGAAGGCTATGCCAGCGGTGAGCTAAAGCATGGACCGATCGCCTTGATCGATGAAGCCACACCGGTCGTGTTCGTGGCTCCGTGTGACGCCTTGTTCGACAAGTCGCTGTCAAACTTACAGGAAGTCGCGGCGCGGCGCGGCAATGTCTTGTTGATCTCCGACGCCAAAGGGCTCGAAGAAGCGGGAGACACCCCCGCTCACAGCATCGAAATGCCGGAATGCGATCCGTTTATCGCACCGATTCTATACGCACTGCCGGTGCAGCTGCTTGCCTATCACATCGCAGTGGAAAAAGGCACGGACGTGGACCAACCTCGCAATCTCGCGAAATCCGTCACGGTCGAATAATCTATCACAAAATTTGATAGCCTGACCGTCGGAAACGGTCAGGCTATACTTAGATGGCTCATACCACGGTTCCGAACAGACCTACTGAAAGGACTGCGCCAACAACGGCGAGCGGAACAGAAAGAGCAGCGGCGAGGAAGCCCTGACGAGCTTCGTTATGGGAGGAAACACGCATGGGATTTATCCTTCTTTGCGTCATTTGAGCAGCGACCATTCGCTGCCCATGACCTCAATGTAGGAGCCCAGCTCTAAAAATCAATGAATAATTTGAATATTATTTAGCGTTCAATAACTCACGCGTTTTGATAGGAACGCTTAACCCGGCCAGGATGATATCCATCACGCCGTCAAGCTCACGCTCCAGCTTTGGCAGCGTCAGGCGCGACCAGAGCTGTGGATAGCGGAATTTCATCGTGGCGGACTGCATCATCTCCGCGATGAAATGCGGGTTTTCCATCGGCGCAAAATCGCCTTCAGCTACGCCCTGTTCGAGGATTTGCACGAGATAAACCCGCTCTTGCGCAAGCTCTTCGTTCGCAAAGGTCGGCCGTTCATGCGCCAGTACTTCAGCAACCTCGAGAACCTTCGCATCATTGTCCAGCTTCTCAAAAGTCGTCTTCATCGCAGCGTGATGAAACTTACGCATTTTGTCCGGCGCCGACCCCGGCCCACGCGCCAGAGCCGCGTTTTGAGCATTGATTTCCATATTGAGTTTGCGCGCCATGGCTTCAGCAATATCAATCTTGGAGGCAAAGAAGCGGTAGATATTACCCGCAGACATATCGCAGTCCCGGGCTATTTCCGCCATCGTCGTTTTGGCGTAGCCATAATGTTTGATCCGGTCCATAGCAGCATGAAGGATCTGTTCGCGGGTATCGATTTTGTCATTCATACCCCCAAGATAAAGGAAAAGTGTGAATGATCAACAAATTGTTCAATTTCGCACGCAGATGTGAGGATTCCGTGTGACTGAGCTTACACGCATTGGCGTTCTCGGCGCTGGCGCCTGGGGAACCGCGCTCGCGGCATCATTGTACGCAAAACAGGATACGCAGCCCCTTGAGATCCCGGTTTGGGCACTGGAGAGCGCTGTTGCTGATCCGTTGCGCTGCGGGAAAGGCAATCCGGTATTCCTTGCCGGATATGAACTCCCCCCCATGCAGGCCAGCACGGATATAAGTGTGCTGGAAGGGGCGCAGGCAATCCTTGCCGTGGTCCCCGCGCAATTTGCTCGCGCAAGCTTCAAACAGCTTGCGCCGTACGTTGCCAATGGAACCCCAATCCTGCTGTGCGCCAAAGGGATCGAACAAAGTACGCTAAGCCTGATGACCGACGTGCTGGCCGAGACGATCCCGCATGCGGTGCCCGCAGTACTATCCGGGCCAAGTTTTGCAGCCGACGTCGCGCGCGGCCTTCCCACAGCCGTGACGCTTGCCTGTGCAGACGAAACGCTTGGGAAGACACTGATGGCCGGGATCGGGCAACCCGCCTTCCGCCCCTATTGGACTGATGATCTCATCGGTGCCGAGATTGGCGGCGCTGTTAAAAACGTCCTCGCAATCGCCTGCGGCATCGTCGAAGGGCTGGAGCTGGGCAAGTCTGCCCACGCCGCACTCATCGCCCGCGGATTTGCCGAAATGACGCGTCTGGGTGTGGCCATGGGCGGACGCGCGGAGACACTTGCCGGGCTTTGCGGGCTCGGCGACCTCGTCCTCACCTGCTCGTCTCCGCAGTCGCGCAATATGAGTTTCGGGCTTGCGCTTGGGCAAGGCCAGAGCGTCGAAGCCATTCTAGCTTCGCGCAACGCGGTTACCGAAGGGGTGGCGACGGCACCTGCCCTCGTGACCCTAGCTGAACAGATGGGCGTCGAGATGCCGATCAGCGCCGCCGTGAACGAAGTTCTGTCTGGCCGAACCACCGTTCCGGATGCGATGACGGCCCTGCTCTCGCGCCCGTATAAAGGAGAATGATATGCCGCTATTTCTGGTAAATGCCCGCGATAAGGCGAACAGCAATGAGCTGCGCCTCGCCAACCGCCAGGCCCACTTGCAATGGGCGGGGGATTTCAGCCACAAGATCGCCATGGCCGGGCCTGTGCTGTCCGATGATGGCGGCGCCATGATCGGGTCTACGTTCGTGATCGAGTTTGACACCAAAGCGGAAGTTGAAGCCTGGGCCGCCGAAGACCCTTACGCCAAGGCGGGCTTGTTCGACCGCACGGAAATCATCCCTTTCCTGTGGCTCATCGGCGATGGACCGAAAAATGCCTGATCCAGCCGAGCCGTTCTGGAAATCAAAACGGCTTGAGGAGATGAGCCCGGAGGAATGGGAGTCGCTGTGCGATGGCTGCGCAAAGTGCTGCCTGATCAAACTCGAGGACGAGGATACGGGCGAGATCGCGCTAACCCGACTGCACTGCAAATTGCTCGACAGCGAAACCTGTCAGTGCAGCGATTATCCCAACCGCAAATCGCACGTCCCGGATTGCGTAATCCTGACCCCGAAAGATGTCTCAGAACTGCGCTGGATGCCTACCAGCTGCTCATATCGCCTGATCCATGAAGGCAAACCACTGCCGGACTGGCACCACCTCATCTCCGGGGACAAAACCCTGATTCACGATCGCGGCGCATCCATTATGGGGCGCACGCTCAGCGAAGAAACGCTGTTCGACCCGGATGATGCCGACCAGATCGCGGAATGGATCGTAGATTGGGACGGCAACGAGCCTTAGGCGTGGTGGCTAAGGTCCCTCGATCCGGTAGCCTTTATCCCGCAACATGGTGATCACACTGTCCGGCCCCGCCAGATGCCCCGCTCCGACCGCGATCAGAACCGAACCTGGCTCATCCAGCATGGCTTCAATCTGCGGCACCCAGTTCCGATTTCGTTCAACCAGAAGCGACTCATAAACGGGCCCGCTAAATCCGACGCCGTCTGGGCTGGCAACGAGCGCGGCAATCCCGGCAATGTCTCCGTCGGCCCATTCATCGACGAGCTGATCCAGCATTTGCGGCGACTCGTCGAGCATCAGGGCGGACTCGTACAACATCGAGATTTGATCCTCTTCGTCCAGAAGGTCGAAGGCGTCTGCCTGTTGCGATATGGTTTCAAGGAACCCAAACGTCTTACCGGCTTCGCTCGCTTCCGCCTCGATCACGGATTCAACGCCGGAGCTCGGATCGTATCCATCCGCCACGAGTTTCATGACCCCCAAATTCACGGACGCCATCCACGGCTCGAACGTATTCATCGCATCGAGGGGCACACCGACGGAATCGAACGCGCTCGAAACCACCACCTCATCCTCTTCCGACAGGACTTGCTTCAACGTTCGCCCATCCTGGAACATACCGCGTGCCAGAAAGTCCGTCGCAATCGCGCGCTGCGCCTCCGGGCTGTTCATGTCGACCTCGAAGACAATCTTGTCCGCTTCGGACAAGGCCGCATCAAAGGCATCAGTGCGCCATTGGAGCTCCGGTCGCAGCAGGTGCACGGTTCCGAATATATGGATTTGAGTATCTTCATCCGACAGGAGCCACATGACGGGCGCGCCAGGTCCGTTGGTCGCTTTGGCCGCATCTAGTGCCATCGTGAATTCAACTTGAAGCATTTCCTTGGTCGGGCGCTCAGCCTGTTCCGCCACGACACTCGAAATCGCCGTTTGATCGGTATCGACCGGCACAGATCCACCGCAAGCCGAAAGCGCGAGCCCGATACTCAACGCTGAAATTCCAAGACCTATCCGACGCATATTGATGACTTTCCTCATATCTCTCTCTTTGTCTGCCAAGTGTCGCGCGCATTGCATAGAGTTTACCCGCATTCGGATGATTGCATCCGCCAAATCCTTCGCGTAAGAGGCGGAGAACGCACCCGTAGCTCAGTTGGATAGAGTACCAGATTCCGAATCTGGGGGTCACAGGTTCAAATCCTGTCGGGTGCGCCATTTCTTCCTGCAGAGCTTCTGAAACGCCGGATGGTACAAGTCTTGCGACGCCCGCGGGATGAGTGACGTGTTGTATATGGGAGAATGAATATGAAGTTTCTGACCCTGTTGGGCGTGACGCTCGGCGTCATGCAATGTGCGCACGCTCAGTCGCATGGTGCCAATTTCGACGCGTGCGACTACCAAGCACTCGCGGGCGGGTCAGCCTGTTTGGGGAATGAGACAATCATCGTGGCGGGATCGCCCGATGCGCCGCTCAGCGAAGCGGCGGTCGAGTTGCGCAATCCGATTGCTCCGCAATCGAATTATACGGCGAAGACCATCGAGGACGACGAGGTCTTCGCGGCCCAGGTCGTGCTTCGCAAAAATGGATGTTATGACGGCCGCCTTGATGGTGTGCTTGCCGATGGAACGGTTTACGCCATCAAGCTCTTCGAAGCGAATATGGGACTTGTCCCAACGGGCACACTCGGTCCGGAAACCGAAACAGCGCTTCGCCAGAATCACGATCGTTTCGACATCTGTAGATAAATGGTGCGGCCGAGAGGACTCGAACCTCCACGGGTTGCCCCACAGCGACCTCAACGCTGCGCGTCTACCAGTTCCGCCACGGCCGCACGCCGGGTAGAGCGGGCCATATACGCGGCAGCGCAGAGATTGTGAAGCGAAAAGTCTTCGCTATATGCAGTCAAATGTCAGAACGTCCGACAGTGCTCTGGGCCACCAGCCCGTCGCCGGTCTCTTATGAGGCTGCACACGCCGCCATGCAGGACTATGCACGCGCGATTCGCGAGGATGGGGCACCGGAATTGATCTGGCTTCTGGAGCATCCGCCGCTCTACACGGCCGGGACGAGTGCCAAAATTCAGGACCTGCGGGCGCCGGATCGTTTCCCGGTCTATGAAGCCGGACGCGGCGGACAGTACACCTATCACGGCCCTGGCCAGCGCGTGGCATATGTCCTTCTCGATCTTGCGAAGCGGGGGCGCGATGTGCGGGCCTTCGTGGCCAATCTTGAGCGTTGGATTATTGAGGCGCTCGCAGCTTTCAATGTGGACGCGGATGTGCGTGAAGGACGGGTCGGCGTTTGGGTCGACCGGACACAACCCGGCGGACGGGTGCGCGAGGACAAGATTGCGGCGATTGGCGTACGTCTAAGGCGCTGGGTCAGTTTTCACGGGGTCAGTCTAAATGTTGAGCCGGACCTCGAGCACTTTTCAGGCATTACACCCTGCGGAATTGATGACCCACGATATGGCGTGACAAGTCTCGTCGACCTTGGCCTGCCGGTGGATATGGATGAGGCAGATGAAGCCCTGCGTCAGGCCTTCCAAACCGTCTTCAACTCCGAGACGGTGCCAGGCAAACCGCTGGTCTAGCTGAACGGCCCGCCGGTATCGCCATAGGTTTCGGGTTTGCCGCTTGGCTTGCCGTAATTCGGTGTCCGCGCGACCCAGGTCAGGCTCCAGATCATGATCGGCAGGCTGAGCAATACGATGAGACCGTAAAAGGACATCAGGTTTGGCCGGACAATAAAGGCTTCCTTGTCCGGCAGCGGGTTTTCCGGATTTGGTCCGCCACCAAATCCGCCTTGAGGGCCACCGCGTTGACCTTGGCGCTGTGCACCTTCACCGCTTGGCTCCTCGCCAGCTTCGCGGGCAGCTTCGGCTTCCTCACGCGCTTTTTGGGCTTCGGCTTGAGCATCTCTGCGTTCCTGCAGGCGCGACTCGCGCCAGGCGGCAGGGTCTTCGAGGTATTCCGCGCGCTTTTCATACAGGTCCTGGTAAGCTGCCGCCTTTCCAGAAACGCCGCCCATGAAAGCGAGCGAGCCGAGCACCAGCGGAATCAGGACGATGATTGCCCAAAGGGAGGTCTTGCCTGCATGATTTAATCGCCGAGAATGGATCACGAATGAGAGAATGGAAGACACACCGACAACGACGGCGATGAAGTAACCATGGAAGGCTGACAGACCGGAATTGTCCATACCAGCCGCACCTGCAACGAAATTGGCCAGGCCGAAACCCGGCCACGCGATAATTCCGGCAAAGAACAACATGGTCCAGGCGCGTGTGAAGTGCAGTTTCGGCGACTCACCAGCAGGGTTCAGGAACGTGTCGAGCCAACTCATTTTGGCTGGATCTCCATCCTGATCGGTAATCCAGGGCCGCTCAGGATCGATGGGGGACTGGGAGGAAATGGCGTCGCTCATGGCGATATCGTCCTTCAAGGGTTTTCTTTTCTGCGACGCTTATACACGCTTCGCAGGTTTTATCAATAAACGATAAATTATTATCGACAGGCGAGACTAAACGGGCACCGGTCCATGCTTGTTTTCGCGAGGTTCGGTCTTCACAAACCCGATGATCAGCGCCATTGCTGCATTGGCGACAACGAGTACAAATAAGGACGTTCGTTGAAACAGCCCCTGCATTTGCTCAATGAGCGCCTCGACGCCCTTCATGGCTTCTTCGGTGTCACCTTTTTCCGAGAGTCGCATGATTTCCTCCCAGAGTTCGCGTTGTTCCGGGCTCATCAGCATCGGCAGAACCGTAAAGAGCAGGATCATGAACAGAATGACCTGGATAACCACGACGCCAAACCAGATTGCGATCACCCACCAGGCCGTTTGCCCGGCATCGTGAAGGCGCTTTCCGTACACGCAAACATAAGGGAAAATCAGCGCAAGGCTGATAAAGTCAAACATCGGGTGCACGAGCAGAGCCGCGGACGAAACGACAACGCTTGCCACTGTCAGGAGCACCATGCCCTGCCAGAATCGATTGCGCGCGATACGTCCGTTCGGATTGAACAGTAAGTCGCCCATGCTTGCCTCCTGCGTTTGCGCGGAAGCTAATCGAATTTGGATGTCTGGCAACTCTCAGCTGCCAAAGATTTATTCGAACTCGACCATGATCTCGTCAGCAGCAACACTGTCGCCGGCTCCGACATTGATGGATTTGACAGTTCCGTCAGCTTCAGCCCGGATGATGTTCTGCATTTTCATCGCTTCTACGATGCAGACAGCCTCACCCTCCTGAACATCCTGGCCAACGGTCACATCCACAGAGACGACCAGTCCCGGCATCGGAGAGATGATCAATTTGGACAGATCCGGCTTTTCTTTTTCGGGCAGACGCTTGTGCATCTCGGCCGCAATAGGCGTGCACACCAGAGCGTGTAGACGCACGCCGCGATGGCGAACCAGATAGCCCTCAGTTTGCGCGGCGACCTTCACCGCAATCGGGAGCCCGTCGAGCACGCCTTCGACCAAGGGATGTCCCGGCACCCAATCGGTGACAAAGGTGTGGGATTTCTTGCCAATCTTGACCGTCGCCTCACCTTCACCGAGCTCCAGAGAAACCGGGATGTAGTCGTCGCCGAGCACGACGACCCAATCGTCACGCAAGTCTTCAATCGGCGACAGGCGACCGGTGATCTGGCTCGCGCGGCGAGCGTTTACGCCATGCACATAAGCCGCGACGACAGTCAGCATGGCCGTTTGGTCCTTGGTCGGCGCTGTTCCCTGGAAGCCATCCGGGAATTCATCCTTGATGTAGGCCGTCGTGATGTTGCCGGATCGAAAGCGTTTTTCATCCATCACTGCGGCGCAGAACGGCATATTGTCCTGAATGCCCTCAATGTGGAATCTATCCAGCGCCTCAGCCTGCACGTCCAGGGCATGTTCGCGATCTTTGCCGTGGGTTACGAGTTTGGCGATCATCGGATCGTAGAACATCGAGATTTCGTCGCCTTCGCGGACGCCGCTATCCATCCGCACGGTCCCACCGCCCAGCTTGCCTTCGACTGGCGGAATAAAGCGCTTCAGGCGCCCAATCGACGGCAGGAAGTTGCGATATGGATCTTCGGCATAGACCCGGCTTTCAATCGCCCAGCCATTGATCTTCAGCTTCTTCTGATCGAGATTCAGTTTCTCACCATAGGCCGACCGCAGCATTTGCTCGACCAGGTCGACGCCCGTGATCATCTCGGTCACAGGGTGTTCGACCTGCAGGCGCGTGTTCATTTCGAGGAAGTAGAAACTCTTGTCTTTACCAGAGGCGACGAACTCAACAGTTCCGGCGCTGTCATAATCTACGGCCTTGGCGAGTGCGACAGCCTGTTCACCCATTTTCTTACGAGTTGCTTCGTCGAGCAGCGGAGATGGCGCTTCTTCGAGAACTTTCTGATTTCGACGCTGGATCGAACACTCGCGCTCGAACAGGTAGACGCAGTTTCCGTGCTTATCGCCCATGACCTGGATTTCGACGTGACGCGGTTCGAGGATGAACTTTTCGATGAAGATGCGGTCATCACCGAACGAGGCAGTGGCTTCGGCCTTCACCGCCGGATAACCCTCTTCCACTTCCTTATCGTCATAAGCAATCCGGATGCCCTTGCCGCCGCCGCCCGCGGATGCCTTGATCATCACCGGATAGCCGACCTGCTTGGAAATTTTTATCGCTTCCTTGGTGTCTTCTATGAGCCCCATATGACCAGGAACTGTCGAAACACCGGCTTCCGCGGCGAGTTTCTTCGAACTGATTTTGTCTCCCATCGCTTCGATCGCATGAGGATTCGGCCCGATGAAGACGATATTCTCTTTTTCCAGCCGCTTCGCGAAGGCCGGGTTTTCAGACAGGAAGCCAAATCCCGGGTGGACGGCCTCAGCGCCGGTTTGCTTCACGGCGTCGACAATCTTGTCCATGACGAGATAGGACTCGGCGGCGGGTGATGGCCCGATGTGGACGGTCTCGTCCGCCATTTCGACTGCCATCGATCCGGCATCAGCGTCGGAATAGACCACCACTGTTTTGACCCCAAGACGACGACACGTCTTGATCACTCGAACAGCGATTTCACCTCGGTTTGCAATGAGGATTTTTTTGAACATCGAGCAGCCCCGCGCCTATTAGATCTATCATCCGTTGCCGGACTTAGAGGCGCTGGCGGAACTTGTCGAGATTTCCGCTTGGTCAAATACTGTCGCAGGGCGGTT
Source organism: Hyphomonadaceae bacterium (assembly GCA_043513745.1). Classification (GTDB taxonomy): domain Bacteria; phylum Pseudomonadota; class Alphaproteobacteria; order Caulobacterales; family Hyphomonadaceae; genus Henriciella. Next base: position 230,754 of record CP121341.1, read on the forward strand.
TTAAACCGTCAAAACGGTGATCCTGTCAGGCTGCGCTGGCCAGACCTTCCGCGAATCCCGGGGCCTCAGCACGGAGAAAATCGATCAGAGCCTGCTCGGCAGGACTGACCTTGCCATCGCCTTGCACGTTCGCCAACAACCACTCGTTCTCGGTATCTGTGACGCTTTCGGCTTCGCGCGTGGCTGCGTCGGCAGCCGCCATGCGGGCTATTTCGGCCTTGCGGCGGTCATGCGTGACAGAAGCAAACCAACTACCGCTGAAGAAGGATGATCCCATGCGGGCGAACAGGCCGCCCGGGTTGACGCTCGTATCTTCGAGCCAAGCTTCCCGCGCCAATGCATCTTCAATCGATCTCGGCTCAGGATGTGCGCGGGCCATCAGGTGATTGCCCACCGCACGTGCGAACATGTCGTTCCAGCTAGGGTCATTGTCGGCATTGGCGATGGCATCATTCGTTTGAAACAAGACACTGGCTTCATGCTGGCTGACCCACAGTCCGCCATCTCCGGCGCCCGCGAACAGAGCGAAACGCGCGCGCTCGACCATGACCGGCGTGGCTTTTCCTGCCTCGACAATGCGATGTGCGATGGCGTCCAGCGTATAGTGCGCCAGTTTTGCAGGCACCCCATCGGCTTTTCTCAGGACTTCGATCAGCAAGTCGATTTCTTCGAGGCACGGATGTTCGCCATCATGATGTACCTGGCCCAAAAGCCAGTCCGCCTCTTCATCCGTGACCCAGCCTTCCGGCGCCTCACGCGTGATCAGAAAATCGGTCAGGGCTTCTCGAAAACGGCTGCCCCATTCGGGGTTTGTGGCAGACAGGGTCTCATTCAGCCGAAACAGAGTTTCCGCTTCGCCGCGGCTGACAATGCCATCTGAATAGATTTCATTGACGATACGGTGCGCTTCAGTTTCGGTCATTTCACCGACCTTCGCCACACGCGCCATTATGATCTGGGTTTCCTGATCCATCAGGGCCTCGCTTCAAATTCAACCCAAACGGTAGCAAGAAGCGGTTGCCAAGGAGTTTACGCGGGCAAAGGATCGATTCGCATGAATCGTGTGAACAAATGCAGCAATTCGCGCGGCATATCCCCTGGCAACAGCCCATCCGCGGGATCGTCATGACGAATAACCATGGCGCTATTGCTGCTATCATCGACGCGAAAATAGTTCATCGCCCACTCAGGAAACGCTCGTTCTTTGATGTTTTCGCCCAGAATCTGGACCACACCCTCGTGGCGGTCATCAACCAGAATGCGGTCAAAGATCTCGCGCACCTCGTCATAGGCGCCCTCAAGCGCTTGCATGAAATGCCGGCCATTGTGCGCCAGAAAGCCCGTAAGGTAGCGCTCATGATTATTCGACTGGGAGACATCCAGAATGCGCCCGATATCCTCGGTGCTCAGGCCTTCTCTGGCTGTGCTGACATAGACTAAACGATACATCATACTGGATTAGCGGAGCCCACGGGGACCGCAATCGGATACAAGCCCGACGTGTTGTCAGATGGTAAATAGCGCCGCGAGACGGGTGGTCATTTCAGTGCTGGAAGTTTCCCTCTATCGCTGCCATATAGAAACGAAATCAAACCAATAGATCCGAAAGTAGATCCGGCATGGCCGAAGCAGACATCATGTTGCCAATGCGAACTGGCGAAATCCGCGTTCATGACGAAGCGGGATTTGAGGGCATGCGCAAAGCCGGTCGACTTGTTGCCGAATGCCTCGACATGCTGGTCGGGGAAGTAAAACCCGGTGTGACCACTGGCCATCTCGACGATCTGATCCGCGAATTCGTCTACGATCATGGCGCGCAGTCCGCGACCATTGGATATCGTGGCTATCGTCACGCGTCCTGCATTTCCCTGAATCACGTGATTTGCCACGGCATTCCCGGCGACCGAGCCTTTAAGGACGGCGATATCGCCAACATAGACGTGACTGTCATTTTAGACGGCTGGCACGGCGATCACTCGCGAATGTATTCCGCTGGCGAGCCAAAGCGCATCGCGACGCGGCTAATGGATGTGACTTACGAGTCGCTGATGGCGGGCATTGCCGCCGTAAAACCTGGAAATCGTTTCGGAGACATCGGCGCCGCAATTTCCGAAGTTGCCCGCAAGAACCGCTTCTCGGTGGTTGAAGACTTCTGCGGACACGGTCTTGGCCAACTCTTTCATGACGAGCCAAATGTCGTCCACAGCGCGCGAGCGGGAACCGGTCCGGAACTGAAGGAAGGCATGTTCTTTACGATTGAGCCCATGCTGAACGTTGGACGCAAGGACGCCGCGATTCTCAGTGATGGCTGGACGGCGGTGACCCGCGACCGCAAACTCTCGGCGCAATTCGAGCACTCCGTCGGCGTGACCAAGGATGGCTGCGAGATCTTCACGGCCTCCCCGAAAGGCTATCACACACCTCACACGGTGAGCGATTGACGGAAACACCTGCGCGGCCGCATTGGCAGGGGCACAGAGACAGACTGCGTGGAAAGCTGGTTCGGCGAGGCGCCGAGGCACTCGATGACTATGAGCTGCTGGAAACGCTCCTGTTCGCATTCATTCCCCGCCGCGATGTGAAACCCGTCGCAAAAGCCCTGCTGTCACGTTTTGGATCTCTGTCCGGCGTTTTCGCCGCAAACGCCAAAGAGCTCACAAAAATCGCGGGTGTCGGCACAACGGTAGCGGCCTATATTAAGGCGACGCGCGAGATCGGCGTTCGCACGGGGCGCGAGGAAATCGCCGGCCGACCGATCATTTCCAGTTGGGCCGCCCTCCTCGCCTATGTTCGAGGCCAATTACAACATGAAACGCGCGAGCAATTTCGGGTCTTGTTCCTGGATCGAAAGAACCAACTCATCGCCGATGAACTGATGGGTCAGGGAACGGTCGATCATGCCCCGGTCTATCCGCGTGAAATTGCCCGACGCGCGCTTGAGGTTTCAGCATCCGCTTTGATCCTCGTGCACAATCATCCGTCAGGCGACCCCACGCCGTCGCGCGCCGACATCGACATTACGCGAGAAATCATTGATGCGCTCGCGCCGTTCGAAATTCGCGTCCACGATCACCTGATTGCAGCGAAACATGGCGTCACCAGCTTCAAGACTGAGGGTCTTATTTGATCCTTCATTCCGGGTCCCCCTCGACGGAAGGGATAGACAGCGCGCTCATGCCTCGCCAATCTGTCGAAAAGAATTTGGGAGGAATGACAATGAAGAGAGTGCTCGGATTGAGTGTTGTTGCCGTCGCTATGGGAGCGGTCGCCTGCGCGCAATCGCCATCAAAGCCAACGCCTGAACTGATCGCCGCCCCATCTTGGTATCCATCGAAGTATGGCAGCGAAGATCGACTGGGCGCGCTGAACAATCTCTCAGACGAAAAAACCGCCGAGGCCGCAAAACTGATTACCCGAGGAAAGTCCTTCAGCCTGGGCATGGTGACGGGTCGCGATACGCCAGCTTATGGTCCGCGAGAGTACGATGTCATGGTGCTGCAGCTTTCCGATGGATCCGGCACTCCGCTCGGTGCGAACCAAGCAACAGGCAATGATGACTATGTCGACACGTTTGTGGGCATTGGCAGTCAGATCGATGGCCTCGGCCATATGGGCATCAATCACCAATACTATAACGGTGTTCCAGTCGCCGACTTCGTCACGACCGCCGGGCTCACTCAGTTCGGAACCCATACGCTGCCGCCCATCGCGACGCGCGGCATCCTGCTCGACATGACCAAGAGCTTCTCAAGCCCGGTCGCCGATGGAACCGCGTTCAACAAGGCCGAAATTGATGCCGCCGCTCAGCGGGCTGGCGTCACGATCGAAGCCGGGGACGTGGTGATCTTCCATACTGGCAAAATGAAAGCGACCGAGGGGGAGACGACCCTCAGCCCAACTTCGCCAGGCCTTGGTGTGGAAGGCGCTCAATATCTGTCCGACCTCGGCGTCGTAGCCATCGGTGCAGACACCTGGGCCCTGGAAGTCATCCCGTTCGAGAATGAAATTCGTCCGTTTGACGTCCACCTAACGCTGCTCGCTAAGAATGGCGTCTACATTCTGGAAAATATGGCGACGGACGCCCTCGCAGCGGACGGCGAAGGCGCATTTTTCTTTTCTCTCGGCGTCCCAAAACTGGAGGGCACGGTGCAGGCCATCATCAATCCGGTGGCGATCCGATAGACTGGTCCGATGGAATAGAATGAGATGCCCTCCCCCTGCGAAAAGACTTGCGCAAGGGACCGGGGCGGCTACCGTAACTTTAACGAAAAAACACAAACGCCATTCAGGGCGTAGCTTGGGAGGCTTTGAATGAGCGACACCGCAACCGCGGCGGCCGGTGCTGGACACGAGACGGGTTACCGTTCGAAAGGGTACCGCACCTACGTTCTACTGATGCTCATGGTGGTCTACACCCTGAACTTCATCGACCGAAACTTGATTGGCGTCCTTGCTGAACCGATCATCACCACATTCAACCTGAGTGACACTCAATTCGGCCTTCTCGCAAGTTGGCCGTTTGCGATTTTCTACGCCGTGATGGGCCTTCCCATCGCGATGGCCGCCGATCGGTTCAATCGCGTCAATATTATCGTGATCTGTATCGTGCTGTGGTCAGTAATGACCGCGTTGTGCGGCATTGCGGCCGGGTTCATTACCCTCATGCTGTTCCGGATTGGTGTTGCGATTGGAGAGGCCGGTTGTACGCCGCCCGCCAATTCGATCATCGGTGACTACTACCCCGCCAAGAACCGTGCCACAGCCCTTGGGATCTATTCCATGGGCGTCACATTGGGCGGCGTCCTAGCCTATCTCTTCGGCGGCCCACTCGCTGAACTCAGCGGCCCGACTTTCGGTGCGTGGCTGGATAGTGTCGGCGTCGGCGTCCTGTTTTCCGGCATGAACTGGGAAAATGTTGAAGGCTGGCGGATCGCGTTCGTGGTCATTGGCCTACCAGGCGCGCTGATCGGTTTGATCGTCTGGCTGACAATCAAGGAACCTCCTAGAGGATATTCCGACCCACCGGATGCCAACCGCGTGGAGAAAGCCTCGGCCAAGGAGACGATGCAAGAACTCGCCTCCAAGCCGAGCTTCTGGTGGATGTCGGCTGGTGCGGCGCTCGTCGCTTTTGTCGGATATGGCCTGTTCACATTCCAGATTCCGTTTCTGATCCGAGAGCATGGTCTCGGTGTTCGCGAAGCCTCGATCAATTTCGGGGCGCCACTCTCGGCGCTCGCCGCAGTTGGCACATTCCTTGGCGGATACCTGACTGACAAGTTCTCTCATCGTTTCAAGACGGCGGTCGCGTTGATCCCGGCCATTGGCTTGCTGCTCGCGGTCCCGCTCTACATTTTCGCCTTCTACGCAACGAACCTGACCGTCGTCTTTGTCGTCTGGGGGATCGCCGCGATCTGCCACTACGCCTATCTCGGTGCACAATACAATATCGGCCAGGGCGTCGTTTCCGCGAGATCCCGTGCCACAGCAATTGCCATCCTGCTGATCATCGTTTCGATCATTGGTAACGGCATCGGCCCGCAATTCGTGGGCATCATGAGTGACGTCTTCACCGGGGCAAATCTAAGCGGAGAAGGTCTCAGCGCCTCGATCTGTGCAGCGAATGAAGGCCTCACAGAAGCACAACTGGCAAGTTGCGCAGAAGGTCGCTCCGCGGGACTGAAACAGTCCATCTCGGTGACCACACTCTGGTTCATCGCCGCAGCGGCCTGCTTCTACATGTCTTCCCGCTATCTTGAGAAAGACATGGTCGCAAAAGTGGAGACCACATAATGGCCGAGGGGACCGCAGAAGCTGTCGACGCTGAAAAAGCCAGCGAAGGTTATGGTAGCTCCGGTTATCGCGCTTACGTCCTGTTCGCGCTGATTGTCGTCTACACGTTCAACTTCATCGACCGGACACTGATCGGCGTCCTCGGCGAGCAAATCCGAGAGACGTTCGGACTGTCCGACTTCATGATCGGTATTCTCTCCGGCTTGGCGTTCGCCGTGCTCTATACATTGCTCGGCATTCCATTCGCGATGCTGGCAGAGCGGAAGAATCGGACATCGATCATTGCCATTGCCATGGCAGCCTGGTCTGCGATGACCGTGGCATGCGGCATGGCACAAAACACGTTCCAGTTCGCCCTCGCACGGATCGGCGTCGGGATTGGTGAAGCCGGATGCTCGCCCCCCTCCCATTCTCTGATTTCCGACTATTTCCCACCTGAAAAACGGGCGTCCGCGCTGGGAATTTTTGCTCTCGGCATTCCGCTCGGATCCATGCTCGCAGCTTTGGGCGGCGCTTACATCGCTACGCGCGGCGGCCTCGATTGGCGAGACGCGTTCATCTGGATGGGCCTGCCGGGCGTAGTTGGCGCCATAATCTTCAAAATGACGGTCAAGGAACCGCCTCGCGGATATTCCGATCCCGGTGGCGCAGCAGCCGCAGCGGCACGGCAAATGCCGTCTCCGTTCAAAGTCTTCGGCGTGGTCTTCAATAAACCAACCTTCTGGCACGTCTCGATGGGCGGCGCGATGGCTTCGTTCGCGGGCTATGGGATTGGGCAATTCATCGCCCCGTTCTGGATGCGTGCGCATGGGCTGGACCTGATGACTGCGGCGCTGATCTATGGCGGTGTCCTCGGCATCGCGGCAGGTATCGGTACGTTTGGATCCGGCGTTGTCGCGGACCGCGTTCGCGACCGGCACCCGAACTCAGATAGCTGGCTCCCCGCAATCGGCATGACCTTGTGCGTTCCACTGATGATTTTTGGCTATAACACGGTCGGTTTCTCGTCCGGCGCTGCAGCAATCTGGCTTGCCATCCCTGTTCTGGTTATCGCTGCCATCCTACGATACTCATATCTCGCGCCGATGTTTGCTGTGACGCAGAAGCTCGTGGAACCTCGGATGCGCGCAACCGCGGCGGCATTGTTGCTGTTCGTCGTGAACATCATTGGATATGGCTTTGGACCGCCCACTGTGGGGTGGATTTCTGACCAGGGCACCAAGTATCATTTGGCGCAATTGGACTCGCCTGTAAGTGCATCTCAATGCGGAAAAATCGAGTCATCGCTCCTGGCTGCCCGCAAAAATCGCGAAGGGGCCATCACGGGCGCAGAGCTGGAAGCAGCCCATGCGAGCAATGATACATATTGCAAACCCGCCCGCGCAATTGGCAATCGGGTTGGGGTCTCTGTAGGGTCACTTTTCCTGCTTTGGGCTGCGCTTCATTTCTACTTGATGGGCCGCACCATGCAACGTGACCTGTGGACGCCTGAGGAAGAGCCCGCTACAGCCTGATTTATGGCGGTCTACACTACGGTTTCAGACGATGCGCTGGCATCCTTTCTCGCTGAGTATGAGCTCGGTGAGGCCGTGGCGTTCAAGGGTATCGCGGAAGGCGTTGAGAACTCGAATTACTATCTCGAGACAACGTCGGGTCGGTTCATTCTCACGCTGTTTGAAAAACGCGCAAACCCAGACGACCTGCCCTATTTTATCGCGCTGAAGCAACATCTATCTGAACACGGGTTTTCCTGTCCTCTGCCTGTTGCGGCGAAAGATGGCGAGGCGCTACGGTCCCTGGCGGGTCGGCCCGCCGTGATCGTCACCTTCCTGCAGGGCCTGTCGCCGCGCGTTCCGAACGCCAGACAGTGCCGCGAGCTGGGCGCAGGCCTCGCCAGGCTTCATGAGGCGTCGGCGACTTTTGCCATGACCCGCCAAAACGATCTCGGGCCTTCAAGTTGGCCGAACCTTTGGCAAGGACGCGCTGCCATAGCGGATGAGTTGCAAGCAGATCTCTCGGCCAAGATCGATCAGGATCTCACAGATATCGGGGCGGCAAAGTCCCTGAGCGACGATCTGCCTCGCGGAACCATTCACGCGGATCTGTTTCCAGACAATGCCTTCTTCCTCGGCGACCGCTTCACTGGTGCGATCGACTTCTATTTCGCGTGTACGGACGCGCTCGCCTATGACCTCGCGATCTGCATGAATGCCTGGGCGTTTGAGACTGATGGCGCCTTCAACTTCTCCAAGGGCGCAAATCTGATCGCCGGATATGAAAGCGTCCGACCTTTACAAGCGTCGGAAAGATCGGCGTTTCCCCTTCTCTGTCGCGGTGCGGCGCTGCGCTTTTTTCTGACCCGCCTGGTCGACTGGACAGAGACGCCCGCAGACGCGCTGGTCAAACCGAAGGACCCGCTGGACTATGCCGCCAGATTGAGGTTCCACCGCACGGCGAAGTCCATCGACGCTTACGGCGCCTAGCCCGAGGCTACGGAACTCTACCTATTTCATATCAGGCGGTTTCGTCCTGATCCTGTCGGAGAGAGACTCCAAGAATGAGTCCCGAGGGAGGATTATGTCAGAACAAACCGTGAGTTTGCCTGCTGTGGCAACGATTTCGATAGGCGCGCCGTTCAAATGGCTCGCTGGCGCCTGGCAGGATTATCTCAAGGCGCCTGTTCCGTTCATGCTGTACGGCATCATCCTGTCAGCGGTGAGCGCGATGATTGCCTGGGCGCTGGTCTTCAGCGGTGCGTTCGCCTGGGTGTTCGTTCTCTCAGGCGGATTTTTCCTCATCGCGCCGATCCTCGCCATGGGTCTCTACGAAGGTGGCCGAATGATCGAACAAGGCCAGACACCCGGATTGACGGATGTAGTTCTGGTTAGAGAGGCGGTCCGCCTGGACCTCGCCTATCTCGGTCTTGCCCTGTTCCTCGTATACCTCTTCTGGACCCGGATTGCACAAATCGTCTACGCCCTGTCGACGCCATTCATGCACAAGACCCCCGCAGATTTTCTGTCCTTCATGTTCACGACGCAGGACGGTCTCAGCATGGCGCTCACGGGTACGCTGATCGGGGGAGCGATCGCTTTTCTCGCTTTTTCTATGGTCGTGATCTCAGCGCCGATGCTCCTCAGTGCGAAAACGGACGTGTTTATTGCAACGATTACCAGCGTGCGCTGCGTGACGAAGAATTTTCTACCCATGCTGGTCTGGGGGCTTTTGATCGTCTTGCTGACCGCTATCGGACTCGCGACCGCATTCTTCGGGCTTATCCTGGTGTATCCACTCATCGGACTGGCGAGCTGGCGTGCCTATCGCGAACTCGTACCCGGCTCCCCCTAAGTCACCAATAGACAGGACGCGAGAGCGGTCTAATCTGCCGGTGACATAAGGCTCAAAGACAGCCACCGGAGGAAGACTGCTATGCACCCGTCGCATCACGCCAAAACCACGCCCGACAAAGCCGCTTACATCATGGCCGGCAGCGGCGAGACCGTCACATTCGGACAATTGGAGAGCCGATCCAACCAACTCGCGCATGCGTTTCGAACCCTTGGCCTTCAGCATGGCGACACGCTTGCGATCTTCGCTGAAAACAGCCCCCGCTATTTCGAGATTTGCTGGGCGGCGCAGCGGGCGGGGCTCTATTTCGTTTGTATTTCCTCACGGCTGACGACGCCGGAAGTCGAGTACATTATCAAGGATAGCGGCGCGCGCCTGCTCATCGCCTCGGCCGGACTGAAAGATGTGGCGCAGGACGTCACGAGCGTGACAGACCTTGAAGCCTATTGGTCGATTGATGGTTCGATTGCTGGCTTTGAACCTCTAGAAGGCGTCCGCGCGGGCATGCCCGAAACACCCATTTCCGATGAGCGCGCCGGAACCGATATGCTCTACTCGTCCGGCACGACGGGGCGCCCGAAAGGCATCCGCCCGCCTCTACCGGAAGATACAGCGATTGATGGCACGAATGCGTTGACCATGATCGCTCAAGCGCTGTTCAAGGCTGACCCGAACGGCACGTACCTGTCCCCGGCGCCGCTCTATCACGCCGCGCCGCTGCGTTGGTGCATGGCAATGACCAAGTTCGGCATGACCCTGATCATCATGGAAAAGTTCGATCCGGAAGCCTACCTGGCCCTGGTTGAGAAATATAAAGTCACGCACACCCAACTGGTCCCGACCATGTTCGTGAAAATGCTGAAGCTACCAGAAGAGGTGCGCGCCAAATATGACGTGTCCAGCCTCACCGCCGCCGTCCACGCAGCAGCCCCCTGCCCGATCCCTGTCAAAGAGCAGATGATAGAATGGTGGGGGCCCGTCATCGAGGAATACTATGCCGGGTCAGAAGGCAACGGCATGACCTGGGCCAATTCCGAGCAATGGCTGGCGCACAAAGGCACGGTCGGTACTCCGATCTTTGGCGAACTCCATGTCTGCGACGAAGCGGGCGATGAAGTCGGGGTCGGCGAAGAAGGCCAGATCTATTTTGGCGGCACCGCCCCGCCGAATTACCACAATGACGCTGAGAAAACCAAAGGTGCCCTCAATCCAAAGCACGATGATTGGTCGTCGCTTGGAGATGTCGGAAAGGTCGATGCGGACGGGTTCCTATACCTCACCGATCGCAAGGCTTTCATGATCATATCCGGCGGCGTGAACATCTATCCACAAGAAGCCGAGAACATTCTGATCACACACCCGGCCGTTGCCGATGTTGCCGTGATTGGAGTCCCCAACGAGGAATTCGGCGAAGAGGTCAAAGCCGTCGTGCAAACCATGGACGGGGTCGCGGGTACGGACGAACTCGCGGATGAGCTGCTCGAATATTGCCGGGAACGCTTGGCGAAAATCAAATGCCCCAAATCCGTCGACTTTGATCCAGCCTTGCCGCGCCATCCAACTGGCAAGCTCTACAAGCGCCTCGTTCGCGACCGTTACTGGGGCAACAAGAACAGCCGCATCGTGTAAGGAAAGACTTGCACCGACTAATCCTAAGCGTCACTAATCATTACAGAAACATACTTTCAGGAGGATACAATGGCAGACCCAAAATCAGTGCAATACTCAGACCTTGAGGGCCTCGTCGGCGAAACACTCGGTCCGTCCGATTGGTTCGAGGTCGACCAGGGACGCATCAACACGTTCGCGGACGCAACCGGCGACCATCAATGGATCCACGTGAATGAAGAAATGGCCAAGCAAATGCTCGGCTCGACCATTGCGCACGGATACCTCACGCTTTCACTCATCCCCATGTTCGGACCGCAAGTTCTGCGCGTCGAAGGCGTGACTCGCGGCATCAATTATGGCGCCAACAAAGTCCGCTTCACTAATATGGTTCCGGTGAACTCCAGACTGCGGATGACCCAGACCGTCAAGGAAGTGAACGAGAAATCTGGCGGCAAGCAAATGATCTCGGAATGTACCATCGAGATTGAAGGCCAGGAGCGTCCGGCCTGCGTCGCAGAGACGATTACCGTTCTCTATGGGTAAATCCGCCCTATATTGGACAGGCGTCTGATTAAAGGAGGCCTGTCCATGCTGCCACCCAAACCCATGCCCAACACCAAACGGATCAAGCGATCCGATAAGGAATGGCGTGAAATCCTGACGCCCGACCAATATCGTGTCGGTGTGAAGGACGGAACTGAGCGCGCCTTCTCGCCCGGTAACTTCGAGAGCGAGAAGCGCGACGGGGTCTATCACTGTGTGGGCTGCGATACGCCGCTCTGGTCATCAGAACACAAGTTTGACAGCGGCACAGGCTGGCCGAGTTACTGGCAGCCGATCCGGGAAAGCGCGGTCGAAACCAAGACGGACTTCAAACTCATCTACCCGCGAACAGAATGCCACTGCGCCACATGCGGCCTGCATATGGGGCATGTGTTCAAGGATGGACCGCCGCCAACCGGCCAGCGCTGGTGCATCAATGGGGTCGTCTTGAAGTTCAAACTCGCCGGCACCTAAATCGCGCACTGGACAAAGCATCGACCATCGGTAACTTGCCGCTATTCGATAAATAGCGGAGCTTTTCATGCGTCTTTCCTACCTCCTCGCGGGAGCGGCGAGCGCCGCCCTTCTGGCCGGGTGTGCGTCAACTGCAAACATTGAAACTGAACCGGTTGTGGTCGACACCCCACCCGTCCAAACTGAAATCGAGGAGCCATCCGTGACGCTCGCCACCCCTGTAGCCAAACGCGAACTGAAGACGATCGAGCAAGTCGGGCGCACGCGCGTCGACCCCTATAATTGGATGAAAGACGACAACTGGCAGCAGGTCATGCAGGACCCGACCGTTCTGCGCGCGGACATTCGCAACTACCTGGAAGCCGAGAACGCCTATACCAAGACCAAGCTCGAAGAACCGCTCGAAGGCCTCAAGGAAGAGCTGTTCACCGAAATGCGCGGCCGGATCAAAGAGGATGACAGCTCGCTGCCGTCTATTGATGGACCATATGCCTACCTGACCCGCTTTCGCACGGGCGGTGAGTATCCGATCATCGCGCGCAAAGCCGCTGCCGACATCTACAACACTGAGGCGGAAGACGAGATCCTTCTGGACGGCGATGCGATGGGCGAGGGCAAGGCCTATTTCGCGTTCAACGATGTCGAGCACAGCCCGAACCACAAGATCGTCGCCTATGCGGTCGATGAGCAGGGCAGCGAATTCTACAACGTCAAATTCAAGAACCTGGAAACCGGGGAAGACCTGCCGGATGTCATTGAGAACACGTATGGTTCATTTGTCTGGGGCGCCAATTCAGATCGCGTCTACTGGATCGAGCGCAATGATGAAGGCCGCCCAGCGGCGGTCCACATGTACAAGCTCGGCGGTGACGGTTCGACGGAAATTTACCGCGAACAGGATCCGGGTTTTTTCCTGAGCGTCAGCGAGTCTCAGTCTGGCGAGTACATCTTCATTGGCGCTGGCAGCCACACGACATCGGAAGTTCACTTCTTCGAAGCCGACGCCGATACGCCCGAGTTGAAAACAATCGCCCCGCGCGAAACCGATGTCGAGTATAGCGCCGCGCACTGGGGCGATCAGTTCGTGATCTCGACCAATGCCGATGGTGCGGTCGACTTCAAGATCGTCACCGCGCCGGTCGATGCCCCTGGACGTGAGAATTGGTCAGACCTCGTACCGCACGAGGCCGGGACGCTGATCCTCGGCATGGACGCGCTGGAGGATCATCTGATCCGCTTGGAGCGCCATGACGGCCTGCCGCGTATCATCGTCCGCGAGCGCGCCACTGGAACGGAAGAGACCATTTCGTTTGACGAGGAAGCCTACGCGCTCGGTACTTCGGTGGGCTATGAGTATGACACCACGCAAATGCGGATCAGCTACTCGTCGCCTTCCACGCCGAGCCAGGTCTTCGATTATGATCTCGCCAGCAAAGAGCGCATCTTGCGCAAGGAGCAGGAAGTGCCGTCTGGGCACAATGCTGACGACTACAAGGTCAAGCGCGTCCTCGCACCGGCGCGCGATGGTGAAACGGTTCCTGTCACCATCCTCTACCATAAGGACACACCGATCGATGGCAGCGCGCCGATGCTGCTCTATGGCTATGGCTCGTACGGCGTAACCATTTCCGCGCGCTTCCGGACGACGCCGCTAGCCCTCGCCGATCGCGGCATGGTCTATGCGATCGTGCACCCGCGCGGGTCCATGGCCAAAGGCTATCAATGGTATCTCGATGGCAAGCTCGAGAAGAAGGTCAACACGTTCAACGACTATGTCGATGCCGGCAATTTTCTGATCTCTGAGGGCTACTCAGCGCGCGGCAATGTCGTGGGCATGGGCGGCTCAGCCGGCGGCCTGCTAATGGGGGCCGTGGCGAACCAGGATCCGGAAATGTTTGCAGGGATCATCGCGGCCGTGCCATTCGTCGACGTGATCAACACCATGTCGGATGAGAGCCTTCCGCTGACCCCACCGGAATGGCCGGAATGGGGCAACCCGATCACCAGCGCCGAAGACTATGACACGATCATGGCCTACAGCCCGTATGATCAGGTTTCCGATAAGCCTTATCCCTCCATGCTGATCACAGGCGGCCTCAGCGACCCACGCGTCACCTATTGGGAGCCCAGCAAATGGGCCGCTAAACTGCGCCACGAAGCCCCGAATGCGGGCCCCTACTATCTCCGCATCAACATGGACGCCGGCCATGGCGGCGCCTCAGGTCGCTTTGAAGGCCTTAAGGAAACCGCCCTGGAATACGCCTTCGCCCTGGCCGCCGTCGGCAAAGCAGGCGACGTCCAGCTGGATTAGTCTGGACACGCCGGGAGCGGGTACGAGGCTCGCTCTCGGCGGCAAAACGGTACGAAGACTCGACCTTCTGCCTAGCAAGAACCCGAGTGTCCTCTAACAAACGCAACGTACTCCGATAGCGGTTGCAGCCCCATCTCGAGGCGCCGGTCGTCGACGAATTCCGGTGCCCGCAAATCGAATACGTCATACTCTCCTTCGACACATTTCAACTGTGTCCCATAGAGCTGAAGTTCATCGCTACGAAGTTGAACTCGATCGTAGAGATATGCGTACTGTTGAGTATCGATCAGTCCCTCCGATGCCAACGGTTGTAACTCGGCAAGCACTTCGGCTTGAAAAGCATAATCCGGCGAGTGTTGAACCACGAAAAAGGCCTTTATGAAGAGGTCACCCCCTGCTTTCGCCAGGTCTCGCCAGGAAATGCTTTCGAGTAGCGCCTTCAGCTCTCGCGTGTTGTTTTCATCGACCTCAGACATGTAGCGGGCGTGCACCGTTTTAAGAGCAGATTCCTCTTCTGTGGTCAGGTTCGGATGATCATCGATTTTTGAGATTGCCTGACGAACGAATTGATCACGCGCGCTCAGTTTCGCGATTGCTTCGATTAACGGAAGCTGTTCTTCCATCCTCGCGACGTATTCCGACATAATCCTGATAGATTCATCTGAGCCGTTTTGATCGAATAGCTCGGCTTCGATGGAGCTTTTATCTTCCTTTTCGTAAGCCGGTTGATGAGTGCAAGCCGAACTCAAAACAAACGCCAGAACGAACGCCGAACCACTAAAATTCATATCTAAACCTGCAAAACGAACTTCTTACACTTTTCAGAAGAGTACGCTTGTTCGACCGGGTCAAGTGAGCGCGCTTCAGCAATCAATCTCTGCATCGAATCTCCAAAAACCCATTGAGCGTGACAAAAAAGCCCCGGCGTCTCGGCCGGGGCTTTTCTTAGATCAAGTGATCCCTGGCTTAGTGCAGGATTTCGAACAGGCCGGCTGCGCCCATGCCGCCGCCGATGCACATGGTGACGACACCGTACTTGGCTTTGCGGCGTTGGCCTTCCATCAGGATGGAGCCGGTGCAGCGTGCGCCCGTCATGCCGAATGGGTGACCGATTGAGATCGAGCCGCCATTGACGTTGTACTTCTCTGGATCAATGCCGAGGAAGTCGCGGGAATAGAGGCACTGCGAAGCAAACGCTTCATTCAGTTCCCACAGATCGATATCGTCGACGGTGAGGCCGTGACGCTCGAGCAGGCGCGGAACCGCTTTGACAGGGCCGATGCCCATCTCGTCCGGGTCTACGCCGCCAACGTTGAAGCCCATGAAACGGCCCATTGGCGAAAGACCCCGGCGCGCTGCTTCTTCAGCTTCCATGACGACAACCGCGGCAGCGCCATCTGACAGCTGCGAGGCGTTACCCGCGGTGACGAACTTGCCTTCTTTGACGATCTGACCGCCGCGGAAAACTGGTGGCAGACCCGCAAGCGCTTCAGCCGTCGTGCCTGGGCGATTACACTCGTCACGGTCAACGGTGACATCCTGGTATGTCTCTTCACCCGTCTCTTTGTTGACCAGTTTCATCCGGGTCTGGAGCGGTGCGATTTCCTCGGCCATGTAGCCGTTCTTTTGGAATTCAGCGGTACGACGCTGGGATTCAGCTGAGTACTCATCCTGGTATTCGCGGCTGATGCCATAACGGTCAGCGACGATTTCAGCTGTTTCGATCATGGTCATCCAAATGGCTGGCCATTGCTGCATCAGCTGATCTTCGGTGTAGCGGTGCATGTTCATGTGGCCGGAGCGAGAAACCAGGGAAAGGCTCTCAACACCGCCGCCAATGGCAACCGGTGCGCCTTCATTGATAACTGTGTGCGCCGCGTTCGCGATCGCCTGTAGGCCAGACGAGCAGAAGCGGTTGATGGTGGCGCCGGAGGTAGAGCTTGGGCAGCCGGCCCAAAGCGCAGCATTACGGGCAATGTTGTGGCCGGTCGCGCCTTCTGGTTGCGCAGTCCCGAGAAAGACGTCTTCGACGGCTTCCGGCTCGACGTTCGCGCGTGCCAGGGCGTGCTTGATGGCGTGGCCCGCCATGGTGATACCGTGCGTGTCGTTCAGTGACCCTCGGCCGGTCTTGGCAAGGCCCGTGCGGGCATAGGATACGATGACTGCTTCGCGCATAACGAAAATCTCCCGTGAGTTGTCTATGTTGCAGCGCACCCTAGAGAAGCGAACCCAGCTCGACTAGGGGTAACGTTGACGTAAAGTGGAAGGACGTCGCGGAAACCCCTTCACGAATGCGCGATTACTGCCTAGCCTGTCGGTCTTCAAAGGGGAGACCATAGAAATGGGCATATTCAAATTCGCACTCAACAAGGGCAAGGACATCATTGCCGAGCGCAACAAGGTGGCAGAAAAAGCCATCCGCAAGGAAGTCGAGGATCTCGGTCTGGACGACGAACTTGGGAATGACTTCAAAGTCACCGTCGAAGGCAAGCAGGTGAAGCTTGAAGGCAAAGTGCCGGACCAGGCAACCAAGGAAAAACTGATCCTGGCGGCTGGCAATGTCAGCGGCGTCGCCGAGGTCGACGATGGCATGAAAGTCAAATCCAAGGCCAAGGTCGGCGAGTCTGTGTTTCACACGGTAAAGTCAGGTGACTCATTGTCGAAAATTGCCAAAAAGTATTATGGCGATGCGATGCGGTATCCGGATATTTTCGATGCCAACACGCCAATGCTGAAGCACCCGGACAAGATCTATCCAGGACAGGTCCTGCGGATCCCAGGCGCCTAGACCATAAGGAAGACAGACATGCTGCGAGCCACTCTTGCGCTTTTCACTGCACTTGGGCTCGCAGCATGTGCGTTTGCTGAATCTCCCGGCAGCACGGGAGAAAACGACGCGACGGGGTTTTATCGGCCCGGCGTAACAATCCCCGACACCGCCGATCTCAGCCGCGGCGATGTCCCACGCGACGGTTATGGACGGCCTTATACGTATGAAGGCCTCGGCGAAAGACTGCCGGACTTTATCGGCGAGACGACGGAAGAGACGACCTTTTCCTCTCGCACGCTTGAGGGACGCTGGACCGTGATCGAGGTCTGGGGAATCTGGTGCCATGACAGTCGCCGCGACGCGAAATACGCGGCGGCTCTATCGAGCGCGCTGACGCAGGATCCAGACGTGGACTTCATGTCGATCCACACACCGCCAAACGCCGACAATACGCACCGGGCTCTGCGAAACTATGCCTCGGTCGCGGACTGGTTCGAGGAAAAAGGATGGTCATTTCTGACCGTGGTGGATCATGATGCCTCTTTGCGAGAGACTCTGAACATCCGCTGGACCCCTACATATTTACTGGTCGCGCCCGACCTCACGGTTCAGGGCTTTCGGACCGGGCTCGCCGATGCGGGTGATGGTGCAGTGAAGGGGTTTGTGCAGGATATTGCCCGCGCACGCGCCGATTGGACCGCTTCCTGAGCCAGGATATCGGAGTAGAATCGGCTTAAGTTCGCGGCGTCGTCCCGGAACCAAATTCAATCTACTTTGTAGACTCCACCGTTCGATTCAAACACCGTGTAACCGAGCTTCGTACAGCTGTCCGGAAAGTTCGGAAAAAGCGGCGGATATAACCGTAATTTCATCAGAATCTTGCCTTTGCACCCTATCAAGACGGGGGTCTCAACCTGTATTAAGACCTCGTTAGCGAATTTCATAAGGTGGACCTGAACATGCTGCACCCTTCGACCAGAAAACTGATTGATCGCCTGGCTGAAATGACGGAGCTCGGCAAGCTCGATTGGACTGAAGGTGAAAATGGAAGTCTGGTCTATTCGACCGAAGGCTACAGCGTCCGCCTACCGGAAGGGGCGCAAGAAATCATCATCCAGAGCATTGATGGCAAGGAGCTCGAGCGCGCCGCCACCGAAGACTTGGCGAGTACCATGTCGGAGCACGGCACATCCTACGCACAAATCGTCGCTGACATGGGCGCCGAAGCTAACCGATACGCGCGGGGAACAGAAACTGCGATTTCGAGCCTGCTGGCCGGAATGGCAGAACCTGAAGCCCCCGTCGAAGAAGACGACATCGACCTGGCAGAGCAAGGCCCGGAAGATCCAGGCGATGAAAGCGCCGCCCTGGCATCAGAAGGTATCGCGAACCATGAGCTCAAGACTGAGCCGGAACAAGCGCCCGAGCCAGAGATTGAGACTGCCGCAGAACCGGACGCCTTCGACGAACCAGAAGCCGCGCTCGTGGAAATGGCGAGCGCTGAAAACGATGCTGTTTCCAATGCCGAAACAGAAACTGAAACCGACATCGCTTCTCCCGCTGATTTGAGCGGATTCGAGGCAGCCGAAACAGATGGCGAAGATGTCCACACGGAGAGTGAGGTCACCGAGGCCGTCGCGCGTCTCGCGGACGAGGTCAATAATCGCCCAGACCCTGCCCCCGTCGACACCGTGGAGATCGCGGAGCAAGTAGATAGCACTTCAAACGAAGACGAGCCGTCCACGATTGGCATCGCCGCCGCTGCCGCGATGGGGGTCGTCGCCAGCGCGGCAGGCCTCAGTCAGGACGATTCTGCAGAAGACGAGGTTCAGGAAACTGTCGCCGAGGAAG
This sequence comes from Hyphomonadaceae bacterium, assembly GCA_043513745.1. Taxonomy (GTDB): domain Bacteria; phylum Pseudomonadota; class Alphaproteobacteria; order Caulobacterales; family Hyphomonadaceae; genus Henriciella. The sequence continues at coordinate 249,452 of CP121341.1, forward strand.
TTGAAACAACCGAAATTGACGCAGCCGATACAGCCGCAGAAACTGAAGCTGCGCCGGTAATGGAAGCGGATTCCGCCCCCGCTTATGTGCCATTTGGATTGGAAGCCTCAGAGGAACCAGTCACCCCATCGGACGACACTATCGCTCATAGTGACGGGGATGAAGGCCCACATGCTGACGTGACTCCCGTCACGTTTGGCGAAATGGATCAGGAGAGCGAGCCCGTCGAAACCATGTCGGAGCCGATCACCGCCGAGGCTGACATGACTGACACAGACTCTGTCTCTGAGTTCGAAACGCCCGTCATCGATGAACCGGTCGAGAGCGCTGTTTCCGAACCCGAGATAGAGGTCGCCGCTGAACCTGAAGTCACTCCGTTCTTCACCGCGGACGCACCGGCTGCAAACGCTGAGCCTCAGACGGAAACCGTTTTGGTCGAAGAAGCCGCTTCAGTGATGACGCCAGAGCCAGAACCGGCTTTTGCGAGCGTATCAGACGCTCCCGAAACCGCGACCCTGTCCATCGACGATGCGCCGGAGACGGAAACGTCGGAAGATGCAACGGCCGAGGCAGATCCCGAACCCGTACTGGCCGCCCCTGAGGCCCCGAAGACCTACAGCCTGAGCGGCATTGGCGCCGGCTTTGGACTGGGAGCTCTTTCAGCGAAAACTGAAGCCAGCGGGATCCCCGGCCCCTCATCCGTGCCCCAAGCGGAGCCGGAAAAGATCATTATTGACGCGACCGAGGACGTGCTTCCAGAGCTCGAAGGCAATCTCGATCTGGAAAAGATGGAAGCAGCGGTTTCGGAGATCAATTTCGGTAAGACGGGTGCTGGCGAAGCGACCACAGACAGCGATGCCGAGGATGACGCAGACGGCGACATCCTGAAGCCACGGACCCGCTTCAATCCTTGGGATTGATCGCTTTTCACAGACTACAAGTTGAGCAAAGGCGTGCCCGCGGGCGCGCCTTTGCTATGTTCTGTGTCCACGCCGCCACAGTGTAAACTTATTTACACACACTCCTCTATCAAAAGACAGAATTTGCCTTGTTCAGTTCAGGTCATCGTCTAGTTCGATGTTGTGGCGTCTCAATATAGATGCCGGTCTCCAAGTTTGCCCTGTCCTGACTGAAAGTAACCTGCTGATGTCTGCTAAATCCTCCCTGAACTACTCCATTGCCGCTGCGATCCTTTATGGCATTGGCACCGCGCCTGCGCTGGCGCAGAACGCCGATGAAGCTGATGCCCGTCGCCTCGATCCGGTCGTCACCACTGCGCAGCGCGTCGAGCAAGACGCGCAAGATGTTCCGATCTCGATCACGACTGTGTCGGACGAGAAGCTGGACAATCTGAAAGCGGGCGGCGCCGATGTCCGTTTTCTGTCTGCGCGGGTTCCCAGCGTCATTGCAGAAAGCTCGTTCGGTCGCGCTTTCCCGCGTTTTTACATTCGCGGCTACGGCAATACAGACTTCGATTTGAACTCCACCCAGCCCGTCTCGCTGGTCTATGACGACATTCCTTATGAGAACCCGATCCTCAAGGGCTATCCAGTCTTCGACATGGAAGCCGTCGAAGTTCTTCGCGGTCCGCAAGGCACGCTTTTTGGTCGCAACACACCCGGTGGTATCATCAAGTTTGACAGCGTGAAGCCCAGCCAGGATTTCGACGCCTATGCCCGCGGCTCCTACGGCACTTACAACACATTTGACCTAGAAGGCGCTGTTGGCGGCGCCCTGACGGACAAACTCTCCGCTCGCCTGTCTGTTTTGCATCAGACGCGCGACAATTATGTCGATAATGGATTTACTGGCGAGACCGACGTGTTTGAAGGCTTTGAGGTCACGTCGGGCCGTCTCCAGTTTCTGTTGGAAGCGACAGACACGCTGGATCTGCTCCTGAACATTCACGCGGTCACCAATGAGGGTAGCGCCCGCCTCTTCCGAGCCAATATCATTGACCAGGGACAACGCGGTCTCGGCAGCAATTTCGACCGCGACACCGTGTTCTTCGACGGCGGCGACGGCAATCCGCTGACGCAGGATTCAGCGGGCATAAATTTCAAAGCGGACAAAGACTTCCAGAATGGCTGGAACTTTACCTACATCTTCGGACTCGAAACGACTGAGACGTTCTCACGAGGAGATATTGACGGCGGTGCGCTCGGTCCGAACGGGATCATTCCGTCAGGACCATTCCGCTTTCCAAGCGACACTTCGGGCGGCATTGATGACCTGACCCAGACCACACATGAAGCTCGCTTCGCATTTGATGATGGTGGCCGCCTCCGTGCACAAACCGGGATTTTTGCATTCGATGAGGAAGTTACAATCACCTCTCTCGCTTATGCTGGCGACTTTGCCTTCTCCGGCGCTACGCGGTCGCAAGACTCTCAGTCATTCGGTGTATTCGGGTCGCTCTTCTATGACCTGACGGATCAACTGACCGTTTCCGGTGGCTTACGATACACAGACGACGAAAAAGACTTTGTCGCGACCCGCAATGTCGGGACGCCGCTCGGACCGGTGACAGAAAATGTGTCCGACGAACAGATCAGCTGGGACCTGTCCGCGAACTACGCCGTCAATGACGATGTCAATCTGTACGGACGCATCGCGCGCGGGTATCGCGGCCCATCCGTTCAAGGACGGGTCGTATTTGGCGATACACTTTCTACCGCAGACAGCGAAACCGTGATCTCCTACGAAGCTGGGGCCAAGACCGAACTTCTTGATAAGCGGGTCCGCCTCAACGGAAACGTCTTTTACTATGAGATCTCCGATCAGCAGCTCACAGTTGTCGGCGGAACCAACAATACGGTTCAGCTGATCAATGCCGATAAAGGCGAAGCCTACGGATTTGAAGTCGATGTGGAGGCGGTTGCAACTGAGAACCTTCTCTTCACTGCCGGGCTTTCCTACAACAAGACCGAGATCAAGGACGACCTGCTCCTTTCACCAGGATGCGGCGGCCCGATCTGTACGATCCTGGACCCTGCGGTCGTGGTTGGTGGTGTCACGCGCTATAATATCTCTGGCAACTCCTTCCCGAATGCACCGGAATGGATCGCCAATATGACAGCCCGTTACAGCATCCCGGTCGAGAGCGGCGAGCTCTACGCCTTCACGGACTGGGCCTATAAGGGCGACACGAACTTCTTCCTGTATGAGAGCGTGGAGTTTTTCCAGGACGGCTATTGGGAAGGCGGGCTGCGCCTCGGATACGCGTCTGAGCACGGTTATGATGTCTCAGTGTTCGGCCGCAATATCACCGATGAAGACGCGCTGACCGGTGGCATTGATTTCACGACACTGACCGGTTTCGTCAACGAACCACAGACGTTCGGGATTGAGTTCCGCTACGATTTCTAATCGGTCCTGCACGACCAGATCAAAAAAGCCCCGCAGAGTGATCTGCGGGGCTTTTTTGGACGATTGGTTTTTAGACTATTCCGCTGGCACCCTTGCCGGATGTTGCCATCCGCGCCCGGTCAATAGGCGGATCAGCCGCCGCATCGGTTTCATCGTCATGATCCGGAAAATGGCCGGCGTGAAATAGAGCGCCAGGATCGCAGATCCCGCGACGCCCCCGGCAATGCCCGTCGCCAACGGCATCCAGAATACATCGCCTTGCAAAATGATCGGTACAAATCCGCCCATGGTGGTGAGCGTCGTCGCGATGATGTGCCGGGTCGCGGCGACCACGATTTCGCGCTGGGCGATCACGTCATCCGATTTGGCCGCTTCATTCCCGTTCAGGAGCGCCAGCACGACAATCGTACCGTTGATCGAAATCCCGAGCAGGCCCAGACCACCCAGAATGGCATTGAAGCCAAGCGGCAAGTTGAACATCCAGACGCCGCCAAATGCGAGGCCAATCGACATGAAACCAACGCTCATCACCAGAATGGCCATGCGGAATGAATTGAACACCAGCGCCACAGCCCCGAGCATGACAAGCATCAGAGGGATGGCCAGAGACAGCAGATTAGCCATGGCTTCAGACTGATTGCTCGCCGTACCGCTTTCGATCCAATCGAATCCCGGTGGCAGCTCGAACCCGGCCGCATCAAGGTTTTGCTTGAATTGCTGATTGATCGGATCCGGCAGAGCGTACGGTTCGATATAAGCAAAGATCTCATTCACACGGCGCCCATCAAGACGAATGATCTCAGCAGTTTGCGGCGAGAGCGTGAGATCTCCGAGCGCTGCGAGCGGTGTTCCCAATCCAGGCCGCGCATTGCCAATCGTTTTCGATCGCAAGTTGGAAAGCTGAGTTCGCCTTTCCTCGGGTGCAATCACGCGGACCGGTAGCTCTTCGACCCCTTCCAGGATCGATCCAGCCGGTACGCCTTCAAGCTCTGCGCGAATGTCGCCAGCCAGCCCGGTCAGGCGCAGTCCCGACATGGCCGTCGCTGTTTCATCCGCATCGAGCGTGACAATCGGCGCGCCTGTTTTCATTCGCGCCATAGTGAAGTTGACGCCTGGCGTTTGTGCCAGGATTTGCCGTGCCTGGTTTCCGTATTCGTTCAGCGCGGCAAGATTTTCGCCGCGAATATAGAAGGCAATTGGCGCCGGGACCGGCGGCCCTTGCTCGAACGGTGTCGCGAGGATTTGCGCTTCCGGGAAGGTCCGACGCAGCGTCGCTTGCACATCGCTGACCAGGATCCGGGTCGTTTCATTATTCCCCAACTGCACAAATCCGCTGGCAAAGCCTGACACGCCCTGGGTGTTATTGATGCTGTTATAATAGACCCGCGGCCCCGGTTCACCGACGACAAAATGAATGCCCTCGATGTCGGGATAGTTTTCGCGCAGGAACGTCGCGATATTTTGCGCGGTCTCTTCAGCCTCGTAGATCGTCGCTTGCGGATTGAGCGTCATTTCCAACTGGAATTGATCGCGCTCTGTTTGCGGGAAGAACTGGCTGGGCAGCTGACCTCCGAGATAAAACCCGATTGTGACCGGTATGATTCCCAACAGAATTCCAAGCAGCGGATTCCTCAGGACACGCTCGACGCTCCACCGGTAACCGTCCGTAATAAAATCGATTTTTATGCCATCGCGCCAGAACCAGGAGCGCTCCCCGGGGCGACGCGGACGGTCCAGCATGCCCGCGAGCGCCGGTATTACCGTCATCGCGACGAGGAAGGACATAACGACCGCAAAGATCACCGACGTCCCGATCATGCCGATGAACTCACCCGCTGCGCCGGGCATGGCCGCGATCGGCGCGAAGGCGAGTGCCGTCGTCAAAGTCGAAGCGAGAAGCGGCCCAAAAAGTTTCTTTAGAGAGTGATCAATCGCGCCCAGAACGGATCGCCCGCTTATTCGCTCCTGATCATACTCATCCACGACGACAATGGCATTATCGATGAGAAGGCCAAGCGAGATCACCAGACCCGTCACTGACATCTGGTGCAGCGGATAATTGAAGAACTTGAACAGGGTAAGCACCAGCGCCACGGTCAATGGCAACGCCATGCCGACGACGAATGCCGCGCGCCAGCCCATGACGAAAAACAGAACCGCAAAGACCAGTCCGGCGGACACGAGCAGGTTCTGCGCCAGGCCATTCAGCCGCGACACAGTATACGTGCTTTGGTCAAATATTGGCGCCACGCTGATATCTTCCGGGACGTTTACCGCAAAGTCGGCAACCATCTGCCTGGCGTTCTCGGCCCAGACATCCACTCGTTGATTGGGCTGAATATAGGCCGTCACAAAAATCGCGCGATTGCCATTGCTATACGCCATCTTTGTCGGCGGATCTTCAATCCGTTTCACGACGTCTGCGACGTCTCCGACACGTAGCGCTGTGCCATCGCCCCGCTGAACCAGGGGCACGGCCCGAATACGGGCTATTCCATCGAACTCACCACCGATTTCGAGACCGACATTGCTGCGATCACCTCGGACGTTTCCAGCCGGCGCCTTGGCGTCCGCCGCTGCGATGAGGCGGGCCGCATCATTCATGGACAGGCCTGCCGCCGCCAGCGCTTCAGGATCCGCGATCACGCGAACTTCTTCTGCCGACAGCCCCATGATCTCTGTTTCATCAGTGGCATTCAATCCCCTGAAACGATCGGCCAGGACTTCTGCGAGCCGCCCCATGACTGCAAGCTGCGGCTCGCCCTCACCTTCCCAGGTGAGCGCAACCGTCATCGTCGCAGCGCCGACAAAGACCCGGCGCACAAACGGCTTGGACGCGCCCGAAGGTAGGTCGGCTTCCGCCAATTGCACCTGCTGCCGGATCAGGGTCCAGGCATTGTCCACTTCGGCGGCGTTGAGATCTTCACTGATATCAATCGAGATTTGTGAGACGTTCGCGCGCGAGCTCGAAATCAGTTCATTGATCTCTGGCAACTCCATCAAGCGCCGCTCGATCGGTTCGGTTACGGTCGCTTCGATGCGCTCAGCGTCCGCCCCGGCGAGCGAGGTCAGCACATACCCATAGCGCTCGGTCAGCGTTGGATCTTCCTGCCGTCCCAGGGTGAGGATCGCGAAAAATCCGCTGATCAGCACCACAAAGACAGCCAGGATGGTCAGTCTGGGAAGCCTGTAAAACAGGGTTGTCATGGCGTCTTATCCATTCCCTGAGGCGAGGCCGTTGGCACTCACTTCGACTGGGGTTACCGGCTGCCCGGGTGTGATACGTTGCAAGCCGTCAACAATGACCCGGTCGCCATCGCGCACAGCGCCGCGCACGAAAACGCGGTCCCCGGATTGATGGACAATCTCGACCATGCCTGGCTCGGCTCTCCAGCCACCGCCCATGCGTCGAGCGATATAGACCGACCAGAGACCCCGGTCCGCTTCTGTTAATGCAGAGACAGGGAGCCAAAGCCCTGATTCATCTATATCTTGCTCCATGGACAAACGGACGACAGCGCCTGCGGCAACCGCATCGGCGTTTTGAATGTCGAACATGGTCGTCACAGTGCGGTTATTGGCATCAATCACGCCGGTCACAGAACGAAGAGTTGCCATGACCGGTCCTTGGTCAGAGCTCAGTTCATAAGTCGCGCCGATTTCGAGCTGACCGGCGAGCTTCGCTGTCAGGCCCAGTCGCGCTTCGAGGCTGCCGGTCTCGACGAGTTCGAAAATGGATTGGCCCGGCCCCGCAATCGCGCCCTCATCGGCCATGCGAGCGGTGATGGTGCCATCGAATGGCGCTTGAATACGGGCGAGATCGATCTGAACCCGCAGCGCATCGGCATTCGCTGACGCAGCCTGAATGCGGGCCAAAGCCGTGTTCGCCTGCGCGCGCGCTTCGTCGACCCGTTGACTGGATACATGCCCTTTTTCAAGCAGCGCGATCTGACGGTCGACTGTCGATTCCGCCAGATCGTAAGACGCCCTCGCTTCGCTGACCATAGCCGTCGCCGCCTGAAGCTGCGCTCTCAGATTACGCGTGTCGAGGACGGCGAGCGTTTGCCCGGTTGCAACTTTTTCCCCGATATCCGTACGCAGGCTGGCGATCCGCCCGCCATTCGAAAAGCCCAACTGGCTTGAGCGACGCGGAGTGATAATGCCGGTGAATTTTTCCTCTGCCGTAAACGCATCTTCCAGCGTTGCATTGATCGTCTCAACTGAAATCGGGATTGGCGTCGCCGTCGGCACCAGAGGCCCTTCCGCCGACCGGTTCTGGAGCACAAAGTATCCAAGCGCGGCGACTATGGCGATAAGCACCAGTAAGAACAAAAACCCTTTACCCGCTGAGGGCTTGGCTTCTCTTGTCTGCGTTTCGAAGTCTTGACTGTGCTCACCCATGGTGTGCCTCCATTCCGCGGATCACCTGATCCGCGTGAAACTCTATAAATGCTTCGCGCGCCATGGCCGGTTGTCCGGGTTTCAGCGCGGGATATGTCGGGATATGTGCGATCATCATCGCCAGGCCGTGCATCGACGCCCAAACCGATTTGGCGGCGAGCGATGGGTCGATTTCCGTACGGAAAGCGCCGGTCTCCACCCCTTCTGCGATCATGTTGCGCAGAACATTGAAGGCCTGTCCCTTCTTGGACTCTTCGAAACCCGGCTCATTGTCCACAGGGCCAGTTGAAACGGATTCACCGGCGAACGCCGCGGCGTAGTGATAGGGTTTGTCCGCCGCCACACGAATATAGGTTGCCAGGCACTCGCGGGCACGTTCGGCAAACGGCGCGGAGCGATCCGCGATTAGGTGCACGTTTTCGAGGATCAGCTCAAAGAAGGTTTCTTTTAGCTCATCAACAAGCTCATCCTTTGAGCTGAAATATTTGTAGATCGCCGCCGGGGAGTAATCGATATTCTCTGCCAGCCGCCGGATTGAGAGGCCTTCGGCGCCTTCACGAGCGAAAACCGACTCCGCCGCAGACAGAATCCTGGCGCGGATCTTGTTGCGGCGGCGCTCAGCCGGGGAGGAAGTAGCTACGGTCATCTGACAGTCCTTATTGAGCACAAATAGTACGCACGTTCAGAAAGTAAACACTGTTCACTAACAATATCTTTCTGGCATTTGAGGCTGGTTTGCCTAAGTGCGTGTAATGACCGCGCTTTTCCCATCTGCCCCGCCCCTCGGCACGCCTATGCTTCCGGTTCGTCCGAGCCCGGATGCCCGCCAACTCATCGCTTTGCGTCGCTCTGTTTCGAAGCGGGGCCTGATGGCTCCAGGTCCAGATGCGACGGCGCTCGATGAACTTCTTACGGTGGCGGCCCGGGTTCCGGATCACCGAAGACTGGCCCCTTGGCGGTTTCTCGTCTTTGAAGGAGATGCAAGGGACGTCTTCAATCAGCGCGCAGTTGAGATCCAAAAGCGCGAAGACCCTGATGCGAGCGAGACGATGCTGGCCGATACCGCCAGCTATTTCACCAGAGCGCCCGTTGTCGTCGCCGTGATTTCCTCGCCGGACCCGACGCACAAAACACCCGTGTGGGAGCAGGAGCTCTCGTGCGGCGCGCTCTGCCAGAACTTGCTCCTCGCAGCCAATGCCAGCGGTTGGGCCGGATGCTGGCTCACAGAATGGATTGCCTTCAGCGCCGGGATCAACAACCTCCTCGGCCTGACTGAGACTGAGCGGATAGCGGGGTACATCTATCTCGGAACCGCCAAGGATACCCCTCAGGAGCGAATGCGTCCCGATACTGCGTCCAAGATCAAACGTTGGCGGGCGTAAGACCTCTGGCGCGTCAGAATGACTGCGGTTACATGCCCGGATGACCGACACAGATCTCGACCCGCACGCCGCTCTCGGTGATCTCGATCCGCAGGACTGGGACGCGTATTCTCAAGCCCTGAATCGCGTGCTGGATTCTGCGATAGAGAAGTTTCAAACCGCGTCTGATGGCCGGGTCTGGACGCCTACTCCAGACGCGCTCAAAGCCGAATTGCAAAGCGCGCTCCCAACGGGCGCTTTGGATATGGAAGCTCTGACGCAGCAGATTCTGGATCTCATTCCTTATGGTGTCGGCAACACACATCCACGCTTTTTCGGATGGGTACATGGCGCCGGAGCGCCTGGAAACTTGCTCGCGGAAATCGCTGCGTCTGCGATGAATGCTAATTGCGGGGGCAGAGATCATGTTGGGATCTATGTCGAGCGGCAGGTTATCGAGTGGTGCAAGACCCTATTCGATTTCCCGGCGACGGCGAGCGGATTGCTGATCTCCGGAACCTCCATGGCGACGATTATTGCAACTAAGACCGCACGCGATGTCGCGCTCGATTTCGCGAGCCGACAGCATGGCGTTCGCGAGACGCGCCTGGTTGGCTATACGTCGGACCGGGCCCATGCCTGCCTGGCGCGGGCTTTCGACATGATCGGACTTGGCACCGACGCCTTGCGCAAGATTGCTTGCGACGTTGAAGGCCGCATGGACCTGGACGCGCTGCGACAGCAAATCGCTCAGGATCGCGCAGACGGTGCGCACCCATTCTTCCTCGCAGGCACCGCCGGGACCGTGAATACGGGCGCCATCGATGATATTTTCGCACTCGCTGAGATCGCCAGAGACGAAGCGCTTTGGTTCCACGTGGATGGGGCGTTTGGCGCCTGTGCGATCACCAGTCCAGACATTGCGCCGAGACTGAATGGCATCTCCCGAGCCGATTCCCTCGCCTTTGATTTCCATAAATGGATGCACGTGAACTATGATGCGGGATGCGTTCTCATTCGGGATGGGGAAGCTCACCGCAAAGCTTTTGCGAACCGGCCAGACTATCTCGCTGCGGATGGAACAGCGCTTGCCGGAGGCGAACCCTGGCCCGTCGATTACGGTCCGGAGCTGTCACGCGGTTTCAGAGCCTTGAAAGTGTGGGCCCATTTGAAAGAGCATGGCACCGAGAAGATTGGCCGCGCCATCGCCAGGAATTGCGCTCAAGCCGCGCATCTTGGCCGTCTGGTTGAAGCCCATCCGGCATTTGAGCTGCTCGCGCCGGTGGGATTGAACATTTGTTGCTTTCGATACACCGCGCCGGGCCTGTCAGAACAAGACCTCGAAGCGCTCAATTCGAAGCTGATTGAACAGATTCAGCTCAGCGGTATCGCTGCCCCCTCTTCAACCCGCATCGATGGCCGCTTTGCGATCCGAGTGAATATCACCAATCACCGGACGAAATTCGAGGATGTTGAGATCCTGCTGGAGGCGCTGGAACGCCTGGCTGGAGAGCTCGACTAGTCGATCCCGAACAAGGCGTCGCTTTCAGCCAGCATAGCCTGTCCGCCTTGCGTTATGCTCGCCACTGCGCCCGGGGCTGCGGCGAGTGACGTCTCAGCGTAAAACCCGGCCAGCGCCGTCATGCGCCCGCGCATCGAACCGCTCTCAGAGCGGGCTTCGATCGCTCCCTTGGTCAGGAAGTGTCCGCCAACCACGTCCCCAGCCAGAGCCAGATATGCGGTGGCACCCGCCAATGCGACGTCGCGGTCGTCTTTCATCGTTCGAACCATCCAGTCGGTCGCTTCAGACAAAGCGCGGTTCGCCTCGACCAGGCGGTCGGCAATCTGAACCAGGTTTGGATCATTTGTCTCACGGGCTTCGCGTGCGGTTTGTTCAACTTCCGCCAGCATCGCCGTCATCGCGGCGCCGTCAGCCATTGAGAGTTTACGTCCGACCAGATCGATCGCCTGAATTCCGTTCGTGCCTTCATAGATCGGAGCGATCCGGGCGTCTCGATAAAGCTGCGCGGCGAGCGTTTCATTCATGAAGCCCATACCGCCATGCACTTGCACACCCAGGCTCGCGATTTCGACGCCCATATCCGTCGACCAGGCCTTTGCGATCGGCGTCAGAAGTTCTTCGCGCAGACGCGCCTCCTCGCGGGCCTCAGGCGTCTCAGCCACATTGGCGAGATCGGCCGCCACGCCAGTGGCGAAGCAGATTGCCCGCGCTGCCATGACTTTGGCGCGCATTGTCGTCAGCATTCGTCTTACGTCGGCGTGATGCAGGATTGGTGCGGCGCCAGAAACGCCTGTCGCTTTGCCCTGTTTGCGTTCCTGCGCATAGTTGAAGGCTGTCTGCCAGGCGGCTTCGCCGACCGCGACGCCTTCCAGACCTACATTCAGCCGGGCTGAGTTCATCATCGTGAACATGCAGGCGAGGCCTTTATTCTCTTCCCCAATCAACCAACCGGTCGCGCCATCATATTCCATCACGCAAGTTGGCGAGGCGTGGATGCCGACTTTCTCTTCAAGACCTATGCACTTCACGCCGTTCTCATCTCCCAAGCTCCCGTCATCATTGACGATCCGCTTGGGCACAATGAACAAGGAGATCCCGCGCGACCCCGCAGGCGCATCCGGTGTCCGGGCGAGCACCAGATGGATGATATTCTCAGCCACATCATGATCGCCCCAGGTGATGTATATTTTCTGCCCAGTAATCGCGTACGACCCGTCGCCATTAGGCACGGCTTTCGTCTTCAACGCGCCGACATCCGAGCCGGCCTGCGGCTCGGTCAGGTTCATTGTACCCGACCACTTGCCGCTCACCAGATCAGGCATGTATTTCGCTTTCTGCGTGTCAGTTCCATGCTCAAGAAGCGCTTCAATCGCTCCAAAACTCAGCATCGGGCAAAGCGCGAACGCCATGTTGGCGCCATGGAACATTTCCATTACGGCTAGCCCGAGCACTTTGGGTAGCCCCTGACCGCCCCACTCTTCAGGCGCTGAAAGACCCATCCAGCCGCCTTCTCGGAACGCTTTATAAGCATCGGCAAATCCCGGCGCAGCCTTTACACCGGAATCTGTCAGGGTTGCGCCTGCCTTGTCGCCAGATTGGTTCAGCGGCGCCAGAACATCGCGCGCCAGCTTGCCCGCCTCGTCAAGGATGGGTTCAATCAGGTCGGGGTCGTAAGTTTCAAATGCGGGATGCCCTTCAAACTGCGGCAACCCCGCGAGCTTGGTCAGCGCAAAGGTGAGATCTGAAACAGGCGCATTGTATGACATGGTCATGCAACTCCGACATAATTGTTATATCCCCCGCCTCCATATATCGTGACTGGCTATTATGAAATCCCGCGCTACGTTTTAGCGCAGGTCAAACAGAATCAGGAAATGGATCACTCATGCGCAAACTTGCAATTGCTGCCGGCCTTCTGGCCATAACCCTCCCAGCCCAAGCCAACCCGACGCTCGAAGGTGTCGCCTCCGGTCTCTACAATCTGGAGAAAACACACGCCTTCCTGACCTGGACCGTGAAACATAACGGGATTTCTGGATACACGGTGAACTTCACTGATTTCGAAGCCGATCTGGTGTTCGACGCGGGTGCGCCTGAAAACTCTCAACTGGCCGTGAGCATCAATCCAACCGCACTCAATACCAATTACCCGGATGCGGAGAAAAAAATCGAATGGGAAAACGAACTCGCCACGGATGCGCGGTTCATGAACGCGAATGAATTCCCAGCCATCACGTTCAACTCCACTTCCGTCGAAAAAACCGGCGACTTCGAAGGCAAAGTCACAGGCGATCTCACCTTCCTCGGTGTGACCAAACCGGTGACGCTGGACGTCAGCTATGGCGGCGTTGCGAACCCGCCTTGGTTCGGTCAGCGTGATGTGATCGGCTTCACTGCCTCAACCACAATCGCACGCTCTGATTTTGGTCAAACAGCGCTCGCTGGCGTGATTTCCGACGAGGTCGAAATCGAGTTTTCTGGCGAATTCCTGCAAGCTGCCGAATAGAATTAGCACCAGTATTGATGCCAGAATTGGTGAGAGGGAACCTAAAATGACGATCAAATCATATCTTGTTGCTGGCACCGCAGCCGTCGCATTGACGGCTTGCGGAGGCGGCGCGAACGAGCCGACTATAGAAGATGCCGAGACACCGCCTGCCCAGGGCGAGGCTGAGTTGCATCCGCTGCTCGCAGACGTTGCGGCGGCAAACTACTCGCTCGAGAAGACCCACGCATTCATGACCGTGAAAGTCGGTCACAATGGTGGGATCACGCAGTACCGGATCAGTTTCACGGATTTTGACGGCGATCTCGCCTTCGAGCCAGCGAATCCCGAAGCGTCCAACATCTCTTTCACGATCAACCCCGCGGCTGTCGAGACCAACTATCCAGGCGACTATGCCGCCGGACACCCCGACAGCCAGTGGTCCAGCTGGAATGAAGACGTTTCACGAGATGCGAAATGGTTGAACTCAGACGCTCATCCAGAGATCACGTTTGTCTCAACGAGTGCATCACGCGCGGGCGACTTAAGCGGAACCGTGACAGGTGACCTGACACTGCTGGGTGTCACCAGACCAGTTACGCTGGATGTCACTTATAATGGTGTTGCGAACCCGCCCTGGTTTGAAGGCCGGGACGTGATCGGCTTTGATGCCAGCACCAAACTCAACCGGTCTGACTTTGGAATGGCCGCCTATATCCCGAATATTGGCGACGAAGTCACTGTAGAGTTCTCCGGCGAATTCCTGCAGGACGAATAGACAATGAGCGCCACGTCAGAGCGGTATACGAGTGTCGCAATAACGCTGCACTGGCTGATCGCGCTCGCGATCGTGGGAATGATCCTGGGCGGGTGGTATATGGGTGACCTGCCAGACGGCGCACCGGGTCAATACTTCCTGTATCAGATGCACAAGTCTGTTGGGATCACGATTCTGCTGCTCACCGTGGCGCGCATTATCTGGCGGGTGATGAACCCGCCACCACCTCTGCCCGAGGATATGAATGCGCTGGAAAAAACCGGCAGCCATCTCGTGCATCTCGGCTTCTATGGCCTGATGATCGCCATGCCACTCACGGGCTGGCTCTACAGTTCCGTGAGCGTGAAGCTGGATGTCCCGACGGTGTTGTACGGGGTGGTAAGCTGGCCGGACGTGCCGTTTGTGAATGGCCTGAAGACTGAAGCGGCGAGCGGTGTGGTCAATTTCATCCATTCAAAGCTCGCCTGGGTCGCGATTGGGCTCCTGGTCCTCCACGTCGCCGGCGCGATCAAACATGAATTTAGCGCTGAAGACGGCGTGCTGAAGCGGATGATCCCGGGCCTGTTTGGAAGCGCCGACAAACCTCAAGCACCTGGTCGCGGCGCCTTGACCGCATTTGGATCCAGCCTCGCCGTTCTGGTGATCGTTGCGGGCGCCGCTCCCTTGCTCGACGCGCTCTCAGGATCAGGCCAGGCGGTCAGCGCGGAAGCGGCGTTTGAGCCGAACTGGACGGTCGATAACGCCGCCTCTTCCATCACATTCTCAGGCACTCATGACGGGAACACGTTTTCAGGAACCTTCGGTAATTGGGACGCGGCGATCCAGTTCGATCCGGCAGCCCCCGCCAAGGCTGAGGCGCGCGTGACGGTTGCGACCGGAAGCGCGGAAGCCAGTCAGAAGCTCTACACTGACAGCCTGAAATCTCCGGAATGGTTCAATACAGCCGCGTTTCCGAGTGCGACTGTCGAAATCCTGAACATCTCGGAAACTGGCGCCGGACAATACACGTCTACGGCGAGACTGACCTTGAAGGAAACGACCGTGGTCACCGATTTTCCATTTGATTTGCAGATCGATGGAGCGACCACACGGATGACAGGTCAAGCGGTTTTCCAACGCACACCCTTGGATCTTGGGCAAGCCTCGGACCCGAGCGCTGACTGGGTATCTGAAGACGTGACGGTAGACGTTGTCGTGGTAGCGACGCGCACCGACTAAGGGCTCTTCCTCATTGCAAAAATCCGCTAAGGTTTGGCAATGACTCGATAGAGAGGACCGTCCGATGACCGTGCATGAAGCTCACGAAGAACACCATTACATCCAACGAATGGGATGGTTGCGCGCGGCGGTGCTCGGGGCGAATGACGGAATTCTCTCGA
Organism: Hyphomonadaceae bacterium; assembly: GCA_043513745.1. Classification (GTDB taxonomy): domain Bacteria; phylum Pseudomonadota; class Alphaproteobacteria; order Caulobacterales; family Hyphomonadaceae; genus Henriciella. The sequence continues at coordinate 264,747 of CP121341.1, forward strand.
CCGCCAGCCTGATGATCGGGGTTGCCGCAGCCGCTGCGAGTATGAGCGATATTCTGCTTGCCGGCATCGCGGCCCTCACAGCCGGTGCGCTTTCCATGGCAGCCGGCGAATACGTCTCTGTGAGTTCCCAATCCGATATTGAACATGCCGACCTCGAAACGGAACGACAGGCCCTGCGCGAAGATCCAGAAGGTGAGCATGAGGAGCTTTCCCAAATCTACATGGCGCGCGGTGTCCCGGACGAGCTCGCGCGGCAAGTTGCGACGGCGCTCACGCAGAGCGGGGCACTAGAGGCGCATGCTCGCGATGAGCTTGGTATTTCTGACCTGTCCAAGGCCCGCCCCCTTCAAGCCGCCTGGTCATCTGCTGTAAGTTTCGCCATCGGCGCGACCCTTCCGATCATCGCCGCAGTGCTCGCACCTCCGCAGCATGTCGGGGTCGCGATTGCGGGGGTCTCGTTGCTCGGGTTGATCCTGCTCGGCGTGTTGTCTGCCCGTGCTGGCGGCGCTCACCCGCTCAAAGCAGTGGTCCGGATCGGATTCTGGGGTACGGCCGCCATGGCACTCACCGCCCTGGTCGGTCGGCTATTTGGCGTTGCGGTTTAAGCCAGCGCGCCATATGAGCGCCGAATGAGTGCCCCAGTCCTGTCCCCGACGAATGATGCCATCACGCGTGCAGCAGATTTGCTGCGCTCCGGTGGCCTCGTCGCTATGCCGACAGAGACGGTCTATGGTCTTGCTGCGAATGCGGCCAATGCAGAGGCCATCGCGAGACTTTACGCGGCCAAGGGACGTCCGCGCTTCAACCCTCTGATCGCACATGTAGCCAGTCTGGAAATGGCGCAGGCGCAAGGCGCGTTCAGTCGGCAAGCTTTGGAACTGGTTGAAGCCTTCTGGCCGGGTCCCCTCACTTTGGTCGTCGACCTCTCGGAGCATTGCACGGTCTCAGACCTCGCGCGGGCTGGCCTGCCCAGCCTGGCGCTGCGAATGCCAGATCATCCGGTGGCTCAAAGTCTGCTGTCAGAATTTGGTGGTCCGTTGGTGGCGCCTTCTGCCAATCCCAGCGGTAAGATCAGCCCAACGCGCGCCGAGCATGTCGCGACCGATATGGGTGACCGCGTCGACCTTATTCTTAATGGCGGGACGTGCACCGCGGGTCTCGAGTCGACGATAATCGATGCGCGCGGCGACCGCCCGGCTTTGCTCCGCCCGGGGAGCCTTGATCCAGCTGAGATAGAACGCGTTTGGCCAGGCTTGATCCGTCCGGAGGCGAACCCAGACGCGCCGCAATCGCCGGGACAGATGCTTCGGCACTATGCCCCGAATGCAAAGCTGCGCCTCCATGCGGCGACACCGGATGAGGGCGAAGCGTTTCTTGGATTTGGTCCCGGTGAAGCGACGCTCAATCTTTCGACATCTGCCGACCTCACCGAAGCCGCGGCCAATCTGTTTGGAATGCTGAGAGAGCTTGATCAGCGCTACGATCGCATCGCCGTGGCGCCCATCCCAAGCCATGGCTTAGGCGAAGCGATAAATGACCGCCTTACGCGCGCAGCAAAAACAGCGTAAAACAACTGGATGACGCTATCCAATGACTTTCTTGCTGACGCCAAAGCCGTGCTCGGGGACAAAGGCTGGCGCAAGGACGCTGAGAGCCTGGAAGAAGCTGCGACCCCCTGGCGAGGAACCTATCAAGGCCATACGCCATTTCTAGCCCTACCCGCCTCAACCGAACAGATCTCCCATCTCGTCAAACTGTGTCAGGCCCATAAAGTCGCCATCACTCCGCAAGGCGGAAACACCGGGCTCGTGGATGCAGGTACACCGCATGGAGAAATCACAATTTCCCTGCGCCGGATGCAGGCGGTTCGGGCGGTTGATCCGTTCAACAACTCACTGACGATCGAAGCGGGCGCGCCGCTCGTCAAAGCGCAAGAGGCCGCTGACGGCGCGAAACGGCTCTTCCCGCTCTCACTCGGATCCGAAGGCACGGCGACGATTGGCGGATTGATTTCTACAAATGCCGGCGGCGTGGCTGTTCTGCGTTACGGCATGATGCGCGACCTGATCCTTGGGCTGGAAGTCGTCCTGCCCGACGGCGAGATCTGGGACGGCCTGTCCGGGCTTCGGAAAAACAATACCGGATACGATCTGAAACACCTCTTTGCCGGAGCCGAGGGCACGCTTGGCATCATCACGGCGGCAACGCTGAAACTGTTTCCCCGAGTCGCGAAAAGCACAGCCTGGATCAGCTGCGAAAGCGCCAAGGCGGTTGTCGAACTCCTCGCGCTGACACGTGATCATGCTGGCGACACGGTCACCAGCTTCGAAATCATCCCCGCAAATGCCATCGCGATGGTTCGGTCAGAGATGCCAGATGTGCGAGATCCGCAACCCAATGACCTGCCGTGGCGAGTCCTATGCGAAATCTCGATGGCCAATGAAGTCCATGCTCGCGACATTATGGAAACCGCGCTGCAATCGGCTTTCGAGGCGGGTCTCGCGGCGGATGCCGTGATTGCCGAGAGCCTGACGCAGGCGAAGTCTTTCTGGACGATCCGCGAGAGTATCCCGCTCTGCAAAAGGGCGTACGGAACGGCGATCAATCACGATATCTCGGTGCCGGTTTCTCAAATCCCCGCCTTTCTGGAGCGATCTGAACAGGCCATTCACGCCATTTCGGAAAGCGCAGAGATCATCGCTTTCGGACATGTTGGCGATGGAAACCTGCACTACTCGGCCTGCGAGCCCAAGGATGCGGTCTCGCCCATTCTGAGCAATCACGCCGCCGAGATCACAGAGATCGTCCACAGCCAGGCGATGGCGTTCGGGGGGTCGATCAGCGCAGAACACGGCGTTGGCCGGTTGAAACGCGATGAACTCGAAACCCTCCGCCCTGCTTCTGCCACCGCCGCCATGAAAGCCATCAAGACGGCGCTCGATCCAAACGGCATCATGAACCCAAACCGGGTGGTTAGCCTGGATTAAACGCGCTAACCAAAGCCCAACTCGGATCACTAGGCGCACGGCGAATTTTGGGCCACACTCTGCAGATTGATGGATGAGGGGCAAAGACAGTGTGTGGGCGATTTTTCAGGCACGGCGTGAGCTGGGAAGAGTATAGCTCCTACCTCAACCTGTTCGAATATGCCGGCATCGATCCGCCGGAACCGGCTTACAATATCGCCCCGACACAAATCGCGCCGATCATCAGGATTGCGGGCGAGGATGAAGCTGTCCCGGTCGGTGAACGGCATATGGCGCCCGCGATGTGGGGCCTCGTTCCGAGTTGGTGGCGCAAACCTCTGAAAGAGAAAAAATTCTCTACCTTCAACGCACGCAGCGAAACCATTGCCACGTCAAATACGTTCCGCGGTTCTTTCAGACACAAGCGGTGCCTGATCCCAGCCAGCGGCTTCTATGAATGGACAGGGCAAAAAGGCAGCAAAACGCCATTCGCCATCGGACTACGAAATCGGCGCTGGTTCTGCTTTGCTGGATTGTGGGATCGCGCAACGATTGATGGTTCGGAGATCGATAGCTTCACGATCCTGACCACAGAACCGAATGATCTGATGGCGGGATTGCATACGCGGATGCCGGTCATCCTCGATCCGCAGGATTATGAGCGCTGGCTCGACACGTCATCTCGCGATGTCGAGGATCTGTACGAGCCCTTCCCAACAGACGCAATGCATGCCTGGGCCGTGGCACCAGCGGTTGGCAATGTGCGCAATCAAGGGCCTGAATTGATCGAGGAAGTTTAGATGCTTACCTCAAGTTTGGGGCCACCAGATCAATCTAGCGCTGCACAGCTTCGATCAGCACGTCGCAGACCTTATGCACCTGTCCCTCGGACAGATAAGGGTGCATTGGCAAGCTCAGGGATTCATCGGCCGCTTTCTCGCATTCCGGCAAGCTGCCCGCTTCGGCGAAATGTGCGAATGCCGGCATCTGGTGGATCGCCATATCGTAATAGATCCCGCTCGGAACGCCCTTTTCAGAAAGTGCCGCGCGAACCGCATCGCGGTTTGGAACCCGGACCGTATAGAGACCGTATCCGTTCTCCTGTCCGTCCAGGGCTTCCTGCAGACCGACAATATTGCCGAGGCGCTGATTATAGACGTTTGCCGCCGTAATCCGACGCGCACGTTCAGCTTCGAACAGGTCCAGCTTCTCTGAGACGACAGCGCATTGAATGGAGTCGCAGCGTCCATTGATGCCAACGCGGATAGATTCCTTACGATTGTCACCAGTGCCGTGCCAACGAATGGATCGCATGCGATCGGCGAAATCGGCATCCTGACAGAGGATTGCGCCGCCATCACCATAGCCGCCCAAGGTCTTGGTTGGGTAGAAGCTCGTGGCGGTAATCTCAGCGAGGTTGCCCACCCAGCGACCATTGTCTTTGCCGCCAAAAGCTTGTGCGCCATCAGCGATAACACGCAGGTTATGCGCATCAGCAACCGCCTGGATCGCGGTGTAATCAGCTGGCAGGCCATAAAGATCCACCGGCATGATCGCGCGCGGTGTGAGGCGGCCTTCGGCTTTCGTCTCGTCAATTTTGCGGGCGAGATCCGCTGGATCCATATTGAACGTTCGTGGATCAATATCGACAATCACCGGGTATCCGCCCGACAGCAAAACCGCGTTCGCTGTCGCGTTGTAAGTGAAGCCAGGGATAAACACGGCGTCGCCTTCGGCAATACCCATCGCCAGCAGCGGCATGACCAGCGCTTGCGTTCCAGACCCAACCGCCACAACGTCCGCAGCGCCGGTAAACTCAGCGAGTTTCTGCTCGCATTCGGTGACTTCCGGACCGCCGATAAACCGACCATGGTCGAGAATGTCGATCCAGCGTTGCTCAAGCGCGGAACGAATCGACGCCTGCTGGGTTTTCAGATCAAACAACTGGATCGGAGCATCTTCCGGCAAATCAATCAGTGCAGCGGATTCTGAAGGGGCATAGGCCATGATTTAGGCTCCAATCGTGTGAAGGGCGGAAAGTTCGGCCTGTTCGGCCATATGGACAGCAAGGGCGGCTTCGCGGCCAGGAACCGCGCAGGCGCGCTCACCAAGAGCCGCCGCAAAGAAAGCTTCATCAGCCGCACCCAGCGGGTCAGGAAGCGCTTCGGATACGTCGAGCTTGATTTCGAAAGGCGTCGTGTTTTCGATCTCTCGCGTCAGAAAATTGATGGCGAGCGTTCCAGATGGATAAGTCAGAACCATACGGCGGTCGCGCTCGCTATGGCATCGGCTGGCTGTCACTTCGGCGCTTCCAACCGTGAAAGAAAGCTGCGCGGTGGACTCATCAATATGGTCCGTGTGCGCGCTGCGACCGGTCGCCTCAACACTGAGCGCAGGGCCCATTAACTTGCCGACCATGTCCAGATCGTGGGTCATGAGATCCCAGATGACTGAGACATCTCCGGCGCGGCCATCCGGCGCGGGCGGCCCCATGCGCCAGGCTTCGATACGGGTTGGGGCCTCAGGAATATCAAACAAGCCCATAGCTTCCATCACGAACCGCTCCTGGTGTCCGACCTGCAAGATGAGGCCTTTCTCGTCCGCCAGGCTGGCCAGCTGATCGGCAGCATGACCGGTCAAGGCCAGCGGCTTCTCGACCATGACGTGACATCCGGCTTCAAGCGCGCTTCGGACTACCGCTTCGTGATAGGTGGCCGGGCAAGCCACGATGACGGCATCGCTCGCAGCGAACAATGCGCCCTGGTCTTCGAAAGCTGGGACGCCTTGCTTGTCGGCGAGCGACGCGCAGCGGACACTGTCAGGATCGAATACCCCGACGAACTCAGTGCGATCAGACGCGGCAATCTTGCCGGCGTGATAACCGCCAAAGACACCTGCGCCGACAAGGCCGGTCTTCAATTTTGCCATGGGTCCACTCCACTCTGGAGCCGCTCTTCGCATTTTGCAGGCCGGGCGCGCAACTGAACATATCGGCTATCGCCATCAAAACGCATTGCGGATTCTTACAAGCTGCCCCTTTGCTTCCCACGCGGAAGCGACCAAATATGAGCGCTAAGAACAGAGAAGGACTGCCCAATGCCCACGATTACGTCAAAAGACTGGACCCTCGCGAAACGCCCGGTCGGCGAACCACAAGCTGATGATTTCGGCATGGTTTCGAACGATGCCCCCGAACCTGGCGCTGGCCAGATCCAGGTCCGCAATTCCTGGATGTCCGTTGACCCGTATATGCGCGGCCGGATGTATGACCGCGAAAGCTATGTGCCGCCATTCCAGATCGGTGAAGTGCTGCAAGGCGGAGCCGTTGGCCGCGTAGTTGCCTCCAATCACCCCGATTATGCCGAAGGCGACCTGGTTCAATCCATGGCGGGTTGGCGCGAAGCATGGACTGCGGCTCCTGAAGCCGTCATGGCGCAGAAACTGCCGGGCGACACTGGCCTCCCGGACAGTGCGTTTCTCGGTATTGTCGGTATGCCAGGCCTAACCGCCTATGCTGGCATCTTGCGCGTTGCCGAGCTCAAAGAAGGCGACGTCGTCTTCGTGTCCGGCGCTGCGGGCGCAGTTGGATCCGCTGTGGTTCAAATCGCCAAGATCAAAGGCTGCACGGTCATCGGCTCAGCCGGCGGTACGGAAAAGTGTGACCTGGTCAGATCACTTGGCGCAGATGAGTGCATCGATTACCGCGCAGCTGGCGACTATGCAGGCCTTCTCGCTGCGCTCCAGGCGGCAGCACCTAAAGGCATCGACGTCTATTTTGACAATGTCGGCGGCGACCATTTTCAGGCGGCGATTGAATGCGCTCGTCCGTTCGCGCGCATGGCCATCTGCGGCATGATCTCTCAATATAATGACACAGAGCCACGTCCCGGTCCGAACAATGTCATCCAGATTGTCGGCAAGCAATTGCAAATCCGCGGCTTCATCGTTTCCACGCACGCGGACATGTTGCCCGACTTCCAACGGGACATGGTCACGTGGATCACGGGTGGACAAATGAAGTTCGAAGAAACCGTGATGGAAGGTGTGGAGAACGCGCCCAACGCATTCATGGGGCTGTTCTCCGGTAAGAATACCGGCAAGATGCTGGTAAAGCTCAGCTAGAGAGCGTCTGAGAAAGCCAGTCGTCCATGCGCCAGTCTGTTTTTGACTATATCGACAATCTCGACACTTTGTTGGCGGTGATTGTTGGCGCTGTCTTGGCGACTGGCGGTGCTATGGTGGCCGAGCTGGTTCAGGACCGGCTCGGCCAAAAGCGCAAGGAGCGCGATGCGGCGCGTTTCTTTGGAGAAATCCTCGCCTCCGTTGATCTGGTACTGGACCGCGCCTTCGCTTCCATGGAATTCGGCGAGCGTTGGGGCGGCGTCACGCAGCGCCTGTTCCGCACCGCGCTCAACGAAGCCGCGATCTATGAACGCAATCGCGAGCGTTTGTTTGAACTTCGCGATATGCAATTACGGCAAGACATCCACGTCCACTTTCTAACGGAAATGGTTCCGCTCGTGGCTCTGAATGAGAACTCTCGAGAGATTGCCGAGCTCGAAAAAGAACTCAAACACGCCGATGTTTTGAGCGAAGACAAACGAGCTACGATAGAAGAAGATCTGGAGACACTGCGCACGACGCGAGAAGGCGCGCTCAACGCGGTCGTAGCTGAACACGCCAATACCGAAGCCATCTGCAAACGCCTGGAGCCTCTCGCCGGCGTCACGTTCTAAGTCATGTCGGCTCTGTTTGACGCCTACATTATAGTAGACTGGAGTGCGGCGGCGCGGCCCGTGTCCGGCGCGAACTCGATCTGGATCTGCGTGCTTGAGAGAGATGCAGGTGCGAACTTGAGCTCAGCCGTGTTCAATCCGAAAACACGCTTGGAAGCTCGCCACCTTATATTCGATACGGCAAATGATCTGATTGCGCGAGGCCGGCGCGTTCTGATCGGGTTCGACTTCGCGATGGGATATCCAGCAGGCACCGCCAAAGCTTTGGGGCTCGACATCAAAACTGCGCCGCCCTGGCGCGCCATGCATGATTATCTGGCGGCTCATATCGTTGAAGCGGAAGACAATTCGAACGATCGGTTCCCTCTGGCAGCGTCCATGAATGATATGATGACGGGCACGGCGCATCCATTCTGGGGGGTACCTGCTTCGAAGACGGCTCCCACCCTCGCGGCCCGGAAGGGCGACTTTTCGGCACCGGAGTCTCTTCCCGAACATCGGCTCGCCGAACACTGGATCAAGTCGGAATTTCAAGCGAGCCCGAAAACAGTATGGCAGCTTCTCGGCGCTGGCGCAGTCGGGTCGCAGTCGCTTCTTGGAATCGCCACGGTAGCGTATTTGAGAGAGCACCTTCCAGGTGCCCTGCTCTGGCCATTTGAAACTGGATTTGACGAGCTGACGGAAAAACACCTGAAAAACACGTCTTGTATTCTCGCCGAAATCTACCCGAGTACGCTTCCGATCTCGCCTGATACGGGAGAAATCCTGGATCGAGCGCAGGTCAGAATGCTCTCAAATCGCTTCGAATCGCTCGATTCAGCCGGAATCCTCGGTTGTGCCTTCGATCTCCCGGATTCAATTTCTGGTGGAGAAATTCACAAAATAATCGACGAAGAAGGGTGGATTTTGGCAAAATAACCCTGAATCGCCCGTATTTATTGGGTTTACGGGATTCACGGCCCATTCGAATCATGAACAATGCCCTCAACGGCAACTAGGGCCGTTGAACTAAGGGAGAGCCCAATGAACAAGGGTGAACTGACCAAAGCAGTTGCAGACTCAGCAGACATGTCTCAGGCCGAAGCCGGACGCGCTGTGGACGCTGTCTTTGATTCAATCGCAGGAGCGGTCAAAAGCCGTGACTCTGTGGCAATTGCCGGTTTCGGTACTTTCGTCGCGAAAACTCGTGGCGCTCGTGAAGGTCGCAATCCTGCGACTGGCGAAACCATCCAGATCAAAGAAAAGACCTCTGCAGCTTTCAGACCGGCTTCCGCTCTGAAAGACATTTAAGGTCACTCGTGAAAGCGATCCTTATTTTAAACGGCGTGTCGCATTTCGCGGCGCGCCGTTTTCCATTCCAGTAGCCCCCATTGCAAGCCACCAGCAACCAACAGTGTAATCGTGACAGCTTCCATCATTCCCTGAACGCCGCGCCCCATCGTCACCGACATCACATAGCAAAGCGGGATCATCAGCGCGAAGAATGATGCGATATGAATGGCCGATGGCAACCAGACCACGCCTTGCGCCCGGAGCGCCATAGAGGCCGTGGCTTGCAATCCGTCAAACGTTGTCGCCAAAGCCGCATAAATCAACATGGCCGCGATCGCAGGCACCAGCAAAGTGCCATCAATGCTCGCTTCAGAATTTACCAGCAGCAACGCGACCCCGTCTTTGAACGCATAGATCAAAAGAGCCAGGAATGTGCCCAGCACAAACGTCGCGGCGACACCGAGGCGAGAGGCATCCTTCACGCCTTGCATATTCCCGCGCCCGACATGCTCCGCCACACGGACGCTGGTCGCGGTTCCGATGCCCAGGAAGAACATGAAGCAGAAGCCCATGACTTGCACCGAGTATCCATAGACGGCGTTCACCGCCACGCTGACAAAGGCCGCAATCGTGTAGGTAAGGTTGAAGCCGCCCCATTCCGCGACATTTGAAATCGCGGTCCCTCCGCCGACTGTAATCTGCCGCTTGGCCTCGTCCTCCGGGCCCGGCTCAGATGGCGTCAGCGCTGGGGTCAGCCAGATGACAAAGCCAATCAAGGCAAATGTGATCGCCCACCGCGAGCCAACCGTCGCCCAAGCCACGCCCTCACCGCCCATTTGCGGCATACCCCACCAGCCAAGCACCAGCGCCAGGTCGATGACCAGGTTAACACCGACGCCGAGATAGGACGTGATTGTCACGATCAGCGGGCGGCGCAGCGACTCGAGATAGTAGCTACACACCGTAGAGATCATGAAACCCAGCAAGCTTAGAGACAGGATCTGAGTGATCAGTGCTGTCTCATCTGCAAACTGCTGTGGCGTCATGGACGCGCTAATATTCTCATTCGGATTGATCTCGACGAATAGGAGCTGGAACAAAGGCGCAGCGATGAAGTAGACCAGCGCCGTGACACCCAATCCGATTAGAACAGCCCAGCCCATGCCGCGCCGAAAGATGCGCCCGGACAGGTGCTCTTCGCCGCGCCCGACCAGCTCCGATGTCAGAACCTGAACGCCCAGCAGAATGCCCATGCCGAAGCCTAGCGTCACGCCAATCGGCAGCCAGGAGTTCAGAATGAATGCCAGCTCGTGCTCCTGCCCTTTCACCTGGCCGAGCACGATCGCATCCGTCAGGCCCATCAGCATCCACGACAGGCGTGAGATCGCGATCGGCCCTGACAGCCGCAATAAGTCTAGTATTTCAGAGGCCCGCGCCCACGCGGGCCATGCCCGCTGGGTCATGGTTTAAAGTCCTGATTATCCGGCTACGCGTGATGGCATGGTGGAAACGTCCTTAATCTCCAGAAGCTTCTCTGCGATCAGGAAGGCAAGTTCAAGAGCCTGTTCGCCATTTAGGCGAGGATCACAATGAGTGTGGTATCTGGATGACAGGTCGGCTTCAGAGATCGCCTGTGCGCCACCAATACATTCGGTGACATCCTGACCGGTCATTTCAAAGTGAACGCCGCCAGGGACGCACCCTTCTGCATTCAGGACGTCGATGAAGCCTCGGACTTCCTTCAGGATATGGTCAACGGGTCGCGTCTTATAGCCAGAATCCGTTTTCAACGTATTGCCGTGCATCGGATCGCAAGACCAAACGACGGTTCGTCCGCTTTTCTTGACCGCTTTGGCCAACGGCGCGAGCCCGTCTGAAACACCTTCAGCGCCGAAGCGAGAGATCAACGTGATCCGGCCGGCTTCGTTCTCAGGGTTCAACGTATCGATAATCCGGAGCAGCTCATCGGCCTCGAGGCCGGGGCCGCATTTCATGCCGATCGGGTTCTTCACGCCTTTGCAGAACTCAACATGCGCATGATCGACCTGACGCGTACGATGCCCAATCCAGAGCATGTGCGCGGAGGTGTCATACCAATCACCAGACGTGGAATCGATCCGCGTCATGGCTTCTTCATAGCCAAGCAGCAGCGCCTCGTGGGAGGTATAGACCTCGACCTGCGCCATTTGCGGGACTTCCTGAGACGTCACGCCGCAAGCGCGCATGAAGTCCAGAGCGTCACTGATCTTGTCCGCCATTTCGCGGTACCGCTCACCCAATGGCGAACGATCGACAAAACCGAGCATCCACTGGTGGACGTTCGAGAGGTCTGCATATCCACCGCGTGAGAAGGCTCGAACTAGGTTCAAGGTCGATGCTGACTGTGAATAGGCGCGGATCAGGCGTTCTGGATCCGGTACGCGGGCGGCCTCGGTAAAGTCCATGCCATTGATATTGTCGCCCCGGTAGGATGGCAGCGTCACGCCATCAATCTCCTCCACGGGCGACGAGCGCGGTTTGCCAAACTGTCCGGCAAGACGGCCGACTTTGACCACTGGCTTGGACGCGGCATAGGTCAGCACAACTGCCATTTGCAGCAATACGCGCAACGTATCGCGAATATTGTCGGCACTGAATTCCTTGAAGCTCTCAGCACAATCACCGCCCTGCAGCAGGAAGGCCTCGCCTGCCGCAACGCTCGCCAGCCGCTGTTTCAGCGTCCGCACTTCGCCTGCGAAGACGAGCGGCGGAAACGCAGCCAGACGCTGCTCGACATCATTCAGATGGTCGAGGTCCGGATAATCTTCCGGAATGTGCTTTGCCGGTCGTGCGCGCCAGCTGCTCGGCGTCCAAGTCATGGGCTTCTCCTTAAGGTCGCGCTTTATGCACAGGCAAACTCATACAATCAAGCTTTACCGCGCCGATATGACATGAAATTGTACCCCTTCAAGAATACAGATAATAGCGAAAAACCTCCCAGTTGGATCCCTTGTAAATGTCGCAACTCTTTATCGCTCATGGTCACCGAGATGTAGATCCGCTCTTGCAGGTCCATGAAGCAATGCGCCGCGCCTCTATCCCAACCTGGTATACGCCCGCCGGAAGCAAGGAATTCGAGCCAGATTCTGTAATGACCGCGATTGATGACGCGTTCGGAATGGTCGTGCTGGTGTCTGCCTCCTCAATTCGGTCCAAGGCGGTTCAGGAGCAGCTTCAGATCGCGCATGAGCGCGGCTTGACCCTGTTCCCGATCCGCACCGACAACGCGCGCCTGTCCAAGCAATTCAAATCGCTCCTGGCGGATCAGCTGACCGACTCTCTCGCAGATGACGGGGCGCTGGAACGTCTGGTTCAACAGGTGAAGGACCGGTATGAGCGCCGGTGCCCGGTCATTTCGGTAATGAACCTCAAAGGCGGGGTCGGAAAAACCACGGTCAGCAGCCAGGTCTTCGGCACCTGGCAGGCAAGCCTTGGCGGGCGCACGCTGCTCATCGATCTCGATCCGCAATACAATCTGACGCAGACTTTCTTCGATATGGAGCATGCCGATGCAAGCTCGGCGCGCGACAAGTCCGTCATCTCCCTGTTCGAGCGCTCTCGCCTGCACGCCTATGACACGATTTCGCCGTCGGAAAGCTGGTCCGAAATCAGTACCGAGCCGTTCGAGCCGGCTGAACGACAGATCATCACGCATGACATTCTCTCTGGAGAAGGCGCCCCCGGCGGACGGTTCGATCTCATCTCCGGGCAATTTGAAATCTCCAAGTATGCCTTCGCCAAAGGCCCCGAAGCGCTGGCTTTGGTCGGCTCCAATTTCCGGCGGATGATCGACTATTATCGCAGCGAATACGATTTGATCGTCTTCGACACCAATCCAAACGCGACCTTCCTGACCCGATGTGCGCTGGAGGCCGCTGATCGCGTGCTGGCCCCAATGCATGCGGACGCCTATTCGCTGCGCGGGGTGAAATTGCTCAACCAGGTCATGCACGAACAAGTCAGCGACGAGAAACGGCCGAACCTGTCCATCCTGTTCAACGCCGTCGGGCGATCCGAGCAATCGAACTTCGAAGCCGACGCCCGGAACGGGGCCTTCAACGCCCAGGCTGGGTTCGATCTTGCCGGCGCGCTGTTGAGCAGCGCCCTACCAAGATCAGGGCATTTGAATGTGAAGACGCCGGAACCAGAGGACGCGCCGTGGAAACAGCTGATCATTCACAATGGCCGCGGCGGCGGGCTGAAACGGATGCGCGAAACCCTTAAAGGAATCGCCGGGGAATTGAAGCAGCTGGTCGATACCTAGACAGGTTCGGTGGCCTGAGCAGCCGCGTCGACTTGCTTGCGGTCCAGATCGTCGGCTTGGAACACCATCCGGATCAGGCAGACCTGCAGCCCCAAGACGACGAAGAGCGCTGGTAAGCCGCCGACATTTGACAGCATCCGTACACCGTCAATCCCGCTAAACGTGACCATGATCCATGCCATCAGGCAAAGCAGGATGACCCAAATGATTTTCAGGCGCGGGGCGGTCGGCTCTGTTTCATCCGCCTCGGTCATCGGTGCGTCGTGTGTCTTACAAATCTGCGAAATCGCTTCGGTATTGCTGTCCGCGGCCGTGACATAGGAAATGAAAGAAAGGATCAGAACGATCGGCACCAGCACGCTGGCCAGGGGAATGAAATCGAGCGCGCGGAACATCACGCCTTCTGGTCCGACTGCGTCCAGCGTCTGTTTGAGCACGCCGCCTTCCGCGAGATCGGTTTCCATCGCGAACACCCCGAACACACTCATCCAGAGCAAGGAGAACAGCGCCGGCAGGATGAGGTTTACGAGGACGAACGCACGCACCGTATAACCGCGAGCGATCCGGCCCAGGAACATTGCCGTGACAGGTGCCCATGCCAGCCAATTGGCGAAATAGAACGTGGTCCAGCCTTTCGCCCATTCTCCATCTTCGCTCGCGGCACCGATGAAGATCGAGCGGTCGAGGAATTCTCCCGCATAGGACAGTACGGCCTGACCACCCTGTCCGAAAATCTCTCGTGTCGGTCCAAACACAATGATGACGCCGACAAAGATGAAAAAGAACCATGTATTTATGACGGAGAGCACACGAATGCCGCGCATCAAGCCGGTCAGCGAACTGATCAACACAACAATGCCGATCGCGCCAGCGACGAGTGCCAGGAGAACCGGACCATTCGGAAGACCCGTCATGTCTGAGACACCGCCAGAGAGGAGCAGCATTCCGGCCCCCAGCGAAGCCGCCATGCCCATGATCAATGCCAGCAGAATGGCCGCGTCCAACACGGCTGCGACAGGTTTCGGCAAGGGACGGCCTAGCAACGCCACGAACGGACCAGAGACCGAATAGGGCTTTCCGAGATTGTGATAAGCCAGCGCAAATGTGAGCGCAGCGACGGTGTAGATTGCGTAGGGTGAAATCGCCCAATTCATGAACAGGGTCACCAGGCTGAACGCTTTCGCCTCCTCGCTTCCTGCAACAATCCCGCGCGCCGCGCTGCCGGGCTCATAGAGGTGGTACATCGGCTCGGCCATCGCCCAGAACAGGATGCCGATCGCAATCGTCGTGCACAGAGTGATGGAAAACCAACTCCAGGGCTTCAAGGTCGGCGTCGCGCCTGCCCCGCCAATTGTGACTTTGCCCAGCGGAGTGAGCAGGACGCCGAAACTGGTCAGCACAAACCCAAAAACCGCCCACGAAATCACATTCGAGAAAGTCGCGAGGATCCAGTCATTCAGAAGTTTCGCAAAAGCAAAAAATCCATCAAGGTCGATCAGGCTCGCCGCAGCTGCGGTGATGAAGATCGACATCGGGACAAGAATCACGAAAGGGCGCAACGATGCTTCGCGCGCCCTTTCGGATTTGATAAATTTCAGCAAGCCTAACCGTCCAGGCCTTCAGGCTCACCGACAACAACGAACGTGAAATTCTCAGGGTTGAGATATTCACGTGCGACGCGATTGACGTCGTCCAGCGTCACCGCTTCGATCATCGCGTTGCGCTTGTCGAAGAAGTCCACGGGCAGTCCGTCGAGACGCACACCCATCATGTTCCCCGCAATCTTCGCGTTGGAATCAAAGCCGAGCGGATACGATCCGGTGAGATAGGATTTGGCATCGGCCAACTCTTGCTCGGTCATCCCTTCCTCGACCATTTCGGTCATGTTGGCTTTGACTGCAGCAATGAACTCTCCGGCGCTTTCATTCTTGGTTTGGCCACCGCCGCTCCAGAGTTGCAGCTTATCGCCGGCGCTGACCGACGTGTAGACGCCGTAGGTCAGGCCTTTTTCGACTCGCAGGTCTTTCATGAGACGGCTTTCAAAGCCTCCGCCCCCGAACGTGTAATTCAGGACTACAGCGGTATAGAAGTCCGGATCCTCACGCGTCATCGCAGGCGCGGCGAACGAAACCAGGCTTTGGGGCTGCGGAAGATCAACCGTAATTGGCGCAGCGGCTGGGTCTGCCAGCACCACATTATCCGGCTCCACCGTTTCGCTCTCTACAGGCAATCCGGCCACAGCTTTGTCGATCAGCGGCGCAAGCTCTTCTGGTGAAATCGCTCCTACCGCGGTGACCAGCATGCCCTCTTGGACCATTAGCAGATCCTTCTGGGCGCGCATCGCGTCCTGCGTGATGGCCGCGAGGCTTTCAGCGCTGGTATTCCGGGCATATGGATGATCGGGATAGAGCGCTGCTATGCGGGCGCGGCTCGCTAGATATTGCGCATTGGTTTCGCGCGTCTGCAGGCTGACCTCTTGCTCGCGCTGATAGCGCTCAAACGGTCCGTCATCAAAGCGCGGTTCAGCAAATGCGAGCGAAATCATATCGAATGAGTCCGTCGCATTATCCGTCAGCATAGACGAATTACAGAACGTGCTTTCATTCGAAGCGCTGCAGGAAAAGCTCATGTTCAGCTCTTCCATGCGTTTGAAGAAGGCCTGGGCGTCGAGGTCCCCGGCGCCTTCATTCATGTGATAGACCATAGCATTGGTCAGACCGTCCATCCCATCAGGATCATTGGTTCGACCGGCCTGCCAGGCCATTCGCAGCGACAGGATCGGAATCGATGGTTCTTCCACCAACCAGACGGAAACACCGCCGGGTGTGACGAACTGCTGAATGGTTGCGAACTCACCATCGTGGACGGTCACGTCCAGCGCGGGAGCGACCTCAACATCAGCTTGCACGGCGTCGATGACGGCATCCGTGTCCACAGGGGCCGTCTCCTCAACAGTTGTGCATCCGGTCACAAACAGGGCGAGCGCGGCTGCGCCAAAAAGCGTTGACGTGTTCATGACTAAAGCTCCCCTTCTGCGGGCAGCAATTGCGCCTCTATATAGTGATTTCCTTCGGCGAAGGTCTTGCGGACGGCGGCGAGGGCATCCTCAGTGGATACGGCTCGCACATCATCTGAGTATGTCATCAGATCTTCAATCGACCCGCCAATCGCGAGCCAGCTTCCGAACAGATTTGCCATGCTTTGCTGGCTGTCTCGGGCGTAAATCGCCTCCGCCGCCTTCGAGTTACGCACGCGTTCCACATCTTCATCCGAGAACCCGGCTTCGAGCAAGTTCGCTATTTCCTTCGTGACCGCGGTTTCGAGGTCCTCCATGGAAACTCCCGGGCTAGGCGTCGCATAGATCACCGCAGGACCTTGATCGTGCAATCCAGTCCAAGCGAACGTGCCCGCATTGACGGCGACTTTCTGATCTTCGACCAGCGCCACATAGAGCAAGCTGGTATTGCCGCCGCCGAGGACTTCTAGCCCGACTTCCAATGCCAGAGAAAACTCGCGATCGCGCTTCTGGCTGGTGCCGTTATAGTAGCGATACCAAACCGGTTGGCGCACTTTTGGATCGCTGTGCGTCAGTTCCACCGTCTCGCTGAGCGGCGTCACATCAGTCCATTTGCGCGACCCATCGACGAGGCCAGATGGTTCGATTGCGCCATAATGCTGTTCAGCGAGGGTTTTGACCTCCTCACCGGTCACGTCTCCGGCAACAACGAGGATCGCGTTTTCCGGTGAATAGTATTTCTTGTAGAAATCGATCCCGTCTTGTGGGGTCAGGGCTTCGACTTCTTCCATCCGACCAATCACGGTGATTTCGTATGGATGCCCTTTCCAGAACTCAGCCAGGACTTTCTCTTGCAGAATGACGCCGGGATTATTGTCGACCCGCTGGCGGCGTTCTTCTTTCACCACATCGCGTTCGGTAATGAAGCTGCCTTCTGGATCCTCATCAATGATGAGATCCGTCATGCGCTCTGCTTCGAGTTCCATCATGCGACCGAGATGCTGCTTTGCGACGCGCTGATAGTACGCGGTGTAGTCCCAGCTGGTGAAGGCATTGTGCTGTCCACCCAGACGGGAGATGATCGAGTCGAACTCGCCATCCGCAATATCGTCTGTTTCTTTGAACATCACATGCTCGAACAGATGCGCGATGCCTGATCTTCCCGGTGCCTCGTCAACCGCGCCGACTTTGTACCACACCATATGCGTGACAACCGGCATCAGCGTCTCGCTGCCAGAACAGAACGCGGTCAGCGATACTAGCAGATTTCCGGATCGTTTTGGCTTCTTCCCAGTCAACGCGTTGACGGATGACTGGACTGACGGCACTGGCGCCAGCTGCAGCAACAAGGGCGCGCTCACCTGCGCTCGCGTTCTGACCGATGTCTGATCCGAACGCAGACGCCGAGCCGGCGCGTTCCTCATCAACCTCGAAAGGTTGCGATTGACCCGCCTCTGGCGGACGCAGGCTGTATTCCGGCGGCACCACTAGAGGTGCCTTCTTCACGACGCGGAACTCGTCCGGTGCGGTGCTGCCGCTGAGGCCAGCACATCCGGTGACCAATGTCATCGCAAGTCCGGCGGATAGTAACAGAGCGTTTTTCATCATGGCGTCCTCGCCTATTCCTCGTTTACGGCCCCAGCCGTTTTCTCTTCTCGCGACATTAGAAACTGGTCAGCAAAGAGCAAGACCGCACCAACAGAAATCGCCGCATCAGCAACATTAAAAACATAGTTGAAAAAGTATGGCCGGAAGATTCCGCTAAAATCGAGAAAATCCACCACAGCCCCGAACCGAATACGGTCGATTACATTTCCAAACGCGCCACCAATCACCAAAGCCAGCGCCAGACCGGTGAACCGTCGTGACGCCCGGTAAAGCCAGATCGAGAAGCCAATTGCGATTGCCGTGGTCATCAGGACGAGAAGCCAGCGCATCACGCCCTCGGATTGCCCGATCCCGAAGCTGACGCCGCGGTTCCAAACCATGGTCAGGTCGAAGAAGGACAGCACTTCGATTTGACCGCAGCGCTGAGTTTGATCTAGACAGCCGAGCGCATTGAACCTGGGCTCGCTCAAAATCGCGGATTTCGACCACTGATCCAGGATCACAATGATCGGGACCAGAAAATAAAACGCGAAACGCAAACGCTGGGTCATTCTATCCTCGAATTTCGCGAATGGCTGCGGCGTCGCGAGGGGTTACATCCGGAAATTCCGGATCCGCGGTTGCAGGATCGAAATATTTCCAACTGCGTGCACATTTCACCCCGCTCGCCCGCCCTGGCAGGACCGCAACGCCCGCCTCTTCAGGCAACCGGAACGCGTCCGCAGGCGCTTCGGTTGAGACCAATTCAGCTTGCGACGTAATGAAAATATCCTCCGCCGCCTCGCCTTCATAGGCCGCCATCAAGTCAGCATCGTTGATGTAGACTTTTGGCGCGGCTTCGAGTGATGAGCGAATGCGCTTTTCGCGGCGCTCAATTTCGATCGCACCTGTCACGACACGGCGAACGCGGAAGATTTTCTCCCAGCGCGCGGCCAGATCAGCATCTTTCCAATCGAGCGGCGTTTCCGGCAATTGCAGCAAGTGCACGCTGTCGGCGCGGTCCGCGAAAACGCTCAGCAAGAAGGCTTCTTCTGTCGTGAACGGCATGATTGGCGCCAGCCAAGCGAGCAAACGCTCCAAGATCGCTGCCATCACCGTGCGGGCAGACCGGCGCCGCAGATCGCTCGGCGCATCGCAGTAGAGGCTGTCTTTGCGGATATCGAAATAGACCGCCGAGAGGTCAACCGAACAGAAGTTCAGCAAGGCCGCCATGACGCGCTTAAAGTCGTGCTCATCATAGGCTTTGCGGACTTGCTCATCGAGTTCGGCGAGACGGTGCAGCACCCAGTTTTCCAGGCTCGGCATTTCCACCGGTAGCACCGCTTCGTCTGCCGTGTAACCGTCCAAAGCGCCGAGCAGATAGCGCAGCGTGTTGCGCAGGCGGCGATAGTTTTCGACCGCGCCTTTGATAATCTCGTCAGAGATGCGCAAGTCTTCCGTATAATCGGCACTGGCAGTCCAAAGGCGGAGGATTTCGATGCCGTATTGTTTGGCAAAATCGGCTGGATCGATCGTGTTTCCGATCGATTTCGACATCTTCTTGCCTTCGCCATCGACAATCATGCCGTGCGTGACGACCTGTTTGAACGGCGCCATGCCGCGGGTTGCACAGCATTCCAGCAAGGAAGATTGGAACCAGCCGCGATGCTGGTCAGAGCCTTCCATATAGACGTCAGCGACGCCGGTCTCATCCTCAATGATGCCGCGATCGCGCAAGGCAAAAGCGTGCGTGGTGCCGGAATCAAACCAGACATCGAGCACGTCATTGACCTTGTCCCAGCCGGTTGGGTCATCGAGGAAATCGCTGACCTCAGCTGAGAACCAGCCTTCGACGCCCTCTTCCCGGATTTTCGCCAGGATCTTATCATTGACCGCTGCCGCTTCGTCTTCGGGCAGCGCCGCTGTGTGCGGTTCGCCCTTCTCATTGACGAGCAGCGTAATCGGTACACCCCAGTTTCGCTGGCGCGAGATCAGCCAATCCGGACGATCTGCGACCATGGCTTTCAGGCGGTTATAGCCGGTCGGCGGTACGAATTTCGCTTGCTCAATCCCGTCCAGCGCCATCTCACGAAGGGGGCGTGAACCGTCCTTGCCGGGCGTGTCCATAGCGATGAACCATTGCGGCGTCGCGCGGCGAATGACCGGGGCTTTCGAGCGCCAGGAATGCGCGTCGCGGATCTCTGTCACGCCGCGCGCAAGCAGATTGCCACTCTCCGCGAGCAATCGAATGACTTCCGGATTGGCTTTGCCCGGCTGCCCGCGCTTCTTGCCGGAGGTGCGGATAATATCGAGCCCGCGCAGCGCTTCCGGGACGTCGTCCGTGTAGCAACCGTCGGGATCTACGATCTGGCGGATCTGCTGCGTCGTCCGTCCAGATTCGACCCAGACGTTGAAGTCATCCTCACCATGCGCAGGCGCCGTGTGAACGAAGCCCGTACCGGCATCAGCCGTAACATGATCGCCCGCGAGCATTGGAATTGCGTGTTCAAAAAACGGATCGAGTTTTTGCAGCGGGTGGCTCAGACGCATATGTGAGAAATGACCCGCGTCCACGCGAAAGTCATCGATACCGAAATCCAGAATCTTGTACGCTTTGACTTTGGCACCGGACATGACTTCATCAATCAAGTCTTCAGCTACGATAAGTTTCTCTCCCGGCTCGGCATAAGGCGCGAAGCCAAGCTCTTCTTCTGAAAAGACTTCTTCGACCTCGTAAACTCGATACCTGATTTCAGGATTGAACGACACTGCTTGGTTCGCGGGAATAGTCCATGGCGTGGTCGTCCAAATAACGACACTTGCATCCAGTAAATGCTTCGCATCGCCAGGTTTCACATATCCCATATCTCCGAAAGCCTCGAAGTCCTTCACCGGGAACTTCACCCAGATCACCGGCACTTTGCGGTCGTGATATTCCACTTCCGCCTCAGCCAAAGCCGTGCGCTCAACCGGCGACCACATGACCGGCTTGGCGCCGCGCACCAGGCGCCCACCCATGGCGACGCGTAAGAATTCGCGGACCGTCGCGGCTTCCGAGTTAAAGTTCATCGTCAAGTACGGATCGTCCCACTCGCCTTCGACGCCGCAGCGACGGAAGCCAGCCTTCTGAACTTCGATCCACTCAGCCGCATATTCGCGGCAAGCGCGGCGGAATTCGTCGCCAGGGACATCATCCTTGGTTCGGCCCTTAGAGCGGAACTGTTCTTCGACTTTCCACTCAATCGGCAGGCCGTGACAGTCCCAGCCCGGCAAGTAAGACGCATCATAACCGCGCATCTGGTGATTGCGGACAATGATGTCTTTGATGATTTTATTCATCGCCGTGCCGAGATGGATCGGGCCATTCGCATAAGGCGGGCCATCGTGCAGGATGAAGGGCTCAGCCCCGCGCGCTTTGGCGTCCGCACGGAAGCGCTCATAAAGCTTCATCTCATCCCATTTTTCGATCCACTTAGGCTCAGCTTTCGGCAAGCCTCCCCGCATCGGGAAATCAGTGGTCGGCAAGAACAAAGTGTCCTTGTACGGGTTTTCTTGTTTTTTCGGTTTGTCTGTCTCGGCCATGTCAGTCGTCTTCGGATCAGCGTATGAAGAAAGGGCTAAAGGTCCCCGGCCGCGAGCTCTTATGAGCGGGCGACCGGGCCGCTAATTCGAATAATAGATATGATTGCGGCGCTGTTCATGCGGCCCGCTTAGCAGGGCTCGCGGAGCCTGTCATCCCGCCAGATGAGCCTGTGCATCTTTCACGTCCTGATGCATCCGAGTGACCATGTCATCGATCGAGTCGAATTTCAGTTCCGGGCGCAGAAAGCGCACCAACGCGACTTCCAGCTGCTGGCCATAAATGTCGCCGTCAAAGTCGAAGATGAAGGTTTCCAGCAACGGGTCGCGAATGCCTGTGGTCGGCGTGCGCCCAAAATTCGCGACACCGCCGCGCCACTCGTGTTCGCCCGCCAGTCGCGCGCGGACAGCGTAAACGCCGTGGCGCGGATGGATGAGGTCGCCGAGGTGTAGATTAGCGGTAGGAAACCCGATGGTTCGTCCGCGCTTTTCGCCATGCTCGACCACGCCATCGACGACCCAATCATGGCCGAGGATTTCGGCAGCCCGTTCTGGCTCGCCGGCAATCAGGGATTCGCGGATGGCGGTCGACGATGCTTTGGCCCCCAGCGCTTCGATCTTCTCGATCACCGTGACGCCAAAGCCGAGTGCACGGCCAAGCGAGGCAAGACGTCCGGCATCGCCCATTCGTCCGCGGCCAAATCTGAAGTCAAACCCGACGGTCACATGCGAAGCGCCGATACCGTCCCTCAGGACCTGCCGGGCAAAGTCTTCATCGGTCATCGCAGCCATGTCAGCATTGAAGGGCAGCTCAAACACGGCTTTCGCACCGAGCTCAGCCAGGCGCGCATTGCGGCGCGCCGGGCGATAGATCCGGAACGGTGGGTCATCCGGACGGAAGAATTGGCGCGGGGGTGGTTCAAACGTTGCCACGCCGAGCGACCCGCCTGCTGCAACCGCGCCTTCGATCACCGCGCGGTGACCGGCATGAACCCCGTCAAAATTGCCCAACGCGACGGAGAAACCGAGAGCGGTTTCCGGGACGTCCTTAAAGTGGGCAATGACGGTCATTTAGGCGTCTCTTTTCGGCACCATGACCATCGCTTCGCCCGAAATCGCGGCCTTGCCATCGACATTACAAGAGACTTTCAAGGTCACGCGGTTGCCGCGCTCTTTCATCTCCGTCACTTCAACCTTCACGGTGACGTGCGACCCGATGTAAACTGGACGCCGGAAGCGCATATTCAGTCCAACAAAGATCGAGCCCGGTCCTGGCAGATCATTGCCCAGAATGCCGGAAATATAACTCGCCGTCAGCGCGCCATGCGCGATGCGCGTTCCGAACGGTGTGTTCTTGGCAAACTCTTCGTCCATGTGCAGCGGATTGCGGTCGCCGGAGACTTCGGCAAATAGCTCGATGTCTTTTTCAGTAATGACATGCTCGGTCTGGTGGGTCATGCCCACGGACAGATCTTCGAACTTATAGCCGTCTTTATAGGTCATTGCGGATGAATCTCCGTGTTTCACTCACGGCGTGTTACAGTGTGTTGCATGGTTCGTCACCATGTGAGTTTCGGCATCGCCCATTTCGCGGTCACCGCGTATTCCGTGAGCAAGTCCGAAACTTCCTGCTCAAAGTTCGCGCCATGCTTCTTCAGACCCGTGCCGACATAGAGGCCATCGAACCCCCGGGCGACCGCGCCTTTCATATCTGTGGCGGGACTATCCCCGATACACAGTGTCCGCGATGCGGGTGCTTCGACGCCAAGGTCGGCGAGTTTTGACAGCGCCAGATTGTAAATCGGATCATGCGGTTTACCGGGATAGATGACGGTACCGCCCTCTTCCTCGAAAATACTGGCGAGCGCGCCTGCGCACCAGAACAGCTGGTCGCCGATTCGGACGCGAATGTCGGGATTGGCGCAGATCATCTGCATCCCGCGATCCGCGGCTTCGGCGAGACGATCACGATAGTCGTTCGGATGCTCGTTCTGTTGATCTTCCAGACCGATGCACAGGATGGTGTCGGAATTTCGCTCATCGCCAAATTGTAAGTCGAGACCTTCATATAGATATCGGTCATGTTCCCAACCTTCGCTGGGGGCCATGCGATAGAAGAGCTCTCCGGTTCGCGCGCCCAGAACCTCGCGCGTCGCATCACCAGAGGTGACACAGTCGTCAAACGCTTCAGGCGGAACCCCAAGCGGATCGAAATGGCGGATCGCATGCTCTTTCGGCACGGGCGCGTTGGTGATCAGGCAGACAGCGCCGCCCTGGTCCCGAAAGCGCATCAGCGCTTCGCAAGCTTCCTCGAAGGCGAAGCGGCCATTGTGGATCACGCCCCAAACATCACACAGGATGATGTCATACTGATCGGCGAGGGCGGCGAGCCCCCCTGGAAATTGTGGATGAGTCATGATGGCGACCTAGGAAGCCCCGGGTTCCGCGTCAATCCAGAGCAGCGTTTAAGATGCGCGCGCTGTGAGTTGGCGAACGAGCTCTGCAGGCGGCTTGGTTTCTTCCATCAGCGACGATTTGATCGGGCGCGGCGCGCCAAAGATATGACCCTGACCGTATGGAATTCCGAACTCAAGGATCTCCACAACACTGACTTCTTCTTCAATCTTCTCTGCGATCAACGTAACGCCGTAGCGTGAGCAAACGGCAGCCACTTCTTCGCCTGAAACTTTCCGGTCAACGGAAGAGAGGGGTCGCGGCCCGAACGGGTTGCGCAGCTGTTCGATAAGCTCGCCGCCATTGAATTTCACAAACCGAATGCCCGCATCCTGTAAACGCGGCAGATCAATGTCGATGCTTTCAGCATGATCGATGGAGAACCGGAACCCAAGCGCGGTCAAACGCTCCATCGCTTCGCGCATTTGACGAGAGCGATGCTCAAACCGGCTGGCTCGGATTTCGAAAATCAAAGCGCCCGCCAGGTCGCGGTTCTGTTCCATGTGGTTCAGGAAGAACGGGAAAAAGTGAGGATCTTCAAGCGAGTGCGAAGAAACATTACAAAACACGCCAACGCGGCGATCCCGCGCAGCAAGACGACGAACCACCTCCACTGAACGGTACAACATCATATTGTCGAGCACGCCGAGCAAGTTCGCGCGACGCGCAGCATCCAGAAAATCAGCTGGCAGAATCAGCGAGCCATCCGGGCCGCGCAGACGCGTGAACCCTTCATAGAAAGAGACGCGGCGCTGCGGCAGGGACACGATAGGCTGCAAGTGCAGGTCGACCCGGCCGTCTTGCAAGGCTTCCTTCACCGCGCGCAACAGAGCATCTTCCTGCGGCGCGACTTCGCCTGTGGTTTCTGCGTCCGCGAGCTTGGTCTCAAAACTACGCGACAAGCGCTCGATCAGGGTTTCAAGCTGGCGCATTTCGCTGACCAGCGCATCCCGGCGCTCCGTCAGTTCTTGCTTGACGGTGGTTTCAATCGCCGTCGCTCGCGCCTCTACGGTATCAACGCGATCTCGCACGTCTTGCTGTGCAGACTCGACCGTATCGATCCTTGTTTTCAGCGTGGAAGACTCACCCGCACGGGTTGCAAACAGGTGAACCTGTCCGATCAGCGCGGTGATAATCGCACCAGCTCCAATCGATAGATTCAGGTCAATACCGGCATAGGTAAAAAGCGCCCAGCCCGAGCCTGCCCCTATCGCAGCATAGATCATAAAAAACACGGCAACCATCAATTCCAGCCCCAGAAAGACGCGATAATCTTAACAAATAGGCGTCAAATGTTAACGAATTGGTAGCAATAGGGCTGATTTGCAGCACGTGCCAAGTTCAGTTTATTCCGTCCACAGCATTTCTTTCCTGATCGAGGAATTCGCGCAACGCTTGCAATACTGGCAAAATTTTCTCCAACTGCGAGATGTCCTGATTCTGAAGGACAATCTCCGCGAGCGGCGCAACCGCGTTCACACCTCGCTCACGCGCCGCTTTACCAGAACTCGTAATCGTTACGATTTTCCGGCGGCGATCATCCTCGCTCCCCTTGAGCGTGACATAGCCCTTGCGCTCGAGCTTACTTAGAATGGCGGTCATGGACGGCTTGGTCATTTGAAAGGCTTTTGCCAGCCGCGTCGGTGATTTTTCACCTGGAAGCCGCACGAAATGATTGAGCACGCTGAACTCGGACGGATTAAGATCAGGCGCCAGCACGCGGGCGAACCGCGCCGTGGCTAGTTGATCGATAATTCCGATCTCGTTGAACAGTGCGAATACCAACGCGCCGGGGGTCGAATCTTTCATGCTCAGCTGTTTATCAGCTTGCTCTCGACAGGCCAACGCGGACTGGCGGCAGGGAACTTGGTGTAGCCGAGCCGGCCGAACATGTGGACGACGCCCTCATCCGCCCCGAGCTTTGCGTGAATGGCCTGATAAGGCTCAGACATTTCCGGGAACTCCTGCAGCACCTGACTGAGCGGATGGATGCAAAGCCCGATCTGTTGCGCTTCGAGGTTCATCCGCACCCAGTTTCGGCCGGCATCAATTTGACTGAGGCGCGTATTTTCGCTCGCCGTGATCCAGGCAAACCCCATCGCTGAATGAATGATCTCGCGATACATATCGATGCCGATATTGTAAGCTTGGCTCCCCTTTTCGTTGAGGCCTTCATGGCTGACGATGCCTGTCATCTTGAACAGTCCCATTTGGACACCGCCCATATCAATGCCGTCGGGATTCTTGACAACCGCGCGATTTCCGATGCGCATCAGATCGATGCTCTCCTTGCGGGTCTGATCGGTCTCGTATTCGATCATGAATCCGAGCCAGGCGAGATCCGCGAAGGCTTTGATCTCATCAGGGTCGACTGTCCCGCCGAGCGCCATCGCCCCGGTTTTCGCAGATAGCACTCGGCTCAGTGCGTCTGCGTCGACGGTTTTTGACGTGTCATAGGGCTCTTTTGTTGAGCGCCGCATCAGGACGTTTTCGAATAACGGATCTTTGGACGCCCCTTCGTTTGGGAAGAACGTGACTTGAGCGATGCGCGCATCGGACAGGCGAGGCTGTGGCTCACCATCAGGAAACGGAACGATTTCGGCGCGCAACCCACGCTCAGCTGCGGCCATATTCAACAGTTCCAACATGCACCCAAACCCGATTGTGATTTGCCGATCGAACGGATCGGTTTCCGGCAATCGTTTGTCGAGATCGATGCGGACGTCGATCTGGTCGTCTCCGATCAGTTCGAACATCCAGGGTTGGCGGTTATGCGGATTGGGCGCGAGGATCGCATAGGCGAGCGCGTCGATACGCGCGTCTCCAAAACTCTTTCCAGCTTCAGACCAGGGCGCGCGCGCTTTCGCCATGCCGGGGCCATGAGCGTAAACCGCGGCCCCACCCGCCCCGGCTCCCAGCACTACGGCGCTCGCGCCAGCCGTCTTGAGTATCGCGCGTCTTGAGATCATTTTTGGTGCTCCGAATTGTTTTGTTAGTTGCCTAACTATCTATATTCTGCGTACGCGTCAAGACACACCGTGGCGTCCTTGCCACACCGGTTCGAACTTTTTCGAGTTTCATGACATTTCTGACACGAGCAGGTTTGACAGCGTCGGCCACGCTCCGTACTCAAGGGTTCAAATCCCGATACACCCACGGTCCACGGTCACTTTTTGACCGGATGGGGGCGTCTCGGGGGAGACAGGGGTCCTGCGCAAGCAGGACCCCGTCGCTTTTTCTGGCATCAAATTTCCAGCTATTCCGAAGCCGCCTGTCGAACGACAAAATGCGGCGCGCTCAAAGGCCAGGCCAGATCTTGTTCAGATCCATCGCAGGACACGCTGATCTGCGCATTGGTCGCTTCGGCGGTCGCCACGTCCGCGCGAGTCCCGCCGCAAGGCAACAGATCCACCGCGGCCTGACCCTCATATGCGATCCGGTAGCCACCAGAGATGCGCGTGACCCGAACGTCTCCCGTGTCGAATACGATCTCTCCTCGCCCGGCTTCGCGACCGGTCAGGATGGCAGCATCATAACCGCCAGCAGGAATTCCCTCTTCAACAATGCGCAGTGCGTCAGCCTGTTCGAATGCCGTATTGAGCCCATCGACGAGAACCAGCACGCCGCGCGGACCAATTGTGAGCAGCGGCGTCTCTCGACCCGCGCGCCAGCTTTCATTGCGAATCTCATCAACGCCTTCGATGTCCTTTGCCCGCAGAGAAAACAGCACAACACTGTCCAACTGGCGCAGATCCGCCTCGGACAGAGTGGCCGCAACCCCCGCAGGCGCACCAAACAGGACGCGCTTTCCGCCTGCAGCGACCAACGCGCAGGGCTGGTCCGATCTGGCCGGACCGCAAGGAAGCAAAACAAAGTCCCGAGGCGCGATACTCAAATCTTCGGACGGATCGCCTGGCGCAGGCGCTGTGCAAGCCGCCATCGCTCCGAGGATTCCGATCGCAATTCGTTTTCGTAACCGCATGGGCAAGGTCTTAACCGGACTCTTTATGCCAGCACAGTGCGTTTTTGTTCAGCCACGATTTCATTCTCGATGTGTCCAAGCTGATCGATTGCGACCCGGACACGGTCGCCGGCTTTCAACCATTTCGGAGGATCAAATCCCGCACCGACCCCAGCGGGTGTGCCGGTAAAGATGACATCACCTGGCTCCAGCGTGAACGCCGCGGTGAGGTGCGCGATCTGTTCGGCGATGGAGAAGCTCATGTCACGGACATGCCCGGTCTGGCGCAGCTCACCATTTACAAATCCGCGCACTTCCAAGGATGAGAGATCGCTCACCTCATCCGGCGTCACAAGGTAGGGACCAAAAGGAGCATGCGTGTCGAAGCCTTTCCCCATGATCATTGTTGGGCTTGCGCGCTGCCAGTCTCGGACCGAGAAGTCGCAACCACAACAGAACCCAGCGACCATTTCCATGGCTCGATCTTCCGGCACGTGGCGCCCGGTCTTTCCAATGATCACCACCAATTCGGCTTCATAATCGAGCTGATCAGATACGACTGGCAAATGTACAGAGCTGTAGGGGCCATTGGCGCCGGTCGCTTGCTTGTTGAACCATTTCTGCACGTTTGATGTTGGGTTCTTCACGAAGGTCACAGACTCTTTCGCATGCGCTGCGTAGTTCACGCCGATGCCAAGGATTTTCCGCGGCTTTGGAATTGGCGGAAGGAGCTCAACCTGATCGAGCGCGACACGCCCGGCTTCGCCGGCCCGCGCAGCTGCGCCGGGCAAATCGTGCAGGATCTGACTGAGATCAGATTCAACAACCAGGTCGACGCCATCATCCCGCACCAGCCCGGCATGCGAGCGCTGTTCTTGTCTGACCGTTGCCCATTTCATCTCTCGTGTGACCTCTTCGCTACTATTGTTCGAAACCGGAAGGAATCGCTGCCGCTTTCAATTGATGGTCCGCTGCGGCATGACTAGTGCTGTCTATTGGATTGTGGGGACAATAGAGAGTTTAAAACAGATGACACAAGGCCTTCGCGCGCAAGAAAGCACGCTCGCCGATCTTTTGTGCAATGGTATGGAAATGGCGATGCCGCCGTATCAGCGCAGCTATTCCTGGGAGAATTCCGAGGCGGACGCCTTGCTGAGTGATCTTCGGGACGCGAGCGAAAGCTCGGAAAACCATTTTATCGGGGCGATTGTCCTGGTGAAGGAAGACTCGGGACGCTTCCTCATTGTCGATGGTCAACAGAGACTCACCACACTGACGATTTTGCTGTCCGTGCTTCGCGACATGGAAACCGATGAGGGGCGTAAGGACCAGATCCACGCGCTCATCGCAGATGACAATAATGGCAGTGGAGCGCCGACCTGGCGGATCTCGCTCAATCACATTGATGGTCCATATCTTCGGGAAGCGATTCAAAATCGCGGCGCGTCACTGACCCGCGATGTCGAGCCAAATGATAGCGAAAGCCAGCGGCGCATGACGCGCAATCTGGAGAACTTTACTCGCACGATCCGCAACATGTCGCCGGAGGCCCAGCGGGAATTGGCAGATACGATCCGCAACCGAATTTCTCTGGTCAAAGTGGTCGTGGAAGACTGGGACGGCGGATATAACGTGTTTCGCGTGCTCAATACGCGCGGCAAAGCACCGAACAGTCACGACATCATCAAAACCGACCTGTTGGAGAACGCCTCCCTCACGCAAGATGAGGCAGATGCCTTCTCTCGCGAATGGTCGGAACATGAATCGCGCCTCAGCGGATCCGGGTTCGATGATTTGCTCAATCAAATCAGCACGCTTTACGCACGAAAAACGAGGAAAGGTGCCAGCGACTTTCGTAAGGCTGTGATCAATCGTTCCTCCGGCGGCACGCGCGAGTTTCTCGCCAAAGAACTGCCAGCCTATGTCGATGCGTATGTCACGATCTCAACCGGCGAGGGACAGTTTGGAAACATGACGCCTCAGGTCACCGAGTGTCTGAACCACTTGCGTCTGATTGATCATCAATTATGGCGCGCGCCTGCGCTCAAATTCCTGGTGAATCACAATAACAGTCCTGAAAACGCCTACATATTCTTCAAGAGCCTGGAACGGTTCGCTTACGCCTCGATGTTGGCAATCACCGATCAGCGCAACCGGCAACGGCGCTACCAGAAAATCGCGGACAGCGCGGACAACCCGCGCGCGCTTTTGTCAGAGAGCGGTCCACTCGCCCTGTCTCGTGAAGAACGCCGCGAGATTTCCAACCGGTTGCGGAGCCGTTTCGGCGCCTTCGCACAGCGCCGCGGGATTGCGCTCCGCATGAATGCTGAGATCGAAGGGGGCAAAGCGCTCGGACCGGATGATGGTGCGACCGTCGAGCACGTCTTGCCCAGAAAAATTCCGGAAGACTCCCTCTGGCGCAATTCCTGGCCGAACACGACTGTGCATCGCGACCTGGTCGACACAATTGGCAACTTCGCTCTGCTGTCCCAGTCGACAAATCAGAAAGCCGACAATCTGTCTTTTGACGAGAAGAAAGCGCTTTACTTCGCCAATGGCGAACCGGAATTCGCCCTCACTCGCGACATCAAGGATAAGGTGGCATGGACGCCGGAAGTCGTGCGCACACGCACAGAACACCTTGCCAAAATCATGGAAAACGCGTGGCAGATCAATCGCAGCTTTATGAAACTATAAAGGGTATCCGCTGAGCGGGCGGCGTCAGGACGTCGCTTCGCTGCGTTTTCGGTCGGCGGCGTAATCAGCGAGTTTGTCGGCCGCATCGCTTGCACTGTCGATGCTATTATCGAAAGCTGTCAGCGCGTCGGACGCACCTTCCAGCTCTTCCTGTTCGTATTCGGCCAGAGCGCCGACAAAAGTCCGACGAGCCTTTTTGGCGGTGACCAATGCGCTCTCAAAGCTCACGAGATCTGCGCGCAGGCGCTTCGCCGTCATTTCGGTACCGAACAGCTTTTCGGCTTCCATCGTTGCGACGTTCAGGCCGTGCGTGGCGCTCTCAATGTCGCCGCGCAATTGCAAGACTTGTTGTGACCGCGACACGCTAGTGGCTTGCAAGTCGTCTGTGTATTTCATCGTGGGCGTCGCATCTTTGTCAGAAGCGCCGTCCATGAGCACGCGAGCGAATCCGAGCAGGCCACCGCTCTTGGCAACCCATTTCTCGCGCTCGGCCATATCAGTATAAGCGTCGGAGACTTCACGAAGGCTGCTTTGTTGTGTGGAAAGTCCAGTTTCAACAACGGCTTCGGACGACACCATCGAAACGGTTGCGCACGCGCCGAGGCTTGACGCCATAAGAACTGAAAGCAACACACTACGCATGGGGCTGCACACCTAACAAAATTAAAGCCTCACCTGCAATAACACATACAGATGAGAAAATCGCCGTCCATACCCTTTATTCATACGCTAACTGCCGATAGGTGAAGAGGTCGTGAACAAAGGCAAGAAATGCTCAAACTTTATCCACCGCTTCTTCGATCCGACCATCTATCGCATCATTCTGATGGACCAGCGTGGCTGCGGAAAGTCGACACCGCACTCTGAGCTGCGTGAGAACGATACCTGGAGCCTGGTCGCCGATATCGAAACCGTCCGCGAGCATCTTGGCATCGATAAGTGGGTTCTGTTCGGCGGATCCTGGGGCTCAACGCTCGCCCTCGCTTATGCGGTGACCCACGCAGAGCGCGTGCTTGGATTGATCCTTCGCGGCATCTTCCTGCTGACCGAGCGTGAAATCCGCTGGTTCTATCAGGAAGGCGCAAGCCGCCTGTTCCCGGATGCTTATGATCGCTATGTCGCGCCGATCCCGGAACACGAACGCCACGATCTGCTCGAAGCGTTTCACAATCGCCTGACCGGAACGAACAAAGCTGAACGGCGCGCCGCCGCAAAAGCCTGGGCCTGTTGGGAGGGTGAGACCATCACCATTCAAGGCCCCACGAGCCGTCCGAAACGTTTTGAAGAAGACGACTTCGCCGATGCCTTTGCCCGCATTGAGTGCCACTTCTTCTACAATAAGGGCTTCTTTGAAAAAGATGGCTGGTTGCTCGAACAGGTCGCCCAAAAGCTTGGCGATACGCCCGGCATCATCGTTCACGGTCGCTATGATGTGGTCACGCCCCTGTCCACGGCCTGGGGATTGAAGAAAGCCTGGCCCAATGCGGATCTTCACATCATTGGGAACGCAGGGCATTCCAGCCTCGAGCCGGGAATTGTCGATAAGCTGATCCGCGCGACGCGGGAATTCGCACGCCGCTTCAAACCCTAGGTGTTTTCGAAGAACCTATCGTGTAGATCAGGAAGATAGCCCAAGGCTATCAAACGCATAATCAAATTTTATTCGCCAAACGGCGCGAGCGAACCATCTCTCTGAGGTCAAACTTGGGAGTGACATTCATATGAAAAACCTATTTCTAGCTGCTGCAGCAGGGACCGTGCTCGCAGCCTGCGCCAACACAACCTCGACCGGGACGGTTGAAGAGGACGTAACCACAGAAGTTACCGAAACCGTTGAAGCGGTCGAAGACGTGGTCGAAGACACGATGGCAGACATGGCGCCAGAGCTCTGCGTCGGCATGGGACCACAGACGCCGCGTGATATTTCCAGCGTCGTGGGGTTGAACACTGTCAACTTCCCGACCGCTCCGCCAGCCTCATCGATGAACCTGTGCAACATTCACACGCACACAAACGCCGAACACAAAGGCCCGGGCTTTAGCGTGTTCGTCGATGCGTCCGACAATGGTGGTTATGCGTGTAACGCCACGGCCGACCTGACAGACGCGGAACTGATGCCAGCCGAGGGTGCCTATCAAGGCGTCGTGCCAGGTCAGACGATTGAAGTGCATTGGGTCCACACAACCTGCGACACCGCGCCTGGCGAAGGCCTTGGCGCATGCGTGCCAGAGACCTGCACAGATCCGCTCCTACGCGTTGAGGCGCAGACCTTCCTGGTCGTCAACGATCCGAACGCGCTCGACTTCACCCAGATGGCTGCAGTGGTCGATGAAAAAGGCGGGTTCTATCAGGCGGGCATGATCCCGTCCGACACCGGAACCCCGGTCAGTTTCCGCGGATCGACCACCGGCCCGAGCTATACGCAAGCTGTGTGCTCACCGGCGCAGGTGACCTGGAACGTGCGTCCACAGTGCGCCAAGCTGGACATCAACTCGCTGCACAAATGGGCCGAAGACGGCAATGTCTTCAACGAAACCAAGTCGCACGGTGTCCGTCAGCTGGTGACCGCACCAGAGCTGCTCTCGCCAATCGAATAGGCATTTCGACCACCTAAAGAAAAACCCCGCCTCGATTTGAGGCGGGGTTTTTTTAATGTTCGACTTTGCGGTCGCCGCTAGCTGTTCGGGCCAAGCAGCATAGTCAGGAAGCCTGGCAGTTGCACCTGGTACTGATCCTGAATCTTGTCCAGGAACCCAAACACCAGAACGAACGCAACGAACGGCGGCACGAACCATCGGATCAGGAACCGCCAGATGTTCATCACGTTGCCTTCTCCTAGCTCTGTCGTCAGCATGTTCCGACTGAGGATCCAGCCCGCGAACACGGCAATCAGCAGTCCACCAAGAGGCAACAATAAGCCCTCGGTCATGAAGTCTACAAAATCGAGATATTCGAGCGAGAAGACGTAGGCCGCGCCGATCATCCAAAGCACAAATCCGACGCCCACCGCGGCCCCGAACCGGGTCACACCCTGCCGCTCTTCAAGCCACGAGACGCCGACTTCCATCAGCGAAATTGACGATGTGAAGGCCGCAAACAAAGCGAGCGCAAAGAACACAGTCGCGAATATCGTGCCGCCCTCGACGCCGCCAAAAGCAACCGGCATCGAGATGAAAAACAGGCTTGGGCCGCTGGCCGGATCAAGCCCTGCCGCGAAGACGATTGGGAAGATCGCGAAGCCCGCGATCAGCGCCACGAATGTATCCGCTGTGACAACGATTGCTGACGAACGCGGGATGTTCGTCTGGCTGTCCAGATAAGCACCATAAGTGATCATAAGGCCGACCCCGACGCCAATCGAGAAGAAGGCCTGGCCAAGCGCCGATAGGAACGTCTTGAAACCAACGTCCTGCCATTTCGGTTCAAACAGAAACGCCGCCGTCTGGCCGACATCCCCTTGGGTGACAGCAAAGCCAACCACAACGAGTAGCATGATGAAGAAGGCCGGCATGAGTATCGTCGCGACTCTCTCGAGCCCGCCTTTCACGCCTCGTCCGACAACAATAACGTTGGCGACCAGGAACAGGAATAACAGCCCCAGGATACCCCATTTTCGGGAGGTTCCGTCTTCGCCTTGACCAATCGTATCGACAAAGTTTGTCGCCGACGCCGCAGCGTCCATGCCTTCAAACTTTCCGGTTGGTGCCTGTAGTAGGAAGGCGATGAGCCAAACCGAGATCACCATATAGAAGGTCAGAATGAAGAAGGCGGTGAGTGTGCCCACCCAACCGACAACCCCCCAGTTCCCGCTCCTACTTTCAGCACGAGCCAGGGATTCAACGCCTTCAATCGCCGACATACCAGATTTTCGCCCCATACCGTATTCCGCCATGAGGAGCGGTAGACCGACCAGAAGGACGCAGAGCAGGTAAATGACGATAAACGCCCCGCCCCCGTTTTCGCCGGCGGTGTAAGGAAACCGCCAGAAATTGCCGAGGCCGACGGAAGATCCGACCGCGGCCATTATGAAGCCAAAGCGCGAGCCCCACGTATCTGTCTTACGACCGATCGCTGCCATAAATACCTCCTCCCAGGGAATGATTTCGGCGCGACACTAGCTGTCGCGGAGCAAAAATCAACGCAATTGCTGGCTTTTGAGGGATGATCAGTCCAGGCCAGAGATTTCAGGTCAGGCGCCAGTATTGAGCGGCTCATTGCGGCCGAGATGCGCGGCGCAGATCAGACCGAAACACCCGGCCGTCGTGATCATCACCGTCCCCCCATAAGACAGAAGCGGGAGCGGAACCCCAACCACAGGAACAAGCCCCAAGACCATGGCAACATTGAACAAAATGTAGAATGCCACGGTCGCCACTGCCCCCGCAGCGGCAAACCTGGCGAACAGGCTGGCCGCCCTTAAGGCGATGGCAAGCCCCAGCCCGAGGATCACCATCCAGAGGATCAGCACTCCGCTCGTGACCAGGAAGCCGAACTCTTCGGCCAGCACGGTAAGAATGAAATCGGTATGTTGCTCCGGGATATAATCCAGCTGCGACTGCGTGCCTTCCATATATCCCTTACCCGTCCAGCCACCCGACCCGATAGCAATTTTTGCCTGTTCGATCTGATAGCCGTCATCCATTACATTCACCGATTGTCCGGTGAGCTGGGCCACATAGGTGTCGACCCGCTCACGCTGATAGTCCTGCAGCACGAAGAAGTAGATCGCCGGAACGCTCGCGATCGCGGCAACTCCAAGCGCCATGATCACGCGCCACCAGAGCCCGGCGAGGAAGATCAGAATTCCACCTGAGGCAAACAGCGCCAGAGTTGTCCCGAAATCTGGTTGCCTGAAAATCAGAGCCGCAGGCAATGCGATCAGGGCCAGAGCCGGCAGGTGGATCATGAACCCACCGGAGAAATCGCTCCAGCGCTTGTGATAATAGGCCGCCAGCGCCAATGTCAGTGTAACCTTCATGAACTCAGACGGCTGCACGCCGACCGGGCCAATCTGAACCCAGCGCTGCGCGCCGCCACCCGTTGTTCCGAAAAACTCGACCGCGACCAGAAGCACCAATGTCGCCAGATAGCTTGGCCATGCCGCCCAGAACCACCACCGGATTGGCACCAGACCGACCACCAGCAGAACCCCAAGCGCGATGCCAAACCGAGTGGCCTGGCGCATCGGCAATCCAGCTTCCTGGGGATTGGTGAAGGTTGCAGAGTGCAGAATCGCGACGCCAATCATGCCCATCGCACAGATAAGAAGGATGAGCCCCCAAGGCAGAGACCCTAGCTGCGTCCACAGCGATCTCCGTGAAAAATCCAGCGAACTGGCGCGCATCGTAGCCATGATCAGCGCGCCCCGCTTCCTGTGCCAGAGGCGCTGCCAGCGGCGGCTGTGCGGATGTATGACGGTGTACGTCGGGCATCGATTCGCAGCGCTTCGGCGATAATGTCACGCGCGACCGGGGCAGCGGCTTTCGAGCCCCCTTCCCCATGCTCAACCACCACGGAGATCGCGTATTTTGGATCATCGTGCGGCGCGTAAGCCACGAACAAGGCGTGGTCTCGCAAACGGCGAGCAATGTTGTCGCCCTTGAGAATCCCGGAAGCGCGTTCAGCGGCTGAAATTCGTCGCACTTGCGACGTGCCGGTTTTCCCGGCGAGGCGTGGGCCGCCTAGCCCTAAATCGCCTGATCGTAGTGCTGTGCCACCTGCTTCTGAGGTCACCCCATACATGCCCGCTTTCATGCGCTGCATGATTTCCGGATCGAGCGGCTCATCGAATGGAATATCAGTGTCCGGGCGCGGCCCATCACCGATAATTCGCGGGGTCACAATCTTGCCTTCGGCGGCAATACGCGCGGACATGACGGCCAGCTGCAGGGGCGACGTCGAGACCTGCCCTTGGCCAATACCAATGTTCAGAGTTTCACCTTCATACCAAGGCTCCCCGCGCGCCGCACGTTTCCACGCATCGTCCGGCATTACGCCGCTACGTCCGCCGGTTAAACCGAGTTCCCAGCGTTGTCCGAAGCCAAATCTCCGTCCCATATCGGCAAGGTTCTCGATCCCCATGCGCTTGGCGATTTCATAGAAATAGACGTCACACGAGCCTTTAATCGCCCAATGCATATTGACCGAGCCATGCCCCCGCCGTTTCCAGCAATGCCAGGTATTGTTGCCGAACCGGTAGTGGCCTGGGCAATAAACGCGTTCGTTCGGGTTGATGACACCGGCTTCCAACGCCGCTGCTGCGACGACCATTTTGAAGGTCGATCCCGGCGGATAGGTGCCGTCATAGGCTTTGTGATAAAGCGGCGAATATTCCACGTCATCGCGCAGAAGCGCATAGTCTTTTGACGAAATGCCATTGACGAAATCGTTCGGATCAAAGGCCGGCGTCGAGACAAAGGCAAGGATATCCCCTGTTTCGATGTCGAGCACGACGGCCGCACCGCTTTCTTCGCCAAACCGATCGATTGCGAACTTTTGAAGCTCTGCATCAACTGTCAGATACAGATCTCGTCCAGCTTTCGGCGACAGGCTGGGGTCATCAAACTCACGAATGATGCGACCCGCGGCATTGGTCTCGAGTTTGCGGAAGCCCGCCTCACCGCGCAGCCAGTCTTCCGCGTAACGTTCGACGCCCGAGCGCCCGGTTCGCATATCGGGGTGCTTGAACAATCGCCGGATCGCAGCGCGTTCCTGAGCATTGGTGTCCTCGCTCAGTCGCTCGAGATCGGCTTCGCTGGCTTTCGCAACATAGCCGAGCACGTGAGCGAAATCCCGTCCCCGCGGATAGGAGCGCGTCGCCGCCATTTCGACCTGCAAGCCCGGAAGGCTTGGAGCCAGAACGGAAAGTCGCGAGAAATCCTCATAGGACAGTTCGCTCTTCACGGTGACTGGCTGGAAGCTCGCCTGACGACGGGCATCGCTGATCAACCGCGCCTGCCGCTCTGGTGAAATATCGAGATGCTTGGACAGCTCCGCCATCAAACCCGTCAGATCGTTTGCCTGTTCGCGAACAATCGAAACCCGGCCCGCTTGACGATGCGCCGCGAGAGGGCGCCCAAAGCGATCCAGGATGCGGCCGCGCTGCGGCGGCGCCAGATCCAGGCGCACGCCATTCTCGGCAGCTGCAACTTCGAACCGCTCATGCTCCATGATCTGCAACTGAAACAGACGCGCGATCAGGCCACCAAACATCGCCGTGCCGCCTCCGGCCGCAATCAAGGCGCGCCGACTGAACAATCCATCAATGGGGCGTTTGAGGCTCATGCGCCGCCTCCATTCGGAACCGTTCGGCGAATACCAAGATCAAACAGCGGCGAAATCAACATATGCACGACCAATGTTGCGAAATAGGCGGTCAGCATTGGGGTCACGCGTACGAAGTGTCCTGATGAAATACTGGCAACAAACCATACGAGCATGATCCCGAAAAACAAAGTTACAACCGGGAGAACAAAACTCAGAAACGGCGTGCGTTCTGTATCGAACATCTGGTGGACCATTGCAGACAGCCCGAAGGTCAGTAGATTGGCGAGCCCATGACTGCCCCAAGGCGCCTGCGAGGCGTCCTGCGCAAATCCGAACATGACGAGTACCACCATCGGGCCAAACCCGATCCCGGACCGGCCCCAGCCAACGGCCGCAATCAGCCCGACATAGGGCCATGCCAGCGGTACCCCGAAAAGGGATTTCGGCGTCAATCCGACCATGCCAATCAGCGCGACAATGAGAATTCCAATTAATAGGCGCGAACGGGGCCTAGCGGCCTCCCAACGCAGCGCCATAGAGTCAACAATCGAGCTCAGCCAATTCACGAGCCATCCTCATCGGTTAGCTCAGCGACTTCCGTTTCGACCGGAAAGGCTTCCGGAACCGGGATCGACATGATTGGCTTGAGACGCACATAGGACAGTTGGCCGTTCAGCATCTCCAGGTCGACGCGGATTTCCTTGCCCTCGGCATCGCGCACATGCCCCACCACAACGCCGCGCGGAAACAATCCGCCTTCGCCGGATGTCAGGATACGCTCATTTGGAAGGAAATCGCCTTGCTCTGGCAGGTCGGTCAGACGGCCAAGCCCATCGCGCCCGCCATACATGATTGCACGCAGGCCACTGGCCTCGCCCATGACCGGCACGCGGCTGTTAAAGTCGGTAATCTTGAGAATGCGTGATGACCGCTGCCCCACTTGCACTACGCGGCCGACAAGACCGCGATCGTTTTCGGCAAAATAGCCTTCCAGCACGCCATTTGTAGCGCCGGCATTGGCGAGCAAGGCTTCGGCAAACGGGCCGTTCGTTTCGGCCATAATCCGGGCGGTAACTTCAGCCCCGCCGGGCTCACCCTGCATATTCAGGATGTCTTCATAGACCTCGAGACGCTCAGCCATGGTCAGCGCCAAAGCCTTATACTGCGCCAGTTCGCGGACGCGAGCTTCCAATTCGAGGATCCGGCGCTCTTTCGCAGAGGCACCGCTGATCCGGTCGATCAGGCTTGGACGCGTAACGTGGAACAGCTGATCAGACGCCGCCGTACGGACGGGCTCTACGCCCTGGCTCAGACGCGGCGACGTTTGCAGCAATAGGAGGGCAAGCAATCCGGCAACAGCCACGAAGAATCCGTACCGCCGGAGCGGGCGCTGTCTGTATCCCTTGCCGCCGAGACGTGGCATGGGGCGGATCCTTCTTTCTTGATCGCGGACGCTTTAGCCCACAATCGTGTCAAACCTCTGGCGACAGGACGTTCTTCATGCGCGATAGGTTCTCTAGGACGAATCCACACCCATTCGCGACGCATTTCAATGGGTCTTCGGCGATCATCACCGGAAGACGCGCTTGTTCGCGCAGGACAACGTC
Organism: Hyphomonadaceae bacterium; assembly: GCA_043513745.1. GTDB lineage: Bacteria > Pseudomonadota > Alphaproteobacteria > Caulobacterales > Hyphomonadaceae > Henriciella. The sequence goes on from CP121341.1 coordinate 304,191, forward strand.
GAGATTGCGCAGAAGCGCTCCCCCACCTGTCAGAACGATGCCGCGGTCGACGATATCTGCTGACAGTTCGGGTGGCATAGCTTCGAGCGCGATGCGGACCGCCTCGACAATCTCTCCAACCGGATCGCCAAGCGCTTCGGCCATCATCTTTTCGTTGATTTCGACTTCGTTCGGAACACCGTCGCCAGTGGCGCGGCCGCGAACGGTTACGGTCATCCCGTCCCCATTCTCAGGCGCCATCGCGGTGCCGATTTGCTTTTTGATGCGCTCAGCCGACATTTCACCAACCAGGATGCCCTGGTGCTTGCGCAAATAGTTCATGATGGCTTCGTCCATCTTGTCACCGCCGACCCGCACAGAACGCGAATAGACCTGGCCGCCAAGCGACAGCACGGCGACCTCAGTCGTCCCACCACCAATATCGACGACCATAGAACCAGCTGGCTCTTCAATCGGAAGCCCAGCGCCGATTGCGGCAGCCAGCGGCTCATCGATCAAGTGAACTTCACGGGCACCCGCGGCCAGAGCGGATTGGTGGATGGCGCGGCGCTCTACGTTTGTGGCAGAGCTCGGAACACAAATAATGATCAGCGGTGAAACAAAGGCGCGGCGATTGTGCACTTTACGAATGAAGTGCTTGATCATTTCCTCGGCGACTTCGAAATCCGCGATGACGCCATCGCGCATGGGGCGGATGGCTTCCATGTTCAGCGGGGTTTTGCCGAGCATTTTCTTGGCATCGTCACCAACGGCATAGACCATTTTCCGGCCGCCTTGGTTCATATAGGCGACAACCGATGGCTCATCGAGTTTGATGCCTTGACCTTTAACATAGACGAGCGTGTTCGCTGTCCCAAGGTCGATGGCCATGTCCGTGGAGAGAACTCCGAGTAGGCTTCCGATCATTTTTCCGCGCCGATTCTTATTCTTGCCCGACCGTCCCCGGCAGGTGCAGCTTCGTTTCTTGTATCAGCCCTTATACCCTAATGCCGTTTAGAATTAATTAAAGCAAGTCTGCATTCTCACTCTATCCGTACGACCCGTACACCACCCCACTTCCCCGGCAGTCATTACGAAAAGGAAAACCTGCCCCAAAATGGGACAGGCTTTATGCAAACGCTTCGTTTGTTAGGGTTTTAGGCGGCCATTCTTTTCAGGCGGCGAGCCTCTAGCTTGTTGAGGGCATGAATATAGGCCTTGGCGGCGGCAACAAGCGTATCCGGATCTGAGGACCGTCCGGTCGCCATGATACCCTCACCCTTCAGACGCACATGCACATCGGCCTGCGCATCCGTACCGCCCGTAACCGCGCTAACCTGAAACAGGTCGAGCTTACCCTCATGGGGGACAATTTTGCGGATCGCGTTGAACACAGCGTCGACCGGGCCATTGCCTTCACAGGACACGGCGTGGCTCTCGCCATCCACCAAAACCGTAAGGTCCGCTGTTTGCGGCCCCTCGGAGCCAGCGACAACGCGAAGCTTCTCGAAGGAGATACGCTCCCCGACTGCAGACAATTGATCATCGACCAATGCGATCAAATCGTCGTCAAAGACGTGCTTTTTCCGGTCAGCCAAGTCTTTGAACCGTTTGAAAGCCTCGTTCAGGCTGTCCTTGTCGAGCTCATAGCCCAAGCTTTCCAGCTTATCCCGGAACGCATGACGTCCCGAATGTTTGCCCATAACCAAGCTGGTTTTCGAAACGCCGACATCTTCCGGCTTCATAATCTCATAGGTTTCGGCGTTTTTGAGCATGCCGTCCTGGTGGATGCCGCTCTCATGCGCGAAAGCGTTTTTGCCGACAATGGCCTTGTTATACTGGACTGGGAAGCCAGTGATCCGGCTCACCATATGGCTGGCCGTCGCCAGTTTGGTTGTGTCGAGACCGGTGGTGAATGGCAGGTCATCGCGGCGCGTGTTGAAGGCCATGACGACTTCTTCCAACGCCGCATTGCCAGCCCGTTCGCCGAGACCGTTGATGGTGCACTCGACCTGCCGCGCGCCGTTTTGCACGCCCGCTATTGAATTGGCGACAGCAAGTCCGAGGTCGTTGTGGCAATGCGTCGACCAGATCACTTTGTCGCTGTCTGGAATAGTCTCGCGCAGGCGGCGGATCAGGTTGCCATATTCCTCGGGGTGGGAATATCCGACCGTGTCGGGAATGTTGATCGTGGTCGCACCGCTGGTAATCGCAGCATCGATGCACTTGCAGAGGAAATCGAATTCCGTGCGGGTCGCGTCCTCTGGGCTCCATTCCACGTCTGCCACCAGGTTGCGAGCCTGCGCGACAGAGCGCCCGACCGCTTCGAGAACAGCGTTCGCGCCCATTTTGAGCTTGTGCTTCATATGCACCGGGCTGGTGGAGATAAACGTGTGAATACGAGGCTTTGCAGCGTGGCGCACGGCTTCGGCGCAGCGATCAATGTCGTCAGGAGTGGACCGCGCGAGGCCGCAAATAGTCGCCGATTTAGCGCGCTTAGCGATTTCTCGGACGGCCTCGAAATCGCCAATTGAGGCCGCTGGGAAGCCCGCCTCTATCACGTGTACGCCCATGGTCTCGAGCAATTCGCCCAAAGCCAGCTTTTCATTGTGGGTCATAGAAGCGCCAGGCGATTGCTCGCCATCGCGCAAGGTGGTGTCAAAAATTACAATATCTGTTGTGTCTGTCATCGGTTCGGCCAGTTGATGTCGTGAAACTTTTTGGTGCGATCCCCTGGCCGTGGGCAGATGCGCTACAGCACCGCCGCTACCGGCCAGGGGCCGATAAGGAGAAGTAGGTCCAGAAGAGGCAAATTCTTGCGCATGGCCACTGCAATGCGGCGATGAAGCGGCAGTGTCAACAGGCTATTCTGCGCTGAGCGCAATATTCTCCCCTTTGCGGCGCCGGTGCCGCACATAGAAAAAGCCGCCCAGAAACACACCGAGCGCCGCAAGCGCGGCCGCCAGTGCCGTCCAGAAATTCCCCTCAAGCGCAGCCTGGATTGCCTGCAGGCCAAACGCGACCAAAGCGATCTTGGGTATGACGCCGAGCGCCAATCCGCCGAAATAATGGGTGAATTTCGCGCCAATCGCTCCGAACACCATGTTCACCAGAAGGAATGGCCCCGTCGGCGCATTACGTACAATCGCGCTCGCCGCGAATGCATTGCGAGCGACGAATTCGGCAAATCTCTTGATCCGCCCTTCGCCCAGTCGATTGAGCGTTGCGGTGCTGAACAGCCGGCCGAGCCAGAATGTGATCACCCCCGAACAGAGCGTCGCAACCCAGGCCCAGACGGCGCCCCATAGAGGCCCGAACGCATAGACTGCGATCCCGATCAGAAGAAATTGCGGCACGCCGATAAAGGCGCAAACACAGAATGCTAGGATTAGTGCTGGAACACCCCAGGGTCCGTCGGCAAACTCGCCAATCGCCCGCTGTAGCGCGTCAATATTCAGAAACTCGGTGTAGCGACCAAACAGAAAAAGCGCCAATAACAAAGCAATCAAGCCAATCCCGACCCATAGGCCGAGCCGGGAGCCCTGCGCTTTTGGGGCGGGGTTGGGCGTATCGCTCTCCATAGAACGTCCCTGCGCCGACTGCTATCTTAGGTCAAGCAAGTCTATCAGATTGCACGGCTGCGCGCTTAAGTTTTGCGCTTGAGGAATTTCAGCCCGGACCAGTCGGCATCGACCGCGCAGACTTTGATATCGACCCAACCCAGCGGTAGGACATGATCGCGAAAATCCTGTTCCGTCAAATCGATGAAGAGCGACGAGCTCTTTTTCGGCCACGACACCCAGATCATTCCTCCCGGAACAACAGACGCGAGCGCGCGATCAAACAAGGACGCGACGTCGCGGCGACGACGGGAGAAAACGTGCACGCAGTTCGACGGCGCAGCCCGCTTCAAAAACCGCACGCCTTCGACACCTGCAACGTCGCAGTCTTCGCAATACTCACCGCCGCGACCCTCAAGTTGCGGAGAGGTCGCCGCCCACGTCGCGGTTGAGGCGCCCTGCTCCGGCGTCTTGAACATGGCTTGGATGGCTGGCGGAATGGTGCCGTCTGGATTCATCCACCCCATCGCGGACATTTCCTCCACCGTGAGGTGGCGCTGCAAGGGTGTGAAGATCCCGCCCGGATGCACGCCAAATGCCGTCACGCCAAACTCATCCCATCGACGATCCGCCCCAAGCGCGAACAAGGCGTTTGCTGACTTCGCCTGGGCATAGGCGTTCCACTTTTCGTATTCAGTGCGCTCATAGTTCGGGTCATCCCATTTTACATCACCGCGAATGTGGGCGGTCGATGAAAGCGCCACCACGCGGGACGTGTCCGCCTTTTGCAGCGCAGGCAGCAATGAAAGGGCAAGCGCCATATGCCCCAGGTGATTGATCCCGAACTGGCTTTCCCAGCCGGGTCCGACTCGCGCGAGCGGACAGGCCATAATGCCAGCATTGTTGATCAGGATATCGAGCTGACGACCAGTCGCGACATAGTCTTCGGCAAACTTGCGGACGCTCGCGAGGTCGCCAAGATCCATAGCCGCAATTTCGATATCGCCGTCGACAGATCCAAGTGCGTCCTGCGCCGCGTCTGGACGGCGAGCCGGAACGGTGACTTTAGCGCCGACACCTGCCAGCGCGCGCACTTCCTCGATCCCGATCCCGCTATAACCGCCTGTGACGATCACGTTCTTGCCGCTGAGATCCATTCCTTTGACGACATCCGCCGCTGGGGTTTTTGCGCCGAAGCCTGAGCCGATCGGTTTTTGGTTTTCCGCTGCCATGTCATCCTCCAGTTTCGTTCACGGTGGCAGCGGAAACACTGTCTGGCAAGACTCGACAGAAAAGCGCCGCATTCCTAGTTACAAGGTTACACATCGATCATTGTTCGGAGCCCCACATGCTTATTCGATTGCTGACCGTCTTCTGCTGTTCGTTTGCCCTCGCGGCGACCGCATCAGCCCAGTTTGGCAAGCCGCAACCGACACCGAAGAACGCGGATGAATACTTTGCCGAGCGCGCTATGCGCGATGCAGCGCGCCTGACCACCGGGGTCGAGGGGCGCGAAGTTATCAAGGACAGCGACGGCATTGATCTCGCCCGCGCAGAACAACGCATGGAGCAAGCGCTGGAGATATTTGAACGCTTGTGCGCCGACCGCTCTTTGCCCCAGGATCAATGGGCCAGAAACTGTTTTGACGCTGGCGAAATGCATCGGCGCGGATCCGGCACGGTCCAGGACTACCCAAAAGCAAAGGCGCTCTATGACGCCGCCTGTTTCGAGGGTCGACATGCCGGGGCTTGCATGCAGCAAGCGTATATTTCTCAAAAAGAACACGCCGGTGAGATTGATCTGGAACACGCTCGCGCGCTCTATACTCAAGGCTGCGATCTTGGCGATCCGGGGTCCTGCTCCGGCCTCGGCAATATGATGTATATGGGCCTTGGCGGACCGCGTGATCGCTCAACGGCAGTGGAGCTTCTTCAAGATTCGTGTGCAGAAGAGTATGCTTGGGCCTGTACCCGCCTGATTGAGTATGGCCTGCCGCAGCGGCTCGATCGATACTAGCGCTTTCCCCCACGCCATCTTGTTGAACACAAATTTTTGCGTCACTTCTTGTCCCAGTCGGACGGGAGGAAGAAATGCGGATCATAGTTGCGGGATTAGGGTTGGCCTTATTGGCAGCATGCGGGCAAGACGAGGCAGCGCCACCTGAACCATCAGCCGAGGCCATCGCAGCAGGCCTACCAGCACCAGGAGCTGCGACGTCCGTTACCAAACAAGCCAATGCAGATCTCGCAGCGCGCCTAGACCTTTCCCAAGGATCAGACGGCGAAGATGCTCGCCGCGATCGACTGGCCTATATTGAACACGACGCGATCCTGAACGCCAATGGCGATGTGGTCTGGGCGATCCCACAGTTTGAGTTTTTGGATGCCGACGCCCCCGAGACAGTCAATCCATCCCTTTGGCGTCAATCACAACTCGCCGCGCATCATGGTCTGTTCAAGGTCATGGACGGGATCTACCAGGTCCGCGGCTACGATTTGTCCGTGATGAGCGTCATCGAAGGCGAATCAGGTTGGATCCTGGTCGATCCTCTGACCGCCACCGAAACCGCCGCTGCAGCCTTGAAGCTCGTCAACGACACGCTAGGCGAGCGCCCGGTGACCGGCGTGCTCTACACTCACTCGCATGCAGACCATTTTGGCGGCGCGCGCGGCGTGATTACAGATGAGCAAGTCGCCGCAGGTGTGCCCGTCCTCGCCCCGATCGGGTTTTCCGAGAGCGCTGTTTCGGAGAATCTTATCGCCGGCAACCAGATGAGCCGCCGCGCCACGCTGATGTTTGGCAACACGCTCCCACGCTCAACAACGGCCCATGTCGGATCGGGCCTCGGTCCCGGCCTTCCGAATGGAACGGTCAGTTTGCTGCTTCCCACGGAAGAGATTGAGGGCCGGGGAACCGTACGCGTGATTGACGGTGTGACCTTCGAGTTCATCGACGCCGCAGGGACCGAAGCGCCTGCTGAATTCATGTTCTATCTTCCGGAGAAGCGGGCGCTGTGTACCGCAGAAGTGGCCACAGCGACCTTCCACAATGTGCTGACACCTCGAGGTGCCAAAGTCCGTGATGCGCTGAAATGGAGCCGCGTCATTGATTACGTTCTCGCTGAGTATGGCGACAAAAGCGATGTGGTCTTCGCCTCTCACCATTGGCCGACCTGGGGCGAGGAAAACGTTGCCGGGTTCCTGGCGAGCCAGCGCGATATCTATCGATACGTTCACGACCAGACCCTGCGCAATGCCAATGCCGGGGCGACCATGGTAGAAGCCGCGGAAGCGGTGGAAGAGCCAGGCTTCCAGGGCGAAGACTTCACCACGCGCGGCTATTACGGGACGCTCAATCACAATGCCAAAGCGGTGTATCAGCACTATTTTGGCTGGTGGGGCGGCGTTCCAGCAGATTACAACAGGCTGCCGCACGAAGTGACAGCTTCGCGATATGTTGATGCGATGGGCGGCGCTGATCGTGTCCTCGAAATCGGTCAATCCGCATTCGAGTCTGGGGACTATCGCTGGGCCGCAGAAGTCTTCAATCATCTGGTATTCGCCGACCCTGACAATCAAGAAGGGCGCGACTGGCTATCGGCCACCTATGAGCAACTCGGTTTTCAGGCTGAAAGCGGCGCCTGGCGCAGCTACTATCTGACAGGGGCTGCGGAACTCAGGCGGGGTGTGCCGGATGTTGGTAATCCAAACCTCGGCAATCCGGACTTTCTGAAAGCGGTTCCGTCGCTGGATTTGTTCGACGCGTTGGCCGTGCGATACAATCCCGGCGAAATGGACCGGGATCCGTTCGTAGTCGTGTTCAATTTCCCCGATCGGGATGAGACCGTCAGCCTCCTGGTTGAGAAATCGGTCCTTGTTCCCCGAATGGGAGCCACAGAAGACGCGACCGCTACGGTCACCATCAATCGCAGCGATCTCGATCGCCTGATCCTCGGAGAGGCAGCACCGCTTGGGCTAATCACAGGCGGCAAGATGAAGATTAGCGGCAAGCGCAGTGCTGTGTCCGCCATGTTTGACGCGCTCGACCAACCAGATTTCTGGTTCAATACAGTGACGCCGTAACGAGCGATCCCGGGGGAGATCCGGGGATGCGGCTTTTGAGTCACAGGTCGTTACGAAAACGCAATAAGTTTATGCGTCCCCTATTCTCCCGTGGCGCGAGTTTTGCTTACCTGTTTCGGGGTAATCCCCAGGGGACGCAAAATGAAACGCTTGAAGACCGTCCGATTTTTTCGGCGCGAGTTGAACACAGACGCAACTGATAACCGTGAACCGACTATTCTGGATCACGGGGATCCGATTACGGTAAAACTGACGAGAGAGCTGGAGGATCGCCGACGGCGCCTGAGCCTCAGCGAAAACCATCCCGTCGGACTCTAGTCACCGTCCCATCCGAAGACATCCTCTAGTCTGACACCGAACACCCGCGCGATCCGAAACGCGCTTTCGAGGCTGGGCGAATATTTACCTCGCTCGATCGCGATGACGGTTTGGCGGGTTACACCGATCTCTTTCGCCAGCGCTGACTGGCTCATCTGATCTTTCGCCTCGCGAAGCTCTTTGACGCGATTGGTTATTGGGGGCCGTTTTGCCATGATCAAACGCCCCGGCGAAAGAAAAAGATCTGTAGACCATATTCAGCAATCTGGCTGATAATCATGGTCGCAAAGACCAGATGAAAGAGCCGATTGCCATCGCCATTCACGCCGAAATCTATCAGCGCGCATATAATCAGAAAGCCCATCGCTCGGCCGCTCCAGGCTTCGCCCTTGAACTGGATCACCTTCTCGCGCTCATCCAAGTCGGTATTCGCTTCCGATGGTTTTGTGATCGAGATCAAAATCGACGCGACGATTGAGGCGATCACAAGAAGGACCACATATCCAATCATCAGGGGCAGAATTGGCGGAGGAAACTGACCCAACGCGTCAGCGGCCTGAAATATAACGCTATAATAAGCTACACCGGTAACGATGAGGATCAACATCATCGCCCATGCCATCTTTTCCTGAAATCCCATTATAGTCTCCTATTCATAAATCGAAGTGTCAAAAATCTTGTACACACCCCATGTAGTAAAACATTTTTGACATGTCAAATATTTTCGACACACACGTGGACCCCCCCTTTGACAGCAGCGCCGAGAGTGATACCTCCCGGCGCTTACACTAAGGAGCCCTGAACCGATGAGCGATCTCCAATCTCTCGCAGAAACCGCAAAAGCCTGGCCGTTTGAACAAGCGCGCGCCTTGCTGAAACGCCTGCGCAATATGGAGAAACAGGGCAAACCGAAACAGGGCCCGGTCGTGTTCGAAACCGGCTATGGTCCGTCAGGCTTGCCGCATATCGGTACGTTCGGCGAGGTCGTGCGCACCACGATGGTCAAGCAGGCCTTCGAAGCGCTGACCGACGGCGCGTTTGAAACCCGGCTGATCTGCATCTCTGATGATATGGACGGGATGCGGAAAGTCCCGCCAACGGTGCCGAACCCGGATTCGCTTGAGCCCTATCTGCAGCAACCGCTGACCGCTGTGCCGGATCCGTTTGGCACGCATGAGAGCTATGGCGCGCATATGGGTGCCCGGCTCTGCGCCTTCCTGGACAATTTCGGCTTTGAGTATGAGTTTCTGTCCGCGACCGAATGCTACAAGAATGGCACGTTCGATCCAATGTTGCTCCGCGCGCTGGAAAAGTTCGACGAGATCATGGCCGTGATGTTGCCAACCCTCGGCGCAGAGCGTCAGGCGACTTACTCGCCATTCCTACCCATCTCACCGACCACAGGCCGCGTGCTCTATGTGCCGATGAAGGCCACCGACCCGAAAGCCGGGACGATCACGTTCGAGGATGAAGACGGGACCGACGTGACCCTTCCTGTCACAGGCGGGCACGCCAAGCTGCAATGGAAACCTGATTTCGGGATGCGCTGGGCGGCTCTCGGCGTCGATTTCGAGATGTTCGGCAAGGACCATCAGGACAATGCGCCGATCTATTCCAAGATTTGCCGGATCCTCGGCGTGCAACCGCCGCAGCAATATGTCTACGAACTCTTCCTGGACGAGCAAGGCACCAAGATCTCCAAGACCAAGGGGAATGGGATCGCGGTTGAAGAGTGGCTGAAATACGCCCCGCAAGAGAGCCTGTCTCTGTATCAGTTCCAGAAGCCGCGCGTGGCGAAGAAGCTTTATTTCGACGTCATCCCGAAAGCCGTTGATGAGTATCTGACCTTTCTCGAAAAGTTCCCGGATGAGGAACCTAAAAGACAAGTCGAAAACCCGGTCTGGCACATTCATGGCGGTACGCCGCCGGAAGAAACTTCGCCTGTCAGCTTCGCGCTATTGCTGAACCTTGTGAGCGTGGCCAATGCGGAAAACCGCGAGCAGCTTTGGGGCTATATCTCTCGCTATGCGCCAGGCGCATCTGCGGAAACTCACCCGCTGCTCGACCGGCTCGCGGGATATGCGTTGGCCTATTACCGCGATTTCGTGGAGCCGACCAAATCCTACCGGGCACCCGACGAGCAGGAACGCGCCGCCATGGCCGATCTTGCGACGCGCTTGCGGGCCTGGGATGCGGACGTGGATCAGGGCGAGCTGCAAACGCTCACTTTCACCGTCGGCAAAGAGCATGAGTTCGAAAACCTGCGCGGTTGGTTCCAGGCGCTCTACGAAGTCCTGCTGGGCCAAAGCCAGGGCCCACGCTTCGGCGGCTTTATCGCGCTCTATGGCGTCAACGAAACCGCGCAACTGATCGAGGACGCGCTCGCACGCTGATGGTCGTACGCGGGCGGTTTTGGTTGATGGATTGGGGCGGGTTTAAGCCACTCCGATAATGTCCGCTTTCGGGTCATAGCGGACGTTAGGCGGTCACGGATCGAACGTGCTTCGACTTTTTATTCGTTGAGTTCTAAATCCGTTGGCGGCTCGAACGCTCCGATGGTTTCGATTCGGGATTCGATCGCGGCTCGACTGACGCTCCAATGATCCAAGGTTTCGCGATCATTCATCCCGCGATCAGCAGCGAGCGCAGAGATGCGTCCCATTCCCGAAAATAGCGTCGTCGGGAGCTGAGCGGCGATCGGATCAGCGAAGGCGATGTCCGGATTCACGATCTCCCAGCCATCCTCGCGCAAGCCGTCGACCATCTCGGTGGTAAAGCTCGCGGCCAGATCATTTTCGTGCAGCAGCAATACTTGTACGGGACGACGATCAAGGACACGGAGCGCTAAATCGTCATAATGCGCGGCGGCGTCGACAACCATATCGACGTAGACGCGAGACAGAGCATCCATATTCACCTCTTTTCCGTTTCGGACTGCGTCAGCCCAAAGCGAATCGAGATGCCAGTCATAGGTGTCGACCGTTACATATCCGCTGAGTAAGTCGCGTTGCTCGAGCGCTGCGCGGAGCGAGTCGCGTTTCTCAATGCTTCGCGCATCGGAGACTGAACCGCCTTCATCCAGATATGGAAACCGAAACCAAGGGCGCCGATTCTCAAATATGCTGAGACGCGCCTCTGCGCGGTCGATGTCAGAGATGTAATCCTCAAGTGAAGTTCGGCTCGCATGATTGTGCTGATCACTGTGATTGGCAATCAAATGCCCCGCAGCGGCATAGTCAACGATCCGGTCGACGCCTTCGGTCTGATCCAGCCTTCGCGTCGTCACGAAGAACGCCACTGGCCCAGTTTCGGCCTCGGCCCACTGCGAGATCAAAGCGTCCGTTCGTTCGCGCCCAGAAAACCGGGGGCCATCGCCAAGCGGCCCGTCATCGTAGGTCAGAGCGATTTTTTTCGGCGTGGACTCCGGTGCTTCCTTCGCCGGTTCTTGAGCTGAACACCCGCAAACAATACTCAACATCAACACACACGAAAGCCGTAACCACATGACAGCACATCTCCCCTTAGAATTGATTAGCGGATGATACCTGCAACCAGGTATCGCATCCATCCCCGCTTTCGTCCCAGAATCGGTGTCCGCTTTCGGCGTGAAAGCCGACGTTTGCTTACTCAGTCTCGATTCCGTAGGTCTTTCGCTTGTACGCTCGGAACACCACGCCGACCCCTGCTGTAAATCCCCAAAACAAGATCACCGGAATGACGATGAATGGCCACGTCATCAGATGCACTTCGAGTATTCCCTCAGCGATACCCAATGCCTCAGCGTCCAAGGCGGTATCGATTCTTTGTTCAAATGTTCCCTTTTGTCCGAACCAAATCAGCGCACTTAGCCCAAGGACGCATGCAGCAAGGAAAAGGCGAAAGTACATGATTGAATCAAACTTCATTACCTTCACTCTGCAGCCGTAGTTCTATTTCTTCAACACCCATGTAATGTCTGCTCCTGACCCAAAGCGGACACTTCTGGCTATGATCTATTGGGCTTTGAGTGGCATCCCATAAAGCGGGCGAACCTCGTCAGGGACTAAGCTCATGTCGATTGTTATGCCTCGCTCGGCTCCAATGCGTCCGACGATGGCGCCAATCTCGGGGGGTGTTAAATCCCCTGCAGACGCGACCTCCATGGCAACGGCATCAAAAAAGTCATCAAACTCTCCCGAAGATGTTCCCACCAGCAAGGTTGCGTCCTCGTCGCCAGCATTCCACAGTGCGTGCGACCCGCCGCGCGGGAGCATGACCAAACCGCCCGGTGAAATTGTCTTTTGTTGGCCGTCTGCCATAAACGTGACCGTCCCTTCTCGGACATAGAAGAACTCGTCCTCATGCGTATGCGTATGCGGCGGTGCACCAGCGCTGTTTGCTGGCACTTTGATCTCAAAAAGACTTAGACCGGCATCATTGGTCTCAGCACCAACCAACCGCGTCGTCGGATGAAGTGGAAAGTCGATTGGTTCGCCTTCGCCGACATCAATTAGAAGTGCTGGTTTTGCTTCAGTCGTGCTTGTTGTATTCTCGGCAAAACTAGACGATGTGCATGCCATTAGCGCGAATGCTGACATGCCTGCTAGCGCTCCACCCGATAAACTTTTCATCGCGAATCCTCCCTCTTTCGAAAATACAATGCGGGAGGCCTCTCGGTTCTGCAAGTTTCGTTCGTTCCGCTAATTTCGGCCAATGTCCGCTTTTGACTGCGGATTCAAATGATCGTCGCAACACTTTAGTTTGATTGGAAACTGGAGTGGAAGTCATGAAGCAACGTCGACGCATTTATTACTCAGAGTCTCAGAGAGCGGAGATATGGGATCGCTGGAAGCGCGGGGAGACCATGAACGCCATTGGTCGCGTGTTTGATCGTGGTCATTCTTCGATCTTTTCGGTTCTAGAGCCAACAGGTGGTATTCGCCCACCTGCACGTAGGCGCTCTGCCGGCGCTTTGTCTTTGTGCGAGCGCGAAGAAATCTCACGCGGTCTTGTTTCTGGTTTGTCTATGCGAGCGATTGCAAAGTCCCTGGGCCGGACTGCATCCACAATCAGCCGGGAGGTCAAACGCAATGGCGGACGGCGCGCCTATCGTGCAATCAAGGCGGATAAGCGCGCATGGGAACAAGCATTGCGCCCCAAGCCCTGCAAGCTATCTGGCAGCGCCTTCCTGCGCAGAGCTGTTTCTGCCAAACTACGCTCTGATTGGTCGCCCCAGCAAATTTCTGGTTGGCTCAAGCGAACCTATCCAGAAGATGAGCATCGCAACGTGTCGCATGAAACGATCTACAGATCTCTTTTTGTTCAGGCACGCGGTGTTCTGAAGAAGGAACTGCAGGCGTATCTGAGGACGAGACGTGCGGTGCGCCGATCAAGACAAACAAGCTTGAAGCGAAATGGTATTGGCCAGATCAAGAACACCATATCTATCAGCCAGCGCCCTGCATCGGTTGAAGATCGCGCTGTGCCCGGACATAGGGAAGGTGATCTGATTGGCGGTTCAAAGAATAGCTATGTGGCCACATTGGTGGAACGTCATTCGCGCTATGTCATGCTGATTAAAGTGGCCAACAAAGACACTCAGGGTGTTGTGACGGCACTCATCAAACACGCCCGTCGCCTGCCGGATGAATTGTACAAATCCCTGACTTGGGACCGCGGGAAGGAAATGGCGGATCATCAACGCTTTACATTGGCGACAGACATACAAGTTTATTTCTGTGACCCACAAAGCCCTTGGCAACGCGGATCGAACGAAAATACCAATGGTCTATTGAGGCAGTATCTGCCCAGGGGAACCGACTTGTCCCTCCACAATCAGGCTAAGCTGAATGCCATTGCAAGAAAGCTCAATGAGAGGCCAAGAAAAACGCTGGACTATGAGACCCCGGCTGAGCGATTAAATGCGTGTGTTGCAGTGACCAATTGAATCCGCAACCCAAAGCAGACATACCGAACATCTCTCTCAGCGCGCCAGATACTGCCCATCCTACCCCACCAACGCCGCCAGTTCTCCACACGTCGCGACCAGGCGCTCAATGTCCTGCTCGCGGGAGAGGCGGTGGTCGCCGTCCTTGATCAGGGAGAAGACCAGCTCCTCGCTCTTCAGCGCTTCAACCAAACGGAACGCGTGCTGCCACGGCACGTCGGGGTCCTGCATGCCCTGGAGGATGCGGATGGGACAGGTCAGATCAATCGGTGCATCCAGGAGCGCCCATTTTTTGCCATCCTCAATCAGGTCACGGGTGATCGGGTACGGGTCGCCATAGTCGGACGGGCGCAGCGTGCGGCCCTGGTCCATGATCTCGGCTTGTTGCTCAGCGCTGAACTCGGGCCATATCAGTTTCTGTGTGAAGTCCGGGGCGGGCGCGATCAGCACCATAGCCGCCACCCGGTTCTTCAAGGCGAGGGCGGACAGAAGCGCCATCCAGCCGCCCATGCTGGAGCCGACCAGAACGAGCGCGCCGGAGGTCAGGCCCTCAATCGCGGCGAGGGCATCCTCGCGCCAGGCTGAGATCGTCCCGTCTTCGAAATCCCCTCCAGAGACGCCGTGCCCTGAATAGTCGAACGCCAGGAAGCCATGCCCCGCCTGTTGCGCCCAGGTCTCCAGCACGGTGACTTTCGTGCCCGTCATGTCGGACTTGAAACCGGACAGCCAGACAAAGGTCAGCCCGCTCGACGGGGCGGAATACCGGTACGCCAGGCGGCGCCCTTGCGGTGAAACAAAATCCTTATGCTCCATGCGCACGCTCCTTCTCGCCCGGCTTCGCCCCTTCTACTGCAACTGCTTGCGCAGACTGGCAACTTCTTCGTTTCAATGCGCGGCCAAATCAGTCACACTCAGTGGATGAGCGAATCTGCGTGGCCAGACCTGAGCGGACAGACTGTCCTGCAAGTTATCCCCGACCTGAGTGCAGGCGGGGCCGAGCGCACGACGGTCGAGATGGCCGAGGCAATTACCGGCGCCGGTGGACGCGCGCTTGTCGTCAGCGCTGGCGGGCGACTCGAAGCGGCATTGGCTGAAGTCGGCGGTGAACTCATCCAAATGAATGCGGCGAGTAAGAACCCCCTCACCATTCGGAAAAACACCCGCCTGATTGAAACGATCATTTCGGAAGAGGGTGTCAGCCTGATCCATGCGCGGTCGCGGGCTCCGGCCTGGAGCGCCTATGTCGCGGCCCGGCGAACCGATACGCCCTTCGTTACCACCTATCACGGCGCTTATAGCGGCAAGACAGGGCTCAAGCGGCGATACAATTCCGTGATGGCGCGCGGCGACCTCGTGATTGCAAATTCCGAGTGGACCGCCGCGCATGTCATGGAAACACATCAAACGCCCCCGGAGCGGATCATTACCATTCCGCGCGGTGTCGACTTTGCCGCTTTCGACCCGGAACAGGTGAGTGACGAGCGTGTCCAGACAATCAAACTCGACTGGCAGATCAAGGCCGGTGATGAGCGTCTGGTCTTCGTCCTGCCCGGGCGCCTGACCAGCTGGAAAGGCCAGTCGCTGGCGATCGATGCGCTCGGCGCCCTCGACGCGGCAGAACGTGAGCAGATTCATCTGGTGCTTGCCGGCGATGATCAGGGTCGAAAGGGATATGTGACGGAGCTGGAAGACAAGATCATCTACCATAAGCTCGGCGGAACGGTCTCAATTGTTGGCCACACAGAGGATATGCCCGCGGCTTATATGGCGGCAGATGTCATTGTTGCGCCTTCCACCCGGCCTGAAGCGTTTGGCCGGGTCGCCGCCGAAGCGTCCGCCATGGCGAAACCGGTCATCGTCGCTGATCATGGCGGCCAGCGCGAAACCGTTATCGAAGGTGAGACCGGCACACGCGCCGAACCCGGCTCTGTCCCAGCGCTCACCGCTTGCATTCGCACGCTTGCCAACCTTCGCCCAGAGGCACGAGATGCCATGGGACGGGCCGGACAAGCCTATGTTCGCGAGCGTTTCAGCAAAAAGCAGCTTCAAACCGCCACGTTAAACGTGTATGCGCGTCTACTTCTAAATCAGGCGTCAGTTGAAAATTAAGCCGAACAGAGGCATATTAGCTACGCAATCGTTGGCAACCATAGGAGATTAGCCATAGCACGCAGACCATACGGCCGCCCTGAGCGCGCCAAACCTACCGGCCCTCGCACCAATCGCGATATTCGTGCCGAGCGCGTCCTTCTCATTGACGAGAACGGCGAGAAACAAGGTGAAATGCCCATAGAAGCTGCCTTGGACGCTGCCCGCGAAGCCGGTATGGACCTCGTTGAGGTCTCTCCGAACCAAGACGTTCCGGCCTGTAAAATCGTCGACTATGGCAAGATGCGCTACGAAGCGCAGAAGAAAAAAGCTGCCGCCAAGAAGAAGCAGAAAACACAGGAACTGAAGGAAATTAAGTTCCGCCCGAACATCGACACCCACGATTATGAGGTGAAAGCCAAGAAAATTGCTCAATTCTTTGAGCAAGGCGACAAGGTCAAAATCACGCTTCGCTTCCGCGGCCGTGAAATGGCCCACCAACATCTCGGCATGGAAGTGTTGAATCGCGTCAAAGAGCAGTTCGACGAGCAGATGAAAGTCGAACTCGAACCAAAGCTCGAAGGTCGCCAGATGACGATGGTGATGTCACCGCGCTAGCCCACGTCCTTCAGTCTGAAGACGAGAGCTTGATTTCCAATCCTATTTGCGCTTAAACCCGCGCTTCCGCAGCGGCCGGGCCGAAAACGGCATGCCTTGTCGCTCTTAATGACTAACTTGGAGCCTCGCGCTCAACAGGAGATCGAAATGCCGAAGATGAAGACCAAGAAGGCCGCTGCAAAGCGGTTCAAGATCACGGCTTCCGGAAAACTGAAGCACGGTGTTGCTGGTAAGCGCCACCGCCTGATCAGCCACAACGGGAAATACATTCGCCAGAACCGCGGCACTGAAGTTGTTGCCAAGGCCGATACCCAGCGTGTCATCAAGAAGTTTCTGCCGAACGGCCTGAAATAAGATCTGAACCGAATTTGAAGTAAGGAGCCTCCCATGGCCCGTTCACGTAATAAGGTGCCAGCAAAGGCACGTCACAAGAAGATCCTGAAGGCCGCAAAAGGCTATCGCGGCGCGCGCTCGAAGCAGTTCCGCACCGCTACGGCAGCCGTCTGGAAAGCCGGTCAGTACGCTTATGTTGGCCGCAAAGTTAAGAAGCGCAGCTTCCGCAGCCTGTGGATCCAGCGGATCAACGCTGCTGTTCGCGAGCATGACGAGAACATGACGTATAGCCGTTTCATCGGCGGTCTGGGCAAAGCCGGGATCGAGATGGACCGCAAAGTCATGTCTGATCTCGCGATCAAAGAGCCCGCCGCTTTTGGTGCCTTGGTGGAGAAAGCCAAGGCCGCCCTGGCGTAAAGCCGGTTCACACCTTAGCTTTTCTCCGCTAATCCGACCGCTTCAAGCGGGGTCGGAATGGCCCCGTTTGTCTCCCAAATGACCAACGGGGCTTTTTATGTCCGATACATCAATCATCGAATCCGAAGCGCTCGCAGCGATCAATAGCGCGGCTGACCTGGCCGCGCTCGACGCTGTGCGCGTCGCCGAGCTGGGTAAGAAGGGCCGTGTTTCTGGCCTTATGAAGACCTTGGGCGGCATGTCGCCCGAAGAGCGGCAGGAGATGGGACCTAAGCTCAACGCTCTGAAAAACCGCGTGGCCGATGCCGTCGAAGCGCGCAAGTCCGTGCTTGAGGATGAAGCTCTCGAAGCGCAGCTCGCGACAGAAACGCTCGACATGACGCTGCCGCCTAAGCCAGAATCGACCGGCGCCCTGCACCCTGTCATGCAAGTGTTCGAGGAAGTTGCGGCGATCTTTGGCGATATGGGCTTCGCCGTCGCTGAAGGGCCGGACATCGAAGATGACTGGCACAACTTTACGGCGCTGAATTTTCCGGAAGGCCACCCGGCCCGAGAAACCCACGATACGTTCTTCATGGAAGCACCGGAAGGCGGCGATCCGAAAGTGCTGCGCACGCACACGTCACCGGTTCAGATCCGCACGATGACCAATGGTAAGCCGCCCATCCGTATCATCGCGCCGGGCCGCGTCTATCGCAATGATTGGGATGCCACCCATACCCCGATGTTCCACCAGGTCGAAGGTCTGGTGATCGAGAAGGGTATCCATATGGGCCACCTCAAAGGGTGCCTGATTGATTTCGTCAAAGCCTTCTTCGAAGTCGACGAAGTGGAAGCGCGCTTTCGGCCTCACTTCTTCCCGTTCACTGAGCCGAGTGCCGAGATGGACGTGAAGTACACTAAAAAAGGCGAGACGATTGAGATCGGCGCCGGTGACCGCTGGATGGAAATCCTGGGGTCCGGCATGGTGCATCCGAATGTGCTCAAGAATTGCGGCATCGACCCGGACGAATACCAAGGCTTCGCATTCGGCATGGGCATCGATCGTCTGGCCATGCTGAAATATGGCATGCCCGACCTGCGCCCCTATTTCGAAGCAGACGCGTCCTGGACCCGCCATTACGGCTTCAAGCCTTGGCTCACACCCAGCGTCAGCGGTGGGCTGAGCTAATGGGCGACGGCAATAAAGTCGAATTTCTCGTCGCGATCTGCGCTTTGATCACTTCGGCCATGGCTGTTTTCATGGCCTGGGATCAAGGCAGCGTCATGCGTGCCCAACAACACGGTTCCGTCTATCCGGTTCTGCAAGTCGATGGTTTTGTCGATGAAAACACATCTCACACATCGATCGGTATCAATATTGGAAACAGCGGCGTGGGCCCGGCCCTCATCGAGTCCGTCGAATTCTTCGTGAACGACGAAAGAACCGAAAGCTTTGACGGGTATCTAGACTCCTTGCCGCGCGGCTTCGATCTTTCCTATTCCGCCGTTTCAGGCCGCGCATTGGCGCCCGGGAACACCGTAACCGCGATCTCCATGCAGTGGCCGAACAACGCGTTTGATCGCAGCACGATCTCGCGGATTCAATCAGATTCCGATACCTGGTCGCTCGAGATTTGTTACTGTTCGGTCTTCAAGCGTTGTTGGATGACAACCCAAATCGGGCAATCCCGCGCTGAGCCAGTCAAGTCCTGTAAGCGCCGCGACGGCGATATTTTCGAAACCCTGGGTGAGCCACGTTTTGCGCCGCAACCCGCCCCTGAGATCACACAAGAGCCCAACCCATGAAATTTCCTCTCTCTTGGTTGAAAGACTATCTCGCCACGACGGCCTCACTGGACGATATTCTCGGCTATATGCTCAAGGCTGGCCTAGAGGTCGAAGCGGTTGAAAACCCGGCCGAGGACCTGAAACCCTTCACGATCTGCAAAGTCACCGACGCCCAGCCGCATCCTGACGCGGACAAGCTTCGCGTTTGCACCGTCGACACGGTAGATGGACAGAAGCAGATCGTCTGCGGCGCCCCGAATGCGCGCGCTGGCATGACCGCTATTTACGCCCCACTCGGTGCCTACATTCCAGGGTTGGACTTCAGCCTCGACAAGAAGCCGCGAAAGATCCGCGGTGTCGAAAGTCACGGCATGATGTGCTCCACCAAGGAACTGAACGCTGGCGAGGACCATGACGGGATCGCCGATCTGGACGCGTCCATTCCGCTCGGCACACCTGCCGCGCAAGCGCTAGGCCTGGATGACCCGGTGATCGATTTCGAGGTCACGCCAAACCGTCCGGACTGGCTTGGCGTCAAAGGGATTGCACGCGATCTCGCAGCAGCAGGCGCAGGCGGCTTCATTGATGACCCGGCGCGCAAAGTCAGCGGATCCTATGATTGTCCCATTGAGATTGAACTCGATAACCCCGAAGCCTGCCCCGTCTTTGCCGGTGCACTGGTTCGCGGCGTCAAGAATGGACCTTCGCCGGACTGGATGCAGGCGCGTTTGAAAGCCGTTGGCATCACGCCGAAATCGCTTCTGGTCGACGTCACCAATTACATCTCAATCGACCGGGCCCGCCCCCTTCACGCTTACGACGCTGCCAAACTCACGGGCTCCATTCACGCCCGCCTCGGCCGCAAAGGCGAAGAATGCGCAGCGCTCGACGGCAAGACTTATCCAGTCGCGCCTGAAATGTGCGTCATCGCGGACGAAAGCGGTGTGATTGGACTTGGCGGCGTCATGGGCGGCGAGAGCACAGCAGTTTCTGATGAGACGACGGACGTGTTCATCGAAAGCGCCTGGTTCGACCCGCTTCGCACGGCCAGAACCGGCCGGACGACCGGTATTATCTCTGACGCACGCTACCGCTTTGAACGCGGAGTTGACCCTCAGTCCTGCGTGGAAGGTGTACAGCTCGCCTTGCGTCTGATTACAGAGTTCGGGGGCGGCACAGCGTCCAAAATCAAAGTTGCTGGCGAAGCCCCGCGCCGCGAGGCACCGATTGAATTCTTCAAGCGGGATGTTGCCCGCCTGACCGGCCTCGACGTCAAACCCGCCAACATGAAGAAGACGATCAAGGCGCTTGGTTTCGCAATCGAGGACACCGGCGAGACCTGGCTTCTGCAGGTGCCGAGCTGGCGCTTCGATATGGAGCAAAGCGCCGATATTGTTGAAGAAATTGCCCGTCTTGAAGGCTATAAGGCGCTGCCAACCTTGTCGCTGCCTACCCCTGCGGGCGGCAAACGTGTCGTGACCACGCCTATTCAGGACCGGATCCGAACATCGCGCCGGACCTTGGCGTCGCGCGGGTTCCTCGAGACGGTCACCTGGAGCTTTATGCCGAAAGCGCACGCAGCCTTGTTTGGGGGCGGTCAAGATTCCCTCACCGTGGCGAACCCGGTCGCCAGCGAACTCAACCAGATGCGCCCAAGCATTCTCGGCAATCTCGCATCCGCGGTACAACGAGGGTCTGATCATGGCGAACGCGGCCTCCGCCTGTTCGAAGCTGGCCCCATCTATCTCGGGGACGGACCGAAGGATCAGCGATCAGTGATTGCGGCGCTTGTACGCCCACACAAGGCGCGGCACTGGAACGGCTCTGATGCTTACGATGTTTATGCTGCGAAAGCAGACCTGTTTGCCGTGCTCAAATCGCTTGGCCAGCCCCCTGCCCGGTTCCAGGTTGGCGAGCCGCGCCAACCCCACTGGCACCCAGGACAAGCGGCTAGTCTGAAGCTCGGCCCAAAAGTCACAGTGGCTCACTTTGGTGCCCTGCACCCGCGCGTCTTGAAAGCTCTGGATGTTGAAGGTCCGCTCTTCGCGTTTGAGCTGAACCTGAACGCACTGCCGCAGATGAAAGCGAAAACGACGAAAACAAAACCTGTTTTCGAAAAAGCCGATCTCACGCCGATCCGGCGAGACTTTGCATTTGTCGTGAGCGAAGACACAGCAGCCGGTGACATCATCAAAGCAGCAAGCGGCGCTGATAAAGCGCTGATCACCGCCGTCGACGTGTTCGATGTGTATCAGGGTCAGGGTGTTGAGCCCGGACACAAATCGATCGCGGTGGAGGTTACGCTGCAACCGCGCGGTGAGAATCTGAAAGATCAGGACATTGAAGCGATCTCGCAGAAAATTATCGCCGCCGTCGCCAAATCCGCAGGCGGTGTGCTACGGGGATAGTCCGCACGAGGGGGAAAGGTTGGAATGACAACGCATCACGTCGTCACCCGGATCGGCCTGCGCCATAGGCTCTACGGCCAGCTTGAACCCGACGCCACTGGCAAATCGGGCCTTTCGGCACTGAACACTCTGATTATCGGCCTGGTGCTACTGAGCTTCTTAGCACTGGCGCTTGAGACGGAAGAAACGATCGGTCCGATGTGGCGGATCGCGATCGACTATGTGAACCTCGCGATCGTTTCGATTTTTGCGATTGAGTACCTCGCGCGCCTGTGGGTGGCCGGGGAAGATCCGAAGTATCGAGGGATCGGCGGCAGACTGAAATACATGACGACCGGGTATGCCATCGCCGATTTGATCGCGTTCCTTCCCGAACTGCTCTGGATCCTGCTGACACCCGCCGGCGTTGGCGACGAGGTCTTGATCATTCTTAGAGCGCTGCGACTGGCCAGGTTGATCAAGCTGGCGCGGTTTGTTCCTGCCTTCGACGTGCTTGGCGCGACTGTGGAGCGCGCCGGGACGCAGCTCCTGACAACGCTCGCGATGGCTCTGGCACTCGTCTACGTTTCCGCCGTCGCCCTCTACTTCCTTGAAGGGGTGGGCGCGAATGCCAGGGAAGAATTCGCATCGATCCCGCGGGCGCTTTGGTGGGCCATGGCGACGCTGACAACTGTTGGCTATGGCGACGTCTATCCTGTTACGGCGCTGGGCAAGATGTTCGCGTCGGTCATCGCACTCGCGGGGATTGGCGTGGTTGCTCTACCTGCGGGTGTCTTCGCAAGCGCATTTTCAGATGAGCTACGTGAGCGTGAGATCCGCAAACTGAAAGAGCGCGTGGAAGAGGTTGAATCTGAAAACGATGAGCTGGAAGCCGAACTGGAAGAAGAGCTCGAACAAGAAATTGAGAAGTTTCCAGACTAGGGTCTGAACCGCTCCAACGCTTAAGACACCATTTTCAGGCTGGGCGGTTCGTCCTGCACGAGGCGCGGTTTGCCAAGCCAGTATCCCTGGATCGTATCCGCGCCGAGCAATGCAATGCGACGCGCCGCCTGCTCGGTTTCGATCCCTTCAACGCAGGACTCAAGCCCGAGCTGCTTCGCCAAACGAATAGCGGCGAGCAGAATGCTCTTACTCTGGGTGCTTTTGTCAGACTTCTGGACGAAGCTTTGATCGATTTTCAGTTTGTCGAGCGGCAGCGTGTCCAGCATGGACAGCGATGAATAACCGGTTCCAAAATCGTCCAGCGCGATAGCGAAACCCAGTTCGCGCGCCTGACGGAGGATCGCAACGTTGCGATCGACGTTTCGGAACGCCACCTCTTCCGTGATCTCTATCGTGATCGCATGCGGACGGACGTCGTGACGCTCAAGAATACGAAGCAACGATTCCAGGAAGTCGGAAGCCACAAGCTGCGCCGGCGAAACATTGATGGCCAGCTTTTGATCGGTCAGATTGAGCTTGGTTAGGGCTTCATCCAGCGTGACCCAGAGGATCTCGTTCAGCAGGCCCAGCTTTTCAGCAATCGGAATAAAGTCTTTCGGACTCGGGTCGCGTTCAAATCCACTATTGGTCCAACGCGTCAGCAGTTCATAAGCGATAACATCCAGCGAGTGAGCGTTGGCAATCGGTTGGACGGCGGCACGGATCTGGCCGTTCTTGATGGCGGATTTCAATTCCATTTCGAGCGTTGAACTGGCGATCGCGTCGTTGTCGACTAGCGGATTGAATTTGGCCCAATGCGTGTTGCCGCTTTTTGCTCGGCGCATTGCAGTGTCAGCGGCTCTTAGAAGACCAGAAAGGGATTGCTCGACGGTCTGGCCATGCGCATAGCCGATCGAAGCGCCAATTGGGATAACGCCCGACTCCCAACGCATGTCCTGCGTGATCTGGGCGTGCAGCGTTTCTATGTGCGTTGCCATGGTCTCTTCGCAGGCTTCTGCATCGAAAAGCACAGCAAATTCGTCTCCGCCAAGGCGTGCGCTCAATTCAACATGCGGAACATCACCGATGCGTTGGGCCACTTTGCAAAGCACCTCGTCTCCGACCGCGTGCCCATATTGGTCGTTCAGCGGTTTGAAGTGATCGAGGTCGACGAACACGATGCAGATCTCTGAACGGGTCGGCCACAGGGCACGAAGTTTTTCCATGAACGCCCGGCGATTCATCAAGCCCGTCAGAACATCGGTCGCGGCAAGCTTTTCGGTTTCAGTGACTAATTCGAACAGATTCTCGTCGGCGCGCTGCCGCGAGAACGTGACGACTGCGAACAGACAGATCGAAAAGCCGGACAGCGCGGCCACGACCAAGCTGAAAGCAAATTGCTCGCTCGGCATCCACTCCACATTGAAACTCAGATCAGCGAACAACCACGTATAACAAAACACACAGACGAATTGCACTGGCGCAAGCATCAGAAGACGTCTGGTGTCTAGCGCCATCATGAAGAATAAAGGTACAAGCAGAATGACGGGAAGGTCGAATGCCCGGCTATTGCCCATGAAACCACCGCCGAAATTCTTGACCCAAAACAGCGCGAACATGGCCATACAACCATTGAAGAAGATCGTTCGGACATGAAAGTTTCGGTGGGCGCTTAGCGTTATTCCACCGAGCAGCACCGCGTAGGCCGGGATGACGACCCGAACCAGCCAAGTGTCCTTACCGCTTGCATGGTAGAGCATGTAGAGAAATGCCGCGAAGCCAAGGCCGAGAATACCCACCCAGTATGCGTGCATACGCGTGCGCTCTGACATGTCGAGCTTCGTCGTTTTTAAATGTGATGTTCCCGCAGACATATCGAAACGCTAGCAGGTTTGGATAAAAATCTACTTCCGGTCGAGTATTTAAATATTCTCGACTAAGTAGTATTTCATTATTATTTTGGGACGCTTTTTATTCTGAACCGCGCTAGTCGCTTGCGGGCGTATCCAGTTGCAGCCAGTCCTTGGCTTCCAGCCCGTAGATCATGTCCATGACTTCAAACTGGACCCCGACCGGCTTGCGTGAATTGGAGTTCCAGAGCGCCACCACTCCTGCGTTTCGTTCAGGATCGAAGAGGATCATTGAACGGTACCCATCAACGGCGCCGCGATGCCCGACGACGCGGTAGCCTGGTTTCCCGTATTTGTAGACACGCCATCCGAGCGCGTACCGCGCGTCGCGGAGGTGGCCACCATAACGTCGGCTCATGCTGGACTGTTCGCGTCTGGTGTAGACGCGGGGGGTGTGAAGCTCTGTCAGCGTATCCGGAGACAAGACTTCAGGCTCAAGCCCCATCTGTGCGCGTGCAAACTGGGCGAGGTCGCGGATGGAGCCATTGACCCCGCCAGCAGCCGGAACGCGGTAATAGGACCGGTTCACGGTGCGTTTAACTGGCCGCGGATCTGCACGGCGCTTACGGTGCGGCTCGGCCCAGGAATAGGACTTCAGCAAAGCTTCTAGACCGTAACTCGCATCCTGCATGTTGAGGGGCTGAAACAGCTCAAGCCGAACGACTTCCTCAAAATCAATGCCGCGAACCGAGGCGACGATCTCTGAAATCGCGTCGAACGCAACGTTCTGATAGGTGTGGCACTCGCCGACGCTGCAGGTTCGCTTGAGCTTGCCGAGCGCTTTGCGGATCTGCGCCGGATCGCCGCCATCTTCGAGGCGCGTATCGTAAGCGTTCGGGACAATACCGATCTGGTGCGAGAGCAGGTCATCCAGCGTGCCGACCTTCTCACCGCCGAGTGGAAGCCTGAGAGACGTCTTGAACTTGGATATCGTGTCAGAGAACGTTAGCTGCCCATCCGCCACCATTTTACCAACTGCCGTTGACGCAACGCCTTTCGACAGGGACGCCCAGCGAAAGACTGTATGATCGTTGACGGGGTCTCCCCCGAACTTGGTGACGCCATACCCCTCAGCAAAAGTGATTTCGCCGTCTTCGATCACGGCGACGGCGAGACCAACAATTTCTGGATCAGAGGCGAGACGGGTCAGGCGCTCATCTAAAACGTCAAAATCAACCGGTTCAGAGACGGCCGTTCCGAGCAACAACACAGCAGCAAGTGCGAGAGCGATGAGGCGAAATGCGAACATGATCGCCCCCTATTCTGGCTTCGAGCCTTCATCCCCTTCGGCCACGACCGTACTCGCGCCAAAAATGCGTCCATTAAGAACAGGCATTGCAGCAGCGTTTGGGTCGATCGGCGGCTGGATGTCGCTGAACGTCATGCGCATCCGCAATTCTGGCGCTTCGTCATCTTGTTCGAAACTTTTATAAGCAGCCTCGATCAGATCCGAGACGTGCTGATCGCGCGACCGCGCCGTCGATCCGCCAAACATAATCGCAACGACACGGCGACCGCGGCGTTTTGCGCTGGCCATCAGGTTGAACCCCGACGCGCGCGTATAGCCGGTCTTGATCCCGTCCACACCAGAGACTTTGCCGATCAGTTTGTTGTGGTTGCGATAATTGGCACGGCCCCAGCTGAACTTGGTATTGGCGAAATAGCCATAATAGTCAGCGTGATCTTGCAATAGCCGTTCTGCTAGTACCGACATGTCGCGCGCTGTAGAAAGCTGCTGTGAGTTGGGCAGGCCAGACGCGTTTTTGAACGTCGTGCTCTCCATGCCCATCGCCTCAGCCTTGGCCGTCATGAGGGTCGCGAAGCGCTGCTCCGTTCCGCCGAGACGTTCGGCAACGACCACAGCCACATCATTTGCAGATTTGGTGATCAGCGCATTGATCGCGTCCTTAGTCGTGATTGTGGAGCCGGCGCGTAGACGCAGAGAAGATGGCGGCTGGCTCGCCGCCGCGCGCGAAACAGGCAACTGCTCATAGAGTTTAACCTCGCCGCTCTTCATCGCGTCGAACAGCATATACAACGTCATCGCCTTGGTCAGCGACGCTGGGTATCTCGGCGCATCGGCATGCCGTGCGTGCAGCACCTGGTCGGTTTCGAGATCAATCACGATGGAGGCGTATTTTTCTGCTGATGCCGTCGATTGGGCCCCAAGCGCCAGGAGGGTTCCGGCCACCAGAGCGGATTTGATCGAAATCGCAGAAAAACCAACGGCCATGCACGGGTCTCCAATTAGAGCATTCCCCGGCATCCCGAGAAAACAGTAGGATCGATTCATAAGGTTAGCTAGAGGTAAATGCACATGGCATTTCTGTTAGGATTTGTGCCCCTTTTGTTACCTCAACCTTAATTTTGTGCACTGCACAATTTTTTGTTGCAATTGCGAGATGGCGCCGTATATTACGTGGCGTAAACAAGGACTTTGGATCATGACCGCCACCCCTTCTTCTCCGTTCGCTTTGCCTTTTCGCGCGTTCGATACAGACGCGTTTGCGAACTTCTTTCCCAATCAAGATTCGATGGGCACGCTCGCGCGCGGCGCAATGGAAGCCTCAACCGCCAGCACACGCGCTTCGGTCAAAGGCATGCAGGATGTCGGACAAACCATGATGGGCCACCTTAAGCAGCAGATGGCTCTGTCGGTTGAAACCGGTAAGAAGCTGTCCGAAGCGGGCACGCTGTCTGAAGCAATGACCGTACAGACGGGCTTTGTGAAATCAGCTTTCGAGAACAACCTCAAAGGCTTCAACGAGCTTTCAGAAGTGTATGCCGACACAATGCGTGAGGCATTTGCGCCGCTGGCCAAGCAGGCTAAGAAAACCGCAAAGAGCGCAGCCAGCGCCTAAGCGTTCCGCAAACGCCTGCATATCAGACGCAGTCAAGATAGAGCCGGGCATGAAAGCCTGGCTCTTTCAGTTTAAACACCTGACAAACCCATCGACTTCCGGCAAGTTCGACGGACCATGTCTGATTTTATTTCCTTCAAGTCGCTAAAACGCCCGCCCAAGCCCAATACTTGCCTGGTCGCGCCTGAGAATCATTGCCTGGCTGCGGAGCCGGATTTTGCGCCGCCTGTTGTGCCGTTGACGGGACGCGGTCTCTATTCGCGCCTCAGTGAAGTCATCGCGTCTGAACGCAGTTGGGGAAAACTCGAAGCAGACCCCGAACAGTTACGGATCAAGTTCGTCGCGACGACGGGGCTGATGCGCTTCAAAGACGATGTCGATAT
This sequence comes from Hyphomonadaceae bacterium, assembly GCA_043513745.1. Taxonomy (GTDB): domain Bacteria; phylum Pseudomonadota; class Alphaproteobacteria; order Caulobacterales; family Hyphomonadaceae; genus Henriciella. The sequence continues at coordinate 331,766 of CP121341.1, forward strand.
TGAAGTGATCCCGCTTGAGAATGGCAAAGCAACCTTCGCAATCTATTCCCGGTCTCGGATCGGATATTCCGACCTAGGCGCCAATCGCAAACGCGTGAGCGATTTAATTCGACGCGTGACCACAAATTGATCAATTTCTAGCTTGATCCTACGGCAACACAGCGTCAGTCTACACTTTCGGAAAGGAACGCTTATCTTCTAGGCCATGTCTATCAGAATCGACCGCATAACGCTCTCAGACCCAGAAGGGCCGAACGATCCAATGAATCCGGATGGCGGCGATGACGCTGGTCTTGGAATTGCCACCAAGACGCGCGTTCGCACCAAGAAACCGAGCATGTATCGGGTTTTGATCCTGAATGACGATTACACGCCGATGGAGTTTGTCGTGCTGATCCTTGAGCGCTTTTTCAGCAAGAGCCGGGAACAGGCGACTCGGATTATGCTGCACGTTCATCAGAAGGGCGTCGGTGTCTGCGGCGTCTATACGTACGAAGTTGCGGAGACCAAAGTTGCGCAGGTCATGGATATGGCCCGGCGCAATGAGCACCCCCTGCAATGCACAATGGAAAAAGAGGACTAGGAGAAACACATGCCGAGCTTAACCCCTAGCCTCGAAAACGCCCTCGAACGCGCCCTCACCGCAGCGGGCGAGCGCCAGCACGAATACGCGACTCTTGAGCACCTCCTCCTGGCGCTGACCGAGGATGAAGACGCAATTGAGGTGATGAGCGCCTGCAAAGTTGACATCGCGTCTCTGAAACAAGCCCTCGAACAATATATCGACGAAGACCTCTCCAGCCTGATAACTGATAACCCGTCAGGACGGGTGCAGCCGACGGCGGCTTTCCAGCGGGTCGTACAACGCGCCGTTCTCCATGTTGAGAGTTCCGGGCGCGATGAGGTTTCCGGTGCGAACATTCTCATCTCGATCTTCTCGGAGCGAGAAAGCCACGCAACGTACTTCCTGCAGGAACAGGACATGACCCGCTATGACGCGGTCAACTATGTCAGCCATGGCGTTTCGAAAGTGCCGGGTCAGAACCGCCCGACCACGCCGCGGGGCGCAGAGCCAGAAGAGGCCGTTCCAAACGCACCGCAAAGCGAGGCGCTGGATGCCTATTGCGTCAACCTGAATGAGAAAGCCAAGCAAGGAAAAATCGATCCACTGATCGGGCGTCAGCTTGAAATTGAGCGTTGCATCGAAGTGCTCTGCCGCCGGTCCAAGAACAATCCGATCCTCGTCGGTGATCCAGGCGTCGGCAAAACCGCGATTGCGGAAGGCCTGGCACGCATGATCGTCAATGGCGAAGTGCCGGAAATTCTAGATGATGCTACGATCTGGGCGCTGGATATGGGCGCTCTCCTAGCTGGCACACGCTATCGCGGCGATTTCGAAGAACGCTTGAAAGCCGTCATGAAAGAAATTGGCGAGCAGGAAAAAGGCATTCTCTTTATCGACGAGATCCACACCATCATCGGCGCCGGAGCAACCTCAGGCGGCGCGATGGACGCCTCTAATCTGCTGAAGCCTGCGCTGCAGAACGGCGAAGTGCGGTGCATGGGCTCGACCACGTTCAAAGAGTATAAGCAGCACTTCGAAAAAGACCGGGCTCTGTCTCGCCGGTTCCGCAAGATCGATGTGGTTGAACCGAATGTCGAAGACGCAGTGAAAATCCTCACCGGTCTCAAATCGACCTTCGAGGATTTCCATGGCCTGCGTTATACCAATGACGCCATCCGGGCTGCGGTGGAGCTATCGGCCCGCTATATGACCGATCGCAAGCTGCCCGACAAAGCGATCGATGTGATCGATGAAGCCGGCGCAACGCAATGGCTGGTCCCGGAGAGCAAGCGTCGCAAGACGATCGGCGTGAAGGAAGTCGAAGCGATTGTGGCCAAGATTGCCCGCATCCCCCCAAAACAGGTCACGAAAGACGATGCCCAGGCGATCAAGTCGCTAGAGGCCGATCTAAAGCGCGTGGTCTACGGCCAGGAAGCTGCGATCGACGCGTTGTCGAGTGCGATCAAACTATCGCGCGCTGGCCTGCGCGAACCGAACAAACCAATCGGCTCTTACTTGTTCACCGGTCCGACCGGCGTCGGGAAAACCGAAGTGACTCGCCAACTTGCCTCTATTCTGGGCGTCGAGCTTCACCGCTTCGACATGTCAGAATATATGGAGCGTCACTCGATCTCTCGCCTGATCGGTGCCCCTCCCGGCTATGTTGGATATGACGAAGGCGGCCTACTGACGGACGCCGTCATGCAGCACCCTCACTCCGTCGTCCTGCTCGACGAGATCGAGAAAGCACATCCAGATCTGTTCAACGTGCTCCTTCAGGTGATGGACAATGGCACGCTGACCGATGCGAATGGCCGCAAGGTCGACTTCCGCAATGTCATTCTGGTGATGACCACAAATGCGGGTGCTTCGGACGCCGCCAAGAACTCCATCGGGTTTGGCCGCGGCCGCAAGGATGACGAACAGGAAGAGGCTCTGAAACGCCTGTTCACACCGGAATTCCGCAACCGCCTGGACGCCGTGATTACGTTTGGTGGTCTGACGCCTGAAATCATCGAGCGCGTGGTCGAGAAATTTGTGCTGCAGCTTGAAGTTCAGCTGGCGGATCGAAACGTGACGATTGAACTGGCCGCAGGGGCCCGCGACTGGCTCGCCAAGCGCGGCTTTGACGCCGAGTTTGGGGCTCGTCCTCTGGCCCGTGTCATTTCCGAGTACGTGAAGAAGCCAATGGCCGAAGAACTCCTGTTCGGAAAACTCGCCAAAGGCGGCACGGTGAAAATCGGTCACGACAAGAAGAAGGACGAATTGACCTTCAAATATGTCGAGGACAAGCCGACCAAGCGGAAGCCAAAGACCCCCGGCAAAGGCAAGCCTGAGAAGGTTTAGCGTTTTCGGGAACTATCGTAACTGACCCCGAATAATAATAAGCTTTGAGTATCCGAAGATACCCGCGCAGGCAGGTATCCATGGATGGTTAGATCGTCTTGTTGCGGTGGATGGATTCTGTCCCTAGACACCTGCCTGCGCAGGTGTCGGCGAAGGAACTAGGAAGCCCCAGCCTAAACCGAAAACGCGCTCTCACGTGCCACGGTCAGGTGTGGGGCGCCGTCGCTGGTCTTTTTCCAAGACACACCTTCCGGCGAAACCAGCGCTGTGACGCGTTGCCGAAAGGCAGAAAAGCTCTCCCAGTCAACCACATCGACAGGGTCGTCAAAGTGCAGGGTCAGCTCATACCCTTCGCCGCCATGCAATTCGCGAACGGCATGGACACGGCCTCGAAAGGCTCGCTTCAGATAGGCCCCGCTGACACGCTCTCCGACTTGCCAGCAAGCTTCAGGTTCGTTCGACAGTCGGGCGGCGGCGGTGTTCCAATCGCGAAACCCCATCTCACGCGCGACTTGCTCGAGCGCGGCCGCATAGCTGAGCTTCGTCTCGCTATTTGCTTTGAGTTCGCGCGCACGGGCCTTTGCCTGCACGCGGGTATAAATGTGCTGTATCATCACAGCGTCCTTTCACAATTCCAGTGTGGTCCAGCGAAGGGCGGGGCTCGCATTGCCGCCAGACCAGAAGTGAAAAGGTCTGCGATAGGCCGGAAAATCCGGGAGGTCTTCACCAAGGACTTTCGTCCAGCGAGCGGCAGGCGCCTCAACCGAGGCGCTCCCTTACGCGAGAAAGCGGGGAAAGGTCAACTCACCGTACTCAAATACCTGATCAGGCTTTTTCCGGGTCGCCGTCCATGATCTCCATCATCCGGTCGTGCAGGTCGGCTTCCCAGGTCTCTGATCGTTCGCGGACGCGGCTGACATAAGCCTCGTTCTCGTGCGCCGGTATGTCCATGTCGTAGACGTCAGCAACTTCGATCATCGATTGTTGATCCATCTCATGGAATGCCATTTTCATTTCGTCCGCTGCCTCGCGCGGAACACCCATCGCTTCGAACGCAGAACGCCCAATTCTGAGCGAGCTGTCATAGGTTTCACGAATGATGTCGCGGCATCCATGCGCCCATAGCTCATAGACGTGATGGCGATCGACGGCCCGGGCGATCACATGCAGATCGGGGAAATTACGAGTGGCATAAGCGACGAGTTCAGTGATCTGTTCCTTATCATCAATAGTAACGATGAGCATTTTCGCCTTGTCGATCCCGGCCGCGTGCAGCAGGTCCGGCCGGGTTGCGTCGCCAAAATAGGCGTGGCTGACGCCGTAAGTCCGCAAGATATCTAGCTGCTTGGAGCTGTAATCGATCACCGTCGAGGTATAGCCAGCGGTCCGCAACATGCGGTCGACGATCCCACCAATCCGGCCTCGGCCCGCAATAATGATCCCATTGTTTTCAGTGATCTCATCGGCTTCAGCCTCCTGCCCGCGCGCGTAAATCCCAGCGACGATCTGATCGTAGAGAATGAACAGGAGCGGCGTGATCAGCATCGACAAGGCGACCACAAGCAAGAGTAAGCTGGCAACGTCGTCAGGAATGATCCCGTTTGTGGTCGTAAAGGCGAGCAAAACGAAACCGAATTCCCCGGCCTGCGCCAGACCGAGCGTAAACAGCCAGCGCTGCGCCCCACGAATCTTGAAGGCCGTACCGAGCAAGAAGAGCACCGTCGCTTTCAGCAGGATCAAGCCTACCGTCATGCTGATCACCAGGCCAAAATTCTCAGACAAGAGTTGGAAATTAATTCCAGCCCCGACGGTGATGAAGAACAGCCCCAGCAGCAGGCCCCGGAATGGGTCGATGTCTGATTCCAGTTCGTGCTTATATTCAGAGTTGGCGAGGACGACGCCCGCCAGAAACGTGCCGAGCGCAGGCGACAGACCGACCAGAGTCATCAATAGCGCGATCCCGATAACCATCAACAAAGCTGTGGCCGTGAACAGTTCACGCAGTTTCGCGCCCGCGACAAATCGGAAGATCGGTCGTGTCAGATAGTTCCCGCCTAGAATCACAGCAGCAATGGCACCGACAGTAACCAGCATGGTCTGCCAGCCATTCAAATTCTCGACCAGGCTGATGCTATGCTCATCGCCGCCGCCGGCGGTCAGGGTCGCGACTTCCGGGAAAGCCAGCAGCGGAATGATGGCCAGCATCGGAATGAATGCGATGTCCTGGAACAGGAGCACAGAAAAGCTCGCTTGGCCGCCATCGCTCTTCATCAGGCCTTTCTCATTCAGCGTCTGCAGCACAATCGCCGTTGAGGACAGTGACAGGATCATGCCGATCACCAACGCCGTGTTCCATGATTGCCCAAACGCCATCGCCACTGACATGACCAGCAACATGGTCATCAGGACCTGCCCTCCGCCAAGCCCCATCAATCGATTTCGCATTTGCCAAAGCAGCTTGGGTTCCAGCTCCATCCCGACCAGGAACAACATCATCACGACGCCAAACTCGGCAAAATGCTGCAGGGCTACGACGTCGACCTGTAGCAGGCCCAGGAGCGGACTGATGCAAATACCCGCAATCAGGTATCCCAGCACCGATCCGAGCTTCAACCGCGTCGCGATTGGAACAGCGATGATCCCAGCACATAACAGAATGAAGGCGAGGAGGAGAAAATCGGACATGGCGGGCGCTCGTCGATGGGAAAGGTTTGAAGCGATATAGGCGTATTTTTCGCGATTGCGAAAGCTGACGAGTCGGGAACAGCTCATCCGGTTGTTCTGTCCCCCAAAACTGATGTACAAAGCCCTAGTTGAGTATTGGGAGGTGACGTGTGCTTAAGTGGTTTCTCGGCATCCTGGTTATTGTCGGCGTCGGCTGCGCAGCGGCCTGGTGGTGGCTGAATCGACCTTTGATTATTCGCCATCCCGACTTTGGAACGGATTGCGCTGATCTCGTTTCTCAAGATCGCCTCGATCGCAAGGTCGACTGTATTCGCGTCTGGTACGGCACCAATCGCAAGCTCGAAACGGGCGACGCGATGCTCGCCTCTGATGCTGCCGATGTGATTGAAGGCACAGGCGAAAATGGCGAATCCCTCCGCCTCGGCCGGGCAGATGTCTGGCTTCCAAAGCTGATTGAAGATGGCGGCTCGCGCGAACGCGGAGAAACCCCTCATGTCCAGGGCCAGGCTCCGAATGATGCCGACAAGCTCTCCGAATATGTTTTCCTGACTCGAATCACGACGAGCGGGCGCGAAACCTTCACGGCAACGCTTCAAGACGCCATCTATTATGAGGGATCCGACGCGATCCTGTTATTTGTGCATGGCTTCAACGTGAAATTCGACGATGCGCTGGTGCGCGCGGCACAGCTCTCGAACGACCTGTCACGCAACGAATCCTATGATGTCGGCATTCCCGTTCTCTACAGCTGGCCGTCTGCTGGTGAAGTTTCGATTGAGGAATACCGGGGCGATCGTGATCGCTCGATCAATTCCGCCCCTTATCTGGAAGAATTTCTCGATCTGATCACCGAAGACCTGGACGTCAGCCGGATCAATATTATCGCCCACTCCATGGGCAACCGCGTCCTCACCAAAGCGCTTGAGGATTATGCGCGAGACTATCTCGTTCGCCACGACCGGGATGATCTCGAGTTTCGGATCCTATTGGTGGCCGCTGATGTGGAGCGTGACGTGTTTGCCGCCGCGAATGGCGTGTTCGATAATCTCGATGCGAATGTCACGATTTACACGTCTGATACAGATCGCGCGCTCTATGCGTCGAACATTCTCAATCAGGCGAAACGGCTGGGGGAAACCGACACTGACAAGCCCTACATTCGCAACGCGCAGAACTATCAGACGATTGATGCAACCGCTGTGACCACGCAATTGTTCGGGACGGGACACAATTACTATTCCGACAATCCGACCATTCTTTGGGACATGATGTGCACGATTGGCGAAACGCGGCCCCAGGATCGCGCGCTCGAAATTGCGCGCTATGGCGGATTGCCAGACGGCGATCCGTATTACCGGGTCAATTCAATGATCGCGCCGCAAACCGAAGCCTGCACCTTGCATCGGTCAGCTTTCCCGGCCGGGCGCCTCGACGTTGCCGAGCCTGAAGACGCCTCTGCACCAGAACCAGCGCCCCGCCGCGATCGCAGCCTCGCTCCGCCGCCACCCCCGCCAGAGCCTGTGGTGGAGATGGAACCAATGGCCGATCCACAATCGCTTCCCCTGGAAACGACATTCTATGTCGTCGACTATGAAGCCACCGATCTGACGCCATATGAAGCGGTTTTGCGCCAGGTTCTCGACAGCGGTGAGACGATCGAATCTTTGACCATTAGCGCATACAACGACACGGCAGGGCTCGATGCAGAGAGCCGCGTCCAGACGGTTCGCTTTGCCAATCTCGTCCGAGACTGGTTCATCGCCAACGGGGTCGATCCGAGTGCAATTACGACGGTCGGATATGGCGAGCAGGAGCTCGCCGTTGCGACCGAAGACGGGGTGGATCAACAATTGAACCGCCGCGTCGTGATCGAAGTCGTATCGAACTAGTTGCCCTCAGGCTCGGCGACGACGCGGAAGCCAAGAGAACGATCGCGAACGGAGCGTTCGTTGCGCGCACGATTGGCCGCGCGGTGCTCAGCAGCGCCGAGACGCCAGGACCCGCCCCGCACGACGAAAAGCTGGCAGCCCGACCTGCTGACAACGCGTCCATCACTTGGCGCGTCCGCGTAATTGTTGACATAGCAGTCCGCGACCCATTCGCGGACATTTCCCAACATGCCTGAAACGCCGAATGGATTGTCCGGAAGGCTGACCGTATCCGAAATTCCCCCACTCACGGCACCTTTGCCGGGAAAACTCGTCCCCCACCAATAAGGCGTGTCTTTTCCGCCGCGCGCCGCATATTCCCATTGGGCTTCACTCGGCAGGCGATACCGGCGCTCACCTTGCTGAGACAGCCAAGTCGTGTAGGCCACGGCGTCATCATAGCTCACGCGCGTGACGGGCTCGCTGCTATCTCCACCTGGATCTGCGCGGCAGGCACCGGCATCGGCACAAAGCTGCCATTGCTGCCGAGTGATTTCAGTGGCGCTGATTGAAAATGGGCGCAGCGTAACCTCACGCCGTGGGCCCTCATTTCCCGACCGATTCGCCTCCGAAGCGGGCGACCCCATCGTGAAACTCCCGCCAGGTAAGTCGACCATATCGGGACAGACGGCGCAGCTCGCCGTTGCGGGCGGAGGTGGTGGCTCCACGTCCGGGCCTGGACCGGGCGCGGGCGGATTGAGCGCCTGCATTCCAAACCATCCACCTATGCCCAGCACAGCAACCGCGCCGACCAGCATGGGCAGCGGGCTCGAAGACTTTTTCTTTTCCGTCTTTATCGCCTTCTCCGCAACTGGCGCAGGCGCTGCGGGTTTGGGTGTTGGTTTCGGCTCGGGCGGCGCCGGCTCCGGCGTTTTTGGTGCGGGTGTAGTTGCGCCCGCCGCCGCCTGCACAGCCACCAATCGATTGCGCGCCAGTGCCGCATAATGACCGTCAGGATAACGACTGAGATAGGCCTCGAAGTCTGCAGGATCATCACCATCCTTGATTGACGTCCAGAACACAGTCTCGATCGTGGCGTCGTTCTGCGCTGATGGAACTGCAGGAGCCGCCGCTGCGCTCGCAGCCGTTTCGGCTGCGGTATGCTTGTCCAGTGAGCGCTTGATGTCGGCAACAAATTCCGCCCAACGCGCTTCGTTGCGGTCGCCATTCCAGCCAATCAGGTCAGCGGTTTGCGTCAGCTCGAACATGATTGGCCGATCGGCCTCTTCGATCATCGCCGGTACCATCTCACAGCTGCGTTGCCCGAGCGTTGCTTCGGCGCGCACCCATTTGGATTTCACAGAAGTCTGCGACCAGAGCACCACGACAACGGCGGAGTCGCGGAGCATATTTTCCGTCACTTCGTCATAGGTCTGTCCAGCGCGCAGCACCTTATCCCACCAGACCGAAAACCCCTCAGCCTCCAGCGCCTCGGCGATCACTTGCGCGATCGGTCGATCCGCTCTGCTATAGGATAAGAATATGTGCGACATCGTCCCCGGCCCCTGTGTTTTGTTATGCTTAAAGCGACCTTGCCCTCAGCCATGACACAAAACTTCGTCAATCCAAAGCAGAAGTTCAGTCGAAGCGCACACGGCACGGTTTCGAAAAATCTTTTTAATACAGCCTGCAAGCGCGAAACCTTCTTGCCAGCTGCGAAGTGAACGTGTTTCGTGTGCGGGATGGATAAGCCAGGGACGGGCGTATGACTTTTCGCTTCAATGACGAACTATTATTGTCGGAAGAAGACCGAGCCCTCGCTGCGCGGACTTACCCGAATGTGTTTTTCGCTTTGGATCATCCTGAACTGCGAGACGAGTTCCAGCGCGTAGATCGCGCTGCGGTGGCCGCGAAACGGAGGTCTCGATGGATTGGTTGCGCGGCATTGGTTTTTGCCACCTTGTCGCTACTCGCCTTTCCGGTTGATGTTGTCATCAAGGGGATCTGGACGAATGAGGCGGATCACAAACCCATTCTCAACTACCTGGCCATTGCCGGTGCCTGTTTTGGCATTCTGGCGCTAATATTCGGGAATATCGGCCTTGGCTTTGGCAAAGTAAAACGCGGCTGGCTGATGAAGCGCCTGATCACCGAACGCCTCCGCCAATGGCACGCGCAATATATCGCCGCCCACTCCGTCGAGATCGCCGTCGCGGCTGAGCAACCAGAGGCAAAGGCTACCTGGTTGGACCAGCGCGATCTCAGCTTCAAACGCTTCAAGCGAAACTTCATCGATCAGATTTCCAGCGAGTACACCAAATACACCCACGCCTCTGCTGCCGCGCATTCCGGCCAGAGCGTGACCGATCCTAAAGCCGAAACCGCCTTCTGGATCGAGGATGCTTGGGCAGGCAAAGCCGCAATGAAACCTGACAAGGTGCATCAGGACCCGCTCGACGAAATATGTCGCGCTCTGCATGAAACCCGGATGCGGGGGCAAATACAGTACACCAACTATGTGCTGTCGTCGGAAGGAAAGTTCTGGTCCTCGCCCTCCAAGCAGCTGCATATTCTCGGAAATCTCAGCTATTTGCTCGTCGTTTTTGCGTTCATCGCAAACTTCATCGCTCTCGGCGCTGCGGTCTGGGGACCGTTCGTAGAAAGCACCTCCGTCCTGAGCGCGCTGGCAATCGCCTTCGCAATCCTCGCCGTCGGCGTCCGGGCAATGTTGGAGGGCCTGCGTCCGCAGCGCGAGACACGGCGGATGCAATTCTATGCGGGTGCAATTAACCGCGCCGACCGCGATTTCGATACAGCGCGCACCCATGCCAAACGTATCGCCGCCTTCAGCAAACTGGAGCGCGCGTCCTACGATGAAATGGTCGAGTTTATCAGCTCCAACGAACGCGCAAGATTTGTGCTCTAGCGCCCCGCGCAAGCCTCAAGGGCGAGATTATCGACCTCAAGCGCTGCCGCAACCCGATACGGCGCATCCGTCGCAAGCATTGTAAGACCGCCATCGGCCAGGGCCTGAAACTCACTTGGATCGCCATCTGACCAATAGACATCATCCAAGCGCTCACCCGCCCGACCAAGCGTGCCAAACGCTGTCTCGACACCGCGATTACCAATCGCTTCAAAGGCGCGCGTATTTGGATTGCTGATCCCCATCCAGGCGACGACTTTGTCAAAGTCGACCCCTTGCGCCGCCAGCTCGTCCTGGTGATCGCGGCTGTTGACGCTCGCAGTCATCATCAGATCTGGCGCGAGCCGGGCCACCTCAACAGCCTGATTGTCATTATAGGTGATCAGCACGACATTTTCCTCAGCCTCTGCCGCGCGCACGAGCGAGATGATATTGCGAAAACTCGTGGTGGGCTTCTTGTCGAGCTCAACAATTGCCCCGGTCGACTTCGCCCAGAGCAGGACGTCGGTCAATTTCGGCGCCTGAAACGAAGTGATCGCTCCGTCATTGTCTTTGAGGTTCAGCGTCCGGACCGTCTCCCAGTCCGTGTCGGCAACAAATCCGCTTCCCGTCGTTGTTCGGCCAAGGCTGCGATCGTGCATCAGGAACAATACCCCGTCCCGACTTTCCGCAACATCAATCTCATGGATCAGGATCCCCTGGTCGAGACCATATTGCATCGTCTCGATGGCGTTTTCGGGATAGCCTGGGGCGGGTCCGCCGCGATGTGACGCGATCAACAGGCCGCCACTCTCACGTACGCAGTCGAAGAATTCGGGCAGAGGTCCGACAGAGTATCCTTCGACAGGTTCTAACTGCGTGAGATCCGTCCGCTCAACAGCACCTTCAGCAGCGCTTTCTAAGATTTGTGGCGGGTCAAACTCCCCGGCCTCCGGCTGACACGCAGAGAGACAAAAACTCGCCACGGCGAGTGTAATTGGGAGAAGACGTCGCATGCTATATCACTTTCGATTCTTGCCGAGCCTGTATCGTCAACCTACAACAATCCTCAGGCCTCGAAAGGGGCGAGAACACTACAGATTTATGGAGGATAACCGATGCACGGCATCATGCAGGACTGGCAGCTCACAACCAACAAGATTCTGGAGCACGCAAAACGTATCAACCCAACCCGCGAGATTATCACGCGCCGCGTCGGAGGCGAGATCGTTCGCACCAGCTATTCCCAGCTGCACGATCTATCCAAACAGGTCTCTGGTGCCCTGATCGAAGGCGGCATCGGTCTCGGCGACCGAGTTGCAACGCTAGGATGGAACTCGGCCCGACACATGGCCGCCTGGTACGGCACGATGGGCATTGGCGCCGTCCTGCACACGATCAACCCGCGTCTCCACCCGGATCAGATCGCTTGGATCGCCAATCACGCCGAAGACAAAGTGCTGATCCTCGACACCACGTTCCTTCCCATCATTGAGGCGGTGAAAGACAAGTTCGAGACGATCAAAACCTACGTGATTTTTGCCGACGCCGACAATATGCCGGAAAACTCGCTCGGCGCGATTGCCTTTGATGACTGGGTGGCGGGTAAATCTCTCAATGCCAGCTGGGGCGACTTCCCGGAAGAGACGGCCTGCGGGCTCTGCTACACTTCGGGCACAACCGGAAACCCGAAAGGCGTGCTTTATTCGCACCGCTCGAACGTCCTACACACCATGATCACAATGTCCAAGGATGCCATGGGCATGGGCTCGGATGATGTCGTCCTGCCCGTCGTGCCGATGTTCCACGCCAATGCCTGGGGCCTCGCGTTTGGTTGCCCGGCCACCGGCGCCAATATGGTCATGCCGGGTGCGCAAATGGACGGCGCCAGCATCTATGAGCTGCTCGACACCGAGAAAGTGACCATTACCGCGGCGGTGCCGACGGTCTGGCTCGGCCTGCTCGGCTATCTACGCGAGAACAATCTCAAGCTGCCGCATCTACGCAAAGTTGTCATCGGCGGCTCCGCTGTGCCGGAAGCCATTCTGCGCGCCTTCGAGACCGAGTTCGAAGTTGATGTCATTCACGCCTGGGGCATGACCGAAACCAGTCCGCTCGGCACACTTGGCACCCTACCTCCGCACTTGATGGACGCCGATATCGACACCCGGATGACGCAAAAACTCAAGCAAGGCCGTCCACCATTTGGGGTCGAGCTCAAAATTGTTGATGACGAGAACAATGACCTCGCCTGGGATGGCGAAACGTCTGGACGCCTTGTCGTACGGGGCCCGGCCATCGCAGCTGGATACTTCAAGGGCGATGGCGGCAATGTTCTGGATGAGAACGGCTTCTTCGACACGGGTGATGTCGCCAATATGGACCAGTTCGGCACCATGCAGATCACTGATCGCGCCAAGGACGTGATCAAATCAGGCGGCGAGTGGATCAGCTCGATCGATATTGAAAACATCGCCGTTGGTCACCCTAAAGTGGCGAATGCGGCCGCGATTGGCATCTATCACCCGAAATGGGATGAGCGTCCGCTCTTAATCATTCAGGCGGCGCCAGGCGAAGAACCATCCAAGGAAGAGCTACTCGCACAACTGGAAGGCAAGATCGCCAAATGGTGGACACCGGATGATGTCGCTTTCATTGACGAGATCCCACTCGGCGCGACCGGCAAGATCAACAAGCTGAAACTGCGTGAGATCTTCAAGGACTATAAGCTGCCAACAGCCTAGTTCGGTCGACAGCCACGTATCAAGACACCCGGCGGTCCTCTCAGGCCCTCCGGGTGTTTTAAATTGGGCCGAGGTCCCACCCGTTCACGCCGCATAAACCTTAAATCGGCAAGCTCTGAGAGTTAATCTTGTCTGCCTTAAACCAGACGTAATTAAACCTGAGACAGCTTGCATGAGTTTCGTCCTGAGCATCGCGTTTCCACTGATCGTTGGCACCGGCCCAATGGACGAGGCCTTGCGCGCGACTGAAGCGCCAGACAGCCTGCGCGCGGCCTTCACCGTCGAAATGAGCAGCGCTAAAGCCAGCCGCACATTTGCCTTCGACCCGCGAGAGCCGGACGGGCGGCGCTGGCGTCTGATCATCGCGCGCGGAGAGGATGGCGACCTGGACCAGGCCGCAGCGGCCTGGGGCGCAGAAGCCGCGCCAGATGGGCGTCTGTTTCCGGACGATTTGCGCGCCAGTTTCGGCGAAACGGTTTATGTCGACGATATGGGCCCGGCCTGGCGGTTGAAGTTCCAGCACGCCCCCTCAGCGAATGATGGCGCGCTTGATATCTGGGCGACGCAACGCCTTCAGGCGGAGGCATGGATGGAACCCGGGGATGGCCGCTTCATGCGGATCGATTACGCCCTACCCCGCCCGGTTCGAGGGCCAAAAGGCGGGCGCCTCACGCGGTTCGAGCAAAGCTATCTTCTCGAGACGGAACCGGAATGGGGGCTGACTTATGTGTCCCAGTTCCAGCTCAATTTTGAAGCCAAGGCGGCGTTCCGAACGATCCGCCAGAACTATACCGCGGTGATCACCGAAGCGACCTTCTTTTTTGCCAGTCCGGAGCTGGAACAGCATTTCGTCTCAGCCCAGCTGGAGCCGGTGTGGCCACGCTGAAATTGGCGCATAAGAATGGTTGCGGAGCGCCAAAGCGCGGTGTATGCAGCGCGCTTCTGATGGTTCGGTAGCTCAGCTGGTTAGAGCGCACGACTCATAATCGTGAGGTCGGGAGTTCAAGTCTCCCCCGAACCACCATTCACTACCTTGATTTTCAATGATTTTTATCTGCTCCAGCATATAGTCGGAGATAGAGGTGTAACGCAATTGTAACGCAACCTCCGAGAGGAACGCATCAATAGCTGCGGTAGACTTGAAGAGGTATGACGGATCAAAGGGAGCGTAGATCTCTGTCGTGCTCACATCGGGAGATTTGTGACCGAGCTGCGCAGCGACCTCCCACGCAGGAACGCTGCTTTTTCTCAGCCATCGGGCCATCGTGTGACGAAGGCCATAAGGTTGAACGGCCGCGTCCAACTTCGTTGCTTTTCGAACTGTTCGCCAAGCGGTGCGAATGCTCTTTACGGGCGTTCCTTTGAATTCAATGACGTGGCCTGTTTGACTCAATTCCTGTTGCTTCAGCAGCCAAGGTTTGACGGTCTGCGGGATTTTTACTTGAGGGCGAAATTTAAGTGTCTGCTCTCGTCCCTTTGGATTGAGATCGATTAGATCATTGCGAAAATCGACCTGTTCGAACTTCAGGTCCAGGATCGCTCTATTCCGAGACGTGCCGGAGATCATCATCACGATGAACGCTTTCAAATGATACTCGGCATTGTCGATGAGCTCCGCCACTTCCTCGACCTCCAGCGGACGCCCTTTTGGCGGCGGCGTCGGCACCTTGACGAGTTCTATGTAAGGGACTGACGCGAGCTCACCTCTTTTCCACGCCCAATTCAACGCCGCCTTTCCGACCGTGAGAATCTGCCGCATAGAATTCTTCGAGAGGTTCATTTCATTCTGTAGATACTCTCGGTACGCTTGCTGCCGCGCTGGGGCGCACGCCTCTTTGACCGTGGCTGTTTTGTGAAAGTCTAACCAATATCGCAGGTAGCGCTGAACGTTATCGTGGCTGCGCAGCTTGGATCCATATTGTTCATAGTAACGAGCGAAAAGTTCGGCGAGCGTGGATTCTTCAGGCGCCTCTTCAGTTTTCGTATGAAAAAGCACAAACCAGTCGGTTAGTGCTTGCCTGGCTTTGTCAAAATCCGATGTGCCGAGGCTAATGCGGCGTGTTTGTCGAGCTTCGTTGTCAAACCAGGTTCTGTACCACGCTTCACTCTTAGGCCGCTTCGATAACCAGAATTCGCCGATCTGAAATGGCTTCTCCGAGTTGTATCTGGGCATGGTTCGCTCTCCATTGAATTCACCAAACATTGAATCAACTGGAACCCGAAAAAGCAAATCTTTCTGGGGGAAACTCGAACAAATTCGATATCGCCGCTATTACGCAATCGTCTCAACGAGACGATTGAAAGATTGAGGACTTCCGCTGCTTCTCGCTCGCTGTATTTTCTATACAAATTCAGGCCCTGCGCCTCTGCGATACGTTCGTGGAATTCCGATAGTTCAGGTATCTCATTCATTCGGGCAACCCTCCGAAGAAGAGGTGCCATCAGTTCTGCGGATCAATGAAGCGTTTGAATTCTCAAGCACGCCGCCGGCGGATAAGTTTCGAGCCACTTGATTGAGGAAATGATCGTAACGCCTTTTTCCAAGGGACTGCGCCGCATCTCGCTCGCCATCCGGTATCGGCTCCATCCGGGTGAGCCAATAAAGAACGTAATGACAAATTGTCTCGAGACAGACTGCGATATCTCGTTCAATTGCTCCCTGGCGTATGTCGAACTTATCCAGTCGATCGAGTAAACGCTCTTCCAATCCCAGTTTTGAGTCAGGGCAAAAATACGCGCGCAAGGCTGTCTCAATGATGGCCGTTTTGGTTACGCCAGGGCGGCGCGCCTCCTCATAGAGCAGTGCGTGCAGATCGGTTGGAATGTGAATATTGATCCGAGGTTTGGCCATGCTCAATCCATTGGGAAGTAATCACTATCGTCGCTTCGATCCAACGCCGCGAGTTTTGCGCGTTTGCTGGACTGCTCATCCGCGTCATCTGCGACCGCAACGTTCGGTTCGGACTGGCATGATCGTTCAATCTCTGCGCTTTCTGATCGTTCTGGAAGCTCCATCTCTAACTGTCTGCCTGAGGACGTCGTCGCGCCAGACGAGGTCAGCGAAAATCTAATCGAAGCACAAATAGGTCTGGGTTCATCTTCAAGCTTTGGCGGGGCAAACACGCGTGACGTAAAATTTCTGTCCTTGAAGTATCGAAGCTTCTTGGCTCGAACCGGTGGACACCCCGCCACCATCACAATCTCCTCGTTTGGAGCCAGTTGCATGACTTCGCCCTGCGTCACGAGCGGCCGGCTGGTTTCCTGCCGCGAGACCATCATGTGAGATAACCATGGCGCAAGCCGGTGACCGGCATAGTTCTTTTGAGATCTGAGCTCGGTCTTTGTGCCAAGCGCTTCTGAAACGCGCTTGGCTGTGCGCTCATCATTAGTCGCAAACGCGACCCGGACGTGACAATTGTCGAGGATAGAGTTGCTCGGACCATATGCTTTCTCGATCTGATTGAGCGACTGCGCGATCAAAAACGCGCGGATCCCGAAGCCCGCCATATACCCAAGCGACTCTTCAAAGAACTGAAATCGTCCGAGCGCCGGAAACTCATCCAGCATCAAAAGCAATTGACGTCGCTCGGTACTAGCCAAACGTTCAGTGAGCCGTTTCAGAATTTGATTTAAAATCAGCCGAATGAGCGGCTTTGTTCGCGAAATGTCGGATGGCGGTATGACGAAGTAAAGCGAGGTCGGGCGCGCAGCATTGACGATATCATTGACGCACCAATCGCTTGCGCCAGTTACTGAAGCGATGATTGGATCGCGGTAAAGCGTTAGAAAACTCATGGCCGTGGAGAGCACGCCCGAACGCTCATTCTCCGATTTGTTCAGAAGCTCGCGCGCAACCTGCGCAATCGTATCTTTGACATCGTGCTGCGCATGTTTGGCTTTGAGCATGACGCCGAGCGTCTTCTCAAACGTCCGAGAAGGATCAGAAAGAAACCGCGCGCACCCTGCAAGCGTTTTATCGTCTTCGACATAGAGCATATGAAGGATCGCACCGACAAGCAGTGCATGGGCTGTTTTCTCCCAGTGACTGCTCCGTTCAAGACTACCTTCTGGATCGACCAAAATGTCTGCAATATTTTGAACATCACGCACCACATTCAGATCGAGGCGAACTTCAGCAAGCGGATTGTATCGCGGCGAGGCCGGATCGGTGGGGTCAAACCGGATGCAGCGTGAGAACTTCGATCGCCATCCGGACGTCAGGTCCCAGTTCTCCCCTTTTATGTCATGAATGATCGTGCTCCCAGTCCAGGAAAGCAGAGTCGGGATGACGAGCCCGACGCCTTTACCCGATCGCGTTGGTGCAAAAGCGAGAACATGTTCGGGGCCGGCATGGCGAAGGTACTTTCCGTCCCATGTCCCAAGGAAGACGCCGTCATTCTTCAAGAGTCCAGCTTTGCGAACATCACTCTCATCAGCCCACCGCGCGGAGCCGTAAGTTGTGACATTTCGCTCATAGCGGCTGCGCCAGACGGACCCCATCACTGCTGCAACGATACCAAGCAGACCGCCGCTTGCTGCGATCATGCCCGCTTGAGTGAAGATCTCTGGAGCGTAGGCTTCATAAGCGTACCACCATTGAAACAGGCGCCATGGTTTGTAGACGGGCGTTTCGAGAGCAACGAACCATGGCGCGCCCAATGCAGGTTGAAAATCGAGTTGATGAGCGATCCATTGGGTCGCGCCCCAAACCGTTCCGATAATGATCGCGAAAACAATGACGATTTGACCGATCAAAATTTTTGCTGGGGTCATTGAGCGCTCGCAGACAATTCAAACATGCGATGCAATCTGCCGAAACGAACATGCGGCGCCTAGTTGGAGCGCAAGCAAACGCCTGCAAATCCGATCATCGGCTCAGTCCACGCGTTCGGGAGCGAGTGATTGAGAATCTGATCCCAGAGGGTGTGCGCTCGATAGACAAATCTCGTCCCCGCAGATGAGTCAGGTCACGCCGCCATGGGACCAGCGTGAATTCCTTGCCATTACTCAGCAGTGCCATTCTCCCCTGCCCCAGATCCAAGTGTCCTTTGTAGCGACCTCGGAACTGGTCACCAGTGGAAAGCGCCCGGTAAGTCTCTCCTGTGTTCAAGGCATGCGCTTTCGCAGCCTCATACAACTCGGCCTGCGCCATGGCTGTCTTATCCGGCGATCCGCGCGCCTTCAGAACGAGGTGTCGTTTTTCAATCGCAGACCTTAAATTAGGGATCTCATTGTCGCTCAATCTATCCAACCAGACAGGACCGCGAGACTCAATCTGATCGGCGATGCTGAGCCAGGATTTCACGGCGACTTTCGGCCCACCGCGTGAACGTTCGAATGCTGCAGCCCGTTTCAGATAATCATCTGGAATATCCCAGGTGCCATCCGGTTGCCGCTGTACGATACCCGTACGGCGCAAGGATTCTAATCTTCGCTTATGGGTTTCCCGATAAGCGGCTGTAGATGAGGGATCGAATGCCGCGTGAAGGTCATTCGAATAGAACCCACCATTTCGTTCGGCGATTTTGTCGATGGTTCGGTCTGCGGGTCGCGGTTCGCCCGCGCACTGCGCAACCTCGATGATGGCGCCGTCGGCAAGCGCAAGATTTTCACCGCCAGGGACATGCCAAGTGACCCCTTCAAAATCGCGGACAATGAGGAACCGTCGATCTCGCAATTCGTCATCCGGACCAGATTTCAGAACTTCTCCTAAAAGAGCCGGTTCATCACCCGATCTATCACCCCACAACTTGAGAGCATTTTCTGTGATTTGAGCGCTGTGTTCAGCCGCGAGAGAACGGATAACATCACCGCGTCGGCCCATCGAGTTTAGAGTTCTTTCCCACCCTCGTTTCATCTGCCATTGATGAGCGCCATCTGGTTTAGCGAGATGTCGCGATTGAAGATGCGCCAGCCGGCGCAGATGGAGGTTGCGATCGAAACGGTCTCTCGTGCCCGATGCAGGCTCTATGATAATTCGATCATCGCGTTCCAGATCCGCGAGCTTTTGGTCAAGGCCCGTGAATCGATCTTGCGAGACCTCTGATTGCTGTGCTCGAATAATTTCAAGATCGCGCCGGGGGCCAAGCCTGCGCGTGGCCAACTCTTCTGCACGTCGGCGAAGACCTTGGGTCAGATAGTTTCTTGCGATGACCAGATCGCGTCCGCGACCGTCTCGCCCTCGGATCACAATATGCGTATGTGGGTGACCGGTATTGTGGTGATCAACGGCGACCCAGTCGAGCTTCTGGCCCAGGTCGGATTCCATTTGCGCCATCAGTGTTCTCGTATTGGATTTAAGATCCTCAAACGCATGCCCATCTTCAGGCGACACGATGATCCTGAATTGGTGTCGGTCGGACTCGCTGTTCTTGAGGAACCGGCGTCGATCAACCTTTCCGCCTTCTCGCGTATAGAGATCACCGCCCGCGCCATCTCGATCGACGCCATCTCGTTGAAGATAGCCGAGATGGGCGCGAAACGCCCCTAATCCGCTCCTGCCACGGGCTCGGGCAATATGGACTTTGACGACCACTCGGCGCATTCGAAATCGCGGCAATGATGAGGACGCAAATCGAACAGCGCTTCCACGACCAATTCGCGCGCCGGTAAAGCCAGGCTTTTTGGGACCACGGTTTAACCTGGCCGCAGCACGCGTGATTTTGCTCCGAGCGCTCCGCCCGCTTCCACGCCCAAGATCGCGGATCCTGCCAAGCCGAGGCGTAAAGTCAAAATCCTCGCTCATTTGACCTGCACCACGCCTGAGCCCCGTAAATATTGCGCGCTCAAGCGAAACCTGCACTGCAATACCGTGCAAAGGACACTAAAAAATCGATGTGCAGACAATGTCTTATGCGCCGGATGGTGCATGAGCTTTAATCTTGCCCTACCGGGTCCGCTATCAACTTCCGCCATTTTCCTTGCACCGCTTTGCATGCGCTTGCACCGCTTCATCGCGAGACATCAAAGAGGAGGACGGCGATGCCGTCCAAGTCTTTACGTTTTGTGACCCCAAAATAGCGTCCATCGAGTGATTTTGGGTGTACGTTGAGCAAGAAAATTTCATCTTCTGAAAGCATGAAGCATCCGCTCCAAACCGGTAATTCTCGTTGCAAATCGTCTTGCTTAAGAGCTATTGCGCGGACCTCGCCGTTGATGAGAATGATCTCATTTTCACGGCATATTTTATCGCCTGGCAGTCCAGCGATCTGCTTCACAAGAGGCCAATCTTCGCCAACATATCCATTATGTTGAGCCCATTGGCTGCCATCGCTTTTGGGTGAAAGGACGGCCCAACGATCATAAGCGACAGGGCCGTCTTTCACCCAATAAAGACCGATCGGTGTACTCGCAGTCCGGTTCCAGACCAAGCGCTTCTGATGGCCAAGAAATGGTGCGAAAATGAGCGCTCCAATCGCCATCAGGCCCAGGCCCAAACTCAGCCATTTCATGAGTCTTTGCGAATACGCTGCGATGTCGAGGCGTAGCTGTTTCGCTCAGACCAACGGATCAGTTCAGGCTTGGGATAGAATACCCGCGCGCCATGCTTGCGATAGATTGGGCCACGTCCTTCGCAGCGATAATGGTCCAGCGTGGACCGGGTAAGGCGTAGGAATTTCGCTGCCTCTGTAACGGTCAGAAGTTCTGGCCAGTCGCCTGCTTCTAGTCTTGGGTTCGTAGATTCTGACATGTTCGATCTCCCTGTTTCGTCTTGGTGTCGATGGGAGAGCCTTGCGGGAATATGCGGCAGGTCGGGAGCGGAAAAATGAGATGGAGAGGTTTTTCCCCTGCGCGCTTAACCATACCATTCATACTAAAAACCGCGCCGAGAATGGTCTCGGCGCGGCTCTGACTGAGATAGGGATTTAGCCTAGTCGCGTGGGCTCCAGAGGATCACATGACGCCCTTTCTTGCCTTTGACCGGGGCGAGGTTCGCATAGATCCGACGCGGTCCGATTTGCGGATCAGCCAGAGTGAGCGATACATATTCGCGGCCCGATGCTTTGGCTTTTCTGAGCCATCCCCCGCCGATTTCTGTAGTCGTTTCGCCTGCGAAGATGCGATAATCGGGCTGTCCGTCAGTGGTCTTTTCCTCATTCTTTGCAATGCGGATCGAGGCTGACAGGTTCATCATGGCGAGCATGCCTTCAAATCCGGTTTTCGTTTCGCTGACATATCCAAGTGCGTTTGCCATTTTAAGTCTCCTTTTCGTTTCTTTGGCGTGTCTTCGGGAAGCTTCATGCCCCGTCGACGCCGGACCGAAAGGCCGCTGAAATTGCCTTCTGAACCCAACGGGGCGGAGCGTACGCGGAGCACGGGGGAGAACAGGAATTTTGCTGCGCGAGGAGGCGCGCCAGCGCCGGGGAAAATTCCTGTTTGGACCCGTTTCAGATGGCGGTTTCAGCGGCCAGGTCCTCCAGGCAAGAGACGGGTCTTGAGGCTGATAAGAAAGCAACAGTAACGAAGGAAAACTGTTGCAATAAAACGGGAAATTCAAAGAGAAACGAGCCGGGCTCGAAGTCCAGCTCGCCCTGATCGATCTGGCATTTTAGTTACGATGCGCCTGCATTGATGGCATCGAACAGTCTGCTCACCCGCTCCCAGGCATCCGCAGGTGGTGAAGGTGCATCTGAAATAATTCGGCGAGGTGGCACCGACATCCAATCGGGTTGCCAATCAGAATTTTGATCACACCCTATCCCGTCAATTCGGTTTGTGATGACCTGTTTTTGAACCTTCGCCGTGTCAGTGCGGCATTCATCGGCGAGGGTTTTGGACCCAATGTCTTCGACCATGGCATTGATGGCGCGTTTGTCCCTGACCAAAGTCCAGAAGGTCTCGTCCGGTTGCCAATATTTGGACGGGTCAGCCTCGCAGACATGCAGTACGGCTTCGACCACATTGCCGCCTGCTTCGAGCGTTTCAGACATGACAAAGGCGACAATATCGAACACATCTTCATCGCTCATCTGGAGTAAGGCGGCGAATATCTCGACCAGACGATAGCTATCTGAATTGCGGCGCGCTTTGCCATTTACACCTTTGTCTTGGAACAGAGTATCGACTTTTCCTCCAGCCGTTTTGAGCTCGCTCGCCGGAATGCTTGCTTCCACGCTGGCGCGAGTTTCGGGCGTGCGCGTGCGGCATTCATGGGCGCGAACATCCCAAAGCGCGCTGCCCGTCATCGCATGGGCGATCATCAATCGAAGCGCGATGGCCGGGCGTTTCAACAGGCTCGCCTGCGCAACCCCGTGGCGATGAAGCAGAATGTATTCAGCCAAAGGCCCGCTCATTTCTGGTTTGATCGGTGCCGTGTTGTCTGGTTTACCGTTCGAACTTTTCTCCCGACGCCGGGCCTCGGCCTGTGTAAGATATCCCTCGTGAAACGTAACCGTTCCGTCGTGGCGGATTTCGACAAAGACTTTTCCGCCCTCCTCCAGCGGGGTCGCCACATGCTCCCATCGCTGAAAGTAATGCCCGCGCTCAAGGCAGATCACATCGCACCATCCAGCATTTTCGAACGCATCGACTTTTTCCGAGATCGACTTCGACTGCGCCGCCCAAAACGTGTCCGGGTCGGCAAACACGCCATGATCTCCGAACAGATCGCCAATGATATCGCCTTCGAAGTGCTCAAGATCAAACAGAGCTTTATCGGTCGTGATCGACACCCCGCCTGTCACCCAAGCGCGGCAGCTTCTCCCAATCGGAGCGCGCTCATTTTCGCTATTATGCAGTCGGACCCATTCTGCTTGCTGGACTTCGGTCGCAAGGGTCAGTGCCCGGATCGTCGACCGGTCAATTTCCTCGTCAGCATAGAGTTTCCGGATGGGCGCTATTAATGAGGCGAGCGCCATAACCCGTCTGACCAGCAATTCTGTGACACCGAAGAAATTGGCGATTTCGTCAATGCTTCGCCCTTCATCGGAAAGGCGCTTGAAGGCGGTGTATTGTTCCATCTCGCTTGCAGGCAAGCGTCCGACATTTTCGATGACGGAGGCTTCAATGGCTGCGGCAGCATCATTCTCCGGCATAACCGCGCATGGGATGAGTGGGACCTGCCCCGTTTCTTTCGCGATCTCTTTTAGCGCGAAGAACCGACGCCGACCGGCAACGATGCCATAGCCCTTGCCCTCCTTGCGCACGAGCAAAGTCTGGCGAATGCCGCGTTCGCGGATGGACGGCAAAATGTCTGACACGTCAGGTTTCTTGCGCCCATGGCGCATATTGAGCTTGCTGACTTTCAACTGGTCGAGCGGAATGTGATTGAGGTCTGGGTGAGCCATAGTGGTCTCCTGCTGGGGTAAATTGAAATTGCTCACCGACACCAAAAGATGTGCACTTCATCGAAATGCATCTCGATGGTGAACACATCGCCGTTCAGCGCCAGGTCCTGACCCATTCCGGCCCAGTCGATGTAGAATTGGAAGGCTTCCGGAATCTCCGGGCCGGTTTCTAGCGTTAGGGATTCGGCGAAATCCGCGAGTGAAGTGTAACACCCCGCGTAGTCGTCAAAAGCCGCTTTTGCCTGTTCGAGGTCACCGCAATAGTGTTCGCAGACTTTTGCTCCGAGTTCGCCGCGCTCGTTGATAAACTCCACGAGATCGCAGACCCAGTCGAATCCGGCATATTCTGAAATCGGTGCGCCCTCGAACCCGTCATAGTCGTGAATGGCCCATTCTTCAGCACCCGGCTCAGGGCTCCCATTCAGCATCTGGCGCACTTCAGCCCAGATATGATCTTGTCCCTTATCCGCACTGATCCAGCGCCCATGCAGTCGGCCCGCATTGTAGGCTGCCAAACACGCCACATAGATACGAGGTGTGTCCTTCAGAGGTGATCCGGTGGTACCGACAAGGGGTGCAGGTGTCAGCGGTGTAGCGCTCATATCTCATCTCCGTCCCGCCCCGCATTCCTTTCCCGACAGGCGGGATGGGGCGGCAGGAAAGAGCGACAGCCAGAGCGCACAAGGGCTGGCCGCAAGGGTTCAGGTAGGAGACTTTCAAACGATCTGAGGGCTCACCACATCCGGTTCCCTTGCGGACTGACCGCGCTCTGGCAGGCGCGCTGTCCGCCCCAGACCGACTGCTGGGAAAGCTCTACTTATTGAGGCTGCTCAGGATTCCATGACTGATGGGCGAGCAAAAGGAGACGAAACGTTCCCCATCGAAGATCTTGTTTTCGTTACAATCGACTGACGATTGCGCTACAAGCACGCCATGAAGAATGTTGAACCCAAACATTTGGCTGCAGCCGAGCAACTCATAGCCGATCTGGAACGGTTCGATGAAATTACTGTGTTGGTCCTGAATGGACATTTGATACTCGATCGACTGCTGACGGAAGGTATTGAAAATTTTGTGCTGCATCCGAGTAAGTTGGATGGTGCACGACTTTCTTTTTCGCAAAAGCTCCAACTAGCAAGGTCTATGTCCACTAGTTCGCAAGATAGCACGATGTGGAAGCTCATAGAAAAGGTGAACCGGGTGCGAAACGTGTTAGCTCATGGCGACACTAAAATATCTCAAACCAGAGCGTTTGAGGCGCTAAGAAGTCAGTATTTTCAAGAGTTCCCAAGCGTTCCAGGCCTCGCTAATGAGAAAATGACCGAAACCATGCTTTGGGTTTGTGCTATCGCCGCAACCAAAGGTTTCTTGGTGAAATTTTGTGAAGAAGTGGGTCGCCTGAAGGAACACGTCATTGCACTGGATAAGGTATTGAATGATGGTCAACTGAGCGGCGACCGGTGAGCCGTTTCGTGAATGCGGAGGAACGTTTGTGTTAAATGATAGGTACTTTGGACCACTAGAGTTCGAAGTCGATGCGACCTTGAATGGTATGATCGTCGGCGATGCCATCGTACCATCTGGAATCGAAGTTCTAATTGCCGGAATGGTGACAGGAAACCTGATTGTCAAAAATGACGGAGCGGCGATCGTGTACGGCAAGATTAATGGCTCGATCATAAATGAAGGCGGACTTGTGAAAGTTTTTGGTATGGTCCGCGATGTACAAGACAAAGGCTCCACGAGATCTCATATTGATGAGAATGCCGTCGTGACGGGTTAGTATTGGAGGGCCGGCCGATGTTGCGCGCGATATGGCCATCCTGTATTTGTATAGATAGCAGGTGACTACTGGAGACCGCAGTGTCGGACGAATTGAAATCGCTACAGCGGAAATTGTCAGGCCCGGACTCTACAGAGCAGCACATTCTGCTTTTGAAGCTTACCGATCTCTTGGAGAATCCCCCGTATTTTGGGGAGAAATGTAATCTGGATGCCGATCAACCTCCTCGCAAATGGTTGGCTAAAGCTCGTGCCTTGCTTCAACGCTTGGACTCTATCAAAACTATCGAGTTCGACGCAACTTTTCGTATGCTCTCTCAGCATTGGTCCTGGGGAATTAATAATATCAAAGGACAGATTCAAAATTCGACCGAAGAGCTTTTGCTCGCGTTGGAGTTAGAAGGACGTTCCGATATCGGCCTAGCTTTTGAGCCCGGGGATACCTACAAGTTTTTCAGCGCATTGAAGAAAATAGTCGAAGACGCTGAAGAGGCTGTTTGGATCATCGATCCTTACTTCGATGGTGAGGCATTCGACAATTATCTTTCAGGGGCTTCCGCGAGCCTCAATATTCGCATTCTCGCGGACCGTTATTCGAAGGACGTTTCTGTCTATGTGCGAAAGCACGCTGAGCAATTCAGCTCGGTCATCGAGCTGGCGTCGAGCAAAGAGCTGCACGATCGCGTAATTATTATCGATGAAAGAGACGTTTGGATAATGGGCGCATCGATTAAAGACGCTGGAAAAAAGGCCACATACCTCATTCCATTACATGGTGACATATCCTCAGATAAAATCGACACCTACCAGCAAATTTGGTCGCGCGCGAAGCGAATTGAGTGATGTAGCGTCCTCGTCCGCATTTGGGATCAAACAACGATCTGCTTATGTCCGCTAATGGGAAGTTCCAGCCCCATCCGAAACCGCCCCGATCTAGTCTCTGGCGTTTACACATTCCCGACAAGCAGCTCGCGTCTCGCCTGCACGCCAGAACTGATGCTCGCGATCAATGCTTCAGGCACCGTGTTGTCAGCCAACT
Source organism: Hyphomonadaceae bacterium (assembly GCA_043513745.1). Taxonomy (GTDB): domain Bacteria; phylum Pseudomonadota; class Alphaproteobacteria; order Caulobacterales; family Hyphomonadaceae; genus Henriciella. The sequence goes on from CP121341.1 coordinate 357,986, forward strand.
TTGTAATCGCATCCAATGCACCCGGAATTGCTGCGTTCAATTCTTCACAAAGTTGGTCCACCACACCTTTCGGCAAGCCAGCCGCTTCAGCCGTCTGCTCAAAATGGCGTTTTGAAATTCGCATAATCTGATAGCGATTATTGTCGCCGAGAGACATCGCTAGTTTGTAACGATTGTGAGCGATCCAACCATCGTCCACAATCGGCTGTGCGGAAATAATGTCGTACAGAGGCGCTAGGACAAAGCGCCCATTTGGGCGAAGCTGAATGGAAAAATTCTTTGCGTGCCCATCGGTGGCTCCGATGAGCCAGAATACCAATTGAGCGCGAAAGAATGCCAGGCGGTCTTCATTTGGTGTGTCGCTCTCCTTCAAGCGGTCCAGAATATCTAAGACCCCGGGTCCTCCATCACGTTGGTACTTTCTCGTCGATGGAACCGACATGGCTTGACAGAAATCTTCTTGTGGAAGTCGGAGCAATCGACCGTCTTCGGTCCAAAGCCGGTCGAACCGCGTTACACTGAGCGTGAGCTGATCTTCAAAGCTCTCGATTGCCGCGTCGGCGACTTCCAGGCCCAGCGCACGACAAAACTCCATACAGACATATTCATTCTGAACGCTGTCATTCAGGTCAATATCATCGTGGATGACGCCGATAGCGGGTTTCAAAATATGCGTTGTGGCCGTCGTACCAATCGGCCGATGCCAAACACCATCTTTCCTCAACAGCGCAGTCTTATCCTGCGCGCCAGCAATCGAGATCCGAAAGTCTTCATCCTCGCGGTCAAGACCAAGTGGATTGACGCGGAGCCCGCGGATCAACTGGGCTATTTGTGCTTCGGACAGTTGTTCGCCCTGCACATCGCCGGCCTGACCCGGGTCCTCGTCATCGACCAGAAACTGAAGCGCTCCAACACAATCGCGACCCGCCACTGATAAGAGAGAAAACGCATCCGTTCCCTCAGCGCCAAGGCGTTCAGCCACATTGCGTCGGACGCGTTCTGCATCCGGCAGAAGGTTTTCAAAGACATTCACGACCTCCGCGCCGCGCCATGTTCGTTCGGCGAGCGGAAGCGACGTCGAGACCGGCATGGCATGTTCCCAGGCCAGCCATTCGGGATTGTAGGCAAAGCTGATGGCACCGCTGGCAGCCTGCTCCAAGCGGCCAACTAAGCGCGCATTCAAGAACACATTGAGGCGTCGGGTCTGAGATCGACGCGGCATTAGAACAAGTCCGCAAAGTCGGCGGCGCTACCACGTTTCGAGACAACGAGTTCCAGTTTCAGCGCGGTCAGCGCATCGAAGAAGACTTCCATACGTGTGGCGGGCTCGCCCGCTTCAAGTTTGGAAACGGTTGCTTGGCGAACATTCATCCGGGATGCGAGTTCGGTTTGCGACCAGCCGCGCGCTTTGCGCGCTTTGCGCACCAGATCGCCCGCCATTCGAGGGCTTCTAACGAGATCAACCATTCACACACTCCATACGCGTTCGCGAATAAAGCTAATATATACGCTAATACGTATAATTCAAGTTAATACGTGAACCCGTATAGAAATCTCACTCTACTAATTGCGAAGAGTCGCTTAATCAAGCCGCCGCCCGATCCGGTCCGACATGACCGCCAAGTAGTTCCACCAAATATCCACCATCGCGCAATGCTTCAGCTTTCTGAACAAGATACTTCACAGCGTCTTTCATATGCCCGCTTAGCCACTCAGCATCGACTTTAGTCTTGCCGTAAAGGACGATGGCAATCTCCCTACGGCTCATTCCAAGTTTTAGCGAGTCGAGCACGATCAATCCGTCTCGTAACATATGAGTACGCTTCGTCCATTTTGGTGTCTCCGCTTCGGGATCATTTCCGAAAACGCGCATACCTTCCTGCTGCGCTTTGACTTTGCGATCATAGCTTTCGAAATCGGAGATCTGCAGTTTCATGCGAACTGGCTCCATCCCAAGCAAAGATATGCCGTGACAACGGGTCTGGAACACGCAGCCATTGCCGCGATTCAGCAGGAATTCTCGTCCGATGGAATCTGTAAAATGAGAAATCCGAACGAGTGCGACACTGGTGTCATAGATTTCGCAAGTCTCATTCTCTCCCCTCGGAATGACATTGATTTCCACCTGGTCTGGAAATGCTTTTTCATTCCAGACCACGTCTGCGTCGATGGCGTTCTTGGATGGATCGGGCATCATGATGAGGCCCCAGCGTTCTGCCACGGTTTGCGGTACGCGTGATTTCAAAACGCGTATATTATGGCAGACGGTCCGCTCGGAAATGTCGTTTTGATCGAATGCGCTCGCGTCTTCGAGAAACTCTTCGTTTCGTCGCAAGTATTCCCAGGCCCATCGGTCGGATGTCATCCGCCATAGGTAGTCGTAGCGTTTCAGCACACCGTTAGATTTCAAAGTGTAAGTCTTCACTATCCCAGCCTCCCCAGCTTGAAAGCAGCGCCGCAATGAAAATGCCATCGCCGAGCCTTGGACGGGCCGGAGTGTTAACAAAACAAGTCCAGATATTAACCTTTGGACATAAGTTTGGTCCGACTTCAGTTTCGGACACGAATTCACTGTTTCATTTTGAAATTTAGCCCTCTGTCTCAAGTCTAGTTTGCAAACGGTTGCAGCTAATGGCTCGAGTTCGCATTTAATGGCCCGCGCTCTCACTCATCAGGGTTGAATCTATCCTCCAGTCTGGTCCTCGAAATCAATGCAAAAGGACCTCCCCGATGGCGCAGCTCGCCCGCAACGCAGAGACCGACTCACGGCGCACAAACATGCTTCGTACGGCATTCTGCCCTGTGGTGCGCGCTGCGCTGGAGGATCCGGGCGTTATCGAAGTCATGGCAAATCCGGACGGGAGTATCTGGCTGGAACGAGTCGGACTTGGCCTTACAGTTTCTGATGACAATCTTAGCGCTTGTGATCGCGAACGGGTTATTCGGCTAGTTGCATCATCGATTGGAGAAACCGCCCGCTCGACTTCCCCTATCATCTCGGCTGAGTTGCCAGAGGGCGGCGAACGGTTTGAAGGGCTATTGCCACCCGTCTCGATGCAACCCTGCTTTTCGATCCGTAAGCCAGCCTCATCTCCGCTCAGTCTTCACGACTATGTTGAGCAAGGCAGCATTGCGCCAGCGGTGGCGCAGTCATTAAAGGCGTCCATCCAAGCCCGCGAGAATATTCTGATCGCGGGCGGCACGTCTTCGGGAAAAACCACGTTCGCCAATGCTTTGCTTGGCGAACCCGGCATCGAGAAAGATCGCGTCGTCATTCTTGAAGATACGCGCGAGCTGAATTGCAAGAACGCTAATAGAGTACAGCTCCGGACAAGAGGTGATCAGGTCACCCTAAGAGACCTTGTCCGCTCGACCCTGAGATTGAGGCCAGATCGGATCATTGTCGGTGAAGTGCGCGGCCCAGAGGCGCTCGATCTTCTCAAAGCCTGGAACACAGGTCACCCGGGCGGTCTTACGACACTGCATGCCAACTCAGCGCTCGGCGCGCTGCGACGTCTGGAGCAGCTGGCACTCGAAGCCACACCGCGCATGCCGCATGAGCTGATCGCCGAAGCGATTGATGTCGTTGTTTTTATGTCGCGAGAGAATGGTGTTCGGCGCGTGACCGAAGCCATTCGTGTGCTCGGGTTTGACGGCGAGACTTACGAGACTGAACCGCTCACCGGACGCTCATTTTCTCTTATTCAACAAGGAGTTTCGCAATGATCAATGATCATATCCGATCCATTCACCGAATAACTAAGCTTGGGACCGCGCTTACCATTAGCACCTTGCTCAGCGCACCTGCCTGGGCCGCTGGTTCCGGCATGCCGTGGGAAGGTCCACTCGATCAGATCCTACAGTCCATTGAAGGCCCAGTTGCACGAATTGTTGCTGTGATCATTATCACGCTGACCGGTCTTGCACTGGCCTTTGGTGAAACATCCGGCGGAATGCGCAAGCTCATTCAGATCGTTTTCGGGCTCTCCATCGCGTTCGCGGCGACGAGCTTCTTTCTCACCTTCTTCGCGTTCGGCGGCGGAGCCCTGGTCTAATGCGCGAAGGCTATGAACTCCCCGTGCATCGCTCACTGACTGAACCGATCCTGATGGCTGGCGCGCCAAGAAGTGCGGCCATCTTGATCGGAACGCTCGCTGCCGTCCTCGCGCTCGGCCTGCGCCTATGGATCCCGGGCCTGATTTTCTGGGCGCTCGGGCACTCGGCGGCGGTCTTCATGGCGCGCTCCGACCCGGACTTCATGGCCGTTTCTTCTCGTTCCACCCGTCACAAGGCGTATCTCTCATGCTGAACCTGAAAGAATTTTCCGAGACGCCGCGAATGCTGGCCGACTACTTGCCCTGGGCCTGCCTGGTCGCTCCCGGTGTGGTGCTCAACAAGGATGGAAGCTTCCAAACCACGTTTCGGTATCGCGGTCCCGATCTAGAAAGTTCGACCGAGGATCAGCTGGTGTCTGTCACTGCGCGGGTGAACAATGTTCTGCGCCGTTTTGGATCAGGCTGGGCGCTATTCTTCGAGGCCCAGCGCGAAGAGGCTCACGATTATCCCGAATGCAATTTTCCGGATGCTGCGTCCTGGCTCGTCGATCAAGAACGCGCGCTTGCCAGCGATGAGGCCGGAGCCCGTTTTGTCAGTTCCTACTATCTGACGCTTTTGTGGTTGCCACCCGCTGATGCAACAGGCCGCGCTGAGAAGGCGCTGATAACCCGCGCTGAAGATGAGAATGCTGTGGGTTGGCGCCAGCGCCTCGAGACCTTCCAGCAACAAGCAGCGCGAACGTTCGACTTGCTGGAGCCTTGTCTCGCAGAGATTGCCCCGCTTTCCGACGATGAAACGCTGACATATTTACATTCGACCATTTCGACCAAGCGTCACCCGGTCAGAACACCTGATCTCCCCGTCTTTCTGGATGCGATCCTCGCAGATGAACCCTTCGCGGGCGGGCTCGAGCCGATGATTGGAGAAGCGCATCTTCGAACGCTGACTGTGCTTGGATTTCCTGCCACGACCCTGCCCGGCATTCTGGATGAGCTGAACCGGCAAGGCTTCTCTTATCGCTGGGCGACGCGCTTCATTGCGATGGACAAGGCCGAGGCCGAGAAACTTCTCTCGAAGAAACGTCGGCATTGGTTCGCCAAGAGAAAATCGGTCAGCGCGGTCCTACGCGAGACCATGTTCAACGAACCGGCCGCTCTGGTTGACAATGACGCGGATAATAAAGCGCTGGATGCCGATCAGGCCTTGCAAGAGCTCGGTAGCGATCTGGTCTCTTATGGCTATGTCACGACGACGATCACGGTTGCGGATACGGACCGCAGAACGGTGGATGAGCATTTGCGAGTGGCGGAGCGCATCATCAATGGGTGGGGGTTTACCGTCATCAAGGAGACTTTGAACGCCGTTGATGCCTGGCTTGGGAGTCTCCCTGGTCATGTGTATGCAAATATTCGCCAGCCCATCCTTCATACGCTGAACCTGGCACACATGGTCCCGCTATCTGCGGTCTGGGCAGGTGCACGCCAGAATACTCATCTGAGCGCCCCTGCTCTCATCCAGGCCCAAACCGCCGGCGCCACCCCTTTCAGGCTAAACCTTCATGTTGGCGATGTCGGTCACACGCTGGTCGTTGGTCCTACGGGTGCGGGAAAATCAGTTTTGTTGTCGCTGATGGCGATGCAATGGCGTCGCTACGAGGGCGCGCAAATCTTCATCTTTGATAAGGGCCGCTCTGCTCGCGCAGCGACGCTCGCCATGAATGGCGCCCATGTGGATCTCGGCGGAGCAGAGCGCCCGGACCTTCAGCCACTCAAAGACGTCGACCAAGAACGTGCTGCAAGTTTTGCCGCCGACTGGCTGACTGCGCTCACCGCCCGCGAAGGCTTGAAAGCAACACCCGACCATAAGGCTGCAATCTGGGAGGCGCTCCAATCTCTCGCGAGCGCTCCGCAAGATGAGCGCACGCTGACGGGTCTTTGCCTGCTGCTTCAGGATGACGAGGTGAGATCTGCCCTACAGCCTTATACGCTTGAAGGCCCGCACGGACGCTTGCTTGATGGCGATCGCGACACGCTCGCACTCCAGAATATCTGCTGCTTTGAGATGGAAACGCTGATGGCGAGCCCGGCGGCGGCCGAAGCGGTGCTCACCTATTTGTTTCATCGCCTTGAGGCACGTTTCGACGGCAAACCGACATTGCTTATTCTGGATGAAGCGTGGCTGTTTCTCGATGATCCCGTCTTTGCGGCGCGTATTCGCGAATGGCTCAAAACCCTTCGCAAGAAGAATGTCGCCGTGGTCTTTGCGACCCAATCTCTGGCCGACATCTCAAATGCCAGCATTGCACCGGCCCTGATAGAGTCTTGCCCAACCCGGATCTTCTTGCCGAATGACCGCGCCCGAGAGCCACAATCGGCGAAAGTCTATCAGAGCTTCGGCCTGAATGAGCGGCAGATTGAGCTCATCGCGCAGGCCACGCCCAAGCAGGATTACTACTATCAGTCGCCGCTCGGCTGCCGAGTTTTCGAACTTGGTCTTGGTCCGATCGCGCTCGCTTTCTGCGGCTCTTCAGACCAAGACGCCCAGAAATTGATCGACCGGACGGTTGCCGAAAGTGAAGCGTCTGATTTTGCCGAAACCTGGCTTTACGCAAGCGGCTTGCCGTGGGCGGGCGACCTGATCGACGAATGGCCCGAAAAAACACCTCATCAAAACTTGATGGCTGCGGAATAGGAGACGTCCAAATGAAATCCCACATTTTGTCCGTGGCCCTCGCAGCGATTCCCGTCTTCGCCATCGCTCCTCAAACAGCAGAGGCGCAATTCGGGAGCGGCATTGTTTACGACCCCGCCAACCACACGCAGAACATTCTAACCGCGGTGCGCGCGCTCGAAGAGATCACCAATCAGGTTCAACAGCTCGCTCATGAAATTGAGATGCTGGAGAATATGGCGCGTGACCTGGAACGCCTTCCAGACAGCATCGCAAATGACATCCGCGCCCGCATGCAGCGCATTGAAGATCTTATGCGCCGCGCCGAAGGCATCGGCTATGGCGTACAGCAAGTCGAGCGCGAGTATGAGGAAATCTATCCGGAAACATACGGCGATACGCCGCCGGACGCTCAGATCCTAGTGCAAGATGCGCGTCAGCGCTGGAGACAATCGAGATCCGCGTATCGCCAAAGCCTAACCGTTACGGCTGGTATCGTCGAAACCTCACGCGCTGACAGCGAGAGCCTCAATTCACTTCTCGGACAAAGCCAGGCGGCTGCGGGAAATCTTCAAGCCTTGCAAGCGGGCAATCAGATCGAGGCGCTGCAGACTGAACAGCTGATGCAAATCGAATCCATGATGGCCGCGCATTACCGCGCCGAGGCTCTCAACCGCGCCAAAGAACTCGCAGAAGAGACCCGCGGACGCGCCCGCACGCAGAGCTTTTTAGGAAACTAGACCATGCCCGAGCTCAGCGTCATCGATCAATTCCTGGACACGTTCATTCGTTACATTGATAGCGGGTTCGGACTGCTGGCAGGTGACGTTGCTTATCTGACGACCACGCTTATCGCGATCGACATTACACTGGCAGGTCTGTTCTGGGCGCTCAGCCAGAACGCTGATGTGATCGCGGGGCTTTTGAAGAAAGTCCTCTATGTCGGGTTCTTTGCTTTCATCATTGGCAATTTCGCGGCGCTCTCCACGATCATCTTTGATAGTTTCGCCGCGCTTGGCATTACGGCAACGGGCGGAGCGCTCACTGCGGGTGACCTGATGCGGCCGGGCTATATTGCGAGTGTGGGCTTTAGTGCCGCCCAGCCCCTTCTCACAGAGATCGGCGACATGCTCGGGCCGATCAGCTTCTTCCATAACTTCATTATGATCGCGGTCATGTTTGTCGCCTGGGCGATTATCATGGTCGCGTTTTTCGTGCTCGCCGTGCAGCTCTTCATCACCATTCTCGAATTTAAGCTGACAACGCTTGCTGGCTTCATCATGGTGCCGTTTGCGCTCTGGAACAAGACAACCTTTTTGGCAGAGCGCGTGCTTGGCAATGTGATCACGTCTGGCATCAAACTGATGGTCCTCGCCATTATCATTGGGATCGGCTCAACGCTTTTCACGTCCGTGACAGATGCCTTCCGTGGCCCGGGTGATGTCACTCTTGCTCAAGTCATGGGCACGGTGCTTGCGGCGATTGTCTTTCTTTGGATGGGCGTCTTTGCGCCGGGCATTGCCAGCGGCCTAATCACAGGCGCGCCGCAACTTGGTGCTGGATCGGCTATTGGAACCGCCGCCGCCGTTGGGGCCGGCGCCTATGTGGTCGGCGTAGGCGGCATGGCAGCCACTCGAACCGCCACATCTGGCGTGTCTTCGACCATGAAAGCGGGCGCTTCCATCACGGGTTCAGCGCGAACCGCGTATGCGATGGGAAGTGCCTCCAGTGGTCGAACGGGAATGAGTGCGGCAGCTGCTGGAATTGCCGGTGTCGCACAAGCTGGGCTTGATACTGCGCGCCGCGCAGCTGGTCGACCGATCCGAGCGATGCGCCAAGCCCATCAAAATGGGCGCGACGCGGCCTGGTCTGCAACCGGCGGTTCAAGGACTGCGAGCGGCGGCTCAGCATCTGAAACCTCCTCCACCACTCGCCCGGCTGCCTGGGCGCGGCGCTTCCAGACCGAACAGCGCGTCAGTCAGGCGTCCGGTATGACCCTGCGCGCCGTCCATGATGGTGATCGCGGCAGCGCTGGCGCAGCCCCAAGCTTAAAAGACAAGGATGATTAGAAATGTTTCGTAGAAGCTCGGTTTGCTACGGCGAAAGCCCCTTTCCTGAAACGCCGTATCAAAAAGCGGGGCAGGTTTGGGATGAGCGGATCGGATCGGCGCGGGTTCAGGCTAGAAACTGGCGTTTGATGGCAGTCGGGTGTCTGGCACTCTCATTTGCAACATCTGGCGCCCTTGTCTGGCGCAGCCTGCAATCGACCGTGACGCCTTACGTGGTTGAAGTTGATGAAACCGGCGCTGCAACAGCCATTGGCCCCGCGACGAAGGCATATGAACCGCAAGATGCTCAGATCGCGCATCACCTGGCCGGGTTCATTTCTAAAGTCCGAGGACTCAGCACGGATCCCGTGGTGGTAAGGGAAAACTGGCTCGCCGCCTATGAATACGTAACCGCGCAAGCCGCCACCACGCTCAGCGAATATGCGAGCGCCAATGATCCTTTTGCAGATGTCGGGCGCAAGTCTCGAACCGTCGATGTCATCAGCGTGGTGCGTGTCTCGGATGCGAGTTTTCAGGCCCGTTGGATCGAAAAGACCTATGAGAATGGCGCGCTTGTCGATGCCGCCCGTTTTACCGGTCTTTTTTCAATCATCACCCAGCCTCCAAAAACCCCGGAAGCGCTCCGAGCCAATCCGCTCGGCCTTTACGTCCACAGCCTCAATTGGGGCGAAGACCTTGTCACAGGAGAATAGCCAAATGATCCGCCCCATGCTCTCGACCAGCCTCGTCGCACTCATAGCCGCATGCGCGACAATGACAGAACTCGAACCAATAAATGATGAAGCGTTCGCGCAAGCGTCCCTCGTGATTGAGGCTGAGCCGCGTCCTGTCGAAATTGTCGAAACGGTGAAGCCGCTTCCATTACCGGGTCAGATGAAGCGGATTGAGACCAGCATCGAAGGTGACAGTGTGCATCCACGCGAAGCCATTGCGCAAGGCCGGCAAAGCGCGCTGATCGAACCCTCTGTCGATGGCTATGTGAATGCCATTCAAATCTATCCTTATACAGAGGGTGCGCTCTATCGGCTCTATTCCAGTCCCGGACAGGTGTCCGACATTGCCTTGCAGCCAGGCGAAACGCTGGTGTCTGTTTCGGCAGGTGATACGGTGCGGTGGGTTGTCGGCGATACATTGTCAGGATCCGGGCCGTCGTCACGGGCGCATGTGCTGGTCAAACCGATCAGCGCTGGCATCCGTACCAATCTCATGATCGCCACCGATCGGCGCACTTATCATCTTGAGCTTGAGAGCGTGAATGGCGGCTATATGGCAGCACTCTCCTGGCGCTATCCGAGCGATGAATTGGCTGAATTGACGTCCAGAAATGGCATAGCGGAGGTCCGCGCCGCCTCGAGCGTCGAGGCGGGTCTCACATTAGACAGTCTCAATTTCGACTACCGCCTCACTGGCGATACGCCGAGCTGGAAACCCATTCGCGTTTTCGATGATGGGCGCCAAGTATTTATTCAGATGCCGCCGACCATAGAGACGACTGATATGCCGCCACTCTTCGTGCTTGGCGATGGCGGGGATGCAGAGCTCGTCAATTATCGCATCCGATCAAACTACTATGTCGTGGACCGTTTGTTTCAGGCGGCTGAGCTTCGCCTCGGAACGAAGCGTCAGACTGTCGTGAAAATCCAAAAGGGCCAGCCGCGTACCGGCTTTACCGCCTTGTTTGGCGGGTGAGCATCATGAGTGAGCCAATCCCCTTTGATGAACATGCAGAGCGGCTGAAGATCAGGTCGGACCCAAAACCAGTCACACGCATCAATCGAAAAGTCCTGATGGTCGGGGCGGGCCTCGGCGTGCTCGGACTGTTCGCTGCGGCAAGCGTCGCGCTGCAACCTCCGACGGCCGCCAGCACCGCGCCCGGGCCGGAGCTCTATAATGTAGAAAACACCCGCAAGCCTGATGGGCTGTCTGCTTTGCCAGTAAGCTATAGCGAGGTCAGACCTGCTCCGGTGCTGGGTCCTCCACTCGCGGGCGATCTCGGCTCAACGGTTCTTGCCGCGGAACGCGAGCTGGGCGTGGAGACGCAATTTATCACCGAACCACGATCTGACTTTCGACCGAACCCGGAGGATGAAGCGGCTCGCGCGGCTCGGATGCGTGAGGCTGCATTGGCTGAAGAAGCGGCGAGAGCGCCTGTTTTCTTTTCGCTTCAGGCCCGCGCAAACGCTGCGCAACAGCCTGAAGGCAAGTCTCAACCAAACGCCGCGCTTGGCTCTGAACTCCTGGCGCTCGCAGCGGCGCCGCAAGCGCCTGCCGGATTTGGGCCGTCACCAGACGCCAATCTGCAAACTCGCAAGATCGATTTTGCGAGCGAGCGATTGGATCAGGACATCTACAATGCTCAAAGTATTGAGGACCCAGTGTCGCCCTACCAGGTCATGGCCGGGACGATGATTCCTGCGAGCCTCATCACCGGCATCAACTCCGACCTGCCAGGCACGATCATCGCCCAGGTGACACAACCTGTTTATGACACCGTCTCAGGTCGCTACTTGCTCATTCCTCAAGGCTCGAGACTCCTTGGGCGCTATCAGTCGGAAGTCTCGTTTGGACAAGATCGAGCGCTGGTCGTTTGGGAACGTCTTATTTTCCCAGATGGATCGTCCATTCAAATCAGCGCTCCCGGCGCTGACATGCAAGGTTTTGCCGGCCTTCGCGATCGAACTGATCATCATTGGGACCGCGTCTTCGTCGCTGCAGGCCTTGCGACCATTCTGGGCATCGGCGCAGAGCTTGGCTCGAACGACGAGGACGAAATTGCACGCGCTATTCGCGATGGCGCGGGCCAATCATTTAATCAGGCCGGCCAACGTGTCGTGGATCGCAACCTCAATATCCAGCCCACGATAACCGTGCGTCCGGGATGGCCGGTACGCGTGATTGTAACCCGCGACCTCATCCTGCACCCTCACTCATAAGGAAACGCCATGTCTCATCTTCGACTTTCTCAACTTCCCGATCGCACTCCGGTTCGAATGACGATTGCGGGCGATAATTCTCTCCTGCATACCCAATTTCTATAACCAAAACTTGGCTGCAGTTCAGGGGGCTCGGTCATCAATGCAGCAAGCGAATGGGATAAAGGCGTCATGATCACTCACAAAGATACAGACATGCCGGAGACTATTTCGGTTGAAGATTTCGAACAAGGACGACGCAATACGCTGACTGTGGAGCCTTGGCTCACAGATGATACGATCTCATTGAACAGCTGGTCCTATGTCGAAAACATACCGGTCAAATCGTCGAGCCGCGTATTGCATGACTTTATAGATATAGTTTCGAAAAACGGTCAGCTGCTCTTAAACCTCTCGCCGAAATACGACGGAACTATTCCGGAAGACCAGCGTGCCGTGCTTCATGATCTTGGCGAATGGTTGAACATCAATGGCGAAACAATCTACGAAACTCGACCTTGGAAAATCTATGGCGAGGTTCCTACAATTGTGCAAGGCGACGGTCATTTTGCCCAGGCAACGAAATACACCCCGTATGACGTTCCGTTTACGACGCGCGGAGAGCAAATCTATGCGATTGCACTAGGCACGCCGGAGGAAGAGTTGGTTATCGTGGCATTGGCCTTGAATAATAGTTTGCAGGAAGAAACGATCGTTTCGGTACGTGCATTCGGTGGAGACCACATCGAATACTGGCGCCAAGAACACGATGGTCTGAAGATAAAGCTCAAAGAGGGGGCGCCTGGTGAATTGGCCTATGCATTCAATATTGGCCAATGAGCATCGCCAGGACTCCGTTTCGACGCGCGTTCTCAAATATTAGCCAAACATGTTCATCCGAGTACATGAAAAGTAGCGAACCTCCAGTGGTGAATGTGCGTTGAGCCTACTTCTTTGGATCACTTTCTGACCCAGCCCCCAGTTTACTCGCCACTTGCACTAGCGTTTTGGTTTCCACGGTCTTTGCAACGCTCGGGGCGTAAGTATGGAGCTTCGGGAATAAGTTTGCGGACGTCTCGGAGTTTTTGGTAGAATCTTCGAGCGGAATCGACAGCTTCGCCGTCAAGCACCGCGAATGCTGGATCTATGACGCGGTCATTCGCTTGGGGGCGCAACAAGCTCCAGCGGGTAGATGCTATGATCGATCATTTGGCCAGCGCTGGTCGCAAAAGAGACCCTCAACAAATAAAAATGTCCTTCTGGCAGGTCGGCCGTCGGGGTCAAACCGTCCAACGATATCGTCATTGATGATTCTCCCGATTCTGCTCGCAAAGCCGATGTGTCGGTCAGAATGATGTCTCGTTCCGGAATCCATTCACTTTTGAAATGCCGCAGCCAAAAACGGACTCCTCCCTCGTCTGACGCGATAACCGTGTTTCCCGTTCCCGCGTGAAACTCGGCTTCAATTTTCAGTTCGCTTCCAACGACCATGGGCGAAGAGGCATACTTCTCAGCGTCTTGGATCATGATGTACGGCTCAATATCCGGCTGAACCGCAATTTCCGCCTGATGGCCTATCGCGGGATTGACGCCAGATTCGACTGCGATACGTGCTTTACCGGCGCGCAGTGGCTGCACCATTCCGTGTTGATCGACCATAGCGATTTCGGGATCTCGGCTTGACCATATGAGTTTCGGCGGGTCCGCATCAATGGGCGAAACGAGCGCTTCAAGCTGAACGGGGTGGCCTGCCACGACAGGCTCGTCTGGAGGAGTAAACGTCACCGAACGGATCGGGTTCGCCTCCCATTCCACAATCGATATTTCGTGGAACGCGGAAACAAGGTTGGCGGGACTGGTCGCTTGAATGCGTGCGCGCTGTCCAGGCTCTCCGAGAGCGGTTACCTCTCCATCGCCATCTACAAATATCACTGATTCGTCGCTGGAGCTCCAGGTGACCTGCGTATTGGAGTTGCTCGGCGTAGCTAAAATTTGCAGTTGGCGAGACGATCCTTTTCGCAAAACCGAAAAATCGTCTTTGATCTCAAGCGATGTCGGATCGAGGGAATCCGTGTCGAAAAGGCGGTTCGTCGTCTTATCCCTAAAAACTGCGGTCTCGCCGTTTCGCCACGCAATCTCAATACTGTCGATCTGCGTCACGTCTCCAAGCCCGAAATGAACGATATTGAGTAAACTCTGCGAGAATACAGCTCCCGCAGATCCGACGCGCTGCCGATGGGACGCGCGAGGCGTGTTCACGGTTACCGTTGCGGCAATAGGGTCGATTCCGGATTCTGGTGCATTTCCGACGCGCACCAGCGCATAATTTCCGTCACCAGGATCATCATTGGAATAAAGGTACCAGTACCCGCCTTCGCTGCCATTTAGTAGATCGAGATCCCCGTCGAGGTCAAAATCGAACGCTTGTCCCATGTCCCCGTTCCCGGGGCCGCCAATGTCATTGGCGCCATGCATCGTAACGGTTTCAAAGTGCCCTTCGCCGGAATTCAACAACATTAGGTCGGACGTCCGACCAAAAATGGTTCCCCAACGCAATACAAATAAGTCGCGATTCCCGTCATTGTTGAAGTCACCCGTGGTAACGCCAAGTGCGTTGCCGCCGGTCGGAATGTTCCAGTCTTGCGAAATGTCGACAAATCGCTCGCCGTCGTTTCGAAGTAAGACGTCAGACTCGTTGCGGTTTTGGGGCTTAAATTCCGTCGACGCGTTCGTGACCCCGGTCAGAGTGAATTTGAACCCCCAGAAGATGTTTGCGTTTCGGACCAGAGCACTCTTCCATCTTCCCGATCCTAAATGGCCAAAATAGACCCCGTTCTCCGAAATATCTTCCGGCCACCCATCCGCCATTTCGCGCGTTATCTCTAGCTCATCGCCAGAATTCAATATTATCGCTGATTTCTTAGAACCCAAGAATATTGGATAGGCTTTACCTCTAAATCCCCCCTGCGCCAGGGCGTAGTAATCGTGAAAGAGAATGTCAGCGTCGGCGGAAAAATCGAAGCGATCGACTCCTGCAAAGCCTCGCGGTTTGATCGAGAATTTTTCGGAAAGCGGATCGAAATCGACCGACGGTGTTTCTCCGGCACCAAGTTCAAACTCCTTACCTCGGGCCAAGTACAGGTCTAAATCTCCGTCATTATCAATGTCGACGTCAGCGATCGCCATGATGTTGGACATATTCATAAGGTCGGTCGGGAACTGCGTTGTGATGTCAGTGAACGAGAAATCACCGTTGCCTCGCCAAACTGATAACGGGCCAAAGAAGATGAAATCGTCGATCTGGTCTTGGTTCAAGTCGGTCACGAGTACGCGAGAGGGATGTACATCTTCAATGCCTTCCGTCGACCTGTGATTGAAAGTCCCATTCCCCAAATTTTCATAAAAGAAGTGTTGGGGTTTCGTTTGAGTCAGGCTTTCCTCATTGAACAATAACAGGTCGAGATCACCGTCTTTATCCATATCGGACCAGCGCGCCCCGCGCCCGCGTCCGCCGCGATCGATCTTGACATCTCCTGTCGTCAATACCAACGTGCCGTCCTGGTTGGTGTAGAAGTTCGCTTTGGACGGATTAGTTCCATTGCCGCCACCTTGGGTGACAACGAGATCAAGATCCCCATCCCGATCGAAATCACCAGCAGCGGTGCCATGAAGGTCATGCATGAACCATCGCGACAGATTTCTATCGTGCTTGGTCACCGTTCCGTCGCCATTATTCCAGTATAGCTTGCTGCTTTCGGCGTTGTGGTTGTTCACGATGAAATCGTAGTCACCATCATTGTCGATGTCCGCGATGGTCGGGCCGCCATATTTTATCGAGGCGATCTGCTCCAAACCCACCGCATCTGAGCGATCCCTAAACTGCGGAATATCGATGTCTTCGACATCGTGAAACGTCAATCGCTCAATTAATACTGTGGATCCGGAAGCGCGGAATTCGAATTCAGTTTGCCCGCGATGCTGGAGCCGTACCAGGCAAGAAAGCGTTTGTTTCCCTGATTTTGGTATGTTCAGATTATCTGCAATACGCATTCCGTCGGCGAACAGGCTGAGGTTTGCATACTCGCCATAATTGTCGAGTTCAATCTCGATGCGCTTCGTTAGAGAACCTGCGACGGTCTGATCAAAATTTACGGGTGCCGCCGGATCAACGCTCACCGGCCGTGAAAATGCCTCAACAACCGTTTCGTCTTTCAACTCTTCGACGCATCCGGTCAGCATACCAACCAACAAAGCCCAGCTGAGCAACCAAATTCTAACCCGGCGACCTTTATTCATCGCATTGCACTCCGCTTTCTTTCAGATTCTCAACTGTCAGCGCGCGGGGAAAGGGTGGATGTAGGGCCAGCCATCAAATTGCTGATCCGTAGCTGGGTCTGAATCCCACGACCAGCATTCCATGACGAATTGCCTCGCCGCATGATCTACGCGAACGAGCCCGTAACCTTCGCTTTTGAGTGAGCGATCTGCGATGAAATTGCCCCAATTTCGTTTATTGGCGACGAACTCGTTATAGCTCAGTTTTGGATTTGCGACGGCGAGCACCCGCATTTTGTTGCCACAAAAATCAACGAAATCCCCTGTGTCCGGGTTATTGTCTCGCTGATTGTCAAGCGTTCCTTGGCCTTCAAACCACCGCTGCCAGAATGCGGCCGCAGCGGGGCCTGAGAAGAAGACAGCGCCGTCGTCAAAAGTCTCTAATCCTTGGTGGGCGACCATGCCCAGATGTTGATCTCCTGCCAAAACGACCGCGTTCGCGTCAGCAACCAGTTGTACCGCCCGATTTCGACCGTCAAACGGATACCCGTTGGCGTCATAGTCGATCAATGGCAACGGAAGCCCAGCAGGTGAGAGTTCGGGTGCAGTTTGGGGCGATCCCCAAATCGACGCAGTGATGCAAACTTTGGGAAGCCCTGGGTCCATTGATTTCCAGGCAGCGAGAAATTGCTCCTGGCGGGTGCCGAGCAAAGATCCCGTCACTAGTCTTGGATCCTCGGCCGGACGCGGCGGAGACTTGAATTTTCGATCTTCAACAATCGCGAAGCTGGTGCCGCCATAAACAAAACTCGCGTATGCGACTGGAATATTGTGTCTGATCGGTGCGGGATCGTAGGGATCAGGATTATGGATGTGGAGACATCGATACACCATCCGGATTGTATCCAGATCGTGTTTAAACCCACCGTCCTCCTCACGCGGTCCGCCGGTTGAATCGCCCCCTTTGCCCCAGAGATTTCCTTGCAGGACATCGTGATCGTCCGCCAGAATAATCGTCGGGCGACTTCGAACGGAATCGCGAAACGCCCAGTACCAAAGGTACCATCGATACAGCGTATCCAGCTTCAACTCAGAATCTGGATTCCGATCAGTTGTTGGATAATTCTCATAGAACTGGTCGCCACAAAAAATATAGAGATCAGGGTCGTGGTACCCGGCGCTTCTGACTATTTCATTGTGCGGGAACAAGATGTTCTCAGGCGTATAACGCCCAAGCACATTCTCTTTCTTATAGTTCGGAGTGTAATCTTCGCGATCAATGTGCTTGTTGCACGGAAGTATGCAGGAGAATAGCGCGATTTTGAGCGCTCTATCCGATGAAGGGTCTCTGACAATCTGTCCGGAAAACAAAGTCTCTTCTCGGACCGGATCGACGATCCTGTAGTCGTGAGTGATTGAAGAATTCCATCCTGTTAGCCGGAAAAACGCCAAGAAGCCATCACCGATTTCGGCGATTGGACCTTGCGTCCACTCTTCTTGATCGGCAGGCTTGTAATCGAGTCGTGCTTCGGAATGGAGGGCGGTATCAATCGGCATGAATTGCGCGGAGAGGCGCAACACGTCCTTATTCAGTGTGTGGAGACAACCCATCACTGATTCGAGTACATGATCTTTGAAAACGCCGATTTTTTCGCCGCCGGTGACCACTTCTTTGAACGCCCACCTTGTGCCTGACTCACGTGGCTCTGCCGATGAAACAAGCATTACGCCACCTTGCAGTTCAGACGCGGGTACGGCTGTCCGGACAGCAAACCCAATCTCTTCATCCGTATGCGCATCAAACGCAATCAGGCGAACATCAAACAACCCATCGTCCGTGACGTCGATGTGGCAATCGAGATTGATTTCGCGCGAACCAATTCCGTTTGGCATGGCTGGTTGCTGTTGTTTCGCTGCTGCAAAAGTCTCATATGGAATCGGCGTGTCTGCGTTAGAAAAGTCCTGAAAACTGAGTTGCCCGCGGGTGTTCATAACGGCGAGGAATCCACCGCCCTCACCCCCAGCTCGTTGCGCGAAACAGGCGCCACGCCAGTCGAGCCTACCCTGCCCCACGCCGAGCAAGAAGCCGCAAAACCCATTTCCATCTCCTTGACTCAGGAGTTTAAACCGAGACCGGATGCGCCCTGAAAAAGCCCCTTCGATCAATGTCCGGGATAAGAGCGATACCGTTCGAACTTCAAATCCTTCCCGTTCGTTGATGCATTCAGCCCACCCCCCGTTCAAACGCCAATCCTGTAGGCGATTGGCCCAAAAATGTTCCCCTAGCCAAACTCGGGTTGCATTCCCGTCAAGCGGAACGCGATCGTGTAGCGATACGATGGACCCACGCGCCGCAGCAATTTCTCCTCGGCAAGAAGCCACAAGCGCCACTCCGGCACCGGCTGTGACACCTTTCAGGAATTGGCGTCGTTTCATTTTCGTTGGATCTCCCAAAAAATTAATAGAATAATCAATTGCGTGCCTGACGGGTCGAAATGCCCGGACGTGTATTGTTTATGATCGACCAGCAAGCTCTACAGGATATCAACGCGCATAAAAAATTGGCCTATCGCCCGCGATACATTGTTGATCAGTGTCGACATCTTCCTCTTTGGCCCGATCTTAAGGCGGCCAAACAAGAAATGTCAATTGTTTACAATACTTCACGGATCGATGGGGCGATGAAAGATGCTATCGCACCCGCGACAGTTTCAACAGCAGATCGCACCCCTGAGGCTGCCCTGCTTCAGACACCCCAGAATCCTCGTGCCGGAAATCAATCTTAGGGTATTAGCACTGCATCTGGTCCGCCGGAAACGCTGCCAGACGAATATCACCCAGTTCGATTTCCATCTTTCCACCGCTATACAACATGAATGATGTCGAGACCTTGCTGAAGTCGAACCCGTCCTTGTCGAAACACTTCAAAGGTACCGGAAAACTTACCCACTCTTTTTTGCGCAGGCTTCGAAGTGGTTGTTTAAGCGGGATCGATGAACGGCACTTCCAATCCCAATTGCACTCCATTGTCAGCTCGACATTTTTTGTCGGTGCCCGAATGACACGGACATCAAACACCAAGGCTGCCTGATCAACCACGCTGGTTAAATCGACCACGTTTAGACGATTGATGACATTCATGGTCAAAACGTTCTGGTTTTCCGAGCCCCATTCGTTCTTTACCCCTTTGGGGGTCCATTTGAGATTGACGGTGTGATCGAGAGTCCCCGGGCTCGCGGTAAGGCTGCCACGCAAGGTTTTACCCGATTTTTCACCATCCAACACGACTTTTCCGAAGTTGAGACTGAGCTCCCAAGGATTAACTGAGCTTCCTCGATACAGGTAATACGAGTTTGGATCGGGCGTTTCTGCGACAGCAAAAAATGGAGTCATCGTCGCAACGATGAATCCCGAAATAAGGGTCCAAAACTTCTTCCTCATCACTGGCTCCTCCACAATTGGGTGCCGATCACGATCAATCGGTAACTGGGTCTTGATATCAGAATAAAGCATTGTTAACAATTGACACTTGTCAGCCCTGCCATCGTCTCGACGAGGCACTCGCTGTAAAGCGAGAATAGCCGATGTAGCGACGCGAAATCCGAGGACACTACGCTATGGTGCGCATTACCCGCCGATTTCAACCTCTAATTCTCGTCACCGCTGTAAGCGCAGCATGCGGCGGGAGCGGTTCATCACCCGCGCCGACGGCACCGCCGCCTGCCGCGGCGATTGATGCGACCCCAGCAAAGTTTAGCTTTTCGGATGTAGAGAATGCACCTCTCGCAGCCATTGTGGAATCTAATCAGATCGTCGTTTCCGAGATCAATACCTCCGTGTCGATTTCCGTTGTCGGCGGAGAGTACGCAATCGACTCGATGGCATTCACCGCCGCTGCCGGCACCATTTCGAACGGCCAGGCCTTCAAAGTTCGCGGAACCGCTCCGAGCAATTATGACTCGACCACGGACGTGGTTTTGACGATTGGCGGGGTAAGCGACACCTTTTCGATCTCAACCAGTGCTGCCCCGTCTGTTACCTTAAGTGTCAATGTCGACGTCAAACACAGCGTTGGCGGCGAAGACCTGTTTGACCGACAGAAATTTATCACCATTCACGCATCTAATACGGATCCCGATTGGTTTGGGGGAAACGCTCAAAGCCTCAACGCCCCAAATGCGCGTGCTGACCTGATCGATCATTTCATGGATGGATATGACGTCTATTTCGGGCGCGATACGGGACTGATGCGCTATCAGCTGTCGCTATTGCCCGAACATCCCGGAAAGTCGGGCTTCGTCGACGACAGTGCATTGACGCTTGCGGGCAACGATCAACGGAATCGATACTCTACTGACACCGGCGCGCGCGCGGTTTCTAGTAGAAGCCACGAAGACCGCCAGCTCGATGCCATTGTCGCTGCACAACTCCATCCGTTCTGGCCCGACGGACAGAATACAGGCTCTGGTTGGGCATTCTCCCAGTCAAACACGAACTCGGAGCCTTTCGGTACAGCCACCGGCGATTTTCTAGCGCGGTATTTGTTGATTTTTTTTCGCAGCGGGCCCGGAAACTCTGAAGGACAACCAAAGCCGAAATATTTCGAAGTCATCAACGAACCGCTCTACGAACTCGTCGATATCGCGGCATCGCCCATCGCGTTTGATCTGGTTTTTCAGTTTCACCTTACGGTGGCAGAACAAGTACGAGCTGCATCTTCGCTGCTTGCAGGAGATAATAGTGATGTGCTCATCGGTGGGTATACCGCCGCATTCCCGGATTTTGAAAAAGACGGCTTTCAGAGATGGATCGAGCGGCACAAGCGCTTCATCGACCTAGCCGGGGCAGACCTGGATTTCATCTCCATACATCTTTACGATTTTGCTGGCATACAAACAGCGGACGGCACGAAGAAACGTTTTCGCAAGGGCAGCAATCTTGAAGCCACGCTCGACCTGTTGGAAGCCTATACGAGCTCGCAATTCGGTGCTCCAAAACCACTCGTTGTCTCAGAGTATGGCGCCAGAATTCACGTTTTGGAGGATGAAGCTTGGTCTCCTCAACGGGATGGGATTCAGATGCGAGGCATCAACGCCCTACAAATTCAAATGATGGAGCGTCCGCATCTGATCCTAAAAGCCGTCCCTTTCATTGTGCTGAAAGCAGAATGGGGCCGAACGTCCGTCCCCTACCCTTGGCGTTTGATGCGGCAAGCCAAGGAAGCCCCTGAGGAGATCGGCGACGAGTGGGTGTATACCGACATGGTCAAGCACTTTCAGCTCTGGGCGGACGTCAACGGCACGCGCGTTGACACCCATGCAACGGACCCGGACTTGCAGGTCGATGGTTATCTCGAGGGCAACCGCCTCTACTTGATCGTCAATAGTTTGGAATTTTCAGACACGCGCTTCGATCTTGAATTGCTCGGCCTGGCCGATACGCAAATTGAGAGCACGACAATCCGACACCTGATGACCGCGAGCGATGGCGTTCCAGTTCTGGAAGAACTCAGCAATCAAGATCCGAGAAGCGTTTTCACACTCGGGGCAGAAGCGACCATGATCATCGAGTTGACGCTAGACCAGCCGGTGACACCGTCTGAAACGTCAATAGAATCCAAGCATTTCGCTCCTGACCTCATTACACCGATCACTGCTGGCCAGCAACTGACCTTTAAAATCGACGGCGTGCCACTCACTTCGACGGGCGAGGCGATCTTGCGGCTCGGCCTTGGGCGGGCGCATGGATTGTCGATTACCCCCGAAGTACTTGTCAATTCGACCGCCGTTGCCGTGCCGCAGGACTATCGTGGTTACGACCAACTCCTTGATGGCGCAGGGCGCGAGTCCTTTTTTGGCGTGATCGAAGTTCCGATTCCGCACCAGCTCTTGCAACCCAACAATACGATTGCGCTCAAATTCCCAGATGACGGAGGTCACGTGTCGAGCATCGGCTTGCAAGTGTTTGCTCAAAGTCGTCCGGTCGTCAGACCATGAGCATCGCTCGCAGCACTGAACTGCTGTGGTCTACCAGAAGGCAGCATATAAGAGGATCAACAGCACGGTAATAATAACCGCGCCGAGATTGAACTGCCGATCGGTCGCAAACGAGATGCCTGCTAGATCCACAATCTTATCTTCCGACTGCTGTGGCTGAAGGAATGACGCAATAGCGCCGGCACCCAGAGATAACAAAAACACCAAGCCAATACGATCCATAAACGGCATATCCGCAAATAGCATAGGCCAGATGACTGACAGAATTACGGAGCAAATTACGGCGATCAAGCCTCCGACCTCGGTCGCGCGGCTCCAGAACATGCCGAGGACGAATATCGCGACAATTCCTGGTGTGAAGAACCCGGTCCAATCCTGTATGTTCTGAAAAACTTGTCCCGAATTTCCAAGTAAGGGAGTGGCCAAAAACAAGGCGATGGTCAACGCGCTAAAACTCGCAATACGGCCAATCGTGACCAGGCGGCGGTCTGTGGCTTCTGGAAGAAAAAGTGGACGCACGAGATCCATTGTAAAGATCGTGGATATCGAGTTGATCATCGATCCGAGCGAGGACACAATCGCCGCGACTAGTGCTGCAAAGATAAGTCCTTTTAGACCAATCGGGGCAAGTTTCATCATTTCTGGATAGGCCTGATCTGGCTTCGGCAAGTCCGGCGCCAGCATAACCGCGGCAATTCCAGGCACGACAATTATGAGCGGCATCAACATTTTCAGGAACGCTGCAAACAAAATTCCCGTTTGGGCCTCTTTCAAGTTTTTGGCGCCCAGTGCACGTTGGATGATGTACTGATTGAACCCCCAATAATAGAAATTGGCGATCCACAATCCGCCAATCAGAACACCAATCCCAGGCAGGTTTTTGTATTCAGGATTGTCTCTGGACAATATCATATCAAACTTTTCCGGAAGCTCGCTCAGAAGGAGTCCCATCCCACTCACCGGGTTGTTCGTGGGGCTGAGTGCGCTCAGCGAAATCCAGGTAATCAGGATACCGCCGAATATGAGCAGCACCACTTGAACAATATCCGTCAAGGCAACCGCCTTCAGCCCGCCATAGAGCGAATAGGCTGCGGCAAAAGCCGCCAGGGCCATCATGGCGTAGAACATTTCAATTCCGGTCAGAGCATGGATCGCGGTCGCGCCCAGCCACATGATCGTGGTCAGATTTACCACGGTGTAGAGTACCAGCCAAAACACGCTCATGACATATTTGACCGACGTTCCAAATCGCGACTCAAGGAATTGTGGCATCGTGCTGATACCGCGTTTCAGAAAGATCGGGAGGGCATATTTGCCGACAATGATTAGTGTGATCGCGGCCATCCATTCATATGAAGCGATGGCGAGCCCGACTGCATAGCCAGACCCGGACATACCGATAATCTGCTCTGCGGAAATATTTGCAGCAATCAGCGACGCACCAATCGCCCACCAAGGCAACGACTTACCAGCCAGGAAATAATCGTCGGTACTTTTCTCGTGCCCTTCCTTCTCTCGTGAGACCCACAGAGCAATCGCAATCAGGGCGACGCCGTATACAGCGACTACCACATAATCCAGTCTTTCCAGTCCCATGAGTTTTCCTTCTGATCGAAATCAGCCGAATCTGCCATTATCGCTGATCTGGCCTATCTGAGTGATGGATTAAAAACGTCGTCATCGCGCTCCACCATCGATGATGAAATGCTGATTGGTGATCATTCGGCTATCGTCCGCTGCGAGAAACGTGGCCAATCGCGCTACCTCGTCGGGATAAATCCGCGCTTTCAACGCAGTACTATCGAGCCACCGCGCTTCGGCGTTTGGCGTGAGCCAGTTCTCAAGCTGCCTTTCTGTCACGATCCAGCCCGGTAGAATGGCGTTCACGCGGATTCCATCACGGCCAAATTCGCGAGCTAGAGATTTGGTCAGGCCCAGCAACGCCGCTTTTGATGTCGTGTAGCCCGGCATTCCTTCGGTGCCGATCAAGGCCGTGATTGAACTCAGATTGATGATCGAGCCACTGCCGACTTTTCGCATGCATCGAAGCCCCTCTTGCGATGCGAAGAAGGCAGCGTCGAGATTTACCGCGAGGCATGCGCGCCAAGAATCCGGGGTAACGTCTATTGGATCATGGCGCGTATCGTTCGACGCATTATTGATCAACACGTCCAATCCACCTCGCTCGGCGCAGAACCGGCTGATGCTGTTTTGAAGATCCGGCACCTGACAAACGTCGACCAGATCAAACCAAGGTGACGCGCCCGTTGCTGCTCCAACCTTTTTTACCAATCTTTGCGCTGAGTTCTCGTCGATATCGATAAAACCAACGTCTGCACGTTGCTCGCTGAACGCTTCCACCAGCGATGCACCGATGCCTGTTGCCCCACCGGTTACAAAAACACGCTTTCCGGACAGGCTGGGATAGGTCGCATAGTCATTCATACGTCCGGTTCCATGGCGCAACTAAGTCGCCGTTTGGCGCAGACAGCGCGAGATCGCCCGCCCAAACGCTTGCCGGGATTTCGAAGATTCTTCTTCACCATTCTGCGACACTTCCGTCTTTATGGCGCCAGAGAGGCGGTTTCCAATTGTTCGGATGTCTGGCACGTTCGAGAAGCAACGCCTTGTTGATTTCAACGCCCAAGCCCGGCCCTTTCGGGACCGAGATCATGCCATCGACCACATCGAATACCTCCGGGTTTTCAACATAATCCAGAAGATCGGCATCGGTATTGTAGTGGATCCCGATGCTCTGCTCCTGGATAAAGGCGTTGTAGCTGACAGCGTCCACGTGAAGGGACGCCGCCAACGCAACTGGACCAAGCGGGCAATGCGGCGCCAGTGCAACATCATACGCCTCAGCCATGGCCGCAATTTTGCGGCACTCCGTTATCCCGCCCGCGTGCGAGAGATCTGGCTGAACAATGTCAATAAAGCCCGTATTTAGAACGTGCTTGAAGTCCCACCTAGAATATAATCGTTCGCCAAGCGCAATCGGTGTGGTGCTGTTGGATGCAATATCGCGTAGAGCCTCGTAGTTTTCCGAGAGCACAGGCTCTTCAATGAACATCAGATCGAACGGCTCGAGGGCTTTAGCCAGCCCTTTGGCCATCGGCCTGTGAACCCGGCCGTGAAAGTCGACGCCGATGCCTACGCTGGGAACAGCGTCCCGGATCGCGCCAATCGTTTCGACAATTTTGTCGATCTTGACGTGACTATCGACAATCTGAAGTTCCTGCGCGCCATTCAGTTTAACCGCCTCAAACCCTTGCCCCACCTTTTGTCGCACCGCTTCGACAACATCCTCGGGACGATCACCGCCCACCCAACCATAGGTTTTTATTGCCGTACGGCACGCGCCGCCCAGTAACGCGTGGACCGGCTGATTAAGCACCTTCCCCTTGATGTCCCACAAGGCTTGATCAATACCCGCAATAGCGCTCATCAGGATCGGGCCGCCCCGATAAAATCCACCGCGATACATCACGTTCCAATGGTCTTCGATGAAACTCGGATCCTTGCCAATCAAATACGTGGAAAGTTCTTCCACGGCCGCGGCAACCGTGTGAGCATAACCTTCAATGACAGGTTCCCCCCATCCCGATATACCGGCATCCGTCTCGATTTCGAGGAAACACCAACGCGGAGGTACAATATAAGTGCTTAGCCGTGTGATCTTCATCGAACCAAGCAATTAAAAGCGGACACGGCCGTGACATTAGCCGGCGCAACTCTCATTTCGTGAAGAGATTCTGACAACGCTTGACTATTCATCCTACTCAATCGCCTCCAGCACCAATATTTGGGGCTCCAATCCTTCTGACGATATTGTAACTTCGATTGGCCCCGGCTTCCGCGTTGATTGCACAATTGCCAGCGCGCGCCCGCGATGTGTTTCGATCCGATTTGTCTGAAACCCCTGCACGTTATTAGGGGCGCCATTGTCGACTCCCAACAGAGTTGCGGCGCCAGCGATTTGTACGGAGACTTGCCTTTCGTGTGAACGGACCTGACGCCCTTCGGCGTCGAATAAGGCAAAAGTCAGGTGCGCAACAGAATACCCATCCGCTTTTAGGATCGTCTTATCTGTGGCCGCGCGAACTGCGGTAACATTTGACGTGGTTTCGAGCATGGATTGTTCTGCCGAGTCAGCGACCGCACTTTTCGCGACCAGCTGTCCCGGCGCGAACGGGACAACCCACCTCATAATGCGCTCCTCCTCGTCTGACAGGTGTCGGACGTCCAACGACACGTCATTCAAGAAAAGTTCGACGGAGTTGAGGTTCGTCGAAACTTCGACCAGGATGGGTGCTCTTTCTTCATAGTTCCAATGCATGTTCGAGTCGCGCCAGACGAGACTGGAAGAGCTGTCCGGCGCTGCAGCACCTAATACACCAGACTGATGAAACCCCGACTCGTTCAACGGAAGCGTTCCAATCGAGACGTGGTCTTCCTCCCGCCAGATACTCTTGAAATAATTCCAACCCTGTTTCTTAAATCCTGCCAGGTCGAGCATATCTCCCCAACCGCTCTTCTCCGGCCATTTTTCATGACGTTCACCGATGTAATCGATCCCCGTCCACATGAAGATGCTATAGACACCGGGATGGTCGAGCACGTGGTTCCAGTCGCTCCAAGTTCCCGGGTTTTCGTGAATACTTATTGGCTTGTCTGGGAAATGCTCGCGTCCCCAAGAGATGACCGGATTTCGGTAACTATAACCCACAATATCCACGGCGTCGGCATAACCGCTCACATGACTCACCTGTGGCAAGATCATATTCGCTGTCACCGGGCGCGTCAGGTCTAGAGCCCGAACCCATCCGCTCAATCGATGTGCGGTTTCGGCCAGTTTGAATTCTCGTTCCGGCAAGGCTTCGAAGCGCGAGCGCAATTCTTCAGGGCTGAATTTTGGCCCGACGCCCCAGAAACTCTGATCCATCTCCATCGGGTCGTCTGGATTCGGCCAGAACCCAGTTACAAAGCGATGATCGACATAGGCCCACTCAATCTCATTCCCGATGCTCCATTGGACCACACTTGGGTGATTTCGGTCCCTCAGCACCGTGCGCGTCAGGTCGCTCTCAGCCCACTCCTGAAAATACTCTGTGTAGCCGCGTGTGATATAGTCATCATGTCGGTCGTGATAATTCAGACGTTTGTCTTTAGGATAATCGAACTCGTCGAATATTTCGTTTTGAACGAGCAAGCCCATCTCATCGCATAGGTCGAGAAATTCTTCGGAAAACGGATTGTGAGCGGTTCGCACTGCGTTTACCCCGGCTTCCTTCAAAATCTGCAGTCGGCGACGCCAAACGCCTTTGGGAACCGCCGCCCCAACCAATCCCCCGTCATGATGGAGCGACACACCTTTCATGAGTGTGGGAACCCCATTCAGGAAGAAGCCTTCCGCTGCTCGAAACTCGATGGATCGTATTCCAAAGCGCGTGACTACGCGATCCACATCGTCTCCGTTTTGTTTGATAGTTGTGATCGCGCGGTAGAGAGCTGGGACATCCAAGTCCCACAATTGCGGGGTTGCAACGACACCAATCTGGTTCATGAGCACTTGCTGTCCGGCATCGACATGAATCGTATCGTTGAGCGTAGATACGACGAGGCCGTCAGGGTTGACTAATTGCGTGATCAGCTCGAATTCTTGATCCTCCGTATGGTCATTTTCTACACGAACCTGGACGTCGACTGTCGCGGATTTGGCGGAAACGTCGGGTGTCGACACGAACACGCCCCAGATCGGTACATGCAGCTTGTCCACCGTGATGAGTTTGACGTTTCGATAGATGCCGCTTCCAGTGTACCAACGACTGTCTGCATAGCGTGTACGGTCCACATGCACGGTGATAATATTATCAGTGCCGTCGTGCTTGAGGTGCGGTGTCAGCTCAAAATGCACTGGCGAATAGCCATATGGGTTTCGACCCAATTTTTGACCATTGAGGTAGAAAGACGCGTTGTTGTAAACACCGTCAAACAGCATAAACACAGACTTGGAAGACACCCCGTTTGGGGTTGCAAAGCGTTTTTGATAGACGCCAACGCCGCCAGGGAGATACCCCGTCGCGCCTTCCAGGTCTTCAGAAAAAGACGCTTCGATACTCCAGTCATGCGGTAAATTCACGTAGCGCCAACCGGTGTCATCAAGTGGTAGTTCGCTCGGAACTTCAGGGCTCTCGAGCAGCGTGAATCTCCAATCAAAGTTGAAATCCAGCTCACGCGAATTGAGATCTTCGTCACCGGCAGCCCATGGCAAAATCAAACACCAAACGAGTGTCGCCAAAGCATATCTGATCATTTGAATGGTTCCTTATCAAAGCACCGCATCAAGCACACGTATCGCCCCATAGACCGCCGCGAAACAGCAAGCTGTTGGATTTAGGATGCTATGCTATTTTGTATACAGTTGACAATATGTTGTGTTGAATGTTTCTCTGCGAGAGGGCGAGCGTTTGAATTTGAGCAGCGGAACCCAGCGCGTGACATGCATGGAACGTCAAACGCTGAAGGTGTTTGGCTGACTAGAAAGCGTGCTTGCGGCAACAAATTGAGCGGGAGATGCTTCGTTGAAACTCAATCAGAAACTTCGGAAAATAACGTCCACCTTTTTCAAAACATCTACCGCGGTTTTGTTTATGATCGTTCTGGGTACTCGGGCAAATGCTCAAGTCGCGACGGGCCAAGGCGTCGCAGAGGAGGTCTACCAAACAAATTGCGCCGCCTGTCATGGCAAAAACCTCGAAGGGGCAATTGGCCCGTCCCTGATCGATGACGTTTGGTCGAATGGTTCATCGATCGAGGAAGTAACGCACAGTATTGCAATCGGGTATCCAGACCGCGAGATGCCCGGATTCGCAGATATATTGTCGGCGGAGACGGTTCGGTCACTGGTCATATATCTCGCGGAAGAAAAGGCTCTCGCCAGCGATCGCGACCTGGAGGCAGCGCCAATCTCTTCTTCGCATGTGTTTGAGACCGAGCGGCACGATTTTCGTCTCGAGCCGATTTATCATCACGATGGTGAAATCTGGGGCATTGAAATGTTGCCGGATGGCGGTTTTCTCGCAACCGTCCGCGAAGGTGCTTTGATGCGCATCGACGCTGCTGGCAATGCTGAAGTCATCGAAGACACACCGTCGGTTTGGTACAAAATTCAGGGCGGCATGCTGGACGTTCGAATTCACCCTTCTTACCGCGAAAACGGCTGGGTCTATCTGAGTTATTCCGCGTCGTCTGATCAGACTGAGGCACGAGGCATGACCCGCATCGTTCGCGGACAATTGGAGCAAGGCCGCTGGCTAAATGAGGAGATCATTTTTAAATCTCATCCGGATCATGAGACCGAGACTGAATTTCACTTTGGGTCTCGAATCGAGTTTCACGATGGCCTGATATACTTCTCAGTCGGTGACCGAGGATTTCCGGAACGGGCCCAGGACCTGAGTTGGCCAGCTGGCAAAATTCACAGACTTCACGACGACGGCCGAGTCCCGGTCGACAATCCATTCTTGAACGTCGAAGGCGCTCTACCGTCGATATACAGCTATGGCCATCGCAACCCGCAAGGTCTCGCGCGGCGTGGGATAGATGGGACGCTTTTCGCGTCGGAGCACGGTCCACGTGGCGGCGATGAAATCAACACGCTTCGGACTGGCCGAAATTATGGTTGGCCAATTATCACCTACGGCATGAATTATGATGGTACGCCAATGACTGCACTAACAGCAAAAGACGGGATGGAGCAGCCTCTTAAATACTGGGTCCCATCAATTGCAACGGCAGGCATCACCGCAGTTTGTGGCGCAAAATTCCCCAATTGGCACGGAGATCTGCTTGTTTCCGGATTGCAGTCTCAGGAACTTCATCGACTGCGCTTTGATGACGATAGGATCGCCGAAGACGAAATTTTGCTCAAGGGATTAGGGCGCGTTCGGGATGTTGCGATCGCCACTGACGGAGAATTATACTTTGTGATCAACGAATCCCCCACGGGACCGAGCACCGTATACCGCATGATCGCCAGCGATCCGCTCGAAGCAAACTCCTTTTTTGCTAAACTTTTCAACACCTTGATCCGATGCTCACCCAAATAGCGAGTCTCGACTCCGCACATATAAGAGAAATCCATGTTGATGATCTTCATCCGTTTTGCCGCTCTGATTTTGATCGTCGCCTCGTATGGCACGCCCTTATCGATCAGCGAGCAGAACGACCCCCGTCCCAACATAATCGTTATTCTGGCCGATGATCTGGGCTATGATGATGTTGGATTTACTGGCGAAACGCCGATCAAAACACCGGTCCTCGACCAGCTCGCTCAAAACGGCGTCATCTTCCAAAATGGGTACGTTACACATCCCTATTGTGGTCCCTCCCGCGCCGCCTTGTTGACTGGCCGCTATCAGGCCCGCTTCGGCATGGAAAACAATGTGAGCTACGCGCCGCACGACCCCAACATGGGCCTGCCGATCTCGGAAGTTACAATAGCCAACAGACTGAAAGCTGAAGGATATACAACGGGGATCGTTGGCAAATGGCATCTTGGTGCTGCGCCACACTTTCAGCCGAACAGTCGGGGATTCGACTATTTTTATGGCTTTTTGGATGGCGGTCACAACTATATGCCGCACGAAGTTGAGATGCATGCTGGCGGGTATCTGACGCCGATTCTTCGCAACAGGCGGCCTGCGGAGTTTACGGAGTATCTCACCACGGCGCTGAGTCTTGATGCCGCCAGATTTGTTCGAGCTTACAATGATCGTCCGTTTTTTCTGTATGTGTCCTACAACGCGCCGCACTCGCCATTGCAAGCTCCGGAACACTTGATCGAGAAATATGCAGACATTGAAGACATCGATCGTCGGACGTATGCTGCGATGGTCGACGCAATGGATCAGGGGATTGGGATAATCGTCGAAGCGCTAAAAGAGTCCGGGGAGTTCGACAATACGCTAATTTTTTTCCTGTCGGACAATGGCGGCGTGTTTCCCGAATATTGGATGCCCGATAGCGATTGGGCAGATAATTCGCCTTTCCGGAGAGGAAAAGTCTCATTGCTCGAAGGCGGGATCCGCGTGCCCTTTATTGCACACTGGCCAAATCGCATTCCAGGGGGTCAAGAATTTTCCGGTCTCGTGTCTGCGCTGGATATAGCTGCAACTTCGGTTGCTATCGCCGGAGGCGACGATTTTGAACAAAAACTAGAGGGAAAAAACCTTCTCCCTTACTTAACTGGTGAGCGTGTGGGGTCTCCGCACGAAGCGCTATTTTGGAGACTTGAAGAAGCGGACGACATTTGGGCCGTGCGCACGCCGGATTCAAAATACTTAAATCAGGACTTGCCCGACGTAGGCCTGAGTTTCTTTGATATGCGCGAAGATCCGACTGAACGGGAGAACTTAGCTGGTCGCGATCTGGAAACCCAGGCGCAGATGGCCACACTTTGGAATGACTGGAACGCCAAGAATTTGAACAATATTTTGCAACAATCATGGGAATATGCTGCCGGACAGAAGGCTTTTTACGAGCAACTGCATCGGGAAAATTTGCAGCAGGCAGAAGACCGTCAGCCCTACGAGATTAAGTGAACGATAACCCACGCTAAATGACGTCAAATATGAGGAGAATTCGGTATGTGGAATCTAATCAGACCGTCAGGACTTGTAACTGTTTTTGCGGCTCTGAGCGTTCACGCCTGTGCGCAGCTCCCGCAATCATCGAATGAAGAGCGACCGCCTAACATCATACTCATCCTCGCAGACGATGCCGGGTACGCCGATTTTGGATTCCATGGCAGCCCCGATTTCCTCACGCCCAACCTCGACGCGTTTGCCGCTCAGTCCGTCTTGTTTCAGCAAGCCTATGTCACGGCAGCGGTGTGTGGACCATCGCGCGCAGGTCTGTTGACCGGGCGCTATCAACAGGAATTTGGATATGAAGAAAACAACGTACCAGGATACATGAGTTTGTCGGGAAAGTTCACCGGTCACGAAATGGGCCTTCCACTGGATCAAGTCACAATGGCCCAGCGACTTTCAAACTTGGGGTATAGAACCGGATTGATAGGTAAGTGGCACCAGGGCAACGCTGATCAGTTTCATCCGCTGAAACGTGGTTTCGACGAATTCATCGGATTCCGTGGAGGCGCACGAAGCTATTATGCCTACGCTGACGATCACTTCAGCTCGCGCCCCGAAGATCGGTGGGAACACGGCTTTGGTGTTTTTCAAGAACCAGAGGGCTATTTA
The DNA here is from genome assembly GCA_043513745.1 of Hyphomonadaceae bacterium. Taxonomy (GTDB): domain Bacteria; phylum Pseudomonadota; class Alphaproteobacteria; order Caulobacterales; family Hyphomonadaceae; genus Henriciella. Next base: position 390,229 of record CP121341.1, read on the forward strand.
ACCGATGTAATGGGCGCCGAAGCAAAAGCGTTCATTCAACGAAACCAGGATCAACCGTTTTTCTTGTTCTTGTCGTTGACGGCTGTGCACACACCGATGGAAGCCAAGCCTGAAGACCTTGCGCGTTTTCCAGACCTTAAAGGGAAGCGGAAGACACTGGCCGCGATGGGCCTTGCCATGGATCGAGCCATCGGTGACGTCCTGACTGAGTTGGACGCGCGGGGGTTGAGCGAAAACTCTCTCGTCGTGTTCACGAACGACAATGGCGGTCCTTCAGACACAAACGTGTCTAACAATACCCCGCTTAGCGGCACCAAAGCGAACCATCTCGAAGGTGGAATTCGTGTTCCCATGCTGATACGATGGCCCGAGCGGCTTGAAGCAGGCGCTCGGTACGGTCACCCCGTAAGCACTTTAGACTTGCTTCCCACCTTTCTTGCGGCTGCCGGCGGAGACGGCTCACTTCCCGAATTAGACGGTGTCGACCTCTTACCATTTCTATCAGCTCAGTCGTCAAATCGACCTCACGACACCCTCTACTGGAAAAAAGAGAATCGTGCGGCGATCCGATCTGGTGACTGGAAGCTATTGAGGTTTCCAGATCGACCGGCAGAGCTGTATGACTTGAGCAAAGATCTCAGCGAGACTCAAAATCTCGCCCGCGAGCACCCGGAACTTGTCAGCCACCTCTATGAGAAACTATTCGAATGGGAACTCACGCTTGAGCGTCCGCTTTGGATGCTTCGGCGCGAATATGAAGGGCTCGCCATGGATCGAATGGATACTTATCGCGCCAGTCCTGCGGACTAATGCGCGTCCAAGTGCACCAATCTCACTTTGTATACTGTTGACAATTCATGAGAAAACGGATCAGGTTGGTCAAAATAGGCAACGGTCCGGCGCGGTATGTCCAAGGAATCTTTATTCGCTCGCCAACTTCGTTTGGCCCCAACTCTGATCTTGCTGGCGATAATAGTATCTAGCTTGCTCTTTGCGATCGTTCGCCGCGCAGATGACGCTACGGTATTGCGTTGGGGGCACGTCTACGAAACGAGCTCCGCATTCCACATCGAAGCTATGAAAGTGGCCGAGGCGTTCGAGGCGCAGACTGAAGGGCGTTACCGCATCAAGGTTTATCCGGCATCGTCTTTGGGCAATGAGGTCAGCTTGAATGAAGCGCTCAATCTCGGATCCGTGGACCTGATCTACACTGGTCCATCGCTGGCCGCCCAGTATTATGGCCCGCTGGGCATATCGGACTTCCCCTATGCCATTCGCGACATGGCGCATTGGCGCGCCTATCGTGACAGCGATCTGTTTCAGGAACTGGCGGATGCTTATGGCGCGGCAACGGGCAATCGGATCGTCGCGCTCACGTTTTACGGGTTTCGCCACGTCACGTCGAACCGGCCCATTCGCACGCCAGCTGATATGAAAAATCTCAAGATCCGCGTACCCAACGCACCGGCATTCATGATGATGCCTCGGGCAACGGGCGCAAATCCAACGCCAATGCCGTTTTCGGAAGTGTATCTTGGCCTTCAACAAGGTGTGGTCGAGTCTTGTGAAAACCCACTCACAACGATCTTTTACAAGCGGTTTTATGAAGTTCAGAGCCACATCAATTTGACCGGTCACATTGCAAATTCTCTGGTTATCATCATTTCCGACAATGCCAGCAATGAGCTGCCTGAAAGTGATCGCGAGCTCCTCAACTTATTGATCTCCGAGGCAGCTGACCGCGCAACCGACGAAATAACCAAACAAGAGCGCGACCTCGTCACCTGGTACAAGGCAAATGGCACGACGATCATCGAGGCTGATAGAGAGGCGTTTCGGGCAGCCGTCTACCCTGAACTAACCAAGTCCCGGCTCCCGTTTACGCCAGCACTACTCGCCCGGTTAGAAGCATTAGCTGAGCAGACAGATGAGTAATTCAGATCTTTCTTCAAAAAACGACAATGATCAGACGCTGCTGACCGACACCGGGTCGAACACGATCAAGTACTATGACATCCCGGGTTTGATCCTTTTTGCTGCATTGGCGGTAATTGTGATCCTGCAATTTGTAACGCGCTACGCCTTGAATGACAGTCTGGCATGGACTGAAGAGGTTGCACGTTTTTTATTGCTGGGCGTGACTTTTTTTGGAGCTGTTAGCCTGGTCGCCAGCGGTGAACACATCGCTGTGGAACTCATTTTTCGCAGAGTGCACGCTTCGAATGCAAAACTACTTGCCATCAGCGGTTCATTGATTGGGATTGCCTATTATACTTTGCTCGCCGTCTCGGCTGGAGTGCTCGCCGCACAGACCGAGCAAATGTTGATTTCTGTCGCGATACCAAAAGCACTGATATACGCCTCGCTCGCCGCGGCGATTGCAACATGTGCCGTATTTAGTCTTAGACGATTGTTGATTTTGATTGGCGCCTCCAATTCGCAGATTGCAGAGACTTACTTGGACCAATCCCGACTAAGCGAGAACGCCAATGACTGAGTCTCTACTGCTTCTCGCGTTATTGTTCGGATTTCTAGCGATTGGCGTTCCTGTACATGTATCTTTGGGACTTAGCGGTCTGGTAGTATTCTTCTCTTCTGATTTGCCACTTCCGGCCGGCGCACACGCTATTTTGAACGGCGCCAACAGCTTTCCGTTAATCGCCATTCCATTCTTCATTTTCGCAGGGGAGTTGATGAACCGGAGTGGCGTTACGGATCGAATATTCCGCTTTGCTCGCTCGCTAGTCGGTTGGTTGCCCGGAGGCTTGGGGCACGTAAACGTGGCATCCAGCGTCGTGTTTGCCGGCATGTCCGGAGCTGCTGTCGCCGATGCAGGCGGGCTCGGCGCTGTGGAGATCAAAGCTATGCGCGACGCTGGCTACGACAAGCCTTTCGCAGTTGGCGTCACTGCTGCGTCGTCGATCATTGGTCCAATCATCCCGCCTAGCCTGGCATTGATTATTTATGGCGTCGTCGCAGACGTTTCGATCGGTCAACTGTTTGCCGCTGGAATTGCACCCGGATTGATGATGGCAATTGCCCTCATGGCCATGGTTGCCTGGTATGCTATGAGACGAAAATATCCTAGAGATCCGTCATTCAGCGCGCGTCAGGCACTGTCACAGGCCAAATCCGCATTCCTCCCACTTCTCACGCCCATCATCATCATTGGCGGGATTGTCAGCGGCATGTTCACGCCAACCGAAGCCGCAGTTGCTGCGGTACTTTACACCGCAGTCTTGGGGATTATCGTGTATCGGACACTAGGTTGGCATGCGATTGTGGCTGCTTCATTTCAAACCATTAAAACAACAGCGAGTGTTTTGATGATCGTGGCCTCAGCTGCGCTTTTTGCGTGGATTCTCACCGCAAATCAGGCGGCAGATGTTCTTTCAGACCATGTTCTGTCGTTGTCCGACAATCGCATCATCGTCTTGCTTCTAATGATGCTCATCGTCTTGGTGATGGGCTTTTTCATGGAGACAATCGCAGCCATTACCATTCTGGTCCCATTGTTTCTTCCGGTGGCAGCGGCAGTTGGTATTGACCTTACTCATCTCGGGATATTGATGGTACTCAATCTCATGATCGGATTGCTGACGCCACCGATCGGCATGGTCTTATATGTACTCGCAAAAGTCTCTGACACGCCCTTCGAGGACTGCGTACGCGCGACTGCACCATTCCTCGTGCCTCTGGTCGCGGTCTTGTTGTTATTGGTTGCGTTTCCAGATCTAGCGCTTTGGCTACCTCGACTGGCCTTCCCTTGATCGGCGAATTCATCGTCCGTCCAGATTTCTGCAACACCATTTTGTTAATTGTTGACAACTAGGCAAGATGTGAAACTATAGCGGAACAATCACGCACCTATGTTCACATCATGGAGAAACACAGTGGACCAGGATGCCATTCGCGCGACCTATGAGTCTCAAGGACACTGCTTTCCGCTACACGCGATGACCAAGGAACAGGCCGCGGCCTATCGCGACACTTTTCTAAACCTCGAATCGCAAATAGATACGTCTGGCGCTCATCGCGGTGGTCAGCTCAATCAGTCACACGTCATTTTGAAGTTCGTCAACGAGATCACACGAAACGAAAAAATTCTTGACGCAGTGGAGGCGGTACTTGGACCAAACCTGCTTGTTTGGGGCTCGACCTTTTTTATCAAAGAGCCGCGCTCAACCGGTTTTGTGAGCTGGCACCAGGACTTGCACTATTGGGGGCTCGACAAGCCCGATGGTATGGTCAGCGCTTGGCTCGCGCTGGGTCCAGTGACCAAGGAAAATGGTTGTATGCAATTCGTCTCTGGATCGCAAACGCTCGGAGACTTGCCGCACAAAGACTTTTTTGACGAAAACAATTTTCTTTACCGCGGTCAGCAGGCGCAAACTGAAATTGATCCTGCACGCGTGGTTGATGTTGAGCTCAAAGCCGGTGAATTCTCATTGCATCATGGTTATCTCTTGCATGCCTCGCATGCCAACACATCCAATACTCGGCGATGGGGTCTGACAATCAATTATATCTCCGCCGACAATCGCCAGATCGTATCAGACGAGGATTATGCGATGCTTGTCCGCGGGCAGGATATAGGTGGTCATTTCAGACCTGTCGCTGATCCGGCCGAGGATCTATCACCCGACGCCCTTGCGCTTCATAGCCGGATCATCGACGCGAAAGATAAAGCGACATTTGCGGGTGCCGCGCACGCTTAGCGTCGACATTTACATCGCGATTAGTATTTCATGTAGACGGTGCGTTTCTGAAGGTAGCCTTCAATTCCATAAACGCCGTCCTCGCCGCCAAGGCCGCTGAGTTTGTGTCCATTGTGATAGCCCTGGATGTAGCCCACGATACCTTTATTGAGGAAGATCGTACCGGTTTCCAGACGCTGGATTGCATCCATATAGATTGATGGGTTCTGGGTCCAAAGATAGGCGGACAACCCATCGCTGCGGGCATTTGAAATCGCCACAGCATGCTCATAATCGCTCACACGTCGGATCGGAAGAACGGGACCGAAAATCTCTTCCCTCGCGGCGATATTGTCTTCTGACACGTTGATAAGGATGGTCGGATCAAACCAGTTTCCGGATTGAAAGGCATCGCCACCAGGGCGGCCGCCGCCTAGCGCAACCTCCGCTCCCGTGCTGACGGCTTCACGCACGAGACCTTCAATACGCTCAGCTGCGGCAGCCGTCGTCAGCGGTCCCATACCTTGATTGAGCATTGGATCTCCGGGTTGAATCTGTTTGGCGCGCTTGATGAGTTTATGAGTGAATTCATCCGCGACTGAGTCTTCAACAAGGACGGTCTCATTGCAGATACAAACCTGCCCGCAATTCGCGAAGCGTGCGACGGCGGCGGCTTCTACCGCCTCATCAATGTTCGCATCTTTTAGCACGATGAACGGCGCCTTGCCGCCCAACTCCAACGACAGCGCTGTTATGTTCTTTGCGGAAGCCGCCGCAACTTGCTGCCCTGCGCGGATGCTCCCGGTTAGCGTAATCAAACGTGTCATATCGCTCTCAACGAGCGCCTGTCCGACTTCTAACCCTGTGCCCGTGACCATATTGATCACACCTGGCGGCAATCCCGCTTTCTGGACGATCTCACAAAACACCGACGCTGTGACGGGCGTCGCTTCATGCGGCTTCAGCACCATTGTATTGCCAGTCACCAATGCCGGACCAATCTTACGGCCGATCAGGGCCAAAGGATAATTGTAGGCGCACAGGCCGACCGTCACACCAAACGGGACCTTGTAAATAAACAAATGTTCGCGCGGCGCATCCGCCGGAAAAATGTCGCCTCGAATACGACGAGCAGATTCCGCTGAATAGGTGATGTAGCGAATGGTATCTGTGACTTCACCTTCAGCTTCCTGCAGCGTCTTGCCTTGTTCTTTGACCAACAATCGCGAGAGCTCTTCTTGACGTTCTGTCAATCCTTCAGCGATGGCGAGCAGGAATGAGGCGCGCTCGATTGGCGGTAAGGCTTGCCAAGCAGGCTGGGCCTGCGCCGCGCTGGCAAGTGCAGTCCGCGCCTGATCCGCAGAACATCGCGGCACAGTCGCAAAAATGTCTCCTGTGGCTGGATTCTCTACTTCGATGCGGTCCGTTGCATCGATCCACTCATTGTCGATGAAAGCGCGGTAGTGCTGCAATTTGAATCCGTCCGGGTGTTTCATCTTTGGGACCGTTCGGCTCTCACCAATTGGTGTAAGATCCATCCGGCTTATATCGGCGCGGCGGCTCCCAGAATTCGAACTTTTGGTCCTTGATCAGGTCTTCGTGGACATCGACGCCATGCCCCGGCGTCTCATTCAGTTTAAAAACGCAATTCTCCTCAATAGGAATGCCAGTGAAGTACTTTTCCTGATCATTTGAATCCGTCGTGTAAGGGGCAATTTCAGTCCAAGCGAGATTCGGAATCGCAGCACAAATTTGCAGCGTAGCCGCGGTGCAGATTGGCCCCAGCGGATCATGTGGCATGACATCGATATAGTGGGCTTCTGCCATCGCAGCAATTTTCATCGCCTCGGACAGACCGCCGACATTGCAGACATCAATACGTGCGAAATTCGTAAGGTCTTGTTCTATGTAAGGCCGAAACTCCCACTTGCTCGACCATTCTTCGCCAATCGCGAAAGGGATACTGGTCATTTGCCTGAGGGTCGCGTATGCGCCGGGCGTTTGCTGACGAATGGGCTCTTCCAAGAAGTCGATTGTTCCTTCAGGCAGCTTCTGACAGAACGACGCCGCTTCCGCGATCGACATGCGATGGTGCATATCAATGCCGAGCACCAGCTCGTGACCGAATTTTTCGCGCAAAGCGATGAGAGTCTCGGTGCGCTGGGCAATATTCTTGCGGACGTCATATGTGTTGGCGTCTGTCTCTGTTCCGGCCTCGCCTGTTGTCAGGCGAATGACAGACCAGCCTTGGTCGACATGTTTCTGGACGTCTGCAATGACATCGTCGATGCTGTCTTTGGTACAGGTGGCAAAGCATGGGACGATGTTGCGCTGTGCGCCGCCCAATAGTTCATAAGTCGGCACATCAAACCGTTTGCCGGCGATGTCCCACAAGGCGATATCGATGGCAGAGATGGCGCCGGATAGAACCCGCCCGCCTTCGAAGTACTGACCGCGATACATTTCCTGCCAGTGCGCACCAATCAAACGCGCATCCTTGCCGATCAGGAACTCGCGGAAGTGATTGACCGCGCCCACCACCGCCAATTCGCGACCAGACACTCCGGCTTCGCCCCAACCATAATAGCCGCATTCAGTCTCAACTTTGACAATCAGAAAATTCCGGTGTCCACACCAGATTGGGTACGGAATAATATCTGAAATGATCATGCGGCACTCCCCGTATGCTTTAAAAGATTGGCCAGATTTGAACTCAGCTTCGTATTTTGCTCAAGCATCACGCCAACCGTTCTTCGACATCTGTCGTTAGGCTTTCAATCTTTTCGACTTTTCCGACAATGAACAAGTACGATAACAAGCCGAGAACCGCGACTGCGCCGATATAGAAAAAGGCTGGCGCGAAACTGTCCTCGGAAATCAAAACACCGATCAAGAACGGCGTTACGATCGCCGATGAGCCACCAAAACAATTGAACACTCCGCCGATTAAACCGACATGCTCGTCTGGAGCTATCAGAGATACAAACACCCACGTGATGGAGGCCAGCCCAACGCCGAAGAATGACACCGTCAAAAAGGCAATGGCCATCATGTTATCGGTGGTGAAGTTCGCTCCCACAATAGCGGTCGATAAGGCCAAACCGATGATGACCGGTGCCTTGCGAGAGATTTCTGACGAGACGCCGTTCCGTACCATCCAATCGGATGAAAACCCCGCCAGCAAGACGCCGCAAAATGCGCCGAGATAGGGAACGGCTGACATAAAGCCGGACCGAACAATCTCTATTCCTCGATACTCCGTCAAATAAGTCGGGAACCAAGTTAAGAAAAAAATGAAAACGGATCCGATCGCAAACTGACCGATATAAATCCCCCACAGTTTTGCATGCCGGAACGCGACCATATAGTCCGTCTTTGCGGCTTCAGCAGCAGGTGTATCTGGCTCCCCGGCAACTGCCGTACCGCTATCGGAAACGTCAGAGTCGGGTTCACCCTTGGGATATAGGAGATACCAAACAACCGCCCAGGCAACGCCAACCAAGCCTGTCGCCACCATGAAATAGCGCCAGCCGATTTCCACCAAAAGGATTGTCAGGACTGGTGCCAAGAAGGCAAGCCCGACGTATTGACCTGAGACATATACGCTAATTGCGGATGCGCGCTGCTGAGGCGGGAACCATTCTGTCACAACCTTATTATTGATCGGGTAAGATGGCGCCTCAAAGGCGCCTACAAAAACGCGGCAGCCAATTAAAGCGCCAAGCGTATTGACGAACGCCTGAACAATGGTTGCCACCGACCAGCCGACCAACAGAATCGGATACAAGATCCGGGCATGGATACGATCAGCCAAAAGCCCCCCAGGCACTTGGAAGGCGGTATAAGTCCACGCCCAGGCTGAAAAAACCAAGCCCATAGCTTCAGTTGATAGATTCAGATCGCCGCGCACGGCAGAGCCCGCAACAGAAATATTGATCCGGTCCATGTAATTGATGACAACTGTCAGGAACAACAATGCGAGCAGCATCCAGCGCTCATTTTTGTTTTTCACCACGTTGCACCACCATTGCGCCCCTCGGCGCCTGAAGCTTCGCTGACGCTGAGCACAATGCTCCTCCCGACGTCAAAACTCGAATTTCATCTAGCAATGGGCCGCCCGACACAGTATGTCAATTGTTTACAAAATAGGTACGGCGCGTTTGCCTTTTTGTACGCCGGGGTTGGTGACGCAAAGCGACTCTCGTCCCTCCACCTGTATGAACCGACATCGGAGAGAAAATGCAATTGCAACACAGCGCTTGATTTGCGAATCTTTCTTCGGTCCATAGCTGTCGTACGGACACCAAGGGTTTGACGCTGCATCGTTGGTGAGAAAGACCTCATTTCTCGGCAAAACGGTCGCCCCGCGGTTGTATTTTCAAGAAAATGCGGGTAGCTTTGTCTACAATCTACAAAGAAGACGGGGAAACGTTGAAGCGACCTTATGCTGCGATTTGGACAATTGCGATCAGCACCGTGCTGGTCATTCAGCTATTTGCGATTGGCGCACCGCTTGACGGCACGGAGGGAGGTGGTTTTCCGCGGTTTCTGGGTCGATTTCACCTCCTAATTCTGCACTTTCCTGTCGCATTCTTGATCCTTGCAGGATTGCTCGAACTGTCGCGCTTTCATTCGGTCACAAAACAGTTTGCAAAGTTCACAGGTCCTGCACTTGTTCTGGCAGCTGCCTCAGCTTGCGTCACGGTGATCTTTGGTTTGCTCCTGGCTGCGAATGAAGGTCACGCAGGTGGCCTAATCGAGCGACATCGAGGGCGCGGGATTGCTGTGGCCGTTCTCGCCTGCCTCGCGTCGGCTGCTTATTATTCAAATGTGCTGAAACAGAAACGATATCTGATAATCGGTTATCGCGGCGGCCTCGCTGCGGCCATCGCCATGATGGGGCTCACGGCCCATGATGGCGGCTCGCTCGTTCATGGCCCGACTTATCTCGCCGATCATGCGCCGAAATTCCTGCGCCCATTTCTGGTCACTCACACTGCCGACTCGAACTCATCGGCGAGGTCGCAGGCCAGCGTTGACGGATCCCCTCTTTCGCCGGCTTTGTTAGATCGCTTTCAGAGCGACGTGGGCAGTTTCTTTGGGGCGTATTGTTCGAGGTGCCATGGCGATGGCAAGCAGGAAGCAAATGTGCACCTGGCTAATTTTGACCCAACCTTCACCGAGCATATGAGTCAGCATCATTGGAACCGCGTTCTTGGCGTTCTTGGGTCCCATCGTATGCCGCCTGTGGATGCAAAACAGCCTGGCGAACAATCCCGCGCACAGGCGATCGCCTGGATTCGCCAAGCCTTGCGGGAATACGCTTATGCCCGCCGCGCCGAGCGTGCTAATGCACCGTTGCGCCGGTTGAACAAACGCGAAATCAACCGCGTTTATCAAGACCTGTTCAATGTGGACTCGAACTTTGTCGCCGCCCTGCCGGCCGACCCGCGTTCCGAGCACGGCTATGATACAGATGCCAATTTGCTTCTCGTCTCGATGTCAGACCTTCGTTTCTATCAGGATATCGCGCGCAACGCCGTTGATCGGTATGTCCACGAGACGGACCAAACAGATGAGGCTGAACACTATTTCGTTGAGATGGAGGACGTTTATCATTTCGGCCGCAATGAAGGCGATAAACTCTCTCACGAACGCGCGCCTGGACCACTGTCCGCCGCGCGAATTGCTGCCATGAAGGCTCAGCGGAATGGAAAACAACCTGTTTATCGCTACCGCAAATATGGCCCTCTCCCGTATGGATTGATCCCAACCGGCGACGTGCGCGGCGTCGGTGAAGGCCGCGGTTTTGCGCGCTTGCACGAGCAATTCATGTTGTTGCGAACCACCCACCGTCGCGGAGAGGTCATCGTTCGCGTGCATGCCGCCATGACCCCTGGGCGAGACGGTGATGCAAGCCTGCCGCGATTGAGACTGGAGGCTGGTTGGCGAAAGGTGCAGAGCCTGCGTGTTTCTAACATTGGCGAGTATGACGTCACGGCGCCACTAAATCAGCCGCAAGTGGTAGAATTCAAATTCCGTCTGGAAGACGTGATTATTCCAGAAAAGGGTCGCCGCGCCCCTGGCTCTAAAAACAGCTGGTTGCTGCTGGTCCTATCAAATGCAGCCCGCCATGAATCTGGCACCTTGGCGGGATCGATTTATGGTCAGGTCGATCCCAACCTGCCATCCTACGCCACCGAAGACATTCCGTTCATTGAACAAGCTGAAGCAGCGGCCGAGTATCAAAAGGTGGGCTACGAAGCTTGGGAGGCAGGCGGCGTACCTTATCTTCGTTTGGACGCGATTGAAGCCATAATCACGCCGGTCGAGTCGCATCCAAACACGCCCTGGCTGATCGCAATTCCTGAGAATGAGTCAATCGAAGCTGCTCGCCAGCGCGCGACAGAAACGATTACACGCTTCCTCCCAGAAGTATTCCGGCGCCCCGTGCAAGTCAGCGAAGTTGAGCGCTATGTGGCCCTGTTCGAACAGCTCCACGCCGCAGGAGACGATTTTGAAACATCAATTCGCGAAGTCATGGCCGCGGCGCTGATCTCTCCCGAGTTTTTGTTTATTGGGTTCCCGGAAGAGAATTTGCCGAGCGATCCAGAGGAAGCGGAAGACATTCGGCAAAACCAATACCTGGCGTCTCGCTTGTCATTTTTCATATGGTCCTCGATGCCAGACCAACGCCTGCGCGAGCTTGCCGATGCGCGCGCCCTCACTGATCCTGCAGTCTTGTCTGCTGAAGTCGATCGCATGCTTTCTGATCCCAAAGCCTGCCGTTTGAGTGGCACTTTTGCCGATCAATGGATGCAACTGGACAAATTGTTTAATGTTGGTGTTTCGACAGAACTCTATCCGGACTTCGGACCGGAATTTGCCACTCTGATGGCCGAGGAATCTCGTGCGACGGTCCAGGATGTGATACATAATGACCGAGACGCGCGATCGCTGTTTTCGTCAAATTTCATGATCCTCAATCAAGAACTCGCTCGGCATTATGGCGTCGATGGTGTCTGGGGCGGCGACTTGCGGCGCGTAGAGGTTGGCGGCATGCCAGAACGCGCCGGTTTGATTACGCAAGCCAGCGTCCTGACGATGAACTCGGATGGCCGTGACTCGCACCCGATCAAGCGCGGCGTTTGGTTGCTTGAACGGGTGTTGCACGATCCACCGCCACCCCCGCCACCATCGGTGCCGGATCTCGACACCAATAATCCTCTGCTCGCCAACATGACCCTTAAAGAGAAGATTGAACATCATCGCAGCCTCAGCGCCTGCTCAGGATGTCACGAGAAAATCGACCCATGGGGGGTTGTTCTCGAAAACTTCGACGCAACAGGCAAATGGCGGGACACAGTCAAAGTCAACGAAACGGCAGAGCCGCGTCAGATTGATGCCAGTTCGACGCTTCCCGACGGCACGGAAGTCGCTGATTTCCCGGCGATTGCTAATTACATTCGCGACAAAAAAGAAGACGAATTAATGAGCAGCATCGTCCACCACTTGATGATGTATGGGCTCGGTCGCGAACTCGATATCATTGATGAGCAAGAAGCCGATAGCATAGAGAAGACGTTCCGTGCGTCGGGCTACAAATTCTCAGCGCTGATCAAGGCGATAGTTCAGTCCGACGCTTTTACTAATCGTCTAGAACATGAAGCAGAACTCACTTTGAGAGCCCAAGCACATGACTAGTAGCCTGTTTACAGATCGCCGTTCGTTTCTACGCGCCGGAAGCGCATCCATACTGCTTCCAGCCTTCTCATCTACGGCGTCACCCGCATTGGCGCAAAATGGCGGCGATGAAGCAACACCTCCGAAACGCCTCTGCTTCATTTTCTTTGGCATGGGTGTTTCGTTACCGCCAGAAGATCATCCTGCGCACAGGGACTGGCATTGGTTTCCGCATGAAACTGGCCGCGACTATAGATTCACCAAGTCGCTTGAAGCCCTCGCGCCATATCGCGATAAGATCAGTATCCTGGGCGGTCTCTCCCACCCGCGCACACGCACTATGTATTCTCACTCGACAGGCGCCTACTTTTTGAGTGGCGCGGATCCGGAAGCGCCGGGAGGTAACTCTATCTCCGCTGACCAGGTCTATGCCAATCATATTGGCGGCGAAACGCGGTACCCGTTTATAACGCTATCCACGGAAGGCGGTGTTGGAGACTTCCGCGAGCCTCATACATTGTCTTATTCGGGGACCGGGCAGCCAATTCCCTCAATTGGTGGACCGCGGGCGTTTTATGAAGAATTGTTCCGCGTCCAGACTGCTAGCCGCGATGCGATCGAACGGCGCTATGGCCGCGACCGGTCGATCCTCGATGCTATTGCGCCAGATCTGCAGCGCTTGAACGCCGCTCTGCCAGCTGAAGATCGCGATCGTCTGGGGCAATATGCAAATGCTGTTCGCTCGCTTGAAGAGCGGATCGCCCGGTCGCAAGCCTGGCTGGATGTGCCCAAGCCGACCATGCCAGAAGACCAGTTCAATTTGGATGTCGATCCAATTCAAGATGGACCGACACGATACATCGATGCGATGTATCAGCTCATTCATTCCGCCTTCGTAACCGACAGCACACGAATTGTATCTTATGCCATCGTTGATGAGTCGCCTGGCGCGCTCGCCTGTCGGTTCCCGCAGGCGATAGGCCTGCCACACCACCATTCTATGACGCATGAGTTTAACTCAGAGGGTGGTTATGAGCGTTGGAGCAAATACGATCAGTACCTGACGGAACGGTTTGCCGATTTCTTGAATATGATGGATGAGAGCGATGATCCGTTCGCAGAGGGTTCTCTGCTTGATAATACGATTATCCTGTATGGCTCCGGCACAAGTACAGAACACAATCCACGAAACTTCCCGTTGGTACTCGCTGGTGGGCAGAACTTTGGTTTGAAACACGGCCTGCATCAACGATTTGAGGAATCCGTACCAATGTCGAACTTGCTGCTGACCCTCCTGCAACAGCTCGGCACCCCAATCGAAACATTCTCTGACAGTACGGGAACGATTTCGGAGATCCTCGTCAAAGCAGATGATCATCAACCGTAATGACTAGACGCACGACTCACATGGCGAGATGTTCGATCTGCGCCGGCAAAGTAAAAACCCTACCACTTTAATTCGAGAGACATTCAAAAATGACGCACAACTATTTACTTCTCAGTGGTCTGCTGATGAGCGCCGCTACAGCTTGCGCCACCAGCTCGCTTGCCACGGGCCCTACTCCACCCCCCCTTAGTGATGTCGGAGTAATCGAACAGCCAAGCTCGAACGACTATGATTTCATGTACGCCACTTTCGACGAGAATTTTGTGAGGGCGCGCATCGTCGAAAATGGCGCGATGGCGAGTATGATTGCCAACAAGCTGCAGATCGAGTTTTCCGCCAAGGTCAATATCTCTGCCCTTGATATCCTACCGCCATCAAGCTGGCGCTCGAGCGATTTTGATAATCACAATATTGCTTTCGAGGTCGAGAATCTCAGTTCAGAATCGACGCACCTATATGTCGCGCTGGAGAGTTCTGACGGTGCTATCGACAATCGCTCTATCAGCTTGCCTGGCGGGTTTAGTGGGACGCTCTATCTTGCTTTGAGCGGACCAGCCGCGGATGCTCAGCCAGGAATATGGGGACGCCCGGCCCCATGGGTGTCCGATGAGACTCAGCTCGTCTGGCGCTCAACCCGAAGCAAGCTTGATCGTGCCATGATAAAGACCATTCGATTTCAAACGATCGGTTTGTTGCAGGATGCAGAGATCTTGGTTTCCAACATTCGCTTGCGTCCTAACCCCGAGCTTGATGAAACCTGGTTGACCGGATTGGTGGATGAGTTTGGCCAGAATGCAAAAATCCGCACGCCGCTGACGATAGATTCTACTGATGAATTGCGGATTTTGGCGGATGCCGAACTGGCGCAGCTGGACACCTCTACAGGCATGGCAGATCGCAGTCGATTTGGCGGCTTCAAGGATGGCCCCAAACTTCCGGCAACAGGTTTTTTCCGGACCGAAAAAGTGAATGGAAAATGGTGGTTGGTCGATCCTGACGGATATCTGTTTTTCTCCCACGGGCCTGCCAATGTCCGAATGGCGAATATGACCACGATCACCGGACGGGATTACACCGATGAGTCCATCCGCGTCATCGGCGAAGGCGAGCTGACGCCGGAAGACTCGATGGGCATCATCAAGATACCTCAAGAGATAAGAGACACCGCCTACGTCAGCAACCAAACCCGATATGGCATGTTTGAGCGGCTTCCGGACTATGACAGTGATCTCGGCGATCACTATAGCTATCGCCGGAGCACGCATATCGGTCCCGTTGATCATGGTGAGACCTTCAGCTTCTATCGCGCGAACCTCGAGCGTCGATATGGAGAGATCTATACGGAGTCTTACTTCGATAAATGGGTCGAGGTCACGCAAAAACGGATGAAGCATTGGGGCTTCACGTCATTTGGAAATTGGGTCGACACAGCCTTCTATCAAGCAGAGCAAGTGCCCTATTTCGCCAATGGCTGGATCATTGGCGACTTCCAGACCCTGTCCGGCGAAGTTAATCATTGGGGCTTGATGCCAGATGTGTTTGACCCGGTTTTCGCCGAGCGCGCGAGGGTCACGATTGATGCCATTTCCGCCGATGTGAAGGGTTCGCCTTGGTGTATCGGTATCTTTATCGACAATGAGAAAAGCTGGGGCGAGCGCGAAGGCACCGTCGGTCAGCGCTATGGCGTTATCCTTGACGCGCTCTCCAAAGACGCAGCCTCCAGCCCGGCAAAGGCTGCCTTTACCGCTCGATTGAAAAGCCAATATGGGTCGATCTCCGATCTCAATGCAGCTTGGGGCAGTCAATTTGAAACGTGGGCGGCATTCGAGTCCGGAGCAACATTCGACGCCTATACCGATGCACAAGTCGCGGATTTGTCTATGCTATTGGAAATGCTCGGCGTTCAGTATTTTGAAGTTGTACGTGGCGCACTCAAAGATGCACTTCCGAACCATCTATACATGGGCGCGCGGCTGGCCAATTGGGGCATGCCGGATGAGATTATCAAAGCCTCGCTAAAATACTCCGATGCACTCAGCTTCAACATATATGAGCAAGGTGTACAGCCTGAGCATTGGGCCTTCCTGGAGGAGCTCGACATGCCCGTTGTGATCGGTGAATTTCATATTGGCGCGAATGAGGGGTCTGGCTTCTACAATCCAGGAATTGTACACGCGGCAGATCAAGCTGACCGAGCTCGGATGTATACAAACTATATGGAGAGCGTGGTTGCTAATCCGTATTTTGTGGGTGCGCATTGGTTTCAATATATTGATGAACCGATCACCGGACGCGCCTTTGACGGCGAGAACGCACAAATCGGTTTCGTGACTGTGACAGACCTGCCCTATCCGGAGCTGATCGACGCCGTCACTGACTTCAATGCAACGCTTTACACAAATCGCTACAAGCCAGACGAGTGAGCCAGGCCCTATTGTTTATTGTTGACAAATTTCGAGTGATGCTCAATCTCTGAAACGAAACAACAAGCGCTGCAGCCCCAATCCTGCACAAGAAAGCGCATATCCATTTGGGAGGAGGAGACAATGGCTCAAGCCTATTTCCGCACGACTGCTTTGCATCGCGTTCTGCTGCTCGTAGGGGGGCTCCTAGCGGCATCGGCGTGCGCGGCAAATGATGCGGTTGCGCCTATCGACCGGGCACAGGAAATTGCGTCGCCACCTATTTCGTCGCCCATGCCTGAAATCATGATTGCGGATTTCGAAGATGGCGAGATCCCTAATTTCATTGTCGCGCATAATGGCAGTCTCGAACTCGTCGATACTGATGATGGCGGCAAAGCGCTAAAGGTCTCACTGCACTCGAAAGATCACTGGAGTGCCAACCTCGCGCTCACCCCCGCGACACCTTGGGATTGGAGCGACCTGAAAGACTTCAACTTCGCTTTTGATGTGGCGGGTACTGGTACAGAATCGGTTCAAATTGATCTGAACATGTCAGACATTAGCGGCGACGCTTATACGCGCGGCTTTGTGATTCCGACCGGCCCTGCGACCACGGTTTACGGCAAAATGGACGGGCACGATCAGACTCAAGCCGACGGGACCGCGATTAATGACTTCAACTTTCCATCTGGATTACGCGCAAATCCCGAGACCTGGGACGGCGACGATCGGCAGGTCTATTCATTCTGGGGCAAGAAGAAGCTCAATTTAAAGGGGATCACGACGATTGCTTTCGCGGTGTCAGGCAATCTCACAGACCGGGAATTCACGATTGATAATATACGGCTGCGTCCCAACCCGCCCAAGGACCCTAATTTTCTTGTTGGGATTTTAGACAAGTTCGGCCAGAACGCCAAAGTCGACTATCCCACCAAGGTGCATTCTGAAGCGGAACTGAGAGCAATCGCAGATGCAGAAATCGCGTCACTGAAAGGCGAACCCCTGCCCGGTCGCAGCCAATTCCATGGCTGGAAAGACGGGCCCAGGCTCAAAGCAACCGGTTACTTTCGAACAGAGAAAGTCGATGGCAAATGGTGGCTCGTTGATCCACAAGGCTATCTCTATTTCTCAGCGGGGATCGATATTATTCGTCTCTCCAATTCGTCCACTGTGACCGGTTATGATTTCGATCATGACCTAATTGCGGAACGCGATGTCAACGAAATCATCTCTGAGGACGATCAACCTCTCAACCGGGTCAATGAGGAAGCCGTTCCGACCCGGACTCTCAAATCTGAAATGCGCGCGAACATGTTCGAATGGTTGCCTGACTATGATGATGCGCTTGGCGACCATTATGGCTATCGGCGCGATGTTGTCGCTGGGCCGCTCAAGCGCGGAGAGACGTTTAGTTTCTATAGCGCAAACCTCGAGCGCCGATATGGCGAGAACTATGAAAGCTCGTTCATGGACACATGGCGAAACGTCACCATCAAACGCATGATTGATTGGGGCTACACCTCACTTGGAAACTGGGCCGAACCCGAATTCTATGAGAATACGCGAATACCATTCATCGCCTTTGCCGACATCAATGGCGATTATGAAACGCTGACCAGTGGGTTTGATCTTTGGCATCCGTTGCCAGATCCTTTTGATCCAGTTTTTTATGAACGCGCTGTCGTGTCGGCAGAATTTGTCCGCGATCAAATGAAAGCAAGCCCGTGGTGTATGGGCATCTTTTACGACAATGAGCAAAGCTTTGGCCGCCCGGACAAAGATCAGCTTTATTACGGGCTGGTCTTGAACACGCTGAAAGAAAGCGCAGCCGACAAACCCGCCAAGGCAGCCTTCTCGAAAATATTAAAGGACAAGTATCTGACGATTGAAGCTTTGAACGCCGCATGGGCCACAGACATTGCGTCTTGGGACGCGTTCGATGCCGGCATCGATGAAGGGTTTACGACAGCCGAACAAAGACAGGATTATTCCGACTTGCTCTATGCTTATGGCAAGCAATATTTTTCGACGATCCGTAAAGCGACGAAGTCTGTCTTGCCAAACCATCTCTATCTTGGAGCACGGATGGCGGATTGGGGACGGCCTGATGAAATCGTCCGAGCTGCCGCAGAAGAGTCCGATATCTTGTCTTTCAATTTCTACGAAGACGGTTTCAGGCCGGAACATTGGACCATTCTAGATCAAGTCGATCGCCCGACACTGATCGGCGAGTTCAGTTTCGGCGCGGACGATGCCGGGCACGAGCATCCAGGCATTGTAATCGCCGCAGATCAAGAAGATCGCGCCCGCAAGTTCAAGGACTATATGTATTCCTTCATCGAGAGCCCGCATTTTGTCGGGGTACACATGTTCCAATACATGGACGGCCCCATTACCGGGCGCGCTTATGATGGCGAGAATTACAACACTGGCATTGTCTCCGTCACAGACATTCCATACGCCCCGTTGGTCGAGGCCTCGAAAGAAGTCGGCGCAAACCTGTACGAGCGCCGGATCAATTCTCAGATCGAGCCGTAACAGCGAATGGAGGCGACGATGCCAAGCATCAAAGTAGCCATGATGAGTTCGGCTCTAGGGCTTCTACTCTCTGCGTGCGACGCTCCCACGGATGCGCCACTGACGGACACGGCCAACATCGATTACGAAATTTCGTTCAAGGAAGTCACACAAGAAGTTGGCCTGCGCACCGTCCCCACTTGGAAATATGGTGGACCTGCAATCGCTGATCTCGACCATAATGGTCATTACGACTTGCTCCTTGCCAACCACCACGTGGAACCTGTCCAATTATTTTGGGGACAGCACGATCACACATTCGCTGAGCATTCGGGTTTCATGAACCAAGTCGATGCGCACGGGTTAGCCGCGGGTGACTATGACGGAGACGGAGACGCCGACATTCTGATCTCTTTGGGAGGCGGAAATGGTACGTCGCCGCGACCTCCGCTTTTTTTAAAGAACAATAATGGCGCATTCGAAGACGTCACAGATTCTGTTGGGATCAGCGAAAAGGGGGGCAGAGGGCGCACCGTAAAATGGGTGGATATAGATAATGACGGAGATTTAGATATCATTCAGATCACCGCCATTCAGCTGCAAGATGGAATGGGCCCCAAGAACTTTGTGTTCGAGAACAAAGGGGATGGAAAATTTGAGTATCGCTCAATGGGGAGCGCCTTTGAAACAGCCGAAGCTGAGCGCCTCCTTTTGACGGATATCAACAATGATGGCTGGACAGATCTAATTTCATTCACACCGCTGAAGATCTGGAAAAACACGGGCGAGTTTGCCTTCGACGACGTCACTTCGACGGCCCTTCCGGAGGATTTGCACGAAATAGACTTTGTCTCAGCGATCGCGGAAACAGACGTGGACAATGATGGTGATTTCGATCTCTATTTGGCCAGAGGAAAGACCTATTACCAGCTGGCAAATGATTCTCACGAATGGGTACAAGAGACCGGTCGACTAAATATTCGCGACAAAGGAAGTAATAGCACCGACAGTATCGACTTCACAGCCGAAGGAAATGTCGTGTTGACCGACTTTTGGCACTGGAAATGGGATCAGTCGATAAGCGCATTGCCAGTCTTTCTGGGGGCAAATAGGTCTCAAATCCAAACCCCTGAAAGCGATACCGAGATTACCCGCGAAGCTGCAGCGGGAGTTCCAGCCACATTCGAAGAGAGTGGTTGGTATCTTATGTATTTGGGCGAAAAAAAATGGCGACTTCAATGGACCTTGAGCGGCAATGTTGCCTGGGGAATTCGAGCATCTGTATTGGGGGTAAAGAGCGTTGAAACAGACTGGGACGAAACCGCCCGGAATGTCTCGGATCTATTGCTCGTCAATAAGTCTGGCAATTACATGCTTTCAGAATCAAGACTGCCTGAGGAAGCGAGTGACAACAATTGGGGCGTCACAAACGGTGATTTCAACAATGATGGATTTGACGATCTGTTCGTGTACAGATTTGGCGGCCTGCGTTCGCGTGTGCCTGATGCGCTATATGTAAACAATGGCGATGGGACGTACACGTCGTCACTTACGCACGGCGCTTTTCCAGGCAAAGGAAACAGCCATGGAGATATGGGCGCCGCGTTTGACTATGATCAGGACGGGTGGGTCGACATATTGAGCGGCGACGATAACCCGGGCTCTTGGCACCTTTATAAAAATGAGGGCCGGGCGAACGGAAATTCCCACGTCACAATAAGAGTGGGTTACTCTCCATCGAACGTTGACCCATTGGGCGCGACAATTGAAATCAATGCAGGCGATCTATCGCTCACCAAACGCGTAGGTTCAACTGGGGCAGTGCATTCGCAAGATGTTTTGAACATTGCGCATTTTGGTTTGAGAAAAAACAACAAGATTGATCAATTGACGGTCCGTTGGAGAACGGGGGAAAGCGTGCAACGCCGCGATGTCTCGCCTGATGACATCATCGTTGTCGGCCACTTTCCACGATAGGCGTCTCCTGCCGAACGGCGCTTACAATCTAGAGTGCAACGAGATTTAGGAAGAGCGCGCCTAAGCCATACGAATTCGGAAAACGCGGGGCGCAATGTCCGTCAGCGCGCATAATCAGGCGTCGGCGCTTTGGCATAGCCATTGATGAATTGTTGATGGGTCGGCATTTGACGAGCAATTTCGGACACCGCATGCCGGATTTGTCCCAAGGTCGCGGAAAGCTCTCGATCTGACATCCGCGCGGCGATCGCATTATGAGATTCCGGTGATTGACCCTGACCATCCATTACCGCCAACCAGCTATCGAGCTTGAACAGGTCGTATTCATACGGTGCAAAATGCCCGGACTCGCGTAACATTCGCATGCGGTGCGCCATAATTTCCGGAATTTCCAAGGATTGGATGTATCGCCAGAATTCTGAATCATCGCGCTGTGTGACGACGTAATGCAATAGAATAAAGTCGCGTATTCGTTCATAGGTCAGACCCATGACGCGATTATACTCATGTGCGTTAGCGGGGCTGAAACGCTGATCCGGCAAGAAGGCGACAAGTCGGATCAGGCCCTCTTGAATCAAATGAATGGAGGTCGACTCTAACGGCTCAAGGAAACCCGAGGACAAACCAAGCGCAATACAATTGCCTTTCCAAAAGGCTTTGCGCCGCCCGGTCTTGAAGAAAAGGTGTCGAGGCTCGGTGATCGGGTCGCCTTCAATATTGTCGAGCAAGATTTTTGTCGCTGCATCCTGATCCATGAACCGACTGGAATAGACGTGGCCATTGCCGATGCGATGCTGCAATGGAATTCGCCACGTCCAACCGGCACAGCGCGCGGTCGCAATCGTATACGGCTTGGGTGGTTCTGTGACTGTTGTTTGAATTGCAACCGCCCGATCCATAGGCAGCAATTCGCTCCAATCTTCGTACCCGGCTTGCAGCGCTCCCTCAATCAGCACGCCGCGAAAACCGGTGCAATCGAGGAATAAATCAGCTTCAATCACTCGCCCTGATTCGAGTTTCAGATCTTGAATGTGTCCATTGGCATTGTCGAGTTGAACATCGACCACTTTGCCTTCGATGCGCGTCACGCCCAATTGTTCAGAAAAACGTCTCAGGAAGCGCGCATATAATGTCGCATCCAAATGGTAGGCATATGGAATGCGCGATGCGAGCGATGTGGGATCGTCTATCGGGCGCATGAATTTACCAGACTTTGCGGCCACGATGTTCAATGAATAGTCTTCGAGCGGATGGGTATCACCCAAGTCTTTCAAACGTCGCCAGGAGTGATGAAAGGGTAGCTGGCTGAGCTCTATCCCATACTCGCCGAAGGGGTGCATGTACCGCTCCCCTAAACGTCCCCAATCAACGAATTCAATGCCAAGCTTGAAACTGGCTTGGGTTTCGCGAATAAACGTGGCTTCATCCACGCCCAACATGAAATTGAAGTTGCCGATATGTGGAATCGTGGCTTCGCCAACGCCGATGGTTCCAATTTCTTCAGACTCGATCAGAACGATCTCGCTAGATGGCTCGGGCATGTATTTGGCGAGAATTGCGGCCGCCATCCAACCCGCCGTTCCGCCACCCACAACGGCAATTTTTTTGATCTGATTGTCGCTCACACAAGCACCTTCAATCTTTGAACCCGTCCATCATTCGGTGTCGCAGGAAGCGGCGCGGAATGTCAGTTGTCAACAATCATTATATGCGACAGAGAAGATTATGAATATGAAAATTCGCCGCTCTGTCTCATAAAAGTGCCCGAAGGGAGAGATACATGCCGCAAGTACATCTCGCGCCTGACACGCTCGATCAGGAAAATCAACGCTTTGCGCAGCAGCCGCTGACCAGGCCGGTTTTTCTGAACAGTATCCCGAAAAGTGGTTCGCATTTACTGCGCAACATTCTTCGGATGTTTGTGCCAGTTAATCAGCAATACAAAGATGATTTCATCCAGTGGCCGAATATCTCAAAGCACATGGCTGCATTTGATCCAAAGAATAATTTTCTGGTTTCGGCGCATCTGCTTTACTCCGATAAATCGGCCATCCTGGCAAACCGGACCAATAAGATTCTATTGGTCCGCGACCCGTATACATGGGTCATGGCGCAAGCACGGTTTTTGGTTTCGGATCAAGTGACAAGCAATTTCGACCACATCAAGGATGGATCATTGACAGTAGAAGATCTGCTCAATCTGATGATTGTCGGTATCTATCAGCGGTCTCCACCGATGAGAGATCAGTACAACATGTTTGCCGTTGCCTGGCTCGGAACTGGCGCGCACGTCGTTCGGTATGAAGAACTAGCAGCGCATGTGAATGCGTTAGATGAGCCCGCGGCGGAATTCTATTTTGGTCAACTATTGAACGCTTGCGGGATCGTCATGCCCTCCGATTGGAAGCAACGTGTTAAAGTCGGCGCTGATAAGAAGCAAAGCGGCACAGCGCGACAGAATTTGAATCTTTCAACCACACAGTTCGAGTTTCCCGCCGAGTTGCCGGAAACTCAAAAGCAGATGGTCGAATACAATGCGCCAGGATTGCGCACGATGTTGGGATACCACGACTAACTCCCGAGAAAGCCACATTCGTTTGGACTTACACTTGATTGACTCGATCAATCAAAAAAACTGCGGTCACCTTTCGGTGACCGCAGCAGCACTGCAATTCAAGTCATGCAGTTGCGGTAGTGGAGGGATTACCGCTTAAAAGGTAGCTCGGACTCCCAACCGGAAAATGCTTCCGGTATTATACTCGAAGACGGTACGCCCTTTATAAGCGCCGTCCTCAAGCGGACTGCCCTCATCGAATGGCACCAGAGCTGTTCCACCGCCAGTCGCGCTCTCCGGCAGCAATATACTGCGGCTGGTGAAGTATGTACGGACGGGCTGATCGAGCAGGTTGGCTGCATCGAACGTGAACGAGACATTCTCATTCAGCTCATAAGCGGCGGAGAAATCGAGCGTTTCGCGCCCTTCTTCCCAGAGTGCACCGCGACCGAAGCTCCTTTGGACCAGAACATCCGAGGCTCCACCATAAGCGAGGCGCAGCTGGTGACCCCCATCCTGCCAGTATCCAGTGATGTTGTAAGAATGCTCTGGCGTCCGAACGATTGGAAAACTCGGCAGAATTTCACCTGGTGCTAGAGATGATTCTTCCTTCGCGAATGAACTATCCTGATAGGTGTAGTTGGCGCTCAGCCCCAACCCGCCCCAAATACCAGGCAGTTGGGTATAGTTCTGCGAGTATTGGAGCTCGACGCCGGTAATTTCTGCGCCAGCAGCGTTACGAACTTGCGATGCTTGCCATTGAGCACAGAGGAATGCTGGATCAGTGCCGTATAACATTTCGTCAATATAGCCTGGATTGTATTCCAGCTGCCATTCGCCAAGAATTTCGGCGTAGCAATTATCGAGCGTGATCTGGTCTTCCGTGAGGATGAGCGATCCGGTGTCGACATCATCTCCATTCTGAAGTGCGGTGCGCAAATCGGACAGGTAGACCCTTTGCTGCTCCGATTCCTCGAGGTTGGTGATATCTTTGTAGAACAGACCAATCGAGACGAACGCATCCGGTTCAAAATACCACTCAAACGAAACGTCGACATTGATTGATTCCAGTGGATTCAACTGCGTATTGAAGAGTGAGATATTATTAACCCGCGTCGCTGGATCACCCCAACCAGTCTCTCTTGCAGAGAATCCTGGACGAAGCGAGTCGATGCGTGGCCGCGTCATTGTCTTCGACGCCGCAAAGCGCGCAATCATTTCATCATTGATCGCGTAGTTCAGATTCAGGCTTGGCAGGAATAAATCGTATTCATGTACCCCGGACGTCGCGAACGATTTAATATTGTTCGGCGTTCCGTTCAGCGACACAAAGCCATCGCCATTTGATGGGTCATCATCAAACACGAAGAAATCGTTATTTGTGAAGAATAGATTGTTATGCCGGCGCAAGATCGTCCGATCGCCCGCTTGAATGCCAGCAACACCATTTCCCGTCGTCAGAATAGGCTCGTAGCACGGCCCCTGATCGGGAATACGAACATCGTCCAGCAAACTCGCCGTACCTTGAGTATCAACGCCGTTTCCGTCGATGCGGCTAAAGCGATAAATATCGCCTTGCGCGAGTTCGCCGCCTGGATAATTCCAAATATCTGGACAGGCGGGCAGGCTCGTATCCATCAAACCACGCAAAACCCTGAGATCCCAGATCCGCTGGTTGCGGCCAAATGACTCGTTAAACGTCGTCAAGCCGGCAAAGCCTTGCGTGTCAACTTTCGTTTCGACGTAGCGAACCCCGACATCACCCGTCAAACGATCATCCATAAAGGAGAAATTCGTCTTGAAGTACAATGCAAGATTTTCAAACTCAGCTGACCGCGTTTCTGAGTCATCTACCGTGATCGCAAAGCTTTCGTCTGCGGCAATCAAATTGAATAGGGCTTCAGATTCGACAGAAGTAAATCCGTCGGAAATCGTATTTCCGCCCAGATCGATGCCGCCGAGAAAACCGCTCGGCTCGACACGACGGATAAAGTTATCCAGAGGGATTTGGTCCAGAGCAGCAGAAACCAGAATTGGGTCACCCGTAATCGGACTGATCACGGTTGCCGCGGCATCGATGTTTGAAACAATACCACTCTGGTTATCCACGAACTTTTCACGCTTGGTGTATTTACCTCCGAGCTCGAACGACTCGATCCCCCAGCGATTGACGTCATAGTCAATATCGATGAAGGCCGTTTCTTGCGTATCCTCGACTGCGCGAACCGTTTGAGACACCACGCCTACTGATTTAGCAAAAATGTCGTCGGCATTGTTGCCACCGACCGAGACATTATCATCGGCACGGCCAAGCAGGAGCTGCCCGATTGTACCCAGCACATTATTCGCAGTGTTGTCCGCGACCTGTTGCGCAGTCAATTCCTCAACAAATGTGCCGCGGTCGAGCGGTGTTGTACCGAGCACCGGATGGCACACGCCAGAACTGCAGTCATATCCCGCTGGCTCGAGATCTCCAGGCGCGGTGAAAAATCTCAGGTATTGCGGATTTTCTCGCGCACTTTGAAGGTTCACGAATACCTGCTGGTCTGGAATATCTTCAGACTTTTGGTAAGATCCGCCGAGCGAAACGCGCAGCCTATCGGTGAACTCATGGTTGAATTCGAGTGACGCTACAGTGTTCTCATTCGTGAAGCGATTGACACTAGAATTGATGTCTCCGGTCGAGAAGCGACGTAGAACGCGCTGCCACGTCCGTGTATCGGTATTGACGATATGCCAATCTGTAGGATCCGTGAACAGCGGGACTTGATTTATTGGATTCAATGGCAAGTTATTCGGGTGGACCACGCCAGGAATGTCAAAATTTGGATCGCGCGATTGATCATTGGATCGAACGACGACCTGATCGAATTTGTTTTCGATCTCCTGACGCGCAAAGCTACCATTCAACGTGATATCTGTGCGATCCGTGATCTGCCACTGAATCGCACCATCAATCGCCTGACGGTCTCTACTACCGTCCAGAATGCTATACCCCACAGTGCGCGGAGCGATACCCCAGATGGCCGGGTCCGAGTAGCTGGTTGCTTGGTAAACATTGCCATCCTGGTCCTGAGCACCAAAAGCGCGATAGCCATCCCAATCATTCCCGCGGAACTCATCCTGGCGAACAGAATTGGTTTCATCGACGAGAGAGACAAGGAAGCCCAGGCGATCATCAAAGAACTTATGTGAGAGCGTGCCTGAAATTTTGTAGTCGGTCTCTTCCGATAGATCGTTAAGACGCCCTTGTGCCGTAATCGTGCGGACGTTTTCTTCAATGTCCAGTGGTTTGCGAGTCGTCAAATTGACGAGGCCCCCGAGCGAGCCTTCTTCATCATCCGCTGAAGGCGTTTTGATGATTTCGACCTTAGACAAAATGTCAGCTGAGAATTGTGAAAGATCGACGGCTTGGTTGAACCCGGTCGATCCCAATGTAGAGCCGTTCAGAGTAATGACATTCTGGTCCGGACTTGAACCACGAATTGAAACGAGCGTACCTTCGCCCCCTGAGCTTGCGATACTGACACCTGATATCCGGTTCATCGCTTCGGCAATATTTTGGTCTGTCGACTTGCCGATGTCTTCGGCGTTAATGGTATCGACAATCTGATCCGCAAATCGTTTGTCGTTGATCGACTTTCCGATACTTCCTTTGATACCCTTAACGACAACGACATCCATCGTCGCCTGGTCATCAACCTCCTCAGAGGCCTCACTATCTGCCTCTTGTGAATGAGCAACTGACGCCGAAAAAGCCGCTAGTGCCATAGCTGAGGTTGCAGTGAACAATACACGCTTCGTAAAGCGACTCTTACGCATAATTTTCCTCCCATATCGGTCCCGCACACCCTGGCACCCTTATGGATGCTCACGTGAGGACGAAGTGATTCCGGTTGCTCCGGTAAGACACAGGTAACAGAATGGCCCAGATTGGCAACAATTATATTGAATATTGTTGACAATCTGGGCCGTTGCTTGCGTTTTCTCCACCTTATTCTGAGCGAATTTACACTCCTAAAAGCCAACTAAGACGATTGTCCGCGATGCCTGCAATCTCCAATGACCATGGGCGATATCATCGATTCGTACCCAGCACACAAAGCCTATTCAAATCACATCGACAAACGCATTTAAACGGCACGGGGTGTGTCCGAACTGTCACACATTTTCTTGGTAGAAGAGCGACGAATCCCAGGCGCAAATCAGATCCAAAACTCCATTTTTAGAAACGCCACTTTGTCTACAATTGACAAATAACCGTCAGACGTACAGGCTATTCGAAATCATAGAATACTAACCGGGATGGAAGGCGCCAATGTCAGAATCACCAGATGACATCGAGACGGTCAGAAGCACATTCTGTCTGGACCGGTCACAGGTTAACCGCCGGTTTGTTCTCTTGGGTGGAGCCGCGGTGGCGGTGACTGCGAGCTGCCAGATCAAACAGCCACCGGTTGTCAATTATCCGTCGACAAAAATATCTGTTGAATCCTTCCGGTCGGAATTCAAAGACCTCATTCGACTCTCTGCTCAACCGGTGCGGCTTGCAGAGGGGTTCCTTTGGACGGAAGGCCCGGCATGGGACAAACGCGCCGGGCATCTGTATTTCTCTGACATTCCAAATAATCGAATTCTGACCTGGTCGCCAAAAGTCGGGCTTTCGACGTTTCTGTTCCCCGCTGGACGCCCAGGAAGCTTGCCTGATCCGTATGCCAGCCCCGGAACGAACGGTATATTATATATAGAGTCAGATCACACTTTGCTGATTTGCAATCAAGATGGCCGTTCGGTCGACCGCCTGGACCTCGGCTCGAACCGCCGATCGCCGGTCGCTGCTTCATTCGACGGCAAGAAGTTTAACAGCCCGAATGATATCGTTCGCACAAAATCTGGCGTCCTGTTTTTCACCGATCCGCCATATGGGCTGACAGACGTCTCCACCTCCCCTGGAAAAGAGCAGTCCTTTAACGGGGTTTATCGGCTCGATCCTACCGGCGCCGTATCCTTAGTCTCGGCAGACATGAGCTTTCCGAATGGCATCGCCCTGTCACCGGATGAGCGCACTCTCTATGTTTCGCAATCTGATCCACAGGCACCTTTCATTAAGGCCTTCGATCTCGATTCAGATGCGCAGGCTTCACGACCGCGGCTTTGGGTAGATCTCTCCCGCTTTCTAGACCCTTCAGTTCTTGGATTACCCGATGGCATGGCTGTGGATGAAAATGGCATCGTATTCGCGACCGGTCCTGGCGGCGTTTTTGTGATAGCCCCTGACGGACAAATATTGGGCCGGATCCGAACCGATCGCGCCACAGCGAACTGTGCGTTCGGCGCAGACGGAAAAACGCTGTTCATGACGGCGCACCAGCATCTACTTTCTATTCGCACCGAAACGGTCGGGCTCGGATTTGCCTGACCGGATGAGAGGAGACACTCTGATGAGGAATCTAAGAAACAGCACAGCCATTCTTTGCATCGCAGCGCTCGCCGCCTGCCAAATACAAGACACGATTTCCGGCAGTCCGGTGGTCGATACGACGCCGGTCGTGGATCCGCTGACATCCGCTAGCGAGACGGTCCTGTTCGACCTTTCAAGCACGGCTCGCGACTTCCAGGTCGACGTCGATCAAGCCAGCGCGCAGATCCAACCGGTCGGTAATAAAGGCGTGATGGACGTCTCATTTCAGGTGGCTGAAGGCTTGTCAAAAGCCGCCTTAATCCCATCCGCCCCTTTTGATTGGTCCGATTTACAAGACACCAACCTCGCCTTTGAAATTGCCAATCCGTCAGATGTTTCAACGCAAATCTATGTTAGCCTGGTCGACGCGAATGGACGCTTTCAAAATCGCTCGGCCTCGATACCCGCCAACTCATCTGGCACCTATTTCTTCTTCCTTGATGGTCCAACACGCGACATAGATGGCGGGATCCGCGAGCTGCCGGACCCTTGGTTGGATGACGAAGAGACGATGATGATCTGGCGTTGGGGCGCTAAGGAAAGCGCCGGGTTTGACTGGTCATCCATTTCGGAATTGGGCTTCTTCGTGCGCGGGGCCATTCGTGAGAAGTCTGCGCTGGTGTCGAATATTAGATTACGCGATAATGCGCCGATTCCGAACGATTATTTGCACGGCGTTTCCGACCGCTTTGGCCAGAACGCCAAACTAGATTTTCCGATTAAGATAGACTCTGAGGAAGAACTCCAAGCCGCCGCTCGCGCCGAACTCTCCGAGCTTGCGGCAAAGCCGGGCTTTCCGGACCGCAGCCGGTTTGGGGGGTGGAAAGACGGTCCAAAACTCGATGCCACAGGATATTTCAGAACTGCCAAAATCGATGGCAAATGGTGGTTGGTTGATCCGGAAGGGCACCTGTTTTTCTCGCACGGCGTCGCCAATGTCCGCATGGCCAATTCAACAACAATCACAGGCATCGATTTCGCGGATGAGTCGATCCGAGAGGTCAGCGACGATGAGGTTACGCCGGAGGACTCGATCGGCATCGTGAATGTGTCAGATGCTGTGCGTGAAACCCGTTTTATCACCTCGTCCCTGCGCCGTGACATGTTTGAGTGGCTGCCTGATTATGACGATCCCTTAGCCGATCATTACAGCTATCGACGTTCGGTCCACCAGGGACCGGTTGAGAGCGGCGAAACATTCAGTTTCTACCAGGCCAATTTGGAAAGACGGTACGGCGAAACGACGCCGAAATCATACTTGCAGGACTGGCGGCAGGTCACTCTGGACCGAATGAGAAGTTGGGGCTTCACCTCATTCGGAAACTGGGTGGATCCAACTTTTTATGCCAACGAGGAAGTGCCATATTTCGCTAATGGCTGGATCATCGGCGACTTTCAGACCCTCAGTTCAGGCGAAGATGTATGGTCCCCAATGCCGGACTTTTTTGATCCCGTGTTTAAGGAGCGCGCTCGCGCGACGATTTCCGTCGTAGCCGAGGAAGTCCAAGGGTCACCTTGGTGTGTCGGGATATTCATCGACAATGAAAAAAGCTGGGGGTTTCGCGACGGCTCGGTTCAACAGCGATATGGCATTATCCTTGACGCATTATCACGCGATGCGGCAGACAGCCCCGCAAAGGCTGCATTCAGCAAAATCTTGCAGCAGAAATACGGTTCGATCGAAGCGCTGAATTTGGCGTGGCAAACGCATCTCGCGTCGTGGCAAGACCTCGAACAAGGACAGGTATTTGAGGCCTTCACGAGCAAAATGGAAGACGATATTTCCATGATGCTCGAAACTCTGGCGGAGGAGTATTTCAAAACCGTGGATGCGACTCTGGAAGAATATCTACCTGAGCATCTTTACATGGGAGCTCGCATGGCCAGTTGGGGCATGCCCGACGAAGTGGTGAAAGCGGCGCTGAAATACAGCGATGTGATGAGCTTCAATATCTACACAGAAGGATTGCAGGACGAAGCCTGGTCTTTCTTCGCAGAGATCGACAAGCCTGTTATTATTGGTGAATTTCATGTCGGTGCGATCAGCGACACGGGCTTGTTTCACCCCGGCCTCGTTATGGCGGCAGACCAGTCAGACCGTGCCCGAATGTATACAGAGTATATGGAAACCGTGACATCCAATCCCTATCTCGTGGGGGCTCACTGGTTTCAATACACGGACTCTCCGCTGACAGGGCGCGCGTTCGATGGTGAGAATTACAATGTCGGCTTCGTCAATATTGCTGATATCCCCTATCCGGAAATGGTTGAGGCGGCACGCAGCATCATGAAGGATGTCTATCCAGATCGCTTCAATCAAAAACCAAGCGACTAAACCAGAACGGCGACGTCCATCCAGATTTCGAAGGCAGCACCGGGAGCCAGGATTTCATATTCCACGGGACCGACGTTGAACGGATTGCTGCGCCCGGACGTTGGTTCAATTGCTACGAAATCACCATTTGGTGGGAAAAACACGTGCAAGTTCGGGCAATTGGATGAGGCTGTGATCAGCGTGTCGGGCTGACCCGGTTCTTGCAGTCGCGCTTGACCGCCCCAGCCATAGTGCGTGGCGTCTGTCATCACCGTATCAATCAGATCTGCGCCGACGGCAAAGTCCTTGCGCCCTGGTCCGGACTGTCGCCGGATGGCATGTCCCCACTCATTATTGACCCAATGGCCATCAAAGTCGAAGCTCAATCTTGTATTTGCCGTAGTCGGAAAATAGGGGTGAAACCCCAGTGCCGCCGGCATGGTGGAATCGCTGAGATTCTGGACGCGCAGAGTGTGGCGATATCCATCTTGCCGCAACTCCAGAACTTGCTGGCCGCGATAGTGCCAAGGCCACTTTCCTGGTAGCTGCTCAAACGCCAGCATGGCGCGGGTCTCCGATTGGGCCATGACTGACCAAGGCGATCGCCATCCGTGTCCATGGATGAAATCCGGCAGGCCCATAAAGTTGCCATCCAAGTCAACCTGCCGGCCTTCAAACTGAAACTTCCCATCTGGAATCCGGTTGACGATGGGAATGAGCGGAAAGCTCGCGGTTTCGGTGATTTCATCCGACTGATCAAGCGTGGGGCGGAGGATCTCTGTCTCTCCCATGCGGAACAAACGCAGGCTACCGCCAAGCTTAGGATCGATCTCAAGCACCGCATCGTCACGGTTTAGTGTAACGCGATCATGAGACTCGATTGCGGAAGCGGGTTCATGCTTCATTGGATGGATACACCCTGATAGTGAAAAACTGGTGAGGGCCGACCCTGTACAGATCAGCCGATGATTGAACTGTCTTCGATTCATCAAACCCTCGTCAATTTTGTTTACAATTTACATATCCATTATAATCTAGCCAACAAAATTAGTAGGTTATCAGCCTAATTCCTGTAGATTTTTCTATGGAATCTGGCGCAACCGTTATAATAATCATCGTCGGCCAATCATATGATTTGCGACCGCTGCGAGATGAAGGAGAGGAAATTCAGCATGCTTAAACCTGCACGTGTTCAAACGGTCCGGGATCAGATTGCCGATCAATTGCGGTCAGATATGATCTCCGGAAAGTTCAAGCCGGGTGAACGCCTGCGCGAAGAAGACATGGCGGAACGGTTCGGTGTCTCACGCGGCCCCATTCGCGACGTGTTGTTGCAGTTGACCAAGGAAGGCCTTCTGGTCTCGCGCAGAAATGCGGGCGTCATGGTCAATGAATTGCCCTCCCCGGCATTGCAAAAACTCATGGTTGAACTGCGCCTGAAAATCGAGCTGTTTGCGGTTCAGAACGTGATTGGCAAACTTTCAGATGATGACTTTGCGGAACTTGATGAATATCTCGACGCCCTCGGCACAGCTCTGGAAAGAGAAGACTTCACGCGCGCGACGGAAGTCGATATCGCATTTCATCGCTTCATTGTTGAACGCGCTGGCGGATCCGACTTGGTCAATACCTGGATCCCGATCGTGATGCGGATGCGGATGAATTATCAGCGCATCTCCACGCCCGCTCAAAGCATCGCAGAACACAAAGAGATTGTTGATGCCCTGCAGAGACAGGACAACAAAGCCGCCAGCGCCGCGCTGAAAGCGAATATTCGCTAATAGGTGGCGCGACCACCAGTCATGTCAAAAACGGCTGCGGTTGAAAACGTAGCGCGATCTGATGCCAGGAACGCAATCATCTCTGCTACCTCCTCCACCGTTCCAGGACGCCCCATCGGAATCTTGGACAGCATGTAATCGAGTTGGGCTTCGGTGACGTCTTCGAGCATTTCAGTCTTGATAACAGCAGGCGTAATCGCATTTACCGTGATCCCAGTGGCCGCCAGTTCTTTTCCAAGACTCTTTGTCAGGCTGATCATCCCTGCTTTGGACGCAGAATAAGCCGAGGCGTTCGGGTTCCCTTCTTTGCCCGCCACGGAAGCCACATTCACGATCCGTCCATAGCTTTGCGTCCGCATATGCGGCACAACCGCCTGGCAGGTCAGAAATGTCCCCGTGAGATTTATGTCCAGGACCCGTCGCCAGACATCTTCAGGGAAATCTTCAACGGACGCGTTCACACCCGCAATGCCAGCGCAATTGACCAGGATGTCGATTTTCCCAAACGCTTTGATGGCGAGATCAATGCCAGTCGCCACCGCTGTCGCATCGCCAATATCTATGCTCGCCGCCCGCGCGACCTCGGGCCCACCCAAGGACATGCTGATTTCTTCTGCGAGTGTTTGGTTTACGTCCCAGAGGTGGACCCTTGCACCTGCCTGCACGAGGCGCCGCGCCGCTGCTGCACCCATGCCGCGAGCAGCCCCGGTGATAATGGCTACACGACCGGAAAACTCATTGTCATTCATAGCGCGACGACTTTCTGTCTCTGTTCGCCGAGTTCACTGATACCGACTGTGACTTCATCGCCAATATGCAGCCATTGCGGCGGCGTCATACCGGCGCCGACTCCGGGCGGCGTTCCTGTATTTATCAGGTCACCAGGCAGAAGCTCACAAAACTCGCTCATGTAAGAGACGATCGTTGCGACGTCGAAAATCATCGTCGATGTCGAGCCGTCCTGCTTGCGTTCGCCATTTACTTCGAGCCACATGTCGAGCTTTCCGATGTCTGGAATAGAGTCCTGCGTCACGAGGTAGGGTCCGACGGGACAGAAATTGGGGAAGCTCTTTCCCTTCACCCATTGTCCTTCGCGCTCCAATTGCCAGGCGCGCTCCGACACGTCGTTCACAGTCACAAATCCAAGCACGTGATCCAGGGCCTGTTCTTTCGTCACATTCAAAGCCGGCTTCCTGATCACAATGCCCAGTTCGACTTCCCAATCCAATTTCGACATTTTTGGACTGTACAGGATGTCATCGTTCGGACCGCAATAAGTCCCAGAAGACTTGTTGAACAGAATCGGCTCCGTTGGCACTGGCAGTCCTGCCTCGGCGGCGTGGTCTGAAAAGTTCAACCCAATGCACCAAATATTGTTGGGTTGGGAAAGTGGCGGCGCAACCCGCAATCCGCGCACATTGGCGAGCGGTAGATTTTCGATACCGCGCGCGGCTATTTGATCGGTCAGTCCATTTTCAATCGTTTCCGGCGTGATGTCCTCGACGATCTCTCTCAGATCACGCGGATTGCCATCTTGGTCCAAGACACAGGGAATTTTCTTGGCGCTTCGTGCGCCATATCTGACGAGCTTCATGCTGCCCTCACTTTTTTAGAATGCCACCAGGTTTTTCGTAGCGGCGCACCGCCAACGAAATGACCACTTTCGGGGTTTTCCGCGATGCGCAGCACTTCATTCCACTTGGCCATGCGCTCAGAGCGGGTGAATGATCCGACTTTCAATTGCTCCGCCCCCAACCCAATCGAGAGATGGCTTATGGACGTATCTTCGGTCTCACCGGAGCGGGCAGATACAATCGTCTCAAATCTGACCTTGCGGGCGGCGTCGAAGGCGCCCAGCGCTTCGCTTATTGTTCCTGCTTGATTGACCTTTATGAGAACGCTGTTGCATGCGCCTCGCGCAGCAGCCTCTTCGACTAGGCGCTGATTGGTGACGAGATAATCATCACCAATGATCTGAACCTGATTTCCGAACCGCCGCGTAAACTCAGCCATTCCGGAATTATCGCCCTCGCTGAGCGGGTCTTCGATGGACGCAATTGGATAAGTGCTGATCCATCGCGCGAGCAGTTCCATAAATTCATCCGGTTCGAGACTTCGACTTTCGAGCGCCAAATTATATTTGCCATCGGCGAAAAACTCCGAGGCCGCGATGTCGAGTGATATGACGACACGATCACCTGGGGTTTCGCCCGCCCGCTCGATCGCCTCAACCAAACATTGAAGTGCTTGCTCATTGTTCTCGAAGACCGGCCACCAGCCGCCTTCATCCGCAACACCGACTTGCCCACCATACCGCTCTGAAATGATTTCGCCAGCCGCGCGATAGACCTTCTCGGTGACTTCCAGCGCTTCATCGAAGCTGTCTGCGCCAGGCACCATGATCATGAAGTCCTGAATATCAACCCGGCGACCCGCATGCGCGCCGCCGCCAAAGATCTGAATCTCTGGCAAAGGGATGGAGGGCGTGGTGTTAAACGTCGTCGCCAGATATTGCCAAAGCGGCAATCTGGCAGCAGCCGCGGCGGCATGTAACGCGGCCAGAGAGGTTGCTATCATGGCATTGCCGCCAAGGTGAGATTTCAATTCTGTCCCATCCAAGTCGATCAGTAGTTGATCGATCCTCGACTGATCGCCTGCATCCAAGCCGATCAGCGCCGGAGCAATAGTCTTCTCCACATTCTGGAGCGCGCCTAATACGCCTTTGCCGCTGGTGCGAACTCCGCCATCGCGCAGATCGAGTGCTTCGCGTGTGCCGCGCGAGGCGCCGGAGGGTGCAATGGCGCGCCCGAGCGAGCCGTTCTCCAGAACGATATCCACTTCCACGGTTGGATACCCACGAGAGTCCCAGACTTGCCGAGCGTGAACGTCTTTTATCCTTGTGGCCGTCATGTCAATGCCGGCTCCAATTGATCTGTTAGTAGCCGAATTGTATCGGGCCGGGCGCGAACCGTCTCTAGCGCTAATGAGCGAACGCGATCACGGTTTTCAGAACTCAAATATTCCACCGGTGATTTGCCGTCGACACGCGCCAGAAAGAGCAGTGGTAACAATGCACAGACCCGCGCCTCAAGGTCGGAAGGCGTCTCCCAGTCGATAGTTTTCTCGTACGCTCCCCAAAGATGGACGGCTTCCTTAAGTAACGCCTGGCTATATTCAGGCAGATGAACAGCTTTCAGCAGTAAATGGTTTAGACAAAACGCGACATCGAAACACGGGTCCCCGATGGTCGCGCACTCCGCATCCAGGATGATCGGCACGCCGGATCGGAATAGAATATTTTTGGGGCTGATGTCGCCGTGAACCAACGCCAAAGGATGATCGGTCATCGCGCGAATAATGTCATCAATCTGGCCAGCAATATCAGGATGTTTGGATTGTAGCGAGACCAGGTAGGGTTCAGTTCGCAAGTCATAGAAATCTGTCTGGTTTTGAAATCTGTGCCCGCGCGCGGCGAGCGGGACAGATTCGGCGTGGATCCCGCCGAGCAATCGGCCGACAGCGCTCGCATCACCTGACCGCGGACCTATCGCTAGAAGATCATTTTTCCACTGGCGTATGCAGCGACCTGAAATGCACTCCATGACAAATCCATGTTTGGACTCTGATCGCCCATACAGGCGTGGAACATTTTCAGGAAACCACTCTCCGACCGCTTCCAGCCATTCATATTCGGCGGCATTGCGGTGCAGCGGCGCAAACCAATCAGCCTCGACTCGTAGCTTTTCGATGGCGAACTTTATGCAATAGGTTCGCATCGACGTCTCGACGCGGAAAATATCCGAAGCAACGCCGCCAATAAGTGGCTTGGCGTCAAGTACATCGCGCGGAGACGCCAGGTCCAGCTCTTGAAGGATATCGTAGCAGGTTTGCTCTAATTTTGCGACCATAGCTAGCCATGCCTTTCACTAGCCTAATAGGCTTCATTCACGTACACAGTCTTCTTTTCGAGATATTGCTCGAGCCCATAGCGCCCGTCTTCGCCGCCCATGCCGCTCATCTTCCAGCCATTGTGAAAGCCTTGATGCTGTTCCCCCATACCGCGATTGATATAGAGTTCTCCGGCTTCAATCGTGTCGACAAAGCGATTGATGTTTGCGGGCGAATTCGAGAACAAATATGCCGACAGTCCGTATTCGCTTTCATTTGAGAATACGATCGCTTGCTCTAGTGAATTGACTTTCACGAAAGGCAAGACCGGTCCGAAGGTTTCTTCGCGAACGATAATATTATCTTGCGCCACATCAGTGAGAATGATCGGCGACATCCAGAAGCCACCTTCATATCCCGCAGGAGGC
This sequence comes from Hyphomonadaceae bacterium, assembly GCA_043513745.1. Lineage (GTDB taxonomy): Bacteria > Pseudomonadota > Alphaproteobacteria > Caulobacterales > Hyphomonadaceae > Henriciella. The sequence goes on from CP121341.1 coordinate 427,321, forward strand.
TGTACCGGTTCAGCGCCGAGTGCGATGACCGCGCCCTGCTCGACGCTTTCGCGCACCAGACCCCTAATGTGTTCAACTTCACGCGCATTGACCTTCGGGCCAAGATTCGTGTCAGGCGCTAGAGGATCTCCGAGCTTCAGCGTTTTCGCCATGTCCACGAACCTCGACACGAACTCATCGTGGATCGCTTCATGCAAATAGACGCGCTCGGCGCAGGTGCACACCTGTCCGGTATTGGTGAACCGTGCCGCCAGAAGTTCGTCCAGGGCCTGATCCAGATCCGCATCTTCCATAACGATGAAAGGCGCCTTTCCGCCGAGTTCGAGCATGACGGGGATCATGTGTTTACCAGCCGCCTGATAAATTTGCTGCCCAGCCCAGGTACTGCCAGTCATGGTGATCATTGACGTTTGTGCGTGCTGACACAGATGGCTGCCCACTTTTGATCCGCTGCCATTAAGAATGTTGAGGACCCCTGGTGGCACCCCAGATTCATTTGCGATTTCACCCAGTAACATGGTCGCCAGTGGGGTTTCCTGAGTCGGTTTCAGGACGATTGTGTTACCGGTGATCAAAGCCGGTCCAATCTTACGTCCAGCCAAGGCGACCGGAAAATTCCAGGCGGTGATGGCCACGACAACGCCACGCGGGACTTTATGGATATAGACTTTTTCGTCGACATTATCCGACGGGAGAATATCACCTTCGATGGACAACGCTTGGTCGCATGCGTAATCGATGAAACTGGCGGCAGCGCCGACATCTACGCGGGCAAGCGACAGGATTTTTCCTTGCTCAGCTGTGGTCAGTTCGGCGAGTTCATCTGCACGCGCCCGGATGCCATTGGCCATATTGCGCAGGATTGACTGGCGTTCGCGCGCCGTCGTTTTTGCCCATGATTTTTGCGCAGCAGTTGCGGCAGCCAGCGCAGCATCGGCATCCGCCGTGCTGCTATCCGGTACCGACCCGAGCTTGCGGCCGGTCGATGGGTTCAGGACCTCAATAGTACCGTCATTCTCAGACGGGACATATGCGCCGTTGATAAAGTTTCGGTCATTGATCAGCTTCATCGCTCTACCGCCCCATCCACCCGCCGTCGACGAGCAGTGTCGCGCCGTTCATGTAATTGGAAGCATCCGATGCCAGAAACACAGTTGGTCCTTTGAAATCGTCAGGCGTTCCCCATCTTCCTTGCGGGATACGGCCAAGAATGGCACTGGACCGCTCACTGTCTTCGCGCAAAGCCTGAGTATTGTCCGTAGCGATATAGCCAGGCGCGATTGCGTTAACATTGACACCCTTGCTTGCCCACTCGTTGGACAGCGCCATGACCAGTTGTTGCACGCCGCCTTTGCTGGCTGCGTAACCTGGCACCGTTATTCCACCCTGATAGGACAAGAGCGACGCCGTAAAGACAATCTTGCCTCGACCGCGCGCCACCATGTCCTTGCCGATTTCGCGGCTGAGGACAAATTGCGCGTTCAAGTTTACTTCGAGCACCTTATCCCAATATTCGTCGCTATGTTCTGTCGCCGAGGCCCGTAGAATTGTCCCGGCATTATTGACCAGGATATCAATCGGCGGGTTTTCCAGCTTCACTTTGTCGATGAAGGAATAAACAGCTTCGCGGTCGGAAAAGTCGCAGGCATAGCCGCTAAATTCGCGCCCTCTGGCAAGGACATCTTTTTCGATTTCCGATCCTTCAGTTTCAAGGCTGGCGGAGACACCAATGATGTTCGCGCCCGCTTCAGCAAGCGCCTGCGCCATACCGCGACCAATGCCGCGCTTGCAGCCCGTGACAAGCGCTGTCCTCCCCTTGAGAGAGAACATATTCATTACATTAGACATCTTTTACGATCCGATCCGGATGATTGATTTCATGCCATCAGGTTGGGCATCAATTGCCGTGAAGGCCTCGCCCACATTTTCGATCGGCACCTCATGCGAGATGAAAGTATCCACGTCGATCGCACCTTGCGACAAAAGCTCAATCGCGCGTTCAAAATCCTCGTGTTCATAGACACGTGCACCGACCATTTCGAGTTCGCGCCAGAAGAATTTGAACAAATCGACCTCAATTGGCTGGCCATGAATGGCAACGATACAGATGCGTCCACGTACTTTTGCAATTTCAGTCATGATCGACACAGTGGGTTTTGCACCAGCCACTTCGAAGACCACATCAGCGCCTTTTCCATCGGTCCAGGACTGAACGAATTCGACCAGGTCCTGTTCCACCGGATTGATCGCCTCGACACCGTGATCGCGGGCAAATTGGCAACGAACGGGGTTCACTTCAGAAACCAGAACGTGCGCGCCTTCCGCCTTCGCAACTTGCGCCACCAACTGGCCAATGGGACCGCCGCCCAGCACGACGACATGTTCGCCTGCGCGAACACGAGCGCGCGCAATATCGTGGGTGGCAACGGAAAGTGGCTCGACCAAAGCCGCGGTCCGGAGCGACATGTCGGCGGGGATTTTGTGCAGTGTTCTGGCTTTTACGGTCCATGACTTCTGGAACGCCCCGGGCGTATCAATGCCCATAAATTTTAGATTGTGGCAAACATGGCTGTGTCCGGCGTGACACGCCGGGCACTCACCACAATAGTCGAGCGGGCGCACAACGATTTTGTCTCCGATTTCAAAGCCCTCGACGCCGGCACCGATCTCAGCGACTGTGCCCGACATTTCGTGACCAATGATTTGGGGGATGTCGACGCGATGGTCCATCGCACCATGGAAGATGTGCATGTCAGTACCGCAGATTCCGACATAACCGACGTCCAAGCGGACTTCACCTTTGCCAGGGGGTTCGGGCTGACATTCGGTCAGTCCAAATTGCGAATTTCCGAGATATTGTGCGGCTTGCATTTTTTTAAGGCCTTATGAACGATAAACGAGGTACGGAGCGAGCTTTTCGAGGTCGAAATCAACGCCGACACCAATTGACGTTGGAACCAGAGCTTCGCCTTTCTGAAGCTTCAACGGTGTGTGCGTGTACTGATCGATCGGGAAAGAATGAACTTCCAGCATGCCCGCATGCGGTTGCGCCGCCAGCAAGGACACATGCAACTCGTGCATTCCGTGACTGCACACTTTCAATCCGGCCTGGGCCGCAAGATCTGCAACTTTCAGCCAACCCGAAATACCGCCAATGTTTGACGCATCAGGCTGCAAGTAAGACAGTTTCGAATACCGCAATGCGCGTTGGAATTCTTCGATCAAATGCAGATTCTCGCCCATGGCTAACGGGATCGACGTCTGATCCGCGATTTCGCCGTAGCGTTCGAATTCGTCTGGCGAGATCGGTTCCTCAAACCAGTGAATATCCAAGTGCTCCACCGATTGCGCGAACTGGATGGCTTGCGCGGGTGTGTAGGAATAATTAGCGTCAATCATCAGCTTGCGGTCATCCCCGATGAGGTCTCGCATGCGCGACACGCGACGTGCATCATGGAGCAGATCGCTCGCGCCCACCTTGGTTTTGAACGCGCTAAAACCTTGATCAAGCTTTTCTGCGACCGCCCGGTCTGACCGTTCGGCGGAATGAGTCAAATCGATGAATCCGACATAACAGGCCGTCGTGTCACGCTGTTTTCCGAGAAGCGTTGATAGAGGAACGTCTTCACGTCGACACCGTATGTCCCAGAGCGCGATATCGACAGCAGAGATTGCAAAACTCAACACACCACCGCGACCGACATAGTGTAATTCGCCATGCAGCTTGCTCCAGATATTTTCTATCTCGCCGCAAGGATGCCCCATCAAGCGCGGCGCGATATCGGCCTCGATCATGGAGGCAATCGCGGCACCACCGACTCCACCTGTATAGGTATATCCGATACCCTCCACCCCCTCAGATGAGCGGATATGGCAGAGAATAAGCTCAAAATGCGAATGCTCACCATGGCCTGCATCCACTAAGATTTCTTCCAGTGGCACGCAATAGCGCTCGACGGTGACAGTTTCGATCTTTGACGAGGCCGTAGCTGTGGACACAAGATCCAGGGCTTCTCCCATCCCCATTAGATTGCCTCCCTTCCCGACCGCTATGACGTAGACATTCAGCGCTCGCCAAGCTTGCTTCTATGAACTGTGCCAAGGTTATCAAGCGAATACATTTTGTCAACAATAAACAAATTTGAGCGCGTGCATTTGCCCACCAAACACACAACCCAGAGGTGCGCCCACGACGCCCCCACCCGGGCCATCGAAACAATCTACTTCAGGTCATCTATTCGGCAGAGTTGAGCATGCGTGCCCTTGTCGGCAATAATGTCCGCACCCGTGATGGCGCTTGAGAGGTCCGAAGCGAGGAACGCCGCCACATTCGCAACCTCCTCGACCGAAGCCACTTCTTGCAAAGCGTGCAGATCACGAAACGCTTTATCCAACCCGGGCGTGCGCTCCATTATATCAGCAACCGACTCGGTCATCGTAAGGCCGGGCGAAAGTGTGTTCACACGAATACCGTGCTCCCCCAAACTCCAGGACATGGCGCGCCCCATCGCTGATATACCGCCCTTGGTCGCCGCATACATTTCATAGCCCGGAACACTCGCATGCGAGTGGTTAGAGCTGACATTGACGATCGACCCTTTCCCGGCATCGCGCATATGTCGTCCAACGGCTTGGCTCATCAGAAAGACTGATCGCTGATTGGTGGCAAACAACAGGTCAAGCTTTTCGAGGGGAAAATCAAAGAAACTCTCTTCGATTGTAATTCCAGCATTGTTGATGAGCGCATCGATCTTTCCGTGTTGGTTTATGACTTTGGCCACGAATGTGGTGATCGATTCGGGATCAGAGACATCCAGGCGTTCAAAAAAAACGGAATGTCCTTGCTCGGATAGGCGATCGACCCGTACGCGTCCGGACTCGGAGCGCTGCGCCGCAATCACTGTCGCGCCATGCTTGGCGCAGACCTGCGTAATTCCCCAACCAATGCCAGAGCAACCGCCCGTGACGATTATGACTTTATCCTGCAGCACGTTCCGGCTCCGCTTTTACCGATCCGCGCCAGCCAGCACGAAACTCGTCTTCAATTTCTTCGATCGACTTACCCTTGGTTTCGGGCACTTTGAAGTACACGCCGATGAGGCCAATGGCGACGCAAACAGCGTAGAACAGGAACACGTTCGCAGCGCCCCAATTGGCCAATTGCCACGGAAAAGCCTGCTGCACGAAATAGTTCAAAAGGCTGGTGAACAATGCACAGCCGGTAATCGCCACTGAGCGCACGGAAATCGGGAACACTTCAGACAACATGACCCACATGATCGGGCCGATCGACAGATTGAATGCCGCGACCAATCCCATGACGCCGAATATAATCAGCCAGGGGTTTATCTGCGCAGCCGCGACCATGAGATCGCCTTCGGCGGCCCGCGCAGCGTCAAAGCCCAAGCTTTCAACCAAAGCGTGTTTAAACTCAACATCGCTCAGAAATTCCTGCCCGGCCAATGGCATCAGGGCGGCTGCGTCCACGGTCCCTGCAGCAGCAAGGGCGGTTATGTCATCTTCCAGCAACAGATAGCGGGCGCTGTGGAATCCATAAGCCGAAAGACACAGGCTGGCGATGATTAGACAAAGGCCGACCAGCAACAGTGGGCGTCGTCCGATCCGGTCAATCAGGGATAGCGCGATCACCGTAAACACAACGCTGACAAGCCCAATCGCAATGGTTTGAACCATCGCCGCATTCTTTCCGATGCCGAGTTGTTCAAACACGACCGGCGCATAGAACATGATCGAATTGATCCCAGTAAGCGGCTGTACAAAAGCGACGATCAATCCGACAAAAGCAGCCGCCCGCAAGTAAGAGCCCGAAAGGGCTTTGAGCGATCCGATAACGGTGAAAGGGGGACGCCCCTCCTCTTTCTCGAAAATCACGGCATGCGCATCTTCTTCGCCCAAGCTCTTCAGGACCCGGCGCGCTTCGTCTGTACGTCCCTTCTCGATCAGCCAGCGAGGGCTGCGAGGAATCGTGAGTAACAAGAGCAACCACGCGATGGCAGGAATGATCTCCACGCCAAGCATCCAACGCCATGGCTCAGCATCAATACCGAGCGCCAAAACCCAGCCGGCCTCTGATTGAGCCAACAGGAAGATCCCGTAATTGATAAAAAACGCAATCGCTAGTCCGACAACAATAGTGAGCTGATTGACCGAAACCAGTTTGCCGCGAACATTTGGCGGGGCAATCTCGCCGATATAAATCGAGGCAACAGACAATGACGTAAAAGCGAGCCCCCCTAAAAAGCGTGCGCCAACCAGAAACTCATATGTCGGTGCCAGAAAGGACGCGACTGCTGAGACAAGATACAAAGACGCGATAATCAGCAGCGTGTTCTTGCGACCGATTTTGTCGCAAACAGTTCCGGTTACAAGCAAGGCAAACAGCACCCCGAATCCAGGCGCGCTGACCACGGTACCAATTTCGATATCGCTTAATCCAAACTGCTCGCGAATGGATGTGATGCCGCCTGAAATAAGCGCAGCATCAAGGCCAAAAATGAAGCCGCCCAGGGCGACAATGAGCGCACTCCTGACGGCTCTTTTTTCGGAACTGGTCACGCCAATCCTCCTCCCGGTCTTCGCTCTGGGAAAGCCCGATCCATTCGAATCTTGACGTCGAACCTTAAACGGGACCCATTGCGTGTCATTATTATGTGGATGACAGGCGCACAACCACGAAAGATTGTCAACAATTTACATTGGTGTTAGATGTAGTGTGTCGCCAACATGAAAGACATTTGCCACGCGCACACAGACCATAACACTGCGCGGTTCGACGGGGAGGTTTAGAATGACGACACGTGTCATTGACACGCTAGGCGGGATCGAATCTCTCGACTCGACCTTATCTGACCTGATCGATGAGGCGTCCCCGATCGAGGTGATTGGTCGGGGGTTTGACTGGACCGAAGGACCGGCATGGGACCGACGGAGAAACCGCCTGTATTTCTCTGACATTCCAAAAAATACGATCCATCAATGGACGGCGGACCATGGCGTTGAAGCATTCGTCAAGCCGGGGGGCGAGGACCACGGAATGGGCTGTCCAGGGGCCATGCCCGGAACCAATGGCCTGTTCTATTCCGATCGCGACGACGCGCTTTATGTCTGCAATCAGAATGCTCGAAGCGTTGATCGGATTGATCTGGCAACCGGAAAACGACGATTGATTGCCAGTGATTGGAACGGTAAGCGCTTTAACAGCCCCAATGATGTCATTCAAACGCGGTCAGGTTTGCTGATTTTCACAGACCCTCCCTTCGGTTTGCTGGACCAGGCCGCATCGCCTGTGCGGGAGATCGAGTTTACCGGTCTATTCGCCATCGATGCCCAAGGCGAAACGATACTGTTATCCTTAGACACATCCATGCCGAACGGACTGGTGACATCTCCCGATGGACGATATTTATACGTATCGCAATCCGATCCGCAGCATCAAACCATCCGCAGATTTGAACAAACCACATTCGCATACGAAATGGTTGGCAATAGCTGGGTGGATCTGAGCGCGTTTTCTAAGGCTGGTGATCCTGGTCTCCCGGACGGAATGACCACGGATGTTCACGGCAATATATTTGCCACCTGCGCTGGCGGCGTCGCGATCTTAAGCCCTAAAGGCAAAATTCTCGGTCGAATTCGGACCGGAACCGCGACAGCAAACTGCACCTTCGGTTTGGACGGCTCCGTCTTATTCATTACAGCACACGACTTGCTGCTAAAGGTCGAAACCAAGACACGAGGCATTGGATTTTCATATGAGTGACGCAGCGCACCGATTTCACCAACAATTCGCGACCTGCCCGATCGTCGCAATCCTGCGCGGCTTGTCGCCCGGCGATGCCGTTTGGGTCGGCGAGACACTGGTCGAGAGCGGCATACGCATCATCGAAGTGCCACTGAATTCTCCAGAACCCCTCAAGTCGATTGAGATACTGCGGCAGTCGCTTCCCACTGAAACCATTATTGGGGCGGGCACGGTGACCCAAACGGACCAAGTATACGAGATTGCAGCTGCCGGCGGAGAAATCATTGTATCGCCGAATACAGATCCTGACATCATTCGCGAAACCGTCGCCAATTGCCTGATTTCCGCCCCCGGATGCTTGACCCCGTCCGAGGCTTTCGCGGCGATAAATTCAGGCGCGCATGCGCTGAAAATATTCCCGGCCAGCGTGATCGGACCGTCCGGAATCAATGCGATCAAAGCCACGCTTCCGACCGACACCACTTTGGTCGCTGTCGGCGGCGTCGGCGCTGACAATATGAGCGACTATTTCAAAGTGGGTGTTACTGGGTTCGGACTTGGATCATCCTTATTCTACCCCGGAATATCACCAACCGAACTGGCTGAGCGCGCCACAAAAAACGTGCTTTCCGCGCGCGCAGGAATGGAGTTGTAATCGTGGCCAAATTCGTCTGCTTCGGAGAAATGTTGTTACGGTTGAGCGCGCCAGGCAAAGAGCGCTTGTTTCAAACGTCTGGTCTCGAGACCAATTTCGTAGGCGCTGAAGCCAATGTTGGCGTGACGCTCAGCCGCCTCGGAAATGCTGTCGACATGGTCACCGTTGTTCCCGACAACCCCATCGGCAAGGCGTGCGAAGACGCGCTTCACGCGCAAGGCATTAGCACGCGACACATCATCAAGAGCGGCCCAAGACTGGCCGTTTATTATCTCGAAACCGGCGCGTTGATCCGACCGTCCGTGATTACATATGATCGAGTCAATTCCTCCTTCGCACAATCGCCAGCCTCTGCATATGACTGGGATTCGATTTTTACGGGTGTGGATTTCTTCCATATATGCGGCATCTCGCTTGCTGTGTCGGAAGCGTCTTATGAGGCAAGCCTCAACGCGGTAAAGGCTGCAAAACGAAACGGAGTTCGCGTTTCTTTTGACTGTAACTATCGCGCCGCACTCTGGCAGGGGCGCGAAGCACGCGCTTCAACACAAATCACAGAGATCATTTCGTACGCGGATATTCTATTTGGCGGACCACGCGACTGTAATCTACTATTCGGAACAAAGATAGATTTTTCTGAGCCAGAGATCGCCTTCAAAATGGCGTCGTCAGAATTTTTCGATCGCTTGGGTGATCTACAATTCATTGCTGCTACAACTCGGACAGTTCGCAGTTCGGACTCAAATGACTTGTCTGGTCTGATAGCGACGCGCCAAGCACAAACCAAAAGTCAAACATACCAACTGAACGGAATCGTTGACCGCATCGGAGGGGGAGATGCCTTCGCAGGTGGCGTCTTGCACAAGCTCGCGGAGAATGCGCCGCTCGATGAGGTTATATCGTTCGGCACAGCTTGTTCGGCCATCAAACACTCAATCCCTGGCGACTTTAACCGGACATCAGTTGAAGAAGTCGAGTCAATTACGCGAAGCTCTGCGCGGGACGTTCAAAGGTAGAACAAGATGACTGATCAACGCTTGTACCGCCGGATCGCGAAGAGTATAATAAACCTAATAGAGTCTGGCGCCTACCCTCCCGGAACTCGACTACCGGGGGGGCGAGCTCTAGCGGAGCAATTCGGTGTGAGCCGCGTGGTGATCAGGGAAGCGGAAATTTCACTAGAAGCGATCGGAAGAGTAGAAATCAAAGTTGGATCCGGCGTTTATGTAGCGGATGGTTTTTTCCAACATCCGGGCTCGCTCCGTCTCACGCATGACAAACACGTCTTTTGTTTGAATCTGAGTCCGCGGCGCTCGCGGCTAAGTTTATCACTGATATCCAACTAGACGAATTACAAAAGACCGTTGACAGAATGGAGATCGCGTCCGCCGAAGCTCTTGAAGCCGAAAACGCTGACCGCGACTTTCACATGTTGATCGCGAAGGCCACAGGAAATGCGACAAATGTAATGGTCACGGAGAACCTTTGGCGATTGCGAACCGAAATCAAAAGCGTACAAGAAATTTACAACGCTGTTTGCCACAAGGACTCATCTATTCTGGCAAAGGAGCATCTATGCATCCGAACAGCCTTACGCGAGCGAAACTCTGAAAAAGCTCGTTCTGCGATGCAGCAGCACTTCGCACGTCTCATTGATGCGCTTTTGGATGCATCGGAAGTAAAAGCAATCGAAGACGCAAAAAAAGCACCTTGATGAATCGGGAACGTTTTTTCGCGATGACGGCATAAAAACAAACGGCTCGAAAACGTCTCCTCCCTATTATTCTGACATGCGCTGTCGTCAGCTAGTGCTCATAATACCGGATACTACGAATGCGCGGATTAAAGGCCTTTGTACATGCCCGATATGACCGCTGTTCCGCGTAGAATGCGTCAATTTATAGACCCGCCGAGATCCAGCGTTCAATCCTTCTAGGGAATCTCGGTCGTGAAAATCAGGTGTAACGCAATTGTAACGCAAACTACGTTTTTTTGCAGTTTTGCGTGACGCTCCGCGATCGCCTTTGACCACCAACCATCTGTTTTTTGTTATTATTTTTTTGAACGGATTGCTTGCTATTCGACTCATAATCGTGAGGTCGGGAGTTCAAGTCTCCCCCGAACCACCATTTTCCTAGCATTTGTAGTTGAGCTCGCTTTAGTCGGGCGTCCGAAAGTACGCAACGAAATAGTCGACGGTGAGGATTCTTCTCGCAAAACTTCCCAGCAAAGAGCCGCTCCGGGCACCGGAGCGACCTTTTTGGATGAACGAGCGGCTCTGAGCTCAGTACTTCACCGAGCATCCATACGGCTTGGCGCTCGCCACTTCTGGCGCTGTGCCTGCTGCGACCGCCGTGAGCGCTGCCGTGACATAGTTCGTGGCGACAGCGATATCGTCGACTTTGGCAGAGCGGATCGAGTCGATCGCGCCCTCATAGGCCAGATTGCCATCGCTTTCGATGACGAACATGTGCGGGGTGGTCTTGGCATCATAGGCACGACCGATGTCGCCGCCTGGATCGAGGATCGTATAGGTCGGTGCGGCTCCGCGTTCTGTGTTCTTGGCCAGCGCGGCCTCGGCGTCCAGATGACCTTGCTTACCCGGGGCAGACGAAATGACCTGGATCCATACCGTGCCGTTCGAGGTCGCCTCAGACTGCAGCGTCTGCATGTTGTTGACGGGCTCGGCATAGTGCTTCTTCACGAATGGGCAGTCATGATTGGTCCATTCCATTACAACCGTTTGTCCGGCAAAGTCCGACAATGAAATCGTCTCGCCCGTCGCGGTTACGGCATTGCTGAAGCCCGGCGCGGCCTGGCCTGTGATCGGCGCGGCATTGGCAGAGAAGGCAATCATCGCCCCGGCGGTCAAAGCGACGGCTGTGGCCATGCCGGCAGCAAGGCCGAGATTGCGGCGTGTAAAGGTCGTCATGTTCAAAACTCCAAAACTGATCCAGCTACAGCTGTAAACTATCCTGGCTGGCGGCGCCGACAAGTCCTGTTACAAGATCTATAGATAACAATTCCGGGAGGACCTGAGGCTGCGTCTCACCTGGCGCGTACCAGAGATACATCGGCACCCCGGCGCGATTGTGCTTTTGCAGCTCGAGCGCGATGGTCTTGTCGCCATTTGTGAAATCAGCCACGAGGAAGGCCACATTGGCGGTTTCAAAAGCCTCCGTCACCGGCCGGGTCTGCAGGGTTTGCAGCTTATTGGCTTGGCAGGTCACGCACCATTCTGCGGTGAAGTCCACGAAGACCGCGCGGCCTTCAGCGGTCAGCTCCGCGACGCGTTCCGGCGACCAGGCTTCGGTTTCGTATTTCGCGGCATAGGCTTCTGTTGTCCCTTCAAAGGAAAGCGCCGTGCGCGCTTGCGCAAGTGGCCAAACCAGGCCTGCGATAATCGCCAGACCCGCAACGCCGCGCGCCAGTTGCGCCGTCAGGTTCGTGCCCAGCCGCGCAATCACGACGAACGCCGCGATCAATCCTGCTAGCCAGAGCACGCCAAACAGCACTTCCATGGAACTCGTCGCCGAGATCAGGCCGAAGACTGGAATAATCACCGCGAGGCCCAGAACGGACAATAGGATCGCTTTCGCCCCCTGCCCCGCTGATTTCAGGGCCCAGATACCGAACGCGATCAGGGCGGCACCTGCCACGACCATCGCGGCTGTACGATACCCCGCAAGCGCGCCCAGGACAGAAAGCAGCCACGCCGCAGTCAGGAACATCGGGAAAGCGAAGACCTGTTTCAGTGTCTCCATCCACGCACCGGGCTTCGGGATCATTCTCTGCAAACATGGCAGGAAGCTCAGCGCCAGGAAGGGCAATGCCATTCCCAGGCCCATAGTCAAAAGCACTAGGACCACATTGACCGCTGGTTGGGCCATGACGGCGCCAAGCGCCGCACCAAGGAAGGGTCCGGTACACGGCGCGCCGACAATCGCGGCCAGCACGCCGGTAAAGAATGCGCCCGCGCTTCCCTGTCTGGCGGCAAGATCAGAGCCGACCCCTTGAACCGAACTTCCAAGCTCAAACATGCCGAGCAGCCACAATCCAATCAGGAAGATGATGAGGATCAACGCCGTGACCAGGATCGGGTTTTGCAGCCAGAACCCCCAGATCGCCACGCCGGTCGCGGCCCGAACGCTGAGGACGGCAGCGGCCAGCGCGGCAAAACTCACCAAGACGCCTGCCGCGTACCAAAGCCCGTGCAGTCGGGCCTCGCGCTCATGGCCATTCGCCGTTGCTGAAACCACGCCCATCGCCTTGATCGACAGAACAGGCAGGACGCAGGGCATCAGGTTGAGGATCAATCCGCCAATCAGCGCAAAGCCCATCAATAGAGGTAGACTGGCGCCGCCCCCTGCAGATTGGGCCGCTGTTCCGCCTGACCCACTCGTCCCCGGCAATATCGTGCCGGTTTCAGCCGCGATGGCGACAGCCGTTTCACCGACCTTGATGACACCTGCAATGGACTCTGGAAGCGGATCGCCTTCGCGATCGGGTGTCAACTGCAGCTGCAAACCTTGCGGCCCGAAGCTGACCAGCTGGTCCGCCGCGTGCTTGATCTCATGTGCGTATGGGAAAAACCGCGCCTCGCCCTGCAGACCTTCCAGCTCCGGCCCCGCCGCGGACAGTACCCAATGGGCGCCGGCGTCGGATAATTTGGCCTCGCCGGAAAACTCTGGCGGAACGTCCGTAAGCGCAGCCTGGATAAGGTCCGCGCCATACTGATCCGGAATTTGTGCGCCCCCAACCGACAGCATCAGTCTTATGTCCACACTCTCGGGAATGCAGACATCTTCGCAGATCAAATAATCTGCGACGCCGTCGAACAGGAGAGGACCTTCAACATCGTCCGGCAACGTCACCATAAAGGGCAGAACAATCTGATCTGAGTAGCCATAATCCATGATCTGGCCCGGCACGACAGGCAACAGTTCCGGCAGAGGCCAGGAAAACGAGCTGATGCGGTCCGGCGCAAGACCGCCGGATTCACGCCAGGTGATCTGCGGCGGAATGCCTGCGTCGCCCGCATTGCGCCAGTAAATGTGCCAATTAGGATCAATCTCAAAGGACAGACCAAACCAGACAGTTTCGCCCGGCACGGCAAGCGCGCGCTCGCTGATCAGTTCAACCCGGGCATGCCCTCCATCTGCAGGTTGACTGAGCGCGGGAAGCCACCCCGTCAGCGCAATGACGAGACTAAGAAACGCGAAACGAAAAAAGGCCATGCAAAAATCCAGTTATCGGTGTTGCGGGCTGCATATCGGACCCTGCTTAACAGGAAAACCACCTCGCGAATATGTGACCGTCATGCAGCGTGCCCGAGACAAGAAAAAAGGCGACGCTGTAGCGCCGCCTTTTGGAATTTGCATGTGGTCGTCAGACTTAAGCGATTGGCGCTTCAGCTGCCGGCTGCGCAGCATCCGGTTGAGGGACGGCCAGGGCGCGCTGGATGATCCGCTGCCAATTCAACAGAGACAGGATGTGTGAATAGATCGCGCCGAGCGCTCCATTCGTCCGCAGCTCTTCGAATTGTTCTTTCGAGAGGTCTGCCAGCTTGTTCTCATCGATCGCCCAATAGTCAGCAATTTTCTGCGGTTCTCCAACTGGGTTACCCTGAGGGTCCCGCGGTTGGAACGTCACCGTCTTCTGCTCGAACAGGCCCATATTTCGAATAATCGTCACGAAATCGTCTGTTGCACGACGCTGCCGCTCGAATTCCTCGCAGAATTGAATGGCGTTCTTTGTGAACGGGCTCGGTTCGCCATTTTCAAACAACGGAACTTCAGGTTGGTTCGTCACCATCGGTGCGTCACGGTCGACGCAGAGAAGAAGACGTTCGCTGTTGCTGTCATTCGCAAAAACGAATGGATAGCGGCGGACGAAAGCTGGAACGTAGAAATCAGGTTCCGTCTGGCCGTCATCGCGTACAAACAGGTTCTCGCCTTGGCGCACACCCATCGCGACGACAGGCGTCATCGTGTCGCCGACAAAGATGATCGGATACGCTGTGGCAGCCATGCCGAATTCGGTCACAGTCACCGGAATGGCGTGAGCAGTGCGCAGAAAACCAAAGGGGTCATCGATCTGCTTCACACCCAAACCGGCGTGTTGTTCCGCGTTCAGAGGTTGAGGGTTTTTATAGAACAGAACGTTGCCGGTCAGTTCAGGTTGTTGTGTGTTCGGGGTATTTTCCACGGGTCACTCCGCTTGATAAGACTGACGGGGTCTAACGGAAATGACCAAGGCCGACAACAGGAAGAGTGGGAAGGAATGCAGCAATTGCAGATGTTTCATACTTCTTTTCACAAATCTCGCTTATCTGGGGCCATGATACGGGCGCGCTCCATCCCAATTTCCCTCCTCGCCGCATCTTTGCTGCTCGCACCCGTCGCGTGCAGTCAAAGTGATGATGGTCAGCGCTCGACCCGGCGCGCGATCACGCAATCGCAGGCCATCGCAGCCGATTTTCTGCGCACAGAGCTCGCCCTGTCACCGGAAACCGCAAGCCGCCTGAACATGGAGACCTCCCTCGGTCCATCGGCGGTCTTCACACTCGACAATCACTCTCAGGCTGGGTTTGAACGCGGCCGATTGGTCCGGATCGAGTTACTGCAAAGACTGCGTCAGCGCCCTCTTCTGCCGGACACGCATCCGCTCACGCGGGATCTCGCCATCGCAGAAACCGCTATCGTTGATCTGATTGCCCTGGAACAACTCGGATACGGACGTTTCGACTACAGCGCCCAGCGCCCCTATGCGGTGGACCCGTTCTCTGGGGTTTGGATCGAAGGGCCTCACTTGCTCGCCTATCAGCAAACCATCAATACAATTGGGGACGCGGGGGCTTACATCTCACGCCTGCAAAGCCTCAGCGCAGCGATTGAGGATACACGGCGTCGTTTGATCGCAGATCGTGCGGCGGGGCTAGATCTGCCACGCGCGCTGGCAGATGAAACCCGCCGCAGGTTGGAGCGGCTCACCAGCGATGATGCCTCCGCGCTTGATCTGCTCACCAACACGTTCGCGGCGCTGACTCTCGATCTCTCGG
The DNA here is from genome assembly GCA_043513745.1 of Hyphomonadaceae bacterium. Taxonomy (GTDB): domain Bacteria; phylum Pseudomonadota; class Alphaproteobacteria; order Caulobacterales; family Hyphomonadaceae; genus Henriciella. The sequence goes on from CP121341.1 coordinate 442,798, forward strand.
ATCTCTCGGCGGAGCAGCGCGAACAATTGGTCGCCGTCGTGCGCAAGGAAGTCTCGGAGCGTCTCAGGCCGGCCCTGCAAGACCTGGCAGACACAATCTCAGATATGGCGGAGGACGCCTCAGACCATGCCGGGATCTGGGCGCAGCCAAAAGGCCAGGACCTGTTTGTCGGCATTCTGAAAGCCTCCACCGGCGACCCCTTACGCAGCGAGCGTCTGCATGCCCGCCACATCGATGACGTTGCTGCCCAATCCACCGCTTTGAGAGATCTATTGGTCTTGCCGGTCGATGAGGAAGGAAATTTGCCGCCAGAAGCTCTGGAGCGCCCGGACCGGCTGGAAACACTTCTGGCGTGGTATGAAGACCTCACCTCCGAACCTGTCGCCGAAATCGCTGGACCCGCCGCTGACATAGCACCGGAGGCCGTCGAAACGATCAGAGACCTTGTTCCAGAAAGCGTCTGGGCCAGCATTGAGGACGAAGCGAGTTTTGAGGCACAAGCGCTCAGCTTTGCGGCCTATCAGGAGCTGTGGACCACTCAGCCTTATCTGACCTGGCGCACGGAAGGTGACGGCGAGCTGCCGGGTTATCGGACCCTGACAGCCTATCCCGCCATTGATGAGGCCTGGCGGCTATATGTCTGGCAAAACTCTTATCAACCGCCGCCGGCTGAGCCGGTGAACCAAGCAGCGCACGCATCTATCTTGTTGATCCAATCGACCCTCGCGGCGACCGATACAGGTATCCACCTGAACCGGTGGTCGCTATCGGAAGCGACGACTTATGTGGCAGAGAATGCCGGATTGAGCGAACCGCTATCCAGACAGCTGGCGCTGCGGATCATGGCGCGCCCGGGGCACTTTACGTCCGTATCTGCGGCTTATCACAGGTTTGAAGCCCTGGCGGAACGGGCCAAGGCTGTGCTTGGACAACGTTATTCTGAAACCGACTTCCAGCGGACGCTCATTCAGCCTGGCCCGCGCCCGCTCGCATTGATCGAAACGGACGTCGAGGCTTGGTATGGGGCACGCCTGCAGAACTAGGCGGCGAGCGCCAGATCTGCGCTTGGTTGTTCCAGAACAGGGTTGAGGCCTGCTTCCAGATCTTTGAGCGCCGCAGCACGATCGCTCGGATCCGCTTCTCGCAAAACAAACACCGATCGAGCACCGTAGCGTTCTGCATCCGCCCAGGCCCAGATCGGTTGAACGTCATGCAAACGTCCACGTAGTGTTGTGAGACGCACAACGCGCCATCCAAACGGGCCTTGTGCGGCGAACAGCGCAACCCCCGCTTCGCGGGCCCACGGAGCGGTGGGCGCCATCCGAACAAATGAATAGGCCTTCCCTGACCGCCCTCGAAACTTCACTTCACGCATCGCTTGTTCTCCTTGTGTTCACATCTTTATATTCCTCTTTTGTTCTCATGCAAGAAATTTATCGTTAACAGTGGGTTAACAGCCCCTGCCCGCTGTAGAGCGCACTGCAGGTTGCTGACGCCAAGATTGTCTTGCCTAACCCGTTTTTTTCCTCTAATGCGCTTTTGCTCACCCGTAGCATAAGGGTGGGGCGCGTTGGGTTTCTCTGATTTGTGAGGCCGATTCTTGAATTCAGAATTTGCGCGCCCATATAATGCTCAAGTTGAGCATAACAGGAGGCTGAAATGGCAAGACTGATCGATGCAGGACCTGGATGTCCTACCCCCACCCCCCTTCGCGCCGCTACGGCGGCAGAAGCAAGAGGCCTTGCCTATGATGACGAAGTCAAAAAGAAGACGGACCATCTCTATCCTTTGGTGAATGATTTTATCACCCCAATGGAATGGCCCGCCGTGGCGCCATTGGTGGCTGCGATCAATGATCTCAAAGTTGAAAAGAATGCGGTCATCCTCGCGCACAATTATATGACGCCGGATATTTTCCGACTGGTCGGCGATTTTCGCGGCGACAGCCTGCAACTCGCCCGTGAGGCAGCCGAGGTCGATGCCGATATCATCGTCCAGGCAGGCGTGCACTTTATGGCGGAAACGTCGAAGATCCTTGCGCCAAGCAAGACGGTCCTGATTTCCAGCCTCGAAGCTGGCTGCTCTCTGGCAAGCTCCATCACCGGAGCGGACGTGCGCCTGATCAAGGAACGCTACCCAGACTATCCGGTCGTGACCTATGTGAACACGACCGCGGACGTGAAAGCCGAGTGCGATATTACTTGCACCAGCTCCAACGCGGCTCAAGTCGTCGAAGCCGTTGCAAAAGAGTGGAACACCGACACGGTGGTCCTTGTCCCGGATCAGTACCTTGCCAAAAACGTTGCGGCACAAACCAATATCCGCATCATCACCTGGCCTGGCGCTTGCGAAGTACATGAACTGTTTAGCGCAGACGATGTTGAAGCCCTCCGCGAGGCCCATCCAGGCGTCGTCGTTCTGGCGCACCCTGAATGCCCACCGGATGTTCTCGAAGCCGCTGACTTTGCAGGCTCTACGGCAGCGCTGGCAAACTATGTAAAAGATGAGAGCCCGGCCAAAGTCGTACTGCTGACCGAGTGCTCCATGTCAGACAATGTCGCGACCGAAAACCCCGGCGTCGACTTTGTCCGCCCGTGCAATCTCTGCCCTCATATGAAGCAGATCACGCTCGAGAATATTCTCGATTGCCTGATTGAGATGAAACATGAAGTGACGATAGATGAGCCGGTTCGCGTCCGCGCAAAACAGGCCATCGACGCCATGCTGGATCTCCCCAAGATGGAGAATCCGTTGGCCTTTGAGACCGGTCTCAAGCCCATGGAGATTGAAGTATTTTCACCCAGTTGATGCCTTGTCGTCGCCATATCGCAAAGTAAGGTGATCGAGGGATGATCAGGAGGAGAACACAATGGCGAAGCTCGTAACCGCGATCATGGCGGCCCTGTTCAGTCTCGCCCTCCTCCCCGCGCAAGCAGATTCCAAAGATCCAACCGATGTGCTGGGCTCCTGGAGCTTCCAGACCAAGCCTTACCGCGATGGCCAATGCATCATGACCGGCACCATGCGGCTGAGCTCGCACCCGGAAGACGGCTTGTACGAGTGTGAACTCACCGCTGTGGAAGTCTGCTCCATGTGGGGCCGCTCCGTGGTGGAGCAGTCTTGCAAAGCCCGCCGGTTCGGCAATCAGGTTTCGGTCCGGTCGCAGATCACGCAAATGCTGGAACAGAAGTTCGAAGGCCTGATCTACGTTCCGGACAATTTCACGCTGACCATTCAGGACCATAGCAGAATGTGGGGCGCGCTCGTGTCCGCCGCGACTGCGCCGGTTGAGTTTCGGCGATCAGAAGACGGCATATCATGATCCGGCAGCTGGTCCTCTGTTTGGGATTGGGTCTGCTGGCCTTTCCGGCGCAGGCCGACACGAATATCGCCGGACAGTGGACCTTCACTGCGAATATCTCAAATGGCTGCAGTTTCGGGGGCACGGCGCATCTCGAGAAAACCGGCGACACGACGTTCGAAGGCGAGCTGACTGCGCGTCAGAGCTGTCCCGAGTTGCCAGAAGACTATCTCGTCCGGCAAGACTGCAATGCCTCAGTTCTAGGCAACCAGCTCTCTGTGAGATGCCGAATCGTTGAATTTATCAATGGGTTTGAGAGCCCGTTTTACGCGCCGGACAACTTCACTCTGACCATCCAATCGGCATCGCGTATGCATGGGGCACTGGTCAGCGCGGGCAACGTCATGCCAGCAGAATGGAAGAGAGCCGAAGGGGGCATTTCTTGACAATTGCCAGCGGGCCTCGGCCCGAAACGTTCTCCGCCCCTGCCGCGGCAGGTGATGCGCGTATTCTGATTGTTGGCGCAGGCCTGGCAGGTCTGTTCCTGGCGCTGCGCCTGGCGCCGCGCCCCTGCACGATTATTTCTCCGGCGCCGCTCGGACAAGCCGCGTCCTCCGCCTGGGCGCAAGGTGGCCTTGCCGCCGCTCTGCACCCGCAGGACAGCCCGGACCAGCACGCCGCCGATACCGCTGTGGCGGGCGCTGGACTGGTTGATCCGGCCATAGCCCAACTGATCGCTGAGGATGGACCAAAACGCGTCCGCGACCTGATCGAATTGGGTGTCCCGTTCGACCGCACGCCGGACGGTCAGCTGGCTCTGAGCCTGGAAGCGGCGCACTCGCATCCTCGGGTTGCTCGTGTCGCAGGCGACCTCGCCGGCAAAGCCATCATGGGCGCACTGACTGCCGCGGTTAAAGCCGCCGGACATATCCGGATCATCGAGCATGCGCGCGCGGTTGGCTTGCTTCAGGACGCGAATGGACGTGTCGCTGGCGCGATCTTGAAAGATGCGCGCGGGCGGACGTCGACCTTCACCAGTCCTGAGACGGTTTTGTGTACAGGCGGCTCGGGCGGCCTATTCCGCGTGACCACCAATCCACCCCAGGCCCGGGGAGACGCCCTTGCAATGGCCTGGTCAATCGGTGCGGTGATCGCCGACCCTGAATTTGTTCAGTTCCACCCGACCGCAATGGATGTCGGCCTGGACCCATCTCCGCTGGCAACTGAAGCCTTGCGCGGTGAAGGCGCGATCCTGGTCGATCAAGGCGGTCAGCCCTTCATGTCGCGCTATCACGAGCAGGCGGAACTCGCCCCACGTGATGAAGTCGCCCGCGCGATCCACACGGAGCTGTCAGAGGGACGAAAGGTCTTCCTCGATACGCGAGAAGCAATTGGTGATCACATCAAGGATCACTTTCCGACCGTTTTTGCCGCCTGCATGGCGGCGGGCATTGATCCAAGGCAGGCGACGATTCCGGTCGCTCCGGCGATGCACTACCATATGGGCGGGATCCTCTCGGACACTTGGGGACGCTCCAGCCTGAATGGATTGAGCGTTTGCGGTGAATGCTCCAGCACCGGCGCGCACGGTGCCAACCGGCTGGCGTCGAATTCGCTGCTGGAAGCCGTGGTCATGGCCGCCCGGATCGCAGACCGCCTGAGAAATTCTGACCTGAAGACGGCCGGTGAGAGCCATGGCGATTTGCCCGCAGATATCCCGGACGAAGCCCTGCAACAGGTCCGCCAGCATATGGCGACCAAATGCGGTGTGGTACGAGACGCGGCCCAGCTCACCTCTGTGGTGAATGAAATTGACGCGCTCGAACATACCCATGGCCCGGCACGCACGCTGATCGCAGCCCGGCTCATCGCATCTTCTGCTTTGGCGCGAGAAGAGAGCCGCGGCGGACATTTCCGCAGCGATTTTCCTGAAACCAATACCGATCCTAGGCGCACCTTCGTGACTGCGTCGCCGAAGATGACCCAGACCCTGGAACCTGTCTCATGAGTTTTATTGCCCCGCCGCCGCTGCCCGATATCGTCCTCGATCCGCTGGTTCGTCTCGCTCTGGCTGAGGATCTCGGGCGCGCGGGTGATCTGACGACAGACGCCACCATCAAGCCCGGCACGCAGCTCACCGCGCATATTCGCGCGAGACAGGCCGGACGACTGGCTGGAATGGATGCTGCCCGCTATGCGCTGAAACTGATCGATACCGGCGTAATTCTGAACGAACAAAAGGCGGATGGCGACCGGATCGGTCCCGGCGACACCATCGCGACCATGCAAGGCCATGCCCGCTCGATCCTCATCGCTGAGCGAACCATGCTGAACTTTCTCGGACGCCTCTCAGGCATTGCAACGCTGACCAGCGCCTTCGCCGACAAGATGGCCCATACCAAGGCCAAGATTGTCTGCACGCGCAAGACAACCCCGGGCCACCGGGCGGTCGAAAAGCGCGCTGTGCGCTGCGGCGGCGGCACCTCGCACCGTTATGGTCTCGATGACGCAATTCTGATCAAGGACAATCATATTGCCGCGTCCGGTTCGATCGCCGAAGCCCTGCAACGGGCACACGCCTATGCCGGACATCTGCGCATGATCGAGATCGAGGTCGACACGCTGGATCAACTCGCAGAAGCCCTCCCCCACAAGCCGCATGCCGTGTTGTTGGACAATATGGAGCCAGATATGCTGAGAGACGCGGTCGCCATGATAGACAGCCGATGTCTCGCCGAAGCGAGCGGCGGAATCACGCTCGAAACCGTAGCGGCGAAAGCGGAAACCGGCGTCGATTATATCTCCTCCGGCGCGCTCACTCACTCTGCGTCAAATCTTGACCTCGGCCTCGATATCCTCTGACCTGTTCTCGAATAGAGAGATAGCAGGAGGAATACATGAGCGCGGCAAACGGGCGTAAGTCCATCTTCATCACAGGCGCAGCCTCCGGAATCGGTGCAGAAACGGCGCGATTGTTCCAGTCGCGCGGTTGGTTCTGCGGCCTCTATGACATTGATGAAACAGGCCTCGCCGAAGTCGCTCGCGAGCTGGGGGAAGAGAATTGCCATTCGGCACGGCTCGACGTCACCAAGCGGAACGACTGGAGCGCCGCAATCACAGGCTTTGGCGAAGCAACAAGCGGCAAGATGGATGTCCTGTTCAACAATGCCGGTATCGGCCGTCATGGCTGGTTCGAGGATATTCCGCCCGAAGAATCCGACTTGGTGATCGATGTGAACGTGAAGGGCGTGGTCAATGGCGTCTACGCTGCACTGCCGCTCCTCAAGCAAACCGAAAACGCTCGGATCGTAAACACGGCCTCAACCGCCGGAGTTGTTGGGTCACCGCGGCTCGCGGTCTACTCAGCGACCAAGTTTGCGGTGCGCGGACTCACCGAAGCGCTCGATGTAGAATTGTCGGAGCTTGGCATCCGCTGCACCAGCCTGATGCCGTGGTTTATTGATACACCGATCCTGGACATGGGCACGACTGAAGGATCCAACGTCAAAATGGCGGATGAGATCCGTGATCAGGGCCAGGATGTGTATCCAGTCTCACTCGCAGCCGAAACCGCCTGGGACGCCGCTCACGGCAAGGATGTGCATTACATGGCCGGTAAACGCGCCAAACAGGCGCGTTTTGCAGCGCGGTTTATGCCGGGGCGCATGAAGAAACAAATTTTGCAGGGCTTGCCGAAGCGAGACTAAGCGACCTTAACCGCCGATCGCGTCGATCATCTGACGCGACTCAACCGCCTCAAGCGCCTGAGCATTGAGGTCTGCAACGGTCAGTTCGGTTTCAACAGGCGCGTCAGACGGTGTCAGAACTTCTGGCGTCTGTGCAACGGCTGCGTCAGCTGGCACCAGCGTGGTGACACCGGCCCGGCGCTGAGCCAAGCGCGCCGCCTGACGCGCAGACGCCACGGACCATTCGCCGCCGCGTGGAAAGCGGTAAAAGATGTGCGTTCCGATCTTATTGGTCTTGATCAGTCCGGAATTCCATACGGGGTTCACGTAAGTGGCGTGATAGTGCGTCGCGCCACCTGTCTTACCTTCATTCAGGTCCATGATCACGTGAGCCGCGATGGATTGGGCCTTTTGCCATTTTTCGCCACGGGGCTTTTTGCTCATCGCGCCGTCACAGGTGAAGGTAAACTGACAACCGGTCGTGCGGGTCGCCCCTTGATAGACAACATCGCAAACCGAGTTCGGATAACGATGATCTTTAACACGGTTCATGATGACTTCGGCAACGCCGAGCTGGCCCGAATAAGTTTCGCTGCGGGCTTCGTAATAGATCGCGGTTGCCAGACATTCAGTCTGAGCCAGCATGTTTTCAGCTTCAGCGCGCTTTGGCACTTCCAATGAAACGACACTGCTGATCGCGGCTGCATCACGGTCATAAGCGGCATAGCGGCTAAGCGCAGCACTCGGATCGCGTTGTAGCGAAAACTCGACCGTGCGAAGCCATTCATGGCTCAACAGTTCAGACTGATCTGTTAGCGCCGAAGTGACTTCAATTTCTTCTTCGCGGATTTCCGCAAGTTGCGCGCTGCGATCACGGAATTGCTCAGCACTTTGCTGATCCGCGTTCACGGTCGAAATCATCGGCATTGCGAGCACAAATGCGCCAAAGCAGGATGCGCCGAGCGCACCATGCGTGAATTTCTTTCTCTGATGGGCCGATGTCTGCGCTTTCCACCAGCGCTGAATACGCGCGGTCAGTGAAGCGCCCGTCATCGGGTTGTTTGATACGTCGGTCATCGTCGTCTTCTGGTCCCACCACTCTTGCAGGGTCTAAACTCTACAAGCGCCAAACTCTTCCTTTTTAACGCGGCCTTCTTGCCGTCTTGGATTGCGTTCTTCCGTGCTGCATATTTCCTGCCAGCCTAGAAAATCAATTCTATTTTCTGTCAGAATTGTCCGATTTCTTATGTCCCAAGCGAGCTGAATGCGCCCTGAATTAGGGCCTTCACAGCGCCCGATAGCGCTAAATGGCGGGATTCATTGCAAAATCAAGACTTGGTTAACTCTTTTAACCCTGACGACGCGCGCAAGCATTGTTGCGTACAAGTCACAGTTCGAAAGATCACAATTTGTTGCGATCTTGAAATGAATCGGCGTTTTTCAGTCTATGTCAGTCCTGATTCAGGACGGCATGGGCCGCCGCCAGGCGCGCAATCGGCACCCGATAAGGTGAACAAGACACATAATCGAGTCCAATATTGTGGCAGAAAATCACTGAAGCCGGGTCCCCGCCATGCTCGCCGCAAATGCCAAGTTTGATGTCTGAACGGGTGCCCCGACCACGCTCAGCCGCCATGCGGACGAGTTCACCGACCCCGTCCTGATCGATCGTCACGAACGGGTCTTTCTCATAGATCCCTTGCTCCTCATAAGAGGTCAGGAACCGGCCCGCATCATCACGCGAAATGCCCAGTGTTGTCTGGGTCAGGTCGTTTGTTCCGAACGAAAAGAACTCCGCCGTTTCAGCGATTTGCCCTGCCCGAAGCGCCGCGCGTGGCAGCTCAATCATCGTGCCGACCAGGTAGTCCAGCTCGCTGCCGGTCTCGGCGAAAACGGCCTTGGCCGCCTCGTCAACGACAGCCTTCAGGATATCCAGTTCTTTTCGCGTCCCGACCAGTGGGATCATCACCTCTGGCACGGGTTGTACGCCGGTATCCTTGGCGACCCGCACCGCGGCTTCGAAGATTGCGCGCGCCTGCATCGCGTAGATCTCAGGATAGGTAATTCCAAGGCGGCAACCGCGATGACCAAGCATCGGATTGCTTTCATGCAACGCGTCGGCCTGTGCCTTCAGCGCTTTCAGATCCATTCCGGAAGAGGTCGCAACCTCCTGCATTTCCGCATCAGAGTGCGGCATGAACTCATGCAATGGCGGATCGAGCAGGCGGATCGTGCAGGGCAGCTCGCCCATGATCCGGAAAATCTCTTCAAAATCCGAACGTTGCATTGGCAGTAGCTTTTCAAGCGCGGCCTCACGCCCGTCTTTCGTCCCCGCCAGGATCATGCTGCGCACCACGGGAATCCGCTCCGCATCGAAGAACATGTGCTCTGTCCGGCAGAGGCCAATGCCTTCTGCGCCGAACTCTTTTGCAACGTCGACATCCGCCGGTGTTTCCGCATTGGTGCGGACCCGGAGTTTGCGGACCTTGTCGGCCCAGCCCATTAACAGGCCGAAATCGCCAGACAGGTCTGGTTGCTGCATTTCGACTTCGCCGAACAGGACCTCGCCCTCAGCTCCGTCGACGGTAATCACTTCGCCTTTTTTGACTTCCCGGCCACCGACACGGAACACGCCGGCTTCAGCATCGATCTGCAAGTTGCCAGCGCCGCAAACGCAGGGGCGTCCCATGCCGCGCGCCACAACAGCTGCGTGGGAGGTCATCCCGCCGCGCGCTGTGACGATCGCGCGGGCCGCGTGCATGCCGTGAATATCTTCCGGGCTGGTTTCGACGCGGACGAGAATCACCGCGCGGCCGGCTTCGGCCAGATGCGCCGCTTCATTGGAGTCGAAGACGACCTGGCCGACGGCCGCGCCGGGGCTCGCCGGGAGGCCTTTGACGATGACGTCACGCTTGGCATTCGGCGAAATGGTGGGGTGGAGCAACTGGTCCAGCTGCGCCGGCTCGAGGCGCAGAATGGCTTCTTCTTCGCTGATCAGGCCTTCCTGGGCCATGTCGACGGCAATCTTTAGCGCTGCCGCTGCAGTCCGCTTGCCGTTTCGGGTTTGCAGCATGTAGAGCGTCCCATCTTCGACGGTAAACTCGATATCCTGCATGTCGCGATAGTGGGCTTCCAGCGTGTCCGCGACGTCGGTCAGCTGTTTATAGACAACCGGCATGACTTCTTCGAGCGGGGCCTCGTCGGATTTCAGCTCATCCGCGCGCGCCCGGCTGATCGGAGCGGGTGTGCGAATGCCGGCGACGACGTCTTCACCCTGCGCGTTGGTCAGGAACTCGCCATAGAACGTGTTGCCGCCGGTTGATGGATCGCGGGTGAAAGCCACGCCAGTTGCCGACGTCTCGCCCATATTTCCGAACACCATGGACTGGACGTTCACGGCCGTGCCCCATTCGGCGGGAATGTCATTCAGCTTGCGATATAGGATCGCGCGATCATTCATCCACGATCCGAAGACCGCGCCGATCGCGCCCCAGAGCTGCTCACGCGCATCATCCGGAAATGGCTTGCCCAGTTTGTCGCGAACCGCGTCCTTGTACTGGCTGACAATCTCTTTCCAGTCCGCCGCTTCCATCTCGGTGTCGAGTTCGAAGCCCTGGCTGTCTTTATAGTCGTCGAGGATGTACTCGAATGTGTCATGGCGCAGGCCGAGCACGACATTGGAATACATCTGGATAAAACGGCGATAGCTGTCATAGGCGAAGCGCTCGCCTGCCTTCGCGGCGAGACCCTGCACAGTCACTTCAGAGAGACCGAGGTTCAGCACCGTATCCATCATTCCGGGCATTGAAGCGCGGGCCCCGGACCGGACAGAGACCAGCAGCGGATTGCCCGCATCGCCGAAGACTTTACCGGTTTTCTGTTCCAGCGCTTTCAGCGCCTCATCGACCTCAGCATCAAGGCCTTCAGGATAAGCTTCTTCAAGATCATAATAGGCGGTGCAGACTTCAGTGGTCAGGGTAAATCCTGGCGGGACAGGCAGGCCAAGGCTCGCCATTTCAGCGAGGTTGGCGCCTTTTCCACCCAGCAGATTCTTCATCGAAGCGCCGCCATCCGAGCTTCCGCCGCCAAAGGAATAGACCCATTTGGTGTCTGCGTTTGCGCCATCAGCCATTGTATGAACTCCTCGATTCCCACTCGGAATGCGCCGACACTTCTGCCGGGACTCTATTGGAAAGCCAAGCGCCATGGTTGGCGCTGAGAATCAAGACGTCATTTCGTCTGATTACGCTGTCACCGAACAAACATGCCTTATCTGGGCTGAATCGACCTGAATTTAGCATAATCTTGTTGCTGCGCTGCAACATGAATCAAACCCAACAGATCGCCTCATGCGCTGTTCAGCCCGCATCTCGCACAATCGTGAAACGTTTTTGAGATGCAACGATAATGACGCGTCTTAGAATCAAAGCACAATACGCTTCGAAAGGCTGGGCTGATGTTAAAACTAAGACTACGGGACCTGGTGTCCCTCACCACGCTTGCCGGGCTGAGCGCGATTGCACTCTGCCTCGTACTGGTGACCGATCCTTCGCTGTTGGGCTAGCTAGCCCTCAATCTTGCTGAAATCGGCCACTGTGCCGATGGCTTCGCGCATCATGTTGAGCAGGTTCAGCCGGTTCTCGCGAATCGCCGCATCGTCAGCATTCACCATCACGCTGTCCGGTCCATCGAAGAACGCGTCGACCGGCGCACGCAAGCTGGCCAGCGCGGACATGGCTGCGGCGAAGTCTTCCTGTTCGAGCGCAGTCTTGGCGGCGCTCGATGCCGATACCACGGCTTTATGTAGGGCCGTCTCGGCTTTTGCGGAGAGTTTCGCCGCGTCGACACCGCCGTCATAAGCGCGCTTGTCCTTCTTTTCCTCGGCGCGAAGAATGTTGGCCGCGCGCTTATAGCCCGCCAGCAGGTTCGCCCCGTCTTCGGAGTCGAGGAATGCCGCGAGCGCTTCGACGCGCTTGACGATCAGGACGAGGTCATCCTCCCCAAGCGCGAACACGGCATCGATCAGATCATGCCGCTGCCCCTGGTCACGGAGGTATTGTTTGAGGCGGTCCGCGAAAAACTCCGCGAGTGCATTTACGTCCGCGAACGAACTCGCAATTTCGAAATTTGCGGTTTGCGCCGCTGCTCGAATAGGCAACCGAACCCCATTCTCCAACACAATCCGCACCACGCCCAGCGCGGCACGACGCAAAGCAAACGGATCCTTTGATCCCGTCGGCTTTTCATCAATCGCCCAGAAGCCAACCAGCGTGTCGAGCTTATCGGCCAGCGCCACCGCAATACTCACGGGCTCCGTGGGCACAGCATCAGAAGGACCTTGTGGCTTGTAGTGATCGCGAATGGCATCCGCGACCCGCGCGTCTTCACCCGCTTCGATCGCGTAGTAACGGCCCATTACACCTTGCAGCTCGGGAAACTCGTAGACCATTTCCGAGACCAGATCGGCCTTGGCGAGACGCGCGGCGCGTTCGGCAAGATCGGCATCAGCACCGACTGCCGGTGCCAGCTCGCGCGCCAGGGCAGCGACGCGGTCCACTTTGTCAGCAATCGTGCCGAGCTCTTTCTTGAAATCGATCTTGCCAAGCTTTGGCGCCATAGCGTCGAGCCCGGTCTTCTTGTCATTCTCCCAGAAGAAGCGGCCATCTTCGAGACGCGCCGACAGAACTTTCCGGTTACCCGCCGCAATCGCTTTGCCGCCATCTGCCGCGTCGATATTTGCGACCACGACAAAGTTAGGCGCGAGCGTTCCCGTCTTCGGGTCGCGCACCGCAAAATACTTCTGGTGCGTGCGCATCGAGAGCTGGATCACTTCGGGCGGCAATTCGAGGAATGCCGGATCCATCTCGCCGAGGATCACTATCGGCCATTCGGCGAGGCCGACAACTTCTTCCAGCAAACCTTTGTCTTCGACCAGCTCTAGGCCGGCCTTCTTGCAGATGGCTCTGGCCTCGGCCTCGATTTTCTCACGCCGCGCCTCACGCGTCAGCAGGACATGGCCGTCTCCGGAGAGCTGAGCCACATAATCGTCGACGCCAGTGATCTTGAACGGTCCGCGGCCATGCACGCGGTGGCCTTCGGTTTCATCGCCGCTGGCAATGCCATCGACTTCAAAAGGAACGACCTTGCCATCAAACAGGCAGACAATGCGCTGCAAAGGGCGTACCCAGCGCATCTCGCCGCGGCCGGTGCGCATCGATTTCGGCCAATGGAAATTGCGCATGATGTCGGGGATCAGTTCAGACACGATGTCCGGCGTCGCCCGCCCAGGCACGGTGCGTTTGGCGACATAGAAATCGCCTTTCTTGGGATCGGACCGCACCTCGGCTTCATCGATGGAGCTGAGACCTGCGCCGCGCAGGAAGCCCTCGACCGCCTTGTCCGGCGCGCCAACCTTGGGACCTTTACGCTCCTCGGTCACATCATCCGATCCGGTGGGGACGCCCTCACAGACGACGGCCAGACGCCGCGGTCCGGACATGGACGCGGCTTTCTCAACGCCGAGTCCGGCCTCGCGCAGCCCCTTCAGGACTGCATCCTGGAGGTCACGCTCCGCCTTGGCCTGCATCCGTGCAGGAATTTCTTCGCAGAAAATTTCGAGGAAAAGTTCAGCCATATCAGCCCAATAAGTGTCGTGTTTTAAAGATTGTTATGTGCGCCATCGCACAGCGGTGCTTTGCCGGTTCGTTTGCAAGTGCAGAAGAAGACTTTGCCAGTCTTCGGCGCTTCCCAGCCTTGCGGAATGAAATCCGTGTCCTTGTGCGAGCCGTCGCAGAACGGTTGATTGGCCGAGAGTCCGCAAGCGCACCACCAGTACATCTTGCCTTCTTCAACCTCGACCGCAATCGGTTCGGTTCCGCCAATTTGTGGGTCTGCCATCAGATCTCCTCCAAATCCTTCACAGTAAAATCACTCTCCGCGCTATCGCCGGTATTCACCGTTGTCGCAGGCTCGAGCAGGACAACATGACACTCATCTCCGACAGCGCCAGGGCGATGCTCGACGCCGCGCGGGACGATGATGAACTCGCCCGCGTCGACAATCTCTTCGCGGTCCCGGAAAGCCATTCGCATAGTACCTTTTACGACAAGGAAGAGCTCGTCTTCCTTGTCGTGAGAATGCCACTGAAAGTCGCCGCGAAACTTGGCGAGCTTCAGATGCATATCATTCACTTGCCCGGCAATTTTCGGCGTCCAGGCGGCGTCGAACAAATCAAATTTCTCAGCGAGATTCACTTTGGTCATGGCAGTGGATCCTCATGATACTGATCGCGGAGATTGGGGATCTCAGCGTCCGTCATGTCGAACATCGCTCGGCGGGTGAAGCCGCCGCGATACCGCTCACCATCCGTGAAACGCCAGTCGGCAATGTCCGCCGTGAGAAAAGGCACTTCAGACCCGCCAGAGGTTTCGCCGATGAAACCTGTAAACTCGCGCCGAATATTGCGCAGCTCTTCATAGTCGCGGCCATAGGCGCTGGACGGCATGATCACCGTGACGCGGAAATCGGAATAAGCCTCATCGTCGCTTTGCCAGGCCTGGAAAAAGACCGGCAAGGCCTGCCGCGCTTCGCTGACTGCGTTCTGCACGCCGCGATCCTTGTAGAGCGCCGGAGAGCCCGGTGTCGGGCTGCAGCCGGCAATCGCCAGGACCAAAAGAACAAGAGCGCCGCGCCGGATCATGCCTCGGCTCTCTCCGCTTCCTGCGTCGCCCATTGCTCCGCTGCACCGCGTGCGAGATCGCGAACACGGCCGATAAAGGCCTGGCGTTCCGTCGGAGAGATCGCGCCGCGCGCATCAATCAGGTTGAACACATGGCTTGCTTTGAGCGCAAAATCGTAAGCTGGCAGAGGTTTCCCCGCTGCGCGCAAAGCGTTGGACTGGCTCTCACAATCACTGAACCAGCGCTGCAGCATTTCAACGTCGGAATGTTCGAAATTAAACGCCGATTGCTGCCGCTCATTTTCAATGAAGACATCGCCATAGGATAGCGGAGTTTCGCTGTCGGGCGCGTTGAACGGCAGATCGTAGACATTGTCCACGCCGAACACATACATGGCGAGGCGTTCCAGGCCGTAGGTCAGCTCGCCGGAGACCGGAAACACATCGAGACCGCCAACTTGCTGGAAATACGTGTACTGGCTGACTTCCATACCGTCGCACCAGACCTCCCAGCCAAGCCCCCATGCGCCGACTGTCGGGTTCTCCCAATCGTCTTCGACGAAGCGAATATCGTGCACCATCGGATCGATGCCGATCTCGTAGAGAGAGTTCAGATAGAGATCCTGCAGGTTCTTCGGATTGGGCTTCAGGATGACCTGGAACTGGTAATAATGCCCGAGGCGCATCGGGTTCTCGCCATAGCGCGCATCGGCGGGGCGCCGCGAAGGTTGCACATAGGCGGCGCGCCAGTCCTTCGGGCCAAGCGCCCGCAGCACGGTCGCCGGATGCAAGGTCCCGGCCCCGACTTCCATGTCGTATGGCTGCAGGATCGCGCAGCCCTGCTCGGCCCAGTAATTCTGGAGGCGCAGGATCAAGGCCTGGAAGGAGTTTGGTTTATCGCGTGCGACGGGTGCGGTCATGGTTTGCGGCCCATAAAACTTATGCGCTCCGCCTACCCCTGTCTGGCCGTCGGGGCAACCATTCGGTGCGCTTAATTCCAGTCGATCTCGGCGCCGTCGCGCTGCATGTCGAGCGTCCATCCCCTGCGTTCGCCGTCTTTCTCTTCATAGAGATAGCGCGGCTCCAGCAAGCGCATGGGCCCCGAGCGGAGGCCCTTTCGCGCCCGCACCAGGACCCGCTTCGCTTCTGCACCCGGATAGGAATGGATCGGCAGGACCGTGATCTCGCCGGTCTGGCGCTCGATGATGGACAGAATTCGCGCCAGATCCGCGGCCCGGTGCACCATCACGAACGTGCCCTTGTGCCGAAGCGCGAACAGCATGGCATTGATCCAGTCTTTTAGAGAAACGGTCTCCAGATAGGCCGCTTCCTTCCCCGTACCAGGCGCCTGGATGGTGCCCGTTTCAAAGAATGGCGGGTTCGAGAAAACAAGCTCAAACCGGTTCTGCCAAGTATCCTCGAGATCATTCGCATTGCCCTGGATGATTTCCACGCGATCCTCGAATCCGTTGGCCTGGACGCCTTGTTGCGCGAGCCCCGCCATGGCTGGATCGATTTCAAGCCCGGTGAGGCGAGCCTGCTTTAACCGGTGCGCCGCCGGGAGGAGCGCGCCGCCTGACCCACAGCCGATCTCCAGAACTTCGCCCTGGATGGAACAATCTAGTGCCGACGCCAGCAACAGACTGTCCGTCCCGGCGCGAAACCCCTGCTCGGGCTGGTAGACCTTGATGCGGCCTGAATAGAAAGCATCGACCGTGTGAGCGGTCACGCATCTTTCTCCACTTCGCGCAGCAGGAAACGAGCCCGCTCAGCGAGATCTTCCCGCACTGTGATGCGAATTGGCACCATCGGTCCTCGCCCATCAATCATCGCAGTATGCTCGTCCAGAACGAACGGTTCGATACCGTCTTCCCGCAATACATGCTGGATATAAGAGAGTTTCACCAAGTCATTGGTGCGAAACACTTCTTCCAAGGTCGTTTCTCCTAAATTGCCACATGCGGTGGCTTACCGCAGCTGCGAGACTTCAAATTTGCGCTACCTCTATGGAAAGCGAAGCAAAAGTGAAATAGGACTTCCGGCGTGACAGCGCAAACCAACCCTTCCCGCACTTCTGACGTCGACACGATTGTTGACCGTCTGCAGACCATGCTGAGCGACGACCTCACGGCGACGGAGGCCTTGCTCGTCCAACGCGCCAAGAGCCCGGTTGATGTTATACCGGACCTCTCCGGCTATATCGTCTCGGCCGGTGGCAAGCGCTTGCGCCCGATGATTACACTGGCAGCGGCGCACGCATGTGGCGGGACAAATCCCGGCACGCACGCTCTGGCGACGGCGGTCGAGTTCATTCACACCGCTACTCTCCTTCACGATGACGTGGTCGATGACAGCGATCTCCGGCGCGGTAAAAAAGCGGCAAAGAATGTCTGGGGCAACAATGCCTCCATCCTGGTTGGAGACTTCCTGTTTGCCCGCGCCTTCACACTGATGGTCGAGACTGGCAGCCTGGAAATCCTGCGCATTCTATCCGACGCATCTTCGGTGATTGCGGAAGGTGAGGTTCATCAGCTGGCCGCGGCCAGCCGAACGGATCTTCCAACCGAAGAGTACCTCGCGATTATCGAAGCCAAGACGGCTGCCCTGTTCGAGGCGGCGGCAAAGGCAGGCGCGCTGTCAGCGGGCCCGCAAGGCGAGCCGTTTGCAACAGCGCTTGCGGCCTATGGAAAAAATCTCGGCCTCGCCTTCCAGATCATTGATGACGCCCTGGATTATGGCGGCACCACGTCGGTGATCGGCAAAGCGGTTGGCGACGATTTCCGGGAAGGCAAATCAACACTCCCTGTGATCATTGCGCGCCGGCGCGGAAGTTCCGAAGACCAGGACTTCTGGGATCGCGCCCTCAATCCGGAGCAGCAGACCGAGGGCGACCTCGCACACGCGATTTACCTGATCCGCTCGACCGGTGCGGCCGAAGCCACATTGGTTGAAGCAAAGGCGTATGCTGAGCTGTCGAAAGCTGCGCTGCGCGCTTTACCGGACAGCGAGTGGACCAAGGCGCTCGCGGATCTCGCGGACTTCTGTGTCAGCCGCGCCCATTAGGGATCACGGCGAAACATGACCGCCAATTAAATTTCAGACTTTTACTTGCCTGAAACCGCAGTCATTGAGAGAAGACGAGCTATGTTTCGCGCGCTCGCTCTCACTGTATCATGCCTTGTGCTGTCTTCCTGTGTCTCAAACGGCTCCGGTACGCCTTCGGAAATCCTTGCGCGCGCTGAGGCCGATACTCAGTTGCGCCGGGAAATCGATACGCTGAGCACGTACGCCATCGCCAAATATGCGGGCCTGACGGACGATGCGCAGACATCCGCCCGCCAATATGCCCGGCTACTGCGAAGCGTACAGGATGATCCATGGGTGGCCGAACAAGCGATATTCTCAATCTTGCGGGTTGGCGAAGTGTCGCGCGCAGTGGCACTCGCGAAACGCCTGCCGCCGGCCACGCTTGCTGAAACCGAACTCCCGCGCCTTCTCATGGCGGTCGATGCAACACGACGCGGCGCGTCCGATGAGGTGTTCACCTATCTCGATCAGCCGTGGCGCAATGAATATCACGCGATGCTGGCACGCAGCCTCGCCGCGTGGAACCTTCTGGAAGGTGACCCGCAAGCCGCCATCTTGCTTCAACAGCAAGCCGGCGGCGATGATGGCCTGTTCACGATTATGGGACAGACCCTGGCCGCAATCATGAAAGCCAATGCTGGTGATGAGGCCGCGGCCCGGTCAGACCTAGGCTACCTATTTGATCTGGGGGCGCGACTGGCTCTCGGCGTCGAAGCAGAAGCGCGACTTCTGGCCCGAGATGGTCAGACTGAGAAAGCGCTTCAACACCTCACCGCATTCCGTACGGAAGTGGGTCGGCATCCCGCCCTCACAGCATTGCAGCGTGAGATTGAAGCGGAAAGCATCAATCCAGTTCCAACCTATTCGGCGGCCCAAGGCACTGCGCTGGCCTTCTATCTCGCGACCGCGCCGCAAGCCACGCAATACTATAATGACGTCCCAGCGGTCTATTTCGCTATGGCGAGCTATCTCGATCCGGAGCTGGATGTCGCCAAGACGCTCTGGGCAGACGTCCTCGATCAATCCGATCGACGCGTCGAAGCCATCGCCTTGCTGCAATCGATACCAGAAGCCTCCGTGCATCATACCAGCGCGCAGGGACAGCTCGCCTGGGCTTTGCGGCGCGAAGGGCGCGACGATGAAGCGCTGACAATTGCCCGCGAAACACTGGCGCGAACCGATAATCGCAATATTCGCGTGCAGCTGGCCGACCTGCTTCAATCCCTCGGACGGGATGGCGAAGCTGCCGACACGTTCTCCGACATTATTGAAGCCGATGAGGCCGAAGGCCTGTATGATTGGCGCATCTACTATGCCCGGGGCGGCGCCCGCGAGCGGCTCGGCGAGTGGCCTCCCGCCGAGAACGACTTGCAGACGGCGATGAATCTGCGACCCGACAATCCGACGATCATGAATTATCTCGGTTATAGCTGGATCGATCGCGGGATAAATCTTGATGAAGGTCTCGCGCTGATTGAAACCGCATTGCGATATGCGCCCGAAAATGGCGCGATCACGGACAGCCTTGGCTGGGCTCATTACAAACTCGGAAATTATGAGCGGGCGATTTTCTATCTCGAGCGCGCGGTTGAGCTTGAACCTACCATCGCGGAGATCCTGGACCATTTGGGCGATGCCTATTGGCAAGTCGGACGCTTCAAAGAGGCGGGCTTCCAATGGGAGCGCGCCTTGAAATACGCCGCGGATGAGGAAGAACGCGAACTATTGAGCAAAAAGCTCGCGGGCGGCATCGCCCTCCTGCAAGCCGCGAACGAGACTCAGGTTCCTGCCTATCCATGACGCGTTTGTCGGAATTCGCGCCCGCGAAAGTGAACCTCTCGCTGCATGTCGGCCCGCCAAAGGAAAACGGGCGGCACAATCTGGTTTCCCTGGTCGCTTTCGCAGATGTCGACACCGCCGACGTGATCACGGCGGAGCCCGCCAGCCATTTCAGCCTCGCCGTCGATGGGCCGTATGCCGAACAATCCGGCCCTGCCAAACACAACCTGGTGCTCAAGGCCGCCCGCGCGATGAATGATGCCCTCGACGGGAATGCCCCGACTTTGGCGTTCCGGTTGATCAAGAACCTGCCGTCCGCGGCTGGTATTGGCGGCGGCTCTGCAGATGCGGGCGCTGCGCTGCGCCTAATTGTGCGCGCCCATGGCGGCGAGACGGTTCAGACGATGGCGGAGACCATTGCGCCTTTGCTCGGCGGCGACGTGCTGGCCTGCTTTCGAAACCTTCCCGGGCTGATGACCGGCGAAGGCGAGAATTTTGATCCTGTCCTCAGCGTGCCGCGCATTCCCGCGGTTTTGGTCAATCCAGGCATTACCTGCCCAACCGGGCCCGTGTTTGCCGCCTATGATGATGTTGCGCCAAGTGCATTGCCCGAGCATCCGCCACTGCCGGACAATCGCACCGCCATCCGGGCTTTTCTATCCTGGCTCCGCGACAATACAGAAAACAGCCTTGAGACACCGGCCATGAGCAAGCATCCCGAAATCACTCGGACGCTCGCCACGCTGCAAGCTGTGCCTGGAGCTCGTCTCATAAGGATGAGTGGATCCGGCGCGACTTGCTTCGCCCTGTTCGATTCCATGGACGCTGCGGAGGACGCCGCATCCTCGCTCTCTGGGCAAAACGCCGACTGGTGGGTCAGTGCGACGATGCTGGGAGCTGGCTCATGAGCGCGCAGCTTGTGATTGCGTCGGCAGGCTTTACCGCGCTTGGGTTCGCCCTCGGCCTGCTCTTTTGCGCTCTGGTGAAACGCTCTGGCATTGTCGACGAGCCAGATGGCGGACGTAAACAGCAGTCCACGGCCATCCCTCGCCTCGGCGGCGTCGCGATCGCTGCAGGTGCCGTGCTTGGAAGTCTGATCAGTTTTTTCATTCTGCTCCTGGCCTGGGGCACAGCGCCTGGCGCTGGGTTTTCGCGTCTCTTCTCTGAGATTTCAAACCTGTTGCAAGGATATGAAACGGTTCTGGTCTTTGTCGCAGGCGCGTTCTTGTTCGGGCTTTGGGATGATGTCTGGACGGCAAATACCAAGTTAAAGCTCATCGCGCTTGCAAGCCTGTGCATCGGCGTCGCCGCATTCGGGCTCATCCCCGACGCCCTCACTTCGCCGTGGGGCGACGTCACATTGCCGGTCGTGCTTATCATTGGTAGCGCCGCCTGGCTGCTGGTTTTCACCAATGCTGTGAACTTCATAGATGGCTCTGACGGTCTCGCCGTCGGATCGCTCACCATCATGCTCATCGGCCTCGCGACCTGTGGTACGCTGGTTGGAGCCTGGAGCTTTAGCGTCTTGTGGTTCTCACTGTTTGGGGCGCTTGTTGGCTTCCTGATGCATAACTTGCGAGGGACGCTATATGTGGGCGACGCCGGGGCCCTCGGATTGGGAGCCTTGTTTTCGGGCCTCGCCCTGATCTCGGGATTGGACATCTGGACCGTCGCAACGCTCGCTCTGCCCTTCCTGGTGGACGTCCTGATGACCCTGATTTGGCGCGCCAAGCATGGTCGCAACTGGCTCGAGCCGCACCTCGACCACGCCTATCAACGCCTCATCGCAAGCGGGTGGAGTCATCTCGACGTGGCAATCCTGTATTGGGGGTTCAGCGTGGTTAGCGGCGCGGCGGCCTATATCGCTGCAAAAGGCGGTGGTGCGGCCCCATTCGCGGTGTTCTGGGGTCTATGCCTCGCCGGGATCGCCCTGTGGATCCGGCATCGGCGCGCCGCTGAGTGACGCAATCTCACGCGCCATTTCTCTCGCCGGATAAGTCTGCGCCTTGAGATTTGGTCTGCAGGTCCAGGCGACAGGAAAAAGCAACACCACCATCGCCAGACCGGCAAAACCCGCCTCAATCGATCCGCGCCCTGTCATATCCGTAACGCCCGCAAAGATCAGGAAGAGCCCCAGCAAGGTTCCTGCGACACCCAAAACAAACAAAGCAATCCGCCACGGCGCTGAATAGCCCTTCGCAATACCGAGATCCGGCTGCAAGCGATCCAGCTCCAATAAGACGGCGTGAACAAGCGCGAAGAAGGCATCGCGACCACCGCCCTGATCATTGCATTCGACTTTTGTCACGCCCTGGTCCGACTTCAGGTGCAGCCAGGCGCTGCGCGTGCCGCGATAGCTTACTGTGTTCCAGCTTGCCGAGATGACCGATGCGAGGTCCAGCGCCGCCGCGCCGCCCCGTCGCATCAAATGGCCATCTTTAATGGCCCAAGTCTGCTCTTTGCGAACCGGCGCGGGTTTGAACGTGTACTCGTGCATGCCCGTCGCCTCCTAGGTCCAAATTTACATGTTCGGATAGGCCGGCCCACCGCCACCTTCAGGGGTGACCCAATTGATGTTCTGGTTCGGGTCTTTGATATCGCAAGTCTTGCAGTGAATGCAGTTTTGCGAGTTGATCTGGAACACAGGTTCTTTGCCGTCTTCCGCGATCCACTCATAAACCCCAGCCGGGCAATAACGCGCGGACGGCCCGTTGAACACGTCATGCTCAGAGGCTTTTTGCAAAGCGAGGTCAGCGACCTTCAGGTGCTTCGGCTGATCTTCAGCGTGATAGGTGTTGGTGAAGGATACATTGGTCAGCTTGTCGAAGCTGAGCACGCCATCTGGCTTTGCATATTCAATCGGCTTGAATTTACTCGCAGGCTTCAGATATTCGTGGTCGGCTTTGCCATGCTTCAGCTGCGGGATGTAACCGAAGCCGAGAAGGTAGCGCATCCACATGTCCGGCATGCCCAGCACCGCGCCTAGCATCGTGCCATAGCGCGACATAAGCGGCTTCACGTTGCGCACACAGGCAAGATCCGTCCAGACCCAGCTATCGCGGACCGCTTGCTGAAACGAGCTCAGCTCATCCGAGGCACGCCCCGCACGAAGCGCTGTCACAGCCTCTTCGGCCGCAAGCATGCCGGTCTTCATGGCATTGTGCGTGCCTTTGATGCGCGGCAGGTTCACGAACCCGGCTGAGCACCCGATCAGCGCACCGCCCGGGAAGGTCAGTTTAGGAATCGACTGGATCCCGCCAGATGTGATCGCGCGGGCGCCATAGGCTTCGCGCTTCCCGCCTTTGAGGAATTTGGAGATCTCATCATGATGCTTGTAGCGCTGGAACTCGTCATATGGCGACAGGTGCGGGTTCTTGTAATTGAGGTGCACCACATAGCCGACTGAGACGTAATTCTCTCCGCCTTCAGAGAAGTGGTAGAGGAATCCGCCGCCATTGCCGTCCTTGTCTTTCACCGGCCAGCCAAATGTGTGCTGGACGTACCCGGCGCTGAATTCCGGATGATCTGCTGGGACTTTCCAGACTTCTTTCAGACCAATGCCATACTTTTGCGGATCGCAGTCCGCTTCCAGGTCGTATTTTGCCTTGACTTCCTTGGTCAGGGAACCACGCGCGCCTTCTGCAAACAGGACATACTTACCCAACAGCTCCATGCCTGGCTCGTAATCCGGTTTGTGGCTGCCATCTTCTGCGATGCCCATAACACCAGCGACGACGCCGCGGACTTCGCCATTGTCGCCGTACACGACTTCAGAAGCAGCAAATCCCGGGAAGACCTGAACTTCCAGCTCTTCGGCGCGTTCGCCCAGCCAACGGCAGACATTGGCCAGCGAGCCGATATAGCAGCCATGATTGTGCATGAACGGCGGGAACGCAAAGGTTGGCATCGCCATCGAGCCGTTGGGACCAAGCAGCTTGTACTTGTCCGCATTCACTTCGGTGCGGATCGGACGATCCTCACGAGTGCGCCAGTCGGGGATCAGCTCATCCAGCGCTTTCGGATCCAATACGAGACCAGAGAGGATGTGCGCGCCAATCTCTCCGCCTTTTTCCAGGACGACCACTTCCAGCTCTTCGCCAGCTTCATTCGCCAACTGTTTCGCCCGGATTGCTGCTGCGAGCCCTGCGGGGCCGCCACCGACAATCACCAGGTCAAATTCCATGGACTCGCGTTCGCTCATTATTTCTCTCCCAAAAGCTGGCAGCACGACTTGCGCGCCATTTAGGTATAATCCAGTATTCGCCCACCTCTTTAGCCAAAGTTTACAAGGTCACAATGCCCCAAAATGCCTCTGCCGCAGCGTTAAAGGCGCTCACCGAGTGGTGGGAGGAGATGGGCGTGGATGTTGACCAGGCTGAAATCAGTGCAGCAATGAAGGCGCAACCAGCAGATTCGTCGGGGCCCGCCCGGGATCTCAAGCCGGTGAGATCGGATTCGCCGAAGCAATCCCAAGATCAAGCTCGGGGACCGCGCAAATCGCGTCGAAATCAATCAAAAACCCTGGAAGATTGGGTCGCTGAGGCCGAATCACTCGCCGCGGGAGCAGACTCGCTGGAGGCGCTCAAAGCGGCGATTGAAAGCTTCGAAGGCTGTCCGCTCAAGCAACTTTGCGACAAGACGGTCGTTTATGACGGCACCCTCAGCGCGCCGGTTATGGTCCTTGGCGAAGGACCCGGCGGCCAGGAAGACCGCATGGGCCTGCCTTTTGTTGGCAAAGCCGGACAGCTGCTCGACAAGATGCTCGCGGCGATCGATTTGGATCGGAAAACCAATACGTTCATCTCAAACGTCAATTATTGGCGTCCTCCGGGCAATCGCAATCCGGAGGCCGATGAGCTCGCCGTCTGTCGCCCTTTCGTCGACCGGATGGTCGATTTGGCTCAACCCAAGATCATCATCGCAACAGGCGGCGTGGCGGCAAAATCTCTGCTGGACACCAAGACGGGCATCATGCGTCTGCGCGGATCCGAGCGTCCGTTTGAGACACCGGCTGGCACCACCGTCCCGCTCGTACCGATGTTTCATCCCGCCTATTTGCTGCGCCGCCCGCAGGACAAGAGCCGCGCCTGGCGCGACCTGCTGCTGGTGCAGGCCCGTTTGAGCGAGATGGGGGTCGAGGTTTGAGCAAGTTCGAACTGGTTTTCGATATGCTGATCGGCTTCGTCCTGTTCGGAATCCTGGGAACGATTGGAACGTTCCTCGTGCTCGTGTTCTGGCTTCAACCCAGCGTGGAGCTTTGGCCGTATGCGATCGGGATAATTGGCTTCGTCAGCGGTGTCCTCGGCGCTGCAGTGCCCTTCCTGCGGAAAACTGCCATCTTTGTTCTATCCCTTTTTGCTCCATCTAGCTGGTAGTATGCCCGCCCCGCTTTCGATCATAATCCCGGCCTATAATGCTGAAGGCGTGCTTCCGCTCTGTTTGGCCTCGCTGATGCCGGGCCTCGATACCGGGCTCATTCGCGAGGTGATTCTGGTCGATGGCGGCAGCGAGGATCAGACCCGGCGTCTGGCCGAAGGCGCGGGCGCCAATGTGATCACCGCTCCGGAAAAAGGTCGCGCCGCACAATTGTTACAAGGCGCACAAGAAGCCCGCGGCGACTGGTTGCTCTTTCTCCACGCGGATACGGCGCTGTCGCGGGATTGGGCCGAGCGAACGAAGAGCCATATCGCCGAACGCAAGGACCAAGCCGCCGCCTTCACGCTCGCCTATCGATCCGATCATCCTATGGCGAAAACCGTCGCCCGGCGGGCAAACTGGCGCGCCCGCACGCTCGGCCTCCCCTATGGCGATCAAGGTCTGCTGATCTCGCGCAAATTGTATGAAGAGGTTGGCGGTTACCCGAACGCGCCCTTCCTGGAAGACGTGGAAATCGTCCGTGCCATCGGCAAGACGCGCCTGACAATCCTCTCGGCTGAGGCGCGGACGGATGCCTCCAAATATGACCGCGATGGCTGGCGCAAGCGATCCTGGCACAACGCCGTCCTGGTCACGCGATATTTTCTTGGCGCGAGCCCGGAAAAGTTGGCAAAGTCCTATTCCTAGAGGCTCGATTCGAGGGTGCACTATGTCGCTGGATGCTAACTGGGACGAGGAATTGGAGGCGGGATACGTCTACCTGCCGGATCATCCCGGAGCGGGGACGCCGGGCTGTGTCGCCCGCTCGATCGATGTTTTCGCACTCGATGAAAGCCTTCGCGGCGTTCAAATCATCCTTGATATTGATGACCGCAACCGTGTGATCGGGATCGAGATAGTGCGCTGATGCCCCGCGCTCATGTCTTGATTTACGCCAAACCCCCGCGCATGGGGCTCGCCAAGACCCGGTTGGCGCGAAGTCTCGGATCCGCAACGCAGGCGCGGCGGATTGCCATGATGACGCTGTCAAAAACCATGCGCGCCGCTCTGGGCGGAACCTGGACCCCCATTCTCTATACCGCACCAGATAGCGCGCTCGGCGAAAGCCTGGGCGGGATCTGGCCGGCACATCTGAGCCGCAAGTCTCAAGGCCGCGGCGACCTGACCCAGCGCCTCGAGAAAGGCCTGTTTGAAACGCCGCCTGGGCCGATCTTATTTATCGGTGCAGACGCGCCCGACCTCTCACCGGCTCTGCTGCGCCGAGCGATCAGAACCCTCAGCATGAATGACGCCGTGTTTGGACCGGCAAGCGATGGCGGCTTCTGGTTGTTCGGACTGTCCCATCAGATGCGATCCACCTCACCTTTTGGAAATGTTAGATGGTCAGGCCCGCACGCGATGGCTGACGTGAAGGCTAACCTCCCAGAGGGGGCTCGTGTGGCGGAATTGCCCGTATTGATTGATATCGACGAGGCAGAAGACTGGCACGCCTGGACCAAAGCACGGACCTGATCGCGACCCAAAAATTAAAACTTGTCCGGACAAATTTTCCGTGTGATCTTGTCGAAAATGGAGGGTCACATCATGCGTTATTTGAAATCCGGTTTCGCGGCCATACTCTTGCTCGGAACGGGCGCTTGCGTGACCGTCACCCAAGGCGCTGAAGCGTTGGCGGCACCGGTGATCGAGTATCCCCATGTAAAGCGCCCCAACCTGGTTGTGTCCGACATAGAACGCTCGCTGACCATTTATCGCGACATTCTCGGCCTCACGGCGTCGGACGTTTCAACCTCGTCGGCGGAGTCCTATTCCTATCCGGTGTTCAAGATCCCTGAAGGCGCGCAAATCCGCGGTGCAACCCTGCATGAACCCGGCGAACAGCGCGTGTTCGCCCTCACTGAACTGGCCACTCTCGACCTTCCGCGCCCTTCAGCTGCTCCGCATATGAGCGCCGTTGTGATCGGCGTCACAGACCTTGCAGGCAAGTTCGAGCAAATCAGGGCGCTCGGCCTGACGGTAACAGAGCCAAAGATCGCGGGTGGCGTCGACTTCGATTTTGTAGAGCAGGCCTTTGTCGACTTCGACGGACACCTGATCGTGCTGTATGAAGTGCTGGCGAACTAAGGAAACAGGGCTTGCAGGCCTGACAGGCCCAGCGTCTCGTCCCAGTCCATCATCAGGTTCAGGTTCTGGATCGCCTGGCCGCTCGAGCCTTTGACCAGATTATCGATCACCGCGATCACCACGACCCGACCTTTGACCCGGTCGGGATAGACGGCGATCCGGCAATTATTCGTGCCGCGGACATGCCGCGTGTCTGGCGCGGGCGATCCGAGCGGCAATACGGAAACGAAAGGAGCGTCTGCATATTTCGCGGCGAGTGCCGCCTGGATTTGATCCACATCGCCTCGGACATGGCAGGTCACCAATTCGCCGCGCGTCATCGGGATGAGGTGCGGCGTGAACGTGACGCCAATGTCCGAGCGGCCCGCTTGCAGATTGAGTTCCTGCTCGATTTCCGGTGCATGGCGATGCGTACCAACCCCGTAGGCGTGGAGACCTTCGGCGGCCTCGGAGAACAGATTGCCCTCTTTCAATCCGCGCCCGGCGCCAGACACGCCGGACTTTGCATCGATAATGACGCTGTCGGAGTCGATGATCTGAATAATCGGAAGCAGCGCCAGCAAGCTCGCAGTGGGATAGCAGCCCGGACACGCCACAAGCATTTCGCCTGAAAGCGCCGCGCCGCGCCATTCCGGTAGCCCGTATTTCACGGTCGCAGTTCTCTCAGGGTTGAGGTGCGCGCGGCCATACGTTTCGGCATAGAGATCTGCATCTCGCAGACGATAATCCGCAGACAGGTCGACGACCCGGACATGGTTAGGCAGTGTTTCGATGAGATCCTGGCTGGTGCCATGCGGAAGACAGCCAAACGCCACATCTACGTCTGACCAATCAACGTCATCGGCTTTTACCACGGGAAGGTCCGCGGCGCCGGCAAGGTGTGGAAAGATCTCTGATAGCTGCTTCCCGGCAAGGCTGTGACCGGTGGCAGCAATCGCATCAACGCGTGGATGCCCGGCCAGAAGTCGGACGGTTTCAGCGCCCGTATATCCTGATGCACCAAGCACTGCGGCTTTCAGCTTTGTCTCAGCATTCATGACCAAACCCTTGTTCCAGATACGAAAAAGGCGCCCCGCTGGAGCGCCTTTATCACGTGTTCAAAAAAACCGTAACGCTTAGCGCTTGGAGAATTGGAAGCTACGGCGGGCTTTCGCACGGCCATACTTCTTACGCTCAACAACACGCGGGTCACGTGTCATGAAGCCAAACGGCTTCAGTACGCGGCGCAGTTCTGGCTCGTAATTGACCAGCGCGCGCGCAATACCATGACGGACCGCGCCAGCCTGACCCGACAGACCAGAACCTTTGACAGTCGCAATCACATCATACTGTGTGCGGCGATCAGCTTCGACCAGAGGCTGCTCGAGCACCATGCGCAGAACCGGGCGAGCGAAATACTCGTCCTGGTCTTTGCCATTGATGGTGACTTTGCCCGTACCTGGCTTCAGCCAGACACGTGCCGTCGCAGACTTGCGTCGACCCGTGCCATAAGAGCGTCCATGCTCGTCAATCTTCGGCTCAGCCGTGATTGGGGCCAGTTCGACAGCGCCTTCGCCGTCGGTGACGTTTTTCAGGTCTTCGAGGGATTGTGCAGTTTCAGCCATCTTTAGGAGACCTTCGTATTCTTGGTGTTCATCGCAGCAAAGTCGACCGCTTCAGGACCTTGGGCCTCGTGCGGGTGCTCTGCACCGGCATAGACACGCAGTTTCGAGAACTGCTTGCGGGCCAGCGTGCTTTCTTTTGGCATCATGCGCTTAACAGCCATTTCAATGGCGCGCTCAGGGAACCGACCTGACATGATTTTGCCAGCCGTCGTCTCTTTAATGCCACCCGGGTGACCGGTGTGGCGGTAATAGACTTTGTCCGCCAGTTTGTTGCCTGTGAATTTCGCTTTCTCGGCATTGACCACGACGACAAAGTCACCGGTATCAATATGAGGCGTGAAGTCAGCGCGGTGCTTGCCACGCAGACGTTTAGCGACGTAGGAAGCAAGACGACCCACCACGACATCGGTTGCGTCGATGACGATCCAGTTGTTCTCAACGTCGGCAGGTGCGTTATAAGTTTTCATTGCTCCGCCGGAGCCTCTCATTCGGAGTTATTGGATAATGTTCAAGCGCCCGCATCTACGCGCCGCGAAACGCCTTGTCAACGCGCCTTCCGCCCTTGCCCTGCTTTTCCTTATTGCGGCCTGTAATCCAGGGGGAGAGCCCGCCGCCACTGACTCCTCGGACTCGCCCATCGCACCGCCTGAATCCACCGAACCAGAAGGCCTCGTGCTCCCCGCAGTCTGGCAGACAAAAGACCTGGAATCTCCGATCGCCAGCATCGCCCTCGCGGGTGCTGTCGGCTCAACGGTTGCTGTTGCGTACGAGGATGGCGGCCTGCAATTCCTAGACTTCGAAGGCGAACGCGTGACGGAAAAGGCCGATATGGGCGTCTCG
Source organism: Hyphomonadaceae bacterium (assembly GCA_043513745.1). Lineage (GTDB taxonomy): Bacteria > Pseudomonadota > Alphaproteobacteria > Caulobacterales > Hyphomonadaceae > Henriciella. The sequence continues at coordinate 472,273 of CP121341.1, forward strand.
AAAGTCGCGGATGGCCGGTATATGCTGCTGCAGGACACACCCGTAACCGTCTTTCCAGCCATCACCAGCGATGGCGACCTCACCCTTTACATTCACGGCGGAGAATTAGCCGAACCCCTTCCCTATCCCCTCGACGCAGGAACCGATGACCTGATCGAGGGCATCTGCGGCGCCGGTCCAGTCGCCGAGAGTGACGGCGTGATGCGGGTGGGATTCTGGACGCAGGGCGAGCGACGACAATTGCGCACTGGCAGGATCGTGGAAGCCGGCTCCGACCTTGTTCTCTTGTTGAATGAGCCTATCCCAGCTGCACGCGACATCACCGCATGCGTCCTCTCAGACGGCGACGCACTCGTTTACGCTGATCCCGTGCTGGCGGCAGCGGAGGTCAAACACAGAAACAAGACTTACCGTTTTGTTCTGGATGATCTTGGGGGTTACTCGCTCAGCAATGATGCGGGCGATGTTTACCCGTTCACCGTCAGGGATGGCATCAGCGTCAGACCGCCCGCCAGGCCTGTGACGATGGCCGGAACCGGCGATGCCCGCGGCGGCGGCTATCCAGGTGGTCTGATTGTTATTGGCGGTGAGAATGCGAGCGGCGCACACACGGTGACTTATATAGACCCGAGCAAAGTTACGCGGGAACCGTTTGGCTACGCTCCGAACGAGTAATCCAGACCAACCAAACGGCAGCCAGCATCACAATCACTCCAAGACCCTGATGGATCAGGGCGATTGGAAGCGGCGCAGCGTTCATCAGGGTAATAATCCCCCAAACCGCCTGCGCCGAAACCAGCGCGGCGATTAGATAGAACCCTTTCGCCAAGACTGAGCCGCGAGCGAGAAAAGCGCCGAGCAGCGCCATCGCCCACAAGGTGTATGCAAAAAAGCGGTGATTGAACTGGGTGGCCGCGCGCCCTTCGAATAGGCTGCGTGCGCCCAGTTGCTCATCGACATAGTGAGACGGGATCAGCTCCCCCGCCATGAGCGGCCAGTCCGTATAAGTCCGTCCCGCATCCAGACCTGCAACCAAAGCGCCGCTTAGCATCTGAATGCTCGTGAGGATAAGAAGTGCAAGCGCGATGACCCGCAATCGCTGATGGACTTGGACAGGCGGTTTTTCGCCGAGATCAAGCCAGTACCATGCGGTCACCGCGATGATCAGCAAGGCCAGCCCAAAATGCGTCATCAGGCGGTAGGGCGCGACATCCAACCGATCCGTCTCGCCAATCCCGCTCGCGACCATCCACCAGCCAATAAAACCCTGGAGACCGCCAAGCGCGATCAGGACACCCAAACGAACAGCCCATTTGCGCGACAGCCATCGCTTGGCTGCGAACCAGACGAACCCAGCAATCGCGACCAATCCGATCAAGCGCCCAAACAGGCGATGCCCCCATTCCCACCAATAGATGTATTGGAACTCGGACAGGGTCATATTGTAATTCTGCTGCTGGAACTCAGCCGTCTGCTTGTACTTCTCGAACTCCGCCAGCCAGCCCGCTTCACCGAAAGGCGGCAGTGCCCCTTTGAGCGGTTCCCATTCTGTGATCGAAAGACCAGAATCAGTGAGGCGCGTCGCCCCCCCGATCAGGATCATGGCATAGACCATCAGTCCAATCAGGATCAGCCAGCGGCGGATCCAGCGTGCGGCAACAGGAGAGATTGCGTGAGGCATAATGCGCTCTATTTGAAGTTCTGATCACGAACAGCAACCGGCCACACGGTCGCAGGAACAAGGAAATAGCAGTTCATGCCGAGGTCTCAACGACGACTGATTGCCAGCATTCTTGTCATGCTGTTCCTGGGATTCTGGATCTGGGGCGCCGCAACGATCGGCACTCAGCTCGCAACCGGCCCAAAATGGGCCAGTCTGATATTCTTCGTGGTCGCCGGGATTGGCTGGGCGGTGCCCCTGAAGCCGGTCTTCAATTGGATGAATTCCGGCCCCGAAGAGTAGTCGTCTCACCGGCGACCCCTGCGCAGGCAGGGGTCCAGGGACCTTTTTTCATTTCAAGCTGGTGCGCCGAGTTTCGTCCATGGATACCTGCCTGCGCAGGTATCGGCGGATAATTTAGGCGTTCACGTTTGCGCGGTCGCGGTTTCGCTGGTTTTTACCTGGACGCTTGCGAGATCTTTGCTTCGTCTTGGAGACACCTTCCGGACGGTTACGCCGAGAATCGCGCTGTGGAGGTTTGCCCGAACGCCGCGATGGACCTTTCGGTTTGCGAACGCGGACAGACGCATCGGGTGTCGGTAGTATGTAGTCTTCGCACCCTTCCGGGGTGGGGAGAACCTCAACCGAAATGCGGGTGACCTTTTCGACTTCGCGCAGGTAGTAGAGTTCATCCTCTGCGACCATGGATATCGACACGCCTTCGCGTCCGGCGCGGGCCGTACGCCCGATGCGGTGCACATATTGCTCGGCAATGTTTGGCATCTCGAAATTGATCACATGGCTGATACCGTCAATGTCGATGCCGCGCGCAGCAATGTCAGTCGCAATAAGGACCCGACATTCGCCATTTTTGAACGCGTTTAGCGCTTTCAGGCGCTGCGGCTGGGATTTGTTTCCGTGAATCGCCTGCGCCTTGTGGCCTTTGGCCATAAGTTTGCGGACGACCTTGTCAGCGCCGTGCTTCGTGCGGGTAAAGACCAGCGCACGGTCAATGCCGGGATCTTCGAGCAATTTACCGAGCACGGACAGCTTGTGATTGTTCGCCACGTGCAGAACGCCCTGCGAAACGCGCTCCGCTGTTGTGCTTTCCGGCGCGACAGAGACGCGAACCGGATCATCGAGATATTTGCCCGCGAGATCTTCGATCAGTTTCGGCATCGTCGCAGAGAACAAAAGCGTCTGACGATCGTCCGGCACTTCTGCGATGATCTTCTTCAGGTCGTGAATGAAGCCCATATCGAGCATCTGGTCCGCTTCATCGAGGATCAAGACCTCGACATCGCTGAGCCGAACGGCGCCTTGATTCATCAGGTCGAGGAGGCGTCCAGGCGTTGCCACCAGAACGTGGCAGCCCTTCTGGAGATCACGGATCTGCCGATTGATCTTCACACCGCCAAATACGGTCTGCGTCACGCATTCCATGAATTTGGAATAGGTTCGGAAACTGTCTGCGATCTGACCTGCCAGTTCGCGCGTTGGAGCGAGAACCAGCACGCGGGTGTGCTTGGGTTTGCGGTTCTCCGGCTCGTCGAGCAGGAAATCCAGGGTTGGGAGCGCGAAGGCGGCCGTCTTACCGGTGCCCGTTTGCGCGATGCCGAGCATGTCTCGGCCTTCGAGAAGGTGAGGAATGGCCTGCGCCTGGATCGGTGTTGGCGTGTCATATCCTTCAGCTGTAACAGCTTTGAGGACCTGCTTGTGCAGATCCATGTCTGTGAATGTCGTCACGAGAAGTCTTTCATTGTGCGAGCACGTGCCAGCTTACCGGCTCCAAACGCGCTCTCCCCGTAGAGGGGGTGGTCGGGAACGGCCTGCGCGAATGAGGGCGTTTAGGAAACTGTGCGTCTGAAGAGGCTGGCTCTCGCTTGCGTCAAAGCAAACGGCGATTCACGCTGCCAGTCCCATGCGCGTGTTCCGCGCTGCGACAGGCGCCACATGCAACTGCTTGTCTTAAAGGTCAATGAACGCTGCGCAGTAATCCGCCGCTAGTCTTCGTCCTGGATTTTCTTGGCTTCCTTGCGGAGACGCGCGAACATTTCGGACACGTCCTCGTCTTCCGCCTCGCTCGGATCGGGATCTTCGCCGCCAAGTTCTTCCAATGTCAGCTCGTCTTCTTCGTCGATGACGAGTTCAGCTTCGATGGGTTCATCCACCTGGGACTCGCTCGACGGGGATTCTTTTGTCGAAGCCTCATCCAGAGACGGTTCTGCTTCGCTCGGAACAGGTGCCTCAGTCTCGACATCGCGCTCGAACAATTCAGATTCGGTGCTGCCAAACCGGCCGATCACCGTCTCAGAACAGATCAGTGTCTGGCCCACACGCGGTAGCACATCGACGCTACCTGGCACGTAAAGATCGCACCAACCGCCAAGGCGCAGCGTGCCAATATTGCGACCCAGACGCACCGCATCGCCCGACTCATTAGCTATTTCCAGGCGCGGCCCAAGGCCCCCGGTGGCGAACCTCATACCGACGGCGCGCGATCCGCTTTCCAGCGAAACAAACGCAACGGCCAGGCCCGGACGATCGGGCTTCATAGCGGCAAAAGCCGCCGGGTCGCCGGTTTCCAAGATCACATGATCAATCGCGCCATCCATCGGCGCGTGGATGCCATTGGTCTTGGTCGGGCCGACTGAAATGCGGACGCGGGTCCAGTCGCCGCCACGCAGGCGCAATTCATCGGGCGGGCTTGCGCCGCCGACAGAGACCACCAGGCCATCCGTGGGCGCCGTAATCAACCCTTCGCCCTCAGGTGGCGTTCGTTCTGCCGTGCGGGTCGCAAAAAGGATAACGATGGCCGCAGTCAATCCCAAGAGGAAAAGTGGCCACCACAATATGGAAAGCAGAAAGCCGACCAGCATAGAAGCAGCTGCCCCCGCATAACCTTCCAGATCAAATCCGCTGCGCAACCACGGGAAACTTTTGCGGCTGAAGTCTTCGTCTGACATGGGCGATTTGCCTCCTATTCGGCTGCTGCGACGGTGAGGGCGTCCCGCTTGGCTTGTCGCGCCCACATATCGGCATATTCGCCGTCCGCTGCCAAGAGCGCGTCATGCGTTCCGCGTTCGATGACTTGTCCTGCTTTCAAAACAACGATCTCATCAGCGTTCTGCACGGTCGATAGGCGGTGCGCGACCATTAGCGTTGTGCGGCCTTTGGAGGCTTCGTCGAGCGCATCCTGTACCGCTGCTTCAGTTGCGCTATCCAGCGCCGAGGTGGCTTCATCCAGCACCAGGATTGCAGGATCTGCCAGGATCACCCGGGCAATACCGACTCGCTGCTTTTCGCCGCCCGAGAGCTTCAGGCCGCGCTCGCCGACGCGCGTTTCCCATCCCTCTGGCAGGCTTTCGATGAAATCGAGCAGTTGGGCCCGCCGCGCCGCATCGCGCAGCTCGTCCATGCTGGCATCCGGTTTGGCATAGCCGATATTGGATTTGATCGTTTCGTTGAAGAGCACCACGTCCTGCGGTACCAGCCCCAGCGATTGGCGAAGGCTCTCCTGCGTGACGTCCCGAACGTCCTTGTCGTCGATCAACACGCGGCCACCCAGCACATCGTAAAAGCGGAAGAGCAGTTTCAACAGTGTAGACTTGCCAGCGCCTGAGGTGCCGACGAAGGCGATCTTCTTACCAGCCGCGAGATCGAAGCTGACATCCTTCACGCCGACAGCGCGCGCATCGTGGGTAAAGCTTACCCCCTCGAACACCACGTCGCCTCTAACGTCTTTCAGGATCTTTGCATCATCCTTATCCGCCACTTCCGGCTTCATGCCGAGCAGGCCGTAAAGCTTCTCCAGGTCAACGGCCCCTTGCTTGATCTCGCGCCAGGCCCATCCGAGGATATTCAGCGGCGCGTAGAGCGTGACGAACAGCATCTGAACTGCCATCACGCCGCCGATTTCCATCCGGCCTTGCGTGACATTCCATGCAGACAGGACGAGCGCGACGCCCATGCCGAACATCATCACGAAGGCCTGAGTAGCGTTAAGCACATACATGCTCCGAACGGTTTCGACATAGTGATGATTGTAATTATTCATCGCGTCATCGAAGCGCTCGGTCTCTCGGCGCTCAGCAGCGAACGATTTGACGGTCTCAAAATTAGTCAAAATGTCGACCGAGATCCCTCTGAAGCGCGTATCAGCAACATTCATGCGGCGCCGTTGGCGCACCCGCCATTCTGTTATCATGATGGTCGCGATGGCATAGATAACCACGGTAACCACGGCGATGACGGCCAGCCATGGATCGAAAGCGACGGCGAGTGCAATTGCCGCCAGAATCAATCGAACAAAAGTCGGACCAATATTGAACGCAAGGAAGCGGATCAGGTAATCAATCGCGCCTGCTCCGCGCTCAATGACGCGGTTGAGCGCACCGGTACGGCGGGTCTGGTGGAAGCCCAGCGACAGGCTCTGCGCATGACCAAAAGCGTCGACGCAGGCAATACGTTGCGCATCCTGGCTAACCGGCGAGAACAACCAGTCGCGGAGCTGCGGCATTGCACGAGCTGTAAATTGCAGGCCGAGCGCAAGGCCGATCCATACGGCCGCAGGTTCAAACCCGGCCACGATCCCCTGGTCATTGGCGACCAGCTTGTTAACGCCGATGCCCACCAGGATCGGGGCGATAACTTCAAGAACCGCCGCCGCCAAAGTCAGCAAAATGGCCAGCACCATAACCGGGCGCCACTTGCTCAGCTCCGGCCGAGCCAGGAGTTTCAGAATTCGTCCAATAGAAACGCCAATGCCACCATCGGCGCTTTCAATTTTGTCGGGATCGGTTGTTTCGGCGTGCGCAGTCATAGCCCGCCATATGGGACACCCACACCGTTATGAACAGGTCTCAGCAGAAAAAGAAAAGCCGCGCGAAGGCGGCTGATCTTAAATACTAAAAGCGTCCGCTAATCGTAACACGCGCGTTTAATGGCGCGCCCACAGTTGCCTGGTGCGTGCTGTGCGAGTTCGGGAAGTAAACCTCGTCGGCCAAATTCTCGACATTCAACTGAATGCGCAAATCGTGCGAGATGTCATAGTAGGCCGCCGCGTCAATGCGCGTGTAGCTCGGCAGGACAGCGCTATTGCTATTATTGATGAAACTCTCGTCCTGATAAGTCACACCAAGCCCGAGCCCAAACCGATCCGTGACCTGGTAACTGTTCCAGAGCGAGAACATGTTTTCCGGCAGTTCGCGCGGTCGCAGACCTGTAGGTCCAGATCGATCGACCTGCTCGCCATCAAGATAACTGTATCCGCCCGAAATGTACCATCTTTCGCTGAGCTGGCCCTGCAGCTGAAGCTCGAAACCAGAAATCTCCGTATCGATCACATCCAGTGTGGAGGCATCATTGTCCGCCACCTGAGGCGAGCTCTGCTCAATTTCGAACACAGCTGCCGTGAAGCTCATTCCTGGCTGGAAATCCCATTTCACGCCTGCCTCGAGATTGGTGAACGTATTCGGGTCGAGCGCGTTATTGTTGCCATTGATATTGGCGAACTGCTCCCCAGAGCGCGGCAAGAAGGACTCTGAATAGCTGCCATAGATCGATACGTTCTCAACCGGCTTGTAGACGAGCCCGAAGCGCGGAGAGATCTCGTCGTCCGTTCGGCTACGATTGCGATCGGCGGCCGCGACTGACGGATCGAGATTGTCGACAGAAATGTCGAACCGGTCGAACCGCGCACCGATAATGATATCGAGATGATCGGAGATTTCGATTTCGTCCTGAATATAGGCCGAGATCACTTCTACGGTTGCTGCCGTGTCATCGTTCAAATCGGAGAATGCCAGCGTCGTGGCGTTGCCGCTCGCATTGGTCCCTGTGCCGCCGCTAAAGCTCAGCGGGCGCATGACATCGAAAAACTCTACATCATCATTGGACCCGCTCCAGACCGGATTGAAGCGATCATTGTCATTGGTCGTGTCGATATATTCCACGCCGGAGACGACAGTGTGACCGAAACGACCCGTCTCAAACTCGCCAATCAGATCACCCGACAGGATGAGGTTCTGGCGCTGCGTCGTATCAACGTAGCCATCGATACCGACAATATTGGTCGTCGGATCAAAGTTGGACGCGTAGAAATTTCGATAGAGCTTGTCATAGTCGCCATAGAAGACGCTGACGCGGCCTTTCAACGTTTCAGCAAACTGGTGCTGAACCAGTGCCCGCACAAGATGCGCTTCCAACTGTGTGGTGTTTAGCTCCGGGTCCCCGAACACAATGTCTTCGAAGGCCTCAACCGGCTCGCCATTGGCGCCCGTTGGGGTGCCGCGATCGATGAAGCGCTCATGGTCGACATACTCGTACGACACGTCCAGCGTCGTTGCAGGGCTGAGTTCAAACCGAGCCGTTGGATTGATGCCAATCCGGTCGCCATCGTAGAAATCCCGGTGGTTTTCCAGGCTCTCATACATCGCATTGATGCGGAACGCCGCCGTGTCGCTGACCTCGAAATTGCTATCCACCTGCGCCCCGAAGCCGCCAAATGAATTCAGGCTCGCCTGGTACCCGGTAAAGGTCTCGCCCAGAACGCCCTTCTTGGTGACCCGGTTCAGGATCCCGCCAGTGCCACCACGCCCAAACAAGAGCGCATTCGGGCCGCGGAGGATTTCGACCTGCTCCAGGTTGTAGAGCGGACGGTAATACTGAACGTCGTCGCGCACGCCATCGATGAAGAAGTCAGCGGTTGAGCGGACGCCCCTGAAGATGACCGCATCCCGGTGACCTTCCCCTTGCGAAGCGCTCACACCAGGCGTGTAGTCGATAATGTCGCCGATGCTGTCAAAGCCCTGCTGAAGGATCTGGTCGGCCGTAACGATGCTCAGGCTTTGCGGAACATCAATGATCGGGGTCGGCGACTTCAGCGCATTGACCTGATCCGCATAAAGGTAAGTCCCCACAACCACGATTTGGTCTTGCACATAGACATCGTCATTTGCGGCGTCGTCCGGGCTTTGAGCCAACGCCGAAGGCGCTGCAAGCACCAGAGCAAGAGCGGCAGAACAGAATAACTGGGAGGAGAAACGGGGCATTGAGTGGACGACCTGATTGATTTCGATGAGCTCGCTTAGAAGAGCCGTAAATGAAAATCAATCGCAACTAAGACGAAAATGCAAGTCAGTCGCAGAAATGTCACAGGTATTTTCACGTATGCGATCCAGACTAGAGAATCGCGACGCTGCGACAGCTTTCTTCTGGTTTTCGTTACGAAAACCCTTTAAGGCTCGTCCGGTTTGAATCAGAGGCTAGGTGAATGACCGGATTAAAATCTGTTTGCGTGTATTGTGGATCGTCAAATGATGTGAAGCCCGATTATCTGCGCCTGGCGCAGGACCTTGGGCGCACGCTGGCACAGAAGAATATTCGCCTCGTCTATGGCGGCGGCGGCGTCGGCCTCATGGGCGCCTGCGCCCGCGCAGTCCATTCCGATGGCGGCGAAGTGCTCGGCATCATGCCGCGTTTCCTGCTGCAGAAGGAACGCATCTTCGAAGACGTCCCGCACGAAATTGTCGATGATATGCACACGCGTAAGCAGCGCATGTTTGACGAAAGCGATGCGTTTATCGTCTTGCCCGGCGGCATCGGGACCCTCGAAGAAGCTGTCGAGATGCTGAGCTGGGCCCGCCTCGGCCTGCATGCAAAGCCGATGGCGTTTCTCGACGAGGATGGCTTCTGGGCCCCCTTCTTCGAGCTGATGGATCACATCATTGATGGCCGGTTCACCCCTGAAGAGTTCCGCGCAGCTCTGGTTCACGAACACACGCCAGAGGCCGCCATCCAGGCCCTCTGCGACCGCGTCGTGAAACTCGGGGATTAGTCGCGAGCCGACTAAGCCCAAATCGCCCTTAGCTTGCCGATATGAGTGCGACCCCCTACGCTTGCCAAAGATGCATGCAGGAAGGGACGCGACATGGCTTACGCACCAGAGAACAGAGCGATTTATGATGCCGACAGCCACATCATGGAGCTGCCGGATTTTCTCAAGAAATACGCTGATCCGGACGTGCGCGATGACATTCCTGAAGTGAACTATTCGGCCTCCCTGGTCACCGATGAGGAAGTTGCGGTGATCATGGACCAGGGCGGTCGGCACTCACAGAAGCATGTCGATGATCAGATCGCGTTGGGTGACGCGCTCATCGCCACGTCCAAGGAAATCCAGGCTTTAGGCGCGTTCAACCGGGACGACCGCTCGAAGGCCATGGACTTGCTTGGGTTTCAGAAACAGCTGGTGTTTGCCACGCATTCTGTCGCCTTTCCGTTTCACCCAAGCTCGAAAACCGATCCAAAACTGCGCTACGCGGCAACCCGCGCGCACAATCGGCACATGGCGGATTTTTGTGCCGACGACCCGCGGCTCATGGGCGTTGGAATCGTGCCCCTCGACACGCCGGAGCTAGCCGTTCAGGAGCTTGAATTCGCACTCAAAAGCGGAATGGAAGCCATTTGGGTACCGCACCGCGCGCCGATTGGGTTTGCCCCGGGACATGTCGACCTTGAGCCCTTCTGGGCGCGTCTGGCCGAAGCCGGCGTGCCATTCGTTCTGCACGTGGGCGGCTCGCCGCTGCAAGCCTTGAAATCCTGGAGCAATAATGGACGCGCGGCGGTGCGTGACTGGATGGGCGGCGGCGAGAATGTGCGAACCAAGGACGCGGCCGTATTACATCAGCCTGTCGAAGCGTTTCTCTCAATGATGCTCATCGATGGGTTGTTTGAGCGCCATCGCGGATTGCGCGGGGCTGCCGTAGAGCTTGGTGCCGGCTGGGTCCCGGAACTCTTGCGCCGACTCGACTGGGTGACGCGCATCTATGGCCGCGTTGATGAGACACTTAAATTCGAGCGCAAACCCTCCGAACAACTGACCGAGCAAATGGGGTTTACCCCCTTCCCCGTCGAAGATGTCGGCGTGCTCATTGGTGAGTCTTCACCAGACCTGTACCTGTTCTCATCGGACTATCCGCATGTTGAAGGTGGCCGCGATCCGATCGGCAAGTTCGAGCAATCCATCGGCGGCTTGAGCGAGAGCGTTAAGACCAAATTCTATACTGAGAATTTCCTTCGCCTCTGGCCTGAGGCGCGCGCGCACGCCTGACCACACGGTTCAGTCGCGCATTGTCGCTTATCCCAAACGTTGCAGCGCCCGTTCGCGTCCCATCAGGACGAGCATGTCGCCAACGCTTGGGCCGCGTTCCATGCCAGTAAGGGCTTTGCGGAGCGGCATGAACAAGCCTTTGCCTTTGCGACCGGTCTGTTCTTTCAGAGAAGCGGTCCAGGTACCCCAGGTCTCGGCGGTGATCTCTCCTTCCGGCAATAAGGTCGCTGCGGCAGAGATGAAGTCTCGATCTTCACCGTCAACGATCGGATCGATTTCGCCAAACGCTACGGGCACAAATCGCGCCGCGTCTTCCACCGTTTCGCAGTTTTCTTTGACCAACTGCCAGAACACCTCGTTCGCCGCCTGAGGATCGATTGCTGCTAGGCGAACCTTGGCGTCTTCGAAAGTCATATTGTGCGTGATCGCGGCGTTGAGGCTGCGAAGCTCTGCTTCGTCAAAACGAGCCGGGGCGCGGCCGATCTTGTCGAACGAGAACTCCTCGGCGAGCTGCGCCAGCGAGTCGCGCATCTCGACATTGTCACTGGTGCCAAGTTTGCCAAGCAGCGAACAGATTGCCAGAGGCTCAATCCCCTGGCTGCGCAACTCACCCATGCCAAGCGATCCCAGGCGCTTCGAGAGACTGGCGCCGTCTGCGCCAACCAGGAGCGGTGTATGCGCCATGTCAGGTGCGGTGCCGCCCAGAGCTTTGAAGATCTCGATCTGAGCGCCGGAATTGGTGACGTGATCCTCTCCGCGCACCACGTGCGTGATGCCGGCCTCGATATCGTCGACACAGCTCGGGAGCGTATAAAGGTAAGACCCGTCGGCCCGGATCAGAACCGGATCGGACAAGGAGCTTGTATCAATCGCCTGCTCGCCGCGCACGAGATCGGTCCAAACGATACGTTCCCCGCTCAGTTTGAAGCGCCAATGCGGTTTGCGGCCTTCGGCTTCAAACGCAGCTTTTTCGTCGGCGGAGAGGTCCAGGCCAGCGCGATTATAGACAGGCGGCTTTCCACGAGCGCGTTGGAGTTTGCGCTGACGATCAAGCTCATCCGCGGTTTCGTAACACGCATAGAGCAGGCCCATCTCGCGCAACTTGTCGGCGGCGGCGTCATATTGATCGAAACGCTCTGACTGTTTGAACGTCTTGTCCCAGGTAAGCCCCAGCCAGGTCAGGTCATCGCGAATGCCTTGCTCATACTCCGCGGTCGAACGCTCAGTGTCGGTATCATCGATGCGCAGAACGAACGTGCCGCCCTGGCCTTTGGTGAAGAGCCAGTTGATCAGCGCGGTGCGGACGTTTCCGACATGCAGTTTCCCGGTCGGAGAGGGAGCAAAACGGACGACAGGTTGGGTCATGGCAGAGCCTTAGTGAATTCGAAGCGCTCCTTCCACACGAAAACGCCCCAAATGCCAAGTCATTGCCGCCACAATTGACAGAAACAGTCGAGTCCCGGCAGAGCCTGAGAAGGCGAATGGGAGAGAGCAATGATCCGATTGACCGCAAGCGTACTGGCCACAAGCTTGGCATTGACGGCGTGCAACCCGTCCGACCCTGTTCCGGCAGAGACAGATACGATCGCTCCGGAAGCAGATCTGGATACCGCGTCTGAAACAGATACCGAAACCGATCTTACAGAAATTCTCTCTGACCCCGATGATATCGAGACCATTGGTTATCCGGAAGGTTGGGAAATGCAGCTCTACTGGTCTGGAGAGTATCCGAACGGATTCGCCGTGACCCAGGAAGGGGTCACCGTGATGGGGCATGAAACCATCACGTTTGGTGAGTATCCGCCAATCTATTGCGGCCTGCCCGACAAAGCGACGTACAGTCCATGGAATGTCGAACGCATGATCAGCGATGAACTGATTTTCGTTTCTATGACCTATCCAACCACGTTCACGATCAATGAAGATGTCAGCCTCGAAGTGTTTGTTGGTGACGGGGTCGAACAGCTGGACCTGAAGGCCGGCGATACGCTGACCTATAAGTCCTATATCGCAGAAGGGTTTTTCATCGCTGAGAAAGATGGCGTGTCCTACGAGATGAACGAAGGCTCCCTGCCCCAGAGCACCGCGTTCGAGCAAGGCCCCGAAGATGAGGAATGGGTGCAGGTCACATGTGCCGATGCCGAAAAGACGCGCGCCTGGGTGCGCTATCAGCAGGCTTTGCAAGCGCCGGGCGTTGAACCCTACGAATATACCGGCTTTGGTGAGGCCGCAGATCTGCCCTGAGCACGGTTCTCCCTGCGCAAATTATTTCCATGTTGGTTAGAATGGTCTATCTCGCCTGAAACGGGATAGAGGAGCCCCCCATGAGCGACGTTATCGAGACACCGACCGCCGGCTGGCGCATGAAAGTCGCGATTTTCGCGCTTTGTGCGTCGATCTTTACTGTTCTCTGGTTCACTGTTGCGGCGCTGGGGACGAAATGGGGATGGTGGCCCTGGCAAGTTGGCCTCGGGCAGATGACCATCGGCACCGGGCCGAAGATAGCGCTCGCGGCTCTCGCTGTTTCCGTCGTCGCGCAGGTGATTGCGCTGATTAAAGCCCCTCGCAAACAAGCCTTCATCATCGCATTGGGCGCAACTCTGATCGCTGCGTTCACGATGTTCAGGTTGGCTGGAATGGGCGCGCAAGCGGCGGCTCTGCCACCTTTGCACGACATCCAGACCGATTGGGCCGATCCGATCCAGTTCAGCCAGACACTAATGGCAGCAAGAACCGCCGATGGGGAAACCAATCCGGTGCTCGATGCACCGACAGTACCAGACTATGCGGGGCAAAGATGGCCAGGCACCGCCGGTCGACTGGTCTCAGAAATCCAGGAAGAAGCCGAATCCAAAGAAGCCGGAAAAGGCACCGTCTATCCAAAGATGGAAACGCTTTACTTCGACGCACAGCCGTCTGAAGTTGCCGGTGTCGCCGAACAGATCATGCGCAAAAAAGGCTGGGACCTCGTCTCTTCGGCATCAGAAGATGCGGCGGCGATCCAACTGGAAGCGACAGCAACGTCGGGCTGGTTCGGGTTCAAAGATGACATCGCCGTGCGGATCCGAGCTGCGAATGGCGCAACTGAAGTTGATATCCGCTCGACCAGCCGCGTCGGTCTGTCCGATCTCGGCGCCAATTCGACGCGCGTCTACGGGTTGATGATAGAGCTGGAAGACCGTGCCGACGGTCGCCGCGCGCCGTAAAACCCCGAACGCCGGAGATACCTGCGTAGGCAGGTGTTGGCGGAGGAGTTGTTGTCGGAACAGGCTCTAAGCGTCGACCTTGGTCAGACGATACTCGCTTTGAACGACAGGGTTCGCATCGCTTGCGATGACGCGGCCTTCGTCGATCAACTTGAACATATGACCGAGCAAGCTCATGCAAGCGGCTGGAAACAGGCGCTCTTCGAGCCCGATATACATGGCTTTGACCATTTCAGGGATTGAGGTCTCGCCGGCTTTCATCATGGCGATGACACCGTCTTCACGCTCCTGGCGATGTTGGCGATAGGCCTGAATGAATTCTTTGACGAAGGCCTTGCCCTCAATCGGCGACCCGTGTGTCGGCCACAGAATGTCGAAATCGCGGTCTTCGATCTTGTCGAGGCTGTCAAAATAGTCCGCCATATTGCCATCCGGGGGCGCAACGATGGTGGTTGACCAACCCATGATGTGGTCGCCGGTCAGACAGGCATTCTCTTCTTTAAGGGCAAAGCAGAGGTGGTTGGTTGTGTGGCCTGGCGTTTCGATCGTCTCGAGCGTCCAGCCTGGCCCCTCGAAGATATCACCATCACAAGTGCATTCGTCGGGTGAGAAACCAGCATCATCCTCACTACCCAGCTCGCCTTTGGCAGTCGGCTCGCCGCAGCCTTTGGCATAGACCTTACAGCCCGCCCATTCCGCCAGCGGCTTGGCCAGCGGAGAGTGATCAGAGTGCCCGTGCGAGACGAGAACGTATTTCACGGTTTCGCCTTCGAGTGCTGCTTTGAGCGCCTCGAAATGGGTCTCATCGTGTGGGCCCGGATCGATCACAGCGACTTCGCCCCGACCGATAATGTAAACGCCCGTTCCGACAAAGGTGAAGGGTCCGGGATTATTGGCGATCACTCGCCGGATCAGTGGAGAAACTTGTTCCACTTTTCCATATTCAAATTCTATTTCACGCACAAAAGGAATGGCCATGGGAGTTTGCTGTCTTGTTTCTTCTTGATTTCTTCTGGGACGTCCTGCCCTGATTTCGCAAGTCCGGCAAACTACTTACGTTTCGGCGCAAACGCTGCGACAAAGGCCTTCGCCATTCGGCGTGTGGATTTCAGCTTGTCGCCAAGCTTGAGCGCCACGGGCGGCCCCATGTCAGTTTTGTTCGCGTCGACAATGTAAATCTTGCCTGACGCGTTGTCGCGTAGCACGTCGACCCCGCCCCACTCCAGACCGATCTCATCAGCAAATCGTGAGATCACGCGAATTTCATCTTCAGAGTAGGCGTTTTGGGGGGTGTCCAGCAGGACTTCCGCATTTTCATTCAGGAATCGACGGCCAATCGGGCGACGCTTGCGGAACACAATCGCGGGCTCACCGCCGCAAATGCAGCAACGCAAGTCTTCGATCAGGCCACCCTCAATCTCATTATCGACGAGGACCTGATACGTCTTGTCGGCCTGAGGCGCGATCGGGCCTTCCAGGATGCGACCATCATGGCAGGCATTTTTCTCGGACTTTTCCACCATCGTGCCGGTAAAGGTCTGCGGGTCGACCGCCAGGCTGTACCCTGCGGCGCGCTCAAAGGCAGCCGCGACGTTGGACTTGGAAATGTCCGTGCAGCCAAAATTGACGAGTTTTGCACCCGCCTTGGTCTTGGGAGGGGCGTGATTAGCTTCCGTCGAGTCGTCAAACTGAAAGACGATGTCGGCGACGCTCGTATCGGAAATAAGCTTCGCGCCCGAGGCATGCATGACCGGCCAGATAAAGTACCAGGGACGCGGTTTCTCAGGATAGAATGCGATTGTCGGCCGTTTGTGCCCGGAAATTCGTCGCCAGCTGCGCCAGGACTGAGCCAGAGTGTAAAAAGTCAGCCAGGTGAAGATATCATTGGCCAGTTCGCGCGTTGCAGGCACACGGTGACCGGTCTTTTTGACCAGCCAGGCTCCGTCTTCGTATTTAAAGTCTGTCAGCCAGTTTCGCGACATACTTTACTCCTCGGCCTTCGCAGCGGCCTTTTATGGTGAACTCGCATTTTGTGAACACGCTAGCAAGGACTTTTGGTCACTTGAAGTGAATAAGTGCTCACATTATTTTGAGAGGTGCGTTACAGGAGTGGTTTTAGCGCAGACAGATCATAGCCTGCGCCTGCTGCAGCATCGACCACTTCATCGCCCATGCCTTGTCCGCCATGGGTCAGTGCCCAGGCCGAGATCGACCGAGTTCCTGTCCGGCAATAGGCGAGAACAGGTGCAGGCGCCTCAGCCAGCGCCGCGCCGAATCGCTCCAGAATGTCCGGGGTCGGCGCGCCTGCAAATGGAATTGCCACGAATGTGAGACCCAGCGCTTCGGCTTTGGCCCGAATGGCCCCCATTCTTGGTTGATCAATGCCGCCTTCGCCATCTGGCCGGTTGGCGATCAGGGTCTTGTAGCCTGCATCCGCAATTGCCTGGACATCATCCTCATCAATTTGCGGCGCAACGGAGAATCCGTCGGTGACTTTGCGGATATCGGCCATGGGAGGAGCTCCGGTGTAGATGGGCGTTGACTTTGCGTCTGAGGACGTGAACGTAAGAAGTGTTGGCGGGGCTGCCAAGCCCTTCGTGTTGAATCTAATGCACATAAACGTGGGGTTTCGGAACCGTGTCTGCCGTACAGCGTATCGCCTCGCGCATTCCCTGGGCTTATACAGGCCGCCGCCTCCTCATCGCCATCCCGACGCTGCTCCTGATCATTACGGTCGCGTTTTTCATGATGCGCATGGCGCCTGGCGGTCCGTTTGATGGCGAACGGAAGCTGAATGCGGCGACCGAAGCGGCATTGAACGCCAAGTTCGGGCTCGATAAGCCGCTCTGGCAGCAATACACAGATTACCTCTGGGGCGTGATGCAGCTCGATTTCGGGCCGAGCATGAAAACGCTCGGCAAGAGTGTGAACGACCTCATCGCTGACGGCCTGCCGATCAGTCTGGCGATTGGGTTCCTGTCGATCACGCTCGCGATCATCGTTGGTACGGCGATGGGTATTTTCGCGGGCCTGCGCCAGAATACGGCCGGCGACTATTCCGTAATGGGGTTTGCCATGGCCGGGATCTCCATCCCGACCTTTGTGACCGGTCCGGTGCTGATCCTGATTTTTGCGCTGACCTTTAGCGTCTTCGCCGTCGGGGGACTCGGGACGTATCCGAACATTGGCATGAGCTTTCACAACATGACCCTGCCGGTCATCACGCTCGCTTTGCCTCAGATTGCGATCATCTCGCGTCTGATGCGAGCCAGCATGATCGAGACCATGCGCTCGGGCCATATTCGAACGGCGCGTGCCAAGGGCCTGTCAGAGCGCGATGTGGTGCTGAAACACGCCCTGCCCTCTGCGGTCCTGCCACTGGTGTCTTATGTCGGCCCAGCCATGGCCCGTGTGATGACCGGATCGCTCGTTATTGAACGGATTTTTGGTCTACCCGGAATGGGTTCCTACTTCGTCGATGGCGCCATCAACCGCGACTATACGCTCGTTATGGGAGCGCTGATTATCTACGCAACGCTGATCGTCCTGTTCAACCTGGTGGCAGATATTCTCTACGCCCTGCTCGACCCGAAGGTGAAGTATGACTGATACGATGGACCTGACAGGCCGCAAGGAAGCGGTCGAAACGGCGATCCAGGGGGGACGCTCGCTCTGGGATGATGCGCGCGCCCGCCTGTTCCGCAACAAAGCAGCCGTTGTTTCCATGTGGGTGCTGGGCATTATCTTCTTCATCGCCGTGCTCGGGCCGTTCTTCTGGGTCCATGACTACCGGACGATTTCGAGCAATGTCGAACTCGCGCCGACTTTCGAGAACCTGCATTTGCTCGGCACCGATACGCAGGGCCGCGATAGCCTGGCCCGTCTGATGATTGGCCTGCGCATCTCGCTTGCGGTTGGCCTGGTGGCCACAATTGTTTCGCTGATCATTGGTGTAACCTGGGGCGCCGTTGCCGGCTTTGTCGGCGGGCGGGTCGACAATATCATGATGCGGTTCGTCGATGTGCTCTACGCGATGCCGTTCATCTTCTTTGTGATCCTGCTCCTCACCGTTTTCGGACGGAACATTATTCTGATCTTCGCGGCGATCGGCGCGGTGGAATGGCTGACCATGAGCCGGATCGTTCGCGGCCAGACGCTCGCCCTGAAGAACATGGAATTCATCGAAGCCGCGCGCGCCACTGGTGTGCCCTTCTTCACGATTATTCGTCGGCACATTATCCCGAACGTGGTCGGCCCGGTCGCGGTCTATGTCACACTCACCATACCAGTTGTGATCCTCGCGGAGAGCTTCCTCTCCTTCCTCGGGCTGGGCGTGAACGAGCCGCTAACCTCACTGGGCGTGCTGATTTCCGACGGCGCCAAAGAGATGCAGGACAAGCCGTGGATGCTGGCTGCCCCGGCTCTGACCATGATGGTCACGCTGCTTTGCCTGAATTTTATCGGCGACGGGCTACGCGACGCGCTGGACCCGAAAGAACGCTAAGTCGCGACTTCCCAGCTTCCCAGCGCCGCATCCATCACGCCAACGGCTTCCCGGACATCTGAGTCTTCGATAATCAGTGGCGGCGCGAGGCGCAGCACATTGTTCCCGGCGACACCGACGAGGAGGCCTCGTTCACGGCAGGCATTCTGAACCGGCTTTGGCAGTGCCTTCAATTGCAGCCCAGTCAAAAGCCCCTTGCCGGTAACTCCCGCCACTTTGTCAGGATGACTATCGGCCAGAGATTTCAAACCCTGCGCCACCGTTCCCGCTACGCGACGGACCTGCGCCAGGAAGTCTTCATCTGAAATGATATCCCAGACGACATTGCCAACCGCCATAGCGAGCGGATTTCCGCCATACGTTGACCCATGGCTTCCCGGCTGCATGACGCTGCCTGCGGCTTCCGTCGTCAGGCACGCCCCGAAAGGAAAGCCGCCGCCAACGCCTTTGGCAACACACATGATGTCTGGCTCTGCATCCGTTGCCCATTCGTGCGCAAACAGTTTGCCGGTCCGGCCCATGCCGCACTGAACTTCATCATAGATGAGCAGAGCGCCACGCTCATCGCACAGCTTGCGCAGTTCTGTCAGGCAGGTTTCAGGAATGGCGCGCACGCCGCCTTCGCCTTGCACGGGTTCGACCAGCACGGCGGCTGTCTTGTCGGTTACGGCTTTGTCCAGCGCCTCGTGATCACCGAACTCGACCTGGGTGAAGCCCGCCAGAGCCGGCCCGAACCCTTCAAGATATTTCGGGTTTCCGCCGGCATTGATCGCGCCGAGCGAGCGACCGTGAAACGCTCCGGAGAAGGTGACGATCTCATAGCGGTCGGCATCATCATTGGCCCAGTGGTATTTCCGGGCCGTCTTGATCGCACACTCAATCGCCTCGGTACCGGAATTGGTGAAGAAAACCCGGTCGGCGAATGGCAGGCGCTCGCACATCTTGCGGGCCAGCTCTTCTCCCGCCGGGACGCGGAACATGTTGGAGGTATGCCAGAGTTTGCGCGCCTGGTCTTGCAACGCTTCGACCATTGCCGGGTGAGAGTGCCCGAGCGCGCTGACGGCGATCCCAGCCACAAAATCGAGATAGGATTTGCCATCCTCGGTGATCAGACGGACGCCGTCTCCGCGCTCGAAAGCTTCCTCCGGTGGACGATAGACCGGCATGATGTGCTGGCGCGGATCGGACATTGGATTCTCCTGTCTGAGTGGGTTGTTTTCTTGGCTTTGCCCTTCATCGCACGCTTGGCGAGCCTCTGACGGAAAGTCAACACATGGTCTGATTGAGGCACGAACGCGCGGGCCATGCTACAAATGAGACAAGATCATTCCAAACCGCGGAGATTCCGCACACGAATTTTCCTTACGAAATATTCAGGTGACAATTTCGGAATTCGCTATTGACGAAAAACGATAAACTGTTATTGTTTTTCAATAATAAATGACTTGGCGGTTCTTCTCAATCCCTCTCTCCCCCTGAGCGTCGCTAGGTTGATAATTCTCACTCCAAACATCTTGGCGGCTCCCATACGGGGGTCGTTTCTTTTTGGGGGATGAAAATCTGAATGCCTCGCCTTGGATGTCGCCGACCGGACTGTCCCAAGATGGCACAAAAGAAAAAGGCGCGACCATTGCGGTCACGCCTTGAAAAGTGATTGCAGCGTTTCCTCCCAGAAACTTGCAAATCCTGTATCGCCATAATGTCGCAGGTCGTCAAGCGATTTATGACACCTGCTTAACAAATTTTTCGAACACTTCATTTTCCGGATCGAAGACCTGGCTTACTGAGGTGATTGCAACAGATCCCGCTCCAATACTGGCCAGGTGCCGCGCAGCTTCTCTGGCCTTTGGTGAAGGGCACAAAGCGGTGCGGTCATTGAGCGAATTTAGTCCGAGCGCTGTCATTTCCGCTTCGCTGACCGGATTGGAAAGCTCCAACCGCGCCAGCGTTGTGGCTCGGGCCGTTGCAGAGACCCCGTCCAACAGTTCCCGAAGCGGCGCCAAGGCTGTCTTTGACCATTCAGCTTTCAAGGACGTTGTCAGCGCCGCCTGACTTTTCAGAATCACGCCGTCCTGCAGGATCTTCAATCCATTGGCTTTCAGGGTGGCCCCGGTCGAGGTGATGTCCACGATGACCTCCGCCGACCCGGCTGCGGGCGCAGCTTCGGTAGCCCCTGCACTTTCGACCAGGCGGTATTCCCCCACTGCCCGTTCGGCAAAGAATCGCCGCGTCAGATTGAGATATTTTGTCGCCACTCTCATCCGGCGACCGTGGCGCTCGCGAAACAAGGCGCCTGCTGCTTCAAGGTCCGCCATGGTTTCAACGTCGAGCCAGGCCGCAGGAACAGCCACGATCACATCTGCGCCGCCAAATCCGAGCCGGTGCAACACTTCAAAATCGGCCTCCGGTGAAGCCGATAGATCGTTCAACAAATCCTCGCCTGTAATGCCGAGATGGATCTGACCCTCAATCAAGCCTGTGGCGATTTCCCGGGCCGATAGCAGCATCACGTCGACATTGCCAAGCCCTTCGAGTTCGGCGCTATAGCCGCGACCACCCCCCTTTTGGCGCAGCTTGAATCCACTCGCAGCCAGCCAGTCTTCGGACTTTTCCTTCAACCGCCCTTTGGACGGAATCGCGATCGATAAGCGGGTCATAAACTTGCTCCCGAAACGGTTTCGAGGCGGTGCGGAATCACAATGCCGCCAATCGCAGTTGCAGTCACCGCGCCCCCGGAGAGATCTGAGAGCAGCGAATCGTACCGCCCACCTGCCGCGATTGGCCGCTGCATCGCCGTTGCGGTGGCCCCGGTCGCGATCTCGAACACGAAGCCATCATAATAAGTAAAGCGCCGACCGAATCGCGTCGCGAATGTCGCTGTTCCAAACAGGTTGGAGAAATCCGATCGCGCCAACCGTTCGGTGCGCAATGAGAAGGTCTCCAATAAACCCTCCAGACCTTTCAGGCCCGCATCCTCGGCGAGCGTCTGTAGCGCAGCAGGCGCATCCTGGAACGGCAGATCGAAAGAAAGAAGCGCGGTCAGAAACTCATCTATTTCGGACGATAAACTCGTCTCGGCCGCAGAGGCTGCCTGTTCAGACAGGCGCTCCACCACTTCATCCGACGTTCGTTCGCCGACGGGCTGCAGTCCTGTCATGGCATATATATCGTCTACGAAAGCCGCAATTTCTGTCCGGTCCATGCCTTTAAGGCGATGCGCAATTCCGGCCTGGCTGTCGGCGTGACCAGACAGGTATGCGCGGACCCCGCCTTCCTGACGGAAGGCCCGCTTGAGACCAGCGGAGACATCGTCTGGCAATCCGAGCGCATCGACGAAACCCGGAAAGATAGAAAGATCGCCAAACGCGGTTTGTCCTGATGAAACTCCCGCCGCGGTGCACGCCTCGGCCAAAGTTTCAAACAGCCAGACATCTTCGTCGACGCCGCGCGGCGCGCCAAATCGCTCCAGGCCAATTTGTTCGTACTCCACCGGCTCACCCACAAGCGACGGCAATCGAAACACGGGGCCGCGATATCGCCGGATCGATTCCCCTGCGGGGTGGCTGCCACGAGCTGAAATCTCGGCCTGAGCCACAGGCAGCGTCAGATCGGGACGCAGCGCCCATTCGCGACCATCGCCGTCGGCGAAGGTGCAAATCCGGCTGCGCACGACTTCGCCGGACAGCTCCAGCGGCACCGCAGCTTCGATGATCACGGGAACATCGACACTCTCGCCGCCGCGCTTTGCGATGGTTGAAAAAATCAGGTCGGAAAGGCTCACTGGTCCGCCTCCAGGATGGCCTGAATGCGAGTGATCATTTCTGCTCGCGGCGCTTCGAATTGGCCGGGACGCGCTTCGCGGTACTCATCATTGCTGGCAATCGCAGCCGCCTGGCGCGCGCCCTCTTTCAGATCCTTGATCGTCACCACGCCCTTTTCCAGCTCGTCGCTTCCAACCATGATCACGGCCGGAGCGCCGCGGCGATCGGCATATTTCATCTGCGGGCGCATGCCGGAACTTCCCATATAGGCCTCTGCCCGGACGCCGGCTGAGCGCAGCTCGGTGGCGAGTTTAAGCGCTTCTGAGGGATCCTCACGGTCCATGTTCAGCACCACGACCGGCCCATTCAGCGCCCCGATAGAGCCGCTGATGGAGAACGCCGCTGCCAGACGGCTCACGCCAACCGAGAATCCTGTCGCGGGAATTTTCTCGCCTGTGAAGCGAGCAACAAGGTCGTCATATCGCCCACCGCCACCAACTGAGCCGATCCGCACGGTGTTGCCGTCCTCATCGACCGTATCCTTGAGCAACTCGGCTTCGAAGACCGGACCGGTATAATATTCCAATCCACGTACGACGGATGGATCGATTGTGACATCGGCTTCAGGGGCACCGAGTGCCTCTAAACCGCGCGCGATCGCATCAAGCTCTGAGAGCCCGGCGGTTGCTTCTTCGCTAGTGCCGACGGCCTGTCCGAGTGCCTCGAGCGTCTTGCTGCGCGTCGCGCGTCCTGCCTCAGCAAATGCCAGCACTTGCTTGACCGCGGCGGCATCGAGCCCAGCCCCTTTGGTAAAGTCTCCGCTTTCATCCATTCGGCCAGCACCGAGCAAGTCCGCGACGCCGCTGGTGCCAAACTTGTCCAGCTTATCAAGCGCCCGCAGGATGGTCAGGCGCGCGCGCTCGTCATTGGCGCCGACGTTTTCGAGCACCGCATTCAGCAAGCGGCGCGTGTTCACGCGGATGGTGAACTCGCCGTCAGCTGCGCCAGCTGCACGCATCGCTTCAGCGGCCATTGCGATCATTTCAGCGTCCGCATGCGCCCCGGCTGCGCCGACGGTGTCAGCGTCACATTGGAGAAACTCGCGAAACCGCCCAGGCCCGGGCTTCTCATTGCGCCAGACCGGACCTGCCGCATATCGTCGGAACGGCTTCGGCAAGGTCTGCCAGCCCTCCGCAGCGAACCGGGCCAGCGGCGCCGTCAGGTCGTAGCGCAGGCTCATCCATTGCTCGTCATCATCCTGCAGCGCGAACACGCCGGCATTTGGACGATCATCATCCGGCAGGAACTTGCCGAGGGCATCCGCGAATTCAAACGCCCCGGTCTCGAGCCCTTCAAATCCCCAGCGCCGGTAAACGCCGGTGATCTTATCAATCATGGCCTGCTCAGCATGGATCAGATTTTCGCGCTTGTCCGGAAAGCCGCGCGGTTTGCGTGCCAGATCAATCGGTTTCGGCTGTTTGGTCTTGCCCATGGGGATGCCTTTGTATCGGTCGCGGTCCGTCTAGACGAAGCCGCCGCAGGTGTGAAGCTTTGGATGCCGGGGCTGGAGTCGAACCAGCATTTACTGAGTCAAAGTCAGTTGTCCTACCACAAGACGACCCGGCAAAAGGTCGGATCGGCGGACACTCTGAATTCACGTTATTTGGAGAAGGATGTTTATGAAAACGTGAGGCGCACCGAGATCGTTCGCGCCTCCTCGGACGCGTCAGGTCTGTTGATGATGGTGATGCAGTCTTGTTTTCATGCCGCGGCCATTAGCTATCCCGCTGCGAAGCGTCAAGCCCGACCGCGAGATCATCGTTTCTGATCGGCAAGCAAGAATCAGTAAAATTTCACGGATAAATCAACCGTAAGTTATAGCCTCCCCCCTATTGTGACAGGGAAACTAGGGCCATTTATTTGAAACGATTCTTTACCCTACTCGGCGCCATGTCACCCAGCACCAAGCTGGTTAAAGACGACGGTAGCTTTATCCTGTCGACGGAGGACATCCAACGTCGGCGGATGGTGTTTGTCTCCAGTTTCGGTCTGGTGATGACCGTGATCTACACGATCCTGCAGGTCGTTCTGCTGGGATTTGACAGCACTGGACTGTTCAATGTCGCGACCGGTGTCGTTGGCGCTGCAATTTGCGGCCTTGGGTTGAGGTTCAGCCTGTTTGGTGAACGTCCGCAACCCATGGTCCGGATCCTGCTCCTCGCTTTTTCCGTTCTGATCTGGGGAGAAATCGCGTTTTCAGGCGGGATAACCGGGTATCATGTCGGCATCCTGCCCGTTTTGCCCGTCATCGCGGCGATCTTGTTGAGCGCACGCGACACAATCCTGTTCACGACGCTGAATCTCTTGGTCGTGCTCGGCATCTCTGGTCTGGCCTATAGCGGCTCCTATCTACCGGTGTTTGCGATTACGCCTGAGACAGATCTGATGATGTCATCTTTCATGATCATCCTGGCGATCCTTGGGTGCGGCGGCGCAGCTGTGACATTGGTTCTGCAGAGTGAGAAAGTGAACCACCAGCTGATGGAATTGGTCGAATATCAATCTCACCTCGCCGCACATGATGCGTTATCGGGGCTCGGCAACCGTATTCGCCTGCAACAACGTTTTGACGCGCTGAAGTCTGGCGAGACCTTCGATATCCTCCTGATCGACCTCGATGGCTTCAAAGCTGTGAACGACACGTTCGGTCACAATGCTGGTGACTATCTGATCAAGGCGCTGTCTGAGCGGTTGCGTGAGGTGACGGACAAGGAAGACTTGTTGGTCCGTCTGGGCGGCGACGAATTCGTCATCCTGCTTGAAAATGTCGACGGTACCCTGGCCAGCATTCGCAAGTATGCGGAGTATCTGATCGAGATCCTCAGCCGTCCCTACCTATGGGACAAGACCGTTCTGCGAATCTCGGCGTCGATCGGGCATGCCCGCTATCCCAATCATGGCTCGACACCGAGCAAGGTGCTGAGTCTCGCGGATAAGGCCCTCTATCAAGCCAAGGATGCGGGTAAGCGCCAGTGCATTACTTATGGTTCAACACCTGCTCCCAAACCGGCGCGTAAAGAGCACCCTCTGCGCGCATAGCGCTGAAATCGAACGCAAAATCGCCCCATTCGGTGCAAATCAGCGCCTAAAATTCTCGTAACAGTGCAGAAACGACCAAGCCGGGGCTTCCGGTGGCCATCGAACCATGGTTCAACAGCCGCCGACAATTTGGCCCGGTTACCTATCGATCGGGTTTGAAAGCAAAGGGCTGGACCATGACCACACTTGCACTTGTAGATGATGACGAGAACATCATTGCTTCGCTGAAGATTTTCTTCGAAGCAGAGGGCTATAATGTCCGCACCTACCATGATGGTCTGACGGCGCTCGGCGCGCTGACCGACAGCCCGCCCGATCTTGCGATCCTCGATGTGAAGATGCCCAAGATGGACGGCATGGAGCTCCTGAAGCGCCTGCGCCAAACCTCGGAACTTCCGGTTATTTTCCTGACCTCGAAAGACGAAGAGATTGATGAAGTGATCGGCTTCAACATTGGCGCTGATGATTTCGTCCGCAAACCTTGTTCGAATCGACTTCTGTCAGAGCGTGTGAAAGCGGTTCTTCGCCGGGCGCGGGCTTCAGATAGCGGCCCGGAGGATGGCGACGTCAAGCCAATCGTGCGTGGACGCCTGACCCTCGACCCGAACCGTCACTCTTGCTCCTGGGATGGTCATCCGGTTCGCTTGACCGTGACCGAGTTCCTGATCCTGCAGGCTCTGGCGCAACGCCCCGGCTATGTGAAATCTCGCGACAACCTGATGGACGCGGCCTATGACGACCAGATCTATGTCGATGACCGCACGATTGACAGCCACATCAAGCGACTGCGCAAGAAGTTCCGCGAGAGCGATAAGGAGTTCGACTCGATCGAAACGCTGTATGGCGTTGGCTATCGCTACAATGAAAGCTAAAATCTAGACGTGGTGGGGACTACACAATGAAAACACAGATGATCGGTTCTGTTCTGGCAGCGGCGCTCGTGACCGCTTGCGGTGGCGGCGAGCCAGAGATCGTCGATCCGTATGCGGATCTGGCGGAAGACACGCTGCTGGTTCGGTTCGAAGCGAACCCGAATGTCGAGGACGGACAGTGCAATCCGAACGTCCACTACGCCATGCGCACAAGCGAGGCGTATATTTTTGCGAATGTGAGCATCGCGGTCGGCGACAACCTCACAGGGTCAGGCGTCAATCTCGCCAACCTCGAGGAGAGCGGCGTCGCCCGGACGGATGCCGAGCTGAACATGTTCGAAGCCTATGACCAGCCCTGCTCAGAGTTGCAGGTGAAAGTCACTGATCTGAAATGCCGAACGGAAGCGGAAACCGATGGCTCACCTTGCCCCTCCCCTCAGTTTGAAGGGACGGAGATGTTCGCGAGCTTTCGCGGTTTGCCGGACTATTAGTTGGCGAGTTGCAACCAGGCGCGCGCAGCGGCCAGAGCAGATTTGATATCTTCCTTGACCAGCAAGTCAGCCATTTCCTGACGACAAATCTTTGCGTCATCATAGCCTTTGAGCACTGCCAGGTTGAACCATTTGTGCGCAGCGATCAGATCCTGTTCGCAGTCCACACCTTCTGAATACGCAAGTCCCACGCGGTACAGCTCTTCGCCTGTGGCCGTGGTTGCTTCCAACCCGGTTTCCGGCGCAATATCTGTTGCCATATCTGAATAAGGCATCTTCTTTATCCTCTCTCGTTTCGAGAGGTGCTCGAGCTTGGTTTTCCAAGTCTCGAGACACCCACCATCACTGTCTCCAATTCCTCGGCGACAGGTGTGAGATTGCCGGACAGACTCTTCTGTATGGTTAACGCAGAACGACCCAAACAGGCAGTTCGTTAACGCCCACTGGGCGCGCCATTAAGAATTCGCGGGTTTTTGTGATGTTTTGGCAGGACAGGCGCAAAATTCCCATCGAACGCATTAGTCATAGTGCAGCGCTCTAGCCCGGCACCACCGCCGCAATAAGACGCGGTCCAGGGGCGGCGATTGCCTCCGCCAAGGCTTCATCGAACGCCTCAGCCGTCGACGCTTCCACTGCGGGCACGCCCATACTGGTCGACAATTGCACCCAATTGATATCCGGGCCGCCAATTGACAGCATGTCTTTTGCGGTCGGTCCGGGATTACCCGCACCCGTCCGATAAAGTTCAATATTGAGGATGCGGTAGGAGTGATTGACGAAAACAATCGTTGTCACGTCGGCTTGCTCGCGCGCCATGCTCCACAAGGCCTGATTTGTGTACATGCCGGCGCCATCACCTGACAGGCAAATCGTCTTCCGATCTTGCGCGGCAAGCGCAGCCCCCAAAGCCAGAGGCATCCCCATCCCGATCGCGCCGCCGGTCAACATCATCCAATCGTGCGGCTGCGCATTCTGCGTTGGCAGATAAGACATCAGACCATTCGAGACGCCATCATCCGAAACAATGGCGTTTTCAGGCATGTGCCGGGCAAGGCTCTGCCCGACCGCTTGAGCTGTGAGCTCGCCGGTCGGCGCATCTGGCACGTTCAGAGTCTCGACAGGGGCACTGTCTTTCGCGCCCATTGCATCAGCGAGCGCCGCCAGGGTCGCGGCACTGTCGGTCCCGGCATCGCCGAGATCCAGGACATCGCACCCTTCAGGAACGAGCAGGCTGGGCTTTCCGGGATAGGCGAAGAAAGCGACAGGTGGCTGGGTTCCGGCGGTCAACATCAAGTCGCTGCCCTCGAGGTCTGCCATCGCACCTTCCGCAAAATACTGCATGCGTTCGGGCGCAAACACGCCTGCCCCGCGGCGCATCTTTGTATAGAACGTGTCGGTGAGGACGCGAACACCGGCGGCTTTCAAACGCGCCGCGGCTTGCAGACCTGTCTCGGACAAAGCTGTGCCATTGATGATGAGAACCGGTTTCTCGGCATTCGAAATGGCCTCAACCGCACTGTCAATTTGGGCCTTGGAAACTGAGCGAAGGGCGGGCGGCGTGACTTCCTCGCCTTCAATCCCGCCTTCAAGCCAGGCGCTATCCGCGGGAAGGATCAGCGAGACAGGTCCGGGTTTTGGTCCGAAGCTCGCCGCGAAAGCCTCAGATGCGAGGGCGCCCGTATCGCCAACTTTGTTCGCGGATTTGATCCAGCGCGAGTTTGGCCCTGCCAGACCCACAATGTCGGAGGTGAGCGGCGCATCATATCTCAAATGGGGGACCGCGTGATCGCCAATGACATTGATCATCGGTGTATTGGCGCGCCCCGCATTGTGAATGTTCGCCCCTGCATTCATGTACCCTGCCCCCAAGTGGAGCAGAGTCATCGCTGGCGTTCCCGAAATCCTCGCATACCCATCGGCGGCGCCGGTCGCGACGCCTTCGAACAAGCAGAGGACCGAGCGTATTCTCGGCTCGCCGTCCAGCGCGGTGACGAGATGCATCTCGGATGTGCCTGGATTGGCAAAACAGGCAGAAACGCCATTGTTCGCCAGCGTCGACACTAATGCTTCCGCTCCGGTGAGCGTCTCGTTCTGTGGGTCAGCCATGGCGATTTCCAATCCTGCGTCGTGGTCCGTGTTGTTTATAGCGGTGCTACAGAAAATACAGGCCCTGAATCAAGACAGGACGATGAATCGCGCGAGCGATCCATCGTCCTGTCAGGGTCCGCAGACAAGCCACAAAGGGGTATGGCTGCAAGAGGCATAGTTCTATGATCTTGCAGCGGCAATATCTGACGTGGCGGCAGCGAATTCAAGTCATTCAATCTGGTGACACGGAAATACTGGTATTCAGACATCAAAGGACGATGAGCCGTGAAGTTATACCATCACTATATAGCTGCTCGACCTCGGTTTGCCGCAGGGTCTGGGCCTTGTTCTGATTGATGTAGCCCTTCTCTGTGATCTCTCCGGCATCGGGCTGAGGCTGGGTCGGTTGTAACAATACGCGGGCGATCCGGTTCGCTGCGTTCGGGTTACTCGCATTGTGCTGCGCCAATCCGGAACGAACCGCATCGACCACTTTTGGGTGCTCGATCATCTCAGATAGAGGGAGCTTTTCACCTACAAGCCGCTCGCAATAGCTCTCATTGACGAAGCCAAGCAGACAAACGGCATCCCGATTGAGGCCGCAAACCACAGCATCGGAGAGCGCGCCATCCACCGCCTGTACCGCCTGCACGCGGAGCTTACCGGCTGAGACCCACGTCCCGTTCGCAAGTTTGAACTCCTCGGCCGTGCGGCCATCAAAGGCCAAGCCCTTGTTGGGATCGTCTGGATCAACGAACCGAACCGCATCTCCGAGCCGATAGAACCCCTCTTCATCGAATGCGGCGCGGGTTTTCTCTTCATTGCGATAATAGCCCGGCGTGACGTTGACGCCTTTGACCCGCAATTCTTTCTTGTCCCCCGCGGGCACCAGCTTGAACGTATTGCCAGGCAGCGGCAGGCCGATCAGTCCCATCGTGTCATTCGGCCAATGCACGTTACTCGCAGTGGGCGAGGTCTCTGTCGCGCCATACCCTGCAGACAAGGAAATCCGCTCTCCAGTGATGCGAACGGCAACCTTCTGGATGCGCTCATAGATATCCTGCCCCATTGAGGCCCCGCCATAAGCCATCTGACAGATCCGCTTGAAGAATGTCTGGGCCAGTGCTTCGTCTTGTTCGAACTCTGTTGCCAGCGCCGCCCAAGCCGCAGGCACCGTAGTGTGCTGGGTCGTCGACACTTCTTTCAGGTTGCGGATCATTTCAGGCAGGCGTGCAGGCGTCGGCGCACCCCAATCGAGATACAGCGTCCCGCCCCAATCCGTCATGTTGTGAAGGATGGCATTGGCACCATAGGTGTGGCTCCAGGGCAGGAAGTTACACATGACTTGAACCTCGCCCGTTACCTGCGCCAATCGGTCCTCGTCCCAGACAGAGCGGATCATTTTGGCGTTCGCGGCGATCATGCCGTGCGTATTGATCACGGCTTTTGGTTCACCTGTCGAACCAGAGGTCAGCATGAATTTCGCGACCGTTTCAGGCGCCAGGCGATCATAGGCTTCGTTGACCGAGTTGCCTCCAGAGACTGCAAACGCGTCCAGTGATTGGCTCTGATATCCTGTCGGCGCATTGCGCGAATACAAGACGAGGCGGTCCTCGACCTGCATGCCATCGAGCCCGCGCTGATACTCGGCGCCGTCTTCGACATAGATATAGGCAGGCTCCACGAGGCCATCGACATAGTTGAGGCGGGCAAAATCCTGGCTCAGCAAAGCATAGGCAGGCGTCACAGGTACGACCGGGCACCCTGCGAGCATAGCTCCATACATGACCAGCGCATGATCGATCGTGTTGCGCGACAAGATCATAATCGGCGCTGATGCCCCTGCATTCAGAAACCCCTGTGCCAGCGCGCGGATGCGGTCCCACGCTTCGGCATAGGTGATTTCCTGCCACCCTTCTTTTGTCGGATCGACGGGATCGCGCTGTGCAAGCCAGATGCGATCAGGTGCCTGTTCGGCCCAGTATCTCAGCGGCCACAACATGTGCGGTGGATAGTCTTTTAGAGGCTGTCCATTGCGGATCAGCACAGTGCCATCATCGCGCGTTTCGATCAGGGTCTTTTGCGGAAGGTAGGGGAGTTCCCGAAAGGGAACATGACTGGTTTCGCTCATCACCTATCCTTGGCCAGGTGTTTCAATTTTCAACATGTCACCACAATGTTTGCAGTGAATGGCATCGGAATCGTGCCGCGTCAGACCACACGCCTCGCAGGTATAGTCAACCTTGTCGCTGGGGAGTGTAATGGCGCGCAACAGTCTGAGAAAAAGCGTCAGGCCGAGCACCATGATGACCACCGCCAGCATGCGCCCCCACGCGCCTTCCATCAAGATGTCACCATAACCGGTCGTGGTCAGGCTGGTGACCGTAAAATAGAGCGCGTCGACATAAGTCTCGATCCCTGGATTGGTATCCTTTTGCAGCACAAAGACCAGGCCCGCCATCAAGAAGACGAACACAATGAGATTGGTCACGCGGTCGAAGATCTTCTCGTGTTGCTTCAGGTAAGAAGACACACCCTTCAGTCGCTTCAACAAGGTGAAGGCGCGAATGATCCGCACCGCGCGCAGCAAGCGAAGGAAGGCCAGGTTTTGCGTGAACAGCGGCGCCAGCATCGAGATGACCACAATAAGGTCCGCCCAATTGTAGAACCGCTTCCAGAACTTCACCTTCGGCTGGGCAATATAATAGCGCGCCGCGAGGTCGAGCCCGATCACCGCGCCAATCGCGTAATCAGCAATCGGATGCGAGACCCCATCGCCGCGAAATGGCGCCCAGAGAAAGTAGGCGATGGTCAGAATATCAAATGTCAGCAGCGCCAGCCGGAAGTAATAGGGCGCGCGCCCATGCCCTTCATACAGCCAGAATAAACTGCGGTTCAGCCCTTTTCGTTCGCTCAACGCTTTGCGCTCCCGTTCGCGAGTCCCAGACCATATCTATGACCGAAGCCTCTGACGCTGTCACCAAAGCGGCGCACGCATCGCAGTGTAGAGGCAAGCCCTCACCCCGAAATTGTGATCTCAAATTGGCGTGAGGCGTGGTGAAGAGACGTGAAATGTATGTGAGCCGGAACCGGGCTAGGTCAGCTGCAATTCAAAAAAGACATTCACGCAAAAGGACCTCCCGCAATGTCGAAACTCAAGCTGTTCTCCCTGGCCACGGCAACCCTTGCCGCCGTCGCCCTCCCCGCCCAGGCTCAGAATGATCAGGGCTGGTATGTCTCCGGATTCATCGGTGCTGGTTTTCCCGGCGACGCAGAACTGACCGGTGTGCAAAACCCGGTTACGGGCGCCCCGGGAATGGCCGGCGCCCCTGCCCGCATCGCAACCGACTTTGACAGCGACTCAACACTTGGCGTCGCCCTGGGCTATGACATGCCGTGGGAATTCTTCGGCATCTTCAACACACGGCTTGAACTTGAGTATTCTCGTCTGGAAGCTGATGTCAGCGCCGGCAGTTTCAATAGCGGCTCTCAGCCGTTCTCTGGCGATCTCAGCATCGATTTCTTTCTGATCAACAATTATTCCGACATTATTTGGGATGACAATCAGACCATCATCCCATTCGTTGGCGGCGGTCTCGGCGTCGCAAATGTTGATGCGAACATTCTGTATGCCGGGGGCGGCTCGCCCACTCCCAATTTCGTCGCCACCGGCGAGGATAGCGGCCTCGCGGGCACATTCGCGGGTGGACTGACCTGGCTGACCGGCACGCCGTGGGAAGTCTATGGCGAAGCGCGCTACTATCAGATCCGTGATCTGGAATTCGAGCGCCGGTTCATCGGCGGCGGCGCTAATCTGTTCAATGCCAGCGTTGAAGACGATTTCGATGGCTCCAGCCTGACCATCGGCGCGCGTTACAAATTCTAAGAGCTAGAGATTTTTCCTCCCTCTAAACCTGGCTCTTAGGTTTAGGCCCGGCGCTGCCCTCCCTCTCACAGCGCCGGGCCCTTTTTTTGTCGATCAGGATGACAAGCGATTGCAGCCAGCTTACATGCGCCAGCATGACATCCGGTTTTATCCATCTGCCCCAGCGCACGATCGTCTCTTTGCAGGGGCCTGATACGATGGCGCTCCTGGAACGCCTTGTGACCAACGCAACGACGGAATGGGCGAGCGGAGAAACCCGCTACGGTGCCCTGCTCACACCGCAAGGCAAGATTATCGCAGATTATCTGGCATTGCGCACGGATGACGGTGTCTTGCTCGACGTCTCCAAAGACCATGCCGCAGACCTCGCTAAACGCCTGAAAATGTTCCGATTGCGCAGTGACGTCGAGATCGAGGTGCTGGACCATCTGCAGGTTATGGCGAGCCTTGAGCGGGATTCAGATCCTCTCGAGGGTGCGGCGTATATCTATCAGGATCCGCGTTATCCCGACGGACGTACTCGCGTCCTGGTCGAGGGAACTGTTCCGGATGCCGATGCGAGCGCACTTACCGCCTATCACGCAGACCGCATCACCAATGTGGTCCCGGAGCAAGGCGCAGACTTTGGTGCGGCAGAGGTGTTTCCGGCCGAGATCAACATGGACGTTCTGGAAGGTGTCGCGCTCAACAAAGGCTGCTTCGTGGGCCAGGAAGTGGTCAGCCGAATGCATCGCCGCGGGAAGATCCGCAAGCGCACGCTGTGTGGCACACTACCGGATGCCGTTTCCGCTCAGCCAGGCGACGATATCAAAGCCCCCCTGCCGATCGGTACGATCAGCAGTGTTGCAGGCAATCGCGCGCTTGCTCTGGTTCGAGTGGATCGGCTTCTGTCGGCGGAAAAGTCTGGCGCAACGCCGACACTTCATGAAACTCCGGTCACGTTTGAGAAACCGGGTTGGCTTGAAGCTGAGCTCGCGCGTATGGAAGAAACATGAGTGATCACACCTCTTGCGCCTGGGCGCCGTCCAAAGATGCGCTTTACCGGGCCTACCACGACAATGAATGGGGTGTGCCGGAATATGATTCCCGCGCCTTGTGGGAAAAACTCCAACTTGATGGCATGCAGGCGGGCCTGTCCTGGATCACGATCCTGCGCAAGCGAGAGACCATGCGTGAAGAGTTTGACGGTTTCGATCCGGAAAAGATCGCGCGCTGGACCCAGCCGCGCATCGACAAGGCGCTGACCAATCCCGGAATTATTCGCAGCCCGAAAAAGATCGAAGCCTGTATCGGCAATGCGCGCGCTTTCCTCGATGGGATGGAGCAAGGCGAGGACTTCTCGGAGTTTTGCTGGAGCTTCGTCGACGGCAAACCCATTGTCAGCCATTTTGAGAATTATCGCGATGGCCCGACCAAGACTGAAATCTCAGAGACCTGCTCCAAGGCTCTTAAGAAACGCGGCCACAAATTTGTCGGCCCAACCATCGTCTATGCCTGGATGCAGGCTTGCGGACTTTACAATGATCATGAGGTCGGCTGTGTTCGACACAAACAGGTTCAGGAAATCGCTCGATGAAATATGCCCTCACGCTCTCCTTCGCCGCGCTTGTCTTGTCGGCGTGTGTCACCTCAACCGAGTTTGACCGCGATCGCGCCTACAGCAAGTGCGAGTCGATTTCCGACAAGTCCAGCCGGGACCGCTGCATCGCTGACGCCATCGCTCAGTCCGAACGTGAGCGCTCGCGAGAAGACGCCAAGGACCAGCAGCGACAAGACGATGCCGATCGGCGCGAGCTAGGTCGCGAAATCGCCGGCGTGAAAGACTAAGCATGAAAGCGATCGTCCTCAGTCTTGGGCTCTGCAGCCTCCTTGCCGGGTGCGCGCTAGGACAAGACATTTATGACGATCGACGCATCGATGAGTGCCGGGAGCTCCCCACGCCAAACGAACGGCTGGATTGCGAACGCACTGTGCGAGATGAAGCCTCAGGTTTTCCCAGCACCTGAAGTGACTATGCGTCTCGACCTTCGCTGCGCCTGACACTATCAATGTCCGCTACAGTAACGAAACGCCGCTCTCGGCGTATGAGGGATTTATGATCACACCCGTCATTTCTGCCACTGGCCTGTGGACCCCGGCGCAATCGGTTTCGAACGCTGAATTGGTCGAGAGTTTCAATGCCTGGGCGGACAAGTGGAACGCGAAACACACCGCCGAGATCGAAGCTGGGACGCTGGAACCTAAAACCCATTCAAGCGTCGAATTCATCGAGAAAGCTTCGGGTATCAAATCGCGGTTCGTCGTTGATAAAACGGGGATCGTCGATCCGGACATGATGCGCCCAAACATCCCCGAGCGCCCGAATGATCAGATTTCCGTCCTGGCAGAAATCGCCGTCAACGCGGCTCGCGAGGCGCTCGATCGCGCCGGACGAGACCCGAAGGACGTGGATGCCGTCCTCTGCGCGGCGTCCAATATGCAACGCGGATATCCGGCCATGGCGGTCGAGATCCAGGATGCGCTCGGCATTGATGGCTTTGGCTTTGATATGAATGTCGCCTGCTCATCGGCAACTTTCGGGATCCAGACCGGCGCCGATTTTGTGCGCTCTGGAAGCGCCAGGTCGGTGCTGATGGTCAACCCGGAGATCTGTTCGGGCCACTTGAATTTCACCGATCGGGACAGCCACTTCATTTTTGGCGATGTTGCCACGGCTGTTTTGATTGAAGCCGAGGACATTGCCCCAGCCGAGCATTGGAAGATCTTGGGGACGCACCTCAAGACGCAATTCTCGAACAATATTCGCAACAATTTTGGCTTCCTCAATCGCTGCGCGCCAGACGGAATTGGCGCCGAAGACAAATTGTTCGTTCAGGAAGGCCGCAAAGTGTTCAAGGAAGTCGTGCCCATGGTCGCGAAAATGATCATCGCGGAACTGGAGCGCCTTAAACTGGAAGCGCCAAATCTGCGCCGGATGTGGCTGCATCAGGCGAATGCCAATATGAACCGGCTCATCGCATCGAAAGTGCTGGGCCGGGAGGCGACGCCAGACGAAAGCCCGACCGTTCTCGACACGTATGCGAACACAAGTTCAGCCGGGTCGATCATCGCCTTCCACAAGCATAGCGAGGATATGGTTGCCGGCGACAAAGGCCTGATCTGTTCGTTTGGCGCGGGGTATTCTGCCGGAACTGTATTTGTAGAAAAAGCCGCCTAACCGGCTAATCCGAGGCGTCAAAATCTAATCCTGGACTTTCCAGACTTGTATTCGATCGCGCGCCGAAGAGCAGGAGCAGCGAGACGAATGCGATGCTTGTTCCCTGGGAGGAAAAGAGTTCGAGCATCAGTGCAAAAAACCAGGCAGGGAGGTTTTGCGCGGGGAGAGTGAGCCCGCTCGCCTCCGCTGCCTGGCGCAGATCGGCTCGCGCCCCTGCAATCCTGTCTTCGAGCATCGCCCTCCGGCGCGCGAGACCGAGCTCGTTCTGAGCGTCTCGATACGGCTTTTGATGCGTCCGCCCAACCGCTTCAACGCCCGCGAGATAGGCTTCCAGCCCCTCAATCGTCCGCGTCTCGGGCGGGATCCCCTGAAGTTGGCGTGTCCAGTCCGCGATCTCGGCCTCGCCTAGAGCCTGGACCTGCTGCGCCTGTGCCAGCTGTGCATCCTGCGCCTGCGCATTGTTCATCATGAACAGGGATGTGCCGGCTATGCTGGTCCCCGCGCCTGCGAGCGCGAAGACCAGCGACCGCATCGCCTCCCCAAAGCGACGACCTGACATGTGCCACCAGAAAAACGTAAACCCACCGAACGAACAGACGGAGGCAATGACGCCGCTCCACCCCCAGACGCGCGCCTGCGTGGCATCCAACACGCCGGCGCTGAACGCCTGGTAATTCGCGAACCCGGAAAGCCCCGCCGCGGCGAGCCCCGCTGCAAGGAAAATCAATGCCAGGAGCGAAATGATAATGCGCTCTCCCCAGCCACGGGTTGGCGCGCGCGTGGACTTTGGCCGCGAAGACCCGCGTCCAAAATCAGCTCGCCGCTCGCTTCGAGGCTCTTGAACAAGTTCGACTCGCGGTAGATCAGAGACGGGGACGTTGACCGCAACAGCGGCGGGGACGGGATAGGACTCACTGACGGACTCAACCGCGTCATCATCATTGGCCGGTCGTGGCCGCGGCGTGATCGGAACGATCTCGGCTTCAGCGTACGGCTCATGGCTCCATTCGCCAGCCTCAGCTTTCTCGCGCAGATAGGCGAGCAACGGTCCCTCGCTGCCACAGGCGGTGCAATGCACACGCCCGCGCGCCAGCGACAGCTTCAGCCCGCGCGATGCACCGCACCCCGGACAGTCTTCATGCGCGACGCCGCGATCATCAAAGGCCTCTTCAAGACCAGCGTCCCGCAAGGCCTGATCCAGGACGTCAGATGTCGTCGATATTGCGCCCATGCTAGCCCTCTACACGTGAGTTTGATCACATTTTGTTCTCTTTATGTTTCTATTTGTTCTGAGTCAATCCGCTTCTTCGGTAACTTCGATAATCGACGATTTTGGTCTGCTCGACGCGAAAACGGACCGGCGGCGCTTCAGCCCGGGTCCAGCGACCCGGTTATGGACGCGCGTTGAGACAGCTCCATCCAATTGCCATGGCCGTCTTTGAGAAAAGAAATCCGGGCGGTCTTGCCGAGGGTTAGTGGCGGCGCCCCCTCCGTCGCGCCTTGTTCAACGGCCTGCGCGTGGAGGGAGTCGACTTTTGCGACCTGGATCGTGGTGTAGCGAAAGCCGGTTCGCCGCATTTCGCCGCCGTCAGTTTCTTCGGCAATGTCCGGTGCGATCACGCCGACAATCAGACTGCGTCCGCAGCGCACCGCCAACTGGTCCTGCAAGCGCGGAAGGCCGAGACTGTCATGATAGTGGTTCAGAAATGCTCCCGCGCTGGCCGTCGCAACTTCGATGGCCCAGTGCTCAACGCCGCCATGGCCAATTGGAACCAGGCGGACTTGGTTTCCGTCCGGGTCGGTCAGATCTTGAATTTCGGTTCGCCCGTCTTGCGCGATGACCAGGCGCAAATATCCACCGCGAGACGCAGGGAACAACGGATCGCGCGCGTGATTGAGCTTCAGCACCGCGCCGAAAAAATCGTGCCGATATTGGCGCACACCGCCGCCGACCGGCAGCATATGATCAAAAGCAAGCCCGACGTCGGTCTGCCAGAATTTCAGCATGTCCTCCAATTGATTGGTGAACAGACCGACATCAAGACAATCCTTGGCGATCCAGGACGGGGTTTGATCTGACATTCTCGGGCCTTTCGCGCATTTTGGTCGCTAAACCTATGACGATCACAGCGACATCTCGCAAGCCGATGACGATTTGCACGTCCGATTTAACTCGACGCACACATCTGATCGGCATATACGTCATACTATGACACGATATCGTACGCGCACCCCCGCCACTGGCAAACGCCGGCTCCACCGCAGGCGCTGGAGACAGCCAGACTCGAAAAAGCCGAGCCGGGAAGAACTGATTCAGGCGGCTTCAGACGAGGCGCAGCTGTCCGGCAAGAGCCTGACGGCGATCCGCAAGCACGTTCTGACCGTCCTGCTCGACGCCCAGCGCCCTATGACGGCTTATGAAGTCCTCGCGTCTCTGGAAGGGGTTGGCTCTGTTTCCCCTCCAACCGCGTATCGCGCGCTCGACTTCCTTGTCTCGCTCGGCTTCGTCTCAAGGGTGGAAAGCCTCAACGCCTATCTCGCACTGGATCTTGGTCCGAGCGATGTGCCGCTGGCATTCTTCGTGTGCGAGAAATGCGGCCAGGCCGAAGAAATCTCCGCCAATGACGCTGTCGTCAGCCTGATCAGCACCGCAGACCAGCAGGGATTTGGCGTCAGCCACGCCTCTCTGGAAGTGCGGGGCGATTGCCGCGGCAAGCTGGCCTGCGAGACCTGGGACGCCAAGCTCGCCGCCCCAGAAGCATCAGGATCGGTCGACGAGCACAGCCACGAATAAAGCGGGTTCATCGCCCTCCACGGCCCAGGCGTGATTGGTAGCTCTCTGAATGACCACGTCGCCGGGCCCGATCACGGTCTCGTCCTTGTCCAGGATCAGACGCACGCGGCCTTTGACGAGAATGATCGCATCCAGCGTATGGGTCGTATGCATCGCCGGATGCTTGCTCGTGTCGGGCTGGTGATCGCCGGCCCCAATATCAACAAAGGCCTTGAGGGTCAGTTCCGCAATCATTTCCGGCGGGGCGCCTTCCGGGGTTGGTCCAGACGTGAACCAGCGGATTTTGACCTTGCCTTTGTCGGGCGACAGAATGGCTTTCCCGGCGCCTTTGTCTTCGCAAGCCTTCGGATCGAGCGGCCCTGACACGTCATCGTGCCAGATCTCCAGCAGGCCGCCGAGATCACCGGTTCTAAACTCTGCCGCCGGGCCGCCATCAATCATGACATGAGATTTCCCGGCCTCATCGTTGGCTGTAACAATCCGGCGGAGTCCGGACAGCATGTCATTCATTTTGCTCACGCGCATTCCTCCTCGAAGTCGTCTTCGAGACTAGGCCTGACTTGACGAGACTGGCAAGTTTCCGTTATCCGAGCGCCCAACGGAGACTTTATGTTCACTATGTCCGAGACCCGGTAAGGGCCCCGACCGCAATACCAAAACGCGAGATGGGGCCAGAAACAGCCTGAGCTCTGATCCATATTCATGGATCGGCCTGTTTCATTGCGCGCACGCCGCGCACTATCGGACTTTCAAAAATGGATATTTCACGCGCCGAACAGCGCATTCTGCACTTGCTTGCGCAAGGCGGACGGATCGAAATCGAACGCGGTGAAGGCCGCAAAATCGAACGCGTATTCTGCATCAATAGAGAAGGCTGGCGCGCTCCTGGTCTGGACCTGTTCCTGTTTCGCAAACTGAAACGACACAGGGCCACCGCCTCCAAGCGGGGCCAACCTTATCGGATCACGCGCCGAGG
This sequence comes from Hyphomonadaceae bacterium, assembly GCA_043513745.1. Taxonomy (GTDB): domain Bacteria; phylum Pseudomonadota; class Alphaproteobacteria; order Caulobacterales; family Hyphomonadaceae; genus Henriciella. The sequence continues at coordinate 511,939 of CP121341.1, forward strand.
ACTGGAACTCGTCCGGTCTGAGGTCGATAATCGCTGACAAACCCGGCGGGAGGGTCACAAAACGTGACTCTCCCGTCACACTTTCGAATATTGCTGCGATTTGCCCGATTTTGACCTTTTCGCTGGTGAGAACGAGTCTTAACTACTTGGTAACACGATGCGGATGCATAATGTTCATTACACAGACACGGAGGTCTTCAGAATGATCCCTCGCTCGACCGCGATTCCCAAAACCTGGAAAACGTTCAATTTTGCGAGTTTCTTCTCGGCCTTCTTATACCCTTTGCTCGGCCTTGCTTTGCTGATCACGATCACGGTGCTCGGTTTGACGCTGTCGGGGCTGACCTTGCGTTGGTATTACCTGCCGCTTGGGATCGGGATCGTCGCGTTCTCCATCTTTATCTGCAATGCCGGGATAGGACCGCTCCACCGCATCATGCAACACCGCGCGGGTGAGCTGAAAGCGCCAGGCCAGATTCTGACCATGCTGAACCTGATGATCGCGATGCAGGGTACGGTACGCGACTGGGTGAACTATCACAGTCAGCACCATCGCTTCTCTGACAAGCCGGGCGACCCGCACAATCCTTTTGAGTCCAAACGCTGGGCCTGGGTCGGCTGGATCCTGTGGCGCGATGCGAAGGATATGGCTCGCCCTATGTCGATGTGGCTGAAGCAGCATCCGATCATTGTCTGGATGGATCAATTCTACAATTCCATCTCTTTGGTTCTGCATCTGGTTGTCCCGGCTGTGATTTACCTGATTGTCTGGGCCGCGGGCGGGTCGCTGGTTCTGACCGCTATTTGCCATGCCAGCTTCGTGATTGGCCGAGCCATTCAGTTTCACGCGACGACTTATGGCATCAATGTCCTTGGCCATTTGAAGACCCCGCTCTGGGCCGACCACTTGATCGGTCTGTTGACAGGCGGCGAAGCGTTTCACGATCACCATCATGACCAACCGGTCAGTGCGCTGCACCGTCCGCGAAAGGGGATCTGGAACCGGATTGTCGACTATAATGGTACGATGCTGTTGATTTATGAGAAACTCGGCTGGGTGAAGAACCTCAAGATCGCTCCGCAATTCGCTTAACCGCAATCGCTGTTCGCGCGACGACAGTCTCGCCTCAACCAGATCTTTTTGCTTGGCTGCGCGTTCCATGAACAGGAGCGCACGCTATGGCCGATATTGCCAATGACCCTCGACTAGATCCTCGCCTGAAAGCCATGTTGACGATGCTGCCGGCTCCGGACGAGAGCAGTGTTGCGTCTCGCGAAGAGCAACTCGCACAGGCCAATTCGCCGGAAGCGATCGCAGCGTCAAAACAAGTCGAGATGATGCTGGAGATGGCAGACAATGAGATGATTGCGCCCTCAGTCGGGCTCGCTATTTCAGAGAATGAATTCACGTCCCAGCCCGATGGCAACACAATTAAAATCCGGTTCGTGCGCCCGGATACGGACGAAGAGGTGCCCTGCATCTATTACATCCATGGCGGCGGGATGATGGTCTTCTCCTGTTTCTATGGCAATTACCGCGCCTGGTCGAAAATCATTGCAGCAAATGGCGTCGCTGTAGCCATGGTGGATTTTCGCAATTGCCTGACGCCGTCCTCAGCACCAGAAGTCGCGCCGTTTCCGGCCGGACTGAATGACTGCGTCTCCGGCGTACGGTGGTTGTCGGAACAAGCCGGTTCGCTCGGCATCGACAAAGATCGCATCGTGGTTGCAGGTGAAAGCGGCGGCGGCAATCTCACAATCGCGACGGGTCTGAAGCTCAAACAGGATGGCGATATCGGCCTGATCAGCGGGCTCTATCCATTGTGTCCCTACATTGCCGGAAAGTGGCCGCAGGAGGCTCTGCCATCTTCAACAGAGAATAATGGCATCATGATCGGATTACACTCCAATCGGGGCGCTATGGCGTACGGCATGGAGCACCTGGAGAATAAAAACCCCCTCGCATGGCCGCTCTTTGCAACTGAAGATGATGTTCGCGGCCTGCCACCCACCATGATCAATGTGAATGAGTGCGATCCCCTGCGCGATGAAGGAATTGCTTTCTATCGCCTGCTGATGCGCGCGGGCGTCGATGCCCGGTGCCGGGAAGTTCGCGGCACCTGCCACGCAGCCGAATTGATGATGAATGCTGTCCCGGACATTAGCGGCGACACAGCGGCAGATCTCGCCCGGTTCGCCAAGCTGAGCGGTAGCGAGCGTTAAGAACACGGGCCTGAACCTGTTGTAACTACAGGCTTGATCCAAATCGGGACAGGTTTGCAAACAGCGTCCTAACGCGGGACGCTGGGTTGTGTGCAATTTTCAGGAAAATTCACCGATCGGTTTGAAACCGGATTTAATTCGGACGCTGTATAACCGCGCTATGGCTACAGAAGTGGCCTGTGAAACCAACAGAAGATGGTGGAAAATATGGCGCAGAATGCACAATCTCTCAGTGTGCGTGGCCCGGATGGTCGCCCACTGACACTTTCAGACCTGCCAAAGCCCGGCATTACCCGCTGGGTGACACGCCGCAAAGCAGAAATCGTTGCCGCGGTAAGCGGTGGCTTGCTTTCTGAGGAAGAAGCGCTTCGTCGCTATGACCTCACCGAGGAAGAATTCTCCGGCTGGCGGGTGCTTTACTCCAAGCATGGCCGCAAAGGCCTGCGAACAACCCGGCTCCAACAGTACCGCGCCTAAAGTTCAATCCGGTCGCCTATAGAGCGTGATCGGATTGAGGGGACACTTTGAGGGGACGAGGCCGGTGTTAAAGCGCCGTTTACGACGCCACCTGTAAAAGACACAGGTATGCCCGCATCTGCGCCGGGCGAAGGTGACGTAATGAGCGCGAAAACCGGAATTCCTTTTCCGCGTCTTATACCCCTGACTGCGCTTCTTCTCGCAGCGGGGCTTTTGTCGTTACGCGCCTACGATACCTTTGGTGGCATGAAGTCCGAGCCCGTCGGCAGCGCCATCGAGCGCGAACTGACTTACCTACTGGAACCCGTCACCGGGGCGGAGAAAGTCCGCGTTTCAGTGACGGGACGATCAGACCGCACAGTCCTCGTCATGATTGACGGCGAAATGGGCAGCGATTTACGCGCCGCACGCACGCAGATTGAAAACATCCTCATCGCATCACTGGGATTTGATCCGGCCACGGATACGTTGACGCTCACGCAATTCCCATTTGCGCGCGGCGTCGGCGGATCGCTCACCGCACTCGAAATGGCGGAGCTGACTGGACTTGGTCTTCTCTGCGCACTGCTGTTTGCAGGCGTTTTGGGGGGGCAATCCATGCCAGCCCGGACGCAAGCGCCAGAACCGGCCCTGCGCCGTGAGCCGATGATGGCCCAGCCTGCCCGACTACCCGCTCCGACAGCAAGCATCGGCAGTGAACTTGGTGAAGCGGCAACTCTCGCCGAATCCAAACCAAATGAAACAGCTAGCGTCGTGCGCAATTGGCTGTCTTATGCGGAAGATTAGACGATGACCCCTGCCCGCTCCCCAATGACTGCGCCCGTCACTTCCGTTGGCCCTATGAAGACTGGCTTACAGCGGAGCGCTCTCCTGATGCGGGCGCTCGGCGCACGCGCCTCTGCGGTCTGGTCGCAGCTCTCGCCGCAAGAAGCTGAGACGCTGAGCGATGCCATGCGCGCCCTGCCTGAAGACGCCGCGGCGGAGCAACACGCTGTGCAAGCCTATGTTGCATCCATGTCAAAAATACCGGCGACAACCACCGATCAGCCCGCTTCGTTCTGGGATCGCTTGTCGGCGTTCAATGGGGCGTTTATCTCCAGCCTGATCCAGGATGAGAGCCCGCAAGTGGTGGCGCTAACCCTATCGCGCTTAGCGCCAGACTCTGCGGCCGAGACGGTCAAAACTCTTCCTCGCGCGCTGGCAACGGAAGCGTTGAAAAGAATGCTCAGTCTGGGAGACGTCCATCCGGCCGCGTTGAAAGGCCTTGAACTTGCGCTCAGCAAACGGCTCGAACAGGCCCAGCCCGATCATACGCAAAGCGGGCATGAGCATGTCGCGCGGATCTTCGACCGGCTGGACAGCAAATCTGAAAAATCGCTGCTCTCGTCACTCGATACAGCAGAACCGGGGGCGGGTGAAAAAATCCGCGCCTTCATGTTTACGTTTGAAGACCTCGCAGGCCTCGATGCCGCCAGCCTGCAAACCATTTTAAGCCGCGTGGACCGCGCTGTTCTCACGCTTGCCCTCAAGGGCGCGCCGGAACCGGTTGCCAATGCCTGCTTTGCGAACATCACACAGCGCGCCGGAGATCTTCTGCGCGAGGAAATCGAAGCCGCTGGACCGATCCGAAGAAGCGAGATCGAGGTAGCGCGCGGCGAAATCATCGAGATTGCCCGCGCGCTAGTGAAACGCGGCGACATACTCGCGCGCGACACAGAAGATGAGCTGATCGAATGAAGCGGCGCGTTGAGAAAATCCAGCCCTATCCTTTCGCCAGCGACTTCAGTGCACCGGACCCCGATGACGACGACACAGTACGGATGACGACTCAGGATCTGGCGCTCTTGCTCAGCGACGCCCAGGCGAGCGGCGCATCCATCGCCCGCAATGATGCCCTCGCAGCGGAAGCGAGCAAGCTGTCGCAAACCTCTGAGGATCTGAGAAAAGTCCTCGCCGGGATTGTTGATCTCGCGGCGCATCTTGAGCATGCCGCAATTGATGAGACCGATCGTAAAGACGCGCTCGACCGCGTGCGCCGCCTCGCCGCAGTTGTGATCGAGGGCCAGGGCGATTTATTTAGCACCTAGACCTTCGCTGTTCACCACTCGGCAACCATTCACCGCCAATCTGACCCTTCACGCCCGCAATGATTGAGACCTCATGACCGTTAACCGCGCCCTTGAAGACAGCTTGATGGATGCTCCGGTCAAAGTCGATGTAGTCCTCGGCGAGGCGCGGGTTCCCGTGGAAGAGCTGATGGCACTTTCCGAGGGCGAAATCATCGCGCTGGAAAACAGCACTACAGATCTCGTCGACATCTATGTCTCTGACCGCCTGATGGCGCGCGGGCGGCTGGTTGTCGCTGATGGACAGCTCGGCGTGACGCTGGCCGAAATCGTCGACGGACGTTCATTGAACTTCGCTTAGAAGCTCTTTTCCCGACATATTCCGCCCTATTGCCCTGAGCCTGATCCGGGATCGCAACCCCATGTTCCGCGGACACCTGCGCAGGCATCGCCGGAACCGTCTAATCGACATCCCGGTTGCAGTGTCAGGCCGTCAAAAACCACGGCGCTCGAATCCAGGTTGACAGTCTCGTACTACGCAGTTAATTGAACGTGTTCATTTTATATCTCTGCTTTTATGCCGAGAGATCTTGGAGAGACCACATGGCGCGTCTGGACCAACAGCTTTTGGGTAATCGTCGCATTCCCAAGCAAGCGCGGATTGCGCGTTTCATCGAGACGTGGCTTGGCGCTCCGCTCCATGCGCTCGAACTCATCCTGAATTGGCTACTGGTGAAACCGACCCGCTGGTTCTGGCGCCACCTTGATGGCCTCTCTTACAAGCTCGAAGGCACTTTTCTGCGAAAGGTTCTCTCGCACACCGTGTTTCCGTTCACGATTCTGCTGTCGCTGTTCCTCGGCTTCAAGCTCATTGAGAATGGGATCAGCAGTCTGACAATTCTCGGCTTCGTCCTGATCCCGATTATCTTCGGATTGTATTGCGCACCGCTGGAGCGCCTGATGCCTTACAGCCGAAAATGGCTCGAAGGCGGCAATGATACGGCGGTCGACACGATTATGTATGTGTCCGGCGCTTTCTGGAGCGGAATCTCCGGACTGATTGTCAGTGCGCTCTTCATCGTCGGCATGGTTGAAGCGCTGGAGCCTTATGGTCACGGTCTCTGGCCCAGCGACTGGAACCCGATTGTACAGGTCTTCCTGTTTATCCTGATCAAGGATTTCTTCCGCTATTGGTTCCATCGCGCCCTGCATGAAATCCCCGCTCTGTGGCGGATCCATGCGGCGCATCATTCAGTGGAACGTCTCTATTGGCTGAATGGTATCCGCGCGCATCCGCTGGAAATAATCAGCCAGGCACTCTGGTATGCGATCCCGCTTGCGCTGGTCCAGCCGTCTGCCGAAATTGCGCTGGTCGCAGTGATCATGCAGCTCAGCATCGGGATCTTCCAGCACTCCAATATCGATCTGGAGCTCGGCTGGTGGGAGTATGTTTTCTCGATCGGCGACAATCATCGCTACCATCACTATCCCGACAAAGGGGTCGGGGATTCCAATTATGGCGGTGAATTTATCGTCTGGGACATCCTGTTCGGCACATTCCACAATCCACGCGACGAGCGCCCGCACGACAATATCGGAATTGGCACCGCGCCAGAATATCCGCTGACCGTCGCAGGCCTCTATATCGCGCCGTTCATGCCCAATCAGAAGGACGTATTCCGCGATCAGTCTACTGCGTCGGATGACGATACTGCGGATGCTGCCCATGCCAGCGACGCCACGTTACAGCCAGCGGAGTGAAACCGTCTGGCAGAACGCCGTCACATGTAAACTTATCCACAAATCGAAGACTTCTGTGAAAAACTAACAGATCAACAGATTCTGTTAACCATTTCGCTCCAACACTCGCAGGCACTAGAGTGGAGTGTGCCGAATGCGAATGAAGATGTTTGCCGCTGAGTCCCTCGAGGCTGCAAAGGCAATGATCTTCGCGGAGATGGGCGATGATGCAATCATCTTGTCCGAACGCGAAGTCCCTGGTGGTGTGGAAGTTCGCGCGGCGACTGACAAGATGGGCGGCGGCATGGTGCCGAGCGAATCTCGCATTCTGACCCGCCTTGGCGCAGCGCCTCCTCCAAGATTGGTTGAAAGCCCGGTTCGAAATCGCGTGCGAGACGCCTTGCTCTGGCACGGCGCACCTCAGCGATTTGCTGATCGAATCGCCGATGCCGGGATGACCACTGCGTTTGAAAACGGAGAGCCAAGCGCCGCGATTGCAGCAGGCCTGGAAAGCACGATTTCATGTGACCCGATCCCGCCCGTTCCTCATCGCAATATCGTATTGGTCGGTGCGCCTGGACATGGCCGCACCGCAACAGCCGCGAAACTCACCCGCCGAGCCTCTGTCGCAAAAGCAGAAGTGCTGCCTGTCGCTGCAGACCTGGACCTCACCGCAGGCGGCGCTCAACTCGCGGCGTACCTGGAAAAGGAACAGGACCAAATTCGTACGGCGACAAATCCGGACCAGTTGTTCAAGCTTCTTTCGACCATTCAGAATAAAGGTCAACGCTGCATTATCGATATGCCAGCGATTATCCCATTCGATCAGGAAGACATGGCGAGCCTGCAAGACCTGCTTGCCGTGATCGATGCCGAACCTGTGCTGGTCATCAGCGCCGAAGGCCACCCCGAAGACTTAAGCGAAGCAGCACGCGCATTTGCACGCTGCGGCGTTCGCCGGGCGATTGTTACCAAACTGGACGTGACGAGACGCAGAGGCGGAATTGTCTCAGCTCTGATCTCCGCGAAAATCGCCTTTTCTCACCTTGCCATCACACCGTTTATCGGCGGTGGGCTGGTCCCCGCGACGCCAACACGACTGGCGCAGTTGCTGACAGAAGACGCACCTGCCCATGTCGCTCTTAAAGGAGCCGCGTAATGAGCTTCCTCCTCCCAAAATCTCAGGAACGCCCGAGCCAGCGTCCGCCGAGGCGCGTGGAGCCTGCCTCCATTATCGCAGTCGGCTCCGGTAAAGGCGGCGTCGGGAAAACCTTCATGTCGATCACCCTGGCCAGCGCAATGGCGCAGGCCGGTAAGCGCACGCTTCTGGTCGATGGCGACCTTGGCCTTGCAAATGTTGACGTCCAGCTGGGTATCGCACCGGAAACAGATCTTGCCGCGGTTATCGCAGGCTGGGTTGAGCTGGAAGACGCGGTAACCCCGGTCGATGGCGGATCGGCGCAAGGCGGATTTGATGTTCTTCCGGGTCGTTCAGGATCTGGCGCGCTGGCTGAGCTGTCTTCAGAAGAAGTCGCTCGTCTCGCTGCCGGCCTATCCGCCCTCGCGCTGCAATATGACCAGGTCATCCTGGATCTCGGCGCTGGTATCGAAGCGAACTGTATGCGCCTCGCCCGCGCGGCGGACAAAGTGTTGATGGTCATCACAGATGAACCGACCTCAATGACCGACGCTTACGCCTTTATAAAAGTGCTCAAAGGTTACGCGCCGAGCGTCGAGCAGACCATCGCGATCAATCAATGTGAAACCCGCGCCGCCGGCCAGAGCACATATTCTGCCGTCGCCCAGGCTTGCCAGACTTTCCTCGGCTTCCGCCCGCACCTTGCCGGTACCATCATGCGTGATGATGCGGTCAGAGAAGCGATCCGCAGCCAAAGAACGTTAATCTCAACTAATGCGTCCGCCCAACCAATTCAGGACGTAATCGCCATTGCTCACACGCTTCTTGGGCGCACCGGGCAAGACATGCATGCTTAAGAGGTGTGAATAAAAACGTCGTTTCGAATCCGATTGTTAAATCTTCGGTTACTTTCATTACCTAGATTCACAATGGTTAACGATAGCGATACAACGTTAATAGACTGATTCGGGGAGCTGAATATGCGAGTCTTACTAATCGAAGATGATAATGCGGTCGCCCGTAGCATCGAATTGATGCTGAAAGCGGCTGGATTTAACATCTACACGACCGACCTTGGTGAAGAGGGGGTCGATCTTGGCAAAGTCTACGAGTATGACATCATCATTCTCGACCTGTCTCTGCCGGATATTTCTGGATACGACGTGCTCAAGCAGCTCCGTATGGCGCGGGTCAACACCCCTGTCCTGATCCTGTCAGGTAACCCTGACATTGAGGCAAAAGTGAAAACGCTCGGCTATGGCGCCGACGATTATCTCACCAAGCCATTCAACAAGGACGAGCTGATCGCCCGGATCACGGCGATTGTCCGTCGCTCCAAGGGTCACGCCGAGAGCGTCATCCGCACTGGCGAAATCCTGGTCAACCTGGATGCCAAAACCGTCGAAGTCGACGAAGATCGCGTCCACCTGACTGGCAAAGAATACCAGATGTTCGAGCTGCTTTCCTTGCGCAAAGGCACTACGCTGACCAAGGAAATGTTCCTCAACCACCTCTATGGCGGTATGGACGAGCCTGAATTGAAGATCATTGACGTGTTCATCTGTAAGCTGCGCAAGAAACTGCAGCAGGCAACAGGCGGTGAGCACTATATCGAAACGGTCTGGGGCCGCGGCTATGTGCTACGCGACCCGAAACCAAAAAAGGAAGCGGTCGCCGCTTAGGCCCCGTTCTTTTAATACCCCGAATTGACTCTAACCCGGTGCTGCAAAGCGCCGGGTTTTTCTTTTGACAATCACGATCCAAGCAAGCGCCAAAGGCGCAGGGTTCCATCGATTGACGCCACGGCCAGTCGATCTCCAGCGGAATTGAAGGCGGCGTCATCTGCGTTGAACTGATTGGCGTCCAGCGTCGTCAGCAGCTCACCATTCTGTGCGGAATACAGGCGTACGCGCTGATCTTCGTCGGTCACCAGTATCCGTTGATTATCCGGGCTCCAGTCAATCGCGTTGATGGCTGGAGCCAGATCGTCAGCGCTGCGTTCGCCCTCGATCAATGTACGAGTGATTGCTGCTGTCGACAGGTCGAACACATACACCCAACCATTAAATGTTCCGACGGCCGCGCTGCTGCGATCTGGTGAAACATCCACCGATGACACATGTCGACTCGCAAAGCCTGTCGCCGGCGCTGGAGGGAAAACCAGATCGACAAACCCTTCATCACCACCGATTTGAAAAAGGGTGGCACGGGGTTCGCCTGCGGTTTCCCCAGCAATGAGAACCATGTCTTTCTCAATCGCAATATCGCGAACATCTGCGATCCCGTGGTCAGCATCAAATATCAAAGTGGCTTCGAGTTGGTTGTTCTCAAAGCCTAGAAAGCTGACGCCCGCATCATGAGCGACCAGAAGATTCTCGCTTTTCCGATCCCAGTTTAGAGGACCGGCACCTGGCAGATCGACGCGGCCAATCTCGAGTGCACTCTTGGCGTCGAACAGACGAACGCTATCGTCCCAGATGCTGGAGACCGCTAGATCAGTCGAGTTGGGGCTCCAAGAAATGCCCGTCGCCGAGATCTCATATCCACTGGACCAACTGGAAAGCTCCCGTCCGGTGATATTGTCAAATATTCTGATCGCCCCATCAGAGGTTGCAGCCGCGATCATGGCGCCATTCGGACTCCAACTCAGTTTGTTGATCTGGCACAGCTCTCCGCCATCATCTTCCTCAGTTTCGCAACCCGGAATTACCAATCCAGCGTATTGCTCCCAGAGTTCGTTTCGCTCGGGCGTTTGCGCCCCAGGAAAAATTGTACGCGACGCGCCAATGGCATTTTCAGATGATGACGCGGCAGTTTCGTTCAGAAGCTCAATTTCACGCTCGACCAGACCACGGCTTTTGCTGTTCGGAAACAGAGACATGAACGCCTGCAATTCAACTACGCTACCCGAGTTGAGCGCCCGCAGCGCCGTCGTTGCCTCGCTCGTTTCATTCCCAGCACTCACATCACATCCGGCGAAACAGTAGTCCGCGTCGCCGGAGAGTCCGCTCTCGCTCCATGGGCGCTGACGTTCGTTGGTGGCGAGTTCGACCCGTGTTCGCACTCGCCGAAACAAGGTTTCTACAGATTGGCCAGGTTGCGTGATGAGGCGCGCCAGAACAGTCGAATAGGGGCTATTCACATCCCCATCCTGTGCGACAGTCCCAGGGGAAGTCGCATAGGCAATCAGGGTTCCGTGCGCCTCCTGAATGCTCGCAAGCCCCCTCGATATATCGCGCGACGAAGATTGCAGAGGATTGTTTCTACACGAATCCAGGACCACAAAATTTCTTGCATTCCCCGCCCGTCTCAAATGGCGGAATAGGTTTTCAAGCCGCGGCGCCTGAGCCCAAACATCGGCTTCACTGTAAGCTTCCGCATCTGACGGGATGAGATAGTTGAGACCTTCCGACTGGACGCCGTGGCCAGCGAAATAGAAGAAACCGGTGGAGCTCGATCCGGCAGATTTCAGGCGTTCGCCGTGCGCCTGAAATGCGCGTTCCATATCATTGCGGCTGGCGTCGAGGACCGTGTGCACTTCGAAACCGACCTCTTCGAGCGCACGTGCCATCAGGACGGCATCATTCTTCGGATTCTGAAGGCTCCATCCAGGCGTTGCATAATCGGAGTTGGCAACTATCAACGCGATCCGCTTTTCCGCCTGACTGCTGAAAGTCAGAACCGCACATAGCATCAGAAGAGCTGCTATTCGGTACACGCGTATCCCCACTGTCGTACCGGTAGAGCAAACACACCTCTTTTGAATAAGTCAAATCCGAGAACGAACGACCCACCCCAAAATGAAAATCCCGGCGCGCGGGGCGTCCGGGATCGTGCACTCCAATTTTCGGAAGAACCTTACTCGTCTTCCTCGATCATGTCGGCCCAGAGCACGTCCTTGCTGACGCGGATCGCTTCGACCAGAATGACCAGGACTGCTACGGAGAGCACCCACCATGCTGTGCTGGCTTGGCCAGCCCAATTCACCATTGCTTCTATCATCACCATGCCTCGGTCTTATGCCGTCGATGGATCCAATATGCCGGTCACGTCTTAACGAGAGCTGAGTCAAATGTGGTCCTCGCTTGGCAATTCGTAATCAAAAGCGCCCAATTTCTTTACCCCTGACGACTTTTGCGTAAACAGGGGGCAGATGACGAACCGAACACCAAAACGAAAACCGCCGGCGCGAGTCTGGCAACGCATGCTCTCCGGGCGGCGACTGGATCTGCTTGATCCCTCTCCGGTCGATGTCGAGATTGAAGACATTGCGCATGGGCTCGCCCGCGTCGCGCGTTGGAACGGCCAGACCAAAGGCGCGCATGCGTTTTCAGTCGCGCAGCACAGCGTCGTGGTTGAAGCTCTGTGCGTTCGCCTTGAGCCGCGCATCGATCCCCGGTCCCGGTTGCTGGCGCTGCTGCATGATGCGCCCGAATATGTGATCGGCGACATGATCTCGCCGTTCAAGGCCGTGCTGGGCGATGGCTATAAGGATATCGAGACACGCCTGGCACATGCGATCCATGCCCGCTTCGGCCTACCTGCTGAAACCCCCGGCAGCCTGAAACGCCTGATCAAGAAGGCTGACAATATCTGCGCCTGGTTTGAAGCAACGCAGCTGGCCGGATTCTCAGAAGCGGAGTCTGATCGCTTCTTTGGACATCCCCCACGCGGCACCCATCTGGAGCTGATGCCTCAGCCAACCGAAGTGGCGCAAGCCGAATTCATTGCCCGTACCGTCGCCCTGCTCGCGGATATCGAGGCCCCTGCATGAGCCTGATTATCGGTCTGTCCGTTGTGATCGTCGCCTTCGATGGCGAGAAGCCACGCGTCCTGGCCACGCGGCGCGAAGGCGGCCTGACCGCCCTGCCCTTTGGTGCGTTCGATCCAGCCCAGCACAGAACCTTCGAACTCGCGCTGCGCGGCTGGGTGAAAGAACAGACCGGCTTCCAACTCGGCTACGTGGAGCAGCTCTACACATTCGGCGACCGCGACCGAGAGAGCCCCGAAGCAACCCTATTGGAGGCGCCGCAGGATTCCCGCGTCGTCAGCGTCGGTTACCTTGCCCTGACACCAGAAACCGAGCGTCTGCCTGATGCATTCGAGGCGCGCTGGCGGGGGTGGTACCGGCATTTTCCCTGGGAAGATCATCGCGGCGGGCGCCCTGCCATCATCGATGAAGTGATCGCTGCCAAACTTTCAACCTGGGCTGCTGGAAATGCTGACCGACAATCGCGAGCGCGCGCCGCTTTTGGCCTCGAGGGAGAAGACTGGCCGGATGAAGCGGTGCTGGAACGCTATGAGCTCCTTTATGAAGCGGGCCTGGTCTCAGAGTGCGCACGCGATCGCGGCCTGCCTTTGCCGGAAACGCAATTGGGCGAACCGATGGCCTCTGACCACAGACGCATCCTCGCCACCGCCATCAGCCGCCTGCGCGCGAAAGTCCGCTATCGCCCAGTCGTGTTCGAATTGATGCCGGAACGCTTCACGCTGACCTCGCTACAAGGCACAGTTGAAGCCATTCTCGGCCAGAAGCTGCACAAACAGAATTTCAGGCGCGCGCTGGATCGCACCGGATTTGTCGAGGGCACGGGGGAAATGGAAAGCGGCACAGGCGGCCGCCCGGCTGAGCTTCATCGCTTCAAACGCGAGGCGCTCCGCAGAACCGGCGCCCGAGGCCTTAGCGCCCCGGTCGTGAAAGGGCGAGGAAGATCGGATAGCTAAATCCGGCGGCGAGCCCACCAAGGTGGGCAGCCCAAGCGACGCGCATGATGCCGATGTCTCCGCCTAGAAAAGCAAGCACAATATTGATCAGGATCCACGGCACGCTAATCGACGCTGCGCCGCGCCAGCCGTTTCGAAGAAATCCAATCGCTGGCAACAAGCCCGAAATTGCTGATGAAGCTCCGATTGTAATTCCGTTCTGAGCATCAAGTGCATACCACAGCATTTGCGCCGCCGCGCCGCCAATGGCGCAGACGAAGAAGAAGGCCAGGAAAAGAATGGCACTTTTGTTCGCTCGGCCAAGGCCCTGAACGACAATTGGTCCTAGCGCGATCAGCATGGCCATATTCATCATCAGGTGAAACGAGCCACCATGCAGAAACGTATGCAAAACATAAGGTGCAAACGCGCCCCACGGACGAGGGGCATTCTCAAATGCCGGACCGCCGAGAACGGCCCCGACGGCGTACATCCAGCGTTCGAATTGATCCGATGCATTAAACTGGATCAGCGACACCGCAACAATCGCTCCTGTGAGCGCGAGAATGACGGCGGGAAACCCTTTGCGGAATATTGGCGGGCGCTCCGGCAATTGGTTGGGATCAGAATAAACTTGCATAAGCTCCATATGGCGCTGGCGCGTGAAAACACCAACCCCGCTCTGCCGCCACGTGACGGCTTGACGTTTGATGGTCGGCGGCCACGATCCCGACGATGACTTTGACATTTGACAACCTCCGCCCGCCCTGTCCTCACATGGACGACACTCATTCCGAATGGCGGCGCAGTGTACGCGGCTTCGTCGAACGCGAAATGATGCCCTATGTTGAGGAATGGGAAGAAGCCGGACGTATCCCGCGCGACCTCTTCAAAAAAGCCAAAGCGGCTGGGCTTCTCGGCATTGGCTATCCAACAGAGTATGGCGGTGAGGGGACCGGGTTTGACCGGTTCCATGGCATCGTGACCTCCGAAGAGCTCGCGCGAATGGGGGCTGGCGGCGTCTCGTCCGCGCTTATGATCCACGGCATTGGACTGCCGCCGATCATGGCGCTCGGCACCGAAGAGATGAAAACCGAGATCGGACGAGCGGTCCTCTCCGGTGAGAAACAAATCAGTCTTGGCATCACCGAACCGTCCGCCGGATCTGATGTGGCGCAGCTGAAAACCAAAGCGGTGAAGGACGGCAATGGCTGGCGCGTCAAAGGTTCTAAGACTTACATTACCGGCGGCATGACTTCGAAATGGCTGACCACCGCTGTTCGGACCGGCGGCGAAGGTATGGGCGGTATTTCGCTTCTGCTGATCGACCTGGAGAGCGAAGGCGTCAGTCGCACCGAACTCCCCAAGCAAGGCTGGTGGGCCTCTGACACGGCGACAATCCATTTCGACGATGTGTTCGTGCCAGCGGAAAACCTGATCGGACCTGAGAATAAAGGGTTCTATGGCATCATGGCGAACTTCAATGGAGAGCGTCTCGGCATGGCTGCGCAGGCCGCCGCGTCGGCCCGGGTCTGTATCGAAGAAGCCGTTGCCTGGGCGCAGGAACGCAAGACCTTTGGCAAGCGGCTCGCCGATCATCAGGTCATCCGCCACAAGATCGCTGCGATGGCACAGCGTGTCTGGGCGACGACGACCATGCTCGACACCTATGCCTGGCACGTCCAAAACGGCAACACGCCCGTGGCTGAGCTCGCCATGTTGAAAGTGCAGGCGACGGAAACTCTGGAATTCTGCGCCCGCGAGGCGATGCAGATCCTTGGCGGCAGCGGGTTCATTCGCGGACACCGAGTCGAACGGATCTATCGCGAAGTTCGGGTTATGGCGATCGGTGGTGGCTCAGAAGAAATCATGCGCGATTTGGCAGCGCGCCAACTCTCGCTGTAGGCTGCCTGCGGGAGATAGATCATGGATAGTTTCAAAGACAAAACAGTCGTCATAACCGGCGGTGCTACAGGCATCGGTTTCGGTCTCGCCAAACGGTTTGGTAAAGAAGGCGCGAGGATCATCATCGGCGAACCCCGGCAAAATCGGCTGGACGAAGCGATAACGTCCCTAAAGGCGCTGGGCATTGAAGCCTCCGCCATGGTCATGGATGTCTCCGACGAAGCGAGTGTTACGGCGTTTGCTGATTTCGCTGACCAGGCCTATGGCGGCACGGACGTTCTCATCAATAATGCCGGAATCCCAAGCAATCGCACCCCAATCGTCGACGCACCAATGGCAGATGTCCGCAGGTTGTTCGGCGTGAACTTTTTTGGCGTGTGGCACGGCGCGGCAATTTTCGGAAAGCGTATGATCGACCGCGGCACGCCAGCTGCGATCTACAATCTCGCTTCAGAAAATGCCTTCTTCAACGCAGTTCAGAACAGCGCGTCTTACATTGCCTCGAAACACGCGGTGCGCGGCCTGACCGAAGCCATGCGCGACGAGTTTCCGGAGTTCGTGCAAGTCGGCATGATCGTTCCGGGCTTCGTCGCCTCTGAGATGACCAAAGGGTCTGAGCAATTCGCAATGGATGCAGATACGTTCGCCGACAAAGTGGTCGAGCAGATCCGGGCGGGTGAGTTCTACGTCGTGACGCACTCTTACAACATGGTGCGCATTCAGCCGATACATGATCGCATCGCCGACGCATATGCGCGCAACGCGCCGCGCTATGAAGGGGATGAGGAGTATGACGTGCCAACCTTAATCGCGAGAATTCGCAACAGGAGAGATGGAGCATGAACTGGCTAAAATCGGGAAACACCGCGATTGTGACAGGCGGTGCAGGCGGGATTGGCCTGGAGGCGGCGCGGCGTTTTGCGGGCGCTGGAATGAATGTCATCCTTGTCGACAAGAAAGCTGACGCGCTGAATGCTGTCACTAGTGAACTAAGTGGCCAAGGCGGCGAAATCATCGCGGAGGTTTGCGATGTGTCCGATTACGCCGCGGTCGAAACACTCAGAGACCAGATTCTAGAGCGGTTTGGAAAGGTTCATTGCCTCATGAACAATGCGGGCATTGGTCGAATGGGCACAAAGCCCTGGGAAGACCTGGACGCGTTCAACTCGCTCATTTCCGTGAATTTGATGGGCGTTCTTCATGGATGCCATGCTTTCATTCCAGGAATGCTCGCACATGGTGAGGCGTCAACGGTGATCAATACGGGGTCCAAACAGGGTATCACACGCCCGCCGGGCAACTATGCCTATAATCTCTCAAAAGCCGGCGTCCTCGCCTATACGGAGAGCATCGCGCATGCACTGCGGCAGGAAGAAAATTGCAAGGTGAGCGCGCACCTCCTTATCCCGGCCTTCGTGTACACGCCGATGATCTCTGCGTTCATTCCGAAGAAGCCGCCATTCGCGGCGACGGCGAAAGAAACAGTCGACTTCATGATGCAGTCTCTGGAGAAAGGAGACTTTTACATCCTGTGTCCTGATAACGAAACACCGCGACCTATTGATGAAAAACGCATCCAGTGGACGGCAGATGATATTATTAAGAATCGACCCGCCTTATCCCGATGGCATCCTGACTTTGAAACTGAATTCAAAGCGTTTGTTGAAGAATAAAAAAATGCCCCGAACCGCAGCCGGTCCGGGGCAAGCGTGGTTGGTGTTGGAAGGAGGCGTTCTGGCTAGAACTTATAGCCAAAGCCTAGGCCAACCACGGTTGGGTTGATGTCGACTCCCGCATCGACAGTCGCACCCAAAGCTGTTGTGAAATCCACGGTCACATCTGTATTGATCCAGATCTTCTTGACGTCGGCATTGAACGCCCACCCGCCAGGCTGTCCGTCCAGATCATAGTCGAACCCGACCTGTAGCGCGCCGCCAATGCTTGGATCATAGTCGATGCCGTCCGCCACAGGGCCGGCATCTTCATCGAAGAAGAGCGTCGCATTGATACCGGCGCCCACATAGGGCTTGAACTGTGTGCCCGTGTCGAAGTGATATTGCAGGGTTAGCGTCGGCGGCAACAGCCAGACATCACCGAGATCGACCGTCGCATTGGTCAGCGCGCCGGGCACGGTGACGTTCACCGCTTCAACATCATGCGGCGTGACCGCGAGGATTAGCTCAACTGCAACATTCTTGTTGAAGAAATAGCTGATATCGAGTTCCGGGACGTACTGGTCGCCAATATCGACATTGCCAGGCAGCGCGGCACCTGCAACCGACAGATCTCCGCTTTCATCTGGCAAAACACCGAGCACACGTCCGCGGATCATCCAGGGATTATCCTCCGCATACGCCGCCGTTCCGATCAGAGTCGACGTCGCCATCAGGGCGGCACAAAAGAGCGATTTCATAATTTAGCCTCTCGGTTTGAAAACTTATACTCGCTAGCTAGAAGACTGTTTTCATGTATAAAATTACCCATTCTGACGCGCGGATATGTGCCGCGTGGCAGATGCGCTCAACTGCGTATTCTTCCTAAGTGACGACGTGGTTCGGCTCTGCGAAAATCCAAAGAATCCCGCACCTTGATTACGCTCTGCCCTTCCCTTTTGCGTCCAATCACCCAAAATGGACGGCATGGCACATTCACATGCACATTCTCACGCCAACACACCGTGCAGCCCGCAGGAGGCCGAGGCCTTCCTGACAGAGGCGGAAACGCTGGTTGAGCAAAAAGGCCAGAAGCTGACCCGCATCCGGCGCAAGGTTCTGCATCTCCTGTTGGAGAGCAGCGAGCCCGCCAAAGCGTATGACCTCCTGGCCAATCTCGACGGCGAAGGCGCCGCCAAGCCGCCGACTGTTTATCGGGCGCTGGATTTCCTTCAGGAAATGGGCCTCGCCCACAAGATCGAAAGTCTGAACGCCTATGTGGCGTGCGGCCATACCAGCCACGCGCACTCGGCGGTCTTCATCATCTGCGAGATCTGCGGCAGCGCCGAGGAATTGCACGCGGTCGAAACAGGAAAGTCACTTACCAAAGAAACCAATGCCGCAGGCTTCACCATGCGCAGCGCGGTTATTGAGGCACGCGGTATCTGTAGGAATTGTACCTCATGATTCCATTGTGGAGCGGCATCCCGAACACCTGGGATTGCGACGAGATGGGGCACATGAACGTGCGCGTCTATGTCGAAAAGGCGATGGAAGGCCTCGGCAATTTTGCCGGCGCGATCCAGATGCCCCACGCCTTTCGGGCCAATGCGCCTTCGACCCTGATGGTGGCTGAACACCACATTCGATACATCAGGGAAGCGCATGCGGGACATCCCCTGCGGATGACAGGTTGCGTCCTCGAATGGGATGAAACCAGCGCGCTCATCTATCAGGAGATGCGCCACGGGGATGGCCGGGCCGCTGCCGCGTTTCGCACGCGTGTGGTGCATGTCGAAGCCAAGACTGGCAAACCCTTTCCCTGGAGCACCCGTTCGCAGGCCCAGCTCGAAGCGCTGATTGAAAGCCCGCCGGACGACACCAAGCCCCGCGGGCTTGACCCGTCCGCGGCTCCTGTCCCGCCAAGCATGGCCACAATGTCGGCAGTGGAAAAATGCGGCGCGCCGGAGATTGGCCGCGGCCTGTTTCAAACCCGCGAGACCGATATTTTTAGCCGCGTCGCTGCGCCTTGGTTCATCGGCCGGATTTCGGACTCTGTTCCAACCTTGCTTTATGACTGGCGCAGCAAAGTCGCGGCCTCAAAGACCGGGGCCCGAATGGGCGGCGCTGTGCTCGAATATCGCCTGATCTATCGCAAGTGGCCGCGCGCCGGTGATCGTTATGTCGTCCATACCAGCCTCGCCAATGTCGCAGAGAAAACCCATTCGCTGTCGCACTGGGTGCTGGATCCGGATACTGGAGATGCCTGGATCACCTCCGAAGCGGTGGCCGTCACGTTCGACCTCGACACGCGCAAGGTCATCCCGACGCCGCCAGAGCAGATTGGCGAGCTGGAAAAACTCGCCCCACGCGGGCTGCGGCTTTAGGCGACTTTATGCTGTGCGTTAGACAAAGCCCGATATCCCACATACGGTTCTGATCAGGCGAGATAGACACGTCCTCAACGTGCGGATCGCAGGAAACGGGAGCGGTGAATGTGCGGGATTTTTGCAGCGAGAACGAACAGGCCCCTGGCCGCTGAGAAAATCGAATCCGCACTCGCATCGCTCTATCATCGCGGACCGGACGGCAATGGCACCTGGACATCGCGGGACCGCACGACCCTCCTTGGTCATACCCGTTTGTCCATTATCGGGCTAAACAATGGTGACCAACCCATGTCGAGCGAAGATGACGCGCTCCACATGGTCGTGAATGGCGAATTCTACGGTTACAAAGCCGTCCGCGCAGATTTGCAGCGCAAAGGGCATGTGTTCCAAACTGAAAGCGACAGCGAGATCGCGCTGCATTTGTATCGCCGCATGGGCATGGCGATGATGCCTCAGCTGCGCGGGGAATTTGCGATTGTCATTGCCGACCAACGATCCGGTGAAATGATTGGCATTCGCGACCGCTTCGGGATCAAGCCGCTTTATTATGCCAAGATTGATGGCGAAGTCTTCTTCGCGTCGGAGATAAAAGCGCTTCTGGCTCTGGGCGTCCCCGCCAAATGGGATTGGACTGCCACCGCCTCGGGCCTGTCGCATCCGAACGACGAGACTTATTTTGCAGGAATTCACGCGGTCGCACCCGGAACCTATGTGATCGCCAAGAATGGCGAAACGCGCGCCTACACGTATTGGGACTGGGAATTCCCCACCGCAGAAGAGCTCAGCGCGGACTCGCGAAGCGAAGAGGAAGTCACAGCCGATTTTCACGCCGTGCTGAAAGAAGCCGTCGACGAGCGGCAGATCGCTGATGTCGAAGTCGCTTGCTATCTGAGCGGCGGGATCGATTCCTGCGCCGTCCTGGGGCTGGCGCAAAAAGAAATGGATCGCCCGATCCGTGCGTTCACGCTCACATTCGAAGATGCGCTCTACAATGAAGCCGACATTGCGAAGGCCCAGGCAGAGTTCATCGGCGCCGAATACAATCCAATCCCGATTACCGGACGGGACATTGCAGACTCATTCGCTGAGACGGTCTGGCACAGTGAAACCGCATTTTTCAACGGTCACTCGGTGTCCAAATTCCTGCTGAGCAAGACGGTGCGAGATGCAGGCATCAAAGTCGTTTTCACCGGTGAGGGCGCAGACGAGATGCTGGGCGGCTACCCGTTCTATCGGGTCGATGCCGTGAAAGGGAACCCGAGCTTGAGCGACGCGGAAAAGTCTGCCGTGTTCGACGAGATCTTTGCCGCCAATCCGGCCAATCGCGCCATCATGCTTCCTGATGCGGGTGACAGTCCGGTCACACGGGTTTTGCAGAACCGGTTCGGTTGGATTCCTGCGACTTTGATTGCGAGTGCGGGCCTCAGCTTCGGCGGCGACTTGTATCGCGATTCACTCGTATCAGAGATTGACGGCCGGGTGCTGATAGACCGCGCGCTCGACCGGATGCCGCTCTCGCAACGACTGGATGGCCGGGATAATCTCAATCAGTCGCTTTATCTGGGCGCCAAGCTCACCTTGCCGAACATGATCCTGAATTATCTCGGGGACCGCATGGAAATGGCGCATTCCATCGAAGGCCGCGTGCCGTTTCTTGATCATAAAGTGGCTGAGACCGCTGCGCGCATTCCGCTGGATATGAAGATCAAGGGCATTCGCGAGAAGCATGTGCTGCGCGAGGCCACAAAGCACGTGCTCATCCCGGAAGTCTATGACCGGCAAAAGCATCCCTTCATGTCAGCTCCGGCGCGCGATCAGAACGACCCCCTGATCGGCTTCCTGCGCGACAGTTTTGCGTCGCAAGCCGCAAAAGACCAACCGATTTATGACCATAAGCGCATCGAGACCTTGATCGACACGCTGGACGACTTGCCTGTGGATCAAAAAGTCGGCGTCGAAGCTGCCCTGATCCGCGCCGCCTGCATTATCCACATACATGAGCGTTTCGGAATGCAACAAGGCGGCTGAGTTCATTGCGATCGGCAAGATTGCGGGCAGTTTGTTGCGGGCCGAGCGCGGCGCAGCTGATGGCGGACGTCCGCATTGGGTCAGGAGTAGACTATGGCGAGTTTCTTTTACCAGGCTAATCCGCCGATCATTCATCAACCGTCATGGCATCAACGTGATTTTCGGTATCGGTGAATTGCTGAAAGGCCACGATCTGTTCGCCGCTTAATGTGTAAGAGTGGACAAATGGGACGTCCATGGCCTTGCCCGTCGCTTTGTTGGCCGCGGTGTAGCGCCCGAAAACCACAACTCGCTCGCCATCGACAACATACTCTGATGGAGTCGCTGTGAATCCATCCCACTCCGTGGCGAGTCTAGCAAACAATCCTGAGACGATGGCATCCGGCCCCACATATGGATTCAGATCGGCATAGGGATTGCCTTCCGCTTCGTTCCAGACAATTTCTGGTGACATCGTGCTGGTGGCAAGTGCGATATCGCCCGCAGCAAAGCCGTCATAGACGGTTTGAACCGTTGCGCGTGCCTCACCATCTAAATTCGTGGCAGCGCAAGCGGCTGAGATGCTCAGCGCGGTACCCATCACAATAAAGCGTATCATTTGAATTCCCTCTGTGTGTTCTTATCCACAATGCGGGGGTCTTGAATGTCCGCATGGCGCGATGCCTGTTTGTTCACGCACCGCACGAATAAGACTCTCGTCTGGTTCTTCGGTCAAGGCTATGATGCTCGAGATTTAGGGAAACCTCCGCACCGACGCCGAAAGCGGACATTTCCATAGAGCCGCCCCTCGCCCCCTAGCGTCTCGGCTCGCGGTCTTTGATTCGCTCATAGGCGGCCATGATATTTTCGAAGCGGGCGCGGATGATGGGCTCGAACTCCATATCGGTGACGATATAGTCCCAGTTCTTCTCGATGCCTTCGCGGACGAGTTCGCCGACATAGGACGGGTCGATGCCCGCCTCCAGCCGGGCGCGGAAATCCGCAGCCGCTTCGTTCTCGGGATCGTTCGGGTCGAACAATTCGTCGACGCCGCCCCCGAAGCGAGATTGCAAGTTGCGCCCGGATTCCAGGATACGCGTTCGAATAATGCCGGGGCAGAGCACCGACACGCCAATCCCTCGCGGCTCCAACTCCACGCGCAATCCCTCTGAGAGGGCGACGACGCCATACTTGGATACGAAGTACGGCGCGCCGCTCATCGACATCAATCCGGCGACGGACGCCGTCGACACGATATGGCCGCCCTCGCCATGGCTTTCGATGAGCGGGCCAAAGATCTCGATCCCATAGACAACCCCCATGACATTCACCGCCATGGTCCAGTCCCATCCGGACTGGCTCCAGGTGTCATAGCTGCCACCGCCGCCCACGCCGGCATTGTTGAACAGGATGTGGACCTTGCCGTATTTCTCGATCGTCGCGTCAGCGGCGGCTTGCAGCTGTTCTTTAAGCGAGACATCAGCCACGACGCCTTCGACATCGGCATTGGTCTTCCGCAAGTCTGCAATCGCGACGTCCAGCGCCTCCTGCTCGATGTCGCACATCATCACTTTGACCCCGGCCTGCGCCAACGCTGTGGTTGTCGCCAGACCGATGCCCGATGCTGCGCCTGTGACGAATGCTGTCTTGCCTTCAAGGACTTTCATGTCTCTCTCCCGGGGTTTGTCTCTTTCTGTCTGCCTAACAGACTGACGTGAGGGCAGCCGAATGACGGATTGGGAAATCTCGCACGAAGACGTGTTGGGAGGTTGGCTGATCTAAAGTCCAGGAGGGAGCGCGCGCTATTCCGCGCGACGACGACGCCGGATGTGGCGTTTCGAAACTTGCTTCAGTTTTCGCGTGACACTCTAGTCTTCGATTTCTCGACTCTGTGTCAAACTCATCGCCATCATTTGCCGACCGACGGTCGCGGATACGCGGTGAACGGAGCAGTGCGGCCGGTCTATGTCCGGGCGATCTTCTTCCATGCGTTCCATGACACAATTGATGTCGTGCATGTCCGGCTTTGCGCTCACTTCAAAGTAAGTCTCGGAAGCCGCACCAGCTGCACCGATGAGAAAAAAACTCGCGAATCCGAGTGTTATGAGTGCTAAAGCACGTCCCTGCATTTTCTCTCTCCCGCAGACAGGAGAGCAAAAATATATTGATATGTCAAAACCCTGTCAGGTTAATCTGATGTGATCAGATGCCGCGAAGGCTCCGCTTCACAAGCCCGACCTCGTCATCAGCAAGACCTTCAATCAGACTGGATATGTAGGAAGAGAGCTGATCGCGAACGTCATACGGCGCTTCCATAGGCAGGAAATGAGTCGTGTTGACCCGCTCCTTGAGCACGAGATGCGGACACTTCTTCGTCAGGCGCGCAGCGACTTCTTCTGTCATCACCGAATCACGATCTGGCCTGAGGACGGTGATGGGGATCTGGTGCTTTCTGACTTTGGCCAGCGCGGCCCATGGCCGGTTACGCTGCGCCATGAACGTCGCCGCTTCCCATTTCGGATCGCACAGCAACTGCCAGACTTGCTTCTCGCTATCGGGGTCGTTGCCGTCCGTCCGGTCGAATGCATCCAGGATATAGTCTTCCAGGAACGGATCGCGCCACGTCTCGAACGCGCCGCGCCCTTTATATTTGTACTGAATATGCTCACGCGAATCGAACTTGTTGCGGCGGCGGCGCGCCTGCTTGGCCATATGATGACCGCCGCGCCGAAACGGCGACAGGTGCATCGCCATGTAATAACGTGCAGGCAGAATAACCGGGTCGACCAGTACCAGACCAGCGACCTTGTCCGGCCGCGCGCCTGCTGCAAGAAGAGCGACCGTCGCCCCCATGGAGTGCCCACCCAGCACAACTTTATTCACTGGCGATTCCCGATCCAGAAACGCGAGCACATCATTGCGATAACGTTTCCACGACCGCAGGCGTCCTGGCTTTGCTGGTAGCGTTGAGCGGCCATGGCCGCGCAAATCGACAGCCTGCACTTTGGTCCGCAACCCCAGTGGTGCAAGGATAGACTGATAGGTCATCGCATTGAAACCGGTCGCGTGGAGCCACAAGGCCGCCAGCTTTTTGGCAGGATCGCCAAACTCCAGGGCGGCCATGTCGCCCTCGGGGGTTTCAAATGTAAATCTGCGCATGCTTGCCCTTATCTCGCCCCGAAGACCTTACGCAGCAATTCTGTAGTACGTGCAACAGGATTGTCGCGGATCTTCTTCTCTTCGACTGCGAGATAGGTAAACAGGCCATCAAGGCCAAATTGGACCGCATGTGTGGTTAAATCAGATTTGTAATCCACTGCGGCCACCGCGAGCAGGGGCTGGCTGCTCACCACGCTGTCCAGCGTGCGATAAGCGCCCGAGCCTTCGAGCGCAGATTCAACATAAGGCGTGAACAATCCGCGCAGGTTTTCTTCGGTTCGACCGCGCAGGAAATCAGTTGCAGCAGAGTCTCCGCCGCGAAGAATACCCACGGCATCATCGATAGTGATCGACTTCACCGCGTCGATCACGATGGTTTTCCCGGCTGGAACGGCATCTTCCGCTGCGCGGTTCATTCGCAATTGAAGATCATCGAGCGGGCCGGACAGGCCGAGTTTCGACAATTCGTTTTGCACAGAACCTAGGCGCCCCGGTAGCGGGATCTGGATCTGGGAATCTTTCCAATAACCGTCTGTCACCCCGATCTGACTGGCGACACGCTCGGCGCCAATCTCCAGTGCCTGTCGCAGGCCTGCATCGATTTCCAGAACCGTGAGCTCTCCTCCAGAGGTGTCACCGCTGCCGATCTCGCCGAGCACCTCTCCCAACACCTGACCGAAATCACCGCCAGCGCCGCTTTCACAGCCCGCAGGCACGAGACAAAGAGCCAAAGCTCCGAATACCATTGAACGCATTTTCCTGTTCCCTCACCAATGGATTACATTGAACCCAATTTCATCCATAAAATCAAACGCCTGTGTGCTTATCGCGGCGACATACTGGAGATTATACAGCGATTGTTCTAGTTTATCGAGAAATAGGGAGTCCACAGATGCTGAAGAAAACGCACGAGTGTTTCGCCGTCTCGATTGAAGACAAAGTCGCACATATCGTGCTCAACCGCCCGCAGGCAATGAATGCGATGAATAAGGCGTTCTGGAACGAGCTTCCGGAAATCGTCAATGAAATCGATGCCAGCGCAGCGGCGCGCGTCATTGTCATCTCGTCTGCGGGAAAGCACTTCTCGGCTGGCATGGATCTGTCTGTCTTCAGTGACGACGGCGCCGTCACGAACGGCAAAGTGGACCGCCACGTCGCCGCCGAGGCGTTCCGCTCAAACATCAAGCAAATCCAGTCCTCATTCAATTCGATGGAAGACGCTCGCGTGCCCGTCCTGATCGCGTGCCAGGGCGGCGTGATTGGCGGCGCGATCGACATGATTTCAGCTGGCGATATTCGCTGGTGCACCAAGGACGCCTTTTTCTGCATTCAGGAAACCAATGTCGCGATGACCGCCGATGTTGGAACGTTCCCGCGCCTTCAGCGCTACATTCCGGAAGGCTGGGTCAAGCAAATGGCTTATACGGGCGAGCGTCTCGGCGCAGCAAAAGCCAAGGAGATCGGTCTCGTAAATGACGTCTTCGACACCCAGGAAGAAATGCTGGAACATGTGCTTGGCGTGGCCAAGGAAATCGCTTCGAAGAACCCGCTTGCGGTGACCGGCTGCAAGGTCCTGATCAATTATGGCCGCGACCACAGCACCGCCGACACGCTTGATTATATCGGTGTCTGGAATTCCGGCATGATACCTCCCTCGCACATGCAGGAAGCGTTCAAGGCGAAATCCGAGAAACGCGAAGCCGAATATCCTGATCTGCTGCCGCTACGACGCTCGCCAATGTAACGTCCGGCGCTAGCCGATCCGAAAAACCACTGTCGCCTTGAGCAGGTGCCGCGCGCCTTGCGTGGCAATGCCGCTGGCGAAGACCAGTGTGCGCGTGCGGCGATCAATCCGGCTCTCGAATGTAACCTCTTCGCCATCAATCGCGGGATCTGACACATCGAAAGTCACAGACACGGCGAGCGGCTTGCCACCGTCGAGTTCACTGCTCGCATGGGCGCGAATGACGTGTTGAAGCAGCGCCCCAGCCTGGATGACATCCCAATTGGTCGCGGTCGCGCGCGCAGTGTTGTTGCTATCGAATTGCAGCTGGCTGATCGGAACGGTGAGGTCGGTATGTTGCGTCATGGCTTTCCCCTAACCAGCTCGCCCAAAAAAGAAAAGGCTCACTGCACGTGAATGCAGTGAGCCCTGAAAAGGATACCCGATTTGGTGTGGGATCAGGCCGCAGCGGCCGTCCGATCCGAACCAGTCAGCATGTCAGCGACAACGAGATCACCGATATGACCGAAGGCTTCCATGCCATAAGTGATCTGCATGTATTTGCTGATCGCGGGCAGCAATTGTGAAATCTGTTTGTGTCCGAGGCCGGCTTTGTGGAGGCTTGCAAACATACCTTCGCCAACATGACGACGCCCGCCCGGCGTCTGTTCAATCAGGCGAGCGATGACCCCTGTAGCGGCCCCATGGTCCGCACCCGTCGTCGCTGAAAGGGTTCGCGCCCCAGGCATTTTTCTGAAAACCGCTTCAGCCAGCGGTGATCCCTGTCGTTCGGCTGTGTTCAGCACAATTCCAACAGCTTCGCGCGCTTTGACCTGGGTCAATCCAGTGTCGTCTGCGCAGGTCTTGATCATGTTTTTCAGCATGGGGTGGGTTCCTCGTTCTCTATCTTGAATGATGAGACTAGGCCAAGGCCGCTAAGCGAAGGTTACCGGAACGACGTGATTCGTTCATTTATTGGGGCGCAGATGTTAAACCGCGTTAGGGCCGGGTAAACAAAACGCGCGGTTCTGTTTACCTTTGACGCTACATGCGCTCCGGCGCGGTGATTCCGAGGATACCCAGCCCGGCTTCAAGCTGGTGCAGCACTGTCTTGCAAAGCGCGATCCTTGAAGCCTTTGTGTCTGCGTCGACGCCATCTTTCAGAATTGGGCAAGCGGAATAGAAGGCGCTGAATGCCTGCGACAGCCCGTAGACATGCTCACAAACGAAATGCGGCATGCGTTTCTCTCGTGCGAGATGAAGCGCGAGCGCAAATCCATCCAGGGCAAGCGCCAGCTTGCGTTCTTCCTGGGCCTCAACGCGAATGTCACCCGGCACAACGCCGTCATCGGCTGCGCGGCGTAAGAGCGCTTTCATCCGCACGGCCGCATAAAGCAGATAAGGGCCGGTCTTTCCTTCAAAGCTGGTGAAACGCGCCAGATCGAACACATAATTGGTCGTGCGTTGGTTCTGGAGGTCCGCGAACCGCAATGCGGCGCGGGCGACCAGTTCACCGATCTCGGCTTTCTCGTCGGCGCCGATATCACCTGATAGGCCAGCATCGCCAATGCGTTTCGTCGCTTCGTCGAGGGCCATCTTATTTAGATCCGCCAGACGAAGCGTGCCGCCTTCCCGGGTTTTAAACGGTTTACCGTCCACCCCGTTCACCGTACCAAACCCGAGATGTTCAAGCTGGTCGCGGCTGAGATAACCAACCTTATCCGAGGCGCGGTAGACTTGTTCAAAATGCAGCGCCTGGCGCTGATCCACCACATAAAGGATCCGATCCGGTCCAATCGTGTCTACACGGTCTTTAATCGTCGCGAGATCCGTCGCGTGGTACCCGGTCGCACCGCGCGAATTCACCAGCATGAAAGGCGGCATCGGGTTTTTCAGGCGGGTCTGGCCATCCTTGCCGACTGTCTCGACATTCTCGCCCTCTTTCGCCACGTCGATGATCCAGGCGCCTTCATCCTGTTTGGCGAAGCCTTTTTCTTTCAGCTCTTCAATCATCGGTGCGATTAGCGGGTCGACATCGCTCTCGCCTTTCCAGAGGTCGAATGAGACGTCGAGAAAGCCGTAATCAACTTTCAGCGCGGCGACTGAGACATCGATGAAATGCTGGAGCAAAGCGCGGTAGCCAGCTCGGCCCGCCTGCATCTCAGCCACCGCTTCCTGCGCGCGCTTGGCATAGGCTTCATCTTCCTTTGAGCGCGTCGACGCCATTGGATAAAGCCGCGAAAGGTCGTTCATGGAGACAGGTGGCTCTGACGGGAACGGACCAGACTGACCTGCGTCAAAGTAAGGAAGCTCCGGTTGCTCATCCATCACCGCGATGATGAGCAGACCCATTTGCAGCCCCCAGTCGCCAAGGTGGACATCGCCTGTGACATCGTCGCCGAGGAAGCGCAGCAAGCGCACCAGCGTGTCGCCGATCACCGCCGAGCGCAGGTGCCCAACATGCATCGGCTTGGCGACGTTAGGCCCGCCAAAGTCGACAACCACTTTTTCTGCTTGATCGACCATGCCGCCGCCAGCGCGGTCATCTGCGCCAATCCAGGTTGCCTGCTCCGCCAGCGCGTCATTTTTGACGACGATATTGAGGAAACCAGGTCCCGCGACTTCGACCCGGTCCACGGACGCATGCGCACCAATCGTCGGCGCAATCTTCGCGGCAAGCTCACGCGGGTTCATGCCCGCCTGCTTCGCCGCGCCCATGCAGCCATTGCATTGAAAGTCTGCAAGCTCAGGTCGGTCTGATTGTTTCACCGCACCCCAGCGCGACTCCAATCCTTCGGCTTCAAATGCAGCGCTGCACGCGCGCGCCAGTTGCGTCGCGAGATCTGTCATGTCTGATTCCAACCCTCGTGACTATTGCCCAGCGCCCAGGCGGAAACGTCGCCCTTCTTGGTTGTAGGTCAATTGCTCTTCGGTCAGATCAAAGCCGATCAGAACCTCAAAGTTCGCCGCTGAGACCGATTCATCATTGCGCGGAATGACTATGCGCTGAAGGACTTCCGTTTCGCCGGTGACCGGACCGTCAGAGAAATCGGCCTGCACGGTGAAATATTCTTTGTTCAGGACTTTCCCGCTGCGCCGCGTGACGGCAACCCAATAGGTATAGTCGTTCCGGTTTGAGGTCGCGGCTGGGCCTTTGCCAAACGCAAAATCGATCTCAACCTCAGCCCGCACAGGGTTTGCTCCAGCATACCGACAATAGAGACGCACATCGACGATCTCGCCTGTATAGCGGACATTTGGAAACAGCTGCTCGTCGCCTTCAAAGTCGACCACTCGAGCCGTCTGGTACATGGCCCCGGCGGGGGGGCACGTCCCGGCATTCTGACGCGTGTCAAACGCGTCTCCAATCCCTGAACCAGATTGGCAGGCTGCAAGCCCGAGAAGCGCTGTGGAAAGGGCGAAAATTCGCATGTGTGATGCCTTGTCACTCTTGGCCTCAAGCTCGAGGCTATCCATTTATCGCTGAGAGTGTTACCGGGCCAGAGCGGGGCGCGCAACGCCCTATCTGCGTCGCAATCATGAGGACACTGTAAGGTCATGCAGCCGCTGACAATTCTTCTCGCCGCGCCACGCGGATTCTGCGCCGGGGTCGACCGCGCCATCCAGATCGTTGAAGAGGCGCTGAGCAAATGGGGCGCACCCGTTTATGTCCGCCATGAGATCGTCCACAATCAGCATGTTGTCTCACGCCTTGAAAATCTCGGGGCCGTTTTTGTCGAAGAGCTCGACGAGTGCCCTCAGGATCGCCCGGTCGTATTCTCAGCGCACGGAGTTCCAAAAGCTGTACCCGCTGCTGCACACGCGCGCGAGATGGTATTCGTCGACGCCACCTGCCCCCTAGTTTCGAAAGTCCATGTTGAGGCAGAGCGCCATCACAAGGCCGGGCGCGAAATTGTACTGATCGGCCACACGGGCCACCCGGAAGTCATTGGCACCATGGGCCAGTTGCCGGACGGCGCGATGTCCTTGATCGAAACCGTTGAAGATGTGGCAGAATTTTCACCACGTGATCCTGAAAATCTCGCCTTCGTCACGCAAACGACGCTGAGTGTGGACGACACTGCGGAGATTGTTGCCGCTCTGCAGGCGCGTTTCCCGGCGATCAGCGCGCCTCATAAAGAAGACATTTGCTACGCCACGACCAACCGCCAGGAAGCGGTAAAAGTCATGGCAGAGCGCGCCGAGTTGTTCCTGGTGATCGGTGCGGAGACCTCGTCCAATTCAAAACGGCTGGTGGAAGTCGCAAAACGCGCCGGGTCGAATGACGCGAAACTCGTTGCGAGCGCAGAGAATGTGGATTGGGACTGGTTCGATGGCGTCACGACGCTCGGCCTGACGGCAGGCGCGAGCGCGCCTGAGGACCTCGTCCAGGGTCTGATCGCGGCTTGCCGTGCACGCTTTGATATTACTGTCGAAGAAGTCACTACCGCGACTGAGAGCGTCGTATTCAAGCTTCCGCGCGTCCTGGAGCGAACTTAGGACGGCGATACGCCTAGATGCTTGACGGTCGAGAGAGTCAAAACACCCACCAGCAGCCCGTGTTCCAATTGATAAGCATTCATCGCGGCAAAGGTTTGCGGTCCAAACTTCCCATCTACGATCAAAGAATGACCAGCGCCATTTAGCGCGATCTGGATCTCAGAAATGATCTGCGGGCTCGCATTGCTCTCGCACAGGATTGGCACCCATTCTTCGGTGCCGCCTTTTGCGATGCGGCGGTCAACCATCTTATATGTCGCCGGTATCTCGATCCGTTCCTGACGGGCCGGCGCGACCAGGCGTTGGACTTCGACCGTCTGGTATTGGGGCTCGATCTGTTCTTCATAAATCTTGGCGGGCTCTACCAGAACCTGTTTCATCACGGTTTTGGCGAGGCCTGGCTCGATCTCAATCTCTTCCGGAACCGTTTTGTAAACGGCGGGAACTGATTTGTAGACCGTCGTGCCTTCGCGGACGAGGACCTGTTCCTGAACCGTCTCGTATTGCGCCGGGATTTCCCGGATCTCGAACGAGGCCTTGGTATCGATCACGCGCTCGGTCACTGTTTCAACCGCATCAGGCGTCACAATCCGCGCGAAACAGTCCCCTTCGGAAGCATTCATAGGCAAGCCGTCAGGCGCCTGAGCCAAAGCCGGGCCTGCCATCATCACCGTCAGGATCGAGCTCAGAATGATCGGTTTCATCCAGGTCTCCTTCTCGACTAATCTACCCGAGCGGATTTGATGCAAGGTAAACCGGTTCAATCGAGTTTGAATGATCTGACCCAGCATGCGACAGCCCTGCAATTGCGATTAGCCGCAGAGCGGACTATAGCCCGGCGCATCACACCCGCACTCAATCGCTGGAAACCCTGCCATGATCCCTCGCTATGCCCGCCCCGCCATGACCGCCATCTGGGAACCGGAAAGCAAGTACGGCATCTGGCTGGAGATCGAAACGCTTGCCGCGGAGGCCATGGAGCAACTTGGCCAAATCCCGGAAGGCACCAGCGCCGTTGTCCGCGAAAAAGGCGCGTTCGAAGTCGCTCGGATCGACGAGATCGAAGCCGAGGTGAAGCATGATGTGATCGCCTTCCTGACCAATGTCGCTGAACATGTCGGAGAGCCCGCGCGATTCCTGCACAAAGGCATGACGAGTTCAGACGTGCTCGACACTTGCCTGAACGTCCAACTCGTTCGCGCAACTGACTTAATGATGGAGGGGCTCGACCGGGTTCGTGCAGCGCTGGAGAAGCGCGCATTCGAACACAAAATGACACCGACGATCGGGCGCAGCCACGGCATCCACGCAGAACCGACTACGTTCGGCATCAAACTCGCGACCTTCCATGCAGAGTTCCAGCGCGCCAAAAAGCGGCTTGAAACGGCGCGCGAAGAAGTTGCGACCTGTGCAATTTCCGGGGCCGTCGGGACATTCGCGAACATCGACCCGCGGATCGAAGAATACGTGTCGGAGAAATTGGGTCTGACCCCGGAGCCGGTTTCAACCCAGGTCATTCCGCGAGACCGCCATGCCGCCTATTTCGCAACGCTTGGCGTCATCGCGTCTTCGATTGAGCGTCTCGCCGTGGAAATCCGCCACTTGCAGCGCACAGAGCTCTACGAAGCCGAAGAGTTTTTCTCCAAGGGCCAGAAGGGTTCGTCAGCCATGCCGCACAAGCGCAATCCCGTGCTGACAGAAAACCTCACCGGCCTGGCGCGTCTGGTCCGCATGGCCGTTGTTCCGGCAATGGAGAATGTCGCCCTTTGGCACGAGCGGGATATTTCGCACTCTTCAGTTGAGCGCGGCATTGGCCCCGACTCGACGATCCACCTGGATTTCGCCTTGCACCGTCTGGCAGGCGTGATCGAAAACCTGCTCGTCTATCCGGAAAACATGCAAGCCGTGATGGACAAAATGGGCGGCCTGCACAATTCGCAGCGCGCCCTTCTCGCATTGGTCGAGGCGGGCAATAGCCGTGAAGACAGCTACCGCATGGTCCAGCGCAACGCGATGAAGACCTGGGCGGGTGAAGGCGCGTTTCTTGACCACCTGAAAGCGGATCCAGACGTCACGGCGAAACTCTCTGACGAGAAACTCGAAAGCCTGTTTGACGATAGCTACCACTTCCAGCGCGTGGACTATATCTTCGCCCGCGTGTTCGGACGCAGTTCATAACGCCACTGTGATCTTGCTGCGCCGGCTTTCATGGTAGACTCTGAACAGGTCTGGAGAATGTCCTTTAATGCGTATGCTTTTCGCAGCTCTTATTGTCAGCCTCGCAAGCGCCTTCACGGCGGGCGCTGATCCGTCTGTAAAGATTATCAATTTCACGGCTGACTGGTGCCCGAATTGTCAGATTCTGAACCCGCGCCTCGAAGAAGCGATGGAAGGCTTTGAAGACGGATCGATCGAGCGCGTAGATCTCGACGTGACACGTATCCGACGAAACTCTTCGCCAGTTGATCGCGCTGAGGTTCAAACTGAGATCCTATTGCTCGCAGATCAGCATCAAGTCGCGTATTTGTGGGATTGGTATGGCGGGATAACGGGCATCGCGGTCGCTGTTGCGGCTGACAATGGTGAACCACTCACCTGTTTCATGCGCCCAATGACCGCCAAGGCGATACAGGGCCAGTTGAGACTGGCGAAAATGCTCGCTGAACAGGGCACGCCAGGACAGCGCAAACCCGACGGGCCGGATTGCCCTGTGCTCTGATAATCACAGCAATTTACCGCTAATCTCCGGTTAAGGTCTTCGCCTTCACCCTGCCTCAATTTCTCGTCAGTAAGCCTGCCTGAAGGTTTACGCGAAAGGTGAGCGGGCGTGAAAGCTTCGAATGGAAAACCAGGGCTGAAAAAGCAGGCCCCTAAACGCGCAGCGCCAAAAAAGCGGGGATCCTCTATGCGGCTGTTTCGCGGTCGACCCATTCTCAAATGGGGCCTGATAACAGGCTCTGGCTTCGCTATGATCGGCCTGCTCGCGGTGTGGATCTATTGGCAAAGCCTGTATCGCGGCATGCCAACCCTGCCGGAAACCGCTGAGCTTTGGGACGCCAATCGCGAGCCTGCGATCGAGTTTGTGGATCGCGAGGGTAAGACGCTCGCGATTCGGGGACCGCGCTATGGCCGGGCCGTGACCATTGACGAGCTGCCGCCGCATGTTGCGCGCGCCTTTATCGCAGCCGAAGACAAGCGCTTCTACGAGCATGATGGCGCCGACACACAGGCCATGGCCCGGGCCGCCGTCTCCAATGTGATTTCCGGAAAAACGGTCTCGGGCGCGTCGACCATTACGCAACAGCTGGTCAAGAACCTTGTTCTGTCGCCTGAGCAAACCCTGAAACGAAAAGCCCAGGAAGTGCGCCTCGCGCGGGAACTGGAAGAGAAACTCTCCAAGAGCGAGATCCTGGAGCTGTATCTGAACCGGGTCTATTTTGGCTCCGGCTTCTACGGCCTCGGCGCTGCCTCTCGGTTTTATTTCGACAAGGACCCCCAGGACCTGACATTGGCGGAAGCCAGTCTACTTGCAACTTTGCCCAAGGCCCCGTCGCGGCTGGCTCTTGATGATAATATGGAAGGGGCGAAACAGCGTCAGGCCTATGTTCTGTCTGAAATGCTCCAGGCTGGCTTTATTACCCCCGAAAGCGCGCAAATCGCGCTCACGGCGGACGTCAAAATCGCGCCAGAACCTGAGCAAGATCCGCAATTCGGATTTATTCTCGATGCCGCCACAGAGCGCGCCAATGAGCTGATGCCCGAACTGCCGGACGACATGGTGATCCGTCTCACGATCGATTCAGATTTGCAGACCGCAATTTCGCAGAGCCTGGAAGCGCGTATGGAAGCTGAGGCTGAAGAGTCCAATGCCGGACAAACCGCCGCCGTGCTGATGAATCGACGCGGCCAGGTGCTCGCGCTCTATGGCGGCCGCGACTATACCGAGAACCAGTTCAACCGCGCCACGCAGGCCAAGCGTCAACCAGGGTCTGCGTTCAAGCCATTTGTCTACGCCGCCGCGCTCGACATGGGCATCAGCCCCTATGATGTGCGGATCGACCAGCCGGTCACAATTGATGATTGGTCGCCGAAGAACTTCACGCGGGCGCATTTGGGTCCGGTGACGATCAATGAAGCGATGCGCGACAGCCTCAATACGATCGCGGCCATACTCGCTCAGGAAACCAGCGAAGAATCGATCATCAGTCTGGCCCGCAAGTTCGGTATAGGCGCTGAATTGCAGCCGTTCCCGTCTATCGCGTTGGGTAGTCAGGAAGTGACACTATGGGAACTGACCCGTGCCTATGGCCCCTTCATGACGGGCGGACGGCGCGTCGACCCCTATCTGATCGAAGCCATCGAAACGACACGCGGCGAAATCATCTATCAACGCGCTGAATATGAGCCGGCCAGCGTCTATGACCGCGAGAATGCTGAAACCATGACCGCGATGATGGCCGACGTCATCCGCTCTGGCACAGGGACCGCCGCACAAGTCGACGGCTGGCCTGTCGCCGGCAAGACCGGAACCACCCAGGCGTATCGCGATGCCTGGTTCGTTGGATATAGCGCCGAACTGTTGGGCGGAATCTGGACCGGCAATGATGATGACACCCCGATGGACGGTGTGACGGGTGGCGGCCTCCCTGCACGGCTGTGGGCAGACATGATGAAGATCGCACATGAAGGCCGCTCACCAACCCTATTGAGGGGCGCCGATCAACTCATCCAGCTTGATCCTGAACAACAGGCGCGCGTCGGCTACTATCGTGATCTCGGCATGGCCTTCGCCACGCTGGCTGGTCCGACTCAATAGTCACCCAGTTTTTACTGGCGCCTCCATGCGCGCCCGATTAACAGGCGGCATGCCAACCGCTTTGCGCCTATTCCTGATTACAACGCTGGTAATGATCGCCTTTGCGGCAAACTCCGTCCTGGGTCGCCTCGGTTTGATCGGAACGGACATTGGCGCGGGAAGTTTCGCGCTCATTCGCCTGATCAGCGGGGCGGCGGTGTTGCTGCTGATCTGCAGGCTGCAAAGCAAACGCGTGACCGGGACCTGGGCGGGCGGTGTCGCCCTGCTGGCCTATGCGGCCTTCTTTTCCTACGCCTATATCGCCCTGTCGGCAGGCATGGGCGCGATCATTCTGTTTGCCTTGGTCCAGCTGACAATGCTCGGATGGGGACTGTTTCAGGGCGAGCGCCTTTCAACCCTCCAGTGGGTCGGCTTTGTTGTGGCCATTGCAGCGCTCATCTGGCTGGTCTCGCCCAGTATTGAAGCGCCGCCGCTCCTCGCCGCAGGATCCATGGCGATCGCCGGGGTGGGATGGGGTGCATATTCACTACTTGGGCGCGGCGTTTCAGATCCGACCGCGGCGACGGCCGGCAACTTTTTGCGAGCCAGCGCGCTTGGATTGCCAATCCTGGCCCTCGCCATCTCGTTTGCGCCCGAGCCTTTGCCCCCGACAGACGGCATCCTGATCGCGGTGGTATCCGGGGCTGTGACCTCAGGGCTCGGCTATGTGATCTGGTACAGCGTGATCAAACGGCTTTCAGCCAGCCGCGCCGGTATCGCGCAACTCTCAGTTCCAGCCATTGCAGCCATTGGCGGCGTGCTGTTCCTGTCCGAGCCTATCACGCTTCGTTTCGCGCTTTCGACGCTGGCTATTCTTGGCGGTGTCGGACTTGCTGTCTTGACCGCAGCCCCGGGCTCCAGCAAAGCCTCAGAATGACACAAACCGAGGCAACGGCCGACAAACCTGGTAAGAATGCGTTCTTTTTCGTCGTTGTAGCGGTGATCCTGAACATGTTGTCCTTCGGGATTATCATGCCCGTCATGCCAGCCTTGCTGGAAGACATTACCGGGCTCGGCGCAGCGCAGTCAGTGGTCTATGGCGGCTGGCTCAGCATGACATTCGCGATTGCGAACTTCATGGCCATGCCCATCCTGGGCGGCCTTTCTGACCGGTTTGGACGACGCCCTGTCCTGCTCGCCTCGATCGCCATGCTCGGCATCGACCTGTTGATCATGGGGCTCGCGCCGACGCTCTCAATCCTGTTTCTTGGGCGCTTCCTTGGCGGGCTATTCTCAGGGACGTATTCTGTTGCGAATGCCTACATCGCTGATGTGACCGAACCTGAAGAGCGCGGCCGGGCCTTCGGCATGATGGGCGCAGCCTTTGGCGTCGGGTTCATTCTGGGACCGGTCTTTGGCGGCCTGCTAGGCGAGATCAACCCGCGCCTGCCTTTCTTTGTCGCCGCAGGGATTGCCGGGCTCAATTTCCTCTACGGCCTGTTTATCCTGCCAGAAAGCCTGCGCGAAGAAGACCGCCGCGAATTCAGCCTGGCGCGGGCCAATCCATTCGGCGCGATGGTGCACTTCGCCAAGGTCCCCCGCGTCGCCTGGTTCATTGTCGCAATCGGCTTGTTTCAGATCGCACATGCCGTCTACCCATCGACCTGGAACTTTCATGGCGAGATCCGTTACGACTGGTCTGAGTTTGAGATCGGCCTTTCCCTTGCTGCAGTGGGGGTCGGATCGGCGATCAGCCAGGCGCTTCTCACAGGCTATTTGATCAAACGGTTTGGCCCGATGCGGGCAGGCCTGTTCGGACTGGTTGCGAACACGATCGCCCTGCTCCTGTTTGCAGCAGCTGATGCACCATGGATGGCCTATGCGATCATCTTCGTGTCCGCGGTGGGCGGCGTCGCTATGCCTGCGATCAATACTATCACATCAACGCTCACACCGCGCAACGCGCAAGGAGAGCTTCAGGGCGCGCAGGCCAGCATGATGGCGTTCACGCTGATTTTCAGCCCGGTCCTGATGACCCAGACCCTGAAGTATTTTGCCAACCTACCGGTTGATCATCCGCTCCACACTGGCGGAGCGGCGTTCCTGCTCGCAGGCATCATAACCTCGCTCGCGATCATTCCCTTCCTGATCGGCGCTGGCATAAATCGCCGCGCCATAGCAGAGCAACCGACCCCTAGCCCCGCCGCATCGGAATAAGAAAAGGCGGCCTCGTCGAGACCGCCTCTCCCGCAAATCTGACTATCAGAATTAGCGGCCCTTTGTGACCAGGCCCAGAATACCGCCAATGATGCCACCGCCGACGCCGCCATTCAGGAAGCTGCTAAGGTGACCCATGATGGCTTCATTTCCCAGCAATGACTGGAAGCCGATATCCGCCGCACTCATGCCGTATCCGCCCGCGAGACCGCCAACGATCCCAGCAATTGCGCCCGTTCCGCCTTTGCCGCCCAGCACTTTTGAAACGATTGGTCCGATCACCAATCCGCCGACAGCGTTTAGAATAAGTGGAATGTATTGTTCCATGTGATGCCCTCCCGAGGCTGTTAGAGGGCCTGTTTTCAGGTCTCCCTAGCGTCAAGGCACCAGAATTTTCTTTTTCTGCCAAGGCCTCTCGCGCAGCAGGAGACTCTGGTTTACTCAGAACCATGGCCGCGCAAAGACCTGCCCTTTTCCTCGATCGAGACGGTGTCATCAACGTTGATCATGGCTATGTCGCCAGCGTGAATGACTGGCAATGGATCGATGGCGCGCGTGAGTGCGTGGCGCGCTTCAAGGCGCGGGACTGGCTCGTCTTCGTGGTCACCAATCAGTCCGGGATCGCCTTTGACCATTACACAGAGGCGGACATGGACGCTGTGCACTCACACATGCTCGAAGGCTTTTCCGACGCCGGTACAGAAATCGACGCCATCTATGCCTGTCCGTACCATGCCGAGGGCACCAATTCCCGGTTTCGCAAAGACAGTTTTGATCGAAAACCGAAGCCCGGAATGTTGCTCCAGGCGATGGCTGAGTTTCCCGTGAAAAAAGAATCCAGTTTTCTGATTGGCGACAAGCAAACCGATATTGACGCCGCGCACGCCGCCGGTGTCGGTGGTTTCTTGTTCTCCGGCGGGCGCCTGGACGACTATGCCGAATGGGCACTCGCGAGCTTCGAGGATGGATCGAGATGAAGACGATTGGCATGATTGGCGGTGTGAGTACCGAAGCGACGCTGATCTATTACAAGACCATAAATGCCCTCGTGAGGGAACGCCTGGGCGGTTACCACAGTGCCGAGATGCGCATCCATTCGGTCAATTTCCATGACTATAATGGCGCTCACGACACGCGCGACTGGCCATTCATTCGAGCGGGCTTCGGTGCGGCGGCTCAGGGGTTAAGAGCGGCGGGCGCTGATTTTCTCGTCCTTGCCTGCAACACATTGCACACCGTGGCTGACGCGATAGAGGACGCAACGGACCTTCCGTTCCTGCACATTGTCGACGCTTGTGGCGCGCGGCTTCTCGCGGATGGGCGAAAACAGCCAGGCTTGTTCGGGACCGCGTTCACGATGGCGCAGCCTTATTTCAAAGACCGGCTCGCGGAGAAGACGGGCCTGACGCCGATCCTTCCCGACGCAGAGACCCAGGCCGAGCTCAGCCGGATCATTTTCGAAGATTTGACGCATGGCATCGTGCGCGAGGACGCCAAACGGTATTACCGGGACTGTATCCAGGATCTAAAGGATCAGGGCTGCGACAGCATCATTCTCGGTTGCACGGAACTTGGCATGCTGATCACTGAGGAGAA
The DNA here is from genome assembly GCA_043513745.1 of Hyphomonadaceae bacterium. Lineage (GTDB taxonomy): Bacteria > Pseudomonadota > Alphaproteobacteria > Caulobacterales > Hyphomonadaceae > Henriciella. Next base: position 551,230 of record CP121341.1, read on the forward strand.
CAGTCCGCTGCCGCCCTATGATACGGCGCTGATCCATTGCGAAGCAATTGTCGACTATGCACTGTCTGACTGACGAGGACTGATAGGATCAACCTATCCTGACAATAATTTTCTCCGTTTTGACTTGACTTAAAAACGCGCCAAATGGGCCGTTTAGATCGAGGGGAAGAAGATGCGCTACGTCGTTCTCGGACTTGCATTGGCAGTCACTCCGGCTGCGATGGCTCAAAATACAAGCGGTGTCTTCGGCCCCGTCATCGATGAAGGCGAGAGCGGCTGGGAGTATCGCGCCTCCTATGATCCCGACGATGAAGATGTAAACCAGCGCATTCACTATCAGCGTGCCATAAACGGGGCGATGCGCTGGCGGGTTGTTGCGCAGGTGCGCAGCACTGACGATTCAGACTTCGATCCCGATTTCCTGCGCGGTGAACTGGTCTGGCAGGTCACGCCAGATGGTCAGGCATATCAAAGCGGTTTGCGGTTTGAGACCCGCTATCGGTTCGACGATCGACCCGGAGATATAACCGTTCACTGGACCAATCAGTGGAAACAGATCGATAACTGGACCCTGCGATTCATTCTCGGCGCGACACAGCAAGTCGGCAACGATCCGGCAGACGGTATCCTGCTCCAAACCCGCGCCTCTGCCACCACATCACTCGCTGATGGGCCCAAGATCGGCTTTGAATGGTTTGCCGACTATGGATCAAGCTCAGACTGGCTGGGCCTGGATGAGCAAGAGCACGAGATCGGCCCAGTTGCGGAGTGGAGCCTGAACGAGGATTGGAGCCTCTATACCGGCGCCTTGTTCGGCGCGACGGACGCGTCGCCAGACAGCCAGTTGAGGCTTCGTCTGACGCGGGATTATTGAGCCTTAAAGCGGCTTCAGCGTTTTCCCGTTAAGCCCGCCCATGCGGCAGACTTCCATCCACTCATCCTCAAGAACCGGCTGCACGGAGAGCCGCATACTGGTTACGAGGGACATGGCAGCGAGCGCTTCGTTCGTTTTAACGGCTTTCAGCGTGACCGGCTCTGGCATGTCCGCCAGCGCGCGGATATGGACGCAGTCCCAGCGCTCGTCATCCGTGGTCGAATCCGGCGCGCTTTCTGCGGAAACTTCCACGATCCCAACCACTTCCAGGCCTTCATTCGAGTGATAGAAAAAGCCGCGATCGCCGATTTTCATCTCGCGCATATTGTTACGCGCCTGATAGTTGCGAATACCGTCCCATTCCTCGCCAGCATCGCCCTTGGCTTTCTGCTGGTCCCAGCTCCATTTGAACGGTTCGGATTTGAACAACCAGTATTTCATGCAAGCTCCATCAGTTTGGCGCTTATCTAGGTCGCTTTGTCAGCGTCGTCCATGTCGGGTTGATCATTTCCATCGGATTGCTGCAGGCGTCCTTTGGCCGATTTATTCTTGCCAGTGGCGGGCTTCAATCCAAACGCCGCGCCGAGGCCAACTGGCGGCATATTCCCGTAAACCGTTTCATGCGTGCCCGCCTTGATCAGATAGGTCTCGTGCCAGATGCCGACATCGCCAGACGCGCCAATCGCCTTGTTGAACGCTTTCCAGGCCGGCAGGTGTTCGAGGCTCCGATCGACGGAATAGGCATGCAGGTCTTCAAAGCTGCGCCAGTACTGGACCAGATATGGACTGCGCAGGCTGAAAAAGGTCTTTGAATGCAACAGGCCGAGTTCCGGATTCTTGCCAAGTTCCATGAGCATTCGCGGCATCGCCATGAACACGGGCACCCATTTCCATACTTTCCATAATTTGTGGATACGCATGCCAATCAGGAAAAGGACGAAATCGCCCTCGATTGCCGCCGTCATCCGGCCCGGAACAGGTTTTGGCATCGCAGCCCCCTCAGGTCACTGAACGTTCAATCTGCGCCCGTCGGCAGGCTTCTGCAACCAGGGGCTCCAATTCGTGCCAATGCTTGTAGCGGCGCACTTGTTCTGGAGCGCCCAGCCAGGCATCCTCAAACGCTTCGCGGGTCGCCCCATCCTCAAGCACGGTCAGCAACGGGTCGAGGCAGATGCGGATTGTAAATACGACAGCACCCGTGCCGGGTAGCTTGCGCAAGGTCTGCCGTTCTACACGCAGATGCAAATCGCTCGGGCGCTTGCCGCCTATGGCGGGCCGGTCCGGCGTGTAGCGCTTATCGCTCGCCTGCACGGTCCAGTTTAAGCGTTCCAGTACGACGCCTGGATTCATTCCTGTAAACACGCGCCCTATGCGCGCCGCGAGCTTTGGGTCACCGCCTGGGACAGGACCATGCAGTCCCGCGAGGTCGAGTCCGACCCGTTCGGGCAATGTCCAATAAGTCGGCGCGCAGAGCACGCCGGCGGTTAAACGCCAGTCGCCGGGTCGCTGCGCTTCGAGAATACAGAGGTCATCTGACACCAGCGAAGCAGCCTCTTCCAACGCGGTCGGCATGCTTTGGTTCGGCACTCGCGCCGTCTCGTCGACCATCAGGGCGAGAAGCTCTTCGCAGGCATCATTGCTCAGCGCACCGCCCGACACGTTTGCACGCATCATTTTCATGATCAGGCACTTATCGCGCAACCAGGCATTTTCCTCAGTATCCGGAAAGAACCATCGTTCGACTGGAATGGGATTGAGGCCCGGCTCGAAATCTGGAGGCCCACCGAGAAAGGGAAGATAAGGCGGACGCGCCTCAGGCGACACGCGCGCTGCCCCAGCTCGCAAAGCCTGCAATCTTTGGAGTGTTGGGTAGATACATCGTCTCGTGCTGATCCACAGCGAAACCGCCCGATTCCAGCATCGACTTGGTATCTCGCGTCAGATGACACCCACCCGCAAGGCGCTTCCAGACAGGCTCGACGCGGTGCTGCCACTTCGCAACGCCGTCATCCGGCGCGAGGCCATGCTCGGAGAACAGAATTTTCCCGCCTGGCTTCAAGACCCGGCGCAGCTCCTGAAGGGAGCTTTCCCAATCCGGAATCGTACACAGGACGAATGTGACGACCGCCGTGTCGACGCTGTTATCGTCGAGGGGAACGGATTCCGCACCGCACGCATGGATATCGCAAGGCGTCTCATAACCTCCCTCTGCCCAGGCAGCGCGGGCGCGTTTAACCATGCCCTCAGCTGGTTCAATCGCGTGCAGATGGGTGACTTTGGATTGATCGTAGAGGCCGAAATTTGTCCCGGATCCGCAGCCAACTTCCAGAACGACCCCTTCGGCTTCCGGAACGACCTTGGCACGTTGTTTCATGATTGGTTTAGACGAGCAGGCGCACGATATCAAAGGCGGCACCACGTATCGTTCCCAAAGTCCAAACATGATTTAATTCCCTGATATCATCCGTTGCCGCGTGCGATTATCTTCTGGCTCAACCACCAGCGCGCTTTGCGTGATGCGTACCTTGTACTTCAAACGGTCGCCCATTGGAAAGTAAACCGCTGATCCAAATGGTGCGGAGCCACCTGAATCCTTGGATGAGAGCATCCCCGCCGAGAACATGCTCTGGAAATCATCGCCCGGTTCCAGCTCTCCTTCGAGCACTTCATCCAGAGCTTCCTCGCCGCCATAATTCACCAACGCGCCATACACATCGAAGCCGAGTTCCTGGTCGAACATTTCCAGCTTTCCGTCTTCGCTCACCCGGCGTCCATAGGACGTCGAGGTCGACAGCCGTGTGGAATCATAACGCCGCGCATACCGGCTCTCGATGAATTCCAGCCGGTACAGGCTTTCATAGCCGAGCAGCTGTTTCATTGGAGAGAAGCGAATAACCTGGGCACTGACCTGGAACTCATCGCCGACAAAGCCTTCCTGGCGAATGATCTCGCCATCAGCCAAAGTCATCGTCATTGTGTACGTGTCTTCAGCCCCTGATTCCTGCGCGAATTCGATCTGTGCGACATCGCGCTCCTTGGTCAGGGCTTTATAAGTTTGCAGGTTCAGCCCTGCCAGCACGCCGATCCCAGCGCCGCCAATCAGCCCGAGCCCCATGAGCAGGCGCAGCGCCCCTGCGGCCAATCGCATTTTCAATAAGCGTCCGAGCCCGGCAAAACTTAGGACAAGTCCAATCACACCCGCCAGTGCCGGAATGATCCACCAGATCAGTTCCATCTGTCTCCTCCATGGGCTTCCCCGTCGGCCCTATGATGAAGACTATATCAGCGGTTAACGAATGCGCGAGGGCTTAGTTACAGGGCTCCCCAAAAGGACAGGTTCATAGTAGCAGGACGGAATGACTGATTTAAACGCCCTGATCGCCGCGCTCCCCAAAGCTGAACTCCACTTGCACCTGGAAGGTAGCCTGGAGCCCGAGCAATTGATGTTGTTTGCTGAACGCAACGGCGTCGACCTCCCCTTCAAGACTTTGGAAGAGGTGAAAGCCGCGTACAATTTCTCCAATCTGCAGGACTTTCTCGATATCTATTATCAAGGCATGTCCGTGCTGCAGACCGAAGCGGATTTCCACGATCTCACAGATGCTTATTTGAAACGCTGCCATGCCGACAATGTGCGCCATGTCGAGGTTTTCTTCGACCCGCAGGGCCATACGGAACGCGGTCTGTCATTTGCCACCCCGATAAATGGCATCCTGTCAGCCCTGGACGCCGCTGCGGACAAATATGGCATTACGTACAAGCTGATCATGTGTTTCCTGCGCCATCTGCCTGAAGAGGACGCGTTCGAGACGCTGGCGCAAGCCGAGCCCTTCCTTGACCGGATCCACGGTGTCGGTCTCGATTCCAGTGAAGTCGGTCACCCGCCCTCCAAGTTTGAGCGTGTCTTCGCCGCGGCGCGCGAGAAAGGCCTGAAACTCGTCGCACATGCAGGTGAAGAAGGGCCGCCTGAATATGTCTATGAAGCGCTGGATCTGCTCAAGATTGACCGCATCGACCACGGCAATCGCCTGCTCGAGGACGACGCCCTGATCGCGCGCGTGAAAGACGCAGGCTTGACGCTGACCGTCTGCCCGCTGTCAAACCTGTCGCTCTGCGTGGTCGATGATCTCAAGGATCACCCGATGAAGCGCATGCTGGACCTCGGCCTGCGCGCCACGATTAATAGCGACGACCCGGCCTATTTTGGCGGCTATGTGAATCAAAACTTCGTGGAGACCGCGCAAGCAGTCGGCCTGACCCGCGATCACATTCTGACCCTTGCCCGAAACAGTTTCACCGGTTCGTTCCTCTCGCCAAAAGAAAAGGCTGTGCATCTCAAGAGTATAGAAGAGGTCGCTGCCGCGAACCCTTAAGGTCCGACCAGCCGCACTTGCTCGCGCGAGCCGCGCCCGACTTTGGCGCGCTCTCTCCAGCCGAGGGCGGTGTAAGCCTCAATCGCTGCGGCGTTCTGTATATCAACATCGAGTTGAAGGGGGCGCCCGACAAAGTTCCGCGCCACCTGCAAGAGGCCGCTGCCAACCCCGCAGAAGCGCCAGTCTCCGTCGACGAAGACATGCGGCACATAGGCCTTGCCTTGTTCCAGGGTCAAAAAGCCGACGACGCCCGCATTCTTCTCTTCAGCGACAAAGGCAATATTTGCTGACAGCGCCTGGCGCAAACGCAAGACCTCATCGCGCACCGATCCACGCCATGGAAAGGCGGCGAGGCATTCTCGAAAGATCACCTCAATTTGCGGATAATCGTCGCGCCGCCAGTGACGGATAGACCATCCCGCTCCCGGATGAGAATACAGGCTCATATCGTCAATGTAATGATTTCTTGTGGCAAGGAAAAGGCAGTGCTTGGCCCCCGCCAAAGATTAGTGTTAGGCCAGATACAAAATAACAAAGGAGACAAGGTGATGCAGATACCTCGACTGCTAGGTGGCGTGATCGCGCTTGGCATAGTTGCCGGTCCGGCAATGGCCGATGGGCACGAAGAAGATACCAGCCGGAAATTTACCGCCGAGCGCGTGTTCGACATAGAGTATGCGGCTGATCCTCAGATCTCGCCGGATGGCCGGACAATCGTCTATGTCCGCCGTTCGATGGACAAATTGAAGGACCAGGATCGCGGTGATCTGTGGACGCTGGATGTCCGCTCGGGCGATCATCGTCCGCTGATTACCGGGGGCAGTTCTGCAGGGGCCCCGCGCTGGTCGCCGGATGGAACGCAGCTGATTTACACGACAGCGACAGACGGCAAGCCGGATCTGCGACTGTACTATCTCGACAGCGATCGTTCTGTCTCATTGGCGCAGCTCCCGAGCGGCCCGGGTAACGCCACCTGGTCGCCAGACGGGGCGCACATTGCGTTCACAATGTTCACTCCGGGCGAAACGCCAAGCTTCGCGAAACCACCGGCTAAGCCAGACGGCGCGGAATGGGCTGAACCGGTTCGCGTCTTTGACGATCTAACTTTCCGCTTTGACGGTCAGGGCTACCTGAAAGAAGGCGCGACGCACGTTTATACCGTCTCGACCAATGGCGGCACACCGCGTCAGATTACTAGTGGCGAAGCCGATTTCGGCTCGCCCGCCTGGCTTGGTAACGAGGCTCTTCTTGTTGTCGGCAATGATGTCGAGGATCGCGAACTCGACCCGATCGAGAGCGAGATCTATCGCGTCTCCCTGTCGGACCTGTCGCGCACAGTGTTGACGAGCCGCGACGGCCCGGATGCGAACCCCGTTGTCTCACCGGACGGCAGCAAGATCGCCTATCTCGGCTACGACGATCTGCTGAAATCCTATCAGCAGGCTGATCTTTACGTGATGAACGCAGACGGCAGCGGCAGCATGGAGCTGGCCGCTGACTTTGATCGATCCTTCGACAACATGGCCTGGCACCCGAACGGCCGCAGCCTGATCGCTCAGATTGAAAATGCCGGCGTGATCGACTTGGTCTCTGTCTCGATGGAAAGCGAAGTCGACACACTCGCCACCAATCTCGGTGGCACCTCGATTGGACGGCCTTACGCTGGCGGCAGTTTCAGCGTGTCTGATACACGCCGTCCAGTGATCGCCTACACAGCTGGCTCGCCAGACCGCCCGTCTGAGATTGCTGTCACGGGACGCAATGTTGAGGACCGCGTTCTGACCGACCTCAATTCAGATGTGCTTGGTCATCTCGACATGGCGGCGATTGAAGAAATTCAGGTTCCGTCACGCGTCGATGGTCTGGAGATCGAAGCCTGGGTCGCCCTCCCACATGGATTTGAAGCCGATGGCTCTTATCCGATGATCCTCGAGATCCATGGTGGGCCATTCGCAATGTACGGCCCGTTCTTTGCCAGCGAGATCCAGCGCTATGCGGCAGAGGGCTATGTCACCGTTTATGTGAACCCGCGCGGCTCGACCGGCTATGGAGGCGAGTTCGCCGGAGCCATCGACAAGGCCTATCCGGGCAATGATTACGAAGACCTGATGAGTGTCGTCGACGCCCTAGTGGAGCGAAACTATGTCAGCGAAGACCGCCTGTTCGTCACCGGCGGCTCGGGCGGCGGTATCCTCACCGCCTGGACCGTGGGCAAGACAGACCGCTTTGCCGCGGCCGCCAGCATCAAGCCAGTGATCAACTGGATGACCATGGCGCTGTCTGCGGATATTGCTCAATTTGTTCGACGTCACTGGATACGCGCGGACCCGTGGGAAAACCCAGAGGCGTTCCTCGACTTCTCCCCGATTATGCTGATCGAGAATGTCGTGACCCCGACTTTGGTCATGGTCGGCGAGGAAGACTGGCGCACACCCACCTGGGAAGCCGAGCAATTCTACACCGCCCTCAAGCTGAAAGGCGTCGAAACAGCGCTGATCCGCGTCCCGGGCTCGTCCCACTATATTGCCGGCCGGCCATCACGCCTGATCGCCAAGACCGACAATATCATGGGGTGGTTCGCGAAATATGATCCCGCGAATCAGGATGATGCAGAAGAGTAATTGAAATGCCCGCGGCCTCGGTCGCGGGCTTTTCTAATGTTCGACGCAGTTTTAGTCAGGATCGAGCAATCCCGCCCTATGCGTTCGCCGACTTGGCGGCGCGCTTGCGTTCATGCGGATCGAGGTGGACCTTGCGCAGACGGATGCTCTCAGGGGTGACCTCCACCAGCTCATCATCCGCAATATAGGCGAGTGATTTTTCCAGCGTCATCTGCAGCGGCGGAGTCAGCCGCACGGCTTCATCGGTTCCGGAGGCGCGCACGTTTGAGAGCTTCTTGCCTTTGAGAACATTGACCTCAAGGTCATTGTCGCGGGTGTGTTCGCCGATGATCATGCCTTGATAGACCTTGTCACCCGGATGGATCATCATTGGGCCACGATCTTCCAGGTTCCACAGCGCAAAAGCGACTGCTTCGCCTTTGTCCATAGCGATCAGAGTGCCCGTGCGACGGCCCTGAATCTTGCCCTTGAATTCGGAATAATCGAGGAAGACCCGGTTCATGATCGCGGTGCCGCGCGTGTCGGTCATCAGTTCACCCTGATAGCCGATGAGGCCGCGGGTTGGCGCGTGGAACACCATGCGCGTGCGCCCCACACCAGATTGCCGCATCTCGATCATCTCGGCTTTGCGCTCAGACAGTTTCTGAACCACCGCACCGGAAAACTCGTCATCGACATCGATCACCACTTCTTCGATGGGCTCGAGCCGTTCGCCGCCATCGCCCTGCTTGTAGACGACTTGCGGGCGCGAGACGCCGAGTTCAAAGCCTTCGCGGCGCATGGTTTCGATCAGAACCGCCAGCTGTAGCTCGCCGCGGCCTGAGACGATGAAACTCTCCGCTTCAGTGGAGCGCTCCACTTTCAGCGCGACATTGCCCTCGGCCTCTTTGACCAGGCGATCCCAGATCACGCGGCTGGTGACTTTATCACCTTCGGTGCCGGCCAGCGGGCTATCATTGACCCGGAAAGTCATGGACAGCGTCGGCGGATCAATCGGCTGCGCTTCAATCGGCGTACTGACGCTCGGGTCGACAAAAGTGTCCGCCACGTTGGCCTTGGCGAGACCCGCGATGGAAACGATGTCTCCGGCTTCACCCATTTCGATCGGCTCTCGCTCGAGGCCGCGAAAGGCCAAAACTTTCGAGACGCGCCCGTTTTCCACCAGGGATCCATCGCGCGACAGCACTTTCACCGTCTGGTTCGGTTTCACGGTTCCGGCCGTGATCCGGCCCGTCAGAATGCGGCCGAGGAAATTGTCCGCGCCGATCGTGGTCGCGAGCATCCGGAACGCGCCTTCTTCGACTTTGGGTTCCGGCACGTGCTGAACAACGAGGTCGAACAACTCATCCATATTCGTGCGCTCTTCTTCGTACTGGGTCGACATCCAGCCATTCTTGGCGGAGCCGTACAGGATCGGGAAATCAAGCTGATCGTCATCCGCGCCGAGCGCATCGAACAGGTCGAACACTTCATCGATCACTTCATCGGGACGGCGTTCCGGCTTGTCGATCTTGTTGACGGCGACGATTGGGCGAAGGCCGATCTTCAGGGCTTTCGAGACCACGAACTTGGTCTGTGGCATAGGGCCTTCAGCGGCATCGACCAGCACGATCGCGCCATCGACCATAGACAGAATCCGCTCGACCTCTCCGCCAAAGTCGGCGTGCCCGGGCGTGTCGACGATGTTGATCCGCGTATCGCCCCAGACGACGCTGGTTGTTTTGGCGAGAATGGTAATCCCGCGTTCTTTTTCGAGATCGTTGGAATCCATCATTCGCTCAGCTGTCGCCTCGTTCTCCCGAAACGTCCCGGACTGTTTCAGCAAGCAGTCGACCAGCGTCGTCTTGCCGTGGTCAACGTGGGCGATAATCGCAATATTGCGCAGTGAAGTTGGCTCAGTCATGTCATCTGTCCTGGGGAGGGCGCGCCGCTGGCGGCACATTTCTTTGCGCGCGCCATACACGCCGCCGAGCGCTTTGGCTATGGCTTGTGGGCATGCCTGGGCAGGGTTCCCGCATAATCTCGCTGACAAATGCCGCGGCTTTGGCTAATTCTGGTTCTGGGCGGCGTAAATGAGGGACGACAATGCGTTTGATAATTCTATGCCTGATCCTTTGCACGAGCGGGTTTAACCCTGCCGTGGCCGAGAAACGAATTGCGCTGGTGATCGGCAATAGCACCTATGAAACGACCGGGTGGGATCTCGAAAACCCGGTAAATGATGCCGAGCTCATATCGGGCGCGCTGGAAACGGTCGGGTTTGAGGTTCACACGGTCCTCGATGGCAGCAAGACGGACATGGAAGAGGCGTTTCAAGCCCATGCCGACCGGCTGAAAGAGGCAGGTGAAGAGGCCGTCGGCTTCTTCTTCTATGCCGGCCATGGCGCCCAGCATCGCGGTGTGAACTACCTCATCTCTTCAGACGCCCAGCTGCGATCCGGCCTCGACCTGATGCGCCAGCCCAAGCTCGACCTGGTCATGGATTATCTCGAATATGCCGGCAACCAGACCAATTTCATCGTGCTGGATGCCTGCCGCAATAATCCCCTGCCCGCTTCAATGCGCAGCGCTCCGCAGGGCCTCGCCAGCAGCCAACGGATACGCGGCACCTTGATTGCCTATTCCACCGCGCCGGGCATGGTCGCCGAGGACGGGACGGGCCAGACCAATAGCTCCTACTCTGCCGCGCTCGCGACCCTGATCACGCAGCCCGGCTACGCAGTCGAAACCCTGTTCCGCGTCGTCGCCACGCGGGTAGAAGACCGGACCGAGGGCATGCAGGTCCCCTGGACCGAGAGCGGATTGCGCGGCGAAGCGGATTTTTGCTTCGCAGGATGCGAGCTCGTCGCGGAGAATGATGAGGAAGCCGCAGCGCTCGCCGAGGTGGTCACCAGCGATGATCCGCTGATGATGGAAGTCTTCCTTGATGTATTCCCTGAAACGCAGCACCGGACCTACCTCGAATCCCGCATGCGTCAGATCGAAATTGAACGCAGCGCCGCAGACGAGATCGCGAAAGCCAATGAGAGCGCGGCATTTCTCCGCGAAGCGCTTGGCGTGACAAGTCTGGTTTCGGAAATGATCACGCCATGGACAGGCGATCCGCAGCAGATCACGGCCCGGCTCGGTATGGAGGCGCGGATCGCAGAACAGGACCCGGCCTATGCCAAGCTTGAGGATAGTCTTTTCATTTTCTTCGATGAAAACTCATCCACGCTGTCTGAAGAAGCGCTGGAACATCTGTCTCTGTTCGCCACATACACAGCAGAACCTCATTTGCGGGAGAATGGCCCTTCCACTTTGTCGATTGTCGCGAGCTGTAGTCCCGACGAAACAGATATGGAGATCTGTCAGGACCGCGCGTTCGTCGTGCGGGATCAACTGATCGCTAACGAGATCTATGACGTTGCCATTCGCCTGACGGAAAACTGGGGCTCGATCCGGCAGATTTCTGCTGGCGATAGCGGGTTTGAGCCGGAAGCGCTCAACCGCTACGCGGCGATTATGTTACTCAGCGATACGCCCGACGACTAAATCCGCGAGCACTCTCCCGTGCACAGCCCCGGTGTGGTTCAAGCTATGGCGCGCTAATTAGCTTGACTCATAATTATCATTTATGCTAATTAGCAGAAATGGCAAATGAAGTGTTCAAAGCGCTTGGGCATCCGCTTCGGCGGCAGGTGATGGCCCTGCTTCGGCAAGGCCCGAAAAGTTCCGGTGAGCTGGCCGAGGCCTTTGACGCAGCCTGGCCGACGGTGACCCGGCACCTCAATGTGCTCAAGGACGCCGACCTGATCACGGCAGAGCGGCACGGCACATCGATCATTTACCGCACCAATACCAGCGTCGTCGAAGACGCCGTCAGTGCCCTGATGGGCATGATCGGCAAGGATGATGGCGATGATGATTTAAAGGAGGCCGCAGAATGATACGAACCGGACTGATATTCACCACCATTGCCGTCATTGGCATGAGTGCCATCAACTTCTGGGCCATGCCGCAAATCCCGGACGTGCAAGTTCCTGTCCACTGGGGGCTGGACGGCACACCGGACCGATATGGCGACCGCAGCGAGGCGATCCTGGCCCTATGGATCATCCCGATCGCAACCCTGGTCACGGGCCTGCTTCTCGCCGTGGCGCCGCGGCTGGATCCGAATGGCGACAATCTGATGAAGAGTCGAAAAGCCTATATTGCGATCTGGTGTTCGGTGATGATCATGCTGCTCGGAGTTCATGGCGGTGTTGCCATGTTGCTGGTGCGCAGCGTGACAGAGACCGCGAATTCGAATGAGTTCGTGCGCTTAATCATCGCGGCCTCGGCCATAGTGATCATCATCAAGGGCAATTACTTGCCTAAGACCCGCTCCAACTGGTTCCTCGGCATTCGAACCCCCTGGACCCTATCCAGCGACGTGACCTGGGAGAAGACACATCGTCTGGCCGGACGGTTACTGATGGCCGCAGGTTTTATCTGCCTTGTTGGGGCGTTTGTTCTGGATGGCGGTTGGTTGATCGTCATGCTGATGAGCACGCTGGTTCCGGCTATGCTGATCAGCGTCATCTATTCCTATTTCGTCTGGCGCAATGCGCCCGACAAACGGGTCAGACCAGAATATATCGTTTGAGCAAACAGGGACGAGAATTGAGGGGCCCTCGGGGCCCCTTTATCTATTCCACTGTTTCCTCGGCTTCCAGGATGGTCGCGCGTTCTCCGTCGGGGAGCATTTGCGTCTGCCGCGCCGCCTGGCTCTTGGCTTGTGCGGTCTGCCAGTCACCCACCTTAACGCGCACGGAATGCGCCCGCATTTCCTTGAACCCCGGTTGCGGTTCCGCAGTGGCGATAATGTTGATCAGATAGACTCCATCTGCATCAGCAGAATAATCGATCCGCCACGTATGAGACGTCCCGCTGGCCATATCCTTCTGAGCCAATCGTTCGGCCCCGAACACGTTCAATCCATTGCCACCGCTCGCCTTCAGGTGCAGTACACCGCTCGGGTAGCCTTCATTGACGGTCAGCGTAACCGTCCCGTTCGCACCACTGGCGATCGGTTTGGCTTCATCGAGTGAAAAGGTCACTGACGCGCCTGGTTTGATCGTGGTTATCGGCGGCGCCAGTTTGACCGGTTTTGATGACGCGGCGGGCGATGCCTCCGTGACCTCAATTTCGGCCGGGTCGGCGACTTGTGGTTGCGCACACGCCGCGAGCATGGCCGCGCTGACAGAGATGCTCATCAATCCTGCTTTTACATGCATGGTCTACTCCCTGGTCGGCTAGGTAACGGTGAAACTGAAACAGCTATCGGCCGCAGTGTTTTCGTCAAAATTGTTGAAGTCATAGATCTCAATCGCATAGGTTCCGGCATTGAGCGTGCCGGTCCAGACCTCTGATCCGTCATCTGAAGATTCTGCGAGACGGCTCTGGCCGAGACTGTCGCGTGTGAAAAGACGTCCTGTTTCCCAGATCCGGAAGTCAGGATCTGTGGTTCCCGCCGGTCCTGATGTCTCTGTCGCCGTCATCGTCACTGCTCCGCCCGAGTTGAGTGTGACGGTGATAAATTCGCGGACCCCGAGCTTGTTTCGAACGCTGTTTTCATCGACCGAAGTGCCATTCGCCTCCGCGGTGGAACAAACAGTCACAGCACCGCCACCTTGCGTCGCGACCTTATAGATCGGCAAGGTTTCTGTGACACCGCCATTGTTTGTTTCCCCAACACCGCGAGGATCGGTCGAGTTCACGTCTTCAGCCGCCAGCAAGCTGTCGAGCGCCGCTGCGTCCACAGAGGCTTCGTTTCGCACGCGATTGGCGAATTGGAAGATCGTCGTGAAGTTGACATTGTTGATATAATTGGAGTCTCTGAACGCTGTGTAGATCGGCGCCAATCCAGCCGAGATTGTATCCGCGCCATCATCCGAACTATCGAAAATATCATACAGAATCTGCTGGACGGATGCTTCATTATACCAGCCGGGAACGCGGCCTCCAGCGCTGGTCAAATCGACTTCAACGCTGAAAGCGAAACCAACGCCCTGTGCATCGCCGCTCACATCGCGATAGACCGGGCTCCCAAGGATCATGCCGGAGAACGCATTGCCCCAACCCTCGCCGAATGAAAGCCGAGGATCCAACCGGTCGCTGATCCCATGTTGTCCACCTGGAGAATCAGATCGCGAAAGCTGATCCTCGAAGTAATGTCCGAACTCGTGCACGACGACGTGCGTATCGTACTCGTCGGTATCATTGTTCGCGGCACCGAGAATACGGATCGTCGGCGTGCCGCCGATTGTCGTATAAGACGATGTCCCGATATCGCCCGCCGCGTCATCGATCGTGTTCGAAGGGCGATTATTGATGCTCCAAAACACCTGCAAATCTGGGAAGGCAACCGTCGCATCCACAGCGGCAATATCAGTCACCGCCTCATACAGGCCGTCAAGAATAGCAAAGGGGCCCGCGGCGCGTGTGCCGGTGTATTCACCCTGAATATTCATATCGGCTGAGTTCGTGGCGGTCGGATCCCAACCCGACCCCGCATTCAGGTTGCGCGTCGAGTTTGCGGTTCCGGAATCCAACAAGGCCCCGTCTAGTAGATAGATCGCGTTGCTGTTCGTATTGTCGAGGACCTGAAAATTCCAGGTAGCCCCGCTCGTTTGCTGCATCTGGCTACGGACACGAATTCGGACCTGCGTGGATGAGTCGACGGTCACGGAGTAGTTGCCGCTGGCATCTGTTGTGTCGGTGTCGAGCACCGTCCCACTTCCATCCACGGCCTGAACAACAACGCTGCGCGCCGGCGCTTGCGTAATATTATTGTAGTCGAGCCTCGCGCCCGCGACTGTGGTTGAGACATTCGAGCCGATCACGTGGTCGATCTCATCAAACGTCACAGCCCCGCTAATCGTCACTGAAGTCGGTGGCGGGGGGGGTGGCGGAGGAGGAGGCGGTGGCGGAGGCGGGGGAGGAGGAGGAGGTGGTGGTGGCGAGACCGTCGTCCCTCCTCCTCCTCCGCCACCGCCGCCACAAGCGGCAACCATGCCGGCTGCAAACACAACCGCCACAACAGTGGCAACGCTACGCAAATTCGTTGTCCGAGTGTATCTCAACGTCCGTTCTCCCTGGCACTCAGCGGGTATAGCTGGTTCGCGCGGTCTCGACGACTAACAAGAGGTTAAAACTGCGCAGTCCCTCGTTTCGGCAAGCTGCTCGAAGTCTCTCGGGCTGGCAAGGGATCGTAATCGATCCTCGCTGAACTGTGATCAAGAACGGTAAAAACACGCCTCAAACGTCGGAAGGCGCAGAGAAAAAATCTCTGCGCCTCCTTCTCTCCCGCGTCGCGTCCCGAGCCTGCGGGAAGGTCAATTCAGGCTACCAATACTTAGCGATTAGGGCCTTTCCGGTCTTTCACGTCTTCTTCTTCCGCGATGGCGCGGTCTTCAGCGTCAAAGACGATTTCAGCTTCTTCACCCTTGCCATAGTCGCGCGCTTTCTTGGCCAGGCGTTCCTGGGTGACGGCAAGCGAACCAGAGCTCACGGCCATCTGCTTGGAGCGATCCACGCCAACGGCATCTGCATCACCGAAATTGGCAAACTCGGCGCCGAGGAAGACAACTTCCCAACCGCGCTTCTCAGCCCGGTCGAGCGCCGCTTTGGCACCCTGATAAGTGACTTCACGGGACGAGTTCTCCTGGCCATCGGTCATGATCACGATCACAGCCTTTTCCGGATTATCGGCCTCAGCCATCGTGATCGTGCGGTTGATGGCGTCGAACAGCGGCGTCATTCCGCGCGGGCTGACCTCATCATTGGTCACGTTCGACCACGCATCAGGGGTCACATCCTTGCGCAGGACGTCATACTGGAACCCTTCCTGATGATCGAATACGGCCAGCGTCACTGTCGTTTCGAGATCTTCGACTTCGCCGTCTTCAACTTTGCCGACGGCGGCGGCATAGGCGTTCACCGAGCCAAGCGCCTCATCCCAGATATCTGACATGGAGCCCGTTCGGTCGAGCAGGATATAAGATGAAACAGCATTCATGGTCGGGACGTCCCCAATCAGTTCAGGGGTGGGTTTGGTCTTGGCATTGGCTCCAAAAGCTAAAGCGGCAGCGGCGAGGACGCCGGTGATGGTCAATGTTGTTTTTTTCATAAGGTGCGCTCCCATTCGCTTGTCGATGGAAAACAACGTGCGGGGCAAACAAGGCCGTGAACTGGCTGCAATCTGGGCATTTTAACCTTAATTGTGACCATGACTGCCCGAATTTAGTCATGCCGCGTTCAGGTTCAGGCGTTTGCGTCTGACGCGCGCCGCGCTATGCCCGTCTCATGACTCATTCGATTATTCCCGTGGGCGCCGCCTTGCTCTGTGTCTCGGCTTGCGCAACGCCGATCCCCGCCCTGCCCGACACGCTGACCCTTCCGGGCGACTACACGCTGGTCTGGGCGGATGAGTTTGAACAGGACGGGCTCCCGGAAGACCAGAACTGGGCCTACGACACCCAGCGAAATGCCGCCGGATGGTGGAATGACGAGCTGCAATACTATAGTGCCGCGCGCGAAAAGAATGCGCGCGTTGAAGACGGTCGCCTGATCATCGAAGCCCATAACGAGCCTGTCCCAATCGAACGGTTTCCAGACACAGGCGGCCAGTCCTACACTTCCGCGCGCCTGTTCACCAAAGGCAAGGCCACTTGGCAGTACGGCTATTTTGAAGTTCGCGCCAAGCTGCCTTGCGGGCGGGGTCTGTGGCCAGCGATCTGGACCCTACCGGAGGGCGATCTGAACTGGCCTGACGATGGCGAAATCGACATCATGGAATATGTTGGCTGGGACAAGGACCGGTTCCATGCCACCGTGCACACGCGGGACAATAATCACACGCTCGGCACGCATTTTGGGGCTTCCTATACCTCACCCACGGCGTGCGGCGGGTATCACACACACAGCCTGCTCTGGACCGAAGACGAGATCCTCGTTGCAGTCGACGGCGAGCCGTATTTTCACTATCCTAAAGGCGACAAGGGGTACGGTGAATGGCCGTTCGATCGCCCGCACTACCTGTTGCTAAACCTCGCCGTTGGTGGTTGGGGCGGCCAGGACGGAATCGACCCTGACGCTTTCCCGGCACGAATGGAAATCGATTATGTGCGCATCTACCAGAAACTGGATGGCAGCTAATCGCGTCAAGCGCTTCACGCCCCCTTGCGCTCCACGGCAACCCGCGCCATACGCGCGGAAATCCTAAATCCCGATGGAGTCGACAATGTCCTCTGCGCCCAAAAAAGTTGTGCTCGCTTATTCCGGAGGGCTCGACACCTCCATCATCCTGAAGTGGCTGCAAACCGAGTTTGGCGCCGAGGTGATCACCTTCACCGCTGATCTCGGACAGGGTGAGGAGATCGAACCCGCGCGCGCCAAAGCTATCGCCGCTGGTGTAAAACCGGAAAATGTCTTCATCGAGGATGTCCGCGAAGAGTTTGTTCGCGACTTTGTCTTCCCCATGTTCCGCGCCAATGCGGTCTATGAAGGGGTCTACCTGCTCGGCACGTCGATTGCGCGCCCGCTGATCGCCAAGCGGCAGATTGAGATCGCCGACATGATGGGCGCGGATGCTGTCTGTCACGGCGCGACGGGCAAAGGTAATGACCAGGTTCGGTTCGAGCTTGGCTATTATGGCCTCAACCCGGACATCAAAGTCATCGCCCCCTGGCGCGACTGGGACTTCAAGTCCCGCACCGACCTGCTCAAATTTGCCGAAGAACAAGGCATCGAGATCACCAAGGACAAACGCGGCGAGGCCCCGTTCTCGGTCGATGCCAACCTGCTGCACTCCTCATCCGAAGGGAAAGTCCTGGAGGACCCAGCTGAAGCCGCGCCAGAATTCGTACATATGCGAACCATCGCGCCGGAAGACGCCCCTGATGAGCCTGAAATCATCACGATTGGTTTCGAGAAAGGCGATGCCTGCGCGATCAATGGCGAAGCGATGAGCCCGGCGACGATCCTGACCAAGCTAAACGAATATGGACGCAAGCACGGGATTGGCCGCCTGGACCTGCTGGAGAACCGCTTTGTCGGCATGAAATCACGTGGCATCTATGAAACGCCCGGCGGCACGTTGCTGCTTGAGGCGCATCGCGGCATCGAATCGATCACCCTTGATCGCGGCGCGGCTCACCTCAAGGATGAGCTGATGCCTCGCTATGCAGAACTGATCTATAACGGCTTCTGGTTCAGCCCGGAGCGTGAGATGCTGCAAGCGGCGATTGATCACTCGCAGCTTTACGTGACCGGCGAAGTGAAACTGAAGCTCTACAAAGGCGGCGTTCACCTGGTCGGCCGCTCGAGCCCGTACTCGCTCTACCGCGAAGACATCGTGACCTTCGAAGACGATCACGGCGCATATGATCAAAAAGACGCCGAAGGCTTTATTAAGTTGAACGCTCTGAGGCTGCGGATCCTGGCCGGGCGGGACCGAAAGTTTGGGAAGAACTAAGGAATTTTCTTTCGCTGAGCCTCACCAGGAACCGATCATGCTGAAATCCATCCTTTTACCTATGTTCTTCCTTGTGATCGGCGCGAGCGTGGCCGCCGCCCAGACCGCGGACCCTGTGCCGCCGACGATCTCCACCGACCCCATTCCTTTTGATGGTGACGCGCCATTCGCCTCCGAGATCTATAACTTTTTTGTCCAAGATGAGCTGTTTTCGCCGCGCGCTTGCCGGACCGTTTTTACGGGCAGTTCCAGTATTCGTTTCTGGCTAACACTGGATGATGATTTTCCGAAACTGGCCCCGCTTAATCGAGGATTCGGGGGATCGCAGATCACTGAAGTAATCGGTTACTTCGACATCCTACTTACCCGTCATCAGCCGCGCGAGATTGTTTTCTACGCGGGTGAGAATGATATTAATGCCGGCGCAAGCCCGACCGACGTTGCAGCTCGATTTGATGCTTTTATGAACCTCAAAAGCGAGCGACTGGGCGATACGCCGGTCTATTTCCTGTCGCTGAAGCCATCTCTCGCCCGGCTCAGCGAACTCACCGCACAGGCGGAGACAAACGAGCTGATCAAAGCCTATGCCGCCGCTCGCGAAGATCTGATTTTTGTCGATATCGCTTCGCCCATGATGGATGGCGAGACGCCGAAAGATATCTTTATCTCGGACCAACTCCACATGAACCTCGACGGCTATGCAATTTGGACTGGGGCGTTGAGCGATCTTCTGAACGATCCGGATCGTCCTAAGCGCAGCGGCTGCTAACTCGTCATAGCGCCTTGCACCGCCGCGCACGCGGCCCCAAATGCTCTCAAACCCAAACGGCTGGAGGAGCCTCGACATGACCACCCCTATCTACAAGTCTACAATCGGCGTGATGATCCGTCAGGCGGAAGCATTGGCGGCGATTGTTGCCACGGGCCGCGAGCACCTGGGTGAAGGTGCTGACGCGTTTATTAATGAGCGTCTGACCGACGATATGCTGCCCTTCTCGTTCCAGATCCGGGCGGTTTGTCACTCATCCTGGGGCAATGTGGAAGCTATCCGGACCGGTCAAGCGAGCCCGCCACCGGAGATGGAGATCAACACCTATGCCGATTTGGAGTCCCTGCTCGCGGAAACGATTACCAAGCTGAAATCCGTTGATCCGGCCGAGCTCGACAGCCTGCTCGACAAGGAGCTCGTCTTCGTGCTGGGTGACTTCAAGATCCCGTTCAAGGGCCTTGGTTTCCTCACTTCGTTTGCGCTGCCGAACTTTTATTTCCACGCCACAACGGCCTACAACCTGCTGCGTCAGAAAGGCGTAGCGATCGGCAAGCGCGATTATCTCGGCGCGATGGACATGAATATGGGGTGAGGTCCCGGTTGAGCCCGGGACCGTCAGTCTCGCTTATCCCGCGTGGAAGAGCGAGGTGATCATGTCGGTCCCCGGGGCACCGCCTGTGCGGCGGCGACGACGGCGACGCATGCGGGACTGAAGCTCATCGCGCGCCACTTTCAGCGGCTGAGCGTCAGCTTCCTTCGCCGCGAGATCATCGCGATTGTCGCAGAAATCGGCATAGGCCTCGAGTTCTGGCGCGAGATCGTACGCTGCAAGATCCACCATGATCGTATCATCGAGGAACCCGATGCCGGGTAGATCATCCGGAATAATGTCGTTCGGATCCGCGAAATAGGCGAGGACTTCCAACACGCGGTCGCGGTCATCATTCTCGAGATTCCAGTCGCGGTCTTTCAGCATCGCCACCATGTTCTGCAAGGTCAGCATACGCGAGACAACAAAGGTAGGAGGGTCACTCTCCAACGCCTTCACCGCAAGCGCTTCAGCCGCCAGGATGACACGATCATCGTCGCGCAGGGCGCGGTTTTTGCGCGCCTTGGCCAGGCGGTTCTTGAAATACTCGATGTCTTTTGGACCGAGTTCGAAATTGATGCGTAGCGTCTGCTGTTCTGTGACTTCCATTGCGTGAGTCTCCCCGCTTATGTCTCTCGTTGCTGCAACGATGCCGACAGATCCAGCGTTAGGCAAGCCCGACTTTTTAGAAAAGAACACTTGTCGGTCAACATATTAGGCGCTTGGTTTGACGTGATGGAGGAAATGAGATGACCCGAATCAGCCCTGCAAGTGATGCACAACTGGCCGAAAGCAAGGATCTGCTGGCTTTGGCGGCCGCGGCGATGGGATTTGAAGCGAACTCTCTGAAGGTCATGGCGAGGCAACCCACGATCCTGCAAGGCTTTATGGGATTGTCCGCAGCGATCCTCGGGCCCAATGCCAGCCTTGATCCGGTCCTCCGGCAGATGATTGCGCACATTGCCAGCGCCGCCGCTGGCTGCGCCTACTGTCAGGCCCACACGGCTCATGGCGCAGAGCATCGCGGCGCCGATGCCGAAAAACTCGATGCTATCTGGTCATTCGAGACGAGCGACCGGTTCAGCCCGGCCGAGAAAGCCGCGCTCGATCTTGCTCTCGCGGCTGGCAGCGTGCCAAACCAATCAACAGACGCGCACTTTGAGACGCTCCGCCAACATTTCAGTGAAGACGAGATTGTCGAAATCGTTGGCGTGATTGCTCTGTTCGGGTTCCTCAATCGATGGAATGATACGCTAGCCACGACGCTTGAAGACAGCCCGCTCGCGTTCGCGGAAGCCCATCTCGCCCGGAAAGGCTGGACCGGTGATCGGCACAAGGACCAGGCATGAGTATTCGCCGATTTCGCGCCGAGGACCTCAGCGTTCTGCACGAGGCCAACGAGGCGTCCGTTCCAGGTGTCAGCAAGGAAACGGAGGAAGACCTCAGTAAATGGATCGCGCTGTCCACCTGTTTTGTGGCGACGGACGAAATGGATCAGCCGCTCGGTTTCCTGACTTTGATTGAGCCAGGAACGCGGACCTATCCGAGCGACAATCTGCGTTGGTTTGAAACCTATGCAGCTCAGAGCGGGAAATCTGTGATCTATGTTGACCGGATCGCACTGCTGCCTGAAGCGCGTGGCAAGAGGCTGGGGGAAGCCTTGTACCAAGCGGCTTTCAGCCACTTTTCAGACCTGGATGAAATCGGCTGCGAGATAAATACTTTGCCGCCCAATCCCGGATCCCACCGGTTTCACCAAAGACTGGGCTTTCAACAAATTGGAGAGCAAATCTTCGTCGAAGGCGAAAAGTCGGTCGCCTATTACGTTCGCGCCTTGTCCTAGCGAAGGCACTTCTGCCGCGACGTCATCTAGATCCTCCTTCCAATAGCGGGGAATCGATCACGGCATTTTTTATCCTGTTTGATCTCGACTCGAATAAAAAACGGCGCTTCACTCCTCATTAAGCCGTCAGAGAGAGGCTGTTATCGAGACCGCGAATCGGTCGTGAGGGAGACTGGTCGAGTTAAATGAAGCCAACTGATACCAGCAATCCGGACTACTTTCACAAAGTCGTCGATTGCCAATGGGCCTGCCCGGCTCACACGCCCGTGCCACACTATATTCGGCTGATTGCGCAAGGCGATTATAGCGAAGCCTATCTCGTCAACCGTGCCTCCAACGTGTTTCCCGGCATTTTAGGACGCGTCTGCGACCGCCCTTGCGAACCTGCTTGCCGCCGTACGCGCGTCGAGGAAAAACCGGTCGCGATCTGTCGACTGAAGCGCGTCGCCGCCGATCATCGCGATGATATTCGCGACCGTCTGCCGAAAAAACCAGCAACGACCAATGGCAAGAAGATCGCGCTGATCGGAGCCGGACCCGCTTCATTTACGGTGGCGAATGATCTCGCGCCGCTCGGTTATGAGTGCACCATTTTCGAGAAACTGGACAAACCGGGCGGCCTCATGCGTTCGAACATTCCAGCCTTCCGTCTTCCAGAGAGCGTGTTGATGGATGAGCTCGGCTACATCCTCGATATGGGTGTGGAGCTGAAGCTCGGCACGCCAGTGGAGAGCATGAGCGCGCTATTGAAAGAAGGCTACGACGCCGTCTTTGTCGGCACTGGTGCGCCGAAAGGCAAAGATCTGGGGCTGCCGGGCCGCGAAGAGAGCGAAGCCAATATTCACATCGGCATCAACTGGCTCGAAGAAGTTGCTTTCGAGCATACGGACAAGATCGGTGAAAACGTTCTGATCATCGGTGTCGGCAATACGGCAATGGATTGCTGTCGCTCATCGCTGCGCCTCGGAGCCAAGGACGTGAAAGTCATGGCGCGCAAGCCGCGGGCCTTTTTCAAAGCGTCTGAATGGGAACTGGAAGACGCTGAAGAAGAGAATGTCGATATTCTGGTCAATCACTCCCCTAAAGCGTTTGTGCACGAGAACGGCAAACTGACCGGCATGCTGTTTGAGCTGATGGAATACGATCTCGATGAGGCGGGCCGGATCACAGAACAACGCGTCGTCGGCGAAAAGGTAATCCCGTGCGATGATGTCATTCTAGCCATTGGGCAGGAAAACGCGTTCCCGTGGATTGAGGATGACGCCGGAATTGAGTTCGACAAATGGAGCGTTCCGGTCGTCGACAAGGTGACGTTTGAGTCTTCTCGCAAGGGTGTGTTCTTTGGCGGCGATTCGGCATTCGGACCGCTAAACATTATCTGGGCGGTGGAACATGGTCATCAGGCGGCGATCTCGATCCACAATCACTGTCGCGGTTTACCGCTGACGGATCGTTTGCCGGATCAGATCAATCTCAGCTCAGCAAAAATGGGTATGGCAGAGTGGCGCTACTCCAATGCGTTTGACGCCTCTTCGCGCCGCAAGATGGAGCATGTCGAACTGGTCGACCGGTTCAAGAAAATTGATACCGAGGTCGAGCTTGGCTTCACCGCCGAGCAAATCGCGACCGAAGTTCAGCGGTGCCTGAACTGCGACGTACATACCATTTTCGACGCACCGCTTTGTGAAGAATGCGATGCCTGCATCGACGTCTGCCCCGTCGAATGTCTCACGATCACGCCAAATGCGGAAACTGAGCAGGAGCTGCGCGACGCGTTGTCCGCATCTGAACCTACCGTCGATCAGGACCTGTTCGTTTCCACGGCGCTGCCGCTAACCGGACGCGTCATGATCAAGGACGAGAATATCTGCCTGCATTGCGGCCTTTGCGCTGAGCGCTGCCCCACATCTGCCTGGGACATGAAAGAAGGCGTCATCAAAATCCACCATGCGGCGGATCAATTGGAACCGACTGAGGCGTAATATGAGCGGACCAGGATTGAACGATTTTGTGATCAAGATCGGGACCGTGAACGGGACCGGTTCGGCCAGTGCGAACGGCTTGCTGATGAAATCCATCTTCCGGATGGGTATTCCCGTTGTTGGCAAGAACGTCTTCCCATCAAACATTCAGGGCCTACCGACCTGGTATGAGATCCGCGTCTCTGGTGAAGGCCATGCCGGCCGTTCTGGCGAAGTGCACATGATGGTTGCGATGAACCAGGCCACCTACGATCAGGACTTGGCCGAACTCACCACTGGCGGCGTGCTGGTCTACGACTCGACCTGGCCGCGCCCGCAGCTGGAGAACCGCCCGGATGTGACCGTAATCGGCGTTCCGCTCATGAAGATGTGCAATGAAGTGGTCAAAGCCGCGCGCTCGCGCATTCTTATGAAGAACATGGCTTATGTCGGGGCCGTTGCGGCTTTGGTGGATATCGATCTCACCGTCATTCGCGGCCTGATCGAAGAGACTTTTGCCGCCAAGGCCAAGCTGATCGACAGCAATATGGAAGCGGTCAAGCTCGGCTATGACTATGTCAAAGCCAATTATGAGTGCCCACTGCGTTTCCGCGTGTCTGCCCTGGACAAGACCAAAGGCAAGGTCATGATTGATGGCAATACCGCGGCTTCGCTCGGCTGCGTTTATGCCGGGGCCACGTTCGGCGCATGGTATCCAATCACGCCGTCGACCTCGTTGATGGATGGCTTCGTCAAGTATTGCAAAAAGCTCCGCGTCAACGATGAAAACGGAAAGAACAAGTTCTGCATCATCCAGGCGGAAGACGAACTCGCTGCTGCCGGCCTGATCATCGGTGCCGCGTGGAACGGCGCACGCGCGTTCACACCAACTTCGGGTCCCGGCATCTCGCTAATGAGCGAATGGATCGGGTTTGCCTATTATACTGAAATTCCAGTGGTATTTTTCGACATTCAGCGCACGGGGCCGTCCACCGGAATGCCGACCCGAACCCAGCAATGTGACATCCAGACGACGGCTTATGCGTCACATGGCGACACGAAACACGTCGTTCTTTACCCCAGCGATCCGCATGAATGCTTCGATTTTGCCGTCCGATCTTTTGATCTCGCGGAGCGGTTTCAGACACCGGTCTTCTTCCTGTCAGATATTGATCTCGGCATGAATGACTGGATGGTCGACGAGCTGACCTGGGACGATTCCTATATTCCTGATCGCGGCAAGGTCGTGACCAAGGAAGACCTCGATAAGATGGAGTCGTTCTCGCGTTATCTTGATGTCGATGGCGATCACATTCCATACCGCTCTTTGCCTGGTACCGATCCAAAAGGCGCCTATTTCCTCCGCGGTTCAGGCCACAACAAGCATGCACGTTATACTGAACTTGGACACGAATATCAGGAAGTCGTCGACCGATTGCTCGCCAAATGGGCCAGCGCAAAGACGGCAGTCCCCGCACCTATCGTACACAAGGCTGAACGCCAGGCGCGCTATGGAATGATTGCGATCGGCACCAGTGATGCGGCTGCGCAAGAGGCTCGCCTGCGCCTGGAGGCTGACGGCATGCCCGTAGACTATATGCGTATCCGCGCGTTCCCGTTCACCGATGAAGTTGAAGCCTTCATGGCAGACCATGAGGAAGTCTTCATTATTGACCAGAACCGTGATGCGCAGCTGCTCAACTTGCTGCTGACAGAAACCAGCGTGGCGCGGGAGAAGCTTATTCCCATTCTGCACTATTCCGGTGAACCCCTGAATTATCGCTTCGTCTATGATGAGCTTATGAAGCGGATCAAACTGAGGAAGATTGCATGACCTCCTTTGTGAAGCCCAAGATCCTGCGCCCCAACGAGCCGCTCAATGAGCTGGGACTGGCCCGCGTCGATTACGAGGGCAACATGTCGACGCTCTGCGCTGGCTGCGGCCATGACAGTGTTACAGCTGCAATCGTGCGCGCCTTCTATGAGCTTTCTATTCCTCCGCATCGTGCGCTTAAAATTTCTGGGATTGGCTGCTCTTCGAAAACCACCAGCTATTTCATGAACGACTCGCACGGCGCCAATACCGTGCACGGGCGGATGCCATCTTTCGCCACTGGAGCGCTATCGGCAAATAACGACCTCGCGACCATTGGGATTTCGGGGGATGGCGACAGCCTCTCGATTGGCCTCGGCCAGATGGCGCATGCGATGCGTCGCAATGTAAACATGCTCTACATGCTTGAGAATAATGGTGTTTATGGCCTCACCAAGGGCCAGTTCTCGGCCTCAGCAGATCTCGGCTCGCTGCCCAAAAAAGGCGATCCAAACGAGTTTTCTCCGATCGATCCTGTCGCCTTTGCACTCTCCGTTGGCGCAACTTTTGTCGCGCGAAGTTTTTCCGGTGACCGCAAGCAGTTGGTGTCGCTGATCAAAGCAGGACTGAAGCATAAGGGCTTTGCGATGATCGACGTGATCAGCCCGTGTGTCAGCTTTAACGATCACAAGGGCTCAACCAAATCCTATGCGCACACTTACGAGTTCTACTCTCAGGCAGTGCACGCGGACTATATTGCCCCAAGCGAAGAAATTGTCGCCGCCTATGATGAAGGCGAAGTCATGCCCGTAGAACTCCATGATGGCGGATATATTCAGCTGCGAAAAATTGATGCCACCTATGATCCCACCGATCGCGGTGCAGCGTTCAACCGTGTCATGGCGAGCGATAATGCCAACGAGATTCTGACCGGCCTGCTCTATATTGATGAGAGCCAGCCAGACCTGCATGAAACGCAGAACATGGAAGCCCGGCCTCTGAACCAGATTCCGTATGCGGAATTGAACCCCGGCGCCGACAAATTGCGGGCGCTTCAGGCTGAATTTCGATAATTCGTCCCGGTCTTAAACCGAGACTACGTTCTGCTCGATTGCCCCAAAGATCGACTTGCCGTCCGCGTCCAGCATTTCCATGCGCACGCTGTCGCCTGGCTTCATGAACGGCGTTTTGAAATCGCCGCTGGAAATTTTCTCGATCATGCGGATTTCAGCAATACAAGAATAGCCGAGCCCGCCTTCGGCTACAGGTTTTCCGGGCCCACCATCGGCGCCCTTGTTTGAGACCGTGCCGGATCCAATCACTGTTCCGGCTGTCAGCGGGCGCGTCTTGGCGGCATGGCTAACCAGTCGCGCGAGCGAGAATGTCGCGTCTTCCGCGGCTTCAGCGCGGCCAAAAGCTTCGCCATTATAATCAACGCGAAGCGGCAAGTGGACGAGATTATCCTTCCAGACCACGCCCAGTTCTTCTGGCGTGACGGCAACTGGGGAGAACGCGCTTGGCGGTTTGGATTGAAAGAAACCGAACCCCTTGGCGAGCTCTGCCGGGATCAGACCGCGCAGGGACACATCATTGCACAGCATGACCAGTTTGATGTGATCGGCGGCTTCAGCCTCGCTCACCCCCATCGGCACGTCATCGGTGACGACAGCGATTTCGCCTTCCATGTCGCAGCCCCAGGCCACGTCGCCGAGCGGAATGTCGTCGCGTGGGCCAAGGAAGGCATCCGACCCGCCTTGATACATTAGCGGATCATCGTAGAAGCTTTCCGGAACCTCCGCGCCGCGGGCTTTGCGAACCAGTTCAACATGATTGATATAGGCCGAACCATCTGCCCACTGGTAGGCGCGTGGAAGCGGGCTTTCGCACTCGCGCTCATGAAAACGGAAAGTCGGGACCGAACCGAGCTCAACCCCTTCCGCCAAGCGGGCAAGGCGTGGTGCAACGCTCTCCCAATCATCAAGTGCGGCTTGCAGCGTCGGCGCAACACGCGCGGCATCTGTGCAGCGCGTGAGGTCTTTAGAGACAACAACCAGGCGCCCGTCGCGCGAGCCATTCTTCAAGGTGGCGAGTTTCATGTCTTAGCTTTCCTCAGCGATCTTTTCATGCAGCCACGCCGCGTGGCGGGGGGCTTTCTTGGTCTGGCTCCATTCCTCGAGCATGACTGGTGCGACGCGTTTCAGCTCAGCATACTGATCGGGCGTGCCAATATTGCAGGCGTGCTCCAGACGGTGGCCGTTCGGATCGAAGAAATAGATCGATTTGAAAATGCCGTGATGCGTCGGCCCTAGCACGTCGAGCCCATGTGCTTCGGCTCGGTCTTTGGCGGCGAGCAATTCTTCCATTGAGCCGATCTTGAACGCGATATGCTGGACCCATTGCGGCGTGTTCTCATCGCGGCCCATATCAGGCTGTTCCGGCAACTCGAAAAAGGCCAACACATTGCCATTCCCCGCATCGAGGAAGATGTGCATGTAAGGATCATAGGCGCCCGTCGATGGGACGTGATCTTCCGCAATCGCAAGCTGGAAATCCATACCGAGCACATCGCGGTAGAATTCCACGGTCTCTTTCGCGTCCTTGCAGCGATACGCCACGTGATGCACGCCTTGCAGGTTCGGAGCTTCCGTCATTTTGACCTCCCGATCGTTTCCAGCGCCAGCTTAAGCCGGCTCCTCGACGTTCAATACACCGCGATTGACCTGATCACGTTCAATGCTCTCGAACAAGGCTTTGAAATTGCCTTCGCCAAAGCCTTCTTTGTAATCGCCCTTACGCTGGATGAACTCGAAGAAAACCGGACCGATGCGCGGTTCGGCAAAGATTTGCAGGAGCAGCCGCGGCGCTCCGCCTTCGGTTGTGCCATCAAGCAGGATGCCGCGCGATTGCAATTGATCCACCGGCTCGCCGTGACCTGGAAGTCGCTCGCTCAGCATATCATAGTAGGTCTCGGGCGGGGCGGTCATGAACGGGACTCCACCCTTTTGAAGCTTGTCCCAGCAGGCGACCAAGTCATCGCAGATCAGAGCAATGTGCTGAATGCCTTCACCATTGAATTCGCGCAGGAACTCTTCGATCTGGCCTCCGCCAGATTTGCCTTCTTCGTTCAATGGAATTCGGATCTTTCCGTCTGGCGCTGTTAGCGCTTTCGAGGTCAGGCCCGTATATTCGCCTTTGATGTCGAAATAGCGGATTTCCTGGAAGTTGAAGAGCTTCTCATAAAAGTCCGCCCAATAGGCCATCCGACCACCATAAACATTATGCGTCAGGTGATCGATGAGTTCGAAGCCGAACCCTTCCGGATGGCGGTCAACGCCGGGCAGATACTCGAAGTCGATATCGTAGATAGAGAGACCTTCGCCATCCTGAGTGTAACGGTCGATCAGATAAATGATCGAATTGCCGATGCCGCGAATACCCGGAATGTGCAATTCCATTGGGCCCGTTTCAACCTGGACCGGTTCAGCGCCTTGCTCGAGTAGATGGTCATAAGCAGCGCGCGCATCGCGAACTCGGAACCCCATACCGCACGCGCTAGCTCCATGCTCGCGAGCAAAATACCACGCTGCCGATTTCGGCTCGTAATTGGTGATGAGATTGATGCCACCCTGTCGCCACAGCTCAACTTGCTTAGAACGATGCCGCGCGACCTTGGTAAACCCCATGGTCTCGAATACTGGTTCGAGCATGCCTTTCTCGGGAGCTGAAAATTCAATGAATTCAAAGCCATCAAGACCGGCTGGGTTCTCAAACAAGTCCGCCATGGGACACCTCCGCATACGATTTCTGGTGAAACTGAGGGCGATATATCAGTTATTAGTTGCATATGCAACTAATTGCGCTCCATAACAAACTTACGCTCAATCGGGGATCGACGGGACGGGCGCGAACGTGCGAAGAATACCCATGTCCGCATCTATCATCGACCGCCTAAATCACATCTGTCGGATCTTTGCCGGTCGGCCCGGTCAGATAGCTCTGGCTGTGCAGTCGAAAATCGATCCTGACATCGCCGTATCAGTCAATTCTCAGCTTTCCGTTCCTTCGGCCAGCGTCGTAAAAGCCGCCATTGCCTGTGCTGCGGCAGATCATCTCGACCTGACCGAAACACGCTCCGTGCGCGACCTGGAAGAGACGTTTTATTGCTCCATTTTGCAGGCATTCGATCCGAGCGATCGAATTTCACTCAAAGCCCTGATCGGCTTGATGATCATAGTTAGCGATAATCCCGCAACAACCGCGATCCTTGATGCGGTGGGTTTGGACAAGGTAAATGCCTGGCTGAGCGAGAAGGGTCTCAACGATACAAATCTTGCCGTCGGTTTCTCTGATGATGCCCTTGGTACACCACTGCGTGCCAATCGGATCACCGCGCGCGACTGTCTGCGTCTCTTGCGATTGATCGATACGGTTCCGGACTACGGCTTCATCAAACACATGCTGGCGAACAATCTGCGCAATGAACGCATTCCGAAACGCCTGCCTGACGCCGCTAGCATCGCGCACAAAACGGGCAGTCTGAACGGGCTCTGCCACGATATCGCAATCATTGAGAGCCCGGACGCGGCTTATTATCTGGTTGTCCTCGCCGATGAGCTACCGGAAGACGAGGACTTACAGCCCGAGATCGCCCGTCTGTCGGCTGAGATATACGATCTGATGTCAGGCTAGCGACGCGGCAACAAACGCGCGTCTTGCGGAACCGGATCTTCGAACGTCTTAATCGTATCGCCAGTTGCTTCATTGATCAGGTGCTGGATCAGCTCCGGAAACAGTAACGGCTCGGCCGCTGCTTCCCATAGGAAAAAGCCGTATGAGCCTGGAATTGCGTTGATTTCATTGAACCAGAGCTCACCGGTTTCCTTGTTCGACATGAAATCAATACGCGGGGCACCGCGTTTGCCGAGCGCCGCAAACGTCTTGCGGGCATAGTCATGGATCTTGTCCTGTAGTTCGCGGGGCAGGTCCGGATTGATATCGCGGGTGAGCGAGAGCATTCCCTCTGAGGGCTTGAACGTGCCTTTGGTCCCACCATCAGCCGACAGATACTTCTCGCGAAAATCGAGCAGCTCAGCGCCTGATTTCGGGCGCTCAATCGCGGAGAGCTTGATCTCCTCCCCTTCGGCGATCATCGCAATATTGTACTCGACCAGGTTCTGAACCTGCGGTTCGATCAGTGCGAGCGTGTCCTTCTTGAGTACGTACTCAACCAGGGGCCAGACCTCCTCGGCCGTCTTGGCGAGGCCAACCCCAACACTTGATCCTAGATTAGCGGGCTTGACGATGACCGGATATCCGAGGGCCGCCTTCACGTCAGGTAGGATCATGTCGGCGTCTTCAATTTGCGCGCGATTGACCGAGACATGCGGCAGCACATTCACTCCAGCCGCTTTCACGAGAGCCTTGGTGACATCCTTGCGCATCGCGATTGACGTACTGGACGCGGATAATCCCGTGACAGGAATGCCGAGCAGCTCGAAATAAGCCTGGATCCGCCCATCTTCGCCAAATGTGCCGTGAAACACCGGCAAGACGCAGTCCACCGGCTGAATCACGCTTCCGTCCATAGCGCAGACGACTGGACCATTGTCGCTCCAACGGAACGTAATCTGTTGACTCAGCGGCGGCCGCGGCTTGTAAGTGGAGATATCGCGCAGGCTGGCGCCAATCCAGAACCGGTTGGCGAAATCCGTGTAGACCGGCAGAATATCGACGTTTCGGACGTCCGCTGCATCCATCAATTGGTGCGCGCTGACGACGCTGACATCATGCTCTGAGCTGGCGCCGCCGAAAATAATCACAGTTTTGAGCGATTTTGCCAATTTTTCACCAGTCTTAAGTCTAAGGTCTGCGTAGAGTATAGAGAGCGAATCGCCGAGCGGGATCAAGCCAGTCTATGACTACAGCATTGAAGCCAAATTTGGTTCAAATTGGGGAGAGCTCAAAGCCTCCCGTTGTGTTTGGGCACGGTTGGGGGCGCTCCTATCGAGATTTTATCCCCGTCGCCGAGGCAATTGCGCCCGTCGCGAACAGCTATCTCATCGATTTTCCTGGCTTTGGCGATACACCGCGCCCCGACGAAACCTGGGGGACGGAGAATTACGCGGACCACGTGCTAAATTTCCTGAAATCAGAGCACGGCGTCACTCGGTTTACATGGGTCGGCCACTCTTTTGGGGGCCGGGTCGGCATGCGGATCGCAGCCAAGCATCACGATACGATTGAGCACCTTGTTCTGGTTGCCTCAGCTGGAGTCCCGCGGACCCGTACCTCCTGGCAGAAGCTCAAAAGCCGGCAGCGCGGCATGGTCTTCAAGTTTCGCAAAGCCATGGCGAACGGAGACGAGGCCTTGCTGACGCTTGAAAAGCAATATGGCTCCGTCGACTATATCCATAGCCGCGAGATCGGGATGCGAGATATCTTCGTGAAAACGGTCAATGAAGACCAGACGGCCACCCTCCCCCAAATCCAGGCCCCGACCACGCTGATCTACGGCGGTCAGGATGTGGATACACCCGTTGAAGTCGGACAGAAGCTGGCATCAGGCATCGAAAATTCATCGCTGATCGTCTGTCCACATTATGATCACATCTCGATCCTGGATCGCGGTCGCCACCAGATCGCCCTTGCCGTCAAAGAGCGATTGGGCGCGTCATGAGCATATTGAGCCACCTGCCTTTTATCTGCTTTCTGATCGCGCTTGCTGGTTTTGGCATGGTTCGGATAAATACGATCCTGACCTATTTCCAGCAGGAAGAGTATGACAGCTCGCGCTTTATCGGTGCGGTGTTTCGCGTGCGTTTGTTCGATGTTCTCGCGAGTATGGCGCTGATCGCGCTGTTTATCGCACAAGCTTATGTTGAATTGGGCGTCTATTTCTGGCTTGCCGCCGCCGGGCTGCTCGCCGTACTAGCGCTCCGCGAACGCAGCTATTCCTACAAGAAAAAGCTTGTGGCGACGCAGCGCCTGAAGCGGATTCGCTGGCTCAGCCGCGGGATCTTTTTGCT
The DNA here is from genome assembly GCA_043513745.1 of Hyphomonadaceae bacterium. Classification (GTDB taxonomy): domain Bacteria; phylum Pseudomonadota; class Alphaproteobacteria; order Caulobacterales; family Hyphomonadaceae; genus Henriciella. The sequence continues at coordinate 583,596 of CP121341.1, forward strand.
TAGTTTAGCGCTGTTATGGATCCACGCGTTTGCGGTGTTTGCCATTCTGCAGCTGACCCCGCTCTGGATCATGCTCGCCAACCGGTTGCTACGGCCCTTCCAGGAGCGGGTTAATCAAGGCTTTGTGGATCAAGCAGTCGACAAGCTGCATCGCTTCAAGCCCGTGACAATTGGCATTACCGGCTCATTCGGCAAGACGACGACCAAGCATATATTCGCAGAAATCCTAGAGTCGGCGGGGCCTGTCTTTTACAGCCCCGGCAGCATCAATACTGTGCTCGGCCTGACCCGTAACATTCGCGAAAAGCTGCAGCGCGGGCATAAGTATTTCATCGCCGAGATGGGCGCCTACGGCATCGGATCCATCAAGCGGCTCTGTGATTTCGCAGACCCTGGCTACGGCATCGTCACAGCAATCGGCAACGCCCATACCGAGCGCTTCGGAGATATCGCAACAATCGCGAAAGCGAAATCTGAGCTGGTGGAGCATGTTTGCGCCCGCGGCGGAATGGCCGTCTATCCGCACGACCTCCTCGAACACAAACCGTTTGCTGAGTTGCAGGCGCAGTACCCGGACCTAATCCGAACGGTGGGAGAGACCGAGAGCGCCGACTTCCAGATTATCCGCGCCGAGCTAGAGGACAGCAACTGGTCGATCGCACTCCAAAATACGCGCGCACCATTAGAGTCGCCGATTACCTACACGCTGCCGCTTCTGGGCGACCACAATATCCTGAACTCGGCCCTCGCCGTGGCGATGACCTTTCTGATCAGCCCTGTGACCGCGACGCGTATCCCTGCCTTCTCCAAAGATGTTGAGCAGGTTCAGCATCGCTTGCAAAAGGTCGAATCTCCCGGCCAGCCGCTGGTTCTGGACGATGCCTACAATTCGAATGAGGTAGGCTTCAAGAATGCTGTCACGGTGCTGAATACACTGGCAAAAATGCGCGGAGGCAAAGCTATTCTGGTGACGCCGGGCGTGGCTGAATTGGGTCTGGAGCATGACCGCGTACATGGCCGCCTCGGCGAACACGCATCGACGCTTTGCGACACGATCATCGCAGTGAATCCCGATCGGATCGAAGCGTTTACAGCCGCGCTGGACGCGTCAAAAGTCGAATACCACGCGCGAAGCTCCTTCGCCGAGGCGCGCAAACTCGTCAACGAAATCAGCAACGAAAACGATGTCGTCCTGTACGAGAACGATTTGCCGGATCTACTGGAAGAAACGCGATTGCTCTAAGCTGCGTGCTTAAGCAGCCGAGTATCGAAGCTGAATCCGATTGAGCGCATCGTGCAGGTCGTCAATTGGCGAGCTCTTTTGATGCTTGGTCTCAGGTAGGCTTTGTTCGGAATGGTAGCGTCCGAGCGCCATTTCTCTGGCGCGGCTGACCCGACTTTTGACCGTGCCTTCCGAACACCGGAGAACTTTCGCAGCCTCTTCGTAAGTGAACCCAGCGGCCACGACGAGCAAAAACGCTTCTCGCTGGACCCGTTTGAGGGAATCGACAGCCTGCAGCATGCGCGTGAGGCTGGTGCGTTGTTCGAGATTGCAGTCAGCCACAAGCTGAGCTTCAATTTCTTCCTGTTCACGCGTTTCACTGCGAATGTCGACGCGGCGCTGTTGGTAGAAATCGTTTCGCAAGATCCGAAACATCCAGGCGCGGAGCGGCCCCTTTTTCGGATCAAAATCGTCTTGATGTTGCCAGGCTTTTAAACAGGCGTTCTGAACCAGGTCATCCGACCGCGTGACATCACGGCAGAGCATCCGAGCGTAGGCTCGTAATTCTGGTAATAGCGCCTCTAATTTCTCAGAGAACATCGCGAAATCCCCATAATTCAACCTACACTAGTTTTTTAATACCTAAGAATTCGTTTCCAAGGCTGAAGACTTGAAAATAGACGCTATGGGCACCCGCCTACGCCCCAATGGGCAAGCATGTATGAGGTGTTGGCGACATGAAAGCTTCAGAACACTTCAAACTATAGTCCTGTCACCCAAACTCGTTACAAGGTTTACGAATGAACAATTGGGTTTACCATTAATTAACCAACTCTTTGGACATCTTTAACGGCTAGAGGGGCTGTTCGATGTTCACAGACGAACTTGAATCCATATTGCCGGAGATTCGCGCTTATGCGCGCATGTTGTGTTCCAACCGGGATATAGCGGACGACATCGTCCAAAACGCGTGTCTGAAAGCGTGGAAAGCCAGGACTTCATTTGATCCCAAACGGGGATCCTTCCGCGCCTGGATGTTCACGATCACGCGCAATGAATTCCTGCAACTGGTTCGAAAGCAACGCCCGGTTGACTACTATGATCCAGCAGAATTCGAATACAGATTGGTTGAAGAGTGTCAGCTGGATAATCGGTCGGCCTGCTCCGACGCCATCCAGGCCTTGTTCGAGCTGAACGCTGAGCAGCGAGACGTCTTCATCCTCGTCCTCGCAGCCGGGTATTCCTATGAAGAGGCTGCCTTGATCTGCAAATGCTCCGTCGGCACCATCAAGAGCCGGATCAACCGCGCCCGCAGCAAGCTTGCCGAGATCCTGGCAAAGGACTCTGCCACCGCGGCGAAAACCTCCGGCAAAAGCATTGTGTTTCACGGTCTGGACGACATCTTTGGCCGAGTGGAAGAGCTGGTCAAAACTGCAGCATGAGCGGGTACGTTTCGACTCAGTGAAACTTTTTTTGAAAAAAATGGAACGCTTTTGACAGCTCATGCGTAGGGTCAATGGAAACGCCCGTTTCCAAATCTCCATTATTCCCTAGCCCGCATCGCAAGATGCGGGCTTTTTTCTGCAGCTATTTTTGAATCTCCGCTTTCTGTAATGGAATCAGGGGACACAGCGCATCAGATCGCGCGCTTAGTGTAAACAACTATACAACCGGTAATAGAATAGTAGGGGATTTCCTGTAGATTAGAACGGACTAGGGAGAGCCATAAAAAAATGATTTCATATCCTCCGCCAAAGTTCGAAGAACAAAAGTCTGAGATTCTACAAAGATACCAAATTCTCTGCGAAGACCAATCGGTTAGCGCCTTGTGCCTGGCCGACTCGATCGCGATGGCACTGCGTGTGCCGTACGTCATCGCGGCGCTGAATCGGCGCTATCGTAGCTGGTATCATTGTGACCATGGTTTTTCGGCGCATCCGTCTGCTGATTTGCAGTCATACTTTGCCCGCATGCACCTGTCGCAAAGTCGATTTGATGTCACAGACATTGCCGAGGAATCGTTCTTCCAGAGTCATACATCTGGCCTCGACCTTCCGGATATGAAAGCGCTCGGAGGCGTACCGCTCACTGATCCCAACGGGAAGCGGTTCGGGACGCTATGCATTGCCGACGCAAACGTCCGACAGTTTACGGAGGCAGAATTGGCGCTGCTGAGTAGTTTCGGGCAACTCGTCAGCAACGACATCTGTATGCGCAGTGCTGCGCGCTATGCCGTGCGCGACCTGGTAGAGCTGGAACACGAAAAATGCGATCTGTTTGAGCTCGCGACCATAGATCCGCTGACGAAAGCGCTGAATCGACGCGCTTTCATGCGCTTTGGCGAACGTGAACTCAACCGCTTCAAACGTGAGAATGCAAAACTATCGACCCTGATGCTCGACATTGATCATTTCAAGCAGGTCAACGACGTCCACGGCCATGCTGTGGGTGACCGCGTACTAACAAAAATGGTGTCGGTCGTGGCCAGTGTTGTTCGTGAAGAAGACCTGGTCGGCCGTCTTGGCGGTGAAGAGTTCGCAATCATCCTGGTTGATTCTGATGCAAATGCCGCTGCGCGTGTTGGCGATCGGATCCGTCAGGCCATCAAACAGGTGAAGTTCCCTGGTGACGGAGGACCGTTCAATGTGACTGTCAGCATGGGCGTCGCCGAACCACTCTATGCTGAGTCCAGCATCAATGACGTTCTGGAGCGCGCAGACGCGGCGCTTTATCAAGCGAAACGTTCCGGGCGAGACCGCGTGATCGTCGCTGCGGAGAATGCTCACGCGATGCCATCCGATGCACGGGTAAGCGAACCCCAAAGGCGCGCAAACTAAGCGCTACTCCTGAACACACGCGACGATAGCGTCGTGTGTTTCAGATCCAACAGAAAAAGGCCGCCAATCCGATCCGGATGGCGGCCTTTTCAGTTTAGCATTCGTCGGTCGCTTACATTGTGTAGAGATCCATGATGCTGGCGATACGGCGCACAGCGACCATATAGGCAGCGGTCCGCAGATCCGGGCAATCTGGATGCGCCGCGCGCACTTCGCGCATGGCGACATAGGCAGCCCGCATCGTATCGTCGAGACCTGAGCGAACGAGGTCAACTTCACCTGCTCCAGATTCGAGCTTCTCTTTCAACGCATCGTCCAGACCGTTCGGCAATAGTGTTTCGAGCTGCTGCAAAAACGCTCTGCTGCGACCTTCTTCCTGACGCCGCTGCATCCGTCCAAACCGCATGTGAGAAATGTTCTTGGCCCACTCGAAATAGGACACCGTAACTCCGCCCGCATTGGCATACAGATCGGGAATAATGGTGACACCGCGCTCGAGCAGCATGTCATTGGCTTCCGCAGTAACCGGGCCATTCGCCGCTTCAATGATCAGACGGGCTTTGACGCGGTTTGCGTTTTCGTGCGTGATCACGCTTTCACAAGCTGCGGGGATGAGAATATCGCAGTCATGCTCCAGACCCTGCGAACCGTCTGGGCTATAAGTTGCCCCCGAGAACGCTGCCAGAGAGTGACGTGCGTGGATATGCGTTTTCAGCGATTCAATGTCGATGCCGTCTGGGTTGAACAGAGCCCCATCGCGTTCGACGACCGCGACGATCTTGGCACCATCTTCTTCGCTGAGGAATTTGGCAGCGTGATAGCCGACATTTCCAAGCCCCTGAACGACAATGCGCTTACCGTCCAAAGTTCCGGACAAGCCTGCAGCGGCTACGTCATCCGCATGTCGGAAGAACTCCTGAAGCGCATATTGAACGCCGCGACCAGTGGCCTCGGTGCGGCCAGCTATTCCGCCCGCATTTAGCGGCTTACCCGTTACACAAGCGCGGGCATTGATATCGGTTGGATTCATGCGGCGGTACTCGTCGGCAATCCAGGCCATTTCGCGGGCGCCTGTCCCCATGTCGGGCGCCGGCACGTTTTGCGAAGGATTGATCAGATCGCGCTTGATCAGCTCATAAGCGAACCGGCGCGTGATCTTCTCCATTTCATGCGGTTCCCAATCTGTCGGGTCGACAATCAGACCGCCTTTTGACCCGCCAAATGGGGCCTCCACGAGGGCACACTTATAGCTCATCAGCGCTGCTAGCGCCTCGACTTCTTCCTTGTGAACTTCGATCGAGTACCGGATGCCGCCTTTGGCAGGTTCCATGTGCTCGGAATGGACTGAGCGATAGCCTTTGAAACTGTGCAGTTCACCGCGCAAACGAACCGAAAACTGAACTTCATATGTCGAGTTGCAGTTGCGAATGGCGAGGGCAACATCGTCCGGCAAGCCGAGCAATTCGATCGCTCGATCATACATCAGATTGACGCTTTCCAGAAAGCCGGACGTTATTGGTTTTTTGACTTGGATGTTCATATTTTCCTCACCTGTTTTGATATGAGAAAACACTACAACATATTGATTTAATTGATTATAATTGAAACTCTAGGTTTTCAGCGGCCTGTAAACCTACTCGCAAACATGGTTAGCGGGATCTCGCAAACTTGCTGATCCCGGGTAACCTTTTGTTTACTCCGAGATCCGCAAGTCAGAGATCGAAGTTGCGATTTTGCGATAGGCTTCGGTCAGTTCCGCGGCCGTTTCCGGCTCGAAGAAATAGTCGGTGCCGCTGGCGCAATATTCAAGCACTCGTTTGCCTGCGGTAGGCGCATTTAGAGCAACCGAATAGACTTTGATATTCTTGGATTTCATCCCATCACACAGGGCGCGGGCCTGTGCATCAGACGACCCTTGTGCGGGGAAGACTTCCGAGTTGAACGAACCGTCTGTCATCAAAATGACGACCTTTTCCGAATCCGGTTCCGTGAATGAGAGCGGCGCGCTGTCACCGGTAAAGATACCGTCCCAATTATCAGAGATCAGATACCAGCTCCAAGCTACACCCAGGTGCCCGGCTGTTCCCCCGCCCGCCGTCAGCGCGTTGACGTAACCATTCAGCTCATTGCGATCATTGGTCAGTCCCAGCGGCTCGCGTCCGCGACATTCCGTGCCGCGATACCAGCTATGGCCCGCGCGATTGGGGTGCCCTGTGACCCAGACACCGCCATCACGATGCGAAGGGTCTTCCTCGAACCAGGCGGTCATGTGAGCAAGATAAGCATTCGCGCCAGGCGTACTATCGGTGAACCGTTCCGTACCGTCGCGCTCCCAGACACATGTCGAAGTTAGAGTGATTTCTTTGGTCTCAGGACCGGCGTCGCGGCCGCGAACGACTTCAAAATCAATTCGTTCATCGAACAACTCGCGTCCTCTTCCGCGGCGCTCATCAAACAGCCGCACGCGCAAACGATAATCCCCTTCCCGCCAATTGCGTCCATTATAGCGCCCACGGCGATCTCCGTAGAGCGCGTACGGAACGACATTCTCTGTTTGCCGGCGGCTTTCAGTTCCTGACAGATCGAAGCGTACGCTTCGAACCCGCCCGGCTAAAGGGCTTGATCCTGGAATGGAAACGTCAATCGTCATCCGGTCGCTGGTTCGATTGCCAGACCAATCTTCGATCGCGGCGATGGCATCGTCTCCGAGCTCCGTGATTGCGCGAGACCTGTCGGCATTCATCAAAGTGATGGTGATTTCATCAAACGTATCGCCTTCATCAGACGTCGCATCGCCGCCACCGTCCGTATTGATTTCGTGGGTGTAGGTTCGGGTCGCGGGAACACCGGTTACCTGCTCGAAATAGGCACCAGCATTGACCATCGTATTGTACGAGACCATGGCGAGGCGTGTGTCTTCGATCAGTTCGGCTGGCGCATCTGGCGGCAACAAGACATCGATCGCCTCTTTCGCAGCCGCTTTGAGGTTGGTGATCCGGCTGGAGCTGTTCATTGAGCCGGAAATATCGAACATGAAAGCGACGTCGAGCTTGTCGATGCCGTATTCAGCCGTCGACTGGACCCGAAAATCCAATTTCTCCTGACCGATGACGCGCGTGAGCGTGGTCTCCTGTGAGCACAAAATATCGGTTGAAATGACATCGTCTGCGCTCGAGACCGTCGTGTTCGCAGCTGCGCACCTAAAACCGCCGCCCATAGACAGGATTTGAGTATCTATGAACTGCTGAACCTTCGTTTCGATCTCGCCGTTTGGCGCACCCGTCTGCTTTAACCGCGCCGCCGCAAGGACAGCCGAATCGACCACGAGTTGGACTTTCTGCTTCTTCTTAATCGTGTTCTGGAAGTCCAGTGCAAATCCGGCCACCGCGAAAATCGGTATGACCGACAGCGCAAAGATAATTGCGACCTGCCCGGAATCGTTTTTCGATTTTCTCAACCAATTCATCTGAACTACCCATCAGCCGCATTGAAGCATCAAAGCATTCCATAGCGAATTATCGTTAATTCCCGGTCTAGTTGTATGCTGATTTTCGGCGAGTGCGTTAACAGATGATCAACGAATATTATCGGGTTGTCGCATTATTTCGCGAGAAATCGAAAACAGGACTTGAACCGCGAGCCCCGTAAGCTACGCTTATTCTTGTGGAACTTTTCCACAAGACTGCGGCCTATTTCAGCGGGGGCTGAATTCAATCCATGTCCAAGCAATTTGTCAGCATGACGGACTTTGAATATGTGGCGGATCTGCTGCGAGCGCTGCGCGTGTTCGCCCCAGAATTCGAACACCTGTCAAAAGACGTCACTGAAGAGCTGATTGAAAGCCTGGGCGTCTCAGAAGCCGCGCTGCGCCGCGCGGCAGCTGAAGTCTCACTGAAAACTGCAAACTGAACGTCTCTCAGAGATCATCCTGGATCTAGGATTCCTGCTCAGAGACCCAATGTTCCAGTGCTTCAATATTGACGGTTATCAGAGCTCGCTGGCTGCGCTTGACGAGCCCGCGCTCCTCCAGCGTTTTCAAGCTTTTGGATACACTGATCCGTGTCACCGCCATGATTTCCGCAATCTCGGATTGGGTCAGCTCCACATTCGACTCATTCTTCGCGATGCTTAGAAGCCGCTTGCCAAGGCGAAGGATAAGCGGATCCTCGCGCTCTTCCCGCAGAAAATCGAGCGCAGTCAGGAACCGATTTGAGAGATCCCGGAACAGGAACTCGGCGAAGGTCACGTCCTGGCCAATGAGCCTGTAAACGAATTCTCGATCGAGCCGGACAACACGTGTCGCATCTTCCAAAGCCGCGATCTGGAATGGGTTGGCCGCTTTCAGATGCATGCCGGCATGATGCAGGACCTTGCCGCGATCCCGATAGATCGCGGTGGGTGTAAAGTCGCCATCACTCGGGTAGAGCAAGGTGACTTTGCCCGCCAAGACGATGAATAAGTGATTGTCTGTCTGTTGCGCTTCCAGGATGAGGTCGCCGGCGCTCGCCTCTTGGAATTCGCCATGCCCTTCGATCAGCGTCCAAGTGGCATCCGACAATCGCGCAAGCTTGTCACGCGGTTCTGCAGAAACGGTTCGAAGCAAGCGTTGACTCCACAGGTTTACGCCACGAATTTTTGTGACTTCGCCGTGTAATCTGATTCTCGCATTGCCTCACATAGTCTAGACAATGTTTTATTACTCCGGAGACTTTGCAAGATCTGACTGTTCGTATCACCAGTGCTTGTCTGATCTTTCGACGTTTTGGATTTAGCGGCGATCGTCTCGAAGAAGCAACGTATCTCAACCCCAAAAGCCTTTGCAGCGCGTTGCACAAGTTTGGACGGGATGCGAACCAATCCGGCCTCGTATTGCCGCAACTCAAACTCGGACAGACCTAAGCAGCTGGCAGCGTCTGAGACCGCAAGCCCCGCGCCCGACCGCGCCCGGCGGAGATTCTCACCTATTTGCTGATCCAACGTCATAAGCACCTCCCCGCTCGCAAGCTAATCGCGAGTCGCGAGCGTAAACTATTTTACATTGAAAGTTAATGAGTCGTAAATCCGGCTGCCTGCGACGCGCCTAAACCACGACTATTCAGAGCGTGCGGCGACGATCCGACAATCCTGATACGCCTGCCCAGTATGGGAATACTCGAAGAACCCCGCAGCCTTTGGAGCGATTGTCACCCCGGAGAATCCACTCTCGGTTTCAGCATAACAGTGCATTGGGACGGAGGTATAATTGTTCAAACTCACCTCGACGACGATCCGGTCGGCTTTACAGTCGAAAGCCTGAACAACAAATACGCCATTCTTCATGGTGCGCGATTCGCGGGTAAACCCATGCGCCGCATCGAGGGCGGCGCGGCAGTCCTGGGCTTGAATGCGATCAGTGAACGGCGTGGCCGAGATGCGCCCGAAACTGGCTTTGCGGATCACATCATCACCGGTTGAAGCAGCCGTCGCGCAAGCGCTTAGCATAACGCAGCTAAACCCGAGCGTACCCATCGTATTCTGGATTGATCGTGATAGGCGCAGCATTCCAATCTCCTCGGGGCTGGCTTGGCCACCGCCAAAGGACGGCGCGAGCGGTAACCCGAGCCGTCCCCGTGGTGCATAGTGAGTGCGGACGTTCCAGTCAGGATCACGAGCGGTGCGGGCTCGCCGATCTTCAGAAGTTCGCCTCTTGGTCATCAGCTTATCCCCTTAACAAAAAACTACCTACAGTAGAATTTCGGGCATTCCGGACGCGGTGGGTTGGGGCCTCGGTTTGCATGTCAGATTTTGTTGGGCCTGGTTTGCGGAATCGCGTGACACTCTCGTCTCGGCACCCAGGTTCCGCCGAGCGTCCAGAACATGGTCTTGAGGTCAAAAAGGATGTCACACCAAGAAGGCTTCGACTTCGCCGCCAAGCTCAAGGAGAATGAGACTTTGCTTTGGACGGGGCACGGAAGCGGACGCAATTTGAGCTTCAACATTCTCTTTCCAATAGTAGGCGTCAGCTTGCTCGGGCTGTTTCTGATCTTGGCCTATCCGTTGAGTGGGTTCCAGATGGAAATGGGGCTGGTTTCGCTGTGGGCATTGGTAATTTCAGGGATTGTCCTCTGGTTTTTTCGAGCCCGCATGCTGGGTCCCTCCAAGGAAGAATACGCGATTTCGAACCAGCGGATCTTTATTGTTTCCGGCCCGATCGGTCGGATCTGCCGAACCTACTTGCCAGCGCCGAAAAAGCGCGCTCGCGGTGTCGCGATGAAGTTCTATGCCATCAAACATGTGCGAAAGCGGAGCACCGTCATATTCCTACCGGCGCGCTCCAAATCTATGCCGCAAGGGTATCCGCCAGCTTTTGTCGGCGTCGAAAACTCGCTCGAGGTGGCAGAACTCGCAGCCGAAACCTTCAATCTCAAGCTCATCAAGCGATAATCAGAATTAGCTGCTAAACCCTCAAATTTCAACCTTATGTTGAGTAAATCATCGAATGCTGATTCGTGGACATAGAGGTAAGCCATGCAGACTGCATTCGACCTGATTATTATTGGCAGCGGCCCGGCCGGCCGTCGCGCGGCGATTCAGGCCGCAAAGCTGGACAAGAAGGTCCTGGTTGTCGAGAAATCGCGCCGCGTCGGCGGGGTTTCGGTTCACACCGGCACGATCCCCAGCAAGACGCTTCGCGAAACCGTTTTGAATCTGTCGGGATGGCGCGAACGCGGCTTTTACGGGCGCACCTACAAAGTAAAGTCTGATATCTCAGCCAATGATTTACGCCATCGTCTGTCGAAAACGCTCGATCATGAAGTGGACGTGTTGGAGCATCAGTTCACACGCAACAATGTTACACTAATCAATGGCCATGCACGATTCCTGTCTCGTACTGAAATAGAAATCACAGAGGAAGACGGCCGTCGGCAGACCGTCTCGTTCGAACGGGCGCTTATCAGCGTCGGTACACGGCCTTATCGCCCTGATTACATACCCTTTGACGGAAAGACCGTGCTCGATAGCGATGAAATCCTGCATGTCGACAAACTACCCCGCTCACTGACCGTCATTGGTGCGGGTGTGATCGGCATTGAGTATGCAACCATCTTTAGCGCGCTCGATATTTCAGTAACTGTGATCGAACCGCGCACGAGCATACTGAGTTTCATTGACGACGAACTGATCGATGAATTCACTTATGAACTGAGAGATCGCGGCATTCGCATGCTGCTCGGGTGCAAGGCTCAAACGGTTCACGCCAATGACGGATGCTGTGTCGTCGACCTTAGCGATGGCCGCAAAGTCAAATCAGACATGGTACTCTATGCGGCGGGTCGTATCGGCGCGTCATCAGATATTGGCCTGGAGAATATTGGCCTCAGCGCTGATTCCCGCGGGCGCCTCAAGGTCGATCCGGTCAGCTATGAAACCGAAATCCCGAACATTTATGCGGCCGGTGATATTATCGGCTTTCCGAGCCTCGCCTCCACCTCGATGTCGCAAGGCCGGATTGCCGTCTGTCACGCGTTCAGCGTCGCTAATCCCGCGCAACCCGAACACTTTCCCTACGGAATTTACGCCGTTCCAGAGATTTCCACGGTCGGTCTGTCCGAACGGGAACTCAAGGAGCAAGGCATCCCCTATGAGTGCGGTATTGCACGGTTCCGGGAGACCTCGCGTGGCCACATCATGGGCATTCAGCGCGGCATGTTGAAACTCTTGTTCCACATCGAGACGCGTAAACTGCTCGGGGTTCACATTGTTGGGGAGGGTGCCACCGAGCTTATCCATATTGGCCAGGCCGTGCTCGTGCTTGGCGGCGAGCTCTCTTATTTTATCGACAATGTTTTCAACTATCCGACGTTAGCAGAGGCCTACAAAATCGCAGCCCTCGACGCCTGGAACCGGCTGTCGTTGCATGACCCGCAGACCAGTATCGAGGCGCCTGCCGATCTTGCAGTAGTGAACGGCTAGGACATGCCCACAAACAGGACGATCCAATGAACCGAAACAGTCTGACACTCCTCGCCGTTCTGGCGCTTTCTGTCTCCAACCTGTTTGTTGGGATCAGCACGCAGAACAAGCCGCTAATCCTCGCCAGCGCTGCCATCTCTGCTGCGCTCGCTATCTTCTACATTGCGAGGGAACTGATCGCGGCGCGGCGCGGCGATGATGGGCCAACACAGGCGCCAGCAGGCGTCGTTGCAAAGAATCCCGCGAACGCCAAGGTCCCGATCTGGGTGTTTGTCGCGATCTTGTTCGTCATCCTGCCCGCGATTATGTGGGTCTTGCTAACCATTCAGCAGTGACCCTAGGGCAATTCGCATCAGGATGCCCGAGCGGCTCTTTGTGTACTAAATATTACATATTGCACAGATGCGGGAATGGTGTCTTAATCGCGTCAGTCGGCACAGATCGACAGCACCGTTAATGACGGCGAGGGGAATATTCTGCGCGGCATGAAGAAGCCAAAACTATCCGTCGACGACTTGGTATATGTTGCTGATATGCTGCGTGCAGTCGCTTGGGTGAGAGAAGACTTAAACCCTGCCTCTCCGGAAGCCTTGCATGAGCTTGAAGAATGTCTGGGTGCTGCTGAGTCTGCGCTTCGCAGGGTTGCCGCTGAGATGAACGTATCAGTACCGGTTGGCCAGAAATCAAACTGAGCGGCGCGCGCGGGGCGCATCAAAAACATCTTGCCCCGGCAATCCGGCAAAGAACCAGCTCAAAGGCAAATCCAGCACCTTCGCGATGCGGGCCAGTTGTAACGAGGCAATACGCACCTCGCCGGACTCCATGGTCTGAATCTGATTTGCTGGGATTTCGATCTGCTGCGCGAGCGCGTCCACGCTGAGGCCACTTTGGGCGCGGCCTTCTGTTATTTTTCGACCAAGGTGTCGATCTATCTTTGATCCCGACACGATTTCCCCCGAACTTGTCATCTATTCACGCGACATCCGCCAAACATACCGAAACGTCAGGCGGTGCAAGCATAATATTCATTAATACAGCGCTCAGGTCAGCTAAATCGGCATCACAATTAGGTGAGCGAGATCCCACAAACACTATTTTAGATTGAATTTACCATTGCCGTCCTACTCTTCCGTTCGAAGGCGATCTTATGTCAAAACCGCACGATAATTCGATGGATATTCAGATCGGACAGCGCATCAAACGGGCGCGTCAGGAAGCTGCGGTCACGCAGCATGAGCTTGGTGAAATTCTGGGCCGCTCTAGCCAACAGATTCACAAATATGAGCAAGGCAGCAATCGGGTATCTGCGGGGACACTGTATACGATCGCACAGGTGTTGGATCGTTCACTCGACTGGTTTTTCAGCGGTGTAGATCAGGGCGCGGCGTCTGATACTTCGCGCTGGTCCCATTAATCGACAGGTTCACCATCGAATACCATCAAGAGAGAGGCCCGTGTTTTCGCTTCGAACCCAGCCTGTGTCAGGACAGACGTAAGGCTTTTGAGCTGATCTCTACGAATGAGGCCGGCCAAATTGACGGTCGCTGACGGGCTGTGGACCAGGAACTCAATCAGCGCGCTGGGAAATGTTCGCCCGAGATCCGCAGTCGCGAAGATCGGGTCAAAGCGACCGATCGGAATCTCCAGCGCGAGCGGTGTCTCACTCGCGCCTTGATGAAGATGGGCAATGGGAAGCTCGGCAAAACGCGCGCGCCCAATTAGGCTCGAAACGCTCTGCGCCAGCCCCGAAAGCCCAGGGCTATCAAAGCCCGGCGCACGTGAGTTGACGACGAGCAAGGACATTCAGGCGGCGACCACACGCACATCGTCTCCGCCCCGACCGCGGGATGCATCGAGGACGCCCGGCACATCCCACTTCCCTTCAGGCCGAATGACCTCATACGGATCCGACGTGATCCGAATGGCCTCTGGATGCGCGGCAATGGAAATCACCATTTCCTTGTACTCAAAATCCGAGAAATAGAAGCTCGGGCGATCCTTGAGCAATTCGCAATTGAGCGTCTTTGACCAAAGCGGCCACAGGCGAGCCTGAATTTGCGCGAGCATCCGACGAAACCCTTTGCGTGCCGCAACTTCACAGGCCGCGGCGAGCAGCACCTTTACGACACCGCTACTTCGATGCCGCTCCAACACGCTGACGCGCTCAATCTTTCCAAACCCCGCAAACCAGCGCAGCCGCAACGTCGCGATCGGCTGGCCATTGAAATAGGCCAGCAAATGCGTAGCGCACATATCGTTGCCATCGAACTCTTCATCATAAGGGCAATCCTGTTCGCCCATATAAGTGAGCGTGCGCACCGTCACCACTTTCTGGTAGGAGTCGAAACTCCGAACGAGTTCGATTTCGAACCTGTCGATGAGATCTTGCGGGAGTGGTTTGGCCAGGCCAGTCTGCCCGGTTTCTGTTATTTCCAGCATCACGCAGCATCCCGTTCCGGACGGCGGATTGGCGGCTGCATCCACAATTTGTCCGCGCCGAAGCCTGCGGGATGAAACCCGATGCTCTCCATCGACCGGACCCCATCATCGGTAGCACCGCGCGCGAAGGCAGGGACTTGTCCATACCCATCTACACGCATGGTCACGGTCGCCATCATGACATTCTTGCGCGCCTCATGTGTCGCACCAGCATAAGCGCCGACATAGACGCCCGCGCAGGTCTGCCCCAGCGCGGCAAGATGCGATTTCTCAGGTCCGCCGGGATTAAACTCGCCGGTCTGAATGGCTTTCAAACCCTCTGGTGACACTGGCACAATGATAAAGATCCCGTCGATCGGATCTCCGCAAATCCATGACGTCGAGCCGGTGATGCTGTTGATCCAGGCAATCGTTTCGGCAGAGGCCAGCTCGCTTCCCAGCAACTCCTCCGCCAGGGCCATCATCTCCGTGTGCTCCGACGCTTTGGCCAGGCGCCAGCCAAAGGCGCCCATACCCTTTATGATCGCGTCCCGATCCAAAACGAACGGATAGGTTTCCAGTTCTTCCGAAATTGTAGTCATCGCTGCGCTCCTTCTCTTCTTTGTGGATGGCACAATTCGAAGCAGGTCGATGCAGACAGAATCGAATTACGGTAGTACAGAAATGTAATAGGGTGGTGGATAGTGAGACGGCTGCGGCGGAATGTTTGAGAATTTGGACTGGGATAAGCTTAAAGTCTTCAGCGTGGTCGCTGAATTGGGAAGCATGAATGCGGCGGCCACGCGGCTGAAAGAAACGGCCCCTACAGTGTCCCGCAAGATCGACGAATTGGAGCGTACGCTCAATGCGCGGTTGCTGTACCGGTCACCACGCGGCGTCACGCTGACTGAGGCGGGTAAGAAAGCGCTGCGATATGCCGAGATTATGTCGGACGCTGCAGATGGCTTGCGCAGCGATGTGCTGGATCATGACCTGCCCGCAGAAGGTCCCGTTACGCTCTGCACCGGAGACGGGCTGGCTGCACATTGGATCGCCCCACACCTTCCTGAATTTCACCTCCAGAACCCCAAGATCGAATTGCGCCTGGTCACCACGGACCAGCCCGACACCGAGCTTCTGAACGAGAAATCGGAGATTGCCATTCAGTTCAGCGAACCCGTTCGACAGGAAATCGTCTCTAAAAAACTCGGTATCCTGCACTACAGCTTCTTTGCCGCGCCGGAGTATCTCGAGACGTTCGGTCGACCCGCCAGCTTGTTCGACCTGCACAATCACCGCTGCATCATCCATTCGGGATACGTGAACCAGATGGAACGATGGGCGCCAAAAGCGAAGCAGTTTCGCGACCTGATCGACTTCTCATTGGTCACCAATTCAGGGTCGGTGATGATCGAGGTTTGTGCCAATGGAGGGGGTATCGCCCTGTTGCCGACTTATGTACACAGCCTGGGCAAGAACATGGAGCCTTTGATGCTCCCAGAGGTCGCGCCGATTCGTTTCTGGCTGACGTATACCGAACGGGTTCGGCGTCTCGCCCGCGCACAAATTGTGATCGACTGGCTGCGCGGTCTGTTCAACCAGAAATTCTCTCCGTGGTTCCGACCGAACTTCATCCACCCTCTTTCGGCGGATCAAGACGACACTGCGTTGGATCTGGCCAGTTCACCCATTTCAGTACATCAAAATGCGTAATACCGGCTGTTGAATAACGCATAAGGTGTATTGCAGAAATTATATAACTCATCACCTTGCTATAACGCGCCGGTATCGTGTCCAACTGCTCACTCAAAGGGGATATTGGTAGGGTTTACGCTTATGTCGGGTAAGAAGGATTTACCTGAACTACCGCCAGAATGGCGCGACAAGACACCCTTAGGCGACGCGCTGAGAGCGCGTTACCAGGAAGTGTTGAACGAACCTGTTCCCGAAAAGCTCAAACAGCTGATCGAAGCCCTGAAAGAAAAAGAACGCCAGGAAGCCGAAGAAGCGAATGGTGCAAAGTCAGACCCCACCGAAGACAGTTCTGAGTGAGCCTCAACGAGGCGTGGTTTAATCGCGCAAGAAGATAACCAAAACGCCGACTGAATTTTTTCAGATTTTTTTTGAGTGGGACGGGAACAATCCCGACCCACCCCGCATAATAAATGGTGTAGCGCCTGCTACGAGCAACTGCGGAACACTCGAAAGGAATACTAGAATGGGGTCGGATCCACTGATTGATCGCGAAATGCCACAATGGACCAAGTCTATGCGGCGTCATGCACATTTTTCTCAGTCAATAGAAACCGAAGAGCTGGCCGATGCTGAGCTTGATGTTCAGGTGGATATTCTAAAAGCCATGACCGCCAAGGCCGCGCAGAGCCCGGCAGACATGCTGCTGAAACTCAAGCTTTGGGAGAGCTTCGTGTCTCCGAACGGCGAGATCGGCGAAGACGACATTGAATCCCAGCTCATCTTGTCTGTCATTAGAGATCTGGAAGCGTTCATGCAGTCCGGTGGCAGCTCAATGGCGACCTACGCGCAGGCATCCTGAAGGATGCCTCCGTGCGAGGCCGCCATGCATGCAAATGGGAAAGCCCGAAAGGTTAGCGCGCGCCTGCGAGGCGCAGCACTTCGCGCACCGGTCCAAGATTACTGCTTTGACGCAAATCTAGGAGCAGGTTCATGCAGTCGCTGAATTCAATCGTATCGCAAGCGTCTGGTTCACCGATACGGTTGACCACGTCTTCGTCGAAGAACCAGCTGATCGGAAGATCCAGGACCTGCGAAATCTCATAAAGGGTTCCGGCAGAAACGCGGTTCACGCCTTTTTCGTATTTCTGAACCTGCTGAAACGTCAGGCCGATCATGTTTCCAAGCTGCTCTTGCGTAAGCTTCGCATCGCGGCGCGCTTGACGGATTCGACGACCAACTTGATGGTCCACGTGTGACGGTGTCTTGGCACTCATATTTCTCTCCATTCGCGTGCGGCGTGTTATAATTGAAAATGCCGCTTATTCGCGCTGAGATAGTATGATGGACATGGTGAAGAGAAGGTAAACTTGTTTACACGCTGCGGTCTTCGCGCAAAACTGACTGAGAACACATTGTTTCTTTTATACTATTCTGAATCTCAGACACCTTTTCCTTCAGCGTGAGAATCTGCGCGTCGAGAGCCTCGGCGCGCGCCTGAAGGTAACGTCCGTAACCATTCTGCAGACTGATTCGGGTAAACCCATTTGGGTCGACGTCGAGTTTCGCGCGCTCCTCCCGAAGCTCCTGTCGCTTGCGTTCGAGCAGGCTGATCTCCGCCATAACCGCGCTCAACCGGCGGACCTGGTTTTGATGCTTCAGGTCGAGCAACCAGGGGACAATATCATTCGGCTCAGCCATCACGTTTTCCTATGTGCTGACGCACGCGCTCAACATATTGAATGGCTGCAGCCACGGCCGCGAAGTGCTCGTGTTTGATCTCTTCATCAATTTCAACGAGGCGATACATGGATCGCGTCGTGGGCGGATCGCGATAGATCGGAATCCCGTTTGCCTGGGCCACTTCGCGGATTTTCGCGGCCAGATGGTCAACGCCCTTGGCGACACAGACTGGCGCACTGTCGCTGTCGGGGTCCCATTTCAGGGCGACCGCATAGTGCTCCGGGTTGACCATGATGACGGTGGCACTCTCAACGTTTTTGAGCATGTCGCTGCGCGTGATTTGCGTACCACGCTCGCGGCGTTGCTGTTTGAGCTGCGGATCGCCCTCGCTCTGCTTCATCTCTTTCTTGAGGTCTTCGCGCGTCATGCGCAAACGCTGACCGTGCAAGTATGTCTGCAGCGGCAAGTCGAGCAGCGCGAGCGCCAGCTGGAATATGCCGAAATAGAAGATCAGTTTCAGGATTTGATTGAGCGTAAACTCGCCCAGACCTTCGCGTCCGAGCGCGCTGGCACCGTAATACTCCGTCGCGAAATAGAGTAGAAAATATGCTGCAATCAGACCTGCAAAGATCATCTTTGCTGCGTCTTTCAGAAAATCGAGCAAGCCCTTCGCACCGTACTTCTTCTTGATGTTTTCAACCGGCGATAGTTTCTTCACGTCCGGCTGAATCTTCTTCGTAGAGAAGGCGATGCCCTGTTGAAGGATCAGGACCAGCAGTACGCAAGCGGCCAAAACCATGAAGATGGGCAAAATCGAAAACAGGATGTCAGCCAACGTTCGGCGGGTTTGTACACCGTGATCTGTAAAGATGTCGGTGGCATACTCTTCTGCATAGTAAAACAGACTCGAAAACCCATCCGAGAGCTGTCCTGATGTGAAAGAAACGAAGATGATGGCGGCGAGACCGATACCGATCAGGAGACCGAGTGTATTGGCCTCCTTGGACATCGGGACATCGCCATCCTCGCGCGCCTGTCGCAGCCGCTCGTCGGAGGCTTCAAACTCCTTTTCGCCGGACTGGTCTTCTTGATCAGCCATGCCGCCCTATAACCAAACAATCAGTTGAATGATCCGCTCCTGCCAAACCATCAGAAGCGATCCGATAGACACGGCGAGCAGGAACAGTCCTGCCCCGACCAGGAACGGCGCCCCGACAAAGGCCACCATCATTTGCGGCATGGCTTTGTTGATGAAGCCAAGACAGATATTGTACAAAAGGTTCATCGCCACGAACGGCCAGGACAGCATGATCGCAAACGCGAAAGCGGCATAGATGCTGTCAAACAGGTAAGCTTGCCCGGTCCACGACACGCCCCCGACCGGCACAGTCTCATAGAGCCCGATCCAACTACTGATCACTTCTAGGTGGAAATTCATCGAGAATAGCAAAGCCGCCCCCGCCATAGTCAGCAGATTGGCTGTGGCCGTCTGGGCTTCATCTTCAAGCGCGACGCCAAGAAACTGCGACAAGCCGATCGACTGCGCGATCACTGCACCTGCTATACCAAGCACCCAGATGATGAGTCGCAAACCGATGCCGAGGAACAGGCTGAGCAAGGCTTCGGTGAACAGGACGAACATGAAATCCGCAATTCGCGTCGGCATTTCATAGTCTGTGATGCCGAGCCCGGAAATTGCCGCGGACAATGCGAGCAGAACCATCACACGAGCCTGAGCTGGGATAACTCTTTCGCCGATACCGGGGATAAGGATGATCACGAATGACAGTCTCGCGACCGTCAACATGAACTGTCCGACCCAATCTGCCAGGTCGGGCCCGAGCAGGTTGATGATCGGGATCATACAACCCCTACGATTTGCGGTTTGGTTCCTGACTTGATCTCTTCATAGGCGAGCACCGCGTTCCGGATGCCTTTGCTGGCCAGCACGGTCTGCAGGAAGCGCCTACGCTTGGATGATGTTGCAATCGATGCGACGACGCCGCGTGACGCAGTTTCGTTTAGCTTTTCCTGAATTCCATTCAACAACTCACTGAACAGTTCTGGCGGCAACGCTATATCCGTCGCTCCGGCTTCTGACTTGATTTCATGCTCTGCAAACCGCTGCTCCCAATTGGTCGAAAGCTGCACCAGCGGAAGGCGGCCTTCGCCATCCTGGAGTTTGTTCAGGATCTGGAATGACAGGCGCTGGCGCACGAGTTCGATGATATGGGTTACCGTGGCGCCTTGAGATTTCGCCTCGCCCACTGTTTCGAGGATCAGGAAGATATTGCGGACCGACACCCGCTCTTCCAACAAAGCGCGTAGCACGGACAGCAAGAGCTCCGGCGCGACTTTAGCCGGAATGTACTCGTCGAGCAGGCGCTTATTGCCCGCGGCGCGATCCTCATCCGTCACGCTGGTAAGCGCATCGAGTGTGTTGAGCATCACCATGCGGGTAAAGATCAGGGAGAAGTTCGCCTGGATCAGTTCCAACATGTGGGTCGCGAGGACTTCAATCGGCTCAATGACCGGGACGCCAGCGGCGACCAATTCCTGTTTCTTGGTTGTCGGCAGCCAGCGCGCGGAGGCTTTGTAGACGGGTTCGAGGACCTTCTCGCCTTGCAAATGTGGCAGCTGGTCTTCTTCCATCAACGCCAACATTGAACCGGGGCGCAGTAGGCCAGTATCGACGGGCACACCCTGGATTTTGAGGCGATAAACATTGCGCTCCAGCGTCGGGTTATCCGTCATCCGAATGGATGGAAGCACGAACCCGTACTCTTCCGCGATGTACCGGCGGATCTTTTCGATACGCGCCTCAATCCCGCTATCGCCTTGCAGGACCGTCGCGACGAGGTCAGGCGCGACTTCGAGGTGAATTTCGTCAGAGTGAATGGAGTCGCCAATCTGCTCTGCCCGTTTTGTTTCTTCCTCTTCTTCAGTCGCGACGTTCTCTTCGATTTCCTGTTGCTGTTTTCGAAGGTAGAAAGCCGCGATCCCGAACCCGGCCGATGCGGCCATGAAGGGCAAGAACGGCAATCCCGGAAATAGCGCAAACACCAGCAGCAAGCCTGCAACAATCATCAGCGCTGTCGCATTGCCGCCCAGCTGCTTGCCAAGCGCTTCGTCAATCGCGCCGTCATCGCGGCCCTTGGAGAGGAGCAGCGCTGCCGATACGGAAACGATCACCGCTGGGATCTGGGAGACGAGCCCATCGCCAACTGTCAGGACTGAATAGTTGGCCGCAGCCTCGCCAATCGAGAGGCCGTGGGCGGCGACACCGAAGCCAATCCCGGCAATCAGGTTGAGCGCGGTAATAAGCAGGCCCGCAATCGCATCGCCTTTGACAAACTTGGAGGCGCCATCGAGAGAGCCGAGGAAGCCAGCTTCCTCTTGTTCCTTCTGTCGCCGCTGACGTGCCTCTTCGTGGCTGATCGCACCGACCGCCAGATCAGAGTCGATCGCCAATTGTTTACCAGGCATAGCGTCCAGGGCAAATCGCGCACCGACCTCGGCCATGCGCCCTGCACCTTTGGTAATGACCATGAAATTCACGATAATCAGAACGCCAAAGACGACGAGACCAACGAACAAATTACCGCCCATGATGAACATGGCGAAACCTTCAATGACCCCGCCTGCGGCATCCGTTCCCGAATGGCCTTCAGAGATAATCAGTTTCGTCGAGGAGACATTGAGCGCGAGACGCAGGATCAGCGATGCCAACAGCACGCTTGGAAAGGAAGAAAAGTCGAGTGGCTTTTCTATAAAGATCGACGTCGTGAAAATCAGGATCGCGAAGGCAAAAGATGCCGTCAGCCCCAAGTCGAGCACCCAAGCTGGCACGGGCAAAACCATGACGAGAATGACGAGCATCAATCCGATGGCGAGTAGCGCTGTCGGTTTGGACAAGTCGAGCAGTTTCATATCTGACATCCGCGCCCTAGCCCAAAATCAAAGGAATAATTGTATTATTGAACAGATCGAGACAGACGCGCGTCATGTACCCGATGCTGAAGAAGAACACGACGACCACCGCAACAATCTTCGGCACGAAGGTCAGAGTCATTTCTTGTACTGATGTCAGCGCTTGAACCAGACCGATCGCAAAACCGAGCACCAGCGTCACACCGAGAATGGGAAGCCCCATCAGCACGGCGGTCCATAGCGATGCGCGCAGGACCTCAAAAATTTCAGATTCGCCCATCATCCCCTGGCTCCATCTAGACTGGCATACGCAGCAGTTCCTGATAGGCTTCGACAACCTTGTCGCGCACCGTCACAGCGGTTTCGAGGACCATTTCAGCATTCGCCAACGCTTCGACCATGGCGTGCGGATCAGCGCCCGTCACAGCCGTCTCGACAGCGGCTTTTTCAGCTTCCTGGATGGCGGTTTTAAAGTCGGAGACGCCCTTGGTAACCGGGTTGTCGTCCTGTGCAGGCTTGGCCCCGCCGCTGGTCGGCGTCTGGATTTTTGCGGGGTTGATCGAGGCGTAGGCGCCAAATCCGAAATTGGTCACTTAACCCTCCTTAGCGCCGTAAGACTTCGAGCAATGAATTGTACATTGTGCGGGCCTGTTGGAATGAGTTGAGATTAGCTTCATAAGATCGGCTGGCTTCACGCAGGTCAGCCATTTCGGTGACCAGGGAGACATTGGACAGCGTCACATAACCTTCTGGATCAGCCATCGGGTGTTCCGGATTGAACTCCGCTGCGCCGGGCGTTTGATCGAGCACGGTACGCAAAGCTGCAAATGAGACATTGCTGCCAGCCGGCGGATCGCTGACGAGAATCTTTCTCTTGTATCCGGGCGTGTCCGCGTTCGAGACATTCTCGGCTCCAACCGTGATTCGCTGAGACTGCGTTCGCATCCCCGCGACGGCTTGCTGCATAGAAAAATCAAATGGATTCATGACTTAAGCCCCTATGTTCGGCGCCCGAGCGCGAGTTTCATCAGGTCCATGGATTTGGTGTAGACATTCAGCGCCATTGTGTGCTTGCCCACCGCTTCGGCGGATTTGAACACTTCTTCTTCGATGCTAACAGTATTGCCATTTGGGGCGGCAGCGCCGGTCGTCAGGCGCTGGTCAAACCCTTGAGAAAAGTCGAGTCCGCCTGGTTGATGGCTGGTCCGCGTCATGAATTCGGCAAAGGATTCAACCTCGACGGCTTTGTAGCCAGGCTCATTCGCACGGGCGAGATTTCCCGCACTGGTTTTCTGCGTTTCTGCCGCGTGCCGCGCCATCGCCCCATAGATTTGGAAGAGCGACATATCAGACAGCATCAAGAAATCCCCATAAGTTAACAGTTTGGCAAAATTTGCGACTATAAGTTGAAGAAAGGATTAACAGATACCCTGGGTTTAATTAACTTTTGACGACGCAAAGCCAATTCGCATCGCCCGGACGCCTTTGGGGGGCGGTAACCGAGATTCTTCCCGGAATGATCTCGCTTGCCGGAATCAGTCACGCCTCGGGGATCGGCGATAGCGTGATTATCGAGAAACCCGGCCAGCACCTGATCGGCGAGATCATGACGGTGACCGGCGACGGCGCAAAAGTGCTGATGTACAGCTCCACGGATGCTCTTCGGATTGGCGACCGCGCCTATGTTTCGCACCAGGACCATGTCGAAGTTGGTGACCACTGGCTTGGCGCGCTGATCGACTATCGCGGACAGGTCCAGATGCGCCGTGTGCCAGACGTCTCGGGCCCCAGAACGGTGATCGCACCGCTCCATCGCGACCCGGTTTCACCTGCTGAGCGCAAACCCCTCGGGCCACGCCTTCCGACGCAACTCAATGTGACCGACACGCTTTTACCGATTTGCCGCGGCCAACGTATCGGCCTGTTTGCGGGTTCGGGCGTAGGAAAATCAACTCTGCTTGGGCGCCTGGCGGGCGGCATGAGCGCGGACCGCGTCGTGATCGCTCTGATCGGGGAGCGCAGCCGTGAGGTACAGGAGTTCATCGATAGCGTCCTGCCTCCGGAAATTCTGCCTAAGACAACAATTGTCGCGGCCACCGCAAGCGAACCGCCAGGTGCCAAAAAACGCGCGGCCTACTGCGCCATGGCCGCGGCGGAGTATTATCGTGACCAGGGACATTCGGTCCTTCTGCTTTTCGATTCGCTTACCCGTTTTGCCGAAGCCCACCGCGAGACAGCCCTAATGGCCGGCGAGACCCCGGCGCTCAATGCGTTTCCGCCCTCCACCGTGCGCGTCGTTTCTGAACTCGCCGAGAGAACTGGTCCCGGCGCAAAGACCAGCGGAGACATTACCGCGATCTTCTCAGTCCTGGTCGCGGGCTCAGATTTTGAAGAACCTGTCGCCGACATGGTTCGCGGAATTCTCGACGGGCATATCGTCCTGTCGCGCAAGATTGCGGAACGCGGTCACTATCCGGCCATTGATGTGCTCCGCAGCGTCTCCCGAAGCCTGCCTACGGCCGCAACGGATGAGCAGAACGATATGTTGCAACTGTTCCGCCGCCTGATGACCACCTATGAAGAGATCGCACCGATGGTCCGTGCCGGGTTGTTCGAGTTCGGGACCGACCCGCAAGCCGACCTCGCCCACGCCTTGCACAAGGGACTGGATCAGTTCCTGACCGAACCCAGCAATGGGATCGAGATGTCGTTTGATTATCTCAAGGGATTGCTGATGCCAGCGCTGGAAGCCAAGGCGGCTGGAAGCGTGGAAGCGCGTTAGAAGCGGCTCAGAAACAGGTTCTGACTGGCAATCGATCCAAAGCCAACAGCATTACCAAGCAAAACCAACGCTGTTTGAGCAGGACCGGTTGCAGCGGCGTTCCTGTTCAGTCCATCCAGCGCCATGTATCGCGAGACCATACGGTCCACGACCTCAGGATCGGTCAAATCCTGCACCGAGGAAAGACCGAACTGGCTTTTCAATTTCTCGTCTAGAATACGCGCCTGCTGATCGAGATCGAGTTGCTGCATTTCCACCGGCAGACCGAGCGCACTTTCAAGCACAGTACGGACCGGAACGCTGCCGAGGAGACGATAGAGGACGGTCTGATCCGAAGATCCCTCCGTCACCAGCTCGTTGACATCATCCTGATAATTCAGGCTGAGGCGCATCGCATTATCCTGCTCGCCAACCGCGAGTTCAAAGGACTCCGCAGCAAAGCGTGCCGTAACACGCTCCAGGTTCGGTAAAGTCAGCAGGATCTTACCGTCTACCGGGCGCATCTCTTCCGCGAACTGGCTATATTGCGGATTGTTGAGCCGCGCCAGGAAGGTGCTTTCCGGCTCCTGCACCTCCTCGAGAATGGTGCGGACATAGCCGGTCTTCCATTCCTCGCCCGCGAGCCCGAACGCCGTCATCGAGATGCGACGCAGACGCGGATCGCTCAAGAAATCCTCGACCGCCATCGGCTCGGCGAACTTCTCGGTGAAGTAATCGATATCGTTCTTAATCTGCGCCGACTTGGAAAACGTTTCCAGCTGCGAATCATAAGTCGATTGCAGGAAGTTCCAGCCTCCAAAGCCTGATAATGGAATGACCGGCTGGAACACCATTTTAGGCCGCCAATGCGCCTGTATTGCCCTGACCCAGCAATTGAGCTTCAAGCTCAATCACCTGCTTCAGGTAGCAAAGCGCTGAATAGTAATTTCCGCGGCGGAGCATTTCGCTCAACGTCGGAATCAGATCCGGTTTGATATGACCGAACGCACCCTTGAGGTCGTCACAAGCGCGATAGAGCGCTGGCAGCGTATCGTCTTCTTCCAGGTCTTTGGTGATCAAGAGCTGGATGGCGTAATAGACTTGTTTGACTGGTGTATCGACCTCTTCCGGCTTCAACGCATCTCGGCACCGAAGCACCATAACGTCTGGACCAGGCACGCGAATGCGACCGGGACGGTCGCCATTTTCGAGCATAGTACCATTGATAATGAAACGCTCACCTGGAGCGAGTTTTAGCATTAATCCGGACATTCCTAGTCCCCTCTTCAAGTCTACTCAGATTTCTAAACCTGACCTCAGAGCCCGCCTATAATGGACTCGTTGATTTCGATCAGATCGGCAATTTCACCTTCTCCGCTCAGGATTTTCATGCTGGCGCGGCGAACAAAAATGGAGAGTTCCAGGAGCGACTTGCGCGTGGCTTCATTCAACTGGTTTTCAGGATGAAGCAGGTCTGTGGAGAGGAGCGTCCACAGTTCAAGGTTTCGATTTACAGCGTCTGCCCAGGTCGAAGGATCGGTCTTTTCCAGATCTTTCGCAGCGATCAGTCCGTCCGTGATTTGTTGAAACAACGCACGTTCCAGAGACTTGTTATCAGCGGTTCGGTTCCGAACTTCGCCATACGCTTTTTGAGCCAGTGCCTGCAATCAATCCTCCCGGGATTATAAAAAAGAACCTGGAGCGCTCGGTTGAGCGCTCCAGGTGATTGGTACTATCGGAACAGCGACAGCAGAGACTGTGGCGCCTGGTTCGCGATAGACAGCGCTTGAGTACCAAGCTGCTGCTGAACCTGAAGGGCCTGCAGTTTCGCTGAAGCTGCTTCCATGTCCGTGTCGGTCAGACCACCGATACCGGTTGTCAGAGAGTCGACCATGGTTTGAACGAATTCGCTCTGTGTATCGATCCGCTTCTGAGCAGAACCGAAGCCTGCGGCGGCGTCGATAGACTGACCCAGCAGAGTTTCGATAGATGTCAGAGCAGCAGTTGCACCCGTGTCAGTCGTCACGTCGATCGTGGCGAGGTCACCGAGGCCACCAGCAGAAACGCCAGCTGTACCGCCTGTAGACGAGAAGCTGGTAATGTCGACTGCGGCACCAGAATTGTTGGTGATCGAGATCGCATCGTCAGTCCGTGATACAGTGTAGTCAGTTTGACCGGTCGCAGACAGGAAGTTCGAAAGCTGAGTTTCGAGGTTTGCTGCGACAGAGTTCGCGCTATCGTCGGAACCCGCAACATATTCAAATGTCCGTACACCGATATTGTTGTTCGTGCCGGTATCGTCCAGCTCGATGCGATAGCCGTTACCATCAGCAACAGATGCAATGGTGATGACCTGAGTTGCAGCATCGGCAACAGTGTCAGCTGTACCAGCGTTCGTACCGCCATTGTCGATCAGAGACGTGTCGGTCACACCCGTACCGCCATAAGTGGCAGCCGTGCTAGAGTTCGAAATCGACAGGTCAGCGCGAGCAACGTTGATGTAAGACGCGTTGACGGTCCCGGCAGAGGTACGGTCGAGAGATGCAAGAACGCTCACATCTTCAGAAGACGCACCATCGATCAGGTTCAGGCCGTTAAACTGAGCGGCACCAACGATAGATCCGACCTGGTCACGCAGAGCCGAGATGTCGGTCTGGATCTTAGTCCGGTCAACGTTTTCTTCCTGAGCCGAAACGATCAGCTCTTTCATGTCCTGAAGAACGCTCGTGATTTGCTCTGAAGCCGAACGTGCAACGCCGACAGAAGAGTTACCGAGGTTCAGAGAGTCCTGAATTTGTTTAAAGCTCTCAACGTCTGTAGACATAACTGTTGAGATCGCCCAGATCGCAGCGTTGTCTTTAGCGCTGGAGACTTTTTTACCAGTCGAAATTTCAGACTGGACCATTGCGAGATCTTTGTTGATGCCACGCAATGTTTCAAGCGCAACCATCGCGCTATTGTTAGTGAGAATACTAGACATTGATGCTATTCCTATATTGGTGTGGTCCTAAGAGGGACTCTTTGTTCAATGTCATCCTGACAGCCCTTTACGGCAAACCACTCTTGGTTGTATTTTCATGTTTACTATTACAGGGTGTACATTTTCTTAATGCTACGCCTTGCTTTCAAACCCGCCGACAGAGTCAGAGAATTTCACGCGGCTGCCATACTCATTATAGGATCCAACCAAAGTGTCGGACTGCATGCGCCCTAGGCGCGTGAGGATACGGCCTAGTCCATGACGCATCGCTTCCAGATGACGGCTGTGTTCGCTGGCTGTCGCCTGTACTTGTTGGACACGCTTGATCATGGCCGGTGGCTGTTGCGCCAGAGCGCCTGATTCAATCGCGGTGGTTAATTCATCAAAGTGCTCAAGCTTGACCTGGGCCAGTTCCCCAAGCTCGGCCAGTTGTCCAGCGACGATAAACTCTGCCTCGCGCTCAAATATAGATTCAATAGAGGCCAAGCAGGTTTCCAATTGCTCAGTCGTCATGCTCATGACTCGCTCCCCGCTTCAGTTTCACTCGGCGTGCTCACCGCTTCGTTTTGGTCCAGCAGGCCGAGCGGGTGTTGTTTGGCGATGTCTTCCGCGATTGCTTCAACGAAGTATCTGGAGAACATGGCTGCGCCGTCGCCGCCGCCGAGCGTGAGGGCCTTCTCGAGACCAGTGTGTGTGAGTAACTCAGCCCAGAGCAATTGCTCGAATCGAACATTCGTATTCTCTTCTGCGGTGAGTTTCGGCTGCGTTGGCGTTTGCGAAACGCCCGTCGGCAATGGGCTCGACGTCGGTGTAATGGTCATTCCTAGACCCTCGAAAGCTTAATCGTTTTTAAACTTAAAGTTGTTAATTCAGTCTTTACGCCCCCTTGTTGTATTGGGAGCCAGTCAGGATGACGCCAAATGATATCGATCTTACCTTCTGAGGGCTTGGCGCCCGCACAGTCGGCGCCGAAGCAAAACAAAATGTCAGAGCCTTCGTCTAAGTCAGACGAACCCTCTTTCTCCTCGCTCGTTTCGCGCGACGCAGCAGACAATAGCGCAGATCCAAATTCAGACGCACCGAATGCGGACACGGCGCTCGCCTCACAAGCCGAGCCGTCCGATACGCCTGCACGACCGAAACCCGGTCTTGCGCTGAATACCGGCGAACAAATCGATCCCGCGCTGGCGCAATCCGAAGACGTCCGTGCTCCACAGCTTGAGGCTGACGCACAACAAAAAGCGCCCCCGCTACAGACAGGCGCGACCCCCAACACCGATGAGATTGCTACACCGATCGGCGCGGCCATAGACACGCCAGAAAATGGTTTGATTGAAAGCGACGCGGACAGTGCCATTCAGACCAAGCGCGCTCGGACCGCTATTCTTCCTGGCGCTACCAGTGCTGAGTCGCTGCAAACCGTAAAACCTGAAATCGATGTGGCGACTCGATCGACCATTCCACCTAATGCGGACATCGAAGTGACCGTTGATGCGGCGCCTAAATCCGGAAGGGATGCAGCTGATGTAAAAGTCCAAGCAATCTTGCCAGATGCTTCAACACCCGCCGCCGACGACGGCACACTTAAAATCGTAAGACAACAAGACGGCGTGGATCTCGCGGGTCCGGACGGTAAGCTGGCGCAACTGGCCAGTGACGCTGATCTCGCTCAGATTGTGACCAAATCTGCACTCGCTGCCACCACCGGCGACGCTCGCGCCGCTGCAGCCACCCTCGGCGCACCTGATGCCATGATCTCTGTCGCGCAACCGGCCGCAACGCCCGCTCCGACCCTAGCCTCTGGCCTCACGTCAGTCGCGCCGTCTATCCCGGTTGCATCGCCGACCGAAATCAACTCGATCATTCTCAATGCGATGAAAGCGGGCGCAGAGCCGCGCGAACAACTGATTGTGCAGCTCGATCCGCCTGAGCTCGGGCGTGTTGCAATTGATTTCAAATTCGACGCTCAGGGCTTGCAACAAATCACCGTCACTTCGGAAAACCCTGAAGCGTTGCGGCGATTGCGAGAGCTTCACTTCGAGCTGACTGAAGCCTTGCGAGAGCATGGACTGTCCGAACAGAATCTGACGTTCCGTCAGCAGGCGGACGATCAGTCTCAACCCGCTTGGCAAATGCCAGAGCTTATCGGATCTGGAGCGTCCTTCTCCGCAAGCGACGATCCACAACAAGCATCCGCCCCTCCTCCCCGGTCGAATGCCGCTTACACGCGCACCGACCGACTCGATCTTACGCTATAGGAGTCCGCCATGACCGAGGTAAATCCAGCCGCATCAACTGGCGCTACCACGACATCAGCATCTTCGAACACCGCCATCAATACGGCCGGGATCGGGGAAGAGTTCAATAATTTCCTCCAGCTCCTTACTGCGCAAATCAAGAACCAGGACCCGCTGTCGCCGCTCGATTCAACGCAGTTCGTCGAACAACTCGCGACTTTCTCGTCGCTGGAGCAACAGGTCAAAACCAATGTCAGTCTTGAGGGGATTGCCTCAATGATTGGCGACTTGCATGCGATTGTCGCAAATGACTGGCTCGGCCAGGAAGTCGCGGTCGCTTCGAAACATGTCGCTTATGAAGGCAAACCCGTGGAGTTTGAGGTAAACCCCTCGCTCGCGCATGACCAGGCCGTGCTGACTGTCACCGATAGCCAGAATAATGTGGTGTGGCAGGAAGCCCTGGATGCGTCTTCGGAACGTCACAGCTGGGATGGCACCATTGCCAATCAGAATGCCAAAGCGGCCAGCGGGATCTATCAGTTCCAGCTCGACCTCTTCAAAGATGGACAGCCTATTGCCCAGACCGATGCTGAGTTCATCAGCAAAGTGACGGCGCTCGGAAACGAAGATGGTAAGCTGGTGCTTGGCACCGAAAACTATCTGACGGGCGACCTTGCGACGACGCGCAAGATATCTCCGAACTAGAGATTCTGTTTCGCCATATCCACGATCAGAACATTCTGGATCCCATCATCGATCGAATCTTTGAGGTTCATCAGGATCATTGAGCGAATGGTCTCGTAATTGCTGATATTTGTCGGCTCTTCCAGTGTCCGCCCATCATTGCTGAGCCCGATCAGCGTGGTCATGATATTGTCGCGGAGCTTAGGCTCTTCAGAGAACAGTTTTTCAGACGTGGCCGAGTCAGTCTCCAGGCTGATATGGAGAATAACCAGGCTGGTGACTTGACCTCCGCGCATGATTGGAACGACGAATTCACGACTGAACTTGTAGTAAGCTGAACTCCCGGAGCTCGCCTTCGATCCATGTCCGTCATCATGCTTGTCGGCTTTCTTGGGCTTCTTTCCGTCATCATCGCCGTGATCATCGTCATGATGCTCATCGTCTCCTGCCTCAGCAGACGAAGCCGACGCCTCAGAGGGTGTCTTGAGGACCACCGCAGCAAAGCTGCCGGCGGCGACAAATATGATGGCGACGAGGCTGGTTACGATGAGTTTCATCACGTTTCCTTTTTAGAACGGAAGGACTGTTTGCAGGACCCTGGGAACAAGGCCGCGTTTCATCCCGGCCATGGTTTCGCCCTGGCTCAGGTAAGAGAGATTTGCGTCGGCGATTTTCTCGTAGGACACAGTGTTGGTACGGGTTATGTCCTGGGCGCGGATCACGCCGGACACTGTCAAATACCGGATCTCATTGCTGACCTGCGTCTGCTGGTATCCGGCGATGATCAGATTGCCGTTCGGCTCGACGCCGACAACGCGGGCGGACAGCTGGAACGTCACCTGTTCAGCGCGGTTCACCGCGCCATTGCCCGTTAAAGCGGAGGTGCGGTCATAATCGACGCCAGGAGATACAGACGCCCCACCTGGTAACACGCCGTTCGCCCATTGCGGCAAGCCAAACAACGCTCCGAGATTGAACTGCTCATTCGTCGACCGATTGCGAGAGAGCGAGGTTTGAACATTCGCCTGATCGTTCATATCGACCACAACGGTGAGCAAGTCTCCCACGTCTTTCGCGCGGCGCATTCCGAGCAGCGCGTTTGGGGCCGTCGACCACAAGGACGCCGACTGCGCCGGCGCAGGATCTGCGGTTCGCGTCGTCTGAGCCCAGTCAATTTGTTGTGGCGGTGGGGCGGTCTGCTCAGCGGATTGAGTTCCGCCTGATGCACATGCCGATACTGTCAGCGCAACCATCCCGGTCGCGGCGAAAAATCCTATTTTACCCATATCCAGCCTCCTGCTTGGACTGTACCTTCAACCACCTGGCGCGACTGAAGATTCAAGACGGGGACGGTTTCATTCTCACCAGCTTCCCCCATGGCGCGGCCGGTCAGAGAAATCTCCAACGGCCCTCTAAGATACTTTACTGTGACAAGCTGATTGCGCTTTACGAGGCGCGGACTCTGCGTGTCTTTTTGCTGAATGCTCTGTCCGGCATAGACCGTCCGGCGGACCTCACGCCCGATGAGAGCGTTGTGTTCGTCTTGCCAGACATCGCCTTCCGGGCTGACATTCTCCGAAGTGATCAGATCTCCCGCGCGAATGACGTCATTGGCGGTCAACGAGACCGGACTGGACAGGCTTAGCCCAAGGCTGAAGAAGATGGCGCTAATCATGGCGCTACCTCAGCCGCGTCGTGGCGGCGAGCATTTCATCCGACGCGGTGATCACTTTGGAGTTCAGCTCATAGCCTCGCTGCGCTTCGATTAGGTCAGAGATTTCCTTCACAACATCGACGCTGGAATCTTCCAGGAAGCCTTGCCGCAAGGTGCCGAGACCATTGCTTCCCGGCACTTGCCGGTTCGGATCTCCGGAGGCTTCAGTGCGTCGGAACATATTGTCCCCGAGCGCCTCAAGCCCCTTCTCATTGACGAAACTGACCAGCGAGATGACCCCGATGCCCTGCCCGTTTTCGTCATTATCGAAATAGGCCGTGACCTGCCCATCGCGGGAAATCGAGATGCGGTTGGCATCAGCTGGGATCGTGATCCCGTCTGCCAGAGGATATCCGTCCATGGTAACGATCTCGCCATCCGCACTGCGGTTGAGCTTCCCATCCCGGGTGTAAACAGACTCGCCATCTGGTAGCGCGACTTCCAGGAATCCATTTCCATCGATCCCGATATCGAGCTCGGCGCCGGTCTGGCGCATGGAGCCCTGAGTGATCTCGACGGAGACGGTTGAGGCTTTAACCCCGGTCCCAAGCTGAATGCCCGCAGGCACCACAGTGCCAAGTTGCGACGTTAATGTGCCTGGCGTGAGATATTGCTGATACACAAGATCGGAAAACTCGGCGACGCGCGGCCTGTATGCCGCCGTGCTCATGTTCGCGATATTGTTCGATATGACATCGACGCGCATTTGCTGCGCGGCCATGCCGGTTGCTGCTATCTGGAGAGATTTCATGGCTTACCTCCTGGGCCTACCGGTTCCTTACCGTTGAAATAAATTGCGTGATGCGCTGGTGTTCTTCCTCCAGCACGTTTTGCCCCGCCTCGTAGGCGCGCTGGACCTCAATCATCCGCGCCATCTCCAGAACGGGAGAAACATTGGATTGCTCAAGCGCACCCTGAAGCACGCTGGCATTCTGAATAGGTTCGGTTCCCTCAGGTGCCGTGAAGCGCGTATCCGTATCGCGCTGCAGCTGGCCATTGGCTCTGAACACGCCAATCTGACCGAGTAGTTCGCCATCAACAGTGATCGAGCCATCTCCGGCGATCGAGACATTCGTCGCTTCGGGTGGGATCTGGATCGGTGTGTTACCAGAGTCGAGAAGGCTGGCACCATCCGGCGTCGTCAGCTGTCCCTCGGCGGAGACCTGAAACGCGCCAGCGCGGGTCAGGCGCTCGCCTGCTGGTGTTTGTATAGCAAAGAATCCGTCGCCTTGAATAGCGACGTCAAACTGTCCGCCGGTGAACTTTACGGTGCCCTGTGTGAGGTCAAAACTATGCCCCGAGAGCGCGCCCATCGACAAAGACGGCGTGTCAGGCCCGGTACTGACAAGATACTCAGCGAACACAGCGCGATCGGTTTTGTAACCGGTGGTGTTTGCGTTGGCGATATTGTTGGCCACAACCTGTAGCTCTTTCAACAAACCGTCTTGCCGGGAAATCGTGGCGTAGATGCTGTTACTCATGGCTGGCTCCTGCCTGCGAAGATGAGAGGGCGAGTTTGGATGCTTCGAGAAGCGGGGCGATCTGATACGGGCGGATGCGAGCGCTGCCTGACTGCGGATCCACGGTTTTGCCGCGATGAATGCGCTTCACGCGTTCCAGTCGCAGACCATCGTCAAGACTGACGTCTCCGGAAAGCGTCTCGACATTCGCATTATAGAGCGCCCAGTCATCGGCGAGCGCGGCGTGTTCTATCAGCTCCAGCTGGGTCGACGGCTCGCCCTCAAGTTCCGCATACGCAGCCGCAGCGACTTGTGCGGCGCCCGCCTGTGCAGCGCGAATGCCGGCCAGGCGGTTGATATCAATCAGGCTTGGATAGGCAGCTCGCAGATCGAACAGCTTGTCGTCTGCGCGGCTCCAGTAAGCCGCTTGCGCCAGAAGTCCTGCAACGTCTTCATCGCGCTCAACGGGTTCCAGAAGCGCCTCAACCAGGCTGATCAGGCCAAGCTCCAGCGCAATCTCCGCACCGCGGCGCCGCAGCGCGTTCCCCTGCGCATCATATGGCAGACTGGTATGAAACTGCGTGAGCGTTTTCAGGCCCTTGAGTGAAGCGGCCGGTTCCGCGCTGGCAAGGTAGGCGTCCAAAGACTCGATTATGTTGCGGTCGACGGCGGCACGCACGTCGTCGGATTCTGCGATGGGCAGGGTTCGCACCCGCTGCAGCCCGGCATAGAGATTGTCGCTCTCCAGGTTCTGCATGACGAAGGCAAGGATTTGCTCAAACCCATGCTTGGTGTCGTTTTGCTCAAGAATATTCCAGGCTTCCTCGAGCGCGAATTCCTTGATGGTTGGTCGCAGCGTCCCATCACGTTCGATCAGGATCAGAAGCGCCGGCAGTTTCAGCGTCGGCCGGCTCATCAGCATGACAAGGCGGTCGTCGGACTCGCTGCCATTTGGCATGTCGGCGATTGCCGTTTTCAGAGCGGTCAGCTGCGTCGAGTTGCTGATTTCTTCATTCGAGAACGTCGACAGAACTTGCTGAGCGATGTCAGCGCGGCGCTGCATGATCAGAGTTGGAATGGTCTGGGTCGCAACATCCTGGCGAAGATTGTGCGGCAATCCTCTTATGTCTGGGATATGACCCTGAATTCGGGCGACACCTTCGGGCTCGAACCCGCGCAGTTCGGCGACGGCAAGCCAGAAGGCAGCATCCTCGTGACAATCGGCCAATTGCCGGAAATATTCGATATTGGGTTCGCTGCGGGCGTCCATCAGCTCGACGAACTCGCGATAAACTTGCCATTCCTCACCTTCGGCGAAGACGAGCATCGCCTTGGCTTCACTGTATAGACCGAGCGCCAGTTTGGACTTCAAGTCCTTGAGGAACGCTGCGTACACGTCGCCGGCTTCATCCGCACTGACGGCAGGCAATTCAGTGAACCGTCGCAAGGATTTTTCAACAGAAAAATCAAGTGGGTATCCGTCTGAGCAGACAGGTGGAACCACTGATTCCACGGTCGGTTGGTCCGGCGTCTCTACTCCCTGGTTTCGAACCAGAAGGCCGCTGCGTATGGCGGTCTCAACAAATGCGTCTAAGCCCGCCGCGGAATTTTCGCGAACGGGCTCGTCACTCGTAGGGTCTGTTCCTGGTTCCGGATCGGCATACGCTGCCGCTGTCAGAACCAGACCGAGACTGGCATATGTTAAGCGCCGGATCATGCTGCTTGGCGTAGCCCTTTCACTGCTTCTTCAACTTCATCAAAGGATGGACGCACCCGGGCTGGCGCATGTCGGCGCGCCACCTCAAGGCAGATATTGACCGGGTTCTTGTGCAGGCTGGACACCAGCATCTCGCCAATCATCGAATAAAAGAAGTGCTCTTCCTTGCGTGTATGGGAGACTTTGGCCGCGAACGGGCCAACCACGCCATACGCCAGGAACACGCCAAGGAAGGTCCCGACCAGCGCGCCACCGATCATTCCGCCAAGGACTTCAGGTGGCTTATCAATCGAGGCCATGGTCTTGATAACGCCGAGCACCGCCGCAACAATTCCAAGCGCGGGAAGCGCGTCCGCCATGCTTTGTAGCGCATGCGAACCATGCAAACGCTCTTCAAGCAGGCTCTCCAGGTGCTTCTCGAGTAGCTCTTCGACCTGATGGACGTTGTCGAAATTCATGATCATCGAACGGATCGTGTCGCAGATCATTTCGACAGCTTCATGGTCTTTCAGGATCTTGGGATAGCGTTGGAAGATCTCTGAATCGTTTGGCGATTCAATGTGCGCTTCGATGTCGACCGGGTTTTCTTTCAGCACACTGAGCAATTCGTGCATCATGCAGAGAAGGTCCTGATAATCCTTCTTTTTCCATTTCGGGCCAGCCACTGCGGCCATCACATCGCCGCCTGTATGCTTGATCGTGGTGAAATCGTTCGAAGCGAGGAAGGCACCGGTCGCGGCGCCGCCAATCATCATCATCTCAAACGGTAGAGACTTCAGAATGATGCTCATCTTGCCGCCAGCGAGAATATACCCGCCGAAGACCATGCACATTGTTACGGCAAGTCCTAATATCGCGCCCACAGAACGCCTCCCTTCAACCCAATTCTACAATTTCCACTCATGTCGCCACGACCTCCTGAAGGAAGGCCGGATCAACCGGTGATTTCAGCCGCACGGCCCGCTGGTGTTTCCAGACACCCAGCTCACCTTGCGCAATATCTACAGGGCCATCGACGGTGTTCGCCGTGATGGTCAGCTTAGACCGATGCGTCCCAGGCAGCTCGATCACAGATCCGGTTTCGAGGCGCAGACACTCCGCTACCGTCATCGGCACGCGGTCGAGTACGACATCCAACTGAACGCTCGAATTTTGTACTCTTGGCTGGGACAATCCCTTCGCGCCGCTTATCGTCCCCCCACCCGGGGAATCATCGTCAGCGGAATTCGTTAATGCCAGAACGGCATCAAGCTTCAGGGCCACGCCAATCCGAAAGGCCTGCCCATCAAGGTCGCAAAGATAATAGGCGACCAGACAGTTGCCATCTATCTGTAGGCCATCGAAGGGTGCCGATTGCGGAGGCTCTCCTTCTTGGCCGAGCATGTCATAAGTCGTCGCCAGAGATTCACTGAGCTGTTTGGCGGCTGGCTCCAGCAGCAATTGCAAAAATAGTTGCGGCGCTTCGGCGAGACGCGACGCATCTTGCTGCATTTTTTGCGCAGCGAATCGCGCCGCGACCAGATTATCGATCGACACAGCGACGACAAAATCGCGTTCAACACTTTTAAAGCCGTAGACATAAGCGCCGAATAGATCGTCGGCGAGCGCGGCGCCGGGGCTCACTTCGCGCGACTGTAATCGCAGCTCCCCTTCATCCTGCAATACCCCGTTGAGCCAGGTGGATAGGGTGTGCTCGAGCGTCGTCCAGAACGGTTTGTTCTGCAGCACTTTGGGCGGAACGCCGCCACTTGATTCAAGCTTTTTCCGAAGCACGGCGCTCAAAATATACCCCTAGATGAATGAGAGATCTCTCTATTTAAGATTGAATTCTATGGTTGATAAAAGGTTAGCAGAGCCCAAAAAATCGACCGTGAGTTGTATTTCGGAAATTTACCGTACTTTGCTAAGCCGTCTTCAGCGAACAAATTGGGTAGGCATTATGGCTGACGCGTCGAACGGACTTGCTCCGATCATCATCATCAAGAAGAAGAAGAAAGTCAGCGGCGATGGGCACCATGGCGGTGCGTGGAAAGTTGCCTATGCCGACTTTGTGACCGCGATGATGGCGTTCTTCCTTTTGATGTGGCTGCTCAACGCCACCACAGAAGAGCAGCGCAAAGGGATTGCCGACTATTTCAATCCAACCATTCCGATCTCGCGGATTTCGGGCGGCGGGTCCGATGGCCTTAACGGCTCATCGATCTTCACCGAGCAGACATATGCCAAGATGGGAACCGGCGCGACGGCGTCATCAACGCTCGCCAAAACCAAGCCATTGACGCAAAATGAAGCGGCTGAGTTTTCAGAAAGTTCTCCTGCGCCATTGACCGAAGAGGAACAGGCAGCCGCCGTCGCTCAACTTGAAATGATGCTGAGCGGAGAGTCAGAAGCCCTTAGTGAGCATATCCAGGTGAAGCTGTCTCCTGAAGGGATTGTGATGGAACTCGTCGACTCAGATGATGTTCCGCTTTTCGCCCTCGGCGAAAGCGATCCGACTGGCCTTCTGGTGGAGCTCGTCGCCAAGGTCACCGAATCATTCGGTGCCTTCGGCAACAATATCAAAGTGGTAGGTCACACTGATTCGCTGGCATTCCGAGACGACTACAAATTCGACAACTGGGATCTCTCTACCGAGCGTGCCAATGTCGCACGTCGCATGCTGGTTGAAGAAGGCTTCCCGCTTGAGCGCATTCAGGAGGTCTCTGGCCGCGCGGATACCGATTTGTTGGTTCCCGATGATCCGTACGCTGCACAAAACCGCAGGATCTCAATCACCTTGCTGAAGCAGGAAGTGGCGAGTTAAATCCCCCTTAAGTTGAGTTATTCGCTTATTAACCTATGATTTCTACTTTCGGTTGCATCGACTGCAGGAGCAACCGACATGAGTATTTCATCATCCTTGAATGCCGGGGTCATGGGCCTCAACGCCAACTCGACCCGCCTCTCTACCATTTCCGACAATATCGCAAACTCTGAAACCTTCGGGTACAAACGAAGCCAGGTGGAGTTTTCCTCCATGGTTTTGGAACAGAGATCGTCTGCTTATTCAGCGGGCGGTGTTATGGTCGACACGTTTAAAGATGTGAGTGCCGTCGGCTCTCTGATTTCAACTGGCAACGCGACAGATATCGCCGTTGCTGGTCGCGGCCTTGTGCCGGTGACCGATATTCAAGGCATTGATCAAAGCGCCGCAGACCGAAACCTGATGCTGTTGCCAACTGGCTCTTTCACAGCTGATCAAAACGGCAACCTGCGTACGCAGAGCGGTCTCATTCTTCTGGGGTGGCCTGCAGACAGCACTGGATCTATCGGGAATGTCAGCCGCAATAGCGGTACCAATCTTGAGCCCGTGAACATTGCGACATCCCAGTTTGTTGCGTCACCCACAGCGGCCATCGAGGTGGGTATCAACCTGCCTGCTGACGCGACCGACGCCGGTGCAACCGGCGGCGGCTACAGCTTGCCGATTGAGTATTATGATAATCTCGGCCGCGCGCAGACGCTCCGCATGGACTTTACGCCTGTTGTGCCCGGCACCGGCGCTTCCAATCAATGGCAAGTGCAAATTTTCGACGATGCTGGCGACCCCACCACAGCAATCGGCGCGCTGGATATCACTTTCGATGATACATCTGCCAATGGTGGCCGGATTGCCAGCGTGACGCCATCTGGCGGCGCGGCCTATGACACCGCAACAGGTCAGGTTGCCCTGACATTGTCGCACGGGCCGGTCGACGTGTTCATCGGACGCCCTCTCGACACAGCGGGCATGACGCAGCTTTCTGCGCCCTTCTCGCCGACTTCGGTTACGAAAGATGGCGCTCCGATTGGCGACCTGCAATCAATCGAGATTGATGAGCTTGGAAACCTTCAGGCGATTTACGACACTGGTTTCCGTCGGACGCTGTATCAGATTCCTGTCGGTGACGTGCCGAACATGGACGGCCTGAAGGCGCTTGATGCGCAGGCCTACACAGTTTCAGCGCAAAGCGGAAACATGTATCTCTGGGACGCGGGAACCGGTCCAGTTGGATCGATCTCAGGCTTTGCCCTGATGGAATCCACGACGGATATCGCGCGTGAACTCACCGACCTGATCGAAACCCAGCGCGCTTACTCTTCAAGCGCCAAGATCGTCCAGACAGTCGATGAGATGCTGCAGGAAACCACCAATCTGAAGCGATAATCACCGCTAGTTCAGAGGGGCGCCCGACGTGAGCATTTCAAGTGCCATCGTATCCGCCAGATCCGGACTCGACGCCATTGGCGCGCGTGCGGACCTGGTCGCCACCAATGTCGCTAACGCGTCGACGCCCGGCTATGTTCGCCGGGCGCTGACCGTCAGCGAAACCATTCTCGGGGCACAGACCGCCGGGGTTCAAATTGAGGGCATCGACAGATCGACCAATGCCCGCCTGACTGGCGAGCGCCGCCTGCTTGCCAGTGATTATGCGCAAGCCGAAATCATGTCTTCATCCTGGGCTTCATTGTCTCAACGCATTGGCGAAGACATTGAAAGCTCCACCCTATTCCAACGGTTGAACTCATTCGAAACGGCGTTGCGAGACGCTGCGCTCAGCCCCGAATCCACCACCCACGCGAACCAGGTCGTGCAATCGGCTAAGGACCTGGTGACCGAATTCAACGCGCTCGGCAATTTGCTGACCGAGCGCCGTTTCCAGGCAGATCAGGACATTGCCGGCAGCGTTGAGATCGTAAACGCATCGCTGCGTGAAGTTGCCGATCTCAATCGTTCTCTTGCAAGTATTGACCGGACCTCGCCGCAAGCCGCAGCTCTATTTGATGAGCGCGGACGCGTGCTCGACCGCATTTCAGAACACATTTCCATTCAGACGTTTGAGCGCGATAGCGGCGCGATCGATGTCCTGACCACAGAAGGCGTTTATCTCGTCGCCGGTCCGGCGCGTGAGATCGAGTTCACGCCTACAAATTCCATGGCGGCCGACTTCTCTCTGGCAGGCGGCGAACTGTCTGGCCTCACCGTTGACGGCGTCGACATCACGCCCGGTGCGCCAACATTTGGCGCTGTATCGAGCGGCTCTCTGGCGGCTCTGTTCACACTCCGCGACACAGATCTTCCCAACTTGCAAAACCATCTCGACACTATGGCGCAGGATATGATCGATCGGTTCGCCGATCCCGCCATCGATCCAACGCTTCTCGTCGGAGATCCTGGCCTGTTCCTTGATTCCAACAGCGCGGCTGGCGTTGGTATTGCCGGCCGGTTGCAAATCAATTCACTGGTCGACCCGGCTCAAGGCGGCGCCAGCTGGCGGCTGCGCGATGGTCTCGGTGCAGTCACTCAGGGTAATCCAGGCGACACGACAATCCTCACAGGCCTCGTCGGCGCATTGGAGCAAGTGCGCACCGTCTCCCAGCCGGGACTGCAGGGCAGCTACTCGGCGAGCGATCTGATCGCTCAACTCGGCTCTCTTGCCGGCCAGAACCGTATCCAGAACGAAGCCGTCCGCTCGTCAGTCACCTTGCAGCATGATGCTGTGAAACAAGCAGAGCAGGATGAGACTGGCGTCGATATCGAACGCGAAATGCAGGACCTGCTCCTCATCGAACAGGCCTTTGCGGCCAATGCCCGAGTGCTGGAAGCGGCAAGCCAAATGATCAATCAGTTGATGGAGCTGTAGCGCGATGAACTCGATTTCCCTCAACAGCTTTTTGAACACCGCTCTGAGCAATTCAATCGGTGAGCTTCGCACACAAATCGCTGATCGTGCGCAAGAGGCAACGACCGGACGGCAAGCGGATCTGATCAGCCATCTCAATGGCCGGATTGATCATGCGCTCCTCGGTGACAAAGCGCTCAAGGAAAACGAAGATGATCAGGCGCGCATCGAACTGCGCCAGATTCGTCTGTCTCTTTCCGAAAACACGATGGGAGCCGTACGCGACCTGACGGCAGGACTATCTCTGGAAATGCAGGCGGCCATTGGCATCGTCGATGTCGAACGCCAGCAGACCGTCGCAACACAGGCGCGCGAGGCGCTGAGCGAAGTCCTGTCTCGCTTCAACGTCCGCCACGGCGAGCGCTATCTGTTCTCAGGCGACGCAACCGCAACACCCCCGTTTCAGAGTGCAGACGACTTGCTGAGCGATCTCGAGACCATTGCGGCCGGTGCGGTGGATGAGGCTGATTTTGCAGCACAAGTGCAAACCTATTTTGATGACCCCGCCGGCGGCTTTCAGACCAATTTCTATCAGGGCACCCAGACGGCCAGCGACGGTGACGCCGTATTGCCAAATCAGGGCGCTTTTTCTGATATGTTCATGGGGCTTTCAATCATGGCACTGTCGGCGCCAGGCACAGCCATTCCGTTTGCCGCGGTTGGCTCGCCCGCCATGGACTCGGCGCTGGAACGTCTCGATCGCGGGCGGACGCTCCTCGTCGAAGTCGAAGCCAGTATCGGCATTCGCCAAGACAGCCTGCAATCCGAGCTCGACCTGCTGGGTCGCGAAAAGGTGCTGCTGACCTCTTCCTTCCAGGACCTGACGGGAAAAGACCAATACGAAGCTGCGACGCAGCTTAAGGAACTCGAGGCGAATCTAGAGGCCTCATACCTGCTCACCTCTCGCCTCTCCAACCTCTCGCTTCTTAATTATCTGAGATAATCATATGCGCCTTTCATCCGCCCTCGCCTGTTTCGCCATCGCCTTGATGCCAGTCTTTGGCTCATATGCGAACGCGCAAGCGAAACTCCGCGATATCCTGGATATTGAAGGCGTGCGAACGAATGATCTGGTCGGCTACGGCATCGTGGTTGGTCTGAACGGCACCGGAGATTCCGTGCGCAACGCACCTTTCACCGAGGACTCTCTTACCAACATGCTCGAGCGGCTTGGCATGAATGTTCAGGGCGAAGAGATCAAACCAAACAATGTCGCAGCTGTGCTCGTCACTGCCTCCCTGCCCGCCTTTGCGCGAAACGGCTCAAACATCGATGTGACGGTCGCCTCCATCGGCGATGCGGATAGCCTGCAAGGCGGGACGCTCATCCTGACGCCTCTGCGCGGTGCCGACAATCAGGTCTACGCGGTCGCGCAAGGCAGCGTGATGGTGAGCGGCGTCAATGTTGAGGCCGCGGGTGCTCGCAATACAGTCGGCACGCCCACGACGGGCTCCGTGCCCGGCGGTGCGATTGTCGAACAAGAGATTGGCTTCGACTTCAACGCCCAGAACACGTTGACCCTGGCACTGCGCAATCCGGACTTCACCACAGCCGCACGCGTGGAAGACACGATAAACTCCACCCTCGGGCGGCCCGTCGCCTATATGCGCGATCCCGGTACGATCGAACTCAACATGGCAGGCATAGGCGGATCGCCTGCACGCGTGCTGGCGGCGATCGAAAATCTATCGATAAATGTTGAGAGCCCGGCCCGAATTGTCATCGATGAGAAGTCTGGAACGATTGTTCTGGGTCAGGATGTGACGATTTCGAAAGTCGCAATCGCGCAAGGTAATATCTCGATCAAGGTCCGCGAAAACCCGGTCGTATCGCAGCCAAATCCGTTCGCCGAAGGTGAAACGATCGTGCTGCCGCGTACAGACATTGCGGTGACCCAGACCGGCAACGAAAATATCGCTCTCCTGGAAGCCAATACCACGCTTTCGCAGCTGATTGACGGCCTCAACGCTCTCGGCGTGCGGCCACAGGAAATGGCCGACATTATCCGCGCCATGAGCGCTGCGGGTGCAATCCACGCAGAGCTGGTCGTTCGCTAGGAAATCTATGATTTGATGCGAGTGGCCGCGGCGATCCTATTCGCTCGCGGCCTCTTCTTCCTGCACGCGCACGACTTCGATCACGCCGTCGCGTTTCAGTTCCATCATCTTGGTGAGGAAGTCTTTCTCAATCTGCTCCGCCGCCATGGCATTTGGAGCAGGCAAACGCTCGAGCTCGGACCGGAACTGATCAGCCATCCGGTTTGAGATATTCGACAGGAAGTATTCTGCCACCTCTGCATATTGCGCCTGCAAGCAACAGAGCACATCCATCAGGAAGGCCTGTTCAAGCGATTTGAACAGAACAGGGACCTGATTGCGGTTGAGGATCTTCGGCAAATCTTCGATCGCGAACATGCCGCGCTGGATCGGATCAACCTTCTCGGCGTGCGATTCTTGCAGAAAGCCCATGAGCGACTTGCGACGTTCATTCGGAACCAGGCTGAGCATCTCACCAACCGATTGCAGCTGTGTCGTATCGTCTGCATCCGCGACCTCAGCGGCTTGCAGATACTCCATCTTGACCATCCGTGCGATGACGCTGTCAATGTCGGGAGAAACCGGAGGCGGATCG
Organism: Hyphomonadaceae bacterium; assembly: GCA_043513745.1. Lineage (GTDB taxonomy): Bacteria > Pseudomonadota > Alphaproteobacteria > Caulobacterales > Hyphomonadaceae > Henriciella. Next base: position 627,217 of record CP121341.1, read on the forward strand.
ACCATTTCGCCGAGGACCTTGGTCTGAACGTCTTCTTCGAGGAGACAAATCAATTCCGAACACAGCGTGGTCTCAAGATTGCGTAAGATGAGCGCAATTATGTTTGGTGTCAGGCCAGCGAGATAGGATGCAGTTTTTGCGGGTTCGCGTTTGGCTAGCTCCGCCCAGATCTCCGAAAGATTGTCGAGCTTAGGCGCTTCTACCGGCAGATCGTCGGCCAACGACTGACCGCCATAGACGAGTTGCAGGCGCGGCTCATCCAGGACGCCTTCAAGAATCTTGCGCGCCGACTCCGATCCTCCGCGGAGCGACCCACTGTTCAGACGAAGCTGGCGCAGGAAGTCGATCACGATTTCGATCAACTGCTCGCGGGCGAGCACAGTGATCGTTTCCAGAGACGCCGCAATATTGGCAATCGCCGCATCGTCCAGAAGCTCAACAATCGGTTTTGCCGCTGTTTCGCCTAGCATAGCGATCACAACCGCCGCGCGCTGCGATGACGTGATGTGCTGCGTCGTACTTTCCGACGGTTGCGTCGGGTTTTGTTTCGTCGACACCTAAGCGTACCCCCTGATCAAGGCTTCTGTAATTTTCAACCACCCATCCGCGAGCACAAAGAACCCGAGTTTGAATGGCAATGAGACAACGGTTGGCGGCACCATCATCATGCCAACCGCCATGAGGACGGAGGCGACGACGAGGTCGATCACCATGAACGGCATGAAAATGACGAAACCAATTTGAAATGCGTGCTTGATTTCAGACAGCATGAATGCCGTTGAAAGCAACGCAAAAGATGGTTCTTCGTCCGGGCCCATCGGTCGATTGAGCGCGTCTGACAACATGAATAGCGCTTCCGGATCGGTGCGCCGCATCATGAACTCACGAAACGGCCCGGTCGTTTGCAGCCAGGCTTCCTGTTCCGTAATCGTGCCGTCAATGTAAGGCGAGAGGCCATTGGTCCACGCCTCCATGAAGACCGGCTCCATGATGAAGAAAGTGAGGAACATCGCGAGCGCCATGATCATCATGTTTGGCGGCGCTTGCTGCACTCCGAGCGCCTGCCTGAGGATCGAGAAAACGATCACCATGAACGGCAAACAGGTGACCATCATGGCGATGCCGGGCACCAGGCTGAGCACAGTGACAAACAGGAAGAGCTGTACGACCGTGCCGCTCAAACCTTCACCTTCACCGCCGAGAATGCCTTCCAGAACTGCTCCGTCAGCACCCGGAACAGTTTGCGCCGCGGCCACGCCCGACGCGAACAGGACGCATCCCGCGATCATCAAAAAGGAACGGACCAGCAGTCCGTCCCAATTCGCAGACCGAATGCTAGGCATCCTCTTGTTCCTCGATCTGGGTCAAACGTACGCCAATGGCGCCGTCTTCGAGCTCAATCAGCTCGCCATGTGCAATCACACGGTCTTCAACAACCAGTTCGATGGGGTCTTCTATTTTGGCCGTCAGCGGGATGATCGTGTCGGGTTTGAGCTGCAGCAATTCTGCTACGCTCAGTTTCTTCTGTCCGATTGAGACGATGACATTGACCGGCAGGCCATAAATAGACCTGCGAAATTGGTTTTCAGGCGACACACTGCGGCGTTCTGCTTCACCGACAACGCTTTCTGCTCTTTCTGGTTCTGACATCCTGTCCTCTTATGTGTTTTCCGGCTCGGACAAACGCCCGAGGCTCGAATTCAAAAATTGATCCATGTCGAAGCTCAGACCGCCTTCGCCCCAATCGGCCTCGACCAGCATGCGGTCGGGGCTGTCTGTCGGCGTCAGTTCGCATATCTCTGAGAGTCTCGGCGACGCCTGCAACGATTGCCGAAACGAAGCCTCGAGAGTTGACGGAACCTGAAGGTTCAGGCGCTGGATTTTTGGCGGTGCCATGGTTTCGAGCGCCTTGGAAACCTCCGCCGCCAGGAAAGCTTCGTTCAGGCGCGGAAAGGCAGCAACGAAGAAATCGGCGAGCGCCTGATGGCAGGTCAGGGTGGCGTTCCGCTCCAGCTCACCCAGTGATTGTTCCAGGCTGCGTAGAAGCACGCCTGTGTCGACAGGATCGGGCTCAGGGATAATGGGCGCGTTCAGATCCGGCGCAATTGGCTCAGCTTGCACTTCAGTCTGTGGCGTAGAATCAGGATCCGGAGTGAAGTCGCTTTGACCTTCAGGAGCTTGCGTGTGCGTCTCAAGCGTACGCGCTGTCCGAGACAGCGCTTTCACATCAAATCGAGGGAGGGTCAGCGGCGATAGACTATTCATTGGCCGCTATCTTTCGATCTTCTTTGAGCCAATCCTGCAGCAAGGCTGCCGTCTGCTCCTGATTCTCGCGCGTATAGTCTTTCAGGTAGTCGATCGGATCGCTCGGAGCGGCGCCAAACAGATCGTCTTCAACACTGCCTCCTGCGCCACTTGCCCCTTCGCCGGACTTTGCTCGCGCCGCCGCACCGGAATTTGCGAACATTGGGCGCATGACGCCGAACCCGAGCGCGAGGACGATGACACCCAGGAAGATCGCTTGAACGGCGGACCAGAGGTGCTGTTCGATCAAGCGTTGCATCATGCCAGGCGCCGGCGTCATTTCGACTTCTGGCAATTCCTGGAAGGGCATGAGTTCGATCGTAATCGTGTCACCACGAACCGAATCGAGACCTGCAGCATTTCTGACCAGCGCTTCGAAGTCGGCGCGCGTTTGTTCGAGTTGTTCAGCAATATTCGGCGCAGCAAAGTCCAAGCCCAGCGCCTGTTCATTCAGAAGAACGGCAATCGAAACACGTTCAATCTGACCGGGAAGGCGTTCGGTTTGCGTGCGGACTTCGTTGAGTTCATAGGCGATGGTCTCGCCTGAATTCTTCCGCGTGCTTTCAGATTGCCCGCCTGCACCGGCGCCATCTGGCAGGTTGCTGGCGACGGTGAGATTGCCTGCGCCGCCCTGGTTCGTCTCGGTAGCATCATTGGTCGTCCGTGATCGGACCACGCGTGATTCAGGATCGAAACGCACATCGGAAATGGTTTGGCGATCGCGGCTGACATCGACGCTGACAGAAACTTCCGCGTTTCCGTCGCCAAGCCTCGCTGTCAGGAGTCGTTTGATTTTTTGCTCAAGAACACCGGCCTGCGTTTCCGCGACAACTGACGGCGCTTCCACGATTTCCTTGTTTGGTCCCGCAAGGATGCCGTGCCGGGGATCGATCACCACAACGTCTTCCGGATTCAATCCGGATACGGCGAGGGCGACCAGGAACTGGATCGCTTCCGCTTGCCCGTTGCTCAGCCGCCGCGCCGAGGACAGCGTCACCGAAGCGGTTGGGGTTGGCTGGGACCGCGAAAAGCCCGAGCGCAGGTTGGCACCAATGTGCACACGCGCCGAATCAACGCCGGGCGTGGTCAGGATAGTTCGGGTCAGCTCACCTTCTTTGGCGCGCCAATAGGCGGCATTGTACATTTCAGAGGTCACCGAGAAGCCATTCACATCATCCAGCAACTCGTAGCCTTGAACAGTTTGGCGTGGCAGACCGTCTCGCGCGAGTGCAAACCGCGTTTTATCGCGGACATTGGCGGGGATAAAAATCGCTTCGCCTCGGATGTCATATGAGACCCCAATTTGCTCGAGTTCGTTAATTACCTCCCCCGCACGAACCGGGTCGAGCCCTGAATAGAGCAAAGACATCGGCTCTTTCATGGTGCCGCGCACCAGGAACGTCATCGCGGCGAGAACACCGAGGACGGTGACGCCCAGGATGATCTGGCGCTGCAAACTTAGGGATCGCAGATTGGCGATGAAATCCATGTCGAATAAGCCCGAGTTCTCGTTAAGGTTGAGTTTGGTTAAAATCTCGGGCGAAAGCGTTAAGGCTTCCTTTACTAGGGATTGATTTAAACAGGAAAACAACTTTTGGTTTAGCGGGGCCATCATGAGCGGTAAGGACGATGCGAATCCGGAGGCGGAAGCCACCCCGAAATCCGGCCTGAACATGATGGGTCTCATGGTGCTTGGCCTGGCCTGTGCCACGACCTCCTTTGCAAGCGTCTTTTTCCTAGCCCCGTCACCGGCACCAGCCTCAGCTTCGACCATCGTCGCGGAACCGGAATATACTCCGAAAGAGAAACCGGCTTCCGCAAAAGCCCACACTTACACACCGGTCCAGGAAATCCTGATTACGATCGGCAACGCCCCGGCGACGCGATATCTGAAAATGCAGGTCTCCGTCGCGACTGAGAAATCAGCCGCGAAAGACGTGAAATCAGCCGAAACAGCTCTCATTGACGCGTTCTTACTCTATTTACGATCGGTCGAAGTCTCAGATTTCGAAGACCCCCATTTCTATAACCACATGCGCGAACAACTCGCCCGTCGCGCAGATCTCGTCCTTGGTGACGGGGTTTCGAAGGGCGTAATGATCACAGAATTTTTGCTGAGGTAGTGCGTGCTAGTTTCCCCTTTTGATATCGCGATCATTCTGATCTCCTCCGTTGCCTGCATCTATTGCATGGTGCTTAGCCGGAGGCTGCGCGCTTTGCAGAACACGCGAAACGGATTGGGTGCGACGATCAAGGCGCTCTCTGATTCGATCAGCGCTGTTTCGGCCACCACCGGTGAAACCCGCTACCATGCGGGCGAATTGGCGACGCGCCTCGCCCACCTCATCGAAGAGGCGAAGCTGGCCTGCAAACGAGTTGAAGATCTCACCCGTGAGCTGAATCAGGCGCCTCCGCCGGTTGCCCATCCCATCCAGCACGCGCCAGCACCAGCCGTCTCGCCTGCGCAGGATACAGCCGATGAAATGCGTGAAGCCCTGGCGTTGTCGAATGCAAGGCTGCGCGAGATCACTGACCTGATGCATCGCATGAAACACATGTCGGAAGATTCGGCTGCGACCGCACAGCGCGAAATGCAGGCTGAAGACTCGCGCCCTGTTCAACTGAGATCAAGAATGAAAGTTGTTTAGTCATGGCAGCAAAAGCGGCTAACCGAACGAATGTTCTGATCACCCTTGGTGTCCTGTTCACCGTGGCCGCCGCCTCGCGCCTGGTGCCGAGCAGCGTCGCTTCTCCGAACGGCGCGGACTTGATCGCCGCAAGCACGGCAACAAGCGCGCTCGCCGTCGCTGCCGCATCGCCAGAGCACACACCGGTTAGATCCAAGCTGACCGATATTACCGGACAGGTTTGCTTCAGTGACGAAATGGCCGACGCCATGGCGGCCGATCAACTTCGTCTGTCGACCGAAACGAACAAGCTCACAGAGCGAGAATTGGAGCTTGAAGCCTGGGCCACCGAACTCGAACAAACCCGCGCGGATCTCAGCGCCCTTCAGGCGACCCTCGATACGCGCTGGCAGGATATGCAAGCCTTCGCCAGCGAAGACCTTCAGCACCTGGCCCAAATGTATGGCGCTATGAAACCGGATCAGGCGGCAACGATCTTCAATCAAATGGACCCCGGTTTTGCTGCTGGTTTCTTGCGTCTGCTGAACAGTGAACAAGCCGGACTAATCATGGCGAACATGGAATCCCAGCAGGCTTACATTGTCAGCGTGCGTCTTGCGAGCATCAACGAAGACCTCCGTAGAAACGATTCCTAGGCTTCGATACCGCAACAGAATAACAACCTAAAATAGAATTTGGCCCAGTTCTTGCCTTAACCATGTCGATTGGCAAATGGCAGGTTCAGAGTATGGCCTTAGGAAAATCAGGCATTCCTTTTCGAGTCCGGCGGCAGACCTGGATTACCCGCGACGATTTGAAAGCGAACCGGGACTTGGTCTATGTCTACGGGGACAATGTGAAACGCGAGGGACGCCGCGGTCTGGCGCGCGAGATGCGCGGAGAGCCGAATGCGCACGCCATCTCTGTCAGCTGGGGTCCCTTCGACCCATTTCTGCCAGAAACCCTTGAAGACGCGAAACTAGAGATCGAGACCGACCTCATAGCGCTCGCGGACCTTAATCCTGCATGCGTGATCTGGCCCATGGCCGGGATTGTCCCCGAATTTCTGACGATGCCTGATGATGCTTACCAGTATCTGCGACTTCAGGCCCGGCGGATCCTCGGTGTCACCGACCCGGTTTAGCAGTTTCATCCAGTAAACTGCGCTTTCTCGCGTCACGATTAACGTTAATTAAAACAACCCAAGGTAGATTTTTAGGATTGGATATCCTGGAGATCGACATGCAAGCCGCTGTCAAAACAGAAGAAAACCTCAACTCAGCGCCAGAGCCGAGTGAGCGCACGTTGATCTTCCGGCGCTGTAAGGCGGCATTCCAGGAAATTCAGAAGTACGGCACACCGCCGGATCCGACGACGTATGCGCTTTGGTACGCCTATGTCGCCCGCTCGCCTGCCGCGGTCACGGTCGCGGTTGACAAGCTCTTGGCATCCGGCCGCGCGCTCGATCGGTATGAATTGGCTGAAATTCACCGCGAATACCTGACCGACAACAGCGCCGAGGCCGCTCAAGAGGCGATCGGCAAGGAATTCGAAGAAAGCATTCAGGACGTTTCTGCTCTGATCAGATCCGGCATGTCGCAGAATGCCGAGTTCTGCTCGACCTTGCATGGCATCGAATCCTCCAGCCAGGCTCAGAATGTGGATGGAGACTTTAAGTCGATGCTGTCACAGCTGGTTTCGGAAAGCCTGAAAATGGCTGAATCGTCCTCTCGCCTCAGCCAAGGATTGCTGGCGACACAGGAACGCGTCAAGAAACTCAATGAAGAACTCGAACAAGCGCGCCAACAGAGCCTGCTTGACGCGCTGACAGCGGTTTCCAATCGCCGCGCCTTCGAGGACCGGATGAAGTGGCAAATCGAAGACGCGCGGGAGAATGGTTCAAAATTCTGTCTGGTTCTGGCTGACCTGGACGAATTCAAACAGGTCAATGACACTTATGGTCATCAGGCCGGCGATGACGTGCTCAAGAAGTTCGCTTCGCTCCTGTTCGAACACACTAAAGGACAGGACCTTGTCGCACGTTATGGCGGCGATGAGTTCGCGATCGTCCTGCCCAACATCGAAATCACTTCGGCCTACAATTTGATGGTGTCGATCAAACACCAGTTTGAAGGTATGCGGATGTTCAACACGCCGAACCAAGGTGCATCAACCATGGCGACCGCCTCGTTCGGGATTAGCACGTACAAAGACCGCCGCACCGCTGAAGATATGGTCGCCGCAGCTGATACCGCGCTTAGCCGAGCGAAAACGACCGGCCGTAACCGCGTCTGCGCCGAAGGCCTCTCATAGGAAAAAGCGCGACGGGTGAACCCCTGCCGCGCTTCTTCAGATCTGCGTTTGCTAACCGCCTGTGGCAATCCCAGCAATCAGAGCAATGGCAATCACCAGCGAGGCGAGCGCGGTAAGTCCTGCTCCGGAAGCTCGCATTAGGACAAATTTCGACCCTGCCCCTTTCGCATCGACCAGATGCGAGCCGGACAGACTTGAGAATCCGAACGCGTGTAGCAAGCGCGCCGCAAAGAACACAGACGCGGTGCCAAGCGCAATCAGGGTCTGCCCGAAGAATAGTTCATAGAGTGCCAGAACAACGATGAAAATCGCGGCATTCTCTGCCAGGTTGCCATGCCGGCGCACGAGCCGTTCGAGTTTGGTGTCGCCGTCAACGCCGACACCCTTCTTGGCGCCTGAGCGATAGGTTCCGACGCTCAGCATGAGCAGGATTTGCAGGATCAAAAGCCCTCCGCCCAACAAGGCGGCATAAGTGGGGGTGTTTAGCGGTTCCATCTCGGTATTCCTTTCCTCAGATCACGACGCCGTTAGGCGACACTCGGCGTCAGCAACACTTTGCCGTCCCGACCATTCGCCGCCGCCCGGGTAACCGCTTCAGCGATCTCTTCAAGCGGGAAGCGAGAATCGATCCGGGTCTTTACAGCCCCACTTGCAATCAGCGGCGCTAGCGCACCCATCGCTGCCTGCTTTTGCTCGGCACTCGCCGTCCCGTACCATTTCTGCAGCCAGAATCCGCGCGGGCGCACATCATTGGCAATCAGAGCACGCATGTTTAGCTCGGGCTGTTTTCCAGACAACGTGCCATAGCTCACAATCGGTGCGCCATATCCGAGCGTCTCAACCAAGCGCTCATACGTGTCTCCGCCGACGCAATCGAACGCAATCTTGATCTCGGCCCCGCCGGTCGCCTCGCGGACGCGGTCGGCAAGGTCGGGTCCGTCAACCAGCGCGATTGTTCCGCCAAGCGATTTGAGCGGAAGGAGCAAGTCTTCGCGGCGTACAATATTGACCGTCTTGATGCCTTTCTGCGCAGCCAGCTGGATGACCATTTCACCAACAGCAGAGTTGGCGGCGCTTTGAATGATCCAGTCGCCAGGCTGCAAGTCGACAAAGTCGGACAGCATCAAGTGCGCTGTCATCGGGTTTACGGCTAGCATGGCCAATTGCTCTACATCCCCGGGAGGGGCCGGAATAAAACCTGTCGCGGGTGCAACGATTTCATCTCGCCAGGTGCCGCCAACGCCTGCCAGCAGCACGTTCTGGCCAACTTGCAAATGCTGAACGCCTTCGCCAATTTCGACAACACGGCCGATGCCTTCGCCGCCCGGAATCGCGGGCAGTTCTGGCGCGGCCGCATATTGTCCTGAGATCTGCAACAGGCTTGCAGGATGGATCGGGGTGGCAAGGATTTGTACCCGCACTTCGCCAGCCGCTGGGGTCTGGTCCGGGATTTGTTTCAGTTTAAGCACCTCGGCTGGTACACCCAAGGTTTCGTGTTCGATAATATTCATAATGGTCTCCAGTTCACATCTAATGCTGAAACTGTTAGGTATGGGCACGCTCACCTCTGAAAAATCGGGTAAATCGCGCAATTGTATTGCCTTTACGACAACAATCTATGATGCTCCCGTCAACCAAACAGACTCGGAGCCCGGCATGGATCAACTGCGCGCGATCGAATATTTCGTCAAAGTTGCTGAGCTTGGCAGCTTCACTGCGGCGGCGCGAGCCGTGGGTGTGCCCGCTTCGTCTGTTTCCCGCAGGGTGCAAGACTTGGAAGCTCATCTCGGCACCACCTTGCTCAACCGCACGACGCGCAGCGTTAGCCTGACCGAGCTCGGCAGCGTCTATCTCGAGCAGGTGCGCCCGGCGCTCAAGTCGCTCGATCACGCGAAGGCCCTGATCAATGACCGCCCCAGCGCACCGAGCGGCCTGCTGCGGATCACGGCCAATCCGGGCTATGGGCGCGTCCTGCTCATGCCCGCCATTCACAAGCTGCGGACCAAATATCCCGACCTGATCATTGATGTCGAACTGACCGATCAGGTCTACAATCTGGCGAGCCATGAAGTCGACATCGCCATACGCGCGACGGCGGACCTTCCCGACCGCGCGATTGCGCGCAAACTGGCCGACAGTACGATGAAGCTTGTGGCGTCGCCGGTTTATCTCGCGGCGCACGGCGCGCCGCGTCGGCTCGAGGATCTCGCTGCGCATCCGACCCTGATGTATCGCGGCCCAAACCGATTGATCGACTGGCACGCAAAGACCGAAGCGGGTTGGCAAGACGTTCCGACCCATCCGGTCTTCATCTGCAATGTCGGGCGAGAGCTGGTCGAACAGGCCCTTGCAGGCGCGGGCCTCGGCCTGTTCTTCGGCTGGGGAATTCAGCCAGAACTTGCGTCCGGTGAGTTGGTTGAAGTGACGATGGAAGACGCATCCCTGTCCATCACACGCAGCGAGTCCGGCGGCATCTACCTACTCTACAACCAACCGAAATACCGCCTGAACAAGATCAAGGCGACCGTGGACTTCCTGCTCCAGGAACTGTTGCAATCGGGCTAGCCTACGCCAAAACCCAAGGGCAGCAGAGAGCTTTACTTTTGCGGAATTTCTATTCCGGCTTCCTCGAAAAGCGCTTCCCGTCGCGCCAGACAATCTGCCGACCAAACATCTTCATAAGGGTAAAATTCAGCATAAGCTTTGTCATCGTCGGGCAACCGGAACCAGGGTTGTTTCGTCGACGTGAAGATATGAACATCCGGCGGCATCAGGTCTGGATTATCCAGCGTGCCGACGCGTATGAAGCGAATAAAATCGCGCAACCCACCCATATGGTAATTGCTCCAAACGGCGATGCGGCAGCTTTGGCATCGCGCGATCGTTTGCCCTCTGCCGCTGGGCGATGACACGGGCAGGATCTCAACGTCTCCTTTGGTCACCCGCACATGCTCCGCTTCAATCAGCGCATTGAGCGCGAACGCAGTCCCGGTTTGCCGCTGACACCAGCGGCAATGACAACAGTGAACGACCAAGGGGGTGGATAAGACTTCGTAGCGGACCTCGCCGCATGTGCAGCCACCTTCGATTCTCTTCGTCATCTCAAGAGTCTCCATTCAATTGGGATCGCTACCCGCCGAACTTTGGGAAGAGTTTCCCGGCTTCGCGGCGATATTGCAAATACGCGTCGCCATGCTCGTTGATCAAATCGCGCTCCTCAAACCACAGCCCGACGAAGATGTAGACCGTGAATCCGACGCTCAGCACAATTTGCGTCATGGACATGTATGGCGTCGCCCATATGCCAATCAACACTCCGGTTTGGATGGGGTGCCGGACATATTTGTACATAGCGCGTTTGACAAAATGAAGCGGTGGGCGCGGTCGCGACTTGAAGTTCAAAAAGACCTGCCGAAGTCCAAAGAGGTCAAAGTGATTGATCGCAAATGTAGCGGCGAGCAAGAACACCCAGCCGAAGACGAAAACAGCCCAAAGCACATATACAAGCCCACTGGATTCGATCAGCCAGACTTGGCCTGGAATGTTCTGCCAGAACCCGATGAGCGCCACACTGGTTACACCCGCGACCAGAACATAAGTCGCCCGTTCGGCAGCCTCGGGAATGAATTTGGTCAGAACCGATTTGAAGCCTGGCCGCGCCATCAGCGTGTGGATCGCGCCCCAGATCGCCACCAACAGGAAGTTCCAGGCAATCGGGCTAGGCAAGGGCTCAGTGCCGTCCAGCCAGAAACCATATGGAATGAATCCCGCTAAGGCCGCGATGATACAAACCAACCCCGCTACCCCCACAAAGTAAGAAGCGACGCCATAAATCAGAATCATGGTTTTCGTCATTTTGCTCTCCCCGGTCATCGCGCTCGATTGAATGCGCGTTGTTTCAACTAATTATTTGTGGAGGCTCGCATGTGCATTCATTAGCGGGTATTCCAGAAAAATCGAAAATCGCTGTGCAAAAATGCACAATCAGGGAGGGATGCGGTGGATTGGGATGATGCAAGAATGTTCCTGGCCTTTGCGCGAGAAGGTTCTTTTAGCGCGGCAGCAAAGCGGTTGAATGTTCAGCACTCTACCATCTCGCGCCGCATTCATGCGCTTGAAAAAGCCCTGGCGACGCCGTTGGTTGAGCGAAGCGCAAACGGCTACGCTCTGACCGAGGCCGGTGATAAACTGACCGAATCCGCGACCCGAATGGAAAGAGAATTACTGCATTTTGAGGCCGCAAGCTCTGGCGAGAGCGATGCGCCATCGGGCAAACTGCATGTCACAGCGATTGCGAATATGGCCTCAACAGTCTTGATGCCTTTGTTTGCGCGCTTCAATGCAGCTTACCCGAACATTGACCTTCGACTTGAAGTCACCAATAACTCCGTCCGGTTGGCTGAGCGAGACGCCGATGTGGCTCTGCGACAAACCAATACGCCCGGCGAGACGCTTATCGGCACGCGGCTGGTTACAGTCGCCTCAGCCGTGTACGGGTCGAAGGAGTATTGCGCGGCGGTTGCCGCGGGACGCGCCGTGGAAAAATGGGTCGGTGTCGATTGTTGCGACTTTCATCGCACCTGGACCAAACAGGCCTGGCCACAACTCGATCATTCGTTTTGTGTGGATGACACATCGCTAACCGTGGCAGCATTGCGAGAGGGCTTAGGCGTCGGCTTCCTGCCATGCTTCTTGGGCGACAACGAACCGGGTCTGGTCAGGTTTCGAGAACCTGAAAAGAAGCACGAGCTTGGCCTATGGCTGCTCTATCATCGCGACCTGAAACGAACCAAACGCGTGACGCTGTTTCGACAGCATATGCAGCGTGAGATTGAAGCACTCAGTACGGTCTTTGATGGAACAGCAACTAACGCGTAGCCGACGTCTACGCAGCGCGTCAAAACGAACGAAAATGATCGGCTTTGGCGTCCTGAGGTAGCCGTACGCGCGGCTAAGCCAATTGCGCACTCAATGGATAGCTACCGGCCATGATGTTCACGGCGCGTGTCGCCATCCAACTCCAAAAAATTCGCGGCATTGTCGTAGAGGATTGCCGACCGCTGTAGATCTGAGACACCTTCCAGCTCGCTCAATCGTCCGAGGATCAGAGCAAGCGGAACATTATCGCTACCGAGCATAATGCGATCGCCAAAACCAGCATCGATCAGCCGAGCGAGACCGGCTTCATAGGCCTCAACGGGCAACAAACTGTTTGTGATCGACATATCAAGATACACGTTCGGAAAGTCCGAGAGCAGACTTAGCGTTTCGTCCCAGAGCTCGGGTGACGCATTGCCATCGGATCCAACATGCTGAAGCCAGATTTTGAGACCAGGATGACGCTGCAAGACCGTCCGCAAATGCTTGGGATTGCCCATGTCGCCATCATAATCCGGACAGCAGTTGGGATTTGCTCGGATAGACCGTCCGGGCGGTGGGCCGCTCCAGGCATGCACGCCAACAGGCACGCCCAACTCCGCAGCGAGAGCCCAGTAAGGCGCCATTTTAGGACTATCCGGAGGCGTCCCATCGTAATTGAACATCATCTCATGGAACGCCCCAATCAATCCAGATTCGACGCTCTCTCTCAACCAAGAGATATCGGGCAATCCATCCGTTTCGGGGAAGCAATCATATCTTTCAGCCAAATTTCTCGGACAGGGCATCATCGCGCCGAGAAGAAACGTCCCGGCTGTGCCCTCGCGCCATTGCTCGGCTTGCATTGGTGATGTGATTGATACGAGCGAGAGTACGACATTCTGTTCGCTCAACTCATCCGCCGTCGCTGCCGGTCCATCATCGCTTTCAAACGAACTGGCCAGCGGCGCATGGCGATGCATGTCGATAATGGGTTGCGGAGATTCGATGGTCTGACACGAAGACAGAAAAGAGATCCCCAGAATACCAATGGCTCTCATGCCGCACTCCTCTGATCCCCTAAGTTTTGAACAATTGTCAGCGTAGTCCAATCATAGACGCAGCGCCACGCCTGCTTTTTACCGAAGCAGACCCGACATCGGCCCCCACCTCGCCATGGCATGTCTTTATTCGTCGCTGATCATTGCCTCATAGGCTTCCGTCGCCTCGAGCCAGTCAATCTCGGCTTGCTCCAAGTCGTTTACCAGCGCAGCGCGGTCACGCATCAGGTCCTGCAGTGTTTCCGACGATAGTCCCGGTGTCGCGAGATCGCTGTCTATGTCTTCAATACGCTTGGACGCCTTCGTCATTCGTCGCTCAGCCTGTTTCGCTCGTTCCTTGAAAGGTAGCGCAGCCTTACGCGCTTCGGAGGTGCGCCGCCTTTGCTCAGCTTTATCGAGACCGGCAGCGGGCCTCGCCGCGCCTGCGTTCGCAGGCTTTTTGGCTTTGTTTTTCTTGGCTTTTGGCTCGGCTTCATCTCGATCAGCACGAAGCACCAGGGCGCGATAGTCCTGCAAATCGCCATCATAGCGCGTCGCCTTGCCGTCTTTGACGAGCCACAGCTGATCGGCTGTCGCCTCTGCGAGATAGACATCGTGAGTGATCAGCAAAACAGCACCCTGGAAGTCGTTGAGCGCGTAGATCAGCGCTTCGCGGCTGTCGATATCCAGGTGCGAGGTCGGCTCGTCGAGGATCAAGACGTGCGGCTGTTCGATGGCCATCAGACCGAGCAGTAAGCGGACTTTCTCGCCGCCTGAGAGCTTATCGACTTTGGTTTCGACTTTCTCGTGAGAAAACCCCATACTGGCCGCGATGGCGCGTTGGCGGGCAATGCTGGTATCGCGAGGCAGCGCGCGCCGAACATGATCCAGGACGGTTTCTCCAAGGGTCAGCTCGTCCATTTGATCTTGAGAGAAATAACCAATGCTGACAGCCTTGGGAACGACGCGTTTTCCACCCATCAAAGGAAGGCGTTCCGCAATCGATTTCACGAGTGTCGTCTTGCCTTGTCCGTTGGTGCCAACAATCGCAATTCGGTCATCCGGATCGAGACGCAGGTTCACGTCGTCCAGAATGATCGCCTCATCGCCATAGCCGAGGGTCGCTCCCTGCAGCTCAAGCATTGGCGGTGCGAGCTTGCCCTCTGGAGTAGCAAACGAAAACGGCGTGGTTCGCTCGCTGATGGGCACGGTGATGTCTTGCATCCGCTCGAGCATCTTGACCCGAGACTGTGCCTGACGCGCCTTCGAAGCTTTGGCGCGGAACCGGTCTACGAAGGCCTGCAAGTGCGCGCGGTCAGCTTCCTGCTTGGCGCGTTGGCTTTCCAATTGCGCAGCTTTGGCGGCGCGTAACTTGAGCCAGTCATCATATCCACCGGGGCAAATGGAAAGCTGTCTATGCTCCAGGGCCATGGTGTGCGTGACGCATCGGTTCAGCAATTCCCGGTCGTGCGAAACAATGATCACCGTGTGGGGATAGCGTTTGATATAGGTTTCAAGCCAGGCTGCGCCTTCAAGATCGAGATAGTTGGTCGGCTCGTCGAGTAGAAGCAGGTCGGGTTGTGAGAACAGGACGCCGGCAATCGCAGCCCGCATCCGCCAGCCGCCAGAGAACTCCCGGGTCTGACGCGCTAGGTCGTCATGCTTAAACCCCAATCCCATCAGAACTTCCGCGGCGCGCGCCTCTGCCGACCAGGCATCAATATCGATCAAACGAGTATGAATGTCAGCAATCCGGTTCGGGTCGGTTGCCGTATCAGCTTCCACCATCAACGCCGCGCGCTCTTCATCGCACGCAAGGACGATATCCAGGATCGTCTCGTCGCCCGGCGCCACTTCTTGTGCCACCCAACCGAGCCGTGCCCCGGTGCCCAAACGAATGGAACTGTCAGCGCTCGGGTTCTCAACGTCTTCTCTGATCAGTCTAAGAAGCGTCGATTTACCGGTGCCGTTGCGGCCAACCAAACCGACTTTCCAACCCTTGGATATGGTCGCTGACGCCCCCTCAAAGAGCGGCCGCGCTTCTACGCGAAAGTCGAGGTTTGAAATCGTCAGCATGATCGCCCGGGGTGTAGCGCCTCACCCCGTAAACACAATGGGGCAATGATGGGTCCGAAGGCAAACCTGCCTTGATTTGCGAAGACTGTTGAGTCTGCGGCTGACTGTCCTTCAGGCCCATCACCGTGCTCGAGTTCTAACCTATGCGGAAGCAATCGATCCACCGAACAGCATCCGCGAGCGCGCAGAGGTTGCCAAAAAGAAAACCCCCGAAAATCCGAAGATTTTCAGGGGCTTATTGGGTGCGGGAGGGCGCACCAATCAAAAGAGTAAGCTGGTAATTCCTTTTAATACAACAGGTTGACAGGCGCTTACCTTTCACAAGGACAAGAATGCGCGTTCCTTTGGACAAGCAAGCCGCGTTAAGTCGAATAGTAAAGCAGGTCAAAAACGGGCTGATTACCCGGTCACCAGAACGCGCGACGGATGAACGTCCTTAATCCCAGCTACCGTTCGATACGTAAACGTGCCGTCTCCATTGTTTTCGTAGAAGAAGTGCTGTGGTTTGGATCCAATCAGACTCTCTTCATTAAACAAGAGAAGGTCCAGATCACCGTCCAAATCCATATCTGACCAGCGCGCGCCGCGCCCACGTCCGCCGTGGTCAATTCCGACATCGCCTGTGGTCAAGACCAGCGTGCCATTATTGTTTGTTTAGAAATTTGCTTTTGAGGGATTTGTGCCATTTCCCCACCCTGCGTAACGACCAGATCGAGGTACTCATCGCCATCGAAGTCGCCAGCCGCGGTTACATGGAGATCGTGCATGAACCAGCGCGACAGATTGCGCTCATGTGCGGTGACTATGCCATCGCCATTGTTCCAATACAGCTTGGTATCGGCCTGATTGTGTTTATACAGAATGAAATCATAGTCACCTTCTTGATCTAAATCGGCAATTGTCGGGCCGCCATATTTGAGCGAGCGAACCTTATCCAATCCGGCAGTTTGCGAGATATCAGCGAATCTGGGCAGATCCAGCGCATCAACGCGGATCATTGATAAACGGTGAACTACCAAATCGGCATCGCGCGCGCGGAGAGAGAGCGTTCTGTCGAGCGGCTCATCAACATAAACCAATGCGTTCAATGTGTGGCGTCCGGATGACGGCACATTCAGGCTGTCGACCAAAATCGTTTCGCCGAGATAGACGCTGATCTGGGCATAAGTTTCAGGACTGTCTAGCTCGATCTCCAGTCGGTACGTGCCAGGCGAGACACCTATTCATTCGAGCTCCACTGGTGCACTTGGCAAGATATGGGTTGCGTCGGAGATGGGATCAGTCCCAACATGACCTGTCAGTCCTAGAAACCCCATCGCGAAACTGAACAATTTTTTTCTTTTCGCATCACTTGTTTTGATCCCGGCGCTCTCATGCGAGCAGAACCTGATAAGCCCAACGCACAGAAGCGCAATGTTTATTGTTGACAATTTTTGTCCAGCGGGTCTCTTTCACATGTTTTTCGACCGATCCTTCTTTCTCCAAATTTTTATTTCTATGACTCGGTAAACTATGGCCGGGCACGCTGTCAGGTGAAAACGGCGAACCCTCTTTGAACACCGGCACGGGCGAGCATTCGTTGACGCCAGGCTTCGACGGTTAGAAAGGTTGAGAGATCCAGCCCGAAATAATCTGGCGCACGATCGATCCATCCGATGTGCATGATGTCAGCAATCGTTGGATCGTTACCAACAAGGTACGACCTGTTTTCAAGTGCTGTTCCCAGCACAACGACAAGCCTTACACTCTCATTTAAAAAGCGATCAAAGCCGGGCTTAAACTCAGGAAAATTGCGCCTGAAATACCCGGCCTGTCCCATGATCGGGCCGATGCCACCGGTTTGGAAGTAAGTCCACGCGATCGCTTCAATGCGTTGCATTGGATCCGACGGCAGCAATTTTCCAAACTTCTCCGCGAGGTATAAAAGGACTGCGCCGCTCTCGAAAACATGGATTGGTTTCCCGCCGGGTCCATCGTGATCAACAATAGCCGGGATGCGACCGTTCGGATTGATCTTCAGGAAGTCAGGCTGTTTCTGGTCTTGTCGATTTAAGTCGAGGATGTTCAGGTTGTAGCGCTCGCCCATTTCTTCCAAGGCAATTGGAATTTTCACTCCGTTGGGCGTATTGGCCGTGTAAACGTCTATCATTGATTTCTCCCGGGTCATGCAGACTGGAACAGGGGAAGCACGAGCCCGCTCCGACATGGTTATTGATTTTCAACGACGCAGGTAAAAACTACGCATGGCTCATAATCGGCGCACGTTGAGGCTTTTGCATAGCTTGTCTGAGAGATGATCTGAGTGCTCGTTTATCGCCCAGCCAAGACTGCATGAGACAATTATTTCCGCCGAAAGGTCAGTTGCAAGCTGCCACCCATCAATCGGCGCGAAGGACTGAAGTATCTTCCCATACCGCGACACACCGCCAAACGGTTCGCGCCTGCACTGAGACTGCTACATCCACATCATACTGAGCCATTGGCTCCATCCCTAAGCCTTAAGTTTGTTTAATCCGCGATGTGGGACTTGAAGCGCGGATCGAGACCACCGGCCGCATCGAGGTCCCGGAGGTCGTCTGACCCGCCGACATGGTCGCCGTCAATGAAGATTTGCGGCACGGTTCTCCGCCCATTCGAGCGAGCGACCATCTCCCCGAGCTTTTCGGGGACGACTTCGAGATCATATTCGGTCCAGTCTGTTACGCCCTTCGCGCGCAGCAGAGCCTTGGCACGGGCACAGTACGGACAGTAGCCCTTCGTATAGAGTGTGATGTTGCGTTTCATATTCCTATTCCTTCTAAGTTTGAAAAGTCGCGGTGTGAGGCCGCTAAAACGAGTTGGTTGAGGCGGCAAGAGAAGCGCTGGCCAAGGCAAAACAGACGATGGCAAACGCGGCGAGAGTCGGGACATATTCGGGGTTCTTAGAGTTTCCCATCACAGCCCCCTCGCAACCGAGAGGACAGTGCAGGGGCAAACCGGCGTATCCTGATCTTTTGAAACCTCGGAAACGGAGACAGAGCGCTTCGGCAATCCGCGAGAGATGTCGCGATGAGCTGCCACAGACGTCGCTGTCGCGATCAGCGATCCGAACAAGACGAGGATAAGAATTATGTACCTGCCATGAAATTGCATTTCACACCTGTCTCTCTTGTCCGGCGCTGACGTTTTCTAACTGCTGGGGAGGTAGGGCCTGGAGGCCCTGTTCAGAAGACCGAAAGCCCGATTTACCTCATTCCGAAATTGAATAGATCCGAAGCGTCACGCCGTCTTGGCCGAGTTCTTCGAACCGCTGACACCGTGCGGCAGGATCGCGCCAATTCGCGCGTTGTCGCCGTGCGATTTGCCTAAGCCCAGATAGTCCCAGCAACCGCAGTAGCTACCAGTAGCGCGGTGTGCATCCTGTCCGGCACTATTCGCGATGACCGAAAGGCAAAGCATATCGTATCCGTCGTTGAACATTGTAATTCTCCTCTTAGTCGGTGTGGGTCGGGGGCTCCGCGATGGAGCCCCGCCCGTTGATCCTAGGCGCGCTCGAGAAGCGCGACGGTTCCCTGGCCGCCATCGGCACAGATCGACACCAGTGCCTTCGCGCCGGGCTTCAGAGCGGCAAGCTCCTTGACCGCCTGGCTCAGGATTCTTGCGCCGGTCGCGCCGAACGGGTGACCGATCGAAAGGCTGCCGCCATTCGGGTTCAGACGATCCCAAGGGAACGATCCGAAATCGGCATCCGTCTTGGCATACAATGCCCGTGCGACCGGATCGGACGCCAAATCGACATTGGCCAATACCTGCGCCGCAAAGGCCTCGTGAATTTCGAACAAGTCGATATCCGCGAAGGTCAGTCCGTGCCGGGCGAGCAGGCGTGGAATGGCATAGGCCGGAGCCATCAGCATGCCGTCTTCGTTGAAGTTTACCGCGCCGAGTTCGAAGTCGATCAGTTTCGCCGCGGGCAGATGATCCAGCGCCTTGCGTCCTTTGTCATTCACAACCCAGACGCCAGCCGCTCCGTCGGTCAAAGGTGAGGAGTTGCCCGCCGTCAGCGTTCCGTTTTCCGGATCGAAAACCGGTCTCAGACTGGCAAGCTTTTCCAGCGATGTGTCGGGCCGAACCAGACCATCCGCAGTCACCCCTCCAATCGGGATGATGAGATCATCGAAGAAACCACTTTTCTGCGCTTTGACAGCGTTGATATGGCTGGCATAGGCAATCTCATCCTGACGGGAGCGCGCTATGGAGAGAACCTTTGCGGATTCTTCCATATGGTCGCCCATCGTGCGGCCTGAAATGCGGTTCGCCCAACCTTTTGTGGGCAGGTTCACATCATTGAAGCTGAGCGTCGACAGGGCCTCGGGAAGACCTGCAGGATTCGTCTGGGCCAGCGCCATCAAACGGGCAGCTGCCTCGTCCGTGAAGGCCAGTGGCACGCGGCTCATTTGCTCGACGCCACCGACAAGAACGCGGTCAATGCCGCCCTTGCCGAGCAGGCCGCCGGCCTGTACGGCGCCCATCATGCTGGTGGAGCAGGCGAGCTGGGTTGAATAGGCCGGGATCGAATCTTCAAGACCTGCGTCGAGCGCAGCTTCGCGAGCGCCATTGGAATAGGCAACACTCGGAATGACCTGTCCCCAAACGATCAGGTCAGGACGGGCACTGCCGCGCATGTCCTTGAGGACTTCGCCCGACAGAGTAAGTGGGGTTTGATCGACAAAAACGCCGCCGGTCCTCACGAACGGGGTGCGTTTTCCGGGAAGAATGTATGTATTCTCTGCCATGTCTCGGTTCCATGTCTTGCCCCTCTTCGGGGGCGGTGCGTCGGGAGAGATTTCCCGCCGCTTCTGGAACCAAGATAGAACTTCCCGTTGATAAAATAATATCGAAAGACCGAATATGTTTATTCCGATAACTGGAATAATAGTGTCACTTTAGACGTCCAGAATGACGACCTCGCTGCCTTCATCCTGTTCAGCGGGCACAGCGCAGCACAAAAGAACTTCATCGTCCTCAACCGGGAAGCTTGGCTCAGACTGGTACGTCACTTTGCCTTTCAGCAATTTGGTCTTGCACGATCCGCAACTGCCCATGCGGCAACTGAACGGTGGCGAGACGTCCCGCGCCTCGGCCAGCTCCAAAAGGCTACCGGACCCCGGCGTCCAGCTTGCTTCTTTCCCGGAGGCCGACAGCAGGACTTTTACCGGCTGCTCCGATGGCGTCGGGCGCAAGCTCGGCCCACCCCCGACATCTGGTCTGCGTTGAACCGATGCAGGACCGAACGCTTCAAAGAAGATCCGCTTGTCGGGAACATTCAAGTCTCGCAGTCCATTGTACAGATCCTCCATGAAGGAGGTCGGGCCGCAAATGTAGAAATCATATTCATCGAATGGCAGGACTGCCTTCAGGACATCGACCGAGAGTCGCCCCTGAACTCCTTTTTGCGTGTTGCGCGGTTCGTCGGTCTGACTGAGCAGGCGGACAAGTCGGAAGTTGCCCTGCCCCTGCGCCAGCAGCTCCTCGAATTCCTTGTCGAACGCGCGTTCCTCAAGTGACTTTGCCGCTTGGAACAGCCACGCTGGACGGATACCCCGCGTGCGGAGCCCTTCAAAGGCGAGATGACGAAGCATCGCTGCGAAAGGTGTGATCCCAACACCGGCCGCCAGCATGACGGCTGGGCGCTCCTCGTCGCTTTCGATGGTAAACCGGCCCTGCGGTGCGCGCGTTTGGATAACATCGCCAACGTTCACATGGTCGTGCAGGAAGCTCGACATCAGACCGTCCTTCTTGACACTGATGCGATAGGCCGAATCTGAAGGCGCCACCGAAAGCGTATAGGTTCGCAAGACGGGCTTTTTCTGACCCGGAAGCGTGACCTGAATGGGCAAATGCTGCCCGGCCTTGTGGCGCACCAAGCCCTTATTGTCGGCGGGCTCCAGCCAGAACGACTTGATCACCGTGCTTTCATCGACGATCTTTGCGACACGGAACGGGCGCCATTGGGTCTTGAGTTTTTCCGCCTCAAGACGCCGTACGGTCTCGTCCCAGGATCCGGTCATAAGGACGTTTGGAGAATACTCCTTGAACGCCCAGCGCAAAGGCAAGGCATCCCGGCGCAGAACCACAGCCCGCGGCTTGAATGTCCACAGACGCTCGGCGCCCTCGAAAGCGGTGATTTCCGGGGAGTCGAGAATAACTTCGGCGTCACCTGTCAGATGCACCATGTCGCCGGTTTCAAAATCCGGGAAAACCAGTCCAGCCTTGGGGTTCTTTATGAAGTTTCCAAGCGTGTTGAAAAACAGGTTTCCGGCATAGTCGGGAATGGTCAGCGTGCCATCCTTGCCGACGCGGACAAAGCCAGGCTTGCCGCCACGATGGGATATGTCGACCTGCCGCCCCTCGTCGAGATCAACATAGGAGGCCACGAAGAACGTGTCCGCACGGGCAATAAGCGCCTTGATATCGTCATCGAGACTGTCTGCCTCGATACTGGGTTGGCCCGAAAACACATTCGGTTCGCGCACAAACTCATAGTCACGGAGCTGGATATATTGCGGGCAATTGCCGAAGGAATGGACGACATCCACACCCACGGCACCAGCCTTGCTCACCGAAACCCGCCCGTTCATCCGGTTGCGGCGGCGGGTGTGTAACTCGATGCCAAGAAGAGCCACGCTTTCGCCATCCCGCAGCTGGGGGGTAACCGGATCTGATGGATCGAGCTCCGCCGCGAGATCGAGGCGCTTTTCATTTGGTGAGCTGATAAAGCCCGGCCGGCCTGCGATCAGAGTTGCCCAGGCGTCGCCGGCAGCATCAACGCTGCCTGCGACAATGAAGGGGAGTTGGGCGAAAAACTCACGGTGTTGATCGGGCATGAAAGGTCGGATTGCACGGGGTCCAATCTGGTCCATACGCTCGGAGACGCCGAGCCTTTTCTGCAAGGTCTTTTCGCCCGCATGCCAGAGTGAAGGTGTCGTCTCATTGATGTCAGGCATTTCGGGGACCCTTGTTCATGCATTTGCGCGTCAACCGACACGTGTAACTCTGTCGTCTCACCTCACCGCGGGGTCAGGCGGGCAGTGGCGACTTGGCCATCCCGACAAACCGCGGCTGAGCCTCGATTCGGTCAAGCCAGGCGCGAATATTTGGATAGGGCTCCAGAGACACCCCGCCTTCCGGCGCATGGGCGATATAGCTGTAGCCAGCCACATCAGCAATTGTGATCGTCTCGCCGATCAGGAACTTGCGGTCGGCGAGAACGCTTTCCATAACCTTGAACAGGTTACCGGCGATCTTCTTCGCATTTTCCCAGTCGAGGCCGGCGCCGAAAACCGTTACAAGGCGCGCCGCACACGGTCCGTAAGCAATCTCGCCTGCCGCGACCGACAACCAGCGTTGGACTTCAGCAGCCTTGAGCGGATCGGTCGGAAGCCAGGCATGGCTCGTCCCGTATTTCCCAACGAGGTAGGTCAGGATGGCGTTGCTGTCCGACAGTTTGGTGCCATTGTCGTTGATCGCCGGGACCTGGCCAAACGGACTGATCGCAAGATAGTCAGGCGCTTTGTGTGCGCCTTTGGCCATGTCCAGATCGACCGTTTCATAGGGCAGGTCAAGGAAGGCGAGCATCAGTTCGACGCGGTGGCAGTGTCCGGATTTCGGATGCCGGTAAAGTTTGATTGGTGCGGCGCTTGCCGGGAATTTCGGGTTCATGATGGAGTGCTTTACATTTGGAGCGGAACTAAGGGTGGGTTGTCACAGGCAGAAAAATCAAAGCCCAAGATCGCTGACGCCGGGATGGTCGTCCGGGCGACGGCCTTGCGGCCAGCGGAACAGGCGCTGGTCTTCGCGGATCGGCACGTCATTGATCGCCGCGTAGCGCTCCTTCATCAGGCCGTCTTCGTCGAAAACCCAATTCTCGTTGCCGTAAGCCCGAAACCACTCACCTGCATCATTATGGTACTCGTAAGCGTAGCGAACGCCGATCCGGTTGCCATCAAAGGCGAAGAGTTCCTTGATCAGCCGGTATTCGTGCTCAATCGCCCATTTGCGGGTCAGAAAATCAACGATTTCGGCGCGGCCCGTGACGAACTGATTGCGATTTCGCCATCGGCTGTCCGGCGTGTAAGCGAGCGCCACCTTGGCGGGGTTGCGCCCGTTCCAACCGTCTTCGGCCAGCCGCACCTTTTCGCGGGCGGTTTCTTCGGTGAAGGGCGGCAGCGGGGGGCGGGGGGCTTCGGTGGTCATGCTGTGGTCCTGTTGATTTGCGTTGGCATGACTGTAATTCGATTGCTTTTCGGCAAGAATAGCGCCATTCAAAAATTCACTATTTTGATTCGTGAAATAAAAGGGCGAGTGCTATGGACCGTATTCAAATGCTCGAAGTCTTTGTGGCCGTGGCCGAAGCGAGCAGCTTTGCGGGCGGCGGGCGCGCTACGGGCCTTAGCGCCCCGTCGGTCACGCGGGGGATTAGCGAGTTGGAGGAGCGATTGGGCGCGCGGCTGTTCACGCGGACGACGCGGGTGGTCCGGCTGACCGATGTGGGGCAAGGCTATCTGGAAGAGGTGCGAAGCATCCTGGCGGACCTTCAGGCGGCGAACGATCTGGCCTCGGGCACGGCGGCGCGGCCCACGGGCCTTCTGCGCGTCACCGCCCCGGTCGAGTTCGGACGCATCCATGTGGCCCCCGTGCTGGCGGATTTCCTTGATACCTACCCGGACGTCTCGGCAGAGCTGTTGACGGTGGACCGGGTGGTCAACCTTGTTGAAGAGGGCATCGACGTGGGCCTGCGGATCGGTGACCTGCCGCCTTCAGGCCTGATGGCGGTACGTGTGGGACATGTCCGGCGGGTCATCTGCGCATCGCCTGGTTACTTGAAGGCACATGGCGTACCGAAGACCCCACAGGACCTGACGGAGCACAAGATCGTCTCGATTTCGAGTGTCACGCCGAACACCGAGTGGCGGTTCGGCAAGGAAGGTCACGACGTTGTCCGGCTGAAGCCGCGTCTGCACGTTTCCAGTATCGGCGCGGGGCTGGCGCTGGCCCGCGCAGGCTGGGGGTTGACACGGGTCCTGTCCTATCAGATCGGCCCGGACTTGCAGGCGGGTGCGTTGCAAACATTGCTGGAGCCTCATGAACCCGAGCGCTTGCCCGTCCACCTTGTTCATCAGGAGGGACGCCGCGTGTCGGCCAAGCTGCGCGCCTTCCTCGACTTCGCCCGCGACAGACTGCGCGGGGTACCAGTTCTCAATGGCTAAAATTATTCCGTATCGTAAAATTATCTATTCAGAAATTTAGCCGTTCATTATGTTTATGCACTGAATTAGCTCTGATCCCAACGAAAGGGATCGACCATGACCACAGTCAAGACCAAAGTCGCCATCATCGGCGCAGGCAGCGCGGGAATGCGCGCCTACCGTGAAGTAACCAAAACGACGGACGACGTTCTGCTGATCGAGGATGGGCCATACGGCACGACCTGCGCCCGCGTCGGCTGCATGCCGTCGAAGCTCTTGATCGCCGCTGCCGAGGCGGCTCATGCAGGCAGCCACGCCGCCCAAATGGGCGTGACCTACGCCGCGCCGAAGATCGACGGGGCCGCAGTCATGGCGCGGGTGCGCAGCGAACGCGACCGCTTCGTGGGCTTTGTGGAAGAGACGGTTGAAGGCTGGCCGGAACAGCACCGGATCCGGGCGCGCGCCACGTTCCTTTCCGACACCATGCTGACACTGAGCGATGGACGTACGGTCGAGGCCGAGACGATCATCATCGCCACCGGATCACGCCCCAACATCCTGCCCTTCTTCGAGACTTTCGGCGACCGGCTGATCGTAAACGACGACGTTTTCTCCTGGGACACGCTGCCCGGTTCCGTCGCCGTCTTTGGCGCGGGCGTCATCGGGCTGGAACTGGGGCAGGCGCTGCACCGCCTTGGCGTGCGGGTCAGCCTCTTTGGCCGCGACAACCTTGTGGGCCCGCTGAGCGACCCGGAGGTTCTGGCCGAGGCGAGCCGCATCTTTACAGGTGAGTTCGACTTCCACCCCCATGCGGATGTGACCGGCCACCGCCGCACCGACACGGGCGTTGCCGTGGACCTGAACGGCGAGACGCTGGAGTTCGACTATGCCCTGATCGCCACGGGCCGGCGGCCCAACGTGGACAAGCTGGGGCTGGAGAACACCTCGCTTGAGCTCGATGCGCGCGGCGTGCCCGTGTTCGACCTTTACACCGGGCAATGTGGTAGCGCCCCGATCTTTATCGTGGGTGATGCCAACAACATCATTCCGCTTCTGCACGAGGCCGCCGACGAAGGGGCCACCGCGGGCTATAACGCCGCTCATTGGCCGGACATCCGCCGCTTTACCAAAAGCGCGCCGATTTCGATCGTCTTCAGCGATCCGCAGATCATGATGGTAGGCGAGACGCACCGGGCGCTGACCGAACGAGGTGCGGATTTCGCGGTCGGGTCCGTCGACTGGTCGGATCAGGGCCGCGCGCGGGTGGTGGGCGTCAACAAGGGCCTTCTTCGGGTCTACGGCGAATACAACACCGGGCGTTTTCTGGGCGCCGAGATGATCGGACCAAGGGCCGAACATTTGGCGCACCTGCTGGCCTGGTCGCTGCAATCGCGCCTGACCGTGGATGAGATGTTGGAGCGACCTTTCTATCATCCTGTTATCGAAGAAGGCCTGCGCACCGCGCTGCGGATCCTCAACGCCAACCTGCAAATGGGTGCCATGCCCCCGCCGCGCTGCATCGACTGCGGCCCTGGTGCCTGAACAACATCAAAGGAGAAAGATCATGAGACAGACACGACTGGGCCTTTCCGATAATGCCCGCAAGACCAGCATCGCTACCCTGCAAGCAGCCCTGACCGATGCCCTATCGCTACGTCTGGCGGTCAAACAAGCGCATTGGACCGTGCGTGGCCCGCATTTCCAGCAGCTGCACGAGTTGTTTGACAGCTTCGTCGCCCCGCTGGATGGAGAGATCGACGAAATGGCCGAGCGCATCGCCACGCTGGGCGGTGTGCCCGATGGCCGGGCCGAGGCTGTGGCGGGCAGCACGGGGCTGACAGAATACCCGCTCGCCGCGACCAGCGGCACTGATCACCTGACGGCCCTCGCTGACCGCTTTGCCGCCTTGGGCAATGCGGTACGTGAAGGTATCGATACGACTGATGAAGCGGGGGACGCCGATACCGCCGACCTTCTGACCGCCACCTCGCGGTTCCTGGACCAGTCGCTCTGGTTCATCGAGGCCCATCTTGACGGGGTGTAGGGTCGCGACGCCCCGCACCGAAGGCCGTGAGGAGCGCGTTTTTCTTAAGGGCTAGTCTTTCGAGATACCCGCCAGAACCTTCCGCCAGTGGCTGTGCCGTGCGGATGTCTGGCTGCGGTTATATGAGCCCGTCGGGCAGATTGATCAGTCATGACATGGGACTACCCTTGGATCAAACCACTATGGCAGATCACCTGCGTGCGCTCGGATACCAGACCGGTTTGATTGGTAAATGGCACCAGGGCAACGCGGACCGGTATCACCCTTTGAAACGCGGATTTGATGAATTTATTGGATTTCGTGGCGGCGCCCGCAGCTATTATGCCCACGATGAGGCTCATTTTGAATCCCGTCCGGAAGACCGCTGGGAATATGGATTTGGCACGTTCGCTGAACCCGACGGCTACTTGACGGACGTGATGGCGGACGAAGCACGCGAGTTTATTACCCGCAATGCTGAGAAACCTTTCTTCCTCTTCCTCTCTTTCACGGCCGTCCACACCCCCATGGAGGCCAAGCCCGAAGACCTTGCTCTGTTTCCCGAACTAGAAGGTGATCGAAAAACCCTGGCGGCGATGAATTTCGCGATGGACCGCGCGATCGGAGTCGTGTTGTCAGAGCTGGAGGAGGCGGGGCTGAGTGACAACACGTTGGTTGTCTTCACGAATGATAATGGCGGTCCGTCTGACACAAACAAGTCCCGAAATGCGCCATTGAGCGGAACTAAAGCCAACCATTTGGAAGGCGGGATTCGAGTCCCAATGTTGATGCGCTGGCCCAGCAAGCTCAAAGCCGGCGTGACCTATGACCATGCTGTGAGTATACTGGATCTTTTGCCGACTTTCCTCGCGGCGGCAGGCGGGAACAGCGACTCACCCGCCTTCGATGGGATTAATTTGTTCCCGTTTTTGTCAGGCGAACTTGACGAGAGACCCCATGAGTTCTTGTTCTGGAAAAAGGAAAACCGCGCCGCGGTGCGGTATGGAGATTGGAAGCTGATCCGATTTCCCGACCGCCCGGCAGAATTGTACGATCTCAGCCAAGACATTAGTGAATCGAACGATCTGTCTGCCTCCTATCCTGATTTGGTGAGGCAGCTTTACAAACGCCTGTTTGAGTGGGAATTGACGCTCGAGCGGCCACTCTGGATGCTACGACGCGAGTATGAGGGCTTAGCCATGGAGCGTATGGACGCTTTTCGGCAAAGCCCCTTACCCGAAAATTGATACCAGCCGTAAATCAAACAAAGCACTTCATCGCCTTTGGATTTAAACCCTAGTCTGGACGACCGAAATCCAAACACTATTAAAGGCTCGCACCGCTCAAGCGTCGCGGCCGCAAACACAAGTGTTCCAATAATCACCATGTTTTTCAGAAACAGGGATAGCTGAATCTGCGCCGTAACCGCTGGCGTCGACCAAATGGCATAAAAGAATACATCCGTGGTGAAGGTAAAGACGGCGTGAGACAATGCAGCTGGCACTGTAAACGTTCGGGCGACAGCGAAAAGCAACCCTGCACCGATCTCGGGAAGAATGTTTTCTGGCAGCAAAACCGAGACTGGCCCCAATCCGGCGCCCCGCATGACTTTGGCGTAAAAGCTACAATCGGCGACCTTTCCAATTTCAGCCAAAATGAAGAAAGTTACGAGCACTATGCGGTCGTAGGCGGTAAGTCATTTCTAGAAGCGTCATCCATCATGTTGGTGGACACGTCTCAGTCCGAACCCCGGCTCGATGCACAACAATCTGAACAGGCATAAGACCTGCTCCATTCGAAATTCAGTGGAGAATCGATTCCGACTCGCCAACGGGAAGGACTTCTTTGTCAGCTGGTTCTGGATACAAAACTCGCCGCCATGCCGATGCCCGGCGATCAAACGGAACCCATTGATCCTGCGGCAAAGCTAGGCGATCTGCGATGGCGAAAAGCGCAGATGGATTAACACCATAACCTGTATGGCTTGAATAAACTTCAATATTGTCGGTGAGCGGTCCGACTCCTTCCAGGCAAGCCCGCCAGGATACCATTCCGTCGCTACGAGAGTAAATTGCTGTGGACGGGGTATGGTCGGGGGGACACGCGAGCGCTTCGCGAATGGGAAGCGGATCAGGGCTGGTGCCCGAAACAAAGTGATAAATCTGCGCCAGTAGTGACCCCTCAGGCGGATGATTGAACGGACTCCCCATAGTAATGACCTGACGCACCTGTTCTGGGACACGCTTTGCTGCCTCTCGGGCAATAATCCCGCCGAGGCTCCATCCAACGAGTGACACAGGCCGTTTGCCGCTTTCAAGGTAAAGGCGCTCGATGAGCGAGAGCACGTGCTCACCTTCTGCACCAATACTGCGCCGTCCGAGATTGCGGCCTAAATGCCAGCGGTGAGTCCAATAATCACGGCTGCGAAGAAATCGCCTCAGGATAAAAGTGGACTCGTCTCCTCCCAGCATCCCCGGCAAGACTAGCACCGGATGTCCATCTCCCTTAGGGGCCCGACCCAGTATCGGACTCATTGGACCTAGGCTTGCAAACTCTGTAGAAGCGCGGACCGCTTCCATGTTCATGAGCAAGAAATTCGGTGCTTTTCTGTCCGTTTTTGGATCGACTTCCGAATGCGTCGTCATGACTAGTCTCTCCTCGTTAGCCCAAGCGATTCCGAAGCGCCACTTCCTATTAACCGTGACTAGTGTATCTATATCGGTCGCAGATGACCTATATTAAGGACGCTCTTTTTGCAAGCGAATGCGTTATGCCGATCTTGCAGCAGCGTTGGATGTCTACCTACAAAGAGATGCGCAATATGCTCCCTGTACGCGGCAATTCCGTTTTCTCCAGGTCTGATGCAACCGCGCTTGAAACACCGACATAGAGTACATCTGGCGAGTCACCTGTAACAACATCGAAAGCTTGCTGTCTGAGCTCAACAGCACCCAGAATGTCTCCTTCCGGGGATATCTTTAGCAGTTTACGTTTGCCCAGCAGCGCCGTCCAGAGCGATCCGTCCTGATCGATACAAAGTCCATCGGGATTGCCCTTGTCGAAGCGGGTCAGCGTTTTTCTATCTTGCAGCTTGCCCGCATTGGAGACTGCAAACTGGCTAATTTTCTGCCCCGCTGTCTCAGCGACATAAAGCGTCTCCCCACGCCGACCAAGCGCCATCCCATTAGGAAATGCAAGCCCGGAAATTGCGATATCGGCATGACCATCAGAAGAAATGCGGTAAAGCCTACCGGGTTTAAAGTCTTCCCCGTTCAACACATCGAATCCGTACTCCCCCACAATCAAATCGCCATTCAGTAATGCTATGGCGTCATTTAGTTTTGAGCTGCAAAGGTGGGAAATATCGGCGAAGACGCTGACGTGACCGTCAACTATCTGAAGCACGGCTTTTGCCAGTTTGTCGATAACTAAAACGGACCCGTCGCCGCCCCAGGCGATTCCGCCTAGGTAGGTCGAACGCTTGAGGGGCGTCGTCATCAGACCGCTGGAATCGACACAACACAGTCTGCCGTCATACATGTCGACGAACCAGAGTCGGCCTTTTCTCCATCTCAGACATTCAGGAAAGACGAGATCATCGACAACCGTTGTGATCTGCATGGCTCACTCCACCGAATCAAGGCGAAGCTAAATCGTACGCCGACACCCTGCTTAGTAATGGTAGACCGTCGAATTTGCAACGAGAACATTGCCCTCGGAAGCAGGATAAAGCGTCTCCATCTCGACCTCGACTATGGATCAATACTTACGAAGTCGAGGGGCTTTTTGGAGCTATTGGAGTGACCTGGCTGAGCACGCTATCGACAGCCCACTCAATCATCTTTGGGTTTTGGAGACTTCCGCCGGTCACAAGCAGGCGATGATAAAGCATCCCCGACAGCGCATCTAAAATCCAGTCGATATTCGCGTCCGTATTGAGCTCGCCACGGTCTTTGGCGCGTAGAAGCATGACACGCGAGGCTTCCCTCCGCCGATCTACAAGTTTCGGCAACAGCCCTTTGAACTTGGGGTCATTATGCGTCGCCTCTATGAGGGACGGCATGGCCTTGCCCCAGATTGAACGCTTCAGAATTTTGGAAAGGCGCGTATAGGCCGCCAGCAAATCAGAGCGAATGTCTCCGGTGTCAGGCAGCGGAGGGTTTGGCCCAAGAGCCATATCGAAGGCAGCAATGGCAAGGTCAGGAATATTGCTCCAGTGACGATAGATGGTGGAGCGCGCAACACCGCTGCGCTGAGAAACAAGATCAATCGTTAGTCTGCGATAGCCAACCTCGCTTAAGAGTTCGATAGCGGCTTCAAGCACCGCGGACGTCGTGCGTTCAATCTGGGCTATTTTAGGGGCCCGGCGGACAGGCTGCGTATCGGGTCGCGTGCGGAGTCCGGTCTCTGTTCTGTTTTTCCTAGCAGTCAATTTCCCACTCTTCTTAAATCTTTTCCCATTGATGGACTCTAGCGCGACAAACCGTTCTTGCCAAAACTCTCATGCAGGAAAGGCATTTTTCGGAGTGTTTTTTTGCATTAATTTAGGACATATGTGTATGATATAGAGAAAATAATGGAGCCGGTAGAATGCGGTCTCAGTCACTATTAGCGGGTGACCAGTTAAATGGGTTGGATGCGGTTTTTCTCTTTTTGGAGTCAAACCGCACACCCATGCATGTTGGTGGACTCTATATATATGATCCGAGCACAGCCCAGAACGGCGATCTGAGATTTCGGGATGTCGTCACTTACGTTGCCGCCCGGTCTCACCTTGCCAAGCCGTTCCGCAAGAAACTCAGCCGGGTCCCGTTGGGGCTAGATTTTCCATACTGGGTCGATGATGAGAATTTTTCAGCAGAGCGCCACTTCAGACACTATCAATTGGATGCCCCGCACGATTGGACAGCCTTATGCAATCTGGTTGGTAAGGTCGTCGCTGAACCACTGGATCTCAGCCAACCGCTTTGGCAATTCAACTTCATCACAGGTCTGGATGCCGTTCCTGGAATTCCGAAAGGCGCATTCGCTCTTCTGACCAAGGCTCACCATGCTGCGATTGATGGAGCATCCGGTGTCGATATCGATACAGCGATCCATTCGGTGCACCAGATCCCGCCCCCTCCTGCGCCCGACCGCGGTGAGGCCAACCCGCCGCCAAACATGATCACCAAGATCATTCGTGCCCAGATCAACGCGATGACGCTCCCGTTTCGGTCTGCCGATACATTGCGCGCGCTCTCTCCAGGTTTGCTGCGCGTCACGTCCGGCCTGCTTAGCGGAGAAGCCCGTCTGCCTCCGATGCGTGCGCCGATGACCCGATTTAACAGGAATGTTTCAGCGGATCGCGCCTTTGGCGGCGCCGCCTTCAGGCTTGATCAGATCATGACTATTCGCCGCGCAGTCTCAGGTGTGACCGTAAACGACGTTGTTCTCGCTATTGTCGGCGGCGCGATGCGTGAATATCTGGATGCACGAGGCGAGCTGCCTTCAGGCCCGCTCGCCGCCATGGCACCGATTTCTGTTCGCCCCAACAGAAATGCTGGTGCAACCGGCAATGACGTCGCCAATATGGCCGTCTCGCTGGGCACCCATCTTGACCATCCCCTGCACCGGCTCACTCACATCCACGAAAGCGCCAGCAATTCCAAGGATGTCACCGCCACCCTCGGGGCCAAATCGCTGTCTGAAGCCTCGAAAAATACTGCGCCCTGGCTCGGGAACATCACCATGGGGGCGTATGCTCGCGTGGGGGTCAATGCATTATCTCGGCCCAATACCAACACCACGGTCACCAATGTGCCAGGCCCGCGCCAGCCGCTCTACTTCAACGGCGCACAATTGCTCGCGCAATACAATCTTGCCCCGCTGATGCATGGGATGGGGCTCGTCCATACCGTGTTCTCCTATAACGGCCTCGTTACGATCGCGTTCAATGCCTGCCCGAAAATGATCCCGGACGCCCGCGAATATGAGGCATCTCTGATGCGCTCGCTTGCAGCCCTCTCTGAGGCTTGCGGCGTTGCGGTGAAATCAGAAGTTGGAAAAACATCTACGCCGGAGCGCAGAGATGACCTGACAGCGATTAAGGGGATCGGCCCGGTTCAGGCTGGTCGCCTGAACATGCTGGGCTTTCGAAGCTTCAGCCAGCTGGCCGCGCTCACACCGGCAGGGATAGAAAAGCTCGCGGCGCAGCTGAACGGGCGCACAAATGTTGTCCGCTGGGTCGATGATGCGAAAAAAATGAGCCAGAGCGAACCACGCCAAGCGTCCTGACGACTATGCCGATCATCTCGACCTGCAACTTGAAAACCGCTTATGAACGTCACGGTAACCCGCACGACTTACCGATCCTCATGCTTATGGGGCTTGGTGCTCAGCTGGTGATGTGGCCCGACGCGCTCATTGACGGACTTGTGGCGACCGGCCGGCAAGTGATCACCATGGACAATCGCGATATAGGTCTTTCAGAAAAATGGCACGGCGCGCGCGCTCCTCACCCTCTCCTGCAGTCGGCTGGCGTCAGGATTATCGGTTATGGCGGCGCTCCTTACGACCTTGATCACATGGCCGCCGACGCGGCAGCTCTGATTGATGCGCTGGACTTTAAGAAAGTTCATGTGATCGGCACATCTATGGGTGGTATGATCGGACAAATCCTTGCCGCAGACTATGCGAATAAAGTTCTGAGCCTGACAACAATCAGCTCGACCACCGGCGCGTCCGCATTGCCAAATCCTGACCTCAACGTGGTTCGGCAAATCGCGCGGCGCGAACCACCCCCGCGGACGCGGGGAGAAGCCGTTCAGCGTAGCTTGAAATCCTTTGACCTGATCGGAACGAAGGATGAGGATCACGCCGCGAATGGAGTCAAAGATAAGCTCGAGCGCGCTTATGATCGCTGTTACTATCCGCAAGGGTCCAAACGCCAGACCGCGGCGATTATCGAGACCGGCGATATCAGTAAGCGGACACAGACCATAGATGCGCCGGTTCTAGCTCTGCATGGCAGCGAGGATCCGCTCGTGCCGAATGCCGGTAGCAAAGACATCGCCGCCCGGGCCCGATCTGGACGCTATGTTGAGCTTTCTGGCATGGGACACGACCTGCCCCCGCGTTTTGTCGGTGCCATGCTTTCAGAAATCCGCGATCATCTTGATGCAGCTGAGCAGCCTCAGTCGAACCCGCCGGTCAGGATTTCATAACGCAGTTCCTGAATGCGTGGAAACCGCTCTTTGGGATCGTCCCTCACCCTCCAGATATGGCGGGTCATGGCACTCAGGCGCGTCCCATTGGGCGCGATTGCAAGCCAGTCGAGATCGATAACCACTTCATAGAGATCGTCTCCAACACTTTTTTGATTGAACTTGTCAATGACGTGGCGGGTCGCATCGATCGAGGAGGCAGGTCCGGCAATCCAGGTCGCAAACCCCTCAAAGTCAGTCACCGGGTCATCTGAAAAATATAAGGCGAATGTGTCAGCCAGGATCTCTCTAAACGGCTCAGCGCTCCGATCAGGACGCTCGACCAGGGTCATCCAGTAGTGAACAAGGCTTAGCATTCTTTGATTGGCATAGGTCGGCGTGAATGCCTGAACGCGGCCCTGACCCACAGGCTTTACATTGAGCCTTTTAAACAAAGGCAGACCGCCCGCGTCCGGCTTTAATTCAATATTGTAGTTCAGATCAAGCGTGCTCGCAGATCCATCCTCTTTGACAGCGCTATTGATATAGTAGAGGTCTACTGCCATCGCTTTGGCCTGACCGCTCTCGACGGTCACATCAATTGACCGCACATCGTGAGCATCCGTCCGAGGGCGTTCAAGGCTTTGCATGTATTGGGCATACTTGTCGCGCCCGCTTATGGCCGTGTCGCCTGCAATCACCTCAAAATCAGGGGTCAGCAGATTGAGCTGGTTCTCCAGAACCAGATCTGGGTTTTCGTAAAATGCATACCAGCGATAAATCTGTGTTTTCGCCCCGTGATTGAGATAGTTACTGCGAATCTCAGCATCGCTTACTGCGCCGTTTCGTGCCTCGGTTTCAGTCGCCATCTCGTAATCTCCAACTGCATAACTGGACGCGTTTCGGTGTCCTTGACGCCGAAAATTTCACGAACTCTATATCCCAACAAAAGCGACGCCATTGAACTGCAGGGTTTCAGCTTGATCCCTAGGACGGGGCGCGCTATTTGATACATCTATGTTCGTTTTAATGCAATCCACGTCGCGTTGTATATGACTCGCCGAGCCGCTTGCGCGTTCAGCACCAAAAAGGATACTCCATGTCAACGGCCACGACAGAAAAACTGGCAACCAAACCGGACAAAGATTTTATTCGCCGTGCGTTGAAGTTTGCTGATCTAAACGCATTGCGTGTTGCGCTCTATCACCAGACAGGCGACCCGGTCCTGAAAGATATGGAGGTTGTCTCATTTCCGCTACGAGGCGGCGCGTTCATGGCGCGTGCCCTTGCCAAGCAGCACTATGAAACCGTGCGCGAGAAAGCGGCTGAGTACCTTACGAACATGCCGGGAACACTGAAACCAGCACCTGACTTTAATGAAGCCTCGAGGCTGATGGAAATGTTTCAGGGCAGATCATTAGAGCCCCGCGCGCTCAAGTTCGGGTATGAAGATCTCGGCTTCGAGGCTTTCTCTCGCGATCGCCAGTGGAAGAAGAAGCCACCGCAAAAGATTCTGGACGATTTCGAGGTGACCATTGTTGGTGCCGGTATAAGCGGTATCGCAGCTTCCATCCAGCTGAGCCGGCTGGGTATTCGACATAGAATTCTCGAGAAAAGAGATGGCTATGGCGGCACCTGGCATATCAATGATTACCCCGAAGCGCGTGTGGATGTCTCAACCTTCCTCTACCAGTACAAATTCGAGCACAACTATCCTTGGAAAAGCTTTTTCGCCACGCAAGGTGAACTGGTGGAATACATTGATCATATCGTCGAGAAATATAATGTGCGTGATCGAATTCAGTTGCAAACCGAATTGAAATCGGCCCGCTGGGATGAAAATACCAAGGCATGGCAATTGGAAATCACAAACCCGGATGGATCCGTCCGCACGCATCAGACCAATGCCATTATCAGCGCTGTAGGGCTGTTCGGAACACCTAAACTTCCCGACATTGCAGGCATCGATTCTTATCAGGGCGCGATGTTCCACACCACCGAATGGGATCACGATTTCAATCCGGTCGGCAAGAAAATAGCGGTGATCGGAACCGGATCTACAGGGACACAGCTGATGCCGTCTCTGGCGGAACAGGCAGAGCAACTCACCGTCTATCAGCGAACGCCAAGCTGGATTACGCCGGTTGACGCCTACAAGGCGAAAGTTCCGGAAGAATTGCAGTGGCTACTCGACACAATGCCAGGCTACTCAAACTGGCATGTGTACGCATTACACGTCGCAGACCTGCAATTGCAGAACTTTCAGGATCTCGATGAGGACTGGATTGCCAGGGGTGGGCTGATAAATGAACGCAATGACCGCCTGCGCGACAGTTTAACAGCCTATATCGCAGAGAAGTGCGAGGGTCGGCCGGATCTGTATGAAAAACTCGTCCCTGACTATGCCCCCACCGCGCGCCGACTGGTAATTGATAACGGGTTTTACGACGCCCTGCTTCGAAACAACGTTGAACTTGACACAACCGGGATCGAGACAATAACCCCGACCGGGATCAAATCGGGAGATGGCAGACACCGCGAGTTCGATCTGATTGTGCTGGGCGCTGGCTTTCAAGTGTCGCGTTATTTTTGGCCAACCACTTATCAAGGCCGGGGTGGCGTCACACTGGAAGAGCTCTGGAAGAGCGACGGCGCCCGTGCACACCTGGGTATCAATCTTCCCGGCTTCCCAAACTTCTTCGTTATTTATGGACCGAACGCTCAGGCGCGATCAGGCAGCTTCCACTCCTGGATCGAGATATTGGTGCGCTACATAACCGGCCTGATAACCAAAATGCTCGAACAAGGGGGCCGCTCGATCGAGGTTAAACGCTCTGCGTTCGACGCATACAATCGAGAGATGGATGAAGCGATGAAGTCGACGCTTTGGGAAAAAGAAGGCCAAGGCGGCTACTATGTCAACGAATACGGCCGGTCTGGTGTAAATATGCCTTGGCGCATCTACGACTTTTACGAATTCGTCTGCGACGACACGCTCGACGACTTCGCTATCGATTGAACAGGAACTGTGAATGGAGCGCCAACGCGCCAATATTTAAAGCAATCAGCACCTGTTGTCTGTTCCGAAGACGGCGTCTGGCAAATGCGCCAGCAAGAGGACGTTTTCGCGAATAGGTTAGGTGAACTTACCTATAGGGTGTTCATCACCCCCGTTATATGAAACATTATAGTTCTATATTGAGCGTGACCGAGCCAAGCTATAAGCCAGTGCACGTGACGCAGGGAGGAATTGAGACGGATGAGCTCACAGATTGCATCAAAAAACACGCGCCAACCTCGCATCGTGATTATTGGCGCTGGCGTCGCCGGGATTGCCGCTGCGATTAGACTGACCGAGGAAGGCTATGATGATATCGCCGTCTACGAAAAGGCGGATGACATTGGCGGAACCTGGCGGGACAACACTTATCCCGGAATCGCGTGTGATGTACCTTCTCACCTCTACAATTACAGCTTCGCACTGAATCCGAACTGGAGTCACTTCTTCTCACCAGGAGCGGAAATCCATCAATACCTCAAAGATGTCGCTGACAAATTTAATGTGGGCAGACTGATTAAATGCGGTCATGAAGTCGAAGAATGCCGGTTTGAAAACGGACGCTGGTCTGTTGGTATGACGAACGGTCTCACAGATCGCGCCGACATCTTAATTCCCGCAACAGGGGTTCTCCATCACCCCCAGTTCCCCGATATTGCAGGAATCTCCGATTTCGAGGGGCCTTGTTTTCATACTGCACAATGGGATCATTCTATAGATCTGAGTGACAAGCGCGTTGCGATTATCGGAACAGGGTCGACATCAGCGCAGGTTGTGTCATCAATTGTCGACACTGCATACGAACTGACAGTGTTTCAACGCACAGCGCAATGGATATTTCCGCAGGAGAACAAGATCGTCCCTGAAGAGGAACAACAGAAGCTTCGGGATGATCCAGAGGGCCACCTCGCCCGGTATCACAAAATGTCTGATCTCGGCATCGAAGTGTTCTCCGACGCTGTGATCGATGCAGACGCTCCACGCCTCAAGGAACTAACCAAAATCTGTAGCGAGTTTTTGGAAAACAGTATTTCTGATCCAGAGCTAAGAGAAAAATTACGACCTGACTACCGCGTTGGCTGCAAGCGACTCGTCATGTCGAATGACTTCTACAAGGCCGTGCAGAAACCAAACGCCAACGTCGTTACGGAAAAGATAGATTCCATAGAGGCAAATGGCATCCGTACGGCGGACGGCAATCTACACGAGATTGACGTTCTCATTCTGGCAACTGGATTCAAAGTCGACGCATTCACGCGGCCGATGAAAGTCGTCGGGCGCGGAGGTGTGGATCTGGATCATGTCTGGAATAAAAGACCGAGCGCTTACCTGTCGATCTCAGTCCCGGAGTTTCCGAACTTCTTCATGCTGAACGGCCCGAACGGACCAGTCGGAAATATCAATTTGATCCAGGTTGCTGAATTTGAACTCGAATACATTCTTCAACTGACAGATCTGGTTCGAACCGGGCAGGCTAATCAGATTTCCGCATCGCCCGCAGCATTGGATCGTTTTGATCAGGCGCGCATCGACAAGTCAAAAGACACGATCTGGGCCACAGGCTGCAACAGTTGGTACCTGGATGATCGGGGAATTCCGCTTGTCTGGCCGTGGAGCTATGGACGCTTCAAGGAGGAGATGAAGCAGCCCAAGCTGGAAGACTACGACCTGTTTAAAGACTCAGAGCGCGTCAGCGCCTCCGCACTCGAAGGCGCTTCTACCAGGACATTTGTGCGAGCTTAGCGGAAACTTGAATATACCAGCTTGCTTAACTGCTACGGGCTATGAGACCGCCATCCACGATCACGCTCGATCCGGTGACGAAACCTGAGCTTGGCAGACATAGATTAAGAACCATGTGGGCGATGTCTTCAGGCTGCCCGGCCCGCTTCAGAATAGTATATCGCTCAAGATAGGTATCCTGAAGATTTTGCGGTATACCCTCTGTCATACCCGTGAGAATAGGCCCGGGACAGACAGCATTCACCGTGATCCCGAAAGGACCAAGATCGACGGCTAAGGCGCGCGTCAGTCCCAGAATGCCTGCCTTAGCGGCTGCATAGGGCGCATTGCCTGCTGAAGTGGCAAGGCCTTCTATGGAAGCAATATTGATAATACGCGCACATTTGGAGCTCTTCAACGGATCGAGCGCTGCAGAAATTAGCTTTAGTGGCCCCTCCAGCATTATGTCGAAGCTGGTGCGCCAGGCTGACTCAAATTCTGGCTCTCCGAGGACCACTTTTCGGTTAATCCCGGCATTGTTTACAAGAATATCAATACCGCCGAACCGCTCGGTAGCAAAAGCAACCGCCGCCCCAATCTGCGCATCGTCGCCGACATCAAGCTGCAGGCTTTTGGTATGTAGACCTTCTGCCGCTAGCACTCGGCTGACTTGCACGGCGCTGGCTTCATCGCGATCCGTCACAACAACGCTTGCGCCAGCTCTTGCCAGAACCCCTGCGCAGGCCCGCCCGATACCACTTCCTGCACCCGTGACAACGGCGGTGTGGCCAGCAACGGATCGCGCTGCCTTAAATTGCGCTTCGTTTTCCATACTGTCTAAACCTTCGACACCAGGTCACGATCAAAAGTCTTGCGCGCAAGCCATAGAAAAACCGGTGTGCCCCACCCTACTATGACAGCAATCGCAAGCGCCGTGCGAAGCGAGGCAGCGTCCTGCGCGCCGCCACTAAACTGATCGCTCAAAATACCAACCAGAAACGGTGCTAGCCCAACCCCAAACAGGCTACTGACGAGCCCATAAATTGCACTCCCGCTGGCGCGCATTCCAGCCGGGATGACTGAATGAAGCCCCGCCATGATCGAGCCAAACCCCAACGCGCCGAAGACATTGACGAGGAACAATGCCCCAATTGTGATTTCGAGTGATGGTGAATACAGCATCAGCCAGTAGCCCGGGACGATGATTGAGTTGACCAATAACGGAACTGTTAGTAGCCAATGCGCACCGCGTAGGACCAACTGGTTTGTTAAAAACCCGCCAAAGATCGCTCCGAACCCAGCTCCCATCCCCATAGCGAGCCCAAAAATCAGCCCAACCTCGCCGGTAGACAAGCCGTACTCACGGATCAGATATGCTGGCATCCATTGGGCCACACCGTAAAGCATGAACCCCGTGCATGATGATGCCAAAACGATCCAACAATAAGTGCGGTTTCGCAAAAGCGTGGAAACTGTTTCACGGTAGCTTGTCCCCTCATGTGAGGAAGCCCCCTCATCCTGACGGCCACGCTCCGGGTCCCGCATTGTGAACGCAACAATGGCCGCGATCGGAAGTCCAACCGCGCCAGCGATGAAAAACGCCGACCGCCATCCATATTGCTCAGCGAGCCAGCCCCCACCGGCTAAGCCCACTGTCAAGCCCATCGAACCGCCCGCAGCGAGGATCGCGTATGCCGCTGCACGCTGTTTGATATTACAGTAATCACCCAGCAGTGACTGCGATGCCGGCATTGTTCCAGCCTCTCCAAAACCGACTAAGACACGCGCAGACAGAATGTGCCAGAAATTCGCGGCCAATCCGCAGGCAGCCGTCGCCAAACTCCAGCCTGTGATAGCGACAGATAGGATTTTCCGACGACTATAAAGGTCGGACAATCGACCGAGGATCAGACCCGCGAACGCATAGAAGAGCGCGAACGCCAATCCGGTTACAACCCCGATCTGCGCATCGCTCATTGGGATTTCCTGTCGAATATCCTCAATCAGGATCGAGAGAATCATGCGATCGACATAGTTTAACATATTCACCACGAACAGCAGCCAGACGACATACCAGACATAGGTTTGGGTCGGTATCGGTTTGCTTAGATGAGTGATGCTCATATCTGTCACAACAGGTCTTTTCTATGAAAAATGGCCCGCGAAAGAATAGAATTCGCGGGCCCAGGTAACGATCGGAGGGAAAGATCGTTTGGGTCTAGCGACGCAGTTTCAGCGATACTCCAACCACTCTTGGATCGCCCGGGTTTCGGTTGAAGGATCCCGTCTGCAGGGGGGCGTCATTAATCAGGATACTGTAATCCTCATCAAAGAGATTTGTGGCAAAGAGTTCGAGCGTCCAACTTTGGTCGACACTACCAATGCCGAGGCGCGCATTGGCCAAAGCATAGGCATCCTGTTTGGTTTCAGGTTTTAACGACGAATTCAGGAATTGCTCACTCTGGTAGCGAACATTGAAATTGGCCAGCGCACGAAGCTCTGTGCCGGGGATATCGCCGTCATAAGAAATACCGCCGGTTAGCGTCAGCTCCGGGGCAGCTGTGAGCACATTGCCAGGCAAGAGCTCCAAGCCGGCGATCGGCGCATTATCTTCACCATATTCTGCATTAACATAAGTGGCCGCGCCGTTCAGCGTGATATTGTCGGTCGGGCGGAGCAGCCCCTCCAATTCAACACCCTGGGCTGTCACTTCATCGACGTTGAAGATGAAGAACTGAATGCCTGAAAAAGTCAGGATCTGGAAATCATCAAACTTCGTGTGAAACGCAGTCGCGTTCAACACGGCCCGTCCATCCAGAAAAGACGACCGTACGCCCAGTTCGAAAGAGGTCGCTGTCTCGCCCTCGAATGACGGGTCACCGGAGACTGTTGGGTCGAACGGCACGACCACAGCGGCTGTACGCTCAAGATTAAAGCCACCGCCTTTAAATCCACGCGAAGCGCTGGCATAAGTCATAACGTCATTTGTCCACTGATAGCTGACATTAAACGTACCAGTGGTTTCCTGACTTGAGATCTCAGTATCCGGTGCAAAATCTGGCACCACAGGGCTCCAGAACCCGAGGCAAAGCAGCCCACCCAGCGGGCCAGCAATCGCCTGCGCGTTGCATCCTGGAGCGTTCGCAGTAAAAGTGCCTGTGGCGGACTTGGTCTCATCGGTGTAACGCAGACCACCTGTGACTGAGAGCTTGTCCGTTAGCTGTAACGTATTGTGCGTAAAGACCGCAAACTGCTCAGCATCCTGAGTGAGATCATCCCGAGTGCCGCCGCCCTCAGGGAGGATAGAGCCGGCCGGTAAGCCGCTGAAAAGCGTAAGAACCGGCACGCCCCCGACGAGGCCGCCAATATAGTTCTCAAACTGGCTACCGAAATCGAGACGCTGGGTGAGCTCGATCTCCTCGTTGAGATAGTAAGCGCCAACGAGCCAGTTGAGCGTATCTGTCTCCCCTGCCAAACGAACCTCCTGAGTAAAGGTCGTAATGTCCGCATCGAAGGCCGGGTCTGTGCCTGCAAAGTCGAGTGTTGTGAAATCAGAGTCGGTCTTCTGCTGGCCCTCCCAATCCCGGAATGAGGAAATAGACGTCAGCGTCGCGTCACCAAGGTTCCAGTTGATCTCGGCAGACAAACCTGCTGACTCTGTCTCATTGCCAATTGGATCGTTGATGGCCGCCAGACGACCGCCAGCTGGGGCGGGTTCGCCCCCCAGCGATCGAATCAGATCACCTCGAGGCCCTTCTATGAGCGGCACAGATGTACAGCAGGACTCCTCGGCTTGGCTCCAGTCTCCGATGAGACGGAAGTCGAGATCAGCGCTAGGCTCGAATAAAAGCTGTCCACGAACAAACGAACGATCGCGATCATTGACCGAACTGCCGTCGATCGTCTCGATAACGCCGTCGCGCTTATTGATGCCACCGGTTAAGCGACCTGCCAACTGGTCGCCTGCAATAGGGCCGGTAATCGATGCCCTTAGAATCTGCCCATCGAATTCCGTAACCGTTGCCTCGGCGACATACCCGAACTCATACTCCGGTCGCTTTGTAAAAATACTGATCGCACCCGCAGATGTATTTCGACCAAACAGCGTCCCCTGAGGGCCGCGCAGGACCTCGACTCTGTCGAGGTCAACGAGGTCGTTCATACCAAAACCAGACCGGCTCTGATAAACGCCGTCAATGAAGATGCCAACCGCGCTTTCAAGGCCAATATTGTTACCCGAAGTTCCAACACCCCGGATTCGAATAACGGGATTAAACAGTTCAGTGTCTGAGCGTGTGACAACAAGGCTAGGCGAAACGATTTGCAGCTGTGCGAGATCGGCTGCACCGGCGTTTGCAACCTGATCGCCAGAGAAGGCGGAAACAGCGATCGGTACATCTTGGAGATTCTGGTCTCGCTTCTGGGATGATACGGTGACCGTGTCCAGACGCCGCGTCTCTGAGTTATCCTGCGTTGCATCCTGTGCAGCAGCCGCCATAGTTGTACCGGCGGAAGCACAAAGGGCCAGAACAGAGGCCGAGCGCGCGAAACTTGTGAAAATAGTCATTTGGTTCTCCCTAACCTTAAGCCGAACATTATCATTTTATATCGTACTTTTATGTTCTGCTTAACAGGGTCGTTCTTTCGACGCAAGCGCGAAACCATACCCGCACTTCCACAGCGTGGTTCGCAGCATTTCTGATACGAATACTCGCTGTGAGCGAGCTGCTAACGGCCCTTGAATTCGGGCTTGCGCTTTTCCCGAAAAGCGCGTGGCCCCTCGCGGGCATCTTCTGTTGCGTAAACCGTTCGAGCCATCTTTCGATCAAGCCGAGCGACCGCTTCATGTCCCGCTGAAAGAGCAGCACGGGCGACCGCACGCGCGCATTGAACCGATACCGGTGCATTTGCGGCCGTACGGTTTGCCAGTCGAAGCGCTTCACTCAAGGCGCCGCCTTTATCGGCGACTGAGGTTGCTAACCCGAACTGAACGGCATCGCTGGCCAACAGTTTTGAGCCGGCCAGCAAGATTTTGGAAGCCACTGAGTAGGGAATTCTTTGCGGCAACAAGTAGGTGATTCTGGCTGGATAGGCGCCAGCAGCAGCTTCCGGAGCAGCGAACGTCGCACCTGGTCCAATAACGATCATGTCACACGCGAGTGCCAGTTCGAGGCCCCCACCCAGAGCAGCTCCCTCAATCGCTGCAATAAGAGGTTTTCCGATATCGCCGTGGGTAGGATATGGTCGCCCCTTAGCTTTCATTAGATCCAAGACTGCGTGATCATATTCCGTCTCCGGCATACGCGCGCCAGTGATCAACGGAATCATAAGCTTCAAATCACCACCGGCGCAGAATGCGTCGCCTTCAGCGGCTGCGATTATGACGGCCCTAACAGATGCGTCCGCCTTTGCCCGTTCGCATGCTTTATCCAGACGAACGACAAGCTCCGGCGACATGGCATTGCGTGCATCTGGACGATTGAGGGTCAGCACCAGAACCGACCCTATTCTTTCTTCTTCTAAACAGCCCAACATCGACTCCCTCATGCACCCTCTTTGAATCGAACATTATCGTTTCTTTTTGTCCAGTGCATGTATCGTTTTTTGACACAGCGCCACTCTTGAGGTGCCCCCTTGCAGAGGCATTCACATAGCCATCGAAAGAATGCGGCAAGCATTAAAGGAACAGTCGAGTATGAGTGAGGCCTAACATTCATCGATAGAACTCACATCGAGCAAACATCATCTGCCGTACCGAAAGCGCTTATTGGTCTCCTCGGAAACGACTATTACAGCAACATGACCTTCTATGGGGCGGCGACGGCTTTTCTGGATGCACCAAGTTCAGCGAGCACTTCATCAGTATGCTCACCTAAGGCCGGGCTGTGACTTGCTGGAACGATAGGGGCCTCGTTGAAGGAAATCGGAGTGGCGATCGAAGGGATGGCGGTTTCCGAACCCGTGCCAGGAATCTCGACGAAAGCGCCGGCGGCAATCGCTTGCTCGTCCACTAAAACTTCTTCGAGGGATTGCACCGGAGCCCACCACAAATCCACTTCGTCGAAGCGATCCT
Organism: Hyphomonadaceae bacterium; assembly: GCA_043513745.1. Taxonomy (GTDB): domain Bacteria; phylum Pseudomonadota; class Alphaproteobacteria; order Caulobacterales; family Hyphomonadaceae; genus Henriciella. The sequence continues at coordinate 671,718 of CP121341.1, forward strand.
GCCAAAATTTACGATCCTTTTTAGCGATCTCCTTATCAATTTCTGCAATGAGCGCCCGCCGGTTCTTGACCTGGTCTTTCGTCGTTTGGAATCTGGAGTCTTCACCAAGGTCAGGTCGGTCGAGCGCTTCTATGAGCTTAGGCCAGTGACGGGCCGCCTCAACACCTAGCAACCAAATCCATTTGCCATCTCTGGCTTGATAACAGTTGGTCATCGGCCCGGAGGCTTCCTCCCGTGGACGCTTCTTGATGGTCCATCCAAGATTTTGCTGCATCGTTAGATCAGAGCTGAGCGCATAGATTCCTGTCCGCAAAAGCGACCCATCAACCGTACTTCCGTCCCCGGTACGCTCACGATGAAACAAGGCTGCCATTAGCCCTGAAACCATACCCATGCCGGTAATGTGGTCACCAAAAGCTGGAGGAATTGTTGGAGGTGCCTCGCCTTTCGGCACAATTTCAAGGGGTGTACCGGAGCGCGCCCAGAAGGCCCCTGTGTCATAGCCGGCGCGATCGCGGTCGGGCCCCGTCGCACCATAGCCGGTCATGCGCCCATAAATCAGTTTGGGAAAACGCTTGCGGACCGAATCGGCATCCAAACCGAGACGCTCGAGCGCATCCATACGGACGTTTGTAACAAAAACATCGGCCCGCGCAAGGAGGGCGTCCATCGCCTCCATATCCTCTTTATCACGCAGATTGAGGACGACGCTCCGCTTGCCGCGATTGTCGAGCTCGAACGGTGCCATGCGGCCATCCGGTAGTCCCAAAGCCTTGAATGCATGCCGTTGGGGATCCCCGGCAGGGGGCTCAACCTTGATGACATCCGCTCCCCAATCTGCCATGATACCACAGGCTGCGGGCGCCGCGATCCAGACGCCAAGCTCGACAACACGAACACCCGATAGTGGCAAATGGGGCGCGGCGACTCGTGAGTATGAATGTTCTTTGCCGTCAGTCACGACCCTGATCTCCCCCGAATTTCATTCTCGCTATATGAAACATCATTGTTCGATTGTAAATCTACACGCGCCGTATTGTCAGATTGCGCCGCTCTAGGTGAACCCCGCCAAGGCTTTGGCTTTCTTATAATCTGCTTTGCCGTTCGCTAGGCGGATCACTTCCGTAGTGGCAATGATCGACTTGGGGATTTTGTACGGGGCGAGGTAGTCTCTCAGAAACACTCTGAGGTCTGTTTCATCGAGGACCGCTCCCTGATCTGATTGAATAACGGCCTGCACCGCCTGCCCCCATTTCGGATCTGGTATCCCAAACACGAGCGCGTCCTCAACATCAGCGTGGAGCTTCAACGCCTCTTCAATTTCTTCGGGAAATACCTTTTCACCGCCTGTGTTTATACACGCTCCACCGCGCCCGAGTAGATTGACGGTTCCATCGGGGTCAACCGTGCAGACATCGCCCGGCACACAGTAGCGTTTGCCATTGTACGTACGAAACGTCTCGGCCGTCTTTTTCGGATCGTTGTAATACCCAATCGGCATGGGACCGGATCGAGCAAGAAACCCCGATTGTCCTGAACCGGGCTCAACCTCATTCCCCGCTTCATCAAGCACGTGGCATGAAGGACCGATCTCAAACTTTGCCGTCTCCACAGCACCAGCAGCCGTCATGATTGAGGTCCCCAAGCCCATTGCTTCCGACGACCCGAGCGAGTCGATCAGGATCGCTCCCGGAACATATTTGAGCATTTCGCGTTTGACTGGTGTGCTCCACATAACACCGGATGAACCAATCACCTTAAGTGAGCTGAGATCGTACGTCCGTTCTTCCAGCGCAGCCAATAAAGGCTTTGCGAATGTGTCGCCTACAATGCCAAGACCGTCAGCCTTGTACGCTTCCACCGTTCGCCAATGATGGTGGGCATCAAAAGAACCGCTATTGTCGGTGAGGATCACTTGCCCGCCATTGGCAAAAGTGCTGAGAACGGCAGTCAGACCCGTTCCATGCATAAGCGGCGAAGCAATAAAAGGTCTGGTAAATGCTTTGGGATCGTCGAGGCACGCCACAACGTCGGTAACTGTCTTGGAGCGATCTTCGGTACCAAGCACAGACCTCAGCAATGCTCGACCAAGATCGGCCTGCTCCCACATGACGCCTTTTGGCTTGCCGGTCGTGCCTCCGGTATAAATGAATATCAAATCCGATGGTGATCGCTCAATGCCTAGCGGCTCAATCGACTGCGACGCGATAAGGCATTCATACGCGATCTGATCTTGACTCGCCTCCATGCCCGTGCAGATCAAGTTCAGGTTTTGCTGACAAGCAGAGCTAAGACCATCCACACGGTCCGACAGGCGCTTGTCGAAAACCAGTGCCTGAGCGTTTGCATCTACGAGCACGTATTCCAGCTCGCTCGAAAGGTAGCGATAATTGAGGTTGATGTGAATGAGGCGAGCCTTGAAGCAGGCAGCCAAGAGCTCAACATACTCAGCGGTATTGTAAAGTAGAAATCCGACCTTGTCGCCGGGCGCCAAACCGAGACTTTGTAGCCCCCGTGCCAGAGCGTTAGTACGGGCGTCGAACGCCTCCCAGGTCAGATCGCCGGAATCGCTGGTCAGCGCCAGACGATCAGATCTATGTTTGACGACTTCATCCAATAAATCTCCAAAATTGATAGCCAAAACACAACCTCCCTGCCCGGACTTTTTGCGCCGTGACAAAACAATAACGTTCGATATAAGACCATCACTAAGCAGTTGGCCTCATCGATCAAGTCCCAATTTCGATATCGGTTTGGTCTCACGCTATGTTGGACGCCCAAGAAAAGTCGAAGGACATCGAGATGAATTCGAACCCGTTCAGCCTCAAAGGACAAATCGCCTTGGTCACAGGTGCCTCCAGCGGCATAGGAAGGGGGATTGCGAGCGGCCTTGCCCGTGCTGGAGCAAAGACTGTTCTTTCTGCTCGACGGATGGACCGATTGGCGGATTTGGCGTCTGCGATCAAGGAAGCTGGTGGCGATGCACTGGCTGTGACGATGGACGTCACTGACAAAGGCCAGGTCGAATCCGCATTCGATCAAGCCGAGGCTCAATTTGGTCCTGTTAGCGTTCTCATTAACAACGCCGGTGTTGGTTACCCCAAACCGTTCCTTCAAACCGATGATGCGCATCTTGAGTTTACAATGGAGACCAATTTCAAAGGCGTTTGGAATGTCGCCCAGACAGGCGCAAGGCGCATGGTAGATTCACGAACCCGAGGCAGCATCATCAACGTCGCGTCAGTTTTATCTGTGGGCTGCAAGCCCAACAACACAGCCTACTGTGCCTCAAAGGGTGCTGTCGCGCACCTGACGCGAGCTATGGCTCTCGACCTCGGCCCGCTCGGGATTCGTGTAAACGCACTTGCGCCTGGTTGGTTTGTCACCGAGCTTTCTAAAGACTTTCTGGAGACCGATGAGGGAAAGGCTTATCTCAAGAGGACCCCGGCCGGCCGGGCTGGACAAATCGAAGAAATGGTTGGACCCGCAATAATGCTGGCCTCATCGGCAAGCTCGTTCATTAACGGGGTTGTCCTACCAATCGATGGCGCGCACTCCGTAGCGGTAATTTGAGCTTACCCAACCTATGCTGCGGGGGTGCCGGCATGGGTGCTATATTTCAGGCGATTATGTTCTGAAAGAAATTTGACTGCCTTGGCCTGCAGATCTAGCGGCACTTCGGGCAATAGAGCCGGCGTTCCAGCGTCGCGGGATGGAAGCGAAACCGTGGCATTGGCGAAGGCCGTTACTTCACCACGTTGATTTGTCGAAACGACTTTTAAGTCCACCAGGTGAAGTCCGTTCTCTTCGTATTTCCTGACCACCTCGCCAGTCATGGTTTGCAAATCGCCCATATAGTTGAACTTGCGCACCTCATCTTCTTGAGACACCACGAAGCCCTCATCCCCGGCCCAGTCGCTCATCATGTGATGCAGCCAGAACTCACGCTGCAGACCCCAATCATAGGCCTCTGGATTACCCACTTTCTTTGCGAGTTCACGATCCCAATGCACGCGGGCCTCGGTGTCCAGAACCCCCTGATCATTGCGCGAATACATGCCCCGCAAGACCCGGCGGTCTTTGGCCGCCACACGAGACGCTGCTAGCATACGATATGGCGCAAGACCGTAACCGGCACAATGGGTGAGTATGACTTCTGTCATGTTCAATGGGCCTTTCTGCAAGGACGGCATCTCTTCACCTACTTCTATATCTTCCCAGTAACGGGCTTCGCCGCTGCGCGGCCTCTCCAGTAGATAGGTCTCATCGATCTTCGTGACCTCTTCTTTGGAGTAATTCGCAATCTCGATTTCTTTGTACTTACCCTTCTCGCGCGCCTTCTTACGTTCCGCGATTATCCGCAGCGCGCGGTAAATTCCAACAATCTCGCCGCGCTGGTTGAACTTCACATAGCGTCGAATGATGTGGACCGTGCGCCCGCCAAAATCCGACTCCTTCTCCTCAACAGACTCTTCCCCTTCAAAGCTGTAGATCGTGTCACCCGGATACATGGGACGATACCAGTTCCATGTGCCACCGGACATGAAGATCTGACAGCCTTTGAATAAGCCGCGCGTCTTGCGCTTCAGTTCCTCTGGGATCTTCTCGCCCAGCAAAGGTTTGTTGATGATCGCGGTCATTATCGAAGGTGCGATCACGCCGCCCCAACGCGTGCTGCGCGCATAGTCCACATCGGTATACAGTGGATTGTCATCTCCGATGCTTAGTGCATAATTCCGTATCGCGTCTGAAGACAGTTGTGAGTGAAACTCCTGGGTCACGTTCGGCTCTTCGAGGCCCACAATTTCACGCTGAAGTGCGATGTCTTCATCCGTTATGCCACCAGTTTTGACGTCTTCATTAGCACCACTGTCTGCCATCGTATTCTCCCGCTCCTCCGCGAACTGGCCCAGATTGATCCGTCGCCAGCCACTTTTTATTTCGTACACCTATGTCTCTTATACGACAAGGACTCAAAGCTGATATCTTGGGCGGATCGACAACGCAATGCTTTATATAGAACAGTCTTGTATTGTTTTTTGATCGAAAACGCAGTATCGGCTTCGTAGCCTCGCTCATAGAAAATGCTAGACAGGTGAGCCCTATTGGGGAAATAATGGTGCCGAAACCCAAGATATCTGGAGTGATTACTGGTGCTGCCGGCGGTATCGCGCGGGCAACCATTGACGCGATCTCCACACGATTTGATGGCAAATTGTCACTCTTGGACATCAATGCTGATGGCCTTGCCGCGACATGCAACGCTCAGGCTCGCGACGGCTTGGAGCTTATCCCCTACACTGTCGATCTTTGTAATGATAAACAGGTTAGAGAGACGATGCACGCCATCGGCTCTCAAACCGAAGGAATAGACCTTCTGTTCACAAATGCCGGCATCATGACATCGCCCGATGCGTTTGAAAATACAGATACTGTCGCCATTGACCGCTCGATTTCACTCAATTTCAGATCGGTTGCCACATCGACGCTAATGGCGTGGCCGTATCTTTCAAAGTCGAATGGCTGCGTTGTTGTAAATGCCTCCGGAGCCGGGCGCCGGCCGCTTGCAAGTGACGTGATCTACTCCGCATCCAAAGCTGCGGCCATCATGTTTGCGCGTGCCAATGCGATACGACAGCCAGAAACCAATATCCGCTTTAATGTCGTGTGTCCCGGGGTCGTCGATACACCTATCCTCAACGATGCGCGTACCGGCGAATGGCGAGATGAGGTGCAAGACTTTGTCAAAGCGTTCCAACTTATTCAACCTGCTGAAATCGCCGAAGTCGTTTTGGAACTGTTCAGTGACCGCGCTGCTAATGGTGAGGTCCGAACAGTTGAAAACCAACCCCGCTAGCCAGTAACAGGTCACACGGCGCGGCCATTCGTCCTGGGAGAAAGGCGTAACCGGTTGAAAGTGGCATATGCCGTGACCTGAGACCCGATTGGTCCCGCATTTGAATTGAGAGCCTCTGACAACGGAGACCGAAATGCGAAAGAGCAGATTTAGCGAAGAACAGATCATTTCGATCCTGGCAGAACAGGAGCGCGACTTGTCCACATCGGAGGTGTGCCGCCGTCACGGGATGAGCTCAGCCACCTTCTACAAGTGGAAGGCGAAGTTTGGCGGGATGGATGTGTCCGACGCCCGGCGACTGAAGACCCTGGAAACGGAAAATGCGAGGCTGAAGAAGCTGCTGGCCGACAGCATGCTCGACAACTCGATCCTGAAAGACTTGCTGGGAAAGAGCTGACGACGGCGAGCCATCAAGGCGCCATCGGTTCGAGCCCGATGGCGAGCGCTGAAACGGGAAGCGGCACTCAAGGCGATGTGGAAATATGACATCTCGCAGCGTCGTGCCTGCAAGCTGGTCAGCGTCGATCCCAAGACGGTTCGCCGGGAGCGTGAGCCGGACAATCCGCACATCCGCAAGCGCATGCGGGAGATCGCTTCTCAGCGGCGTCGGTTCGGCTATCGCCGGATCGAGCTGATGCTGGCGCGTGAGGGTATCATCATGAACCAGAAGAAGCTGAGACGGCTCTATCGCGAAGAAGGCCTTGCCGTGAAGCGACGGCGAGGCCGCAAGCGTGCAACTGGCACCCGAACACCGATGCCGATACCGGATGGGCCATGCATGCGCTGGAGCCTCGACTTTGTCGCCGATACGTTCGGACCTGCCAGGCGCTTCCGTATCCTCGCCGTGATCGATGACTTCACACGCGAGTGTCTTGCGCTTGTCGCGGACACATCGATCTCAGGACAGCGCGTTGCGCGCGAGCTGGATCGTCTGATCCGGCTCTATGGAAAGCCGGAGACCATTGTCAGTGACAATGGCAGCGAACTGACCAGTCGGGCGATCCTGGAATGGCAGAATGAGTGACATGTATCCAAGGGCGGAGTGGCGGCGACCAGGATTGTACCAGCCTTCGATAAACTCAAAGACGGCCATCTTCGCCTCGGCCTTGGTCTTGAAGGTCCGACGGTCTAGCGTCCAACTCGATGAAGCAAAAACTGATGGATCTCGAAGCCCAAAAGGCCGCCAATACGTCACTGCTGGCAGCACTAGGAGAGAGCCCGGTCGTCACGCTACACCCACAATCTGGAACACTCTACGCAGAGTTAGTGGGAACCTTGGCAGATGTTGTCTCCGATCCGTCTCCAGATGCAGATGAGGTTCGGAAAATCCTGCGTAAGGTCATCAATCGTATTGTGCTGCAACCACCACAGGATGAAGGCGATTATCACGTAGCCATAAAAGGCGATCTGGCCACCCTGCTTTCGCAAGACGGCCAGACTACTTTTGTGATGGGTGCGGGAGTAGGATTTGAACCTACGACCTTCAGGTTATGAGCCTGACGAGCTACCGGACTGCTCCATCCCGCGTCACGGTTTTAACCTCGCAGCTTGCGAAGCGAGAGGGGGATATAGCTGGGTGGCTCTGCGAGCGCAAGCCCAGCGTGGCCATTAGGCTGTCTTTTTACGGTAAATCCGCAGAGGTCTCGGTAACGAGCCAGTCGACCACGCTGATCAGGGCTTCGCGATCGTCCGCGCCGCCTGCTTTTGCCTCGGCATACACGCTGAGCTGATTACAGGAACTGGTCCCACGATCGAGGATCTTGCGGGCATGCTGGACCTCGTCAAAACAGCCGAGCGCACGAGCCTCTTCCTCCAGTGTGCCGATCAATTCCTCGATCAGAACGGGATAGGCAATCTGCTCGCCGCGGCTGAGATCGATCAGCCCGCGCGTGACGCCGTAGCGCTGCGCGCGCCAGCGATTCTCGTCCATCAACATGCGAGGATAGATCCGCCAGCGCTGATTGCGTTGGCGCAGGCGAATGAGCATGCGCAGGATGCTCTGATATAGCGCGGCGATACAGATCGCGTCTTCCACGCGGGTACAAACATCGGTGATGCGCATCTCAAGCGTCGGGAAGCGGGCGCTGGGTCGCAGATCCCACCAGATCTTTGTGCTGTCCTCAAGCGCTCCGGCCTGGACCATACGTTCAACCATGCGCTCATATTCGGAATAGCTTTCAAATCGATCCGGCATGCCGGTGCGCGGCATTGAGTCAAAAATGCCGAGCCGGGTACATTTCATGCCCATCTCGTGCCCCGCCCAGAAGGGAGATGAAGTCGACAGAGCAAGCAGATGCGGGAGGAAGTATCGCGCCTGGTTCATCAGGTCGATCCTTGTGTCCGGATCCTCGATCCCAGCATGCACGTGCATCCCGCAAATCAGCATCCGGCGGATCATACCCTGCAGGTCCTGATCCAGCATATGATAGCGCGGCGCGTCAGTGTGCTTCTGCGTCTCCCATTCGCCAAACGGATGCGTGGAGGCTGCCATCAGGCGCATGCCACATTTTTCAGCGTTTCGAATCAAGGTCTTACGCAGCCCCGTCAGATGCGTGCGAACCTCGCTGATATTGGCGCAGACGGGGGTTCCGATCTCAACCTGGCAGCGCAGGAATTCCGGCGTCACACGCTCACCCAAGGCCTCATGGCAGGAGCTCATGAACTCGGGCGGCGGCTCAACAACCAGGTCGCGCGTCTCCGGATCAACCAGCAAATATTCTTCTTCGACACCGAGTGTGAGGGACGGGATCATGGCAGCAGCTCCTCTCCTGAGGATCTGCGCGCCGGTTCAAGTCGACAGCAATGTCTTCAAAGCGGGACCTAGTTTCCCAGCCACGCGATCCACATCACTCTCATTCGATACCAGGTCCTGCCGAACTTCAAGCGTTATGTGGCGCAGACCCCTCGGACCGACATGACGATCGACCGAATAATTGAAGATGCGCGCATCATAAGGCTGGTTGTCACCTACGGTGTAATCTGTGGTCGCGGCGAGCTCCGCCATGAACGCGCGGGCGCTCGTCTCATCTTCGCGCCAGAGCAACCCCATATGCCAGGGCCGTATTTGCGCATCGCCGAGCAGGCGCGGCGTGAAGGAGTGCACTGACAGAATGAGCGGATCTTGGTGTTCACGGCAAACCTGATCGAGGGCGAGCTCCAGCCGCTCATGATAGGGCTGGTGATAAGTCTCAATACGTTGGTGACGTTCTGCGGCGCTCAGCGCCTGGTTCCCCGGGATCGGGATGCGGTCCGCCTCGCTCGGAACGAGATCCGGTTTGTCGAGGGAACGATTTGACTAGCTTTAGCTGACCCGGCAGCGACTTACTCTCCCGCGCCTTAAGACGCAGTACCATCAGCGCTAGGGGACTTAACGACCGAGTTCGGGATGGGATCGGGTGGGGAACCCCTGCCATAACCACCGGGTCGGCAAAAGCTAGCAATGTAAGAAACCAATAAGTAAAAAACCGCAGATATTTAAATTAATGTTCTGGGATGTTTCTGATCTCAATCCGTATGAGGCGTTCACCACCACACACGAGTTTCTAGAGATCAAGCCTATCGAGCAATTAGTACCAGTAAGCTCCACGCTTCGCAGCGCTTCCACACCTGGCCTATCGACGTCCTAGTCTAGAACGGCTCTCAAGGGAAACCTGGTTTTGAGGTGGGTTTCCCGCTTAGATGCATTCAGCGGTTATCCCGTCCATACATAGCTACCCTGCAATGCGGCTGGCGCCACAACAGGTCCACCAGAGGTATGTCCATCCCGGTCCTCTCGTACTAAGGACAGATCCTCTCAAGTTTCCAACACCCACGGCAGATAGGGACCAAACTGTCTCACGACGTTCTGAACCCAGCTCACGTACCACTTTAATCGGCGAACAGCCGAACCCTTGGGACCTGCTTCAGCCCCAGGATGTGATGAGCCGACATCGAGGTGCCAAACGATGCCGTCGATATGGACTCTTGGGCATCATCAGCCTGTTATCCCCGGAGTACCTTTTATCCGTTGAGCGATGGCCCTTCCACTCGGGACCACCGGATCACTATGACCGACTTTCGTCTCTGCTCGGTCCGTCGACCTCACAGTCAGGCAAGCTTATGCCATTGCACTCAACAGCCGATGTCCGACCGGCTTGAGCTTACCATCGCGCGCCTCCGTTACTCTTTAGGAGGCGACCGCCCCAGTCAAACTGCCCGCCAGGCTGGGTCCCGGTCCCATCCAGGGACGCGGTTAGACAACGAAAAGAATAAGGGTGGTATTTCAAGGATGGCTCCACAACGACTGGCGCCGCTGCTTCAAAGCCTCCCACCTATCCTACACATATTATTTCCGGTGCCACAGCCAAGCTGCAGTAAAGGTTCACGGGGTCTTTCCGTCTGACCGCGGGTACCCCGCATCTTCACGGGGACTTCAATTTCGCTGAGTCGATGCTGGAGACAGTGGGGAAGTCGTTACGCCATTCGTGCAGGTCGGAACTTACCCGACAAGGAATTTCGCTACCTTAGGACCGTTATAGTTACGGCCGCCGTTCACCGGGGCTTCAATTCGACGCTCTCACATCTCCTTTTAACCTTCCGGCACCGGGCAGGCGTCAGACCCTATACGTCGCCTTGCGGCTTCGCAGAGCCCTGTGTTTTTGATAAACAGTCGCAACCCCCTGGTCTGTGCCCCTCAGTTCTAGTTGCCTAGAGTGAGGCCTCCTTCTCCCGAAGTTACGGAGGTAATTTGCCGAGTTCCTTCAGCATCGTTCTCTCAAGCGCCTTGGTATTCTCTACCTATCCACCTGTGTCGGTTTAGGGTACGGTCTATATGGGAGGGCTATTTCCTGGGACTTCCAGGCTGCCACCCCAATCCATTAAGGGATGACAACTTTCGAAATCCGTCACACACTCCCAGGCCCACGAATATTAACGTGGTTCCCATCGGCTACGCCTTTCGGCCTCGCCTTAGGGGCCGGCTAACCCTGCGCAGATTAGCTTTACGCAGGAACCCTTGGATTTTCGGCGAGCGGGTCTCTCACCCGCTTTGTCGCTACTCATGTCAACATTCTCACTTCCGATACCTCCAGCATGCCTCACAGCACACCTTCGCAGGCTTACGGAACGCTCCGCTACCGCTCTTACGAGCCCACAATTTCGGTAAATGGCTTTAGCCCCGTTACATTTTCGGCGCAGGATCGCTTGATGAGTGAGCTGTTACGCTTTCTTTAAAGGATGGCTGCTTCTAAGCCAACCTCCTCATTGTCAAAGCAATCCCACATCCTTTCACACTTAGCCATTATTTGGGGACCTTAATTGGTGGTCAGGGTTGTTTCCCTCTCCACGACGGACGTTAGCACCCGCCGTGTGTCTGCCGATTAGTACTTCTTGGTATTCGGAGTTTGATAAGGTTTGGTAATCCGGTGAGGACCCCTAGCCCAGTCAGTGCTCTACCCCCAAGAGTATTCGATCGACGCTCTACCTAAATAGATTTCGCGGAGAACCAGCTATCAGCAAGTTTGATTGGCCTTTCACCCCTAGGCACAGGTCATCCGAGAGCTTTTCAACGCTCAACGGTTCGGGCCTCCAGTGCATGTTACTGCACCTTCACCCTGCCCATACCTAGATCACTTGCCTTCGGGTCTAATGCTACATACTCAGTCGCCCTATTCAGACTCGCTTTCGCTACGCCTACACCTAACGGTTTAAGCTTGCATGCAACACTAAGTCGTTGACCCATTATACAAAAGGTACGAGGTCACTCCGAAGAGCTCCCTCAGCTTGTAAGCATCCGGTTTCAGGTACTGTTTCACTCCCCTCATCGGGGTACTTTTCATCTTTCCCTCACGGTACTAGTTCACTATCGGTCGGTAAGGAGTACTTAGGCTTGGAGGGTGGTCCCCCCATGTTCAGACAGGATTTCACGTGTCCCGCCCTACTCGAAAAGGTCTTCATTTTACAGCTACGGGGCTATCACCCACTATGGCGCAACTTTCCAGATGCTTTGCTTTATTTCAGACCAGGCCTGGTCCCCGTTCGCTCGCCGCTACTAAGGGAGTCTCAATTGATGTCCTTTCCTCCGGGTACTTAGATGTTTCAATTCCCCGGGTTCGCTTAATAACACCTATGTATTCAGTGTATTATATCTCTCTATTGAAATGTATGACCAGCACCCAACCGAAGTTGGATTATAGTCACACATCTCGGAGATGGGTTTCCCCATTCGGAAATCACGGGATCAAAGGGTGCTCTCGCCTCCCCCGTGCTTATCGCAGAGTGCCACGTCCTTCATCGCCTCTTACCGCCAAGACATCCCCCGGATGCCCTTTTGACGCTTGATCTCATTTTTGAAACTCATGTGCAGAGGTGAACGCCCCGTACTAGACGGTGCGAACCCTATACATATGGGTTTCGATCAGACTTTGTTGGTTTCTTTAACAGACTAACCCTTTATGACAGGCTCACCTCTTTACTCCATCCGGTTAGTGAGGAGCTTGCGCTCTACGAAAACGTAGATTGCGAGGCGGATTAATCTTCCCTTACGATTACAAACATCCCGGAGACAAGCTCCGGAAACTTAGACACTTTCTTCATTTGCTAAACGGCAGCGCCGCACACGATCCACCCAGAAAAATGGTGGAGCCTAGCGGGATCGAACCGCTGACCCCCTGCTTGCAAAGCAGGTGCTCTCCCAGCTGAGCTAAGGCCCCAAAAAAGGGTGGTGGGCCGAGGAGGACTTGAACCTCCGACCTCACGCTTATCAGGCGTGCGCTCTAACCGCCTGAGCTACCGGCCCCAATTACTAGGTTGCCCGGTAGCACCAGGCTATGTCCCTGCCAACCGGCGAGGAACAGCAAATGAAGGAAGAGAAACGAAGACGGCACAAACAACCGCATAGTTTTTGTTGGTCACCGATTGCTCGGGCCAACGATTGTCTTTGAACGTTGCCATAAGGCGTGAACCTAAATGACAAACATCCTTAGAAAGGAGGTGATCCAGCCGCAGGTTCCCCTACGGCTACCTTGTTACGACTTCACCCCAGTCGCTGAACCTACCGTGGCTTGCTGCCTCCGAAGTTAGCTCACAATCTTCGGGTAGATCCAACTCCCATGGTGTGACGGGCGGTGTGTACAAGGCCCGGGAACGTATTCACCGTGGCATGCTGATCCACGATTACTAGCGATTCCAACTTCATGCCGGCGAGTTGCAGCCGACAATCCGAACTGAGACAGCTTTTGGGGATTAACCCATTGTCACTGCCATTGTAGCACGTGTGTAGCCCTACGCGTAAGGGCCATGAGGACTTGACGTCATCCCCGCCTTCCTCCGGCTTAGCACCGGCAGTTTCCCTAGAGTGCCCACCCAAACGTGATGGCAACTAAGGATGAGGGTTGCGCTCGTTGCGGGACTTAACCCAACATCTCACGACACGAGCTGACGACAGCCATGCAGCACCTGTGCACTGGCCCCGAAGGGAGAAACCGATCTCTCGGAGTCGTCCAGGCATGTCAAGCGTAGGTAAGGTTCTGCGCGTTGCTTCGAATTAAACCACATGCTCCACCGCTTGTGCGGGCCCCCGTCAATTTCTTTGAGTTTTAACCTTGCGGCCGTACTCCCCAGGCGGAGTGCTTAATGCGTTAGCTGCGTCACCTACAGGCATGCCTGCAGACAACTAGCACTCATCGTTTACGGTGTGGACTACCAGGGTATCTAATCCTGTTTGCTCCCCACACTTTCGCACCTCAGCGTCAGTATCAGTCCAGTCAGCCGCCTTCGCCACTGGTGTTCCACCGAATATCTACGAATTTCACCTCTACACTCGGTATTCCGCTGACCTCTCCTGATCTCTAGACTCCCAGTTTCAAATGCAGTTCCAAGGTTGAGCCTTGGGATTTCACATCTGACTTAAAAGTCCGCCTACGTGCGCTTTACGCCCAGTAATTCCGAACAACGCTAGCCCCCTTCGTATTACCGCGGCTGCTGGCACGAAGTTAGCCGGGGCTTCTTTACTAGGTACTGTCATTATCATCCCTAGCGAAAGAATTTTACAACCCTAAGGCCTTCATCATTCACGCGGCATGGCTGCATCAGGCTTGCGCCCATTGTGCAATATTCCCCACTGCTGCCTCCCGTAGGAGTCTGGGCCGTGTCTCAGTCCCAGTGTGGCTGATCATCCTCTCAGACCAGCTATAGATCGTAGCCTTGGTGAGCCGTTACCTCACCAACTAGCTAATCTAACGCGGACCGATCTTTCACCGATAAATCTTTCCCCCGGAGGGCGTATACGGTATTACCTTTCGTTTCCAAAAGCTATTCCGTAGTGAAAGGCACGTTTCCACGCGTTACTCACCCGTCTGCCACTATATCGTTCGACTTGCATGTGTTAAGCCTGCCGCCAGCGTTCGTTCTGAGCCAGAATCAAACTCTCAGGTTGAGAATTGACTTCTGACGAAAATCCCATGTGACCGGGAAAAACCGGTCGGGATCATTTGCTATAAAGCAATTTACGTTTTGACGAGAAACCCTTGCACAAATCACTATCGACCGAAGCCGATATTTTTTGTGAAGGTATTTCTTTTTGAAACGCAAATCGTCATAGTCATATGTGGTCCTAAAAGGACCGCAAGTCGCCTATGCCGCCTGCGTTTCTCTTCCTAATTCCTGCGATGTCAAACAGCTGGGCCGGAGCCCGATCTGGCGTCTGGAGCTTGGCGCCCCGTCGACCGGAAGTGGCGGCTTATACAGCCACCGAATTTTGCGTCAACACCCTTTTTTCGACTTTCTGCAGAGCAATTTCAGCGAACTGAAAAACCCTGATTTTGAGCCGAAAAAACTCCCCGAGCCGTTTGACCGGCCCCAGTGAGAGAGGCATTTCCGTGAAGCGCCGGTCTCTACAGACCCGCCCTCACTCCGTCAACACCGTTTTTCACCAAAACTGCAGAAAAGGTTGCAATCGCAACTTTCTCTAATTTTGGCGACGTAAAGCCGTTGGGCCGTTTAACCGGCCCCACAGATTTGAGGCATTCACGAAGCAAGCCCCCATATAGAATCTGTTTGGGGGTTTTGGCAAGCAAAAAATTCGCCTGTTACGCACATTTCTGCAGGCGGCGCGTTAACCTTTAGAGCATCTGTTTTGGCTGCAGGTCGGGAGGGCCTTTAGCCACTGCGAATGTAGGCTTCCATAGCCTCTGCTTCAGCCAGAACAGAGTCGATTTTGTACTTCACCAAATCGCCAATCGAAATAATGCCGATCAGTTTGCCGCCATCAACGACTGGAAGGTGACGAATCCGCCGGTCAGTCATCCGTCCCAGACATGTGTCCACGTCCTCTGCGGGGTCAGCCGTAATAACGCCGCGCGTCATGGCTTGCGACACAGGCATATCGCCGGTCTTTTCGCCATTTCGCGCAAACCGTCGCACAATATCTCGTTCAGACAACACGCCGCACAGCTCGCCCGTATCATCGACGGCCACGATCGCCCCGATTCTTTTCTGATCCAACACTTTGGCGGCCTCCAACAGCGTCATCGAATCGGAAATCGTCTCCACTGTGTTGCCCTTGTCTTTGAGTATCGTGCTGATCAGCATTGGCCACCTCCCTGCTCGTTTTGGTGCTTTATAAACAGACCATATAAACAGACCATAGCACAGCTTATTCGGTTTTTGTGAGTCAGCACGAACTGTCGCGAATCAAAACAACGACATTCCGCTCAATCGCGGGCCTTCAGACGAACGTTATTTCCGCTCTTCATCAGCACCATCCCCTGTCAGATCCGACACTGGCACAGTCGTTGCAGTTTTCCGAACAACAAAGCTGAGTAAAAGGGTCCTGGGATGAAAACGCCGAAAATTGTAAGAACACTCTGTGTGGGCGGAATGGGCCTTCTCGCCGCCGCATCGCTGATCGCGGCCGCTTATTTCAGGATGAAGGTCACCTTCATCACCACACGGTATTCTTTGATTTCGCCCTTATCGAGGACCACCGATTGATCCTTGATCCAAGCGCCTTCAACATTGTTGAGCGTCTTGTTTGCTCGGGCGATGCCCTTTTTGATCGCATCATCGAAGCTCTTCTTCGACCCTGAGATAATTTCTGTTACGCGTGCAATAGCCATTCTGGCCTCCCTTTGTGTACTCAGGCGGACTTCGCCTAGGACCTAAGTGCCCTTATGAGGCCGTGCTGGCAAGGCGTTGCACTTTTCACATCCACCCTGTTCGGTCTTAGGCTGCAAGCTTCTCCGGGCGATTGCTCCCATTTTGAGGGGTTGCCTCAACCGGGATCCAGCAGACAACTTCTGTCCCACCGCCAGGGCGCGACTTGATCCCGACATTGCCGCCATGCAGCTGCACGAAATGTTTCACCAGCGACAAGCCGAGGCCAGCGCCGCGTCTATCGCTTGAGGTAAAGCTATCAAACCGGGTCGCTTGGTCTTCGGCTGGAATGCCGCGGCCATTGTCCTTCACAGTGAGCTTGGCCGTGTCACCCATGCGTTCAGCAGAGATTGTGACTGTGCCGCCGGGATCGGTGAAGCGCAGCGCGTTCGACATGAGGTTGAACAGAATTTGCCGGATGCGCGTTTCATCCGCTTCAATCCGTCCGAGATCCGGAGAAATGTCGGCGATCACCTCCACCTCGGTATCTGCCGCGTTGGTTACACCGATTGAGACCGCCTCATCGATCAGCGCTTTCAGGTCCACCTCACTAATATCGAGGTCCATCCGTCCGGCCTCAATCATGGCGAGGTCGAGAATATTGCCGATCAGATCATTCAAGTGATTAGACGCTTCGCAAATCGCATCGACCTTGTCGCGCTGCGCCTCGTTCAAGTCGCCTATGCGCTCCATTTGCAGGAACTCACCATAACCGAGAATCGTCTGCAGTGGAGAGCGGAGCTGGTAGCTGACATTCTTCACGAACTCAGTCTTGAGCCGATCGGCCGTTTCAAACGCTTCCGCCCGGTCTCTGAGCGCAGTCTCGACGGAGCGCTGTGCCGATACATCAGCAAAGCCGATCAACGTATTTCCATCCGGCAGCGGTTTCGTCACATAAGTCAGGATTGAGCCATCCGAGCGGCGCATCTCGCCGGTTGTCTCCTGGCGTGCACCCGGGTCCGTGATGTGAGCCTTGATCGCGCTCCACGTATCGCGATCGTGAAAGAGCGGCACGCAGAAATCGGCAATGTCATCATAATCAGGCTCATCCTTGAGCAGCTCTGCCTCGACGCCCCACAATTCAGCGAATGCATTGTTAGAGAGCTTCAGCCGCCCATCGGAGCCAAACACGACAACCGCTTCATGCAGACTATCAAGCGTTTTGCTCTGGGTCTTGATCATGGCATTATATTTAGTGCGCAGATTCAGTTCGCTCGTGATGTCTTTGAACAGGATCAGAAGACCGCCCATAGGGTGGCGCTGACGCGTGACCTTAAGGGTCCGATTGTCCGGCAGATGCCACTCGTCTTCTTCGATCCCGCTAATGTCGAGATAGTAAGAGAGCTCCTCCGCCCGCCATTTGGCGTACTCCGCTTGGGCTGGCAGCTTGCGCCGCTCGCGCAGACGATCGAGCAGTTGCCCATGGCTTGGCATATCCAGCAGGAAGCCTTCATCCATGTCCCACATCTTAGCAAAAGCCCGGTTGTGGAAAGTGAGCTTGCGTTCTGAACTGAAAATCGCAACAGCATCCGCAACATGATTCAGCGTTTCGTCATGCGCCCGCACATGCTTGTCGAGCTCATCGCGTGCCCGTTCTTGTTCGGTGACATCGAACGCCATCGCACCAACTCCGCCGGAGAGCGGGAAGGACAGAACGCGCATCGCCCGGCGCTCGCCTTTGATGGCGATATGGCGGGTCTCATCAATCTCTTTTCCGTCAGTAAGCGTCTTGCGCACTTGCTCAACAGCTTTTTCGTCGAGCATGACCTGGCGCTCCAGCACACGGTCGAGATTGTCGCCGTCGACGACATCCACATAAGCCGGGTTCGCCCATTGCAGACGTCCAACGCCTGAAATCCGCCAAGCCGGGAACGGTGCCTTGCCGAGCATATCCAGGAACGCTGTCGGGTCGCGGGCAATAACTTGCCGCGCCTCTTCCAGTCGGCCACGGGCCGAGCTTTCTTCCAGGCCTTTAATAGTAGAGTCTGTGATCCAAACCACAACGCGAGCGCCCGCCGTCCGCCCATCGGCTTCTAAGAAGCGTCCGTTTTGTCCGATAATCGTAAGCGAAAAAGGCTGGCCCTGCTCAGCCAGCTCACGCAGCCGAATACGCAGAGTTGAATCGATCCCACTGGCGTCACGCGCCTCAAGGTCGGCGAGCCCCTCAATGATGCGCACTGCAGGATCGACAGAAACCGCATCATCCGTGAAGCGAAGCAAGCTCGCCAAAGCGACAGGTGAACCATGAATGTCGGGCGGCGTGATATCATCCGCGTCGACATCAATATCGTCGCCTTGCCAGACCAGGATTACGCCCGGGTGTGCGCCGAGCACTGATTTCATTTCGGCGACAGATGACTCTGCCTCATTGGCTTTTTCTTTGTAGCGCTTCGCGGCTCCGCGTGCGCCGTCGGACGTTCGTAACGCCCACAAGATAAACGCCAATCCTAGCGCCAGGGCGCCCACTGCAATGATCAAAGGAACCTGATCGGCTGTGACCTGCATCGCAAACTCCGTTCCCGTTTCGGCGAATCAGTCGCCAAACCGCACTATGCACTGGTTAACCGAATGCTGCGTTTGCGTTAAGTCCGGGTTAACGATCTGCCTGCAGGCGTTAAGAAATGCACCACAAACGCGAAGAGGCCGGGATCGCTCCCAGCCTCTCCAAAGTCTGTTTCAAGCCGAGTGCTTTACTTGAACATGCTGGCTTTGCGGAAATGCTTGACCAGAAGATAGTAGACCACTGCGCGGTACTTCTTGCGCACGGAACGCCCGTATGTGTCCATTGCGGCCGCGATGCCTTCGTCAAGCTTCGGCGAATCTTTCAGACCGAGCTTCTTAATCAGGAAGCTCTTCTTCACAGTTTCGAGCTCACCCTTTTGAGTGGCAGAAACTGTAGAAGCGTCATTCCGGTAAATCGATGGACCGCAAGCAATAGTGACCGCCGTGAGAAGTTTCATATCGGGCTTCATCCCGCACTTCTCTTCCAGGTCCTTAGCGTACTTTGCGATCAGATCGTCACGTTTTCCCATCATATTCCTCCGTGGGATCAGACCGCTCATGCGATGCGGTCATTGAGGTTGTAATAGCTACTCAACTGATTGGAACGATAGATCGAACCGGACTCGACAGCGCGGTCAAGAGTTTGAGACATATCTTCTATCGTTTTATGCAGGATATGATTGCGCCTATCGATAGGCTCGTCACATTCTCGACGCAAGCCTGACGGAAACGTCATGTGGCGTTCATGTCGCAAATGATTATATGATACTGAAGCATAGCGTGGAGTTCTCATGATCCGTTCCTTCTCTTTGGCTGCTTTGGCCGTCGCCTGCGTGTCTATCTCAGCTCACGCGCAAGCTGAGGAAGACGAATTGGTACGGCTGCCGGGCCAGGGCGAGCTACGTGATGATTCACTGCGCCAGCGCGCGCAAGCTGATCGGCTGAAACCGGGCGCCGGATTGTTCATTACTTTTGACACAAACAATGACGGACGCATCAGCCAGGCAGAATTGGATGCTGGCATCCCCGCCGCCTTCACGCAGGCCGACAGTAATGAAGATGGATTTCTGACCGCACTTGAGCAACAGGACTGGGCCCGCA
Organism: Hyphomonadaceae bacterium; assembly: GCA_043513745.1. GTDB lineage: Bacteria > Pseudomonadota > Alphaproteobacteria > Caulobacterales > Hyphomonadaceae > Henriciella. The sequence goes on from CP121341.1 coordinate 691,309, forward strand.
GTCTTCCGACCCGCGATGACAGCCTCGCCAATCCGTTTCGGTTCGATCCAAATCTCGATCGCCGAGTTGACCTGGACGAATTCACACTGGTGATCAGCAACCTTGGACGAGACTATTCGGACGAGGTGAGCGGCGACATCATCATTGCCGACCTGAAAGCCCCGCGCCCGACTCGCGGGGGCCGCGGAGAAGACCGCGCTGGCGCTCGCCAGGACGGCTCAGACCGTCAGCGCCCTGGCGGCAGCCGATCCTTCCGCCGGTAGAGTTTCCGCCTCACCCTGCGCGGTCGAATGCGGCTTTCACCCAGGCGCGCACCTCTTCATCAAACTCATCAGCACTGCTGAGCCGCACCTTATGCGTGCACATCCCCGTCATCGCTTCCAAGCGGCCTTGAGGTGGCTCGCCTTTGAGATTGATACCGAGATCGATGCGGGTTTTGGTCGATGGCTGGATCAGCGCGAACTGCTTCTTGCGACGCAAGCTGACACTGGTCTTTTTCGGAGAGATTTCCAGCTCGGAGCCAAACGTCTTGACGAAATCCACGATCGTGTCGTGAATGGGTTTTAGCGCCTCTTTGCCTTTATACTGATTGGTGACCAGATCATCGCTGCTCACATCCAGGTTGCCGATACATTTCTGCGCGATGAGATTGGCAAAGCCGTGCGTGACTCCGTGCTCGCCTTTGAGCATTTTCACGATCTCGCCGTGTTTGACCGCGCCGGTCGCGGCAACCACTTTCTGCCATTCATCAAGAGACTTCCCGGTTTTCTCCGGCAAATTGTCGATCATGGTCTGGGCCAGTTCTTCCGGTGATTTCGCCATGTCTTACACCTCCTTCACGAGTTTGACAGGTTCCGCACCCGGCTCCAGCGGCCAGTGCTCGATGCGCTGTTCCTTCTTCGCCACCCACGCGACCACTGGTGACATCAAGGTGACCATGGTGCCGCTGAAAGCTGGCTTTCCGGTTTCTGAGATCTTCTTCAGGTTCTTGGAAATAAAGTCCTGGGCGCCGATCATCTGCTTGTGCAGATCGCTGCCCTCGATGGCGTTCTCGATGATCAGATCAAACTCGGTCCCGCCGTCTTTTTCCCGCAGCTCATACGTCACTGTGCAAGGATCATCCTTGAGATTGGTCATCTTGAACGTGTGACTGTAGAGATGCGGCGGCTCGAATGCGAGCACTTCGCCGACCACCATGGCGATCTTGCGATTGGGATGCACCATGCGCATCCGCGCGCCCGGCTTCAGTCCATCTTTCGTATCGCAAATGGAACCGAAGAAGAATGGAAGCGGCTTGTCAGTCGCCACCAATACTGACCAGACCGTTGCGATCGGCGCGTTTATAAATGTCCTATGTAGGCTCTTCTCGGCATAGTTTGGTTGTTCAGTCATCGTTCCCATCCTCTTTGTGTTTTGTGTTAACCTGAGCGACCCCCTCAGCCGCTTGTTTGATGAAACTCAGTCGATCGGCCCAGAAGCCGCTATAGGCGTCGATCCAGCGCTCATGAATGGCCTGGATCGGCATGGCGTTGAGATATAGACGGCGGGTGCGCCCATCCTTCTGGCTAACCAGCAAGCCGGCCTCTTCCAGCACTTTCAGGTGGTTCATGATGGCAATCCGACTGACATCAAACGCCTTGGCGAGTTCGCCAACGCCTTGTCCGGGTTGGTCGCGCACCAGGTCCAGGATGCGGCGGCGCGATTTGTGCGCCAGCGCGTGAAAGACCAGATCCATATCGTCGTTAGTAATCATGTAATTACCTTTTTACATTTTACATCATGAGTCAACCACCCAAGCCATTTTTCTCAGAAACTCGATCTAGGTTTTGTGTGAAACGACCGGCGCGGTGCTAAAAATCCACCGCGCGTCCGGCTTTCTCCCAATCGCCATATCGGACGCGCTCCTCGCGCGGCCCACCCTTTTCTCCGGTGCGTTGCGACTCAAGCTCTTGTTCTTTCAGCTCTTGTTCGGCGCGGCGCTCAGCCGCCTCTTCGAGCGCGCGTTTCGCGGCGGGCGACAAATCCGGTTTTGTGACGTTTTTTTCATCTGACATGAACGAGACTCCCGGTTTTGTTAACCAATCCATATATGTTCTGAGTAATGAGGTAGACCCTCAAATTTAACGTGCAAGGACCCCTGACACATGGGCACAGCGAAGACTTTCATGCTCCTGGCCGCTTTAACGGCACTGTTCATGGCGGTGGGCTATCTTGTTGGCGGCATGATGGGCATGGGCATTGCCTTCGTCATCGCGGGTGGAATGAATCTGTTTTCCTATTGGAATGCCGATAAGATCGTGCTGCGCATGCAAGGTGCAAGGCAGGTGGATGAGACGGAACGCAGCCCGATCCTGCGCACATTCGTGCAAGACACTAAGGCGCTGGCGCAGGCAGCAGGGATGCCCGAGCCAAAGATTTACATCATCGACACGCAACAACCGAACGCATTTGCGACCGGCCGAAATCCTCAGAATGCCGCGGTGGCAGCAACAACGGGCCTGCTCAATATTTTGTCGCGTGAAGAAACAGCGGGCGTTATGGCCCACGAGCTCGCGCATGTGCAGAACCGCGACACGCTGACCATGACCGTGACAGCAACGATCGCAGGGGCGGTCGGGATGCTCGCCAACTTTGCGTTATTCTTCACCAGTCGCGAGCGCGGTGGGATGATTTCTGGATTGCTCATCATGATTTTTGCGCCGATGGCCGCGGGTCTCGTACAGATGGCGATCAGTCGCTCTCGCGAGTATGAAGCAGACAAACGCGGCGCAGAGATTTGCGGCAACCCGCTCTGGCTCGCCTCGGCGCTCGCCAAGATTGATCGCGGAGCACGGGCCACCGTCAATCGCCGGGCAGAAGCGAATCCAGCAATGGCGCATATGTATATAATGAACCCGCTGGCCGGACGACGCGGTGACAGTCTATTCTCGACCCACCCTGCGACCCAGAACCGGATTGAAGCGCTCAACCGCCTGGCAGCCGAGATGGGTGTTCAGCCAGATACAGTGCAGCCCCGCCGCGCCGCCGGTCCCTGGGGTTAATCCCGGCGCTGGCGACAGCCTCAGCAACCGATTCTTCTGCTTGACCTGAGCGCCTGCGCTGATCAAACAGCGCCACAAACACGCGCGAACAGGACCGAAGAGCACTTGCATATGACCAGACGTATTCTCTCATGAGCGGCGCCTTTGCCAGACTGGCTGCCGCGCAGCTCCTGATGACTGTGCTCGAAGAAGGGCGCACGCTGGATGAAGCGCTCGCCAACACCGAGCGGTTTGAAAGCTTGAAAGGTCCTGATCGCGGATTCGCCCGCGCCATGGCCAGCGCCGCGCTACGCCATCTCGGTCGCATCGATATCGGTCTCGCGCCATTTCTCGACCGGCCGCTCGACACCGCACCGCCGCCATCGCGCGCATTGCTGCGAATAGGCGCCGCGCAGGCATGGATTCTGGAAACCCCAGACCATGCAGTGGTTGGCGAGACGGTGGACGCGGCCAAGAAGTGGCCGAGAGCGCAGCGCGCGACGGGTTTCCTCAATGCCGTCCTGCGAAAGGCCGTCGCCGATCGATCCGCCTTTGACGCCGCGCCCATTCAATCCATCTGGCCGACCTGGTTCCAGGAAGCCGCTCAGGAGGCATTTGGCGCGGACGCATCTGCGAGGCTGGCCGAAGCACAGTTGCAGACACCCGTCACTTATCTCACCTCGAAGCGACAGAACCCCGCCGCGCTGGCGCAACAGGTAGATGGAGAGGTGGTTGGCGACTACTCCGTCAAAGTTGAGACGTCTGACCTGGAGGGCCTCCCCGGCTATGCAGAAGGCGACTGGTGGGTCCAGGACGTTGCCGCCACGCTCCCCGCTCGCCTGCTGGATCCGGCGAAAGGCGATGCCATTCTGGATATCTGCGCAGCCCCGGGCGGCAAGACATTACAACTGGCCGCTGCCGGTGCCGCAGTTACCGCGATTGATCGCTCCAAACCACGATTGAAGCGTCTGAAACAAAACCTCTGGCGCACCGGCTTCAAGGGTGAGGTGGAGGTCATTCAGGCGGATGCCACGATGTGGCGCCCGTCGGAACCGGTCGATAAAATCCTGCTCGACGCGCCCTGCTCTGCGCTCGGCACCCTGCGTCGGCATCCTGAAGGCCCGTGGATCAAACCCGAAGCGGACGTGCAACGCTTTCCTGATATTCAGGAACGCCTGCTGCGTGCAGGAGTCGAAATGCTGAAACCTGGTGGAACCCTGACTTACTGTGTTTGCTCGCCACTTCCGCACGAAGGCGTACAACTGGTAGATCGCGTTCTGGATGATCTGCCTTTGTCCCGCGTACCAATTACCGCATCCGAAGTACCTGGTTTCGAAGACGGTATTTCAGCCGTTGGCGACCTGTTAACCCTGCCAAATGGTAAATTTCAGCACGACGCGTTTTACATTTCTCGCTTAAAGCGCGACTCATGACGAAAATGTCATGAATTCAGGCGGTTTTGCCACAAATGGGCCTTTTCGGGTTCATAGAGAGTTCACCTGACTTCCTCCAAAACAAGCGCAGTCAAACACGTGCATAAGGAGCACAATACGATGACGACTGATATGATCGCCATTAAGGCACCGAAAAAACTGATCGCAGGCGCACTTGCCGCGATGACCCTGGCCGTAACTGGTTGCCAAAGCACCTATGGCGCGAACACCGTCAATTCGAGTTCCGTCGGCTATGCGATGACGGTGAAACCCGGCGTGGTGACGAACGTCCGCGGCGTAACGATCAAGCCGGACCGATCGATTATCGGCACCGCAACAGGCGCTGTGCTTGGCGGTCTCGCCGGATCTGAACTTGGCGGCGGCGACAAAGCCCAGACAGCGGGCGCGATTGGCGGCGCGGTTCTTGGCGGAATCGCAGGTAACATGCTTGGGACAGCCGCTGGCACCAAGCAAGGCATCGCCGTGACCGTAGAGTTCAATGACGGTAATGTTAAAGCCTTCGTTCAACCGGCTGACACCAATATCCAGCCGGGTCAGCGCGTGAATGTAGAATTCCGCGAAGACGGGGCATATGTCGTCCCCGTACAATACGCGCCTGGTTACTAATCAGTCGCACTGAAACACTGACTTCAAAGCCGCCGTCAGCCTTGTGCTGGCGGCGGTTACGTTTTAGGCGTTCAGCATGAGTGATGTACTAATTTCACCGTCGATTCTGTCGGCGGATTTTGGTGAACTCGGCGCAGAAATCCGCCGAATTGACGAAGCTGGAGCCGACATGATCCATGTCGACGTGATGGACGGCCATTTTGTGCCGAACCTTACTTTTGGTCCACCGGTGATTGAGAAGCTTCGAAGACACTCGGATAAGCCATTTGATGTCCACCTGATGATCTCGCCAGTCGATCCATATATAGACGACTTTGCGAAAGCTGGTGCGGATATACTAACGGTACACCCGGAGGCGGGCCCACACCTGCATCGCACGCTTCAGGCCATTCGTGCCGCCGGAATGAAGCCTGGCGTGGCCTTGAATCCAGGAACGCCCGCAGAAGTCGTGGACCCGGTCATCGATGATGTGGATCTGATCCTCGTGATGTCCGTTAATCCCGGCTTTGGCGGCCAGAGCTTCATCGAAAGCCAGCTCCGAAAGATTGAGACGCTTAGACAAAAGATCGATGCGAGCGGACGTGATATCATTCTCGAAGTAGATGGTGGACTCAATCCTCAAACCGCGCCCCGCGCCATTGCTGCAGGGGTCACGGCAATCGTTGCCGGATCAGCCGCCTTCAAAGGCGGGCCTGATCACTACGCATCCAACATTTCCGCCCTGCGGGCGGGCGCAACGATTTAGAGTTTCGGAGTTCGGCATGAGCGAAGCGAAGTCTTCCCACACGCTGAAAGCCAAGCGTACCGACGCGGAAGACGCGGCGATCTGGGATCGGTTTGCCGGTCGTCCGGGCGAGGATGCTCGTGTGTCCGCTGTTCAACGCCTTCGCATCGCTGGATCCGCGCCCGACGGGTTCGGCCTGCATATGCGCCAGATCGTACCCCCAGATGAGCTTCGCGGTGAAATGCTGATGCGCGGGATTTGGCGCATCGGCATGGATCGGATTGAGCTTAGCGACGGAACAGCCCCGTGGTCTGTCGCAATGCCATCCAGGCATTATGCCAATCGTTTGCATCGCTTTGACTGGCTGGCAGACTTGTTCACGCAAGACGAGGTCGGCGCCGACCGGGCGCGGTTCGTAGTCGATGACTGGATCGAAAACTATGGCCGGTTTGACGGTTTTTCCTGGCGCATGGGCTGTGCTGGAGATCGGGTCTGGAACTGGATGCGCTGCGGCGCGGCTCTATTTGAGCATGGCGATCCTGATGCCTGCGAACAGCGCCTCGATGCCCTGGGTCGCCAAGCGCGCCACGTCTTGTCGCTGATTGATACAGAAATCGAGCCTCAAGCTCGTTGGCGCGGCTGCACGCTGGCGGTTGCACACGCTGTCTGCCTCGGGCGCGGAAAAGGACTGGAAGACGCTGAAATGCGGCTTGAAAGCGAATGCACGGCGCAGTTCTTCCCTGATGGGGGTCACGTCTCCCGATCACCCGCGCGCGCCTTGCGATGTCTGGCAGACCTGATCACGATCCATGATTTGCTGACCCGGTCCGAACGCGATGTTCCGGAATTCATTCCACGATGGATCTCCCGCATTGGCGGCATGGTTTCCTTTTTCAAGGCCGCAGATGGTGGGTTGATGCCGTTCCATGACGGCGACGAACGCTGGCCCGAAGCAGTTGATGCCGTGCTCTCGCACATGGAAACCCCGCCGCGCAAATTCTCTGTCGCGCCGAAATCAGGCTTCCACAAACTGCAGAAGAACAAGACCGTTCTGGTGCTTGACGCCGGCGCAGCACCAGAGCCGCCCTTCGGTGATAAGGCGCATGCGGGCGCGTTGGGGTTTGAGTTGCATGATGGCGGCGCCCGTCTCGTGACCTCGTGCGCGTGCAGCCCGGAAATCGATATTGCGTTTCGCGCAGCGGTCCGACGCACGTCGGCGCATTCGACCCTGATCCTCGGAGAGGCTGATTCCTCAAACTTCAAAACCAACGAGGACACGCGGCTACTCTACCCGGTCGGCCCGGAAGGCATTTCTGCCAAACGATTGGAAGAGGATGATGAAATTTGGCTCGACGCGCAGCATGGCGGTTACAAACAGTCTCACGGCTTGCTGCATCGCCGTCGATTGTTCATGTCAGGAGACGGCGCTCGCCTGACCGGCGAGGATTCCCTCGCGCGCCCCGTGTCGGCCGGTGCGACGGAAAACAACGCGCCAATCGTTTACTCTCTAAGGTTTCATTTGCATCCAACTGTGACCGCGGTCATGGCTGGCGATTCAATTGTGTTGCATAGCGACCTTGGGACGAAATGGCGATTCAAGACAAGTCATGCCAAAGCCCAGCTAGAAGAGACGATCTACCTGGGGAGGGGAATCATCGAACGGAGTGAACAGATCGTTCTGAGCGGCAAGGCGCTACCTGACAGCGATGGTTCGACCCCACCGAACTGCATCCGGTGGGCATTCCTCAAGGTGCAATCTACATGAGGCCGCAGTTTGAAGCCCGACGGGCCATGGCCCTCACGCTCGGCTTTGATGTCGTGGCAGCTTTCATTTCTATGGCCGTCGCGGTGTTTTACCGCTGGTCGACAACCGGTGGTGCGCCGCCTGAGCAGGTTTCGCTTGGCCTGATCGCCTCCGGCGCGTTCGCGTTTGCAGCTTTGGTGGCCTTCTTCATCATGCGAGTTCATCGACAAGTCTGGCGACATGCCGGATGGCCAGACGCGATGCGGATCATGCAAGGCGTCGCGCTCACCGCCCTCATTTTTCTGCCGCTGATGTTTTTGTGGAACCGTTTGATCGGTTTCCCGCGCTCAAGCCTGCCCGTCGCACTCGGCATCTGGGTGACGTTCCTGTTCTTGGCACGCATGATAGCGCTTTCGCGTTCAACCCAGCGCCCGTTTCAAATCTTCCGCTCGATCCGCGCCGATGCCCCGCCCGCAATCCTCGTCGCCAATGCCATTGAAGCGGCAAGCGTTTTGCGCGACCTGCAATCAACCAAAGGCGGTGCGACGGTTCGAATGCTCGGCCTGATCGAGGCAGATGGCGCAGAACCCGGCCGCGCGATCCGCGGTGTTCCTGTCCTCGGCGGTCTTACCGAGCTACCCAAAATGCTGGATCTGCTTGCGGTTCGCTACGGCGCGACGCCTTGGGTCGCGGTCGCTGGCGCTGTCCGTGAACGCGATACGATGAACGCGATCCTGGAAACAGCCACTCAGCATGGCTCCAGAGTAATGGCGCTGGGCTCGGACCGCGAAGGTCTGCACCTGCAACGCGTGCGCCCAGCAGATCTTCTTGCGCGGCCGGTTCGCACGCTCGACACCGATCCCGTAAAAGAGCTTCTCGAAGGAAAACGCGTCTTTGTAACAGGCGCTGGCGGCACGATCGGCTCGCAGCTGGCCCGGCAGTGTGCCGCGATGGGCGTGGCGCAGCTGACGCTCTATGATTCCTCTGAGTTCAACCTCTACGAAATCGATCTCACGCTCCGCGAAGCGTTTCCGGGCCTAGATCTGCAGACGCATATTGGCGATGTGCGCGATCGCACGCGCCTGCGCCAAACGGTTGGAGACGCCAAACCGGAAGTGATGATTCACGCTGCGGCCTTGAAGCATGTCCCGCTGATGGAGCTTAACGCTTGCGAGGCGATTCTGACCAATGTGGGTGGCGCGGTGAATGCCGTCGATGCCGCGATCGAGTTTGGCCTCGAACGTTTCGTCTTCATTTCAACTGACAAGGCCGTCGACCCGGACAATGTCATGGGGGCAACCAAACGGCTTGCAGAACTGGCGCTCGCCTATCGGGCCAAGGGGACTCGGCTTGCGGTGTCCATGGTCCGATTCGGAAACGTGCTTGGATCGTCGGGATCCGTGGTGCCGCTATTTGAGCGCCAGATCGCCGCGGGCGGGCCAGTCACGCTGACGGATGATCAAGTCTCTCGATATTTCATGACGGTCGAGGAAGCCTCTTCATTGGTGCTCCAGGGCACAGCTCATAATGGGCAGCCGGGTGAGTCCTCGCTCTACGTGCTCGACATGGGCGACCCGATCCGCATTCGCACCCTCGCCGAGGCCATGATCCGGATGAAGGGCATGGTCCCCGATTTCGACATCAAGATCAAAACCACGGGCCTGCGCCTCGGAGAGAAGCTTCACGAAGAGCTGACCTATTCCGATGAGCGCCTGATCAGCACGGGGATCGACGGACTCAACAAAGTCACACCGGAAAGCCGAAAGAGCGAACCCGAAGGCTTCCATGCACAATTGGACAACTTGCTGATCGTCGCGGGCGATCGGCAACAACCGCAAGCACTGCAAGCCCTCGCACGATTGGTTCCGGCCTATAATCCACCGGCTTGCAAAGGTTAGATGCGCCAAGCCTGTTGACGCTACTGGGACTCATGATAGGCGGGCGAGCGAGTTCAGAGTCTAGCCTGAAAGCCGCTTCATGACCCAATCCACTAAAATTCGCCGCGCCCTGATTTCCGTGTCTGACAAGGAGGGGCTCGTTGAACGTGCCAAGGCTCTAGTCGGACTTGGGATCGAACTTGTTTCAACAGGTGGTACGTCTCGCACGCTGAAAGAAGCGGGCCTTGAGGTAAAAGACGTTGCAGATCTCACAGGGTACCCGGAGATGATGGACGGCCGCGTGAAGACATTGCATCCAGCGGTGCATGGCGGCTTGCTCTACTTGCGCGACAATGACAGCCACAAGGCCGACGCCGAAAAGCATGGTATTGAAGCGATCGATCTCGTTTACATCAATCTCTACCCCTTTGAAGCGACCGTCGCTTCGGGCGCAGGGTTTGAAGACTGTATCGAGAATATTGATATTGGCGGTCCGGCAATGCTCCGCGCAGCGGCTAAGAATGGCGACTTCGTGTCGGTCTGCACCGACGGCGGCGATCTCGACGCGGTACTTGCGGAAATGGCGGGTTCCGGCGGACGCGTGAGCCGCGGGACCAGCCGCAAGCTCGCCGCAAAGACCTATGCACGCACAGCTGCCTATGACGCAGCAATCTCAGGCTGGTATGCAAAACAGCTCGACGATAGCGCCCCCGATTGGGTCGGCTTTGGCGGTAAACTCAACGAAGCTTTGCGCTATGGCGAGAACCCGCACCAGAAGGCCGCTTTCTATGTCACTGGGGAATCCCGCCCTGGGGTCGCGACGGCCCAGCAGGTGCAGGGTAAGGCGCTCTCCTATAACAATATCAACGACACGGACGCCGCCTACGAACTGATCGGAGAACTCGGCGCCGAGACCCCTGCGGTCGCGATCATCAAACACGCCAACCCGTGCGGTGTGGCTCTAGGCAACACCATTATCGACGCTTATCGCGAAGCGCTCGCATGCGATTCGACCTCGGCGTTTGGCGGCATTGTCGCCCTGAACCGCCCGCTAGATGAGGCGACCGCGCAAGAGATCACATCGATCTTCACCGAAGTCGTCATCGCGCCCGGCGCAGATGAAGCAGCGATCGAAGTATTCAAGAAAAAGAAGAACCTGCGCCTGTTGCTCACTGACGGTCTGCCAGACCCCTCCGCGCCGGGAACATTTGTAAAGACCGTCGCAGGCGGCCTTCTTGTGCAAGACCGTGATTTCGGACGCATCACACGTGATGACCTCAAAGTCGTCACCAAATTGGCTCCCACAGAAGCCCAGTTGGATGACCTGCTATTTGCCTGGCGCGTCGCCAAGCACGTAAAATCGAACACCATTGTCTATGCCAAAAATCGAGCAACGGTCGGCATTGGCGCCGGACAGATGAGCCGGATCGACTCCGCACGCATTGCTGCGCGCAAGGCAGAAGACGCGAAAGAGAAAGAAGGGTTCAACGCTTTGCGGACAACCGGATGCGTTGCTGCTTCGGATGCGTTCTTCCCTTTCCCGGATGGCATGCTCGCAGCTGCCGCTGCAGGGGCCAGCGCGATTATCCAACCCGGCGGCTCGATTCGCGACGATGATGTGATCGCCGCAGCGGACGATGCTGGTCTGGCGATGGTGCTGACGGGCATGCGTCACTTCCGGCACTAGCGAGCGTCCGCCTGGACCTGCTAGCTAGCCGACATGAGCAAGCTTCCACCGCCTTTTGATGAACATGGCCAGCACTGGCTGAACATTCGGGTCTATTACGAGGACACCGATTTCACCGGAATGGTCTATCACGCCAATTACCTGCGTTTTTTTGAGCGAGGGCGTTCTGACTTTCTCCGGGACGCGGGGGTCAGCCATCAGAGTCTGCTCGCGCGCGACGAGCCCGCAGCGTTTACGCTGACCAATGTTGAGGTCGACTATAAGCGCGCTGCCAAGGTCGACGACCTACTGACCATCCGCACCCGCAGCCTTGGCGTAAAAGGGGTGCGGATGTACTTCAATCAGACATGTCTGCGCGGCGACGACGTCATTGCTGAGGGGCGGATCACGGCGGTCATGATCCACGCCGACGGTAGACCCATGCGCCCCGTTAAGGACGTGGTCGCGCAACTAAAGCCGTTTGAATATCAGCCAATAGAGGCTCAATAGCCGAAGTCCGGCCCTTAAGACGTCGGCGGACAACTCCCGCCATTGTCATACATGGCTCGAGACAGCGCCTGAAACTCATCTCCCAGTGCGTCAAACTGAGCTTCGGTAAATGTATCGATCGTGCCGGACTCGATGCCTGCTTCGATGCGGTCCGCAGTGTCCTCAACGTTCAGGTCATCGGCGGTTCTGATCGATACCATTTCGCTCAGGATGTCTTTGTGCAATGCCGTTGTTTCAGTGTCAGCAACCGTCTGAGTGGCGTAGCAGGCGCAAAAGCTTGCAACATCAGTCCCCGCATCCCCGGTAATCATGCTTTCCGACCGTGAATCACCGGAAAACAAGTCTGTGCAAAAGTCGGTCAGGATTTTCTCATTGGGCGGCGCTCCTCCGCAGGCGGTTATTACGGATATCGCAGCGGCGGCGGCAATTAAATGTCTCATGTCTCTCTCCCTCTCACCGCAGGCTCTCGGAAAAAGTAGGGAAGATCAAGCCCGCTTATTGAACCACGTCCTGCCACTCAGCGTGCTTTGCCAAAGTCGCTTTGGCGAATGGACAAAGTGGAATGATCTTAAATCCTTCCGTCCGCGCATCCTTGACGGCGGCTTCGACCAGTTGCTTGCCAACGCCCAGCCCTCTCATCGAGTCGGGCACACCTGTATGATCGATGATGATCCGCGTGTTGCCTGCCCGTGAATAGGTCATTTCAGCCTCTTCGCCGTTAATGCGCACGGTGTAGCGTCCGCCTTTTGGGCTATCTTCACGATTGATGCTCATATCCGTCATCGCTGTCTCCTTCATCTGACTGAGAAGTAGGTCGGCTGACCTCTGAAGGCCATGTTGACTGGCTTGATTTCTGTTATCCTGATCCTGCATACCGTCTCGTGCCGGCGCTGCTGACATATATTGGCAAGGCGAAATGGTAGGCGTCGTCAGGGAGGAACACATGGCCAAGAAAACAGCGCGCGAAAAACTCGCTGCCAAGAAAGAGATCAAGAAAGTCGTCATGGACAAAGCCTGGGGCGGCATTCCCGTTGGAGGAACCATGTTGGTGGCTACACCGCTTATGGTCGACGCTTACATACGCGAGATTCCACACGGCGAGACGAACACCATCCCTGAGATGCGGGATAAGCTGGCGGCTCAACAAGGCTGCGCAGGCACTTGCCCAATGTCGACATCGATCTTCGTTCGGATGGTCGCTGAAGCGGCGTTGGAAGACCTCGCCGACGGGAAGACGGTCTCAGAGATCGCACCGTTCTGGCGCATGATCACTAGCCGGGACAAAATGGCCGGGAAGCTCAACGTAGATCCCGCCTGGATCGACGAACAACGCGCGCTTGAGGCGAATACCTAAAACGCGACGCGCTTTTCAGCTCGCAAATGAAAAGCCCCGAACCGTTGGGTCCGGGGCTCAATCTAGGGACAGACGGTCCGCTTATGCGGCGTCTGCTTTGCCTTCGATCAGTTTCGGCTTGCCGCCCTTTTTCGGGGCACCGATCTCGATCTTGCGGGGCTTCTTGGCTTCTGGAAGCTCGCGAACGAGTTCGACTCGCAGCAAACCATTGCGCAATTCAGCACCGGTCACGATGACGTGATCAGCCAGCTGGAACCGGCGCAGGAAGCCGCGCTCGGCAATGCCGCGATGCAGGAATTCCCGCTCAGTTTCGCCATCTTCAGGAGGAGCCTTGCGGCCCGCGACGGTGAGCAAGCCATCCTTGGTTTCAATATCGATGTCTTCTTCGCCGAAGCCCGCAACCGCAATTTCGATTGCAAACTCATCGTCGGCGACGCGTTCAATATTGTAAGGTGGATAGCCCTGGGCGCCATCGAGACGTGCGGCGCTGTCGATCATATTGGCCATACGGTCGAAGCCAACCATTGTTCGGTATAGGGGTGTCAGATCAATCGTGCTCATTTGAAACAGTCCTTTCACTAGCAACTGTGATCCGCGGCGATCTTGAAAAGCCGCGAAAATTGAGGGTCGAAATTCTCTGTTCGTCCAGCCCGACCATCGGCGCTGGCAGAAAATTCGGTCACAACCTGCTTGGCAGCGCCGTGACAAAGGCTATGTGGAAACGCGAAACACATGATTCAAGACCTTTTCAGGAGTCAAATGATGAAGACCCAATTCTTGTTCGGTTCAGCCCTATTGGTGATCGCAGCTTGTTCCGGCGGCTCGGATACGCCCGCGGCAACGCTGGAACCCGAAACGCCGCCCGTTGTCGAGGAGGTCGAAACCGGTCCGCTCACCCTCGCAGAAGCCGTCGCAGGCGAGTGGCGCAGCGATGACGAAAAGGCGCGAGATATCTGGCGCAATCCCGACGAGACGCTCGCCTTTTTTGAGGTCGACCCCAGCGAAACCGTCATGGAAATCTGGCCGGGTGGCGGCTGGTACACGAATGTTCTAGCGCCTTATCTCGCCTCCGGTGATGGCACTCTGATTGCGACGGTTTGGGATACAAATGTATTTGAGGGCGACCGTCTAGCACGCATCGAACAGCGGATTGCCGATTTCAAAGCTGTTTATGAAGCAGATCCCGAGCTGTTTGGAACGCTCGAATATAGCGCCTTTTCAGCCCAATCTGGACCGCTCGCCGCTGAAAACAGCGTCGACACTGTCTTGACCTTCCGAAATGTCCACAACTGGATGGGCGGGGATTACACAGCCAAGTTCTTCACCGATGCCTACGCCGCGCTGAAGCCCGGCGGCGTTCTAGGGGTGGTCGAACACCGCCTACCCTCCAGCGCTGAGCAGAACCCGCGTGCTGCGACGGGCTATGTCCACGAAGGTTTCGTCAAAGCGCTGGCCGCGTCTGCAGGCTTTGAGTTTGTCGAAGCGAGCGAGATCAACGCCAATCCGAATGACACCGCCGATCATCCGTTCGGCGTCTGGACCCTACCGCCCGTCAGCCGGACCTCAGATCGTGAAGGCAACACGCCAGATGGGTTCGATCCAGCCGTCTACGCAGCGATTGGCGAGTCTGATCGTATGACGCTGAAATTCAAAAAGCCGGACGCTGAGGCCTTAGAACCGGTCGAGTAGTCGGCGTAAATATTCCCGCTCTTCTTCGTCGACCGCTTCATCATAGCGGCGGCGAAGCTCGTCCAGAATATCCTTGGCGCGCTGGCGCTCAGCTTCGTCAGGGATATCCACGCTATTACTGTCGTCGACCGCTCCATTGATGGAGTTTCCGAACGGGTCTGCAGCGCCTGATCCTTGCTGGTTCTGATCACCCAATCGATCGGCGCGCGCCTCATCGAGAGCTTCAGCGAGCCCTTCTGCGAGCTCGCGCAGTTGCCGCGTGGCCTGATCTTGATTGCGAATAGCCCGGCCCTCATTGCCCTCTTCCAGGGCGTTTCCGGCCCGGCGCTGCGACCGTTCGATCGCTTCGAGGGTCTCTTCGTCGAGCAGGCCGCCAGCCCCCTCGCCTTCATCGTCCTCGCCGCTGCCCAGCTGATTCTCAGCTAATTCTTCAATTCGGTCCGCAATGTCGCCTTGGCGTTCGGCGAGCGAGCGCCCGTCTTCGCCGTCGGTTCCGGTTGGGTTTTCAGCGTCGCCGGTCTGGAAATCACCGCCTTCACCCGGCTGATTCTCACCGAATGACTGTTCGCCGGACTCGCCGCGCTCTCCGCGCTGCTCAGCGAGCGTCTCATCATTAAGTTCTCGTTGTTCGCGCAGCAGATCTGATAGCTCGCGCATGGTTTCGGTCATCTCCCGCTCTTCTTCGGGGAGGTCCTCATCATTTTCATTCTCGCCTTGCTCACCCGGAAGGCCCGGAAAGCCATCGCTGCCGCCGCCCTGCCCTTGTTGAAATTGCAAATTTTCCAGCATGTTGGTGATATCCGCGAGGAGCTGCCGCGCCTGATCTGTTGCCCCCGTTTCGGTGAGATCCTCAAGCGCATCCAGCATGTCGGAAAACCCCTGACCGCCCAGCCCGGAGCCGCTCGGCCCTTCGGCGCTGTCTTCATTGCTGGGCGGCGCTTCCAACCCATTGGCCATCGCTTCTGCCATCTTGGCGGCAATATAGCGCTGCGCAGCGTCTTTGAACGCCTCCACCAGTCGCGCGATCTCTTCCTCGCTCGCGCCATCGCGTAGTGCGTCTTCAAGCGCTTTCTTGGCGGCCATGAGAGCAGCATAGGCATCGGCGGCAGACCCATACTCAGCCCGCAAGGCCAACGACCAAAGCAGCGGCTCGGTCGCCTTGGCCTCGTCCGTCGTGCTTGAGGCTTCCAGCGCGTAGCGCGCCGTGGTCAGGCCCGAATATACCAGTATGTCCCTGAAATAGCGCGGCGCTTCATAGGTCACCGCTTCCAGCATGATAGCGCCGCGTTGCACCCCTTGCGGCGCTTGCGACAAGCGCTGGGTCGCCGACAGATAGTATGCTCCCGCCTGCGTCGCGTCCGGCTCATAGTCAGCTTCAGTATATGGTGCGTCCTCGCGCAGCACAGTTACACGCACGTCCTGAATGGCTTTGGCGAGGGGTTGCAGCAGCAGCTTTTCAGGCAGTTTGAAGAAATGCGGTTCGCTGTACCCAACCTGGCCCGCACCATCCGTGGCCTTCAGGCGGATCTCTACGCGGGCACCTGCCCATCGATTTCGGGTCAGATCTATTTTGGACTCGTCTTCGGCCTCGCGCGGGCTGATCGCACCGAGCTCCACAGGGACGAAGTCAAAATCTCGCTCGCTGCCTTCCGGTTTGATTGCGAGCTCCAGGCTGGCAACGCCATAATCATCACTGGCTGTCCAGCTGAATTCGGTTCGGTCCCCGGCCCCGAGGACCGGCAGCTCAACAAATTGCGCGGCGGGCGGCGCGTCAGGAGAGGTCAGTATCGACCAGGCCTTGCGCTCCCCCCACCAGCGGACCGAGATGTCACTATTCGAAGAGATCGCCGTGGTTGCTTCAAACGCATTGTCCGGAGTTAAGGCGAACTTTGTCGTGCGGCGTCCATCAGCGGCAATCACGCGGAGCTTTGGCGTCGACGGGGCTTGAACGCGAAGCGTCATGACCGAGCCCTGCGGGACGCGGACCTCGGATTGATCTTCTTTTAGAAAAATTGGTGCCCGTCCGGTGTGTTCCGGCGGGGTTATCCAGGCTTCGATGCGGATGTCCTCGGCGCCAAACAGGCTGCCATAGTCAGGGTCCAGCGCACTAGAGAGGCGCGAATAGGTATTCCCCCAGCTCAGCGCGAACAGCGCAGCCACCGCAAGGGGCAGTATGAATCGCAGGCGCAGTGGATCGATTTTTTCCCAGATCGCATAAAAACCCGGCACGCTGAGACGTCGTGCCTCATCAGTGAGGCGTTGCTCGTGGGCGCGCCACAATTGCACGCCGGTGGTTTCGGGCCGAGCCGGTCGATCCATCAGCGAGACGAGCGGTCTCAGGTCTGACTGCTGGTCCAATGCGCCGATGGCCTCGCGCGGATCCGGACGCTGATAACGGCGAACACCGCGCAGCAGCGCAACCACAGAACCAACAAGAAAAATCAGCGTCGCGAGCGCCCCGAGCCGGGCCGGGGTCCGCTCGAATATGCCGAGTAAGGCAGCTCCGACAAATATGCTCAGCAAGACAATGAATGGCCACCAGGCTTTCCACAGCGCGATGTCCCGAAGTCGCCGGAACGTCCGGTCGATCAGGCTTTTCGTGCCAGGAATGCGGTTCAGGTCAGCCAATCGGGCATCTGCTCCAGTTGTATCATCTCATCAAAGCTCGGCCTGCGGCGAACCAAGGCGTATTGATCACCGTCGACCAGAACTTCCGCAACCAGCGGACGGGCATTGTACTGACTTGAGAGCACAGCGCCATAGGCCCCGGATGACATAAAGGCGATGCGCCCGCCGGCTGGCACTTCAGGCATCTTGCGCTGCGCTGCAAACTTGTCGGTCGATTCACAGATTGGTCCGACAATGTCATACGTCGTCTGCGGCGTGTCCGCCTTAGGTTCTGCGAGCGGCAGGATATCGTGATGAGCCTGATAGAGCGCGGGACGCATCAAATCGTTCATGCCTGCATCTATGATCAGGAAGGTCCGGTCCGGCGCAGGCTTGTGGTACAATACTTCACTCACCATCACGCCGGCATTTCCCGCAATAACCCGGCCAGGCTCCAGGATGACTTGCAAGCCAAGCCCTTCGGTGACCTCACGGATCATCTGGGCATAGTCCGATGGAGGCGCCGGTGAATCGCTTGACTGATACGGAATACCCAGCCCACCGCCGAGATCGATCCGTTTCAGATTGTGCCCGGCATCGCGCAAGAACTTTACCAGGCCAATCGTCTTCTTGAACGCGGCGCGCATGGGCTCCAGATCGCCAATTTGTGAGCCAATATGAACATCAACGCCCACCGCTTCCACACCCGGCAGAACTTTCATCTGGTGATACAATTCCGGGGCATCTGCCCAGGGAACGCCAAACTTATCGCCGGCTTTACCAGTTGAGATGTTTGGGTGTCCGCCCGCGGCGACATCCGGGTTCACGCGAAGGGCGACCGGCGCGACCTTGCTGAGGCCCATGGCAACTTCGGAGAGCTCAATCAGCTCCGCACCGCTTTCCACGTTGAACTGGTGAATACCGGTTTCGAGCCCAAGAGCCATTTCCTCTCGGGTCTTGCCGACACCGGAAAAGACGATGCGGTTGGCCGGAATTCCGGCTGCAAGCGCACGCCGCAGTTCACCGCCGCTTACGACATCCGCGCCGCAACCTTCACTCGCCAATGTCTTCAGAACAGCGAGATTTCCATTTGCCTTGACCGAGTACGCGATGAGGCAATCCATGCCGTCAAACGCAGCCGCAATCACGCGCGCGTGGCGACGCAGCGTTGCCGTCGAATAGACGTAGACCGGTGTTCCGATCTCATCCGCAATTTCGTTCAGATCGACGCCTTCGCAATGAAGGTGGCCATCCTCATAGTTAAAATGATGCAAGCGCGATTATCAGCCGGGGCTGACCTCCCCCATGCTTTCCTCTTCGACTTCCAGCGTCGGAGCAGGTTTCGGGATCTCCCCGCCGAGAGAATTGTAATAGGTCGTACCCTCATTGATATCATTGCCTGCGAACAGCACAGCCGAATCAACCGGAGCAGACGTCTCCTCAGTCGGTGGTTCGCTGAGGATTGGGGGCGGGCGTTCCAAGTCGCCGCGGAGGCCGCAGCCAGCCAGGCTTGCCAGTGCGGAAAAAGCCAATGCGGTTTTGATCACATGTTTCATTTTACGGCGCTCCTATCCGAGGCGTTGTGTCCATTGCTCCACCTGTTCGGCCACCCGAACCGGCGAAGTTCCACCATAGCTTTGCCTGCTCATCGCTGAGGCTTCAACAGTGAGCACGGAAAATACGTCATTTGTTAGCCGGGACTCGACGGCCTGCATCTCTTCGAGGCTGAGCTCTGGCAGGTCGCAGCCTTTCTTTTCGGCTTTAGCGACCAGCGCTCCGGTGACATGGTGAGCATCGCGGAACGGCATCTTCAACTCGCGCACCAGCCAGTCGGCAAGATCGGTCGCGGTAGAAAAGCCTTTAGCGGCCGCAGCCCGCATATTTTCCCGGTTGAACGTGATGGTTTCGATCATCCCGGTCATCGATGCGGCGCAAAGCCCAAACGTGTCGAATGCGGAAAATGTCAGCTGCTTGTCGTCTTGCAGGTCTTTCGCATAGGCGAGCGGCAGGGCTTTCACCGCGCCTTGTAAGGATGCAAACTGACCGGTGATGAGGCTGGCTTTGGCCCGCACCAGTTCTGCCGCATCTGGATTGCGCTTTTGCGGCATGATGGACGATCCGGTCGACCAGGCATCTGAAAGTTTCGCAAAGGCAAACTGAGCGCTAGTCCAGAGCACAATCTCCTCGGCCAGTCGTGACAGATGGGTCGAGGCGATGGAGAGCGCCGACAGCGCTTCCAGGGCAAAATCACGAGCTGAAACAGCGTCCAGGGAGTTCGCCATCGGGCGGTAAAACCCAAGCGCCTCGGCCGTCGCATCGCGATCGATGGTAAAGCCTGTTCCAGCGAGCGCGGCAGAGCCAAGCGGGCTTTCATTCAGTCGGCGTGCGCAATCGTCCAACCGGGCGCGGTCCCGCTCAATCATCTCGACATATGCAAGCAGATGATGGCCAAGGGTCACAGGCTGCGCTGTCTGTAAGTGCGTGAAGCCTGGCATCACCGTGTCTGTGTGTTCGCCAGCGCGTTTGACCAGCGACCGCTGCAACGCTTTCA
Organism: Hyphomonadaceae bacterium; assembly: GCA_043513745.1. Classification (GTDB taxonomy): domain Bacteria; phylum Pseudomonadota; class Alphaproteobacteria; order Caulobacterales; family Hyphomonadaceae; genus Henriciella. The sequence goes on from CP121341.1 coordinate 711,111, forward strand.
GGCTCCGCCGCGCTTCTGTCAGCGCTCCGCGAGTCCAGAGGCGAAAATCGGTCACCACCTGATCGTTACGCGACCGCGCTGTGTGCATTCGACCAGCGGGCTCGCCGATAATCTCTTTCAGGCGCGCTTCAACATTCATGTGAATGTCTTCCAACTCGGCGCGATATGGGAAGCTCCCATCCAGGACTTCCGCGATCACTTGGTCGAGACCTTCTTGAATGGCGATATTGTCGGCTTCAGAAATAATCCCCTGCTCCGCCAGCATGTCAGCATGTGCCCGCGATCCAGCAATGTCTTCGCGGACCATTCGGCGATCCACATCGATCGAGGCATTGATCGATTGCATAATGTCGCTCGGCTGTGCGGCGAAGCGTCCACCCCACATTTGCTGGCCTTTTTTGCTCTCACTCGCCATATCGCTGTCTCGTCCTTGTCATCATCTGGAGGGCCCGTCGCCCATGGATCGTTTCTTGCGCATTGCCATCCCGACCATGTTCGCCGGAGTCGCCCTGGCGCTGCTTTACTGGCTCTTTAGCGCCAGTTCAAAGGGAAGTAACCGCGACCCTGTGGCAAAATTGGCTGTCGGAACACTTTCCAAGTTGGATGTGAGCGACAAAGGAACGCCAGCGCCCCCGGCACCGTTTGTCGATGGATCCGGGAATATCGTGCATTATCAGGACTTTGAAGGGCAGGCGATCCTCGTGAATTTCTGGGCCACCTGGTGCGGGCCGTGCGAGCGGGAAATGCCGTCCCTTGCGGCGCTTGAGCGGTCGCGCGGATCCGACACGTTCAAAGTGATCGCGATCAGTGTCGATGAGCCGAGCGATCATGACTATGCCAAGACGCGGCTGCGCGAGCTTACCAATAGCGGGCTCGACTTTTATACGCTCGCCGACGGGCCTGAAGGTTGGAACATTGTCTATGACAGCGGCGCGGGCGGCGGATTCCCGACAACGATCCTCTATGACCGCAACGGTTTGAAAGTCGCCAAGCTGGAAGGCGATACCGATTGGGCGAGCTATGAAGCGGTCGCGCTCGTCGATCTGATCTCAAAAGACTAGATCAAACCGTCCCAAAGCAGCTTGAGACCAACCGCAAAGATCAATCCGTAGAGAATGCGGTAGAAGAGCTGCTGATCTATCCGTTTGACCAACCATGCGCCGAACAGGACGCCAAGCGGGGCAATCGGAATGAGAATGAGCGATGTGGTGAGATTCGTTTGGTCGAATTGGCCGAGCATCGCATAGGGCAAGACTTTGACGAAATTGACGACGAAAAAGAACATCACCGCGGTCCCGGCATAGATCTGCTTGTCGAGATTTTGCGGGATCGCGTAAGCTTGAAAAGGCGGTCCGCCAGCGTGCGCAATGAAACTCGTGAAGCCCGCCACTGTGCCCGAAATGAAGCCAAGCGGGCGGTTGTTTTGAATAAACGCATCCCCGCCGCTCGGCTTGAAGATCGCATAGAGGGGAAACAGAACGGCGATTGCGCCAACGAAAATCCTCACGATCCGATCGTCGACATATCCAGCGAGCAGCCCGCCTGCCGCGATCCCTAAGATCGCGCCCGGCAGCAACAGAATGAGCAGCTTTCGGTCCCAGTGCTTTCGGTAGGTCCAGACACCGACCCAGTCCATCACGATCAGGATCGGCAACATGATGCCCGCAGCCTGAATGGGTGAAATAACCAGCGCCATAAGAGGCACCGCCAGTAAGGCGAGCCCGCCAAAGCCGCCCTTGGACACGCCTGTAATCAGGACGGAAAAGACCGCCACACCCCAAAAGACCGGATCATGCCCCATGGCGCTTTATGTCGTGCCTATTGTGGGAGATCCAGCGCCAGCAACAGGGTACGCTGATTGGCGCTGAAATTATCATCCGAGATCAACCAGATCCTCGTCGCGCCCGACGGGCTCTGGCCAATGGCGACCCCTTCAAAATTGTCCACCGGAAGGGGGCGCTTGAACACGCCGTCACCGATCCGCTCGCCATCCCGATCAACGTGCAGCATGACACGTGCGCCGCGAATGGGGTCATAAGCCCGGAATATTCTCGCCGATAAGTCGCCTTCGACATCCATGCCCGTCATCAAAAACAGAAGCGGCTGTTTCGTTGTCTCAACATCAGACAGGCTGCCATCAGCGTTCACCGTTCCGATGGGAGAGCCGCCCGCCTTGCGGAGCTCATATCCGACTGACAGCCTGTCGCCGATCAGTGACAGGGCTTCCGGCCCCCGATTGTCGGCGAGCAGCGTGCCATCCAGAACCGGCGCCAGGCGAACGACCGGCGCAGATAGCGCTGCTGACCCGCATCGCTCAAGATCGAACGCAGAAATGCGATGATCCTGCTCAAAGCTGACAAAAGCCAGTCCGTCTCGATAATCGAGTCCTTCGGAATCGCCGTCCCGCTTATTTGCAAAGAAATTGCCTCGGGCGTCTCTCATATAGGAGATCGCACCGATGCCGTCCGGATGTCCGGTCTCAGGGTCGACGCCAATCCAGACGAAGGCGCCAGCATCATTGATCGCGAGGAGCGATCCGGATCGCATCACAGAGAGCCCTGACAATCCACCGAAATCCTCTTCACTGGACTTAAGCTGCCATGCCCCCGCCAGCGTGAGACCCGTCAACTGGTTTTGCCTCGCCTGCTTGTTGCCGCGCTCAGCTTCGATCACACGCAGATCCATCGAGGTTGCCCGCGCATAGGATCTATCTTCAGGACATGACGCGGCGCGAAGGTCGTCGACGTGGTCCGCATAAGACCAAACGCCGGTCGGTTGACCCGCCTCAACAGCCTGCGGCGGCTGCACATCCGCCGCAGCACAAGCGGAAATCGCGGCCATGGCAAGAATAGAAAGAATGCGCATGTGAAATCGTCCTCTTCAGCGCTCGATTAAGCGCTCGAATACGGCATGGTCATGAAGAAAATTACATTTTTGTGCGGCGAACATCACGACCCGAACCTACTTTCGGTCCGCCGTAACGGGGTGCTCCAGCCGCTGCCCCAGTGGTTGCACCGCCAGGTTTAACGGTTTCACGGGTCAGTGGCGGCACGGCCATGGCTTCAGGCTTTGGCGCCTCGCCATTCTCATCAAACAGGCTGGCCAATTGCTCGGTCATCGCGCCGCCAAGCTGCTCGGCATCAACGATCGTAACAGCACGCTTGTAGTAGCGTGTAACGTCATGGCCGATGCCGATGGCGATCAATTCGATCGGGCTGCGGGTTTCCAGCTCTTCGATCACCTGACGGAGGTGGCGTTCCAGATAGTTTCCAACATTCACCGACAGCGTTGAATCATCAACCGGTGCACCGTCGGAGATGACCATCATGATCTTGCGTTGCTCCGGGCGGGCCAGGAGGCGATCGTGCGCCCAGAGCAGGGCTTCGCCATCAATATTCTCTTTCAGCAGCCCCTCGCGCATCATCAGGCCGAGATTCTTGCGCGCCCGTCGCCAGGGTGCGTCGGCAGACTTGTAGACGATGTGGCGCAGATCGTTCAGGCGCCCGGGCCCAGCAGGTTTGCCAGCCTTGACCCAGTCTTCGCGGCTTAGTCCGCCTTTCCAGGCTTTTGTCGTGAACCCGAGGATCTCGACTTTTACACCGCACCGTTCCAGCGTCCTGGCCAGAATATCTGCGCACAAAGCCGCAACCATGATCGGACGCCCGCGCATCGAACCGGAATTGTCCAATAGAAGCGTCACGACCGTGTCGCGGAAATTGCTGTCATCTTCCTGCTTGAAGCTGAGCGGCGCGGTTGGGTCCGTAATCACGCGCGTCAGGCGCGCCGTATCGAGCACACCCTCTTCCAGATCGAAAGACCAGGAGCGATTCTGCTGCGCCATCAGGCGACGTTGCAGCTTGTTGGCAAGCTTCGACACCGCCCCTTGTAGGCTTTCGAGTTGGTGATCAAGATAGGCGCGCAGCCGCGTCAGCTCTTCTGGATCGCACAAGTCCGGCGCCTGAGCGATTTCATCATTCGCATTGGTGAACGCTTTGTACTGGAAGCGGTCCTGGTCATCTCCATCGCGAAAGTTCGGACGGAGCGGCTTGGTCCCATCGTCGCTGTCTTCCGGATTGTCTTCGGCGTCCATATCGGCATCGGCATCGACGGAGACATTGGTTTCCTCGCCTTCCATGTCGTCGGTGTCGCCGGCATCGATCTCTTCCATGGTCGCGCCCTGGGTTTCTTCCCCGGACTCGCCGTCCTCGGCAGAGTTCTCCTGATTGTTTTGGTCAGATTCTTCTTCGGATTCCTGATCCTGTTCGCCCTGGTCTTCGCCGGCTTCGTCGCCTTTGGTGAGATCGCGGATCAAAGCCTGGATCGTCTTGGCGAACTGTTCCTGATCGTGCAGCTGATCAATGAGCTTATCGAGTGTATCGGCGCCGCGTTGATTGACCTCATCCCGCCAGAGCGCAGCGATGCCTTCAGCTTCTTGGGGAAGCGGACGACCGGTCAGGCGTTCCCTGAGCAGAAACTCGACAGCTGGCGCGAGCGGCGCGTCCTGACGGTCTTCCATACGTGTATATCCGGCCTTTTCGCAGCGCGATGCGAGCGCAGCATCAAGATTGTTCGCCGTGCCATCCATGGCCCGTGCGCCGATGCTCTCGATTCGGGCGCGCTCAGCCGCTTCGTAGACTTGTCGACCAACCTCGCCATCCGGGCGCGATTTTGCGTGCGCGACGGGATCATGGTGCGCCATACGCAGCGCTGTCGCGTCGGCCTCACCGCGAACCCGCGCTGCTACCTCTGGCGCGAGATCGCGCGGCGGCGGCACAAGCACGAGCCGATCGGCCTCTGCCCGAGGCCCATCGCCGGAAAAGTTCACTTCGACATCCCGCGTCTGGCTCATCGCCTTCGCGGTGGTCGCAAGTGCCTGCTTGAACAGCTCGTAAGGGGCCTCGTCGGTTTTACTCATGCGGCTGACTTAGCGCGCGCAAACAGATTTGCGAAGGGGCATTTAGACGCCTGACGTGAGGTCACGCTCAAAGTGTTGCTGGCGCGCGCTAATCCGTTGCCAATGCGGCAGTTGACCCCGCCGCGGAGTGATCGCGCTGAGGCGATGCGACCTCCGCCCGAATCCGTCGGAAAATAACGCCTCCCGCAAGAATGCTGGCAAGAAAACACAGCGAGGCCCCAACCTGCGTCGCGGGCCCGGGTAGAAACAGCGTCAGAAGCACCAGAGCAGCGAGAGATTCGCGCTCCCATTTCAACCAACCGAGTCGATACGCCCGCGCCGCAACGAACCAGAGTGCTGGTACCAGCAGGACAAGCTCATAATACATGGAGTAAGGCGCCGTCAGCAGCGTCGCGCTCGCCACGACGCTGTATCGCCACTTATGATCGTCCGTTTTACGACACGTCCAAACCACTGCGATCAGGGCAGCCAAATAGGAGACGCCCGCCAATACGGTCGCAAATGCATCCGGAACCCAGGCCAGCCGCGCCGCCGCGTACACGTTGACCATTTTATAGAGTGGCATCGCACCATCCGTCACGGAACCTGACACAATCCCGAGGAACTCGAAGAACGCGCGCCACGTTTCAACGCCCAGCGCCAGTGCGGATCCGAGCCAGAGCCCCAAGCTACCCACCGCAGCGACGGCGAACGCGCGCCAATGGCTTCCGGCGAGGAATATGACGGGGAGCAGGATCCCTAGCTGCGGCTTAAGCGTCAAAACGGCTGCGGCAAGTCCCGCGAGGATCGGTCGCGATCTCGAATTGAAGACGGCCAAAAGCATGAGGCTGGCTGTGAACAGGGCGTTTTGTCCGGTGTTCAGAACGATCAGAACCGGCAGCGTCGCCATCAGTGCTGCCAGAGCCCGTCCACGCACGCCGACTGAATGTAGAACTGCCGCAAACGCCGCCAGACCCAGCCCGCACCAAAGGGCATAGGCCGCATCAAACGGTAGCAGGCCAATCGGCGCAAAGATCAGGCTGGCATGGGGCGGATATTGCCAGGTGAGACCGTCAACGCTCGCCTCAGGCCGGTGCAATTGTATTGCGGCCTCAAGTCCGTCAGATGCGTACAGTGCGGCAAGATCACCATTCAGCGTTTCCCGCGCCGCCGACCAGAATGCCACGAAATCACCGCCCACGACAAAGCCGGATGTGCCACCAAAAATGTAGAGCGCTAGAATCGCGTACTGGAACGCTGCCATCACCAGGATGAGGGTGAAGGCCAGATTGGGCTGAAAATAACGTTCAAGACTGGACATGGATCGACCTGTTTCAGGCCCCATGTCCTAGTGCGAACACGATAAAATTTGATGAAACGAGGCGCGACGCGCCCGAACCCTACTAGGCGACTTTCACCATCAGAGCGCTTTCTGGCAGCTCTTCCGCAAAGCAACGCTGGTACATTTCAGCCACCAAAGGCCGCTCCAGCTCGTCACACTTGTTGAGGAAGGTCATCCGGAATGCGTGGCCGAGATCTCCGAAGATGGCAAAATTCTCTGCCCAGGTGATCACCGTCCGGGGGCTCATCACCGTCGACAGCTCACCATTCATGAAAGCGTTTCGGGTGAGATCAGCCAGCGTCACCATGCGGCTCAGCGTTTCAGTGTCGACATCACCTGCCTTGGTCGCAACGATTTCGACTTCGGCGTCATGCTCGAGATAATTCAGCGTGGTGACAATGCTCCAGCGGTCCATCTGACCCTGGTTCAATTGCTGCGTGCCGTGGTAGAGGCCGGTCGTATCGCCGAGGCCAACCGTGTTCGTGGTCGCGAACAGACGGAAGTATGGATTAGGCTCGATCACCCGGTTCTGATCCAGAAGGGTCAGCTTGCCGCTTGCTTCCAGCACGCGCTGGATCACGAACATCACGTCTGGACGACCGGCATCATATTCGTCGAAGGTGATCGCGACTGGGCGCTGCAGCGCCCATGGCAAGATCCCTTCGCGGAATTCTGTGATCTGCGCCCCGTCTTTCAAAACAATCGCATCCTTGCCGACCATGTCGATCCGCGAGACGTGGCTGTCCAGGTTGACCCGGATCATCGGCCAGTTGAGTCGAGCCGCAATTTGCTCAATGTGGGTCGACTTACCTGTGCCGTGATAGCCCTGCACCATGACGCGTCGGTTGTGTTCAAAGCCCGCGAGCAGCGCAATCGTGGTTTGCGGGTCGAACCGATAGGACTCATCGATCGCCGGGACGTATTCCGTGCGGTCCTTGAATCCATGGACGATCAAATCCGTATCGAGGCCAAACACCTCGCGAACATTGATTTTTTCCGTGGGCTTCAGGCCTTGCAGGGCGTCGCTATCGCTCATCACAGTCATGCGAATGGTCTTTCATAGAGTCATTTCAACGCTCACCTATCACAAAGGACGCTCGCGCCAAGTGTGACATTGGGGGAAGCAGTGTGTTTGTTTGCGCCAGACTGGCATTGTGATCACACTCGCCCTAAGTCGATGCAGAGCGATAATCAGCGCGAAAGACCGAATCCATGCCGCATATCACCGCAAATAATATCCAGATTGCCTATGAAAACTACGGAAATCCGGAGCACCCAGCCGCCTTGCTGATCATGGGACTAGGCGGCCAGCTGACCATGTGGTCGGACGAACTGGTTGAGGATCTGGTGGCTGGTGGATACCGCGTTATCTTGTTCGACAATCGCGATATCGGCCTGTCGCATCATCATACGGACGAAAAGGCGCCGGGTATTCTGCGCCAAATCGTGCTTCGCCGCATCGGTCTGAAACTCAAAGCGCCGTACGAATTGATCGATATGGCTCGCGACACAATCGGGTTGATGGACGCCTTGAAATTGGACACGGCCCATCTTGTTGGAATTTCGATGGGCGGCATGATCGCCCAGCACGTTGCCTCGCTACACCCGGACCGAGTGACCAGCCTGACAGCAATTATGACAACGACCGGCAACCCAAAGCTACCACGTCCATCAGGCGACATCATGAAAGCAATGATCCGCCGCGGCCCACAACCTACGACGCGCGACGCCATCATCGATCAATCCGTCGCCACGTTCGAAGTGATCGGAACACCCGGTGAGAACCAAAATACCAACGGTATGCGCGACCGCATCACCCGATCCTACGATCGCAGCTACCATCCGGCAGGATTGATGCGTCAGATGTCCGCGATCGTCGCTTCGGGAGACTTCCGCAAGCATACGCGCAGCATCAAGGCCCCGACGCTCGTTTTGCACGGCACAGCCGATCCTCTGGTTCCGATCGAAGGGGGGCGCGATATCGCGAAGCTCGTCAGAGGCGCCCGTATGGTCGAGCTGGACGGCATGGGCCACGATGTCCCGCCGCGCTTTCTGCCAGAGATTACGCAGAACATGCTCGATCATTTCGCGTCGACAAAAGTCTACGCATAGATCGATCTTTCGCGGCGGCACCGGGTTACGCCGGTGCATTCTTCTGCTTTGATGCCCGCGAAGGCGTGCGCAGACACGTCGGAAATAGCAGGAGGACCACATCGTGGCAGAGCACCAGGATATTCTTACTCATTTCGAAGATGGCATCCTGACCATCACCCTGAACCGTCCCGACAAGTTGAACGCCTGGACCGGAACAATGGAATCCGAGTGTCGCACCGTGATCACAGAAGCAGGCGACGATGACACTGTCCGATGCATCATCATCACCGGCGCGGGCCGTGGGTTCTGCGCTGGTGCGGACATGGACGGTCTGCAGGAGATTGGGGACGAAGCCGAAGATGTGGGCGCAGCCGACGCGCCGGTCTCGTCGTCTACCCCCTACACGGAAGATCTAGAAGCGTTGTATCCTGGCCGGTTCGGCTATCTCTATCGCTGCCCCAAGCCGATCATTGCTGCCATTAACGGCCCCTGCGCCGGGATTGGGTTGATTTTCACGCTCTATGCAGACTTTCGCTTTGCGGATCAGACCGCGAAATTTACCACAGCCTTTGCGCAACGGGGCCTGATTGCGGAGCATGGGATCGCTTGGCTGTTGCCGCGCCTGATCGGGGAAGCGCACGCCCTGGATCTGCTGTTCACAGCACGTGTCTTTAGAGGCGACGAGGCGGAACGTGTTGGCCTGGTCAACCGCGCCCTCCCCACCAACGAGCTGATGCCGCATGTGATGGATACGGCGACCCATCTGGCAAAAAATGTATCTCCACGTTCGCTCGCCATCATGAAGCGCCAAATTCGCGAAAGCTACACGCAGAGCTTCGCCCGGTCGCTCGATCTGGCGAACTTTGAAATGGAGCAGAGTTTTGCGAGCTTCGACTTCAAGGAAGGTGTCGACAGTTTCGTCGAGAAACGCCCGGCCCAATTCAAAGGTCGATGAGCGCTAGTCCCCCGTAAACACAATCTCTCCGTGAACGACCGTCATCACGGTTTCCGCTTGCAGGATTTCGTCCTCCGGAACGGTCATGATGTCCCGGTCAAAAACCGTGAAGTCGGCGAGTTTGCCAACTTCAATTGTGCCAAGATCATCCTCCATGAACGCCGCATAAGCGGGCGCCGAGGTGAACAGGGTAAGAGCTTGCGCTCGTGTGAGAGCCTCTTCTGGGTACCAGTCCTCGGTGCTGAAGCCTTCCAGGTCCTTGCGAGCGACAGCGGCATAAAACTCGATTTGCGGCGTGCCCACCTCGACCGGCGCATCCGATCCACCAACAATGATCGCGCCAGTTTCCAGCAAGGATTGCCAGGCATAAGCCCCGTACAAGCGATCCCGTCCGAGGCGATCCGGCGCGAACTTCAAATCACCAATAGCGTGGCTCGGCTGCATTGATGCAATCAATCCAAGCGAACCGACGCGGGCGATATCTTCCGGGTGCAGGATCTGTGTGTGTTCAATGCGCCAGCGATCTTCGGCATCGTGCCCCCCTGCTTCGAACGTATCCATGATCCTCCGGTTCGCGAGGTCGCCGATTGCGTGAATCGCAAGCTGAACATCTGCACCTTCCGCGCGGGCCATGAGCTGGGCAAGCGTGTCAGGCCCCATCAGCGACAAGCCGCTCGTGTCAGGACGATCGGAATAAGGCTCGATGAGCAAGGCCCCGCGAGAACCGAGCGCTCCGTCCATATAGAGTTTCACGGCGCGATTGGTGATGGTGTCCGTTTCATTCTCTCTGCCCGCTGCAATCTCAAACCCAGCTTCGTCAAACGCGTTGTGCACGCGCAGCGGCAATCGCCCTTCCAGGTCCAGCCGCTCCATGACACTCGCATGGGCGGGGTCAACGCTCATATTATGAAGACCCGTCCAGCCGCGCGCGGAGTAATTTGCCGACCCGACCGTATAGGCGCGAATGATGTCCTGCTCCGTCGGCTGTGAGACCAGCGCAAGAACCTGGCCCATCGCAAAATCGATCAAGATACCGGTCGCTTTGCCATCTGCGTCGCGTTCAATCTTGCCGCCCTCAACGTCCGGTGTCGTGTCGTCGATTCCGGCCGCAGCGAGAGCCGCGCTATTGGCGACGAGCGCGTGGCCGTCTGCACGCGTCAGAATGACAGGATTGTCTGGACTGACGGTATCAAGATCCGCCGCATTCGGCATCCGCTCCTCCGGCCAACCGGTCTCAATCCAGCCCATACCAAAAAGCACTTGCCCTTCAGGCAGGCCCTGGAGTTCCGATTTTATGCGGGTGACGAGTTCAGTGACGGAGGCGGTGCCCTCCAGATTTAGAGTGAGTTCGCGCTGCCCAATGCCGAGCAGGTGCGCATGGCCGTCTGTGAAGCCCGGAAACATCACGGCCCCATCCAGGTCTATGAGCGTGACTTCATCCTCGGCCCAGTCCTGCGATACCGGTGGACTAATGGCGACAATGCGCCCGGCGCTATCGACAGTTACGGCTTCAACCGTTTCATCGCCATTGCCGGTATAAATGGTCCCGCCGGTAAAGATGGTGAGGTCGCTACTCGCGTCGGGCAGTTCCGCCACCACAGGGTCCTCATGCGCTGCCTGACATCCCACAAGCAGTGCCGATCCTAGTAAGGCTCCAACAATTCTTCGCATAAACGCTCTCCCTCAGCTCACTCAGGCTCTGGTGTAACCGGCTTTTCAGCCCGCGCAAACCAACAAGAAAAAACGCGCCCCGATTCCGGAGCGCGTTTCTTTTAGGACGTCTGAGAGGAAAGCGTTAGGCTTCTTCTTCTGCCTTTTTGGCGATATTCTTCTTGATCTTCAGCGCTTTGACGGACAGGACATCGTCCTTCGCCTTGGCGAGATAGGCATCCAGGCCGCCCAGCTTATCCACTGTACGCAGCGCTTTTGCAGCGACGCGCATGGAGAAACGCTGGTCCAGCGCCTCAGAATGCAGGGTGACATTGACCAGGTTTGGCATAAACCGACGCTTGGTCTTGATATTCGAGTGGCTGACATTGTGTCCGACCATTGGGCCTGTGCCAGTAAGTTCACATACGCGGGACATGGGTCGCTCGCTCATTGTCTAGATTGAAACCGAAGCGCGGCTATTACGCCGCAAGATCGGGGACGTCAAGCACTCAGATGAGTCGAAGTGTAGCCGCTGAAAATCGGTGCATAAACCGGATTTAATCGAGGCAAAACAGTGGCGGCTCTGTTCAGCCTAGCTTTTGCCATACACATATATATCAAATGCAATTCATCAAATTGAGAGGCGCTCGCTATGATTAAGAAACTGCTCGCATCTGCTGCTCTGGCTACGCTGACCGTCGCCAGCATTTCGGGCGCGGATACAGCATTGATCGAGCCGCAAATCCTCAGCCAGATCGAAGCCGGTCAGCCGATGCAGATGGACTATACGATCAAGGCCAGCGCGTGGGTGCTCATCTTACCTATCACCGGGAAGGCCAACTTTCAGGTGAAGATGAACCAGGATACCTACTCGATAAAAAGCCAGGTCAAAACGACAGGTCTTGCCGACATTCTCGTCAATTATGACATGGAGCTTGCCTCCTCCGGCTATACAACGCCGGATGGGCTCAACACCTATGCATACATCTCGCAGAACAAGGACGGTAAGAAAAACCGCCGTGTTGATCTCAAATATCTCGGTGATGAGTTCGAGATGGTCGCGACCCCAGCGTTCGGGAATCTCGGAGACCCTGCAGCTACCGCCCCACAAGTGCTCGAAGCAAAAGATCCCGTCACAGCGCTGATCTCATTTGCCCTCGAACCGCGCGCGGAAGGCGAAGACCCTTGCGGCGGTCCGCTAAAGATCTTTGATGGCCGACAGCTCACCCACTTGCATCTGACCAATCACGGCCTGACCAATGTGAAGTCCGAAGCCTGGCGCGGTGAAGCCTATGAGTGCCATATTGAGATGGACAAAGTCGCTGGGTACAAGCCGGGCGAGGCCAACAAGGATACCCTGACGGGCATTGATGGTCCTCTGCGCATGTGGCTCGCTCCTTTGCCGAACGGCGCGCATGTGCCGGTCCGCATTGAGGCCGAAACCGACGATATCGGCACGGTGACACTGCAGGCGTCGCAGCTGCGCTTCACGCCACTGGAGCAATAAACGCTCCTTTCCACAATTAATGCGCGCTCGGAAGGCGTTGAGAACGGGTTTGAAACCCGCTTGCTCCTCCGGGCGCGTTGACGTGCGCGCAGGCCCTGCCTAAGCGAGTCACCATGACAAAGAAGCCTTTGAAACTCGTCAGCTGGAATATCAATTCGGTCCGGCTGCGCATTCCCAATGTAGAAGCTTTCGTCGCCGCAGAAGCGCCGGACATTATCTGCTTCCAGGAAATCAAATGCCAGAATGCCGAGTTCCCGGAGAAAGCCTTCAAGCAAATGGGGTTGCCGCACCTCGCGATTAACGGCCAGCGCGGCGGGCATCATGGCGTCGCCATTGCCAGCAAGGCGCCAATCGAGATTCTCGAAACCCCGGCCCTCTGCCGCGAAGGTCATGCCCGCGTGAACGCTGTCAGCGTAGAAGGCGTCGAGATCCATAATATCTATCTGCCAGCGGGGGGCGACGTCCCGAACCCGGACGAGAACCCGAAATTCGCTCATAAACTCGATTTCGTAAAACGCCTCGGGCGGCATTACGGAAAATCCGCCAAAGACGGTACGCCGCGCGTTCTCGTCGGAGATCTCAACATCGCGCCGCACCCGAACGATGTCTGGTCACACAAACAACTTCTGAAAATCGTGTCGCATACGCCGGTGGAGACCGAGGGTCTTGAAAAAGCCCGTAAAAAGGGTGGCTTCACTGACATTGCCCGTCACGTCCATGACGAAGATCAACGCCTCTATTCGTGGTGGAGCTATCGCGCACGCGACTGGGCGGCTTCGAACAAAGGGCGCCGGCTCGATCATATCTGGACAACAGACGCCGCAACGGCGCTCACGGATCTTGACAGTTACCGCGTGCACCTCGCCTGGCGGGGCGGCTGGAAGCCGTCTGACCACGCGCCGATCAGTATCGAGATCGCCCGACCTTAGCTTGACGGCGAAAGCCCTGAAAATTGTGATTTAAAGGCAGGCAATTCCGCCCAATAGTCACGCAGGGCGACACGCGTCATGCAATCTTCAAATTCAGAAAACTGATACTTTTCTGAGGTGTAGCGCGAGCTCTCCGCCTATGCATGGCAGGTCTTCTCGAACTCGCTTGTTAGGCGAACTATTTCCAGCAAACCTGATCTCGCAACGTGACCGCACAACCGCCGTCAGCGCGGAAAGACATAATCATGTTGCGGGAGGGATTTCTGGTCGCCCCGCGGGTCGACGCCAACTTGAAGGATGAAATCCATGCGTAAAGCTATTGCAACTCTTATCGCCGCTGTCGCTCTGGCAGCACCAATCGCCCAAGCTGAGGGCACTCCTATTACAGTAAACCTGACATATGACAGCACGCTTCTGGCAACCGTTGACGGTGCAAAATCGGTTTACCGCTCGATCCGGTCGCAAGCCACTGACGCCTGCAGCCACAAACAACCCGTCACAAGCCAGGTTCGTGTAGATCGCACCTGCCGCGACGACCTGGTTGATCAGGCGATCGGCAAGATCCGCCTGGCCGCGATAGAGGACGGGCTACAGCCGCTCTACGTATTTGCGGCACTTGAGTCGGACGAAGGGACGTCCAAACAATAACTGACGTCCGAAAACGAAGAGCGGGCGGTGACAGATGTCGCCGCCCGTTTTTAGTTCGAAGCCGCTCGGCGTTTAGGCGACGCGCTCGACCATCATATGCTTGATTTTGGCGATCGCCTTGGCGGGGTTCAGGCCTTTGGGACAAACCTGCGTGCAATTCATGATCGTATGGCAGCGGTACAGCTTGAATGGATCTTCCAGATCATCAAGGCGCTCACCGGTGGCTTCGTCACGGCTATCGATTAACCACCGATAGGCCTGCAATAGCGCGGCCGGGCCAAGATACTTGTCGCCATTCCACCAATAGGATGGACACGAGGTCGAGCAGGATGCGCATAGGATGCACTCATACAAGCCGTCGAGATGCTCACGCTCTTCCTCAGTCTGGTTCCACTCTTTCTCAGGTTCCGGTGTGTCGGTCTTGAGATAAGGCTGCACGTAGGCGTGCTGTGCATAGAAATTGGTCAGGTCCGGGATCAGATCCTTCACAACCGGCTGGTGCGGTAGCGGCGCAATTGTGATGTGCGGTCCGGCAATCTCTTCCCAGCCCTGCGTACAGGCAATCGTATTATGCCCGCCAATATTCATCGCGCAGGAGCCGCACACGCCTTCGCGGCAAGAGCGGCGGAAGGCAAGCGTCGAGTCGATTTCGTTTTTGATGTGAATCAGGATGTCGAGGACCATCGGCCCGCATTTGTCTGTATCGACAAAATACGTGTCCCATCGGGGGTTACCACCCTCTTCCGGGCTGTAGCGATAGACCTTGAACTTCTTGACGTTCTTGGCGCGCTCAGGCTTTGGCCAGGTCTTGCCCTTTTTCGGCGCGGAGCCCTTAGGAAGTGTCAGCTGTACCATGCTCGCTCCTAGTAAACCCGCTCTTTGGGTTTGATATATTCGATCTCGTTCGACATCGTGTAATTATGCACCGGACGGTAATCGATGGTCACTTCGCCAGCATCATTGGCCCAGGCGAGCGTGTGTTTCATCCAGTATTCATCATCGCGTTTGTCGAAGTCCTCGCGGGCATGCGCGCCGCGGCTTTCCTTGCGATTGGCCGCTGAGTTCACCGTCACAGCCGCCTGGCCGATCAGGTTATCAAACTCCAGCGCTTCCATCAGATCGGTGTTCCAGATCATACCGCGATCATCGACGCGCATACCGGCGGCTTTTTTCTGTACGCCGTCAATCTTCTCGACCCCTTCATCCAGGACTTCACCGGTACGGAATACGGCGCAGTTTTCCTGCATGGCGCGCTGCATCTCAAGACGAAGCTCTGCGACTGAGTGATCGCCATCTGCGTTGCGGATGCGATCGAAACGCGCAATGTGCGCATCAGTCTGGGTATCTGTCATGGTCGGTTGGCTGGCGCCCGCTTGCAGCGTTGCACCGCAGCGCAGGCCTGCTGCCCGGCCAAACACAACCAGATCGATCAGAGAGTTCGATCCCAGACGATTGGCACCATGCACAGAGGCGCAGGCAGCTTCGCCAACGGCCATCAGTCCAGGCACGACCGCATCTGGATCGCCATCTTTCTTGGTCAGCACTTCGCCGTGATAATTCGTCGGAATGCCGCCCATATTGTAGTGAACTGTCGGCAGAACAGGAATTGGCTCACGGGTCACATCCACGCCAGAGAACACTTTCGCTGTCTCGGAGATCCCAGGCAGACGCGCCGCCAGAGTTTCCGCCGGTAGGTGTTCGAGGTGAAGGAAGATGTGATCCTTGTTTTCGCCCACGCCGCGGCCTTCGCGGATCTCGATCGTCATTGAGCGAGAAACCATATCGCGCGGCGCGAGATCTTTCACGCTCGGCGCGTAACGTTCCATGAAACGCTCGCCTTCGGAGTTGGTGAGATAGCCACCTTCACCGCGTGCGCCCTCAGTGATCAGGCACCCGGCTCCGTAGATGCCGGTCGGGTGGAACTGGATGAACTCCATGTCCTGAAGCGGCAGACCCGCCCGAAGGACCATGGCGTTGCCGTCTCCTGTGCAAGTGTGTGCCGAGGTACAGCTGAAGAAGGCCCGTCCGTAGCCGCCGGTCGCCAGGATAACTTTCTGTGCGCGGAAACGATGCAGTGTGCCGTCGTCCAGTTTCCAGGCTGTCACACCCCGGCAAGCGCCTTCATCATCCATGATCAGATCGAGCGCGAAATACTCGATGAAGAACTCGGTATCGTTCTTGACGCACTGCCCATACAGCGTGTGCAACATGGCGTGGCCGGTGCGGTCAGCTGCAGCACACGTGCGCTGGACCGGAGGGCCCTGACCCATTTCGGTCGTATGACCCCCGAATGGGCGTTGATAGATCTTGCCCTCTTCGTTTCGGCTGAACGGCATGCCCCAATGCTCGAGCTCGTAAACCGCTGCGGGTGCTTCGCGGGCAAGGTATTCAATTGCGTCCTGATCACCGAGCCAGTCGGATCCCTTCACAGTGTCATACATATGCCACTGCCAGCTATCCGGACCCATATTGCCGAGCGAAGCAGCGATGCCACCTTGCGCTGCAACAGTGTGCGAGCGGGTTGGGAAGACTTTCGTGATACAAGCCGTTTTTAATCCAGCCTGCGCCGCGCCTAGCGCCGCACGAAGTCCTGATCCGCCAGCGCCAATCACGACGACGTCATAAGTGTGATCGACGAATTTATAATCGCTCATCTTCTATCTCTCCGAGCCAGCGCTTAAGCGCCCGCCGTGAACCAAATCTTCAGTACCGACAGGATCGTCGCTACAGCCAAAGCGAACACCGCAAACGTATTCAGAATAAGAAGCGCTTGTCGTGTTCCGCTCTTACCGATGTAGTCTTCAATGACGACCTGAATGCCCAGACGCATGTGATATAGCGCCGCACTCAGGGTCAAAATCAGCAAAATCGCATTCACCGGTTGCGCCACCCAGGTCAGCGCACCCTCATAGCCTGCTTTGCACGCGTGAATGATGGAATACATGAACCATGGCACCAGGAATAACAGCGCCAAAGCCGTCACTCGTTGACGAATGTGATGCGACGTACCTGTACCGGCAGAACCCAGGCCCCGAACGTTTTTTGCACTCGTTGTCATCGCCGTCCCCTTAGTAGAATGATGCCAGCGACCAGATGACCGCAGCACCAATGATCGCGAAGGCGACGTTGAACATGGACCAGAGGCTGGCGACACCTGGACTAAATCCGATCATCGGACCGTCCCAGATCAGGTGCCGCAGACCATTTGCGAAATGATACAGAACGGCCATGGACCAGAAGAATAACAAGAACTGTCCAGGCAAGCTGAAAGCGATGCTTTCCACAAACGCGTAGGCCTCAGGTCCTGTTGCCAGTGAAATCAGCCAGGCCCCGATCAGGAATGCGCCGCCATAGAGGCCGACGCCAGAAACCCGATGGAATATTGAGCCTGCCATGGTCCAATGCCATTTCCAGACCTGCAGATGCGGCGATAGGGGGCGTGAGTCAGCCCGTCCCTGTCCAGCCATATAGTCACTCCAATGCAAATGCACTTTCGATGCGGCATCTCTTAAGCGCGTCGAAAACCGTGTCAACGCGTCGGAGCGCCCGGATTCAGTCACTTTCGCACTGCCGCAGCGTGAACTGAAGCGGCGCGACAGGTGTCTTTTCAGACCGCTCATAACCGCCTAGCGTGCGAAAAATCTTCAAGGGGAACCCTATGTCACTTTCTAAGCTTCGCATCGCCGCTT
Organism: Hyphomonadaceae bacterium; assembly: GCA_043513745.1. Taxonomy (GTDB): domain Bacteria; phylum Pseudomonadota; class Alphaproteobacteria; order Caulobacterales; family Hyphomonadaceae; genus Henriciella. The sequence goes on from CP121341.1 coordinate 728,819, forward strand.
TGAGCTGCGCGCTTATTATCACTTCCCCAGCGATGATTGCAGAGAGCCAGCCGGACTTGCCGAGCCTGATTGATCAGTACGAGACGTTCAACCGCGAAGGCGATCCCGACGAAGCGGCCCGCGCGGAAGGGGTGGATCCACGGATCTGGTGGACTGTAACTCCCGAACATGTCGAGGCACGCGCCGAACAGGCCGCGATGATGCTGGACGCCCTGAATGCGCTCGAAACACAAGCGCAAGGACCCGAAACCGCGATCCTGCGCCATTTGCTGCAAGCCAGCGTCGATGCGCATCATTATGACACCGCACGAATTCCGTTCACAGGCGATTGGGGCTTTTTCGCCGCGCCCGCCTACACCGCGATGCGCACCCGCCTCACCACGCGCGCAAGTGCCGAGGCCTGGACCGCCCGGGTCAATGACTTGCCGCGCTTCTTCGACGAACAGATCGACAATATGCAGCGCGGCATCGATACAGGCTGGACCCAGCACGGTGACCCCCTCGCGACCTCGATCGCTCAGATCCGGGCGCAGGTGGTCGAAGACCCCACTGACAGCACGCTATTCCTGCCTTTTGAGTCGCTTGAAGCGTCGGATCTGAGCCAGCTCGAGATCATCACGCTCAGGAACCAGGGGAAAACGGCGGTCCAGCGCGCGATCGACGCCTATGCATACCTGCTGGAGTTCATGGAAGAAGACTACACCCCAGCCGCGCGGGCTGAACCCGGCCTGGCCTCGCTTGAAGGCGGACAGGCGGCTTACGCCGTCGCAGTCAGCTTCCACACCGCCGGCGCCGGCTACTCACCCGAAGACATCCACCAGCTTGGACAATCTGAAGTCGCGCGTATCCGCGCCGAGATGGACAAGATCATCGCGGAAGTCGAATTTGAGGGAAGCTTCGATGAGTTCATCGCTTTCCTCCGCTCCGATCCGCAATTCTATGCTGAGACCCCAGACGAGTTGCTGGAAAAAGCTGCCGAAATGAGCAAACGACTGGACGCGATCCTGCCGCGTTACTTTGGAACGCTTCCGCGTCTGCCCTATGGCGTTGAAGCGGTGCCAGCCGCGATCGCACCGGGATACACGACCGGGCGCTATTCTGGCGGCGATGCGGAGAAAGGCATTGCCGGGACCTATCTGGTCAACACTTACGCGCTCGATCAACGTCCGCTCTACGAGCTGCCTGCTTTGTCCGCGCACGAAGCCGTCCCCGGGCACCATTTGCAAATCGCCCTGGCGCAGGAACTCGAAGATGTGCCGGAGTTCCGCAAATCGTATTATGCGACCGCGTTCGGCGAAGGATGGGGCCTCTATGCAGAGAAGCTCGCCGGAGAGGCCGGGTTCTATCGTACGCCTTATGAGCGGTTCGGCCAGCTATCATACGAAATGTGGCGCGCTTGCCGCCTGGTCGCGGATACCGGCCTGCATCACTATGGCTGGAGCCGGGAAGAGGCAGAGGCCTGCTTCGACAATAATACCGCCCTCGCCCCGCTCAACATCCAGACCGAAGTCACCCGCTATATCGGCTGGCCCGGACAAGCCACTGCCTACAAAGTCGGCGAGTTGAAGATCCTTGAATTGCGCGCCAGAGCCAAATCTGCGCTCGGTGAGCAATTCGATATCCGCGCCTATCACGACGTCGTCCTAGGCGCTGGAGCGATGCCGCTTGATGCCCTTGAGTCACGCGTCGAAACCTGGATTGCCTCGCAATTGGCGGAATCCTCTGCAGAGTAAGAGAGCAAACATTTGCCGCGCGCTCGATTGGCGTCGCGTCAGGCTTTCCACCCTGCGAATGACAGATCTAGACTGACCCGGTGCAACAGGACGCCCCCGACGAACCGGCCTCGCTTCAGACGCCGCAACGCCTGAGCAATCGCCAGGTCTGGGCGCTAACGCTGGCGGCTGCGGTGGTCACCGCGAACGCCTATTATGTTCACCCGATTATTGCGCGCGTTGCGGAGGATTTTCAGGTCAGCGCCTCGATGATCGGCATTGTGCCGGCCTTTAATCAAATCGCTCTGGCGCTTGGCATTTTCCTACTTCTGCCGCTCGGGGATCGCTACTCCAACCGGACACTGTCCACCGTGTTTGTCTGGGGGCAGTTCCTGTCCATCACATTGATGGCGTTTTCGCGCGATTTCGCGCTTTTCGTCACTGGATCGACCTTGCTGGGTTTCGCAACCATCGTTCCATATCTGCTGCCGACTTATGTGTCCAAGCGGGTCGACGCACAGGAGCTTGGCAAAGTCACCGCCATGCTGACGACCGGCATCATCGCCGGGATATTGATTGCGCGTGCTGGCGCGGGCGTCGTCGCAGAGTATTTTGGATGGCGAACCGTCTATTACATCGCGTCGTCCTTGATGCTGATCGTGGCGATCCTTCTCCCACTCTCCATGGACCGGCGGGAACCGTCATCCATGACCGCTAAGCCAACCTCTTATCTGACCCTGATCGGTTCCATGCTGCCGCTGACGGGCCGCTATCCGGAGGTGCTGCTCTCAGGTAGCATTCAGGCGCTCAGCTTCGGCATATTCATTTCGATCTGGATGGGGTTGGGTTTGCACCTGACCAGCCCTGAAATGGGCTACGGCGTCGATGTCGTTGGCTACCTCGCGATCCTCGCCATCGTCAATGTCATCACGACGCCCAAATTCGGCGCGCTGGCCGACCGTATGGGACCGCGAAAGACGCGCCTGATTGCATCCGGCTTTCGCCTGGTGGGGATTTCTCTGTTCCTTTTCTTCGGGCACAGCCTGTGGCTACTCATCATTCCGATCCTGATCGCAAACATTTTTGGCCCGGTCATGGATGTGACCGGGCGCATGACCATCCTGAAAGAGAAGCCAGAGATCCGCACGCGCCTGATGACGGTCTATATCGTCTTCATGTTTCTTGGCGGCGGAATCGCCAGCTGGGCCGGCACCGCCGTGTACGATTATTGGGGATGGACTGGGAATGCGACCCTCGCGGTATCGCTGTCGATCATCGTGAGCGCGCTCAGCGCCTGGGCGTACTTGCGTTTCGAACGCTGAACAAAAAAAGCCCGCCTCTTTGCAGAGACGGGCCCTTTGGCGTCATCAATAATGATGGAGAGGTTTAGCCGCCAAAACGGTAACGCGCGCCGATCGAGAACACGTTTTGCGTGTTTTCAATGTCCAGCGTGCCCGGGAAGAGCTGGTTGTCGAGCTCAACATCTTCGGTGGCGCGGTAGGCATACTCACCGAACAATTCCCACTGGCCTTCAAGCTGCCAGGTGGCGCCGGCCTTGATCTGATAAGCGAGCTTGGTTTCGCTATCATCGATCACCGTAATCGCCGAAGGCTGGTAGGTGACGTCAACGCTGGCAAAGCCGATCCCGGCACCGAGATAAGGCTGCAGCGCACCGCCTGTGGTGAAATCGTAATAACCGTTCAGGAACACGGCTGTATTGGTGATTTCGCCCTGTCCGTCAGCGACAACCGCGGCAACCGTGACGCCGAGCGGGGTCGGTGATCCGGCAATTGCAGCCGCGTCTACCGCGTCAATGCTGCCGCCGCCGAGCGTCACACCTGTATGTGTGTCAACGTCCGCGCCGGAATAGGCCAGCTCGACGCCGCCGCGCCAGCCATTGCCAAAGCGAGCACCGAATTCACCGGCGAATGCAGTCCCGTTGTCAAATTCTGTGTCCCAGCCATAAGAGGTGCCAGCCGCTACATCCAGCGTGCTGCCATCACCGAGGTCGCCAGTGGTGAAGGCGCCGGTCGATCCGCTATTGCTGCTGTCATTTTGCTGCGCGAACCCGATCGATCCGCCAACATAATATTCCTGTGCTGCCGCGGCGCCCGCAAGGGCAATTCCAGAGGCTGCGAGAGATGCAAATTTGATAAGATTCATACCTAACTCCGTGTCTGTCGCGAAGGGGTTCGTCCCTGCGCCACGGAGGTAATTAGTATTCTATATCGGATAGACAATATTAAATATGATTTGGCTTGCTTATTGCTTCACAGTCTGCACAACGCCCCTATTGGGGAAAATCTGATCTAGGACGTAACAATGCTGCCAAAACCGCTGGCTCAAATCGCACCAAATACACTCGAATTTGAAATCCTACCTCTGGTCAAACCGACCGGATTCCGGGAGTATGACGCCCGCTGGTGGTTCAACGGCATCGGCCACGAAAAAGATCCTGAACTGAACCTCACGGGTGTGCAGGCGCTCGGTCTTGGCATGGCAACGCTGTTCCACGAACTTGGTGTCGAGCCGAAAGTCGTAACGGGACATGATTATCGCTCGATCAGCCAGCCGATTAAAAACGCGCTGATCCTGGGCATGGTTCAGGGCGGATGCGAAGTTCTGGATGTCGGTCTTGCTTTGTCTCCGATGGTCTATTGGAGCCAGTTCGAACTCGACTGCGCCTGCTGCGCAATGGTCACGGCATCTCACAACGAAAATGGCTGGACGGGCGTCAAAATGGGCGCCAACCGACCACTGACATTCGGTCCGGATGAGATGGGCCGACTGAAGGAAATCGTGCTAAACGGCGACTTCCAGCCCCGCGCTGGTGGCGGCCATTTCCGCGTTGACGATATGCGCGAAAAGTACATTGAAAGCGTATCTGAAGGCGTATCGATCAAACGGCCCCTGAAAGTCGTTGCGGCTTGTGGTAACGGCACCGCTGGGGCGTTCGCACCGGACGCGCTCAGAAAAATGGGAGTCGAGGTCATCGAGATGGATTGCAATCTCGACATGACCTTCCCGAAATACAATCCCAACCCTGAAGACAGCGCAATGTTGCACGCCATGGCTGCCGCCGTGAAAGAGCATGGCGCTGACATAGCTCTCGGATTTGACGGAGATGGCGACCGTTGCGGCGTCATCGACAATACCGGCGATGAGATCTTCGCCGACAAGATTGGCCTGATGCTCGCGCGCGATCTCTCGAAGGAGTATCCCGGCGCAAAATTCGTCGTCGATGTGAAATCAACGGGGCTCTACAAGACCGATCCCGTGCTGAAAGCGAACGGCTCTACCGTCGATTATTACAAGACGGGCCATTCATACATTAAGCGCCGTACCACCGATCTAGACGCCCTCGCGGGCTTTGAAAAATCCGGTCACTTCTTCTTCCGCCCTCCGATCGGGCTCGGATATGATGACGGTCTGGTCGCGGCAAAAGCTGTGCTGGAAATGCTCGATCGCAATCCCGACAAGACCATGGCTGACCTCAAGAACGAACTCGACGTTGCGTTCACATCTCTCACGATGTCGCCGCATTGCGCGGATGAGGTCAAATATGAGGTCATCGATCGGATCGTCGAAGAGTATAAAGGACTACTCGGCAGTGAAATACTCGGACGCAAAGTTGTCGATGTGAACACTGTAAATGGCGCACGTGTGACGCTGGAGGATGGCTCCTGGGTGCTTGCCCGAGCGAGCTCGAACAAGCCAGAATTTGCCGTCGTCGTAGAAAGCATGCGCTCGCAAGAGGATATGGTCGCACTCTTCCGCGAAGAAGTGAAACCACGCCTCGCCAAATATCCAGAGATCGGAGCTTACAATCAGGAGATCTGATTGTCTGTGCGTTCTGACTAAAAGTTCATAAAAAACAGCGACGGAGCACGGGTCTCCGTCCGTTACACTCTCGTGCTCGGCATGTCGCCGGGCCGAGGGAGAAGATCGAATGAATTACCGAACCGGCGGCCTGTTGGCTGCGGCGCTTTTAGTTTCAGCCTGCGGCGGGGGTGGCGGTGGCAGCACGACCACACCTCCCACAACCGGAACAACGACCAATTCGACCCCCGTTGTGTCATCGACGGTGGCCGACCAGACGGGTAATGTTGGATATGATTTTTCGATTGATCTCGCCGGGACGTTCACCGACGCCGACAATGATACACTGACCATCACAGCAGATTTTGGCGGCAATGCGAGAGGGCTCAGCCTGTCCGGCACAGTGATTTCAGGTGTGCCAGACTCAAGCGGCGACGTCACGATCACCTGCACCGCAACAGATCCGAGTGGCGCTAGCGTCAGCGACACGTTTACAGTTTCCGTGACCGTCGATCAGAGTGCTATCTCGACGGTATTTTCTGGGTCGATCGATCTTGACAATCTCGACGATTTTGCCGGTCAGACGGTCCCCAACTACATCACCAAGGTGAATGATGGTGGCAACCCGATCACGAATACCGGTGCGACGCTTGGGCGGGTTCTGTTCTACGATACGTCCCTCTCAACAACGGGAACCGTGTCCTGCGCATCGTGTCACACTCAGTCGCTGGGATTCAGCGATGCAGGCGTAGTCAGCACCGGCGTGGAGGGCGGCCAGACGGGGCGCCATTCCATGCGCCTGATCAATACGATGTTTGCCGACGAAACCGATTTCTTCTGGGACGAACGCGCACCTAGCCACGAAGCGCAGGAAAGCCAGCCGATCCAGGACCACAATGAGATGGGATTTAGCGGCCAGAATGGACGCCCTGATCTGGATACGCTGATCGCGCAAATGGAAGCCACTGAGTATTACGAAGAACTGTTCCGCTTTGTGTTCCTTGATCCGGATATCACAGAACAGCGAATCCAGTTGGCGCTCGCCCAATTCACCAAATCCATTCAGTCATTTGATTCGCGCTATGATACGGGCCGCGCTCAGGTCAACAATGACGATGCCCCTTTCCCGAATTTCACCGCCGACGAAAATGCTGGCAAAACTCTATTCATGGACAATCCAAACCAGGGCGGCGCTGGCTGCGATCGTTGCCATCGCGCGCCCGAGTTTGATATCGCACCGAATTCGAACCAAAACGGCATATTCCGCGTTGCCGGATCGACAACCGAGTTTGATCTGACCAATGAACGCTCGCCAAGCTTGCGCGACCTGGTCGGCCCGGGCGGCAGCTCGAACGGACCCTTCATGCATGATGGCTCGCTCGCGACAATCCGCGATGTCATCGATCACTATGATGATATTCAGGAGCCCACATCAGAGCCCCCTTTGACCGATTTTCTCAACACGTTGGACAATCGTCTGATTCAGAACGGCAACCCTCAAGATCTCAACCTGACCGATAATGAGAAAGACCAGCTCGAAGCGTTCCTGCTCACCCTGACCGGAGTGAGCATCTATACTGACGCGAAACTGTCTGATCCGTTCTAATCGTTATCCTGGTGTCTCATTCTTCGGAGTGAGGCACTTTTTTTATCCAAAAGCGCCTATCATTACTGAAGATTAAGCGCAGATCGCTGGATTGTGTGCCTAAGCCTGCGACATGGTTTGGGTTGGTAATACTGTGCGATTGTCCATTGCAATCCGAACTGGATCCGTTGCTGCGATCCACTTCGCATTGCTGGCTTGGGTCCTGACGTCAAAAATTGTGATCCAGAACAACGCGCCGACGCCGGCCATCTCGATCGAATTGGTTGAACTGCCGCCAGCACCTGACCCCGCTCCAGAGCCAGAGCAAAAGGTTGATCCAGAGCTTGACCCAGAGCCTGAGCCTATTCCTAAACCGCGAGCCAAACCAGCCGCGGCGCGCTCTCAAGCCGCCTCTCCATCCTCGCCCGCAGAACCCTCTATCGGATCTGAGTTTCCGCTCGAAATATTGCGGTCCCCTGAAGCGCCGTCGCAAGAATCACCCGCCCCTCCTTCGCCAGCGCTATCGATCCCGCAGGCGCAAGTTGAACCAACCCTCGCTCCGGACGCAGACTTCACCGCACCGCTCCCGCCGACCAATCCGGGAGAAGAGGCAGCGACCCCGGCGCAGATCGCTGGCGCATTGCGTCAGCTTGAGTGCCAGAAACTAACCCATCGCAAGCACGAATCCTGCTCGACAACCGACCCCTTCACCGCGTGGGCGTCGAATGCCGCACGCAAGACAGTTGAGCGCAATACGGATTGGGACCGCTCTTTTCGCTCCAAATCCGTGATCGATAATTTCTATGAGCGCGAAGTTCGCGATCGCCTCCACTGGCCCGACGCAGATCTATTCGCCGACCCTATGCCGCCAGGCGCCTACAATGCGGACCGCATTCGCAGAGGACAGGAACCTTTGTGGAGTAAGGAAATGAGAGACGGTTTTCGCAAGGCGGATGAATAAACGACTAAGGAGTGTTTTCCGTGGGTTCGTTTTCCAAAGCCCGCGCAACACCCTCACGGCGCGGGTCGGCGCCGCCTTCCAGGCCATCCTCGGTGACGACGATCAGATGCAGACCGCTATTCTCACCGCGGCGTTCCTGAACCTCATAGCCGAGCGCCGAAAGCTCGTCCGCGATCTCCTGCCCACCCGGTACGTCGACCTCGACGCCGACCGTTTCGCCGCGAGCGATAATATTTGGCTGAGCGGCTGCTTCCTGAGCTGAATATCCCCAATCGAGCACGCCGAGGACGGTTTTCGACACATAAGCGACGATCGAGTTTCCGCCCGGCGACCCAGTGACCATCTTCAGGCCGCCATCCTGATTAAATATGATCGTTGGCGACATAGAGCTTCGTGGACGTTTCCCGGCCGCAGGCGCGTTCGCCACCGGCAGATTCGACTTGCGAGGTTGCCGGGCAAAGTCGGTTAGCTCATTATTTAGGAGGTATCCGTTGACCATTCGCGAATTGCCGAAAGCGGCTTCGACAGTGGCCGTCATGGACACGACATTGCCGTTCTGGTCGACGATTGAAAAATGCGTGGTTCCAGGTGCATCCTCTGTCGGATCCTGCCCCCACAATCCAACCATTGGGTTACCCCCGAGCGCGACGCCCGGATCACCTGGCGTGGGTTTTTCATCTGGCGCAAACACTTCCGTAGCGCGCACATCCAGATAGTCAGGATTAATCAGGTCCATGGCCGGCACCTGCACAAAATTTGCGTCGGCGACATAGTGATCGCGGTCGGCATAGGCGAGGCGCTGGGCGTCGACAAAGGCACGAATGCGCGCAAACGGCTCGGAGGCATCTTCAGGCAGCAGGCGATCATACAGTCCCGGGATCGCGTTTTGCGTTACCCCGCCAGAGCTCGGTGGCGGCGCTGAACAGATCCGGTAATCGCGCCAGTTTCCACAGAGCGGAGGGCGCACCTTTACGTCATAGCTGGAAATATCTTCAACCGTCATTGCAGATGGGCGCGGGGCCTCTGACAGTGTGGCGACGATGGCTTCAGCGTTTTCGCCGGTGTAAAATGTTTCGATTCCGTCAGCCGCGACGCGGCGAAGCGTTTCGGCATAATCCGGATTGTCGCGAACCGCGCCCTCTGCCAGAGGCTCGCCGCCCGGATAGAAGTAGGCAGCGCTGACAGGGTGATCATCCAGGCGCGTGAATTGACGGATCCGCTCATTTGCGACGATTCCAGCCAGCCGCGGGCTGACGACAAAACCGTCCTCTGCAAGGCCTATCGCAGTTTCGAAATTGCTCGCCCACTCATTCTGACCGTGCGCATCATGGGCAGTCTTATAGAGGGCGATGGCGCCGGGGACGCCCGTGGACTTGCCGGATTGCCAGGCGTCGAGAAAGCCTAGGACTTCGCCGTCCTCGACAAACAGGTTCTCATCGATCGCCATGGGCGCGGTCTCACGACCGTCATAGACGACGGTTTCGCCGCTCTCATAATCATAAACGACCATAAAGCCGCCGCCGCCAATACCAGAGGATTGCGGCTCGACCAGGCCAAGTACCGTGTGCACCGCGATGGCCGCATCTACTGCATGCCCGCCCTTGCGCAGAGCCTCCAGGCCCGCCTCAACAGCCCGAGGGTCTGCCGCAGCCACCATCGCGCCCTGAGTCCAGACCGCGTCTTCCACAACCGGCGGCGCGTCCGGCGTTTCCACCTCAGACGAGGAATTGGATTGCTGACACGCTGCGATCAGGCAGGCTGATACGCCGGCAAGAACAATGGATTTGACTGACATTCAACGACGCTCCGACTTGGCGAACTGAGATCAGCACCGTAGAGCGGTTATCCAGCACAGGAAAGACCATCTATGTCTCAGCCGGGTCGAAATAATCTGATTACCGATATTGCGGGTTTGCAGGTCGGAAACGCTCACGATGAAGCAGCATTGACCGGGTGCACGGTCATCCACTGCGACACGCCATGCGTCGCAGCGGTCGCAGTCGCCGGCGGCGGCCCCGGCACGCGTGAGACCGACCTCCTCGCGCCAGACAAGCTGGTCGAAACTGTGAATGCCATCGTCCTGTCCGGGGGCAGCGCTTATGGTCTCGCCGCCGCTGACGGAGTTGCAGCCATGCTTGGTGCGCGCGGCGAAGGATTCGCCATGGTGGATCGCCCCGGTGTGCCGAAAACACCGATCGTTCCGGCGGCTATATTGTACGATCTCGCCAATGGGGGTGATAAATCCTGGCAGGATGCCCCACCCTATCAGGCGCTGGGAGGCACTGCGCTCGGCGCGGCAAGTCAGACGTTCAGTCTCGGTCGAGCGGGCGCAGGCTATGGCGCGCGCGCCGGTCAACACCGCGGCGGGCTTGGCTCGGCCTCGATCAAGACAGATGACGGAATTCAAGTCGGTGCGATCACCGCGGTCAACAGTTTCGGTTCTGTCTACATGCCAGGGACAGACGCTTTCTGGGCCTGGCCATTCGAGGTGGATGAGGAATTTGGAGGCGTGCGCCCGCCAATCGACTATTCAGCAGACGCTGAGGATTGGGGCGCCGCGAAGCAGAATCCGCAAGCGCGCGAGAACACCACCATCGCCTGTATCGCGACTGATGTCGCCCTCACGCCGGGCCAGGCACAACGGGTTGCTCAGATGGCCTTGTCCGGGTTCTCTCGTGCCATTCGACCGGTCTTTGCCCCGTTTGATGGCGATGTCGTGTTCGTGCTCTCAACCGCGCAGAAGGAGCTTCCCGCACCAGAGCCGCTCACACTCACCCGGATCGGTGAACTCGCCGCCAGCACGCTCGCCCGCGCCATTGCCCGAGGCGTTCACGAAGCGCAGTAATTTCCTGAATTCAGGTGTTGCTTTCCCAGAAGCCGAAGAGTATGTGACCTCTTCCGCGCTTCGGTAGCTCAGTTGGATAGAGTACTTGGCTACGAACCAAGGGGTCGGGGGTTCGAATCCTCCCCGGAGCGCCACTTCTACAAAATCGCAACTGCCCCTTTGCCTCTAACCGGTTGCTTATTCCGGTGGATCGGTCTTCAGACGGATCGGCGGGCAGGCCTTACGCGCGGCGAAGATTGTTCGGGAATCAATTGCGATCCCTGCATCGCTCAGCATGTTGCGGCCAACCAGTAGCGGGTAGTTGAAACCGGATCGATCGGCGAGGTTGACTTCCCCCTTCAGGCGGATGCCGCCAATGCAGAGATCCATATTCACGACCGGGCGCACAATGGCACCACCACCGCGGCGCCGGATTGAGACCCAGCGGACGACGGGCTCTGTATAGATCACTTCTCGGCCACGTCGGCTGGTCAGCTTGAACGTGATCGTCTCCGGCATCGGGTCTTCCATCGATGTGTCGAAGATCGGGGCAATCTCATCGGCTGGCGGGTCATCCGGCGCATCGCCCTCTGCCATATCCTCATCATCCAGCTCTGCGTCGCCAATCAGGAGCGCACTTTCTTCGCGGTCGGACGCATCAATTGCGAATTCGGGCGGCAGGATTTCAGCGTGGATCGATGTTGTTTTCGCACCGCTGTCGAGTTTGGCACGCATGAGCAGGCCGTTTGGCATCACGCGCGCATGCTCCAGCCATCCACGCGTGTGGATTTCCGGTGCCTCAGAAGCACCGGTCAGGCTCACCGCCAAAGATATGAGAATCGTTTGTCCAAACATGGCCGCCTCTATTTCTCGATTTATGCGGCTTTATTTAGGCAGGCATGGGAATCCGTCGGTAGACGAGGTCTGCATAATCGTTGACCAACGCTTCCGACGTATGCCCCGGCGTGTATCTGAACTCACCAATCTCCGCGACAGGTGTGATTTCAGCGGCTGATCCGGTGATGAAGCACTCATCAAATGTCGCGAGTTCATCCGGCATGATTACGCGTTCGATCACTTCGATCTGGCGCGCCTTGGCCAGCTTGATCGCGGTTTGGCGGGTAATGCCGTTCAAAAAGCAGTCGGGTGTTGGTGTGTGGATGGCGCCATCGCGCATGAAGAAAATGTTCGCGCCTGTCGCCTCAGCAACTTGCCCGCGATAATCCAGCATCAACGCGTCGGCATAGCCATCATTTTCCGCAGCGTGTTTGGAAAGCGTGCAGATCATGTACAGGCCCGCTGCTTTGGCGTGGCATGGAGCAGTCAACGGATCAGGCCGGCGATAAATCGCGTGCGTCATCCGAATGCCCTTCATCTTATCGGCAAAATAGTCGCCCCATGCCCAGACCGCGACGGCGAGGTGAATGGTATTGCTTTGCGCTGAAACACCCATCATCTCACTCCCGCGCCAGGCAAAGGCGCGGACATAAGCATTCTCAAGCCCGGACTTGGCGAGCGCCTCTTCCTTGATCTTCTCCAATTCGTCGACAGAGACCGGAAGATCAAAACCCATGATTTTGGCAGAATTTGCCAGACGCTCGGAATGGCGCCGCGACGCATAGATCACACCGCCATAGGCGCGCTCGCCTTCGAACACGCAGGAGGCATAGTGCATGGCGTGCGTCAGCACGTGGACTTTTGTGTCCCGCCAAGGGACGAACTCACCGTCCATCCAGATATAGCCATCACGATCATCATAGGCCTGGTTTGCCATTGGCTGTTTCCTGTCTTGCACTTTTACTCAATTCACGGGCATTCTCAGATCACCATGGTGAATGTCAACACAATACGGGCAAATGCGCCCGGCTTCGATCCGCGACTTTTCCTCCGCGATGAGGAACTGGATTACGGAATCGCGCTGCTTCTAGCCGGAGAACGCGCCTTGATGAAGGCGGCGAGTGAAATTTCGCGCGATTTTGACCTGCCACCCCTGGCTGCGCGGGTCATGATTACGATCAGGTTTCAGCCCGGCCAGACTGTGACTGGCCTGCGATCGCAACTCGATACAACGACGCCGACTTTGGCACGCATCCTCGGCGATCTCGACCAACGCGGCCTCGTCGACCGACGGCAAAGCGACCGGGGCGATCGGCGGATGCGGCTCTTGTTTCTCAGCCATGAAGGCAAGCGCGTCACAGATCCAGCCACGCTCGCCATGCGCGACCGACTGAGAGCGGCTTATCGCACGGCAGGATCGGGTGCTGTCGGCGGCGTGCGGGCTGTGCTAGAGGCGCTATTATGAGCGCGGAAACACACCTGTTGATTGTAGACGATGATGATCGCATCCGAGATCTGCTCAAACAATATCTGGCGCGCGAAGGTCATAGCGTAACGACCGCACCAGACGCAGCATCGGCCCGCAAACTGTTTCAAACGTTCAGCTTCGACCTCGCGGTGTTCGACATCATGATGCCAGGCGAGGACGGACTCAGCCTACTCAAAGCCCTGCGCGACGAGGGCAATGATACGCCGGTCATGCTGTTGACTGCGCGAGGGCAAGCGAGCGACCGAATTGAAGGGTTGCGTCTTGGGGCCGACGATTACCTGCCAAAGCCGTTTGAGCCGGAAGAGCTTGCCCTGCGTGCTGCGGCGATCCTGAAGCGTAGCCACGTTCCGCCGCCGCCAGAAGAAGTCGAAATGTCCGGCCTCGTCTTCGAGCCCGCCAAGGGGCTCCTACATGGCCCGGAGGGTCATATCCGTCTGACCGATAGCGAGCTTCAGCTCTTGAGCCTGCTCGCCCGCAAGCCTGGCGAGGCGATTTCGCGCGAAGATCTCGCTGCGCAGGCCTCGAATGGTACTGAGCGTAGCATCGACGTCCAGGTGACGCGGCTTCGAAAGAAAATCGAACCTGACCCGAGGAACCCTATTCACATCCAGACTGTGCGCGGTATCGGATACAGGCTTATGCCGGATTGACGTCCGGAGCCGGGAAAGGGCCGATTAGATGTTGAAACTCCACCACCTGCGCATTGGGCGCTCGATCTTCACTGTTTGGCTGCTGGAAGAGCTTGGCGCCGACTATGAGATGGACATCTATGATCGAAACGAGATGGGTCGCGCGCCGCCAGAGCTGAAAAAAGCACACCCCCTCGGTAAGTCACCGGTGATTGATGATGATGGTTTTGTCCTCGCCGAGTCTGGTGCGATTGCGCTGTACCTGCTCGACAAGTTCGACCCGGAAAACCGGCTTGGACCTCCAGCGGACGCAAAAGGTCGTGCCGAATGGATGCAGTGGCTAATGTACACCGAAGCCTCTGCGTTCGCGCCGATGCTGATGAAGCTCTTGCTCAGCCGGACCGAGGACAAACCTCCTGTTTTTGACATGTTCGCAACGGGAGAAGTGGCGCTGCAGCTCGGTTACGTGGAAGCCCGGCTCGCTGATCGCGATTATGTCATGGGCGGATCATTCTCAGCCGTTGATATCGGGATGACCTATATCGCTGAAATGGCCGAACGGCTTGGCGAGCTAGCGCCCTATCCGAATCTGGCAGCCTATCTCGCGCGCAACAAAGCAAGGCCCGCCTTTCAGCGAGCCTTGGAGAAAACCGGCGGCTAAGCCCCGATCTGCGTCATTTGATCTTTGAGGTAGAGCTTCTCGCGTTTCAGACGCTGGAGCTCCATCGCGCATGGATTGGGCCGTTTGTGTTCCGCGTCCACCCGCTTGTCGAGCTGTTGGTGATGTCGCTCAAGCGCGCGCAATCTGGCTGCAAATCTTACGTTTGGAACGAGCCCACCTTCATTTTCCCAACGGTCAACATCCGGCATCAGGCCCTCCTAGCTTTTTCCGCGGCGAATCCGGCGACGGCGCCAGCCACGACGTGATTCGGGCTTCGGGGTTGGCTCTGCCGTGACAAATCCATCGACATGGCGCAACGCGTTCACGGGCAATCTGGACCGATCCTGCATCGTGTCTGCTCGCGAGGCCAACAGGTTGGTATTGGTGTGTGTGCTTTGCATGATATCGTCCTTTCATCTTGACTGGAGCTGAAATTGGTTCAGATAGGTGATAATTCCAATCTAAAGATACTCAATTACTGATAGTTCAGGACTATTGATGCGCCCGACCCTTCGCCAACTTCAATATATCGTCGCCGTTGCTGATACGGGCCGGTTTCACGAGGCCGCCAAGCGTCTTCATGTGAGTCAGCCCAGCCTCTCTGCGCAAATCGCGGAAGTCGAGAAGCAACTCGACGTTCAGCTGATCGAACGCGGTCGGAGCGGCGCTCTGATGACACCTCTGGGAACAGAGTTCGTGCGACGAGCCAGGCTCATCCTGCGCGATGTCGAGGATTTGAAATCGTCCATGCAAGTCGGCGATGGGGCATTTGCAGGGCGGATACGCCTGGGCGTCCTGCCATCGGTTGGGCCTTATCTGCTTCCGCCAGTGGTGACCGACTTGCACCGCACCTATCCCAATCTGAGACTGATTATTCAGGAGCACTGGGCCAGCGATCTTGATCGCCTGATCAAGGAAGGCGCGCTCGATTGCGCGATCTCTACGCCGGAAACCCACATGGAGCTCACGCGTGAGCTGCTCTTCGAGGAGCCGCTCTGGATGTGCACAGCGCCGGACGACCCCCTCGCTGGAGATGGGGCCATAGAGGTGGATGCCTTGAAAGGCAGAGAATTGCTTAGCGTCGGTCAAAGCCTACGTTTGAACGGCACAATCGAAAAGCTGGCGGAGATTGCCGGGGCGCAGATGAGCGGTGTCTTTACCGGGACGAGTCTCGACGCCATTCGGCATATGTCGGCAACCGGTGCCGGCATAGCCATCCTACCTGCGATCTATGCCATAGCTGAAGCGCGGCGCGACGCAGACCTTGTTTTGCGCCCGCTCGACCATCCGCTTGCTCGACGGGCGGTTTCGCTGGTCTGGCGGCCGACTTCTCCGCTCGAGCCAAGTTTTCTGAAGATCGCCGAGATTCTGCAACAGGACGCTCGGGCAATTTTGGGCGAGTCCGATGCCTGATCCCAGCTCTACCCAAGGCGCGCGGGTCCGCTTATAGATTCTGCTTGAGTGCGGACCTGGCAATGGGAACCTGTATCGATGAGTAGCTTTCGCCTGCGCGATTATACCCCCAAGAGCCTGTACGGACGGCTGGCGACCTTGGTGGCGCTGCCTGTAATCGCGATTTTTGCGATCTTCTCGCTCTATTACTACCAAGAGCACATTCGCGATGTGAACGAGAAGCTGTCACAATCGATTGCCCGCGAAGTCGGGTTGATCGTCGATATTTGTAGCGCCTCAGAAGGGATGCCGAGCGCTGAACAACAAATCGAACGGCAGCTGGGCCTCCGGTTTGACTGCGCATATGAAAACGACATGTCGTGGCCGGAAAATGCGCGCGAGCGGTTTGGGTATGACGACGTTCTGCGCGGACAAATGCGTGCAGTCACCAATTATGATTTCGAGGTGCGGGCGATCCAGGCGGGGCGCGTGCTCGATTTCAGGCATCAGTCGGGCGACGACACGATCCGCGTTGTGGTTGACCGAAAACGCGCGCTGGCCGCGAATACGCACTTCACCATCGTCTGGGTCTTGCTCGGCGCTTTGTTCATGCTGGCACTCGCCTTTGCATTCCTGCGCAATCAGGTTCGGTCCATCCTGCGCCTGACAGAAGCGGCCAAGGCATTCGGGCGCGGCCGGGAAATGCCGGGCTTTCGTCCAAGCGGCGCCACTGAGATTCGCGATGCCGCGCGCGCTGTCACGGATATGCGCGCCCGCCTTACCGCCTTCACGGATCAGCGTACAGCTATGCTGGCGGGGGTAAGCCATGATCTTCGCACGCCTCTGACGCGGCTGAAACTGCAACTCGCGATGATGGAGCAGTCCGAAGAGATTACAGGCGCGCGCGCCGATCTCGACGACATGTCGAAGATGCTGGACGAATATCTCGCCTTTGCGAGCGGCGAAGAGGGCGAGCGCGCAGAAGACCTGCGGCTTGATCATATTACTCGCACCGTGGCCGAGCGAATTGATGGCGCAAAGGTTCTGGACGCGCCGGAGATCAGCGTGACGGCACGTCCCATGGCTCTGACCCGCACGTTGTCAAATCTGATTTCAAACGGGGTCGGCTATGGCGATCGCTGCGAAGTGAAGCTGGTTAAAGGCCCGCGCATGGCTGAGATTTTGATTGATGATGATGGCCCCGGAATACCCGAAGACAAACGCGAAGACGCGTTTCGCCCCTTCCATCGCCTCGATGACGGACGCTCTCAAAATGTCGCCGGCACTGGTTTGGGCCTGACCCTGGCGCGTGATTTCGCCCGAGGCCATGGCGGCGATATCCGGCTGGAAGACAGCCCATTGGGCGGCCTCAGGGTCCGTTTGAGACTGCCTTACTAGGATTCTGCTTCAGGCTGAGTCTTTCGTTTTCCGCGGCGGGCGCTGATCCATTCGAGACGCTCTTCAATCTTGATCAGCTCGGCATCCAACGCCGCCATGGTGCGACTAAGGTCAGCGCTGGTTTCTTGCCGCCAGGCCCGTTCGGCTTGCGCAATCGCCCAGCCCAGCGTCGCAATCTGAACCCCCCGTGGAAGTTTGCTCGCGCCATCAAGCCCTGCGCAGGCAAGCGCCCATTTCGCCGTCGCCGCGCGGGCTTTCAAGCGCAGCGCCAATCCATCCAAGGACCGGTCACGCCAGCGCAAATAAGACACGGCACCATCCCGCACATCTTCCATCGCCTCGAACCGCATCATGATGACATCGAACAGACGCGTGCGCGCGGTTTCATCGGCGTCGAAAGAGCCTTCGCTCATTGCCCCATCGAACAGGGGTTCGATCGCCAGAGTGAGGTCTTGTTTGTCTGCAACACCGTGAAAATGAGAGAGTTCGAGTCCGGCTTCGCTTGCAATGTCTGCGAGCGTCAGGCGATCCCATTTTTCAGTTTCCGCCAGCTTCAGCGCAGCTCGAGACCCCTTCTCTATGATCTTGCTGGTCTTCATTCTGTCTCCCTCGACAGTTCATTGTCGCGGTCTACGGCGGCGCCGATGGCTTGCTTGAATATAGATGGCAATGCCGCCTCCGACATCAAGACTTCAAGCGCCGCCTGCGTCACGCCGTTCGGCGACGTCACATTGCGGCGCAGCGTTGCAGCATCTTCCTCGGACGCTTCCATCAACGCGCCAGCGCCTTCCACTGTTTTACGCGCTAGGCGCATCGCCATATCCGGATCGAGCCCGTGAGCCGCTCCCGCAGCCGCCATCACTTCCGCGAGCAGGAAGCCATAGGCCGGGCCGCATCCAGACACGGCCGTTGCTGCGGGGAGCAAGTCTTCGTCAATCGGTCCCTCGACCGTTCCCAATGGGGTCAGCAGTGATTTCAACACGGCTATGGTATCTGCTGAGGTCTCGGGCTTGGTACAGAGTATCGTCACCCCCTTACCCACAAGGCCTGGCGTGTTTGGCATTGCGCGAGCAACCAGCGACGTGCCGAGCTTTGCCTCCAGCGTTGCCAGCGATACGCCCGCCATAACCGACAGGACCTGAGTCTGCGGCCCGACGCGCTGAGCAATGCTCGGGGCGAGATCGCCAAACACTTGCGGTTTAACGGCCACGACCAACAGATCCGCATGCGACACCTCTGGGTTGACGCGTACGCTCCCTTGTTCAGCCCAGGTGGTGACAGTGCCAGAAGCGTTCGGGTCTACAATATCAATCGCGCCAGAAAATCCGGCTTTCAACCATCCCCCGGCCAAAGCAGAGCCCATCCGGCCGGCACCGATCAGTGTCATTTGTCGTGTCATCGTTTCGCTACGTCCTGCGATAGTCTTTTAGGTCTTTCGCCATTTGCGATGGCCTTAGCCCTTTTCCGGCCAGAAGTCGCTTGAAATCAGGGCCGTGGTCAAAATGCTGCAGCTGGCGATGATAGTAGTTCACATATTCCAACAGTGCGAGCACGGCGGCAAAAGTTGCGACGCCCTGATCCCAGCCTGTGTTGAAAACACCTTGGCGCGTCCAGCCAAACACCACCGCGATGACGGCTGAGAGGGTCAAGATCAGGGCGGGACCCTGGCACCACGCAATCAAGCGCATCGCACGGGAGAACTTGTACGATCGATCTTCTAACTGTTAACCCGGTCCAGCATGGGCAGCGCGTGACGGAAGATAATCACGCCTTCCTCGGCCCAATAATCAAAGTGACCAAGCCAGAGACGCTCATTCGCCATCATTACCAGTTCGGCGATGGCAGCGCGACGAGACTCAGTCGGTTTCACATCCAGCGTGATCGAGAAGTGCAGAGCTGGTGGTTCATGGCGGTTCGCGAACATGCCGCCCATGTCACCCCATTTCGAAGCCGTGATGCACTGAAGCGTGTCATCTTCTTCGTCCCGCTGAAAATCCCAGCCTGCCTCTGTCAAGCAACTCTCGACAAGCTCAAGCGCGTCGCTCTCAACTGTCTGGGAACGATCTACGGACAGGCTCATGGGCTCCCCCTTCCGAATCAGACAGGCATTCTTGCCTTGGGGTCAGGCTACTCATGCCCGACTCATCGCGCAAGAGTCTTGGTTAAAAAGCAGTGGAAAGCCCTATTTCTCGAGCGCTTTGACGCGCTTCTCCAGCGCCTCGACACGCTCCAGCGCCTGCACTGCAATTGCTTTCAACGCCTCGATTTCCTCGCGGCTGGCGAGGTCCATATCAGCAATCATAGCCCGCACGCGCGACTGGCCTGCAGTCTTCATTTCTTCTCCGGCGGCGCGGGCAGCGCCCATGGCCCCGGTCATTAATCCGGCGAGATCATCCAACACTGGGCTTTTTGCAGACATGTCGAGGACTCCTATGCGCGTCTTGAACCTGTTTCCATTTGTGCCTAGCAGATGGGAACGCAAAAGCCGACAGGAAAGACCGCCGCATGAGTCTCCTTGCCCTCACTGCCCAACAGGCAGCCATGAGCTTCCCGGAAATGTCCCCGGCAATCTTCCAGATCGATCTGGGATTCCTCGGTCTCGGCAAGTTTCCCATCCGCTGGTATGCGCTGTCCTATATCTGCGCCTTGCTGATGGGTTGGCGTCTGGCTCTGGCGCTGGTGCAGCGGCCAGCACTCTGGGGCGGCTCGAGCCCGGCGACGCGTGACGACATTGATGACCTGCTCTTCTATGTGACGCTTGGCGTAATCCTTGGCGGCCGGTTCGGATACATCTTATTTTACCAGCTGCCCTATCAATGGGATCAGACCATGTCAGACCCGATGAGCCTGCTGCGGATCTGGGAAGGCGGCATGAGTTTTCATGGCGGTCTGCTTGGCGTTGTCGTCGCCATTTTCTGGGTAACCCGCCAACGCAGCATCCCGCTTCTTTCAATTGGCGACATTGCCGGC
Organism: Hyphomonadaceae bacterium; assembly: GCA_043513745.1. Taxonomy (GTDB): domain Bacteria; phylum Pseudomonadota; class Alphaproteobacteria; order Caulobacterales; family Hyphomonadaceae; genus Henriciella. Next base: position 749,096 of record CP121341.1, read on the forward strand.
GTCGTTGCGCCGCTTGGCCCGCTCTTTGGCCGAATTGCGAACTTTATCAATGCGGAGCTTTATGGTCGTCCGACCCCTGAGGGCAGCTCCTGGGGAATGATCTTTCCAGAAGGATATGTGGCAGGTTCCACCCCCAGCGCCTTTAATTGGGGCACACTATATGGATCTCTGCCTGCATGATCGCCAGCATGGCTATTACGCGACCCGACCCGGCCTAGGAGAAGACTTCATCACCGCGCCCGAAATTAGCCAGGTCTTTGGCGAATTGATGGGTCTCTGGCTGGCGCAGGAATGGCAAAGCCTCGGTGCGCCAAAACGGTTTAACTTGGTCGAGGTCGGGCCCGGACGCGGAACGCTGATGCGCGATGCCTTGCGTGCCGTCCGGTCTGTCGACGGGTTTCTCGAAGCGGCTCAGTTGAACTTCGTTGAACCAAGCCCGGTGCTCCGCGCTCACCTGGCAGAGACATTTGCGCCCAATTCTCCGGTCTTTTTGGAACAGCTGGACGGTGTTAAAACGGATTTGCCGGTTCTGATCGTCGCCAATGAATGGCTCGATTGTCTGCCAGTGCAGCAGTATGTGCGCGCAGGGGACGCTTGGCATGAGCGAGTGGTCGGGCTTTCAGAAACGGGCGATCTGGCATTCGGCCTAAGCGAACAGGCTGCGCCATTCCATCCGGATATCCCGGAGGATCAGTCCGACCTAGAGCTTCAGCCAGGGCTCAAAACCCTGGTCGAGCTTATGGATCGTCTCCTGAACGAGACTCCAGGCCGCGCCTTGCTGATTGACTATGGCACCACGGGCGCGGCGCCCGGCGATACGCTGCGCGCCTATCAGCGTGGAAACCAGATCGATCCGCTGCTCGCGCCGGGCGAAAGCGATCTGACCTGCGACGTCGATTTCGGTCGGCTCAAGCGCTTGGCCGATGCACAGAACCTCGCCGCAGTTGGACCGATCTCGCAAAGCCGCTTCCTGCTCGCTTTAGGCGCCGAAATGCGCCTCAATCAGCTGGCGAGCGCGCATCCAGATCAGGCAGACGAGCTCTATGCCGGCGTGAAGCGCCTCGTTGACCCGTCAGATATGGGTGAGCGATTCCAGGTAATATGCCTCAGTTCCCCTGACCTCGCGTCGCCTGCGGCATTTTAGAATGCCCTTACAAAAAGCACGCGCTATATTGACCTTCACGTTAAGGTAAGCCTTGTGTTTCTTGAGCGTCCTGCTACCTGCGGGGCAACGAAAAACCAAGCCAACTCTAGGAGTCGCCGATGAAGGTCCTCGTGCCTGTCAAACGGGTCATCGACTATAATGTGAAGGTCCGCGTGAAATCGGATCAAACTGGTGTCGATCTGGCCAATGTTAAAATGTCCATGAACCCATTCGACGAGATCTCTGTCGAAGAAGCCGTTCGCATGAAAGAAGCCGGAACCGTGACCGAAGTGGTCGCCGTATCTGTTGGGCCACAACAAGCGCAAGAGACTATTCGAACCGCGCTCGCCATGGGCGCTGATCGCGGCATTCTAATCAAGACCGATGATGATGTTGAGCCCCTTGGCGTTGCCAAACTGCTGGCAAAAGTCGTCGAGGAAGAGACCCCTGATCTGGTCATCCTCGGCAAACAAGCGATTGACGATGATAGCAACCAAACCGGTCAAATGCTCGGCGCATTGCTCGGCTGGCCACAAGGCACGTTCGCCTCTGAAGTCAAAGCCGATGGCGGTAAAGTCAACGTCACGCGCGAAGTTGATGGCGGTCTGCAAACGGTCGCGCTCGACGGCCCAGCAATTGTCACCACTGACTTGCGCCTTAACGAGCCACGCTACGCCTCTCTGCCGAACATCATGAAGGCGAAGAAAAAGCCGATCGATATGAAAGAGCCGGGCGATTATGGCGTCGACATCTCGCCGCGCCTGACCGTCGTCAAAGTAACTGAGCCGCCGGTGCGCGAAGCTGGTGAAAAAGTCGAAGACGTCGCCACTCTGGTCGGTAAACTCAAAACTGCAGGAGCTGTATAATGGCTGTTCTCGTAATTGCAGATCACGACAATGCGGCGCTGTCTGACGCGACCGCGAAAACCGTCACCGCTGCGAAAGCCTTTGGCGGCGACGTAGACGTTCTGGTTGCTGGCAAAGGCGCTGGCGATGTTGCTGCAGCTGCCGCGGGCATCGACGGCGTTCGTAAAGTGCTCCACGCTGATGGCGACGCATATGAAAAGCAACTCGCGGAAGCGATGGAAGCGCTGATTGTCCCAATGATGGACGGCTATGACGCCCTGTTCTCGCCAGCCACGACAATGGGCAAGAATGTGACACCACGCATCGCAGCCAAGCTCGATGTGATGCAGCTGTCTGACATTATCGGCATTGAAGGCCAAGACACATTTGTTCGCCCAATCTATGCCGGTAACGCGATCATGACGGTGAAGTCTTCAGACGCCAAAAAAGTTGTCACCGTTCGCGGGACCGCTTTCGATGCAGCTGGCGCTGGCGGGTCTGCAGCGGTTGAAGCCGTCGATGCTCCAGCTGGTCCATTCAAGTCAGCGTTCGTTTCTGAAGAGATTGTCGAGAACGATCGTCCGGAACTGACCGCAGCTAAGCGTATCGTCTCTGGCGGACGTGCCCTCGGCTCTGCGGAAGAGTTTGAGCGTCTGATGAACCCATTGGCTGACAAACTCGGCGCAGCTGTTGGTGCGTCACGCGCGGCGGTTGATGCGGGCTATGCGCCGAACGATTACCAAGTCGGCCAGACCGGTAAAATCGTTGCGCCAGAGCTTTACATCGCGGTCGGCATTTCCGGTGCGATCCAGCACTTGGCCGGGATGAAAGACTCCAAAATCATCGTCGCGATCAACAAAGACGAGGAAGCGCCAATCTTCCAAGTCGCTGATTACGGCCTGGTCGCGGACCTCTTTAACGCTGTGCCGGAACTGACCGACGCGCTGTAAGCGACACAGTTTTCTAATGAAGAAACCCCGGTCTATATGGCCGGGGTTTTTCTTTGGACCAATCACTCTATTCTCATCTCATAACTTGGGGGAGAGAATGCGAACCGAACTCGCAAAACACCTGGATCATGATCCGCATTTCGAGTGGCGCGGCCAGACCGTGACGCGGCTCGAAAACTTGTCTGATATCGTTTTTGCCCTGGCGCTGGGTATGTTGCTTCTGACCGGCGCGCCGCCCGCCACGTATGGCGAGCTGATTGAGTTTCTGATCAATATCGTCCCGGTAAGTGCAGCGTTCGCTATCCTGTTCATGATGTGGAATGCGCATTTCACCTTCTTCAGACGCTATGGGCTTGCAGACACCAAGATCGTCTTTCTCAACAGTGTGTTGCTATTATTGGTGCTGTTCGTCGCGTATCCGCTGCGGTTCATTTTCGACAGCTTGTTTGGCTATGTCGTGTTTCAATTCACGGCAGATGCGACCCGGCTGATGGAATCGAACATGGATTTCACGAACTCGGCGAACGGGGTCGCGATTTTTAATGCTGGCTACGCGGTGATTATCTTGCTGACCAGCTTGATGTATCAACACGCGCTCAGCAAAGCCGACATGCTCGGCTTGAGCCGGAATGAGCGCCAGCTAACCAAACGAACCATGTGGATGTATCGCGGCGAAATGATATGCGCGATTATTGTGGTCATGGCCGCGACTTTGACGCCGCTCGGTCCGTTCTCGGGCGGCTTGCTCATTCTCATCTGGCCCAATGCCGTCTATTGGGGTCACAAATTCAGACTGGACGAGGCCTAAGCGCTGATATGCGCGACGATCCGGCGCCTATGCGGCGCGGTGCGATGCTCAAACAAATAGATACCTTGCCAGGTGCCGAGGACGGGACGACCATCTGCGATCGGGATGGAGAGGGATGTCTGTGAGAGAGCCGCCTTGATATGGGCTGGCATGTCGTCGGGCCCTTCCGCGCGATGCACCAGATAGGACATGGCTGGATCATTGGCGTCTGGCACGAGCCGCTTGAAGAAGCTGTTCAGATCGCACTGGACATCCGGATCCGCATTCTCCTGGATGACGAGGGAACAGGATGTGTGCTGACAGAACAGCGTCAGCAAGCCGTGCTCTATCGCCTGGCTGCGGACGAAAGCGTTCACATCGGACGTAAACTCATACAGCCCCTGCCCGCGCGTTGAGAGCTCGAAGGTTGCCTGCTTCATGTCCTTCACCCCAACTGAAAAGAGCGGCTCGAAAGCCGCTCTCTTGAGATTACGTATCCAGGAAGCTTCGCAGTTTCCGGGAGCGGCTTGGATGTTTCAGCTTGCGTAGCGCTTTCGCCTCAATCTGGCGAATACGTTCGCGGGTCACCGAGAATTGCTGGCCGACTTCTTCCAGCGTGTGATCGGTGTTCATGCCGATGCCGAAGCGCATCCGCAGCACGCGTTCCTCACGAGGGGTTAGCGAAGCGAGGACCCGTGTCGTCGTCTCGCGCAAGTTTGACTGGATCGCTGCATCAACTGGCAGCAACGCGGCCTTGTCTTCGATAAAGTCGCCGAGATTTGAATCTTCGTCGTCGCCAATCGGCGTTTCGAGCGAGATTGGCTCTTTGGCGATTTTCAGAACCTTACGGATCTTCTCAAGCGGCAGGCCGAGCTTCTCAGCCAATTCTTCCGGCGTTGGCTCACGGCCAATCTCGTGCAGCATCTGGCGCTGAGAGCGGCCTGGTCTGCGATTGAGCGAGTAATGGCCTGGCGGATCCACCAGGTGGCATAAGTTGAGAACTTGTATCCACGGCGGTATTCGAATTTATCAACTGCTTTCATCAAACCAATGTTACCTTCCTGGATCAGATCCAGGAATTGTAAACCGCGGTTGGTGTACTTCTTGGCAATGGAGATCACGAGGCGGAGGTTTGCTTCGACCATCTCTTTCTTGGCGATCCGCGCTTCGCGCTCACCTTTTTGAACGCGCTGAACAATCTTGCGATAGTCATCAATCGGGATACCGATCTGCGGCCAAAATAATTCTTCAAGAATTCTGAGCGCGGGACACCATGGGCATCGGCCAGGCGCATCAGCTGGCCTTCAAGGCCCATGAGCTTCTTATTAATCGCATAAAGCTGCTCAACCAGCGCTTCGATCCGCGCATTGTTGATGTGCATCGTTTTGAGCGAATCAACAATGTTCGAGGAAATACCATCATAGTTTTCCTGGTCTTTCGGCGTAAGGGCTTTGCCTTCCATCCGGCGACCGACCAGCTTTTCCTGAAGCTTCCGGAACTTCGCAAAGCCCGCCGCGATCTCGTCCAGTTTGTCCAGCACGCCTTCGCGAAGCTCGGCTTCCATGCCGGACATCGACATGGCCGCGCCTTCTTCTTCGTCCTCACGCTCTTCGCGGGCATGACGCTCTTCAACCGTCTCGTTTTCGCGCGCTTCTGCTTCTTCTTCGTCGAGCTCGTCTTCTTCAGGCGCCGGGTTTTCGGCACCATAAGTCGCTTCAAGGTCGATCAAGTCGCGCAGCAGAATACGCTCATTCACGAGCTCGTCGCGCCAGACCATCATCGCTTCAAAGGTCAGCGGCGACTCGCAGAGGCCCCTGATCATCGCATCGCGGCCGGCTTCGATCCGTTTCGCGATGGCGATTTCGCCTTCGCGGGAGAGCAGTTCAACCGCGCCCATCTCGCGCAGATACATGCGCACCGGATCATCGGTGCGGTCAGATCCGCGAGCATTGCCTTTTTTGACCACCGCGCCAGTCGCGCTGGTTGTCGCAACGGCTGTGGACTTGGCCGCGGCTTCCCCCTCTTCCTCATTATCGACCACGGTGATGCCTTGTTCCGAGAGCATCGCCATTGTGTCTTCAATTCGGTCAGACGAGAGCTCGTCTTCCGGCATGATCTTGTTCAATTGCTCAAGCGTCACATAGCCTTTGGCTTTTGCGTCTTTGAGGAATTTTTTGACTTTGGTGTCGCTGAGATCGAGGACCGGGCGGTCTTCGTTTTCTTCAAGTACTTCCGCTTTGGCTTTCGCCATTTATCGCTCCTGTCCGCTGCGAGCCGCATCGCAGCATACAATTTTTATCCCGTTAAAGCTCGATCAATCCTGATCCGCTTTTTCCGCTGCCTCATTGAGACGCGCTGTGCGAGCCCTTCTCTCTGATACAAGACGATGCCGGAAACGCGCATCCTCCGGCGTGGCAAAAGCCTCACCAGAATTGCGGCCGGACCCATCCGTACCTTCCGGGCGTGCATACTGTTCCAGGGCGATTAGCCATTCCCGTTCCTCTGGCCCTCCGGGGGCAATCTGTGGGGTGTCGGGATACTTTGTTAGCAATTCTGCAGCGCGCAATTTTCCAAGACCCTCTAAATGGTTGCTCAGGGTCTTTCGGTCAACACCTGATTCTGCAGTATTTTGGCTGATAAGAGCGTCTCTAATCGCTGAAACATCAGGATCGGGGAAAACAGCGACCGCCAAAGCCTCAAAGCCAATCTCGGCAAGGTGGTGACAGTCAACCGCCCGCACAACCAGACCGAGCCCTCTTGTTTTGGCCGGTGCCCCACCGCGCAGCGATGCATCCAACGGCTTGTCTCCGCGCATAGGCGGCCGCCCGGATCCTCGCCCAGCCGCGCGCAGTTGCCAGAGATAGTCGCGCATGCGGGCCTTCAATTCCCGCTCATAGGCTGATTTCACAGCGCTGTGCTGGATCGCACTGGCGGCCTGCATCAGCCTTTGTTCCAAACCGGCCTGCCTTTCGGGCGTGTCGACCGCTTCGGCATCGCGTTCCCGGCGCCAGAGCACTTCGACCAGCGGCAATGCAGACTCCAGGAGCTTCCCCATCGCGCCTGGTCCGCGCTCACGGATCAGGTCATCCGGGTCCATGCCATCCGAGAGCCACGTCCATATAGCCTTCACAAACGATCAGGCCGCCCTCATCGGTCCCGCCAAACGCTTCCCGCGCGGCTTTATAGCGATAGAGCACGCGGGACTTGTGGAAGAGCGGGGTGTCAGAGGAGTTCAGGTATTTTGGCTTCGCATCAGGCTCTAAAGCGCGTCCACCGAAGGCTATGACCTGACCGCGAGCATCCTCGATTGGGAACATCAAGCGTCCACGGAACCGATCATACGGATCGCCGCCGCCATCCTTCTCTACAGCGAGCCCGGCTTCGACAATCTCGCTCTGTGAGAAACCTTTGGACCGCAAATGCTCAAACGTTTTTCGCCAGTCATCCGGAGAATATCCGAGCCGATATTTGCCCCAGCTCCCCGGTTTCAATCCGCGTCCTTCGAGATAGCGCCGCGCTTCGGCGCCCTCGGCAGACCGCAACCGTTCCTCATAAAAGGCGGCTGCCGCTTCGCTCGCTCCTATCAGCCGCAGACGGCGATCATACTGTTCCTGGCTTTCCGGTGTCGCTTTCGGAAGCGCCATTCCGGCTTCATCTGCGAGCTTCTCGACTGCCTCCATGAAGGACAGACGTTCTGTTTCCATCACGAAGGAGATGACGTCGCCGCCAATGCCGGAGGAGAAGCATTTGAAGATCTTCTTTTGATCGTTGACGTAGAAGCTCGGCGTCTTCTCATTCGTGAAGGGTGACAGGCCGACCCATTCCTTGCCCTGCTTTTTCAGCTTCACCTTGCGCCCGATCACTTCGGACGGGCGAATACGGGTCTTCAACTCGTCAACAAAGCCATCTGGAATGCGAATGGGAGCGCTCATTTGATTCATATAGCCTGTCCGAAGCGCTGCGCGAAGCGATCCTGTTAAGAATTCGCACCCGCTCAGACCCCACATGACACACTTTTCATCTCGATCCAGCGATAGGGTCACCTAAAAATACCACAAAAACCGGCTCGTTCGATCAAATTTCAATGATCGTGGAAACCGTATTCTAGCTTGATGCCGCTAGGTTAGGTCCCGGTGGACATGCTTGTGAAACAGAAGACCGAAATACGATCCGTGCCCAGCGAGCGCGAATTTGCGTCGAACCTGATTATGGTCGGCGCCGTCATGCTCGTGATCGCGACTGGAATTGCCGTAGCCGCAACCTGGTTTACGACGCGCGATTATGCGCCGAATATTCACCAGCAAGCGCTGCGGACGGCCGCTCTTCTTCCAATGGTGATTGTACCGCTCTGCACCTCTATTGTTGGCTATCAAGGCATCATGAACCATCGCCGCATGCTGAAGATTTTCCACCTCGCCCACACGGACGAGATGACCGGTCTCGCCAATCGCCGCGCTTTCATGCAGGAAGCTCGGTATCGCTTCGACACGGTGGACCTCGAATTTCACGGACTGTCTTTCTTCATCATCGACCTCGATCACTTCAAGAAGGTCAATGACGCGTATGGGCATGAGGCTGGTGACGAGGTGCTGATCCACGCCTCACAGCAAATCGTGCAAGCCCTGCCGCGTGACGCCATGGTGGCTCGCCTTGGCGGTGAGGAATTCGCAGTTCTGCTGCCTTATTCCGATATCGAGCAGATTTATCAATATGCCGAAACGATCCGCCACCGGGTCGCCTCGAAGCCGTGCACCTACCGCGAGCACAACATTCAGGTTTCAGCCAGCGTCGGCGTCGGTATTGCGCATGCCCGCGATACAGTGCGGTCCGTCATGACCCGCGCCGATGATGCGCTCTATGATGCCAAGGATGAAGGCCGCAACCGGTTCGTGATTGCCGCCTAGGGCGCTTCAGCAGCGCTCACTTCGCCATCAGCTGACCCTACCTCTTCGCGCGCGAACCAGGCGGTGAGTGCCTTGTACATGTCAAAGGTCTGATCGTCATGCTCGCGGACATAACCCGCCGGCCAGGCGCTGGCCCTCGCAACCACGATATCATTCTCGCGATCGATATAGAGCGTTTGACCATTCGCGCCTGAGGCCGTGAAAGTGCCATCCGCATAGGTCCACCAATGCCAGGCATAGCCTCGATTTGGATTAGGATGCACTTCACCCGGCTTGATATGCGGATCATCGGAAACGGTCGCCCGCTCGACCCAGTCGACCGGTAGAATCTGCTCGCCTTCCCACATGCCGCCCTGCTCAATAAACAGGCCAAACCGCGCCCAGTCGCGCAGAGTCGCGTTGAACAGGGCTCCGCCAATCTCAGCACCATCAGCTCCAGGCGCATCAAGGATCCAATCTGCATCATGTTCCATGCCGAGCGGACGCCATAGGGTCTGCTCGAGATAATCTGCGGCGCTCACCCCGGAGACGCGCCGGATTAGTTCCAACAGGACCTGGCTTTCTGCCGTATTGTAGTTGAACTTGGTGCCGGGCTCGTGCTCACGCTTGAAACTGATCGCAATATCATAAGCTGGTTTCTGGCCGGTGATGACGCTCTTGGTCATGAATTCGATTGTGTCGTCCATCTTGCCTTCCCAGAGCCGCGGATCGTAACGCACGCCGGACGACATTTGCAGCGCCTGTTTGATCGTCACGCCTTCGTATGACGTGCCTGCCACTTCGGGGAGATATTTCGACAAAGGGTCGTCGACGCTGTCAATCTTCCCTTCAGCAACCGCAACGCCGACCAGCGTCGAAGTGATCGATTTCACCAATGACCAGGTGGTAAAACGTGTCCCCGCATCCGCGCCTCGACCATAGCTTTCGTGCACAATCTCGCCATCGCGCAGAATGATCAGGCCCGAGGTTTCCATATCGGTGTAAAGCTCGGCAAGCGTCCGCGTTTCGCCATCATGTTCATAGGTGAAGCCATCCAGGACACCTTCGACTTGAGGCAGCGGTGTCGAGGCTTCCGGCCCTGAAACAGTACGCGTCGGGTACAACTCGCTAGCATTCTGGAAGAAATAGTCGCGATCCCCTTCATAGGCCTGCGCGCGAGCGATCACATCATTCGGCGGCGGCACGAACCGCGTGTACAGGAACACGCCCCCAGCCGCGCCAATAATCAACGCTGCGATCACGATCAAAATCGTTCTCATCACAAATCTCCCGCATCTGTCGCGAGAGAAATGCGCTGAATTTTTCGGATTCGTCTAGCCTATCGCGGCGCGAACAGCCTTGCTGGCAGGCCCGCATTCAATCCGGCCCGGATACTTTTGCCGCAGCGCAGTCATACAGCGACCAACATCTTTCAGCTTGCTCGCCTGCAATTGCGTGACGACTTCAGCGGCTGCAGATTGCAGATCATCCCCGGAAAGTGGCTTGGGCAAAAAGCTCATGATCACATCAAGCTCTTCGCGTTCGCGCTCTGCATCAGCGATGCGGCCCGCATCATCGAACTGCTTGATCGATGCTTCTCGCTGTGCCGCCATGGTTTCGAGCAGTTCCTCGATCACTTCATTGTCACAGCCCGAGCACTCACCGCGCTTGCGCGCGATGACATCCCGATCATCCATGGCACACTTAACCAAGCGCAATGTTTGCGCTTCGACGCTGCACGAGTCCTCAGACTCAGCCCGATTCAGGGCCGCATCGATGCGGTTCCGAAGTGTGATGTGGATGGTTTGATCCATCTGACCCATTATTGACGCCTCAAAAGCCTCATTTTTATAAACCGAATCCGCTTGACGGTTCGGTCCGCAACACTCTATCAGCCACCCGTTTGCCCAAAAAACATTAAGGCAAAGTGGACCACCGGAGTCCAGCGAAGTCGCGGAGATAAGTGTAAGATGGACAAAAATCAATCCAAATTTGCCAGCAAGGCGACTGGCGCACTTGCTTTGGCCGATGGGACTGTTTTCCTAGGAAACGGCTCTGGGGCAGCTGGAACAGCCGTGGGAGAGCTATGCTTCAACACCGCGATGACCGGCTATCAGGAGATCCTGACCGACCCATCCTATGCGGAACAAGTTGTGATGTTCACATTTCCGCACATTGGAAATGTCGGCGCTAATCCTGAGGATCATGAAGAATCGAGCGATAACGCCGCCAGAGCCGCCGTGGGCACAGTTTTCCGCGAATCGATCACGCCGCCGTCAAATTGGCGCGCCGATGATCATTTTGACGCCTGGCTCAGTAAAAAGGGCATTGTCGGCATCTCGGGCGTCGACACACGAGCCCTGACGCGCCTGATCCGGGAAAAAGGCATGCAAAAATGCGCCATTCAGTACGCCCCGGACGGGAATATCGACACCGCGGCTTTGATTAAGGCTGCGCAGGCCTGGGAAGGCCTGGAAGCTGCTGATTTGGCGGCAAACGTCGACGCAGACGCAAACTACGATCATTCGGAACGCCTCTGGGCACTGGGAACAGGTTTTGCCGGTGACAGCAGCGGCGATAAGCACGTCGTCGTCGTCGATTTTGGGGTAAAGAAGAACATCCTGCGAAATCTCGCGGAGGTCGGCATTCGCGCCACCGTGGTCAGCGGCGACACGTCTTTTGAGACGATTACTGCCCTCAAACCGGATGGCGTTGTCCTGTCAAACGGACCAGGAGATCCCGCCGCAACATTCGACCGCGCGGGCCCTATGCTGAGAGCATTGGTAAAGAGCAACATTCCTCTGCTCGGGATCTGTCTCGGGCATCAATTGCTGGCGCTTACATTGGGCGCGAAAACCATGAAGATGGACCAGGGCCACCATGGTGCAAACCATCCGGTGAAAGACCTCGCAACTGGGAAAGTCGAAATTGTCTCTATGAATCATGGCTTTACCGTAGATGTCGCGACCCTGCCGGACGGTGTCGAAGAAAGCCATCGGTCCCTGTTCGACGGCACCAATTCTGGTCTGAAAGTCACGGGAAAGCCGATTATTTCGGTTCAGCATCACCCCGAAGCGAGCCCAGGGCCGCAAGACAGCTTCTACGTGTTCAAGCGTTTTGCTGACCTGATGGACGCCTAGCGAAGGCTTTTCACCAGCGTCTCAAATGCCGCATAGAACCGCTCGGCAGTCGCAGCGTCTGGATCTTGCAGCAACGCAAACCCGGCGCCATTCAGCGCGCTTTGCAGCAGAATAGCCATGGGCTCCACATTCTCCGGTGTGACCAAACCCTTCTTCGACAGATACCTGACGCCAGCCCTGACGTTTTGAATGCCGAGATCGTGGTCGCTCTCATACCAACCTTTCTGGCCAAGAACGGCAGGTCCATCGACCAGGACGATCTGCTGAAAGTCCTGCCGCGCAACATATTTCAGATATGTCCGTGATCCGGCCATGAACGCTGCGTACGGGTCCGTCAGGCTACGTGCCGCGATCGCCTCCTGCCGCGCTTCGGTGTCCATTTCGACTTGCAGACGCGTCCACGCTTCCCGGAACAGGGCTTCCTTGGTTTTGAAATGATGAAACAACGCCCCCTTGGTGATTTCCAGCTCGTCGCAAATGTCAGCGATCGACGTGTCGGCATAACCGCGCGCGCCAAACAGGCGCACGGCCACCTCGATCAACCGCGCGCGTGTCTTTTCTGCATCTGCTTTCGATCTTTTTGCCATTACCCAACCACCAGATGTTGACGTTTAACATACCGGTGGTATGTAAACAATGTACAGAGCTTGTTTACAGGCCGACGTGATTGCCAGCGCGCAACAAATTAAGTTCGTGAGTCGTGGGGACGCAACGCGGACCTAAGAGGAGGCCAGGCCGGAATTTCCGGTCTGGCCTTTTCATTATTCGTGGGGGTAAGGAGACAACGCCGAATTAGCGCTCGTCTTCCTCATCATCATCCTCATCGAGCCGGAACAAGCGCGGATCGATCCGAACATTGGTCTCGACATCCACAAGGTCGACAACCGTGGTCTGCAAGTTGCCATCGATGGCAAGCCAGCCGAGCAGATCGTAATTCTGCGCATCAAACACCATTGTCAGCGTGCCTTCCAGCTCGCCGGACGCGTCGCTGACCCGCACACCAACCCGGTTTTCATTCCGCATAACGCTCAGAACGTCCACGTCGCGATCAAAGCCAAGGTCCGTCGACAGGATCAGGCCGAGCGGCGTGGATCCGATCGGAACCCGGTCGACCGTTTCAAGCTCGCTATCTTCCATGGCAACGGTTGTTCCATTCGACACGATCAGGATCGGGGTTGGGTCATCATAATCAAACCGCATCCGCCCCGGGCGGTTGAGCGCGAAGGTGCCAGTAGAGATGCTGCCATCGGCATTGGTCTGAACGAAGTTTCCCTTCGCCGTTGTCGCAAACGAAAGCGCAGCGCTCATCTGACTTAGGATGACCGGCCATTCGGCCTGGTCTACCTGTCCGGACTGGACTTGTGTTTCGGGTTCAGGATCGGTCGCAGCAGGTTGCGGATCCGGTGTATCAGAATCAGCCGATGCGACTTCTTCATCCACCTCAATCGGGGCCTCAGTCTGCTCAATCACCGCGTCAGTTTGTGGGGTTTCGGCGGCGCTGATAGGCGCCGCGGCTGGTTCTGTAGCGACGTCCGCCGCCGGTGTGACAGCATTGTCTGCAACGGGGACCTCTATCGCAGGCTGTGCGTCATCGATGACCGCTTGCAGGCTAAGCTGCAAGTGAGGGCCGATCGCTAAAGCCAGTGCGATGGTAGAAACAGCGGCAGATAACATTGGGACACTCCTGTTTGAGCGTCTGACATAAGCCGTCTTCCGTAACAAAAACAGGGCTGAATCAGGGCATTTTAGCCCGGTTTCGTTGCCCTGTGTTCAGTTGCCTGAGCTTCATGTGTTGGACCGCTGGTCGCGGTCAAGCGCCGTTTACGCGATCAACCTCGGTTACAACATAGGTCAGCGGGTCTTCGCCATGCGAGGCGATGGTCACATACTCACCAGGCTTGAAGACGTGATCTCCTAGCCGATAGCCACCTTCGTCCGGGCCTTCCTCGTCTTCATCGTAGTGGAACCGCCACTGGTTTCCACGATGGGTCAGCAAGCCGTCTGCTTTCTCTGCTGGGTCGGGATGGAACCTATCCACCGTGCATTTCGACCGCAGCGCTCGCCACAGCTCAAGATCGATCTTGCCGCCCGCGTCCAGCGGCGCCACCAACACGTAACCTTGTTTGTCGTCTCCGCCTGGAATTCCCGGATTGCGCGCCAGTCTCAAAACAATTCTCTTCAAAGGCATAGGTGTCACTCCCTTCTAGTGTGCCAAAGCCAAGGCGGGGCCGTCGTCCGATCCCATCACCGCGCGGCTGGTGCCGCCAAACAGCATCTGACCGATCCGGCTGTGCCCATAGGCCCCCATCACAATGAGCCCGGCCTTGTGCGTAGACGCGATATCAAGCAACCCCTTCGAGATCTTGCCGTCAAACGTCTCGGTTTTAGTGCTTACGCGTTGTTCGTGCAGCCATTCAGCAAGGGCCTCCGGCGAAGTGACTTCGGGCGTGCCGCCAAACTCTCCTGACTTCTCGGGATTGTGAGCAATCACAGCATCTTCCAGCGATTGCAGGAGCGGCAAATGCGCCCTGACAGCGCGCATGGCCCGCGGACTGGCGTCCCAAGCAATCACCGCTGGCCCCTCAAGTTTACCGGATGACGCGGCCAGGATCGCTGGCAACCGTTCTTCCATCAAAGTGTACTCAAACACGGGGTTCAGAGCATGCCCGGACCGCGCCGCCTCACGCGGATAGACGGTTGCATCGCTCAAAATGGAGTGATTGGCGACCAGGGATTGAACATGCCCCGTCTCATGCTTGAGCTCGGCCTGTAACCAACTGCCAGCGTTCGAGACACTCGACTTGAATTCCTCATCAAACGCTTCGCGAACTTTTGTCTGAGCGTCCGCGACAGCGCTTACACCCGAAGCCCCCGCCATGACGGCTTCCGCCGAGACGAAATACATCGCCGTGTTGGCTGGATCGGGCATGGCGAGCAATCCGTCGACACTCGTGCCAAGCTTCTTCGCGAGCGTGATTGAGGTTTCCAGCTGCGGGCCACTGCGATCAGCGTCGCCGCCCAGAACGCATAATACTGCCATAGTTTCGCTCCTTTTCCTGTCTTGAATCAGTTAGGAACGCGCCGGAACGGGCGAAATAAGGGGAAATACTTGCTTCTGCCGACGGATCGGTTGATCCACAACGTTTCCAATTATTCACTTGGAAATTCTGAGTTGTAATGGCGTGTTCAGATAGAAGCTGGGAGACCAATTATGAAAACCACACTTACACTTCTTGCGGCCGGGGCCTTGATTGCCGGTTGTCAGAGCGTATCGAACCGTACGCTCGGTACGACAGCAGGCGGCGCCATTATCGGCGCTGGCGTCGGCATGATGGCCGGTGGCGATGACAAACGAAATGCCGCCATTGGCGCTGTTGTCGGCGGCCTCGCAGGCGCTGCTGTGGGCGTCTATATGGACAAGCAGGAAGAAAAACTGCGCCAGCAAACCGCGGGCACCGGGATCGGTGTAGAGCGCGTCGGGGATCAGATCGCCCTGTCTATGCCGTCCGGTCTGACCTTCGACGTCAACAGCTCAAGCATCAAGGGCGACTTTTATGGTCCGTTGAATGATGTCAGCGCGACACTGCAGGAATATCCAAAGACAGCAGTGGATGTGGTCGGCCATGCGAGCTCTGATGGCGATGATGCCTACAATCAGCAACTCTCAGAGCGCCGGGCGACATCGGTGCAGACCTATCTCGCCAATAATGGCGTCCAGTCGGTTCGCCTGAACGCGATCGGGATGGGTGAAAACCAACCGATTGCTGATAATTCCACTCAGGCCGGTCGAGCGGCAAACAGACGCGTAGAGATCCTTCTCACGCCAATCGTCGAAGACGGCGCCTGATAAAAAAAGGCCGGAGTAGAACACTCCGGCCTTTCTTTTTTGTTTCGGTTGAAAGCCGCGGTTTACGCCGCGGCTTTTGCTTTGACGCCGCCTGGAGGGAAACGAGAATAGAACGTCTCTCCGTTTGCAGCCATGTCGCGCAGGAGCTGCGGGACTTTGAACCGGTCGCCATACTTCTCAGCCAGCGCATCAGCCTCGGCAACGAATTCCGGGATGCCCCAGATCAGATCCATGTAAGAGGCGCAGCCACCTGTGTAAGGCGCGAAGCCCCAGGCGAGGATTGAACCAATATCTGCATCACGTGCGTCTGTGATCACTCCTTCTTCAAAGCAGCGCGCCACTTCGACAGCCTGGCGCACCAGGAAGCGATTGGTGAGGTGCTTCTTCAGCTCGGGTGGGCACTCATCAACAGTAACATCAATGCGGCTGTTCAGGTCAGGCCACAAACGAGCGGGCTTCCCCTTCTCGTTATAGTCATAGAACCCTTTGCCAGCCTTACGACCGACCCGGCCCTGATCTTCGACCAGCCAGGCCATCATCTGACCAAGCTCGTTAGCGTTGTAGTCGATGCCAGCGGCCTGAGCCATCTGACGCCCAACTTTCAGCGCCGTATCGAGACCAACAGAGTCTGACACTTCCAGTGCCCCCATTGGCATACCGGATTGGCGGCCGACATTCTCGATAATGGCGGGCTTGATGCCTTCTGCCAGCATCGCCATGCCTTCCTGAGTGTAAGTTCCGAAGCAACGTGAGGTGTAGAATCCGCGGCTGTCATTGACGACGATCGGCGTCTTCTTGATGGCCAACACATAGTCAACTGACTTGGCGAGCGTTTCTTCCGAGGTCTTTTCACCTGTGATGATCTCAACCAGACCCATTCGCTCAACTGGTGAGAAGAAGTGGATACCGATGAAGTTCTCGGGACGCTGAGAGGCTTCAGCAAGGCCCGTTATTGGCAGGGTAGACGTGTTCGATCCAAAGATGGCGTCGGCGCTGATCACGTCTTCCGCCATTTTGGTGATCTTCGCTTTCAGCTCCGGATTCTCGAAGACAGCCTCAACCACCAGATCGGCACCTTTGACGTCGTCATAATTATCGGTCGTGGTGATCAGGTCGAGCAAGGCATCGCCCTTTTCCTGGGTCGACTTACCGCGAGACACAGCTTTTTCGACCAGGCGGCGAGAATAGTCTTTGCCCTTCTCGGCATTCTCTTTTGAGACATCAACAAGCACCGTTGGGATGCCCGCTTTCGCCTGAACATAGGCAATGCCGGCGCCCATAAGGCCCGCGCCGATGACGGCGATTTTTTTGAACTCGGTCTTGTCATATCCGGCTGGACGGTTCCCGCCTTTGGACAATTCCTGCATCGACAGGAAGAGCGAGCGGATCATCGCTTTCGCTTCCGGACGCTGCTGCGTGTTGATGAAGTAACGTGTTTCGATCCGAAGACCGGCATCGATCGGCACCTGGGTGCCTTCATAGACGCAAGACAGAATGTTCTTCTGAGCCGGGTAATTGCCATAGGTTTTTGCCGCCAGCATCGCGTTCGACATTGTGGCAACCTGACCAGCACCTGGCGCACGGTGCACAACACCGCCGGGCATTTTGAAGCCCTTCTCGTCCCAGGGAGCTTTCGCGTCTGGGTTGGCTTTGATCCATTCCTTACACTTGGCGACGGTGTCCGCAGACGCAGCGAGCTCGTTCACGACTCCCATCTTGTGGGCCTTGTCAGCTTTGATGCTCGTGCCCTGAAGGATCATCGGAAGCGCTTCCTGAACGCCGATCAGACGTGGCAGACGCTGGGTCCCGCCAGCACCTGGCAACAGGCCAATCTTAGCTTCTGGCAGGCCAAACTGAATGCGTGGATTATCATTGGCTGCGACGCGGTAGTGCCCAGCGAGCGCCACTTCGAGACCGCCGCCAAGAGCAAGGCCGTTCAGCGCAACGGCCACCGGCTTCCCGCACGTTTCCAGCTCACGCAGAGTCTTGTTGAGGGCAAAGCCGCGCTCAAACTGCTTGGCCTTCAGTTCAGCTTCGGACATTTCCGTTTCTGGCTTGCCGCCGCCAGCGCTTTCATTCATTTCGCCGAGATCGGCTCCAGCGCAAAAACCAGATGGCTTGCCTGACGAGATCACCAGGCCGGTAATCTTGTCGTTCTCCGCAACTTCCTTGGTGATCGCGATAATGTCGGCGATCGCCTTTCCGGTCAGCGTGTTCATGCTGCGGCCTGGCACGTCGAAGATCGCGTGCGCAATACCATCTGCATCAATGTCGAAAGAGAATGTTTCGAGGTTCATTTTACTTGTTTCCGATTGCCCCGGACTTGATCCGGGGACTCGTGCTTCTGAGAGCACTGCTTATGATTGGAGGTCCCGGATCAAGTCCGGGACCGACGCCAAAACTTAAACCCGCTCGATGATCGTCGCGGTGCCCATACCGGCGCCAACACAAAGGGTGACCAAAGCGGTCTCCTTGTCTGCGCGCTCCAGCTCGTCAACCATGGTGCCGAGCAGCATGCCGCCGGTGGCTCCGAGTGGATGACCCATCGCGATTGCGCCGCCATTCACATTCATCTTCTCATGATCAATGCCCAGAAGGTGCATCATCAGCATTGGGACAGAGGCGAAAGCTTCGTTCAACTCGTAAAGATCGATATCGTCGACTTCCATGCCAGCCTTCTTCAGGGCTTTCAGGGTGACATCGGTTGGACCCGTGAGCATGATGCCAGGCTCAGACCCGATAGACGCCATTTGCTTGACGCGGGCGCGTGGTTTGAGGCCAAGCCGTTCACCCATCTCTTTCGATCCGAAAAGGACGGCAGACGCCCCGTCAACAATGCCTGAAGAGTTCCCGGCATGGTGGACGTGATTGATTGCTTCCAGCTCTGGGTAGCGTTGTTTGATGACTTCATCAAAGCCCATTGCGCCCATACCGGCAAAGCTGGGGTTCAGCGCGGCGAGGCTCTGCATGTCCGCCTCCGGACGCATATGCTCATCATGGTCGAGGCGAATGCCGCCCATCTGGTCTTTGACCGCAACGATAGACTTGGAGAAACGATTCTCTTCCCAGGCCTGCGATGCGCGGCGCTGCGACTCAACCGCATAGGCATCGACGTCATCGCGGGAGAAGCCCCACTTGGTGGCAATCGTGTCAGCCCCGACGCCTTGCGGCGAGAAGTAGGACTTCAAGGCAATTTGCGGGTCAGACGACCAGGCACCGCCAGCAGCGCCCATTGGCACGCGGCTCATGCTTTCAATACCGCCGCCAATCGCCATGTCGGCCTCGCCGGTCATCACCTTCGCTGCAGCCATGTTACAGGCTTCGAGCCCGGAGGCGCAGAAGCGATCGACCTGCACGCCGGCCGTGGTCTCGGCATAGTCGGCGTTCAGTACGGCGATCCGGGCAATGTCTCCACCCTGCTCACCGACCGGTGAAACGCAGCCAAGGACAACATCATCGACATATTTGGTGTCGAGATCATTGCGATCGCGAATGGCTTCCAGGGTTTGTGTCGACAGCTCGAGCGCGGTGATTTCGTGCAAGCTACCAGATTTCTTACCCTTGCCCCGCGGGGTGCGGACGGCATCGTAAATATAGGCTTCAGTCATGGGAGGTCTCTCCTGTCTTAAACTCGTTAAACGCTTTATTTTGCTGGCGCCTTCATGGGGTTGATGGCGAGGGAAGCGGTCGCTCGCGCAGCTTCTTTGCCGCGAGAGTCGTATAGGTCCGCCTCAGCGAAAATCACTTGTCGACCAATGTTGCGGAGCCGAGCGGCGACTTCAATCGCGCCAACTCTCACAGGTCGTAAAAATGTCGTGTGCAGGTCGATGGTCGACGGAAAAGCCCGTGTCCCCGTCTTGATCGTGGCGAGCATGCCAATCGTATCATCAAGCATGGCGGAAAGGTATCCGCCTTGAATATAGCCCGCAGGATTGGTGAATTCCCGCTTACCTTCAAATGCCACGCGCGTTTCCATCTTGCTCATATCAAGCGATAGCAGCTTGAAGCCGAGAGACCTGGAGCTCTCGGCTGGCTTAGGGAAGACTTCCGCGACGAGGTGGCTATCGGGCAAACTAAAGCGTCCTCGCGATCAGCATTTTCATCACTTCATTCGCGCCGCCATAGATGCGCTGAACCCGTGCATCCTGGTACATCTGACCGATCGGATACTCATCCATATAACCCCAGCCGCCATGCAGCTGCAGGCACTCGTCGATAATCTTGCACTGCAGGTCAGAGATCCAGTATTTTGACATTGACGCTGTCGCTGCATCCAGCTCACCTTTCAGAAGAAGCTCGGTGCAGTGATCCGCGAACACTTTCGCAACCGTCGCTTCGGTCTTGCATTCCGCGAGCTTGAACTGGGTGTTCTGGAAGTCAAAAATGGTTCCGCCAAACGCCTTGCGCTGCTTCACATAAGCGACGGTTTCATTGATCGCGCGCTCAATCATACCGATGCCTTGAATACCGATAATGTGCCGCTCTTGTGGGAGCTTTTGCATCAGCTGAATGAAGCCCTGCCCCTCTTCCGGGCCGAGCAGCGCTGAGGCCGGGACTTTCACATCATTGAAAAACAGCTCGGACGTATCAGCGGCAGGCTGGCCAATTTTTTTCAGATTGCGACCACGTTCAAAGCCTTCGACTTCATCGGTCTCGACCATCATGATCGAAATACCCTTGGCGCCCTTGCTTGGGTCGGTCTTGGCACAGACGAGGATCAGATTGGCTGTTTGACCATTGGTGATAAAGGTCTTGGAGCCGTTGATTACGTACCCATTGCCGTCTTTCTTGGCGGTGGTCTTGATGTTCTGAAGGTCCGAGCCCGTACCTGGCTCGGTCATCGCAATGGCGCAGACAAGCTCACCCGTCGCGAGCTTCGGAAGGAGGCGCTGCTTTTGTTCTTCCGATCCGTAGGAGATGATGTAAGGCGCAACAATCGCGTTGTGCAGGCCGATACCAAAACCGGCAATGCCTTGCTTTTCGAGTTGCTCGATAATCACCGCGTCATGCCGGAAGTCACCACCAGCGCCGCCATATTCTTCTGGCGCGGAAACCAAAAGGAGCCCCTGCTCGCCGGCCTGCTTCCAGACCTCACGCGGCACCATCCCGGCCTCGCGCCAGCCTTCAACTTGCGGCTTCAGCTCTTTCTCAAAGAACTGCGAGACGGCATCGTCGAAAATCTTGATTTCCTCATCCTGACGCCACTGCGCTGGCGGTAGATTGAGGACATCAGACATGAGTGAGCTCCCGGAATCGGAAAATTACGTTTACGTTCACGTCAATGTAGGCGCAAATCGCTGTTTTGACCAGCGGTGACGCAACGGGAAGTTACAGTAAAGTCAGCCAATCCGCGCGAATTGGCTGACTCTATTGGCATTCGGAGTGCCTAGAACCGGTCTGCAGGCAAAGCCATCATCAGATCCGCACCGGTTTTCAACTTGGCCAGATGCGAAGCTGTCTCCGGAAGTACGCGGGCAATATAATATTTCCCTGTGACAATCTTGTCGTCATAGAACGGATCACTGCCGCGCTTCTCGAGCGAAACCTGGGCCATCTTCGCCCACATGTAAGCAAGCGCCGTCAGACCAAAGAGCTGCAGGTAATCGGTCGATGCCGCACCGGCATTGTTGAAATCGGTCATGCCGTTCTGCATCAACCAGGTCGTACCGTCCTGCAATTGTGCCTTGGCAGATTTCAGGCCCTCCAGGAACGGCTCCATCTCTGCATTGCCTTCATGGCTGCCAATGAAATCGTCAATCTCGGCGAAGAAGCTGAATACGGCGCGGCCGCCATTAGCGGCGAGCTTACGACCCACCAGGTCCAGCGCCTGAATACCGTTGGTGCCTTCATAGATCAGCGTAATGCGACAATCGCGAACAAACTGCTCGAGACCCCACTCCTGGGTAAAGCCTGATCCGCCATGGATCTGCAGCGCTTCGTTCGCCATCTTGAACCCGCGATCAGTCAGGAAAGCTTTGATGACGGGGGTCAGCAGCGCCATGTAGTCACCGGCTTTTTCACGAACTTTCTCGTCCTGCGACCTGTGGTGGAGATCGCCGTGCAGCGCGGTCCAGTACGTGAACGCCCGCGCGCCTTCGATAAACGCTTTCTGGTCCATCAGCATACGTCGCACATCAGGGTGAACGATGACAGGATCAGCAGGCTTGTCTGGGGCCTGCACGCCTTTCAGAGAGCGGCCTTGCAAGCGGTCATTCGCGAAGTCGACTGCGTTTTGGTACGCCACTTCAGCCTGGCTGAGGCCCTGCATGCCAACGCCCAGACGCGCCTCGTTCATCATCACGAACATGGTGCGCATGCCTTTATGCTCTTCTCCGACAAGCCAACCCGTCGCGCCATCATAGTTCATGACGCACGTGGCGTTGCCGTGAATACCCATCTTCTCTTCGAGGCCGCCGCAAGACGCCGGATTGCGATCGCCCAGAGACCCGTCTTCATTGACGATGAATTTCGGAACGACGAACAGCGAAATGCCCTTGATGCCTTCTGGCGCGCCTTCGATGCGGGCGAGCACAAGGTGAATGATATTATCCGTGAGATCCTGCTCTCCGCCGGAGATCCAGATTTTCTGACCGGTAATTTTGTAGGACCCATCTGGCTGCGGCACCGCTTTAGTCTTGATCAGACCGAGATCCGTTCCGCATTGCGGTTCGGTCAGGTTCATGGTGCCAGCCCATTCGCCCGAAGCCATTTTTGGTCCGTATTTCGCTTTCTGTTCGTCAGAGCCGCCAGCCATAAGCGCTTCAAACGCGCCAGAGGTCAGACCCGGATACATCGCGAAGGCCATGTTGGCTGAAGAGGTCATCTCGCTGGTCGCCATATTGACGACGTGCGGCAGACCTTGGCCGCCCATTTCAGGCGACTTGCCAAGCAAGGGCCAGCCATTCTCGACCATTTGGCGGTAGGCATCCGGGAAGCCATCAGGCGTCTTTACGCTGGCATCTGCATTGCGAACACAGCCCTGCTCATCGCCAACTTTGTTGAGCGGGAACAAAACTTCTTTTGCAAACTTGCCGGATTCTTCGAGGATCGCATCGATCAAATCAGGCGTCGCGTCCTCAAACCCAGGCAGGTTGGAATAGTTCTGCAATGACAGCACGTCATGCAGGATAAATTTCATGTCGCGAACAGGTGCATCGTAACGTGGCATCAGGGCCTCCCATCAGGAAATATTATTAAACCGTGACGCTTGATCTAGCGTCACGGTTTGGAAAGGTCATTCAACTCTTACGGGTCAAACTGTAATTGATCACGCGTCGTCCAGTTGGCGACGGGCAACCTCATCATAGGCTTTGAGATTTTCCGCCTCAGCGGCACCCGGACCAATCTTGTCGAGCTGCTCCTCCAGCCATTCGATCCCGCGATGCAATTCCTGCAGCGCCATCTCGATATCTTCGCGCTGGCTTTCGAGTTCCTTGATCTGGTTCTGGAACTTGACCAGCGACATGCGCATTTGAGCGCGTTGGCCATCTTCAAGGCCATACAGGTCGAGGATTTCGCGAATGTCCGCCAATGGCAGACCGAGGCGCTTTAGGCGCACAATGATCTTCACGCGTCCGCGGTCTCGGTGCGAGTAAACGCGCGTCATGCCATCCCGGGCCGGGTGGAGCATGTCTTTGTCTTCATAGAAGCGCAGCGCACGTGGGGTGATTCCAAACTCGCGGGCCAGTTCCGAAATCGAAAAGGTCCGGGAGTCAGCGATAGAAAGAGATGAAACGGTATCAGGCATGACCCTAATATGCCTCGTCTTTACGCGAACGTCAACGTCACCCGCTTCGCGTTGACGTAAAGGGTATGAACAAATCTTACGAAATCACGGTCATTCGTTTACCTTTTTAACTCGGAATTAAGAGCGCTCGCGTCATCTCAGGGTTGAAAATGGGTTATTATGCCTGTCTGACGAATCAGATGGGCCAGTGCTGGAGTGCTGGGCATGAGCCAATACGGGTCCTGGAGCGTTAAGGGTGTGGATGATCGCGCCCGCGCCGTCGCAAAAGAAAAAGCGCGCCTCAAAGGCGTGACACTGGGCGACTATATCAACAATCTCCTTCTCGACGGTCACAGCGAGGCCGGACCGAGAGATCTTTATGGGTCGCCGTTCCAGAGCGAGCGCGGACAGCCGCATCACTCAAGCCCACTCGATTCCCTTGCTCAGCGGATTGAGGCCGTCGAAGCCCGCTCGACCCTCGCGATCACCGGGATCGATCAGTCGGTCCTCGGAATGTTGGCGCGCTTGGAAGGCACTGAAAACTCCACCGCGGCCATGGCAGCTGAAGTCGAGGGCATGATCGACGAGCTGCGCGAAACGCATGAAAACCTGCACGCAAAAGTCGGCGCACTTGAGGCAGACAATAGCGGTCATCAGAATCTCGAGGCCATGAAGGCCCTTGAGGACGCGCTCGGTCGACTTGCGTCGCATGTCTATGAAGAAGGCCGCCTCACCCAGGACGAAACCACGGCCATGAAAGGCCGGGTTGAAGCAGGCTTTAACGAACTCTCCGATCGCGTCGAAGGCATCGAAGTAAAGGTCGAATCGACCTTGGCGAGCGCAGCCCAGCGCGTCGAGAAAGCCGTCGAGCAAGCTGAGCTGCGCGCTGAAGGAACGTCCCGCCACCTTTCCGAGCGTTTCTCAGCAATTGAATCCACTGTTGCTTCGAAACTGGCAAAAGTAGACGAAGTCGACGCGCGGATGAACAGTGTCGAGGGCGATGTCTCTGGAGCCATCACGTCGATGGAAAGCACGCTTTCGCGCATTCAGGATCGCCTCAGCCGCGCCGAAATGACGACGGATACAGCGTTGAAAGCGCTGGAACAGACCTTCTCAAACCTCGACGAACGGATCGATACGGTCGCAGAATTCGCCAGCCCGGAAAAAGCAGACGCTCTGCGACAGGAGCTCGAGCAGCGCTTCGATGATCTGGCAACTGATCTGCGGACCAGTGTCGAGCAGACCCGTCAGCACCTTGCGGCCGAAATTGAACGCGCAGCATCCCGCGCCAATCCGGAGCTTGTCGGTGAACTGGAAGCCCGAATCAGCACGCTCGAAGCAGACAATCCTGCCGAGGCTGTAAACGGGTTTGGCGATCAGATTGCCCGCCTCTCCAGCTCGCTCGATCAGCGCATCGTCGAGAGCGAGAGCCGCAGCGCCACTGCAATCGAGCAGGTTGGCGAACAGGTCGCGAGCGCCATCAAACATGTTCAGGCGCGTCAGGAACAAGGCCAGCGCGAGCTTGAGCAAAAAGTCGACGCCGTGGAAGAACGCCAATCGACCAAATTGTCGGAAGCCCTGAACAATGTATCGGATCGTCTCGCCGAAATGCAGACGCAAACCGCAACGGCGGTTTCCCCGGTTCAGAAAGCGATCCTTTCCCTGGCCTCACGCCTTGAGGCACTAGAAGACTTCACCGCGCCGCCGCTTGCCGAAACAGAGGCTGAGGCCCTGCCCGACATGCCGGAAATGTCCGCAGAGTCTGAACCGCTCGACCTGGAACCGGCTCCTGAACCCGAGATCATCCCGGATCTAACGGCCTTTGAACCTGAACCGGCCGAACTAATGGCCGAGGAACCGTCCGTTTCGGTGAACGAGGAAGAGTCGGAAGATTACGATTTCATCGCAGGACTGCCGGATTTCGATGACGAGCCAAGCATAGTTGGGGCCGAAGCAGCAGATCCAGACGCGAACACGCCCGACACGTCCGATGAATGGGACGCGTCCTCCGCAGATGACAATTACATGCCAGAGGCCGAAGCGGTCGAACCATTCGATCCGTTCCAGCCTGAAGGGCCGGAAGCGCTGACTGAAGATCCGCCCGAAGAGATCGATCCGCTGGCCGAACTTGGCAGCTGGGATGACGCACAACAGGAAGCGCGCGACTCAGATGTGTTCTCTGAAGATGACGCAGCCCCCATGCTTGATGCGCCGCTTGAAGACGAAGACACAGACGCGCTCGCTCACAATCTTGAAGACGATTTCGAGACGGACCTTGATGAAGAACCGCTTCTCGAGCCGGATGATGAGGCGACGGATTATCTGAGCCGCGCTCGTCAGGCTGCAATTGCGGCATCCGAAACTCCGAACGGTGAGTCTCGTCCTCGTCTGGGACGACGCAGCGCCGCGTCCACACCGCCGAAATCTTCAAGTGGTGGACGCAAAGTGCCGGTCATCGCTGCTGCTTCTGTGTTGGCGCTTGCCGCTGCCGGAGCAGGTGGCTGGGTTGCCTTGCGCGGAAAAACTAATTTTGCTGGCGGCGACAATCCGAGCTTCGCCGCGACCACTGGCCTGGCTGATCGCGCGGCCGCTGAGCAAGTCGAAGAACCTTCTCTGACGGGGATCGAGTTCGCTGAAGAGGTTTCACCGCTCGACGAAACACTATTCGAGGAAGAAGGCAGCGTCGCAGGCATGCCCGACGCCGAGCTCGAGGCGTCGGCCCCGACTGAAGTTGCGGTCAATCTTCCAGAAATTCCGAAAGCCTTGTCGCTCGAACGCGCCGCGATTGAAGGCAATCCGATTGCCCAGTTTAAATGGGGCGAAGCGCGCCTTGCGGCGCAGGATCTCGCTGCGGGGGCAGACTTTATTCGTCGCGCCGCACGACAGGGCCTACCTGCCGCCCAATACCGTCTCGCCAAACTTCACGAACGGGGCATAGGTGTCCCGCGCGATTTCTTCGAGGCCCGTAGCTGGACCGAGAAAGCTGCAATTGGCGGAAACACGAAAGCCATGCATGACGTCGCGGTGTTTTACGCTGACGGCGAGGGTGGCCCGCAATCTTATGCAGCGGCCGCTGAATGGTTCCGCAAAGCCGCTGATTACGGCGTCGTCGACAGCCAATACAATCTGGCCGTGCTGTATGAGAATGGTCTTGGCATTTCGCCAAGCCAGTCCGAAGCGCTCTACTGGTACGAAGTCGCGTCAGCCAACGGCGATGCCAGCGCGCCGGGTAATGTTGCAACGTTGAGGGAAGCGCTGCCCCTGGAACAAGCCCAACAGGCACAGCGGCGCGCCTCAAGCTGGTCAGTCACACCCGCCGATACAGCCGCCAACGGTCAATTTGGAATGCAGGACTGGGAGCGCTCAACGCGCACTCAGGTTGCCACATTGCAGACGGTCCTGAACGGTCTCGGCTACGATACTGGTACACCGGACGGCATCGCGGGTGCAGGCACACGCGCCGCGGTTCAGGCCTACCAGGCCGACAATGGGCTTGAAGCGAATGGCGTCATTGATGAATTGCTGATCGAAACGCTGAACCGCCAGACTCAGGGCTTGGCCGGGTAACTGCCCCGCGCGCCAAAGCGTATCCGCCGAAACAAGATATAAGCCCCAACAATCGCAGAGGCGATGGCCAATGCGTGCGTGCCAAGCCGAGTCCAATTGTTGACGACGATGCCCAATATTCCCCAGCCGAGCGCGACAAAGTACCAGCCGCTGCGGCTGACATAATTGGCGAACACAATTGCAAGGACCGTTGCAGGGATCAGCGCCATCCAGAGCGACTGCCAAACAGCGTCCGTTGGCTCGCGCCCGAGCAATAACCGCCCGACATCTGGAACACTGATCGATACCGCCACCGTCAACCATCCGGCCAGCAGCCCCGTCGTCAGCCCGTAGAGAATACTGCGCCCTGATCCGTCATAGGTCTGCGTCCGATCCAGCCGGTATGCAGCTTCCCAGGCGAAAAACCCAATCGGAAGCAGCAACAGGAAATCCATCCAGACTGACCCTATACTCTGGGCCGAAACCATCCAGAGGACATTGCCGAATCCAGCCAGCGCCAGCGGGCCAGCAATCTGCCGCGTCGCATGATCAGGTGCTCGTAGATGCAGGATCGCGATCAGCAGATATCCGATGAAAATCAGGCTCCAGATCGAAAAGAAGATACCCGTCGGCAGTTCGGGCGGGATCCCTTCAGCGACGGCGCGCGCGCCAATCGTCTCGCCAATCCCCGCCAGGGGCAGCAAAGGCGCAGCAAATTGCCCGAGCGCTGCGAGTAGAAGAAAGAGTCTGTTCGTCACAGTCATGAAATGCCTCTACGCCTTCCATGGCAAAGCTTGAACAAAACTTCCAGTCATCGATTTGTGATCGAGGTCAGGCGGCCTTGGAAGCGGCGGTGTACAATGTGATAAACAGTTCCCGTGTTGCCGGTTCCCCGAGCCCTGCCCCACCTGGGGATTTCGCCATTAGTTCGAGGTCGTGCAACCGCTCTATCAATCGAGTCAGACGCGGTGTCGGCCACTTGCGCAAACGGGTTTGGAACGCCGGCCAATCCGATTTCCAGACTGGCGGCTTCAGTTTCATCCCGACATTGGCCGAACCACCCTCGCCTTGCAGCGCTTGCGCTTCAAGCATGCGACTTGCTTCCATTTCGAACATGCGCACGAGACTGATTGGGGAGAGCCCAGCATCCAAAACGCGGTCCATTTCAGCTTGCGCCGCTGCCGGGTCGCCGCTCAGAGCTAGCAGCACAGCGCGCCGGGCGTTTTCGTCTGCATTGGTCTCACAGAGCGCCAGCACATCGGCGACGCTGACCGGTCGGCCCAGTTCGTGCGCAAAGATGGCGAGCTTCTCCATTTCCGCATTGGCGAGACTGCGATGCCCCGGCAGGCCCCCAACAAATTCCGACAACGCGTCGGTATCGATCTCGACGCCTCGTGATTGAAGGAAGGACCGGACGAGCTCTGACATGTCCGCGTCGCTGTCAGCAAAAAGGTGTAGCGCTGCCGCATTCGGCGCTGCCTCGAACGCTGTGCGCAGTTTCGACCGGGTATTGAGGTTTCCATTCTGCAAGACGAGTTTGGCGGCGATGCGCTCCGGCGGAAATTCGAGCACTTCCTTCATCAGCGAGAAGAGCTTTTCACCCTTGGTGCGGATCCGGATGATCGTACCTTCACCTAATAGAGATACCGCTTCGAGCGCATCGAACAAAATGGCGGGTTCGCGTTTCACCTCGTCCTCATCCAGCGTCAGGACGGTCGCAGGTTCATCTTTCATCCAGGCCTTGATCAGCGCATTCCCAGCATCGGCGACAACGCCTTCATCATCGCCAAAAATCAGCGCAAATGGACAGGCAGGGTCGGGCTTCTTGGCAAAACGTTCCGCACGATTGCCTTGCAGCTTCATTCGGCGCTCGCGGTCTTGATGCGCAGATCATCGGCGATGCGCCGGGCCAAAAGCAGCATGGCGCGGTCCGTGGCATCGATCTGCGCCGTGATATCCGAGAACGGCGCATCCGGAACCAGGAAGCTGGTCTCGGCAGAGGACCGGCCCGAAATGGCTGTTCCTTCATAGGCGAACACATAGTCTGCCCGCACGATAATATCGGTTCGCGTCGCAGCTTCATCCGGCTGCAGCGCCAAACGGCCAATCCGCTCATCCAGTTCAATCTCGAGACGACCCGGCGCTTCGACCCCGGGCAGACCAGGCGCCAACTCTTGCAGCAGGGCCTTGCGCAGGGCGTGTCCAGCGCGTCCATCAATCTGGCCGATCTGGATGTTCCCGGTCGATGCATTCGTTGCATAGAGCGGTGTAAATCCGCAGGCGGAAAGCGTCAGGGCCAGAAGAGCGATTGCAAACTGTCTCATCACACTACGATATTCACGATCCGGCCTGGAACCACAATCACTTTCTTGATGTCTTTGTCAGCAATGAACGCCTGCAGAGCCGGTAGCGCGAGGGCGGCTGTCTCGACTTCATCTTTGTTCGCGGTCTTGGAGACCGAGATTTCAGCGCGACGCTTGCCGTTGACCTGAATGGGCATCGTCACACTGTCTTCGACGAGCAAAGACGGATCGACATCTGGCCAGGCACCGGCTGAGCACAACCCCTCGCCATCGACCAGTGACCAGCACTCCTCAGCAAGATGCGGCATGAACGGCACGAGGCAACGCGCTAGCATGGAGGCCGCTTCGAACCGGGCATGAAGCAGCTCGTCGCCGCCCTGCTCCGCTTTCTTCAGAACGGTCACCCATTCGTGCACTGTCGCAATGGCTGAGTTGAACCGAAATTCCTCAATCGCCTTATCGATGGCGTGAACGGCTTTGTGCGACGTCCGACGCAGCGCCGTTGCGGCGTCTCCGCCGGAGGGCTGACCGTCACGCGGCGCAGCTTGCAACCCGTTGAAAATGCTCCAGACGCGCTGAACGAAGCGCCCTGCGCCTTCAGCGCCAGACTGCGTCCATTCGACATCGCGCTCGGGCGGGCTGTCCGACAAGACAAACCACCGGGCAGTATCCGCGCCAAACGTTTCAATGATGCTGTCCGGGTCGACTGTATTCTTCTTCGACTTGGACATTTTTTCGATCGGACCGACCGTCACAGGCATACCGGTGCCAATCTCGAACCAGGCATCACCTTTCTGCTCGAGCTCAGCAGGCGGCAACCATCGACCATCTTCAGACTTGTAGGTCTCGTGCGTCACCATGCCTTGCGTAAACAGACCCGCGAAGGGTTCGCCGCTCGGCAGGTCAACTTCGCCGACATCCCGCATGGCGCGAGTGAAGAAGCGCGCATAGAGCAAGTGCAGGACGGCGTGCTCGACCCCGCCGACATATTGATCCACAGGCAGCCAATAGGCGCGCTCGGCCGGATCATCGACGCTGGCGAAGCGGGTGAAATACCAGCTGGAATCATTGAACGTGTCGAGCGTATCGGTCTCGCGCTGCGCCGCTTTTCCGCAAGTTGGGCAGTCGACATCTTTCCAGGTCGCGTGGTGTAGGAGCGGATTGCCCGGCTTGTCGAAACTGACATCATCCGGAAGCTTCACGGGCAGATCTGCGACAGGAACAGGCACGATGCCGCAAGCGTCGCAATGGATCACCGGGATCGGGCAGCCCCAATAGCGCTGGCGAGAGACACCCCAATCGCGTAGGCGGTAGTTCACCGTACCCTGGCCGAGGCCCATTTCTTCGATCCGACCAATCGCAAGCGAGATCGCTTCTTCGACAGGTTTATTGTCCAGGAACCCGGAATTCATGATCGAGCCGGGCCCGGTATAAGCAGCGTCCATGTCTGCGCCCTGACCGGAGCTCACCCAGGTGTCGGCGGCCGTGTCTTTATCGGACGGTTTGACCACTGGCAGGATGGGCAGGTCATATTTTCGGGCGAAGTCGAAATCGCGCTGATCATGCGCTGGGCAGGCGAAAATCGCGCCGGTGCCATAGCCCATGAGCACAAAATTCGCGACATAGACCGGCAACTCGCGGCCTTCGATGAAGGGGTGCGAGACTTTGAGACCTGTGTCAAAGCCCATTTTCGGGGCTTTTTCGATGTCGGCTTCCGAGGTTCCGACCTTGGCGCACTCGGCACGGAAATCGGCCAGATCCGTATTCGTTTCAGCCATCGCGATGGTTAAGGGGTGATCTGGCGACAGCGCGACAAAGCTCGCCCCGAACAGCGTGTCCGGGCGGGTGGTGAAGATCTCGATCCCGGTCTCGTGGTCAGCAGGCGCAACGCCCGCCCACTCAAACCGCATCTGCAGGCCTTCAGACCGACCGATCCAATTGACTTGCATGGTCCGGACTTTCTCGGGCCAGCGTTCAAGCTTCTGCACTTCTTCGAGCAAGTCTTCAGCATAATCGGTGATGCGGAAGAACCATTGCACCAGCTCGCGCTGTTCGACCGGGGCGCCAGAGCGCCAGCCCTTGCCATCGATCACCTGCTCATTGGCGAGCACAGTGTTGTCGACAGGGTCCCAGTTCACCTTGGCTTTCTTTTGATAGACGAGCCCTTTTTCCATGAATTTCAGGAACAGGCGCTGCTGCTCGCCATAATAATCAGGATCGCAAGTCGCGAACTCGCGTGACCAGTCGAGCGACAGGCCAAGCTTCGCGAACTGCGCCTTCATGGCGGCAATGTTCTGATAGGTCCATTCGCCGGGATGAACGCCCTTTTCCATGGCCGCATTTTCCGCCGGCATTCCAAAGGCATCCCACCCCATTGGGTGTAGAACGTTGTAGCCTTTGGCTTTCTTGTGCCGCGCCACCACGTCGCCCATGGCATAGTTGCGGACATGCCCCATGTGCAGTCGCCCGGACGGATAGGGAAACATTTCCAAAACATAGGCTTTTGGCATATCGCCAGCGTCAGCAGGTGACTTGGCTTTGAACAGCTGAGCCTGCTCCCAGGCTTCACGCCATTTGGGTTCCGCCTCTTGCGGATTGTATCTTGAGGCCATCGCCTCCCCCATAAATTTTAAAACTAGTCGAGTTCGGAGGCTTTGAGATTGCGCGCCCGTGATAGGATCGCGTTCTCAAGCTGAATGCCAGTCTCTGGATCCGCATCCGCGTCGACCCAGGTGCCATCCTGATTGACTTGCCGAAACACGGAAACTTTCACCCCGTCCGCACGCAAGCGGGAATCGAGAATATAAACCGTCGCCTTGACCCGCTCATCCGGAGCACTTTCGAAGGCGCGCCAGTCATAAATGATCGTGCCGCCATAGGGGTCGGCTGTCACCAAGGGTAGCGAATCGAGCGTATCCAGGCTGGCACGCCAGAGGTACGGGTTCGCGCCGCCGGAAATTTCCTCAACCACGCGGGTTTCGACATTATTGTTGCCGCCGCCGAAGACACAGCCAGATAGCGCGACAGCGCCAAAAGCTGCTGTGATCAGGGTTGATACTGCCTTCATATTGTCATTTCCCGTTGGCAAGGTCTTGTTGAACAACAGTCTCTATAGCACCTGAAACTGAGCCTGCCAGTGCCGATATGCGATCAGGTCCGCCCGAGCCGAAGGAAGTCTTACATTATGAGACACGTCTACATAATCGCCCCTTGTCTGCTGCTGGCTTTACCGGGCTATGCACAAAGCGGCGCCCCGCTCGAAACAGAGTTCGAGTTCGAATCCGTAACCGTGGTGACGCCTCTGGCTGACGCTGACTCCAACGTGGACATAGAGACCGTGCTGGGCGAGCTCTCTCTCACGGGTGAATCTGAAAAGGTGCTCGATAGCGGGCTGCGCATTCGTGCGCGGGGCGCATTGAGACTGCAGCGTGATCATCCAACACGTCCTGGCGGAACCGGCGGGTTTGGCTGTGATCCATTGGCCGCGACCGGCGCGTTCTCTGGCCTGTCTGCAGCCCCTCCTGTTCAGGAAAGCGATCTGCGCGCCCGGCTCGAGACAGCCTACCTGCAAATCGATGGCGGATATGGCGAGGTCAGGGTCGGAAAAGATTCTGGCGTCGCCAGCCGTTTTTATGAAGGCGCAAAGTCGGTCCTTTCACATGGGCGGCTCAATTCGTCCTTATTGGATCCCACCGGCCTTTCGACGGTTCGGACTCGCAACGACCTGACCGGCCCGAGCGCTAAAATCTCTTATGCCAGCCCGCGCTTGATTGGCGTCCGCGCGGGCGTGAGCTTTACGCCCGAAGCCGACACAGACGGCCTTGATCGACGGCCAGCCTCAAGTCCTGGCGGACTCGCCCCTGAGACGCAAAATGCAATCGAACTCGCCTTGAACGCGAGCCGGCGTTTTCGCGACTCAGGTGTTCGCGTTGATTTCGGGCTCGGTTGGTCAAGCGGAGATGTGTCCTCGACCGCATTGACGCCACAATACAGCGACGTCGAATCCTGGTCGGCTGGAACCCGAATTGAGAAGGATGACTGGACCTTTGGAGCCTCCTGGCTTTCTTCGGATAATGGCCTGCCCCAAGGCGACTATTCTGCCTGGAGCACAGGCCTGCACAGAGAGGCCTATGACACTGAATTTTCAGCGGAATATGGAGAATCCAATGATGACGGGATAGGTCTCGACTCGCAGAGCTGGCGGATCGGCGCAGCCCGCCAAGTGACCCCCGATACTCGGCTTGCCATCGCCTATCTCCAGGACGAGGTAGAGACCCCGCTGCAGCTACAACGCTCCGAGGGCATTGTTGTCGAAATCACACTCTCACAAAAAATTGTCCGGATAACTGGAAATTAAGGTTCTATTAACTGAAGTGACTGCTATCTAGTGCGCAGGAGTGACTAAAAATGCGCGTTCTTGCGGCATCTCTTTTATTGTTTGGTGGCTGCGCCCTTCCGGCGATGGCTCAGCAAGCCGTGCCTGAAATGCCTGCGCCTACAATCTCCGAAACCGATCAAGCTGAGCCGGACTGGTTCCAGAAGTTCAGCCTGAACGGCGCAAATCTCGACTCGCCTATCTGGCAGTCCAGCCCTGCACAAACTTTCAACCTCGCCTGGATCAAAGGTGATCGTTGGAGCCTCAGCCTGGATCTGACGTCACGCGGAGAGGGCTCTCTCTTGCCTCGCGAAGAAATGTTGGCTGAAGCCGAGTTTCGTATCACCCCGCGCATCTCTGTGGGCGGTGAGCTAACCATCGGTGCTGAAGAGCTCGATGACACAGCACAATGGGAAGAGCAGGAAATCGAAGCCGGCATCCGACTTCGCTCCGCTTTCAAATTCTAGGCTTTAGCGCCTTTTTTGCCCCCACCATAAGCCGGATCCGCTTGCGCGGACGTCTCATCTAATGGCCAACGCGGACGCGCAGCGAAGGCCAAACCTGCCTCATCAACCCATCCTGCCGCCAACCTCTCGGCTCCCGCCAGAGCGATCATCGCTGCATTGTCTGTGCAGTGCCTGAGTGGCGGAGCGATCAGCGTCGCGCCTGCGTCTTTAGCAACGGTTTCCAACGTGGCCCGAATGGTCTGGTTGGCTGCGACACCGCCGGCCACCACGAAGCGTATCGCGCCGCTATGCCGACCCTTGAACTTTGCAAGCGCACGCTTCGTTTTACCGGATAGACAGTCCGTGATCGCTTGCTGGAAGGATGCACAGAGATCAGCGCGCGCTTCATCATCGAGGGGTTCGTTCTCCACAACTCTCGCTGCGGCGGTTTTCAATCCGGCAAAGCTGAAATCAAGGTTCGGTCGATTGAGCAGAGGGCGGGGTAAATCAAATCGGGCCGGATCTCCCTGCGTCGCCAAGCGTTCGACAGCCGGGCCGCCGGGAAAGCCAATACCAAGTGTCTTTGCGAGCTTGTCGAAGGCCTCACCAGCAGCGTCATCGATCGTCGATCCAAGCCGGTGGTAGGATCCGAGCCCGGTGACCTCCAGAAACTGACAATGCCCGCCGCTGACCAGCAAGAGCAGATACGGAAACGGGCACGCCTCAGCGAGCCTGGGCGACAGGGCGTGACCTTCCAGATGATTGATCGGGATGAATGGCTTCCCTGCGGCCATCGCAAGAGCCTTCCCCGTCATCATTCCAACCATTACGCCGCCGATCAAGCCGGGCCCGGATGTCGCCGCTATGCCGTCCAGCTCGGCCAGCGAAAGACCACTCTCCTCAAGCGTCGCTGCGATCACTGAATCGGTGATATCGGCGTGCGCCCGGGCAGCGATTTCGGGGACGACCCCGCCATAAGGGGCGTGTTCTTCGATCTGACTATGTACTTTTTCCGCTAGAATCTCGACTGCGCCGTCCGGACCGCGCGAAAGTACAGCCGCCGCAGTTTCATCGCAGCTGGTCTCAATCCCCAGAATGGTTACGCGGTCAGACATGCCGGGGATATAGACAGTTCGATGCCCACTTGAAACCGCTTCAGTCCAGCAAGGCCGATTTGAGCTGGGGAATCCAAGCCTCAGCTTCGACGTCATAGGCTTTCAACTCACCCGCGAAGTCCCAGTAACACCAAGACATGCCGCGTGCCTCAATCCCTTTGCGCAGGGTCTTTGTCCATCGGGCACGCTGGCGGACCGGCACTTTTTGGAACACGCCAAATTCTCCGACGAAGACCGGCATACCGGACTCTGATTGTACATCTCGCGCCGCGTCCAGGCGTCGCTTCATCGTCGCTCTGTCGCTTCTGGAGCCCCATTTCAAACCGGTTTCTTCGCGGTCCGTCCAATGAGCCCCCTGATGCGTAAAATCGAATGGGATATAATCATGATAGGTCAGCATAACCCGCTCTGCAGTGACCGGACTTGAGTCAATCATCGCTTCCAATTGCCCCCAATCCGCCGTCCCGAGGATAACCCAGCGATCAGGGTGATCTTGCCTGATACGCTCCAGCAACCGCGCATTGAGGGCGTCCGTGCGCGCCACGGTCATCTTGCGGTGCGGCTCATTGATCGTCTCAAAGATGAGATTGTCAGGCGCGCCTGCATAGTGCCGCGAAAGCTGATCCCAGAGCCCCTCCAGGCGGGGTTCATTCTGATCCGGGTCGCTGTTCAGTTCGGAAAAATGGTGGACATTGACGATGATATTGAGGCCGATCTCGTTCGCCCAACCAACAATCTCGTCAACCCGCGCGAGCATCGCGGGATCAATCGTGTAAGGCGCTTCGCGTTCCGCATGGACCGTCCATCGGACCGGCAGTCTGATCGTATCGAATCCAGCCTGCTTCAGCCGAACGAGATCCGAACGCCGGACGGTATAGCCCCACTGGCCCTCGTACACGGCCTCCAGGGCGCTCCCCATATTCATGCAACGCGAGATCGGAGACTCGACTACCGGATGAGAGCGTGATCCCACATCGCTGACATTAACGCAGCCCGCGAGGACCAGCCCCAGCGCCATCAGCACCTTGCGCATATTGTCTCTCCTGCCACCCCCGGCTTGCACGCCGAATAGATCAACCTTAGCTGGACTCAACACAGATTTGGAGCCGAGATGTCAAGCGCTATCA
Source organism: Hyphomonadaceae bacterium (assembly GCA_043513745.1). GTDB lineage: Bacteria > Pseudomonadota > Alphaproteobacteria > Caulobacterales > Hyphomonadaceae > Henriciella. Next base: position 785,330 of record CP121341.1, read on the forward strand.
CTGTTCGAATAGGAACGCGGGGCTCGCCGCTGGCGCTGTATCAGGCCAACCTGATCGCGTCTGAGCTCGCGCGGGTCAGCGACGGTGCTGTGCGCGGCGAGATCATGACATTCACGACAAAAGGCGACCAGCTGACGTCCGAGCGCTTGATCAATTCGGGCGGCAAAGGCCTGTTCACGCGCGAAATCGACCGCGCGGTTGATACTGGAGAAATCGATCTCGGAGTGCATAGCCTCAAAGACGTTCCGAGCATTCTTCCCGACGGTCAAAGTCTGATTGCTTTTCCGGAACGCGAAGACCCGCGCGATGGTTTCCTGACAACCAACGGGCTATCTCGCCTCCAAGACTTGCCCGAAGGCGCGGTGCTAGGAACCGCGAGCCTGCGCCGGGAATCACAAGCGCTGGCTTTGCGCCCGGACCTAAAAGTCATCCCGTTTCGAGGACGCGTCGAGACCCGGATCGAGAAACTCAAACGCGGCGAGGCGGATGCCACTTTTCTCGCCATGGCTGGCCTGAAACGACTGGACCTCGATCATCTCGCGCATCCGGTGGCGATGGGCGAGATGCTGCCCGCCGCCGGTCAGGGGATCATCGCGGTCGCCGCACGCCCAGACGCGTTGCGGGAAGAAGTCGCGAGCGCACTCGCACAAATCGATCATGCAGCAACGCGCGCCATGGCGGCCGCCGAGCGGGCGTTTCTTGCAGAGCTCGACGGGTCGTGTCGTACGGCAATGGCAGCCCAGCTTCAGAACGTGGAGGGAACCTGGCGCTTGCGCGGGGAGGTTCTGACTCCGAATGGCCAGACCAAGTGGACCGCCCATGGTGAAGCCCTGATATCTGCCGGTCTGGAAGATCTGGCCGCCATGGGTCGCAGCGTCGCCCAGGAGATCCGTCAGCAAGCCGGTGGTGATCTACCGGTATTCACGGACTGATTTGTCGTCATGAGCGATGCTCCAATCCCCGTCTTGATCACGCGCGCTGAGCCGGGCGCGAGCGAGACAACGCACCGGGTTGAAACACTCGGCCTGCGGGCCTTGAAGTCACCGGTTTTGGCGATCCAGCCGCGCCCGGATGAAGCCATCCCCGACCTGCAATCGATTTCCGGTCTGGTCTTCACCAGCGCTAATGGGGTTCGCGCTTTTACAGACCGGTCTGACGATCGAAGCCTCGCTGCATGGTGTGTCGGCCCAGCGACCTCGAAGGCCGCCCGAGACTCGGGATTTGAGACAGTCCATGAGTCAGCCGGTAACGCAGTCGACCTCGCTGAATACATCGAGCGCAACAGCGCTACTTCTCGCGCCCCCTCATCCGCCCCGTTACTTCACGTAGCCAATCACGCCGCGAAAGGCGATCTGAAGCGGACATTGGAAGCATGTGGATTTCGGGTAGTGTTCGCACCGCTCTATGAAATGCGCGTGGCCCAATCCTTTTCTAGCGAGGCGACGCAAGCGCTCGCAGCTCGTGACCGGATAATTGTGCTCATCCACTCGGCCAAAGGCGCCGAAGCCTTCGTCCGGCTATGCACGGACAAGCCCATCCAAAACCTCACCATTGTCGCCATATCCGAGACCGCCGCGCAGCCTGTGCGCGCCCTCTCCCCTGAAGCCGCCCATCTCGCGAGCGCGCCAAATGAGGATGGCCTATTCGACGCGCTAGCATCTGTAATTGCCACACTTTCGGCCTGAAGCGACACCATGTAGAGTGTAAGATATCGGATTAACGGAGACCTGCTCATGACCTCATCATCCCTGCCACCTGAAACAGGGGATGATCTGCCGATTGATGCGGAGTTCGAGCCAGCAGAAATCAAGTCAGATCCGGAAAAAGGCATGCGCAGCGGGCCGGGCTGGATCGCCTTTGGTGGGCTGGGTCTTTTTACGCTTGTCGGTTTTGCCCTCGCAGCTGGCAGCGCCGGTTTCATCCCTGGATTTCAACCAGGCGCTGGTAAAGTCGCAGCGCTGGAAACCCGCCTGGACGCGCTCGACGCTACGCAAGCCTCAAATGCCGAGCAAGCCGTGAGCCGGGGCGCAGAAATCGCCGCCCTGAAGGGGCGCGCCGACAGCTTGCGCGCAGATCGCACCCGGACCGTTACGGACATGCGAGCAATGCGTGACGAAGTAGACTCCATTCAAGCTGATATCGCCGCCCTGCAACGCGCGCGCGTTGCATCCTTGGCAGAAGGCGCCGGAAGCCAGAATGATGCAGCCTCGCCAGCGGGCGTTGCAGCTCTGGACGCACGGATCTCGGCGGTAGAGGACGCATTGGTGTCCCAGCTCGACGGCTACAATCTGGCACTCGACCTTTTGAAAACACGTCTCGACGCGCTGGAAGAAAAAGCCGGTGCAGAATCACTGACTGCGACGTCCGCCACCAATAATCGCACCGAGGCCGCCCTGGCTTTGTCCGCTATCGAAGCAGCGGCCCGTCGCGGACGGCCCTTTCTGTCGGCCTATCAACGCCTCAATTCAGCAATGCCGGGCAATGGCGCCGTTCGCAGCTTGTCATCCGTCTCATCAAAAGCGGTTCCCACACGAGCCGATCTAACGGCGACCCTTCCCGCTCTCATAGATGCGGCGCTCGACCAGGAGGCGCGGACAAGCGCTGGCGGCTCTGGCTGGATGCGCGATCTGTTTGGCGATGGTATTCAGGTTCGCCGCAAGGATGCAGTGACGACGCGTGACCATTTAGATCTTGCCACTTCCGCACTCGATGCCGGGGAAATGGCTGAAACGATTGAACATATCCGCGCGATCGACGCCGATCTTCAGCCTGTCTTCACAGATTGGCTGCAAAATGCAGAAGACCGACATCTCTTGGAAGAGACCCTAGAGGCCTTGCGCCTCACAATGATTGCGGAAGAGCGCCCATGATCATCCTGTTCTTGATCATATTGCTGATCGTCCTGGCGGGCATTTTTGTGATGTGGGCCTCGCGCCTGCCTGGTGGCCTGATTCTGGATCTCGGCGGCGGCACCGTCTACGAGTTTGAGATCGTTTGGGCGCTGCTGGCAATCCTTCTGGTTGGCGCGGCGATGGCGCTGATCTGGTCCCTACTGACGGGCCTGGTGACACTGCCCAGCCGATTTAGTCGCTCTCGCAAGGCCTCCAAGGTCAAGGCGGCGAACAAGGCCCTAGCTGATGGCCTGCTCGCGGCTGAAGCCGGTGACGCGGATTTGGCGAAGAAGCTGTCCAAGAAGGCCGCGCAACACGCCGACGATGATCGCTTAAAGTTACTCCTTGAAGCCCGCGCGTCAGAGATCTCGGACGACTGGTCCGGCGCCGAGCGCGCCTGGGGACAACTCGCCCGCCTGCCGGGTGGACAGCTCGCAGGGCTGCGCGGTGCAGCATCCGCCGCGAGCGCTCGCGGTGACAGTATCTCAGCCGAAGCCCGCACCCGCGAAGCGCTTGAAATGAAATCCGGCGCTGACTGGCCTTTCAATGCTTTGTTTGACAGCCAGGTGGCCGCCGGAAACTGGAACGAGGCGCTCAAAACTCTCACAGCGGGTGAGAAGCGCGGTCAGATCAGCGGCGAAAGCCTTCGCCGTCGCCGCGCTGTGCTCTACACCGCTCAAGCCGCGGCCCTGCAGCACAATGAGCGCAAGGAATCGCAGCGCCTGCTGGCTGAAGCGATCCGCTCCGCCCCGTCTTTCCCGCCTGCCGCCTGGCATGGCGCGCGCCAGTTGATGATCGATAATAAGATCAAAGCGGCGCAAGGCGTTCTGGAACTTGGCTGGAAGGCTCGGCCGCATCCTGCGCTGGCGCAACTCGTGCGCCGCCTCGAGAATAGCGCCACGCCCGCCATGATCGCGCAGCGCCTGAAGGCGCTGGCGGCCGCAAACCCGGACCATCGCGAGAGCAGGATCCTTACGGCTGAGCTTGCCATGCAAGATCGTGACTGGCTTGGTGCGGTCAAAACGCTGGCTCTGCTGGTTGAAGAAAAGCCCACAGCTCGTCTTTGTTTGCTGCTGGAAAAAGCACTGCGCGGCTATGGCGACCTTACAGAAGCGGAACGGTGGGGGCGTATGGCCGTTACCGCTGCACGCGAGCCTGAATGGTCCGACATGGACCCACGCGGCAGCGCCTTTCAATACGCCGCGCGGGACTGGTCACGCCTGGTCTATGCCTTCGGAGATGCCGGTAACATGGTGCACCCGCGCTATGAGTCATCGGAGCGCGAGCTAGACGCCAGCCGCCCCATTGCTCTGCCTGCACCGGGATCCAGCCGATCTGAGCCGAAGGCCCCAAAAACCGAGGTTGTGACGCCGCCGCTCGACTATGTGCCAAGCGAAGACTAGGCTCGCAGCGCCAACCGGCCCAATCTGTCCAGACACTTTTCCTGCCTGAAATGCCTTCCATAACGGCATTGTCATCCCTATCTATGCGAATTCGCGATAGGGACTATTCGCGATTGAGGGAAAGACGCTGCCGATGATCGGGGCTATGACCCTCACCAACGATAGAACTGGAACAGGTGCTTCAAATAAGAAGGTCTGCGAAGGGGAATAAGGAGGACCATGATGGCCAACCCAACTGCGAGCCGTGCGCTCACGCTGAGCCCTGAACAGGGCCTTAGCCGATACCTCTCAGAAATTAGAAAATTCCCGATGCTTGCCAAGGACGAGGAGTTCATGCTCGCAAAGCGCTGGCAAGAACACGAAGATTCCGACGCTGCGGAAAAAATGGTGACGTCTCACCTGCGCCTGGTGGCCAAGATCGCCATGGGCTATCGCGGCTACGGCCTGCCAATGGCCGAGGTGATCTCAGAAGGCAATGTCGGCCTAATGCAATCGGTGAAGAAGTTTGATCCCGACAAAGGCTTCCGCCTTGCGACTTACGCGATGTGGTGGATCCGTGCGAGCATTCAGGAATACATCCTGCGCTCCTGGAGCCTGGTGAAGCTTGGGACGACCGCCGCTCAGAAGAAGCTGTTCTTCAATCTCCGCCGCATGAAAGGTGAGATTGATGCGCTCGACAATGTTCAGCTGAAGCCTGATCAGGTCAAACACATTGCTGACAAGCTGAACGTCTCGGAAAAGGACGTCATCTCTATGAATGGCCGGATGAGCGGCTCCGATGCCTCGCTCAACGCCCCAATGGGCGCCGAAGGCGACATGGAGTGGCAGGACTGGCTCGAAGATGATGAGCCCAACCAGGCCGATGAGTTTGCCCGCACCCAGGAATTCGATGCCCGTATGGATTTGCTCCAAACCGCAATGGCAGACCTGTCAGAGCGCGAACAGCACATCCTGCAGGAACGTCGCCTGACCGACGAACCAAAGACGCTGGAAGAGCTCTCTGTGGTTTATAATGTCAGCCGCGAGCGGATCCGTCAGATCGAAGTGCGAGCCTTCGAAAAACTCCAAAAGGCGATGCAAAAAATGGCCAAGGAAAAAGGTCTGCCTTCGGGAGTTTAAGCCACTTGAACGGTTTGAATCTCATCCAGATTACTGACAGGGGCGATCCACGGATCGCCCCTTTTGTTGGTGTGCGTGAGCGTGATCTGACAGGCGGCGCGGATGGGCGGTTCATTGTCGAGGGCAAGGTCCCGCTACAGATCCTGCTAACCCGGTCACGGTTCGAGGTGGAAAGTCTCTTTTTGTGCGAAAACCGGATCGCGCCGCTCGCCGACATCCTTGCCGACGTTCCGGAGGGCATTCCGGTCTATACCGCCCCGCAAAGCCTGATGGACCAGGTGGTGGGGTTTCCCATCCACCGGGGTGTTCTGGCGTGCGCGCGGAAGGGAGCCCCACTAACGCTGCAGACACTCTTTTCCGCTAAGCTCGAACGCGTTCCGGGGGCTCAATCGGCACGTCCAGACCAGAGGCGGAAGGTCCCGGATCAAGTCCGGAATAGTCGGACCCTGTTGGTGCTCAACCAGATCTCCAATCATGACAATGTCGGCGCCGCATTTCGCAACGCCGCGGCGTTTGGAGCGGATGGTGTAGTCCTCGATGCTGGATCCTGCGATCCGCTCTACCGCAAGTCGATCCGGGTCTCGTCCGGTAGTACGTTATGGCTGCCCTATCACCATGGTGGTACCGGTGCAGAGCAGATCGCAGCGCTGAAAGCGGCAGGGTTCACGGTTTGGGCGATGACACCGAGGCACGAGGCTCGCCCGCTCGCAGAGCTTAAGCGGCCCGATAAACTCGCCATTCTGCTCGGTGCTGAGGGACCAGGTTTGCCTGAGGCGCTGATTGCCGCGTGCGAACCAGTGCGGATCCCAATGCGCACGGGCTTTGATAGTGTTAATGTCGCGACCGCTGGTGCGATTGCCCTATCGCATGTATTCAAGCCAGACTAACGCTCGGAAACGAGAGAGACGGGAGTTTCGATGCGCTATATCGTGACCGGAGGTTATGGCTTTATCGGCTCGAGTGTCGTTCGCCAGCTCCACGCTGCAGGACACGAAGTGTTCAATCTCGACAATAAGACCTATGCCGCCAATCCGGATGCTGTTGCTGCGTGTGATGTGCAGAATGTGCATGCCTGTATCACCGACCGACAGGCGGTCGCCGCCCTGTTCAAGGCCGCACGCCCCGATGCCGTGATCCACCTCGCGGCCGAAACTCATGTCGACCGCTCGATTGATGGACCCAGCGCGTTCATGAAAACCAATGTGGATGGCACGTTCAATCTGTTAGAGGCGGCCGTTGCATACTGGCAGGATAGCACACAACCCGACGCATTCCGCTTTGTTCACGTCTCAACAGATGAAGTGTTCGGCGATCTCGGTCCGGAAGATCCGCCCTTTGACGCGCACACCTCATACAAACCATCCTCGCCCTATTCAGCGTCCAAGGCAGCCAGTGATCATCTCGTGCGCGCCTGGCAGCGCACCTATGGCCTGCCAACCGTGATCACAAATTGCACGAATAATTACGGGCCCTGGCAGAACGCCGAGAAACTGATCCCGACGGTGATCCGCAAAGCCCTACTCGGCGCGCCTATTCCGATCTATGGAGATGGCAAGAACGTGCGTGACTGGCTTTATGTGGAAGACCATGCGCGCGGACTGGTCGACGCCTGTACGGCGCCCGCTGGCTCTACGCTGCTGTTCGGTGCCCGGGCGGAGCGGAGCAACCTGGATCTCGTAAAAACAATCTGCGGGCTTCTGGACGAGATGAGGCCTGCGTCGGCGCCTTACGCAGAGCAGATCGAGTTCGTGACGGATCGCAAAGGACATGATCGACGCTATGCCATAGATCCAGGCAGCGCAGAGCAGACGATTGGCTGGTCGCCGCAGCGCAGCTTTGAACAAGGGCTTAGAGAGACGGTGGGCTGGTATCTCGATACGCTGCCGCCGGACCTCAGCGATGCAGACGACCGGTTAGGTCTCGCACGGGCTTAATCACCCGCTCCACTTTCGACACGCGTCAGCCGCCGGATCGTGGCTGCCACATCATCTCCGAACGCATGGTGCGGCATATGTCCGCCATCCGCGAGCTTAACAAGCTCAAGCCCCTCCACCTGATGCTTTAGCTTCCCAACATGCAGCGGCGGGCTGATGACCGTGTCGAGTGCACCAGAAAAGACGACGGTCGGAACCTTGATCTCGTCATAGCGCGATTGCTGCGCCGCAAGTTGCTCGCGCAGGCCATTCACATCTTTCGCGTTGGCGGCGAAGTTCGAAGGCCGAAACAGCAAGCCGATCCCTGAATTGTCAAAATAGGCGTCTGGCGCTGGTTTGGGCGAGAACACATTGGTGATGCCGTTTCGAACCTGGCTCGGGCCAACTATGGGTACGAGTTGAGTGAACGCAGGGCCCATCACCGGATGCGACGCATATTTGTTGTACCAGGCTTCGCCGCCGCCGCCCCAATCGTGGGAGACGGGGGCCAGCAGGACCAATCCATCCACCAACTCCGGGTGATCCAGCGCCAGACGAAGCGACACCGCACCGCCAAAGCTGTGACCGACAATGATCGCTTTCTCTCCGGGCGCGAGCGCTTTCAACACACCTGCAACCTGAGCTGCCTGCACAGCGAGTTCATCAGCATCGGCCAAGCGCTCGGAATGCCCGTGTCCGGGCCGGTCTACCATCAAGACGCGATGGCTGTCTGCAAGACGCGGCGCCAGCGACCAGTCAAACTCGCGGGCATTGGCTGAAGCGCCGTGGATCATGACTACGACCGGACCAGAATCGCCTTGCTGCAGAACATGCACATCCGCGCCGTTGACCTCGACCAAGGCCCCGGTTGCGGGATGTTGTTTATTGATCCGGCTAGCATAGAGCGCGCTGTTCACGCACGCGCCAAGCCCCCCTACGATCAGGATCCCAATTACAATTGTCAGCATTTTTTCAAACCGGCCGGCCTTCCTGTCCTCGCCGGATGCGATTTATACCGCGTTTGGCTGAAGGAAAGAGCGGGTAGATTTCAAGCGCTTTTTCATAGGCGTTGACGGCTTCATCCTCAGACCCCAACCGTTCCAGCACCGCGCCGAGACCGCCCCAGGCCCCGAAATGACGCGGTTCCAGGCGCAGAGCCTCGTTCACATCGCGCAGCGCCTCTGAATAGTTTTCCTGGGCCAGAAACACAGTCGCGCGGCGATTCCACGCTTCGGCATAATTCGGCTGGATCGCGATGACGCGATCATAAAGCGCGCGCGCGTGATCCAAGTCGCCAAAGGCCTGCGCCTGAACCGCGCGTTCCATGACGAGATCGGCCGCATCCGATCCGCTTTCCATCCAGGACGCCCAGATATCCAGCGCAATATCGTTCGCTTCTTCTTCAGTCGGAGCCGTCTGCAGCTCGTCAAACATCTCTTCAGACGGTCCGAAATCCGGACTGCTGACAAGAAGGAGACCTGAAAAGGCGAGCGCTTTGAACATAGACAGAGTATGGGCCGTCGGAGAGAGAGTGCCAAGATGATTCCTGTACACCTCTGATTGGCGTGCAAATACGGCTAAAATCCGAGCGAGTCTGCGATCGCCTTGACCTTGGCCTCACGATCCGGGACGGCGGCCTCGATGAGTTTATAATAGCGCTCCAGGATTTCAGGCGAGACCTTGTCCGGGTTGCCCGCGTCGAAAGGGGGATTGGGGTCGTATTCGATACTGAGTTGAATGAACCGGGCGAAATCCTCCCCACGGATCCGTGCGGCGAGCGCCAGGGCGAAATCAATCCCGGAGGTCACGCCTCCGCCTGAAAAGCGATTGCGATCCTCGACAATGCGCTCGCGAACCGGGGTCGCGCCGAAATACGCCAATTGGTCGACAGACGCCCAATGGCAGGCCGAACGATAGCCTTTCAGCAGTCCTGCCGCACCCAGCACGAGCGATCCGGTACACACGCTGGTGACCCAATCCGCGCGGGCAGCCATTTTTCGCAGCCAGTCCAGGACCTCGGTATCCTGCATGATGTCCATCGTGCCGAGACCGCCCGGCACGCAGAGAATATCAGCTTGGGTCACCTGCTCGAATGCTGCAGTTGGTAAAAGCGGAAATCCAGCATCGGTCGGGACGGGATCTGTATCCTTCCAAACCAGATTTAGCGTCACATTACCAAGCCGCGATAAGACTTGCGCAGGGCCGGTGAGATCGAGCTGGGTCACATTCGGAAATACGAGGAACGCGACGGATATGGGTGATAATTCAGGCATGGCCATCTCCTTGAGAGTGAATGGCCCAGGCGAACGGCTCTATGGATAAGATCGACACTCCCCGGTGGTTCTCCACCTTGATCTCGCCAGTTGTGTCGACGGAATAGGCTACCCCAACTGGTCCGTAAGGTCTACGAGGACCGTATTCGAAGGGACGGCGGTCAAAATATCGTCTCATTTTCTCCTGATGGATGGGGCGATCCCAACCACGATGAAAGTGTCGAACGCAATGCGCTACCTTGTCTCTTTCTCGTGGATAGCGCTCATTTCCATCTGCCCCCTCATGGGCGAGACGCAAGAGCGCAACTGGAACAGTCCGGCGGACAAATACAAAGACGCCTATGTCGAATTCCTGGACGCAGAATGCCCCATCGCGAATGATGACATCTCCCACTTTGTCTACTTCGCTCGCGATCGACAGCGAATCCGAAATCATGCGTTTTTGGAGCACGACCGATTCGAAGGCGCGCAGATTATGTACTCGTGGAGGCAGCTGGAAAAGATGGAGGGAATCTATGATTTCTCGGCCATTCGGTCGGACATCTCGTACCTTAAAAGTCACGATAAGCGCCTCTTCATACAGCTACAGGACGTAACCTTTTCGAGCGTCAACAAACCTGTGCCCAACTATCTTCTGGGACCTGAATATGATGGCGGTATTGTTCCTCATCTCGCGAACGGGCAGACGATCGGGTGGATTACAAAGCGATGGAATCCGACAGTTCAGGCGCGGTTCAAAGCGCTACTCGATGCGCTCGGAGCAGAGTTTGATGGAGAAATCGAGGGCATCAACCTGCAGGAGACGGCAATCGATGTTTCATCGCAGCTCGACGATACATTTGCGCCTGCGATATATGCGAATGCGATCGAGCAAAACATGCGCCATCTGAAAGCGGCGTTTCCAACATCAACCACCATGCAGTACGCGAATTTCATGCCGGGTGAATGGTTGCCTTGGGAGGATAAAGGTTTCTTGCGCGGCGTTTATGAAACCGGCAATGAAATAGGGGTTGGGCTCGGCGCACCCGACTTACTGTTCAAACGGAAAGCTCAGCTCAACCATCCAATCACTCTCATGCATGAGGGTGAGTTCACGGCACCCCTGGGAATCGCCATCCAGGACGGCAATTATGTGGGCGCCACCGGAGCTGATGCACACTTTTCAAATCGGAACTCCGCCGCGCCATCCACCCGATCCCAGGTTCCACTGCTACACGCGTTCGCGGAGGATTTTCTGAACGTAAGTTATATGTTCTGGGTCGACCAAAAGCCTTACTTTGAGGCCCAGGTTCTTCCTTGTTTTGAGCAATAGTTCATCGCAGATTTCAAACAGAGGACAAGCTTATATGCTGCTAGAGCAAACCTTCGGCGGCAAGCCGCATCTCTAGTCCCTGCGCGCCCTGAAAATGGTGCGTCTTGAAGCCCAGCACTTCGGCCGCTTCGCAATTATTCTCGCGGTCATCGGTGAACAGGACGTCCGCCGGATCCGGGTTGCCCATTCTTGCGAGGGCGATTTCGTAGATTTTCGGATCAGGCTTGGCCACGCGTTCGGCGCCCGACACGACGACGTCACGCAAGAGCTTGATCATCGGAAACGCGTCAAATGTCTCCTCAGCCACCTCGTCCGGGAGGTTCGACAATCCATAGAGCGGCACCCGGTTTTCTTCCAGCCGGGCCATCAATGGAGGCATGCCGGGGACATAGCCTTCGAACATGTCGAGCCAGCGGCTCCGCCAGGCGCGAATCTGAGGCTCGAAATGCGGGTATTGTTCGATCAGCCGGCCAGCGTTCTCAGCCATCGGTACGCCAAGATCATGCTGCAAATGCCAATCCATATTGCAGATATCGCGAACAAAGGCCTCGGCCTCTGATTCGGTCTCAAAAAAGTCGCGATACAGCCGTATCGGTTGCCAGTCGACAACCACATGACCCAAGTCAAACAGGACGATGCGAGCGCTCATCAGAGGCTCAGCTGTTCATATAAGGCTCAGCCCTGCTTTGCTTTAAAGCGTGGGTCCGTCTTGTTAATAACATAAGTCCGGCCACGACGGCGAACGACCTTGCAGTCACGGTGGCGCGACTTGAGTGCTTTGATCGAGGATTTCACTTTCATGGCTTTGGCCCAAACGTTAGAACAGTTTTTACGAAGACGCGGGACATACACAGGCGGTTTGTCAGAGTCAATCACGGCTTACAGGCAAATCGGCGGCGATGCCATCACAAGTATGGTTTCGCGGGGACACAAAGGGATGCGTGCGATGAGCGAATATATCTGGAAACGACCAATCTATGGGGTCGTCGCAGGTGCGGCCCTGATGACGGCCTGCGCGGCCTCTCCACAAACGCCGCAGCCGGATGTTTCTCCGGTTGGCCCAGTTGGCGGCGGAAGTGCCAGCGTGGTAGCGCCTTTTGCGCCCTCGGGGAATACCAGCATGGACAGCTGGCGCGACGATTTTGCCGCCCGCGCAGTGGCCGGCGGGCGTGATGCAGCGGTTGTTCACGCGACACTCGCAGAGATCAAACCGCTTGATCTGTATCTCGGCGACGATGTCGACATCGCCAAGACGGATGTCGCAAGCCAGGCCGAATTCGCCAAACCGATTTGGGAATATGTCTCCTCCGCTGTCACCAGCGACCGGAAAACACGCGGGGCAGCACGCCTCAGCGAACTGACGGCGACTTTCGATCGAATCGAAGCCGCCTACGGTGTCGACCGCGAAGCCATCACCGCGATCTGGGCCATGGAGACCAACCTTGGCTCATATATTGGCAATTTCGACGCCGCAAACACGCTCTCCAACATGGCCGTGGAGGGGCGCCGACAAAGCTTTGCCGAAAGCGAATTGCTGGCGCTGATGAAGATGCAGGAGAACGGCGATGTGTCCCGCGAACAACTCACCTCAGGTTGGGCTGGCGCGATGGGACAAACACAGTTCATGCCATCCACCTTCCTGACTTACGCCGTCGACTTCGACAATGATGGCAAGAAGGACCTGTGGAACAGCGCTCCGGATGCGCTTGCGTCTGCAGCCAATTACCTTCGGGCCTCTGGCTACCAGAAAGATCTGCCCTGGGGCGTTGAGGTGCTGGCCTCGAATGATTTCGACTGGTCTCTGGCGGATGGCGAAGACCGGCGCTTGTCGACCTGGACAAGCTATGGCCTCACTCCAATGGCCGGCGGCCCATTTGACGCGCCAGAGACGGCCTATGCCGAACTCTGGCTACCGACAGGCGCGACGGGGCCCAAATATCTGCTGTTCAAGAATTTCAACGTGTTCAAGACTTATAATCGCTCCGATAGCTATGCGTTCTCGGTGGGGCTCCTGACTGATGGCGTTGCGGGAAAGCATGGACCAGTGGCGATTTGGCCGACCGAGCTTGAACTGCTGACACGACGCGACATCATGGTGCTGCAGGACAATCTCAACCGGCTAGGATTTGACGCAGGGGCTGTCGACGGCATTGCAGGCCGCGGCACAAAGGGCGCACTGCGGCGATTCCAGAAAGCGAATGCGATCATACCGGCAGATGGTTACCCGACGACCGTCGCGCTGGAGCAGGTCCTGTCAGCAGATTAAGTGGCCGAGTCCGCTTCACCCACGCCGGGCTCGATACCTTTCCAGGCAAACAGAGCCATAGCGATCAAGAGGCCCACGCATATCCAGAACGGTAGCGAGGGATCGACAAACTCGTACAGGAACAGGCCGAATAGCGGCGTGATGATATAGCCCATCCCATTGGCAGATATAACCAGGCCCGCGACATTGCCCTGAAGCTGAGGCGAGACCGCAAGCGACGCCCCACTGGAAAACCCAGGACGCGTCAGTCCTTGACCGATTCCCAGGAAGAACTGCGCCAGAACCAGCGTTGCAAAATCCTGCGCCGGGATCAGGATCAAAGCTCCTATCAAAAGCGGGAAGCACCCCGTGATCATCAGAGTTTTATTCTTGAGTTTGAGCGTCGGAATCAAAACCAGCTGCGCCGTCATCACGGCCATGGCGCCGACCATGAAAGCCGGCCCTGTATAGACAGCGGCGCGCGCTGGTTGGTCTGGCGGAATACCCAGCTTATCGATCACCGCAAACACGAACACCTGCGTGAGAATGCCCGTCACAAGCGACAGCGTTACGGCGTAGGTGAGGAAAGGCAGCACATTGCGAGAGCGCCACAAGCCGATCGATCCGGGAATGGTCTCAACCGTGGACGCGTCCTGAACCGGCTCGCGATTCTCCGGCAGGAAATTCCACAGGGTGATCGACATGATCCCTGCAAGGATAGAAGTGATCAGCATCGGGCTGAGTATGCCGAAATTCGCCACCAGAACCGCCGCGAAGGCGGGCCCTACAATGGTGCCAAAGCTGAACCCGGATGTGATGAAGGCGATCTCACTTTGCCGCTCTGCGGGCTCGGTCCGATCGGCGACATAGGCCTGCGCGGCCGGGCTGGAGCCAGATCCGATCAGTCCGAAGACAGACCGCGACAAAGCCAGGCAAGCAAAGATGGCAAATGGGGCCGTGATAAACTCCGACACCGCCGCCCAAGACGACAAAAGCAGCAGGAACATCGAGAGGGAGTAACCAGCGAGGCCAAAAGAGGCGATCCGTCTTCGTCCGTATCGATTCGAGCGCTTGCCCCAGAACGGAGAGGACAAAGACCAGCACAGCGCCGACAGCGAGAAGATCGCGCCGGCCATCCAGTCCGGAAGCGCCAGGGTTCGGGTCAGCGGCGGGATCACCGCTGCAATCAGCATCGTATTCCCAGCGCCGATCGCCATCAGCGAAAAGAACAGAATGAAAAACGCCCCGCGCCGGTTCGGCTGAGGCGTTTGTTCGATTGTGCTCTGTGACTCGCTCATGCGCCCTGTTTGAGGGCATCGCGGACAAAATCAAGACCGCGCAGGCCCTCTCCTCGCGGATATCTTTGTCTTCAGGCACCGAAACGGGATTGAAAGGAAATCGCGCAATAGTGGCACCCTAGTTAGAGATCGGTCTGCCCGCATGGTCCAGTTGCTCGGATTTGCCATCGTTTTGCTCATCGTTTCCGCCGCCCTGCTGGTGAGCGGTGGGCCCGCGGTGATGTCAGCGTTACCTTTTGAACTGGCGTTGATCGGCGGGGCTGCGTTCGGAACGCTATTAATCGGCAATTCGACCTCCGTCGCCGTCGCTGCGATGCGCGGCTTCGGTCAGGCTTTGCGCGGCGCGAAATGGTCGAAAGAAGATTATGCGGGTCTGCTCACCATGATGCACGAGATGTTGCGCCGGGCCCGCCGCGGTGGGATCGTCGCTATCGAGCAGGACATTGAATCGCCGGAGACATCGGACCTGTTCCAGTCGCAGCCGCGCCTCAGTGCCGACCCGCACGCAGCAGGTCTGATTTGCGACAGCTTTCGTCTGATCGCGCTCGATCCGGCAATGCGCAGACAGACAGCAACCTATTTGCAGGACCGGGTCGGCGAGATTGTCGAAGAAAGACAACGCGGCGTAACGGCCCTGCAAACACTCGCAGACGCCCTGCCCGCACTAGGGATCGTCGCGGCGGTGCTTGGCATTATCAAGACCATGGCGATGATCGATCAATCGACCGCGGTTCTCGGTGAAATGATCGCAGCTGCGCTCCTGGGCACCTTCTTGGGAGTGTTCCTCGCCTACGGACTGGTCGGCCCGATTGCCAACCGGTTCGGGCAGATTGTGGAAGAAGAAGCCGTCTATCTCGACACGATCGCGCGCATCATCACAGCTTATACGCGGGACACCGCGCCGCGTACTGCAATTGAAATGGCCCGCGCTGCGCTGCCAGTGCACATCCGCCCGGACATGTCGCTGATCGATGAACAACTCAGCGTCATCCGCCTCAGTACCGCGCGACAGGCGGCCTAAACACTGAACGTATTCTACCGTGGCAATGCGAAATTTGACCGGTCAGATTAAACGGATCGCAAAACGCCTGCCTGATAATGCGACGCTCCAAGGATCAATCCGTCAGGAGTTCTCAGATGAGCGAACTGGTGAAACCAACTGAGCTGACTTTCACGCGAAAGTACTGGGCAAAAGGCTTACCCGGGCAGCTTGCTATGGGCCTTTCCGGGATTATTGCGGTCCTGGTCGCCCTGAAAACCCTGACCTATGAGCCAGGCAGCGCAGCCGCCTTCCCGTATCAGGATCACTTCTTTAGGGTCCTATCCTTCGCGGCTCTGACGGTGTGGACGACCCTGGCGATTGGCATCCGACGCCGCGGGCCTGCTGCGATGATCACGCTGGGTTTTGCGATTTTTGTTGAACTTATCCTTGCGCCGATGCGTCAGGAACAGTCGATGACGCTGGTCTCGACCAATTTCGGAATCGTGCTCGCTTATTGCGGTATGCAGCTTTACTGGTTGGATCTGGTGAAACAGCGTCTGCGGAAATAAGTGCAGACAAAACAATCTAAACACTAGCAATCAAATCCGCCGCGCCCTACTCTCACCGGAGTTCAACGGGGAGATTGGGCTTGTCTCGTTTTGAAGATTTGATCTCGACGGTCGCACAGTATCAAAATTTGGCCGCGGAGAATTACTCCCGCGTCCGCAAACTCGCGGAAGAGCTTCGCGAAGGGCTCTGCGCCTATATCGGGTCGATTGATGGCGTCTGCGTTCGATTGGTGCCGCCTGCGGGCCCGTTCGAGCCGAAAGACTATGGTGATCAGGCATTTTCCGTTCCGCCGAAAGGGTTTCGCCCGCTCGGTGCCATTCTGTTCGGTCTCGCGGTTCGCGTTTCAACCGGAACAGACTGGATGCGCGTCACCATGGAGTGCCAGAAGATCGGTGATGATTTCATCGCTCGCATCGTAGGCGGAGAAGAGTATCGGCTGTCTATTCCCTTAAAGGACAATGACCCTGAGCCGTTCTACGATCATATCTACGATCACGTCCTCGACTGGTTCAAAACTCAGATCGAGCGCTATGAAGCTGGCGATTATGGCGGTCGGGAAATTGGTTTCGACTTTTCCCGTTCTGACAACGAGGCGCTGGCCTGACCCGGCCGGAGCGAGGCGGATAGATGGATATTGGGATTCTCCTCGCTGGAGCCGCCGGTAGCGACGTGATCTTTGCCTGCGCAATGATTGGATCGCTGGGTCTTGGCGCGCAATGGCTCGCCTGGCGTCTGCAGGCACCCGCCATCGTATTGATGTCTCTTTCCGGACTGGCTGTCGGCCCGCTTTGGTCCGTGATCTTTGGCGCACCACTGCTCAGCCCTCAAGCCACTTTTGGCGACGTGTTCCGACCGATTGTCTCCCTCGCCGTCGCTGTGATCCTGTTTGAGGGCGGTCTGGTCCTGAAATTCGAAAACCTGCGCGAAGCCGGCGCCGCCGTCCGGCGCATGATTTTCATTGGCGGCCCGCTGGCCTGGATCATGGGAACGATTGCCGCTTATTACGCCGCAGGTCTCGACTGGGCGAGCGCAGTCGTCTTTGCAGGCGTCATGGTGGTCACCGGGCCAACTGTGATCATGCCACTGCTCCGCCAGTCCAAGCTTGGCGGTCGTCCCGCGCAATTCCTGAAATGGGAAGGCATCGTCAATGACCCAATTGGGGCGCTGTTTGCCGTCGCCGCGTTTGAATTCATTCGCGTTGCGTCGCAGGGACAGAGCCTGTTTGGCGCCGGTCTCTGGATCATCATGGCAGCGTTTTACGGCATTGTCCTCGGCGTGATGTTTGGCTGGGCCATGGCCAAAGCCTTCCGCGAAGGGTGGACACCGGAATATTTGAAAGCCCCGCTCATCCTCGCCTCGATCATTCTTTGCTACACAATGGCGGAGATGTTCCAGAAGGAAATCGGGCTGGTTGCCGTAACGGCCTATGGAATGACGCTCGGAAACTCAAAACTGGCCGGTCTGACGGAGCTTCAGAAGTTCAAGGAAGACATAGCCATCCTGCTTGTATCCGGCGTGTTTGTGATGCTTACCGCCGACCTGACACCCGCCATTATCAGTCAGGCGATCAATTGGAACACGCTCGCATTCCTGCTCTGCATGCTGTTCATTGTGCGCCCGCTTTCGGTGTGGATTTCAACCTATGGGACACTGGATCGGAAAGAAGCCATTCTACTCGGCTGGATTGCGCCGCGCGGGATCGTCGCCGTGGCCGTCTCGGGTCTGTTTGGATCGCTGCTGGTTGATCTCTCCCGCGAAGGTCGTTTCTTCTTCGAAGGGGCCGATCAGATTACCCCGCTCGCCTTTGCCATGGTATTCACCACCGTGGTCCTTCACGGGTTTACCATTGGTCCGTTATCGCGCGGTCTTGGTCTCGCCCGCAAAGAGAAGCCCGGTGTGCTGATGGTCGGCGCGAATGCGTGGAGCGTCCAGTTCGCCACGGCTCTGGAGAAGAGCGGCATCGATGTTATTGTGGCGGATAGCAATTATCGCCGCCTGAAATCCTCTCGCGATGCCGGGCTCGAAATCTTCATGGGCGAGGTGCTGTCGGAGGATGCCGAGATCAAGCTCGATCATGCGCGCTTCTCGACCGTCATCGCCCTGTCGACCAATGATTCCTACAATGCACTCGTGTGTAGCCACTTTGCCCCGGAAGTCGGACGACACATGGTCTATCAACTCTCGATCAGCGACGACGAAGAAGAGAATGACGAGCGCGTGGTCAGCTCGAATGCGCGCGGACGCACGCTTATTCGACGCGGCAGGACCTATGACAGCCTGATCCGGGATCAGTATCGCGGCTGGGAATTCGCACGGACGCCGCTGACCGACAAATATTCGCTTGAACAGTTCCGAAAAGATCGCCCGAAAGCCGATATCGTTGCTGAGTTGCGAACTGACGGAACCTTGGTGCTGCTAGGTCCCAATCGCGAAGCGCGCGGTGGGGATGGCACAGTCCTGATCAGTTTTTCGCCTGCGCTGAAGGATGAAAAGCCAGACGCCGATCTTGCGCCGCAGCCCGCTTAAGCCGCGCGCACTGCGTGTAATTCCCGGCCATGCTTGCGAAGCCAGGCGCGCTCGCGCTTCCATGTCGAGCGACATGTTTCGACATGCGCCCAGAAAGCCGGACTGTGATTCATTTCCAGTAAGTGCGCACACTCGTGGGCGGCAACATAGTCGAGCACTTCCGGCGGCGCCATGATCAGTCGCCAGGAAAATGCCAGGCGACCATCGGACGTACAGGACCCCCATCGCGAGCGTGTATCTTTCACCGTCACCCGCCGCGCTTCGACGCCAAGCTGGTCACAATAGCGAATCACTGCGGCGCTGAGATCCTGCTTGGCTGCATTTTTCAAATAGCGCTCTACCCGCCGCCCGATTGTTTCAGGGAGGCCCGGCACAGACAGCACTTGAGGCTCACCCGGGATAAGCTTCGCAACGCGCCCCTGACCTTCAAGCGTGATGCGGCAGTCTTCTCCGCGCAATTTGAAAACACTGCCATCTTCGAGCACCAAATACTCCGGAAGCGCCTGTAAATGCTCCGCAATCCAGTCGAGTCGGTCGCGTGCAAATTCTACCGCCTCACCAATCTTGCGCTTGCTCGGAGCGACCGCGACGGCCTCCCGATTGCGCTCATCGAGTCGCAGAATCAGACGCCGCGCTTTGGGGTTAACTTCGAGGCGAACATGAACAGTTTGGCCACTTTTCGTAACCAACGCCATCTTGTCGCCTTTATCGATAATCATTAAATACGCCTCGACAGATTTGTGCGATATGTCTAATGGAAACCGCCTAACTAGGGAATCGACTATGAAGAAATTAATGTTTGGTGCAGCAGCACTGGCTCTGGTGACGGCTTGTGGCCAGGGTGACAAGCCAACAGAAGTGAACATCGAAGAGCCAAAGCTCAAAGAGCTAAGCGTGCGCGCCGGCGATCCCGCCGAAGCCGCTCAGGCGCTCGCAGCGATGTCTCTGAGCGAAAGCGGCGGTCTCTTGTCGTTTGCCGGAACCACCACGGACGGTGCCACAGCTACGTTCACTGATCTGACCATTACAGGCGAAGATGCCGTAAAGGTTGGTTCTCTCGTCTTTGAAGGCCTCGACATGGACAATGGTCAGGCAAACTTTGGCAAGATGAGCCTGAACAATATCTCGATCTCCGAAGAAGGCGAAGATGTTGAAGTCAATCTCGGCTCAATCGAGCTGGTCAATCCTTCACCCGAACTGGCCGCCTGGCTCGCTGCGGGCCTGAATGGCCAGGAAGCACCTTTCCCAGCCGCTGAGAACATCGTGTTCGACAGCTGGTCGATCAATGGCCTTACGGGTGACTTCGCCGATGATGAGGCAGACGGCACATTCGGGATCGACAAGATCGAAATCCGCGACATGGTCGACCTCAAAGCGGCCAAAGCCGTGATTAGCGGCCTGTCGCTGAACGGCACGGATGCCAGCGAAGGGATGAACTTCGACATCAAACTGGGCGGAATGACAGCGACAAATGTCGACGCCAAATTCGTCAAGGCGATTCAGGAAAATGTCGGCGACGAAGAAGCCCTGATGTCAGCTGTTATGGATCTCGCTTACGAGAACCCAATGGAGCCTGGATATGACAGCTTCACGCTGAGCGATTTCACAGCCGATGTCGGTGGCGCGTCTTTCGCCATTCCAAGCATCGTTTCTGGTGTTGAGCGCAACGCAGCTGGCCAGCCAACAAAGTTTGTCACCCAGCCTTACTCGATGACGCTGAAAGCAGATGCTGCTGGCGGCGAAGTCGGCGAAGCCCTGCTTCAGGGCCTCAGCGTGGTAGGATATGAAGAGCTTGAGCTGAAAGGCGCGAGCGTAGCTTCATATGATCCAGACAAAGACATCGTTTCGTTTGATGCTGGCTCTAACTATCTCGAGCTGGTCGACGGCGCCAAGTTCAGCTTTGGCGGCAAGATTGAAGGCTACAGCTCGTACGCCAAAGAAGCTGCGACGGCATTCAATTTTGAAGACCTCGCCGCTGGCGCCGAGCCGGACCCAACCGCCATGACCGATGCGATGGGCAAACTGACGATCCACGGGTTCGAGTTCTCAATTGATGACAACTCTCTCCTCGATCGCGCTTTCAACGCGGCAGCGACATCGCAAGGTGCCGATCCGGCTGAGCTCAAGTCTCAGATCGGCATGGGCCTCGCAATGGCACCGATGATGGCACAAGGGTCTGGCGTCGACATGGCGCTGGTTTCTGAAGCCACAGGCGCTCTGTCCAAGTTCATCAGCGATGGTGGCACACTGACTCTTAAGCTGGATCCATCGACACCGCTTTCCGTTGCTTCGATGATGGAAAATCCGGATCCGGCCGCATACACCAAAGACTCTCTGGGCTTCACAGCGACACAAAAATAGTCGCTGCTCAGAGTCTAACCCAATCGACAAAGCGCGCGGTGTTCAGCATCGCGCGCTTTTCTTTTATCCACTGAAGTCGCATAAGGGCGCACATGAAACTCGCATTCTTCGGAGATGTCGTCGGCAAACCAGGCCGGCAAGCCGTGCTCGATCACCTTCCGGGCGTGCGCTCTGACCTTGGCCTCGATTTCGTTGTGGTGAACGCTGAAAACGCCGCGGGCGGATTTGGCTTGACCGAGAAAATCGCGACGGAGTTTTTCGATGCCGGTGCCGACTGCCTGACGCTTGGCGATCATGCCTGGGACCAGCGCGAGGCTCTCACCTATATTGAACGCGAACCGCGACTGTTGCGACCGGTAAACTATCCCGAAGCGGCCAATGCGCCCGGCCAGGGGTCACACCTGTACGTTCTGCCGGATGGGCGGCGCGTCGGCGTGATCCAGGCGCAAGGGATCGTGTTCATGAAGCAATTGCTGGAGAACCCGTTCGGCGCCGTCGACGAAGCCCTCGACGCAATGCCGCTCGGCTCCGTCGCCGACGCCGTGATCGTCGACATGCATTGCGAGGCGACGTCTGAGAAAATGGCGATGGGGCATCACTGCGATGGTCGCGCCAGCCTGGTCGTTGGGAGCCACACTCATGTTCCCACGGCTGATCACATGATCCTGGCGGACGGCACGGCCTATCAGAGCGACGCTGGCATGTGCGGCGACTATGACAGCGTCATTGGTATGCAGAAGGATAACTCCCTTCGCCGATTCGCGACGCAGCTACCCGGTCAACGCTATGAGCCAGCGCTGGGTGAAGGCACGCTTTGCGGCTTGTTTGTGGAGACCGACGATGCCACCGGCCTCGCCAAACGCTGCGAACCGATCCGGGTCGGTGGGCGATTGAGCCAATTGCTGCCCGCCCTTTGATCTCCAACGCGAGCTGAGTTAAGCAGCCGACACCGAGTTCTTACCGCAGGAGCCCCCGATGGCTGGCCATAGTAAATGGGCAAATATTCAGCACCGCAAAGGTGCGCAGGACAAGAAGCGCGCGGCGCTGTTTTCGCGCCTGTCCAAAGAGATCACCATCGCTTCCAAAATGGGCGGTCCTGACCCGGACGGAAACCCTCGCTTGCGCCTCGCCATCGCTAACGCGCGCGGACAGTCCATGCCGAAGGACAATATCAAACGCGCCGTCGACAAGGGCCAGGGCGGTGGCGGCGAAGACTATGTCGACATTCGCTATGAAGGCTTTGGACCCGGCGGCGTGGGCGTCATTGTTGAAGCTTCCACGGACAATAAGAACCGTGCGGCAAGCGAAATCCGTACCGCGTTCTCAAAGAATGGCGGTAATCTCGGAGAAACGGGATCCGTTTCATTTGGGTTCGAAAATGTTGGCGAAATCCACTTCCCGTTGGATGCCGGCGATGAAGACACGATCATGGAAGCCGCGCTCGAGGCCGGTGCCAGCGATATTGTTACCGATGAAGACGGGCACTTCATCTATACCGAACGCGAGGACTTGTCAGAGGTTGCTTCAGCCCTTGAGGGCAAGTTTGGCGAGGTGGAAGCAAAGTCGACCAAGCTGATCTGGAAACCGCAAAACACGGTTCCGGTTGAAGGCGACGATGCCGACACATTGATGCGCCTTCTCGACGTGCTCGATGACCTCGATGATGTCGCGAACATTTACGACAATTCAGAAATTTCTGCCGCAGAAATGGAACGTCTCGCTGGTTAGGTGACGTATTCCGATCACGGCCGAACAAATATCTGTGAAAAATGAGAAATCCACTCGCAATTTGTGATGCGACTCGTCATATGCGCTGAACTACCGAAACCAAAATTCGAGATGATGATGCTGAAACTCACACATCCTTTGTCGATCGCCCTGATGGCTGGCGGTCTTGCTGCAGCGGCAAGCTTTGTTTTTTCTGCCTTTGCTGAAAACAGCCCCGCTTCCATCGCGGACAATCAAAATCTCGAAACGGCGATTTTCGCTGGCGGATGCTTCTGGTGCGTGGAAAGTGATTTCGACAAGCTGGACGGCGTATTGGAAACCGTATCCGGATATACGGGCGGCGCTACCACGAACCCGACCTACAAGACACACACAAAACAGGGTCACCTGGAAGCTGTGAAAGTCGTCTACGACTCTTCCAAAGTCGAGTATGGCGAACTGGTCGACTATTTCATCCGCCACATAGATCCAACCGATGATGGCGGACAGTTCTGCGATCGTGGTAATTCCTATCGCACCGCCGTGTTCGTCGATGATGCCGGCGAACGCGCCGAAGCTGAAGCTCAGTTTGAGACCATCAACCGGGCAGGCATCCTTCCGGCCCCGATTGTCACCCGTGTTCTCGACGAAACAACTTTCTACAACGCCGAGACCTATCACCAGAATTACTACCAGAAGAACCCAGCGCGATATAAGCTTTACCGGGTTGGTTGCGGCCGCGATAAGCGTGTTGCCGAAGTCTGGTCCGGTGAAGGCGAGAGCTAAACTTCTAGCTTATCAATCCCCTCGAAACAGCTGCGCGGCTTGCAGAGTATCACCAGAGGTCCCAAATAGTCGTCTGTTGAACGACTGGGTGCAAAAACATGACTGACACGGCTGCGAGCGAACACATCAAAGACTCTTCAGATCAGGCCTTCATGGCCGACGTCGTTGAGGCCTCGAACACGCAACCTGTTCTGGTTGATTTCTGGGCGCCTTGGTGTGGTCCTTGTCGAACGCTGACCCCGACGCTTGAAAAGGTCGTCAACGATCACGGCGGCAAGGTTAAACTGGTCAAAATCAATACTGAAGAGCATCCCGGTGTCGCTGGGCAAATGGGTGTGCGCTCCATCCCATCGGTTTTCGCGTTTGATAAAGGCCGCCCGGTGAATGGGTTTCAGGGCGCGTTGCCCGAAAGCCAGGTGCGCCAATTCGTTCAGGATATCCTCGGCGGGACGGACGGTGCCAAGCAATTGACCGAAGCGCTGGAGCAAGCCGAAGCAGCTGCGCAAGCAGGCGATATCGGCACGGCCGCGCAGCTCTATGGCGCGGTAATGGAAGCCGACCCGACCAATCCAACTGCGATTGCCGGTCTTGCAAGATGCTATCTCGCCAATGGTGACCATGATCGCGCGCGTCAAATCCTCGATATGGCACCGGAAGACAAGGTCAACGATGCGGCGATCAAGTCCGTTCGCACCGCGCTCGACCTGATGGCAGACACGCCACTGGATGAAGACATGGCGAGCGCGAAGGAAACCGTCGCTGCCGAGCCAGGAAACCATGATGCTCGATTTGAACTTGCCGAAAAACTGATCGGGCAAGGCAAGAACGCGGCGGCTGTCGATCACTTGATGACGATTCTGACCGACAATCTCGAATGGGGTGAAGGCAAAGCGAAAGCCAAGCTGCTCGAGATCTTTGAAGCTGCGGGGCCGAAAGATCCTCTAACGGTCGAAGGCCGCCGCCGCCTCGGCTCACTCATGTTTTCGTGATCTTACGCATTCACAACTCGCCCAATCTCCGTTTCGGTCCATAATGTGATATTAGGACTGAAAGCGAGAAAGATCTGTGACCATCGAAACCTATCGCAAGCTCTCCGATCTGCCGGAAACGATACCTGTGTTTCCGCTCGCCGGCGTGCTGCTGTTTCCGCGTTGGTCGCTGCCTCTGAACATTTTCGAACCCCGCTATCTGAACATGATTGATGACGCGATGCGCGGCGATCGCTTGATTGGCATGATCCAATCGCAGGGCGGTGATCGCGTGGTGCCAGAGCTGGCCGCCGCTGGCTGCGCCGGGCGGATCACGTCCTATTCGGAAACCGACGATGGCCGCTACCTGATCTCACTGACCGGGATCTGCCGGTTCGGTGTACGCGAGGAGCTCGCCGTCGAAACGCCCTACCGGCAGGTGCGCCCGGACTGGCAATTGTTCGGTACTGATTTAATCGCACCGCCAGAGCCCGAGCTCCCACTCCGCCCGGACCTCGTTCGCGCCTTGCAGCGATATACCCAGATCAATGCCCTCGAAGTCGACTGGGAAGCGGTCGAGAACGCTCCTATGGAAACCCTTATCAACGCGCTCTGCGCCGGTTGCCCGTTTGGGCCGCTGGAAAAGCAGGCCCTTCTCGAGGCACCCGGGGTGACCGAGCGGGCACAAACCCTGATCGCGCTGCTTGACATGGACATGCCGGGCGATGACAGCTCCACTTTGCAATGACTGATACACCCGATGATACGTCCGCCGCCCCATGCGGCGTGAGCCCACGTCTTCTTGAGCTGCTGATTTGCCCGGTAACGGGTGGGCCGCTGATCTTTGATCGTGACGCGTGCGAGCTGGTCTCGAAAAAAGCCAAGCTTGCCTTCCCGATCAAGGATGGCCTGCCAATCATGCTAGAAAGCGAAGCCCGCGATCTGGAGGTCTCCTCATGAGCCATCACATCTGGCCGACTGAGCTGAGATTCTCGAAAAGCAAGCGCGCGCTCAACGTTGCGTTTGATGATGGCGCGACTTTTTCAATCCCGTTCAAAACTTTGCGTCTGGAAAGCCCGTCCGCGGAAGTCCAGGGCCACGGCAGTGGGCCCAAACCGCCACCGCCAGTCATCAGCGACGACCTCGGTGTCGAAAAGGCCGATCCCGTAGGGCGTTATGCGGTACGGATTTTCTTCACTGACGGGCATTCCAGCGGTCTATTTACCTGGGCCTATTTGCGCGAGCTCGGGGAAAAGCAAGCCGCTGCGTAACTCCACTCACAGAGTCCCCTTACCGGAGCTCCGTTTCGTGCCTATATGGGCCCAGCACAGAGGCTGGGGCGTTCGAGGACGGTCAGCTATCCGCCGACCTTAAGTTCCGTCAGGGAGCTGGCTCTGGACTGGACCGTGGTCCTAACTATCCGGCACCCACCTAGTCTCTAGGTCGACGGGATACGAGCACCATAGACGGCGTTTCCGGTCCTGTGCGCTTTTTTGAGGCGAGGGTGTGAGCTCACGATGCCCGCTATGCTCTCTCGCGCCGAGAAACAGTGGGTCTCACAAGCTTCGTAGCGTTCTAGTTTGCTTGCTCGTTTAAAAGCTCTTGAGACGCCAGATATTCACCTACGTCATCCATGATCAGCACACGCTCCGCGTCAGCAATCCACCTGCCACTTGCCATAATTCCTTTAAACTCTCTCAAATGGGCGACGTCTTGGAGTGGATTTTGGTCCAGCACGAGAATATCCGCGAAGTATCCCGGCGCAATCTGACCCATCTCATCACCGCGATCCATAGCTTTAGCTGCGTGCACTGTCGCACTCTGCAACGCCTCCAATGGTGTGAGACCAACTTCGACCAGCCGCTCCAACTCCCAGTGCAGACTGAACCCAGGAACGAGGCAATTGTTCGGAACATCTGAGCCTGCGATAATAATCACGTCGGCTTCTCGCATCTCATTTAGAAGTTTAGCATACCCTGCAAAGACCGTCTCACGGAGCACTGGATCTGCTTGGTCGATACCAGACAACCCTGTCTCACACCATTCGCGCCCGACCGGCTGCAGGTATTGCAGGTCCTGCTCCGGGATGCGGGATCGATCATTAAGCTCCATCACCAAGGTCGGCGTGAACCGAGTGCCCCCTGCCGCCATAGTTTCAAATGCTGATTTACAAGCATCTCGATCAAGCGCTTCAAAAAGCTCTTGTGTCACCTCATAATAGGCTTGAAACCCTTCTCCAAACTTTGCGTTTATGGCGCGCTGGAACCACATATCAGGTTCGGCCAAGCAGTCGCGAAATCCAAATGGAGACAAATGCTCCGCAGAGCGTTGTTTTGCCAAACCGGCACCCGTCAAATTCACACCTTTTGGTGTATGACCAGCGATCGGCAAATCGTTCTCGGCTCCGAATGCAACAACTGCATCATATGTGCTCTCGGGAAGCGCATCATAGACTTTTAGAAAGTCCATCCCGGCCGCTTTCAGTTTTGGAAGTTCGCGATCCACGTCTTCCGCGGTTTTTAGGACAAGCGGTAGATCGCCATACCATGGGAGCTTTTGCCCATCTAGCAAAGGACCAGAGACGTATAGATGCGGCGAGAATATCGACGCATCCTCTGCGACGCGGGACCGGGTCTCGACAATGCCATCAACAACCGAACCCATATCACGAATGCCGGTCACTCCGTTTGCGAGAAACAACGGAAAAAAATACTCCAAAGCCGCATCCGGATCCGTCATTGTGTGCACATGCATATCCCATAGGCCCGGCACGGCGTACCCACCGGTCACCAAAATCGAAGCGCCCTCCGGCAAACGCACATCTTCACTTGGAGAGATCTCGAAAATGCGATCACCGCGAACAATAATCGTCTGATCATTGAGCGCGCTACCATCGGTAACATCGATCACGGTGACATTCGTCAGGAACCGATCCGTTTCCAGGAATGAAGGCGCACTAGAAACACAACTTGAAACCGCAAGTCCTATTGCGGACAAAGAAATCAATCCTACGAACCAAGTTAAGCGCATAACCGTCCTCACCCGCACGCATAACGAGTGCCACAAGGAGGCGGCACCCGCAAGTTGAATGTTGTCGGGCGAGATTCCGTGCGCCTGTTTTGAAGCGGCTTAAGTCAATCCTCGGCTTGGCTCAGCACACCCTTCATCCGCCCACACGCAGCCGATGCGCGGAGAGCGTCTCATAGATCTCCAGCGCTGGGTCATAGACCTCTCGCAAATCCTCCGACACGGTCGGGCGCGCGCCTGGAGCTGGACCGAAGCCGGTTGAGCGCCAGACTGCGTCGTACCAGTGCGAGGCCCAGGCGCCGTCTTCGGGCTTTACACCTGCTGGCCAGCTCAACATATCCTCCGTCCATGCGAGATCCAGCGCGGCGCACAAGGCGGCCAGCATGGCTGGCGGGTCGCGGAGGATATCCGTGCTGTCGATGACCAGCGGTGTTCGCCCTTCCAGATGCTTTGCGTGCTCGAACAGGCTGAGCTGTTGCGGGAACCCGATCGCCTCCAGGCTGACCGCGTCCATCTTGCGGGCATAGGACGGGATGACCCGCGCCGGATGACGGATCAGGAACACGTTGCGGCACACTGCCATCCAGTCGCGCGGGATCTCGTCTATCATGTGATGGGTCATGTGCTTTTGATAGAAAACGCGCGCTTCGGGATCGGGGGAACTGGCCATCTCGGCCGCGACACAGTCCGGGTCGCTGCTCTGGCTGGCAAAGATCTCGTCCGACATCGGGTGTCTCAACCCGGTCAGCTTCAAGTAAGCCGCATAGAAAGGCTCGTCGACGCAGACCGTATCAGCGCGCGCACCGAAGCTGCGCATCATCGTAGTCGACATGTTTCGCGGGCCTGACCACATGGCGATGCGGAGCGGCTGTGGCTTCATGAGATCGGTGTCAGGCTGTTATCGACGAGCTGTTTGTAGAGGCCTGAGAGGCGCTGCGTGATGGGGCCATCCAGATGTGGCAGGACGCGGCCATCCACTTCGCGAACCGGCGTCGTCCCCGCGAACGTTCCAGTGATGAACGCCTCGTCTGCGGAATAGACATCAAACAGCGAGAAACGCTTTTCGAAGACGGGAATATCATTCTCCCGGCAGACGCGGATGATATTTCCGCGAGTAATCCCGCCGAGGCAATATTCGGGCGGACTGGTCCAGACTTCGCCATCGCGCACGATGAAGAAATGGGTTGAGTTACACGTCGCCACGAAGCCATCCGGATCCAGCATCAAGGCTTCGTCGGCACCAGCTTTGTCGGCCTGAATGCAGGCGAGGATGCAATTCAGCTTGGAATGAGAGTTCAGCTTCTGATCCTGCTCGGCTGGACCCGTGCGCCGCACGTGCGCGGTAAACAGGCTGACGCCTTTGGCTCGGATCTCCGGCACAGGGGCTTTGTATTCAGGGATGATCACCACGGTTGGCGGCGTGATCGTAAAGCGCGGTCCTTGATAAGGCGTCTTCTTTACGCCGCGGGTCACCATCATGCGGATATGAACGCCGTCGGTCATGTCCTGCGCTTTCAGGCAATCGAATAGCCGCTGGGTCAGCTCATCCGGCGTCAGGCCGATATCCATATCGATCGTCTTGGCGCCGGCATAGAGCCGCTTCAGATGCTCGCGGAGGAATGCCACGCCGCCAGCATGAACGCGCATACCTTCCCAGACGCCATCTCCCAGCAGGTAGCCGCTCTCAAAGACCGAAACGGTCGCTTCATCGCGGTGTTTCAGCTCGCCGTTTATCGAAACCAGAATATCCGCATTGCGGGCGTCGTAGACATAGTCATGAACGCCGTGGGCGTCGTCCATCATCAAAGCTAGCCACCCACTCGGCGTTCCTGGCCTTCCCAATAGGGTTCGCGCAGGTCCTTTCGGAGAATCTTGCCGGATGGATTGCGCGGGAGCGCGCCGATGAAGTCGACCGATTTCGGACACTTGTAGCCAGCGATCCGCTCTTTCGCCCAGGCAATGATGCTCTCAGGCGACGGATTGGTCCCCTCCTTGGCAACGACGATGGCTTTGACTGCTTCGCCCCATTTTTCGTCCGGGATGCCGATGACAGCTACGTCGGCCACGTCCGGATGACCGAAGATGCCGTTCTCAACCTCGGCTGGGTAAACATTCTCACCGCCGGATACGATCATGTCCTTGACCCGGTCATGGATGAACAAGAACCCTTCTTCATCGAAATAGCCAGCATCGCCCGTGTGGAAGAAGCCGTTTCGGATCGATTCCGCTGTCGCCTCAGGACGGTTCCAGTAGCCTTTCATGACAAAGTCAGACTGAATAACGATCTCACCTACTTCCCCGGTTGGTACGGACTCGCCATTGGCATCGACGCATCGAATGATCGTCTTCGGATAAGGCACGCCGCAGGAGCGCAGTTTGCCCCAGCTTGGGTCATGCGCTTCCGGCGGTAGATATGTGCCGCCGCCGACCGTTTCGGTCAGCCCATAGAGCTGCGTGAACCGAGCGTCCATGACGTCAACAGCCAGCTTGAGCAAGTCCTCGGTGATCGGCGAAGCGCCATAGAAAACCTGTTTGAGGGTCGAATAGTCTCGATCCCGAAAGTCCGGCAATTGCGACAGCATCAGAATAACCGCAGGCACCCAAAAGGCGTGATTGATTTTTTGACTTTCAATCAGGTCGAGGATCTCAGCAGGATTGATCTCCGGTAGGACAACGGACTTCGCGCCCTGAGCCGTTGCCAGCATGCCGGCATTGACGCCTGCCACGTGGAAGAGCGGCATGGCATTCATCACGGCCTCGCCTGCATCATAGCCGGCCCATTCAAGCATTCCAGCCTGTTCCATGAAGGCCTTGTAGTTGGCATTGGTCAGCATCACGCCCTTGGGCAATCCGGTCGTTCCAGAGGTGTAGAGCTGGATGACATCGTCGCCGTCTTCCGTCGTCACATCTGGCGCCGAGGCGTCCTGCTCATCCCGCCAGGATGTGTATTCGGGCCAGCCTTCGCGTTCGCCTTCGACCGAGATGACATGCTGGAGATGCGGACATTCATCCTTGATTTCATCAATCATATCGAACCATTCCGGCCCGACAAAAAGGACAGACACCTGGGCGTCCGATAGAATGAATTGCACTTCGGGGGCGGCAAGGCGTGTGTTGACGGCATTCATCACCGCCCGGATCTTTGCCGCGCCGTATAGCATCTCATAATAGAGCGCTGTGTTTTTGGCGAGATAGCCGACCCGTTGGTTGGGCGCGACGCCCAGCGCAGCCAGGCCGTTCGCGACCTGATTAGCGCGCGTGTCCAGTTCGCCAAAAGTGGTTTCTTCCCCTTTGCACCAGAACGCGACCTCGCCGCCGCGCTGCTGGCTTTGAACGCGCGGAATATCCGCGACGTGCGGCATCGTTTTCGGATCTAGCATGTGGCTCCACCTCCCAATGGTCTCATTTTCAACTGTTTAGGCGCTCTAAGCGCTCTCCTTACGAATTAAGCTAGGCAAATACGGCGCAAGGTCTAGTCATAAGTCCAGCTGAACAGACGACTTTTTTGGAGATTTATTATGACTCAGGGTTTTTCGACACGCGCTTTACACGCTGGGGCTGCGCCAGACCCAGTCACCGGGTCTCGCGCCCAACCAATCCACCAGACGAGCAGCTTTGTCTTCAAAGACGCGGAACACGCGTCGAAACTGTTCGCCTTGCAGGAATTTGGCGACATCTACACCCGCATCGGCAACCCAACCACGGGCGCCCTTGAAGCGCGGATCGCGGACCTCGAGGGCGGCACGATGGGTCTTGCGACCGCGTCGGGTCACGCCGCGCAATTGCTGGCGTTCCATGTGTTGATGGAACCAGGAGCGAAAATCGTCGCAGCCAAACAGCTCTATGGCGGCTCGATCAACCAGCTCGGCCACGCCTTCAAGAAGTTTGGCTGGGAGGTCGAGTTCGTCGACATTGGTGATCATGCCGCGGTTGAGGCTGCGATTGATGACAAGACCCGCGTCATCTTCACCGAAAGCTTGGCCAATCCGGGCGGGATCGTTACCGACATCGCCGCGATTGCTGCCATCGCTGAGAAGCACGGCGTGGTCTATGTCGTCGATAACACTATGGCGTCCCCTTATCTGTGTCGCCCGCTTGAGCACGGCGCGCATGTTGTCGTGCACTCGCTGACTAAGTTTATCGGCGGACATGGCAACTCGATTGGGGGCATGCTTGTCGATGGCGGGCGCTTCGACTGGAAAGCGCATGCTGACAAGTACCCAACCATGGCAACACCGCAGAGCTTCTACAATGATCTTGTCTTTGCAGACGGATTTGGCGCGCTGCCGCTCGGCCCGGAGGGGCAGGAAGTCGACATCGCATTTGCTATTGCTGCACGCGCGTTCAGCCTGCGCGACCTGGGTCCAGCTCTGTCGCCGTTCAATGCGTTCATGATCATGACCGGCTGTGAGACGCTTCCGCTGCGCATGGCCAAGCATTGCGAGAATGCGACGACGGTCGCGACCTATTTGGAGGGCCACGAAAAGGTCAGCTGGGTGCGCTATGCCGGGCTTGCTGGCGATGACTATCACGCCTTGGCGCAGAAATACTGCCCGAACGGCGCCGGTGCGGTGTTCACATTCGGCTTGAAAGGCGGGCACGAGGCTGGCGTCAAACTGGTTGAGAGCGTCGAACTGCTCAGTCACCTGGCCAATATCGGCGACACGCGCTCCTTGATCATTCACCCGAGCTCGACCACGCATAGCCAACTCTCGGACGCGCAGAAAACCGCCGCTGGAGCCGCGCCTGATACGGTTCGCTTGTCGGTGGGGATCGAAGATGCCGCTGATATTATTGCGGATTTGGAGCAAGCGCTGGCAAAGCTCTGATCTCCCCGCCAATCGTCCCTTCCATTCCGGATGAAATCCCGCAAAGATAGGTGGAAACCTGTCTGGGGAGGCATCCGGTATGGCCAATGCTCAAAGCATCATACTTCATCAATTCGAGCGGTCGCCGTTTTCTGAAAAGATAAGGCTGGCCCTGCGGATGAAGAATTTGGGCTGGGCCTCAGTCGACATTCCATCCATTCTGCCCAAGCCGGATCTCACGCCGCTGACGGGCGGGTATCGGCGCACGCCCGTTATGCAAATTGGCGCAGACATATTCTGCGACACATCGATTATGCTGATCGAGCTGGAGAAACGCTTTCAGATTCCATCGCTCAATCTTCCTGGACATGAAGGCATTGCCAAAATGGTCGGCGCCTGGACCGATGGAAAGTGGTTCCAATCGAGCGTTGCCGTGATCTTTGGAGCGGTTGGCGATCAGATGCCTCAAGCGTTCATCGACGATCGTACGAAAATGTCGGGCCGGCCATTTGACGTGGACGCGATGAAAGCCGCTGCCCCAGTCATGCGGGACCAATGGCGCAGCCAATTGCTCTGGATTGAAGAACGCCTCGACGGCGGTCGTCGCGCCGGCACGGGCGACTGGTTGGTTGGAACCAAACCCGGCATGGTCGATGTTCACGCCTTCATGAACCCGTGGTTTGTCGAAAAGAACGTACCGGATTTTCTGGAAGAGTGTTTTCAATCTGCGCCCCAAACCCGTGACTGGTACGTGCGGCTGAAAGAGTTCAAAGGCCAGGCTCCGGAAGAAATCAGCGGCACAGATGCTGTGGCAATCGCCCATAAGGCAGCACCCCGCCTGAAAGCCGCCTCGACGTCCGGAGACCTCAGGGATTTACAACCGGGTGACCGGGTCGCCATTGCCCCGGATGATTATGCCAAAGACTGGGTTGAAGGTGATCTCGTTATTGCCAATGCCGAGCGGGTCATCATCGCCCGCCAGGATGAACGTGCAGACAATCTGCACATTCATTTCCCGCGCGTCGGTTACGTCCTACGCCGCGCGTAGCGGAGCGTCCGCTTCGGGCTCATCACCGCGAATGAGGGCATCCGCAAAATAGTGGTTGCGATCCCGGTGTCCGGCTTCGTCCTCACGCACGGCAATCACCACATCTCTCAACCGGGCATTGGCCGGCAGCTGCCAGTAGTCGATGGCGATTTGCGGAGCAGGCCCGTTTTCCAGCCGACCTTCGTCAATCTCGCGTAGATAATGGGTGTAGCTGGTGACGGCTTCTTCCTCGAAATAGCCGATCACGCGGTGCGCAGTCTTCGGCGCGAACAGGTAGAGGAAGAAATAGAAATTATAGAAGATGGCCTGCGCGATCATGATCAGGCCGCGCTCAAACAGGCTGGGTTGAGCAACCTGAATGAACGTCATCAGGTGCATGCGTTCATTCTCGGCTTCGTCGAGTAGTTCCTTGATCCAGCCTTGATCGCCGCGCATCCGACGGATAGCTCGCAAATGCTGCAACAGTCCGGCCACCATGCCCGGGACAGCGGCGACGGTTTCAAGCACAACAGCGCGGTGTCCATAGCGTCTGCGGAAGAACAGATCCGCAAAGAACCGGAGGAGTTTAACGAACGCAAATGCGATGCGGTCGCGCAAACCATCCGGCTTTCTGTGGGGTTCTACGTATTTCATGACGATGCCTCCTTCGGGATAAGGAGAAGATGGCAACCGTAGACCCGGCGCACGACGTGAAGGTTTGACGCGCGACAGAATGTGTCAGTTTTGCCTAGCAATCCGCATCGAAGCGATACGCCACAAAGTGCACGGGATCACCGTTCGAATAATTCAATGCATAGACGGACTTAGACGTCGTCACGCAGAGCGGCGTGAAATTGGCCTGATCCAGAATATCATCGCGAATCTTCGTCGCTGGCGGGATGCACTCCTCACCCAGCGCCTCACATTGTGCTTTCGAGCTGCCAGCGCCCTCAAGATTGATCAGATAGACCACAGGATAGGCCGCCGGGTCAGACGGCAGCGTTAGCGGCGTTTCGGGCGGGTGCAGGTTTTGCGTGCCAAGGGTGAGCACATAAGATGGCTCAGCATAGCCCACAGCGAGCACCCGTTCCGGACTTTCCCAGCCTTTTTCGCAGGTCTCGCTTGGGACGCCGCACACATCCTGAAGAGCGACCCGCGCGCTTTCAGTTGGCTGCACCCAGAGCTGCGCAGGGATGAAATAGGTGCGAACATGCCATCCAAGGAACAGACTGGCACTGATCGCAAACAGAGCAGTCAAACCAATCCGCCGCGCCACAAAAGTTGCCGCAGAGAGTAAGAAAACAGCGGCGCCAACCCACCAGAGCCACATCGGGAAGCTGAGCGCGCTGGCCCATTGCTCGAGCGCAGTCTCGGCTTCAATCGTCTTGAAGTCGCCCGCCGCTTCGGTCTTGATCAGCTTCGCCGCCAGAGGCGAACTGGCAAAGACCAGCAGCGCGCCACCAAATGCGTAGACACCAAAGCTCAACCATTTCGAGACGGGGACTTTTGCCCCATCCAGCAGCTTCATGCCGGCCCAGCCGCAGATCAATCCAAACGCCGGATATGCCGGCAGAATATAATGGCTGAGCCGAGTTGGCATGAGCTCGAAAAAGATCGTCGTCAGGATGGCCCAGGCCGCGAGGAAACGGATTGCTTGTGTTTCTTCAGAAACCGCTGCGGCCTCGGCAATCGCCCATCGCTCACGCCATCTCGGCTGTGTCGCGAGATACCAGAAGGCAAAGATGATCAACGCCGGATAAGCCGAAGGGGCCCCGTTACCGATCTCTCCCGGCAGGATCCAGGTCGCCAGCGCCGTGAGCGCTCCTAGCGTCGCAAAGACCAGCAGCGCGTCGGTGCCGCGTTTGCGGGCCCCGTCGCTCACCCCGCGAAGCTGTTTCCAGGCCAATGTCGCACCGGGAATGAGCAGCAACACAGCCGGGAAGAACCAGACTGGAATGTGGCTGAGATGATAAAGCGGCCAGCCTGCATGGCCTTCAGACGCCCCAGCAAACTTGTCCTTCAGATCCTTGCCGACAGCGCCCTGCAGGAAGGTCCCGTCGGTGGCGAATTGAATGGCGATCAGCCAGGGCAGGAACATCGCAGCAGCCAAAGCCGGGCCGGGCCACCAGATAAGCGGTCGCCACCAATCGCCGCCTTTGCCTTCGCCCGACTTCGCCCAGACCCAGGCGCCAAATCCGGCATAGGCCGCAACCATGGGCGTGACCGGTCCTTTGATCAGCAGACCGCAGCCCATGATGAACCAGAACAAGAGCGCCATCTGTTTCGGCTTGCTGGCTTTCCCCATGTAGAGGCGCGCCAGAGCGCCGATCCCCCATGTCGTCAGGAATACCAGCACACCGTCGGTTTTCGATATATGGGCTTCACTGGTTAGAAGCAGCGTTGCCCCGAACAGGGCCGCACCCAGAAACGCCGCCCTTCGCCCGATCAGAACGATCCCGCACCAGAAAGTTGCGAGCGTCGCCAAGGCTGCGCCGAGCCAGCTCGGCACGCGATAGGTCCAGATCTCCAGCCGGTCTTCATCCCCGAGAACATGCGTAGCGCCAGATTGCAGCCAGTGAATGCCGGCGGGTTTCTTGTTTCGATATTCGTCCTGGTAGCGAATAATCAGATAGTCGCCCGTCTCAATGTATTGCTTAGAGGCCTGGGCAAATCGGCTTTCGTCCCGGTCTAGCGCCGGCAGGTTGAACACGCCGGGGGCTGCCGCGGTAAACGTGATCGCGAACAAGATGAGCCAGGCCTTCCAGCCGGACGAAATTCGATCGAGCATATCCATGCTTGCCTCATAGCTTTTGCAATGCCCGTTGAACAGCGCTGCGATGCGGACTAACGTCCGTAAAAATCAGATTGGAGGGTGCTGGCATGTCTTGGTGGTTCAAGATTGATCTCTGGAAACGCGTCATGCTGGGACTTGTCCTCGGCCTCGGTACCGGACTGGGTCTCAGATACGGCATGGGCGCGGAAGCGGGCGGCGCGTTCGCAGAGGTTTGGATTGAATGGGCCGGCGATCTTTTCCTGCGCCTGATCCGCATGCTGATCGTCCCACTGATCTTTTTCACGCTGGTTTCAGGCATCATCGCAATGGGCGACCCGAAGCGGCTTGGCAGTCTCGGCGTGCGTACCCTCGCCACTTATTTCGGCACCACAGCAATCGCGGTGACCTTGGGCCTGATCATGGCAACCATCTTCCGACCGGGCGCAAGCTTGTCGCCGGAAACCTTTGCCGGGGCCGATACCAGCCGCATGCAATCTGTCGCCGAACGTGCATCAGAGGCGGGCGGCATCGTTGAGCG
This sequence comes from Hyphomonadaceae bacterium, assembly GCA_043513745.1. Taxonomy (GTDB): domain Bacteria; phylum Pseudomonadota; class Alphaproteobacteria; order Caulobacterales; family Hyphomonadaceae; genus Henriciella. The sequence continues at coordinate 821,857 of CP121341.1, forward strand.
GTTGTTGAACATTGTGCCGACAAACCCGGTCGAGGCACTGGCGACCGGGAACATCCTGCAGATCATTTTCTTCGCCATTATGTTTGGTGTTGGCCTTCTAATGGCTGGCAAGATCGCCGAGCCGGTCGCGAGATGGTTCGACGGCGCGTCAGACGCGATGATGAAGGTCACCATCATTGTCATGGAAACAGCACCGATCGGGGTTTTCGCTCTGATGGCGACGGTGATGGCGAAACAGGGTCTCGGCGTTCTGCAAAGCCTGGGCACGCTGGCCATCGCGCTCTATCTCGCTTGCGCCCTGCATATTCTGATCACCTATGGCGGGATCATCATCAAAGGCATCTTGCGCCTGCCCTTTATCCCATTCTTGCGCGGCATTACGGATGCGCAGGCTGTGGCCTATTCGACGGCCAGTTCCTCGGCCACGCTTCCGGTAACGATCACCTGCGCGGAAGAAAATCTCGGCATCGACAAAGCCGTTGCGGGGTCGGTCCTGCCGCTTGGCGCGACGATTAACATGGACGGGACCGCCATCTATATCGGCATGGTCGCTCTGTTCGGGGCTCAAGCCATGGGTATCGAGGTCAGCCTCGGCCAGTATTTCCTGATCGCCTTAATGGCGACGCTGGTGTCGATTGGCGCGGCTGGCATACCAAGCGCGGGGCTATTTCTGTCAGGCCTCGCCCTGGCGCAGGTCGGTATTCCGGAAGAGCAAGCCTTCCTGATTATTGGATTCATTCTACCGTTCGACCGATTGCTCGACATGATGCGAACCTTGACGAATGTTACCGGTGATGCGGCAGTCGCAACCGCAGTGGCGAAATGGGAAGGTGAGCTCGACGAAGACATATTCCGAGCCGAGGATAATCTGTCGGCTCATGTCGATGACCGGGAAAGGCCGCTGCCAACCTAGTGAGAGCGCTATAACGCGTTTCGAACAATCTCGCCGATCATCTGGGCTTCTGCTTCTCGCGGAGACCCCTGGCGCCAGGCAATCCCGATGCGCCTGCCAATCATCGGCGTATTGAAAGGGCGGAGCTCCACGTCCGCACCGGAGGTCACACCAGCATCAATCGCAAGCTTTGGCAGCAAAGAGACACCAAGGCCGCCCGCCACCATGTGCACCAACGTCGGCAGGCTCGTTGCAGTGACATCGGCGCCGCTACGCTTGCTTGGCAGGCGGCACACCGACAACGCATGATCGCGAAGACAATGCCCATCCTCGAGCAAGAGAACGTCTTCGTCGGAGAGGTCGGAGGAGTTGAGCTCTTTGCTGTGCATCAGGTCATGATCCGTGGGGGCGACCAGCATGAATTCATCATCGCCCAGCTCCATCGAAACGATACCGGGCGCATCCCAGGGCAGCGCAATTAGAGCAGCATCTAGCTTTCGTGCACGCAGCGCATCAATCAGCCGTTCGGTCTGATCTTCGCGCAAATAGAGTTTCAGGCCTGGATGGGCCTTGCGCAGTGCTTTCAGCGTTCGCGGCAGCAAAAAAGGCGCAATGGTCGGAATCGCGCCAAGGCGGAATGATCCTGACAGAGGTGCTCCTGCCTGCCGGGCTGCGGAAACCAGATCCGCAGCGTCGGACAAGATATTCCGCGCGCGCTCTACTGCCGCTTCCCCCGCTTGCGTCAAAGAGGCGCCGCGCGACTCGCGTTCAACCAGTTGGACGCCGAGCAGGCCCTCCACTTCCTTGATTGCGGCGGACAAAGTGGGTTGCGTAACGTGACAAGACTCGGCCGCGCGGGAGAAAGATCCCTGATCGGCGATCGCGCACAAAAATTCGAGCTGTCTGAGGGTCGGCAAATGCATAGCCAAAACCTATGCGCCTATACGTAAATATCAATTATTTTTCTGCGTCAGGATCCGCTATATTGATCACAACGAGTTGATCAGTTGGCCGGGTTTCTGGCTTGAACGCCGTGAAATTCGCACCATCTGATTATCGAGAGCCAAGACTGTTGGTTCTCAAAATACGCACGGTGGCATCCGATCCCAAATCCCTCATGCCATCGATACTGCGTGGTCCTGCCGGTCCCCCTTTCCTCCCCCCTTTAAGGTTATCCGGCAGGACCGATCGCGGTTCTTTCAAATCAAAATCATTAGCCTGTGAACGAGTTTTGACTTTGCGCAGGCGTCAATCTCTGTCACCGTAGGACATTATGGACCTATCAGCCCCTGGCCTCGAAAACGACCTGATCCGGCTCGCACCGCTCGCTGAGCGTTTCCGCGAGGATCTTCGTAATAGCGGCGCGATCGAATATATGTGGCTCTCTTTGCCTGCGATCCAGCGCGGGGCCGGCTTCGACTCCTATTTTGATCACGTGCTCAAACAAGGCGACGCAGGCGAAGTGCTCGGGTTTGCGCTGCTCGATCCGAACGACAATGGTCGCTTTGTTGGCGTCACCGCACTGATGTATCCGAACAAGATGCACAGACGGGTGCGGCTTGGCTATACGTGGCTGGAGCCTCACTTGAGGGGTCTTGGGGTCTATGCGGCGATCCAGAAACTACTCATCCAGCGCGCGCTCGATTGGGGCGCCAAGCGGATCGAATGGTACGTTGAAGAACGCAACACACGCGCTATTCGCGCAATCGAATCCATTGGCGCGCTGAAAGAAGGCGTGCTGCGCGAATATGAAAAGTTCGCAGACGGTGAGTGGGTCGATGTCGCGGTGCTGTCCATGCTCCGCGATGAAGCAAAGTCAGCCGTACATCGCCTCGATGCCATCATGGCCGCGTCCGAGACTTGATTCTTACCTGCACACGTGCTTTACGCGCGCATCAATCACCGCACTGACAGCACGTGCGCGTTGACCGGGACATGCTCTTAGCGGGAGCCCGGCGATGTCCCCCACTCGGCGAAGTCTCGCTCAGTGGGGCACTACTGCTTTGTGCGGCGGGTTTGAGCGCTTATCTCTATCAGAGAGATTAGCCACAGGAGTGACGCGATGTTTGACGCGCTGACAGACCGCCTCGGCGGGGTATTTGACGGACTACTCGGGCGCGGTGCGCTGTCGGAGAAAGACGTAGCGGCTGCGCTGAGGGAAATCCGTGTAGCGTTGCTCGAAGCTGACGTCGCCCTGCCGGTCGTCAAAGAGTTCATTGCGTCCATCAAAGACAAAGCCGTCGGTGAAGACGTCATCCGCTCGGTCAAACCCGGCCAGCAAGTCGTCAAGATCGTTCATGACGGCCTCGTTGACCTGCTTGGCGGCGAAGATGCGGAAACAGGCCTGCGCGTCGACAACCCGCCAGCTGTCGTGATGATGGCCGGTCTACAAGGCTCCGGTAAGACGACCACAACAGGTAAGCTCGCCAAGCGTCTCGCCGAGCGTGACAAGAAGAAAGTCCTGCTCGCCTCGCTGGATACGCGCCGCCCGGCGGCGATGGAGCAGCTCGCAATCCTCGCTGACCAATGCAATGAGAATGTCTCTGCGCTGCCCATCATCAAGGACCAGAGCCCAGCCGAAATTGCCCGTCGCGCTCTGCAAGCGGCGAAACTGGGCGGCTATGATGTCGTATTCCTCGATACGGCAGGCCGGACGTCGATCGACGAACAGATGATGGCCGAGGCGAGCGAGATCGCCAAGATTGCCAATCCGAATGAAACTCTGTTGGTCGCCGACTCTCTGACCGGTCAGGATGCGGTCGAGACGGCAAAGCGCTTCCATGAGCGCCTGCCGCTCACCGGTCTGATTCTGACCCGGATGGACGGCGATGGCCGCGGCGGTGCAGCCCTGTCTATGCGCGCGGTCACAGGCCTTCCGATCAAGTTCCTCGGCACCGGCGAAAAGCTCGACGGTCTCGATGCCTTTGACGCCAAGCGTCTCGCCGGCCGTATCCTTGGTCAGGGCGACATTGTCTCGCTGGTGGAAAAAGCCGGTGACCAGATGGACGCCGACAAAGCTGAGAAGATGGCCAAGAAGATGGCCAAGGGTCAGTTCGATCTGGACGACCTCGCTCAGCAGCTTCAGCAAATGCAGAAAATGGGCGGCCTTGGCGGTATTATGGGGCTTCTCCCCGGCGCCAAGAAAGCCAAACAGGCTCTCGACGCCTCGGGCATGGATGACAAGGTCATTCTCCGCCAGGCCGCGATTATCTCCTCCATGACCAAAAAAGAGCGGTCCAAGCCTGCTTTGCTCAATGCGTCACGCCGCAAGCGCATCGCCGCTGGCGCCGGGGTCACCGTGCAGGACGTGAACCGCGTTCTGAAAATGCACAAGCAGATGGCCGGTATGATGAAGAAAATGTCCAAGGGCGGCATGAAGGGCATGATGAACATGATGGGTCAGGCTGGCGTGTCTCCGTCTGATCTCGCCAAAATGGGCGGCGGCGCAGCGATGCCCGGCGGCGTACCGAACATTCCTCGACTGACAGGGGGCAAGAAATGACCTCTCCCGCCGATCAACTCGATAAATATCGCGCCAGCATCGATAATCTCGATGCCATCCTGCTGCACACGCTCGCCGAGCGATTCAAAGTCACACAGGCTGTCGGCCGACTGAAAGCCGAGAATGACATGCCGCCGTCTGACAAAGCGCGTGAGGCGCGCCAGATCGAGCGCCTGCGCAAGCTCGCAGAAGACAGCAATCTTGATCCTGTCTTTGCCGAAAAATTTCTGAATTTCATCGTCGCGGAAGTCATCCGCCACCACGAAAAACTAAGGGGTTCTGCCCCGAACCCCGAGACGCCGAACACTTAGGAGTACACCATGGCCCTCAAAATCAGACTCGCTCGAGGCGGGTCAAAAAAACGTCCATTCTACAGCGTTGTCGTTGCTGACAGCCGCATGCCGCGCGATGGCCGTTTCATCGAAAAAATCGGCACCTATGATCCACGTCTGCCGAAAGATAGCGAAAGCCGTGTGCAGATCGATGGTCAGAAAGCCGCTGACTGGATCAAGAAAGGCGCCAAGCCAACTGATCGCGTCGCCCGCTTCCTGAACAAAATCACGCTCGAAGGCGAAAAAGCCCCAATCTATGGCTGGACCGCTGGCAACAACCCACAAAAGGGTGAGCCAGGCGCGAAAGCCAAAGAGCGCATCGAAGAGAAGGCTGATAAAGAAGCCGCTCGCAAGGAAGCTGAGAAAGAAGCGAAAGCTGCTGCCAAAGCTGAAAAAGAAGCTGCGAAAGAAGCCGCCACGGCCGAAGCAGAAGCTGCTGCGGAGGCGCCAGCCGAAGAAGCCGCTGCCGAAGAGGCTCCTGCTGAAGAAGCTGCAGCGGAAGAAGAGAAGTCCGAATAGGCTTCGTCTTTATACCAGACCAAGTAAGAGCCCGGGCGAGATCGCTCGGGCTTTTTTTGTGCCTTGCCCGCTAGTACGGGTCGTTCAAAAAGTCCGCGAAGGCGTCGATTGCTTTCAGATCTTCGCGCAACCGGTCCTGCTCGGACGGCGACACCAGATTGTTCAGTATGGGCTGCGTCAGGATCAGGTGCCGAACCACTTTGGTCGCGACGGGCATCCCGCGCGCGAGGGTGTCTGCACTGACATACCAGATCACGCCCCGCGGATGCATGAAAGCGTTTCGCGCCTCAACCAGTCGCTCAAACTCATGGCGCGCCGCCGCGCTGAACGGCAGCGTGAACGGAGCGGGCAAGCGATCTTTAGAGGCCGCACGCAGCAATAGCTCGGTGCCGCCTGCCTGCGCAGGGATCGTGTCGCCTGCAGCACGAAGCGAAATGACCGCGGCCTGCTGCGCCATCAAAACACCGCCTGCAACCACCCATGGATCGTACACCTCTTCGGTCACGCAAAGGCCGAAGCGCGATAGTGTGAACCCAACTGTGTCAAGCAACTGCGCTTCTGGCGTCATTCGGTACCCGTTGAGTCCGGCTCCGGCTGCTTGCGAAAATCCCAACTCGTATCTGCCGCGATGTAGGCAAAGGCCGCGTATACAGCGACGTTCTGGCGGAACTCCTCCGGGTCGATCTTGTCGAACGTATCATCCGGCGTGTGGTGGTAGTCGAAATAGTCGATTCCGTTCTGACCGGGGGTCACCACAGGCACGCCGCTGCGCGCGAGAATGCCGATGTCCGGTCCGCCAAAGGCTCGGTTGTCATCCGGTGTCACACCGAGCGGCATGAGCACGCGCTGGAGTGTCCTTGCGTATGGCAGTGCTGCCTCGCCAAAACGAGTCTGGAAACGCCAGATCGGGCCGGCACCAAAGTCACTTTCGGAGGCGAGTACATGCTTGTCTAGATTGTCGCCATGCTCGCGGGCATAGGCTGTCGCGCCAAACAGGCCAACTTCTTCAGCACCGTATAACACCACGCGGATCGTCCGGCGGGGACGCTCAGGAAGGTCTGCAATCAGCTTGGCCGCGCCAACGACGATACCGCAACCCGCGCCATCATCGAGGGCACCAGTCCCCAGATCCCAGCTGTCCAGATGGCATCCAAGCAGGATGATTTCATCCTTCAGATCTGTGCCGGTCACCTCTGCAATCACATTGCCAGAAGGGGCATTGGTCTTGATTTTGGTCTGGATGTTCACCGAGACCGTGACAGGTCCACGCGTCAACAAGCGTGTCAGCTGGTCTGCATCCGGACCAGAGATCGCCGCGGCCGGTCCCGCCCCCTCGGCGCCATCGCGCGCCATGATGCCCGTGTGTGGCATTCGGTGAGGCTGTGTCCCGACCGACCGGATCAGACAGGCAAGCGCGCCCTTGTCAGACGCAGCCTGGGCGCATCCGCTACGTTTGCGCACGCCCATGCCATAACCGGACCCATCCATCGTCGCGATGGTTTCTTCGTCGATGAAGACAATCTTGCCATCGACTTTGGAAATCGGGGCGGCCTGTAAGTTGGCCAGACTTTCGAACCGAACAACCTCGCCAGCAACACCGTTTGTGGGGGTCGCAGCAGATCCGCCCAGCGCCGTAGCGACCAAAGATTGCGGGGCTGGCGACAACACGGCCACCGACTCTGACTTGCGAGACCAGAAGGGGATTTCAAAGGCTTCAATGCGAACCTCATCAAAGCCAAGCTCGGTCAACTCCGCCACAGACCAGTCGCGGGCGCGCGCTTCGGACTCAGAGCCCGCGAGGCGCTGTCCGACTTCGGTCGTCAGATCTTCGACGAAATTGAGTCCGATCTCATCACTGCTCGCTTGTTCGATCAGCGATTGAGCCGTCGCCTGAATTTTCGCGTCAAGCTCAGCCGCTTCTTGCGCAGCTGCGCCGCTCGCAAGCAACACGGTGGCCAGGACCGCAGACCCCAAGGGCTTAAACATGGTAAATCTCTCCCATCACAGACGGGAGAGACTAGTTGTATTTGTAACAGGGTCCAGAGTTAATAGCGCCTGATCTCAGGCAGCGATGGCCTCGATCTCGGCTGCCGCGGCGCTGACCTTTTCTTCGCCTGTCGCCATTAGCTGATCAGCCGCGATAATCTTCACATCATGGACGCCAAGGAAGCCGAGCACGTGACGAATGTATGGCGTCGCGAAATCGATCTCGGATCCAGACGCCGTACCGCCAGATGCGATGACAACATAAGCGCGCTTGCCTTCAAGCAGACCTACGGGGCCGGTATCAGTATATTTGAACGTCTTGCGCGCGCGGGCGACAAGATCGATCCAGGCTTTGAAGGCAGCCGGGACGCCAAAATTGTAGATCGGGACGCCCAGAACCAATGTGTCCGCGGTTTCTAGCTCCGCGATTAACTCATCAGACAAAGCCAGCGTCTCGCGCTGCGCCGGTGTTCGAGCGTCTTCGGGCGTGAAGTTCGCACCGACCCATTCCTCGGACAGGAGTGGCAGGGGCGATGCGCCTATGTCTCGCGAAATGACTGTTGTGGTCCCGTCCGACAGGTGATTGACCAGACGGTGGCTAAGATCTCGCGTAACCGACCCGTCCGTCCGAGCAGATGCGTTTAGATGAAAAAGTGTGCGGGCCATTGATGCCTCCATTCTTGCAACGCATGCCAGATGGAGTTGAGGCCCGCACGCGAACAGGTGCACGCTTTGACAAACACTTATGCCAAATCTGAATAGTTACGGCGCAGCGGGAGCGCCCTTGTTGATCACTTTCACCAGTGCCGGAATGCTGTCGGTCGCTGGGCGGTCCTGATAGCGGTCTTCTTTCTGGACACCAGCAACTTCGCCATCCGCCTTGATGTAGATGATGGCGGGGTTTGGAATGCCATCAAACCGGCTACCGGCGGGCACATCCGCGTTGCGCAGGCCAAATGCGTCGATCATGGCTGAGTCAGTGTCGGACAAGAATGAGTAGGTAAGCGCGTGTTCTGACTGAAATTCTGCCAGAATTCCCGGGCTGTCATATGTGATCAGGTTCATCGACCAGCCAGCTTCCGCGAGCTCTGCCGTCACTGTTTCCAGTTCCAAAGCCTGCGCTTTACAGTACGGGCACCAGTCGAGTGAGCGGCTGAAAACGATCACGGCTCCATTTTCACCGGTAATTGCAGCCAAATCGACAGCGTCGCCCGAAGCGGTTACGGCAGCAAAGGCCGGAGCCATTGTGCCAGCTTCAACGCAGATCATGGACGTTGTCCCGTCCTCGGTTTCTTCCGCCATGGCAGCGGCGCCGGATAGAATGAAAGCGGATGCTGTGAGCAGAGTGCGGATCATTAAACCTCTCCTTGATTGACCATCATAGCGGGTGCTTAACGGCCCTGCCTTCCCCTGAACAGAGGCTTCACGGCTCTGTGAAGCAGGTGTGATCCTGAAGGACTTTAACCGACTGATTTAACTGAACTCTCATCAGTTTATGAGACACTCAGACAATGGGGCGTCAGTTTTCTTTATATCTGGATGTGTTGCGTCTGCTGGGCGCCGTCATGGTGCTTCTGGCCCATTGGGCATTTCCGAGATTTACCGGCACCGATCATAGCTGGATGCGCCAGCACGATCTTGGCGGTGATGGCGTGGTGATTTTCTTCGTGCTCTCCGGCCTGCTTATCGCGTTCACAGCGGAGCGCCGACAATCGGAAGGCCCGAAACTGTTCGCCGCCGACCGGCTGTCACGCCTATGGAGTGTGGCGCTGCCCATCCTGTTGTTTGGCATTTTCCTGGATTGGGTTGGACAAGCGCAGGATCCGGATCTGTACGCAATTTCAGGGTATCACGGCGAATGGTCTGTCCTGGATCTGATCACCGGTGCCACGTTCACCAACCAGCTCTGGTTCACTGACATTTCGCCGGGGGCAAACTCTCCGTATTGGTCGCTCGGATATGAAGCCTGGTACTACGCAATATTCGCCGGTTTCTTTTTCGCGCCACGCCGCCTTCGCTGGTATATAGCCGGTGGGCTAACGCTCATCGCAGGACCGAAAATTCTCTTGCTCGCGCCAAGCTGGCTTATGGGCGTCTGGTTGTGGTCATCCATCAAATCCGGGCGACTGTCAGAGCTCAACCAACGCACGGCAATGGTTCTCACCGTGGCTCCGCTGCTCATCTATCTGATGGCGCATGCCAATCTCTGGCACGTGCGCTTGAGCGGCCTGACCTATGATCTTTTGGGCGAAGCCTGGTACGTGCAGCTCGGCGCATCCGACTCTTTCGTCTGGGCCGCAATCCTCGGCCTGCTGGTCACAGCGCACTTGGCAGGCGTGATAGCTTTGCTGCAGGGTCGGGAGGACAATCCCGCGCTTGAGGGCAAATCCGCGGCGCTGATCCGCTGGTTCGCCGGGGGATCGTTTGCGCTTTACTTGGTCCATTATCCGGTTCTGAATCTACTCGGCGCGCTCTTGCCGGGTGATGTCCTTGATCTTTGGCGGCAGCTTGCCATTCTCAGTGGCGCGGTCATCGTATCGTATGTCTTCGCTGAACTGACAGAGCGGCGACGCCCTGCTTTACGCGCGTGGCTGCGTCGTCTCGCCCAGAACGAAAAGCGCCGCCGCAAGGATGCGACGGCGCTCTCAAATGCTTCGAGCTAGGGTCTAGGCAAGCGCTGGTTCGAGCTTCTTGCAATCCTCGACCAGCCCTTTCACGGCATCGACTGACGCCATGAACATTTCACGCTCGGAGTCAGTGAAATCGAACTCGACAATTTTCTCAGCACCATTCGCGCCGATCAGGGTTGGAACGCCGACATACATGCCGCCCAGACCGTACTCGCCATCACACCAGGCTGCAGACGGCAGGACGCGTTTTTGGTCTTTCAAATAGGACTTCGCCATCGCAATCGCTGATTCTGCTGGGGCATAATAGGCCGATCCGGTTTTCAGGAGCGCTACGATCTCGCCGCCGCCTTTGCGGGTGCGGTCAACGATGGCGTCTAGTTTCTCTTGGCTCATCCAGCCTTGGTTCACGAGCTCAGTGAGCGGCAGGCCGCCAACGGTTGAGTGACGGACCATTGGCACCATAGAGTCGCCGTGCCCTGCAAGCGTCCAAGCGTGAATATCGGCAACGGAAACGCCCGTTGCTTCAGACAGGAAATAGGCAAAACGGCTGGAATCGAGCACGCCCGCCATGCCGACCACTTTATTTGTCGGCAGACCAGAGAATTGCTGAAGCGCCCAAACCATCGCGTCGAGCGGGTTGGTGATACAGATCACAAAAGCGTTTGGAGCGTGGGCTTTGATGCCTTCGCCAACCGCTTTCATCACTTTGAGATTGATCCCGAGCAGGTCATCACGGCTCATGCCGGGCTTGCGCGCGACACCGGCCGTCACAATGCAAACATCCGCGCCAGCAATATCGGTATAATCGTTCGCGCCTTTGAGAGAAACGGAGCTGTTATAGACCGGGGTCGACTCGGCCAGATCCAGCGCCTTGCCCTGAGGCAGACCCTCGGCAATGTCGAACAAGACAACGTCGCCCAACTCTTCCCGCGCCGAAACGTGCGCCAGTGTTCCACCAATCATGCCCGAACCGATAAGGGCGATCTTTTTGCGAGCCATCGAGGCCTCCTGTCTGAATTAGAAGTATCTGGCGCTTCCCCTAGCCGAGCCAGGTCACTCGCGCAATGTAACCTTGGTCGCAGGGGCAAAATTTGGGCTGGATTTGGTGGGCGAACTCAGCCAGACAGAGCTGATGGTACCCCGCGCTCCGAACTCTCCAGTCCCATTGGATATTTGTCACCTGGCCAAGGCTATCGAAGCAGTCGGCGATCGGTGGACTTTGCTTATCCTGCGCAGCTCGCTTTTTGGTGTCCGACGATTTGATGACTATCAGAAAGAGCTGGGAATTCCGCGGACAGTCTTGTCCGGCCGCCTGTCCAAGCTCGTCGCAGCGGGCGTGATGGCGAAACAGTCCTACAAAGAAGATGGAAAACGGGCGCGGCCCGAATATGTGCTGACCGATGCCGGTGAAGCCTTGCGCCCCGTGCTGATGGCCCTGACCCAATGGGGCGATGATTGGTTGAGCGAGGGAGCAGCACCACCGATTAGCTTCACGCATTCAATAAGCCGTCAGAACGTACGGCCAGCCTTTGTTGATGAAGATGGTCGAGAAACCAAGATGAGCGAGATGCGGATCTCGCTGCGGCGCTAGCGGATTTTACCCCAGACCCGCAATGGATCGAACGCCCCTGTTTCGGCGGCTTTCTGAAGCTGCGCCAATTGCTCTCCGACAGGGCTGGAACTGTCCATAACGCCGCCGCCATAGATCGCCGCATCAAGACGGCAAATCCGCTCGAACAGGTTTTCCGAGCGTTCAACCAGGTCCAGGAAAACGTCCGGCAAGCCACGCCCACGTTGGGCGCCGGCATCGAGAGCGGGGTCTTCACGGCTGATCCGATATTTGGCCTGCGTGGCGTCTTCAGTGCGCATGTCGCCGTCACGCACCGCCTTCTGCATAACCAGCCAGCTTGCGGCCTGCATAAGCCGCGTCGTCAATTCCATGCTCCACGCTGCGTAGGTCAGCCCGGCCTCGCGCGGCAGGCTGGAGGACAATTTGCGACCCGGACCGTCCAAATAAGAGGCTGTCTCTTCAACCAGCGCCATGCCGTCGACAAACACTTTTTCGAAGACTTTTCCTTCGGTGAAGGACAGGTCAGCAAAAGGGGTTGCTGGGGTTTTCGACTGTTCAACCATGGATATTGCTGCTTCCGGAATAGACAGAATTCGGGCGATTTTACCTCTGAGCTTCCTTAGAAGACCTTAATCGGAGTCGCCAAAAAGCGCATCAGCTGCAGTTTTATGCGATTGCTTCTTGTTAAGCTGGACTTCGCACGCCGCGATTTCGGCTTTCAGGTCATCTATTCGTTCTTGCAATTCCTCGACCGACAATCGCTCAAGATCGAGTTTCTTTTCGGGGATCGGGTCATCTTCGAACATGGCTGGTGTTTCCCATTTGGATGCGCTGGCACTATGTGGGGAAGAAGACAGAAATTTCAGGAGAGTCAAATGGCGGAAACGATGTGGGCTGTGGTGGTTGAAGATGAAGCGCCGCTAAAATTGGCAGATGTAGGTCTGCGGCTTGATGGCTGGCGGCGGTTATGCCGAATTCGCGGTCGTCGACCAAGGCTCGCTGTTTAAGATACCAGACGGCATGAGCTTTGACGAAGCTGGCGCGCTGCCAGAAGTGATGATGACGGTCTGGGCGAATATTTTTGACCGCTGCCAGTTCAAAAGCGGCGAGAGCCTGCTCATTCATGGCGGCACCAGCGGCATCGGCACCATGGCGATCCAGATGGCGCGCCATATCGGGGCGGAAAAGATCATGATTACCGCTGGAACTGACGAAAAATGCGCTTACGCGACGGGGCTTGGCGCCGATATCGCGATCAATTACCGCGAGCAGGACTTTGAAGAAGTGGTTCGCGAGGCGGGCGGTGCAGACGTCATCCTCGACATGGTGGGCGGCGACTATGTGCAGAAGAACATCTCAGCGGCGAAGATTGGCGGTCGGATCGTCAATATCGCCTATATGCAAGGGCCGCAGGTCCAGCTGAACTTGATGCCATTGATGTTGAAACGCCTGGTTTTGACCGGAACGACTTTGCGGGCCCGGCCTAATACCGACAAGCAGCGGATCCGCGATGCCATCCTCGCTGACTTTTGGCCGGCTATCCTGTCCCGCGAAATCAAACCGGTGATTGACACTGTCTATACGTTTGATCAGGCCGAAGCGGCCCAAGCGCATATGGCGAAAGGCGGTCATATTGGCAAAATCCTTCTCTCAAGACAGCACAGTTAGGGTTCCAATATTCTCCGGCTCCAGCTATAAGAGCTGGGTTAGGTAATTTCTCGCCTGAAACCTGACCGCCCGAGACCCGAGTCTCGGGCGGCTGCATTTCTGGCGCCCATTTCAAGGAGCTTCCCATGGCCGATATTTTGATGCCCAAGGCAACCGCGGTCTGGTTGATCGACAATACGACGCTGACTTTTGATCAGATTGCTGACCTCTGCGGGCTGCACCATCTCGAGGTCAAAGGCATTGCTGACGGCGATGTCGCTGAGAACATGCGCGGCGTTGACCCAATCTCTGGCGGCGAGCTGACCCGCGAGGAAATTCTGAAGGGTGAGGAAGATCCAGACTACCGCCTGAAAACGGCGCCTTCCAAGATCGCGCACATCCCGCAGCCAAAACGCAAAGGCGCCCGGTACACACCGGTGGCGCGCCGCGGCGACAAGCCTGATGCGATCGCCTGGTTTATTCGCAACCACCCGGAAGTCACGGATCCGCAAATCTCCAAGCTGATCGGCACGACCAAGGCGACCATCACTAATGTTCGCGACAAGACGCATTGGAACAGCACGAATATCAAGCCGGTTGATCCGGTGACGCTTGGGCTGTGCTCGCAGATCGAACTAGACGAAGTGATTGCCAAATCCTCCAACCGCCGTCGTAAGATGGAAGCCGAGAGAGCTGCCCAGGAAGAAGGACCAGGTCTCGCACCCGCCGAGGCTGTTGAGCAATCAGACACAGCGGCCGATCCGTTCGAGGCCCCTGCCCCAGACGCCCCCGAGCCTTCTGCCGACGACGTGTTCAGCGCGTTCAAGAACTAACCTGCCGCGCTCGGCGCGCGTGTGATCTCAACTTTCGTTCCGCCTGCGTCCGATCCGCAGCGGTCACGCATGGGGAAGCCTTATGGGCAGACAAAGAAAACGCAAAGGCGATCCAGTGCATGGCTGGCTCGCGGTTGATAAGCCTGTTGAGGTCACATCAACGCAAGTCGTCGGCATCTTAAAACGCCTGTATAATGCCCAAAAGGCGGGTCATGGCGGCACGCTTGACCCGCTTGCTGATGGCATTCTCCCGATCGCATTCGGGGAAGCCACCAAGACCGCTCAATGGGCGATGGATTGCGATAAGGAATACGTCTTCACGATTGAGTGGGGCACCTCAACCGCCAGCCAAGACAAAGAGGGCGAGGTTATCGCCACATCCGACGTGCGTCCGACGCGAGAGCAGATCGAGGCTGTCCTGCCTGATTTCGTCGGTGATATTCAGCAAGTCCCTCCTAAATTCTCTGCCATCAAAGTTGCGGGCGAGCGGGCTTACGATCTCGCGCGTGAAGGTGAGACATTCGAGATTCCATCGCGCGAGGTTACTGTCTATGAGGCGGAACTCGTGAACATTGCAGACGCGGATCATGCAACGTTCCGCGTGGTGTCTGGCAAAGGGTTTTACATCCGCGCCCTCGCCCGCGATCTTGCATCGACGCTAGGCGCGGAAGGTCATGTCAGCCAGCTGCGCCGCACCCGCGTCGGCGCTCTGGATGCGAGCAACTCAGTTTCGCTCGCGGCTCTGGAGGCGATGGTGGAAGATCGCGACGCCCTGTTCGCGCACATACTACCGCTGGAAGCCGTGCTGGACGATGTCCCGCAAATCGAGATCGATGCGGGCGATGCCGCCGCGATTAAGCAAGGTCGGGACATCTTGCTCTTGCCTCATATTGTAGAGCAATGGCGCGGCGATGCTGAAGAATTCGGGTCTGATCGGTTGGCTCTTGCAAGGGCCGAAAACAAAGCCGTCGCGCTCGGTGAAATTCGGGCCGGTCGGTTTCAACCGAAAAAGGTCTTTCAACTTTAATCCATTCTGCCCGCTCAGCCTTGACCCGGCGGAACAAAACTTGCACCTGTCCCGCTGATCTCAGGGACGCAAGTAATCAAGAGGTAGTTTCATGCGTGTAGCGATGATCGGGACGGGCTATGTCGGCCTAGTAAGCGGGGCCTGTTTTGCTGATTTCGGACACGTCGTGACGTGCGTCGATAAGGATGCCAGCAAGATCGACCGCCTGCATCAAAACATTATGCCGATTTATGAGCCGGGCCTCGATGATCTGGTTGAGCAGAACGTACGCGAAGAACGCCTGTTCTTTACAACTGATGCCAAGGAAGCCATTGCGGACGCCGACGCTGTCTTCATCGCGGTTGGCACGCCCTCGCGGCGCGGCGATGGCCACGCAGACTTGTCTTACGTCTACGCTGCGGCGGAAGAAATCGCTGAACTGATTGACGGTTTCACGATGATTGTGACCAAGTCTACGGTTCCCGTCGGCACTGGCGACGAAGTTGAAGACATCATCCGCAAGAAGCGCCCTGACGCTGATTTCGCAGTTGTCTCAAACCCGGAATTCCTGCGCGAAGGCGCAGCCATCAAGGACTTCAAAATCCCTGACCGCGTCGTTGTTGGCACTGATAGCGAGCGCGCGCGCGAATTGATGCGCGAGCTTTATCGCCCGCTCTTCCTCAACGAGACGCCGATCCTGTTTACAGCCCGGCGAACTTCAGAGCTGATCAAGTATGCGGCAAACGCATTCCTGGCCGTGAAAATTACCTTCATCAACGAGATGGCCGAGCTCTGTGAGGCTGTTGGCGCGAATGTTCAGGAAGTGTCTCGCGGCATCGGTCTGGATGGTCGGATTGGCAACAAATTCCTGAATGCTGGCCCGGGTTATGGTGGCTCATGTTTCCCCAAAGATACTCTGGCGTTGACCAAGACCGCCAATGATCACAATACACCGGTACGCATTGTCGACACGGTGGTTGAGGTCAATGCTGCCCGCAAGAAAGCCATGGCCAGCAAGGTCATCAAGGCGATGGGCGGCGACGTCTCGGGCAAGACCATCGGCGTGCTCGGCCTCGCCTTCAAACAAAACACCGATGATATGCGCGACGCTCCCAGCCTCGACATTGTCCCGGCGCTGATTGAAGCGGGCGCCACCATTAAAGCGTTCGATCCCGAAGCCATGGAAGAAGCCGCCAAGCTGATGGACGGCCTCAACTATGTCGAGAACGCCTATGAGGCAGTCGACGGGGCCGATGCGATGGTCATTCTCACGGAGTGGGATCAATTCCGGGCGCTGGATCTCGACCGGATCAAGGAATCCCTGAAGAGTGACGTCGTTGTCGATTTGCGCAATATTTACAGCCCTGAAGACATGGCCAAACGCGGATTCGAATACACCTCGATCGGACGGCCATCCTAAACCTAATCAATCACCGGAGCCCCAGCCATGAAATTCTTTGTCGACACCGCCGACACATCAGAGATCAAGGAGCTGGCGGCCACCGGATTGATAGATGGCGTCACCACAAACCCGTCGCTGATTACTAAGTCCGGGCGTGACTTCAAAGAAGTTATCGCTGAGATTTGCGACCTGACCGACGGCCATGTCAGCGCCGAAGTCGTCGCTACCGATTGGGAAACCATGGTTGCAGAAGGCAAGAAGCTGCAGGCCATCGCCTCCAACGTTGCCGTGAAGCTACCCCTGACCATGGACGGCCTGCGCGCCTGCCGCGAGCTTTCTAATATGGGCACGGCAGTGAATGTGACGCTGTGCTTTTCAGCCAATCAGGCCCTGCTCGCCGCCAAGGCTGGCGCGGCATATATTTCACCTTTCATCGGACGGCTCGACGACATCAATATCGATGGCATGGAGCTGATCGAAGAGATGCGCATTATTTATGACAATTACATGTTCGAGACTGAAATCCTGGCCGCCTCCATTCGCAGCGCCAATCATGTAAAACAATCAGCGCTCGCTGGCGCCGACGTCGCAACCGTGCCGCCAAACGTCCTGAAGGGCCTGGCCAATCACCCGCTGACGGATAAAGGCCTCGCCGCCTTCCTGGCAGACGCGGAAAAAGGCGGCGTGAAAGTCTAAGATCACGCGAGAATCAGAATGAAAAAAGGCGCTCGGTCCGAGCGCCTTTTCTTTTTTGTTTAGACTGGTGCGGTTCTACCCGGCCAGCACGGTTTGCGGCTTGCGCTTGTCGAACATGGACCACACACCTTCATCGCCGTGCCAGTCACCCAGCGTTGCGCCCTTCGAATACTCGGTCGCCCGAGCTTCGAAGAAGTTGGCGTGTTCTACCCCGTTCAGGATCTCTGTCAGCCACGGAATCGGGTGCTGCGTGATCCCGTAAATCGGTTCCAGCTTGAGCTGCCCCATGCGCCAGTCGGCAATGTAGCGAATATATTGCTGAATATCCTCCGGCGTCATGCCTTCCACTTCGCCAGCCTCGAAAGCGAGGTCGATAAACTTGTCTTCCAGTTTAACGACCGTCTCACAGGCTTCGCGGATGCGGTTCTTGACCGGTGTGGTCAGCGCCCCGGTTTCGGCTGCAAATGTGTGGAACATCTTCATCATGCCTTCGCAGTGCAGCGACTCATCGCGCACTGACCAGGACACGATCTGCCCCATGCCCTTCATCTTATTGAAGCGCGGGAAGTTCATCAGCATCGCGAATGACGCGAATAGCTGCAAGCCTTCTGTAAAGCCGCCAAAGACCGCCATGGAGGTGAGGATATCTTCCTCTGTTTCGGTACCGAACTGGCCGAGATAATCATGCTTCGCCGCCATTTCCTCATACTCCATGAAGGCGGAGAATTCAGAATCTGGCATGCCGATGGTTTCCAGCAGAAGCGCGTAAGCCGCGATGTGCACCGTCTCCATATTCGAGAACGCCGCCAGCATCATGCGCACCTCAACCGGCTTAAACAGCGGCATATAGTGTTCCATGTAATTGGCACCGACTTCGACATCAGACTGCGTGAAGAAGCGGAAGATCTGGGTTAGCAGATTGCGCTCTTTGTCGTTCAGCTTATTGACCCAATCCTTGCAGTCCTCGCCAAGCGGTACTTCTTCCGGCAACCAGTGAACCTGCTGCTGCAGTTTCCAGAAATCATACGCCCACGCATAACGGAAAGGCTTGTAGGATTTCGATGGTGTCATCAGTCCTGGAAGTTTTATAATACCGTCGGCCATAGCAATACCCCTGCAATTCTCATCAACACCATATATAGTGTCTGTAGTCGGCCATGCACGCAAGATGTATCCTGCGCCCACGCGTCATTTCTCCACAGGCTGCCCACAGGAAATCATTTGTTAAACTTGAATCGGGCGGATTGAGGTGAGGTGTGCATTGCGTAGGAGTGACAGCAGAATGAACCTCACTCGCTCAATCCGGCGAATGAGGGGTTAAGAGGCTGCCGCAAACTCCTTCGCGACCAATCCAATCAGCGTGGCTTGCGCTCTGAGGGTGGTCTGACCTCGATAGGCGGCAGGCTTCCGATCATTCCATCTGGCCGTGCCGCTGCGAGCATACGTTGATAGGCTGGACGCGCTTGAACTTTTTCCTTCCAAGCTGCGATGGACGGAAACTTCGTTTCATCGACCAGATTGAGGCCCGTGGCGACGTTGAGTGGGAAGAACATCATGATGTCTGCCGACGAAAACGCCTGCCCGCCGAACCAGGGATTGTCCGTTAAGTGGTTCTCTGCGAACTGAACCACCGCTTCGCTGTCGACGAACATCGAGCGCTCAGTCGGCGGGTTTGTGCGCCAGGCGCGATAGTCGCTGAACAACCGAGCCGCAAGCGAGCCTTCAGCATAATGCATCCACATAAGATGGACCGGATAATCATCACTCGCAATTTCAGGCGTCAGCTCACCCGGAGCATAACGCGTTAGAATCGTTTCAATAATCGCACCGGACTCGACCAGGATTTGGTCTTCAATAACCACAGTCGGTACCATCGGCATTTCGTGACCGAGGGCATGCACCATGGCCATCGATCCGCGCAAATCACCCCGCTTATACTTCAAGTCATATGGCAGGCCTAACTCCTCCATAAGCCAAACTACTCGCTCTGACCGTCGCCCTTCAAGATGATAAATCGTGATCATCGGCACCACCGAGGTTTCGGGTGCTGGCGCTGGAGCGTTCCCCACGGGATTGGCCACACAGGCTGTGAGTCCCAAGGCCAGAGCGGCGACGATAATGGGGTTTTTCATGGTCATTCCTTTGCGATGAGCCCCCCGGCCGACGCAGTCTCTTGAGGGCACGGTCGACATGGTTGAAGTCGGATTCACAAAGAGTCAATTCACAGAGAATTTGTTTTTCTGGCAGGGCGGAAATTAACTGCTTGAATATGATCCGATGGTCGCTTTACTCGGAAAGCAGCCAGCAATTCGCCGTACACCGAGCACACCAACCCTACCGTGCAATCGAAATCGACACCGCCCCAAACCTTTGCGGGCCGGATTGCGCGACGAACTCCTCGGTCCGATGCACATAGGTGAAGGCGAGCTGCACATCGCCCTGATGCAGCGCCACACCGAATTGCAGGTCACCGCCAAAATCACGGCGATCCTCGACCCGCGCACTGTCGCGCCAGAGATTACCATCCAGGAACATGTCGCGGGCCACGGCGCGGCCTTCGAGCCCGGCAAACAGGTATCCGCCAAAAGGCTGCCCCGGCTTAAACACGCCGGCACCGGCGAGGGCTGGGCGAATGCGCGGCGGGCCGAAATCGGAGGAGAGATCCCAGCCGATTCGCGCCATGCCTCCAGCCGACGCGAAGGTACGAACATTGCCAAGGGTCACGCCGCCATGCAGCGCGTAGTCGGTCTCCAGACCAAAAGGCAGCTCCGGGCCTTCATATTGGCGCAGACGTTGCGCCGTAATCTCAAAACCGAACTCATCCTTGAGCTGTGATTCCCAGCCGCGAGGCTCGACCGCCTGGATAAGGTCGTGCCAGTTTTCCTGCACGAATTTGCCGCCAGCAGAAGGGCCGACAATACCGAGATTTACCTGCAGCACATCCTGCACCATCTGGCTGGGTCCGAGACGCGTCGTGCCGACCACAGTGCCGGACGCATAAAGCCAGCCCGCATAGGGTCGATCCGTCGGATCCGGAAGTTCAGCCTCAATGTCTTCTGGCGTAAAAATCGTGTGCGACAACGCAAAGCCCTGGCGCAGCTCAGTCCGTTGCAGGTCGAGGACCGGGATACGATCCGCCACCCATTTCAGGCCGGGCGTGATCTCATTGGCGGGGCGCACGCGTTCCAGCCGCAATCCGTTGGAATAGTTGCGATCTGTTCCGCCGAACAGGTCGTTTTCTGAAGTCAGCGACCAGACCCCGGCGCTGCGAGGCGCAGGCGGGATTTCGGCTACGCCCTCATTCACGTCCCCGTTCACGTCCCCAAGTACTGGCGCGGTCTGCGCCCATCCTGCAGGCATAAAAAAAGCCGCCAGAACGGCGGCTCTTATCCATATGTGTCCAACCATGCGGTCAGCGTTTAATCGTAAAGCTCACGCCCGCAAAGTCTTCGTTCTCACTCGCGCCCATATTTCGCTCATGATACTCCACCTCGCGGCGGATATAGCTGAAGGAAATCTGTCCGAGCCCACGCTGGATCGAGACGCCCGCCTGGATATCGCCGACCGTAACCTTGTCCCGCAGAGCCATATCACCTGCCGACACGCCACCAGTTTGATCAGGCTCCCAGACAAGCGCTTCGCCGTCTGCCCCTGCGAACAGGTACCAACCCGCTTCGGGATCTGCTTCGCCGCGTTTGTCGAAATTCTGACCAATCCGGACTTCACCACCGAACCGGCGAGATGCAAAAGGACCGTCACGTGTAATCGCGACGCGCGGCGCGATGCCGACGTCAAATCCGAGGCCCGTCTGCGATGCAGGCGCTGACAGAGCGAGCTCCGCTGTAATCTGTTTTTGTTCGCGCGGAACCGGCGAGAAGCTCGCCTCAACGCGGTTGGCCGCCAAATCCGTCATAATCGCACTGGAATAGAGACGGCGGGAATTGCGTAGATACGCAGCATCGACGCCATAGCCGAGATCTGTGTCCTGCGGGACCTGAAAGCCAAAGTGGCGCGACGTTTCGGATTGAGAGAAGGACCCGGAATAGACCAGGTTCACACGGGTTTGAGACCGCCGGTCGAGCGACCGGCTTGCCGCAATTATCGTCGCATTGTCGATGACAATGCCGTCATTCTCCTGCGCGTGAACGCAAGTGTGACACGACATAGCGGCTATCAATGATGCGCCTGCAACAATCATCTTACTCAAGCCTCTCATAGGTCAGCTCCACTTTACGCCCCCGAGCCTGACCTCTGATCCTTACCTTAGCATGAACGATTCCACTCCGACTCCTCGTCCTCGTTCAAGTCTATTAATCATTTGGTTCTCACAGAATTGTGACTTTGCCCACTATTACTAACGTTCGGAGGTAAAAAATCCTGTGAAACAAAGTTAATAGCGCACTTGGTTTTTTTCATCTTTGCCAATCTTTTAGGTGGTTTTGAGGCGATTAACGCTTGAATCTACGAAATTTCTGAAAAATTTTGTCCGATTTTGAAACACGTTGGGACGTTTGTTTTTTTGCCACAACGGGTGAAAAAATGAGCGAAAGGGAGAAATATGGCAACTGACTGCGCGCGCACTTTCGATGTCAGGGTGTTAGAAGCTACGCAACTGAATTTAATCCATACTTTTGACTGATGAAGATGATGCCTGCGATCTGCACGGCGATCGTCGTCAGGGTGTTGATCGTTACCAAAGTCAATGCCAGCAATCCGGCGCGCCAAGCGCGTCCGCGGTTTGACACGCTCGAGAACCCGCCGCGGTAGCCCGCTTGGAAGTCAATTGTGAAGGCGGCGAGCGCCAATAAGATGCCATACGCTGTAATCATACCCGGCGGCACGAAAAGCATGATTGTCAAAAAGACTGGCATCAGGCTGGCGCTGGGAATCATCACCGCAAACAAGTATCGCTGGCGAAGTGCTAGCGTAGTGCGCTCTCCCCACGCGGTGTAGACCATGGCAAGCAAAACCATGCTGACAATTTGCACGACGGGAACCCAACCAAACACCCAAAGCACGGCTTCGGCGCCGACATCCTGATAGCTCAAGCCCTCTGGCAAGATCACCCCTGCGTCCGCGAACCCTTTTGCGAAGGCACCGACCATCCCTGCACTCGTTCCGAACCACCAAAATTTCAGTGCGGAAAACAGGGCAAAAAAGGACAGCCATAATCTGATTGAGGGAGTGTACTTGCCATTCCAGTCGGGTGTCTTGGCCGCAACGAAATAATCGCGAGGTCGACGCCAAACGGCGAAGATTGACTGCAGACCCCGAATGTTCAGACCGAACACATCCTCAGCGATTGAGTCTAAAGACAGGTCTTTAGAGGCTCTATTGGGTGTTTGGTTTTCCAATT
Organism: Hyphomonadaceae bacterium; assembly: GCA_043513745.1. GTDB lineage: Bacteria > Pseudomonadota > Alphaproteobacteria > Caulobacterales > Hyphomonadaceae > Henriciella. The sequence goes on from CP121341.1 coordinate 844,228, forward strand.
TCGCCCTGCTCCCAGATTCTTGCTCACTATCTTGATCTGCTCATCCGTCTGCAACCCCAATTGGTACACATCGACTGGTGAGCGAAGTATACTCTCTCCTTGTGGCAAGCTCGCCAAACCTTCGCTTCTTCTTCCAAGAACACCCCGCCTAAAACCAAAAAACCCCGGCATCGATGCCGGGGTTTCTTTTAGTTTCGAAAGCCGTTCGCCCTACTGACAGGCGAGGCACTCGTCATAGTCGGTATTCGGCACGTCCATGCCTGACATGCTTGCTTCCTTGTCCTCGGCGCCCGCAAAGCCGGCGCGCTGGACGGATTTGGAGCGGCAATAATAGAGCGACTTCACGCCCTTCTCCCAGGCCGTCCAGTGCAGCATGTGGAGGTCCCACTTGTTGATATCGGCCGGCAAGAACACGTTCAGAGATTGCGCCTGACAGATATATGGCGTGCGGTCAGCGGCGTGTTCGATGATCCAGCGTTGATCGATTTCGAACGCTGTCTTGAACGTCGACTTTTCATGCTCGTCGAGACAATCCAGGTGCTGAACGGATCCCTCATGCTCGAGGATAGACGTCCAGATCTCGTCGGTATTCTCGCCTTTGCTTTCCAGCACCTGCTCAAGATACTTGTTCTTGACCGTGAACGAGCCGGACAGCGTCTTGTGCGTATAAACATTGGCCGGGATCGGCTCGATGCCAGCGCTGGTGCCGCCGCAAATGATCGAGATAGACGCCGTCGGTGCCACAGCCATCTTGTGGCTGAAGCGGGCCATCATGCCAGCTTCGGCCGCGTCTTCACACGCTCCGCGCTCTTTTGCGAGCTTCACAGACGCCGCGTCGGCGCCCTGACGGATGTGCTTGAACATTTTCTCGTTCCAAACCTTCGCCATCGCACTCTCCATCGGGAGATTGAGCGACTGGAGGAACGAGTGGTAGCCCATCAGGCCGAGGCCAACAGAACGCTCACGCTTGGCGGAATAAACAGCTCGCGCCATTTCCGGAGGAGCGCGATCAATGAAGTCCTGCAGCACATTGTCGAGGAAGCGATAAACGTCTTCCAGGAACGTCTCGTGCTTGCTCCACTCCATGAACTTCTCAGCGTTCAGAGATGACAGGCAGCAAACTGCAGTGCGATCTTCGCCATTGTGATCGATGCCGGTTGGCAGCGTGATCTCAGAGCAGAGATTTGACTGCGTAACCTTCAGGCCAAGCTTGCGCTGGTGCGCGGGCATGGCGTTGTTCACAGTGTCGGTGAACAAGAGATATGGCTCGCCGGTTTGAATGCGCAGCTCGAGGATCTTCTGCCAGATCTTGCGAGCGTTCACTTTGCGCAGCGGCTCACCGGATTTTGGCGAGAGCAAATCAAACTCTTCGTCATTCTTGACCGCTTCCATGAAGGCATCGGTGATGTTGATGCCATGGTGCAGATTCAGAGACTTTCGGTTGAAGTCGCCGGATGGCTTGCGAACTTCCAAGAATTCTTCGATTTCCGGGTGGTGGACGTCCAGGTAGCAGGCCGCTGAACCGCGACGCAGAGACCCCTGGCTGATTGCCAGCGTCAGGCTGTCCATCACACGAATGAAAGGAATAATGCCGCTGGTCTGGCCGCTATTGCCGACTTTCTCGCCAATCGACCGGACATTACCCCAATAGGTCCCGATGCCGCCGCCATTCGAGGCCAGCCAGACATTCTCAGTCCAGGTGTTCACAATGTCGTCCAGGCTGTCGCCAACCTGGTTCAGGAAGCACGAGATGGGGAGGCCGCGGTCGGCGCCGCCATTCGACAGGACGGGCGTCGCTGGCATGAACCAAAGCTTCGACATGTAATCATAGAGGCGTTGCGCATGGTCGGCATCGTCAGCGAACGCCTCGGATACGCGGGCAAACATGTCCTGATAGGACTCTCCAGGCAGCAAATAGCGATCCTCGAGCGTGACTTTGCCGAACTCCGTCAGCAACGCGTCGCGCGAGCGATCCACCTGTACACTTGGTACGACTCGCAAGTCCGGCGCGCCAGTTTGCGCGTCCTTGTTCTGTACTTCTTTTGCGAGCGTTGCGTTGCCAGTGCCTGCCATGTTGTTCATACCCCTTGCATAAGGCCCATCATATATAGGGATTTCCCTGAAAACCGCCATATACGGTGTTTCAAATCAGCCCTCACACAACATATAGTGCCTACAAGGTTAATGTGAGGTCAACAGGGTCCGTCTCAAAAACGTCACTTGGGCGGTGGATAAGTGGTTAATAGCTGGTTAATTCCTGTCATCAGCGCCCGTCGCAATTAGGGTTTGAGCAGGCTCACTTTTTTCAAAAAATTTTTGTGCTTGGACGGCTTGAAAAAAGTTCCGAATGGAGCGTTCCAAAGTACGGTTTCGAAACGAATCAACGAGCCCTAGAAAAATGCCTGAGACGCTCGGGTAAGAACACTAGATCTAGTAGGTCGAGCTAGCTGAACGTTATAGCTTTCGACCATAATTGTTGCCTTCCCTTCCCGTACAGCGTCATACTTACATCGATACGCAAATCGATGCGCCCCCAGACTGGACATTGGAACGACCATGATTCGACTGACCCTCTGCCTGCTCGCGTTCGGCGCCTGCTCAACTACCGCCCATGCTGAAGAGGCCGCCCCGAATCGCCTCGATTGGCTGACCGGCTGCTGGCAGGGGGATGATGGTATGACCCGCGAAGTCTGGTCTGGCTCAGAAGACGGGTATTATTTTGGCTATTCGGTTGTGCTGAAGGACGGCCATGCGGTGTTTTTCGAACAGATGCGCATCGATCCGGCCCCGCTGCCGATCTTCAACGCCTATCCGAGAGGCAATGGCCCGTCTGTGTTCCCGGCGACCTCGCTATCGGACACGCGCATCACCTTTGCTAACTCAGAGCACGATTTCCCGCAGAAGATAGAGTATTGGCGCGAAGGCGACACGCTGAGCGCGTTGATTTCAAAGATGGATGGCAGCAGCCCCGGCGCATTTCGCTACTCGCCTTGCACAGATCCATAGCCAGCGCAGAATGCGCCACTTACACAGTTTCCATCATTCGCGCGCTTTACGCCTATCGCCGCGAACCCTACAAGTCGTCTGTGCTGTTGCCTTGGGGGGCAATTCAGGAGGGTAGCAAGGGGACGCGATATTGACCGGCGATGAGGAGCAGCGCATGCGCATCATGATCGTGACAGACGCCTGGGAACCCCAGGTAAACGGCGTTGTCCGCACCATGCAGCGCGTGATCTCCGAACTGACCAAAGAGGGGCATGAGTTCGAGGTCATCCATCCCGGCGAAGGCTTTAATACGATGCCGTTGCCGACCTATCCGGAAATCAAGCTAGCGCTCTTTGCCGAGCGAAAGATCAAGGAACGGTTCGAAGCCTTTGAGCCGGACGCCGTACATATTGTTACCGAGGGCACGCTCGGCATGGCCGGCCGAAAGATGTGTCTGAAGATCAAACATCCTTTTTCGACAGCCTATCACACACGGTTCCCGGAATATGTCTCCGCGCGGATGCCGATCCCGACCAGTGCGGGCTATAGTTTTGTGCGCTGGTTTCACAAATATTCCGGCAAGGTCATGGTCCCAACGCCCAGCATGGTCGAGGAGCTTGAGGCCAAGCGCTTTATAAACCTTGTTGCCTGGACCCGAGGTGTCGATACCGAGATGTTCCATCCGGATCGCCGGATCGAGCAAGGCGCCGAGGATGATCCCTTTGAAGGCCTGCCCCGCCCTATCTTCCTGAATGTCGGCCGGGTCGCGGTGGAGAAGAATATCGAAGCCTTTGTCGAGCTGGACCTACCGGGATCGAGAGTCGTCGTAGGTGATGGCCCCGCGCTAGAGAGCCTGAAAAAGAAATATCCGGACGTCCGTTTCCTGGGCGCCCGCTTCGGTGAAGATCTCGCCAGATATTATGCCAGCGCGGATGTGTTCGTGTTCCCAAGTCTCACCGATACGTTCGGTCTCGTCGTTCTTGAAGCGATGGCGTCCGGGACGCCGGTTGCCGCATACGAGGCGACGGGGCCCAAGGACGTCATTCCGGGATCTAACGCAGGTACAATCACACCGGTTGGCGGCGACCTCGCAGCCGGTGCGAAGGCTTGCCTGGAACTCGATCGCGCCACCTGCCGCACCTATGCAGAAGGCTACAGTTGGAGATCGGTGGCGATGGCCTTTCTGGAAAACCTGCAGCCTTTACCAACCCCAGAGCGCCGCCGTTTCTGGCAGAGCCTACGCCGGAAGAAAAAGACCTGGGTGGATTGGGAACAATTCACGGATTGGATGAAACCAGACGACAAGAATGATCAAGACAAGAATGGTAAAAAGGACGCGTGATGAGCTGGGAACTTGGATACAATGTGATCAATGCGCTGGTCGTGCCAGCCTGGGCTCTGCTTCTGGTATTGCCTAGATCGCCGATCACGAAAGCGCTGGTCCACTCCATGCTTTGGCCGGTTTTGATGGGAGCAATCTACACGGTCTTGTTGATCGGTTCCATGTTCTTCGGCCTTTCACATCCTGATGCCGGTTTCTCGTTCACCGGAGTGCAAGCGCTGTTCGATCACCCGAACGGGCTGCTGGTTGGTTGGACGCACTACCTGGTCTTCGACCTGTTTGTCGGTGCCTGGATCGCCCGCGACGCGCAGCGCCGAGAGATCTCACATATTGTTACAGTCCCTTGCCTGCTCGGCGCGTTTTTGTTCGGCCCGGTCGGTTTGCTGCTTTATGCGATGATACGGGTCTTTTCGGGCAAAGGATTCTCGTTGGACGAGACCTAATTGCGTAAGAATTCTCCTCTAAGCGTTAGTGTCCCTCAACTGACAGCGTAATCAGCTGAGTTGCGCGCCCGCGCGGCGCTGGACTGGCCTTAAACTTGCGTCTAAAGACGCCACGAATTCAGCACTTAAGCAAAAGAGGTTTTCCATGGCTCTTCGCGTTGCAATCAATGGCTTTGGCCGGATTGGCCGTTTGGTCCTTCGCTCCATCATCGAACACGACCGCACGGACATCGAAGTCGTTGCGATCAACGACCTTGGCCCTGTCGAAACAAACGCCCACCTGCTCCAGTACGATACCGTACATGGCAAGTTGAACGAAGAGGTCACCGTCGACGGCGACGTGATCCGCGTCGGCAAGCGCGCCTTCAAGTGCACCGCCATCCGCAACCCGGCAGAACTACCGCATGCCGAGATGGGCATCGACATCGCGTTCGAATGCACAGGGATCTTCGCGTCTAAAGAAAAAGCGTCCGCACACCTCGAAGCTGGCGCCAAGCGCGTTCTTGTTTCTGCTCCAGCGGGCGGCGCCGACCAAACCATCGTTTACGGTGTGAACCACGAAACGCTCAGCGCCGACGACCTGGTCGTTTCAAATGCCTCGTGCACAACCAACTGCCTGTCACCGGTGGCGAAAGTCCTCAACGACACGGTCGGCATCGAACGTGGCTATATGACCACCGTTCACGCCTATACCGGCGACCAGCCAACACTCGACCGCATGCACTCGGATCTCTACCGCGCCCGCGCCGCGGCGAGCTCCATGATCCCGACCTCTACCGGTGCCGCCAAGGCTGTCGGCCTGGTCCTCCCAGAACTCGACGGCAAGCTGAACGGCTCTGCGGTTCGCGTCCCCACTCCAAACGTCTCGATGATTGACCTGGTCTTTGACGCAGGCCGCGAAACCACGGTTGAAGAGATCAACGCTGCGATCAAGGCGGCTGCCGATGGCCCAATGAAAGGCGTCCTCGGTTATTCCGACAAGCCATTGGTCTCGGCGGATTTCAATCATGACGCTCACAGTTCGACATTCGCTGCCGACGGAACCAACGTCACAGACGGCACCCTGGTTCGAGTCCTCAGCTGGTACGACAATGAGTGGGGCTTCGCGACCCGCATGAGCGATACTGCCCTGCACATGGCGAAGTTCCTCTAGGCGCTGATGCTCTGATGGGAAGCTTCAAGACTCTCGATGATCTGGACCTTGCCGGTAAGGCGGTTCTGACGCGTGTGGATATCAATGTCCCGGTCGAAAACGGCCGGGTCACGGATACAACCCGGATCGACAAGGTGGCGCCGACCATCCTGAAAATCCTCGAAAAGGGCGGAAAACCCGTCCTTCTCGCGCATTTCGGGCGACCCAAAGGTCAGCCCAATCCAGACATGTCGCTGCGTATAACGGTCCCTTCGCTCGAAGCTGCACTCGGCAAGCCGGTGACGTTCATTGAACGCCCTGATCGCGGCGCTATTGATGCGACGGGCGATGATGCGGTCATCCTGATTGAGAATACCCGCTTCTCATCCATGGAAACAGACAATGATCCCAGAATGGCGGGCTTCCTCGCCACCCTTGGAGATGTCTACTGCAATGATGCTTTCTCGGCAGCGCACCGCGCGCACGCTTCGACAGAAGGCGTTGCCCGCCTGTTGCCGAATTGCGCCGGATTGCTGATGCAGGCCGAACTCGACGCATTGGACGCAGCGCTTGGATCGCCGCAGCGCCCTGTGCTCGCCGTCGTGGGCGGCGCCAAGGTCAGCTCCAAGATCGATTTGCTGAAGAACCTGGTGACGAAAGTCGACGCCCTGGCGATTGGCGGCGGCATGGCGAACACGTTCCTTGCGGCACGTGGCTACAGCGTCGGCAAGTCTCTATGCGAACATGACCTCGCCGACACAGCAAAACAGATCGAGGCCAATGCCAAGGCGGCAGGCTGCGATATTCTGCTGCCCATGGATGTCGTCGTCGCCAAGGACTTCGCAGCCAATGCCCCGCACCGCACGTGCGGTCTGGATGAAGTGGCGGATGATGAAATGATCCTCGATGCCGGTCCTCAGACGGTCGCGATCCTCGCATCTGCTCTCGATGTCGCCAACACGTTGGTCTGGAACGGCCCACTCGGCGCATTCGAGCTGGAACCCTTTGACACAGCGACGGTACAGGCTGCCCAAGCGGCGGGCACGCGCTGCAAATCTGGCACTTTGATCGCCGTCGCAGGTGGCGGAGACACGGTCGCAGCGCTAAACCATGCGAATGTGGCGCAAGACTTTACGCATATTTCGACCGCCGGTGGCGCGTTTCTTGAATGGATGGAAGGCAAACCCCTTCCCGGTGTTGAGGCACTTAAAGGCAGTTAAATGACACACAGTTTCTTCTTCCGTTGGCCAAGTAAGACCGCGGAAGCAGAGGCCACCCAAAAGACAGCGGTGTCAGTTTCAAATTCAACCAACAATCTTGGGCTGGGCGCATGGCGCGCTCAGCCCTTTTTCTATTTTAGAGGGACCTTTTGATGGCTATTCAAAAAATGACCGAACAAGCCGCGCAGAAAGCCGGTTTTGTCGCGGCGCTGGACCAGTCTGGCGGTTCAACGCCGAAAGCGCTGAAACTCTATGGTGTCGAAAGCGATGCCTGGTCGAGCGACGAAGAAATGTTCGGCTTGATCCATGACATGCGCGCGCGCATCGTCAAATCATCCGCTTTCACCGGCGACAAGGTGATGGGCGCCATCCTGTTCGAACGCACCATGGATGGTGAGATCGACGGCATACCAACAGCCCAATACCTTTGGGAGAAACGCGGCGTCGTTCCTTTTCTGAAAGTCGACAAGGGCCTGGCTGAAGAGGCCAATGGCGTTCAGTTGATGAACCCGATGCCGGAACTGGATTCGCTTCTGGAGAGGGCCGCCAAAAAAGGCGTGTTCGGCACCAAGATGAGATCCGTCATTCACGCGGCCAATGCTGAAGGCATTGCTGCTAACGTGGCGCAGCAGTTCCAGGTCGGATTGCAGATCCTCGGTCACGGGCTCGTGCCGATTATCGAGCCAGAAGTGAACATCACCATTTCTGACAAGGCAGAAGCCGAAGACATCCTGGCAGCTGAAATCACCAAGCAGCTGGATACTGTCCCAGCAGACAAACAAGTCATGCTGAAACTGTCGCTGCCGGAAAAAGCGAACCAGTATAAGTCCCTGGTCGACCATCCACGCGTCATGCGGGTCGTGGCCCTCTCTGGCGGGTATAGCCGCGAAGAGGCCAATCGCCGTCTGTGTCAGAACACCGGCATGATTGCCAGTTTCTCGCGCGCCCTCACCGAAGGTCTCTCGGCGCAGCAGAGCGATGCCGAATTCGACACGATGCTCGCGAGCACGATTGACAGCATTTACGATGCGTCTTGCGCGGGGTAGGCCCGGGCAAGCACCTGAATGACGAAGGCGGCTGTCAGAGCCGCCTTTTTCGTGTCTGGCCCACACGTTCTATCCGTGGCAAAGAGGTACCATGGCATTAGACATGAGACCCGGCTGCGAACGCTGTGACCGCGACCTCCCCGCTGATCAGCCTGGCGCGATGATTTGCTCCTTCGAGTGCACGTTTTGCGTACCCTGTAATGACGCCAACTTTAAAGGCACTTGCCCAAACTGTGGCGGCAACCTCGTTCCGCGACCTACTCGGGTTGGCGCCGCCCTGGACAATTTCCCTGCCAGCACGGTGCGCGTCTATAAACCTGCAGGTTAAGCCTCAGCACCTGAAAATCTTGACGACTCGCCCCTGATCGGCGCAAACCCTGCAGATCATGAACGATCAATCCCGCGAACGCCCTCGGCTTTATCTGATTACGCCGCCTCAAATCGAGGACATACCGACCTTTCTCGATCAGTTTCGCGCCGCCGTGCAGGGAGGAGATGTCGCCAGCTTGCAGATCCGCCTCAAGAAAGGCGAAGAGATCGATCTCGCTGCAACCCGGGAAGTGGCGCAGGCGGTGAAGCGTATCTGCACAGCAGAACACATTGCGCTCTTCATCAATGACAGTCCTCAGCTCGCCCGTGCATTACAGGTCGACGGCGTGCACCTCGGCATGAATGACATGGACATCGCCGAGGCCCGCGAGTTGCTGGGTCCGGATATGATTATTGGCGCTACCTGCAAGGATTCAAAGCACCAGGCAATGATCGCGGGTGAAGCCGGCGCCGACTATGTCGCTTTCGGCGCCTTCCATCCGACGCAGACCAAAGCGGACACGACCCCGGCGGATCCAGAGATCCTGACCTGGTGTCAGATGTTCCTGACCCTGCCCTGCGTTGCGATTGGCGGCATTACGCTGGCCAATGCCGCGCCTTTGCTGGCGGCTGGAGCAGACTTTCTCGCAGTCTCCAGCGGCGTCTGGGACCACCGTGATGGCCCCGCTGCCGCGGTTGCGATGTTCAATCGCCTGATTGACGAGTCGATGGCCGCGGCTTGATCTAGTCAGCCTTTGGCGGCGCCGCGCGGCCCGTGACCTGATCGTGCAGCGATTTATCCATCCGGAAGTGAGCAACCAGATATTCCGCGATCACCCGTAGGACCATGAGGGCAATGATCGCGCCGATCGGGGTTTTGATCATGCCCCACAAGGCGGTGTCCCAATCATTGTCGAGATAGGTCAGCCAGAACCAGAACCGGCGCACCGCGTGCCAGAGAATACCCAGAATGCCGAGATAGTAGAGCAGCCGGGTCAACGTTGCGCCCATTGATTTTTCGAAACTCAGGAAACCAGACAAGATGCCCATGAATTACCCCTCCTTGATTTGTGTTAGGTGTATTCAACCGCAAGCATAGCGCTCTGTCCACAAAACTTGACCAAAGCGCCCGTCGCCGCTACGCCGCGCGCTCTACTGATGAGGACGTCTCACATGGCCAAAATCAACGGCAACGAAATCAAGCCCAACATGGTAATCGAGTATAATGGCAGCGTCTGGCGCGCCATGAAATGCAACCATGTAAAGCCCGGCAAAGGCGGTGCCTTCAATCAGGTTGAAATGCGCAACCTGTTCAATGGGTCGAAAGCCAATGAACGCTTTCGTGCCAACGAGACCGTCGAACGCGTGCGCCTTGAGCAAAAAGGCTTCCAGTTTCTGTACGACGCTGGCGAAGCTTATGCGTTCATGGATCAGGAATCATTCGAACAGATCGAGCTGCAAAAGGATTTTGTCGGCGAAGACGGCGACTTCCTTCAGGATGGCATGGTTGTCGAGATCGAGTTTTATGGCGACACGCCAATTGGCGTTGCGATGCCTCAGCAAGTCACTCTGACGGTTGAAGAAACCGAGCCCGTGGTCAAAGGCCAGACCGCGGCGAACAGTTTCAAGCCAGCAACTTGCGACAATGGCGTTCGCGTCACTGTGCCGCCTTTCATCGGCGTCGGTGAGCGTATTGTTGTTCAAACCGAAGATCGCACCTATTTGCGCCGCGCCGACTAGGACCCCTCAGACATGTCGAAACCTTCTGCGCTTGGAAATGTGATCATCGAAGCGGCTCGCAAGGCTGGCCGCTCGCTCGCCCGCGACTTTGGCGAAGTTGAATATTTGCAAGTCGAGAAGAAAGGCCCGGCGGATTTCGTTTCAAACGCCGACCACCGCGCCGAAGAAACCATTTACGAGTACCTATCCAAAGCCCGCCCGGGCTATGGCTTCGTCATGGAAGAGCGAGGCATTGTCGAAGGCACCGACAAGACCAATCGGTTTATTGTTGATCCGCTTGATGGCACGCTGAACTTTCTGCACGGCCAACCGCACTATGCCGTCTCGATTGCACTTGAGCGCGAAGGTCAGCTATTTGCCGGTGTCGTCTATGACGTCGCCAAGAATGAGATCTTCTGGGCCGAGACCGGTCGCGGTGCTTGGCTCGGTCAGCGCAAGCTGCGAGTTAGCAATCGCAAGCGTCTGGACCAGTCCGTGATCGCAACTGGCACGCCGTGGGTCGGCAAGGCGGAAGAGTATCACAACCGGTTCGCCTCAGAGATCCACATGATGACGCGCTCAACAGCGGGCATCCGCCGCTATGGATCGGCGGCGCTGGACCTCGCCTGGGTCGCTGCGGGTCGCTTTGACGGATTCTGGGAAAGCCATTTGCAATCCTGGGACATCGCAGCGGGCATGGTGCTGGTGCGCGAAGCGGGCGGCATGACGACGGAGATGAATGGCGGAGATCCGCTAAAGACCGGATCAATCATTGCGGGCAATCCCGACCTACACCCACATTTGGAAAAGTGCCTGCGCCAAGCGGGGGGCCGCACCCCCAATGTCGACTGAACCGGCAGCAGATCCTGATCAAAAACCAGGCCTGATTGGCCGTGCTCGCAAGGGCATTGAGTGGCTGAATGCCAACAAGAAGCGCTTCTTCTGGTGGTGGATTGCATATCAGGCCATCAAGGGCACGATCACGCTCTCGCTGATCTGGATCCCCTTGCTTTTGCTCTGGCTGCGCAGCCGCGGCGAAGCTTAGCCGCCAAACGCAGACGCATAGGCTGCTGAGGCCAAAGCGAGTCCAACCGCAGATCCGCCCGCAATCATGACCCGTTTGAGAAGCTTGTTCACTGAAAGACGCTTGAAGAAAAACACAAAGAGCGAAATCAGCGGCAGAATCAATGTGAGATAGACCAGAGCCAGGATGAAACTGACGCCGGTAAGATCTTCATCATCGGCCGCGATCTCCGTTGAATCTACCGGCGTTTCTGGCACTGGCGCATCGCCGAACGTCTCATCCCAGAAGCCCAATTGCCGGGTCATCTCTTCGCAGGAACTGCCATAGAAGGACGCCTCGGCAGCTTGCTGTTTGCAGCTGGAATTGAACGTGTTGATCTCAACAATCGGGGTCGTCACCTGAACGACGATCGCCAGAATGATGACAAGGAAGGCATAGGGGATCATGAAAAAGCGGAATATGTAGCGCGTCCCCATTGCCTCTTCGCGCGCGACCGACGACCAGACAATAAGCGTCCCCGACAAGGCGATCGCCATCGCCATCACATCAAGGCCATTAATTGTCCAACCGAACGAAATTTTGAAAAAGTTCGCAATCAGAGGGAATATTCCGGCAAACAGGCTCGAGACAAATTTCAGCGGTCCGACCAGCGTGAAGACCATGCCAATCAGTTTGACCAGCTGCATGATCAGAAAACCGACCCCCAGCGTATCTGATATGGATCGCAGAAAACTCCACATCCCCGACTATTCCTCTCTCCCAAGCGGAGCTTGGCAAAGTTGAACCGGATTAACAAGCGATAAGAGCGCTATGCCGGGCGCTGCTAACTGTTCAGCTCCACGTCCCAGTAGAGATAATCCATCCAGGTTTCATGCAGATAATGGGGTGGGAACTTACGCCCGATTTCCTGAAGGAAATAGTTGCTCGGCCGCTGTGGTTTGCGTTGCGGATGCATTTTGCAGTCATTCGGCATCCGTCCGCCTTTGCGCAAATTGCACGGAGAACAGGCTGCGACGATGTTTTCCCAGGTCGTGCGTCCACCCTTTGAGCGCGGGATCACATGGTCGAAGGTGAGGTCATCCGGCGACCCACAATATACGCATTTAAACCCGTCGCGCAGGAAGACATTAAATCGCGTGAAGGCCGGGACACGATCCTGGCGGACGAATTCTCGCAAGGCGATGACGGATGGCAGACGCATCTCAAAGCTCGGCGAGCGGACGAATTGGTCATACTCGGCAATGATATCGACGCGGTCGAGAAACACAGCTTTAACAACGTCTTGCCATGGCCAAAGCGATAATGGGTAATAGGAAAGCGGGCGATAGTCTGCGTTTAAGACCAGAGCTGGCCGACCATTCGGAGGAGTGGAAAGAACCTCAGTCATGCTGCGTCTCCGCGGTCATACAGGTTCTGCTATGACGTCCTTTGGTCTTGAAAGCGAGCTCTCCTCTTCGTGCTGAGCAATACTACCGATTCGCTATATCGAGAGTATGACAAACGGCGCAGCTGTCCAGCGTTTACGCCAAGGCCGCCTTAGCTCCTTGTAAATGCTATGTATTTCTGGTCTGATTATACCAATCATACAGCAAATGGGCCGCTACACCACGATAAGGACGCCACCGCTCAGCCAGCGCATTGAAAGCTTTTACCGGCAATCGATCGACCAGCTTGTTGAGCCGTCGATGCGCTTCCATCAGGCCGACATCACCCGCTGGAAAAGCATCGAGATGGCCGACAGCATTCATCAGGAACGTATCCGCGCTCCACGGCCCAATCCCTTTGACGTTGAGGAGCAATGCGCGCGCTTCATCAATCGGCAGAGCCACAAGCGCGTCCAGATTCAACGCGCCGGATTCAATCGCGGTCGCGATGGAATTGAGATGCGCGAGTTTTGGCCCTGATAAACCGCACGCGCGCAAAGCTTCTTGATCATCTCGCAAGACGTCCGACGCCGATACACGTTCATATCGCGCGAGGATGCGCTTCCATATGGCATCAGCGGCCTTGGTGGAGATCAGTTGGTAGACAACGATACGAGCCAGCGTCTGATAGGACGCTTCGGTCGCCCGCCACGTCGGCAAGCCAACTTCAGCATAGGCCTGCGCGAGGGCTGGGTCGCTGTCGGCCAGTGTCTCGCAGGCAAATCGCAGCTGGTGAGCACTTGGGGCTGCCACTAAAGATCCGCGCGGGTTCGACCCTGGATTTCAAGCCCCTCGTCAATCAACCGATCACACGCGGCCTCCAGAACGGTTTCCAGTTCAACGAGCATCGTCTTCGGATTGAGGTCATGTGGGAGCGGTGGCAGCACTTCATAGACCACGAGCCCAGGGCGGCGCGTCAGTCCCTTGGCGGGCCAGCACAGCCCGGCATTGGTCGCGAGTGGAAGCAGCGGTAGTTTCAGGCTCTTATAGAAGGCGCGCGTTCCAGCCGGTTTGTATTCAGGTTTGGCGCCGGGCGAAGAGCGCGTACCTTCTGGATAGATCAACATCTGCCGGGACTCACCTTTGACGCGTGCTTCGGCGGCCTGAAGCATTTTCCGCATGGTCTTCGCACCGCCATCGCGATCAATTGCCAGAAGACGCAGCTTGAGCGAGTACCAGCCGATCACCGGGTACCAAAGCAACTCGCGTTTCATCACCAACACGGGATCACGGAAAATCAGGAACGGAATAAACACATCAAGCATGGCCTGATGTTTTCCAGCAATCAGAACAGGGCCACCCGATACATGCTCTTTTCCCCTTACTTCGACCCTTACGCCACATACCCAGCGGAGCCCGAAAATCATCAGGCGAGCAAAGCTCCGGACGAACCAGAGCAGGACGGCACGAGGCATCAAAAGCGTTGGCAAGGCCAGCACGCCCGTGACCGCCATCCAGCCATACATCCAGATGATGAATATGAGTGATCGGAATGTGTTCACAGAGTGTCTTTCAAGGAAGCGAGCACGGTTACACGCGCCGCAATGCGTGCGGCTAGCCCTGCCATCAGCGGTGTTACCAGCAAAATAACGATGTCCCAAAAATCAAGACTGAGCCGCGGCAGGAGCTGGGCTTCGACACCGTCAGAGCCGCTACCTGTAAACACAATCAGGGCTGTGATCATCAACGCCGCGACGGATCCCCCTAACCCCGCCTGGAGGGCCAGAACCCAAAATCGCCTCTCAAACAGGCCCGCAATGAACCGATCCTCCGCGCCCGAAAGATGCAGAACATCCACAATATCTCGCCGCGCCAGCAACGCCGCATGCGTGGCAAAGGCAATCACCGCCACGGCTGTCGCCGACAAAAGCGCAACAATCGACAAGGCGACGAGGCGCAGCACACCCAGTGCGCCGCGCACATTTTCGGCATACCCCGCATTTCCAGCGACATCGCCATCAATGCTGAGATCATCGAGCACACCCTCAATCGATTGCGCCGGGTCGCCGACGCTCGTATCCGCCTGCACCACCATCAGGATGGGAACCGGCAGGCCGTCCGGCATGCCGCCCGGGCCGAGGCTCGGTTCGAGCAAGGCTTCCACTTCTTCGCGGCTGAGAATCCGGGCTTCGAACACACTGGCCAAGCCGGTGACGCGGTCAGCGGCTTGCTCCGCTGTTCGTCGGTCCGTGTCGCGCATGACGACCGTAATATCGCCCTCAATCTGCGCACCCCAGGCTTCGGCGGCCTTGTAGGTGCCGCGCGTTGTCAGCGCCGCGAGGGCCGCCAAAAAGCACAAGGCCCCTACCACGAAGAACAAAGCCGCTTCCCGGGCATCGCTGATCGGCAAAAGCGGTGTTTCGCGTTTCATCATGCCTCGCCTCCAAACTCGACATCCCGCACGAGCAGGCCATTGCTGAGCCGCAGCACGGGTGCATCGAACTCGCGGATAAGGTCCAGGTCGTGCGTCGCGATCAGGATGGTTGTGCCGACACGCTTGTTGAGCTCAGCAAACAGACGAAGGATTTTTTGACCCATCTCCGGATCCACATTGCCGGTCGGTTCATCCGCAATCAGCAGGTCCGGCTTGTTGATCAGCGCGCGAGCAATCGCGACCCGCTGTTGCTCACCACCTGACAGAGCGGGCGTTGGTGTATCGACGAGGGCATATCGACTATTCCTAAAAATTGCGCGAATGTCCAAGCCATGATCCTCACGTGCCCGGAATGCGAGACCCAATACTTCGCGGATGACGCCACCATTGGCGAAAGCGGCCGAACGGTAAAGTGCGCAACCTGCGGCCATTCTTGGTTTGTCGGGCCCGAAGGCGCCAAACAGGGCGAGGCTTCTCTCGGTGCGCATGAGACCTATCGATTGAAGGTGCGCGAGCGCCGTCGCCGCAAGAGTCGCAACGCCGCCTTCAGCGCCTGGACTGCAACGGCTGCGGCCGCACTGGTCATCGTGGCAGGTCTACTTCTGTTTCGGGGTGAAGTGGTCAAGCGTTGGCCAGAATCTGCGAGCACCTATGCCTCGATTGGAATGCCCGTGAACCGTTTCGGGTTGGAATTCCTGGAAACCGAAGCTGAACGCTTCTTTGATGGCACGACGCCAATCCTGGAAGTGCGCGGCGCAGTGCGGAACACTACGACGAGAACCGTGACCGCGCCGAATGTGCGCGTCATTCTGCTGGATGACCAAGGCGTACGTGTCGCGGAGGCCTTCGCGCCGATTTCTCCTTCCGCGATTCCAGAAGATGCGACGGCAATCTTCACAGCGCGAATTGAAAACCCACCGTTTGAATCCTTTGAGCTTGAACTCGGCTTCGTTCCAGCGGATACCGCTCTCGCAGCGAACGGATCCCAGACCCAATGAGCCTTCCTAATTTCGACACTGTCCTGTCCGAACCGGAGCTCATGGCCCGGATAGACGATCTGGCGGCCCGTCTGGCTCCCCGCCTCACCGGAGACTGGTCTGCGATCAATATCCTGATCGGCGCGACGCCATTCACGAGCGACCTGATGAAGGCACTCGCCCGTCTCGATATTCACCCCGTTCTCGATGCCTTATGGCTGGAAAGCTATCGCGACGCGCGTGAGAGCTCTGGCCGCGTGGTCGTGCGCGCCGATATTGCCCGGCAGGTTCGCGATCGCGGCGTTCTGATCATAGACGATGTCTTTGATACCGGACGCACCCTGGCCTTTGCCCGCAAGCACTTGATCGCCAAAGGCGCACGCGAAGTGATTACCTGCGCCCTCGCACGCAAACCGTGGGCTCCAGAAGGTGATGAGGATGTCGATTTCCATGCCTTCGATGCCCCACCTCGCTACCTTGTTGGCTATGGGATGGATGATGCAGGCCTGTATCGCGGCCTGCCTTATATCGGCGCGCTCGACTAGGACAGCTTCTCGTCCAGCCATCCCATGATATCCGCGCTGACCTGCTCGGTACCTGGCTCGTCGACGATCCAGTGGGCATGATTGGCGTACTCGAAATAGTCCCCTGGAACGCTGGCCTTCGCGTACTTCGCGCCAACTTTACGAACCGCCTTTATAACGGTCGCGCGGTCTTTCTTGGCGCCAATGGTGAGGGTTGGAATAGTGATCCTGGCCTCATCGACGGGACCTGGATTGGCGAGATCGTCATAAACACGCCCGCTATCATACAGCGCGTCAGCGTAGATCTCGTCATGCCGTGATCTATCGACCGCATTCAATACGCCCCAACGAAACCCGTTCGGCCCAACTTTGAAGACGCCGCCGGGCACGTTCTTCTGTCCGACTTTCAGAATGCTCCAAAAAGTTCTGAGCACCCGCAAATCGGTCACAGTACAGCCTTCCGGCTGGGCGGGGGTCAGGAAGATTGCGCCGCGAACGGCTCCGCGCTCGGCCAACCTCTGCGCGATCATGCCGCCCATGGAATGGCCAATCACAACCGGCTTTTCACCATCGTGCTGAGCAATCGTTTCGGCTTTTTTCGCGGCGGCCTCGACATAGTCCGACAGGGTCAGATCAGCCAGCGCTTCGGGCGGGTTCTCGTTCGTGCGCAATTCCGGGAACAGCGTAGGTGTCTCGCAGGTCCAGCCAGCCATTGCGAAATCGCGTTTCATGCGATCCCAGACCTCGCCGCCACAGCCAACGCCATGTATCATAAGCAGCGTCTTGCTCATCTGAGCGGCCCTCCCTTGCTGTGCCAGTTCACAACATAGGCAGAGATACGCGCGCTTGGAAAGGGTTTCTAGGAGGCGTCCACCGGTTCGGCCCAGCGCTGGAAACGCGTTGCGACGGCTTCGTAGACTGGGCGTTTAAACGGCACAATCAATCCTGGGATTTCATCAAGTTTTGCCCAGCGCCAAGCATCAAATTCAGGCGTGTGCTTGTCGAGTCGAACATCACTGTCAGAGCCTTTAAACCGGAGCGCATACCATTTCTGCCGCTGCCCAAGATATGGCCCTCCCATCCGGCGCAACAAATCTGGCGGGAAATCATAATAGAGCCAGTCTTCGGTTTCTTCGAGAATATCGACGAGCTTGGCTGCGACGCCGATTTCCTCGTCCATTTCGCGTATGGCTGCGTCGACGGGCTCTTCGCCTTTATCGACCCCGCCCTGCGGCATTTGCCATTGGAACGCCCCGCGTCCATTCACCCGTCGGCCAACAAAAACATGTCCAGCTTTTGAAAACAAAGCCAGCCCAACATTGGCGCGGTATAGCGCAGGATCCCGTTTCTTCTCACTCACCCTTGCGGGTCTAGACTAGCTTGTTGAGCCTGACCAGCGCTCTGTCCGCCCGCCAGTGATCGCTTTGCGTAGTAGGAGGCCGGTGCGAGCGCGATGCCCTTTTCCTCAAGCGTCGGGATCCATTCTTTCAAAAGATCGATCGAGACGGGGAAAGGCATACTGGTTCCAAGCGCCGCTCCGCGTTCGCGGGCCGTCGTCTCAAGCACCAGAAGTTGTTGTGAAATTTCATCCGCTACAGGCCGAGCATCAACCCAGGCCGTGGCTTTTCCGAATGCCAACCCGGCGTCCTGCGCACTGCCTTCAAACTCTGACCGGACAAGACTACCATCTTCAAAGAAGGCGAGGCCTTTGGCGCTGAGCGCCTCAACGATCGGATCTACTGCGGTTTCTTCGGTCGCAAATTTGGCGCCCTGATAATTCATCACGCCGACATAGCCCGGCGTTCTCGCCAGCAATTTCGCCAGGCGCTGTCGGTTCGCGTCAGCTGAAACGCCAACCTGCATGACATAGGCGTGTGGGCGCTGGCGGCCATAATCATATGGCTCCATCGGCAGTTCGATGAGAACTTCGTGTCCAGCGCGGCGAGCCCGCGCCACCCAGGTGCGTAACCCATCTGCAGTGGGCGCAAAAGACAGGGTCACTTCCGGCGGCAGTTCATCAATCGCTGCGCGAGTCCGTGTCGCATTTGTGCCAAGGCCGCTGACGATCAGAGATACGGTTGGCTTGCCATCAGGGTTTGAAAACGCGCGAGCATTCCGCGCCAGTGGGGAATCGTCGGCAATCGTCTCGCCAATTTGCACCATTTTGGATGTAACATCGCCAGGCGCCGACGCACCGGCTTCGCCCACTTGAGTTATCTGACTGTATGTCTGTCCTGGCAGCACGGTCTTGCCGTTGATCCGGATGCCTTGGGGTTGCGCCGCGTCTGAATTGCTGGCCGAGGCCGTCATGCGCACTGCGCCACTATACTCAACGCCAAGATCCGGCTCGGCACCAGCTGGCTGAGCCGTTCCCGTGGACGCATCTGCTTGTGAGAAACCAATCGCGGCCTGATAACCAGGCAAACGAGGATTAAGCTGCGGCGCATCAGAAGGCGCCTCGTCAAACAATGCGACGCGGACGGTCGGACCCGCGGCGTCCGCATCGCCCATCACATGCATCGCGGTCGCGCCAGACCCCAAAAGAAAAGTCAGCGTAAACGCCCCAAGGGCTGAATGCACCAGGCCGCTACGGAATGGCGATGGATCGCGCGCGATGCGAGATGACATTGTAGCTCCTGAGAACACTTTAAACCCGAGCGACCAGTTTGCCCTTCGAATGGTTAAGAAGAGGCAAACCTGAATTAACCTTTTCGGGTGATTTGCAGCCGATCACGAGCCAAATTGCATGACAATTCGGTTAGTCGCTACCTGCAATTGAATAAGGGGAACGCGGTGGATTACCCGGCGCGCGTTTCAGTGCTGGCCATGACGCCGCCCGCCTTAAGAAATTCGATCGCTTTCTCAAGCTGATAATCGTCGCCTTCATAGTTTTCTGGCGGCATGTCATCCGGAATATGCGGCAAGTTCCGAGCCGCTCCATCCTCATTATCGAGCGCATTGGGCAGGTCCGCCTCCGAGTAGCGGCGGATCTTGTCGAGGTCTTCCTCGCTGACGCGGCGATTGGAGACTTCCATGTCTGGGACGATACCGGTGGCCTGAATCGACCGCCCAGATGGCGTATAATAACGCGCCGTGGTGAGGCGGATCGCGCCGCGCTCAGCGCCCAGCGGCATCACGGTCTGAACCGACCCTTTGCCGAAACTGGTCATGCCAATCACCGTCGCGCGGTCACGGTCTTGCAAAGCGCCAGCAACAATTTCAGACGCCGATGCCGAGCCATTATTGATCAATACGACCAGCGGCACATTCTTAAACACTTCGCCGCGTTGGGCGTTCGACCGCATTACATCGCCCGGGCGGCGCCCAATCGTGGAGACGACTTCGCCGCCAGACAGGAATTGATCGCTGACAGAGACCGCTTCGTCGAGCAGACCGCCGCCATTATTGCGCAGATCTAGGATGATCCCTTTTGGATTGCGGCCGATTTCGTCGCGAATATCCTCGAAAGCCTCGATCAGCTTGGTCGTTGTTTTCTTGTTGTTGAACGTCGCGATGCGGATATAGGCAATGTCGTCGCCCTTATCGGTATACTCGACATATTTTGGTTCGATAACCTCGCGCACCAGGGTCACATCGAACGGATCCTGACCGTCGCGATACACGGTGACAGTCAGATCGGTGCCAGGCTCGCCGCGCATGTCACTGACCGCGTCATCCAGGCTGAGGCCGACAATCGCGCGCGAATTGATGTGCGTCAGCAGGTCACCCGGTTCGAGACCGGCACGGCTGGCCGGCGTATCATCCATCGGCGTGACGACTTTGACGAAGCCATCTTCCATCGTGACTTCAATCCCCAGGCCACCATACTCGCCAGAGGTTGTAACCTGCAGGGCTTCAAATTCATCCGGAGACATGTAACCAGAATGCGGGTCGAGCGAGCCCAGCATGCCATCAATGGCGGCCTCCAGGGCGGCGACCTCATCAATCTCTTCAACATAGTCCGCTTTGGCGCGGGCCATGACTTCGGTGAACAGAGAGAGCTGCTCGAACGCCGCTTCATAGCGCGGCGGTGAGTATTCAGAATCCGGCCAGGCTACGGCTGACACCCCTACGGCGGCGGCTCCAAGTACGACCCCCAGCGCGGCTCCTGTCAGCATAGCTCTCATCAGCACTTCTCCTGCATGCGGCCTAGCCGCGTTTCATCCATTTGGCCGGGTTCATCGGTTTGCCGGATTTACGGACCTCCAGATAGAGTTCCGGTTCTCCAACAGTCCGATCGGCCATTTTCGCCACCGGTTCGCCCTGTTGTACTGATTGACCAACAGCGACATAGCTCGATGACATGCCCCATAAAAGAACATGGTATCCGTCACTTGTCGAGAGGATCAGTAACTGTCCGTAACTGCGAAACGGTCCCGAAAATTCGACCACACCATCTACCGGCGCAGCGACTTGTGCACCGCTGCGTGTGGAATAGGCAATACCCTCGGATTTACTGCCCCCTGGCATCGTATCACCCCAGGCGCGTACCAATCGACCCGCTGTCGGCGAGGCGAGAATGCCTAATGGCTGAGATACGGTGGGGCGCGGCAGGCTGGCGCGCGCCGTATTGCGTGGCGGTGGAGACTCGGCCATGGCCAGTCGCGGCTTGAGGCGCGGGGCACTCGGCGCGATCGCCTCCAAAGCAGCAATGAGTTCGCGCACCGTACTCGCTTTTTCACCAAGAGATTCAGCGCGTTGCCTGAGTTTTTCGGCATCTGCCGATACGTCTTCAAACGCTGAACGCTTGGCTGCGGTCAGCTGTGTGATCTCTTCGCGCTTGAGGGACAAAGCCGCCTCCGCCGCTGCCAGGGATTTCTGTTCGCGCAGCACCTCGCGCTCAATCCGGCGCAGGTTAGTGATCTCGTTTCCAAGTGTAGTCGTCCGTGCGCGCACCTGCGGGGCGACTTCGCCCATCAGGATCGCTGCACGAATGGCTTGATTGGCGTCCTGGGGCTGGGTGAGCAAGGCCGGCGGACGGTGGCGTCCGGACAGAGCGAGAGACGCCATCAAATCTTCGAGAGCCGACTCGCCATCCACCAACTGCGTCCGTGCCGAACCCAGACGCGTACGAAGCGAGAGCAATTTCAGCTCGGCCGAGGTCGCTTGCTCTTCACGTCTCTGGCTCTCCATCGCAGCCGAAATCAGATCGCGTTGGAGCGTCTCCAGATCATCGGCAACGACGCTGCCCGCCTGTTCGAGCGCGGCGAGTTGACTGAGAGCATCTGCACGTTCCGCTTCAAGCGCTTCGAGCTCAGCGCGAGACACACCGCCCTCGCCAATTGCAGGCACACCCGCAAAACCAATAATGGCGACACAGGCGGCCAGACGGCTCAGAGAAGAAGGCGGCGCAAATTGCATGGTCAAATTATGCCACGGCCAGAGTGATCAGGACATTAACACGACCTGATCAGCTCACTTCGTCATCAATATGGCAATATTAACCGTCTTTCGCAGCAATCTGATCGGCGAGATCAACGATCACCTTAGCCTGTTTCCAGGTCGCATCGTCCTGCATCTTGCCATCCAGCATGGCAACGCCTGCGCCATCCGGGATCGCCTCAAGCACACGACGCGCGAACGCGACTTCATCCGGGTCCGGGCTGAAGACGCGTTTCGCAACTTCAATCTGGCTCGGGTGGAGCGTCCAGGTCCCGACACAGCCCATCAGGAACGCGTTACGGAATTGCTGCTCACAGGCTTCCAGATCGGCAATGTCTCCAAACGGACCATAGAAGGGTTTGATGCCCGCCATGCCGCAGGCATCGACCATCTTGCCGACTGTGTAGTGCCAGGGATCCTGCTGCGCAGCGGCGCGCGGACGGCCATCCTCGTGCGGATCCTCGATGACGCGATAGAACGGGTGCCCTCCGCCGACGCGGGTTGTCTTCATTTTACGCGAGGCCGCAAGATCAGCGGGTCCGAGCGAGATGCCCTGCATGCGCGGGGAGGCAAGTGCTATCTCTTCGACACGCGCCACACCTTCTGCGGTCTCGAGGATTGCATGGAGCAGGATGGGCTTTGACAGCCCGGCTTTCGCTTCCAACTGAGCCACAAGCTGATCGACATAGTGAATGTCCCAAGGACCCTCGACTTTCGGGATCATCAAGACATCGATTTGCTTGCCCGCTTTGGTGATCAGCTCGGTTACATCCTCCAAGAACCAAGGCGAGTTGAGACAGTTCACACGGCTCCACAGGCCGGTGCCTTTGGCCTGCCAATCGAGCATGCCCGCCATTTCGATCACGCCCGCGCGGGCGGCTTCTTTCGCATCCGCGGGGATCGCGTCTTCCAAATTGCCCAGCACCACGTCACACGTGTCCGCCATGCCCGGGACTTTCGCGCGCACTTTGTCGAGATGCGGCGGCACGAACTGGATCATCCGCTCAACTCTGACAGGCAGCTCACGCATTGGCTCCGGCGCCCCTGCGGCGAGGGGTTTGAAGAATTGGCGCGGCGCTTTTTGACTCATGATCGGATCTCCGTTGCGAGGCGCAAAATACCTGGCCGCTTGCCCGTGGCAATGGGGGTATCGTCGCAGGCAAAGCGTACCTGAGACAATCTTGCTCTAGCGCTGCCGATTTAAAAGATATATCATTTGAATATTGGGAGGATCGACATGACCGAATTTTTCGCGGCGAATGAGCTCGCCATCCTGCGTTGGTTGCACATCGTGGCCATGGTTTATTGGCTGGGCGGCGAATGGGGTGTGTTCCAAACGAGCTATAAAGTCGTCAATCAATCCCTCCCGCTGGAAGAGCGACAACGGCACATGGAAACCGCCTATCGCATCGATATTATGGCACGCACCGGGATTATCTCTCTGCTCCCGCTGGGGCTACACATGGGATATCTCTGGGGTGTCCAACCGCTTGGCGGTGGCTGGCTGGTCGCAATGTGGCTCGTCTGGGTTGTCTGGATGGCGATCACCTGGGGCGCGTTTGCGAAGCGCGGCACCAAATGGTTCAAACCGCTCTCAGACATTGAAGATTGGACGCGGTATTTGCTCATCCCGACGCTATTGTTCGTTTCCTTGTCTTCACTGATAGGGAACGGACCATTTGGCGGCGAAGCCGGTCAGCTCTGGTTCTCAGCGAAAGTGCTGACATTCGGTCTCGCACTGGTTATCGGCGTGATCCTGCGCCTGATCATGCATGAGTGGCAGAAACTGTTCCCTATTCTGGCTGCTGGTCCGAATGCGGAAGCTGAAGCCAAGCTCGAGAAGTCGATCGCGCTCGGTCGGACGGTCGCCTACATGTACTGGATCCTGATCCTGACCACGGCCTTCTTTGGTGCGGTCAAACCGTTCTGATCAATGCGCGAGTGGGTGACTGGTTTCGAGCAATTCGGCCAGTTCATCCGTCAGCACATGGGTATAAATCTGTGTGGTCGCGATATCAGCATGGCCCAGCAGGGTCTGCACACTGCGCAGATCCGCGCCGCCCTGTAGCAAGTGCGTGGCATAGGCATGACGCAAGGCATGTGGGTAAACGCGCGCCGGGTTGAGCCCAACCGCATGAGCAAGTTTCTCCAGCATCTGCGCCAGCCGGCGGCGGGTGCCTCGCGCGACAGAACATCCGGCACATCGCGCTGCACTTTTGGCGCATCCAGCTTTGAGGTTGGATCATCCTTGCGGTCGCACTCTTCAAACAAGAACCGAAAGAACCGCTTCAGCGACGAAAGCTTACGCGCCTGCGTCGACGCGGCGAGACCATCCTTCGCGAGGCTTTGCAGCCATCCTGACAGGTCCGCAGCCTCTGCATTGCACAAGCCTCCGCCCATGTAGCCAGATGCATCCAACAGATCTCGCCCATACGCATCAAGTGTGTTCGGTGACGCGCCGCGCTCGGCGGACATCATCTCCAGGAAGGCTTCTATGCGCGCAAGATCGGACATAGGCCGCACTCTAGTGACCAGTCCTTAACGCCAAACAAAAACGGGCGCCCGGTAAGGAGCGCCCGTTTGGTTTAACCGTCTGGCTGGCGTCTATTCAGCCGTTTCATCCGGTTTCGACTTATCGACAACCACATGGGCATCTTCGTCTTCACCATTCGATTTGTGCATGGCAATGACCACACCGGACAGCGCCAGAATAGCGATCAGGTTGGGGAACGCCATTGACGCGTTGGCAATGTCGCCAAGCAGCCAGAGTGCGTCCGTATTGGTCACCATCGTGCCTGCAAACACGACCAATACCCAAGTGTATCGGAACGGGTGCGTCGCCCATTCGCCGACCAGATAAGTCAGCGCCTGCTCGCCGTAATAGGACCAACCAATGATCGTTGTGAAGGCGAAGAAGAACAGCGCGATTGGTACAATCCACTCACCGCCGGGCAAGGCAGCTCCGTAAGCGCGCGTCGTGATCGCCGCAGAGTTGGCATCCGTCTCCCAGGCGTGGTCGACTTTGATTTTCACGTCGGCATCCACTGCACCTGCGAGCGCAACTTGATAGAACGCTTCTTCTTCAGCGGCGGCTGTCTCGACGCTCAGCGCGCTGAATGTACCCTCGCCGGAGAACGCCTTTTTCGCAGCGCGCATATCCGTCCGCGCCTCGTCAGACCAATCGAACAGGCCATCAAAGGTCACGCCTGCCGTTCGGCAGCTTGCAAGATAGGATTGAGCCAGCTGGCCGTTGGCGGCGATGACGCCTTCGCGGCCATCCTGATACGCTGACGGCACCAGGTCTCCGACACTGTAGCGCGCACCGTCCGCACTTGGATCGAGCGGCAGCTCGACCCCGCGATCATCGCAATAATTGGCGGCCATCAGAGTTGGGCTCTTTTCGAAGTCGCCCGTGACTGTCAGGATAACCAAAGCGGTCATTGTACAGATGACGATCGTGTCGATAAAGACGCCGATCATGGCGATCTCACCCTGCATGACCGGGTTCTTGGTTTGAGCTGCAGCGTGCGCGATCGGGGCAGACCCTTGTCCCGCCTCGTTCGAGAATAGCCCGCGTGCAATGCCTGCACGCACCGCCGCGAGAACGCCGTAGCCTGCCGCACCACCGAAGACTTCTTTCCAGCCGAACGCCGAGTAGATGATCTCCATAAACGCGCCGGGAACTTTCGGAGCGTTGAGGATCAGAACGAACAACGCGATCGCCACATAAAGCGCTGCCATCACTGGAACAACTTTACCGGCGACGGATCCAATCGATTTGATGCCGCCAATGATGACCGCAAAAACCAATCCCGACAGAATGATCCCGACAAGCCAGTTGGGAATCGACATACCAAACGAGGCACTGCCAACTTCGAGGGCGGCTTCGGTAATCGAGTTGGCTTGAATCATCGAGCCTGTTGCCGTGGCGGAGAACAGTGTGCCGAGGCAGAAAATCACAGCCAACCAGCCCCAATGCTTGCCGAGGCCGTTCTTGATATAATACATCGGCCCGCCATTGATGCGGCCATATTCATCCGTTTCACGATATTTCAGAGCAAGAGAACTCTCCGAAAACGCCAGCGCCATTCCGAATAGCGCAACGATCCACATCCAGAAAATCGCACCGGGGCCGCCAAGCGTGATGGCTGTGGCCACCCCCGCCAGATTACCGGTTCCGACTTGCCCGGAGAGCGCAGTTGAAAGCGCTTGCCAGGGCGTGATCGCTCCGTCTTCGCCCTGCGCTTTGCGGCCGTCCCAGACTTCTTTCAGGGCTGGGAAAAACCGCCGCAGCGGCCGTCCGCCCAGGCGGATCATCATGAAAATACCTGTTCCCAACAGGACGATGGCGAGCGGGCCAACCGGAAGAATACGGGTATCCCCCCATGTTCCGCCCCAAATGAATCCGCTGATGGTTTCGATCAGCGTAACCATGTTTTCCATAATGCCTCCCCGGCAAAGCTATTGTTCGATTTGCGGCTCACCCTAGAACAGAAACGGGCGCTGTGAAGCGCCCGTCGCCAAATTTTTGCAGATCAAACGCGATTTGCGCTCAAACTATCCAACAAAGCCTTCGCCGACGCCAAAGTCACGGCGGGCCGATACGATGGTCACCACCACCCCAGCTAAGACGTCCAGCAAGGCCATCACGGTCAGAATGAAGAAGACCGACGTGGCAAAATTGGGATTGAGCAGGAACAACATCAGGCAGACAATGAAGACGATCATGGACAGCGCGTGATTCATGATCGTGGCGGTGCCTGTGCTGGTCGATTTGAGAATTTCCATGAACAGCACGGCGATCGAGAGCACCAGAAGCGCATCGCCTTTGGTGAGGACCCATTCAACCTCGCCGCCAATCATACCAATTGAGAAGAATTTCTGGCCGAGAATGCCCATTAGTGGCGATGCATTCGGCGTCAGTTCAACGCCTGCATGCGTCAGTGCCACGGGATCGCCCGTCGTCGTGAACGCGATCAGGCAGTAAATACCAACCGGTATGATAAAGAGCGGAAACGCGCTTAGGATGAGCCGCATTGGAGTACCCCTTCTAGGCGGACCCTCGCCATTCGAGCGTTTGGCCCTTTGCTGTCTATCGTCGAGACGGGCGGCGGCAGCGGCCGGAAAGATCACTGACATGCGCGTCTCCTCGCCTGCCCAGTTAACCCTATTGATCCTTAATGCAAAGTGAGGAAGTGAGGCATGACTTTGCCGCAGACAGATTTCTACATTCTCGCCGGGCCGCCAGGAGCTGGTAAAACGACGCTCCTTCAACAGCTGTCGACCGCGGTCTCAGTGATGCCGGAATACGCTCGCCGCGTGCTGGCATTCGAACGCAAGACAGGGGGTCGTGCCACCGGCGACCAGAATCCAGCCCTTTTTGTTCAACGCATGCTGGAAACCGCCATTGCGGACTATGACGCCGCTTCAGGTTTGACCGTGTTTGATCGCGGCCTGCCAGACCTTCTCGCCTTTTGTGCGCACTATGGGATCTCCGACGCGCACGTTCGCGAGGCGGTTGAGTCCCGGCGTTATGCGGTCAATGTATTCTTCCTGCCAGCATGGGAAGAGATCTATAAAACCGACGACGAACGCGTACTGGATTTTCGGGGCGCGGCGGCCTTCGGAGCCCTCATTCAAACTGCCTACGAGCAGTCTGGCTATCGCCTCATCCATGTTCCGAAAGCGAGCACCAGCGACCGCGCCGCGTTCGTGCGAGACCGCATCGCGTCCTAAATCTCGTCGGCTCCGCCCGGGTTTCTGCGCCGACGGATCAGCCACATGACACCGCGAAGATCTGACAGAGCGTCGACCAGCCGGCCGAAATTCGTGTATTTGGATTTGCCTGCTCCGCGCTCGCGGTGATTGACGTTCAGGAACTCGACCTTCAGCCCCTCCGCATTCATCAGAGCCGGCATGTAGCGGTGCATATGGTCAAAGTACGGAAGCGTCAGAAACACGTCACGTTTTATGACTTTGATTCCGCAGCCGCTATCATCGCAATCATCTCGCAGCAGACGCTTGCGGATCGAGTTGGCGAAGCTGGAACCAAACTTTTTCCACGCCGAGTCTTTTCGACTGGCGCGGCGCCCCATCACCATTGCGAGACCCTCAGGTGCATCCGCACGGGTCAAGCTGCGATACAGCGCCGGCAAGTCGGCAGGGTCATTCTGACCGTCACCATCCAGGGTGCCAACAATCGGAGCGCGGGCATGTTGGATTGCTGTGCGCAAGGCTCGCGATTGGCCCGCATTCTGGCGGTGCGAGATGACGCGCAGTTGCGGATAGGTGTCCTTCAGTCCGGCGAGGACGGCGCGCGTATCATCGGTCGAGGCATCGTCGGTGATCACCATTTCATAAGCCCGCCCCTCAAGCGCAGCAGCGATCTCTGAGACCAATTGCTCAGCATTACCGGCTTCATTGTGCATCGGCACGCAGATCGAAAATTCTGGCGTCTGGATCAAATGCTCTACTCCACAAAAGACGGGACCGCCTGCCTTTAGTTGAAAACGCGCAATTGCGAAACCTCAAGACTGACGACAAGAGTGTTTGAATGGAAGCCTTGCCGATCGATTCCCTGCTGCCCGAAATTGCGGCGACCCTCAGGTCCAACCGGCGCCTCATCCTGGGGGCGCCGCCCGGAGCGGGTAAGACGACACGCGTGCCGCTGGCGCTCGCGGGTTTGATCGATGGCTTCGAGCCCTTCGATGGTAAGATCATCATGCTGGAGCCAAGGCGGATCGCCGCGCGGATGGCAGCAACACGGATGGCTCAGACACTCGGCGAGCGGCTCGGCCAAAGGATCGGTCTCTCCACCCGTGTCGACCGCCAGGTCTCGAAAGAGACAGTCGTCGAGGTGATCACCGATGGCCTGTTTACCCGCCGACTGCTCAATGACCCGGAGCTTACTGGCACCAGTGTTGTGATCTTTGACGAGATCCATGAACGCAGCCTCAGCGCCGATCTCGGTCTGGCATTGGCACA
The DNA here is from genome assembly GCA_043513745.1 of Hyphomonadaceae bacterium. Lineage (GTDB taxonomy): Bacteria > Pseudomonadota > Alphaproteobacteria > Caulobacterales > Hyphomonadaceae > Henriciella. The sequence goes on from CP121341.1 coordinate 873,113, forward strand.
GGAAACACAAGGCGCGCTCAGAGATGATCTGCACCTCCTCGCCATGTCAGCGACGCTCGATACAGACAGCATGGCGCGCAAACTTGATGCCCCCGTGATTGCCAGCGAAGGGCGTCAATATCCGGTAGAGACCCGCTATGTGGGCCGCACCCGTGATCGGTTGGAAGACCAGATGGCCCGAGCGATTGAGCGCGCGTTGCGTGAAACAGACGGTTCCATCCTCGCCTTTCTGCCCGGTGCTGGCGAAATCCGGCGCACCGCGGAGCGCCTATCGGTTGCCGACACTGTCCTGATCGCGCCCCTTTTCGGCGCGTTGAGTCCGAAAGAACAGGACGCGGCCATCCGGCCTTGCGCCAGCGGGCGGCGTAAAGTCGTGCTCGCCACTGATATTGCAGAAAGCGCACTGACCATTGAAGGCGTCTCAGTCGTTGTCGATAGCGGTTATGCCCGCGTCCCTCGCTATGTCCCTGGCGGGCTTTCGACTGAGCTGCAAACAGTTCGAGCGGCAAAAGCCAATGTTGACCAGCGCCGCGGCCGGGCCGGACGGCTCGGGCCGGGCATCTGCTACCGGCTCTGGGACGAGGCTGAGACCCGCGGGCTAACCGCCGCCCCGGAATCAGAGATCCAGAATGCCGACTTGTCTAACCTGCTGCTCACGCTCGCCGACTGGGGTGAAACTGAGCCTGACCGGTTGAACTGGCTGACCCCGCCTCCGAGAGGCCGGATCGGAGCCGCGCGGCAGAGCCTGTGCGCCCTGGACGCCATCACGGAAGCTGGCGGACTGACCGCAAAAGGCCGGGCCATGTCTCGATTGCCGCTTAATCCTCGCCTCGCCGCTCTTATTGTTGGCGCGGACAGCGACGGCGAAAAAGCCCGGGCAGCGCAAATAGCTGCGTTGATCAGCGAGCGCGGTATGGGTGGCCAGAGCGCAGACCTCGTCGAGCGCCTGGCGCGGTTTCAGTCGGATACCGGCCCGCGCGCGAAAAAGCTCAAATCACAAGCTGCACGATGGGGCGGCAATAATGCACCCAGCGGAGATGCTGCCCACCTGCTTGCCAAAGGCTGGCCGGACATGATCGCACGCAGGCGTAGCGCAGGCAGTGCCCAGTATCTGTTGGCGAATGGGCGCGGTGGCCAAGTAGATGAGACCTCGCCGCTCGCCAAATCGGACTGGCTGGTGGTTGCCGATATGGCAGGCAGTGCGAAATCAGCACGCATCACGTTGGCCGCCGCGATCGATGAGGCTGCTGCCACCAAATATTGCGCGCTCGAAACGCGCGATGAAGCTGAGTTTGATCCCGCAAAAGGGACCTTCAAGGCCCGCCGCGTGTCAGCGCTCGGAGCCATCATCCTGTCCGAGCAACCCTTGCCGAAACCATCCAATGAAGCTGCGCAGGCGGCATTTCTCAAACACCTCCGGGAAGAAGGCTTCGCACCAGCCGGGCTTGACCAACCCGTTGACGAGTTCCTGGCTAGATTAAGAGTGGTGAACGATGCGTACGGGGATGCCTGGCCAATCTGGTCTCTGGACACCCTTCAGGAAGACGTCGCCGAATGGCTCGGCCCGGTCCTCAGCAAGATTTCGTTTAGCATGCCGAAGCCCGCCATGATTACGGATGCACTAAAAGCAAGACTGGATTGGCCACTGCCTCAGGAGCTCGACACCAAAGCTCCACGCCGGATCAAGCTTCCGTCAGGCCGAGAGGCCCCAATTGACTGGCTGAGCGATCGTGCGCCCCTGATCGAGTGCAAAGCTCAGGAACTGTACGGACTCACGCGGCACTTGAGTGTAGCGGATGGGCGCTGTCCGATCACAGTGCAAATTCTGTCGCCCGGCGGGAAGCCAGTCGCAACGACGCAGGATCTGCCCGGGTTCTGGTCCGGCGGATACCGCGACATGGCGAAAGATATGCGCGGACGCTATCCGAAGCATGACTGGCCGGAAGATCCTGCCAACGCCAAACCGCACGCAGGTATGACAAAGGCACGCCTGGCCCGAGGCTAAGCCTCTCGAGATTCTCCGCTATCCAGCCCGTCTATGCTCCAATTGCCAACCGAATACCGGATCAGCCGCAAAGTCGGGTGACCGATCGCAGCTGTCATCCGCCTGACCTGACGATTGCGTCCTTCCGTAATCGTCAACTCCACCCAGCAATCTGGAATCGATTTGCGCACACGGATGGGCGGCGTTCGCGGCCATAGACTTTCTGGCGGATCGATCAGGCGTGCTTTTGCAGGGGCGGTCATGCCATCTTTCAGTTGAATGCCCTCCCGGAGCGCTTTCAGAGCCGCCTCATCCGGCAATCCTTCAACCTGTGCCCAATACGTTTTGGGAGTTTCGTGCCTCGGATTGGAGATCTGCGACTGCAGCCGGCCATTGTCGGTCAACACCAACAGGCCTTCGCTATCGCGGTCGAGGCGGCCTGCCGGGTAGACGCTCGGCACCTCCAGAAAGTCGGATAAGGTTTGGCGCGTCGAAGCCTCAATACCGCGGTCCGTAAACTGGGACAGCACGTTGAACGGCTTATTGAAGAGAATTATTCGGGTCATCTTTTCGTGATTAAACGAGTCAGCTTACATTTCCAGCAATATCTACGGTTGCATTATATTTATTACGGTTTGACCCACTTTTTCATCCGATTATGGCGCATTATTAATCCGTGTTGCTGCATAGTTTTTGTCCGAAACCGTTGTTTAATTCAAAAACGCTGATACTATATCTTCCCATCAGTAGCTTAAGCGCGAAAGGAGATAGATATGAACACACTTCTCGTGCACGAAAACGCCGACTCCCGGCTGGATAAATTTAACGGTCCGATCCTGGACCACGAAAAACTGCGGCAGGGCACGCACATCGCAGTGCTGACCGCTGTAGCATCAGTTTTTCTCGTTCTGGCCGTGAAAGCGGTTTATCTGGTCTTTTAGGCATCAAATTACTGAAGCCTGATATGGCTTTTTGGCTGGTTTTCAGCCATAAGCCGCCGAATGAGTGATACCGGCCCAGAAACCAATACCAAATCTGTGTTCATCAAGACCTACGGGTGCCAGATGAACGTCTATGATAGCGAGCGCATGAAAGATGTGCTCGCTCCCATAGGCTATGCTCCAACAGATAGCCCCGAAGGCGCTGATCTGGTGGTCTTGAACACCTGTCATATTCGCGAAAAGGCGACGGAAAAAGTCTATTCCGAACTCGGCAAGATCAAGAAAATGAAACACGCCCAAGGCGGCAAGATGACAATTGCCGTCGCAGGATGCGTGGCGCAAGCCGAAGGCGCCGAGATCATGCGTCGTCAGCCCGCGGTCGATCTTGTGCTGGGGCCGCAGGCCTATCACAAGCTGCCCGAAATGATTGCGCGCGTGCACCGCTCGACTGGTGAGCGACTGGAAACAGAGTTTGAGACGCTTGAAAAATTCGATGCGCTCCCAAAGACACGGCAGGCAGATGGCCCGATGGCGTTCCTGTCGGTGCAGGAAGGTTGCGATAAATTCTGCACCTTCTGCGTCGTTCCCTATACGCGGGGCGCCGAGCTGTCGCGCCCGGTCGATGATATCACGCTGGAAGCGCGCAATCTCGCAAGCCAGGGCGTGCGCGAAATTCAGCTGCTCGGCCAGAATGTGAACGCGTATCACGGCGCAGCGCCGGTCATTGAAGCCGGGGACGAATGGACGCTGGCTCAGCTGGTCCGTCATCTTTCCAAGATTGGCGGGTTTGACCGTATTCGTTACACAACCAGCCATCCACGAGACATGGATGACGACCTGATCGCTGCCCATGCCGACACGCCGGAGTTGATGCCCTTCCTGCATCTTCCAGTTCAGTCGGGATCGAACAATATCCTGAAAGCGATGAATCGCGGCCACACGCGCGAGCATTATCTCGACATTATGCGTCGTATGAAAGTGGCGCGCCCAGACATGGCGCTCGCTTCCGATTTCATTGTTGGCTTCCCAGGCGAAAGCGACAAAGACTTCGAGGATACGATGGATCTCGTCCGCGAGGTTGGCTACGCGATCGCTTATTCATTCAAATATTCCGAACGCCCCGGCACGCCGGCCGCAGAGATGTTTGGCCAGGTGCCCGAAGACGTGAAAAATGAGCGTCTGCAGGCGTTGCAGGCGCTTCTGCGGGAACAGCAGACTGCGTTCAATGCTTCGAAAATTGGAGAAACAGTGCCAGTGCTCGTCACTGGAACCGGCCGCAATGAAGGACAGATGCACGGCCGCTCTCCGTGGCTCCAAGCCGTGCATTTTGACGGTGCACCAGACCTTGTGGGCCAAATCATTGATGTTGAGATCATCGGCTCGAGCCTGAATTCTCTATCCGGCACATTGCCAAGCGGTGCGAACGAGGCGGCAGCTTGAGCCAGGTCTGGACCCCGAAAGACGCCGCCCTCCTGCCAGTGATCTGTGGCCCGAACCACATGAACTTGCTTTATCTGGAGTCCGAGCTCGCCGATGGTGATCTGAAAGCAGAGAGCCAGGGCGGCGGTATCCGACTTCAAGGTTCCGGAGAATCCGTCGCGACCGCCGAACTGGCGCTCAGCGTCTTCGAAGCCGTGCTCGCCAAGAACCCAGATGCAGGCCTCCCTGCTCTCGAGGGGGCCGTCGAACAAGCGCGCACGCCGAACCAGAGCTACAAGACGCTGACCGGCCTGAAAGTTCCAATCAAAGCCCAAACGAATGCGCAGGCGAAGTATCTCGATCTTTTGACCGGCACCGCGAATGACCTCATTTTCGGCGTCGGACCTGCAGGGACAGGTAAGACCTTTCTCGCCGTGGCGGCTGGCGCTGCGGCGCTGAAGAATAAATCCGCGGCCCGGCTGATCATAACTCGACCTGCCGTCGAAGCTGGCGAAAACCTTGGCTTTCTTCCCGGCGACCTGGAAGAAAAAGTCGAACCCTATTTGCGTCCAATCTGGGACGCCCTGGACGAGACTCTCGGGGCAGACCAAGCCGGACGCTTGCGGGAAAAGCGCGTGATCGAAGTCGCACCCTTGGCCTTCATGCGCGGACGGACGCTCAAAAACGCCTTCGTCATCATGGATGAGGCCCAGAACGCCACCGTCGCGCAGATGAAAATGGTCCTGACCCGGCTTGGACGTGACAGCCGAATGGTCGTTACAGGCGACCCCGGTCAAGTCGACCTGCCGCGGAACCAGCCCTCTGGCCTGGCGCATGCGCTGCGAATCCTGCGCGGCGTCGAGGGCGTCGGCCGCGTGACGTTTTCAGCCAATGATGTCCGCCGCCACGCTTTGGTAAGCCGGATTATTGTGGCCTATGATCAGGACGCAGAGCAAAAACGCGATGATTGAACTTGATCTTCGCATCGCGGATGCCGCCTGGACCGATGCCGTCGCTGATATCTCCACAATTTGTCAGACCGCGCTGAACGCCGGGGCTGCACAAAAACGGGCATCTGGCGATGTCAGCCTGCTATTGACGGATGACACGGAAATCCAGGCCCTCAATCGCGACTGGCGCGACAAGGATAAGCCAACCGATGTTCTGTCCTTCCCCGCGAGTGAACTGGACGCGCCATTCTTGGGCGATATCGCGGTCAGCCTGGGCGTCACGCAAAAGGACGCGACAGCAAAGGAGATTGCGCTGGATCAGCATCTATCCCACTTGCTGATCCACGGGCTGATGCATCTCTTGGGGCATGACCACAAAGATGACACAGAGGCAGAAGAGATGGAGTCTTTGGAGATCGCAGCGCTTGCATCCCTGGGCTGGCCTGATCCATATAAGTAAGGCGCGACTCACGCGTCAGGACCGTTGAAAGACATGTCGGAAGGACGAAAAGGCTTGTTTGGCCTGTTTAAGAAAAGCGAAGAAGTAGCTGAAGAGCCTGTGCCGGAAGACCCCATAGGGCCGTCACAAACCGAAATGCGCCTGCGCATCGAGGAATTCGAACGCGCGCGCGTCGTGGATGTAATGATCCCCCGTGCCGAGATTATCGGGGTCGAACTGTCGACAACGCTGGAAGACCTGATCCAGCTCTATGCCAGTGAGGCCCACTCACGATTGCCCGTCTATCGCGAGACGCTGGACGATCCGGTTGGCGTCGTCCACATCCGAGACGTCCTGACGGAAGTTGCGCGCGCCAACGGGGGTGAGAAAGATCCCGAAGACTTGCCGCTGGAACGTCTGCGCCGCGACATTCTGTTTGTGCCGCCATCCATGCCGCTGCCGGATCTGCTGGTGAAGATGCAAGCCTCCCGCACCCACCTGGCCCTGGTTGTTGACGAATATGGCGGCACGGATGGCCTGGTCAGTCTGGAAGACCTTGTCGAAGAGATTGTTGGCGAGATCGAAGATGAGCATGACGAAGAAGTCGCCATGCTGGTGCGCCGCGGCCGCCTCGCCTGGGAAGTCGACGCGCGCATGGAAACCGAGGATTTTGCCGAAGAAACCGGCCTGGAACTCGAACTGGAAGACCACGACGTCGATACGCTGGGCGGGGTCGCCTTTGCTCTGGCCGGACGTGTGCCGATTCGAGGCGAAGTCCTGCCGCATCCCGGAGGGGTCGATATTGAAATTCTCGATTCGGACGCACGGCGTATTCATCGCCTGGTCGTCCGGCAACCTGCTTCGGAGCTGAAAGCATGATCGAACAAGGCCACACACGCAGCCACGGCTTGCGTGTGTTTACTGCCCTTCACGAAGCGATTGCGCGTGTACGGGGCATGACCGCCACCCTGTTCGCAATCCTGCTTGGCGCCTTCTGTGCGCTCGGATTCGCGCCATTTCATCTGACCCCTGCGCTGATTTTAGCTTTTGTCGGTCTGATCTGGATGTTGGATGGCGCACGGTCTCAAAAACGCTGGGGCCGTGCCATGTTCTGGCGCGGCTGGGCATTCGCGTTCGGGTACTTTCTGGTCGGCATGTACTGGACCGCACTTCCGTTCCTGGTAGAGCCGGAAAAGCATGCCATCTTCCTTTGGATGCCGTTGATCGCCCTGCCCGGAGGCATGGCCCTTATCTGGGGCGCTGCGTGCGCACTTGGCGGTGCATTCTGGTCGGCGTCACCTTCGCGAGTCTTCATCTTCGCGCTCTTCCTGGGCGGCGCTGAGCTTATTCGCGGGACACTGTTTGGCGGGTTTCCGTGGAACGTGCCTGGCACCACCTGGGCCCCGGGCGGCGCGCTGTCTCAGGTCGCTTCGCTGGGCGGCATTTACTGGCTCACTTTGCTTACTCTTTTCGTCGCCGCAGCGCCCGCCGCTCTGGTCGACACCCGCGATGATCAAAGCGTGCTTGGCCGCGCTTTGCCGGTGCTGATGGCTGTCGCCCTGACCGGGTTCTCCTGGGCCTGGGGCTCGCAACGCATCGCCAATGATACAGTAATGACCGAACGCTCAGTCGTGCTGATGGACGCCGGTGTCCCGCAGACCGAAAAGTTCAAGGACCGAGGCGAACCCGTCGTGGCGCGCTATATCGAACTGCTGCGCGATGTTCCGAGTGAAGCTGGAGATATTGTTATCTGGCCAGAAGGCGCTCTGCCATATGGTCTTATGGGGGATACCGACGCGCTCGATCTCGTTTCGGCTTTTCTCGGCCGACGCGCACTGATTGCGGGATCGGTCCGATTTACCACAGACGAAGATGGCCCTGTTGCTTACAATAGCCTCGTCATGTTCACAGCTGGCGCCAATTCGGCGACGCTATCCGCCCTTTATGACAAGCACCGCCTGGTGCCGTTCGGCGAATTGCCCGCAGCAAAGATCATCCCGTTTGGACACAGCATCGCTGGAATTCTTCCCAGCTCCATGCAGCGCATGGCCGAAAATGGATTCACACCAGGAGCGGAAGCGACGGTCCTGCTGCCGCAAGTCGTGGCGCCGCCATTCATTCCCCTGATCTGTTATGAGGGCCTGTTCCCAGAACTCATCCGCAAGGCCTCGCCTCAGCGCGAAGCCGCCGAATGGATTGTCGTGATCTCGAATGATGCGTGGTTTGGTGGCGGCCTCGGGCCGGCTCAGCACTATGCACAGAACCGCTATCGCGCGATCGAAAGCGGCCTGCCCATGGCCCGGGTCGCAACGCGCGGGATGACCGCCATGGTGGACGGCTATGGGCGCGAAGTCGCGCGCGGCAATCCTGCCGCAAATGATCCTGCAGGCTGGCGTTCCGCGGTTGTACGGACCGGATTGCCAGCACGGCTAGAAAACACGCCTTATCAAAGGTTTGGAGAGACGTTTTACTGGTTGACTCTTGTGCTCTTTGGTGGACTAGCCTTTGTGAGTTGGCGGCGTTAGAATCGAACCGAAAGTATAGGCAAGAAGAGTCGCAGATGTCGGAAAACAAAACGCCCAGCGGAATCGATCGAATTGTTGGCCAGCGCCTGCGCTGGCGTCGCCGTGAATTGAAACTGACCCAGGAACAGCTCGGCGAGAAGCTCGGTCTGACCTTCCAGCAAGTCCAAAAATACGAAAAAGGCGTCAACCGGATCTCGGCGGGACGCTTGTTCGAGATTGCCCAGGCGCTTGGGATCACGATCACCTATTTCTATGAAGGTGTCGACGAACTCATGGAAAACCCGATGACGGTGAGCGTTCACGAAGCAGACCACCCGCCAAGCCTTCCGGTGATCGATACCGAAGCGATGGAGCTGGTGACCGCTTTCCAGAAAATTGGCGACAAGTCGCTTCGACGGTCATTGCTCGAGACCATTCGCGCCGCGGCGGCGACGTCCGACGCTGCGCCCAAGGCCTGAACCTGCTGCAGCTGTGGCCCTGAAGCGACACAGCTGAGCTTTCGCACCTGCAACAAATAATCAGTGGTTGCTTTGCCGCACCGCACAAGCAACCTATTTCGCCTGAAACACTGAATTGCTGACGGGAGAGCAGGTTTTGACGGATATCAAAACGATTGGCGTTGTAGGCGCTGGCCAGATGGGCAATGGCATCGCACATGTGTGCGCGCTGGCCGGATATGACGTGATCCTCAACGACGTCTCCAGTGACGCGCTTGAGCGCGGCCTCACCACGATTGAAAAGAACATGACCCGTCAGGTCTCGCGCGAGGTGATCAGCCTGGACGATATGAAAACCGCACAGGCCCGGATCAAGACCAGCGTCGAGCTGGATCCGTTCTCGGGGGTGGATCTCGCAATCGAAGCCGCCACCGAGAATCGTGACGTCAAAGAGAAGATCTTCGCTGCGCTTTGCGGTGTCGTGCCCAAGCGTGCGTATCTGGCCACCAACACATCTTCGATCTCTGTCACGCGCCTCGCCTCAACGACGGATCGCCCGGAAAAGTTTATCGGTCTGCACTTCATGAATCCGGTGCCGCTGATGCAGCTGATGGAAATCATTCGCGGCCTCGCCACGGATCAGGAAACCTACGAAATGGCGACGGGATTTGCCGATCGCCTCGGCAAAACCACGACCAATGCTGAAGACTATCCCGCCTTTATCGTGAACCGCATTCTCGTTCCGATGATCAATGAAGCAGTTTACGCGCTCTATGAAGGCGTCGGCACGGTGGAAAGCATCGACACCGCCATGCGCCTCGGTGCCAACCACCCTATGGGCCCGCTGACGCTGGCAGACTTTATTGGCCTGGATACGTGTCTCTCGATCATGCAGGTCCTGCATGACGGCCTCGCCGACACCAAATACCGCCCTTGCCCGTTGCTGGTGAAATATGTCGAAGCCGGCTGGGTCGGTCGCAAAGTCGGGCGCGGATTTTACGATTATTCTGGCGATGCGCCGGTTCCAACGCGCTAGAGCCAATGACACGCACCTGGATTTGCGGCTTGATTCCGGCGCATGAGCGCACTGGATAAAAAAATGGGCAATCCTGAGATTGCCCATTTCTCTTTATTCTATCGACGCATTTGGCGCGTATGCACCCTATACGTCGCGAGTGACTGCCTAGGACATAGACAAGCCAAGCGCATCTACAGTCGACATAGTGAGGTAGCCAATCGGCAACCCGTTTGCGCGCTGAAACGCTTCCATGGCTTGGAGGGTCGTTGGACCAAACTCACCATCGGCGGGAACGCTATAACCCGCATCGGTCAATGCTGCCTGGATATCGCGGATCATGAGCGGCGTGGCGTTCGTCTCACACAGGACCTCGCGCCATTCCAGACCGCCCTGATTAGTGACCATACGTTTTTCAACGGTCTTATAGGTCGCAGGAATATCGATCCGCTCTTCAAACGCCTCTGTTACCAACTGTTGACGGGTAACCGTTTCGTACTCAGCCGGAATCGTCTCTTCGATAACCCGGGCTGGCTCAACAACAACTTCTTTGGTGACCGTCTTGGTCACGGCTGGGATCATCCGAACTTCAGTGGTTTCAGGCGATACCAGACGCGTCTTGGTCACAGTGGCATACTCTGCTGGGATTTCTACACGGCAAAGCAACTCTCCAGTCGCCAGCGCGATCGTCTCCGTTGTGTTCTCACGATCGCGACCATACAAGCCATCGCCCTTTTTCCAGGTCGTGTAGGCCTCACGAACCAGAACCTGCTCTGTATAGGTCTCGTACTGTGCCGGAACCACGATGCTTTCCGCACGCTCCGGCTCGACAATAATCGTTTCAGTCACGGTTTCATATACCGGCGGAACCGTTTTGTAGATCGTCGTCGCCTCTTTCAAAAGGCGTTGTTCGGTCACAGTTTCATATGTCGCTGGAATGACCTTGAGCTCGTAAGATGCCTCTCGGTCAACGACCTGTTCAGTTGTCACGCTAATCGTGTCAGGTACCAACACCCGTGCAAAGCACTCACCGGCCTCCGCATTTGGCGGCATGTCTGCAGCCTGACCATACGCTGTCATTGCGATTGCCGCGCTGGCAACCGTCGCACAAAGATACTTTTTCATTTTATTCCCCTTTGTTGTGCGGACTGAACGCGCCCAACTACGTTCGCAGCGCTGTCTGTATTAGCCTTGAAGACTCAGCAAACAGCGGAACTTGAACGCACCCACTCCGCATACGGATATCGATCTCGCAAAATGAACGAGAGATGAATATTCGTTAACTTTCAGCAGGTGGGGTTCAGTAATACCCTGTTTATACGTATCTTTCTTACACAGCAGATGGCGTGTATTGACTTAACATAGAGGCGATTTCTGCGCGTTTGATTGCGGCATTGCAAGAGTTTTCAGTCGTCGCTTTGCGCGCGACTTAGCTCCGCCAGCGCAGGACTGTGGGCTTGATTTTGTTCTTGAAGGCGCGGCCAGTTTTGCGGGAGGCGGCCCACTCTTTTTTGAGCATTTGGTACCACTTGGCCTGGATATCGATATCGTCGATCCACATCATCGCCTTCTGATGTTCCATGCCGAGATTCTGCAAGTCGACCATATCTCCGTCCTGACGCAGGAATTTGCGCGCCATGGGTTTGGCAATCGGAATAGCCAGATGCAAAAGCGGTGCGCCGGTCCACCAGGTCAGCTGGGTGATCCGCGTGCGTTTCGGCCCTTCCGGGGTCAGGCAGGTGAGCGTCAGCAACCGGGCTTTGTCGTTGGAAATGATCTCCCAGCGAAACCCCGGCAGCTGGAAGTGGATTTCTGTTTCCACCTCGTCCCCGAAGACCCATTTATAGAGCTTGGAGTTTGAACTTGGCTTGTGGCGGTCAATCGCCCAACCCCGATCAGCCGGAATGAATGGTTTTTCCTTGAGCTTCAGCCCCACTGAAGGCGGACGCCACCACCACTGATTGTGCACAAACGGGACATGCGCCGGGTCCATCAGACCGACGACCGCATCATCCATATGCGCGTTGAAGACGTCTTCGATCACGAATTTTGGTTTTTCCGGAAGCGGGCCGAAATTCGGGGCCGGCACATCTGGTGCGCCAGTAAAGCGAGGGTCATCGGCGATAAACACATAGATCGCCCCATGCGCCTCATGCACGGGATAGCGCCGGACTTTTACTTTTTCCGGGTCATAAGCCTCGTCGCCGGTTAGGCTTGGCATGTGCCGGCACACGCCATCACTGCCAAATCGCCAGCCATGATATGGACATTCCAGTGTCGCCTCACCATTCGTCTCGACCTGACGTCCGGCGCTCAGCGGCACCAGACGGTGCGGACAGATATCGCGTAGCGCGAACACTTCGCCCTTATCGGTGCGGGCGACCACCAGTGGTTGACCTAGAACGTTCCGGCGAACCTGCCGCCCGGGTTTTACCTCTGCCGACACACAAGCAAGATACCAGCTATCGGTCAGCCAGCCTTCCGATGTGATCCCGGTTGACGCCTTGGGCTTGGTCTCAATGAGTGTGTTGGTGTCGGCCATTCAAAACCTATAGCTATTCCTGATAGATGCGGGAATAGTCAGCAAACTCCGTGCCTGCCATTTGTTCCGCGATGCGCGCTGTTGCCAAATCCGGGTCAAGCACGCGGCATGTCAGCTCAATCGCAGTGTCTGTCAGGGTTTCACCATCGCAAAAGCCGAGACCCGTCCAGCCAAGGACCTCGGTCAAGGCATCCTCTGCCTCTCGAATCTTTAACGTGTCGTCGCGCCGCCAATGGTCTGACCGGAGGTATTCGACGATCAAAGTCCGATATTCGCCGGGCTCAATCTCTGTAAAGCCGAGCGCGCGGGCTGGGTTTAGGAGGTCATCCACCTGCTTTTCGAGCGATCGGAGCATTTTGATCCTATGCGCATCCGTATCGCCGCGGGTGCCGACCATGCCCCAATGCTCGACGATCCGGCGCGGTTTCAGCTCGACCCAGACCTCATGATAAGCAGCGATCCGGCCAGTTTCATCACGCTTGAAAAGTCTGAACATCAGGAGCCATCCCGGATTACTGAGTGGAAGCAGGCCTTATACCCAATCCAGACCTGCGCGATACCTGCACTGCGCCTCCCGCCACGGCACCCTTGGAAATTCGCGCCTCTAGGGTTACCTTTAACGTGAACGTCAGGAGTGCCGCTATGTTCCTCAATTTCTTCAACGAGCTTCGTGCCGCCAAGGTCCCTGTGACTTTGAAAGAGTATCTCGCGCTGATGGAAGCGATGGACAAAGGCGTGATCGATCGGGATGTCGAGGACTTCTACTATTTGGCACGTGCGGCCCTGGTTAAAGACGAACGCAATATCGATAAGTTCGACAAAGTGTTTGGCCATGTCTTCAAAGGCCTCGACAGCCTAGGGGATGCGGTTGAAGCGCAGGACCTGCCCGAAGAGTGGCTGCGCAAGATGACCGAGAAGTTCCTCTCGCCTGAGGAAATGGCTGAGATCGAAGCCATGGGCGGGTTTGAAAAGCTCATGGAAACGCTGAAAAAGCGCCTCGAGGAGCAGAAGAAACGCCATGAGGGCGGCAATAAATGGATCGGTACGGGCGGAACATCTCCCTTCGGAGCGAATGGGTACAATCCTGAAGGGATCCGCATAGGTCAGGATAAATCCCCGCGGCGCGCACAGAGATCAAGAATCTTGAATATTACTACTTCCACAATTGCCCTTATGAAGGGTTGTGGAAAGACAATCGGCGGCGCCGCGCGGATGTCATTCCGACCTGGGATGTCCTGCATAAATATCCGAGCGACTACAAAGTCATCATTGTCGGCGACGCCACGATGAGCCCGTATGAGATCACCTATGCAGGCGGGTCTGTGGAACATTGGAACGAGGAGCCCGGCGGCTTGTGGATCCAGCGACTGGTGGAGCAGTATCCAAATTTTGCGTGGCTCAACCCGGTAAAATCTGGAGCGTGGGAATATACAGGCTCAATCCAGCTGATCCGCGAGCTGATCGGCCCGGATCGAATGTTCGAGATGACACTCGAAGGCCTCGACGGCGCGATGAAAGAACTCGGCCGGTAAATCCTATTCAGGCAACGCAAACGCCACCACATGATCGCCAATTCGTGTGCCAGACTTGCCATGCCCACCCGCGGCAATGACCACATATTGTCTGCCATCCCAGACATAAGTCATCGGCGTCGCCTGACCTCCAGCGGGAAGACGCCCTTTCCAGAGTTCCTTGCCGGTCTCGACATCCAATGCGCGCAAATAGTCATCCATCGCCGCGCCAATGAAAATCAAACCGCCACCTGTGATGACTGGGCCGCCGAAATTCGGCGTGCCGAGCTTCAGCGCGAGCCCACCCGGCGCGAGATCGCGCGTGGTACCAAACGAGCGGCGCCAGACAATCTCGCCGCGCGCAACATCAACCCCGGCAATCACACCCCAGGGCGGTGAAGAGCATGGAAGGCCCAGCGGAGAGAAAATCGGTTTGCGGCTCATCGCGTAGGGCGCACCTTCCATCGGTGCGAATTCGGCATCATGGTCGATCTCAGTTGCCTCACGCGCCTCAGTGTTTGGGTGCAGATGCACTGACTGCGCAACATTATTCATATTGATCACGAGCAGATTGCGCGACGGGTCGAAGGCCGCGCTGCCCCAATTGGCGCCGCCGCCTGTGAACGGATATGCAAGCGTGCCCTCAACCGTCGGAGGTGTATAAAGCCCGTCCTGGCGCAACTGCTTGAGCTTGGCGCTGCAGGCCATCTTGTCCCAAAGTGTCACCCCGAAGGCTTTGCCCGGATCCAACCGATCGGGAACCACGGCCTCGGGACGCACCGGGAATGGCTGCGTCGGTGATAAGACTTCACCATCAACCCCATCTTGCGGCACGGCGCGTTCTTCAACCGGGATCACTGGCTCTCCATTGTCACGATCCAAGACGAAGATCAGACCCATCTTGGTCACCTGGACAACCACATCGCGGGGGGCACCATCATGCCAGATCTGATGCAGTCCCGGTTGCGCGGGCAGGTCATAATCCCAGACATCGTGGTGCACGATCTGATACGCCCAAACCACTTCACCCGTCCGCGCATCCAGGGCGACCACGGAATTGGCGTTTTCATTGTCGCCTGGTCGCTCGCCGCCAAAGTAATCCGGGCTGGCGGTCGAGGCCGGCAAGAAGACGAGGCCGCGTTCCGAGTCCACTGACATGGTCGACCAGACATTGGCGTGCCCAACCCGTGTCGCGCCGTCCGCGCTCCAGGGGATTGGATTATACTTCCATAATGGCTCGCCGGTGACGGCATCAAACGCATGCACGGTACCGAGCGGCGCATCCGTGCGGAGATTGTCGCTGATGGAGGTGCCTGTAATAACAACGTCCTCAAAGACAACGGGTGCAGAGGTGATCTGAAACTCGCCCGGCCATCGCAGCGCCAGGCTTGGTTCGATCTGTACCCGGCCTGCCTCGCCAAAATCGCGGCACGGCTCACCTGTGTCAGCGTCGACTGCGATCAACTCAGCCTCCACTGTGCCCATAAGCACGCGTGAGCGGCACGCTCCGTCTTCGGTATCGGAGCGGAGAAAATGAGCGACGCCGCGGCACGTAAACTCATTCCCTGGGCGACCATCGATCGGGACTTGCGGATCATACTCCCATTTCAGAGTGCCGCTCGCCGGATCGAGTGCGACCACTTCATTGAACTGCGTGCAAAGGATCAGGGCATCTTCCACCAGTATTGGCGTGGTCTGAAATGAGGCGCGGTGGCGGGCAGCTTCGCGCCCTTCGAATGCGCCGGTTTGATGTATCCAGGCCGGTTTCAGCGACCGGACATTTTCGCGATTGATCTGGGCGGCGGTCGAATAGCGGTTGCCCCCTTCATCGCCGCCATAAGCAGACCACCCATCGCCGATTCTATCGGGTACGTCGCGGACAGTATCGGCGCGGCCGTCAATCGAGAGATCATCACCAATACCGAGAACCCGCCACACCGCGGTGCCGCCGAAAACACTGATCACAATCACGACGACCAACGAGATCAGAACAATTCTGAATGGCGAGACTTTCATGAAACTGCTCCAATTCAATGATTGGCGCATAGTGGGCACTCTAGGACGGACTGTCCATGTCAGCGGTTGGCGGCGGCATCCAGGACACGCAAGAAGTTGCCGCCCCAGATCTTGTTGATGTCTTCATCGCTATAACCACGCGCGACGAGTTCCTCGGTCACGGCGGAGGCGCCGTCCGCCTCTTCGAAACCGACAATACCGCCGCCATGATTGAAGTCCGTACCAATGCCGACATGGTCAACGCCAATCCGCTGGACCACATAATCGATGTGATCGACCATCCGACTGACGGTTTCGCCGCCGACTAGCGCGCGCATATTGGTCAGGAAAGTGATCTTCTCTTCATCAGATTTCAGCTCCCAATAGAGCTCGTACGGATAAGAATACGTCTCCGGAAGGCCCGCGGCGAGGCGCACGTCGCGAATGCTGGCTTTGAGGTCAGGGTCTGACAGATCGACCAAATAGGCAGAGAATGCCGCGATATGGATCACGCCTCCGGTTTCGCCAATGCGGTCGATTTCCTCGTCAGACAAGTTTCGCGTCACATCGGACAACACCTTGGCGTTGGAGTGGCTCGCGATGACGGGCAGCGTTGCAATTTCAATCGCCTGCAAGGTCGCTGCTTTCGACATTTGCGAGACATCAACCAGCCCGCCAAGCGCGTCGATCCGTTCGACCGCAGCAACGCCCAGAGGCGACAATCCGCCATGCTCTTCGGTGGCCTCATAAGTGCCGGTCTCGCCGTCGAATCTCGGGCGAGAGGAATCGGCAAAATCATTGTGACCGAGATGGGTCAGGCCGAACAAACGCACCCCTTCGGCGTAAAACGCGTCGATCCGGTCGACATCTCCTTCGAGAGACTGCGCATTCTGAAACCCAAGGATTACCGAGATCAGACCCAGCTTGCTATTCGCGCGAACCTGGTCTGCCGTGGTGGCGAGAGCGAAGATATCCGGGTTCGAAGCCATCAGCGTTTGCACCGCATCCAGCTTGGCGAGGCTTTCGGCGCGGGCCTGCGCGTCTCCCTCAGGGGTCCGCAATTGAGGCCCGGCAGCAATCGCCATAACGACCGCATCAAACTCCCCAGCGATCAGTTTTTCGGGGGCCACTTTGGAGCCGCCATCGGCCCCAAGATAAAGCGGCGACGTTTCCGCGAGCCTGATATCCGCATGCGCATCAAGCACGATCGCATTGGTATGAATATCTGCGGCGCTGCGTTCCTGCGCCAGAGGGATGACAGTCTGACACGCCGTGAGCCCCAAGACCGCAGCTCCAGCGAGTGCAAATTCGAGCTTGCTCATCATTGTTATCCTTCCCTGCGATTGTTTGTTTGGCAGAGCCTCACAGCCCCTCCCCTGCGATAAGCAAGCGGTTTTAACGCGCCCGCAATCTTGCGCTCCGAAACCCTCACAAAAAAGTGGGCCAGTTTGGCTGAATCTGGCAGAAGAGTTGCATCTGTTGGGAACGTTCAGTCTTGATTGGGGACGATGATGCCGATTTCGGAGAATGTGACGCTGAAAGGCGCCGTGAAGATCCCTCACCCGGACCTTGTGAACCTCTATGGATGCACGGTCGGGGACGGGACCATGATTGGCACATTTGTCGAGATCCAAAAGAACGCCGCGATCGGTGCGCGGTGCAAGATCTCCTCGCACAGCTTCATCTGTGAAGGCGTCGAGATTGAAGACGAGGTTTTCGTCGGGCATGGCGTCATGTTCACCAATGACCGCTTTCCGCGAGCGACCAATCCGGACGGGTCTCCTCAAACTGACGAGGATTGGACGCTGGAAACAACGTTGGTGAAACGCCGTGCCTCGATCGGCTCCAACGTCACCATCGTTTGCGGCGTGACCATCGGCGAAGGCGCGATGATCGCCGCCGGCGCCGTCGTAACGAAAAATGTACCCGACTATGCCATTGTTGCCGGAGTTCCCGCGACCATACGCGGCGACATGAGGGATGTGGACCAGTGACGCTAAGTGATGAGAAGCTGAACATCGCCGTAATCGGCTATGGCTATTGGGGCCCGAACCTGGTGCGCAATTTCGCGGAGCTAGACGGTGCGCGCATGCATTCCGTGGCCGACCTGAGTGAGACCGCGCTCGAGAAAGTGTCGAAGCGCTACCCAACCGTGAATACGACGACTGATGCGATGGCATTGATCCATCACCCAGACATTCACGCCTTTGCGATCGCAACCCCTGTTTCCACCCATTTCGATCTCGCCATGGCCGCGCTGAAAGCTGGCAAGCATGTCTGGCTCGAAAAGCCGATGGCTGAGACGTCTGAGCAGGCGCGTGCTCTAGTTACTGAAGCGGAGGCCCGCGGTCTGGTGCTGCACGTGGATCACACATTCCTCTATACCGGACCGGTTCAGAAAATGCGCGAGCTTGTGCAGTCCAAGTCTCTCGGCAACCCGCTTTACTATGACAGCACCCGGGTCAATCTTGGTCTGTTCCAACGCGACGTGAACGTGATTTCCGATCTCGCCGTCCACGATTTTTCGATCTTGGATTATGTGTTCGACATGCAGCCGACCGCGGTCTCTGCATCCGGGATCAATCACTATCCGGGCACGCCGGAGAACCTCGCCTACATCACGCTGTTCTACGAGACAGGCTTTATTGCCCATGTGAATGTCTCCTGGTTGGCGCCCGTAAAAGTCCGCAAGATCCTGATCGGCGGCACTGAAAAGATGATCACATTTGACGAGCTTGAGCCCTCCGAAAAACTGAAAATCTATGACAAGGGCGTGTCCCTCACCGATGACCCCGAGCAAATCCACGAAATGCGGGTCGGGTATCGCGTCGGCGACATGTGGGCCCCGAAAGTTCCCAATATCGAAGCGCTTCGCAACGGAACCGAACATTTCCGCGATTGCATTCTGAACCAAACCCAATCCATTTCAGACGGGCAGTTTGGTCTGCGCATGGTTGAAGCGATCGAAGCGGCGACCCAGTCCATGCGGGCGCGCGGAGCAACTGTTCAATTGCCAGTCTATGAGGACGCATAACATGGTCCCGTTTGTCGATCTCAAAGCCCAGTACCGCTCAATCAAGCCGGAAATAGACGCGGCTGTCATGAAGACACTCGAAGACTGCGCTTTCGTGCTCGGTCCGGAAGTCGCCGCGCTGGAACACCGCTTTGCAGATTATTGCGCAGCCGGTTTCGCGGTCGGCGTGAATAGCGGTACCAACGCGCTCTATCTCGGCTTGATCGCCGCAGGGATCGGTGAAGGCGATGAAGTTATCACTGTGCCGCACACGTTTATCGCTTCGGCATCGGCCATTCACTATACCGGCGCGAAAGTTGTGTTCTGCGATATCGACCCGGTTACCTTCACGATGGATCCTGAAGCACTTGAAGCCGCGATCACGCCGCGGACCAAGGCGATTGTCCCCGTCCATCTCTATGGCCAGATGGCCGATATGGACCCGATCATGGCGATCGCGAAGAAGCATGGTCTGATCGTCATGGAGGATGCGGCTCAGTCTCACGGCGCAGAGTATCGCGGGCGCCGCGCCGGTTCGATTGGTGACCTCGCAGGCTTCTCCTTCTATCCTGGCAAGAACCTTGGCGCCGCGGGCGAAGCAGGTATGACGGTTACCGCACGCGAGGATTGGACCCGCAAGCTCCGTATGCTGCGCGACTGGGGAGCGGAAGAGAAATACAACCATGAAATCATCGGCTACAATATGCGAATGGAAGGCCTGCAGGGCGCCGTTCTGAACGTGAAAATGAACCATATCGAGCGCTGGACCGAAGCGCGCCGCGCCGCTGCCGCCCGGTATGAGAACCTGTTCGATGGCACCGGTGTACAGATCCCGCTCGAAGCTGATGACCGGCGTCATGTCTATCATGTCTACGCCATCCGAACGCCGCAGCGCGCGCGCTGGATCGAGGCATTGAAGGCGGCGGGCGTCGCAACTGGAATTCACTACCCATACGCGCTGCACCGCCTCAAGGCGTTTGAGTTCCTCGGATATCGCGAGGGCGAATTCCCACACGCTGAAAAAGCCGCTGCGGAAGTTCTGTCCCTGCCAATGTTCCCTGAGATCACGCCGGACCAGCAGGAAATCGTCGCGAACGCCGTCATTCGCCTACAAGCTGAAACAGAAATTGACGCCTAGAGCGCCCAGCTCAGCGAAAGAGACAGAAAGTCACCCAACATGAACCTAGATGGTGCGAAAATCCTGGTCACTGGCGGATGCGGCCTCATTGGCTCCACAACGATTGACCAGCTCCTCGCGAACGAGAATCCCGGCGAGATTGTCATTTTCGACAATCTAGTGCGCGGGTCGATGCGCAATGTTGAGAAGATCCTGCAGGATCCGCGTGTTCGGCTGGTTAAAGGCGATATTCGCGACCGCGCGGCGACCGAAGCGGTCACCGAAGGCATGGATGCGGTGATCCATATGGCCGCGATCCGCATCACGGCTTGCGCCGCGGATCCGCGCGAGGCCATGGAAGTGATGAATGACGGCACTTACAATGTCATCGAAGCGGCGCACAAAGCGAATGTGACGCGCGTCTTGGCCGCCTCTTCTGCCTCGATCTATGGCATGGCCGATACATTTCCGACAACCGAACGTCATCACCCCTACAATAACGATACCTGGTACGGCGCGTCCAAAGTGATGCTGGAAGGCTTGTTCCGCTCTTTCCACGCCATGTACGACCTGGATTATGTCGCGATGCGCTACTTCAATGTCTACGGCCCGCGCATGGATATTCACGGCAAATACACCGAGGTTCTGGTCCGCTGGATGCAGCGGATCGAGGAAGGCGTCCCGCCGCTCATCCTCGGCGATGGCCTCACCTCCATGGATTTCATCTATATCGAAGAACTCGCACGCGCGAACGTTCTGGCGCTGAAATCAGATGCGACGGACGAAGTGTTCAACGTCGCGTCCGGTGTCGAGACCAATCTGAACGAGCTTGCGACGACGCTGATGAAAGTGATGGGCGCCGATCCGGATATGGTGCCGGAATATGGCCCCGAACGGAAAATCAACGCTGTCCCGCGCCGTCTCGCCGATACAAAGAAGGCCAAAGATCTCTTGGGCTTTGAAGCAGAGATTGACCTCGAAGAAGGCCTCCGCCGTCTGGTCGATTGGTGGCGCGCGAACAAGGACGCGATGCAATGATCCCGATCATCAAACCGCTAATGGGTGAGGAGGAGGCCGCTGCCGCCTCGCGAGTCATTCTGTCTGGTTGGGTGACGCAAGGCCCGGAAGTTGCAGCCTTCGAGACCGAGTTTGCCGACTATGTCGGCGCCGAGAATGCGGTCGCGGTGTCTAATTGCACGACCGGCTTGCACCTAGCGCTTCTCGCGGCAGGGGTCAGCGACGGTGATGAAGTGATCACGGTCAGCCATTCCTATATCGCCACTGCAAACGCGATCCGCTATTGCCGCGCAGACCCGGTCTTTATCGATGTAGACCCGCTGACCTGCAATATGGATCCGGCCTTGATTGAGGCAGCGATCACCCCGCGAACAAAGGCGATCCTTCTCGTCCACCAAATGGGTATGCCGGCTGATCTCGCTGCGATTGTCAAAGTCGCGCGCGCGCATAATCTGTTTGTCATCGAAGACGCCGCTTGCGCCGCAGGCGCTGAGATCCTGTGGGATGGGAAATGGGAAAAGGTCGGCCGCGTGCGCGGAGACGCCGCGGTCTTCTCGTTTCATCCTCGCAAAGTGCTCTCTACCGGCGATGGCGGCATGATCACGACGCCGCACGCTGACTGGGCGGCACAGTTCAAGCGGTTACGCCAGCATGGCATGAGCGTCCCCGATACAGTCCGCCATAAATCCCAGCAGGTCGTGTTCGAGACGCATCCGGAACTCGGCTACAATTACCGCATGACGGACATCCAGGCCGCCGTCGGACGCGAGCAACTGAAACGGTTGCCCGGCGTGGTGAAGCGCCGCCGCGAACTGGTTGAGCTATACCGCTCCGAACTTGCCGACGCACAGTGGCTGCAGGTTCCCACCGAACCGAGCTGGGCGCGGACCAACTGGCAGAGCTTCAGTGTTCGCCTTCCAGATGCCTGCGACCAACGCACCGTGATGCAGGCCATGCTGGACAAAGGGATCGCCACGCGCCGGGGCATTATGTGCGCTCACCGCGAAGACACCTATCGCGACGCGCCGCGACCGGCTCCATTGCCCCATTCGGAATCCGAACAGGACAAACGGATCATTCTGCCCCTGTACGGTCAGATGAGTGATGAAGACGTCTCCACCGTGGCGGCGGCACTCAAAGACATCACATCAGATCAGGCGCACTGATGGCCAGCGTCGATATCGTCGTTCCCTGCTACAACTATGCGCATTTCCTCGAGGATTGTGTCGCTAGCATTCTGTCGCAAAGAGATGTCGACGTTCGGGTCCTGATCCTGAATGACGCCTCCCCGGACAATACGGAGGCGGTGGGCCAAGCTCTCGCCGCTTCGGATTCGCGGGTCACCTATCGAGGGAATGAGCAGAACCTTGGACTGATCGGCACGGCCAATCGCGGACTGCTTGATTGGGCCAGCGCTGACTATGCTTTGCTTCTTTCAGCCGACGACGCGCTAACGCCGGGCAGTCTCGCCCGCGCCACAGCAATCATGGAGAGCCACGAGGACGTGCACCTGGTTTTTGGTCGCGCGCTATTGGTGGGAGATGGATTTGATCGTGCGCCAACCCCTGATGAGGGCGGCTGCGATTTCCAGCTAGTATCCGGACCAGACTTCATCAAACGCAATTTCACTCATGGCAATCCGGTCGCTTCGCCAACGGCAGTTGTGCGGACCCGGGTTCAGCAAAAGCTGGGCGGTTACCTCCCGCAATTCTATCACACGTCCGATATGGAAATGTGGATGCGGTTTGCCGCGAACGGGCCAATTGGCGCGATCAAGGATCTGCAGGCCGAGTATCGCATCCACGCCTCTTCGATGAGTGCACCGAAAATCAATCGCGCGATTTCAGATCGTGAAGAGTGTTTTGAAACCTGCCAATTCGTGACAGAGAACTGGTGCACGGATTTGCCAGAAGCCACGAGCTGGCTGACTGATATGCAGCGCCGGATGGCGAAAGACATGTACTGGCGCGCAACGCTTCCAAAATACTCAGCAGACGAGAGACGTGTCTGCGCCGACTTCGCCAAGCGAATTGATCCGGACGGCGCGCTTTCATTTCTGCGCGTGAAGTTCGCAATCAAGACAGCGCTGCTTGCCCTGAAGCCAAACAGGCCAGAGCTCGATACTGTCGAGCACTTCACGGTCACATCTAATATTTATGGGTGGTGGCCGGGCGAGGATTGATACCTCGCGACCTTAATCCTCGGCCGCGTCTCTAGCAGCAAGTTCACGAGCCATATCCAAGGCTTCTTCGGGATTATCAGCCCAGTAGATCGTACTGTAAGCCTCGCTCGAATAGTCCCAGACAGCGCGGTTCTTTCCGTACAAATCAGGCAGCATAACGCAATACTGCCCGCGGAGCGCCGCCAGGACGTGTGGATGGAGGCGATCGGTCACCAATACTCGCCCGCGATCGAGCGCCTGATTACCGCGGCGAAGCATTGTCCGCGACACCGACATATATGCACGGTTCAAGGCGCGATTTGTCAGCGGATTGAAGACCGGCGCAACGTCTCTGATCTTCGAACAAACCCGACTGCTCAGCACGTCCGGGCTGTAGGGCTCCAGCGTGCTCGGCCAATCGAAGATCATGATGTCTTCGGGGCGGGCAAATCCAGCGCCTTCATGATCATTTCGCGCGAGCCAGATCACATCCATTTCAGCGGCCTGCCTGTTTCGCGGCTGCGGCGGCAACATGAAGGCTGTATCGTGGACGGTTTCGACATTGACACTGCGGGGAAAAGCGTCGCCGCCGGATTGCGCGCTCAGCTCATCGCGTGCCAGCATGTGGGCATCCGAATGCCCCTCAAAAAGCGTTGAGGCTTCCGCCCGGTCCTCATCATCGATTAGAATCATGGTGGAGGGCAAAGACACCAGACGATTATCCGGACAGGCTGCGGCGACCTTGCGTTTCACTTCGGCATGCCAGGGCCAGAGACGCGAAACCGACACCCCGCCAAGAAACACAATCGTCCCATCACCGACAGCACGCTTGAGGTGATCGACATTCAGCGTCCAAGGCTGCGCAGTATAGGCGACGCGAATTCCGCGAGTTTCCAGATACGCATTCACGGCAATCCACATCATGTGGTTTCCGACATTTCCATCGAACGGAAATGGAATGAACGCAATCGGCTTATTGGCCGGAATGTACTTGTCCAGGACCGCACAGATTTCCGCGCTCTGCCGTTCGAAAAGAGCCTGATCGGATGGATTGAGAAGGGGAGAAGCCACGCGGTTCGACGCTCCTAGACGGTTTTCGATTGGGGAAGGAAGGCGTGCAACATGTCGATCACCTCTCGTTCAGGGCCATCAGGCTTGCCAACGGACCACCACAGCCCGATCGTGACAGCGAAGTAGCTGACACCTCCGGCTAGGACCAGGACAGCAATATCCGAAGCGGTTGGTGACATCACGCCGAGCATTTGAAGGCCAAGCACAACCGCCACCATAGCTAGCGAAGCGACGCCGGCCCGCCAGCTCGAAAAGATTTGTTGCCCGAACGTTGCGCCGGTGAGGCGCCGAGCCAGGAACAGGTCTTGCCCGATAATAAAAACCGTAGTGACGCAGCGCGCCGCCAGAAGGCCGACCAGTCCTCCCATAAAGAATCCAACAACCAAAATCGGAAACCGAACGACCAGATTGACAATATCGCGAATGAACAAGAGCCGTGTTCGCCCAAGCCCCATTGCCATAGGCGCGAACGGTGTGGAAATGGCCTGGAGCGCGAATAGGGTGCTAAGTACTTGAATCACCAAGCCAGCCGTCGCCCATTTCGCGCCGAGCGCAAACTCTACTAACGGGCCCGCGACGAGGGAGAAGCCGATTCCGACCGGGAACGCGACCATAGCCAGAATGCGCTGCGCTCTAACATAGGCATTCCGCAGCCGCCCGGACTCTTCCTGCAATTTAGCAAACGCAGGAAACAGGACATGCACCAGCGGCGCGACGGACTCGCGAACCGGCAGCGCTGACAGCCTGCCGCCAACTTCGTACTGACCTAGGACCGATGGACCGAGGACAGCGTTGACCATCAGCTTGTCACCGCGCCAGTTCAGTTCGCGTACACCAGAGCCTAGGGCGACCCAACCGGAGAACGAGAACAAACCCTTCCAGTGGCGCAACGAAACGCGCGGCAAATAAGGGATCAAAACATAGGACAGCACGACCGAAATTATTTGCGATGCCAGCCACCCAGCTACGATGGCCCAGAACGTCTGATAGATCAGCGCAATCGTCACAGCAGCCACGATACTGGCAAGCTTCTCAGCCAGTTGGATCAGCAATTCCTGATGAAACGACAAGCGCCGCTGAAAGTCGATAATCCTTGGGTTGCGCAGCGCACCGATAATCGCGGTTAAACCGAACGCGTACATGATGAATTCAATCCGCGGATCGCCAAAGAAGGCAAAGAACAGGCCTATAATAAACAGCAGTGCGCCGACGAAAGCCCCGCGGATCACTTCGAGTGTCCAAGCGGTATCATAGTGCTCGCGCTGCGGGTCTTTGTGCTGAATCAGGGCTGCGGCCAGCGACAAGCCTGTGAACGCTGAGATGATCGCGAAGATGACAGAGGCGACCGCGACGAGACCAAAGTCTTCAGGTGTCAGGAGCCGGGCAAGAATGACGGTGTTGGCGAGCCCCATCAGGCTGACGCCCGCGCGCACACCAGCGGTCCAAATAGACCCGACTGCCAATTGCTTGCGCATCGCCATTCAACAGCGTCCTTTCTAGTTCAGTCCGCGATGTGCCTGGCGTTACCACCTGGCTGGGTGCGTACTATCACACCCATTCTTCCCAACTGTCGAACGCCCCATTTAGCAGCGCCCTGAAAATACGATCATTGTCGAATTTGGTTACGAATGTGCGTGGAGCGGTACCGGGAAACCCCGTCCGCTCAGCCTGAGAATAGATCGTATCGTAGCCCGCACTTTGAGCCATTTCGTGCGCCGTTGCATTCCAATTCGCCGACTGACCATATGGAATGGCGAAAGACTTGGGAACGAAACCGAGGTTTTCAGCTATGCCGTCTCGCGAGGCTTCCAGTTCGAGCTTCACTTGATCAGGTTCAAGCTTAGAGAAATCGGGATGGCTGACGGAGTGGCTCCCAATCTCGAGATCGCCACCCATTAGATCTTTCAGCTGGTTCCAGTTGAGGATGTCTTTGCGAGTCCAGTCGTCGGCATGATCGCTCCAACCACTGACCACGAATAGCGACCATGGCAGACCTCGTTTACGCACGATTGGGGCGATATTCGCTGCCGCACTGGTCCACGCATCATCGACCGTAATAGCGAGCTGATTGGGTTCGCCGCCCGTATGGGCAATTTGCAGCGCCGACACAAACTCAAACCCAAGTTCAATTGCGATATCCAATTGCCGCACAAAGCGGTGCAAGGACACATCGTTGACGCCCGTGCGCGGTTGACCAACGGAGTGGTAGGCGAGAATTCGTCCCCATTGCCGTTTTGCTCCGGTCCGCGGGATCGACGCTAGCGTAGCGCGTTCCACAGCCATTCGGGTCGCCGCAATTTGCTCGCGTTGAAGCCCAACGGAGCGCAAGACCGCTTTCGCGCCTTTTTTCAGCATTTTTGGCTCCCCCAACGCGTGTGGAATTCTATTGTCGGAGGCGAGAGCCGATGATGAGCCCCGCCCACGCCAGATTGTCTGGAGACTTATGCAATATCGGGACCTGAACGGAGATCGCTTAACCCTTGAAAACCGCGCCCGGAAAATTTCCCTGCGCGGAGGCTGATTTTGGGCGTCGTTTCAGCCATCTCAACCAAATTCGGAAGAGCTGCCAGCGGGAAATGCCATGCGTTTTTCGTACCTGATTCAGATACGGCGTATCCGCCAAGGCTTGCCAGTAAACCCACCACCAGGAATGATAGCCTTCCATGGTCCACGGTTTTTCCGGTCCGGTAAAATGCACGATTTTCGGATTGTCCAGAGCCGCGAGACTTTCCTCGGAAAAATACTGCTGAAACGCCTTAATGAACTGAAATCTCTGGACATTCCACTCGAGCGGCAAGCACGTCCATTGATTCCAGTAGACCCGATTGATCGCGTCCTGGTCCTGATAGGGTAGAGCAGCGCCGCGCTCGGCGATGAAATCCAGCGCTTTGGAAAAGCCACCCTCATGACGGACTTTGTCCAGGTCGATCAGCATCACGCCAGCGTTCATGTAGGCGGCATCCTTATCATCAACCCATGCGAGCCAATGTCGGTCATCGGACGGGATATCCTTGCACAGACCAGCATCAGGAATGCCCCCAATTGCGGCGCTGTTTAAATCAACGTTCCACAACTCCTGAAGATCAGCCATCACAATCAGGTCCGCATCAAGATAGATTAGACGCCTGCACGCTTCAGGGGCCAATTGTTCAAGCCCAAGCCGGAACAGGGTGGCATAGGTAATGTGGTTGGACACCTGATAGTCGGGCAGCTCGAAATTAGCCATATCGATCCAGGTGAACTCGGCGCCGCGCGCGATTGCCTGAATTGATGCCTGCTGGCCCTCGTCAAAGCCTTCCTGGAGGATCAGAAAGTGCAGTCTGTTTGCTGGCGTATAGCGAACGACCGACGCGATGGTCGCGGCGAGGTGCGGCGCAAAACCTCCATCGCAGCCAAAAGCAACCCAAATTCGGTCCGACACGTTCAAGCTTCTCTTTAGCCCCAGGGGCAATTTCCGGGCGTCTCGAGAAGGATCGCGATCCACGCCATGCTGCCGCAGTTAAAGGTGATTACAGATTGGTATAGGTCAGTTCGCAGGCTCTGCAAATACATAATGCGATTTATTCTCAGTTGCATTTTGGAACGCCGCACAAACTCTGCGCACAGAGATTTCATATTTGGGTTCTGCCGGTTTATGAGCGCTCAGGCTTACCGATTCTCGCAAGACGTTCACGCATTGGTCGATCAAAGATCCGGGTCGCCAACCAGGCAGAAAGCGCTGAAACACCGACAATTAGCGGATAGTCAATCACCTCAAACACGCCGGACACACCAAGAAACCCACTCAAGCTCCGCAGCCAGAAATAGATCGGCTCGTGTAGGACATAAACGCCGTAAGACACTAGTCCCAACCAAGACGCGATTTTCGCAGTCTGGCCCGACGCGCGGGCATTCTGCACCATCAGGATGATGAGCGGCATGAAGGCGAGGCAGGCCGCCGTGTCGAACCATCGCCGCGCTTCATCTGGAACCGGAGCGCAGAGCATCACAGCGAGCAGCCCCACCGCGAGCCACACGGGTATTGACGGCACTGTGAAAACCGAACGCGCACGGTAGATCGTAACGCCGGCGAAAAAGCCGAACATGGCTCGGGCAATTCCAATGTGAATGTCCGAAAGCTTCCACCCCGCCCCAAGGTCTGGTTCACTCGGGATCAGATGCAAGACAGCGACGCCGGAAACGGCCAACACCGCCAATAACAGACGAAGCGAAAGCCATGGCGCAAGAGCCGCGTAGGCGATATTGGCGATCAGTTCTGAAAACAGCGACCAGGACGGCGGATTGAGGGGGTAAAGTAGATCCTGGCCCGACACCCCCGAAAGAACCGGAAGAAACAAGAGCGATATTGCCGTCATCGCAGTTAGGTCGCTGAACGTGGTCTCGATATAGCCCGCAGCGCTCAGATAGATGACGTGCGATGCGCCTAGCATCAATCCGAGCAAATATAGAGGGTAGAGCCGAATGAGCCTCAGTCGGAGGAAGCCGAGTGTCCGGATCTCCGATTTGAGCCGTGCGCCATAAGCATGGCACAAGACAAACCCGCTCAAAATGAAGAAGAAATCAACGGCGAGGTATCGACCGGGAATCAAAGCGCGGACCAAGTCGGAAGGTACGTGATCTGCGATCACCGCAAATGCCGCAATACCGCGCAAGCCGTCTAGCACCACGAAGCGCTGTCGGCTGAGCGCCTGAACGGCTGAAGATCCATGCTCCGTTTGGCTCAAATCGATCCCTCGTTCACCACCAAGCTCCCCATTTTCCTGTCTTGGACCATTCGGCCCAAAGCGTGCTTCTCAGACCAAATGCATGTCATGTTCCAGACTGTCTGACGACCCGTGTTTCAAAGGGAGGCATTAACCAGAAAAACCCCATAAGGATCGGGAATAAGTATGGTAATCGCGGTTGGGTGACAGCAAAGTGCCGTTCGGTGTTTAGCTGGCACGGACACTGCATAATACGCGTAGTGTTTGTCAGCCGTTCAGATTGTGGTGATAGATCACCAATCGAACGAGGGGATTTCAGGGATCGCATATGAATCAGCTGGCTAAGAAAACCGCCACCGGTGCGATCATCAACATCTCGGTAACGTTGACGAAAAATCTCGGCCAGTTCCTGATCGTGATCCCGGTGCTCGCTCGGATTCTGACGCCGGAACAATTCGGGCTGCTCGCCATGGCGATGACGCTGGTCGGCTTTTTGACCATGTTCAACGATCTCGGCATTTCAGCTGCATTGGTGCGCGCCGAAAAACCGAGCACGGCATTCTGGTCCAGTGCTTTCTGGCTCAATCTGGGGTTTGGCCTGACGATGACAATCGCGGCCTATTTCGCGGCGCCATGGGTGGCTGCATTCTTCGGCGAACCACAGGTTAAAGAGCTGGTGCAGGTCATGTCCTGCATCCTGATGCTGCACTGCATCTTCCTCGTACCTATGGCTTGGCTACAGCGGAACTACCAATTCCGAACGATTGCCCTGATCGATCTGAGCGCCATTGCGCTTTCCTCCGCGGCGGCGATTTATCTAGCGCTGACCGGGCATGGCGTCTGGGCCCTGGCCTGGCAACAGATCATTCTCTACGCCGTCAAGGCGCTTGCCGGACAGCTTTTCAACAAGGCGCCGATTCGACTGACATTTGATTGGTCGACGATCAGAGCGGTCTTACCCTTTTCTCTTGGCCTCACGGGGACAGCCTTTGTGCGCTTCCTGAACCAGAATGTGGACAATGTCCTCATCGGTCGGTTCTTCGGCGCAGACGCACTCGGATTTTATTCACGCGCATATCTAATGATGCGCATGCCCATTCAGACACTGTCCAGCGGCCTGAATTTCGCGCTCTATCCAGCCTTTTCCGCGATTAAGGAAGACACAGAAAAACTCGGCCGGGCGTATGTCAAAACCGTATCCATCATGAGCGTTATCGTATTCCCGATGATGACCGGCCTCGCGCTGGTCGTGGTGCCATTTGTCGATCTTCTATTCGGTCCACAATGGGGTCCCGTCGCACCCGTGCTCCAGATTCTGGCCTTTGTCGGACTGATGCAATCGGTGGCGTCCAGCGCAAATGAAATGTGGAAAGCCCGCGGGCGGTCCGGGGTATTGCTGCGCTGGTCGATCATTCGCGCCGTTGGCTTCATCATCGCTTTCGCGATCGGCATCAATCTGGGAACGCTGGAAGCCATGGCCTGGGCATTTCTGATTGCCAATATCATTCTGCTCGTGCCGTTTCAGTACGAGGTCCTGAAACAGTTGGACGTGAAAGCGGTGACACTGCTCAATGCCATGCGGCCGCAATTTATCTCAACCCT
Organism: Hyphomonadaceae bacterium; assembly: GCA_043513745.1. Lineage (GTDB taxonomy): Bacteria > Pseudomonadota > Alphaproteobacteria > Caulobacterales > Hyphomonadaceae > Henriciella. The sequence continues at coordinate 903,555 of CP121341.1, forward strand.
GGCCATGGTGGCCGCGGTGCTCTCGGTACAGTTCGGCTTCCCCAGCATCCACGTCTTGAATAGCACACTGCAATTGCTGATCCTCGTACCGGTCGGCGGCCTGGCTTATTTTCTGACGCTGATCCTGTTCTTCCGAGGCTTTGTTCGGACGTCGCTGAATGATTTTCGTATGCTGCGGAGTAAGGATGCTCCAACGGCGCCGACCGCAGCGTAGGCTGGGCCGAAACGTCTTCGTCACTTGATCGATACTGTTTCGTACACGGGCGACGGTGCGTCTTCCTTCAGATGCGCATCGAGAAATTCAAGCGTCAGATCCAGCAATGTATGTCCACGGACCGATTGCTCGTCGCTCTGAATAGATATCCCGGAATATCCGTGCTTAGCCCCTTCCACCAGATAGAGCGCGGCCCCGACGCCGGCGGCATCGGCTGCCGCCTTCAAATCCAGGCTTCCTTGCACCGCGACACGATCATCCGCGCGGCCGTGCAGCATGAAGATAGGCGCTTGGCCCGGCTGAATCAGATTGTCGATAAAGGCCATGCCCCAATAGCCGATCACAACATCAAGTTCGGGAAAGCTGATCGCATACGGCTCGAGGCCATACGCGACATGCACCGCCGCGATCGCCCCCGCCGATCCACCCCACACCCCGATCCGGGAGACATCAATGCATCGGTCGTGCGGTGAATCGCTTTCCAGGAAACGCAACGCCGACACAGTGTCTTCAATCGCGGCCGTGACCCCCCGGGCATAGGTTTCCAACGCGTGCGTGTTCGAGGGCAAATCGGCTTTGGCTTCGAACAGATCTGCCCAGACGGGCATAAACTCCTGAGAAATTACCGGTGCGTCCGGGATCAGGCGATAGTTGATCGCCGCGGCGACATATCCCCGCCGTGCCGCATCGCGTGCGCGCTCGTCCCAGCCATTGCTCTCCTTTGAACCCCGGACAAACGCACCGCCATGGATGATCAAGACCAGCGGCTTCAACGTCTCGCAGGCTTCATCAGGTCGATAGATATCCATTTGGAGCGGGATCGAGCCGCGCTCCGTCAGGCCCTGCGCATAGACTACATTCTTCTCTGCCAGAAGCGCGCGCTCATCCGTTGGCGAGACCGATCCAGCGCCTGAGCAGGACAAAAGCAGGCCGCCAGACAGAACTGGCACAGCAAAATTACGAAACATGGTCATTTAGCGCCAATCCAAGCGTCCCCGAAGAGATTAGCCGTTGGGAGCGGCGTCTCGTCAAGGCTGCAAGGAAATTCTGCGTCTAGTTGATCGTCACGCTTTCATAGACCGGCGCTGGCGATCCATCCTTCAAGTGGGCATCGAGGAAATCGAGCGTCAGTTCCAGCAGGGTTTTACCGTTCACGGACTGTCCCTGGCTCTGGATCGAAATACCCGAATATCCGTGACCCGCTCCGGAGACCATGTAGAGCGAGGAACCGACGCCTATCGCGTCGGCTTCGCTCTTGAGATCGCGCGCTTCCTGAGGATCGATGAGATCGTCATTGCCGCCGTGCAGAATAAACAGAGGGGCTTCTGAAGCGCCAATCATGCCGTCAATGAACACCATTCCCCAATAGTCGATCACGACATCAGGCTTCGGATAGTTGATCGAGTAGGTGTCCAGGCCATAAGCAACATGCATTGCTGTGATCCCACCAGCTGATCCGCCCCAAAGGGCAATCTTGGACATGTCGATGCAGCGATCTTCGGGTGAATTGCTCTCCAGATAGCGCAGCGCTGCAACCGTATCTTCGATCGCGGCCGTGATTCCGCCCGCGAAAACTTCGACTGAGTTATTATCCCAATCCTGGTCGACATTAGCAGCGATCAGATCTGTTCGAACCGGATCAAACTCCGCTGAGATGACCGGGTCATCCGGGATCAGGCGGTAATTGATAGCCACACCGACATAATCGCGGCCAACCGCGTCTCTCGCGCGATCGTTCCAGCGATTACTTGTCTTGGATCCTTGTCTGAACCCGCCGCCATGAATGAGCAGCACCAACGGCCGCAATGCGGTGCACTCGTCACCCGTCTGATAGATATCCATCAAAAGCGTTTTTGAACCACCATTGGTCAGTCCAGACCCATAGACGACATCGGTCTCGTTCACCGGCGTCACACCTGTCGGCGGGGGCGGTGGTGGCGGAGGAGGTGGCGGTGGAGGCGGAGGAGGTGGTGGCGGCGGTGGCGGCGAGCCTCCGATCGGCGACGGAGTCGAGTTTGATGTCCCGCCCCCAGAGCAGGCCGCAACGAGACCGACAGAAAGCAGGGCAGCCATTACGCAGTGACTTGGTTTCATTCTGAATCCATCCAATTGTTCAACCTGTGGTAAACCGCTCGGGAACGGGCCCCGTCAACCTCTTTCTGCATTAATAGATGGCCATGTCTGAGGTCCATCCAACGCCCTCATTGCTCTGAATTGGCTGAAAAATCTGTCAGCAAGGCGCGCACCTGCACCGCCAAATCCGAGACGGCAGGTTCGTCGAAAACGGTCGCGTGCGTCGCGTCGACTTCCATCGGAATGTACGGCTTGCTCAGGTGTTTCTCCCAACCGAGCGACGGCCCCAGATTGAGATAGCGCAAATTGGTTCTCCGGGCGCGGACGATGACAATCTGACCATCATAAGGTTCGGGATGATAGGCTTTTGCGGCAATTAGGAACGCGTCGTAAACACGCCATCCAGCTTTTTCGAGATCGGTTTCAACATAATCCGCAGCTCTGTGGCTCGGAACGATTCTTTTCAAAACCGGTATACGATGAAGGATCCGGCGGATTGTCTCCAGCGCAATGCTGGGGTGTAACCGGTGTAGGTTTTTAAGGCGACCCGATATGCGGTTCGGAGCCTGCTCAGACTGCGGATGCATCGTATCAAACATGATGACCAGGTCGACGGTTTCTCCGGCATCCTTAAGCTGCTGAGCCATTTCGTAGATCACGATGCCGCCGCCGGAATAGCCCGCCAAAGTGTATGGCCCCAGCGGTTGCACGGCGCGGATCACGTCAATGTAGCGACGCGCCATTTCCGGGATTGAGTCCAACGGTGTCTGTACCCCATCCGAGCCATAGGCCTGAATACCGTAAACCGGCCGCGTATCTGGCAATAGGTCAGAGAGGGATTTGAACTTCATCACATTGCCTTGCGCGCCGTGCACCGCGAAGATCGCACGCAGACCCGGAAGTCCCTTTTTCAAGGTCACGAGCGGTGACCAATGGGTCGAAGGCGTGTCGGCAGCCTCATCGTTCTCGCTCGTCGCGCCGCCGCCCACACCATGCGACGCCATCAAGGCAGCCAGCTCGCTAATCGTCGGCGTTTCAAACAGTGTTGCCAGCGGCAGCGACAGACCATGCTTTTTTCGGATCGATGCAAACAGGCGGACACCAATCAAAGAGTTGCCACCAAGATCGAAGAAATCATCGCGCGTGCCAACTTTCTTGACACCCAAGAGATCAGACCAGGTCCCTGCAAGATCTTTCTCCACCGGAGTTTCTGGAGCTTCATAATCAGAGGCGAGCTGCGGACGTTCATAATTGCTGTCGCCGTCCGCTTCGCCCGAGTCAGTTTGAGCTTCTTCGTTCAGCTGTCGGAGCCAAACTGCAGGATCAACAGAAGATGCGATCGTTTGAACCAGTCCGGCCTGGGACAGGATCCGCGAGAATGCCTCAACGCCCTCATGCGGACGAATGCCTTGCTGCAAGAGCGCTTCCAGAGCTTCATTTTGCGGCATGGATTTGCCTGCAACATGGCTCGGGGCGCCGGATGCGAACGTCTCGTTAGAGGTCAGCCGCTTCATCGTAAAGCGCTTCACGTCGGCAAAGACCTGACCCGTTGCATCCGTCAAAGTCACATCGAAATAGGCGAGACCATCACCGCTGCCGGGCAAGCACCGCACGTGACTGAACACCCGGGTCGGCATATCACCGAAGACCCGTACCGTGTCATAGCTCAGCGGCACATAGAATTCCTTGTCGAGATCAACTCCCGGGATCAGGCGCTGAACGCCTCCGGTTGCCATATCGAGCACTGCTGGATGCAGACTGAAAGATGACAGATCAGACGCGAACGCGTCCGGCAGGCTCAATTCAACCAAGGCTTCATCGCGCCCGTATGCGACCTGTTTCATATTTGCCCAGCGTGGGCCGAACGCCATGAAATCCTGATCCAGGAAGCCATCCGGCGAAACCCAACGATCCGCATTGCATCGCGCGCCAATTGATTTCAGATCGATCGAAGCGGGCGCCGCGTCTTTCAGGATCGCTGCGTCGCAAACCACCAGCGGTTGGTTCTCGAGATTGGCTCCATCACGAAGGGTCATTTCCAGGCGTCCATCGCCCGTTTGGATCGCGTGCAGACTGAGGCGTCGGGCCTCGTCCGGACCAACCACGAACGGGGCAAGGAAGGTCAGATTGGAGAGCTTGACCTGCGACCCCGGATGCAGGTCAGCCACCGCCGCGCGAGCAAGCTCCAACATGGTCGTGCCTGACAGCAATGTGTGACCATCCTTGACTTGGTGATCGCGCAAGATCCAATCCTTTGCGACAGAGAGGTCCCGAACATAGAGCCGACCACCGGCCATATCCGTGTAACCGTCCCAGGCCGGGCTTTCGCTTGGCATGTAAGGTGGTGTTTCACCGGTCTGGGCACGTTGCGCCGCGTCTGCCATCCCAACATCGCGCCAGGCGTTCCAGTTGATGACGACCGAACGGCCCGACTTCCGGGAATTTCGCGCGCGCGCGAAAGCATCCAGAAAGGCGTTGGCTGCGGTATAATCGACCTGTCCTGGCAAGCCCAGGAACGAAGCGACGGATGAAAACAAGACGAACAGGTCCAGGTCTTCCGTGATGGCCTTGTCGAGATTGACCGTTCCGGCGACTTTCGGCGCCAGAAGGCGTTTCATCGACGCCGCGTCTTTGATCATGAGCGGCGCATCATCCATGCTACCCGCAGCGTGAATGACGCCAATGAGCGCGCCAAAACCGGCCCGAATTTCGCTCAAAGCCGCTGTCAGGCTTTCTGGGTCTGTCACATCTCCCGCGATGACCATGACGTCAGCGCCTTGATCTCTCAGACCGCGCACAAGCTGAATACGCTGAGAGACCTGGCTTTCCACATCGGCGGATACGATCTTGTCCCAATCTGTTTCTGGTGGCAGTCCCTTGCGCGCCATCAATGCCAGTTTGACGGGTTTCAAGCGGCTCATATGTTGAGCGACTTCCATGCCGATCCCGCTCAAGCCGCCAGTGATGAGATAAACGCCGCCCTCGCGGAGCCAGTCATTCGTCTCCGTCTCGGTCGTCTCAATCGGACTTGGTGATAAGGTGCGTGCCCAGCGTCCTGATGATCTCAGCGCGACCACTGTGTCATCGCTTTCATTGCGCAACTCTGCGGTCAATCGCTCGAGCAAGTCCGGGGTCCAACGGCGCAACAATGTGCGGCTTGGCAGATCGACACAGCGCGCTTGAACATGAGTGAGTTCTCGTGGGGTCGTAAGGACCGGACCAAGCGCCAGGGCTTGATAAGGGTCCTGCGTCTCGCCGCCCAGATCCGTCAGGCCTGAGGTCAGAATAGAAAACTGCACCGGCTCAGACCGCGCACCAAGCGCCTGCGCCAGATAAGTTGGATGCAGGAATAGACGATCCTGCTTGGCATCATGCGTACCCGCGGACCTGCGAGAATCCTGGGTCAGGAAAACGATATGATCGGGAAGTCCGGCATGCTCTTCAATTTCTTCGAGCACCTGCGCGAAGTGTTCACTCCGATCAAAGTCGAGGGTCCAGGTATTTGCGTCAGACTGTTGAACCGAAGCTCCTGGTATAACGACCTGAATGTCGGGTGCGTTGATGGCAGATTGGAGCTCGGCCGCAAGCGATGCGGAATGACTGAACACAACCCAGTTTCGATCCTCATCTGCGCGCGGCGACCGCACTAGCGGGGCTTCGCGGTATGAGAGCTGAGCGAACCAGTCCTTCATATCGGGGCGCTTGATCAGATCCTGGCTTTCGGATGCAGCGGCAGACTTGCGGGCATCCACCCAGTAAGCATCGCGGGCGAATGGATACGTCGGCAGCGGAATACGGTTGCGCAGCTGGGTCCCGTAGAATTCATGCCAGTCAACGCGGGCACCTGCCGCCCAGATCTTACCGAAGCTCGTCAGGGCGAACTCGAGATCACTCGCGGTTTCCTGCGGATGGCGCACGGTGTTGAAGGCGTGGCGATAGGGCGTTTCCTGCGCTTTCGCGAGCATGGAAAGTGTCCGCCCGGGGCCGATCTCAATCAGAACTGGATCGCCGAGTGACCGGAGGGTCTGCAAACCGTCCGCGAAGCGAACTGTCGAGCGAAGATGGTTGACCCAGTAGTCCGGATCGCAGGCCTCTTGCGGTGAAATCCACTTCCCTGTCAGGTTAGACACGAACGGCATGGTCGGGGTCTGGAAATTGATCTTGCGGCAGGCGGTACGGAAGCGTTCCAGGATCGGATCGAGCATCCGCGAATGCGCCGCTACGTCGATGCGGATAGGCGTCGATTCAATGTCTTCCTGAGTCAGTCTGGCCTGGAACGCGTCAATCTGATCGCGTGGGCCCGAGGCGACGCAAAGGTCCGGCGCGTTTACCGCAGCGATGTCGAGCGTATCGGGCGCCAGCGCGCGCACATCGCCTTCTGACATGGGCACGCTGAGCATTCCGCCTTGGTCAATACATTCAAACAGTTCGCCGCGCAGCATGACCAGCGTGATCGCATCTTCGAGCGAGAAAACGCCTGCTTTGCACGCGGCAACGTACTCGCCCATGCTGTGTCCAATAAGGGCATCCGGTTCGAGCCCCCAGGACTCGTAAAGGCTGGTGAGCGCATAAGTGGTTGCGAACAAGGCGGGCAGCGTCAGGGATGGTTGTTCCAGAGTTCGTGTCGCCGCCTCCACCTGGTCTGCGGGCGGATACATCAGAGCTTTCAGATCGCGTCCTAGTTTCGGCGTGATGATGTCCAGGCAAGCGTCAACCGCATCGCGATAGACTTCGTCCTGCTCATACAATTCACGGCCCATTCCGGCATATTGCGCGCCGCCGCCTGGGAACATGAAGACCGTCTTTGGTCGATCTGAATTGGCTTCGAGCGTCGCCGCCATTTTGTGTTTCGGGTCGCGGAGCCGTGCGATCGCATCCTGATGGTTGCCCGCCACGACGATGCGGCGATGCGGCATCGGACGGCGTCCAAGCGCCAGCGTGTAGGCGGCGTCGGCGAGATCTGTATCCGGATTTGCTTCCAACCGATCGGCGAGATTCAGAGACGCTGCGTCGAGAGCTTCTTTGGTCTTTGCCGAGAGAACCAGCAATTGCTTGTCGCGGGCATCTTCGCCAGGCAGTGCGCCCGGGGCCTCTTCGAGGATCACGTGGCAATTTGTGCCCCCGGCCCCCAGTGCGGTCACCGCGCAGCGCAGTGGGCCATCAGCCGACCAGTCTTGCAGCTCTTTGTTCACATAAAAGGGACTGTCTTCCAGATCCATGGCCGGGTTCGGAGTTTCGAACCCAAGGCTAGGCGGCAATTGGCGGTGCTTCAGAGCCATCACAGCCTTGATCAGAGACGCGGCCGCTGCTGTTTCGCCCAAATGGCCAATGTTCGATTTTACTGAGCCAATCCCGCAATAGCCTGCTTTATCAGTATGCTGACGGTAGGCTTCATTTAGCGCTTCAACTTCAATCGGATCACCAACCAGTGTGCCGGTTCCGTGTGTTTCAATATAGGTGACGCTCTCGCCAGGAACGCCTGCCGCTTTCAACGTGTCAGTGATCACATTTGCCTGACCGTCCACGCCCGGGGCGAGGTATCCAACTTTCATCGCACCATCATTATTAATGGCCGACCCTTTTACGATGGCATGAATCGTGTCGCCGTCATCAAGCGCATCATCCAGGCGTTTAACGATCAGTGCCCCTGCCCCGCTGCCAAACACCGTGCCGGCGCTTTTGGCATCGAATGGACGGCAATGACCATCTGGGGAGAGGATCTCACCATCGCGGTACATATAGCCTTGGCCCTGTGGAATCAGGATTGTGGCCCCGCCAATCAGAGCCATGTCGCATTCCCCCTGGCGGAGGCTTTGCGCTGCCATATGCAAGGCGACCAGCGCAGACGAACACGCGGTCTGAACATTCATGCTCGGCCCGCGCAAATCCATTTCATAGGACACACGCGTGGCGAGAAAGTTCATATCATTCCCGGTATGACGAACGAGGAAATCGCCCATCGAGTTCATGATCTCCGGATGCGTTCGCACATTCTCTACATAATAGTCAGGCGCTCCAGCGGTTGCGAATACGCCCACTTTGCCGTCTTCTGGCAGGGCTGTGTAACCGGCATTCTCGAACGCCGCCCAGGCAATCTCCAGAAACACCCGATGAGCCGGGTCCATGACCGAAGCCTCACGCGGGTTGAACCCGAAAAAGCCCGCATCGAATTTATCGACATCACTAAGCAGAGGGCAGACTTTGACATAGTCAGGATGGTTGATCTCCGTCTCGCTGACGCCTGCTGCGCGCAACGCATCATCGTCCAACGGAACAATCGACTCCACGCCGTCGCGAACATTCGCCCAGAACGTCTCGACATCAGGCGCGCCCGGAAAGCGGGCCGCCATGCCGACAATTGCGATGTCGGTTGAACCGACGGGGGTAGCACCAGTGTCTGCCATTTTAATCTACTCGACTCTTTCGCGTCGCTTGGCTCGGCGTTTAGCCGCAGCCTCTTCGCGTCGGTTGGGTTTGCCGGACGCAGTGTCTGCTTTCGCGGCGGGTCCCGTCGCATCCATCCCCAGATGCGCCGCCAGTGTCTCCACGGTAGGATAGCGGAACATCGAGACCAGAGATACGCGGCGACCGAGTTTTTTCGAAAGGCGTTGATTGGCCTGCGCCGTCATGATCGAATTGGCGCCGATATCGAAGATATTATCGCTACGACCGACCTGAGACAGGTCGAGCAGCTCCATCCAGATGCCTGCAATCGTCGTTTCCAGCTCGTTTGACGGTGGAATATATTCGGCCTGAACCGGCTCCACTTTTGCACTAGGGGCAGGCAGTGCCTTGCGGTCAATCTTGCCATTCGGCGTCAGCGGGAACGTGTCCATCGCCACGAAGACAGATGGGATCATGTAATCGGGCAAATGCTCGCGCAGAAGCGTGCGGAGTTGATCGCTTAGCTGGTTTTGATCGCCAGACTGCGCTGCCGGTTGATTGGCATAAGCGCCGGGACGTTCGAGGATCGCAGCGTCAGCAACGCGCGGCACAACAGATCCAGTTTGAGACTTGTGACGGAACACAACATCAAACGTGGCCGGATCTTCGCTGTTGAAATAGCTGCTGACAACCTCGTAATCGGCGTGAAGTCCTGACAGTGCGCCTGGTTCAATCCCGGCATTGCGGTCTTGCGCGAGTGTTTCACGCAGAGCTGCAACACCACTACCATTCGTCTCGGCAATCGCTGTTCGCGCCGCATAAACCGGTGCCAGACGTGCATTTGCTAATCCCGTGAAAGCGATGACTGGCGCGCCCGTGTCGAGCAGGTCTCGGATCTGCGCTTCAGAACTTGCTGCTTGCGCGTCGGGAAGACTGAGCGTCTCCATCGCCTGGTCACCGACATGCAGCACCACGTCATAACGATAGTCCGTCATTTCATTTGCGTGCTTGCCTTGTTTCAAGGTCAGGGACACACCCTGCAGGCGGGGCAGATCCCGCACTAGCGCGTGGAAGAAGTCCTCACTCAGCAAGAGCTCGCTCTCACGCTGCAGACGCTTTTCGATGCGGCTGCTAAGCGCCGACGCCTCAAGATCTGCCGGTGCCTGGTTGAGTTCGATCGCCGTGTGGAAGGCCGTCAATTGCTCAAGGCTGCGCACGTCGCCGACAATGATCTGTCCGCCATCTGCAATCAGCTCGCTGGCGGTTTCAAGCACGCCCGCAAGATAGTCGGCGCTCGGGAAATACTGGGCAACCGAATTGATCACCACCGTATCGAAGCTTCCGGCTTCGAACTGACCGATCGCATCTGCAGGCAGGTTGCGCAACGTGACTTTGCTTTGCTCTTCCGTTGTAAGTTCTTCACCAATCCGGGCGAGCGCATTCGTCGAGAGGTCTATTCCCGTGAAGTGCTCCACGTGATCCAGCACAGAGAACAGAACCATGCCGGTACCGCAGCCGATTTCAAGGACACGCTTGGGAGCGACACTCAAGATCTTCTGCTGGGTTGCATCACGCCATTCACGCATATGCTCCGCTGGGATTGGCGCACCTGTGTAGCTGTCATTCCAACCGGCAAAATTGAAGCGGGCATCGCTTTCATCATCGCTTTGCTGGTAAGCCGTATCCCACAGCCCCTGCCAATGCTCGACGAGATTGGCGCCGTCATTCTGGCCTTGCGGCGAGGTATAATAGGCGACGAGTTGTGACACACCGTTCTCAGTGTTCGCTGATACAACGCTCTGCCAGATATCTGGATGGCGACTAAGCTGGGTCTCAACTTCGCCAAGCTCGATACGGTAGCCGTTGATTTTGACCTGCTGGTCCATGCGGCCGAGATACTCGATCTCGCCGGACGCATTGTAGCGGGCGAGGTCACCCGTGCGGTAAAGCCGGTCACCTTGTTCATAAGGGTCAGCGAAGAAGCGCTCAGCCGTGAGATCGTCGCGGCCGAGATAGCCGGGGACAACGCCGTCGCCGCCAATACAAAGCTCACCGGCTTCGCCGCGCGCGACCATGTTTCCATTGACGTCCAGAAGGCGAATAATCGTGTTGGCGATCGGACGACCAATCGTGATCGCCTCGCCTTTTCTGACCGGCGATGTCGTCGACCAGATGGTCGTCTCGGTCGGCCCGTACATGTTGGTGAACTTGCCGGTCAGCGTTTCGTGAAGCGTTTCTGCAAGGTCACTCGGCAGCGCTTCGCCGCCCAGCATGAGGTGCTTCAGCGATCCAAATTGTTGCAGGACTTCCGGATCATCGATCAGCATCCGCGCCATGGACGGGGTGCACTGAAGATGTGTGATATGATGCGCCTTGAACGTCTCTCCGACCGTCACGAAGGCGCTGTCGTCAGTTTCTGAACCACCGGAATTTGCCAGTTCTCTCAACTGGTTGAGATAAGGCAGGTTCTCGATAACCGTGTCGGATTCAATGCCGAAATCAACCAGGCAAGCAATCTCATTGACCCCGATCTCTTTGAGCTTCTCGACCATGCCAAGTGCATGTTCCGGCGATCCAAACAGGCCTGCCGTCTCAAAATAGCGATCAAAAGCATGATCCATGAGCGCGGCGATGTCTTCATCGGTAAACTGGGATGTATCGAGCTGCGCTTCTCCCCCATCGAGGGACGGGCGTTTGAAGGCCGGGAACATCCAGGGCGCGACTTTGACCAGGTCGAACGAGCTTTGCAGGTAGTTGCAGAACGGTTCGCGGGCGATCTCGCGCGCTTTCTCAGTATCGTCGCACACATAAGTATGCAGCATCAGCGATACCTGACCCGGACCTTCAAACCCGGATTCAGCACGCGCTTCGCGATAGGCGGCAAGTTTGGTCCGCAGGTCTTCGAGGTCCTGGCCCAACATATTGGTCAGGATATTCGCGCCGAGGCGCCCCGCAGACTTGAACGTCTCGATATTACCGGCCGAGGCAATCCAGATCGGCGGACGATCCTGAATAGGGCGCGGGAAGGTGGAGACTTTGATCATCTCGCCTTCGCCGTTGGCAACCTCAACTTCCTCGCCGGCCCAGAGTTTGAACACCGTATCGATGCTCTCCACCATGATTTCGCGGCGACGCTCATAATTCTCAGGCATCAGCGCAAAATCATTGGCGTGCCATCCAGAGGCAAACGACAACCCAACACGGCCATTTGAAAGCTGATCGAGAACCGACCAGTCTTCAGCCACGCGGATCGGGTTATGCATCGGGAGAACGACACTGCCGGCCCGCAAGGCAACATTTTCGGTGATCGTTGCCAGCGCCGCTGTCGTAACAGCAGGGTTCGGGAAAATCCCGCCAAACTCATGGAAATGCCGCTCCGGCGTCCAGACAGACTGGAAGCCATGGGTGTCAGCGAATTTGGCCCCTTCGAGGAGCAATTTATAGGTCTCACCCGGGCGCGCATCGCCCTGCGACGAGGAAAAGTAGAACAGGCCAAAATCCATTGGCGTATCGGAAACTTCAACACGCGCGGCATCAGACAGACTGCTCTGGTCCATTTCGCCCTGGATGACGACTTCGAAGCCGCGCGCCAGGGTCCAGAAAATCTCCAGGACCGAAATATCGAAACTGACACTCGTGACAGCCAGCCAGACACCGGGCTCGGTGCCAATCACGTCGTCCATGCCAGCGAAGAAGTTCGAGACATTGCGATGAGCGACTTTCACGCCCTTGGGACGCCCGGTCGATCCGGATGTGAAGATCACATAGGCAAGATGATCGGACGTGACTGAGACTTGCGGCGCGTTCGAATCCGATCCAGTGGAAATCGATTCCAGTGTCACCAGATCGGCGTCGTCGAACGCCAGGGACTTTGCCAGAGACGCACCGGTCAGGACCACCTTGGCCCCGGAATCTTCCAGCATGATGGCGAGACGATCGCGGGGATAAGATGGATCCATTGGCACATAGGCGGCGCCGGCTTTCATCACACCGAGTAAAGCCGCGACCAAATCGGTTGACCGCTTCACGCAAACTGCAACGAAATCTCCAGGCTTTACGCCTTTGGCGATCAGCGTATTCGCAATCTGGTTGGCACGCGTATCCAGCTCGCGATACGTGAGCGATGTAGACTGGAACACCAATGCCTTTGTATCCGGCGTGCGCGCTGCTTGCGCCTCGAATTGTTGATGGACGCACAAGTCGCTCGCATAGTCTTTGCGCGGTCCTTGAGAGAGATCCAGAAGCGCCCGCTTTTCTGTTTCAGGCAATAGGTTGAGCTTGGCGACCGGGGTTTCCGGTTTTGCATTTGACTCAGCCAAAAGGGTCTCAATCCGCGCGACCAGTGCACGAATTTCTGCGTCGGAAAGCGCGTTTTGATCATAGCTGAACGTGACTTTGTCGAGCGTATCGTCCGCATGTAGCGTGAGCGCCGTCCCGCTCATCAAACCAGGCTCGCCTTCTATTTGCACGCCGATTGTCAGGCGTTCAGCCTCGGCCTGGACACCGCGCAATTGCTCGTATCGCATCAGCATATCGCGTGCGAAAGTGTTGCGTTTCGCCTGAACCGCCAGTTCGGCGTTGATCTGAGATCGCGCGACATCGAAGGGTGCACTCATGTCTACGGCAACGCGCATCGGCGTCGTGGTCACGTAGAAGCGGTCTGCATGCTGCGGCAACGATTTGGCCAGCGCGAGATCGAACGTTTCCTCTTCGCCAGCTCTGGCGATATAGACGGATAGGGCCGCGAAGTAGTCATTCGCCGTATACTGACGATCGACTGAAATCTGTGATGGATTGGCCGATCCGGATACGTCACGAATCTGTCCGAGTTTGGGTGAAGACTGTGCCGCGACACGGCGGACCCAGAAGCGTTCATGCTTGGTCAGCTTTGCGTCATCATCTGCCAAGGCGTCCGCGATCTCGCGGGCCGATGGGATGATGGCGTTGAGATAGGTGCTGAGTTCACCGGCTTTAAGAGGCTGCCCGTCGATCCGGGTCAAACCGCTGAGGTGAACAGCACTGTCCGTTGCGGCGACGGTGAGACTTGTCTCAGTTGCCGTCAGCACTGTTCCCGGCGTGATCGACGCCGTGATATCGGCTGTTTCAGCATGATCCACGAGATAGACGACATCACCCAAAAGCAGCTTGGGCAAGCACATCCAATTATCATCACGGCCAAGATGCAACCCGCGTACAAACCGGCTGATCACCGCTGCAGGTTGCTCTAGATCAATCAAACCAAGGCCAGGTCGCTCGGACCGCAAGTGAAACTGCTGCTGCGCCGCCTGCGCCGTTTCTGGCATCAGCGTGCCGGTCTCGGCCTCTACATCAAGCGCGGCGAGCAGTTCAGCGAATGTTTCGCGGCAGGCATTCGCGCACTTAACAGCGAGCGAAAACGCGGTATCTTCTGTCGAAATTGCTACAGACTTCTGCAGCAGAATTCCACCTCCATCGACATCAGCGGTCATTGCATGCCAGGTCACACCATGTGTGTCGGCCCCGTCGATGATCGACCAGGACGTTGCATTAAAACCGGCATAGGATGGCAGCAGAGAGTCGTGATAATTGATCGCGCGCCGCTTCGGAAGCGCCACCAACTCATCTGGCAGAATGGCGTGATTGACGATCGAGAACAGATAGTCGAACGGCTTGTTCGCAAGGAAAGCTACGAGATCCTGCTTTGGCGAAATGAGCGAAACACCAGAGGTCGAACTCCAGGTTTCCACCTCTGAACAATCACTTATGACGGCTTCAACCTCGCCCCCTGAAGTGATCCATTGCTTAATACAATCAACGAGCACTTGAGTGCTTCCGACGAAAATCGCCTTGTGACGCGTCCCTGACATCTTACTGTTTACCCTACGCAGCATTTGAATTCGCTTTCATCCAACCCGGAGGCAATAATCCCCGGCAAATCAAAGCAAAATTCGTTCCAATCGATACCTTTAGTGCCCAAATTTCTCGTGATACGAGAATTTGGGAGAATTTCCGTTTGTTTTCGACGCAAGCGCGAACCGCAACCCTGGGCGAATTTCGCTGGCCTCGAAGCACCAGTCTCCTGGCGCATCCGGATCACCGGCGACCCGTAATAGCGCTGGCTCTGCGCCGAACGGCGACATGTCAAAATCCCCCAAAGGAAACGACACACCGAACCCAAGCGCTTTGATGAAGGCCTCCTTGAGCGTCCAATATCTGAAGAAGGCTTGCAGGAGATGCTCGTCACCCACCTGGGCGAGATCAGACCGCTCGCGCGACGAGAGCGGCCATTCCATTTCCTCGCGACTGAGCGGCTTTATCGACTCAATATCGATCCCTATCGGCGCCGTCTCACAAACGGCCAGCGCCGTCCGGGAACCGTCATGGCTCACACTGAAAGAGAGGTCAGCCTGCTTCAGAGTCAGGTGCCCGAACGTGTTTTCTTCAAATTCCAGTTGCGCCGCCGGGCGCCCGGTTATCTCTGCGAGTTTATGGCGTACTCGGGCGCGTGAAATGGACCAATGCAGACCCTTTGTGAGAGAGAACTGGCGATCTCGACGGGCGATTTCTTCCTCGTTCAGAACGCTTGCAAGCGCTTCGGCCTGGCTTGAGAACTCCGCATTGTCCCAGAGCCAAACACTCACCGTTATATCTGAATTGAGTTGGATTTGGGTCATGTGAGGCTGGCGACGAGACTTTAGGAGTGAGACAGTCGTCTGGCCTAGCACGGAAGTGTGGAAGTCCCGTTTATCACTCAGCACAAATTCACCCTTTCGATTTCGCCTTCACCCATCAACGTGTCGACAACATAAAGCGCGTGAGCTGAATGGCATCGCCCAGCGCGCCTCCTCTCACGGCGTGCTTGATCCGCCAGCCAATCGACCGTCCCAGCTGCCAGACAATTTGTCGCCCGAACGGCGACTGCGCCTTCAAGGCCTGCATCTTTGCCTTCACAGCGGCAGACTCAAGCAAAGGCGCGCAGCCCAGACCGTAACCTGTCGACATCCGGATCAATTGAATCTCATAGTCGCACAGGGTCGCACCAGACGCAGGTTCAATCGCCGCCCAGGCCTCGAGTGCTTCGTCCCATAGAACGTGGCGTCCAAATATCGATCCCTTGCGGATCATCGCCGTACGCTCACGGGTGGCGGCTCGCGACGGGTCGTTCCAGATGTCTGCTGGTAGGAGTTCCTGATCATCCACATCATCGAGCAGGGGTTTGATGATCTGGCGATGATACTTGATCCATTTGCGGTTTGCTTCCTGCATTGAAAACCGCTCGCTTGCGGCACCGCGCGTGCCTTGATGCTCGCGGTGCAGGAACACGACATGCGGCAAGACGCGGCCATTGCCGTGGCGGGTAAGCCTGAGCAGCATCTCATAGTCCTGAGACCGGTTCAGCGTCTGATTGAACGGACCAATACGATCATAGAAAGTCCGGCGAACGATCAATCCCGGCTGGAAAATATGGCACCCATCCAGCGCGTCTGAGAACACCTCGTTCGGCTGGGACGCTTTGGAATAACCCGGTTCCTTAGAAACATTTTTGCCCGTTTGCGGATCGACATAGAAATCCATGTGCAAGCCCGCGCAATAATCGAGTTCCGGATCAGCTTCCATCTCATGCATCAGACGGGCACAAGCGTCTGGCAGCACCAAATCGTCATCGTCGCAAATCCAGACGCAATCGCCATCGATCATGGTCAGGGCCAGATTGAGCGCAGCCGATTTACCGCCATTTTCCTTGTGGTGGTAGCGAACCTGGTCACCGAACACAGCGACGCGCTGCGCGGTCTCGTCTGTCGAGCCGTCATCTATAACCAGAATTTCATCGACTGGCCGAGTTTGAGCCAGCAAACTCTCGATCGTATCCGAAATCAGATCTGCGCGATTATAGGTAGGCAGGATGACGCTTACACGATTATTCATCGGCCTCCCCATCTCACCAATAACCACTCTACACACCAGGCTCGAAGCCTTGCGTCATCCCTTATCTTGACCAAACACGGGTGCGAAAATGCTGTCCCACGCGCTCCCGCCATCGATCGCAAGTTGCATGCCACTATACTCAAGCCGGTTATGCAACTGTTTTTTGGCGCTTTTGTGGTCAAAGACTGCCATTTCAGCACCCGCGAGGCGCCCTGGAATCTGGCATATGACTTGCTCTGGATGGACTTGCTTTCAGCTATCAGTACAGCCACACAAATGACCATGACATTCGACGCTCTGATCTTCACTGATCCCCGGTTTTCCGGGGGGACGTCAGCGGCTGTTGCAGCCGATGTCCGAGCGATGTCCGAGGCTGGACTGAATGTTGGGTTGGCTCTGGTTGAATCCGTTGGGTTTTTCCAGGATGCAGATACGGAAAACCAATCCATCCTGCAATTGAGCGACTTGCCGGGCGTGACCCAGATCCAATTAGACCCGGCGAAGGTCTTGAAATGCCATATCGCGTTCTTTCATCATCCGTCCGTGTTCGAGAACCCGGTCGTGACCGCCGCGCCTGTTCAGGCTACTCGCAGCCTCTTGGTCGCGCACCAGCCTTTGTTCCTGGGCGATAGCGCGCTCGCCTTTGATCCCTTTCGCGTGCAGCAAAATGTTCAGCGTCAGTTCGGCCAATCCCTGCTCTGGGCGCCAGTTTCAGGGATCTGTCGCCAGCAATTTCGCGCCTTTGCGCCGCTGCTGCGAATGACCACCGAAGACTGGCCCAACGCATTTGATGTCGGCGCCTGGACCCCGCAGCGCGAAAAATTGCAAAACGCGACGCTGGCGATCGGGCGTCATGGCCGGGCCCACCCGGATAAATGGCCTGCGACAGGCGAAGAGATTGCTCTCAGCCTTCCAGCTGGCCCGAATACCAAAATCAGCGTGATGGGCGCGGATCCAGCATTCCTGCACGATAGGGGCGTGGATACATCCGACTGGTCCATCCTCGCCTTTAACGAGCAGCCCGTTGCGGACTATCTCGATGCCCTGGACGTGTTTTCCTATCACCACTCGCCGCTCTGGGTGGAATCGTTCGGTCGAACCATTGCCGAGGCCATGCTGATGGGTGTTCGGTGCGTTCTGTCCCCAGCCCTGCGACCGACATTTGGGGCGCACGCTCTGTATGGAACTCCGGCCGAGGTGCCGGCTATTCTCGATCACATCAGGGCCAATCTCGACGCTGAGCGCGCCGCCGCGCAGAAAGCCCGAGAGTATTGTATCAAAGCCTATTCAACGCAGTCAGTTGTAAGACGGTTCGAAGCGTTGAAAACCGATCCTGGAACCGGGGCGCGAACTCCGCAACCAGACATTTCACCACTTATTGCCGCAAAGAAACTCGTCGGGTTTCGACGGCGTCGGCGGAAAGCTCAAAAGGGCGCATAATCCATGCCTCAATCATCTCCATTGTTCATTGTTGGCGCCCCGCGATCGGGCAATACGCTCACGCGCCGCGTCCTGATGGCGTCTGGCCAGATCTACATCCCGCCCGAAACCTATGTTCTGGGCGAGATCCTCTCACGCTGGCGAAAATGGCGTGGCCTAACCTGGCGCGAACGCGTCTGGTTGTTCTGCGCGTTCTTCGATCGCCATGACATGTTTGCAGATTTTGAGATCGAGTCGTTTTCTCCGTTCGCAAAAGAAGCCGGTGAATTTGAGTCTGATGCGCAAACGCTGGAGCATCTGGTTGATCGCTTTTACGCGTTCATGGCACGTGAGCACGGGTTCACGGAGCAGCGCTGGGGAGACAAGACGCCCTGGAACACAGTGCACCTCAAGGACATCGTCCGCGCCTATCCCGATGCCTACTACCTCTATCTGAAACGCGATGGCCGTGATGTGGTTGCCTCTCAATTGAAGTCGGACATGCGGGATTTTGAGTCCTCGGTGCAACGTTGGATCGACGCCAACGCATCCTGCCGCCGACACTTAAAGAAGGCCCGCCGCGCGCCTCTGGAAGTCTCCTATGAGGATCTCGTCACCGATCCGGAGACCGTGTTTCGAAGCATCTTTGACTGGGCCGATCTCGATTATCAGCCTGATTATCTGACGAAGATCCCCGAACGCCTGGGTGATGTCGGGCGTCACGAGCACCACGCTGCCGTGACGCGCCCGATTACAGCCAGCTCTATTGGGAAATGGCAGGACAGCCTGACAGCGGATCAGTTCGCGGCTGCACAGCCGGCCTTTGGGGACATGATGCGCGCGCTCGGCTACGACTTTTAGAGACGATTGAGCACGCTTAGCTCGTTCTAGACATTACTTTATTCTGCGGCTGTCGGGCCCAGACTTCCGTAATATTCGGCTTCTTTGACGGAGAAGAATCCCGCAACGACACCGCTATGAAAGATCGCGCGCACATAGTGCCGGCGACTGGTGGCCTTGGACCCAAGCGTCAGGAGCGATAGCACCATAAGGTACGCAACTTTGACCATGGATGCGCATAGCTTGAGCAGATTTGAGATCAGTCCGCCCTGATACACGACCACTTTTCCATAAGTGATTCCGGAGCGGAATTTGTTCTTCACCAACCAGTCAAGCGACAGGCGATTGTCTGCGACCGGCTCATAAACGAAAGCCTCTTTGGTCTCGTCAATCTTTGCGCCGCCCAGGAAGCATTGATGGAAGAACTGAGTATCCTCGCCACCTGATCGCCCGCGGTCTTCCCGAAAACGCAGCGGCGCAATCACCGGGTGCTGGCGTTTAAAAAACGCGTTGCTGGTATGGCCGGTCACGATCGGGCGACGATCACCGACGCTGATTGAGTGCAGATCAATCTCACGAATCCAGTCAGGCGCGTGATCCGGATAGACGGAAACAACAGGCCCAAAAGACAGGTCGAGATTGTCCCGGATCGCTTTGTCATAATGGTTCTGCAGCCAATCCTCGATGGCGATCTCGTCATCATCGATGAAGGCAATCCACTCACCCCTGGCATTGTCGAGGCAGGCGTTTCGAGCAATCGAAATATTGCGCGCCGGCGCATGGACATAGGTCAGATTCAGGCTCTCATGCTGCGCCGCGGTTTCATCAACCAGCGTCCGGGCCGATGGCTCAACATCATTGTCGACGACAATGACTTCGTAGCTGATGTCTGTGCTGACTTTCTGACGCGCGATCGAGTCTATCGCTTCGCGAACGGAAGTCCGACGAAAGGTACAAATACAAACGCTGATCAGCGGGGACGTCATCGCTTCAGTCTCCGGGTCACGCCTGGTCCGGCTGGCCGATAGCAATCGGCGCGGTCGGGGTTGGGGTCTTCATATTGATCATCTGATCCAGCACATCCGCCATGAAACCATCGGGCTCCACAAACACAGTGCCTGGCAAGTTGAGGACGGTTTCCCGGCTCTGCTCGATCTTGTCGCGCTGCGAAATTAAATCGCTCAGCGTTTCAATCAGTGTCTCTTCAATCGGTTCCGCGACCACAAATCCAGATTGGTTTTGCTGCACCCAGGCACCGGTTTGGGTGTCGGACGGGGCGATGGCGGGCACGCCGAAATAGCCGCCCTCATAGATGCGGTTCGGCAGGAGCCACTTGGAGTTCAAACCAGCTTCCATGAAGTCACCGGACCAGATCAGGTCCAGGTCACCATAGATTTGAGGAAGATCGGCCGGGGCCTGATAGGCACCCTGAAAGGAGATATTTTCATAGGGCGCGATCGTTTGGTGGAACGTCGGCACGCTCCACAGGTCTGGACGGCCATGCACTCTGATCTCGATTTCGTCGCCAAATTCCTTGGCCGCGCGAACCATCAGATCCAGCGTTCTCTGGCACCGCAGGATACCGACCCAGCCCAGCCGGAGCGGCGTCGCAGGCGTCGGCGCTGGGCCGCCTTTCGGGCGCGCTACCGACCGCGAAAACGCTGCGGACACTCGGTTTTCAATCAAAAAGGCCCGGTATTGACCGGAATGTCGGCGCTCGAAATGATTTTCGATAAAGGCCGGCGAGCTGACAATCACACCGCGACTGCGCTTCACGAAAGCACCCTCGAACTTGCGCGCGATCCATCCAAACAGGTCTTCACGGCAAAGCAGGCGGTGAACATCCAGGCATTCATAGACAACTGGCGTCGCAAGGCCCGTCAGGCGCTTGGTCAGAAAGGCTGTCGCCAGCATATCCAGATTGCGCGCAACGATCAGATCGGAGTCGACCAGAATCTGTTTGTGCTTAGCCGCTCGAAACGCCCCGCGGAACACACTCCAGATCCGATTGAAGTAAGCCCCGTTTTCGGTCTCGCCGAGCTCAACATTGCGCCATTCCGGAACAGGCCCGTCGAAACGCTTGTTCATGAAGCCTTGGACTTCATATCCACACTTTTCAAAGGTGCGAACCCGTTTGCGAATGGCGGCGTCCGATGAGTCATGCCCAAAATAGGAGATGCGCATCGTCTTAGCCATTGTTCAACATGGAGCGGAGATGCGTCGACGTTTCCTCGTCCTCATCGGGCACTGCAGGCTCGTTGAGGTTCGCGGCAGGAAGCTTGGTCACGGACCGGTTGCGGCGAGGGTTGATCCAGCGCCAGCGCGATTCCGAAGTATAGTACTTTCTGTAGGCCGACGAAGTGGAAGCCTGCTCGGTATGGTGACGCTTCTTGGTCAGGTCGACCATGTTGAGACCAATGCCCAGCACGTCCGCTTTCATGCTTTTCAGCATTTCCAGCGCGCGACGGACCGATGATCTGCGTGACTTCATCCAACGTACGATCAGGATCGTTTTGTCGGTCTTGCTCGCAATCACACCCGCTTCTGCAATCAGCAGCAGAGGCGCCGTATCGATCAGGATCAGGTCATATTCCTCTTTCAGGCGTACCAGCAGCGTATCGAACGCTTTTGTGCCGAATACATCATAAAGGGTGCGACCGTTCAGAGTCAGCGCCAGCAGGTCGAGACCGGTATGCTCTTCGCGATAGATTGCGTCTTCGAGTTCGCACTCACCAGATAAGTACTCAACCAGACCTGTCTGTGGATCCAGTCCAGCAGAGGCGGTCAGCTGACGGCGTCTGAAGTCGCCATCGATGACCAATGTTTTGTCGCCTGACAAGGCCGACATTCGGCCAAGGCTCAGCGTCAAGCTGGTCTTACCTTCATCCGGCAGGGACGATGCGATCGTCACGGTCTTGGTCTGTTGTTCCATCGCAGAGATCGCGATCGAGGCACGAATATAGCGCATACTCTCGGCATAGGCCGACAATGGGTCCTGAACCAGGAAGTCAGCCGGAACCTTGCTGCCAAATCCAAGGAATTTCAGGGACTTGATAAGCGGAACCGCACCGAGGCTCGGGAAGCCGAACTTGCGTTCAATCTCTTCAACCGAGCGAATCTGATTGTTGAAGATTTCCAGGATGATGGCGAGACCGGCACCGGTCACGCCGCCGAGCAGAAGCCCGACAATAAGGTTCAATGTGGTGCGCGGAGACGACGGACCCCACGGAATAGAAGCCGGCGAGAGAATACGTGAATCTGGCTGGACCAGTTCGTCCTGCTCACGCGTTTGCGTAAAGCGCTGCTTGAACTCCTGAAGGATCAGACGGCTGGCTTCGGCTTCGCGCTGCAGCTCGTTGAGGCGCACTTGCGACCGGTTGTTTCGGGCAAGAGTCGAGCGCGACTGGTTGATCCGGCGATCAAGCGCAGCGATCTGGTCATTGGCAACTGCGAGCTCAACCCGCAAATTGTCTATGATCCGGCTCATCTCACCGTTGATTTGGTTCTCGTAGTCCGCAATTTCGCTATCCACCGCTTGCATGCGGGGGTGCTCTGGTCCGAGCGATGTGGACAATTCAGCTTTGCGTCGCTGGGCATCCGACAGCTGGTTCTTCAACGCGTTCACCACGGGTGAGCTCAGCACTTCGCCGATCGCGTCTGCGCCGGCGCCAGAGTTAAGCTGGCGGCGCATTCCGTCATAGCGCGCGCGGATACGGGCAACCTCACCCTCCTGCTCTACTTTCTGGCGTTGGAGTTGGGCGATATTGGATTCTGTCAGCGTCGTTCCCTGAGCCGCCAGAAGGCCTGACTCGGTCCGGAAATTCTCGACAATCAGTTCCTTGGCGGTCACTTCAGATTCGAGAACTTCGACGCGTTCGGCCAGGAAGCGGGTCGCGCGAGCGGTCGCTTCGAGTTTCACTTCCAGCTGTTCAACGCCGTATTGTTCGGCAACCGCGTTCGCCAGTCTCGCCGCCATTTCCGGCGATGTGCTGGTGACACCAATTTGAATAAGATAGGTCGTGCCAACGCGGCTCACACGGACCTTGTTGGCGAGACGATTGACCGCGCGCTTCTTGAGATCGTCTTCGGTGGGGGCTGGACGGGGTTCATCATCGTTTGAGCCGCCTCCTCTGAACAGTCGGTCTATCAGGCCTGGTTTTTCAGGCGGCAGAAGCAGCGGGTTAAACTCTGGTTCATTGATCAGGTTTTCCTTCTCAACGACTTTCGAGAGCAACGCCTTCGAGGCGATGACGCGCACTTCCGTGTCGAGCACTGACGTGCTGAGCGAGGTACCGCTCAATACATCGCCAAGATCAATAACATTTGTCCGCTGGCTATCGACGATCACGGTAGATGTCGCTGTGTAGAGCGGGGTCTGAGAGAAGGTGTAATTGGCGATCAGGCCGAACACGATAATCGCAGCGACGGCAATCAAAACAAACCGGCGAAGCGCCAGTTCGACGATCGATTTCACGTCGCGAAAGATGTTGTCACTCATCGAGTCTGAGTGCTCTTTGAAATCAGGAGCAAGCTCGAAGCTAATCTTTTGTGACATTGTCGACCACCATGTTTCGTATCATCAATTTATTACTATTCGGCACTCGTCGCCCGAACTGCGTCGCGCCTTGCACGTCCTGTGCCGAATTTAACCAGTCCCGCGATGAACCCGCATCCCCACGATAAATGCATGGCCGCCAGTGCCGGTCCGGTCCAAAAACCACATAGGCTTTTCTTGGCGATCGCAAAGGCGATTGAGACGCAGACAAGCAAGGTAAAATAGCTTGTAGGGATTAAAGCAAGCCAAGGCACCACCGGCAACATGACAAATCCGAAAACCACTCCCAAAAGCGCCAGAACCGGAACCATTTGGCGGATTTTCGGGCGAATTCGATGTTTCAGCGTCGTCCGAGCGCGGCCTTTGCCATAATTGTAGTACTGACGGGCGAGAGATGTCAGTGATCCGCGCGGCGTATATTCAATGCGAATGTCTGCATCGAGATAGACTTTGCCCCCGGCCAGGCCGAGGCGGTGGTCATACTCCGCATCTTCATTATGCGTGAACCCCTCGTCATAGCCGTCAATCTTGCGGAACCAGTCGATATCGAATCCGGCATGATGCCCGTGATCGACATAGCCGGACTTGGCACCGCCGCGATGCGCTGCGCCGCCCGATCCGAGCGGCGTATCAACCGCCCAGGCATTGGCTTTTTCAAAGCAGGTCGTCCCGACTGAATCCATAACAGTGACAACAGATGCGGCGCCGGTCCGTTCGAGGGAGTTGACGACGCTCTGAATGAAATTCTCAGGATAGATGGAATGAGCATCACAGCGCACGACATAACGCGTCTCAGGCGTCGCCATCGTCGCCACAGCATGATTGATCGCAGCCGATTGCAGCTTCTTCTCATTGTCGAGAAAATGCAGCTCAGAATAAGTGTCCCGCAGGGCCATGACGATCTCTCGTGTTCGATCCGTGCTGAGCCCATCGCAGACAACCATGGCGCAATTCAGACCACCCTGCCCCAATAAGGACCGAATGCAGGACTCGATATGATCCTCCTCATTCCAGGTCGGGATCACGACGAGAACCTGCGAAAGGTCGGGTTTGGTCTCGGGCATGTGTTCCATCTCTAATCCATGCACATGTCTGCACGCTGAACGCCTTTGAGCTTGCCGCGAGGAGGTTTGATCTGTTTTGATACAGCCATCATGACGGGTCTGCGCTCCGTGCTGAGCCCGTCAGCTTCTCCGCCAGGGTTCGAACCAAAAAGAGCGGCGCCGACCAGGAAATGAAAAGTCCGGACAGGAACTTGCCCAGATCGCGCTCACGGCCTGCCTCTATCAGGGTCCAGCTTGCCCACTCTTTCTTCGAATAAGCGAGGTGTCCACGAATGGCGCGGCGCTCAGCTTGACTGAGATCGTTGCGCTTCAGGAAGCGGCGATCGATCATCGCCACTTTGCGATGCTCAGCCCCGGCCTGAGATCGCGAGCTGCTAAAGTCGCGCTGAATGAAATAATAGCCAAGTCCATCGGTCAAAACGGCTCTCGCCCCATCCAGAAGAAGCCGCGTATACAGCTCATAATCCTCGGCGAACCGTAATTCGTCGACATAGGGTGCATCGGGCGTCTTCAGCACTTTTCGGGAGATCAGCGGCTTCAAAAAGCCCAACTCAGAACGCGCTTCGGGCATGTCATAGGAATGTTCGACGAAGATTTCTGCGCTGAGCGGCAACACGCCTTCCGGCTTGGATGGCCATAGCGGGCGCACAATCTCAAATGGGTGATCGCCATGGGTCACGTAAAGATTGTCGGCAACCATATCGGCCTGTTCGGCCTCGGCAATGGCGAGGAGTTTCGAGAGCCGATCCGGAGCCAGCGCATCATCGCTATCCAGCGGCATGTACCAAGCCGCATCGCTTTGACGAAGCGCTTCATTGCGCGCTCGCGAAGGGCCGCCATTCTCCGGCAGCTGGAACAAACGCGCGATCGGAAGCTCGGCGCAGACCTTAGTAGCAATTTCGTACGTATCATCTGTCGAACAGTCGTCGACGACGACGACATCCAGCATAAATCCATCCGGCACAATCTGCGCAGCAGCTGACCGAATAGCGCGCTCTATATGGTCGCGGTCATTGTACACCGCGATGACAATGGCGACCTTGTTTTCGACGAGTTGGCGCTGCATGGATCGGAAGTCTTTCTGGTCTGGCGGCGGACTTAGCGACGAAGCAGGCGTTTGACGAAGCGCCCGATGGCCTGGAACCAGCGCGGACGAGCATCCGCATCGATGGCCGGCTTGATCATGGCAATACGAAGCCCTCGCGGGACCAACTGCAAACTGGTCCACCAGAGGAATTCCCAGACTTTCTTCAATCCGCCTGCCTGACTGATTTTCCGGGCTTTGGAGCGCGCGAGGAGGCCTTTAAGCGTATCGCCTTCGATTGGATGCTTGTCTGGTTCAATGATTATCGAGACGACGCGTTCCTGAAGCGCAAAATCATCGTCGTCGAACAGGCTGGGACTGACCTCCAGGCCTAGTTTCCCAGCATGCTCGCGGGTGGAGTTATGGCGTGCCATGGTGTGCTCGAGACGCCAGCGCGCACGCTCTGCATAGACTTTGCTGAATTGCGAATGTTGCCGCGTGTGCAAGCGGTACGCAGACATCGGCGTCGCGATCGTCAAGCTGTCACCATAAAGCGGCACCGTCGAACAGAGATAGCCATCCGCGCCGTAGCGATAGGTCTCCTCGTCCATCGGCATGACTTTCGAAACCGCTTCCCGGGAGAAAACGAGCCCGGATGTAACCGTGCCATCATAGTGCCCCGTGGTGCGAAGGCGCTCGGAAACGTTGCCTTCCGCCAGCGGCCGTTCGACAGGGGGATACGTGCCGAAGGTTCCGCCATCCTCATCGCCATAGCGCATACGGAAATGGTAGATGGCGACACCGGGTCGATAGTTGGAGAGTATGATCCCGGCCCCGCCTGGAAGCAGGAAATCATCCGCATCCAGGAACATTACCAAATCACCTTTGGCAGCCTCAAACCCGGCGTTCAGGCCGCCGCCCTGCCCGCGATTTTCCTTGAGCAAAAATGTCTCAACCCGATCCGCATATTGCTTGATCACGTCTGCTGAATTGTCGGTCGACGCATCATCTACAACGATGATCTGAATTTCTTCATCCTGCGACAGCACGCTCTCAATCGCTGCGCCGACGAATTTCTCATAATTGTAATTCGCAATGATCACAGACAAAGTTGGGGTTTTAGACGCAGTCAATTTTTCACCTTGTGGTCTTGTACAGGACTTGGGTTGAGTCTTAGCAGACATGCGTTTCAAACAGGTTTAGCCGGACGTTCGAACTCGCTCCATTCATCCCTTGTGCCAAACTTCGTTTCTGGACCGTTTGCACCGCGCCGCAATGGCACTGATGTTGCAGTCGCCCCTTAATTATCTAAGAAATAGCCCGGATTGTGCTATTAGTATTCAATTGGAGTAGAGTGGGGACAATATGATGCAGAGACTGAAGACGCTTGCCGTCGTGTCGCTGGCCTCAACTGCGCTGGCAGCTTGTACGAGCCTGGACCAGGACGCCCAACCTTCGGTAAACGCGGATACGACTGCGCAACCAGCGTCGGCCGCACCTGACGAACGCGCCACGAGACCCGCATTCTTCGTCGACTGGACAGAACGCGCCATCGATTCTCGCTGGTACGTTTCCAATCACGACATGAAGAACGGGCAGTGGGAGAGCGATTGGCGCAGTAAGAATGTTGTTGCTCTACCAAACGGACTTAACCTGAAAATGACGCCGAAGGCACCGGTGAACGGCAATTGGCCATGGGCTGGTGCAGAGATCCAATACCGAGAGCGCCTGGGCTTCGGCGAGTATCAAATGATTGTCCGCGCCGCTGAAGGGTCTGGCCTCACCAGCGGCTTCTTCACCTATACAGGTCCATATTACGGCACCGAAACCAATGAGATTGACGTCAAGTTTGTCGGAAAATCTCCAAACGAAGTGCATTTCAATGCCCATTCGGGAAACTTGAATGCGGGCGTGATGAAGTATCCGCTCGACTTCGACACGACCAAGAATTTTGCCCTATATTCGTTCATCTGGGCGCCGGATCGCATCACCTGGTATGTGAATGGCGAATTTGCACATGAAGTGACGGCAGACAATTTCAACATTCCGCAGGATCCGAGTATCCTGTTCGCGAACGTCTATCAGGCGAGAAACAAAGAATTGGTGGGGGAAGCAAACTTCAAGGATGGTGCAACAGCATCTTATCGCTGCATGTCTTATCGACCGCTGGATGATACCAGCTCACGCACATGCGCGGACGTCTACGATTCCTATATTACGGGTGAATAAACTATGGCACTAAAGACCCTTGTCCTCGAACTGAACGAGCTCTGTCCGCCCTTGCTCGATCGTTTCATCTCAGAGGGGCATTTGCCCAATTTCAAGAAGCTGCAACAAGGCGGCGCGACTTTTGTCACGCATACCGATGATGAAAACCTGGAACCGTGGGTTCAATGGGTTTCGTTTCATACCGGCCTGACCCAGGACGCCCATCAGATCAACGAACTTGATCAGGGCCACATCCTCAAACAACCAAGCCTTTGGGACAAGCTCGCCGAAGATGGGCAGACCAGCCTCGTATTCGGATCCATGAATGCGGGACCATCGACAAATGAGAAAGTCACTGTCGTCCCGGACCCTTGGTCCAAGAACGTTCCTGCCTCGAAGCCGGAATTTGGCGCGTTTCACAAGTTCATCGCGAAACAAGTCGCCGAGCACTCTAACCCGGATGACAAGATTACGCTGTCTGAGCTGACTAAATTTGGCGTGTTCTGTCTGCGAAACGGCCTGTCGCTTGAGACGGTTTACAAGGCGGTGAAACAGATCCTCAGCGAAAAGGTTTCTTCGCGCGATCTGTATTGGAAGCGCGCCTGCTTACTGGATGACCTGCTCTGGGATGTTTTCTCGACCACGGTAAAACGTCAGAACCCGCAAAATGCGTTCTATTTCGGCAACTCCGTTGCCTTCCTACAGCACCGCTATTGGCGCCACCTGATGCCTGAAGTCTACAAAGTGAAGCCGTCAGAGGCGGAAATGTCATCTTACGGCGACGCGGTTTTACATGGCTATAAGCGATTTGATCGAACCATCGGCAAAGCGTTGCAGCTACTGGGGGATGATGGCGCGCTGGTGCTCGTCACGGCGCTTAGCCAGGAACAGAATCTACGCTACGAAGAGCAAGGCGGGAAATTCGTTTATCGTGCCCGCAATTTCGAAAAGGTCCTGGATTTCATTGGCGCACCCGCAGGCATTTCTGTTGAGCCCGTCATGACCCATGAGGCCTGGGCCACCTGCCAGAGCGAGGCAGATGCAGAAACACTGCGGCAGCGTTTCCAGGAGGTTCGCCTCAAGCAGTCGAATGCACCAATGTTCGGCTATCGTGAAGCCAAGGCTGAACGCGTGATGTTCTGGTGTGATCTCGAAACCCAGATTCCGGAAGACACAGTGATTGTGGACACCAAAACCGGACGCGAAATCGCATTCTTCGATCTGTTTGCCAGCGTCGGCCAGGTTAATAATTCCCAGCACAATCGCGATGGCGCCTTCTGGGTCTATCGCAGCCCGGTCAAATGGGAGGCGTCCAAAGAGAAAATCGATCTCACCGACGCCACGCGAATGGTTCTGGAAGTGGCGCGCGCGTAACGCGGCTCAATACTCAAACATTGAAGAAGCGAGGGCGGCTCAGGCGCTCTCGCTTTTTTGATGGTACTGACCGTACGGTCGGAAGCGGTACAAGTAGCTTGGCACCATTGTTTCGATAGTCTCCAGCGTCGTGACACCAAGATCAGCGAGCGTCAGCGCATCATCCGAAACCACATTATCTGATTTCAGCATTTCGACCTGGTCGCCTGTAATCGGCGGCGCGCCCAGAATGCCGGACGAAAGCGGCCAGATGAACCGATAAGCCGTGCCAAAAGCCAGTCCGAGCGGCTTGGCCACGAAAAATGGTAGAGGCAAAGCAAACTGTTTGCGATCAATCGTCTCGCCGATGAAGGCATACAGCTCTTTCATAGTATAAACGCTGGGACCGCCGAGCTCGTAGGTCTTGCCATTGGCGTCTTCGCGCTCAATCGCATTCGCAATGGCGTCTGCAACATCACCGGCGTACACAGGTTGAAACCTCGTCTCTCCTCCGCCAATCGCTGGTAGAACCGGCAGGACACTCGTCAAAGGATGCGCCAACATCGCGGCGAAGCGATTGAAGAACTCGTCTTCGGGACCGAACACGATGGACGGGCGCAGAATGGTCGCATTCGGGACAATCTCGCGAATGGCCGCTTCGGCGTCACCCTTGGTTTCGGCATAGTCGGCTTTGGCTTCCGGGTTGGCGCCAATCGCCGAGATGTGCACGAGGTTATCGATCCCTGCTGCGGCGCACGCTTCAGCAATATTGATTGCGCCGTCGCGCTGCGCAGCTTCAAAGCTCTGACGGCCTTTTTCGTAAAGAATTCCGACCAGGTTTACGACGGCATCAGCGCCTTCAAGCGCGGCATCGACGGATTGGCGATGACGGACATTCGCCTGGACGATATCGACCCAGCCCGGCGCGCCTGCGAGGCGAACATCACCAGCCAAATGCGGGCGACGAACCGCAACCCGGACACGATAGCCCGCCTTTACCAGGCTGCGAGCCGTATATCTTCCGATAAACCCAGACCCACCGAATAGAGTTACCAGTCCTTTTGGCATCATTCGTCTCCGAAAAGCGCAGTTTCAAATCATCTGGCGGCGTTTGATCATGAGCCTCGGCAAAAGTCCATGTTCAACAGGTGTGACTTGCTGCCCAAATGCAGATTGAAATGCGGTCACAGAACTGACTATGGTCTCAAATTGGTAAGGTCGGCTTGTTACAGATCGAACCTGCCGGGAAACTGCGAGGACGACACAAGATGACTGACCAACATGATCCGCTCGAAGTGATCGATAAATTTCTTGGGGCCCTGCGGTCGGAACTCGCGGCAAATCCCGAAATGACCTATCGGATTATCAAAGCCCTGCCGGTCAGTGTCAGCTTTGACGCGTCCGAGATGGTGGACCTCGTTAATCCGCTGGAATTGATCTCGCAACATGGCGCCGAGAAAGCCCGCGACCTGTTTCAAGCCTTCAAGCCTGCTGAGCTGAAAAAGATGGCGCGACAGGTGAACCTTGCCAGCACCACGGATATGGCGCGCCTTTCACAGGAAGATCTGATTGACCTGATCATCAGTCGCGGCGCTCGGAAAATTGCCGAGCGTTCGTCTTCTGGGTGAGTTTAATTTGTCTGATCGCGTGATAGGCGAATTTCCTTTTCTATCGGGCCCGGTATCGGAAAACCCCTCCAAATAGACGGACCTGTGGACAAAAACTGATGCAAAAAAAGCGCGCATCTGTGGCGCAATCGTAAGCATTTGATTTTTTTCTTCTTTCCTCTCAATAATTGTCATCGTCTCGACTTAGTTCGGGGCGAGAAATCTGGTATATTATTTGCAGACGGGACAAAGGGGACGGTTTTCAGACCCAATCGGTTGGTTTTTCGCGTCGGTGCGAAAGTTTAGAGTTATTCATGACCTATCTGTTTGATAAATTGACGGGGTTTTTCGCGAGGCTGTTTGCGGCGCTTCCAGCTTTGCCTGGTAGGGGTCCAGGTGGTGTGACAAGCACGACTGAGCCTGCGCAAACCTCAGCGCGGTTTCAACGTCTGAGCGATGTGAACCGCCGCGACACTGCCATTCGCGCGCATCATCACTTTGAAAACAGCATTATCCACGCCCCGGAACTCCCGATCGAGTCACCGGTCTACGCCATTGGTGACGTTCATGGCCGGGCGGATTTGCTGCACGCCCTTATCGACGTGATCGTCGACGACAGCCGCTCCAGCCCCAACCGTCCGCATCTGGTCTTTCTGGGCGACTATATCGATCGTGGGTTCCAATCCCGCGAAGTGCTCAGCACCCTGATCGAGCTGGGCCGTGACGACACGTTCGAAACCGTATTCCTGAAAGGCAATCACGAGCAGGCCATGTTGCGCTTCCTCAACGATCACAAGATCGGTCCGGACTGGGCCAATTTCGGTGGCCGTGAAACTCTGATTTCCTACGGAATTTCACCGCCCAAGTCGGTAAACGCGGTGGACGAATGGCAGGAGATTCAGAAAGAACTCGTGCAGACCATTCCCAACCAGCACGTCGAATTTCTCGAGAAACTGGTCGTCAGCCACAAGATTGGACCTTATGGGTTTGTTCATGCCGGCGTGAGACCTGGGATACCCTATGAACAACAGACGGACGAAGACCGAATGTGGATCCGCGATGAGTTTCTAAACGCGAAAGACAAGGAAGATCTGTTCATCGTGCACGGTCATTCGCCCGTAAATGCGCCTTATTCAGATCATCGGCGCGTCAATGTCGACACAGGCGCTTACTTTACAGGCAGACTGACGGCAGTTAAAATCGAAGGCGACAAAATGTCCTTTTTAACCAACCAATTCCAGGCACAGGAGGCCTCATAATGACCAGAGAGTTGAAGGGCATTATCCAGTTGATCTTTTGTGCGCTGTGCCTTGGCTTCGCGACAGCCTGTCAATCGACCGTCACAACACAGGCACCTTCCAGTACGCCAACAGATTCCGCCAACCAGGCCTATGACGGTGAATATCGCCTCGGTCCGGCCGATCAGCTTCGCGTTACTGTGTTCGGTCATGATGACCTTTCAAACCAATACACTGTGGCATCCAATGGCACGATTTCATTCCCGCTGATTGGCGACGTTGAAGCGGCTGGTCTGACGGTCACTGAGTTTCAGCGCATTACCGAACAACGCCTCAGCGAAGGCTTCCTGAAATCCCCGCGTGTCACGGCGGAGATCATGACGTTCCGTCCGTTTTACATTCTCGGCGAGGTAAGCCGCGCGGGCGAGTATCCTTACACCAATCGCCTCACCGTGCTGAACGCGATCGCAACCGCCGGCGGCTTTTCACACCGCGCCAACCGCAAGGTTATCGCCATCAAGAGCTTTAACGATACCGAAGAGCGTCGGGTCGAACTGACCCCGTCAACATATGTCCAGCCAGGCGACACGATCCGTGTCCTGGAGCGTTTCTTCTAAAAAACACACGCATTCGGGGGTGGGCGCGTCAAACCAAATCACCCTTCAGTTTGGTCAAAGGGGTAGAAAACCAATGTCGAAATATACGTCCGCCGCAATCGCGGCCTTTATGCTTAGCAGTTCGACATACGCGTTCGCTCAAGTCGCAGATCGCAGCTATTATAGCGGCGCGACTGTTTCGGCGCCAGACGCGGGTGCCTACTTCGTCCGCAATCGCTACACCGCTGCAAATGCTCACTTTTATGAGGGCATTGATCCAGTTCCGGTTCGGCTCGGCGCTTTCGAAGCCCGACCGGTCCTGTTGGTCACCGCGCTCTCCACGAGCAACGTTTTTCTGACCGACATGAATGAAGCATCCGACACGATTGTCGCGATCCAACCGTCGATTGCAACAACATCGACCTGGTCGCGCCATCGCATCGGTTTCGATGCATCTGTCCGTCATGAAGAGTATCTGGACCTCGGCAATCAAAGCGCAACCGAATATGGCGTGCGCGGATTTGGTGAGGTAGATGTGTCTTCCAATTTTGCAGTGGCCGGCTCAGTCACGCACCAAAATCAACGCGAAAGCCGCCTCAGCGTTGGTGGCCAGACCGGCGCAACCGCGGCTGAACGCGTCGAGTTCGACACCACGGGCGCAGAAGCAAATGCGCTCTACGCCACGGATCGCTTACGCTTACGCGGACGGATTGGCGTTACAGAATTCGATTACTCCGACGTGCCTGGCGTCCCATTCTCTCAGGACTTGCGAGATCAGGAAGCGGTTACAATATCCGCGGACGCTCAATACGCCATTACGCGCGACTGGGCCATCGTGGGGGGCATTACCAGTGTGGATCGCGACTATACAGACCCTGCGTCCAACCGCGATATTTCGGGGATGACCTATCGCGCCGGTGTAAACTTCGAGCTTCCCGTCAATCTGCGCGGCCAGATCACCGGACAGTTCCAGGACTTCGATCCGGAAGATCCGACCCTAGAGGATATTGAACGCACCGGCCTCAATGCCTCAGTGCAATGGTTCCCAACAGAGCTGACCACAGCGAATGTCTTCGCGTCTCAGAGTGTGTCTGATGCCGGGAACACGGCTGACGCCAACGTCGAAGTCACCCGGTACGGGGCCGGACTGGATCATGAGTTGCTCCGAACCCTGGTTCTGACAAGCCGGATCTCGTTCGAGAACCGAGAATTCAACCCATCAAACCGCGAAGACGACCTGACGGTGTTTAATGTCGGGGCCAACTGGAAGCTCAATCCGAACGTTCAAATTCGTGGGGGTTACACGTTTGCGACGCAAGACTCGACGGTCAATCCGTTCGACGATCACACGCTCTCCATCGCCATTCGGTTCTTCCCGTAAAAAGCCTTGAGCCAGCTAGGGCGCGAAACCACGAAGATCGCGCCCGCAGTCAGTCACGCAAAACAAAAGCACATGGGAACATCCACCCATGTGCTTTTTTGTATCCCTCAAAGCTATGGCAGATCAGCGCGTGTTCGTGGCCGAACCCTTAGGCAGGAACGGCGTCGCGCGTGATCATATTGCCGACATGGCGCCGCCTCGCCCCGCGCGCATAGACCGCCCCGCTCACGAAGACGAGGAAGGACTGCACGTTGAATCCAGACCATAACCAGGACTCGGTGAACGACGTGATTGCCCCAATTGCGATCACCACACAGAAAGCAACCGACGGCATGTCGTGGCGCGTGATGAGGTGTTTGAAAGAAAACCAAAGCACCGGAATCGTCGCCAGGAGGAAGGCGCTGTATCCAATGATCCCAAGATGCACCATGATCTCAAGGTGAACATTGTGGAAGGTCAGGCGCGTTCCGATCGGTTTGTGATCGTTTATGTTGAGTGTTTGTGCCGAGCCGACATCGTATTGCCAAAAGCCTTCTAGCCCGACGCCCAAAAAGGGTCGCATACCGATTTGATTGGAGGCCTCATTCCATAGCGCGGTTCGTCCGGTGAAGGTCGAGTCCTTGCCGAATCTCGCAAGAAAGTCGTCCACCACTTGTTGGTCGACAAAGGCGATAGTCGCGTAGAGCACGATCATTGTCACCACTAAGCCAAGGACGACTAGAAGCGCCGAAAGGTGTCGGATCTTCCGACTATCGACAAAGAACAAGCGCATGCCGAACACCAATCCGGCACTGGCGATCAGCATGAGCAGCGACGTCGTTGAGTTGGCGCCCACCACAAGGAAAGCGAAGATCGGCATCAGCAGCACACCAAACAGGCGCAGCGGCGTGACCTCTTTCGGGTTCAAGGCGACCGAAGCGGCAAGGATGAACCCCATGAGCATAAACTGCGCTGCATAGTTTTTACTGCCGAACCCCGCGCCGTGCTCAATCGGAATAGACTGGGTGACAATAAAGGCGGCTACGCAGGCGAGCGCAATCATCAGGCAGCGGATAATCTGCTGCGGCGTGTATCTTGCTGCGACGACGGTCACGACGACCACTGCCAGCATCATAAGAAGCGAGCTCCGAAATGCTTCAGACGCGTAGGGCGACCAAAACACCGACAGGAGGGCGACAATCTGGAAGGGCCAGAGCCACCAGGCCCTGGCAACACCGGTCAGAACGTTGCGCGAGTCGAACAGGAAAAACGACAGGAAGTACAGGATAAACAAGTATCTGAACGGCGTCATGGCATCCAGAGGAAGTCCGATGACCAGAAACCAGATGACCAGAAGCGCCTGCTCATGAAGCTTCCCGCCCGGGAATCGTTCATAGACGCGCGCGATGACCTGTTCAGATTGCATACTGGATCTCTTCGCCTGCGGTCTCACGCATTCATACCGTTTCGAACGATCCCACCGGCATATGCGAATACCTATTCGTGCCGACGATATTGTTCGAGATTAACCTTGTCTGTCAGTGTTTATGCACCGATCATACCAATGCAAAGCTGCATTAGAAGAGGATGCTAAAAAAAGCAGTCCAGAATGTGGCGCAGAAGACGGTGACGCCGAGAACGGTCCACCACAGGGGCCATTTTTGACTTGTGGCTGGACGCGCAGCTTCCCGGAACGAGCCCATTGTCGGCGCAGACAGATCCATAGTCGTCGCGCTGATATTTGAGTGTCCGGTCACGTAGGTCATTTAGTACTCGTCACAATGCGCTGCGGGGCAGCTAGTTTCGAGATTGACCATAGATTGGCTTTATTGATCAGTCCTTAAAGGGGACCGGAAGATTCGATCAGATCGCTAACGCGCGCCAGCACGTCGAAGCACCGCCGGGATTGTCATCAGCAGGATCTTGATGTCCAGGAAGAATGAGTGCGCTTTAACGTATTCGACATCAAGCGCCACGCGGGTTTCGTAGCTCGTATCGCTGCGTCCGCTCACCTGCCACAAACCGGTCAAGCCTGGGCGCACCGAGCAATAGTGCCCGAAATACTCGCCATACTTTTCAGTCTCACTCTTAGTGATCGGGCGCGGGCCAACCACAGACATATGCCCCTGAAGGATGTTCAGGATTTGCGGCAGTTCATCAAGCGAGGACTTGCGCAGGAAGTTGCCAAACGGGGTAATCCGAGGATCGTTTTCCAGTTTCTGAGTGGCTTTCCATTCGGCTCTGGCCGCTGCGTCTGTTTTCAACAAATAATCGAGCCTTTCGGCAGCATCAGGAACCATTGACCGGAATTTGTAGAGCTTGAACGCTTTGCCATCACGGCCAATTCGTTTCTGACTAAACAGGATCGGGCCGCCATCAGACAGGCGCGTGACAATCGCGATCGGGATCAAGACCGGCAGCAGAAAAAGGCCAGCAAACAAAGACACCACAATGTCCATCATACGTTTTAGGAAATTGCTCACGTGCCGGGTCGACGGCTCGTGATGCTTCGCCACAAAGTCTGCATTCTGCAGATCACCTGGGTAAGGTTGATAGCCCATTTCTTGTCCCACACCGATCTCGATCAAAAGATTTTCAACATAGCTCACAGAGCGTTGAGCAATTTTCCTGCCAACTTCTCCGCCAGAGCTTCGGTCCCCACGAAAATCTCTAGATTTTGATCCAAAAGATACTCTTACAGGATCTTTATGTTGGAGGAATCTTGCCATTGCAAATTACTTCGCCTGTGGAGCGAGTTTTTTAAGCAGTTCACCGGGATTCCGGCGCATCAGGCGATAACGAGTACTCCCTCGGTTCGCGAAATCGCGGCGGCGTCAGCGCGCCGAAATAAATTTGCAGTGCGCCGATGCGGATCGCACCTTTCAGGAACCCTGAGGATATGCAAATACTCGTGGACAGGGAGACAGATTCAAATGCCAGCAACAGTTGCGGCGGTCGCGAACCTGAAGGGCGGCGTCGGCAAATCCACTACTACGCTTATGCTCGCGGATGGGCTGGCTTATTATTACGGCGCGGATGTCCTGGTCGTCGACCTCGACCCGCAAGCCAATTCAAGCCAGATGCTCCTGACCGATCGCGGCCTTCAATTGGCCTTCGAGCAGGGCAAAGGCGTGCACCACTTGCTAGAGCAGTTTGCCGCCAATAAGCCGCCAAATATTGCAAACCTCATCTTGCCAAACGCTGTCACACTGGAAGAGCTGCGGCGCGCCGAAGAGCGCGATGAACGCCAAGGATGGATTTCGATTCTGCCATCGCACACCCAGCTGCGCCTGACAGAAATGGAATTGGAAGAGAAGATCTACACGAAGGGCATGGCGCCGAGCCGGCTCGCCAGCTACCTCGCAGATCATATCGCCAAAGCGCTTGAGCCACTGACCAATCTGTATGATGTCATCCTGATCGATACACCGCCTTACCTCTCACCGGTCTCGCGTGCGGCGCTCTCGATATCGGATCAGTTCATCACGCCGACGCTTGCCGATTCTGTATCCATTTGGGGAACCAAACAATTCTCTGACTGGATCACAGCGAACGTCACCCCGCATCTTGCCTCGCGCAATTTTGTCGTGATTACGCGGTTCAAGAACACACGTTATGCCCGCAACGCCGAGGCTGAGCTCAAAGAAATCTACCTCAAGGATCGGACCTTCGGCCCGACTATTCCTGAATCGGTACAGGCGCTGAGCGCCATGGATCGCCCGGACCTCGACAGCTATGACTCCATCCGCGGAAAGTATGGTCGCCTTCGCGGCGAGGTGAAACGTCTGGCAGAGAGCTTCGCGGAATTTCTGGCCAAACGCAGCAATGTGCCACCGCCTAAACGCGTACGCGACTGATCAGAGCTTCCGCAAGGCGGCATGAAGCGCGTCCAGATCGGGCGGCAATGGGGTTTCGACGAAAACCTGTTCCCCGGTCACAGGATGGGCGAACCCGAGGCTCGCAGCGTGCAGCGCCTGCCGCGTCAGTTTCCGGGCAAGACCGGTCGCCGTGTCAAACGCATCGCCGCGCCCATGCGCTTTGATCCCGCGGTGCCGTCCATAGACCGGATCGCCAATAAGCGAGCAATTGCGATGCGCCATATGCACTCTGATCTGGTGTGTTCGCCCGGTTTCCAGTCGACACTCGATCAGTGCGGCAGCGGGACGTGCTTCGACTTTACTGATCTCGCCATAAGTCTCCAGCGTCTTGTAGTGTGTGACTGCGCGGCGACCCTCGCCGTCCGGCACCACGGCCATTTTCTTGCGATCACTTGAGCTGCGGGCAATGTCGGTTTCTACGGTTCCTGCGCCAGGTCGAGGCGCGCCGCGGGTCAGCGCCAGATAGGTGCGGTCGATCGTATGAGTTGCAAACAGGTCGGACAGGCCTTTATGCGCGGCTTCCGTCTTGGCCACCACCAGCACGCCCGTCGTGTCCTTGTCGATCCGGTGAACAATCCCTGGACGCTCGACCCCGCCAATTCCCGGAAGTGCGCCTTTGCAATGATGTAGCAGAGCGTTGACCAATGTGCCTTGCCAGCTTCCAGGAGCCGGGTGCACGGCCATTCCGGGCGGTTTATTGATCAGGATCAGGTGCTCATCCTCGAACAAAACATCCAGGGGAATATCTTCCGGTTCAGGAATGGCGGGTATCGGTGCCGGCATATCGACGCTGTACAGGACACCCGGCTCCACGCCGCGCCGCGGGTCAATCTGCACCACGTTTTTGGAGCCGCGTTGCTCGGAGACATGGCCCTCTTTGATCAGTGTTTTCGCGCGCGAACGGGACAGCGCCTCGATCTGTTCGCTGAGGAAACGGTCAAGCCGGGTTCCCTTATCGGTTTCGCCTGCTAAAGCTGATAATTCTGTCATGAGATGGGTATAAACCTGTGCGGCGGAGAAGGACATGCTGTAATCGCAATGGCGGCAGCGAGCGGAGAGATCGGAACCATGAGCAAACTGACACGGCGCGGCCTTCTGGGGGCAAGCACCAGCATTCTCGGGCTCGCAGCCTGCAATAATGAACCCATTCTGGAGCCTGAAGCCCGCATTTTGGTGAGCGCCGACGAGCGCCCGGCCTATCCTGGCACTGTCAGCTTTATTCACGGCGTCGCCTCTGGTGATCCCCTGCCGGACAGTGTGATTATCTGGACGCGAGTCACTCCCGATGCAGCGTTCCCAGGAGACCCTGTTCCGATCAGCTATGACGTCTTTGAGGACGCGGAAATGCAGCGGGCCGTAAAGTATGGCCAAGGCTTTGCGTTCGCCGATCGGGACTACACGGTCAAAGTGAACCTATCCGACCTAGAACCGGACAAAGAGTATTTCTTCCGGTTCCGGGCCAAGGTCACGTCGGGGGACATTGTCTCGCCGTCGGGCCGGGCCAAGACCACCGCAGCCAGCGGCGACAAACCGGTCAAGTTCGCGGTAATCTCCTGCTCAAACTATCCGTTTGTCTTCTTCCATGCCTATCGCGAAATCGCCAATACGCCAGACCTCGATGCGGTCATCCATCTCGGCGACTATATCTACGAGTATGGCCTGGACGGTTATGGCGGCAGCGTCGGACAGCAGATCGATCGCAATCACGAGCCCCCCCTCGAAATCGTTTCGCTGGACGATTATCGCGCGCGCCACGCCCAATACAAAACGGATCCCGATCTGCAGGCCGCACACGCCGCCGCACCCTGGATAACGACCTGGGATGACCATGAGAGCACGAACAATTCCTATCGCTCCGGTGCCGAAAACCACAATCCGGAAGCAGGTGAAGGCAACTGGACCGACCGAAAGCAAGCCGCTGTACAAGCCTATCTTGAATGGATGCCCGTCCGCGATCCGGAAGTCGGGAAGCCACGTGAAGCGCTGTATCGCCGGTTTGATTTTGGCGATGTAGCCTCAGTGATCTGCCTTGAAACCCGCCTTACCGGGCGCTCCGACGAGATCAGTTGGTTCACCGAAATTGGCGGCATTCCGGCTGCCGAAGTCCCGCTCGCTGCGGCGGCGACCATGATGAAAGTTCAGGATCCAGAACGCACCATGCTCGGTGCAGCGCAGGAAGCGTGGCTAGATGCCGAGCTGAAAGATTCCACGGCCAAGGGCAAGGCCTGGCAGGTCCTCGCAAACCAGATCGTGATGGCGCGGGTTCGCCCGCCGAACTTTACTCAAACGCTCACAGATGAGCAGAAGGCTGCGCAGGACATTGGGTACATCCAACAACTGATCCCATTCAGCCAGCTCGGTCTGCCGTTCAATCTCGACGCCTGGGACGGCTTCCCGGCCGCGCGCGATCGGCTCTATACCAGCGCCAAGGAAGCAGGAGCGCGCCTCGTCACGCTAACAGGCGACACACACACTGCCTGGGCGAACACTCTGGTAGATGCGCAAGATGAGCGCCGCGGCGTAGAGTTTGGCTGTACGTCGGTGACGTCACCAGGCCTCGGTCAATATATCAAACAAGTGCCAGACCTCGGACCGCAATTCGCTGAGGCCAATCCAGAAGTCGACTATCACGACCCGTTCGATAGCGGCTGGACCCTGGTCACGCTAACCACCGATGACGTCCGTGCCGACTTCAAGAAAGTGACCGATGTCACTCAGCCAACCTACACGTCGAGCGAGGCCGCAGCCTATGTCTCGAAACGGGACGGCGACAGCCTGACAGCCCTCGAACCAGCTTGATTTATCCGCCGCCGCGGCAACCTTGCCTGCATGCATAATCCATGCTGTCTCAGCTCATACTGAGACAGGAAATGGAGAGCGCAATGGGCGTTTTGGATGGTAAGGTCATTTTGGTCTGTGGCGGCGGCAACGGCATCGGCAAGGAATGCGCGCTTCTGGCCGCACGTGAAGGGGCAAAAGTCCTGGTCAATGACCTTGGAGGTGCGCTGACCGACGATGGCTCATCGTCAGGCGATGCCGGGCTTGCCGAACAGGTTGCCCAGGAAATTCGCGACGCAGGCGGCGAAGCGGCATCCAACTCTGAAAGCGTGACCGACATGACCGCCGTCCAGGGCATGGTCGAACAGGCCAAGGACACGTTTGGCGGCCTGCACGGCATTATCAATCCCGCCGGTATCTTACGGGATGGTATGTTCCACAAAATGAGCGAGGATGATTGGAAGTCCGTCATCGACGTTCACTTGCATGGCTCATTCAATGTCACTCGCGCCGCAGTGGAGCATTTCCGCGAGCAAGAGAACGGTAGCTTTGTTCTGTTTACGTCGACCTCCGGGCTGATCGGCAACATTGGCCAGGCCAATTATGCCGCCGCCAAGATGGGCATTGCCGGTCTGTCGCGCATCGTTGCAATGGAAGGCGACCGCAAGAATGTCCGCTCAAACATTATTGCTCCTTTCGCCTGGACCCGGATGATCGCATCTATTCCAGTCAAAGACGAGGAAGGCGCAAAACGTGTCGAACGGATGCGCACCGGCATGCGCGCGGATCAGGTCGCGCAGCTGGCCGTCACCCTTTGCGCAGATCGGGCCAAGCATGTGAACGGCCAGATCTTCAGCGTCCGCGGCAACGAAGTGGTGCTGTTCAGCCAGCCGCGCCCAGTGAAATCGGTGTCACGTCTGGAAGGCTGGACGCCGGAAACTCTGCTCGAGCAAGGCTTTAGCGCCATGGAAGGCAGCTTCACCGATCTCGGCGCTACAACCTCTGTGTTCCCTTACCCGCCAGTCTAAGCTATTCCGTCCGGCGCAAGGCTTACAGAAAGTCAGCCTGGAGCAGAGTGCGCTGTAGATGGAAAACGAAGAACAAATTCAAGTCGAAGGCTGCGTCACGATAGAAAGCCAGCGCGTGTGCGGGGACAATCTATCGGTTGCGGAAATTGGCGCGGCGCCTGACACGCCGGTTGACCCCTCCGAGGAGGTTGCGGCAGAACCAGGCCTGTTCGACTGGATGCAGCCTGTCCTGGACGATCCCATGGCCTGGGCCCGCGAGCACGTGCTCGATATGGCGGTGTTGCTACCGGTGCTCTGGCAGGTTGGTGCCATCCTGGCGGCGCTGGCGCTCGGCGTCCTGTTCGCGCCGCGTGTGCGCCAGTTCGTCATGTCCGCGCTCACTCGCGTACCGGAAGGCACGCGTGTCTTGGTCGATGAGACGCTGCCGCGCTTGGTGCGCCCGGCATTGTGGGCTGCCTTTCTCTATGCAGCACAGGCCGCCATGGCCAACAACGGCACGGACAGTACCCTTGTTCGGATTGCATCCTCTCTGTCCGTGGCCTGGCTGCTCATTCGTCTCGTTACGACATTCCTGCCCCAGGGACTGCGCAAAACAGCGAGTTGGGTGATCTGGGTTTTCGCCGCGCTGTATGCGCTTGGAATCCTTGACGAAGTTATCGCCTGGCTCAGCAGTATCGGCCCGCCCTTTGGTAATCGAACGATTAGTCCGGTCTTCGTGGTTCAGGCCATCCTGACGGTCGCCTTGTTCATGTTTGCCGCCAACTGGCTGGCCAAAAAGCTGAAAACCCGGGTCGATGATCTGCCGCAGGTTGAGCCTTCTTTGCGCATTCTAATGGGCAATGCGGTTCAAGTCGGACTGTTCTTTGGGGCAGCGTTGCTGGCAATGGCCGGGCTTGGCATTCCGCTTTCAGGTCTCGCAGTGCTCGGCGGTGCCATCGGGGTCGGTCTCGGGTTTGGTATGCAGCAAATCGTCGCCAACTTCATTTCCGGCGTCATTCTGCTGACAGATCGCTCAATCAAGCCCGACGACGTGATTGAGGTGGACGAGACCTATGGCGTCGTGAAGTCTCTCGGCCTGCGCTATGCCTCTGTGATCACGCGCGACGGCAAGGAACACCTGATCCCGAACGAGATGCTGATCACTGACAAAGTGGTGAACTGGTCCTATTCCAACAAAGAAGTACGCGTGAAGCGGCGCCTGCGCGTGGAGTATGAATCGGATCTGCGCCAAGCCGTGGAGCTGGTCCAGCAAGGCGCCATGGAAACCGATCGCGTTCTTGCACGACCAGCGCCGAAATGCCTCGTCATGGAGTTTGGCGATGAAGCGATCGAGATCGAAGTTCGCTTCTGGATCAACGATCCGGAAAATGGCGTATCGAATGTTTCGTCGGCGGTGATGCTGAACATCTGGGACAAGTTCAAGGAAGCTGGCATTGATATTCCACTGCGCCATGAGGATGTGCTGATCACGCCGGGCTCGACGCTGAAAGTGGAAATGGTGAAACAGTCCAAGGACGAAGACGCCTAGGCTCGGCCCTCTGTTTTCCTTCCTCAAACCAAAATTAATCAAGCTTTGTTAGAGCGTCCGGACCGTTTGTTCTGAGATCCGACAATGCTGAACGCCTTCAAATCGAACTGGCGCCTCGCGGCCTGCGCGTTTGGCCTCGGCCTCGCTCTGTTACTGCTCCATGGCCTGAGCGGCACACCGGAAGGTGAGTCCTACAAGTTCAATCTGCCCTGGTTCGATGCGTTCAGGAACAGTTTTTGGGCTGGCGATCTCTATCCGCGGTTCTTGCCAGACCTCTGGTATGGCATGGGCGGCTACGATTTCTTCTTCTATGCCCCACTGCCGTTCTGGCTGTCGGCACTGCTGGGCGAAGCAACCTGTCCGGGGTGCGACAGCGGAACTGTGTTCGCCCTGGGCGGCGCCTGGATGATTATTCTCTCCGGCGGTACATTCTTTCTGTTCGCCCGCCGCTTCTTTGAGACCCGCTGGGCTGGCTTTGGCGGGATCGTCTACGCCGTCTTGCCGTATCATTACCTGATCGATTGGTTCGACCGACAAGCCGTCGGCGAAGTCGCCGCCATGATTTTCCTGCCTTTGATTGCGCTTTCGATGATCCGATTGATTGAGGCAAAGAAAGGCGGCGTCCTGTTCGCTTTGAGCTTTGCTGCGCTCGCCCTCAGCCATTTGCCAACCACTCTGATCGCGCTGCACCTGCTGGCCGGGATGGGCATCTGGACTCTTGCGCGCGAAAGTGAGTGGCGCGGACGGCTGGAACTGATCGCACGGCTCTCTGTCTGGGGCGGATTGGGTGTGGCGTTGAGCGCCTTTTATTGGATGCCTGCACTCGGCCTTCTGAGCAGCGTTTCGCCGGATATGCTGGCCACGGATTTCTACACACCAACTGCCTGGCTCTTTCTGGATGGACGGCCCGAGATTTCCCCAGAACGCGCACTGATCATGAAATGGGCGCTCGCGCTGGTCGTGGTCGTCGCGGGTGCGAGCGCGATAATCCTGCGCAGCGGAGCTCTGCAGGGGAAAGCGGCGCCGCATGCATTGATCGTAT
This sequence comes from Hyphomonadaceae bacterium, assembly GCA_043513745.1. Lineage (GTDB taxonomy): Bacteria > Pseudomonadota > Alphaproteobacteria > Caulobacterales > Hyphomonadaceae > Henriciella. Next base: position 947,649 of record CP121341.1, read on the forward strand.
GGATCATCGGGCCGAGTGTCTTCGCCTTCTTCTTCATGACTGTGTTCTCTTACCCGATCTGGGATGTCTGGATTCTGAACCGCGTCCAATTCCCATGGCGGACGTTGGTGGTAGCCGACCTTTCTATCGCACTCGGCGCCATTGTGATCGCGCGCAGTCTCTTCCGGAACCGAAGCGGCGGCGAGATTATGCAACACCGCATCCTCGCCGCCCTCTGCAGCATCGTCCTTGGTTTCGCGCTGCTGACGCAGGCACCAAAAGTGACTGGAGCTGTGCAAGCTGGTGAGGCGCTCTCCGGAACGTTCAAGCCCGTGGGAACGCCGGAATATGTTCCGCCTCAATTCCTGCAACCCGCCCTTGAGCGGTTTCGCGCAACCGTAACGGACGCCGATGAGGGAGACGATCGCTACGACCTGTTCTTCGCCGAAATGGAGCGCAGCGTCGCTACGGCGTTTAACGTTTTGCAGGTCGACGCGCCTGGCGCCGAATTGATCGCGCTACCGAATGACCGGGCTCGGTTGCAAGTGGATCTCGCGCAGGCAGCAGAAGTCCGCGTCCCACTTCTCGCCTGGCCACACTGGCGAGCAGTGACGGAACAAGGAGAGGCGATGCCCTTCGGCGTTGATGCAGAGCTCGGCCTCGTCACGGTATCCCTGCCAGAAGGCCCATCCATGGTCGAATTCCACATTGCGGAAACCGTGCCTCAGAAGATCGGTTCCACGATCAGTCTGCTGGCCATTTTGCTTCTCATAATTGGATCGGTCTTCGGCATCTATCAGCGCAAATTCAGAGCTGAAAAGCCTTTGGCAACTTCTCCGCACTAAGACAGGCTCAAGCCTGCAGGAGCGCGCCGAATGCCCACACTGTCCATCATTGTTCCGATGTACAACGAAGAGGAAGCCTTGGATGGCTTCTTCAAGCGCGTGCAGCGTGTGCTCCAGACCGTGACCCCTTCTTATGAAATCATCTGCGTCAATGATGGCAGCCGCGATCTCACTCTGGCTCGCTTGCGCCAAGCCGCTGAGCGCGATGAGCGGATCAAAGTGGTCAATCTTTCACGCAATTTCGGCAAGGAAGTCGCCCTCTCCGCAGGGCTGGATCACGCCGCGGGCGACGCCGTCATCCCGATTGACGCCGATCTTCAGGACCCCCCCGAAGTCATCCCGCTCATGGTGGCCAAATGGCGTGCCGGGGCGAAGCTGGTCCTCGCCAAGCGACGCGACCGCTCGACAGATGGCTGGCTCAAGCGGGTGACCGCGAACAGTGCGTACTGGTTGTTTTCAAAGCTCACGCATCCGCGCATTCCGCAGAATGTCGGTGATTTTCGCCTCATGGACCGCGATGTCGTCAACGCCATCAAACGGCTTCCGGAGCGATCTCGATTCATGAAAGGGCTGTTCGCCTGGATCGGATACGAAGCAGAGACGGTCGAGTATGACCGCGAAGCGCGTTTCGCCGGTGAAACGAAGTGGAACTATTGGAAGCTGTGGAACTTCGCGCTCGATGGCATCACGTCATTCTCTTCCCTACCGCTGCGCGTTTGGTCGTATCTCGGCTTTGGGGTCAGTCTGTTCGCGATGGCCTATCTTGGCTTTACTGTCGCCAAGACCATGATCTTCGGCCTGGATGTGCCGGGCTATGCGTCCTTGTTGAGCGTCATTCTGTTCTTTAATGGCGTGCTTCTGGTTGGCATCGGCGTGATCGGCGAATACCTCGCGCGGATTTTTACGGAAGTGAAGGCGCGGCCGCTTTACATTGTTTCAGAGACGATTGGCGTGGAAACCGCAGCGAGTGCAAGTGCACGCCCTGATTTGCATCGCCGCGACGCGATCTAGCTGAACACGCGGCTCGGTTTTTCGGATCCCGTCGATTCCAAGTACTAAGCGGGGCAAACAGCCTCGCGGACTCTTCAAACTTTAACAAAGAGTCACAATTTGCCTATTGACCACACTTGTAGTCACTATTAATGACCACACTTGTAGTCAAAAGGTGAGACGATGAGTCTGCAAATCACTCCGGCCGAACTCGAAATCATGAAAGTGCTGTGGAAGCATCCCGGCATAGGTGCGTCGGAAATCGTTGACGCGCTAGACGGTGAGCAGGACTGGAGCCCGCGCACGGTCAAAACGCTACTGTCGCGCCTGGTTGAGAAAGGCGCGCTGGAGACTGAGGCCGATGGCCGTCGCTATCTCTACCGTCCCACAGTCGCCAAGCGCGACTATCAGAAGAAAGAAGCCGGACAGCTGATCGACAAGCTGTTCGGAGGTCGCGCAGCACCTCTGGTCGCGCAACTGGCTGATGCTCGCGGGCTCAGCGATGACGATATCGAAGAACTCGAAGCTTTGTTGGGGAGACTAAAGCAATGAGCTGGACAGACATGCACCCACTCGTACAGGAAGCCACTCTGACCACATTCGCCGTTGGCGTTCTGGTCCTGCTCGTCCTGGTCATTCGCAAGCCGTTTGCAATGCGTTTCGGTGCCAAAGCAGCCTATCTGCTCTGGGCACTGCCTCTGGCGCGCTTCGTGACGCCGCCGCTGCCGGGAAACTGGTCGCTGGCCGGCTTGCTCGGCTTCAATCGCCCGGTACCTGTCGAAGAAGCCGTAGCCACGCACGAATTCATCTGGACCCCGACCAATGAGTTTACGGCCCGCGTCGATGTCGACACTGAAACAATAGTCGCGGCGGTTGAACCGCCGATTCTCGCCTTCCCGCATGCCGCAGCACCATCTGCAGCTGCATCTGGAACAAGCTTGCTGGAGGCCATCCTGGTCCAGGCACCCCTGATCCTGACGTGCGTCTGGTTTACCGGGATGGTCCTCTGGCTTGGTCGTTCGCTATATCAGCAACGTCAGTTCCTTGCTCTGATCCAGGCCGATTCCGAACCAGCTGAAGCCGCCACAACGGCCGAAACGGCGCGGATCGCGAAGCAACTTGGCATGAAGCGTGTGCCGGATGTTCGGGCGAGCCTCTTGTGCAGTGGCCCTTTGGTCACAGGGCTCACCAAGCCCGTCATTCTTCTGCCCATGTGGTTCGAGGAAGACTATGACGCGGCCGAACGTCGGGACGCGCTGGTGCACGAACTCATGCACCTCAAGCGCCGCGACCTCTGGGCCTTCCAGGCCGCACGCATCGTCGCAGCAACGCAATGGTTCAATCCCCTTGCCCATGTTGCCTTAAAAGCTTTTCGCACAGATCAGGAAGCGGCTTGTGATGCCGACGTGATCACCCGTGCGAAACTGTCTCCTGCTGCCTATGGCAGGACCTTGGTCAAGGCTGCACGCCTTGCCCGTCCTTCAGATCGTCGCATCGCGGCGGCGAGCCTGACCCTCGCTCATCCCATAAAAGAAAGACTAATAATGATGACGCATCCCACTCCTACTTTGCGCAGCCGGCTCATGGGAGGCACACTCGCTGTGGCTCTCGGAGCCGGTGCGATTTTTGCCACGGCGTCGTGCACGTCCTCTGTTGCTCAAGAACTCGATGGTGCTCCGCAAGAAGAGCAACTCGCTGATAACGAAAATCGCAAAGTAATTGTTCTGGACGATCTAACGGATATGAACTTCGCGTTCACCGTGGATGGGGAAACCTTCTCCTTCGATATGGCCGACATGCCACCTATGCCTCCAATGCCTGAAATGCCCGCAATGCCAGGGTTTGACGGAATGATCTTTGAGCAGGATGGAAACAGCTTCCATTTCGAATTCGACACCGAGAAACTCGCAGCGCTGGAAGCCATGGAAGACTCTCCGGAATTCGCCGAATGGGAATCCAAAATGGAAGCCTGGGGCGAGGAAATGGAAGACTGGGGAGACGTCGTTGAAGAGCGCGCCGAAGCCTGGACCGAAGAGCTGGAGCCTCACATCGAACGATGGGCTGAGCTTCACGCCGAGAATCTTGAAAGCCAGATAGAGCTAATGGTTGAGCGCTCTGAACTCACAGCCGAACATGCAGAACGACTGGCAGAACGCGCCCAGGCTCAGGTTGAGCGAGAAGCCGCCCGATCCGAACGGCGCAATGTCTGGATCATGCGCGCCAACGGCGATGACGAGGAATATGAAGGTGTCACGTCTCCTGAGACCCGCGATTTCGGTACCAGCAATTTCGACAAGGTCGATGTCGGCAGTGGGATTGCGGTGGTCTACACACAAGACCCCAACGCTTCCGTCACCGCTAAGCTGGAGCGCGGCAGCTGGGAGCAAGTTGAAATCAAGGTCGATAACGACACCCTCGTCGCCAAGAAAAAGCCAGGCGTCAGCTGGGGCCGTCGCGGTCCGAGCCTGACCGTCTATGCAGCTTCGCCGAACCTTTCTTCCATAGACACTGGTTCTGGGTCTTCTTTCAAAGGCAGCATCGTCGCCGGTGACCTGGAAGTGGATGCTTCAAGTGGTTCATCCGTGAGCATTGAAGGAGCCTGCCAGACGCTAGATCTCGACGCATCATCCGGGTCCAGCGTGTCCTTGCAGAAGCTGGAATGCACCAGCGCAGATGTCGATGCTTCCAGCGGCTCATCGATCCGTATCTACGCGTCGTCCAGCGTCGACGTCGATGCCTCCAGCGGCTCATCGATCACAGTCAGCGGCAATCCGTCAGATGTCACCAAGGATACATCCAGCGGCGCTTCTGTCCGAATCCAATAGGTCCCCAATCTCCCTGGAACCAAACGCACAGGTTCCCCTTGAGAGAAACCCCCGCTTCTGGCGGGGGTTTTTTCGTTGGTTCGGACGAAATCCGGACAGCACACGGATTGCCCTTGCGCATTTCTACTTTTGGTCAGTAGTCTCCGTAACGAAGAGAGGGAGGAGGAGGCGAAATGACAGACCATGAGCATGACGTGCTCGTGATCGGGTCGGGGGCTGGCGGCAGTATGGCCGCCTATGTGCTCACACAGGCCGGGGTCAAGGTGCACATGCTAGAAGCGGGACGCAATTACGACCCGGTTGAGGAAACCCCGATGTTCTCCGAGAACCGCGACGCCCCACTGCTCGGCACTGCGACACCAGACAAGGATTTTGGTTTCTATAACGCGACCATTGATGGTGGTTGGGACATTGATGGTGAGCCCTATTCTTCAGCTGAAGGATCAGAGTTTAAATGGTGGCGAACCCGGATGCTTGGGGGTCGCACCAATCACTGGGCTCGCAATTCGTTCCGCATGGGCGAATATGACTTCAAGCCGAAATCGCGGGATGGTCTCGGGTTCGACTGGCCCATCAGCTACGAAGAGCTCGCACCGTGGTATGATCGGACCGAAAAGCTGATCGGGGTCTATGGGGTCAATTCTGGCCTGTCCAATCACCCCGATAGCGGCACAGGGGTCTTGCAACCCCCACCAAAGGCGCGCGTGCCGGAGCTATTTGCAGCTGCCGCAGCCGCCGATATCGGAATTCCTTGCGTGCCAGCCCGCCGCGCTGTCCTGACACGAGATCCGGGCGACGGCCGCTCGCCATGTTTCTGGGCCACGGATTGTGGCCGAGGGTGCAATATTGGCGCGGCCTTCCAGACAACGACATCGCTTTTACCATGGGCGCGTGAGACCGGCAGACTGTCCATCACGACCGACGCCATGGTCTATGAAATCACCACCGGAGAGGATGGACAGGCCAATGGCGCGCGCTACATAGACAAAACGACTGGCGAGCACCGTTTCATCGGAGCCCGCGCGGTGGTTCTGGCCGCCAGCGCGGCTGAGAGCGCGCGGATCCTGCTGAACTCGAACGCCAAGGATAGCGGCGGTCTCGCCAACTCATCTGGGCAGATTGGGCGCAACCTGATGGACACGGTCGGATCCGGCATAACCGGTCAGATTCCGGGTCTGGAAGATCGCCCGCGCTACAATGAAGACGGGGCGATGGGCATGCATGTCTACATCCCATTCTGGCTTTATGAGGAACAGGCCGCTGGGCAACTCGACTTCCCCAGAGGGTATCATCTGGAAATCTATTCCCAATTCAGCGCGCCAGGCGTCGGCTGGGGCGCAGGACTTGATGGCTATGGGCGCGGCGCGCTGGAATCCGCGCGGCGATACTATGGCAGCTTCATCCACTTCGCCCAGCGCGGTGAGATGATCCCGAATGAGAATTGCTTCGCCGAAATCGACGCCGAGCAAAAAGACAAGTTCGGGATCCCAGTCCTCAAGTTTCATTACAAGCATTCTGAGCACGAGTATGGCCAGGTCGCCCACGCGCAACAGGCTTCAATCGAACTGATTGAGCGAATGGGCGGCCGTGTCGTCAGCGACGTTAAAGCTCCAGCGGACGCGATTGCTGCCGGAGGCGAGATCATTCACGAGATTGGCACAGCTCGCATGGGCGCCAGAGCCGCGGACTCAGTGACCAATAGTTACGGGCAGACCTGGGATGTGCCGAACCTGTTCATTCTGGACGGCGCGATCTTCGCCTCCAAAGCCCACAAGAACCCGACCTTGTCGATCCTTACGCTGGCCATGCGCGGCGCAGATCACCTGGTAAATGAGATGAAGCGGGGCGCGCTATGAGCAGGCTTGAACTTCCCGAAACCGATCGCCGAACGACACTGAAATGGCTGCTCGCCGGGCTTGGGGCGACCCCAGCGCTTGCGGCCTGCTCGCCGTCACAGACATCGACGGGTCCTGACTTGTTGCTCGGCGTTCCGAAACCGATCTCCGGTACGCAATATGGGGCCGACCCGGATCTGATGAACCCTGTCACCCCCTGGGATCTGACCATGACGCCAGCCCAAAAGGATCTGGTTTCTGCTTTGGTGGATCTGGTTGTGCCGTCGATGGACAACGCTCCATCCGGCAGTGCTCTGGGTTTACAGGATTTCGTCGATGAATGGGTGTCCTCCCCTTATGAACAGACGCAAGCGGATCGCGAAAAGCTCTTCGCTCTGTTCGAATGGCTCGAACGAGACGTTCGCAGCGCCGGAGGTGCCTCCTTCGCGAGCGCACCTGAAGCCCAACAGACCAGCGCACTTGATCAGATCGCCTGGTCTGATCGTGTCGCCGACGGCCTGGAGCCACACGCCGCGGCTTTTGATCGGTTCCGCAATCTCGTCGTCTCAGCCTATTTCGCATCCGAGCCGGGGAGCGCCTGGCTGGGCTATATCGGAAATCAACCCTCAATGGGGGACTATGCAGGTCCCACAGCAGAAGCCCTCGAACACTTGCAATCCGCCCTGAATGATCTGGGGCTCGACATGCCGGAAGGACTTTAATCGGATGAACAACACAGTGACGCCTCTACGCCTGATCGGAGCGTGCACCGCCCTTCTGGTCGCCAGTGCCTGCACAATGAATGCGCCGATAGCGAACGCGCAGGACAAGCTGACACTGTTCGATGGCAACACTCTGGATGGCTGGACGGTAACAGAGGAGAACCCCGATAGCTTCCGTGTCGAAGATGGCGCGATCATCGCTGAAGGACCACGGGCACATTTATTCTACGATGGCGAGCACGGCACGGAGTTCACGGATTTCGAACTGTCTTTGAAAGTCATGACCCAGCCCGGCGCTAATTCCGGAGTTTATTTTCACACGAGCTATCAAGCCGAAGGATGGCCGAGCATAGGCCTCGAAGCGCAAGTCAACGCAACGCAATACGACTTTCGCAAAACAGGCAGCCTGTATGCGGTTGCCGATATTCGGGTCTATGCGACAGACAGTGAGATGCCCGCGCTCGGTTTTGATTCAAATGCTTATGTCACGCGCGATGCTGCACCTCATGTAGATGCGGAGTGGTTTGACTACGTGATCCGGGTTGAAGATGGAACGGTCACGACGCGGGTGAATGGCGAGCTTTTGGTACAGTGGAAACAACCAGACGATTGGGCCAATCCTGACATTCGCCTCTCTTCAGGAACGTTTGCCTTGCAGGCCCACGACCCCGATAGCCGAGTGCACTATAAGGATATCGTAGTTCGAAAGCTGGACTGATCGGTTCAGCCATACGCATTCTGCATAATTGAATTCAGGGGCCGCGCCCTACCCGGCTGGCCCCGACGCCGCCATCTTGCATGCAACGCAACACTTATGGAGGCAATCATGATTGAAATCAGACGCTTTTCCGACCTGGGAACATTTGAGAATGACTGGCTAAACGCCCACTACCACTTCTCGTTCTCACATTATTACGACCCTGCCCGTATGGGCCATGGCAAGCTGCGCGTGTGGAATGATGACACGATCCGGCCAGACACAGGCTTTCCGCCGCACGGCCACCGCGACATGGAAATCATTACCTATGTTCGTACCGGCGCGATCACGCACCAGGACTCCATGGGCAATAAGGGGCGAACCGAAGCTGGCGACGTTCAGGTGATGAGCGCCGGGAACGGGGTTCAGCACTCGGAATGGAACGCGGAGAGCGAGGACACAACTTTGTTCCAACTCTGGATCGAACCTTCGAGCAATGGCGGCGAGCCGGACTGGGGCGCCAAGCAGTTTCCCAAAGCCGACCGATCTGGCGCGTGGACCGTTCTCGCCAGTGGCCGCGGCGAAACCGGCGCCTTGCCGATCCGTCAGAACGCTGCCGTGCTTGGGGCAACCCTGAAAGCCGGTGAAACGCTGGACTATCAGGTCAACGAAGGTCGGTATGGCTATCTGGTCCTCGCCGCAGGTTCAGTGGAGCTCAACGGTGAGGTCCTGAATGCCCGCGATGCTGCTGCGATTACGGGCGCTGCGAGCCTCAAACTAACCGAGGTCGAGGACGCCGAAATCGTGTTTGTGGACACAATTTAACCCTCGCTCTCAGGCAAGTGATTGGAACAGGGTGGGATTTTGCCCTATATTCTACCCTGTTCTACTCAGGAAAGGACTAAGCACATGAAGACCATCTTTGCCGCCATAGGCGCTCTGGCGATCCTGCCAACAGCGGTCGCAACCGAAGTCGCCGTGACATATAGCGAAGATTTCGCCGAAGAACTCAGCGAGAATTTTGGCGATCGCGAAGGCGAAACGCTGACTGAGGAAATCATTGAAGATCTTGATCGGGCCTTCGACAAAGCCGGTGTCGCGCCCGCACGCGTGGACATTGTCATCGTCAATGCGAAACCGAACCGACCAACATTCCAGCAATTGAGCGACCGACCGGGTCTGGATCCTATCCGTTCCATTTCCCTCGGCGGCATGACCCTTGAGGGAACAGCCTATGACGCAGACGGAAACATTCTGGCCACGCAGGAATATGGCTGGTTCGAAAACAGCATCCGAGACGTCATCGGGTCCGGAACATGGACAGATGCAAACCGCGCATCGCGCCGGTTCGCCAAGAAATTTGCGGACCAGCTGAGCGACAGCTAGCCCCGGTCTCCCGGATAGATTTCGCGGCCATCGACCTCGAGCCTGAAAAGGTCGGGCCGCGAATAATGCCCGGCGGGGTCACTCGCCACCTTGCAGGCCCTGGCGAGCGCCAGATCCGCATCTGCCACCAGAATCCCCTCTTCATCTGTAAGCAAACCGGCCACGACTTCGCCGCGTGGGTCGATAATTGCTGCACCGCCATTGTGATCAAATTCATAGAGCAGTTGAAAGCGTTCAGGCACATGATCCTGCATGCGGATCCCGGCAGAACAGATCACCCAGGCTGCGGCCTGGCTTGCAAAGGCCCGGCTGAGCAATAGTTGCCGCGCCCAGACGGGCTGGCTCGGCGCCTCTTCCGGCTCCCGCCCTGGCCAAGCAGCGACATGCACATCGACGCCCTGCGCCATCAGGGCGTAAGCTGGCAGCACGGCATTATGTTCCCAGCAATTCAGGCTCGAAAGCCGGCCCCAGTCGCGTTGCACCGGCACCAGGCCCTTGGCGTCGCCGTCGCCCCAGATTGAGCGCTCATGATGTGTCGGTTTGATCTTGCGATGCCGGTTCAACAGGCTGCCATCTTTGCCGATGGTCAGCATCGTGCAGTAAAGCGTCGCCTCGGTTTGCGGGTCGAGCTCATTGACGCCAATGACGATATCGGCCCCGGCGCGCTTCGCCGCTTTGCCGAGCGCTTTCACTTCTGGGCCATCGAGGCGCACACCATTCTTCAGCAGCTCCCCAGCAGCTTGCCACCAGACATCCGATAACGGGCTGTCGATGAAGAAAGGATAGCCCGGCAGCCAGGCCTCGCCGAACGCGATCACGTCGGGTTTTTCTTTTGCCGCCTTGTCGATCCAATCGAGCGCAATCTCGAGGCTGGATTGTTTATCAAACAGGGCAGGCGCAGCCTGCACGGCACACAATCGAACGATATCAGTCATGCTTCCCGATACGCACGATCAGACACGCCAATCAAGTCGATCACGAAAAGTTTGGGTCAGTGTTGCCTGTCCTAAACAAGGTACTTCGCGCGTAGCTTGTCCGTTTCGGCGGTGCCGACGCCCAGGGTTTCTGCAAGATAGGTGTCCACGCTTCCGGCCCGCTCGGTGATGGTGTCGAGCGCCCCGTGCAGGAATTCGGCGCTGACCCCAACGAAGGGATGATAGACCTCATCGGCAAAGTCCTTGCCGATATGCTGATTGAACATGCGCGCCATTTCCGGCAAGCGTTCGGCGACATTGGCGGCCTCATTGGTGAGTTCGTAATCGGCGAAAATCGTATCCCGGTCGACGCCAAGGACATGGTGCGTCAGCGCACACAGGATGCCTGTACGATCCTTTCCAGCCGCACAATTCACGACGGCGGCGTCGCCCTCGTCCAGATCCGCGAGCGCAGAGAACCAATCCGAAAACGTCTCGACATGCTGAGGCTTGAACGGCGCTTCGCGATAGTAGTCGACCATCCAGCCGCGCGCTTGCGGCGCATCGACAGCGACTTCTGAAAGGAAACGGACGTGCGGCGCCTGGGCTGCATGCCCAAGGTCGCTGGAGAGAACCGTTACGCCTTCGACGGGCCAACGGTGGCCATGGCGTTCACGCTCATCCGGACGACGCAAATCCGCCTGAATCTTGATGCGATAGGTTTCGAGCGCTGCCAAATCGGCTTCGCTCGCTTCCCCGAATTGCGCCGAACGAAACAGTGCACCCGTGCGGACTTTGGCACCGTCTGCACCCTGATATCCGCCGAAGTCGCGGAAGTTGCGAACATTCTCGAAGCTTTTGACCCGGTCTTGCATGAGGTCTCCTATCTAAACGGTGGTTCATCGAACGCGCGCAGTTTTCGGCTATGAAGAGCGGCCCCTTCACTAGCGAGCTTCTCAAGCGTCGCTACGCCGATCTGCAAGTGCTGTCCGATCGATTTTTCATAGAACTTATTGGCTGCACCCGGCAGTTTGATTTCACCATGTAGCGGCTTGTCGGACACGCAGAGCAAGACACCATATGGCACCCGCAGCCGGAAGCCGTTCGCGGCGATCGTAGCGCTTTCCATATCGATCGCGATGGCCCGCGACTGGTTGAACCGGCGGGCACTGTCGGTGAAACGAAGCTCCCAGTTTCGGTCATCAGTCGTCACAACCGTGCCCGTGCGCAGGCGCTTCTTGAGCGTTTCGCCGCTCTCGCCGGTCACGTCCGCAGCCGCTTCCTGCAGGGCGACCTGCACCTCGGCGATGGGCGGGATCGGAATATCTGGAGAGAGCACATCATCCAGAACGTGGTCATCGCGCAAATAAGCGTGGGCGAGGACATAGTCCCCGATCGTCTGGCTGTGGCGCAGTCCGCCGCAATGCCCCACCATGATCCAGCATTCCGGTCTTAGTACAGCAAGATGGTCGGTGATCGTTTTCGCGTTAGACGGGCCGACGCCAATATTGACGAGCGTGATGCCGGACCCATCTTCTGCGGTCAGGTGATAAGCTGGCATCTGGAACCGGCGCCATGGCGCATTGTCGATCTGCTCACGCGCATCTTTCGTCTGGCCATCCACCACGAGACCGCCAGCGACGGAAAGCTCCTTGTAGCGTCCGCCATTGCGAAGCTCTTCCAGCCCCCAGTCAACAAAGGCATCGACATAGCGATGATAGTTGGTGAACAGCAAATAGCGCTGAAAGTGCTTTACCGGTGTGCCGGTGTAGTGCTGCAGGCGCTTCAGAGAGAAATCCGTGCGCGGGGCATCAAACAGGGCCAGCGGGCGATGGTCATATGGCTCAAACAGTTCGCCGTCAGCTATCTCGTCGCCAATATCGGATAGCTGAGGAGACGGAAACCACTTCGCGAGTTCTGCTGGGTTGATTTCGTCGAGGCCGTTGGCCTGCCCCTGCTCCCAGACATAGGCATAGGGAATTTCCGTGGTCGAGCGCCGGACATGTACCGAAACATCATAGTCTTGCAGCAATAGCTCGAGCTGTTCACTCAAATAGCGGCTGAAGAATTCAGGCTGCGCGATTGTGGTCGAGTAGGTGCCCGCTTCCGACATTTTGCCAAAAGCGCGAGAGATAGGCGGTGGCGGCCCGTCGGGATTATATTCGATCACAAGCTCCGGGTAGCAGAACGCTCCGTTCGCGCGGGCATCTGGATCGGGTGTCTTACCGTCTCTGAGGAAGTCCTGAAGGGCAGAGCAAAGCGCATCGACCGCTTCTGAATAGAGCTTTTCCAGCTCACTTATTATGGTTTTTGTATTTTCTAGTTTTGTCATGGCCTCCTTTGCCGCAAACCCGTTTCGGGGTCAACGGCGCGGGGCTGCACCGCATGGCACCTATTCCGGTTTGATCCGGTAGAGCCTGACGACACCATCTGTCTCGGTGAGACCATCGGCGGGCTCCAGCCAGTCAGGAATATCGTCGCGGTTGAGGTGCGCCGCCAGGCCGCCAGGCCACATCTCGCCATAGCGCGTCGTTTCTCGCAGGCCTTTGCAAAACACCAAATGCGTAGCTCCCAAGTCGAGCAGTTTCTCATGGGCCTGATCCGCCGGACCGATGAGCACCTCATTCGAGCGTTCCATGCCTTGAATATTGCGATGATAAGGGCCGGCAAAAACCGAGTGCGGGGTCCGCGCCATAATCAGCGGACCAAGATAGATCGGCGCCTGGATGCGTAGCGCTGGACCCTCACTTAGCCCGGCATAGGCAGATGGTGTGATGCACTCAACATTCTTCGCAGGCGCCAGACGGCTCGGAAACCGGGTTGAGATGTTCTCCCAGGTGATCGGCGACAGGACGAGCACAGCGAAGAGTAAAACGAGAAGCGGCTGTGACCCACCTTTCGCCCGCCAACGAGCAAACAGGATACCGATCATCCACCCGGCCCCTATCGCCGCAAAAACGTGCGAAAAGGACTGCCCGCGGATCTGCCAGATTGTAGTCACGATGGACAAAGCGAACAGGAGCGCAAGCCCGATGCGCGCCATCCGCTCCTCTTCGCTCGACGTATAAATCATCACGGTCGTCGCCAGGCTGGCAACGGCCAGAAACCCGAATACCCAGACGACGCGGCCAGGTTCTTCGGCGAGCAAGATAGAGAGCGGCTTGGCTTCCCCGACCATGTTGAGCCAGGACAACCGTACTGAATCTGAGACGGTGGCATACGGGTCAGCAAGGCAGGCCGGATTGACCGCGATGATCACGGCCAGAGTCAGCGCACCAGCGACCGAGCCAGCGATGAGGCGCGTCCACCAAGTGCCAAGCGTTCCGCCAAGAACGCCGAGTAGCATGAACAATCCGCCTCCGACCAGGAAACCAGCCCAGTGCGAGGTTCCATATGCGTCGCAAGTGAACCGGGCGGATGACCACCCCGGCGCATCGAGCACGTAGAAGAGGCAAGCGAAGACGATCAGCGCGAACCCAAACACCCCAAGACGGACCCCTTCACGATGTCCGCGAACAATCCAGAACAGGCCCATGATCGCGATCAGCCCACCGACATAGGGCAAGGATTCAAGCGCGATTGAGAGCATCGCTGTCACACAAAGCGCCAGCACAATACCAGACCGATTGCTGAGCGTCGGTGACAATACGGCAGCGAACCCAGCCAGAGTGAGCACTACGACAAAGCCGTGATGATCGATCCGGCCAGGCCAGAAATTGAACACCGCAGCAGAGGTGGCAAAGAAGATCAGGCCAAATGCCTGCCCGGCTCTGTTCAGCTGCAATCGCTGCATGATCTGGGTCAAAAAGGTAAACGCCGCGGCCAGCAAAATCAGCGGCCAGACGCCAATCGCGAGCGATTCTGCTGCGGCCTCTCCAAGGAACGGCCGCAGCACCAGGATCAGGCCTGCGATAAACAGGTCGGGGAGCCGAGACCAATGCATCTCGCCGCCTTCAGGGGTCAGCAGGCGAGCCTGATCAACGTCAAACCAGCTTTGCCCGTCGAGCATGTCGCGGATTTGCTGAAGACGCATCTGGTCGTCGGCATCAGGGATCCAGCCAGCAAACACATCTGAAATGCGCGGCAATAACATCAGCAGAAAGGCCGCTGCCACGGCCCAGACCGCCCATTTACCATCAATAAGCCCGTCAGCTGGGCGAATGTGTGAAGACGCCATTAGTAATTTGCTCCTGGGGCCTTACCCGTCCTTAAGTATAGTCGCGCTATCGCATAGGGAGGTTACTGAAAGGCTTCACCCATGCGCCGCGCCTTTGAAGGGTCCAATCCATACGCTCGAAGCGACGCCGCTGAACCCCGCATCGCGGTGACCATTCCGTGTTACAATGAAGCGGTAACGATTGCCAAAGTAATCGCTGATTTCAAAGCCGCCCTGCCGGACGCAGATATCTATGTATTCGACAATAACTCGACCGACAATACAGCCCAGATCGCACGCGATGCTGGCGCCATCGTTCGGTCTGAACGCCGCCAGGGCAAAGGCCATGTTGTGCGTCGTATTTTCTCTGATGTGGAAGCCGATATCTACCTGATGGTGGATGGAGATGATACGTATGACGCTACAGTCGCCAATACGCTGATTGAACTTCTCAAGCGCAACCATGTCGACATGGTCGTCGGCACCCGCGCAGACGTGACCAAGGATGCCGGGCGCGAAGGGCACGCGTTCGGCAACAAGATCTTCAACAAGATTTATGGCCGCCTGTTCGGTAAGCAGTTTTCGGACATATTCTCCGGCTATCGCATTTTTTCACGCCGTTTCGTAAAATCCTTCCCGGCCGTATCCAGCGGGTTCGAGATTGAGACGGAAATGTCCGTGCATTGCAGCCAGCTTGGAATCTCCACGCTCGAGCGGCCCACGCATTACGGGGTCCGGCCGGATGACAGTCATTCGAAATTGCGGACATTCAGGGATGGGTTCCGGATCCTTGGCATGTTCGCCATGTTGGCCAAGGAAACCCGGCCCGCAGCCTTTTTCGGAGCGATCGGACTGGCGCTCGTCGCGCTTGCTGGCATTCTCGCCGCGCCGCTCTTCCTGACCTATTTCGAAACCGGCCTCGTGCCGCGTTTCCCAACCGCGATTCTGGCGACGAGCCTTGTCATGATGGCCTCTATCTCGGCTGTCTGCGGATTGATCCTCGATAGCCTGGCGCGCGCGCGAACCGAGGCGAAGCGCTCCGTATTCCTCAGCTATCCGGCCCGGGACTGGACAAGATGAGCAAAGCGCAAGTGAGCAAGTTTGCCCGATTTGCCGGTGTTGGCGGCACCGGCTTCGTCGTCGATACGGGCCTTACATTATTGCTCATCCATCGCGGTATCGATCCGTTCACCTCGCGCATTTTCGGTATCCTGTTCGCGATGATCACCACCTGGCGGCTCAATCGTGCCCTGACCTTCGGTGCCAGCCGCACCAGTCAAGCCAGCGAGGGCGCGCGCTACTTTGTCGTCGCGTTTCTAGCGGCGATCCTGAGCTACGCCATTTACACGGTCTTGCTCGTCAGCATTTCGGGTTTTCCGCCGGCGCTTGCCATTGTTATCGCGGTCGGGACCACAACGCTGGCCTCATTTCTCGGTTATAGCCGATTCGCGTTCAAGACCGCCGTCTGACCAGGTGCCCCATTTTGCGGCCGGGCTTGGCTTCGCGCTTCCCGTAAAGCGTCAGGATCCCGTCCGCTGACAAAACATCCGGCGGCACCAGGGCTTCCTCACCCAGCAGGTTCAACATCTCGACATCATGATAGCGCGTGACCGGGCCAAGCGGCCAGCCGGCTACGGCGCGGATATGTTGCTCGAACTGGCCCGTCGCGCACGCCTCCGGTGTCCAGTGTCCGGAATTGTGGACCCGAGGCGCGAACTCGTTGGCGAGCAGTGTTCCATCTTCGAGAACAAAGAATTCCAGCGCCAGCACGCCGACATAGGTCATCGCATTTGCGAGCGCCTCAGCCGCCGCTTTGGCGCGCTTGGTTACGTCTTCATTCAGGTCACTCGGTACGACCGAGCGTTTCAAGATTCCATTCACATGCTCGTTGCGTGGCAGGTCATAGCAAAGCGTGTCTCCGACCGCGTCGCGAGCGATAATCACGGATACTTCCCGCTCGAACGGCACCATGGCTTCGAGGATGCAAGGGGCGTTGGCGAGCGCCTTGTGAGCGGCCTCAAAATCATCGCCGGATTCAAGCCGAACCTGGCCCTTGCCATCATAGCCATCGCGCCGCGTTTTCAGGATCCCGCGTCCGCCAAACGCCTTTAGTGGCGCGGCGATGTCTTCAGCGCTGTTCACCTCGGCAAAGTCTGCCGTCTCAATCCCGCAGTCTCGCAAGAACGCCTTCTCGACCAATCGATCCTGCGAAACTTCCAGCGGCTGTGATCCTGGACGGACGGAAATACCGGCATCGATCAACGCCTTCGCAGCCTCGACCGGGACGTTTTCAAACTCATATGTGACGACATCACAGCCTTCAGCCCAGTCAATCAACGCTTCGATATCGGTATAGGCACCGAGTGCGTGGCTTGCGGAAACGCGCGCTGCCGGACTGTCATGCTCAGGGCAATAAATCGAGACATCAAAGCCGAGTTGGGCTGCGGCGCTCGCCATCATGCGTCCGAGCTGGCCGCCGCCAAGAATTCCAATCGTGGCGCCAGCGGTCAGAGCATTCATGTCTGCGGCGTCTCCTGGACCGCGGCGGTCTGCGCCGCTCTGAATGCATCCAGCTTTTCAGCTACACTCGCATCCTCGAGCGCGATGATCGACGCAGCGAGAATACCGGCATTCGCTGCACCGGCCTCACCGATGGCAAGCGTCCCGACAGGAACCCCTTTCGGCATCTGGGCGATCGACAGCAAACTGTCGATTCCGCTCAAGGCGCGGGATTGCACAGGTACGCCGAGTACCGGGAGCGGCGTCATCGATGCGGCCATGCCGGGCAGATGCGCTGCACCACCTGCGCCCGCGATGATGACCTTCAGGCCGTTCGCCTTGGCGCTGGTTGCGTACTCGTAAAGCCGTTGGGGCGTGCGATGCGCAGATACGATTTGCGCTTCATAGGCGACACCAAGCTCGTTCAGGATCGAGCAGGCTTTCTCCATCACGGGCCAGTCCGATTGACTGCCCATGATGACGCCGACGACCGGTGTATCGCTATTCGAGGTTTGGGCCATTCGGACCCCCCATCTCAAAGCGCGCAACATAGAAATCTCGCCTGCCGCGTCAACCGCTGAGAGTCTTGCACAAGACTTGTGAAACGCTGGGCTTCGCAAGCGAGTTCCGCTACGCTTCGAAAATGCCTGAGTCGCTGAACAAGACCGCAATGGATCGCCGTTATGCAGAACGCTGCCGGGCGCGTCGCGACCTGCTCGCAGCGATTGGCCTCGACCCACAATCCTTGCCTGTGCGCGAGCGCGCCGCGATTGAGGCGCTGGCAGGAGAAGTGCTGAGCCTGCGCGAAGACCGGGCCCGCCTGAAACAGGAACTCGAAACCGCGGCACATCTTGCCGACCGGGACGCGCTGTGCCCGATCTTCAATCGCCGCGCGTTCGAGCGTGAACTTGCCAGAGAGATTTCGCTCGCAGAGCGGTATGGGACGTCGCTTTGCATGCTGTTTATCGATCTCGATCGATTCAAGCTGATCAATGACCGATTCGGCCATGCAACAGGCGACTCAGTGATCAAGCATGTCGCTGAAACGCTCGTCGAAAACCTCCGCCAGAGCGACATTGTCGGGCGCCTCGGGGGGGATGAGTTCGGGATCGCTTTTACCCACGCCGAGCTGTCAGATGCCAAGACCAAAGCGGCGAAACTTGAGTCGCTCATCGGCGCGATCGTGGTGCGAGATGCCGAGAATAACGGGCTCGAATCGGTCCATCTCGGGGCCTCGTGCGGGGTCGCGGAATGGCGCCGCGGGCGCAATGCGGCAAGCCTGATCGCTGAGGCAGATGAAACCATGTTTCGCCGCAAAAACGAAAAAAAGCGGGCGCGCGAAGGCGCTGGCACGCAAGATCGTTTCTAATTATAATTTCATCCCGGCCGGATCGTGACTCTGTCTTCGACCTATGGTTATCTGTTGCCGATAAGTCACAGATTTCATTTCACGGAGAGAAGGAGCCTGCCTATGTCGCTGCAAGGTCGAATCGAAGAGCTAAGAAAACGCCATGAGCAAATCGACGAGAAGATCCACGAAGAGCAGAAACGACCGGCGGGCAATGACATCATCCTGAAAGATTTAAAGCGACAGAAACTTCGACTTAAAGAAGAGATCGGTATGTTGAGGGCGAGCTAGGCTCTGACATGTCGCACAAGCGCCCGGTCAGCGCCTGAGAAACGCTGGCGGGAGCGCGCGAATGTATAAACCAGTTACCCTGATCATCGGGCTTGGGAAAACGGTGGGCGAGTCTGTCGCGCGCCGTTTTCTTGATGAAGGCCATGCGGTACTTGCCGTCGACCCGGACACCGCGGCGTTGGATGAGCTGCGCAAGACAACTGGCGACAAGATCGCGTATCATCACGGTGCCACGCACACGAAACTTGGCCTGCGCAATGCAATGGCGGCAGCGTTGGAAACATACAATTTCGTGGACAACGTGGTCTGCATCCCTCCACTTCCGGAGCCGGATCGCCTGCTTGAACTGGAAATGGAGGACTTCGAATCGGTTCTGATGAAAACCGTCCGCGGCGCCGTTCAGACCCTTCGTGTGTTTACGCCAGAGATGATCGCTGAGCGGCCCGTGATCGAGAACGCTGCGGACCGATCGCGCCAGACAGGTACATTTACGTTCGTGCTCTCTCTTGGCGCGCAAATGTCCCAACCGGGCTGGTTCAGCGAAAGTGCCTCGCAGCATGCCATTCTCGGCATTGTCAGAGCCGCCGCGATTGAGCTCGCTGATGAAGCGGTCCGGGTAAACGCCATCATCGCCTTGCGCCCGCGTGCAGAAGGGCGCGAGCCCTGGTTGAAAGATCGCACCCCGCTCGGCCGCCCGTCCATGGCCGAGGAAATCGCCGAAACAGCGGCCTTCCTCAGCAACCCCAACAGCGCGATCATCACCGGCGAAGCCATCACCCTGGATGGCGGCCGCGGCCTGCTTTCAGGATTAATCGTACGCGACGATGACTAGCGCTGAACCGTGAGGTTTGATTCTGTCCCCGCGTCGGATCATTCTTCGTGAACGAGGATACCTGCTTCCGTCCATGCAGTTGAGCGCGTGAGTCATTCACGCTAGATTCCCCCAGTGCGCCAGCTCGACATCACCTCACCAGCTTTCAAAGCCGCGCCGCATTCCGGGCTCGCAGAAGCGCTGCGAGATGGCCCGTTTGCACACGCCAAGATGCCGTTTCTGGGCAATATCAAATTTGCGCTGACGCACGAGGCTGTCCACGCGGTGCTTAAAGACACCGACAGATTCGCGGTAGATGCGCGCAATGCGGGACACAGGCGTGCGTTTGGTCTCCCGTTCATCCCGAAATCTATGCGCCTATTGTCCGAGAATATATTGTCTCTGGATGATCCCGACCATCAGCGATTGCGACGCCTTGCGGACGCACCCTTTCGAAGGGCGATGATCGAAGCCGGACGGGAGCATGTTGCGGCGCTTGTCGATGTCCATCTGGATCAAGTCGCCAGTGTCGATGCGGCGGAGGTAGATCTAACAGACATCGTCTTCCGGCCGCTGCCGTTGAAAGTCATTAGCCAAATGCTGGGCCTGACGGACGCCGCACAGGAGCGTCTGGCGCAGATTATGTCAGGGTTTTCCAGCGCATCGTCCACTTGGGGCATATTGCGAGCGCTCACTGGAATGGGCGGCGTGGTCAAGCAATTGCGCGCCGAGATCGACTTGGCCCGCCGTGACCCTCGTCCAGGCCTATTAGGCGATTTGATTGCCGCCGAGGCGGAAGGCGGCAAGATGAGCGAGGATGAGCTGGTATCGCTTATTCTGGTGCTTTTTGTCGCCGGTCACGACACAACCACGAACTTACTTTCCAGCGGACTACACGCATTGCAAACCGAACCAGGCGCGTGGGAAATCGCGAGGAGCCTAGATGCGGATGGGTGGCGGATCGCTGTCGATGAACTCATGAGGTTTGCGATGCCGGTCTATATGACGAAACCACGATTTGTCATTCAAGACACAGCCATTGCAGGCGTCTCTTTCGAGCGAGGTGAGAAAGTGATGGCGTTGCTGGGCGCAGCAAATCTGGACCCAGCCGTGTTCGACGATCCGCTCAAACTCGATTTAGGCCGACGACCCAATCGCCACACTGGTTGGGGCGGTGGACCACACATTTGTTTGGGATTGCACTTAGCCAAGATGGAAGCAGAACTGACCCTTTCGAGGATCGTCGATCGCTGGCCGAACTTGGCCTTGAGCGATAATCTGCGGTGGTCGAAACGCCTTGGCACACGCGGACTTGAGCGCCTGTGCGTACGCCTGAACGCCTAACAACGGTACAACAAAACGCCTCGTAAGACGCGGAGTCAAAAAAACCCCCTCAAACCGGGTCTCGGTCGAGGGGGATTCTAAAGGCAGCATTGCCTGATCTGGGAGGATCGAACCCTTATTTCGGGTGGCAGATCACCGGCATCCAGGTGTAGCCTTTGACGAAGGCACCTGAGGTCAGGCTTGGTTCATCCAGCACTTCGACGTGGCTGAAGCGCTCGAGGATCTCTTCCCAGAGGATCCGCAACTGAAGCTCACCCAGACGGTTGCCGACGCAGCGGTGGATACCGAAGCCGAAGGACAAGTGGTTACGGGCCTGCTTGCGATCGATGATCAGGCGATTTGGATCTTCGTCCCAGAACCGCTCATCGCGGTTGCCGGAGACGTACCACATGGCGATCTGGTCGCCTTTCTTGATGGTCTTGCCGTGCATCTCGACATCTTCCAGCGCGGTGCGACGCATGAAGGCGAGCGGTGTCTGCCAACGGATCACCTCTGACACCATGTTCGGGATCAGCGATGGATCAGCTTTCAGCTTGGCATATTCTTCCGGGAATTTGTTCAGGCCATAGACCGAGGCAGTCATCGAGTTTCGGGTCGTATCATTGCCGCCTACGATCAGCAGGATGACATTGCCGAGCAATTCCATCGGCGCGAGGTCTTTGGTTTTCTCACCATGCGCCAGAAGGCTAATGAGGTCGTTCTTGACCGGAATGCGCTTGCGTTCCTCGTACATTCCCATGAATGCGGTCAGGCATTCGAGAAGCTCTTGCTTCCACTGCTCTTCACCGCCTGGGCAGATATCAGGGTTCTCACGATTAGTCGTGACATCGGACCAACGGGTCAGTTTGCGGCGGTCTTCGAACGGGAAATCGAACAAGGTTGCCAACATCATCGTGGTCAACTCGATCGAGACCGTGTCGACCCAGTCAAAAGGTTCGCCAACCGGCACCTGGTCGAGGATTTGCTGCGTCCGCTCGCGGATCAGCGGCTCGAACTCTTTCAGCATGTTCGGCGCAACCGCCGGCTGAACGGTGACACGCTGCTCAGAGTGACGCGGTTCATCCATCGCAATGAACATTGGCAGTTCAAAGTCTTCCAGCGGCTCGCCGAGCACGATGCCGCCATGCTCCCAGCTTGATGAGAAACGCTTGTGATCGATGTCGATCTTCATCACGTCTTCATAGCGCGTGACCGACCAATAGGGGCCGACAAAGCTGTCCGGGGTCCAATGCAGCGGATCTTCATCGCGCATACGTTTGAAGCGGTCCCAGATCTTGCCCTGGCGCCAAAGCTCAGGATCGACAATGTCCAGGGTTTCCATATCCACTTCGGACGCGGGCGGAATGTCTGCATCGAACTCGAAATAGCCTGGGTGTAACGGCTCGCGCACGGTAATTTTCGGGCGCTCTAAATTGTGCGGGATCTTGGTAAGGGTGTCTGCCATGTGTGCCTCCGGATACGCGGTCTGGGTCGCCGCAATTATGACGCTGGCGTCAGCTTAACACAGCTCTTCAGAAAAAACCATGACGCATGCGTCACTTTTTTGAGATTCAGGTTGAATATCGCTCATTCTGCGCGTTCCAGATCGCCTGCTCTATCGCCTCTTTGAGGGATTTGCGTTCAGCCGGTGTCAAAAAGCGACCGATCACCCAGGCGGTGCCTCCATAGGTCAGTTTCAGGACACTGGGACGACGTTCAGGATACTCCAACTGCACCCGCGTGAACGCGGTTGGCAGGTTGGCCGTGCGCGGCGCCGCGCCAGGTCGCTCATGCGACAGCTCGATCTGTTCGGCCGTAATCCGGACGCGGGTTTCCTGTTTGAGGCTTCGAAAACTCCAACGAAAAGCAAACCAGATCGCCAGTGCATCAAGGCCGAAAAAGCCGATCACCGGAAACGCGCCCATCGACACGAAAGAGAGCCCGGCGATGAAACTCATCGCAACCACAATGAGCATCACCACGGTGAACGCCCGCGGGCTGAGCGAGCGGTTCGGCGTCAGAGTTGCATCGAAATATATGATCTGCTGCGCGGGCGACATGCGAAACACTATAGCGCAAATCTGCGCCCCGGCGACAAGCGCGGCCTGGCGTCGCAAGATTCGGATTTCCAGCGCCGCTCAACTGCCCTACATAGCGAAACATGACGATCGCAAAGACCAAACCCAGGCGCAAACGCGCCCCGCGCACCTTCGGAAAAGAAAAGGCCGCTGAGCTATTTGCCGAGCTCGCTAAAGTGCGCCCCGATCCAAAGACAGAGCTCGAATTCGTCAATCCCTACACCCTAGTTGTCGCGGTGGCCCTGTCCGCCCAGGCGACGGATGTTGGCGTCAACAAAGCCACTAAAGGCCTGTTCAAGATCGCAGACACACCGGAGAAGATGCTGACACTTGGCCTCGAAGGCGTCGAACAGCACGTCAAAACGATTGGGCTCTGGCGCAACAAAGCCAAGAACGTCATCGCGCTTAGCCAGATGATCCTGGATGAGTTTGACGGCGAGGTCCCACAAACGCGTGATGAGCTGGTGCGATTGCCCGGCGTCGGCCGAAAGACGGCGAATGTTGTTCTGAACGAAGCGTTCGGGCAGCCTACGATCGCGGTCGACACGCACATTTTCCGCGTCTCGAACCGCACCGGCCTTGCCCCGGGAAAAGACCCTGACCAGGTCGAGGCGAGCCTCGAGCGCACAACACCGGATGAGTACAAACTCGGTGCGCATCACTGGCTGATCCTGCATGGCCGCTACACCTGCGTCGCTCGGAAACCAAAATGCTGGGACTGCTCAATCCGTCATCTTTGCAAGTTCAAGGAGAAAACGCCGGACCCCGCAAAAACCTCGTCGCTCGGTCCAAAGGCGCCGAAACGCAAAGCCCGCGCCACGAAGGCGTGAGGAAGCGCTTGCGCCTCGCCTGTTTTCCTCGTTAAACGCCGACATGCTCAAGACCCGCATCATTCCCTGCCTCGATGTCAAAGATGGGCGCACCGTCAAAGGCGTGAACTTTGTCGACTTGCGCGATGCTGGCGATCCGGTTGCGCTCGCCAAAGCCTATGATGCCCAGGGCGCGGATGAGCTATGCTTTCTCGATATTACCGCCAGCCATGAGGGCCGCGGCACTTTGCTGGACGTGGTCAGCGCCACAGCGGAACAATGCTTCATGCCGCTCACTGTCGGCGGCGGCGTCCGGAGCGCTGAAAACATGGTGCAACTCTTGCGGGCCGGGGCGGACAAAGTGGCGATCAACTCCGCCGCTGCCGCAGATCCGGATGTTGTCGCGCGATGCGCCGCCAAGACAGGACGCCAATGCGTGGTGGTCGCTATTGATGCGCGCAAGACCGGCGATCATTGGGAAATCTTCACTCATGGTGGGCGCAAACCAACCGGCATAGACGCCGTTGAGTTCGCAAAACTGGCGGAGAGCAAAGGCGCGGGCGAGATCTTGCTCACCAGCATGGACAAGGACGGCACCAAATCCGGATTCGATTTGCCGCTGACCAAAGCTGTGACCGATGCGGTGAATATACCAGTGATTGCCAGCGGCGGCGCAGGGCGTGCAGAAGACCTTGCGCCCGCGGTGCTCGAAGCCGGGGCGAACGCGGTGCTCGCGGCCTCGATCTTCCATTTTGGCGAAGTAAGTATAGAAGAAGCGCGCGCGGCGCTGACCAAAGCTGGCGCACCCGTTCGGCCACTTTAGGAGACCGGCATGACAGACAAACCGCTCGGCAGCGCTGAAGAGCTTGCGATCCTGATCGCACGCCTGGCTGAGACCGTGGACAGCCGCGTTGGCGGAGACCCAAAGGATTCCTACACGGCCAAGCTGCTCCAGAAAGGGTCTCTCCATTGCGGCAAGAAGATCGCCGAAGAAGGCGCTGAACTGGCCCTAGCGCTAGCAGCGGAAGGACGCAGCGAAAGCGCGTCAGAGGCAGCGGACCTGATCTATCATATGCTGGTTGGACTTCGCTCCAAAGGCGTCAGCTTAAACCAGGTAGCTTCGGCGCTTCGAAAGCGGCAGGGGATTTCGGGCCTGGAAGAAAAAGCATCACGGGACGCCTGATGGTCGATTTCTTCGCCTGGTATCGCCAGGGTTGATGGTAGTCTCATGACGAGACTTGATTGCAGCGATGATCAACCTCGCCTATATCAGTTTCCATGCTTCGCGCGTTCACTTCTGTCTTGTGGCTGATTGCGGCCCTGGCCCTCGGGTTTGAGGCGGTCGCGCAGCCGTGTGACGTTCGCGCCGAGATTGCGGCCAATCCAGCACATGAAATGGTCAGCGACATGCCCTGCCATGACGGCATGGCGATGGAGGCCAGTCATCAAACCCAAGGCCACGAGATGCCGAGCCACGAAGGTCAGACCTGTTGCTGCGCCGCGTTGCTCGGAAATGGCGTCACCACGGACGCGCCGGACCTGGATCAGCCTGTCCCCGGCCTGACGCTGTGGGCGATGCCGCTACCGGATTCTGCCAATTCCATTCTGCTTGAGTATGAACCGCCGCCGCCGCGGGTCTGATCCTTCGCTTTAAGGATCACCTCAAACAGGACACACCAATGAAACTTATCCAATATGCGAGCCTTCCGCTTGCGTTTGGCCTTGCAGTCTTCGCGCCCATCGCGGAGGCACGCCCGGTCTCTTATCCGGGCGGGTGGACAGTGATGCAGATGAATAATGGCGACATGTCAGCGGCCCATATTCACTATTCACCGACCTTCAAGGACTCGATTGGGCTCTATTCAGAGCGCAATTGGGGCGAGGACTGGCACTTTACCGGCGTGCAATACAATCGCCTGGTGAAGCGCTGGAACACGCCAACCTCACAGGCCAATCTCTATCTAAAAGCCGCAGCTGGACAGGCAGACCCCTTCGGGGATGGTGCCGATGTCGAAGCCGCAGGATTTGTCGGTGTTGGCGCTGATTGGGAGACGCGCCGCTGGTTCGTTTCCTATGAAGGCCGCGCCTACGATCTCGGGTTTGACAAAGACGCGCGCCAGTCGGCACGCATCGGCGTTGCACCCTATGTCGGTGATTATGGCGACCTTCATACCTGGCTCATGCTGCAGGTCGAAAACCAACCAGAATCCGACACCCCCACCACGCTCACCCCTTTGGTGCGCTTTTTCTATGACGTCCAGCTGCTCGAAATCGGTTATACTCCCGAGTCTGAAGAGTTCATGCTGAACTGGATCGTCCGTTTTTAGAAAGGAACAGGACAGATGAAACCTCTAGCAATCGCCCTCGCGGCGACCTCAATCGCCTTTGCCACGCCGATCGCGGGTGCACAGGAAGCAACATCGGCAGAGGCCGCTACCGCCGCACAAACCATGGTGACCGCAAAGGTCAACGGCATGGTCTGCGACTTCTGCGCGCGCGCCGTCACGAAGGTCTTCGGCAAGGAAGACGCGGTCGAAACCGTCCACGTTGATCTCGACAATGGCGAAATCCACGTGACGCTAAAGCCAGGCGCGGAGATGGCTGATGATCGCGTTGAGACGCTGGTCAAAAAGTCGGGTTATGATCTCGTGTCAATCGAGCGCGAAACCGCATGACCGCGCTTCAGGATGAGGTGAAATCGCCGAGCGTCCTGCCGGCGACGCTGGCACTGTTCACCTCTGCGACAACGCTAATCTGCTGCGCCTTGCCAGCCATGCTCGTCATGCTGGGAATGGGTGCGGTGTGGTCCGGCGTGATTAGCACAGTTCCTGGCATCACTTGGTTCGGGGCGAATAAGGGCCTGGTCTTTGCGGTTACGGGCCTGGTGCTCGCAGCCTCAGGGGCTTGGCAATGGCATGCACGAACGCTGCCCTGCCCGGCCGACCCAGTGAAAGCACGAGCCTGCACACGCTTGCGGCGGATCAGCTGGACACTCTGGGGCATCAGCGTCGCGGCTTTCTGCGTTGGCGGATTTTTCGCCTTCTTCCCAGGCCTCGCGGAAGCGTTGTTCCTCTAGGGCACAACTGGACAAAACGCTGCCGGGCGTTCACCGTTTGAAAAAAGCGGAGGACGCCCGATGGCAAACCAACACGCAGTACCCGTCAAAGGCTACCAACAGAACCTGCAATCCTGGTTCGACTATATGATGGAAGGCCACGACCGGACGCAATTATGGGAGATGCTGCACGAGGATGTCGTGTTTCGCAGTCCCGTCGTTCATACACCTCAGGAAGGGCGCGAAATCACTTTCGCTTACCTCTCAGCGGCCGGCAATACGCTCGGAAACGGCACTTTCAAATATACGCGCATCTTCGATTGCGGCGACAAGGCTGTGCTCGAATTTGAAACAGAAATGGACGGCATCCAAGTCAACGGGATCGACATGGTCGAATGGGACGCGGACGGCAAAATCATCGATTTCAAAGTCATGGTGAGGCCGCTCAAGGCGATCCAGACCGTTCACGCGGCGATGGGCAAAATGCTCGAGCAAATGAAAGCCAAGGCTTGAATCCGCCAACCCTTTTAACCCGGCGGCTCAGCCTTAAGCCTTGCGAACTGTCCGATTATCAAGACGTCGCGGACATGTGGGCGGACGAAGCGGTCGTCAGACACATAGGCGGTCGCACACGCGATGCGCAGGATGCCTGGTTTGCTCAGCTGCGAAATCGCGGGATGTGGCCTCTGCTTGGCTATGGCTATTGGATTGTACGCGAGCGTCGGACCGGCGTGTTCGTCGGCGAAGTGGGCTTTGCGGACTTCAAACGCGGGATCGAACCCGACATATCCGGACGTCCAGAAGCTGGCTGGGTGATTGCAAAATCGGCATGGGGAAAGGGCTATGCCAGCGAGGCTGTGAAAGCGGCACATGATTGGCTGGATGACATGACACCCGGTCGCTCGACCTGCATCATCGATCCGGACAATTCAGCCTCAATCGCCGTGGCCCAAAAGGTCGGCTACAGCGAAGTGGGCCCAACCGACTATCGCGGCGACCCCGTTCTGCTGTTTGAGCGCTTCAGCGCCGGGGCAGGAAAAAGCTAGCGATTCATGCGAAGCAGCGCTATTTAGGCTCCATGGTTACGACATATCTCGACTTCGAAAAGCCGCTCGCCGAACTTGAAACCAAGATTGCCGAGCTGGAAGCCGTTGCCGCCCAGGAAGGCGGTCCCCAGATCAATGATGAGCTGAACAAGCTCAAGGAAAAGGCTGCCAAGCAACTCAAAGACACCTATTCCTCGCTCAATCCATGGCGCAAAACCCAGGTTGCACGCCACCCCGAGCGCCCACATTTCACAGATTATATCAAACATCTGTTCGAGGACTTTCAGGAACTCGCGGGCGACCGTGTGTTCGGAAATGACGAGGCGGTGATCGGCGGCCTTGCGACGTTTAACGGCCAGTCGGTCGTGATTATCGGCCATGAAAAAGGCCGGACGACGGAAAGCCGTCTGAAGCACAATTTCGGCATGGCGCATCCCGAGGGCTATCGCAAAGCGGTCCGGTTGATGGATCTCGCAGAGCGGTTCAGCCTGCCGGTGATTACCTTTGTCGATACCTCCGGGGCCTTCCCTGGTAAAGCTGGTGAAGAGCGCGGACAGGCGGAAGCCATCGCCCGCTCCACGGAACGCTGTTTGACCCTAAACGTCCCGATGATTTCTCTGATCATCGGCGAAGGCGGGTCTGGTGGCGCGATCGCGATTGCGGCGGCCAACCATGTCCTGATGATGGAACACTCGATTTATTCGGTAATCTCTCCCGAAGGCTGTGCGTCCATTCTCTATCGCGATGCAGCGAAGGCGAAAGAAGCGGCTGAGGCGATGAAAATCACCGCTGAGGATCTGAAAAAGCTGAAAGTCGTCGATGGCGTGGTCAAGGAGCCGGTCGGCGGCGCACACCGCGCGCCAGAGAAAGCCATCCGTGCGGCGGGCAAAGCGATCGATAAAGCGCTTCAGACGCTGTTGGCTCTCAGCCCTCAAGAGCTGAAAGCGCAGCGCCGCGAGCGCTTCTATGCGATTGGACGCGAAGGGCTGAATTAGCCGGGCGAGCCCGAAGCCCGCCGCGCTCCTGACGAAAGTCAGGACCCATGGCGGTCGAGCCTAAGTGAAAACGCCTTTACCAGCCGCCATGGATGCCAACCTGCGTTGGCAGAGCGGAGTATTGAGTCGACGCCGGCTTTGACCACACATTGGTAAGCCACATTAAAGGCGTCACGTGAGAACAGGCCTGTTCAATCTCCAAGTTCGCGCCTCGCCAACCGACAAAGTAAAAGGGCGACCCGAGGGTCGCCCTTTCTGATTTCAGAATTGTATGGATGGTGACTAGTTTCCACCAAACCGCTTGGTCAGGCTGACCTTGAACGTACGTCCAAACGGATTGTGCGTGTATGGATCATAGTTCAGGTCGAACGCTGCAGCGGGCGGATCTTCGTCAAAGACGTTGATCACAGACAGGCCAAAGTCAAAGTCGAATCGATCACTGGTAAAGCTATAAAAGCCGTCTAGAGTCGTTTGACTATCAATCTCAGGATAGACATTACCGCGCGCTGCTGCCGGACGTTCATCATCATATGAATCAACATACCGAACGACGGCCCTCACGTTGTGTGCTCCTAGCGCATAATTCGCGAAGGCGTTCAGCTTGAGTTGCGGTAATGACCGAGTGAAATTCGACCGGTTGAACTGTCCAGCATAGTCACCGCCACCAATCGCGACGCCTTCCACGAAATATGGATCGACTTCATACTCGAACACATAGGTAGCATCGGCACCAACCGCGAACTCGGCACCATTGTTGATGTCCCAGATGTTCTCAACCCGCAAATCAACACCCGACGTCTTGATATCAGGTCCATTGGCAACGTTCACCGCGATCCTGGAGATTTCACTCGCTTCATTGATACCGTTGTTGTTGTTATCTGTGAAACTAATCCGGTTCAGTATCGCGTCGTCATCCAAGGTTGGTGTGGCTAACGCAGCAATCGCCGCAGAAACAATGTTCGTCTGCTCTTCTAGAATAATCGGATCTGAAAAGTCAAAATTGTAATAGTCTAACGACGCACTGAAGCCGTCGTTCTGATATAAAGCACCCAGATTAAAGCTAAACGCGCTTTCCGGCTGAAGGTCCGGATTACCGAACTGGTCTACAGCCTTAAACGCCGACGTGGGGGCAACAAACTGTAAAGTGGTAGCAACACCACCCAGTTGGTTAAGAGTCGGCCCTTTAAAAGAGGTCTGTGCTGATCCGCGCAGAGCTAGATTATCGCTAACCTGCCACTTCGCAGCGACTTTCGGGTCGAACGTGGAGCCAACATCACCACCGTAATCTTCGAAACGGGTAGCAACCTGCACATCTAGATTCTCGAAAAGTGGAATCTGCAGTTCGCCGAAAACCGCAAAGATAGTCTGATCACGATCAGAAGGCACTGTGCCTGCTAGGAACGAGAAAGCCCCTGTGCCGCCAGGTCCTGGTGTAATGTTTAGATTCGTCAGATCGGTTGGGGAAACTTCTCGGCCTTCATACCGGATCTGAGCGCCGGCCGCCCAGCTGACTGTGCCCCCAGACGCTTCAACATTACTTTGACCGGAGAACACGGCATCCGCAACGATCAATTCATTGGTGGTTGTACCCTCAACGCCACCATCTGTCATCCAATCTGCGAGCGTCAAAGAGTTTGCCAGAGCGGGATTGAATTGGGGGTTGGTGGCGCCATTGATCGCACCTTGTGGGATAGCGTTTGAGAACGGGTTATAATATTCGCATCCGCCCTGGCCCGCGACGAGCGAACCGGTATAGCCCGAACCGAACGGCTGGGTTCCGGTTGCCGGATCGGTGCCATCAATTGGGTTTGTGCAAACACCAAAGCCCTGAAGCGCAGCCGTTAGACCGACAATATAAGTGTCATTGGTTTTTGAGTTGAGTTCAGAGGTCGAATATCCGAGACCGTAATCGTAGGTAACCCCATTGCTCCATTCACCTTGCAGTGAGCCGGCAATTCGGAACGTGTCGTGCTCTCTGAAGCCTTCTTGCGCGCCACCGGTACCCGGGAAACCGCCCCAGCCGTACACGCGACCGATGAACAGTGCTTGAAGCGCGCTGTCGAGTGCTGAACCCGGATTATCAGTGATGTATTGCTGCCAACCCGGATGCGACGGGAAGACAACCTGATTGGTCAGTGCCTGTGGCGGATAAGAAGGCGACGTTTTCCACTCTGGCACATCGGTCTTGCCATACAGGACTTCCAAATGGAAATCGCCAATCGCCAATTCCCGATTATACTCAGAGAAGATCTGGAAACGCTCTTCCTCTTCGACGAGATTATCGAACTGGGTGAACTGGAATCGGCACTGTCCATCTCCAGCTAGCTGACCACCGAGAGGTAAACACCCCTCATCGCGCACGTTACCAGTAACGCCGACTGACATATCTGGAAGTACGCCGATTGTCACAAATCTACCCGGATTTGAGAGTGAAGAGTAACCTGCTACAGGATTCTCAGCGAGCGTTGGCGTGCCCCAGTCTTTTTCAAGCAATGGCACTTCAGAGCGGAATTGGTAGCCAACCGATGTCACCCAGCTCCAATCATCTCCTTGCATACCATAAGCACCAGAAATCGTATAATTACCGTCCGTGCCGTCGAAGGTTTCATAATCGCCACCAATCTCAAACCCGTCGAGATCGTCGCGCGTGATGAAATTCACAACACCCGCGATAGCGTCCGAACCATAAATCGCGGCTGCGCCATCTTTAAGCACTTCAACACGCCCGATTGCGGCATTTGGGATCATGTTGGTGTCAACGAAGAGTTGGGCCTGCTCTCCAATTGCGGGGGGCGAAAAGACCTGACGGCGACCGTTGATCAGGACCAGCGTCCGTGCCGGTCCGAGACCGCGTAAGTTGATGTTCGATGTCCCTTCCAACCCGTTAGAAGCGAACTGGTTTGTCTGGCCATCAACACCCGATGACGGCCCGAGGTTACGAATTAACTCCGTAATGGTTGGGTTGCCCTCTAGCCTCAAGTCTTCAACAGTCAAAACATCAACTGGAAGCGCCGCGTCTTCTGGGGTGCCGGCAATCGCCGAACCTGTCACCGTGACCGTCTGCTGACGCAGCTCATCGCCGCCTTGGTCCTGCGCGTAGGCCGCTCCGCCTGCCATTAGCGCAGCAAGCGATGCTCCGCAGATCAGTTTTCTACTTAGCGTCATATATTCCTCCGTGAAAATTCTAATCAACTGTCATTATTCTCCGTCTTTCGACGGCGCAGTCGCCCCTAAGAGACTAGGCAAGTAAACGCTACGTAAAAGAGGGTTCTTATGCTGCGCCGCAGCACGGTTGGGATGACAGCGCTGACAATTATCCCCCCGGATTGCGCCGAGACCGAGATTTATGCCAAACATCCCTATGAAATCCGCCCTGTTCGCGATTAGATAGGCGCATGAAGCCCCCAATTCTGGAAATTTCTTCCTTCTTCGCAGATGCAGCAGAGCCTGCCTCGTTTCCACAGACTGTGTTGCGCTACAGCAACACGCGTTGGGCCGAAAAACTTGGCCTGACTCTAAGTGACGCGACGGCATGGACTCGCCACTTCGGGCGCTTCGAATCACTGCCCGGAAATCTCGAGACTCCGCTGGCGCTGCGCTATCATGGGCACCAGTTTCACGTATACAATCCTGACCTTGGCGATGGCCGCGGATTCTTGTTTGCGCAGTTGCAAGATAAAGCCGGGCGCTGGCTCGATCTTGGCACCAAGGGATCCGGCCAGACCCGCTGGTCGCGTCAGGGTGATGGCCGGCTGACGCTGAAAGGCGGCGTCCGGGAAGTACTGGCCGCTAGTTATCTTGAGGCGCTCGGTGTGAATACGTCCAAGATTTTCAGCCTTATTGAAACCGGAGAAGATCTGCATCGCAATGATGAGCCCTCACCGACGCGATCGGCGGTGATGGTTCGCCTCAACCATTCTCATCTGCGTTTCGGTACGTTTCAACGCGCTGCGTACCATGATGATACCGAAGCCATGGCGGCGCTGATCCAGCACGTGATCAAACATTATTATCCAGACTGCACGGACGAGGCTCTTGGCAAAGCCACGCCGGCCCTTTTCGAGCGGATGAGTGCGGCGACCGCTCGCATGATCGGTCAATGGATGGCGGTTGGCTTCGTGCATGGCGTCATGAACACCGACAATTTCAATATTACCGGCGAGACATTCGACTTTGGCCCCTGGCGGTTCCTCGAGAAGAGCGATCCGAATTTTACCGCCGCCTACTTTGACAGTCAGGGCCTCTATCGATTTGGGCGGCAACCCACACAGGGCCTCTGGGCGCTGCAGCAGCTTGGCGGCGCCATGAGCCTGGTCGCCGATGCTGACGATCTCTCAGCTGCGATGAAAGTGTATGAACCGGCCTATCAGGAGAGCTTTGCGGCGCACACAATGGCTCTGCTTGGCTTGAAACGCGGGAAGGTGCTGCGCGACGACTTGCTCTTTTTGCAGGATTTCTATGCGTGGATGACCGAAAGCGACGCCACCTGGCCGCAAGTCTTTTTTGACTGGTTCGGCGGAGCGGCGAGCGCCGACCGGGCGGCGCGCAGCCCGCAAGCGGCGCTCTATGACGCCGAAGCCTTCGGCAGGATCCGGACGCAAATTGAAGCGCGCACGCCGGATCGACCGGAGCGGCTTCAGCATCCCTACTTCCAGGCTGACCGCCCCGCAGACTTGATGATCGACACGGTTGAGGCCTTATGGGCCCCGATCGCTGATGGCGATGATTGGGGCCCGCTGAATGCGCACCTGGACCATATTGAGCGGGCGCGTCAGGCTTATGACTGGGACTCTGTGTGAGCGCGTTTCCAGCCGAGTGCGTGACCGGCGGCGAGCATTGTGCCGCCGAGGACGGTCAGGAGCGTCTCGAAATCGTGCATTGGCTCGACAAACGCGCCGCCGACGAGAAGCCATAGCCCGCTGACGATCAATGCTGTCACAGCTGCGTTGGCTGCAGTTGAGCTCAGCCTCAGAAGCGAAAGCGGGAATGCAGCGACGACAAACGCTTTGTGAAGCCATTCCGCCTCGGCCCACATGCCGACGATTGGGAGACTCGCCGACAGGATTGGAAGGACCAGACAGTGGACGAGGCACAGGCCAGAGAGTGAGATCGCCAAGCCGTCTATCGTCGCTGCTTTGTGGGCACGGGTCGCCATTAGAATGCTACCCGAATGCCAACCCGAATATTTTGCCCCGGCGCCGGGGCCACGTCTTTCAGGACTGACGTGGCGTAGCGGACTTCTTCATCGGTCACGTTTCGCGCTTCGATGAACGCCTCGGTGCCGTCGGCGCCGATGCCAAAGTCTGAAAGGTCAACTTCGCCGCGCAAATCAAGCGTCGTGTATCCATCGGTCACCAGTGATCCTTCACCCGCATCGACTTGGTCTTCCGCCACAGTGATCGCCGCACCGAGCTCAAACGCCCCCCATTCGGCGCTCGCACCCGCATTCAGGGTCACAGGTGGAATGAAGGGAACATTACCCCCGCCATCGAGGTCGCCTTCAACGAAATCGAGGCTGGCATCAAAGGCCCAGTCTGCACCGAGCGGCCCAGCATCAACGTAGTATTCCGCGTAGATCTCGCCGCCATAGAAGCTCGCGGCTTCCTGGGTGAACGCGAAGACTGGCAGTCCATCTGCCTCGTCACTGATAACACCATCCTCGAACGCCAATCCAGGCGTCAGATAGATGAAGTCATTGAAATCTGTGTGGAAGACGTTGACCCCGATGCTGCCATTGTCACCGCGCCAGCGCGCTGTGGCTTCGAGGTTCAGTCCGGTTTCCTTGTTCAGGGTCGCGTTGCCAACTTCGAACTGCTCCGTCGCGAGGTGTGGACCGAAGGCGAACAATTCACTCTCATTCGGGGCGCGCTCTGCATAGGAAACCTGTCCTCCGAGGAAGAGGCCGGAATCATAGTGCTGATGGATACCGATCGAGCCACTGAACAGGTCGAAATCGGTCGAGCCCATGTCGATATTGTCGATCTCGACCATCTCAACGCGCAACCCGCCTTCGACACCGAAGCCGCTATCCCATTCCTGTGTTTCGTAGAGAAACGCACCGAAGGCCTGGGTGTCGGTCTTGGATAGGAAGGCTTCTTCGCCCACCGCATCCAGCGTCTTGTCGATAAACTGGACGCCAAACGCCCCTGCAAATCCGCCTATCTCATGTCCGAGTTCCAGGCGCCCTTCGACCCCTTCTGAATCGAACACGGTGCCAGCCTCACCGGGGGCTTCGAACTCTGTGTGCTCATAGTCGACGATAGCGAGCGTCCCGGTCACATCCGTCAGAAAGCCATTATTGACCGAGACACCGCCGCGGACATCAATTCGCGTTTGCTCAAGGTCGATGAACGGATTTTCTTCCTCTTCTTCCTCATCGCCATGGTCTTCGCCGTCTTCTTCGCCATACTCATGTTCATGACTGTGGCCCGGCAGGCCATACTCCGAGGTTTGCTGGCGAACCGCGACCCCCAGGAAGGCATTGTCACCCACCCAGCTCAAACCTGCAGCGAGGGTCTGTGTTTCAACGAAAGAGTTTTCCAGCGTGTCGCGGACTTCCTCTTCTTCCTCGTGATCATCGTCGTCGTGGTCTTCCTCTTCTGCTTCCTCAAGCGCCCGCTGCAGGGAAGATTCTGCGAAGTCTGGAATGTCGTAATTGTCGAAGTCACGCTGCGAGGCGGACAGGCTCAGCACGAAATCGCCCGCAACAAACTGACCGCGGCCCGCAAGCTCGCTGCCCTCATTCACGCTGTTATAGCCAGCGAACACGTCGCCGGAGAAAGCTTCATCGGGCTTCTCTTCCGCAATCAGACCATCGATAACGTTGACGACGCCGCCAATCGCCTGACCACCATAGGCCAGCGCCGCCGGACCGCGCAGGATCTCAATCGCTTCCGCATCGATACCGTCCGCAGAGACCTGGTGGTCCGGAGACGCGGCAGACGCGTCGATCACGCCGATCCCATTGGTCAGAACCTGGACGCGC
Organism: Hyphomonadaceae bacterium; assembly: GCA_043513745.1. GTDB lineage: Bacteria > Pseudomonadota > Alphaproteobacteria > Caulobacterales > Hyphomonadaceae > Henriciella. Next base: position 983,238 of record CP121341.1, read on the forward strand.
TCTGCCCCCAGCCCGCGCAGGACCGGGCGACTCGCCCCCTGTCCGAAGAACGTCGTCGAAACGCCAGGTTGGCGATCAAGCGTATCGCCGAGCGTGCTCTGAAGCGTTTCGAGCAAGTCCTCGCGGTCCACCGCGGTGGCCTTGCCGATCAATTCATCAGCGGCGCGATCCGGACCAGGCGTGGTGACAATGATCGTCTCCTCGCGACGTTCATCATCAGATTGAGCCTGAACCAGTGGGGCCAGCACCAGAGGGGAAATAGAAGCCAGAAGGAGGATGCGCGACATGTTTTTCAACTCGTGTTATGTTATCACTTTTCATGGCTATCTATCGCCTCTCCCCGTCTTGGCAAGTGAAAAATCAAAATATGACCAAATGAGTTTCGCCCCATCGTCGCGGCATGCTTCGCTGCGCCGCAGCAAAACCCCGTGACTTCCCCAAGGGCGCGCCATAAATAAGCGTCATCAAATATTGGAGGACTCGGTCATGGATGGATCGGCCACTGTGCAAGACAATCAGGTGCTCGCTGGATTGACCGACCTGTTACAGGACGCCGTCACCGCATCCGATACCTATAAGTCCGCTTTGCACGTGAAAGTCAGTGCGGTGCTTGCGCCCGAAGGCAAGATCGATCGAACTGCCTTTTCCGCTAACCAGCATCTGGCCCACGGCTATGGCTGGATCGTTACCTATATCGAGACGCTGCGCGAAACCGCCAATTGGGCGACCCGACTGGAAGCGGATGGCAAGCTTGGCGAGATCGATGCGCTGCTCGCGCAGATCCTGTTCAGCAAGTATCTGGCGGATTTGGTGTCCGGCGTCCCAATGAACCAGGGCGAAACGATCCGTCCGCACGAACTGGACGCGCTTGCTGAAGTCGACACCCTGTTCAAAACCCCTGCCGTGCACACCTTGATCACCAAGGGTCTGACGCCGGACAGCATGGCGGCTGCCGCGGCGCACCTACCCGATAGTCTGGGCCGCGCGACGGTTGAGAATACTGGCGAAGACGAAACCATGTCGATGATCCGCGATCAGTTTCGTCGCTATACTGAGGACAAGATTGCTCCTTACGCACACGAATGGCACCTCAAGAATGACTACATCCCGATGGACGTGGTCAATGAGATGGCGGAGCTGGGCGTGTTCGGACTGACCATCCCAGAAGAGTTTGGCGGTCTCGGCATGGGGAAAACGGCGATGTGTGTCGTTTCCGAAGAACTCTCGCGCGGATATATTGGTACCGGTTCACTCGGCACGCGCTCGGAGATCGCAGCAGAACTGATCCTCATCGGCGGAACCGATGCCCAGAAAGAAAAATCCCTGCCCGCCATTGCCAGTGGCGAGATCTTGCCCACTGCAGTCTTTACAGAACCAAATACCGGGTCGGACCTCGGCGCGCTCCGGACCCGCGCGGTGAAAGATGGCGACACCTACAAGATCACAGGCAACAAGACCTGGATCACGCACCCGGTCCGCGCCGATCTGATGACCCTGCTGGCGCGCACCAATCCCGACACGAACAATTTTTCGGGACTCTCGATGTTTCTGGCTGAGAAACCGCGCGGCAGCGACGAGCAGCCTTTCCCGGCTGAGGGCATGACCGGCGGCGAGATCGAAGTCCTCGGCTATCGCGGAATGAAAGAGTACGAAATCGGGTTCGACGCGTTTGAAGTACCGGCAGCGAACCTGCTGGGCGAGACAGAAGGCATGGGCTTCAAGCACTTGATGGCAACATTTGAGTCGGCCCGGATTCAGACCGCCGCCCGCGCCGTTGGCGTTACCCAATGCGCCTATGAGCTTGGTCTTCGCTATGCGCTCGATCGCAACCAGTTCGGTCAGGCGATTTTCAAGTTCCCGCGCGTGGCCAACAAGCTTGTGATGATGGCCGCGGAACTCGTCGGGATTCGCCAGCTTACCTATTTCTCCGCCCGACAGAAAGACTCTGACAAACGCTGTGATTTGGAAGCGGGCATGGCCAAACTACTCGCCGCACGCGCAGCCTGGGCAGCCGCAGACAATGCGCTGCAAATTCATGGCGGCAATGGGTTTGCTCTGGAATACCCGATCAGCCGCGTGCTGCAGGATGCTCGCATCCTCAACATTTTCGAAGGCGCCGGTGAAGTTCAGGCCATGGTCATCGCCCGGCGGGTTGTGTCGGAGAGTAATTAGCGGTTTGCTGGTGCCCGTATGGGAGACCAGAATGGAACTGAGATCATTTGGACCGGCAGTGATACTCGCTCTATCTGCCTGCGCGACGTCGCACGCTGCGCCTTCTTCGCTCGAAACGCAGCTCGATGAGCTCCTCAGCTGGTTTCCAGGCACCTATGAGAACCACCAGCAAGTCTACCGCCAATCGATCGCAGACTTACCTGCTTCAGAACGCCATCGTCACCGTCACCACACGTTCCAACCGGTTTCCATTGCGGGCATTCCGGGGCGTCAAATATACGCTCAGCAATATCAGCACTATGATCCAGAGGACCTGTACCGCCAGCGCGTTTATTCCTTCACTGTGAATGAAGCCGAACAGGCCATCCAATTGACCATCTACACACCGAACGAGTCGGGCGAGTTGACAGACATGCATCTCGATCCCGCAAAACAGGCGGCACTTTCAGTCGACGACTTCTTCTTGAAACCGGGATGCGAGGTCTACTGGAAGAAACGAGATGACCAATATGAGGGTTATCTGAAAGACGGTGCGTGCTCGTATTATTCCGAGCGCTTTCAGACCGAGATCTTTCTCAATGAGACCTTAGTCATGCGAAAAGATGCTCTGCTGCTGGATGATTCCGCCGTCGACGGTGATGGCAATCTGATCTTCGGGGCAGCTGGAAATGGGCCTAGCATCAATCTCAAATACGAGGCCTGCGACTAAGACCGTGGCGAGTTGAACGGAGCTTCAGCCCGGCGGCGAAGCAGAGGGAATTTCATCCCCTTGTCCGGATCAGATTTGCCGCTCTCATATCGTCCCACCAGCCTGTAGGCGAGCCAGAAACCAAGGATCCCGAACAGAACCCCGCCCAGCGCCTGTCCAATGAGAACGCCGGGAGCGCCGCCGAGCTCAGCACCGACATAGATGAACGGCACCACGCCGGTCGTGTTCTTGCCCCAGTTCAGGAAAGTGGAGAACAAGGGTCTGCGAAGATTGTTGAACGCCGCATTCGAGACGAACAGCGTCCCGTTGAAAATGAAGAGCGGCGCAACGGCGATCGCGAACCAGAAAATGATCTGCGCACCTTCCTCGCTGAGGTTGAAACTGGCGGAAATGGCGCTGTTTCCCAGCACCAGGGCCAGCCAGATCACAACGACATAGGCGGCGGTAAATTGCACCGACTTGATCAGGGTTCCGCGCACACGGTCGAACTGTTTTGCGCCGAAATTCTGCCCAATGATGGGGCCGACTGCGCCGGACAGGGCGAAGATCACACAGAAGGCGAGCGGTGTAAGACGACCCGCCACTGCCATCGCGGCTACGGCAGGGTCTCCGAATTCGGAAACCGCTCTCGTGACAAACCCGTTGCCGATGGGCGTTGCCACATTGGTCAACATGGCGGGCGCTGCAATTGCAAAAATCGGCTTGAGATCTGTCTTGAACCGCACCGCATTGATCTTTGCGAACCCGCCATAGTGGCGGAAGATCGGATAGAGCGCCGTCAACATCGTCGCGAAACGCGCTGCCACCGACGCATAGGCTGCACCATCAAGACCCAGGCCAAACCCGAAGATCAGGATCGGGTCGAGAATAGCGTTTACTGCCCCAGCCGTTAGCGTCACAGTCATCGCCCGTCGCGCATCGCCATGCGCACGCAGGATCCCCGTCGCCATCATCCCAATCGCTCCGATCGGCATCACCGTTACGACAATCCTGAAATAGCGCACCGCCAGATCCAGTGTGTAGCCCTTCGCCCCGATCAGGCTGATCAGAACCGGCGCATAGATCCAGCACAACACAGCGAGGATGGAGGTGACGACAATGCCGAAGACCAACACGCTCGTGGCGATCTTCCGGGCTTCATCCGCGACCCCCTGCCCGAGCCGCTGCGCCACCAAGGCACTCGTGGCAATCGTCATCCCGATAGAGACCGAGAACGTGAAGAACAGCACGGTCCCGGCAAACCCTACCGCGGCTGCGAGCTCTTGTTCTCCCAGCATGGAAATGAAGAGAAGGTCCGCAAAGTCGACCAGAAAAATGGATACAAGCCCAATGCTCGCCGAGGCGGACATGATACTGATATGACGCAGCAGGTTGCCTTCCAGAAAGATCGCCTGCTTGTTCGCCATACTATGTCCCGCTCGAAAGAAGACTGCGCGCGCTCCCAACAAGGCGGCAGCTGATCTATATGGAGCCTAGTCTCTGTTTTACGATCATGCGAGCGAGAAAAATTTACAACTGTCGCTTAGCCACAACCTTCCAAGGCGTTAACGGGGCCTGCGGGAATTTCTTCGGTCGGTTGCGGAATCTCAAGCGATATTTGCGATGCTGCCCCTCGGGATCGGATTTTGGGAGACAATCATGGACCTGAGTTTCAAGCGCGCATTCGCAATATTTGCTTTGATCGGTCTGACAGCCTGCGCGCCGGGCAACATGTTCGATGGAGAAGGTAGCGGCGAAGTCATCGCCCCTGAAACGCCTCTCGTGGTCGCGGATGGGGAATATCCGACCCGAATGAATGAGGTCTCGGTCGGGCAACCACACCTCACTTCTGCGCAACTGCCTGCTGTCTTCGAAACGGTGGATGCTGAGCCAAATTGCCGGATGCCGCGCCCCAGTCGCGACGCCAAACTCGCCTATGTCTACACCTATGGTGGCGGGGTGAAGACGCCACTGCACTATATCGCCGACGGCGCGGATGCCGAGCAGATCGCGGCCCGAATGGCTTTCACCAAAGAAGTCGCCAAGCAGGTGGCACGCGAAGGCGGCTTTGTTGAAGGAGCTGTTGCCCGCCAATTTGCGAGTTTCGCCAAAGGAAATTCGGTCGAATGGGCAACACGCGTTGATGTCCTCGTCACAGAAACGGAGGCGCCGGTCTTTCTGGTTCTCACTTCATACAACGCCATTCTTTGGAACATTCAGCTCGCTCCAGGCGCTCAGATCGACGGGGTCGTCGTCAGCGCCTATGAGGGCGGTGCCATCGCCAACGGCGCCAGCGCCCGGCGTACTGGATTCATGGGTTTCGATGGCTCGCCGAACCGTTCTTGCCGCCTCGATGGTCGCGGCAAACCTGTCCCGACCGAGGTCCGTATCGCCGGTGCTAAAGACCTCAATCCCGACTTCGATCCGCGTGGTTACAAAGAACGTTGGGACGCTGAGTATCGAGAGGCTCAAAAATTCTTTTCCGTCGATCTTCGTCAAAAAATCGGCAAGTCACCAACATGGCTTCTCAACGACGCGCGCGGAAACAGCTTCCAGGCCGTGCTTGTAGGCCCAACGCCCAATGAGCCCTTTGCACAACAGCCCGTCACTCGGCTTCAGGTCCCCTCCTACGTCGCTCCGTACTGGGGAACTCGCAAAGGAGCGTTCAAGTACTTTGGATTGGATTCATAAACGCGATGGAGGGATCCAGATAAACTAGTCGCACGCAATACGGCTGGCGCGGAGCTTGAATTGAGGCACCCATTCGCCGCCATCATCCTGGACGTAGCTGACGCGATACCAGTGATCAGCATCTTCGACGGTGAAATCCGCCACAAGTTCAACCTCAGTGGGATAAACCCGCCACATTGTGAGCTTGCCGTTCCGCATCTCGGCCCGCAAGTCTTGGACCTGAGCCCCGCTCGTTGCGACCCACATCATCTTCCATTCACCGGATGCTGTATCGAACATTCGAACATTCGCGCCCCGTGGCGATCCCGGTTCAAGGCCAGGATCGGGATCATACCATTCGTCCGTGATCATCATCCCGCCCATGCTGTACCAGCCGTTCCATCTGGCGCGTGGACCAGGTCGAGGCGGAGACCAGCCCGTTGGCAGCATGATATGGCTGGTTATCTCGAAGTCTCCAATCAGAAACGCGAATTGCTCGAGTTCTGCAGGGGCTTCGGGGTGTGGAGTCCCATAATCGCACCTTGGTGCAATTGGTTGTAGCTCACTTTCGTCAGCACTTACGGGCGTCGTACATGCCGCCATGAAGAAGACTGCCAATATTGGACTGATAAGTTTCGTTATGGGCCGCATAATATCCCCTCCCGGTGTCGGTACAGCGTACGAGCAGGCAAACCGCTCGGCAAGGCTTGGCCGGGAAAGCGCCGCGGCCGACGCACACACTCTATTAAGGCCAGTGATGGCATACTCCCGCCAAACCTCGTGTGAAGTGGAACCAAACGCATGCGCTTTGTCCCTATTCTGATTGCCGCAACCTGCCTGGCTCTGCCGGCTGGTGCGACCAAACCCACTCCGGAAGCACCGCCGAGCGCGCCGGGGGATCAGGCTCTCGCCGGAGCGCCGCTTGTGGTGCAAGAGAACACCTATCGGTTTGGTGACCTTCTGCGTTCTGAACCTGCAAGCAGCATCGATGCCTGCGCGAAGGCCTGTCACCTGGATGCCCGCTGCGTCGCCTGGTCGATGACACCTGCAGTTTACTCCGTTGAAGGGCGCTGCGAACTGAAATCCAATCCCGGAGCGGCTTCTTATCGGCCCGGCGCGGTATCCGGCATATCGGAATCGGTGCGCATGGAGCCTGAAATGCGCTACCAGGTCCGCCTTCCAGAAGGCTATCAGCCTGAACCTGAAGTCGTGGAAGAATTGCTGGGCGCCGAAGCCCCTGCGCCCATACACATGCCGGATTTGCTCGGCGCGACTGAGACAAGGGTTTCGGCAGTGATGAAGGCGCCGGCTGCGCCCGCCGCGCCGGTCGAACCGATTGAACCGGTTGAAATGGCGCGTGTGGCCCCGCCGCTTCCTGCGCCGCCAGTTGCTGCTCCACCCCTTCCCGCTCCACCGACTGAGCCCGTTACGCGAATTGCGGAGACGCCGCCTGCCCCAACCAAAGCAGCCGCTCCGATTTCGTTTAGACTGACACCGCTCAAGCCGACCCCTGGTGCACTTCAGCTTCTGGCGCCTGCACCGAGTGAAAAAGCTGAAGCCTTTACAGCCCAGGCCGCCTCAGACGCGGGCAGCTAATCGTCGCGATTATTGCGCGATTTGCGCTTGCGATACTCATCGATCTCTTTTGATTTGTCGCGATTGGGCTTCGCGCCGCCGCGTCCAACAAAGCTCCGTCCCTTGCGGATCGGCTTGCCATCTTCATCCGTGAGACGCTTCGGCCGCGGTGGCAGAGACGCCGCAATCAGAGTTGCGCGCTCTTTCGCTTTCAGGGTCCGCCACTTGCCACTCGGAAGATCGCCGAGATTGAGAGGGCCGATGCGGATTCTCTGAAGGTCGGTGACACGGAGGCCGACAAGATCGCACATACGCCGGATCTGGCGCTTGCGGCCTTCCTTCAGGATGAAGCGCAAAACCTGGCCCTCTTCACGGGTCACCTTGGCCGGTTTGAGGCGGCGATTGTCAAGCGTCAGCCCGTTGCGGAGCAAGGTCAGCCGCCCTTCCTTGATCTCGCCTCTAACGGTGACGAGATACTCTTTCTCGAGACTATGCTGGGGGCCGATAATGGCTTTGGCGAGCACGCCATCCTCGGACAGGAGGAGGAGGCCGTGAGAATCCTGGTCCAGCCGTCCGAGCGGCGCCAGACTGGCCGTCTTGCCCGGGCCGACACTGCCATCCGTCGCGTTGCTGGTCTTGAGCAAGCGAACCGCAGGCACCTGCCCGTCTTCCGGTTGCGCAGAGACATAGTCGACGGGTTTGTTCAAAACCGCGGTGAATTTCTCGGCTATAGCGCGCTCCGCCACATCCGTCAGCGTCAGAGTCTGGCCAGGCTCGATCTTATGCCCAGGACGCTCGATGACCACCTCATCGATGATGACGCCCCCAGCCTCTATAAGCGCTTCCGCTTCCCGGCGTGAACATAGGCCAAGTTCGGCCATCCATTTGTTGACCCGGACCGGCGCATTGCCGCGATAGAGATGCTGATCTGCCATGTCGGGCGGTGTGGCCAAGCTGAGCGATAACGTCAATCAAGAATTTCCACCCACAAATACCAGAAAGAGATATTCCCTTTTGCCCCGACTCCCTGCTAAAGGCGGGCGCAAGAACAGGAGCGACCATGAAAACCGCTGTGATTGTCTTCCCCGGCTCAAACTGCGACCGCGACGCACAAGTGGCCTTACGCCAGGCAAGTGGACAAGATCCGGCTATGGTCTGGCACAAGGATGGAACGATCCCGGATGGGACCGATCTCGTCATGGTACCCGGTGGATTTTCCTATGGCGACTACCTTCGTTGCGGCGCGATGGCGGCGAACAGCCCGGTGATCGCTCAGCTCCACGCCCACGCAGAACGCGGCGGTTACATCCTCGGCGTTTGCAATGGCTTCCAGATCCTGTGTGAAACAGGCCTGCTGCCAGGCGCCTTGATGCGCAATACCAGCCTCGATTTTGTCTGCCGGCCGCAGCAATTGAAGATCGAGAGCACCAATAGCGCCTTTACCAGCGCCTATGGCAGCACATCAGAGATTTCGATTCCCATCGCACACCATGACGGCAACTATGTTGCTGACGATACGACACTGGACACGCTCGAAGGCGAAGGCCGTGTGGCCTTCCGCTATGTCGGCAATCCGAACGGCTCGGCACGCGATATTGCTGGCGTGATCAGCGAGAATGGCCGGGTCCTCGGCATGATGCCTCACCCCGAACGCGCGATTGGCGGACACGAAGGCGGCACTGATGGCACGGCAATGTTTGAAAGCCTGATGGCGGCGGCGTAAAACAGCGCGAACTTTGATTCTCACTGAATTAGTCGTAGGTTTATCGCTTGGCGGCGAAACCGCTCGCTGCCTCGAACGCTGATCGACGCAGACCTCCCGTGCAGAGGCCGCTAGCTGCATTGACTGGTCAGCTTCTTGCATGGGTATGGCGATGCGTATTTTTTCGAACCTAGAAGCTTTTCTGCTCCGCAAAAGATCTTTCAATTTTGAGGCGTGGCAAGTCGGCCTGGTGGCCTTGCTCGTTCTACTCGGGCTGGTTGCGTATGGCGCCATGGTGAAAGGTGCTACTGAGAATTACGGGCGCTCTGGAGTGCTCTCCAAAGCGGCCTTCAAAGTCGCCAGCATTCCGTCCGTCACAGCTCAGGTCTTCTCAGTTCTTTCAGAGGATTACCATCCGGAATACGCCTGGGAGCAGAGATTTGACGACCAAAGCGGGTTCTCATTCGCTGCCAACGCAGCCCCAGAGGACGCTTTGCTTCTTTTGTCGCGCTATGACGGTGACACCAATCGAACAAGCGTGGAACTAGTCGATCTTGCGACAGGCAATGTCATTCATCGCTACGAGCCGAACTCCGCCGAGATTGCACAGGACTTGCGCCTGCAGGCCAGAACGCTCGACGATCCCGATCCTCGCGTGAATCTCACCGATGAGCTTCTGCCACATATCTTCGGCATCTATCATCCGTTGATCGAGCCAGATGGCAGCCTCGTATTTCAAAATTTCTACGCGCCCATGATCAAGATCAACCGGTGTTCGAAACTCGATTGGACACTTCACGGCGCATATCACCACGCCATTGAGGCCGACAGCGAGGGCAACTACTGGACCGTCAAGCGCCAATGGCCTGCGAGTTTACAACGCGTTGGTGACCGGTTTGAAGACGACACGCTGGTTTCGATATCGCCGGATGGCGAGACCTTGTTTGAGAAACCGCTGAGCCAGATTCTGCTCGATAATGGTTACGACCATCTGGTGTATCCGCACCTGCCCTATTTCAGTGATCCATTTCACCTCAACGACGTTCAGCCCGTTCTATCGGATGGCCCACACTGGCAAAAGGGCGATCTGTTCTTGAGCGTCCGGGACCTCTCCCGAATTATCCACTATCGCCCGTCTACCAATGAGATCCTCTGGATGAAAAACGGCCCGTGGATGCTTCAGCACGATGTCGATATCGTCAACGATCACCAGATCTCGATTTTTAACAACAATGTGGGCAGTGGGCGCTTCCAACACGCGGATCATGTCAACGATTCTGTGATCTTCGGACCGCAGCGCGACATGTACGTTCTCGGTACAAATGAGACGCTCGTCTATGATTTTGAAACCGATGAAGTGTCGTCACCCTATAAGGATGGTTATGAGCGCAATGACATTCGCACCGTCATCGAGGGCTTGAATGAAATCCTTCCGAATGGCGACGTTTTCATCGAGGAGTCAAAATATGGCCGCTTGCTCGTGATGAGCAAGTCGGGAGACATCCGCTGGAGTTATGTCAATCGCGCCGAAAATGGTACGGTCTATATCTTGCACTGGTCGCGATACATCGATGGTGAACTGGCTCAGGCGCTTCGCAATACGTTCGCAGAGGCAGCGGCATGCGAGAATTAGCCTTAGTCAGGCTCATGTGATTAATTGCGATAAGGATCGAAATATGGGGACGCATATGGTCAAGACGATTACTAAGCTCACCGGGCTTTTTGCGCTCGGCATGGCGCTGGCGGGACCCGCATCAGCCTATACAGGACCCGGCCTGGGATTTGCCAGCATCGCTGTTGTTCTGGGGTTCATTGCGTCCATCTTTGTGGCGATCTTTGCGATCCTCTGGTATCCTTTCAAGCGTATGCTCAAGGGGCGAAAAAAGGCCTCACCCGCACTCTCTGCCGATCTGGAGCCGCTTCCTGGAAGCGGTGAAAATACCGACGACGGGGACAAGTAAGCGGCGATAAATGATCTTCGTCGCCCTCATCCTGCCGACCTTTGTGTTTGTCGAGTTGTTCATGCGGCTGAAGGTCCTGAAGCGCGCGGCTGTTCCAGCACAACTGGCTCAGCGCTCTCTTCGCATCATTCAGGCTGAGCGTATTTCGGATCACTGGAAGGAACGTGTTCTGCCCGTCTATTCTGGGCGTATGATGCTCGCGACCGTGCGCCTACTCCTGGTGCTACTGGTCGCGTTTTCTCCGTTCTTCATCGCGGCGTTCGCAGCGAGTTTTACAGAACTACCCTTGCTGGAGGAAATGACCTCACTGCGCGGAATTCTCATCAGCACGGTTGCCGCCTTCATTTATGTTTTCGTCAGGAAACGCCTTGTCGAAAGATAATTACAGCAAGGTCGATCAGATCTTTCACCAGATCGCACTCGGTGGCCGCGCGACGCCCGAGCTGTTTTTCGATCTGGAAACGAGCTTCTTCGGAAAGAACCTGCCAGATGTGAGCCAGGGCAAACATGTGTTCGTCTCTGGACTTGCCCGCGCTGGAACAACCGTTCTCATGCGCTTGCTGCATTCTACAGATGAATTTGCGTCCCTCACCTATCGCGACATGCCCTTGGTCATGGCGCCGAACCTGTGGGGCAAACTCTCGCTTGTGGCGACGGACTCTCGGTGAGTTTTGATAGCCCCGAAGCGCTTGAAGAAGTGTTCTGGCGAACCTTTAGTGGCAAAGACTATATCCAAGCCGACCGGCTGGTCCCGATGCAGGCAAGCGACGAGGCGCTGATCAACTTTCGCCAATATGTCAGTCTGATCCAGAAGCGATACGATCGGACGCGCTACCTTTCCAAGAACAATAATTCCATTCTGCGGCTTCCCAGTCTGTGCAGGGCGTTTCCCGAGGCGACCATCCTCGTTCCAATCCGTCATCCGGCGAGCCATGCGGCATCTCTTTTGCGCCAGCACGAGCATTTTCTCGAGGTGCATGAGGCGAGCGCATTTTCCCGCAAATACATGACCTGGCTGGTTCACCATGAATTCGGGGCTGACCATCGGCGCTTCAAGTTCAGCTCAGAAACAACAAGCGGATCTCAGGACCCAACCGATCTCGCTTACTGGGTCGACCTCTGGATCGAGGCCTATTCCTATCTCGAGCAAGTATTGGATAGTTTGTCGGGCCGGGGCGTATTCGTCTGCTACGAAGATCTCGTCACCGATCCGGATCTCGCCAGAACAAAGCTCGCGAGCCGCCTATCGGTTGAAATTGATAAGTCCGTTTCGCTGCGTGCAGCGCCGGAGTATCCAGAGTTCGACACGGCGAATCTGGGTGAGGCAATCTCTCTGTTCGAGAGACTACGCGACAAAAATCTTATGCGCTCTGACTGAGCCAATCACATGATAAACGTGCCAACAGGGCTGGGTGTCACTTAGGGTCTAGCGAATCCCTGCATCCCACGCTAAAGCGCGCGCATGGCACTCGAGCGGATTATGTATATCGAACTAAAGAGCGGCTATGCGGACAATGGTCCTGCATGGATTGAGAAAGTGCGATACTCAAAATCCAGGAGGTCCGTTTTTTTTCGGGGCAAAGAACTCCAGAACGTGGGCGGACGCGGAATAGCGGGCAATCATGTCGACCTTGACACGGGTGAAGAGTATTGGGTCTCGGGCGTGAAGAAAAATCAACAAGATCGACATTGGGCCGGAGGCGGCGCAGTTGAAATCGATCCAGCGATCCAAAACGAATACAAACAGCTGATTGGTAAGCATGACTGACACATCCGCGATCATCGCCGCTATGCAGGCCGAACAGACCGAGACTGATGCCTCAGGACACGGCATCAATGCCGAAGAATGGGACCGCCTCGTCACCCGCCTGAACCGCAAGCCGAACCTGGTTGAGCTCGGCATCTTCTCGGTCATGTGGTCGGAGCATTGCTCCTACAAATCCTCACGCCGTCACCTGTCCAAGTTTCCGACCAAGAACAAGCACGTCATCCAGGGCCCGGGCGAGAACGCGGGCGTGATCGATATTGGCGACGGTCAGGCGGCAATCTTCAAAATGGAGAGCCACAACCACCCGTCCTATATCGAACCCTATCAAGGCGCCGCGACTGGCGTTGGCGGCATCCTGCGGGACGTCTTCACTATGGGCGCGCGTCCGATCGCATTGGTCAATGCGCTCCGCTTTGGCGATCCGAGCCATCCCAAGACGCGCAGCCTCGTCGCCGGCGTCGTCGCTGGTATTGGCGGGTATGGAAATTGCGTCGGCGTCCCGACTGTCGCCGGTGAGACAGAGTTCCACTCCGGCTATAATGGCAACATCCTGGTCAATGCGATGGCGGTCGGCCTCGCGGATCAGGACAAGATTTTCTACGCCCGCGGCGCGACGCCCGGCAATCCGATTTTCTATGTCGGCTCTAAGACCGGCCGCGATGGCATCCATGGCGCGACTATGGCCTCGGCTGAGTTCTCAGAAGGCGACGAAGACAATCGCCCAACGGTTCAGGTGGGTGACCCGTTCACCGAGAAATTGCTGATCGAGGCCTGCCTCGAGCTGATGGCCACGGACGCCATCCAGGCCATTCAGGATATGGGGGCAGCGGGCCTCACCTCGTCCTCGGTCGAGATGGCCGATAGCGGCGGCGAGAATGGCGAAGGCATCGGCGTTGAGATGGATCTGGATAAGGTCCCGCAACGCGAAACCGGCATGAGCGCCTATGAGATCATGTTGTCGGAAAGCCAGGAGCGCATGCTCATGGTGCTCTACCCCGACAAGATCGACGTCGCCAAGAAAGTCTTCGAGAAATACGATCTCGACGCTGAAGTGATCGGCATGACCACGGATACAGGCCACATGGTGCTGAAGCAGTTCGGCGAAACCGTGTGCGATATTCCCGTAGCACCGCTGGCCGAAGACGCCCCGAATTATGATCGCCCCTGGGTCGAACCTAAGAAACGCGCACCGCTGGATATGGCGTCCATTCCAGAGCCAGAAGATTACGGCGAGGTCCTGCTCAAGCTGATGTCCTGCCCAGACATGGCCTCCAAACGCTGGGTCTGGGAGCAATATGATCGCCACGTGATGGGCGACACCGTCGATAGCTCGCAGAGCCAGGGCAATGCCGCCATCGTCCGCATTCATGGCACCAATAAAGCCCTGGCGATCACCTCGGATTGTACCCCGCGCTATGTTGCAGCTGATCCGTATGAGGGCGGCAAACAAGCGGTGGCCGAGGCTTATCGCAATCTCTCAGCCGTCGGCGCGAAACCGATTGCGATCACTGACAATCTCAATTTCGGCAACCCGGAAAAACCGGAGACGATGGGCTACATCGTCAAAGCGATTGAAGGCATGGCGGAAGCCTGCCGCGAGCTGGACTTCCCCGTCGTGTCAGGGAATGTCAGCCTTTACAATGAGACGGACGGCATTGCGATCCCGCCAACACCCGTTGTTGGCGGCGTGGGCCTGATCGAAGACCTGGACAAGGTGGCGACGCTGAAGGGCGCGCAGGCAGGAGATGTGCTCGTCCTCATCGGAGAGACCAAAGGACACCTGGGCGCGTCGCTGTATGCGCGTGAAATCCTGGGCCTGGATGGGGAAGAGGCCGGGCCACCGCCGCCGGTGGATTTGGAGACCGAACGGCGCAATGCGGATTTCGTCCGCGAACTCGTTGAGCAGGGCCTGGTGAATGCGGTGCATGACGTCAGTGATGGTGGTTTGCTTTGCGCCATGGTCGAAATGGCGTTTTCCGGCGCGTGTGGGTTTATCGTGGACCCTACGGTGGGACGAGGATTGACCAACCAAGCGTGGCTGTTTGCAGAAGACAGTGGCCGCATCCTTCTCGCGATCAACAATAAGTCGACGGCGGATCTTGTCGCCAAGGCTGCGTTCGCGGATGTTGAGCTGGATATTGTCGGACAATTCAACGAGCAACGCGATGAAGGTCTGATTGGTCTTGGCACGTATGGCGGTTCAAATCTTAAACACCTCCGCGAAGCCCACGAAGGCTGGTTGCCGAATTATATGAGCAGCGTCGACGCGTAAGAAAATTCCGAAGATACCTGCGCAGGCAGGTATCCATGGCAGACAAGCTCGTCTTGCTCGCAATTCAAATGAGTTCCCTGACCCCTGCCTTCGCAGGGGTCAGCGAACGCCAATCCACACCCTAAATCAGCTCATAATCCTCAAGCTTCACCTCTGACACCGCGGCGGCATAGTCGCGGGTGTGCGAGGACCAGTTCTGGGTGATCTTGCCGTGCTCATTCTTGTACCAGCTATTGCAGGCGGGATCGGCCCAGACCGTCTTGTCGAGATCGGCTTGAACTTCTGCGTTGAACCGGTCCTGCGCGGCCCGTGTCGGGACCATTGCGGCCTTGCCCGCATCACCGAGACCATCCAGTGCCTTTACGGCATATTCGACCTGACGCTCGAGCATGAACGTGATCGCGTTGTGGCCGAGATTGGTGTTCGGACCGTAGAGCACGAACAAGTTGGGGAAGTCAGTCACGGTGATGCCGAGATAGGCTTCGGGATAATCGCTCCAGACCTCATTGAGTTGTTTTCCGTCCCGACCCTGGACATCGACCGACCAGCGCCAGCCGGTCGTCTCGAACCCTGTGGCGAAAGCGATGGCGTCGAGCTCATAATGCGTGCCTGAGACGGTCTTGATGCCGGTCTCGGTGATCGCTTCAATACCATCGGTTTCCAGCGTGACATTGTCCCTGGTCAGGGCCGGGAAATAGTCGTCCGAGATCAGGATACGGCGACAGCCAATCGGATAATCCGGGGTCAGCTTGGCACGCAGGTCTGGATCTTCGACTTGATTCTCCAACTGATTCATCGCGATCCGGTGATAGGCGGCGCGTCCTTCCGGGGTCCATTTAAAGGCTTGCCAGAAAAACGTGTCGGCTTGCTCGTAAATGATCTGACGGTTCATCGCGCCGATTTTCATGGCAAGCTCGGGATCCGTTCCAAGCAGGGCCCCTTCCTCAGGGCTCATCGAGACGTCATTGCGCGGGATGACCCAATTTGGGCTGCGCTGGAAAACGACCAGTTCCTCGACCTCTTCGGCAAGCTCTGGAATGACTTGCACGGCGCTCGCCGCACAGCCAATGACTCCGACGCGTTTGCCTTTCATTTCGATTGAATGATCCCATTCAGCCGTGTGAGTCACAGCGCCCTTATAGGTGTCCTTGCCGTCGATTGCTGGCCAGTTCGGGCGGTTGAGCTGACCGAGGGCACCAATTACGGCATCGCCAGTATAACTCGCGCCGCTTGCCGTGGTCACGGTCCACGTTCGGCTGGCTTCATCCCAGATCGCCGCGGTGGCTTCGTCCGAGAGATGAACGTTCGGGCGTAGCTGATAGCGGTCGACGATCTCTTCCGCATAGGCCTGTATCTCGCCGCCTTGCGGGTAGGCACGGCTCCAGTTCACCGACAGGGCGAAACTGTACTGATACAGCGCGACGGGGACATCGCAGGCCACGCCAGGATAGGTGTTCTGCGCCCATGTGCCGCCGACCTTGTCCAGCTTTTCGACCATTGTGAAACTGTGCCCGGCTTCCTGCAGCTTGATCGCCGCACAGATACCGCCAAGTCCTGCACCGATAATGATGACATGCTTACCTGCCATGCCGCGCCTCCTCCGATGTCTTCTTTATTTAGAGACAGGATGACCGAACCCCTGCACTTGGCAAGGGTTACGCGAGGAGAATTTGGACCTGAATCAGGTGCCGCGAATGCCTTCCCGCGCCGGGTGGGCCGGATAAACGCCGAGGATTTTCAGTGACGAAGAAAAGAAGCCAAGCTCTTCCAATGCCAGCTGGACGGATCGCTCATTCGGATGACCTTCGATCTCGGCGTAGAATTGCGAGGCGTTGAACGAGCCTTCAATCTGATAGCTCTCCAGTTTGGTCATGTTGACGCCATTCGTCGCAAATCCGCCAAGCGCCTTGTAGAGCGCCGATGGAATATTGCGAACCTGGAACAGGAAAGCTGTGACTGCGCGGCCATCTTCGGGCGTAATGTCCATGGGCTCCGGCGCCATGATGACGAAACGCGTCGTATTGTGGCTCGCATCCTCAATATCCCAGGCAAGGATTTCAAGGCCATATTCCTGGGCCGCAAGCGCAGGGGCAATCGCCGCTGTCTTTGGATCTTCGTTTTCAGCGACCCGCCGCGCCGCACCTGCCGTGTCGGCGGCTGTCACTGCGGCGATACCATGCTTGCGCAGATAGTTCCTGCACTGCCCAAGCGCCATGACATGGCTATAGGCGCGCTCAATGTCTTCAACTTTCGCGCCCGGCAGTCCCATCAGCTGGAACTTGATGCGCATGAAATGCTCGCCAATCATGTGCAGCGTGGTGGCCGGCAAGAGGTGATGGATATCCCCGACGCGCCCTGCAATCGTGTTCTCGACAGGGATCATGGCAAGCTGTGCCTCGCCGCTCTCGACCATGGCGATCACGTCTTCAAACGTTCGACAGGCCACCGCGTCATATTGCGGGTACACTTCACGGCAGGCGATATGAGAATTCGACCCACGCTCTCCCTGGTATGCGATCTTACCTTGCGCCATGTTTCTTGCGCCCTTTTTGCTTCAGTTCTCGCCTTATCGACAACCAATTCGATGTGAACATCCGGTTACCCAGACTGCGCGCATTCGCCGCTGAAAAACGGGTACGCGCGATCTGCCACATCTGTGTATATTGATCGCAAGGGAATAGCGTGCCAGAAGGCGCGCGCAAGACTTGAAATTTGAGGGATCACCTGATGGGCGAGCTCGGACTGAACAAGATTTTTGGAGCGCTATTGGCGGTAGGCCTTGTAGTGCTGGGCCTGAAGGAAGTGTCGACCATTGTGTTCGGCGGCGGACATCATGGCCACCATGAGTACGAATCACTGAACCAGTGGGCTGAAGAAAACTTCCACGGCTACCGCATCGATATCGCCGAAACCGGCGGAAGTGGTGTTGTTCCTGAAGAAATTTACGACCTTGGCCTGTTGCTTCTCGGCGCCGATCTGGCCGTTGGTGAACGCAGCTTCAAGGCCAAATGCGCCTCCTGTCACACCATCGAGGAAGGTGGCTCGAACGGCACCGGGCCAAACCTCTACGCTACGATGGGCGCTGCCAAGCAGAGCCATGCCGGCTTCAATTACTCCGGTGCACTCAGCAATACGGAAGGCGACTGGTCCTGGGAACGGATGGACGCCTGGCTCGAGAACCCAAGCAGCTACGCACGTGGAACAAGCATGGCGTTCGCTGGCTTGAAGCGGGACAATGAGCGCGCCAGCGTCCTCGCCTACCTCGCCTCTTACAGCCCTGATGCACCGCCACAACCTGAACCGCTTCCTGAAGTCACCGCTGAAGGAGACGCTGAAGAAGCTGCTGGCGATCTCGCTGAAACCGATGAAACGGTTATCGATGGTGCCGCTCAAGATGCGACTGAACTGGCGGAAGACGCGGCAATTGAAATTGAAGCAGCCGCCGACCAAGCCATTGAAGAAGCCGCGGATGCCGGTACCGACGCAATTGCTGATGCAACCGCGGCAGCTGAGGACGTGGTCGATACCGTAACGGACGCAGTGGAAGATGCAGCCGAAGACGTGACTGACGAGCTTACCCCTGAGGAGTAAGCCAGTCTGGCCTTACGCCAACATTTTCAAATAGATCGATACGGCGAGCTCTTGTGGGCTCGCCGTATTCTTTTGCGATCCGCTCAATCGCAGGCTCCAACGGCTCCGCCATCGTGGTCATGAAGGTGCCGTTCGAGTGCAAAAGCGTTTCTGCATCGAGCATGATTCCAACATGCCCTTTCCAGAAGATAAGATCACCGCGGCGCAACGCACCTGGGCCCCGCCAATCTGAGATCTCATTCCCGAACCACTCGCTCTGCATGTCGCTGTCTCGAGGTGCCTGAATCCCGCACGCGCCAAATGCGATCTGCACGAGCCCAGAACAATCAAAGCCGAGACAATCGCGCCCACCCCAGAGGTAAGGCGTCCCAATAAACTGCTCAGCGACACGCGCCGGGTCCGTCTCCAGCTCATCCATCGGAGCCACCAGATGCTGTGCGATCCAACCCGCGCGTTCAAACTCCAGGTAACGCCCATCCTGCTTGCCCGCCGCAGCAAGTCGCGCGCCGCGACCCAGAACGAAATTTGCTGCCGCGGTAACGCCGGGTCCGGCATAGGTGTGGAGGCGCGGTGCTATGATCCGGTGTGTGGGGTTTAGCACCGGTAGCGACAAAGCCTCGACCAGAACCCAACCCACATAGTGATCCAACTCGCTCTGAACGAGCGCGAACTCGCCATCCTCATGATGCAGAAGGACAACTTCCCCGAATAAGACCTGACTAATTTGGGTCGCATCCGGTTCGGGGTGCTTGCGCATCGCGGTCACGCCCGCACTGACCTGGAACCGCGTACGCGATCCGCCAGGCGGGAGGGTCAGTCGAGGATCATTGTAAGACAGCATCTAGCACTCCGATTACGCTGTAATCAGGACTATAGACCGAAAACCAAGGAAAAGTTTAGGCGACCGCGCGACCGAGACCGGCTGCTGGTGCAGCGCTCTGCTCGCCAGCTTCAGCCGCTTGGATGCGCCCACCAAAGTCGCGGAGCCAGTTCATTCCTTCAGTCGTCCGCTCGATATGGACGCTGCGAAGATCATTCTCATCCGGAATACGGCGGATAAAATGGTTCTTCTCCAACACGTCCAGAGCGCGGGTTACAGCCGGCTTAGCGATATTCAAGTGCCCAGAAAGTCCGCGGACTGTGTGCGGCCCAGGGGTCAGCGCCACCGTCATGAGAACGGCCTGCTGGCGCGCGGTCATGTCGGACTCGTCGGACCGGACATAGTCCGTGAGCGCACAACGCCAAAGATCCAGGGCCTGTCTCTGTGTCATCGCCATTTCGCTCACCTCATTTCATTTGGTAAACGAATCAGAATCCGATTTGCGACTCGCGTAAAGAGTCCAGATTTAATTTTACGTCTCGCGCGTTTTTTTGAGACTCGGCAGCGTGAACATGGCGAGCTTCAAGCTCTCTGCGATCCGCTCGGCCCGCTCCATGAAATACGGAACCACGTCAGGTGACGGCGCGAGATCACGCACAGTCGTCTCGAACACGCCGAGCCAGAGCGAAAAATCTTCCTTCGCAACACCGGTCAGCTTTTGATGTGCTGGGACAGGTTTGCCGGAGTATCGCCCGGTGTTCAGCGCGACCGAAGACCAGAAATCCTTCATCTTGGGGAGATGCTCGTTCCAATCATCAATGGCCTGGGCGAAGATAGGACCAAGGCGATCATGCGCCCGGATCCTGGCGTAAAAGGTCTCAACAAGATTGGAGATGAACGCGTCATCAATCCCCATCGCGGTGGCTCGAGCCTGAATTTCGGCGCGGCGCTGTTCAGCGCTGCGAACGCGAAAGGTCATGTAACTTATCTCTCCGTACGAGAAGCAGAGCGCGCACGAAACGCGCCCTGAATCCATACGCAAAAACCCCTAGAAGCTGAGCACTTTCGCGTACCGCACATGCGGAAGCGCCTTAAGTTGTTTGACCAGATCTACCGATGGTTCAGTATCGATCCCGATCAAGGCAATCGCCTCGCCACCGGCATCGGTTCGACCGAGATGGAAGGTCGCGATATTGATATCCTCCTTGCCGAGCAGCACGCCAAGCGACCCAATAAAGCCGGGTTGATCGAGATTGTTGACGTACAGAACCGTTGGGCTGAAATCGCCCTCCAGCGCCATGCCCTTGACCTCGACAATGCGGGGCTGGCCAGCAATCAGCGTGCCCGCCAGCGAGCGCCAGCCAGGATTTGGGTCGTTCTCGGTCCGTTTTGTAAGAACCTTGATCCGAATCAGACTGTCATAAACCGGACTATCATCGGTTTTCGACTCGGCCAATTTGACACCCGTATCCTGCAGAATGGCAGGGGCCGAGACCATGTTCACATCACCGCGAGATGCGCGCAGTAGGCCCGCCAACGCCGCGGCGGTGAGCGGCTTGCGATTGAGCTCACTGACTTCGCCTTCATACTCGATGACGACTTCTTCGAAGCCGTAATCGCTGATCTGTCCGGCAAACATTCCGAGTTTCTCGGCTAGCATCGCGAACGGCTTCAGACGCGGCGCTTCGTCCGCAGTGATAGAGGGCATGTTGAGCGCATTGGTCACCGCGCCGGTGAGAAGGTAATCGCTCATCTGCTCAGCCACCTGCAAGGCCACGTTTTCCTGTGCTTCCGTGGTCGCAGCGCCGAGGTGCGGCGTGGCAATGAAATTAGGGGCGCCGAACAGAACGTTATCCTTGGCCGGCTCTTCTGCGAACACATCGAAGGCCGCTGCCGCGATGTGCCCAGACGTCAGGAGCTCAGCCACCGCGGCTTCATCAACCAGACCACCGCGTGCACAATTAACGATGATCACCCCCTTCTTGGTCTTGGCGAGGGCGTCTGCAGACAGAATGTTGCGGGTCTGCTCCGTCAATGGCGTGTGCAGCGTGATCGCATCCGCGCGAGCGAGCATAGCATCGAGGTCTTCGGCTTTCTCAACTCCCAACTCGATGGCGCGTTCCTCCGTCAGGAACGGGTCATAAGCGAGCACCTTCATTTGCAGACCCTTGGCACGTTCGGCGACGCGTGCGCCGATATTGCCGCACCCGATCATCCCGAGCGTTTTGTAAGACAGCTCGGTTCCCATGAAGGCTTTCTTTGGCCAATCGCCGGCCTGGGTCCCAGCATTCGCAGCAGGGATTTGCCGGGCGGCCGCAAACATCATAGCGATCGCGTGTTCGGCGGTCGTGACGGCGTTTCCGAACGGCGTGTTCATCACCACCACGCCCTTGCTGGTGGCGGCTTTGATATCGATATTGTCGACACCAATTCCGGCCCGGCCGATCACTTTGAGATTGTCCGCCGCTGCGATGACATCCGCGTCTGGCTTGCAAGCTGATCGAACAACAAGGCCGTCAAATTCGGGAATCTTGGCAATCAGCTCATCCTTGCTGAGGCCGACGGCGGTTTCTGTTTCAAGGCCGCGATTGTGGAAGATCTCCACAGCCGCCGGGGCGAGTTTGTCTGCAATCAGAACTTTAGGCATCTGTTTCTCCAAAGCGCCAATCGGCGCGATCTAATCTGTGAACAAGGCAGTCATCGTCTTCATCAAACAGACGACGACCAATCGGTCGGAAGCCCAGGCGCTGATAGAAGCGGTGGGCATCCGTGTTGGAATTCAAGGGGTCAATCAGGATGGCTTCGACCGGCCGATCAGCGAAGGCCATATTGATGGCGGTCGTCATCATCTCCGTACCATAACCTTTGCCGAGGCAATCGGATTCACCAATCCAGATATCCATTGCGCGAAAATTTGGTGGGCAATCTTCACCCCAATAATGCGTGCGCTCCAGCGCCGGGTCGATGATCTGCATGGCTCCGATAGGGCGGCCATCCAGTTCAGCGATAAAATAGGCACTGGCAGGATCGTCAACCTCAATCTCGTCGGCCCAGACCGCGTCTTCAAACGCGATATCAGCCTCCGGATCATCGGTGGTGGCGGCGATCACATGCGGTTCGCGGTCCCATCTCTGCAGATGAGGCACGTCCGCTGTCGTGGCAGGTCGAAGAATGAGGGTCATGGCCGGAGCCTGAATCTTCTAAAGCGCTGCAAGCTCTTCCGCGAACGTCCAGTCGAGCCACGCCGTCAGCTTGGCGACATCGTCTGGCTCAACAGTAGCTCCGCACCAGATGCGCAATCCGGGAGGGGCTTTCGCATAGCCGTTCGCGTCGTAACAGGCCTCTTCATCCTCCAGGCGTTTCATCATTCTTTTGATGAAGTCGCGCTGAGTTGGTTCGTCCATTTTGGCGAAGGTCGGATGCACGATGGACAGTGTCACGCCGGAATTCGACCGCACCGCATCATCTGCGCACAGGAACTCAATCCAGTCGGTCTTGGCGACCCAGTCTTCGAGAATTTGAAGCGAGCGATCAGAGCGGGCCTTCAGCCCCTGATAGCCGCCACACTCTTCCGCCCAATCCAGCGCTTGAAGATAATCTTCCGTGCACAGGAGGGACGGCGTGTTGATCGTGTTCCCTTCGAACAGGGCTTCGTTCAGCTTTCCGCCTTTGGTCATGCGGAACAGCTTTGGCAGCGGACGGTCTGGCTTGTAGCTCTCAAGACGGCGCACCGCATTTGGCGACAGGATCAGCATGCCGTGGGCGGCTTCCCCGCCGAGCACTTTCTGCCAGCTATATGTCACGACATCGAGCTTTTCCCACTCCATGTCCTGCGCGAACACAGCCGAGGTCGCATCGCAGATGACGACGCGATCAGGGTTTGGTTTGATCCAGTCTGCGTTGAGAACGCGGACGCCAGATGTGGTCCCGTTCCAGGTAAAGACGATGTCAGCATCGTCGCGCGCCCGCTCAAATGGTGGCAGCACGCCGTAATCGCCGACATGAATATTGCAATCTTCGAGTTTCAGCTCATTGACGGCGTCAGTGACCCAGTCCTTGCCGAAGCTTTCCCAGGCAAAAACGTCGACCGCGCGCTGACCGAGCATCGACCACATGCACATCTCAACCGCGCCCGTATCGGAAGCGGGAACGATAGCGACACGATAGTCTTCGGGCAGGCCGAGAATATCCTTGGTTCTTTCAATTGCCTGCTTCAGCTTGGCTTTCGCCGTCGCAGAGCGATGCGAGCGACCAAGGGCGGCAGATTGTAGTTTTTCGAGAGAAAATCCGGGGCGCTTGGCCGTGGGTCCGGAAGAAAAATGCGGGCATGCAGGGCGCACGTCCGGCTTTGCGACGTCAGTCATCTGTTTTACTCCTATCCTTACAGATAGGCTGGCCCTCGTTGGGGAAGGCTGGCCCACGGCGCATATGGCGCAGCTATGGGCAGATAGCAAGGGAGATTATGGAATGATGACCGCTAGGGCCGGATTATGGATCCGGTTGTCGGCCAAGTTTCTGCCACGCCTATTCCCGAATGCGCTCAGACAGACCATGGCAGGAACGAACTCAAACACGCCCCGCAAAGGAATGTAACTTATCAAACCCCCATCAACCGGATACAGACTTGAATCGAAAATCTGTCATCGTTATCCAGTGTCAGCGAGCGCGAATACCATGATCAACCGATCCACCCGAATCGCATATTTGATTGCTGTAATCGGAACACTCGCACTCGCTGGGTGTGGGTCGCAGGATGACCGGACTGAAAATCAGCCAGATACGTTTGAGCTTTCGCAATTCGAAATGATCGAAAACGGGCGCGAGATCGTCGAAACGCAGTGCGCAACCTGCCATGCGACGAGCGCCGATGATGAAAGCCCGCGTGCGGATGCACCGCCATTGCGCATCGTCCTGGCGAACTACGCCCCTGAAGCATTGGCCGATGATTTCCGCGAACTTGTGCATGTCGGACATCCGGATATGCCTGACTTTGACTTTGGCCCGATTGGTACAGATCACGTTCTGGCCTACCTGGTCTCGATCCAGGATACTCCGTCAGACACAGAGTAAACCGCCTCCGGAACGAGAGATTTGCCCGCTTCGGTACGATAAGAAAAACGCGCCCTCGCATTTCCGCGGGGCGCGTCTTGAATTCTCACTTATTGGCGGATTAGGCCGCGGCAGCGATGCGTCCTTCTGCTCCCGGCATCTGATCGAGCAGGAAATCGTGGAAGGTTTCGGCGCGCTGGATAAAGCGATTGAACGGCAGCTTCGCCTTGAAAATTGCGGCGGGAGCAACATTCGCCCCGCATTTCAGAGCAGTCTCGACGGCCTGGTCTCGCTCAGGCTGGGCTGAACAGACCGCGATGCGGTGTTTACCCATATTGGCGACCCGCGCGATGGTCATGTCACCATCGAAGCTGTCAGGCAGAGTCAGATCCAGGACGACCAGATCGAAGCGTTCCAGACGCAGGCGGTTTTCCGCCTCCATCAGGGTCGTTGCCATGACCAGATCAACTGGCACACGTGCCCGTGCTGCTTTGTCTGCTGCGACCAGCAGAAGGTCACGCACCGGTTCGTGATCTTCGACCCAAAGAACTTTCATCTAACTACCCTATGTAAGACTCTACTCTGTTTTCCCCGGCGCTTCTCGCCTGCCCTCTTCTGAACACACTTTGCCACCGACGGATTACGGGATGGTAAAGCGAAAGTGACCAAAGTGTTGACAATGCTACAGATTCAGCCGCGCTGAGAGCTGTCGTCGCCAAGCTGGCACGAACTGTGATAGAACACTCACAATGGCCGCAGATGCCAATGGAGACAGGACTTTATGGCGGGAAAAACCCTTCCAGCTGCAAGCACACATGCCGCCTTTTTGGCTGAGCTGGAGGCCAGTGACGACCATATTGTCGATCGACTAATAAAAGAAAGATGCCCGAGTTTTGTCGATCACTGGAGCTGGTCCATGGTTCGACCGCTGCTTTATTCGGTGCTCGGTTATGACCGCGCCTGCCGGATGGCGGACTTACTGCAAACGCTGAACGGCGGCGACAGCTTTGATCACCTGACCCAGGAACTGTCCGTCGACCTGACCCTTAATGCGATCGAAAAAATGCCGAGAGAAGGCCGACTGGTCGTGGCGGCGAATCATCCAACCGGTCTCGCCGATGGCGTGGCCGTCTGGGACGCCCTGCGCCGGGTGCGTCGGGATATCGTTTTCTTTGCCAATGCTGACGCCTTGCGCGTAAACCCCGGATTCTCAGATGTCCTGATCCCGGTTGAGTGGGTGATCGACAAGCGTTCCCCCGCCAAAACCCGCGAAACGCTGCGCCTCGCCAAGGAAGCCTTCGCCGAAGAAAAATGCGTGGTGATCTTCCCGTCCGGAAAACTCGCCAAGAAAATTGACGGCGTCCTGACAGAACACGAGTGGATGCCAACCGTTGTCAGTCTGGCCCGAAAGCACAAGGCCCCGGTCCAGCCGCTCAATCTGCAAGCCAAGAATTCCTGGCTCTATTATCTGCTGTCCAACGTGAATGGGGAGCTTCGCGACATCACGCTGTTCCACGAGCTTCTCAATAAGCGCGGTAGCCCGTTCGAAATGACATTCGGTCCGCTGATCGAACCAGAGCGTTTCGATGGCGACGCGGCCGCGCACACTGTGGCGCTCCGTGAGTATGTCGCAACCCACCTCACGGCAGGTCACGACACCGAATTTAAGTTAGATCAGGACTAAGCCTGCTTCGCGCCTGCAGATAGCGAGCCGTGGCAATGCTTATACTTCTTGCCGGATCCGCATGGGCATGGCGCGTTGCGCGGGGTGTTGGCCCAGCTTTCTTCGGCCTGCGCCACCATGGAGTGCGGGGCCTGTTCAGCGACGCCTTGCGGGGTTCCGGGGCGCTGGTTTTCGCCCGTATCCGGATCAAGGCTGGTCTCGAACGTCTGCTGCGGCGGGCTTGGGACCGGGCGCGGCTGCGGCGGTTGAACCTGCGCATTCATCAGCCAGCGCGTCACTTCGAGGCGCATCTCTGACAGCATGTCATAGAACAGCTTGAAAGCTTCTTCTTTGAACTCGTTCAGCGGATCGCGCTGACCATAGGAGCGCAGGTGAATGACTGAACGCAGCTGATCGATCTGCTGCAAATGCTGGCGCCAACGGCCATCGAGCACCTGAAGCAGGATCTGCTTTTCGATCATCCTGAACTGACCGTCCGCGGCCAGTTGGGTCTTCTCGTCATAAGCGGATTTCGCGGCTTCATGGATACGTTGAGACACTTCTGCATTGGCAACACCTTCTTCGGCGGCCCAATCAGCGAGCGGTAGTTCGAGGCCCAGCAACTCCTTGCAGCGCTCGCTCAAACCATCCGTATCCCAAAGCTCGGCGTGCGCTTTTTCCGGCATGTGGTGTGCGACGATCCCGTCAATCACCTGGTCCCGCATGTCTTCAACTTCTTCCAGCACGCTGTCGGCATGCATGAAATCGATACGTTGCTCGAAGATCACTTTGCGCTGGTCGTTGATGACATCGTCATATTTCAGGACATTTTTCCGAATGTCGAAATTGCGCTGTTCGATCTTTTTCTGCGAGGTTTCGATCGCCTTGTTCATCCAAGGGTGAGTGATGCCCTCATCTTCCTTGATGCCGAGGCCTTTCATGATCGAATTCAGACGCTCGGCTGCAAAGACGCGCATCAGGTCGTCTTCGACAGAGATAAAGAATTTCGATTTGCCCGGGTCACCTTGCCGACCGGTGCGGCCGCGAAGCTGGTTATCGATCCGCCGGCTTTCATGGCGCTCGGTGCCGAGGACGTAAAGCCCACCCGCTTCAAGCGCACGCTTCTTGGCCACTTCGATCTCGGCTTTGATCTGATCCGTGATCAGCTGCAATTCGCCGTCTGACGGTTCGCTACCATTCTTCTCGACATGCTCTTCTACCGCTTTCGCGATGCGCATATCGAGGTTGCCGCCGAGCTGAATATCGGTGCCGCGACCGGCCATATTGGTGGCAACCGTAATCGCACCAGGAACACCGGCATTGGCAACGATCTCGGCTTCCTGCGCGTGGTGGCGCGCGTTCAGCACTTTGTGCGGGATTTTCGCCGCCGTCAGATATGTCGAAACGATTTCTGACTTTTCGATAGACGCGGTGCCGAGCAAAACCGGTTGTCCTTTGGCGCGGGCTTCGCGGACCTCTTCGACGATTTCTTTGTATTTTGCAGCAGCCACACGATAGACGACATCGTCGTCATCGATCCGTTGGATCGGCTTGTTTGTCGGTAGCTCAAACGTGGCAAGCCCATAAATGTCGGCAAATTCCGGGGCTTCAGTCATCGCTGTACCGGTCATACCGGCAAGCTTATCATACAGGCGGAAATAATTCTGGAACGTGATCGATGCCAGGGTCTGGTTTTCCGGCTTGATATCGACGTTCTCTTTTGCCTCGATTGCCTGGTGCAGGCCTTCCGACAAGCGGCGTCCTTCCATCATGCGACCTGTGAACTCGTCGATCAGCATGACCTGATCATCCTTGACGATATAGTCCTTGTCGCGATGGAACAGTTTGTGCGCTTTCAGAGCCTGGTTCGAATGGTGAACGATGGAGACATTGGCGGGATCCCAGAGTGACCCTTCGAGGATACCTGCTTCGGTGAGCAGGTTTTCCATTCGCTCCAGTCCCTCTTCAGTGAATACAACCGAGCGCATTTTCTCGTCGAGATCGATATCTTCATCATCTAGCTTTGGAATGAACTGGTCGATGGTTCGATAGAGTTCAGAGCGGTCATCCGTCGGACCCGAAATAATCAGAGGCGTCCGCGCTTCATCGATCAGAATAGAGTCGACTTCATCGACGATCGCGAAGGAATGGCGACGCTGGACCATCTCCTCCAGCGAATATTTCATGTTATCGCGCAGGTAATCGAACCCGTACTCATTATTGGTTCCGTAGGTGATATCGCAAGCGTAAGCGGCGCGGCGATCTTCGTCGGACATCCGGCCTCCGCCCGGTACTTCGCCCCGGATCACACCCGTTGTCAGGCCGAGGAAGCCATAAAGCTTACCCATCCATTCGGCGTCGCGCGCGGCGAGATAGTCGTTCACGGTAATCACGTGCACGCCTTCGCCTTTCAAGGCGTTCAGATAAACTGGCAGCGTCGCAACGAGCGTCTTACCTTCACCGGTGCGCATCTCCGCGATGGCGCCGTTGTGAAGAACCATGCCGCCGAGCAGCTGGACATCAAAGTGGCGCATACCAAGAGAGCGTTTTGCCCCCTCTCGTACGACAGCAAACGCCTCGTCCAGAATATCATCCAGAGTGGCGCCGTCAGAAAGGCGCTTGCGAAACTCATTTGTTTTCGCGCGCAGCGCCTGGTCGGACAGCGCTTCGATCATTGGCTCGAGCGTATTGATCTTCTGGACACGGCGACGAAGCGGCTTGAGCTTACGATCGTTGACTGAACCGAAAATCTTTTGCGCAAAGGATTTCATGGGAGGCTGTACCACACTGTTTGAACGGACCCTGAAACCACAAAATTCTTTCCAGGATATGGACGCGTGTTAAATGCATCCTGAACAAGTCTCTCGACCAGGACTTCAAGCGGACTTAAGAACGCCGCATACGCGTGTCAATCAGGCGAATGCCGCAAAGGAATGCCGATATGCTTGAGAATTTCCGCTCTTTGGGCGTCGTCATCGCAGCGACCACCATTCTTGTAGGCCTAGGCGCCTGCGATTCCGAGCCGACCATTGCAACCGTGAGCTCAACTTACGAAGGCGAAACCGCTGCAATTGTGAACGGTGAGCCGATCTATTTCAGCGATGTTGAACTGGAGGCCGTGGCCCAGGGGCAGATCGAACCGGGCTCAGAGTTCACAACCAGCCATCCCGAGTATCATCAGGTGCTCGAGCAGTTGATCGATCAAAGGCTTCTGGCTCAAGAAGCGCTTGCCAGAGGGCTCGACCAGGACCCTGCGGCGCGGCGGCGGCTGGAGTCTGGCCGCGAACGTCTGCTCGGAAATATCCTCGTCGAAAGCCTGGTCGCCGGCGAAGTGACCGAGGACGCCATCGACTTGATGTATGAGGAACAGGTCAAACTCCAGCAGCTTGATGACGAAGTTCGCGTGCGATTCATTCTGGTCGAGACGAGTGATGCCGCAAACGCCATTCAGGCGGAACTCGCAGATGGCCGGGACTTTGCCGAGGCCGCGCTTGAGCACTCAAACGATACGAGCACCCGCCTCGACGGCGGCGATCTGGGCTGGGTCAATCCGAATGAACTGGCTGATCCGTTTCCTGCGATTATCGGCGATACCGAAACCGGATCATTCTCAGGTCCGTTCGAAACGTCTCGCGGTTGGAACATTCTGAAAGTCGACGAACGCCGTACCAAGCCGCCTAAGACCAAAGCCGAAATGCGGCCGGAGATCATTACCTTTCTCACCTTCACCCAGATCAGCGACATCCTGCGCGAGCTTCGCAATACGGCGGACATCCAGCAACGCGATCCAAGTGAGTTGCTGCAAGACAGAGAGACAGCGTCCGAGCCGCCTTCGGCTGACGAGACGTCCGCACCAGAGACCCCCGACGAATGAATCTGAAGCCCTCCCCGTTTGCGCCGGCCCGGTTCCCTGACTTGCCCGAAGTGAAAGGCGTGCGCGCCGCAACCGCCTCACGCGGGTTCTACGCGGGCCGAGGGGAACCACGCGACGATGTATTCCTGTTCGCATTCGACCCGGGAACGACCTGTGCGGGCGTGTTCACACGATCCTCCACTGCCTCAGCCGATGTGCGGTGGTGCCGGGACGCGTTGGCCGCGAGCCGCGGACAAGCGGCCGCTTTGGTCGTAAACTCCGGCAATTCCAATGCGTTTACAGGCGCAAGAGGTGTGCTCAAGAATGACGCCACGCTGGCCGCCATGACCACCGCACTTGGCTGCGAAAGGGACGCGTGTTTTCTCGGCGCGACAGGAGTGATCGGAGAGCCACTTTCCGACCCGAACTATGTCGGCAGCATAGTCCCGCAAATGGCTGGCGCGCTTGATACGCCAGATTGGCAGGCCTGTGCGCTAGCATTTATGACCACTGACACATTTGCCAAAGGCGCAGGATTTGAGCGGCGCATTGGCGATCACGACATCGCCTTCTCAGGCATCGCAAAAGGTTCAGGCATGATCGCACCAAACATGGCGACCATGCTGGCCTACGTCTTCACCGACGCCGCCATTTCACCAGAGATCCTGGACCGAGCGTTGAGAGCCGCGTGCGACCAGAGCTTCAACGCAATCACGGTGGATAGCGACACCTCGACCTCGGACAGCCTGATGGTTTTCGCCACGGGCGCCACCGGCGATGCTGCGATCAGTTCAGAAGCTGACCCACGCTACTCCGCCTTCGCCGCTGCCCTCTCCGACATCTGCCGGGAGCTCGCCATGCTCATCGTCAAGGATGGCGAAGGGGCAAGCAAGTTCATCACGATCCAAGTTGAAGGTGCAGTCTCGGACGCCTCGGCGCGAACCATCGCCACCGATATTGCCAATAGCCCTCTGGTGAAAACCGCTCTTGCGGCCAATGACGCCAATTGGGGACGCGTCGTCATGGCGGTTGGAAAATCTGGCGAGCCAATCGATCTGGACGCTCTGTCGATCTGGTTTGGTGACGTACAAGTCGCCGAAGCGGGCGGGCGTTCGGAGGACTATGACGAGGCCCGCGCCAGCGCCGCAGTCGCCGAACCCGAGATTACCATCCGCGTCCGCGTCGGAGCCGGTCCCGGACGCTCAACCGTATACACGTGTGATCTGACGCACGCCTATGTTGACATCAACGGAGCCTATCGGACGTGAAGGTCGTTTATGTTGTCGCGGCCGCCCTTATTAATCCTGAGGGAAAGATCCTGCTGGCGCAGCGCCCTGAAGGAAAAGCCATGGCAGGATTGTGGGAGTTTCCGGGTGGAAAGATCGAACCTGGCGAGCGTCCGGAGCAGGCTCTGGTGCGTGAACTAGACGAGGAATTGTCCATTACAGTTAGCGAATGCGACCTCAATCCGTTGACATTTGCCAGTCACACTTACGAGAAATTTCATCTTTTCATGCCCTTATACTCCATACAAAAATGGAGGGGGACACCACTTCCAAATGAAGGACAGCAACTGGCCTGGGTCACCCCGGACGAGATGCACAACTATCCGGCACCCGCCGCAGATATTCCTTTGTTTGATTTCCTGGTGGCCAGAAAAAGAGTGGATGAAGATGAGCGTAGATCTGAAAGCCCTTAAGAGACTGTCTCGTTGCGAAGCGGGTGCCACGGCGGTGGAGTATGGCCTGCTGATGGGCTTGATGGCGCTCGCCCTGATCAGCGCGCTTAATGCAACGGGGTCCGGCACACAGGACAAATGGGACGGTGTCTCAGAAGATGTCGGCGACGCTATGAACGGCGCCTGATCCGAGGCGTCTCCCAGATCCGTCTCACGCCCATCGCGCAGCGCCGCGGCTTGACCAAAAAATAAATCCCGGCAGGTTCGCTCCTCAATTGGAGGGTGCCATGGCCGAGGTTCAGCCATTCAAAATCAACGTCCCGCAATCCAAGCTGGAATGGATTCGCAAACGCGTTTCGAAGTATAAATGGTTCCCTGAGCCTGCTGGGCTTCCGGACTGGCAGCTCGGCATGTCGACGCCGGTCTTGAAGGACCTGCAATCCTATTGGCTGAAATCCTATGATTGGCGCGCGGCGGAAACGGCGCTCAACTCGCAACCGCAATTCACCGCAGAGATCGATGGGCTCCAAATCCATTTCCTTCACATTGTTGGAGAAGCAGGAGGCGATCGCCCACTGCTCTTGACGCATGGATGGCCAGGATCGGTGTTCGAGTTTTATGACGCTATTGGTCCGCTGGCGTTTCCCAGCCAGCATGGCGGAACAGCCGAAGACGCGTTTGATCTGATCATTCCATCCCTGCCGGGATATGGGTTCTCCGCGAAGCCGGCGGCACCGCTCGGGCAACGTGCGACGGCCGCGATTTGGGACAAGCTGATGCGCGATGCGCTCGGCTATGACACTTATCTCGCGCAAGGTGGAGACTGGGGCGGAATGGTCACGTCCTGGCTCGGATTGGACCATGGCACCGTGGATGGGAAGGGAGGCTGCGAGGCGATCCATCTCAACATGATCGGCCTGCGCCCCACACCTGCGACGCCGCAAAACGAAGAAGAAACCGCCTGGCTGCAAGCCTCACAAGCGGCGATGCAGGCGGAAGGCAGCTATCTTATGCAGCAAGCGACAAAGCCGCAAACGCTGGCCATGGCATTGATGGACAGCCCTATGGGGACGGCCGCCTGGATCCTCGAAAAATTCCACACCTGGAGCGATTTGAGAGGGGGCGACCTGTTCAAAGTCTACTCACGTGACCAGCTTCTGACCAATCTGATGATTTATCTGGTGAACGATGCCATCGCGACGTCTGTCTGGTATTACGCGGCGTTCTTCGGTGAAGGCGGCAACGCCCTCCCGGAAGGGGTGCGATGCGAGACACCAACTGGCTTGCCAACTATCCAGGCGAAACGGTCTATTTTCCCCCACCCCGTTCCTGGTGCGAGCGGGCGTACAATATGACCTATTGGCGTGACCAACCGCATGGCGGCCACTTCGCTGCGATGGAGGCCCCGGATCTGTTCGTGGCCGACATCAGAGAATGGGCTCGCTCGTTGAGCTGACGTCTAGTCACGACCCGGGCGATACGTGCGGGACGCATTGGCTTCGATCTCAGCGCGTTCCAACAAAGCCGGACGCCATTCTTCAGCCGCGAAGAGCGGGGCCTGATCGGCAAAGTGAGGCGAGCTCTCGTCCAAAGTCGCAGCGCCGAACTGATGGATGACATCCGCTTTCTGATTGCCGTCTGCATCCCATTCGACAATCGCGATCCAGGTGTCGCCAGCATTGGCCTTTAGGATTCCATCGTCGCCAACTTCAGCCGGATAGATCGCGCGCAATATATCGGGCCCGCCGCTGATCGGAAGGTTCACATCTCCGCGGATCAAACGATTGACCTGCCCCCATTCCGGATCGATCTGACCGTAATGGAGGTTCAGATACTCCACCGCCTGGCGAAACGCGTCGGCGGGTTCTGGGGCCGGAATACCCGTCAGTTTCTCGGTCACCGCATGAATGGTGGTTAGGACACCCAAAGCAGCGTGGCGATCGGTTTTGTCGGTGGAATAGGACCACGCCGCGAGATGCTCCGCCGCCGCTTGCAGGTCAGCCTCCGCGCTCCAATCCTCCGCCAGCACCGCCTGAACCGTTCGGTCGGCGACAGATCCTCGCGCATAGCTATTGTCAAACTTGATCGCCAGAATGGCCTCGCGGGTCATTGGTGAGATGCCATCCGTGAGCTCGACGATACGCAGCGAACGATTGGTCTGGTCGGTCTGCAAGCCCATGCTTTCGGGAAACATATCGGGTCGCAGATTGTCGGGTCCATCGGTTGCCGTGAACGGTTCATTGTTCGCGTCAAAGACCAGCCCCGATTGCGGGTTCAGCAGGATCGGCACGCGGTCATACGGCAAGTAGCCATCCCAGATCAGGTCGGTGCGGTCGCCGGGTATGTCCTTGGTCCAGTCCCAGCCCGGCGCGCGATTGGGGTATTGCCCATTGTGGATCATCGCGATGACGCCGTCTTTATCGGCATAAATATAGTTAAGCGCCGGGACCGCGTGTATCGCCATGGCGGCGTAGAACTCGTCCCAATTGCGCGCCTTGGCGGTACGCATGCGCTGTTCGGTCTGGCGCATCGCGCTCATCCCGGCATAGCGGACGGCATAGGTGCCAGTACTCGATCTGATGACGGGTCCATGCTTGGAAGAGAGGACGTCCTGTTTCACCGTCAAAGCAAACGGCCCCCAAAGTTTCACTTTGAGCTTTGCGGTTTCGATTTCGAGATCAACCCACTCGCCATCAAGCTGGTATTGGTCAGGATTATCCGGATTGATGGTCAGCACGTAAATGTCGGCGAGGTCCGGTTTACTGACCGTGTTCGCCCATCCGAGATGGCGATTGAAGCCGTGCAGGATCGATGGCGATCCGGGAAAGACACCGCCATGAATGTCGAGGCCTTCTTCGGACACCATATGCGCTTCCCACCACGCGACCGGTCCGGTCATCGGTTGGTGGGAGTTAATGATCAGCCTCGTAGTGTTGTCGCCCGACCTTTGCGGCGCAACCGCGAAGGCATTTGATCCGCGCGGCGGCGCGGTTTTCGGACCCACCAGCCAGGCACCGCGCCCAGCACCCGGGTCAAGCGAAACGCTCTGGATTCGTTCGTCATTATAGACGTCGAGCAGCGTCTCATCGAAGCCGTAAAAGAACGGCGTCCGAAACAAGGATCCGGCGAAAATGTCCTGTGGCTTGAACGGTGCCAGTCCCTGCCACGTCGTGTCCGGGTTTTCAGCCGCGTACAAATTCAGACCATCCGCATAGGCCTGAGCATAGGCTTTCACATCCGCTGGGACGTCGCTTTCATAGCTTGCATCGATCGTATCCCAAACGTTCAGCAGCTCGATCAGATAATCCGTTCGTGCCGCATTCGCCCCTTTGTACCGGCCGAGAACGCCGCGGGTCGCCGCGACGGTTTCCTGGATCGTCTCGTAGTCGTCTTCCGCGTGGGCGTAGGCAAGCCCGAACGCGGCATCATTATCTGTTTTGCCAAAAATGTGCGGCACGCCCCAAGTGTCGCGAATAATCTCGACATCATAGCTCGCTGCGGCGGCTGACAGGTCTTCAGCCTTGGGAGTCTTTGGCAGAGGATCCCATGTGTAAACGCCCGCACCAAGTATGGCCACGAGGCACAGGGCACCGAGGCCCAGCAGGATTTTCTTGATCATTAGGCTCAGACTTTCACGGGGGGTTCAGTGTGAGATGCGGTATTCCAGATCACTTCATCCGGAGCTTGCAGCATTTGCATGTACATGTCTTTGGGATAAGCCTGATGCGGCTTGTCCGGATCATATGGCGGTTGTTTCACCGCGCCGCCCTCACCGTCATAGGGGTCCGGGTTTTGGTATTGCTCCGCTTCCTGAGCGTTGATGCCGGCTTTTTCCAGGACTTTCGGATCAATCCAGGCCTTCTGGTCAATCTCCCCATCCGAAGTCGCGACTTCGAGTGTCAGATTTTCCGGGCCACCAAAATAGATCGACTGACACATCCCGTGATCAATCGGACCGATCACGTTGACGCCCTTCTTTCGAATTCGGTCGCGAATAGCGACCAGCTGATCAGGCGTGTCCACCTTGAAAGCGAGGTGCTGCAGGGTCCCTGGCGCGCACGCCCCCGCGCCTGTGCCGGAATGCGTCACCCCGATTTCGATCGGAATGTCCTTCGCCGCCGGCAACTGAACAATCGAGAAATAGCAATCATCGTCGAGGTGCATGAAGGCATGCAATCCGCCCGGCACACCGTGCATATCAAACAGCGCAGACAGCTTACATCCCATCACGTCCGAGAAGAACTCAATATGGGTTTTGACATCCGCTGACATGATCGCGATGTGGTGGATCCCCGTTGCTTTGACCATCAGCCATACTCCTTGTCTTTGCGTCATACTGGACTCACCTGGGGAAAGCGCCAAGTCTTGACCACGCGGGAGGCGAGCTATGAGTGATTTGATCCGTGAACCCTATCTGCTGCTGCATCAGGAGTCGTCCAGCTTCAAGGACGTCTATGGCGGTGCGGGCGCGACAGTCGTCGTCGAATGTATGAGGATCTATAAAAAAGGATCCACGTCGAAGTCCGTCATAGTGTTCTCACACCCGATCGGTTCTGGCGCGTTTCTGCCTCTGGTCTCTGCGCTGGCGCATGCCGGGCACCACGTCATCTATTGCAACCCTCGCTATCGCGGCAATGACACAGCACTGATCATGGAAAAATGCGTCGCGGATCTCGGGGCCTGCCTGAGCCATGCGCGCGAGAAGCTTGGCTATGAGACAATTGTTCTGGGCGGTTGGTCGGGCGGCGGTTCTCTGTCACTTTTCTATCAGGATCAGGCCGAGAACCCGACCCTAACCCACACGCCTGCCGGTGACGCCTATGACCTGACAGCTTTGCCTCTACCGCCTGTGCAAGGGATCATGCTGCTGGCCGCACATATCAGCCGTGCCATGACGCTGACCGAATGGATCGACCCGTCCATCACAGATGAAGCCAATCCTTTCGAGCGAGATCCTGATCTCAATATCTACGATCCCGACAACCCCAATCAGCCCGCTTACACCGCCGCATACGAGGCGCGGTACCGGGCCGAGCAGATTGCGCGCAACCGGCGGATTACCGCCTGGGCCCAACAGACATTGGAAGACTTGCGCAAATCCGGCGAGCCGAATGCCGAGCGCGCCTTCACGGTACACGGGACCATGGCGGATCTGCGCTGGACGGATCCAAGCCAGGATCCTTCCGATCGCAGGCCGCATGAATGCTATCTCGGCGTTCCGAAAGTCGCGAATGACGGTCCGGTCGGCCTAGCGCGGTTTTCAACCCTGCGCTCCTGGCTCAGCCAATGGGGATATGACACCACCAACGCCACCGGGCTCGGCAATGCAGAGCGGATCACCTGTCCCGTCCTGGTCATCAACAATACGGCGGATCTCGCTTGCACGCCCAGCCATGCCCAGCGCTTGTTCGATGCAGTCGGGCACGATGACAAAGAGCATCACGACATCAAGGACGCAGATCACTATTACATCGAACGCCCCGACCTTTTGCCTGTGGCAGTCGGGATCTGTTCGGACTGGATGTCACGCAAAGGGTTTGCGAGCTGACGCGCGCTTGGCGTTGTCTCGGCGTTCCGATAGAGTTGCGACATGAATGAAGCTTCGATCCTTGCCCAGCATATAGACGCCGCCGACCGCGTGGTCGTGTTCACCGGCGCCGGCATCTCCACCGAAAGCGGCATCCCGGACTTTCGGTCGCCTGGTGGTGTCTGGTCGAAGATGCAACCGATTTACTTTCAGGATTTTGTGTCTGATCGAGAGGCACGGCGAGAGAGCTGGCGGCGCGTGTTCAATCGCACTGAAGGCTGGACCGGTGCGCAGCCGAACGCGGGGCACTTTGCGATCTCCAAACTGGTTGAGTTGGGCAAAATTACCAGCGTCGTGACCCAGAATGTCGACAATCTGCATCAGAATGCAGGGGTCCCCGATGAGAAAGTCATCGAGGTGCATGGCAACGCGTCCTACGCCAAATGCCTGCAGTGCGGGAAACGCTATGAGTATGAAGCTCTGAAACCGCGCTGGGAGGCCGATGAAGATCTGACCTGCGACTTCTGCACAGGATTGTTGAAATCCGGGACGATTTCGTTCGGGCAGGCCATGCCCGAAGACAAGATGACGTTCGCAGAGAGCGAGGCGCTGTCCTGCGATTTGATGATCGCACTTGGATCATCGCTCGTCGTCTATCCGGCAGCCAATATCCCGATCATCGCCAAGCAAAACGGCGCGAAATACATTATCGTCAATCGCGAAGAAACTGAGCATGACGTCTATGCCGACGCGGTCTTCAATACCGAAATCGGCCCCTTGCTGCGCGAAACCATGACAGAGCTTGATCTACCCCTCTCTTGAGCAGGTGCACAATTGGTTTGAATCGCAACTATGCGACACGGATCCACGCCTCAACATCCCAATAGCTACATCAGCGGCATGACTGCGCTGTCGCTCCCCTTTTCTAGATCACGGATATGTGCTTTGAGGATCTCCGTTGCGCTGCACAACACCTCTTTACCCGAGGGCAAGCAGTACCCATATGTGCATAGCAGGCGAGGCCTGCTGTGAAATATCCGATAGGGAGGGCGAGCTTTGCTGGTCAATATGTTGAAGGGTAAACTCCACGCGGCAACTGTGACGCAGTGCGACGTATATTATGAGGGATCGGTTTCTATCGACCAGGATCTCCTCGACGCCGCCGGTATCCTGCCCCACGAGCGCGTAGATATCTGGAACATCACCAATGGCGAGCGGATCTCCACCTATGCGATTGAAGCCCCACGTGGCTCTCGCACGATTGGCGTTAATGGCGGCGCGGCCCGTAAATTTGCAATGGGCGACCGCGTCGTGATCGCAGCGTTCGTCCAGATGGAAGCCGAACTCGCGCGCCAGCATAAGCCACACGTGGCACTGATGGACGAGCACAACAACATCAAGACACCGAGCGCGGCTTACTAAGCCTACCCGAATTCAAGCACAGTTTGAGATACTTGGGATAAGCCCGCCTAATTGGCGGGCTTTCTCAATTCGAACATGACATTAACGGTTACGGAGTAGCCGACTTCGCCGCTCGCAATCGGCGTCGATCGATCCATGCTGCGCGCTTCCGCCATCATCGCCATAGGCTGCGGGCGCATGCCGCCACTTTCGGCAATCGTGACGACCCGTGCGACTTCGTAACCAGACGCCGCCGCATAGAGCTCAGCCCGGGCGATTGCTTCTTTCATCGCGATATCCCGCGCCGCATTCTTGGCCGCCCGGTCATCCTCGAGAGCGAAATTCAAGCCGCTAAAAGTATTCCCACCAGCCGATACCAGCGCGTCCATGGTCTCGCCCAGATTGTCGAGATCTCTGACCTTCACGGTGAGCTGGTTCGACGCCTGATAGCCGGTCAGGCGCGGCTGGCCATTGTCGCGATCGGAGTAATCATATTGCGGCTGCAGCGAGAAATTCGAGGTCTGCATATCGCGCCGGTCCACGTCCGCTGCTGTGAGCGCATCGAACACGCCATTCATCGCCGCCGAGTTCGCCGTCATCGCTTCCTGAGCGGTGGAGCCTTGTGTCTGCACGCCTGCATTGAGGAAGGCGATATCCGGCTCGCGATTGACCGAGCCCTCAGCCGAGATGCTAAGCGTGGTCTCTGGCTGGATGGAGTTTGGATGCGTGGTTTCGATCGGATCAGCATTCGGCGTGATCGTTGGTTCCGGCGCGGATGCTGTCGCCAGCTCCACGGGTTCTGACCCGGTCGCCGTGCTCTCGCCGGACTGACCGCCGCCACAGGCTGCCAGGGTCACCAGAGCCAGGCCCGAAAACCCGGCCATCAATCCACTTTTGTACGTCACTGTCATGCGTCCCTCCATGAGGTTCAAAAAACTTGCAGTCTCTATTGAATTGCGCCATTGCGGCGAGATCAAGTCTGGCGTTTTATACTTGCGTTCATCTTGAACAAGGGCCTGTAGCTCAGTTGGTTAGAGCGGACCGCTCATAACGGTCTGGTCGGGGGTTCAAGTCCCTCCGGGCCCACCACCCTTTTTCTCACATCAATCGGATCATCTAACCCGCGTCACGCCCATGTGTTTCACCGCTGTTAGTAATTTCGCGCAGGCGATTAACCATAAATTTCCCCATGCTCGCTAAGGTTGAATTTCGATAAAATCAATTTGATTGAAATGCTTGCGAAGATTCTAGACCTCATGACCGATGTATCGAGCCTGATGCGCATATGCGGGGTCGTGTTGGTTATTGGTGCCTCATTGCTGGCGTTCAGTCATCTCGCGGTTAGCGGGGCAGACGCCTGGTTGACCGCATAGCGAAGGAAAGGTGACGCCTTCGTCGTGACACGGCAAAAGTCGGTACGGCGCGGGCCCAGTGGGTGTATTTCTGGTGGGACGAGATCAGGGCATAATGCTGTCGACAGCGGCTGCCCGCGCATGGAGCGCGATTGCGGCGCTTTGCATGATCGGTGCGATTGCGTCCCTGCCGCTGGACCTTAACGGCCAGGCTTTGCTCGCCGTGGTGACCGTGGCTGCTTTGATGGCCGCGAACTGGCTCTCCCCCCCTAAGGGCCTGCTTCAGACGATTGTCTTCCTTCTGATCGTGTTCACGTCGATGCGCTACATGTTCTGGCGCGTGAACGAGACGCTTCCCTATGGCGATACAATGGGATTTGTCTTCGGGATCGCCCTGTTCGGGGCCGAGCTTTACGGCCTGGTGATCCTGCTCCTGTCCGTCTTCATTTCTGTCGAAGCTCTCGATCGGGCGCCGAAACCGGCGCCTTTGACGGCAGACAAATCCCCCTCGGTCGATATCCTGATCCCGAGCTATAATGAAGATGAAGTTCTGCTGGAAGTAACGCTCCGCGCGGCCATGAATGTCAGCTATCCGGACGGTAAGAAGAACGTATACCTGCTCGATGATGGCGGCACGGTTCAAAAGCGAACGCAGACCGATCCGGACAAAGCGCGAGAAGCGCAGGAGCGGCATGAGAGTCTGCAACGATTATGCGAACGCACCGGCACGACTTATTTGACGCGCGAGAAAAACGAGCATGCCAAAGCCGGGAACGTCAACTCGGCCTTGATGAATCATACATCCGGGGAACTCGTCCTGATCCTCGATGCGGACCACGTTCCGACCACGGATATTCTCAACCGAACCGTCGGCTATTTTGTCGACGACCCAAAACTGTTCCTCGTCCAGACTCCGCATTTCTTCATCAACCCGGACCCGCTGGAGCGTAATCTCAACACGTTCGACGACATGCCGAGCGAGAATGAGATGTTCTATTCCGTCATCCAGAAAGGCCTGGATGGCTATAACGCATCCTTCTTCTGCGGCTCGGCCGCCGTCTTGCGTCGTAGCTGCCTGGAAGAAATTGGCGGCATTCAGGGCGATACGATCACCGAGGATGCCGAAACGGCGCTTGAGTTGCATGCCCGCGGCTATCGCAGCGCCTATGTTGCGCGCCCCATGGTGGCAGGTCTGTCACCGGAAACTTTTTCCGGCTTTATCATTCAGCGTATGCGCTGGACACAGGGCATGGTGCAGATCTTCCTGTTGAAGAATCCACTTTTCAAGCCGGGCCTGACCATCGCGCAGCGTCTTGGCTACCTGAATTCCTGCTTCTACTGGTTCTTCCCGCTAGCGCGATTGATCTTCGTTTTGGCTCCCCTGCTCTTCCTGTTTTTCGGCGTGCGCATTTACGATGCCGGCCTGAATGACTTCCTGGCTTATGGCGCTCCGCATATTGTCGGCGCGCTGCTCTTGGCGTCAACGCTGTATGGCCGCACGCGCTGGGCCTTTGCGTCCGAGCTTTATGAAATCTCTCAAGCCATTCACTGCTCTGGCGCGATCCTGCAGGTCTTCCGCAATCCCAGAGCGCCTACTTTTGCCGTTACGCCGAAGGGCGAGTCCCTCGACAATAGTTTCATCTCGCCGCTGGCGCGGCCGTTCTACTATCTGCTGGGGCTGGTTCTGCTGGGACAGTTGGTGGGCATCGGCCGGCTCATCCTGCAGCCAGAACAGGCGGGCTATGTCTCTGTATTGCTGGTCTGGAACACATTCCATCTCTTCTTGCTCATGGGCGCGCTCGGCGCGCTGTACGAACGCTCGCAGCGCCGCACGTTCCCGCGCCTCAATCGCGATCAAGCCGTTAGTCTGACGGTTGGAGATTCCGCTTTATCCGGTCACGTTCTGGACGTCTCGGTGACGGGCATCGGTCTCAAACTGGCCGAGGCTCGCGCGTTCAAGGAAGGCGAGACCGTTCAGATCGACGCACGAGATCTTGGCGCAGCCTATCCGCTGCCTCTGAAACTGAAGGTCGAAGGGTCGTGGACGAAAGACAGCACGCAGCATCTCGGACTGCATTTCGACATTTCCAGCCCGGATGAGTGGCACGCTGTGGTCAACATTGTCTATGCGCGCAGCCGCAACTGGCAGAGCTTCCAGAGCCGCCGCAACACAGCTGGCCACACGGCTCAGAAAGTCGGGTTCCTCATTTCTCAATCCATCAAACATGCCTGGGCACACGTCCGGGCCATTCGGAAGGCAGCATGATCATGAACAGAGTTCAGTCTGCATTGATATTCTTCGTGGCGCTCATTCTCCTGGCGCCGTCAAACCACGCGCAACAATCGAAGACGGCGAGCAGCCTCTCGAATGCTGACGTTTATGCCCGGTATGAGCCTCTGGACGAGATCACCACCGAGCGCCTCGCGAACGGTCAGTATCGTGCACGTGTCCCATTGGCGACCATCCGCGCGGCGCAAGGCCCGATGCGCCTTCAGGGCGCGCTGGCGAGCGAAACGTTAGGTCTCGCGATTGCCCCGCAAGCCGAGATCAAAAGCGCCAAGCTGATCATTCGCCACGTCACAGGGCGCGGACAAGCGGATTCCGATGCGCATCTGCGTGTTGGCCTCAACCAACATTTCATTGCCCAGCTTGATGCCGCAACGAGCCTGACGGCAGCGATGGATGAGATCAGGCTTGACCCTCGTCTGTTCAAACCGGGGTTTAACCTCATCGCGTTCGATGCTGTGCAGAGATATACATTCGAGTGTCAGGACCCGACCGCGGCAGAGCTGTGGACAGAGATCGACACGCTGCGGTCGGAAGTCGAAATCGTCTATGAGCGGCGCGACTTCGCTGCCAGCCTCGCCGACATGGGTGCCTTCCTATCGCCCGGTATTGGCGGCGTAGAGAATCTCCTGATCGCCACCGGCGCGGAAGAGCTCGGCGCGCAGCATCTCGAATGGGGCGCCATGATCAGCCAGACAGTGGCAAATCACCTCG
This sequence comes from Hyphomonadaceae bacterium, assembly GCA_043513745.1. Taxonomy (GTDB): domain Bacteria; phylum Pseudomonadota; class Alphaproteobacteria; order Caulobacterales; family Hyphomonadaceae; genus Henriciella. Next base: position 1,025,981 of record CP121341.1, read on the forward strand.
AGTTCCGCCTGCCGGAGATCAGCCACGCCGCAATCCTTCAGGGTGACGCGGGCGAGCTGGTGTTAGACGCTCGAGACGAGACAGCGAGCAGCCAATCGGATCTCGTTCTGATCGGAACGTTTGAGGAAATCGGTCACGTCATTTCTGTCGACCCAACAAGTGTCGCACCGACGGATGGCTACGTCGCGTTGCATCCGTCGCCGTTTGATGCGTCTCGCTTTATGCTCGTCGTGTCAGGCCATTCTCCGGAAGCCGTTTCGCGCGGTGTTGACGCCATTTCGCTTGCAACCTTCCCGTTTGCAGATGATCGCGAAACCCGGATTACCGAGTTCGATGCCCCTGAAGGTCTGGTGATCGGAGACAAAGCTCCCCTTCGCACAGGCGTTTCCTACGCATTCTCCGATCTTGGATACGAAACATATTCGTCGCGCGGGTTCCAGTCGGCGCAAATGGATGTCGAGTTGAAACTGCCCGCCGACACTTACTTCGAAGATGGCGACGATGTCGTACTCTCGCTCGACTTCGCCTACGGCGCAGGCCTGAACGAGAAATCGGTTCTGAATGTCCTGGTGAATGGTAGCTTCCGGGCCGCTGTGCCGTTGCAAAATCCTCGCGGCGAGGCCGCATCCGGGTATGAAGTCCGGCTGCCGGCTCGCGCCTTCCAGGCTGGGCACAATCAGATCAGCCTCGAAGCGGAGCTCTCTAAGAACCAACAAGGCGCCTGTGCAGCGCGCAATGACCGCCACCTGGCTTTCATGGTTGAGAACAGCTCGATCCTGCATCTGCCCAAGACCCGCCGGTTCCTCGAACTGCCGAACCTGGAAGTCCTGTCTGAGTCCGGCTTCCCATACACGAAAGTCTCGGCGGAGCCCTTCTCCGTCCGAGTTGCCGATCGGTCGAGTGATACAGTTGCAGCGGCGTGGACTCTGGTTGCACGTCTCGGGCAAATCCACGGTGATCAGTTTCGCGGTGTCGAGTTTGCATTCGATGCCGCTCCCGGCGACACGCACACATTGCTGATCGGACCGCGACGCGCCCTCAGCGACGTGACGACGAGCGGGATGAGCTTGCAATCCGAAGTTTCGACTCTGGTGCGTCAAGGCGACCGGCGGGAACTCAAAGAAACCGTATCCACAGCGCAAATCACACGCCTTGGACGCAATGGCTTGCTGATGTCCGGTGAGAACCCGGTTGCAGAGGATACGCTGCTTACGGTCCTGACCGCGCAGTCCAGCGCGAGCTTGCTGGAGGCGGCACGAAACCTAGTACGTCCTAGCCATTGGAGCCAGCTGGATGGGGCCAATGCCGTCTGGCGTCAGAACCCTGCCACGTTCGGAACCATGCCCTCGTCCGACACTTTCTTTGTCGGAAATCTCGATCCACGCACCATGGTTGAGATTCAAAACTCGCGTCGGCCATGGCTGTTCATCCTCGCCATCGGGGCTTTCCTCTTTATCACGGCCAGCATTCTGTCCGGCGTTGCGCATTACCTTCGCAAACAGTTGAAAAGCGAAAGCTAAAGCAGCATGGCGGTGTGGAAGTGGATATGGCTCACAGTGCTGTCCGCGACCCTGATTTCGGTCGCGGCGGCCGCACCGCTACGCGGAGACACTGAGATCGAAGTCCGCCGCCTCGGCATCCCAGCGCTTGATATTTCGGTCGAGCAGCAGGAACCTGATACGCCTTCCGCTTCTAGGTGGACGCCTGCAGCAACCGTCTGGTCCGCTGTGAACGATCAGGAATGGGATGAGGCCGAAGACCAACTGACGCGCCTCAAACAACAAGCCCCCGAATGGACACCGCCCGCAGAACTCACGCAACTGATCGATCAAGGCCTTCGTCAACAAACGATTGCGGAAGCGGTCCGCGACGAGCGTTGGGCTGATGTGCTCCGTCTGAGCCCGACCGACGGCCTCTCGTGTCCGAGCGATGCGCAGTTCTGGGCGGTAAGTGAAGCGTACGCGAAGACCAACCAGGAGCAGTTGCTGCAAACGGGACTCATGCGCGCGCTGGAGGATTGCACGTCCTCTGCGGATGAGGCGCAAATCATCGATCGCGCCACGACCTATCTCTCGCTGGAAGGTTTGCGCGACATCAGCGCTGGGGCCAGCCTTCAGCCTTCAAACCTCGCCAAACTTACAACGCGGATCGAAACGCTGGAACGCTCAAACGCTGCCTCGGATCAGGATTGGGCAAGACTGGCTGAACTGGCGCGCGCACATGGCGTCCGCGAAGCAACGATACAGGCGGCGTGGGGTCTTCTGGAGAGCGATCCTGCGGCGGCGCGGTCAGAGTTCGAATACGCCCTGTCCACCTCATTTGAGTCCGAGGCGGAATACGGCGCAGCGCTCGCGGCCTATCGGGTGGGCGATCACGCTCCCGCATTGGCGCTCTCACTTGAGGGCGTCGGCGAAACCTACAGGTCCGACCGGGCAGAGCTTTCCGCCTATGCAAACCTCCGCGAAGCAAGCCTCCTGATCGAAGCACGAGAGTATCGACGCGCGGAACAACGGATCGAGACCGCGCGGCGTCTGTCCACGAGCGCTGAACGAACCGCCGTCGCCCTGTCCGCCTCGATCAGTCTCGCGCGGGCAGATCAGGCCTATCTGGACCAAGACTTCGAGGCTGCGATCGCCCTCGCACAAGCGGCTGAACGCGCCCCCGAAATGAGAGAGGCGGCCCGCTCGCGCATTGCATGGTCACTCTTTCAGCGCGGCAATGATGAAGCCGCGTTTGACGCGTTTTCAGCATTGTATCAGTCGACGACATCAGATGCGGCAGCAGACGGCCTCGTTCTCGCCGCAAGTCGCGCGGGATGGCTGGATCGATTGCAACCCTTGGCGACGACTCGGTCAGGACCGCTCCTCAACCGACTGAAAACGGAACGGGCGCGCACAGCCCTTCAGAGAAACGATTATTTGATCGCTCAGCAAAGCTCGCCGATTCCGCTGGCAGAGCTCGTCGGCATCGATCGCCCATACGTTCGTCAGTCCGTTTCAATTCGCGCTAATGATGGTGCCGCTGGCGAGGGCCGCGTAAAAAGCGAGACCGCGCGAACCTCCGTCGGCTTCACGACCGGCGAGACCCATCTCGAAATTGGCGCGGTGATCGTCGACATGTCCGCGGGCACAGGCGCCGCTGCGACGCGTTCGTCTGACGAGCAGGGCGTCGCCCCCTTCATCAAGCTTGAACGCGAAGGCGACGTCTCGGTCTCGGTGCAGGTTTCGACCACACCGACATCTGGCCCCGTTGCCAGCACGCTGACCGGCGCGCTCGCCGTTGCTCGCGACACGTCCGCTGGAATGCGCGCAGAGGCGGCCGTGTTCAAGCGAGGCGTAGGTGAAAGCCTGACCTCCACTTTTGGCCGCGAGGACTCGGCTGCGAGCGAGACCTGGGGCCGGGTCACCGAAACCGGCGTTGAGGCAAGCATCGCCACGCCCGTGAGCGAGACGATCAGCGTTCAGGCGAGCGCAAGCGCGAGCCAGCTCGTTGGGGAAAATATTGAGACCAATCAGTCGGTGAAAGCCGGCATAAGCGCCGTGAAATCATTCAAGGTTGAGCGTCACGATTATCTATCGGCTGGTCCATTCTATCAGTTTCAGGCTTTTGACGAGAACACCAATTTTCACAGCCCCGAGCATGGCGGCTATTTCAGCCCGCAATCCTATCACCGTGCTGGGGTCGGCGTTTTCGGACAAACGGAAGACCTGAAAACCTGGATGCTACGGTATGAATTTGCTGGCGCCGTCGAAGTCACCGAGACAGACGCAGCCGCCGTCCGCCCCCGCACCGCGCCGAACGGAGCCGCGTTTACAGGTAACTCTGACACAATGCTCGCAGGGTCGGCCCGGTTCGAAATCGCAAGAAAACTGAGTGAAGAATGGACGCTGACCGCTAGCGCATCCGCAATTGCTTCCTCAGCATTCAACGAAGTTCAGGCGGGTGTCGCCTTGAAATTTGTTCCCGGTGGCAAAGCCAGGGTCTCGACGCGAGATCTCACGCCAGACCTTTTCTCGAGGGATATCCTATGAGCCCTTCATCCTCTTCTTCAGCGCTTGCGCCGGCCGTTCCGGGCATACACGCCGAGTCTCACAAACATGAGCGCGCGCAGCTGGTGCCTGAGTGGCACGGCCGCTATCAAGCGCGCCGCGGACGCCAGCGAAGCGACCCGAGACTTTTGCGCTACCTCACCTCCATGGCCGTCGCTTCTATTGTCGGGGCCGCTGTCCTCCTGGCCTTTCTGCTTCTGCAAGATCTCAGACAAACGGATCGATTGCACGCGGAGTCGGCCAGCCTCGAAGCGACTGTCGCCGTAAAAGATCTTCTCGGCGAAGTTGCGAATACGATTGAAGACGTCGCGCCGAACCTCAGCGCCTATTCCGCAAATCCGGAAGACATGCCCGCGGCGACCCGTCGACAGTCCCGGCGTGATATTTTCGCGGCACTGGACGACAGCCCGGTCACGGGACTGGCTCTGGTCAACTCGCTCGGAGAGGTGCTGCTGGAAACCGGCAATGCACAGCGCGGGAACATGACCAATTGGACCAAGCTGCCGCTCGAACCATCCGCAGAGCTCTTAAATCAGCAGATGGCGTTTCTGGCGCCCGAAACAGGTCAAGGCGTACAAGCCCTGTTCGGTCTCCGCGACCAAAACCGAGCCGTCGTGGCAATGATCGACGACACGTTGCTGAGGGATGCGCTTGCCCCGAAGTCTGACGCCATCCGCAGCGTATATTTATCTGATGAAGCGGGGCGAATCCTCGCTGCGTCGCGCGGCAGTGAAGCTGTTGCGAGCATTAGTTCAGCGGCACCGAGCGTGCGGACCCTCACGGAGACTGAACACAGCGTCATATCTGTTAAGTCCGGCAGTAAGACAAAACATCGAAGTCAATCTGTGACCCGACCCACAAGCGAGCCCGGCCTATACGTCACGGCCATTCCGCGGACGATAACAATTGCTCGATTCTTCGGCTCAGTTGGGCATTTGATGCTCGCTGGCATTGCGTTTGCCCTGCTGACGATCGGTCTTCTCCTCTATGTCATCCAGACCGAATGGAGAAAGCATGATCGCCGCGCCAATCTGGACGAAGACGTGGTTGCACGCTCGGAAATCGCCGCAGATATTATGGGTGCCGGGATCGTCGACTGGCGTGTAGCAGATGCCGTCGTCTCCTATTCCGAGGGCTGGCAACGCCTGTTCTCTGAAGGCGCCCCGACCGAGGATGAAGAGATCTTCGATTGGATCGACAAACTCCACCCCGATTGCCGAGCTGTGGCGCGCGAAAACTATGAAGCCCTGATTGCAGGTCGGATATTCGAGGTTGAGCACGAGCTCAAGGTACGCCGACGCGACGGAGATTATATCACTGTACGCGAACGTGGCCGTGCTCGCATGAACGCGCGTGGGTCCGCTACCCGCGTCGTCCTGGTTCAGCGCCTGGCGCGAGGCTAAACCGCTACCGCTTAATCCGGCAAAGCAAAGTGCTTGGACAGTTTGAGCCCCTGCCCCTGATAATTGCTGGTCTTGCCACCATAAAGCGCCTTCGGTTTTGACGCCATCGGCTCATAGACGAGCTTGGCGACCGGCTGTCCGTGTTCGAGGACGAATGGTACATCGCGTGAGCGCACTTCTAGAACAGCGCGGCTCCCCCCATCATTTGTCCCAAAGCCTGGATCGAAAAAGCCAGCATAATGCGCGCGAAATTCTCCGAGCTCCGGCGCGATCGGCGCCATCTCAGCCGCCTTGCCTGCAGCGACTTTGACCGTCTCGCGACTGGCCAGAATATAGAACTCTTCAGGATCGAGGATCAGACGTCCGCCGCGCGCAAAGAGCGGCTCCCAGAATTCATGCACGTCATGCGCACCAATGCCTCGCAGATCGATTAACCCTCCATGGCGCTTGGCCCGCCACCCGACGGGTCGACCGCCGGGCTGATCCAGATCAATGGAAACGGTTTTTTCCGACGTGTCCGTGCTTTGTCCTCGGCGCAGCCTTAACTGGGCAAGCCGATCCCCCGGCCGCACCAGAATCGGAAATGTTCGCGGACTAATCTCGAGCCAGAGCGGTCCGGAATAGCCTGTGGGGACTTCGTCAAACGCCTTCGATCGATTGGTCACGACCCGCGTGAAAACATCGATACGGCCGGTTGAACTCTTCGGATTAGCTCGTCCTGAAATCCCGGCCGGTAAGCGCAGACTTTCCTGGAGCGGCACGAGATAGACGCACCCGGTTTCGAGCACGGCGCCATCATCTGTGAGTGAGATCCGGTGGAGTTCCGTGCCCGGATGCTCAAGTACATCCGCAACTTTGCGGCCGTCTCCGGGAAGAAAGCTCGCACGGATGCGGTGCGCCTCAAACCCGAGTCTCAGGTCGAGACTGGCCGGTTGGATTTGGTCAAGATCCAGCTCGCTTTGCGCCTTGATCGCACCGGCGGCGAACAGACTCGCCAGTTCACGATCGGACAAAACTCCAATTTTTCCTTCAGCCATGGCTTGATCCCTTCACCTGCTAAGGCTTATGACGATGCGCTTCGAATGCAAAGGATTTCGCTATGACTAAGCGCAGTGATGAATGGGCCCTCGCCACCAAATTGGTGCGCGGTGGAACCATGCGCTCGCAATTTGGCGAGACCTCAGAGGCCATGTTCCTGACCTCTGGCTATGCCTATGACAGTGCCGAACAAGCGGCGGCGCGGATGTCAGGCGACGAAGAAGGCTATGTCTATTCGCGCTACGGAAATCCGACCAATCAGATGCTGGCTGAGCGGCTGGCTTTGCTGGAGGGTGCCGAAACGTGCCGCATTACCGCGTCCGGAATGGGGGCCATCTCCTCTGCGATGATCGCGCCGTGTAGCGCCGGTGACCGCGTTGTGGCTGCGAGCGCGCTGTTTGGATCCTGCCGGCACATCTGTTCGAGCATCCTACCCCGGTACGGGGTCGAGACAGAGTTCGTGAACGGGACAAATCTGGATGAGTGGAAGCGGGCCTTGTCCAAGCCGACCAGACTGGTCTTGATTGAAAGCCCGTCAAACCCGCTGCTGGAAGCCGTCGACATTCAGGCGGTGGCGGAGCTGGCCCATGCCGCGGGCGCATTGCTCGTGATCGACAATGTGTTCGCCACACCGATCTTGCAAAAACCATTGGAGCTCGGGGCCGACCTCGTCGTCTACTCAGCCACCAAGCATATGGATGGTCAAGGCCGCGTCTTGCTCGGGGCGATCCTCGGCAAAAGCGAGTTCATTGAAGAACACATTGATCCATGGCTGCGCCATACCGGGCCAGCGGCGTCACCGTTTAATGCTTGGGTGGTTTTGAAAGGGCTTGAGACGCTGGACCTCCGCGTGCGCCAGGCCAGCGCCAATGCGGCGCAGGTCACCAAAGTGATCGCCAATCATCCGAATGTGCAGGCGGTGCGCTATCCCAGCCGTTCGGATCACCCGAACTTTGCTGTGCATCACAAACAGATGAGTTCTGGCGGGACCCTGGTCGCGTTCTCGATCAAGGGCGCGAGAGCCGAAGCCTTTAAAGTGCTGAACGCGCTCCAACTGATCGATATCTCGAACAATCTCGGGGACACCAAATCCCTCGCCTGTCATCCTTGTTCGACCACACACCGGGCTCTTTCGGAAGAAGAGCAGGCCGAAATGGGGCTCGATGAGAGTTGGATCAGGTTGTCAGTTGGTTTGGAAGATGCGGGGGATCTCAGCCGCGATCTTACTCAAGCGCTCAATGTGCTTTGAACGAAGCTGGCGCGTCACAAGATAAGCAGGTTTCCACCGCAGGGTTCTGATCCAGTCGCGAAACGCTGATTGTCGCGCCGCATGACATACAGTGTCCGTAGGTTCCATCGGCGAGCCGGAACAAGGCGCGCTCGATCATGGCGAGCGTTTCCGTGCCGCTACACTCGCTATGCGAGTGCGGCAATGGGCATGCCAGGTCAGCCTCCGCAATGAGGTCGGTCTCTCCACGTTTTCTACGTGAGGATTTCCCCGCCACGACGGCCAAACCCCTAAGGTCAGGATCAGTCGGCGTCTTCATAAACAGTATCCTGTGGACTCTTTAAGGGCTTGGCAAGCCTAGCAGGTCAAAAGAGTGGCCCTACATATCGATAATCGAAAGATTCAGAGCGGGAGATGGGCTCATGGGCGATGAAATGCCCCTGAAAATGACTGGAGTGAGCAAATGGTTCGGGAATTTCCGGGCCGTTTACGAGCTTGATTTCGATGTTCCGCAAGGCTCAATCGTCGGATTCCTGGGACCGAATGGAGCAGGCAAGTCTACCAGCTTGCGCATGGCTCTTGGCGTCCTTTCACCGGACCGGGGCGAGGTTAGCTTGCTTGGGCAGCGACCCAATCTTGAGTCCCTGAAGCGCGTCGGCTTCCTGCCCGAAGAGCGGGGTCTCTACAAGAAAATGAGCCCGCGCCAGATCATTACTTATTTCGCCCGGCTGAAAGGCATGACCCATCGTGATGCCAAAGCCCGCGCAGACGAATTGCTTGAAATGATGGGGCTGAGCGAATTTGGCCGCAGCCGCGTGACCAAATTGTCCAAAGGCATGGCACAGAAGGTTCAGATCCTGTCCGCGCTCGCCCACCGGCCAGAGTTTTTGATCTTGGACGAGCCATTCTCCGGCCTCGACCCAGTCAATCAGCAAGCACTGGAAGACCTCATCGTGGAAGAACACAAGCGCGGTGCCACAATTATCTTCTCGACGCACGTAATGGAGCATGCCGAGCGGCTTTGCGAAAAAATCGTCATGATGGCGCGTGGCCGTAAAGTTTTTGAAGGCACATTGAACGACGCGTTCACCGCACTGGGACGCGCTGTACATATTGGTGTCAGCGAAGGATTTGATCTCAACGCGGCCATCTCGCCGGCCGGCTTTACGGCGTCGCAGGATGGCGACCATTGGCGCATTAGTCTGACACAGACCCAAAGTTCACAAGACGCCTTGCGCGCCGCGATTGATGCGGGGGCGCCGATCACCAGTTTTACACCCGAAGAAGCGCGCTTGCGCGATGTCTTTGTGTCCCTGGTCAGCGAAGCTGAGGCGAAGGACCTGACCGATACTTTGGCAGCAGATGCTGCACAGGGGAGAGATGCAGCATGATCCGTTCGACTTATCTCGTCGCGCGCCGAGATTATCTCGGTTACGTCTCCGCCTGGGGATTCTGGCTCGGCCTTCTATTCACGCCGATCATCCTCGGCATCTTCATTCTGGCTCCAACCTTTGCCCAGAACGCACAACCAACTCGCTACTATACGATTATCGAGCAAGGCACCGACTTTACCGAAGCCATGCGCGCAGAAATGTCGAGCGCGGAAGAGCGAACGGCACGGATAATCCTCGACCCAATGTCTATTGCCGAGGGCGAACCGAGCGAAACGCTCGCGGCTTTTGATCAAGCACTGGAAAGTGGAGCAAGCGTGGCCGAGGCGTTTGAAGCTGCAGGCGGCAACCCCGCAACCTTGCCGCGCGCTGACTTTGTTGAGGTTGACCCGCCCGTGCGCACCGGGCCCGAGCTTGCACCCTATCTGATCGGTGAGACGCTGATCGATACAGCAGAAGGGCCGCAGCCGCTATTCGCAGCCTTGCTGGTTAACCAGGACACTCAGGAAATCGAGTATTGGTCTGAAAACCTGCAGGCCCGCACGCTGATCACCTCCGCGAGACAGGCCGAGCTGGATCTGCAACTCGACCGCGCATTGGCTGCTGTGTATGTCAGCCGGGACGTCCTGACCGAAGCGCGCGCAGCGCGCCGGGATGTTAAGCAACAGCGCGTCCGCAGCGGCGAAGATGCCAATGTCACGAGCGAGGTAACTCAAGCCGATCAGGCGCCTTTCGTCGTCTCAATCATGATGGCCTTCTCGCTTTGGTTCCTGATCTTCTCTGTGATCAATTATCTATTGATGGGCACGATTGAAGAGCGCTCAAACAAAATTTTCGACAGTCTGCTCACCTCGGTGAAACTCCCGCATTTGCTCGCGGGAAAGCTGATTGCGGTCCTGTTATTGGCGCTCACGTTGATGACGTTCTGGGGTGTTGGCTCTTCACTTTTGACTTGGGTCATGCGCGACAGCATTCCTGATGATGTCGGAAGCTTCCTCGGCTCAATGATCACCGCCGCCGCCAATCCGGCGCTATTCATACCTGCGATTATCAGCTTTGTGCTCGGTTACCTGATGTACGGATCAATGTTCCTGGCACTCGGGTCGCTGTGCGATACGATCCAGGAAGCGCAAACGCTGATGACGCCGCTCTTCGTGATGCTGATGGCGCCGCTCGCCATGCTGGCATTCGCCGTCCAGGACGCAGAATCCGCATTGATAGAAGTCATGGCCTGGGTGCCATTCTTCACGCCATTCTTGCTGATCTTGCGGATGCCGACCGAGCCGCCGCTATGGGAAGTGCTGGCGCAGCTCGGTATGATGGCGCTTACGACTTACATTATCCTGCAGCTCGCCACCCGCGTATATCGTGCTGGCGCCGTGCATGGTGCAGGTGTGAACGACGTGATGGCGTTCTTCGGCAAACTCATTCCGGGCAAGAAGACTGCGGCCTAGACAGACTGCTCTTTGATGCCTTCGAACGTGTCCGCCTTGGCGAGGGCGGGAAAGATCCGAGTCCAAAGCAACGCGACTCCGATTGCGACAGAACCGCCGAGGATGACCGCGCCAATAGGGCCAAGGAACCGCGCCGCAACCCCGCTCTCAAAGTCGCCAAGCTCATTCGACGCTGAGATGAAGATGAAAGAAACGGACGTGACCCGGCCTTTCATCTCATCCGGGGTGGCCAATTGGATCAGCGAGGCCCGGACATAGACTGAAATCTCATCGGCCGCGCCGGTAATGCGACAAGTAGACCGAGTTCCGCTTCTCCGACATGCAGAACATCGCGGGCGAAGACCGGCAATAGAGCTACAACGCCGCCGAAGAAGACTACAAAAAGGTCAAGCGAGATCGCACCAAACACGATCTTGTTGCGACCAATATAGCGGATGCCTTCGAACATCATATCGAGGCCTTTTGCATTGTTCAGCTTCTCATGCTTCGGCGTCTTGGCGGTGCCGATAGAGATTATGGCAAATGCAATCAGGACGAACGCGGCGCAGTAGACCAGGGTCAATCCACCGAGCGCGAGAAACAGCCCGCCAAGCGCAGGCCCGACAATCTTAGCCGTCTGAAACCCAAGCGAGTTGAACGCGATCGCAGTTGGCAGGTCCGTACGCGGTACAAGTTGGGGATAAAGTGCATTGGCGGCAGCAGGCGTAAACGCGTTGACGAACCCGAGTAGAACCGCAACCGAAAAGATGATCGGCAAGGCGTCTTTCGCCGGCAGAAAGATCGTCGCAATCAACGCCGCGGTTCCAGCCAATCGGGCGATATTGCTGACGACGAGAATGATTTTCCGGTTCAGCCGATCTGCGGCCTGCCCGCCAATCAGCGAGAACAGCAAAACGGGAACGAACTGGGCCAGGCCGACCAGGCCGATCATGAAGGCGGCTTGCGGAATTTCGAGCCCCAGGCCGCCATCGATGACCGGATCACGGGCCAGCGCGTAGACTTGCCAGCCGATCGCGACAGCCTCCATTTGCCGCGCGGCCGCCACGGCGACGCGCATCAGCCAGAACTGCAAGTAAGCCCGATGCCGGAAAACAGAAAGCGAAGGAGCGAGCGCCATCCGCGCGTCCTAAACCCCTTTAACGACAAGGCAACGAGAAATTTTGTCAACGACGCTTGACATGTCAAGTCTGCTTGTCTAAATGACAAGTGTACTTTACATACGAGTTTCTCATGCCCTCTCTTTCGCACCCCCTTCTTCCCGTTCTTGCCTCGATCGTCTTTTGCCTCGCGCTGCAATTGGGGTTTGCCGTTGGCGTGTTCGGGCCAGCCTGGCTCAGCCCGGTCCTGTCGCTTCCGTCGCTTATCCTGATCACCTGGCTTTGGCGCCGAGCCGAACGAGAAAACCGAACGACACGCGCCTTTACCGAACTCGTTATTTGATCCTCCCGGAGACTGAAAATGACCCAACAAACTTTCAAGTCCGCCAAGCGACGGTACCATCGTGTCTTCTGGCCGCTAATGGCGATCTACACGGTTATCGTCGTGGCTGGCTCGTATATGCTCAATCAAATGGACCCGGAACCAAAATGGCTTCAGGCGTCGCTGGCGGTGGCCTGCGCGGTACCGGTCGTGGCGACGCTGTTTGTCATGATGCGCTATGCTTTGGAAACGGATGAATATACCCGGCTGATACAGCTCAAAGGCTTCGCGTGGGGTGCAGTAATCACAGTCAGCATCATCTTCCTTATCGGCTTCCTGCAATTGTTTCATGTCATAGAGATGTTTGAGATCTTCTGGATTGGGCCCTTGTTTTTCGTCGCCTATGGCCTCTCTACGTTAGTCCTCAGCGGCGGGAAGCAGTGCTAATGAAGAACATTATCCGCTCGCTTCGCACCGAACGCGGCTGGAGCCAGGCTGCACTGGCAGACCAGCTTGGCGTTTCACGGCAATCGGTGAATGCGATAGAGACCGGCAAGTACGATCCGTCGCTACCACTCGCGTTTTCGATCGCGCGTTTGTTTGAAAAATCTATCGAAGAGATCTTTGAAGATCAGGCAGCGTCAAATACTGAGTTGGCCGCGGAATAAGTCCCGCAAACAAAAGAGGGGGTGCGGACCTTTCGGCTCGCACCCCGTTTGGTTCATTTGTGTCGCTTGAACAGCTTCCGCTAAGTCCCTGTTCTGGCGCCTCAATTGAGACCTGAAACTTCCCGTTCCGCTTGCGCGGTTTTGTTAAGTCCCACCATCCAGTTCCCCGTTGCCGGTGTTCTTTCTGGTCTGCGCTTCGGCTCGTGCCCCGTTCGCAGATATGGCCCTGTCTCGCCCCTCTAGTTGAGGTCTGACAGACGCCGCGGTACCTTTCCCTTCATCTCCGTTTGCTCCTTCGGTCCCCCCATTTCTGAGGTTCGCTCTTGAGCCCACTTCGTCAGGGCGCGACGTTCTTCCGACAGTCTTTCCGGTGGCTTCCCGGTCCTCTCTGCCGACAGGTGTAGAATGACTCAGATCTGAAAAGAGTCGATAGGTCGAGGCGAAGAATCGTCCGGAATCGGCAAAGTTCTCCACAGGAAGCGCGATTCTGTGGACAAGTTGGATATTTCGTTCCGGATTCGAACCAAACATGTTCGCAAACTCGGTTTGGCTTGCCGCCTCTTATCATGTCGGATTGGCGTGTCCAGCGCTTTTCCGCGCCCGGACGAGGGGATCAATCTTCGGTTTCGATAAACTCGACGCCGACATCTGTACGGGTGCGCCAGCGCATTTTTCCGCGCTTTGAAACACCGTATCGAGAAATATTGACGACCATACCATCGAGCAGGCTGTCGCCATTCTCAAAGCGCAGGCGTGCGCCATTGGCGGACAGGTCAAGGGCAATACCGCGCTTGAGGAAGCGACCGTTGTTCGATTTTGCGACAACGTCGGCATATGTGTCGTTGCGCTGAGCAGCCCGTCGCTCAACGTTTTCGACCTCTTCTTCGACCCCAATTTCGGGTTCTTTGGCTCTTTTGAACCATCCAAACACGTGAATTCTCCTTCGCAGTGCCAGAATAGGAGCAATTCGTGTGCCAGTTTAGGTTACCGAGAGCTCTCCAGTGTTCGGATCGAGTTTGCGGTAGAAGCAACTCGCTCGCCCCGTATGGCAGGCGCCGCCCGTTTGGCGCACCTTCAACAAGACCGCGTCCTGATCGCAATCCACGCGGATTTCGACGACGCCCTGCGTGTTTCCTGAGGTTTCGCCCTTGATCCACAGCGCCTGGCGCGACCGGCTCCAATAGGTGGCGCGCCCCGTGTCGATCGTCGCGCGCAGGGCGGCTTCGTTCATCCAGGCGAGCATCAACACATCGCTGGTATCAGCATCCTGCGCGATCGCCGCGATCAGACCATCAGCATTGAATTTTGGACGCAGCTCGCGGGTTTCGTCCTGTTCGGATCCTGCAAGGGGGGCTTCAAATGACATTTTCGGCTCTCAGTCTTTCTCTGTCCTCGGGGCTGTACCCCAGGATGTCGAGAATTGCATCTGTATCCTGACCGAGCGCAGGCCCTGCGCTCTCCACCTTGCCCGGTGTGTCGCTCAATTTTGGAAAAGGCGCTTGCATCGGAACCTCACCACCGACCAGCGGCGAGACGACCCGAACAATCGCTTCGCGCGCCTTGATATGCGCATCAACCAGCATGTCTTTTGCGGTGTTCACCGGGCCACATGGGACCGCGTGTGCCTCACACTGGCGTAGCACCTCGGCCATCGAGTTGTTGCGCGTCCAGACCGAGATCAGTGCATCTAATTCCGCCTGATGCTCGCCCCGCGCATCATGCGTCGCATAGCGTGGATCATCGGCCCATTCCGTCCCGATCATCTTGGCGAGACGAGCAAACAGCGTGTCCTGGTTTGCACCGATGATCACCATTCCGTCGCTGCAGGGATAGACCCCGGACGGCGCGATGCGCGGCAGGATCCCACCGGTCCGCTCTCTTGTATGGCCGCCTAGCGCATATTCGGGGATCAGACTTTCCATGAAAGCCATGACGCTTTCATAGATAGCGGCATCGACCACTTGCCCGCGCCCAGATTTCTCACGGTGATATAGCGCCATCATCGTACCAAGCGCCGCAAACGTTCCGGTCATGGTGTCTCCGAGGCTCACTCCGGCTCGCGCCGGGGGGCGATCAGGCTCTCCGATCAGATGCCTCAACCCGCCCTTGGCTTCGCCGACGCTGGCATATCCTGGCTTGTGGCTCTCTGGACCGGTCTGGCCATAGCCCGACACCCGCGTAATCACGAGGCGGGGATTGATCGCGTGCAACACATCAGGGCCGAGGCCCCATTTTTCCAACGTACCAGGCCTGAAGTTCTCCACCAGAACGTCAGCGGTGCTGACCAGCCGTTTGAGGATCTCCTGACCCTGGGCAAGGCGCAGATTGAGGGTCACGGATCGTTTGTTTCGCGCGATAATCGCCCAGAAAACGCTGGCCTCATTTACCTTTACGGCGCCCCAATCTCTTGCGGGATCGGGCCGGTCAGGCGCTTCGATTTTAATCACTTCAGCGCCAAAATCGCCGAGCAATTGTCCGCAAAACGGCCCAGCGATCAATTGGCCCAGTTCAATAACGCGGACACCGGAAAGGGGCGGTTGTACAATCGGTTCTGTCATTCGCCCTCAATGCCCGCTAAATAGCCACTATGACAAGACGTATTGATATAGTGGAAGTCGGTCCGCGTGACGGCTTACAAAATGATCCGGGCAACCTGACGACCGATCAGAAACTCGAATTCATTACTCGCCTAGAAGCCTGCGGCGTCAAGCGGATGGAATCAGGATCCTTTGTTTCTCCTAAAGCTGTGCCAAAAATGGCTGATAGCGGCGAGGTTTTCCGCGGCCTGAACCGCGGCGGCCAGGTACGCCATATAGCGCTCGCTTTGAACGAAAAAGGCATTCGCCGCGCAATTGATGCTCAGGCTGATGAAATCAATTTCGTTCTGGTCGCGGGCGAAGGGTTTGGCGAACGCAATCAGCGCATGACGCCGCAGCAAAGCGCGGACATGCTGGCGATCTGCGCGCCTCTGGTGCACGAGGCAGGAATTCCGCTCTCAGCCACTGTATCCGTTGCCTTCGGCGATCCGTATAGCGGGGAAGTCGATCCAGGCGTCGTCGCCAATCTCGCCGCGCAAGCTCAACGCGCCGGTGCGGCAGAAGTCGGCCTCGGGGACACCATCGGCGTCGCCACGCCTTGGAATGTGCGAACCGTCATCGAACGCGTGCGTATGGAAGCCCCGGACGTGTACCTGCGCCTGCACTTTCATGACACGCGCGGCGCCGGGCTCGCCAATGTTGCAGCGGCCGTAGAGGCTGGCATTGATGTCATCGATGCAAGTTGCGGCGGAATTGGCGGATGTCCGTTTGCACCTGCGGCGACGGGCAATGTCGCCACCGAAGATGTCGTCTACATGCTGGAACGCGCCGGGTTTGAAACCGGGCTCGATCTTGGCAAACTGATCGAGACGGCCAAGTGGCTCGAAACCGTGCTTGGCCATCCGGTCAGCTCCAGCCTCAGCAAGGCGGGCGGATTCCCGGGTTAGTTTTTCTCCGGAACAGACCCGACTGAAATCGGATATCCACTCGCGGCCCAGCCTGCATATCCCTCGTAGAGAACCGCCGTATTCTCGAAGCCAAGTTTACGGAGCGCCGTGACAGCTGAATCCGCTGCCGCGCGCGGGCATTCGCAATAAGCAACAATCCAGGTTCCATCATTTGGAAGCGCCGAGATGAATTCCTCTCGGCTGCTGTAATACGGAACGGGAACGGAACCGCGAATATGCGCCATGGCCCAGAAGTATGGCACGCGCGTATCGACCAATATCATCTTCGCACCCGCCTCGAGTTCGGCATTCAACGCTTCAGCCGATACATATCGATCGTCCTCGAGGACAAAATTAGGATCTGGTCCTTCTGGATTGAGGACGATTTGATCCAAGGGTGGCGGTGTGTCGAACTTCATTGAAGAAGCATCCCACCCCTGGGCGCGAGACCGAAGAAAGGCAACGACGGCGTCAATTTCCGTCTCAGCGAGCGTGTCTTCAAACGCAGGCATCGCAGTATCGTTGCGCCCCTTAACAATGGCCGCCTTGAGAAAGGCGTCAGGCGAAGTCGCAAGCATGGTCACATTGCCGAGCGCGGTCCCGGTCCCGCCTTCTCCATTTACGCCATGACAGGTCGCACACTGTTCCTGATAGATTTGCGCCCCCAGATCGATGTCTCCACTGATGGGCATAAGGCTCGTCCCCTCGGGCGGCCTCGTCGGATAACCGGCTTCAGTGTTGAGCCAGGCGGCCAGGGTTTGAATTTCTTCCTGTGTCAGCGGACCACCCAATTCATCGAGATATGGTCCCATCGGCGTACCTGGGCGCCCGTACGCTGTCGCAATGAAAGGAACCATTGAACCTAAAGCAAACAGCGTCTCAGTTTTAAGGGATGGGGCATGATCGTTTTTGTAGCCTTCGCGATTCTCGGCATGGCAAAGCGCGCAATATGTTTGATAGTGCGCCTCCGGTCCCGAGGCGACTTCCAGGGCGTCGACGATCGCCACCTCTGCCTCCTCGACTTCAGGATTTTCCACCTCAGCACCAGGCTGCACAGAGTAACATCCCGCCAGTATTGCAGCCATCAAAAGCGCATTTGCGCCAACCCAAAACTTCATATGATTCCCTCCCTCTGTTCATTCTTTTATCGATTACTAGAGGTCGAGCAAGTATTTAGGGTGTGGAGTGCGCACGCCGCTCCATCGTTTACGCGTCCTGCTCTTGTTGGAACCGGGTTGCCAGTTCCACGATCACGACCGTGAGGCCAAATCCAGCAATACCAACGGTCCACCAGATCGCTGGGGCGAGCATTTCAAAGTGACTATCTCCGTCGCTAAAGCTGATGCCCGCAAAGACGATCATGCCGAAGACCCAGCAAGCGAGATTGATCAGGAAGCCGAGCCGCAACGCCGCGACTCCTTTTTTGGCTTTCTGCTCGCGCTGTTCGGCGGCCTCAGTCTTTTCATTTCTAGTCAACGCCGCGGCGTCGACATTGAAAGCGGCAGCCAGCGCCATGACAGAGTCGCGTGAAGCTGAGTCTCCGTTCTCGATTCTTTGCACCGTGCGCAGGCCCAGCCCCGCAAGATCCGCTAAGTGTTCCTGCGACCAGAGTCGCTCCTCGCGCCAGCGTTTGATCTTTTCAGCGTCAGGTCGATATTGCATTTTGGGCTCCGTTATTGGTTGTTTTCGATGCGCCCAATCTGCGCTCTATGCTTGCTCACTACCACGCCAGAGGCATGTCACAAACCCGCCAGTCGGCCGCCAGCGACCCGTCAACGCGTGTTTTTCGACGCGCTGCCCGCCGCGACAGGGATTGCCTCAACTGCAATAAACGCTGATAGTTTGGCGAGCGGGAGACAAGAAGCATGTACAAAATCGAACTCAAAGAGTCATATTTTCCAGCCCAAGGTGGTGACGAGAGCGCGCCAATGACGATTGGCGACATGCTAAGGCGATCGACCCAGCAGCATCCTGACGCGGTCGCGTTGAAGGAACTGTCCTATGACGGCGAAATCGGACGGACCTGGACCTATGCACAATTGCTGTCTGACAGCGAACGCCTCGCGCGGGCCCTGGCCAGTCGTCATGTAGAAGGCGCGCGGATCGCGGTCTACGCGAATAATGTTCCCGAATGGGTGCTGCTCGAACTCGCTTGCGGCTTGGCGGGCGTTATTCTGGTGACGGTGAACCCGGCCTACCAGAAGCGAGAACTCAATTTCGTACTCGAACAATCGCGCTCTGAAGCGATCTACTATGTCGCGGATTTCCGCGGCAACCCGATGCAGGAAATTGCCGATTCGGTTTGCGATGAGATTCCCGCCATCAAGCATCGCATTCTGCTGACGGACCACGCCGCGCTTTTTGCCGGTGAAGACACTGGCGATCTACGCAATCCTAAACCGAGCGACGCGGTGCAAATCCAATACACGTCAGGCACGACCGGATTTCCAAAAGGCGCGCTTCTGCATCATAATGGCCTGGTTAGAAACGGCATTGACGCAATGACGCGCGGGGGGCTGCAGCCAGGCGACTCCTTTGTACACAATATGCCGCTTTTCCACACCACCGGCTGCGCAATTCTTGTCCTGGGCGGCCTCGGCACAGGCGGCACAATGCTGCTCGCGCCGATGTTTGATCCTGAGACGATCGTGCGGGTGATTGAGCGCGAAAAGACGCGTTTCATCCTCGGCGTACCAACCATGTTGGTCGCCTTGATCCATGAGGTGCGCCAATCTGGACGCGATGTATCATCCGTTGAGCGGATTATGTCGGGCGGATCGATGGTGCCGCCGCAGCTTTGCCGCGATGCTCTGGAAACGCTCGGAGCACCAATCCAGATTGTCTATGGGCAAACCGAAACCTCGCCGGTGCTGACGCAGACCTGGTACGACGATACCGAGGTAGACCTCACACAAACCATCGGTCAGCCGGCCGCCCATACCGAAATCTCGATCCGCGATCCGCAGACGAATGCGGTCCTTCCGATCGGTGCACAGGGCGAAATTTGCGCCCGGGCGTACAGTGTGATGCTCGGCTATAATGACAATCCCGATGCCACGGCTGCGACCATCGACAAAGAAGGCTGGCTGCACACCGGCGATCTCGGCACGATGGATGAACGCGGTTATGTCAAAATCACCGGACGCGTCAAAGAGATGATCATTCGCGGCGGCGAGAACTTGTTTCCTGCCGAAATTGAGAACGCCATGCTCGAACATGACGCGATCGATGAAGTTGCCGTGGTTGGAGTGGCCGACCAGAAGTGGGGCGAACAGGTCGTCTGCTTCATCCGCAGCGGGTCCGACTTCGAGTTCAAGCCCGACGAGCTGAAAGCCTTTGTGCGCGAGCGTCTTTCGCCGCAAAAAACACCCGCCTATTGGGTACAGGTCTCAGAGTGGCCGTTGACCGGATCTGGAAAGATCCGAAAGTTCAAACTCGCGGAAGAATACGAAGCCGGACAGCATACGCCAATGGATTAGCCTTAATCGGCGAACGCGTATTGCATTGTAATCCGGGTGCAGTCGCGTCCGGCCTGGCGCGCGATCAGCGAGAAAATTTGCTCGCCCTCATCATGTGCGAGCAGCTCCACATCAAAAGGTGTTCCCAGCTCGACATAGTGCGAGAACACCATCTCGCCGCTGCGATTGATCAGAGGCCGCTCCAACAACAGCGCGCCGAATTGCCGACCCACTTCGCCCATATGGGTTGAATTCACATGGTCACCGGATCCCCCGATATAAGGATGGGCAGGGCGAAGCCCGTTTGCCTTGGTGATGAGTCCGGATGTCGAGACGGTTTCTGCGCGGGTCAACTCTGCCAGAAAACTCTCAGACGGGGTTGCGACCCCGACGGCTTCTATTGAAGCATAGTCGAAAGGCGGCGGCGCGGGTTTGACGATCTTCTCTTTGGCTTCGTCGCGCCAGTTTTCGAAGTTGCGCGTTCTAAAAGTCACGCCCCGGCCGCTCATTCGAGCAACACTTTGGTCAGACGCGTCGAAAAATTCCAGATGATAGCGGGAGCGGTTTTCCTGCTGCTCGGTTCGATAGATCCCGCGCGCTGGCAGACCGACAGTAGGCGCCCCGCACGTCCACTCGACCTCGGTCAGCGCCGTCCATACCTCTGGATCGAAGGTGCCCAAAAACTCACCCGAATCAATCGAGGCCCAGAAATTGATCGTCTGCACCAAAATCTGATGAATGGGACTGAGCCGCAGCCATGGCCACACATCCGCATCCTGAGAACAGTCGAACGTGACCGACTGGTTCGCCAAGCGCTTGTGATTAAAGGTGTAAACATCTGAAAATGGGCGTGGCATGAGAATAAATTCGCAGAACTTCCCCGCCCCCGCAATGGCAGATCGGAGCACTTGACGCAGCGACCGCGCGATTCGGTCGCAGCCTGGGCTGATCCGACGTGTTGTCAGCCCCGAAACAAGGTGGTAGGTGCCCGCACAAGTTTCAGGACTAGGGTGCATTCTCGCGCCCGATTCCTATTGGTTCAGACCCAGGGCGCTTCTGCCCTACAGCTTACGGACGACACCTTGGCCGCAGCATCTGCTACCACCGCCAGTGAAGCCGCCCGCCGCTATGCCGGTGCGCTGTTTGATCTTGCGAAGGATAAAGGGGAACTGGCGACGATCGCCGGGGATCTGAAAACCGTTGAAGGTCTCGCGGCCGACAGTGAAGATCTGGCCCGTCTGCTCGAAAGCCCGGCTTTTGCGCGCGAGGACAAGGTTAAGGCGCTCGTCGCTGTCGCTCAGCAAGTCGGCCTGTCCAAGACGGCAACCAGCTTTCTCGGTACCATGGCTCAGAACGGCCGCTCCGGTGATCTGCTTGGGGCGGCAACCTATTTTGACGAACTCTATGCGAAAGAACGCGGCGTGAAACGCGCGGTCGCTCGCACAGCCACTGAAATGAACGCTGACCAGCGCGCCCGGCTTGAGCAGGTGCTCGCCAAGGCTGTTGGTAGCGATGTAGAACTAGAGACGGAGGTCGACTCGGCCCTCGTCGGCGGCATCCAGCTGCGCATTGGATCAACTCTGATCGATGCCAGTGTGGCTGCTAAATTGGATCGTATGAACACCGCCATGAAGGGAGCGTAAGACGCCTCATGTCTATTAGCGCAGCAGAAATCTCCGGCATCCTGAAGTCGCAGATCGAAAATTTCGGCGTCGAGGCTGAAGTCTCAGACGTCGGTCAGGTCCTGTCCGTTGGCGACGGTATCGCCCGCGTCTACGGCCTCGACAGTGTCCAGGCCGGCGAGATGGTCGAATTTGACGGTGGCGTCAAAGGCATGGCGCTGAACCTGGAAAGCGACAATGTTGGTGTCGTTATCTTCGGTGATGACCGCGGTATTAAAGAAGGCGACACAGTTAAGCGCCTCGACGAGATCGTGTCGGCACCGGTTGGTAAAGGTCTGCTTGGCCGCGTGGTCGACGCGCTTGGCAACCCAATCGACGGCAAAGGCCCGCTGGCAGACGTGGCAGCACGTAACCGTGTGGATGTTAAAGCCCCAGGCATCATCCCGCGTAAGTCTGTGCATGAGCCGATGATGACCGGCATCAAAGCGATTGACGCGATGATCCCAGTAGGTCGTGGACAGCGCGAGTTGGTTATTGGTGACCGTCAGACCGGCAAGACCGCCGTCTGCGTCGACACGATCCTGAACCAGAAAGAAACCAACGCTGCCGCGAAAGACGACAGCGAAAAGCTCTTCTGTATCTATGTCGCAGTTGGTCAGAAACGCTCGACGGTTGCACAGGTTGTTAAGACCCTCGAAGAGCGCGGCGCTCTGGATTACACTGTGATCGTCACCGCGACAGCGTCTGAGCCTGCACCGCTGCAGTATCTCGCACCGTTCACCGGTTGTACGATTGGTGAGTTCTTCCGCGACAATGGCATGCACGCGCTGATCATCTATGATGATCTCTCGAAGCAAGCTGTGTCCTACCGTCAGATGTCCCTTCTGCTCCGTCGTCCACCCGGGCGTGAAGCATACCCAGGTGACGTATTCTACCTTCACAGCCGCCTTCTTGAGCGCGCCGCGAAAATGAATGACGACAATGGCGGCGGTTCTTTGACTGCTTTGCCGATCATTGAAACACAGGCTGGTGACGTTTCAGCGTATATTCCAACCAACGTGATTTCGATTACTGACGGTCAGATCTTCCTTGAAACCGACCTGTTCTATCAAGGCATCCGCCCAGCTGTGAACGTTGGCCTGTCCGTGTCTCGTGTTGGTTCTGCTGCGCAAACTAAAGCGATGAAGAAAGTTGCTGGCTCGATGAAGGGTGAACTCGCCCAGTATCGCGAGATGGCAGCGTTTGCAAAGTTTGGCTCGGATCTCGACGCCGCGACGCAAAAGCTTCTGGGTCGCGGTGAGCGCCTGACTGAGCTGCTCAAGCAACCGCAATACAGCCCGCTTCTCATCGAAGAGCAGGTTTGCGTCATCTATGCCGGTACACGCGGCTATGTTGATGCGGTCCCGACCAAGGATGTGACGCGTTACGAAGCTGAGCTTCTGTCTTTCCTCCGGAACGACAAGAAGGATCTGCTCAAGCAAATTCGCGACGAGAAAGCGCTCTCAGACAGCATCGAAGCTGGCATCAAGGACGCGCTGGAAACCTTCGGAAAGACCTTCGGGTAGGGGTGCCATCGATGCGGATCGTTTCTAGCATTTCAGCGGCACTTGTTGCTGCAGCTTGCCAGTCGACACTACCTGAATACCCTCAGGCAGAGTCGGGGCCGCTGACAGATGCTGAACTCGAGTGGAGTTTTGACGCTGCCTTCCATGATCCAATCTTCAAAAACATCGCAAAATCTTGGGACCGCGATTGTACGCTGACAAAAGCTCGCGCGGCCGCTGACAAAGCGGGTGAACCCAAAGAAACGTCAGAAGAAGAAAAAGAATCGATGCCGTCCGTATTTGTCGCAAATTCTGACGGTAGTCTGACCGCCGTGAATATGGATTTTTCTAACAGAGAATTCGCAGCCGCAGGCGTCATTCAAGATGCTGCGCGTGAGTGCCAAGAGGAGCAATCTTCCTAATGTCAGGCCTCAAGGAACTGAAAAACCGGATCGGAAGTGTGAAATCCACACAGAAGATCACCAAGGCGAAGCAGATGGTGGCTGCTGCGAAACTGCGCCGTGCGCAGGAAGCGGCTGAAGCCTCCAAGCCTTATGCAAGCCGCATGGCAAATGTCGTGGCCAACCTGACCGCCTCCATGGGCGACGGGTCCGGCGGTCCAAAACTGCTCGCCGGTTCGGGCAGCGACAAGGTTCACCTGCTGGTTGTCATGACAGCTGAGCGCGGCCTTTGCGGCGGCTTCAACTCAAACACGGCAAAAGCAGCACGCCTGAAGATCGAAGAACTCAAAGCCGACGGCAAAGAGGTCAAGATCATCACCGTCGGCAAGAAGGGGCGTGAAGTCCTGAAGCATGCTTATGCGGATCTGTTTATCGATCACGTCGATCTGTCAGAGGCCAAGGACAAGTATACACCGTTCGCGATTGGCCTCGGTCATGACCTGACGGCGCGGTTCGAGAATGGTGAATTTGACGTCGCCACGCTGGTTTTCTCTGAGTTCAAGAACGTTTTGACCCAGACTCCAGTCGCGAAACAGCTGATCCCAGCTGAAGCACCAGACGACGCAGAGACGATCGATCTCGGCGGCGCGATCTACGCTTATGAGCCGTCAGAGCCAGAAATTCTGGAAGCTTTGCTGCCGCGTTACCTGAACACGCAGA
This sequence comes from Hyphomonadaceae bacterium, assembly GCA_043513745.1. Taxonomy (GTDB): domain Bacteria; phylum Pseudomonadota; class Alphaproteobacteria; order Caulobacterales; family Hyphomonadaceae; genus Henriciella. Next base: position 1,049,860 of record CP121341.1, read on the forward strand.
TCCTGTCTGCGATGCTGGAAAATGCCGCTGGTGAACAAGCCGCATCTATGACCGCCATGGACAATGCGACCCGCAATGCTGGCGAGCTGATCGATGGCCTCACACTGAAATATAACCGTGCCCGGCAGGCCCAGATTACCAAAGAGCTGATCGAGATCATCTCCGGTGCGGAGGCGCTCTAGCATGGCCTATTGGATTTACGAGAATTTTGGCAACAAGCGCGCCCGCCTGCACACCAGCGAGTGCCGCTATTGCAATGACGGTCAGGGCGTCGGCGGCGATCAGACCAATGATGACGACAAATGGCATGGCCCGTTTGAAACTTTTGCCGAAGCCGAAACTGCGATGTCAGCGCTCGGCCAAAAGGACGCGCGCGCTTGCGGCGTCTGCAAACCAGCCACGGCTGAAACCAAATCCGTAGCAGCACCCGCTGCTGCTCCCAAAACCACGGCAGCCCCAAAAGCTGCCCCGAAACCTAAACCCGCTCCTAAGGAGACGCCTCGCATGGACCTTTCAAAAGCGACTGGCCGCGTAAGCCAGGTTATCGGCGCTGTTGTCGACGTTGAGTTCGATGGCGCCCTTCCAGACATTCTAAACGCTCTAGAATGTGAAAATAATGGCAACCGCCTCGTGCTCGAGGTTGCTCAGCACCTTGGTGAGAACGCCGTTCGCACAATCGCGATGGACTCCACCGAAGGTCTGGTTCGTGGCCAGGCTGTCGCCGATCTGGGCGAGCCGATTAAAGTGCCGGTTGGACCAGCCACTCTCGGACGCATCATGAACGTTGTTGGTGAGCCAATTGACGAACGTGGCCCGGTTGAAACCGATCTGCGCGCGCCGATCCACGCTCCTGCGCCTGCCTTTGTTGACCAGTCGACAGAAGCTGAAGTGCTCGTCACGGGGATCAAGGTCATCGACCTGCTCTGCCCATACACCAAGGGTGGTAAGATTGGTCTGTTCGGCGGTGCCGGCGTTGGCAAGACGGTTCTCATTCAGGAGCTGATCAACAATATCGCGAAACTGTTCGGCGGTTACTCTGTATTTGCCGGTGTTGGTGAGCGTACCCGTGAGGGTAACGATCTCTACTACGAGATGCAGGACGCGAACGTGATCGATCTCGAAGGCGAAAGCCGCGCCACGCTGGTCTATGGCCAGATGAACGAGCCTCCAGGAGCCCGCGCACGTGTGGCGCTGACGGGTCTCGCGCAGGCTGAGTATTTCCGTGACGTTGAAGGCAAGGACGTTCTGTTCTTCGTCGACAATATCTTCCGCTTCACCCAGGCCGGTTCTGAGGTGTCTGCTCTGCTCGGCCGTATTCCTTCAGCTGTGGGCTATCAGCCAACGCTGGCGACCGACATGGGCGCCCTGCAAGAGCGGATTACGACAACAACCAAAGGCTCGATTACCTCTGTGCAAGCGGTTTACGTTCCTGCGGATGACTTGACCGACCCGGCACCAGCGACCTCGTTTGCTCACTTGGATGCGACGACCGTTCTGAACCGGGCGATTTCGGAAAAAGGCATTTACCCGGCTGTGGATCCACTCGACTCTACGTCGCGTATTCTCGATCCGCTGATCGTTGGTCAGGACCACTACGAAGTTGCTCGCGGCGTGCAGGAAATTCTGCAGCGCTACAAGGAACTGCAAGACATTATCGCCATTCTCGGCATGGACGAGCTGTCTGAAGAAGACAAACTCGTTGTGGCCCGCGCGCGTAAAGTCGAGCGCTTCCTGTCGCAGCCATTTGACGTGGCTGAGGTCTTCACCGGCTCACCTGGCGTTCAGGTGAAACTGGAAGACACGGTTGCTGGCTTTAAAGGTCTGATCGAAGGTGAATATGACCACCTTCCAGAGCAAGCCTTCTACATGGTTGGCTCAATTGAAGACGCGAAAGCCAAAGCTGAAAAAATGCTGGCTGACGCCGCCTAAGCTAAATGAAACTGGCCCGCTTCGGCGGGCCGATGTCTCCAGACGAAAGCATGTCTCATGGCTGACAAATTGCACTTCTCTCTCGTTTCCCCTGCTCGGGAACTGTTTTCCGGCGACGTAGACCATGTCATCGCGCCCGGCTCTGACGGTGAGTTTGGCGTGCTGGTCAACCACGCGCCATTCATGACGACGTTGAAGAATGGCGTGGTTCGGGTCGAAGATAATGGCGAAACGACCATGCGGCTGTTCGTCCGCGGCGGTTTTGCTGACGTAACCCCGGCTGGTCTGACTATTCTAGCCGAAGAAGCAGTCAATCTCGACAGCGTTTCGATTGAGAGCGTCCAGAAAGAGTATGACGAGGCCCATCGCGCGTTGCTCGCAGAAGGCAAGGATGCAAATCCTGCACTCGAAGAGCAGGTTTCCTATCTGGAAGATCTGAAAGCTGCGCTCGTCAACTAAGCGCAGACTTTATCCAAAAACCGCAATCGTTTGTCGACCCACCAGGATCGGTTCACCCTGGCGATTCCAGAGGCGCATAGATTGGCTTGAATAGCCATCCTTAGAAAGCTGGGCTGTGTGCTGAGCATAAAACCAGCCCTCGGGGTCGGTTGAAATCGAATCCGTCATAAATTCCGCCATCCAGGTCATGGAACTGATCCGAGAGGGAACAGACAGCATCGACATGGCTGCTGGTGGCGGCGCGTCGCCAATTGCGAGGACCGCTGTCGCATCCTGCGGGGCGTCTGGGTCGAGGTGGCGCATCCACAAGCCAATCGACTTTTCCGATGACCCTGACACCGGTCGTCCACCAGACGCCATGAGCATATCAAAATTCTGAGTGAACCCGGGCCGTGGGCGGTCTTTGTCAAAGAAAGACTCGATCTCTTCCGGCGCGCGCGCATCCGGCATGGGCATATCGTCAAAATGAAGCGCGCTTTCACGGCGGGCTCCGAACGCAAAGATCGACTGCGCCGCAATGCCTGTCTCTGCAACGACGTCGACACTGACAAAGGCGGTATTTTTCCCGCGGCGCAGCAGTGTTGGCTTGATGCGAACATCGCCGCCTACGGGCCCAACAAAGGCCACCTGCGCGGATCTTAGTGGAATATCATCGACCAGGCCTAAGGCGCCGTGGAGCGAGAGCGCTGCGGTTAAACCGCCATAGGTTGTCCGCCCCTGCATCCAGCTTTCCGGAATATGGGCGTCGATACTTTGATCAGATTGACGTTGCAGACTGGATAGCAGCTCTGTGTATCGGGTCATGAAGGGCTCCTGGGAGGGTCAATTTGCGGTGACATAGGCAGGGATTGGGTCCGCACCAAGGTGTCACGCCACGTCAGCAGACATACAAACGCCCCCGCCGGGATCGGCAGGGGCGCTTAAGTCAGTCGCGGAAAAGCTTAGTGCTGGCTTTCCGGTGTCGTAACCTTCATGCCGTCCAGGTCGTCGCTAACGCTGATCTGGCATGAGAGACGAGAGTTGCCTTGCACGTTTTCAGCAAAATCGAGCATGGATTGCTCCATGTCTTCTGGCTTGCCAACTTTGTCCATGAACGCGTCATCAACATAGACGTGGCACGTTGCACAAGCGCACGCACCGCCGCAATCGGCGTCGATTCCCGGGATTGAATTCTTGATAGCAGCTTCCATCACGCTTTCGCCATTTGTGGCTTCAATTGCACGTTCTGTGCCCTCGTGATCGACATAGATAATTTTTGCCATTGGTCTGACGTCTCCTTATACGGCGGCTGCCGCGATCTCTTTCATGGATTGGGATGTATCGCTTAATATTTCAGGCGCAAGGGACGCACCTGCCATAATCAGTTTCTTCGATGCCAGGAATTCCGGCGGGCTATTGATTGCATCTACTGCGATCAACTTGCCATTTTGCAAATAAAAGACTGCGAACTTGCGGGCATCTATGTCGCCGCGCACGACCGTCTCGTCATAGTCCTGACTGAGACCGGCGATCTGCAGTTTGAGATCATATTGATCCGACCAGAACCACGGACAATCTTCCGCCGGGCGTGGTTTGCCCATGATCGCAGCGGCGGCGAGCTTGCCCTGCTCGATTGCGTTGTGAACGCTTTCGAGACGCCCTTTGCGACCATAATGCACGAGCAGGCGCGCCGCGCAGTCCCCGGCTGCAAACACCCTTGGATCATTCGTACGCGCGTCGCGATCGGTGAGAATTCCGTTGGAGCATGCAATCCCGGACGCTTCGGCGAGTTCTACATTGGGCAGGATACCGATCCCGACCAGGACCATATCAGCCGCAAGCTCGGTTCCGTCCGCAAGCACAGCCGTTGTGACTTTTCCTTCAGAGCCAGCCAATGATGACAGGCGCGCTTCGGTTCGCACATTGACGCCTTGCCGACTGTGCTCAGCTTCAAAAAACGCGCTCATAACCGGACTGGTCACACGAGCAAGTACGCGCGATTCCATTTCCAGGACGGTAACCTCAAGTCCCATTTGGCGCGCCACAGCGGCGGCTTCGAGACCAATGTATCCCGCGCCGACAATGACAAGCTTCTGGCCGGCAATCATGCGCGGACGAATACGTTCGACATCGGCGAGGTCGCGTAAATCAAACACTCCGTCCAGATCGGCGCCTTCGACCGGCAATGCACGCGGGCGAGACCCTGTCGCAATGATTAGCGCATCATAGGAGACGCTCCCACCATGCTCAAGGTCGACCGTTTGCGCACTGCGATCGATCCGGGTCGCGCGCATGGAGAGCATCGTGTCGATATTCTGATCCTGATACCAGGATTCCGGCTTGAAATAGAGCCGCTCTTCGGCGAGCTCACCCTTCATGTAAGCTTTTGACAAAGGCGGGCGCTGATAAGGCAGGGCCGCTTCTTCGCCGATCAACGTGATATCACCATCGAATCCAAACAGTCGCAACGAAGCGCAAGCTTGCGCCGCGGCCTGACCGCCGCCGACAATCACGATACGTTTGGAACTCGACAAATCCACGCTGGTCCAGCCTCCCGTCAAAATATTTCATGACGCATGCGTCAACTTTTTGCAATACGCGACGCTGCGTCATATTTCCCGTCCTTTTCGCGCTTTCCAGACTGTGCCACAAGCCCATAATGAATAGAGATTCCTCTGATTTGATCATGGCCATGCTGCATGCCCGCACCGGGCAGCTGGAAAATGGCGACCCGATCAGTCCGCCTATCGTGACGACAGCCAAGTACAAGCTGTCCGGGACGCCTGACACGCCCTACACATATGGCCGCGACATCAACCCGACGGTCGAGGCGACGGAAGCGGCCATCAGAGCTTTGGAGCAAGCGCCCGTCATAGCGTTTCCATCTGGTATGGCTGCAATCACTGCCGCGCTGATGGCGACGGTGAAAGCAGGCGATAGGGTGCTAGTTCCCTCGGACGGCTATTACGTAACGCGCGTCCTTCTGGGGGATATTCTCAGCGATCACGATATCCATCTCGACGCGATCCCAACCAAAGCATTCGCCGCGGCTGATCTTAGCTCCTATGCTGTGGTCTGGGCGGAGACCCCCTCCAATCCGGGACTTGATCTCTGTTCGATCCGCTCCCTTTCGGAAGCTGCAAAGAACAGCGGTGCGACTCTAATTGTCGACAACACCACCCTCACCCCGCTGCTTCAGCGTCCGCTCGATCTCGGCGCGGATATGGTTGTGAGCTCGGATACAAAAGCCATGGCGGGGCATTCGGACTGCCTATATGGGCATATCGCGACACGCGACGAGGCGCTGTTTCAGAGGGCCTGGAAATGGCGAAAAGTCTCCGGCTCCATTCCGGATCCTTTCGCGTCGTTTCTTGTCCATCGTGGATTGATGACGCTCGAACTCAGATTGCAGCGCATGTGCGCCAATGCTCAGGCGCTTGCCGATACGATTGACGGACACGGCGCCATTGAAGCGGTAAAGTATCCGGGCGTCGGCTTCGTCATGGGTCTCACGTTCAGCTCAGAGTCCATCGCAGAGCGGTTTATCGATGACTGCCCCGCAATATTCGCATCGACCAGCTTTGGCGGCGTCCATACCAGCGCCGAGCGACGTGCGCGTTGGGGCGATGAGGTCAGTGATGGGTTTGTGCGCTTGTCTGTGGGCTGCGAACCAACCGATGCGCTAATGGCCGCGATCGAGGCGACGCTTGAAACACTTTGATCTTCCCACCCTCGAAGCCACGAACGATCTGGCACGCGCGCTCGCAGCCCGCTTGAAGGCCGGCGATGTCATTGCGCTTCGCGGCGGGCTAGGCGCGGGCAAGACAACCTTCGCGCGCGCCTTGATCGAAACCCTGCTCGGGCAGCCAACCGATGTCCCGAGCCCGACCTATACTCTGGTCCAGACCTATGACGGCCCGGACTTTCAAATTTTCCACATGGACCTCTACAGGCTCGAAGCCCCGGATGAAGTGTTCGAACTCGGCTGGGACGAAACCCAGAACGGGCTGGCGCTTATTGAATGGCCGGATCACGCTGGATCCCGCTTGCCGAGCTGGCGGCTCGACCTGTCATTGGAAATCCTTGGGGATACGCGCAAAGCAATACTGGAACCGCACGGCGAAGACTGGCAGAAACGTCTGCATGAGTTCTGATCCAGATCGCCAGACGCAGCTAGACCAATTCCTCGCGCGCGCCGGGTGGGGAGACGCCGCGATGGCCTGGCTCGGGCAGGATGCATCCACACGCCGATACGCGCGTCTCACGTCACCGCATGGCAGCACCGCAATGCTGATGGATGCTCCGCGCGTTGAGGATGATCCGTGCACACCCGAGATGAGCGCGGATGAGCGGCAGCGTCTCGGCTGGAACGCCATGACAAGGCTCGCCGCGAGCCGGGTAGATGCTTTCGTCCTGGTCGCCAACCATCTGAGAGAAGCTGGCTTGCGCGCGCCTGAAATATTGGCTCACGACGCCGAGCTGGGGTTTGCGCTTCTGGAGGATTTCGGAGAACAACGAGAGTTCGCACGACTGATCGAGCGCGGGGAGGCAGAAGTTCCGCTCTACACGCAGGCAGCGCGCGATCTTGCAAAGCTCCACCGTCATCCCAAGCCAAGCATCCTCGAGAAAGATGGCGAGCAATGGCCCATCCTTACGTTTGACGAGATCGCTCTGCGCGCCAATGCCGACCTCTACGCGGATTGGGTGCACCAATATGACGATCGAGCGCATATGAGCGATGTTGATCGCATCCGTTGGGAAGCGGCACGTGACGCCCTGATCGAGCAAGCAAACAGTTTCCAACGAGAGTTCACATTGCGCGATTATCACGCCGAAAACCTGCTTTGGTTGCCAGATGGGCAAATCGGTTTGTTGGATTTCCAGGACGCTGTGCTCGGGTGGGACGCCTGGGACCTCGCCATGCTGACACAGGATGCACGTCGCACCGTCAGCGAGGCCGCGACCACCGCTGCATTGAGAACCTATCTCGATGAAAGCGGAAAGGATGATGAAGGCGTCCAGGAACGCCTCGCGGTAATCGGGACATTGAATGCCCTCCGCATCACCGGTGTGTTTGCACGGCTTGTGACGCGCGATGGCAAGCCGCGCTATCGCCAGTTCATGGAGCGCCAACAGCTCATGCTTGCGCGAAACCTCAAGCATCCAGCCGCGGCTGAGATGCGCGCCTTCGTCGCCGAAACCGCACCATTTATTCTGGAGGCCGAAGCATGAGCCGCATGCCGCACACTGCAATGGTTCTGGCCGCCGGTCTGGGCACGCGCATGCGTCCGCTAACCGACGCGACCGCGAAACCACTTCTCGAGGTCGCTGGGCGGAGTATGATTGATCGGCTGCTAGACAGTCTTGTCGTCGCCGGCGTTGAACGTGCAGTGATCAATGTTCACTGGTGCGCTGACCTCGTTGAAGCGCATCTCCAAGACCGCCACGATCTGCAGATCGTGATTTCCGACGAACGCGACCAAGTGCTCGAAACCGGTGGCGGTCTCGCCAAGGCACGCCCTTTGCTGGGCGAAGATCCGATATTTGTCGTCAACACGGATGCCTTTTGGGAACCCACTGGGCCGGGGCCGCTAAGAGCACTCGCAAAGAGTTTCGATTCGGAACTCATGGATGAATTATTGTTGCTGGCAGATGTCCGGCGCTGCCTGGGCTTTCCCGGTGCTGGAGATTTCTTCCGGGATGCGAGCGGGTTCGTCACCCGCCGCGGTGACGCAGAGCGCGCACCCTGGGCCTATGCTGGCGTGCGTATCCTCAAACCCTCTCTCTATGATGATGCACCGATCGAGCCCTTCTCCGCAAACAGGATCTGGAATGATCTGATCCCCAACAAACGGGTGCATGGCGTACCCCTCGATCGGTTCTGGCTGCATGTCGGCGACCCGCAAGCGCTCAAGGACGCAGAGTTTTGGCTGCGCTGCAACGGCGCATGAGCTGCCTACTCGGCCCAGATCACCCAAAGGTGTACACTATTCCGCCCGGGGCGAATTTCCTCGAAGAACTCGCGGAAGTACTGGCCAACGAAACCGGCCTCACAGACGATCCCGAAGCACTCGCGGACGCGCTCATCTATGTTCCCAATCGCCGCTCAGAACGCGCGCTCGCCTTCGCTCTGCACAAAGCCGGGAACCGTGAGGCAAGCTTACTCCCCGACATTCGAGCCCTTGGGGATCTCGAAACGGATGACGCGCCGCCCAGCGCAGAAACCGCGCTTGCCGATTTGCCTCCGGTCATGTCGTCTGCGGAGCGCATTGGTCGACTGACCCGGCTGGTCATGGCATATTTTGCGTCGCATGGCGGAGGGGCGCCGCCGGCGTCCTGCCTTTCGGCCGCGCGCGAACTCGCCCGAGTTCTCGACCAGGCTGCTCTCTCAGGAGAGGTTGACTGGTCGCAGATCGAATCGCTCGTCACCGAACGCCAGCTCGCCGATCATTGGCAGCACTCTGTTGAGTTTCTGTCGATCATCACCGAACAGTGGCCGACAGAGCTGGAAAGCTCGATGCGCATGGATCCTTATGTCCGACGCTATGCTGCCGCGGAGGCGATGGCGCGGGAGTGGAAGTCGAACCCGCCGCAGACCCCTATTATAATTGCCGGATCTACCGGGGCGACCCCGGCCAGCCGACTGCTCATGAAGGCCGCTATGTCGCTGCCAAATGGGCTGGTCCTGCTTCCAGGATTGGACATCGAGCTCGGCCCAGAGGCGCTGGACCGTATAGGCAGCGCGCCCTCACATCCTCAGTTCACGCTCGCCAGGACCTTGAACGAACTCGGCCTCGCGCCACGTGACGTGCACCCCTGGCCCGCCCGATCCTCTGCGCCGAACGCATCTGCCCGGCGACGTCTCATTCACGAAGCTCTTGCGCCAGCACCCAGCACGGCAGACTGGACGCTGCGACTATCGCAAATGGCTGAGAACGGCGACACGGCGACGTTCGTGAAAGCCGCGCTGAACGGCTTGTCTATCCTCGACGCCAAGGATGACACGGACGAAGCCTTGTTGGCCGCACTGTTACTGCGCGAAACCCTTGAACATGAGGGACGTACGGCCGCTTTGGTCACGCCTGATCCCGGACTGGCGCGGCGTGTGAGCGCTGTTTTGAAACGCTGGGATATTGAGGTCGCCCCGTCCTCGGGTTGGCCGCTGACCCAAACCAATGCTGGCAGCCTCGCCTTGCTTGTCGCTGACTGGTTGCTCGACCCGGCTTGCCCCGCTGCATTGATGGCAGCGCTAAACCACCCCTATTGCCGCCTGGATCCTGACGCGATCCATGCTTTGGACCGGGCGTGTCTTCGCGGGCCGCGCCTTTGGCAAGACTGGCCCGACCTGGTCGCGCATATCGATCAGCTAGCCCAAAGAAAACCCAGCCGGCACGGCCATGGCAGCGAGGAGGATTTTACTCGTGCTCAAGCCGTGATTTCGGATCTATCTAACGTCCTCCTTGCCGCGCTCGAGACGGCGCCTTGTACGGGCGCAGATTGGTTCAGCACGATCAGCGAGATCGCAAGTGGTATATCGCACGCGCCCGCCCCCTGGTCCGGAGAGGACGGGGCGGCGCTGTCGAGATTGATGCGGGACCTCTCCGAACTTGCAGAGCCCCTTGGCCCACAACCACCAAAAATCTGGAACGAGCTGCTCAACGCCGAAGCGCTGATGGTAAGCGTGCATACCGGATCTCCGCATCCTCGATTGGCGATCTGGGGCCCGCTGGAAGCCCGACTGCAAACGGCCGATCGGCTCATCCTGGCAGGATTGAATGAAGGCATCTGGCCTGCGCAGCCGCCTGCTGAGGCATTCCTTCCACGCGTTTTTCGCAACCAGATTGGGCTCTCTGACCCCGACGAGCGGATTGGCCTCTCAGCCCATGATTTTGCGCAACTCGCCGCAGCCCCGAATGTGACCTTGCTCTCAAGTCAGCGAAGGGACGATAAACCGGCTGTGGCATCTCGCTGGCTCTGGCGCTTGAAAACGCTGGCGCGGGGCGCCCTCGGTACAGGGGCTGACATTTCGTTGGCGCCACCGCCAGACTCCAACCCTTTGGCTTGGCTCGAAGTCCTTGAGAAGGCCCCTGCCCCCATTGAGGGTTTCAGCGCAGAACCGCGCCCCGCTCCGCCGGTCGCCGCTCGTCCGAACAAGCTCTCCGTGACGAGAATCGAGCAATTGGTCCGCGACCCTTACGCGATCTATTGTGAGTACGTGCTGGGACTGCGCCGTCTGGATCCGCTCAACCTGCCGCCAGATGTGCGGGTGCGCGGCACTGCGATTCACAAAGCGCTGGAACGGTTTGAGGAGGAAAATACGCCGAACAATCCGGAGACGCTTCTCACTCTGTTGGAAGAAGAACTGCGCCGTGGCGGCGAACCGGAATCCGAGCTCATCGCCCTCCGTGAGCGACGCCGTGAGATCAGCGCGAAATACCTCGAATGGCGCGCCGATCAGGCGGCGAAATTCGACGGCAAGCCCCTTACCGAAGCGTATGGAGAGATCACACTCGAAATCGATGGCGCAGCTTTTACACTCACCGGCACTGCGGATCGGATCGAACGTTGGATCGGTGGTCGCGCCGCCATTTTGGACTTTAAATCTGGAAAACCACCAACCGAAAAGCAGGTCCGTGCTGGGCTCAGCCCGCAAATGCCGCTGCAAGGCCTCATCGCACGCGAAGGCGGCTATGGGAAACTTGGCAAAGCCGATATCGAGGCGCTCACCTATTTGCGATTTGGAACCGCCTTTGAAATCAGAGAAATTGGCGAAGCTAACGCGCGCGCTGGGATCGAAGCGGCATCCATTGCAGACATTGTCGCCGATGCTGAGGCCGGCCTCATCCGACTGATCACAGCATTCTCGAAACCAGACCACCCCTATTTGAGCGCGCCGCGGCCGGAACGTGTGAGTTATGAAAGCGACTATTCTCGCCTCGCACGGCGGGATGAATGGACGGGACTTACGACCTATGACTGACGCGGTGACCTCTCCAGAGAGTGCCGCCTTCGAGCAGGCGAAACGGGCCCAAGCAGAGGCGGCTGAACCCGGATTGTCGGCCTGGGTTGAGGCGAATGCCGGATCAGGCAAGACCAAAGTTCTGATCGACCGGGTTGCGCGCCTGTTGCTGCAGCGCCCGGATGGTCGCCCCGGGGCGCCGCCAGATTCCATTCTCTGCATCACCTACACGAAAGCCGCCGCCAACGAGATGCTGTCCCGGCTGTTTTCCCGGTTGGGTGACTGGTCGGTTGCGGATGATGACGCCCTTCGGCGCAAACTTGCAGAACTCGAAGGACGCGAGCCTACCGACTACGCGCCCGAGGATCTAAGGCAGGCGCGCGCATTGTTTGCTCGCGCGCTGGAAACGCCGGGCGGTCTGCGCATTGAGACCATCCACGCCTTCTGCGCCCGTATCTTGAGACGGTTCCCTCTGGAAGCCGGAATATCCCCTGGGTTTCAGGAGATCGAAGAGGATGAGGCCAACGGTTTGTGGCGAGCGGTCCTCTCCGAACGTCTGGAAGCGGCCGCTCTATCCTATCCTGACGAAATGCGCGTTCTGGCGCGCGCCACGGGCGGCCTGGGGATCGGCGCGGCACTCAATGCGTTGCAGTACAAACGGCAAGCGCTGCAAGCCTTCTGGCACTCTATGGGTTCCGAAACGGAACTTGATGAAAGAGTTCGGATTGCAGCGGGCGCAGGCGCTGCGGGTCCAGGCGAGATTTTGCAATCCGCCATGATCGATGCGCTACCCGAAAGCGAACTTCGCGCCGCAATCAGCGCTTTGAGCGCGCTCGAGAAACGCGGCAGCTCAGACGAAAAACTTCTGATGGCGCTCACCTCGCTCGTCCACTCCCAAGATGCCGAGGAGCGCTATCAGATCTATATGAGCGCGCTCTCCGGCTCGAAGGGCGATTTCCCGGCGGGCAGCAACCCGTTCACAGCCAAGGCCGGTCCTCTGGTGGCGGACTTATTCACCCGCAATCTCAAAAAAGGTGACCCGGAAGGCCGCGAGATCTCGCGCATGAAAAGTGTGCAAGCCGAACTCGCGGCAGCCGAAGCAGCTGAGCGAACGGTCGCGTTGATGCGCATTGGGCTGCCCATGATCGAAGCGTATGGACAAGAAAAACGGATGCGGGCCGCGCTCGATTTCGAGGATCTGATTGAACACACACGCGCGCTGCTGACCCGCTCCAACGCTGCGGAATGGGTGCTCTACAAACTTGATGGCGGCTTAACACATCTTCTTCTTGATGAGGCCCAGGATACGAGCCCGTCCCAATGGGCACTGATCAATGCGCTGATTCAGGAGTTTCAATCCGGCGTCGGGCGCGATCGGCAAGCAGATCCTCGCACTCAGTTTGTGGTCGGAGATCCGAAACAGTCGATCTACTCGTTTCAGGGCGCGACAGACACGCTTCCGCCCGTCGATGCGGACTTGAAGCCCCATACGGCGCGGCGCTCGAACCAACCTGGCCGAGTAGAGCTTTGGCCGCTGGAAATGCCAACTGGCCCCGACGCCGAAGACGATGCCTGGATAACGCCAACCGATCACGTCCCGGCAGACGCCCCTCGCCGTCGTCTGGCACGCAGCATCGCGCTCGAAGTTCGCCAGATGATCGATCGCGGGGAAAGTGTCTGGCAAGAACAGCCGGACCGAAGCTGGATCCGTAAACCTGTCCAAGCCGAAGACATTCTGATCCTGGTGCGAAGCCGCAACGAGCTGTTCGATGCCCTGATTGAGAGCCTCAAGCAGGAAGGTGTCGCCGTGGCCGGCGCAGACCGGCTTCGCTTGTTGGACAATATCGGCGTGCAGGATTGTTTGAACCTCATTCGGTTCGCGCTGCAGCCCGGCGATGACCTGACGCTCGCGGAGATCTTGCGTGGCCCGTTCTGCGACCTTGTCGACGATGATCGCCACTTGTTTGCGCTAGCGCATGGACGTGGGGCCGAGCCCCTTTGGCAACGCCTATCAGCGAGCCAAGCATCTGAATTTCAGGCCGCCAGACAGTTTTGCCAGCGCTTGATCGAACACCGGCGTCTACCCGCATTCGAATTCCTCACACAGGCGCTCACCGAACGCGATACGGAGGGTGTTAGTGGCTGGGACAAGCTGATCCGACGGCTTGGTGAGCCGGTCCGCGATCCTGTTCAAGCGCTGCTCTCCGGGGCGCTCAGTCACGACATGAGCAAGGCGAGAAGCCTGCAGGCCTATCTGTCAGAAACAGAAAGTCGCGACACAGTGCTGAAGCGCGAACTTGGCGAACCCGACAAAGCCGTGCGCGTGATGACCGTTCACGGCGCCAAGGGCCTGCAATCGCCTGTGGTCATACTGCCTGACACGACCGGGGCGACGAAATCGGTCTCGGACGACCTGTTCTTCACGAGCGATGGAACACCGTTGCACAGCCCCTCATCGCGGCTCGATTGCCGCGCCACTGCAGAGCTGCGCGACGCCGCCAACGCAGCTTCAGAACGCGAATCGAGACGCCTGCTCTATGTCGCGCTCACCCGCGCTTCGGATCGCTTGATCATCGCAGGGGCCGGACTGGGATCTAGTAAGACCGGATACGCGAAATCATCCTGGTATCGCTGGTGTCTCATGGCGATGCGGGCTCTAACCGGTGGCGCTGACGAAGAAGATACAGTTCCGGATAATCGCCTTGAATATGGCTCGGCGCCGGTTTGCATCGCCGCCGATCAAGCCGCGAGTTCTGAAACGGTCGCTCCGCCTGCCTGGCTGAAGCGTCTGGCCCCGGCGCCTGTTCCACCAGCCCGGCTGGCCGCCCCTTCTCGTCTCACAGAAGGCCGCGCTGCCGTGATCGCGCCCTTCGGTCCAGACCGCAGCGCGGCATTGCGCAGGGGGCGGCTTATCCACGCCCTTTTGCAAACCCTGCCGGACCTCCCCGAGTCAGACTGGGAGACCGCCGGAAACCGCTTTCTCGCTCGCGAACCAGACCTGAGCCCCGAAGACCGCAACGAAATGCTCAAGGTCACGCTCCGCACGCTACGCGATCCAAAATTTGCAGGCGTCTTTGCCCCCGGCGGCCGCAACGAAGCAGCAATCGTTGGGACACTTCCTGGTGGGCAAATGGTCAACGGCCGCGTCGACCGGCTGATCGTCCACGATGATCATGTGATGATAATCGACTTCAAGACCGACCGCCCGGCGCCCGTTCGCGCGAGCGACATTGAAATGCCTTATCTGGTGCAGATGGCAGCCTATCGCGCCGTCTTTCAAGCTCTCTTCCCCGATCGCCCGGTTCGTTGCGCCTTGCTCTACACGGATGGCCCGCATCTGATTGAACTGGATGGTCGGGCGATGTCAGAATCACTAAACCGTGTTGAGAGCCGGGTTTGACGAGGATAAAGAGTCCCTATCTTATGCCCCACGATAGAATTCAAAGGAGGTCAAAATGGCCGCTGAGCATATCACAGACGATAATTTCGACGATGCCGTCGCGAGCGACACCCCTGTCGTTGTAGACTTCTGGGCAGAATGGTGTGGCCCTTGTAAAGCCATGGCGCCTCATCTCGACGCCGTCGCTGAAGAATTGAGCGGTGACATCAAAGTCGCCAAGATCAATGTGGACGACAATCCAATGGCGGCATCCAAATATGGTATTCGCGGTCTACCGACCCTGATGATCTTCAAGGATGGCAAGGTCACCGCGACGCATCCAGGCGCGATGTCCAAGCAGAAGATCACCGAGTGGATCAAAGAGAACACGTAGACGCTCGACTTTTCCAAATCAGAAAGCCTCGCCCTACGGCGGGGCTTTTTTTGTGGTGGGAATGAGCTAGCGTGCGCGAAAATGGAGTTCACTCATGGTCCCTTATCAACCCCTAGATCGGTCGGTTGCCGGTAAAACAGTCTTCATCACAGGCGCCGCCAGCGGCATGGGTCGCGCCACGGCGCACCTGTTTGCCAGAGAAGGCGCGAAGGTCATGGCGACAGACCTGAACGAAGCAGGTGTGAACGCTGTCGCGGACGAGATCCGCGAAGCTGGCTTCTCGGACGTTGCGACGTTCACGCTCGATGTCGGCGATCATGACGCGATCAAGGCCGCGGTAGCCGCCACGGTGGAAGCGTTCGGGGCGCTTGATATCCTGATAAACAATGCCGGCTTCGCACGTCTCGCGCATCCGTCGGAAGATCAATATGAAGACATCTGGCACGATAGCGTCAACGTTATGCTGACGGCGCAGCAGCGACTGATCCGGGCAGCTTTGCCTTATCTCATGAAGACAGAAAGTGGCGGGCGCATCGTCAACATCGCCTCGACCGAAGGGCTTGGAGCGACGCCAGGCAACGGACCTTATGTCGCCGCCAAGCACGGCGTGATCGGTCTCACGCGTGCGATGGCCACCGATCTTGGCCGCGATGGCATCACTTGCAACTGTATCTGCCCAGGCCCAATCCTGACGAATATCAATGCTGAAATCCCGGATGATCATAAAACCATCTTCGCCAAGCGGCGCGTGCCGATCCGGCGCTATGGGATTCCCGAAGAGGTGGCAAACATTACGCTGTCCTGCTGCCTTCCGGCGGCCTCATATCTGAACGGTGTCGCGATCCCCGTAGATGGTGGCCTGACGATCAAGAACGCTTGATCAGGTAGGCAGCTGCTCATTCTTTTCCAGAACTTCGCCCGCGAGATAAAGCGATCCGCAGATCAGGATACGGCCCGGGCGATCGGCTGAGGCGGCAACCATCGCCCCCTCCAGCGATCCGTGAACCGAAGTGTCCGGCAGATAGAGCTTGGCCGTCTGGGCGAGTTGCTGCGGCTCGGCGCTCGCATGCCCGGGCGCATTGGGGATTGTGTGGACCGAGCTGACAGTACCTTTGAAGGGGTGGAAAAAGCCGCCATGGTCTTTGCTCGCCAACATTCCAGCCACCATGACCGTCGTGCCGCCCATTTCGCGCAGAAGCTCGGCGATGGCCGTCGCCGCATGCGGATTATGTCCGCCGTCGAGCCAGACATCCAAACCCCCGCCCAGTCGCACGATTGGCCCATCGTCAAGTTTCTGCATACGTGCCGGCCAGACAGCAGACTGAGCCCCTTTCCAAATTGCCGCCTCGCTGATTTTCGGCGCTTGGAGCGTCCGCATGGCGAGCCCAGCCAAGGCCGCGTTGTAGCGTTGATGCGTCCCCGGCAGTGCAACCATTTCGGGAACTTTCTCGATATCTTCGATTGAGAGCGGCGTAAGCGGAGCGTTGAGGTCTGCGGCCTGAGCCTTGATCACATCACCGCAAACCCGCGCCTGGACTGCCGAAACGACCGGCCGACCAGCCTTGATGATTCCCGCCTTCTCGCCGGCGATGAATGCCAGGTCAGACCCGAGGAATTGCTTGTGATCAAAGTCGACTGGCGTGATCACGCTGAGTGCCGGATCCTGAATCACATTTGTCGCGTCATAACGACCGCCAAGACCCACTTCGAGGATGAGCAAATCGGCCGGCACTTCACTGAAGGCCAGGAGCGCCGTCGCCGTAGTCGCTTCAAATCGGGTGATTTCACGCCCGTCCAGCGCCGAATAAACCCTGTCCAACCACTCAACCAGCGCCTCGTCTTCGATCAGTTTCCCAGCCAGCCGGATGCGCTCATTGAAGCGCACCAGATGCGGCGACGTGTAGACATGCACACTAAGGCCATCTGCTTCGGCCATGGCGCGCAGATAGGCACAGGTTGATCCTTTGCCATTCGTACCAGCCACATGAATCGTTGGTGGAAGCTTGTCCTGCGGTCGTCCGAGGGCGTCCAAAAGGGACTCGATCCGACCGAGCGACAGCTCGATCGTTTCGGGGTACAGGCCTTCAAATCGTTTGAGTGCCGCTTCAACGGCGGCAGAGTCCGCGCTCAATCTTTTTTCGCGCGCGGCGCTGGTGCATCCGCCGACGGCGCCTCGACCGGCAGTGTCGAAACATCTTTCTCAGTTGCTTTGCGCTTTGGCATCAGGTGACCAAGAAGCCGGGAAAGCGTGTCTTTCATCTCGCGACGGTCGACAACGATATCGACTGCGCCTTTCTCGCGAAGGAATTCCGAGCGCTGAAACCCGTCCGGCAATTTCTCGCGGATGGTCTGCTCGATCACACGCGGCCCGGAAAAGGCGATCATCGCGCCAGGTTCCGCCAGATGGACATCGCCCAGCATGGCATAAGACGCAGATACGCCTCCAGAAGTCGGATCACACAGCACCACGATATAAGGCAGGCCAGCCTCTTTGACTTCCTGAATGGCGAGCGTGGAGCGCGGCATTTGCATCAGGGAAAGCGTGCCTTCTTGCATTCGGGCCCCGCCAGACGCGGTACAGATCACAAAGGCGGCCTTGCGGGCGACCGCCATTTGCGCGGCGGCAATGAATGCTTCGCCTGCAGCCATGCCGAGCGATCCGCCCATGAAAGCAAAATCCTGGACCAGCACCACAGTAGGTATGCCGTTCACCTTGCCGAAAGCAGCCGCCATACAATCGTCTTGCGCGATGGGTGAGACGGCTCCGCTATCCGGAGCTTCTTCCTTGTCACGCTTGGAGATCTTCGACTTCGCGCCTTTGATGCGAGACGGATAAGCCTTGTCATCCTTGAACTTCAGCGGATCTGCAGGAACCGGTGGCAGCGGGATCGGCTCCCAGCGCTCATGATCGAAAAACAAGCGGAAACGGCGCCGCGGCGAGATCCGCAAATGGGCCCCCGCTGGCGTTACATACCAGCTCTCTTCCAGATCTGATCGATAGACCAGCTCGCCAGAGACAGGACACTTCACCCAGAGATTATCCGGAGTGTCCTTCTTGGTTCCAGAAAGCAGGCCTTTCAGACCCGGTGTGCGAAAATTTGTCAGCCAGTTCATCGCGTTACGATCCCTCTGCCCATTACTCGGACTTATTTGGCTGGCACTTCACCCGATAGCGCCGTACTTAACTCAAGGGCCAATTGACCCATCTTCTCTGCTGTAACTTGTGGCGTTTTGGCCACACTTGCAAGTCTTGCTTGTTCCACAAAAGCAGACCCAACGACAACCCCATCAGCAATTTTCGCCATGGCGGCGGCTTGCTCGCCCGTTTTTATTCCGAATCCAACACAGACTGGCAGCCCTGAAACACGCTGCGCCATCTCCACACCGCTACGGATCTCTTCCGGATCTGCCGACCCCGCACCCGTTACGCCTGCAACGGCAACATAATAGAGGAAGCCGCTCGCGCCGTCGGCAACTTTTGCCATTCTCGCTTCATCTGTCGTGGGCGTCGCAAGGCGAATAACCGAGATATCATGTGCGGCATAAGCATCGCGAATGGGTTGATCCTCTTCCGGCGGCAAGTCCACGAGGATGGTTCCGTCGATGCCAGCATCTGCTGCGGCGGCTGCGAAGGCCTCATAGCCCATCTTATGCACCGGATTGGCATAGCCCATGATGATCAAAGGGGTTTCCTGATCATCTTCGCGGAATCGCTTGGCCAGCGCCAGTACGTCGCTCAGCGAGGTTTTGTTCGCGAGCGCCCGCAATGCCGCTTTCTGGATGGCCGGTCCGTCTGCCATAGGATCCGTAAAGGGAGCGCCCAGCTCGATCGCGTCGGCGCCATTATCCCGTAGCGCGCAGAGCGCCTGATATGAGGATTCCAGGTCCGGATCACCTGCCATCATGTAGGCGACGAGCGCCGCGCGACCTTCGGCCTTAACCTTGGCAAAGCGCGTATTTATTCGGGATGTCGGCATTTATTTGCAGTCCGTATTCTCTTCAACCCAGGCCTGATAGGGCGCATTCACCTGTGTGCAGCCCAAGGCTACAATTGCTGGCACATTATAGGGGTGGTGTTCTTTCACAATTGCTTCGATCTTGTCGAAATTTGCGGCGGGTGCCTTTAACCAAAGAATGAATTCAAATGCCTGCTCGACGACGCCTTTCCAGCGATAGGTCGACGCCATCGGGCCTTCGATATTCGCGCAAGCAGCAGCGCGTGATTCAACGGCCTCATCTGCAATGGTGCGAGCCACACGCTGGCGCGGACACGTGACGCGGATCAGGAGAAGATCAGACATGAGATTCAATCCTTGCTTAGCCGCCACATCCGCTGTCTGAGCGCCAGTGTCAACCACTCCCAAAGGCATCCGCCCCGTGACCAACGGGAACAATTAACCAACTCTTAAGTGGCTTGCACGAAGAGCAGTAATTGAGGAAAGCGCCGAACCCGACGGCGCATCATGCGAGCGGACGCGAATTTTGGCCCAGATTAGCAGCCTTTCTGCCCTCGATGCTTCCAAATACGACATCCTGATCGTGGGCAGCGGTCCAGCTGGCTGTAGTCTCGCTGACCGGCTGAGCGCGAAGGGCGTGTCTTGCCTGATCATAGAAACCGGTCTCGCCGAGTATGATCAGGATATTCAAACCGCCTACACCGCGATGGATACACGCGGACATTTCGGCGATCAGCATTGGGCCCAGCATTGGATTCGCGCTTTTGGCGGAACATCCATGGTTTGGGGCGGATGGTGCGCGCCGCTGGACGAACAGGATTTCGAAGCCTGGCCAATCACCCTTTCCGACCTGCGGCCCTATTACGATGTTGCCGCGGATATTCTGAAGCTCGACCGGGTCATCAATTCCTATGAAGCGGCTTATCTGCCGGGCTTCCGGTTCAAACCGTTTCGGACCGTCTTTGGAGCCATGCGGTTTGGCGAAGAGTATCAATCCTATCTGACGCAAACGGGCCCCGTTGATGTGTTGCTCGGCGTTACTGTCTCAGGCCTGCAACCGAATGAGGCGCGCGATCGCGTGTCCGGTCTGAGTTTGCACCAAAGCGACGGGACGCGGCGCGAAATCACTCTGCGTGAGGGGCAGCGCCTGGTCCTGGCCGCCGGCGGAATGGGCAATGCGCAGCTTCTCCTGAACCCGGCTCCCGGCACTGAAACAGGCGTCGGCAACGAAACCGATCAGGTCGGTCGCTACCTGATGGAGCATCCTCATTACATAAACACCGCTGCACTTGTGGGTCGCAGGCGGTTGATGCCGCCCGAACCCCCAACCAATTTTGGGGACTATGTCCCGAACATTCTCGCAGATCGGGCGATGCACGCGAAGACGGGCAAGCTGTCTGTGGCGATGGAATTGGTCGAGCGCGAGATCAATCCTAGTGATCGCGTAGAGCGCTACTTGAGCGACAAATATGACGGGGACTTCGTCACCTATAATATCAATATCCGCACCGAAATGCCGGCCAGCGCAGACAATCGCGTCACCCTGGCGCCTAGCCGTGACCCAGCCGGGCTACCCTTGCTGAAAACTATGTGCATGGCAGGCAGCGACACAGTGCGCCCGATCTTCGATATTCTGGAAGAACTTGGAAAAACGGTCCTGACTCGCAATGAAGGTCGCGTGTTCATTCACAATGACACTCTGGTCTCCAACCCATCCGGGGGCGGCCACACAATGGGGACAACTGCCATGGGCGACGATGCCAGAATCAGCGTCGTCAATCGCGATTGCCGCGTTCATCGGTATTCGAATCTCTATGTCGCGGGCAGCTCGGTCTTCACGTCCGGCGGCTCGGCCAATCCGACCCTCACCATCATCGCGCTCGCCGCCCGGCTCGCGGATCACCTGACAGGTGCCGCATGAGCTTGACGAGACGCGAAGGCTTGCTCGCGATCGCCGGGATTGTTGCTGGTGGCATCGTGGCCAATGTCTCGAATTTTGTCGTCACGTCCATGGATCAGGATGCGAGCGGGCCACCACCCGTAACAGCGTTTGAGCCCGCAAGCCTCGGCATGGGCTGGGTTCTATCAGAAGCCGATCTCGACGAACTTGGCGCACTTGGCACAGAGGCGATCGACGAGACGCGGTTCGAGGTCGAAGAACGCCTCGATTATCTTGGCGGCGATGTCGGCGCCTTCCGTGCGATCAGCAGCAGCGACTGCGCCGCCGCCTGTGACAGCGATCCGGATTGCACGCGGTTCACCTTCGCCACCACAAGGCATGAGACGCCGAGTAAACGCAAAATGTGCTGGCTCAAGAACGATGAGATCATAGACAGCCGGAAAGACGCCGGGGCGTATGTATCAGGCCGTAAGCGCTGAGCGCGCGACGCACTACATCTTCACTCCAAGTGCTTCAGCGACGGAAAACACATCCTTGTCGCCGCGCCCGCACATGTTGAGGATCATCAGCCCATCCTTGCCGAGGTCTTCTGCGACCTCACCGACCCGCGCCAGTGCGTGGCTTGGCTCAAGCGCCGGGATAATGCCTTCAAGACGGGTGCAAAGCTGGAAAGCCTCCAGCGCTTCATCGTCGGTGCAGGTCAGATATTCGGCCCGTCCTGTATCGCGCAGGAAGCTGTGCTCGGGCCCGATACCGGGATAGTCCAATCCGGCTGAAATGGAATGCGCGTCAATGATCTGACCATCATCGGTCTGCAAGAGGTAAGTCTTGTTGCCGTGGAGGATACCCGGCGCGCCGCCATTCAGGGCCGCTGCATGTTGTCCGGTCTCAATTCCGTGCCCAGAGGCTTCGACCCCGATCAGGCGAACGTCTTCGTCCTCGATAAAGGGGTGGAACAGCCCAATCGCGTTCGATCCACCACCAATACAAGCCATGACCGCATCTGGCAGGCGGCCTTCGCGCTCCAGAATTTGCGCCCGCGCTTCTTTGCCGATGACGCTCTGAAAATCCCGAACGAGTTCTGGATAAGGGTGTGGGCCGGCGGCCGTGCCGATGCAGTAAAATGTATCATGCACATTCGTTACCCAGTCGCGCAGGGCTTCGTTCATGGCGTCCTTAAGCGTACCCGTTCCTGACGAGACAGGTACGATTTCTGCACCCAGCAATTTCATACGGAACACGTTCGGCTTCTGTCGCTCGACATCTGTCTCACCCATGAAGACGACGCATTTCAGGCCGAAGCGCGCGCAAACCGTCGCAGTTGCGACGCCGTGCTGACCGGCGCCGGTTTCCGCAATGATGCGCGTCTTGCCCATCCGCATGGCCAGAAGGACCTGTCCAAGACAATTATTGATCTTGTGCGCCCCGGTGTGGTTCAGCTCATCGCGTTTCAGATAGATCTTGGCCGCGCCGAAATGCTCGGTCAGGCGTTCCGCAAAATAGAGCGGGCTCGGCCGGCCGACATAGTGCGCCCAGAGGTCGTCCATCTGTGCGTTGAAGGCCGGGTCCTGCTTCGCAGCTCGGTATTCCGTCTCCAGGTCGAGAATAAGCGGCATCAGCGTTTCAGCGACATAGCGCCCGCCAAACTCACCAAAACGGCCATTTTCATCGGGCCATTGGTCCCAGGTATTTCGCAGATCCATGGATTAAATCCCGAACTCGTCTTGTAATATTCTCACTAGTTTCTCAGCCGTCGCCCGGTCAATTTGAATCGTTTGACTCAACTTGTTCGGGATCTCGCGATCTTCAGAACCATAAGTATTGAGCTGTACAACTTTTACCCCATCGCGCTCTCCAACCAGATAGAGGCATTCCACCGACGTCTGGTGGATTCCTTTGAAGTCTCGCTCATCTCTTTCTACGGAGCTAACTAAAGCCATTGTCATAGTTCCTAGGTAGATTTCGCGGCGTCAATGAACGCCCGGATTAAGTCTTCGTCCTTTAGCCCCGGCGCGCTTTCGACACCAGAGGAAACATCCACTGCGGACGAACCTGTCGCAGCAATTGCTGTCTCGACATTTTCAGACGTCAGTCCGCCGGCCAGGATCCAAGGAACATCGGGCTGGAACCCGTCGAGTAAGCTCCAGTCCATGGTCTCGCCATTTCCACCCGGTCGGTCGGCATCCTCAGGTGGTTTGGCATCAATGAGAAATCGATCGACGCGCCATTGATCCAACGCCTCGAGGTCATCCTCGGTCGACACCCCGACAGCTCGCCAAAGCTCGCAGATCCCGCTACAATCTCGCCACCAGCGCAGAACCTGGTCAGGGCTCTCTTTGCCATGTAGCTGGATCGCGTCGGGCTCAACTTCATGAAGCACCTCGTCGAAGAGGTCCTCTCCCGGATCGACCATCAGGATCACCGAGAGCAGACCGAGATCCTGCGCAAAATCGTTCAGCGCGCAAACTTCGTCCAGCGCATCTTCACCCTCGCCCAGAATGTTTCGCGGGCTTTTGGGATATAGGACAAAGCCGACCCAGTCGGCGCCAGCCTCTGCTGCCGCGCGAATGTGCGCCGTGTCTGTCAATCCGCAAATTTTTACCTGAGCCATGGCGGTCAGGTGCGTCGCTCCTCGGTGGAAGTCAAGAACCGAAGCCTCGCAGGGACCAATTCCTGGTCTTCATTTGGTCGCCGCACTACGAACACGGTTGACGCAAGCGGCGACGCTCGGCACCCGCAAAGCTCAAACAG
The DNA here is from genome assembly GCA_043513745.1 of Hyphomonadaceae bacterium. Classification (GTDB taxonomy): domain Bacteria; phylum Pseudomonadota; class Alphaproteobacteria; order Caulobacterales; family Hyphomonadaceae; genus Henriciella. The sequence goes on from CP121341.1 coordinate 1,073,566, forward strand.
AATACTGAATTCCAGAGAGCGACCCATGTTCGAAGCCGTGCTCGCGCCCGCCGCAACCGTGCATGTAGAAGAAATTGATCCCGCCGAAGATGCCCGCCTGGAGGCCGCTACAGAGCGCATGCTCTCCGCCGCAATGCGGCTAGACAATGAAGTCTATCTCGAAGGGGTCATCGAAGCAGCGAAACTTGCATTTCCAAACCAACACGATGCGATCGATGCCTATGTCACGGAGTTGCAGACTCCAGCCGAGCCCTTGATGATCGAGGCACTCGTGGTCACTGCACCTGCGCCGGAGCCACCCGAACAGAGCTTTCTTGAGAATTTCAGCGGCAAACTCACGATCAATGCCGCCTACACCGAAGGCAATACGGATCAATCCACTCTCGGCGCGCGGCTGAACGTCAGCGCCAAACGCGCCTCGAATATCCATCGCTTAGATGCCTATGCCAATACCGGAGAAAACGCCGGGTTACGTACCCAGGAAAACTGGGGCGTTTCCTATCAGATGGATACGCTGTGGACCGACGACGTTTTCGGCTATCTTCGAACCGCGTATGATAGCGACCCGTTTCTCGGCTTCGAATACCGGACATTTGGAGGGGCCGGCGCGGGCTATTATCTGGTCCAGGACGAAACGCTGACTTTGCGCGGAGAGGCTGGCCCGGGGCTGCGCCTCACCCGAGAGACCGGGACCGGAGCGGAAAGTCAGGACTGGGTGGTGTACGGCTCAATCGACTCAAACTGGCAGATCAATTCGGACTGGACGCTGAGTCATGCTTCAAAGGTGACATGGTCCGACCCGAGCACGAATGTGACCTCGCGATCGCAACTTAATACCGCCCTGACGGAGGCGCTGCGGGCCGGTTTGACCTATGAAGTGCAATATGAAGAAAACCCGCCCAATCAAAAAGAGAATGTCGATACGATTATCAGTTTCAATGTATCATACGGTTTTTGAACTTAGCACCACCTATATCCTTATTCCGTACCCAGACCAAGGCTCTCCACAAGACCTTTGATCGTGTTCTGGTCGAACTTCGCCCGTAGCTTGATGTATGGGCCTTCCTGCTTGAACTTGGCCGCTTCGAAGTCGGTATCGTCGAACCCGGATGCGTTCCAGCCGACGCTGATCCAGACGTTCTTCTCCGGGCTAAATCCGACGCTCGGACCATAAGACCAGGTCTCGGTGCCGCTCACTTCGCCAGAGGTCCACGTCGCCTGGAACCCAAGATCGAATTTCTTAGTGATATCATGGCGCACCTCGCCCCCGACCAGATGCGTGAACCCGCTCGCTTTTGCACCGTTAAACTCGGTCTCGACATGCTTGATCCCGTGATAGACAGATACTTGCGTTCGCTTGGAAACCATCGCGTTCACTGCCAGATTGTTCACCACTTTCGAGCGGTTCTGAACGCCGTCCTCTTTCACGTGACCATAGTCAAAACGGTTTAGGACGACCATTCCCTCGCCCCGTGGACGCCAGGCCGCTCCGATACGGATATCCGTTTGTTTTCTGTTGGCTTGCTCAGTCAGGGACTCCCTTTGTTGCCGCGCGGCGGCGGAGAAGGAGAGCGTGTTGGTGATCTCTCTCGCACCACCAAGAACCGCGACCAGGCGCTTCCCAGACGTGCTATCGCGCGCCTCGATCCGGCCTGACGCCGCCATGCCCTCGACCTGGAATCCTGCTCCGAGATAGGCGGATGTGTATTGCTCAGACTCGGTCAGCGGGCTGCGTACACCATCCTCGAGCGGACCAAATGCTGCATCTGGCGCCACGTCCAGCGGAGCGTCGCCGCCATCTACGTTCGCGCGGCGCGCCAGACCGCCGCTCAATGTCCAGGCATCATTCACCTGCCAGACCTGATCGACACCGACCGTGGCGCCAATCCGCTGCGCGCTATCCTGAGTGAGCATATCCGCACCAGCGCGGATCTGAGTGCCGCCGCGCGGCTCCCAGGTCACGCCCGCAATCGTGTTCTGACCCGACGCGTTATCACCGTTGGTAATCTCATGACGCACGTTCAGCGTTGCCGTTTTTCCAAGTGTCTTATCCAAACCCAGCACGGTACGCCCGGGGAATAGGGTGGCTTCATCATTTGCACCCACCTGATTCAAAGGCTCTTCCCAAACAGCGCTGAGCGTCAGTCCCTGGTCGAGAAACGTCTTTCCCAGGCCCGCCAATAGGAGAACGGATCGCCGCGCGTCTTCTTCGCTGTCATACTCTTCCGCCACAGCGCGAAGTCCAATGCTTGCGCCGAATGTCTGGCTGTCCTGTGTGAGCAATGCATCCGCAACGGTCCGCTGCGCCCGCTGGCTCAAATTCGTTTCGCGGTAGGCCTGCGCTTCCACACGGCGCACGGAACGATCATTGCCGCCGGCGACTTCGTGAACTCCGATTTCGGCGCTGACCTGCGCCCCGATACGCCTCAGCGCGGACGTGTTGGATGCTTGCTGACCCAGCCCGAAACCTTCCGTTTCCTGCCGGTAATACCCGGTCAGACTGAGTTTTTCAGTCCGGTGTACCGCCTCAAGCAAAACCGCGTCGCCGGACATATCGCCGAGCTCGGTATTAGCCTCCGACGTTGCAAGCTCGGCTCGAACTTCTGTGCGCTCATCCAGGTTCACAGTCAGGTCTGCGGCGGCAAGGCGCGATCCATCAAAGCCGCTAGAGGCTCCATCCTCTTCATGGACTAAGGTAAGGCCCGCTTGCACCCGTCCATCCGCGCTCCGCGCGGCAGCCCGCAATCCGGCCGTGATTCCACGCTCAGTTGCGTCCGATGTTTCATAGTCGACAACAATCACGTTCGGATTGAGCGAAGCGTCGGTTGCATCGACAGGCTGACGGAAGAAGATCTCACCAGTGACATAGTCGATGTCGTAATCGATATAGCGATTGTAGCGGCGGACATTCAGAACCTCATCGGCTCTGAATCGATCGCGCGTTTCCACCGAGATAACTTCCGACGATCGCACCAGCGGCGCTGATTTCAGACGGAATGGACCGGATGTTCCATCCGCAGCGAGCTCGTCCTTGATAAACGTCTGATTGGTCTCAGAGGCGAACGCTGTGACGCTGAGCGTCTCACTTTCATAATCGGCTTTCAGGCCCGACAGCCGGCGCGAGTAGCGGCCGAGATCCGTCTCAGTGAAACCCGTCTCATAGTCCCCGAACAGGGCCTGGAACGTGTTTTTCTCGAGCTTGACATAAACAGGGTAGCGGCTTTCCGCATTGTTGTGCTGCCAAGTGCGATCGCCGTATAGCGTGTAATAAGCGTTTGGATCGATTTCATCGAAAATCTCGCCATCCGCATCGCCTCGACGCTTGGCTGTGTCGACCGCGACAGTGAGCAACCAGTCGCCCTTGACCATGCCTTTCGCGAAAAAGGCGACGCGGCCGTCCGCCGTCTTACTATTCAAATCGCGCCCACCGGTTTCCGCCAGCCGCGTGCTCACACCTTCAGCTTCGACCAGGCCGACAACGATCCAGTCCCGCTTTTCAGATTCCAGCCAGACATCGATCGTTTCGACCGATCCATCCTCAAGTTTAACCTCAAAGCGCGCGCGACCCGACTCGAGCGTCGGCTCCAGCTCGACCTTGGCAATCCCGTCCTGCCCGACCCGAATACCGGAGACTGCAGCAAATCCTGCATCGACCGGCGCTTCGAACTCTTCCTCGGCTTCCTGGGCCAAGCGGTATGGCGCGGCAACATCAATCTCGACGATCCGGCCCTCATGCACCGGATGTCCTGCGCCATTTTCAAGGCGAATGGCGATCACGGGTTTGGTTCTTCCATCGGCTACGGTGACAGACTGATCATCAACCAACCGGGCGCGATCCACCTCATCGACGAACCAGAGTGTGCGAGTCAGGGACTGAAGTTCATCGCCATTTTCATCATAAAGGCTCGCGACGAATGTGTTCTCGCCGCGTTGAATGTCGACCCCGGCCCAGCGCGAGATCGCCACGTCTCGTGATGCTGACAGATCTCGACCGGAGAAGTTCAGACCTGGAACCGGTTGACCGTTTAGCTGCAGAGTCACCTTCTGCCTTGGTTCATGAACAAGACCCAGATTGGCAGATCGGCCTTGAGGACTCTGCCCAACCCGCGGATAGGCCCAGTCAAAGCTAGTATCCGTCTGGGCGTTCAACCAGGTCAGGTCAAAAATGTCTTGGTCTCGCGATTTGGCGTCCGACTCGGCGACGGGTGCCGCGGCAACGCTAGTCCGTTGCAAGTAGAAATTGGCGCGCCAGATCGTGCCGCCCTGAGCGTCGACAAACTTGGACAGCGCACTTCCAGCGTAACGCGTGTTTTCTTCACAGATGATGGGTTCATACCCGGTAGGCAGGGTCGCTTCATCCACTTGCACGACATGCGTTCCAGGCTGGACGCCCTCGAAATGGAACAAGCCATCCGCGTCTGTCACCACATAACGGCCCGTTTCCATATACAGACGGACACCAGCGACACCGGTGCCGTCTTCGATGCTGCGTGCCCATTCTTCATCTGGCCGACACGCCGCTTCAGCAACGCGACCAATGATGGTCAGACGGGCTTTCAGGAAGTCGTCCTCGATTTGGATGGCGGCTTCAGCAACGTTCGATAACGGATCTCCGCTCGGACTGATGGCGACCACGCGGTTTACCGCCTCACCACGCACGGCGCCCGGTCCGACAGAAGCGAGATAAGTCAGCTCTACCCGCTCGCCAGGCGGCAACAAACCGCCCACAAATGTCATACCCCGACCGTCTGCATCGATGACGGGGTCACCTATCTGGGCCCCGCCAAGGCGCGCCGATCCGGCGACATAGCGGAACCCGCGGGGCAGGGTGTCCTTCAAGCGAACCGGGGCGGACAGCGTCGCCGCATTCTCCAGTTCGATCGTGTAGCCGACAAAATCACCAATCGCGGCTTGCGTTTCGAACGCCTGCTTGCGAACGATGAGGTCACTATTTGGATCCAGCGGAATGTCCAGGTTTAGCGGACCTGACGTTGTGATCGTAAACGTCTGCGCGAATGAAGCCTGCATCCAAATATCAAATGGTGCGTTCGGCAAAGCTTCGAAATCCGCTGTCGACCGGGCGGACGGATATGAGTAACCCGCCGGTGCCTCAACCAAGATTTGATATGTTCCCGGCGTCAGAACCGGGAAGAAGAAAGCGCCCGGCTGGGTCGCAATGGTTTTTCCGGATGTATCGGTCACCGGCTTGCTGGTCAGCACGGTCGACGGCGCCGTGCCGGTGCCATCAATGCCCAAGACTTCTGCCGGAAGCCCTGTATCTGCGTCTATAATCGTGACTGAGACATCGCTCAGCAGTTCACCGGTCAAACTGTCAAACACGCGGCCAAAAGGATCCACAACCGCCGTATCCACGGAAACTTCGGTTGCATCAAACGCGTCTACATAAGTCGCCGTCAAAACGCTTTCCTGCGGAGCGGAGAGCTGCTCATCAAACATGGCAGTCGGGTCTCCGGTGCTCGGAAAGAACGCGTAGAATTCCCCGGTATTCGGACCGCTCTCGTATAAGCGTAGGATGATCGAATCGCCGCCATCCGTCTCAACCGTGATTATGACAGTCTCGATCCGGTCTGGATTGCCGTTCTGGCCCCGATCGATGACACGAACGACCATGGTCTCGCCGGGCACATACGTTTGCGCCGGGACCAGGTCGACCGGCAGCGAAGGGTCCGTCGCCGCGGCGCCGGGGAGCGCACTGCGGTCCAACGCGATAAATGAGCCACTGAGTTCACCTGATGGACTATAGTCGGCACCGCGCAACTGAACTGACAAACCATCCGGGGCATTCTGCACAATCCGGAAGAACTCTATTTCGGAAGGGGTTGCGCGCGCCTCAATAATAAAGGCCGCCTCATTGGTTTGCTGAACCACGCTGCCGGATGGAGAATCCTGGCTGATCGTAGCCACATTGGTGACGCGATCTCCAAGATCAGCGTTCGCTGGTAACGCGCATGTGAAAACCATTGCGCTCGCCAGTACGAGTGCAAACCACGCATGCCAGATTAGCTTCCGCCCGAAGCCCATCCCCTTATCTCCACCATCATGCGGCCGACCTCTTTGGGTCTGTCCGCGCTTAAACACAGGCTGGTCTGTTGCCGCCTTATGAGGAGACGCTATCGAACTATGGTTAGGATCGAATTTGAGAGATCGATGAAATTTGATCTATCTCTCAAGAAAAGGCAGTTCTTATCGGCCGATCAGAGGCGTGCCCGCCTGAATCGCTTGCAAAAAGAAAGCCCTGAGCGTGGTGACGCCCAGGGCTTTCGATTTTGAATTTGAAGTCTGTTACTTCACTGCAGCTCGGATAATGATCTGCCCGACTTCACCCGCGGCCAGGACTGCATCTGATAATTGGATGACGCAATTCGTTGTTCCGTCACAATCGCTGTCCGCTGGCGTACTCGGTGCGCTCAGCACCGGACCAGCACCCGCGACGCCTGTATCGTCGGCGAATCCGGTCGTGGTCGTCGTAGCGAGAGACGCCCCAACGAATGTGACCTCGGCAGGAAGAATATCGTCGATCACCAGGTTTGTTGCCGTCGCCGTTGCACCATTATTTTGCACTTGAATGATGTATTCGACGCAGGATCCTGGCACCGCTTTAGCGCCCGCGACCGCCGTCGCTGTAGCACAATCTGTCAAAGCGACAAACGGATCCGCGATGTCGGGCTCCTTTACCACAGTCACGGTTTTGGATGCAGCCAGACTTGCTGACTCAACCCGGATGATGCCGGTAGCAGCAAACAGGCCATCTGCATCACCTGCTGCTTCAGCTGCCGCGACTCCGGTTCCATCGGCGAGAACGTTCTGCGCCGAGCCTGTCAGCACATTCGCACCGCCGGTCGCTGTGGTAACAGCAGCTGGTGTCGTCGATGCCTCGTTCAGGAAGGCCGTAGGATCACGCGCTTCCGCCACAAGCGTGATATCATCAGTGGAAGCATCCGAGACAGATGCATCGATCGTTCCTTGCACCTGAACAAAGACTTGGACGCCTTTCGGGACATCGCCGGTTATGAAGGATGATCCGGCAGCCGTCCCAATCGGGGTCTGCGCGATGGTTGTATAGGCACCATCGTCTGGCAATCCGTTATCGTTCGCGTCGATAAGGTAGCGAACGACCAGCGATGTCGCGTCGAAGGTCGTCCCTCCTGAGTCCAGATCATCGATCGAGAAGGAGTAGGCCGACGTGTCATTGCCCTCATTCAGCACCTCAAACGTCAATGTTGCATTGGTGTTCGGTGCCGACGTGAGCGTTGAGTTGGTTGCCGTGACAATGAAGTCCACTTTCCGGTCAACCGTGAATACAGTTGGCGCACCCTGTACAACTGCTCCGACCGGTGGACTCACATTATCGTTTGTGATGACCGGCTGAGCCGTTCCCGAGACGCTATAGCTCAGTTCGAATGTGTTGGAGACTGAAACCCCGGCTTCAGTCAGATTGTTTGCAGCATGTGCTGCGCTCACCAAGCCAAGGCTCACTGCCACGGCCAGGCTGAAACGGGAGATTATCCCCCGCGCCCCTAGTCTACTCATTTTCGCCCGCTCCAATTATGTTTTTATAAAGCAGGCCAAGTGTTCCATATCTCAGTTAACAGGAGGCAAAAATCGCTGGTTTTCGGGCGTCAGAGCGCACATTCAACGGCAGATAGAATTTGCTCTTTCTATCGCGTTAGATGAACCTTTTAGAGAGAAATGATAGGTCACACGCGTGTTGCGCGCTGAGGTGGCTTCGACACGCAGCTCACTGCCGCGCTTGAGTTGCCGCACCAATGGCGCGTCATCAGCGTCTTGCGCAAACGCCTCGCGTCCTACGCCGAACATCGACCAGTCTGACCGACCGATCTTGGCCTTGCCCGGGAGATCGCCGCGCAGCTCGTAGCCGACCTTCAGGCTAGGTTGATTGCGCGCCTTCCCGGAGCGCCAATTGGAAACATAAAACCAGACATCGCCATGATCTGCAGATCGCGGTGCCTTGTCTGTCGCCTGGGTGGCGGCGTAGCACAGGCGCTCACCACCGACATCTTCGGTAAAGACGACCCAGTCCGAATATTGCCGCACCACGGTCGGAGCAGCAGATGCCGCCAGCGAACCAAACATCGTCAAAGAGCCCAAAACGACCAGGGATTGCCGCAACATATATATTCTCCTATATACGATAAGATATCTAGCCTAGCGCGAGATTCTTCTGTAACAGTCTTGGGGCTGAAATAAGACACACCAGATTAACGGGCGATTATGAACTTGTTGTATCGCAAAGGTTGCAATCCTGATCAGAAGCGCGCTTTATACGAGTGTGAAGCTGAACAGGGGAAATCTGTGTCCCTCGACATGACTGGAAGCGACCCGACGGAACGGGATCGCCTGGCTGATTGCGTGGAACAAATCGCCAGCGCGAAATCGCGTGCAGCCTTTTCTGAAGTCTTTGAATACTTCGCGCCGCGTCTCAAAAGCTACCTGATCCGGCTTGGTAGCGAAGCGTCGAGCGCTGAGGAAATCATGCAGGACGTGATGTTGAATGTCTGGCGTAAGGCAGAACAATACGACCGTCGCCAGGCTTCTGTTTCCACCTGGATCTTCCGGATCGCCCGCAATCGACGGATCGATACGCTGCGGCGTCTGAACAAACCTGACCTGGATGCCGAAGACCCAATGCTGCAACCGGCGGAATCAGAGCAACCGGACATCACCGTCAATCGCGCTCAAATCGAAGCACAGGTTCGCACAGCTATGGACACGCTTCCTGAAGAACAGATCATACTTCTCAAAGCCGCCTTCTATGAAGGGCTTTCACATTCCGAGATCGCCAAAAAATTCGACCTGCCTCTCGGTACGGTAAAGTCGCGCATTCGACTGGCATTCCTGCGTTTGCGGGGATCACTCGAACGCGATCACTGAGCTTATCGCTGCAATCTGGAGCTGCATTTGCTTGACGATAACCAAGATCCAACAATATCCGCATATGTAAGACAAAATTTTACGGAGCGATCCGAGCCAATGGGCAAAGCGCAATTGAATGATTTTGGAGAAGTGTATTCGAGCTACGCAGCCGGATGCCTCGACCCTGCTTTTTGCCTCCTCGTGGAGACTCAGGCGGCTTTGCGCCCGGATGTCAGCCGTGCGGTCGCACGCGCAGAATCGATTGCCGGAATATTTCTTGAGACAGAGCAAAGCGCCGAGCTGAGCGAAAGCGCCGCTGCCACAGCGATGGCCATGATTGATGCTTTCGAAGCATCTCGCGCGCGTTCAGACGTAGCCGTGCACCACGCGAATGAAGGGCTTGATGAATTCCTCGCGCTCCCGGAACCGCTGCGCGAAACGGCGTTGCAGTCTTTTCAGACGAATAAATGGCAGTCCCTCACAAGTGGCATCCGCCGCCTGAGACTGGAAGCTAACAGCCAAGCCGAAATCGAGCTTTACCGCATCGAACCAGGCTGCACGGTGCCGCGCCACAGCCACAAGGGCAGCGAGTTCACGCTTGTCGTTTCCGGCGGGTTCTCGGATGAGAATGGCAGCTTTGGGCCCGGCGACATCAGTGTGAATGGCCCGGAAGATACGCACCAACCAACCGGCGACATGGACGGTGTTTGCTTTGCCCTGGCAGTTCGCGATGGCGGCCTGAAGTTTACCGGCATGATGGGCCTGGTTCAGCGCCTGATCGGTCAGTAATCAGCGAACGATCTCGAACTTTCGGGTTTCAAAGACACTCAGTACCTGCTTGAGCTCACGTCCGCGCTTAAGGATCTGACCCTGCGCCCCGAGAACCGCGTAAGCGCCCTGCATACGGGCCAGCGCAGGGGTCTTCACGATGGTCCAGTTCGGGGTTTCCGCATGCCGTCTGAAAATCGCGAACACCGCCTGGTCCTTGTGTATCCCGATCGCGTAGTCCTTTGCCTGACCTGCCATGACCAGGCGCCCGTAGACATCGAGAATCACATTCATTTCATTACGTTGGAACGCAACATTGGGTTTCCGGCGAGTATTCTTGAGTGGTGTAACGTGAGCCATGTGGTTAATATTCGGGACAGTTCTTTCCTGAGTGACTTAATTTTAATGCAGAATAGGGCAGATTTGCCCCAATCATGCCTTGTATCGACCACCGATTACGATCAGTTTGCAATTGTCGGGCGGCGAAGTCTAGCAGTCATTCCGGACCCATCAGCCCCCCCAGCCCCCCGGGGCGACTGTTTTGAGCCGCTCGACACACACTTTCCTCCCATCACAACCCGAAAAGAATATTGCAGCTTCCGCGCAGTATCTTGCGCATGAACGGAAATTTAGCTGCACTGTTTTCGTGATCCCTTTACTGGCCAGCTCTAACAAATGACGCTAGCCCGTTCCGGACAATCATTGTGATGATCTGATGCTTGAACTGAAAAACTTAAACAAGGCATTCGGCGACAATGTTGCAGTCTCTGGCCTGACGTTCAGTTTGCAAAAAGGCGAGGTGCTCGGCTTTCTGGGTCAGAACGGCGCTGGCAAGTCTACAACCATGCGGATGATCTCTGGTGTACTGGAACCTGATTCGGGAGACGCCGTCCTGAATGGCCACTCCATCGTTTCTGAGCGCTGTGAGGCACAAAGCCAGATCGGCTATCTTCCCGAGGGCGCGCCGCTCTACCGTGATATGACGCCGCTGGCATTTCTGAGGTTCATAGCGGACACGCATGGCCTCAACCGATCGGAGCGCAAGGATGCCGTCGACCGGGTCATCGCAGATGCCCGCATCGCCAACGTTGCCCATCAATCGATCGGGTCGCTTTCAAAAGGGTATCGTCGGCGGGTTGGCTTGGCTGCCGCACTCGTAAATGACCCGCCGATCCTGTTACTCGACGAACCGACCGACGGCCTGGATCCCATCCAGAAACGGGCTGTTCGAGCTCTGGTCGCCCGTATGGCGCCGACCAAAGCCATCGTCATTTCCACGCACACGCTCGAAGAAGTACCAGCCATGTGCTCACGCGTCCTCGTCATCAATAATGGTATGATGGTCGCCGACGATACGCCCCAGGCGCTGGAAAACCGAAAACCCGGTGGACTGGAAGAGGTGTTCATCTCCCTCGCCAATGGCCACGATGCGGGAGCGAAGTGATGGATTGGACGGGGACCATGGCTAGCATCAAAGCCGCTTGGCGGCGTGAGATCTCTGCTTACTTCGCGACGCCGCTCGCTTACGTGTTCATCGCGATTTTCCTTCTTGTCCTCGGCATATTCACCTGGGACCTGTCGCGCTTTTTCGACACAGGCGCGGCAGACCTTGGGCCGTTCTTTTACTGGCACCCGTGGCTGTTCATGATGTTCATGCCGGCGCTCGCCATGCGGCTCTGGGCAGAAGAAACCAATTCCGGGACGGCGGAACTCCTTCTGTCCTTGCCTGTGAACCTGCCTGGCCTGGTCATTGGTAAGCTGCTGGCGGCCTGGAGCGTCGCTGCTTTCGCGCTGATCCTGACCTTTCCCTGGTGGATTACCGTCAATATTCTCGGCCCGGCGGATAATGCCGCGATCGCGCTGACCTATTTTGTCAGCCTTGTCATGGCGGGCGCCTACCTTGCGATTGGTGCCGCCGTTTCCGCGCTGACCCGGAGCGCTGTTCTGGCGTTCGTCATTGGCGTCCTGATCGCATTCATGCTGACCGCCGCAGGATGGCCGCTCGTCTCTGGCGCTGTCGCAGACTGGCTCGGCCCGAGCGCGGGAGACGCCGTCGCGCAATTCTCCTTCCTGACGCATTTCGAGACGGCGCAGCGCGGCGTGCTGGAGCTTAGGGGGCTATTCTTCTTCCTGGGCTTCACGACACTCTGCGTCGCGCTCAACACGCTGTTCGTGGCGCAAAGACGGGCAGGCGCTCAATGAGCCCGCAGCGCTACCTCCTCGCCGCCAGTGCGCTGATGATCGCGATTTTCGCAGGTGCGAACTTGCTCGCACAGGTCTGGCTGTCCTCTGCGCGCGCCGACTTCACGGAGAACCAGCTTTATACGCTGTCAGATGGGACCCGGACGACCCTCTCCGATCTTGCTGAACCGATTGATCTGACCTTCGTTTACACACGCGATGTCGGTCAGGAATTCCCTGCCGTGCGCGCCTATGCTGTCCGCGTCAGGGAGTTGCTGGACGCCTACCAGACGCTGGGCGGATCGAATGTGCGTGTGCGTGAGATCGATCCAGCCCCGTTCTCAGAAGCCGAGGATGAAGCTCTCGCTGCGGGCCTTGCCGCTGTCGACACCAATGGCGGTGATCCGCTCTATTTCGGATTGATCGGTCGAAACGCGGTCGATGATGAGCGCGTGATCCCGTTCCTGGCGCCCGAACAGGAAACCAGCCTCGAATACGATATCACGCGCATGCTTTCGCGCCTCGATCGGCCCGAACCGGCGCGGATTGGCCTCCTCTCGACGCTGCCGGGAATGAACGCCCTGACAGAGGAAACCGGCTACGCCATCCGACGCGAAATGGGCAAGAATTTCCTGATTGAGCCCATCGAAGAAAATTTCGTCGAGCTGCCGGGCGAGATCGATATTCTGATGCTCGTGCACCCACCAGAGCTCACGGAATGGCAGCTGTGGCAGATCGACCAGTTTATTCTGCGCACAGGCCGCGCCCTCATACTGCTGGATCCTGCGGCGAAGACGGCGCAGGGCACCGGCCCGTTCAACATGACCAACCGGCAGGTTCGATCGGACCTTGATCACTTTTCTGGAGCGTGGGGCATCCGCCTCGGCGAGGCGGCAATCGCAGATACAGAAACCGCCCTCTCGATTGAAGCCGATACAGGCGATGGCCGCACCACCATCCTGCAGCATCCACTGTTTCTGGCTGTACCGCCGGGCTTGATGTCACCTACCAATATCGTCACGGCGGATATCGCGAGAAGCGTCAACCTGGGCGCGCCCGGGCGGCTCATCCTTAGCGACACTGCCCCAGGCGTTCGCGAAATCCTGATGCGCACCGGACCAGCGCCAAGCGATATGGACGCTGAGCGGGCCGCCATGGATCTCTCCGCGGGCGATGCCATTGCCTTGTACCAAGCGAGCGATATCGGCGCAGCACCCCTCGCTGTGCGCCTCACCGGGGCGTTGATAAGCGCTTTTCCGGATGGGGCTCCTAGTCCGGATCTTCCAGATGACCCGATCTATGCGGAATTGGCGCGCGCCGCTGCAGAAGAAGCGCCGCCGCACATGGCCACCAGCGCAGTCGATGCTGATATCATCGTTCTGGCGGACGCGGATATGCTGGATGATGGCCTTCATCTAGATCTGCAAACCGGCGTCCCGTTCGCTGACAATGCCGCCTTTATCTTGAACGCGCTCGACAGCCTGTCCGGACGATCAGAATTGATGAGCTTGCGGGCTCGGGCCCCTGGTCGTCGCTCGATGGAGACTGTGGATCGGATGCGCGAGGAGGCCCAGGCTCGCTTCTTCGCGGAGCAAGCACGGCTCGAAGCCCGTCTGACACAATCGCAGCAACGTCTTGAGGAGTTGCAGTCGGTCGGAGCGGCCGGCGGCTTCTTCGACGGGGACGTTGGATCTGAACTGACCGAAGGCGAACGCATTGAGCTGGCCCGGTTGCGCGAAAACATCATCGAAACACGCGGCCGTTTACGCGAGATCGAACGTGACTTCCGACGAGAGATTGACGACCTAGAAATGAAGCTGCGTCTGTTTACAATACTTGGGGGGCCACTTCTCATCGGATTGATTGGGCTAGGTCTCGTGTTCCGGAAACGCCGCGGAGCGACAGCATGAGCGTGACGCAATCTTCAGCGCGCCGAAAACGCCTTATGTACCTGGCCAGTATTGCGGTCGGACTTTGGGTCATACTCGGTCTGACCAGTCTGTCGCGCGGTGGCCAGGGGACCAGCCATGACCGCATCGGTGAGCCCGTTCTCTCAGGCTTCAGTCAAACCCGCGCGGAGGCCCAACGTATTCGCTTCACGCTGGATAATGATTCCTATTCGCTTGTGCGGTCCGCGTCCGGCTGGCTGCTGGAAGAGACGGGTGGATATCCCATCCGTCCAGATCGATTGGCGGAGCTTGCAAGCGGCCTCGAAACGCTCGCCTTCGATGAAAGACGCACCGACGATCCCTACAAGCATGACCGCATCGGCCTGGGCGATCCGACCGAGGGTGGAAATGGCGCATTGCTTGAAGTTTTTGGCGTCGATGGGGAGCTGGAAAACAGTCTGATCATTGGGCGCAAGAATGACACGATCTATGTGCGCGCACCGGATGAGGCGCAAACCTATCGTGCCGACGGTTCTCTGCCCGCATTCTACAATCGGCGCGCCTGGCTCGATCTCGACATTATCAACATCGATCCCTCGGCCATTCGTTCAGTTCGTCTAGTGGATTCAGCTGGTCGCATGCTTTACCTCCGTCGCCCAGAGGGCAGCGATGCGCGCAGCTTTCGGCCCGCGCCGCCAAATCAGGATGACTCTCTAATCTCTCGCCTCGCGGCCTCGACAACCGCACTTGCTGTCTCCCGGCTCTCTCCGACTGATGTCAAACCTGCCAGCGATCTCGTGTCGAACCCTATCGCGCAGCATATCAGCGAGACATTTGACGGGCTTGAGATCGATTTGCGCGCCTATCGCGAGCCAACAGGGTTCTGGGTCACCCTGCGCGCCGTTGAGGCCGGAGAGGGAGCCCGCCGCGCGGAAGACATCAATCAAAAAGCCGAGGGCTGGGCATTTCGCGTGACCGACTATGATTTTCAGGACTTTACGCCGTCCGTCCTGAGCATTGTCGAACGCGCGCCCTAGCGACGGGCGAGCCACATACCCAGTCGAATAAAGGGTATGGTCAGTTCGACCACAAGACGATCAAGCGCGCCCTTGGCGAATTTTCGAAAGTATCGCGCCAGACTTTCCGCCTTATGCGCCTGAACGATGTTGCTTGGCGCGTCGGATGTGGACCCATAATGCAGGACAGCTGCGCCAGGATCGTACAGGACGCGTCCGCCTTTCGCCCAGCACCGACGGCACAGATCGACATCCTCAACATGCAGGAAATAGCCTTCGTCAAATCCGCCCAGTGTATCGAAGCTCTCGCGCGAGGTCAGAAAAAATGCACCCGATATAACCGGCATTTCGACGGGCTTCGAAGGCGGCGGGGTCTGTTCCAGAGTCCAGGTGTTCCATCCGAGCGCGCTGGTGATTGCCCGCCAAAGCGTTAGCGCCTTTCGGCGGCCGCCGCGCTCTTCTCGTCCTGTAATATCGAAGATCTTTCCGCCAATGATCCACGGTGTCGAAAGCGTGCTGGCGGCTGCCTGCATGCTGGCGAGCGATTTCCAGCGCAGAACCGCATCGGGATTGATCACCAGAATATGGGGCCCGGCGGCCTGCTCTGCCCCAAGGTTTACGCCGGCACCGAACCCGATATTGCCCTGCCCCGATAAGACCTGAACATTTGATCGAGCCTCCGCAAAGCGGGCAACCCAGGCGCGCATCTGCTCCGGGTTACCATTGTCCACGTAGATGATTTCTGAAACGTCTGGATCAGCGCTCAACGCGTAGAGACATTCCTTCAAGCGAGGTCCGGTTTGGTATGAAACGACAATAGCGGAGACGGCTGGATGGCTCACGCCTTGGCCTCGCCATCATGCCGGGCCTGCAAGAAAATCACCGCCGTAGCAAGCATCACGCTGGCCCAGAACGCCTCATTCCACATGCTGTAGGCAAAACTGGAGACCGCGAAACAGACGCCAACCAGGCCAGCTGCGGCATAACGGGAGATGGGGGACCAATCTGAAGGTGCTTTCAGGCGCCACCCCAGGAAGAACAGGAAAATCGCCCCGAGACATGCGCCGATCATTCCGGTTTCCGCCCAGACCTGCAGCGGCATATTGTGGGGATGTCCCGGCACAACCGGATAGACTTCCCAGGCAAAAGCCACGTCTGCATTGTAGCGCGTTACAGCATCTGCCAGCCAATTCGGATGATCGCCATAAGTGTCTGTCCACGTGTAGGACGCTTCAAGGCCATGTCCAAAGATCGGTGCTTCGCTGACTTTCTCTCGCACCAGCTCCCAGCTATATGTCCGCGAGAAAAACGATTGCGGCAACGGAATGCCAAACCCGCGAAGCTGCGCTACGCCCCAGCCGAGCAGGAGCGGTGCCAGCGTGACATAGACCGCGAGACCAGAGAACAGGATCCGAAATCCACTCTTCGGCCAAAGCTTGATGATCGCCATACAGACCAGCATGAGCGCAGTACCTGTCAGGCCAGTCTGGGTTCCGGTTTGGGCAAAGGCGGCGAACGAGATGATGCCAAGCGCCAATGCCGCCATACGCCAATAATCGTTCTTACGGTGCCAAATCCAAGCCAACAGGAATGGCAGTAAAAGCATGAATGCGTTGGCATTCCGGATCAGGTTTTGCGGCATCTCAAGCACGGGATCGCTGATTGGCGCGAGCCAGGCGAGGATTTGCGGCGTGAAGAGCGCCGTAACGACCACGCCAATAAACTGTACCAGCGCCACGCCGATAATCACGCCGAGGCTGATACGGCTGGAGTTCTCGGCGACCGCTGATACCGCCGCGATCACGCCCAATCCCGCAAGAGCTGTCAGCCCGAACCGGATACCGGGCATGTCCATCGAGAACGATCCTTCGCGGATATCCCCGATGAGCAGAGCTTTGGCCTCGGGCGCCCAGAATCCGGCGGCCACAACCCATGCGACAAACGCGATCGCCGCGATCGCATAGACGCGAATGCCCCGAACTCGGACATAGACCAGACCGAGCAGCGCCGCGATGGCGACCGCCCCTGTATAGCCCTGTGCACCCATATAGGCGATAATGGGCCAGAGAACCAAAATCCCCGCCAGAAAGGGTGAAAAGGTTCTTGGCCCCAATGTCATTTATGCGGTCTCATCGCGCTTCAGGTCCGGCGCGAGCGCTTCGTGCAGAAGCATCGCTTTGCCTTCGTCCAGCGTTACGATTTCTTGCGCCTTGGAGCCAAACCGGCGGAGCGCCAGCTTGCGTTCTTCAGCTTCACGCGCGCCCACAACAGCGATGACCGGCACCTTCTGAACCGAGTGTTCGCGGACCTTGTAATTGATCTTCTCAGACCTGAGGTCCGTTTCAACGCGTAGGCCAGCTGCTCGCAGCTCCTCAGCCACCTCTTCAGCATAGGCGTCAGAGTTTTCCGAGATCGTTGCAACGACGACCTGCACAGGCGCAAGCCAAAGTGGAAAGGCTCCAGAATGCTCTTCGATCAGAATGCCAATGAAGCGTTCCATGGATCCAAGGATCGCACGGTGAAGCATGACGGGGCGAACCTTGTCACCCTGCTCGTCGACATATTCTGCGCCGAGACGTTCAGGCAGAACGAAATCAAGCTGCAGCGTTCCGCATTGCCAGACCCGACCAATCGCATCGGTCAGCTGGAATTCCAGTTTTGGTCCGTAGAATGCGCCTTCGCCCGGCATGATCTCGTACGGCAAGCCCGTCGCCTTGATCGCATCTTCGAGGTCTTTCTCGGCGCGATCCCAGACGTCGTCCGAGCCCGCCCGCACGTCTGGACGTGTCGACAGTTTCACTGCGACGTCTTCGAAGCCGAAATCAGCATAGACGCTGTTGAGGAGCGCACAGAACGCTTCTGTCTCAGAAATGATCTGATCCTCACGGCAGAAAATGTGCGCGTCATCCTGCGTGAACTGGCGCACCCGCATAATGCCGTGCAGCGCGCCATGCGGCTCATTGCGATGACAGCAGCCAAACTCGGCCAGGCGCAAAGGCAGATCGCGATAGGATTTCTGCCCCGACTTGAACACCTCGACATGCGCGGGGCAGTTCATCGGCTTGAGGGCCATGAGCTTTGCATCGTCAGGGACCGAGATCTCGACGCCTTCATCGCCTTCCGGAATGAAGTCCGGGACGATGAACATATTCTCGCGATACTTGCCCCAGTGTCCGGATTTCTCCCACTGCGCGCTGTCCATCAATTGCGGTGTCTTGATCTCATCATAGCCTGCCTCTTCCAGACGACGCCGGATGTAGGCCTCGATCTGGAGCCAGACCTGGTAGCCTTTCGGGTGCCAGAAGACGGAGCCTGCTGCGGCCAATCCATCCAGGTGGAACAGATCGAGCTGCGTGGCGAGCTTTCGATGATCGCGCTTCTCGGCTTCTTCCAGGCGGTGCAGATAGGCTTTCAGCTCTTTCTCATTTGCCCAGGCCGTGCCGTACATGCGCTGCAGCATCTCGTTCTTGCTGTCGCCGCGCCAATAGGCACCGGCGAGTTTCATCAGCTTGAACGCCTTGGGTAGCTTGCCTGTGCTCGGTAAATGCGGACCGCGGCAGAGATCATACCAATCACCCTGCTTGTAAACCGTGATCGGTTCACCAGGCGGGATGATGTCATCAATGATCTGCGCTTTGTAATCCTCGCCGATCGATTTGAACGTCTCGATCGCGTCCTCTTTCTTCCAGACCTCGCGAATGATGGGATAGTCGGCGTCGACAATCTCCGCCATTTTCTTTTCGATCTTCTCGAAGTCTTCGGAAGAGAAGGGCTCTTCGCGGGCAAAGTCATAATAGAAACCGTCATCAATGACGGGCCCAATCGTGACCTGCGTATCAGGATAAAGCGCTTGAACTGCCTGGGCCAGAATGTGCGCCGCATCGTGGCGGATCAGCTCAAGGCCTTCCGGATCTTTCGCCGTGATAAGCGCCAGTTCGGCGTCGCCATCCAGCGGACGCATCAAATCAAACAATTCGCCGTCGACTTTCGCCGCGAGCGCTTTTTTTGCCAGCGAGTTGGAAATACTCGCGGCCACATCATAAGGACGCGCGCCGTCTTCATATTCTCGAACCGCGCCGTCGGGAAGCGTGACTTTAATCATCTTCTTCGTCTTCTCATTTCGTCTCTGGCCCCTGATCAGGAAATGGGCGCTCTGTCAAAGCCCAATCTCCGTATCGCCATGGAGCCCAAAAGGGTGCAGATTTCGTTTCCCTCGGAACAGGATCATATCCGGAGGAGCCGCCGGGGCGGCAACGCTGGACGCGTGCAAACGTCATCCAGCTACCCTTCCAGACTCCGTGATGGGCCACGCATTCCGCGCCAAATTCGCTACATGACGGCTCGTGACGACAACGGGTCCCAAACACCATGAAGATCGGTGAGAGAGTCCATTTGTAGACCTTGAGCAGTCCATACGCGAGTGAGCGGCGAATGCCGGGCATGCCGGATTGTCCCGATTGTGTCCTTGGAAAACAGGTTTAAACGCTTTGGCCTCAGGCGAATAGGGCGTTAGCCCGTCTTGTGCGCTGAGTTAGGCCGCGGGCAGCGCGTCAGCTGCCGCAGCCCTGCTGGTTCGAGCGGTTTCAATGGCTTCCAAAATGGCCTCGAAGGCGAGCATCGTCGAGGCGTGGCGCGGCGGATAATCGCGTACGCCTTCGAGATGGCGAAGTTCATAGAAGCGGCCGCGCGGGGGCTCGCCGCCGTCTTTCAACATGGCCCGCAATTCGTCGCGCACTATAACCAGCTCGTCATACGTCGCGCCAACGGCATGTTCCGCGAGAATCGCTGTCGCCGCCTGACCAAGCGCGCAGGCTTTCGGATCAACGGCGATCGCTTCGACTGTATTGCCATCTTCGGACAGCTTCACGTCGACTCGAACGGTCGACCCGCAGATGCGGGACACTTTCGTGGCAGACCCATGCGCGTCCGCAAGCGATCCGACATGTGGAATGTCGGCCGCGAGTTCCAGAACACGGTTGTGATATAGATCTACCATGACGCTCATGTCGCGCTGAACCGGCTGAAAATCAAGCCCTCAGACGAAGGGCAGCACCGCCCAGACCCGCATCAGAATGTAACACGCGCCAGCAAAACTCGCCCCGGCGAGAAGTAAGACAAACCCATCCCGGGCTGTGATTGCGAGGCCAAACAGTAACACAGCAAGGCTGGGTATGACCGGGCCAAGCGGAATGAAGGAGAGCGGTAGCGTCACCAAAGCCGCCCCGACACATGCCAGCGCGACGAGTTGGACGAACGGTGGATTGGTCAGGAAAGTCAGGCGCGGTTTGAGGAAACGGTCGACCTGCACGACATATTTATCAGCCGCAGCCACACCGGCGATCAAATGCCGGCGCGGAAAACTAAACTCGAGGGCTTTTTTCGGAATCCACGGATATTGACGCCCGAACACCATTTGGACCGCAAAGATCAGCGTGATCAGCGCCACCAATACATTCGCGCCTGGAATAATCGTGAGCGGACTGATCGCAATGAAACCAAGCAGCAAGATGACTGGTCCATAAGACCGGCGTCCGACCGCGTTAAGCAGATCGCCCACCGAAACTGACTCGCCTTCGGTCTGACTACAGAGGGATTGCAACAATGTGCGGAGATTTCGGACTTGCGCCATAGCGCTGTCTAAGCCGGAAGCTGCGTCGCTGGCAATTTGTTTGAAGAGACAAAGAGTCGATGAGGAACGTCCGACGCGGTGTTACGTTCGAACGCCCCTATCAAATGGGACGGAGCCTGGAGCTAAACCCGTCGCCAGGTGGCTCCGCCAGCGCTGTCCATAATCTCGATGCCCTCGGCGGCGAGTTGGTCTCGGATGCGGTCAGCTTCGGCCCAATCCTTATCCGCACGCGCTTGAATGCGCGCCGCCACCAAGGCGTCGATCCTGGCATTTTCGTCCTGGTCGCCGCCCTGTTCCCACTCTGCCGGCGTGCGCGTCAGCAAGCCCAGCAGCGCGCCAGCGACCAGGAGATTGGCTTTGGCCTCAGCCATGGACGCATCATCCTTGCGGTCGGCTGCCCCGTTCGCTTCACCCGCGAGGCGCGATAGCTCGGCGAGCGCGATCGGCGTATTGAGGTCATCGCTGAGCGCATCCATGACGCCATTATCGACGCCGTCGCCGCCATCCGCGTCCCAGACTCGGCGCAGCGCACCATAGATACGGTTCAGGGTGGCTTTAGCCTGCTCCAGCAGATCGCCGGTCCAATCGAGGGGTGCGCGATAGTGCCCGCTCAGCATGGCAAAGCGGATCACTTCCCCGTCCCAATCCTTGAGCAGGTCATTCAGCAGGACAACATTGCCGAGTGATTTCGACATTTTCTCGCCGGCCATATCCAGGAAACCATTGTGCATCCAATAGTTCGCCATGGTCTGACCGTGGGCGCATTCTGATTGCGCCACTTCGTTTTCGTGGTGCGGGAATTGAAGGTCGATGCCGCCGCCATGAATGTCTATCGTCTTGCCAAGATGCTTTGCGGCCATGGCCGAGCATTCAATATGCCAGCCCGGACGTCCTCGCCCCCATTTGCTGTCCCAGATCGCGTCGTCTGGCTCTCCCAGCTTGGCGAACTTCCACAGTGCGAAATCGGCTGGGTCCCGTTTGCCAAGATCGACATCCACGCGTGCGCCTGCCTGATTGTCATCCAGCTTGCGTTTAGAGAGACGGCCATAGTCTTCCATTTGCGGAACATTGAAGAACACGCCCGCCTCGGTCGCATAAGCGTAGCCTTTGCGTTCCAGCGCTTCGATGATCTCAATCATCTCGCCAACATGCTCGGTTGCCCAGGGCACGATGGTTGGCGCCAGCGCATTCACGGCTGCCGCATCTTCATCATAGATGGCGGCGAATTTCCGAGTGATCGCTTCAATCGGCTCGCCGCTCTCCTGGCTTGCCGCGATAATCTTGTCCTCAATGTCAGTCACATTGCGCGCATAGATGACGGCGTCCTCGCCATACGCTTTCCGCAGGACGCGGAATAAAGTGTCGAACACGATGACCGGTCGGAAATTTCCGATATGGGCGCGATTATAAACCGTCGGGCCGCAGACATACATCGTCACCCGGGATGGGTCTTGCGGTTTGAATGCACGCTTTTCGCGGGCCATTGTATCGTAAAGGCGGATTGGCATGTCAGGCTCATCTGTCATTTAAAAGAAGGGAACGGCGAAGGCTGGCTAAGGCGGGTAAGCCTTAGCCGCAGATACAGATGCAACAGATGACGCGCATTGGCATCGCCGACTCCTTGAGATCTGGCGCTGCCTTAGGCCGCTATGCTCTATTTGGCAATGGGGCGCTGGCGGAGCGCAGGTCTACGATTTCCTCACGCCGCGCACCCGTTCGCGCCATCCGATATAGAGCGTCGAGACAACAATGATCGCCGCGCCCACCCAGACACTGAAGCCCGGAATCAGGCGGAAGACCCAGAAATCTGCCACCGCAGACATTGGCAGTCTGAGATAATCGATGGGCGAAAGGAACGAGGCGTCGCCAATACTCATCGCATAGATGAAACAAAACTGGCTGACGAACCCGAACGCGCTCATGGCCGCAATCAGTCCCCAATCCTGCAGCGAGACCTGATCCCAGAACACGAACAGAAACGGCGCCAGAAGAACGCTTGAGAGAAGATTGGCATATAAGAGGAGCACCATGGATGGGAGCTCCGCGCTTAGGAACTTCACCAGGACAATCGCCGCCGCGAGGCTGAATGCACTGACCAAAGCGACCAGACTGCCCGTGTCGAGCTGTGCGCCATCGAATGCACCAGGCTGCCAGAACAGAAACACACCTGGCATGACCATCACAATCACGCCGAAAAATCCCGCCGCCAGTGCGCCCCAGCGGTGCAGGCCAACATATTCCCGCAACACCAAAGCCGCGAGCAGGGTCACGAAGAGCGGTCGAGTGAAACTGATCGCGTTGAACTGAGCGAGCGTCAAAGTGAAGAAATCCGACACAGCCACGATTGCCAGCGTGAAGCCAAGCGTACCGCAAAGGCTGCGCACGATGAGCAAGCCGGGCCGCCGCGTCTTCATTTTCGAGAACCCGATCATGGCGACGAAGGGGATTGCCATCCACATGCCCAAAAAGGCACGCCAAAAAGCCAGAAAGACCGGGTGTACATCTGAAGACAGCAATTTGTTGAGCAGGAGATAGACGGTGAAACCAACCCCCGACAGAACCATCAAGGCCGCGCCCTTCAGATTTCCCGACAATTGCTTTTTGTTAATGTCTTCGTAACCGGATCTGTCCCCCATGTCTGTCATGACCCGTTTCTCCGCATCAGATTTAGAGACAATCGATAGCCTGTGGCGATCGGTGCCGGCGGATCATGTCTGGACCGGGTGGTCGGCGACCGGAGATGAACCGGATGAAGTTACGCTGTACCGCACGCGTGCGCACTGGCGCCGGTTTCCGTTACGCAAGTCAAACGCAGAATTCGTGCTGTTTGATGACAAGGGTACCGAGGTCGCGCGCTCACGATCGCCAAAGCAGCTCTTGCAAGATGTCGAAGCCATTCCGGGCCTGACGACTTAGCACGTTTTAGGCCTAGCTCCCTTGGCCGGCGCGCATCGCGTTCGCCATCTGCTCAGCCTGTTCCGGCGTAATCCCTAAGGCCTCCAGAAGCGGTCCAGCTTCTTCCTCATTCCAGCTATGCGGCGGCCCAACGGTCATACCGCCATCGACGAGGAACTCGCCGCCAGTGACAAAGCCGGACGCATCCGAAGCAAGGAATGCCGCCATCTCGGCAATGTCGGTGCCTTGCCCGACGCGGCCAATCGGCTGCATTGACCCACCGGCCTGTGAGACCATTGCGGCCATTTGATCGGCCTGCTCACGCGGCAGCCCGAGCGATGCCCCGAAGATCGAAGTTGCGATAAAACCCGGCAGGATCGCATTGACGCGAATCTGGTGTTTGGAGAGCTCTGCTGCTGCGAGCTTTGAGAAATGTGCCACGGCCTTTTTGGCGACCGAATATGTGATCGGCGCATAGCCCGCGCACACCGCTGAGATGGAAGAGGTGTTGATAACGCTGCCACCGCCTCGTTTGATCATGTGCGGAACCGCGAAATGCGTGCCCGCGAAAACTGATTTCAGAAGCAGGTCCATGGTAAAATCATAGCCCTCAAGATCCAGCTCTTCGACCGAGCTGGACGTGCCTCCGCTGCCTGCATTGTTCCAGAGGATGTCGAGGCCGCCAAAGCTGTCGACCGCGAATTGCATCAGAGATTTGAGGGAGTCCGGATCAGTGACGTCGCAATGCTGGTAGGCAACTTTGTCTGCTCCGAACCGCGTGACCAATGCTGCGCCCTTATCGTCCTGAAGGTCGCCAGCCACAACCTGAGCCCCGGCTTCAACGAAGACTTCGACCCCGGCCAGTCCGATGCCGCTTGCCGCGCCTGTGATCACGGCCACTTTGCCTGACAAATCTGCCATTTCTTCCTCCGATAGTTTCTTTCTCCGCATGGGGCGGGTCCCAAGGGTGCCCGTCAAGACGGGTCCTCGCGTAAGTTGCGTCGAATCGACTGATCGCAATGCTTGACTCAGACCCGCTCTTGTTGTTTTAGACGCCGCTTCAGGACGGGTCGGTGTGGTGCTGCCGTTGCAATCGTCGTTTTCACATGGAAAGCGACCAGCCCACGTCAAAAATTGAGGTCTAATATGTCACGTCGTCACTCGGCGAAGTACAAGATTGATCGCCGTGTTGGCGAGAACATCTGGGGACGCCCCAAATCACCAGTCAATAAACGCCCAAACAAGCCAGGTCAGCACGGTCCTAACCGCCGTGGTAAAGTCTCTGACTTCGGCATGCAGTTGATGGCCAAGCAGAAACTCAAGTTTCACTATGGCGACATCACTGAGAAACAGTTCCGCGCGACTTTCGTTGAAGCGGCCCGCCGGAAAGGCAACACTGCAGAACTTCTGATCGGTCTGCTCGAGTCTCGTCTCGACGCCTTTGTTTACCGCTCGAAGTTCGTGCCAACAATTTTTTCGGCGCGTCAGTTCGTCAATCACGGCCACGTCACGGTCAACGGCACCAAAACCAATATCGGGTCTTACCGCCTGAAGCCTGGCGACGTTGTCCAGGTTCGCGAAAAGTCCCGCAATATGGCGCTGGTTCTGGAAGCTCTTGGATCTCCAGAGCGCGACATCCCGGAATATATCGAAGTCGAACCTAAAACGATGACGGCAACGTTTGTACGGCTGCCGGAACTGTCTGACGTTCCTTATGCGGTTCAAATGGAACCAGCCCAGGTGGTCGAATACTATTCTTCGTAAGCAGTCATCTGCTTGCACAAAGAACCAAGCCGCGCTGTCATGGCGCGGCTTTTTTCTTACCTGTCTTCAGAAGGATCGGCCATGTCACAGCCCTCTATTGCGTCCGTTCGCGAAACACTGCTTGCCGCTCCCGGCAAGCCATTCGATCTCTCAAAACATGATTCCGGAGATCGATCGCTTTTCCATGACAAAAAGCATGCTCGCGTCAGCCTGAAGAAAGACGCGGCGGCGATCAATGAATTGCAGGACAAGCTCTATGCCATGCGGGATCGCGCCTTGTTGGTCGTCCTGCAAGGCATGGACACGTCCGGCAAGAGCGGTGTGATCCGCAATGTCTTTGCCGACACCAGTCCGCTCGGCATGCAAGTCGAGGCCTTCAAGGCGCCGAGCAAAACGGAACTCGCGCACGACTATCTATGGCGGATCCACGAAGCCGTGCCGCGCAAGGGCCGGATTGGCGTGTTTGATCGCTCGCACTATGAGGATGTGCTGGTCGTGAAGGTTCGCGGCTTTGCGCCAGATGAGAAAATCGAGCAACGCTACGATCAGATCAATCAGTTCGAAAAACACTTGTCCGAGAATGGTGTGACCATTCTCAAATTCATGCTCAATGTTGGTTTTGAGGAACAAGGTATCCGGCTCAAAGAGCGCATCACAGAAGAGCACAAGCGCTGGAAGTTCAATCCAGGGGATCTCGAAGATCGAAAACTCTGGCCTGACTTTATGGGCGCGTATGAAACAGCTATTCAGCGCTGCTCCACCGAGCATGCACCGTGGTACATCGTTCCGGCGGATAGTCGAACCCGACGGAATGCCATGATTGCCCGGATCGTTCGCGGCACGCTGGAGGAGATGGATCTCTCCTGGCCTGATCCGGGCTTAAAGATGGAAGATTACGACTTCGGCTGACGCCTAACCGCGAATCGACACCGAGCCACCGCTGGACTTGTCCGATTGAACATCGGTCGGGCTGCCATAGACGTCGACATCGGCACCGCTGGACGCGTCTGCGTCAACGCTCCCGGTCACGTAGATCGAAATGTCAGAGCCGCTGGACGCATCGGCATAACCGTTCTGACACCGGAGGTCACGCGCATCGAGATCTGAGCCAGACGACGAGTCTGCACGCACCGTCACGCAGGTGCCTGAAACGCTGGCATCAGAGCCGCTGGACGTTTCGATCATCACGGTGCCGCCATCAACGCCTGCGACGGTAACATCCGAGCCGGAGGACACATCGATCCGGATTTCGCTGCCGCTCATATTGCGACCGGAAACGTCGGATCCTGATGAGGCTTCAAGTCCGGAGATTTGCGGCGCCGAGACGGTAATGCCGTAGCGCAGCCGTTTACGATTCCAGCCCCAGTTCATGTTTTTCTTTCGCTTCAGAACAAGTGTGTCGCCGCGCACGATGACTTCGATATCACTGAAATCACCTTTCGCGTTTTCGACCGAAATCGATTGAGCCTCTCCGGCTGTGAACTCGAGATCCAAGCCGGCGGAAATATCAATATTGTTGAACGCGCCAACGTCATATGTGCGGCTCTCCGCGCTGGCAGCCCCGACAAGGCCCAGCGCGACCAGGCTGGCGGCAGTTAAAGTACGGATCATGGCTTTCTACTCCAAAGAGAAACTGACAATGTGATCCTGAACGCTCGCCCTCTCTACATATCGAAAAACAATAAGTCAACAGATTTCGACTACAGCTGTGGTCTTAAGCATGATCGGGCGTTTGATTGATGAGAGATGGCTTTGACGGTCTCAAAAGAACTTGCGCCTGATCCGGAATTCCCTCTAAGCCCGGTCGAAACGGGAGGATAAGAATGACATTACGATACGCGCTGAGTTCAGTATTTTTGATCGGACTGGGTCTTGCAGCTTGCACCGTTCCAGAGCCCGATACGGATACGGCCGCGGCCCTTCCAGCGCTTTCCGGTACGGAGAATTTCATCGTCCAAGTTGCCGGGACCGAGATCGGCGCGATGGCGGTGGACCATACGTCTGGCCAGACGATGATCGATTACGAATTCCGAAACAATGGCCGCGGGCCAACGATCCGCGAGACGATCAGCCTCGACGAGTCAGGTTTTCCCACAGACTGGCGCGTGCAAGGGGCCACGACATTTGGAAACAAGGTCGATGAAAGCTTTGCGCTGGACGGTTCGGCGGCAACCTGGACCGATTCCACCGGCTCGGGAGAGGCGGATCTTGATAGCCCCGCGCTTTATGTGGCCCAGAATGCCAGTCCGTACAGTCTGTGGCTTTATGCCAGGGCATTGCTGGCAGATGATGACCAGGCGATTGACGTTCTTCCCGGTGGCACGCTTCAGCTGACCGAAGTTGAGACCCTCAACGCGTCAGGGCCGAACGGCGAGGAAGCGCTCACCGCCTATGCCCTTTCCGGCATCAGTCTCAACCCAACCTACATCCTGCTTGATGCGGACAATGCCTATGTCGGGCTTATTACGCCTCGCTTCTCGGTGCTGAAAACCGGATATGAAGGCGGCGACGAGGCCCTCAGGGCACGCGCAGTCGAATATTCAGCGCAGCGCTTTGAAGACATTCAAGCCAGCGTCGCGCGTAACTTCGATGGCCCGGTCCGGGTCGACAATGTCCGCGTTTTTGACCCGCAGAGTAAAACCCTCACTGAGCCGGTATCCGTGGTCTTCGAAGATAACACCATCACCGCAATTCAAGCGCCCGGCGAACGGCAGGACTCAGAGACCGTCATAGACGGCGCAGGCGGGACCCTGGTTGCCGGGATGTATGAAATGCACGGCCATCTCGGGCAGAACAGCGCTCTGCTGAACATCGCTGCAGGCGTCACTTCAGTTCGGGACATGGGCAATTCCAATGATGTTCTGAGTGAGTTGATCGACAAAATCGAATCCGGCCGGCTTGCAGGACCCCGCATCATCCGAAGCGGCTTCATCGAAGGAAAGAGCCCCTTCAGCTCGAACAATGGCGAGCTGGTCTCGACACAGGAAGAAGCGATCGAAGCGGTTCGGAGATACGGAAATGGTGAGTTCCACCAGATCAAGATCTACAACTCAATGAAAGGCGAATGGGTCTCGGCCATGATCGAAGAGGCCAGGACGCTCGGTCTGCGCGTAGCTGGACACGTGCCCGCCTTCTCGAACGCGGATCAGATGATTGCGGCCGGTTATGACGAGATGACTCACATCAACCAGGTGATGCTGGGATGGGTTCTGGAGGACGGCGAGGATACCCGTACGCTGCTTCGCCTGACCGCGCTGAAACGGCTGCCAGCCCTCGATATCCAGGAGCCACGGGTCCAGGCGACAATCGATGCGATGGCGGCGAACGGAACATCAATTGACCCGACGCTTGCCATTCACGAAGCGCTCCTGCGCTCTCGCAATGGAGAAGTTCGTGCCGGGGTCGCCGATTATATCGATCACATGCCAGTCGGCGAACAACGCAGTGCGAAAACCGCCTGGTCAGACGTCTCAGCTCCCGGCGATGACGAAGCCTATTATCAAGCCTTCGACAAGATCATCGAAACCGTCACAGCGATGCGCGAAGCGGGAATTATGCTTGTCCCCGGCACGGACATGGGCGGATCGTTCGTCTATCACCGCGAACTGGAACTGTACCAGAATGTCGGCATGACGGCGCCTGAAATTCTCGCCTGGGCCACTTATGGCATGGCCGATTATGTCGGGCAGTCTGAACAGCTAGGATCGATCGAAGAAGGAAAGTTTGCAGACTTCTTCCTGATCCCAGGCGATCCGACCGAAGATTTGAAAGCCATCAAAACCATCTCGATGGTGGTCAAGGACGGGACGGTCTATTTTCCAAGCGAAATCTATCCAGCCTTCGGCATCAAACCCTTCATCGAGCCACCGGCGATGGAATTGCCATAAGCTGATTGAGCCAAAAGCTTGATATCCCACAAAACAAAAGCCCGCACCTTTCGGCGCGGGCTTTTTCGTTTCGCCAAAAGGCGAGCGGCTTACATGAAGCCTTTGAACTTGTCTTTGAAGCGAGACACGCGGCCACCGCGATCAAGGTTCGCATTGCGGTCACCGGTCCAGGCTGGGTGAGAGCTGGAATCGATGTCGAGGACGAGCTTGTCGCCTTCGCTGCCCCAAGTTGAACGGGTCTGGTACTCAGTGCCGTCAGTCATGACGACAGTGATGAAGTGATAGTCTGGATGGCCTTCGGCTTTCATCGCGGGTGCCTCTTTGAGTCTGTTGCGGGACGATTACTGACCGGCCCTGAATCTCGGAAAGCGCGGACATACAGGAAGGGACCGGGAAGAGCAAGCCAATTGAGTCATCTCCGCTGGCAGATCTGACAGTAGTGGCGCGCGACCGGCGCTGCTTGGATCGCACCAGCACAAAGGAGACCCGACGATGCGGCTTTCTCGACTGATTGGCCTCGGCCTACTCGCCGCAGCAACACTGGCACCGGCAAGCGTCGCTGAGGACATGAAACTCCGCTACATCACGCTCTTTGATGGCGGCTGGTACAATGTCGATCCGATCATGCTGCATTGGAAAACGCCGGAGGGCGAGACCTATTCAAAGAAGATCGGTGCAAAAATCGGAAAAGGTGAAGCCTGGTGCTACGACCTGCAAAAGGATGGCCGCGTGCCAACCGGTTCGGAGGTCTGGATTATCGCCAAGATTGAGTCGGGCGAGAACAAGAACTGCAAGAAAGATCGCAAACACATATACGACGAAGACAGCAACGCGATCTGGTGGCTCCAGATGTACGGAACGACGATCAACAACAATCGCTGTGAAAATGTGTCGGACAAGAACGAGTATTACACGCCCGATACCAGATTAAAGGGCAACTCTGATTATTGCGCCGAACAGCCCTCGATCAAGTTACCACGCAAAGGAAAGAGATAATGAATCGCATGATCTGCATCGCCGGTCTGGCAATCGCAAGCCTCACGATCGGCCCAGTCGCCGCCGCCTCGTGCGACATCACGGAAACCGATTGCTGGATCAATGGCGGCAAATGCAACATCAAGTTCAAGAACAGAACGGGCGATTCTGGTGGATCCGACGGCGACTCGAATTTGAATCAAACCTCGTCTGCGCAGACCGTTACGGTGAAAGCGAAAGACTCGAGCAATGACAAGACGGGCAACAAACTCGATATCATCGCTGGCGCGAGTAAGACGATGAATATCGAAAAGAAAGCCAAGAAAGATTTCGACTATATTCAGTTTGAGTCCGCAGATTTCGGATCGGTGAACGCCTCCAAAATGGCGTGTGAAGACGTGATAGCCGTCCTCAATGGCAATGGCACATGCAAAGTCTTCCATGGCGCGGTAACAAATGATGCCGGTGCCGTTGCCTGGTATATTGGCTATCAGTGCGATAGCGGGAATGTTGGCGGTCCTAACGATGCGACGGCTCGCTGACCGTCACGGTTTCACCCGTAATCAGGTTTTCTCGTCCGCGACGCCAGACGCCAGCTCCGGATCGAGATAGTCCGCCGTGATGCGCTTATCCGCCTTTTCGAGACGCCACGTATAATAGGCGAAGGCCATCCATGAGAGATGGAACATCACCCCGGCGATCAGCGCTAGCCAGCCGGGTATCGGACCGATATGCGCGCGATACAGGAACTCTTCCACCGAGCCTACATCTGTTGGATGCATACCGATTTTCGCATAATAGGCCGCGCCCTGGATCAGAAACAGCCAGCCATAGTTGCGGCGCAGCCTACGCCCGACAGCGCGCATGGTGGAGATACGGTGGCGCGGGCGTAAATAATCGTCCGAAAGCGCCGTTCCCTTGTCCATGGCAATCTGAGCGCCCTGCCCGCGCAGGATAGGGACGTAGTTGGTGATCTCGATCATACGCGCCCGGAATTTCCAAACGTAGAAATAACGGTAGCGGCGTGCCTCCAGAATCAGGAACATTGCCGAGAGCAAGCCCACCAGCACGATGGGGAGCGGCGAGGCCTGCTCATTCGCAAAGCTGACCGAGAAAGCGATCCCCGTCGAGACCACCGCCCAGTTTGTCGTCATGTCGAGGCGCTGCCGCCAGATCGTCGAACGATAGACCTCCGCGCGATACAAGTGCGCAAGCGCGCCAATTTCGGCGCTGCCATTTATCGCTTCAGGCGGGTCATCATTCGGATCCATCATGACTTAAGCTATACTCTGAATCGGTCAGCCGCCAATCTGGTCTTTCCGCGCATCGCAGTAGCCTAATTCCTGAATGGCGCGATAGCCTTCCAGAACGCGGCGCACTTCGCGTGTATCCTCGTCGCTACTGATCTCGCGAATACGGGGCAGCAGGCCGAGCACATTTCCATCGATCCGGACACGCCAGATCGAGTAGCGCAGATTGCCCGGCGCATCGGTGTAGAGCAGCGCTTTTTCAAACCGCTCGCGATCACAGCGCGCCATGGCAAGCTCAGCAGCCGCATGCGCGAGGTTAGGCTTTTCAAACGAGGAGGAGGACCGTGTGAGATCCAGCAAAGCGTCATTAAGCGCCTCCGACCCCGATGCATCGTCAGTTATCAGGCGTTTGCCGGCAGAAAGCAGTGCATCAGCGCGGCCAAAATTCAGTGGCTCAGCGCGATCTTTCGCTACCTGAATCAGGCGCGCCGTTCCGCCTGCTTGCAACAAGGGCTCGGCTTTTTGCCAGCCAAAATCTGGATAGGTTTCTACCTGACTGGCCGTCTCCTGCAGGCGTGCTTCCCAATACTCTACCAGAGCCGGATCGCCAGAATTGCTAGCGGTCTCCAGGAACGCGGATGTCAGCCGTGTTCGCTTCTCTTCCGGCAACACCAGAGCCGCGCTCCAGGCCGCGTCGAGCACGCATGCCGCCTCGATCTTTTCACACATCGGAGTTTGCGCGCTCACCGCGCTGCCGAGCAGTGATGCCAGGAAAAGAGAAATCAGCCATTTCATGAGGATGCTGTATCGGGTCTAAGCTGAACCCAATCTGAGTAAGCCCAGCTTAATCAGAGCGTTAGCCCCGTCCACGATAAGGCGCAACACCCGTATCGGGTACGTAAAGTCCATCCGGAACATCGCCGGTCTGCCAGAATACATCAATCGGAATGCCGCCGCGCGGATACCAATAACCACTGATCCGCAGCCAGCGCGGTGACAGCAATGAAGCGATCTCTTTACCCACCTTGAGGGTGCAGTCCTCATGGAAGCTGCCATGATTGCGAAAACTGGTCAGGAAGAGCTTCAGGCTCTTACTCTCCACTAACCAATCGCTCGGCGCGTAATCAATCACAAGGTGGGCGAAATCGGGCTGGCCCGTGACCGGGCAGAGCGACGTGAATTCCGGGCAGACGAACCGCGTCAGATATAGCGTGTCAGGATGCGGATTCTGTACCCGCTCGAGCTTTGCCTCATCGGGTGAGGTCGGCGCAGCGCTCTGTTGTCCCAATTGGTCGAGATTGGAATAGATGTCCTTGTCCGCCACATCAGCCTCCAAAGGTCGGGATCAGGTCGAAGCGAAGACCCATATAAAGCAAATAGGCTGAGAGCAGTATTCCGCCTTCCCAGCGCGCAATCTTGCGCCCGGTAAAAGCAAATACAAAGAGCAGAACGAGTGATAGGAATATGGCGCCCATATCCGTCCACGTCACCATGCTTGCGGCTTGACCGAACTGCATGGCAGCAACTTCCAGCGGAACATTTGTAGCGCCCGTTTCGACCAGCGAGAACGGATACACAATTGCCGAGATTCCGAGGATACCCAGAATATTGAACACATTGGATCCGAGCACATTGCCCAGCGCCACGTCAGCTTTGCCCTTTCGGGCCGCGACGATGGACGTGACTAGTTCCGGGAGGCTGGTGCCGATTGCAACGATCGAAATTCCGATCACTGTTTCTGAAACGCCGAAAAGTCGCGCTGCATCCGATCCGCCCTCCACCAGAAACTTGGCCCCAAATATGACCCCCACTATGCCGCCCGCAGTCATCACGAGAGACAGCCAAATCGGATCATTGGCGTCGAACTCTTCGGCTTCATGCTGGTGCATGCCGCCCGCGGCGCTATTGGCGTTCCGGTCCAGGACAACTGAAACGACGAGATAAGCAACCAGCAAAGCGGTGAACAAAATTCCTGTGAGCCGAGTGAAAGCATCCATCCAAACCACCACAGCAAACACACCTGTCACGGCGACCATAAACAGCCCGTCGCGCATCAGCGCTTTTGGATTTGTCATAATCGCCCGGACAAAGGCGGCCGCGCCGATCACGAGCATTATATTTGCAACGTTCGAGCCGATTACATTCCCGATTGAGATCCCAACCGCGCCTTCATGCAAAGCTTCGAGACTGGTGACGAGTTCGGGCAGGCTGGTTCCGAAGCCGACCAGCGTCAATCCGATGACCAGTTCCGACATACCGGCTTTGCGGGCGATCCCGACCGATCCGCGCACCAAGGCTTCGCCACCCGCAAAGAGCAGCAGAAATCCGCCCAGGATCAGCATGGTCATCATCATCGGCTTTCGCTCCCAATCGCTTGGCGCCTATATGTATACCCTTGCCAAGATGTCCATCCGGGTAAATGATTTCGCTGTATCCGAACACCCCTGGAGCAAGCTCGAATGCAGTATAAACCCCTCCTGATCGCTGGCGCGCTCGCATTATTGTTTCCGGGCTGCGCAGCGATCCCGCCAGACAGCGCGGTAACTGTAACACCAGCGTCGCCGACAGCTGAAGCCCAGCTCCTCGCATTGCTTACAGATCAGCAGGCCTCATGGAACGCCGGCGATATCGATGGGTTTATGAGCGCTTACTGGAATTCACCCGAGCTGAGATTCGCATCCGGCGGGACGGTAACATATGGGTGGCAGGAAACCCGCGATCGCTATCACGAACGTTATTCGAACAGGGCATTGATGGGGCAACTCCTGTTCGATGAGCTCGCGTTCAACCCTCTTGGTCAGGACGCTGCAGTCGTTCATGGCCGCTGGGCGTTGGAGCGCGAGACTGATCGTCCATGGGGCCTGTTCACCCTGGTCTTCAAACAAATTGACGGTGACTGGAAAATCGTCAGCGACACGACAACTTCGGCAGGCTGAGCATGACCCTTCCCCGCATTCGACAACTTGTTTTCGCGTCTACAGAGCAAGCTGACATTGAACATCTACGACATGTTCTGGATCTCGGCGAAGGCTATATCGATCCTGGAGTCGGCGAGTTCGGATTGACCAATGGTGTGTTCTCGCTCGGGGATCAGTTTTTGGAGGTCGTCGTTCCGGTCAAAGACAATACTGCGGCAGGTCGCTTCATCGACCGGTCCGGGGGCGTCGGCGGCTATATGGCGATTTTTCAAACCGATGATCTTGCGGGCGTTCGACGCCGCGCCGACGATTTGCACATTCGCCGCGTCTGGAACATTGACCGGCCGGATATTTCCGCGAGCCACCTCCACCCAGCTGATATCGGCGCAGCGATCGTCTCGATCGATGAGGCGCATCCCGAAGGCTCCTGGCTATGGGGCGGTCCCGGATGGCGCGATAAGAGCCGCCCTGGAAGTCTGGTCCGTCTGGACGTCGATGCCAAAGATCCGCAAGCGCTAAGCGAACGCTGGGGCCGCGTTCTGCGCGTGCCGTCTCAGTCGGCCGGACATGGCATTTACGATCTTGAGCTCGGCGAGCATATCATCTCGTTCAAGCCCGGCGAGCGAGACTTTCTATCCGGATACGTTCTGCGCCATCCCGACCCAAATGGCTGCCTGCATCGCGCCCGGGACATAGGCCTGGAGACTGATTCACAGTCATTCACGTTCACCGGTGTGCGCATTTCCTTCGCTTCTGATTGATCCTGATAACAAGCGCGCTACAACCCCCTAGGGAAGAATCACGCATGGATCGCGGAAGCAGGCAGGCATGAAACAGGGCACACTCGATCTGGAAACCAGTCACTCACCGTTGGAAACAGCGATTGAGGGGAGTTTTTTCCGTAACTTCATCACCACGCTCATCATCGTGAATGCGATTATTCTGGGCGTGTTGACCTATGAGAGTTCGCTCTCGCCCGGAATTGTAGGGTCGCTGAGCTGGTTCGATCAGGCGGTGACCATCATTTTCGCGGTCGAGATCGCGCTGAAACTGGTCGTTTATCGCCTGAACTTCTTCAGGAATGGCTGGAACTGGTTCGACTTTCTGGTGGTCGGAGTGTCGCTCGTCCCGGGCGGTGCAGCCTTCTCGGTCCTGCGAGCCTTGCGTGTTCTACGCGTTCTGCGTCTGCTGCACATCGTCCCGATGATGCGGCGGATAACCGAGGCTTTGCTGAACGCACTGCCCGGCATGGGCGCCATTCTGGCGGTCCTGGCCCTGCTGACCTATGTCGGCGCGGTCATGGCCACCAACATGTACGGCGACACGGACAATCCGGAAGTGTTGCAGCTGTTCGGCGATCTGCCCAGCTCTGCCTATTCGCTGTTTCAGGTCATGACGATGGATGGATGGCGGTTCGAAGTCGTTCAGAAAGTCGTCGATGACGGCCATCCTTATGCGCCGCTCTTCTTCCTTCTCTTCATTTTCGTCGCAAGCTTTGCCGTCCTCAATTTGTTTATCGCTTTGATCGTCGACGCGCTCGCCGAAGAACAACGCGCCGCGACAGACGAACTTCTCGATGAAATCGAGGAAGAAATGGACGAGGAGTTCGAGACTGCCGACAAAGAGCGGGAACAGATAATCGCCATGCTCACCGAGCTCAAAGAAGACATCGCGGCACTCAAGGCCGAACGTTCAGACTAAGAATGTCAGTAAAACCAAAAGTCCCGCCAGCAAGGGTACTGGCGGGACCATGCCGGAAGCCGTTTTGGGGGGGACGCGCGGCTACCAGCAGTTTTGACATTTGATCTTAGCTCGCAGGCAGCAGAACTGTATCAATCACGTGGATCACGCCATTCGACGCGCCGACATCCGCCGCAATCACCGTCGCCGTAGAACCAGGTGCAGTCAGGACAACACCATCTGTGCCATCAACTGACAAATCACCATTGAGTGTGCTGGCTGTGATTTGCTGACCCGCAAGATCGGCTGACTTTACCTTCGCGCCCGCGATCAGGTGCAACTTGAGAATGCCAGCGAGGGCGTCTTTGTTCTCTGGCTTGAGCAGCGTTTCCACTGTTCCCGCTGGCAAAGCCGCAAACGCTTCGTCCGTTGGCGCGAATACTGTCAGCGGTCCGTCGCCTTTTAGGGCGCCAACCAGGCCAGCTGCTTCAGCTGCCGCCAGTAGCGTTGAGAAGGAACCAGCTGCTGCAGCGGTTTCAACAATATCAGACTTGGCTTTCTTGTAGCTCTCACCGGCAACGGCGGTGACGTGGCTGACATTGCTTGCCTGTGTGGTGGCTTTGGACGCGCACTGTTCAGCGAAAGCCGGGGCAGCGAAAAGGGTAGCAGAAACTAAGAGAGTTGTGAGTTTCACCAGGGAATCTCCATTTAAGAATCATGACCCGAACCATATCGGTGTCAATATCATATACGGAGTGGTATATAAAACAGATCTGAACGTGACTCGATTTTAATGATTGGGCCATTCGTCACTTAACGCACGTGTCAGTATTGCCCCCTGACAGGCGTCACAAATACGCGCTATAGGTGTGCCCATGTCACTGTGGCAACGATTGATTGAGAGCGGAAAGCGCTTGTTTGACGTGGAAGTGGAGGATGAACCGCTTCCCGCTGACCTTGAGTGCGCGCCTGATCCGAATGATGTCGGCTTTACCGCCGCTGTTGTCGGCCTTGGGGCCAAAATGGCAAAGGCAGACGGCCGGGTCACGGATGAGGAGATCATGGTCTTTTCGCGCGTGTTCCAAACGGCGCCAAAGGATGCCGCGGCGGTCCGTCGGGTGTTCAACCTCGCCCAGCAGACGGTCAATGGGTACGAGTCCTATGCCCGCAAGATCGGCCGCAAATACGCCGCGCGACCCTGTCTTCTGGAAGGCGTGCTCGACGGATTGTTCATGATTGCGACCGCAGACGGCGTCGTCACCGAGGACGAACTTTCTTACTTGAACACGGTGTCCAAGGCGTTTGGCTTCTCCGAAGCCACGTTCCGGCGGATCAAGGCGAGCCATATGGGCGCCGATCGCGATGATCCCTACAATATTCTCGGCGTGGCGCATGATGCCGAGTTCGACGAAATCCGGCGCGTTTACCGGCGATTGATGGCCGACAACCATCCTGATCGGGTGCTCCAGAATGGCGCGCCACGCGAGTTCGAAAACGCGGCGCATGAAAAGGCCGCAACGATCACCAGCGCCTATGCCCGCATTCGGGCAGAGCGGGGCCTCATCGCAGTAAATTGATGATTGGTCACGTTCTGACCGTTGACGGCACCTTCCTTGCAAGCCATCTAAGTGCTAAGAAGAGGACACTATGACCGCGACTCATACTGCACCTTATGGCTTTCCGCACAATCTGCTGGCGCTTCTACGTCGAGCCGGAGCCCTGCTGACCAAGGGTGTTCTCGCCGTCGCCATCATCTTCATGGCTGGCATGATCGCAGTTGCGACTGCTGTGGCGGGTCTCGCTTTGGCGGCTTTCGCGATCATCCTGCGCTTGACCGGATCTCGCGATGATGGATCGCAGACGCGATACGAAGAGTCAGCTGAGAATGGCGCGATCACGCTCGAAGCCAAGAAAACCCCGCGCGGTTGGACTGTCGAGTAGGCGTCAGGCCTTCGCCGTTTCCGGCATACCTTCAATAAACAGAGTCTGTGTCGGATAAGCGAATTCGAGACCGTGTTCCTGCAATCCGCGGAACAGAGCCAGCAAGACGCGGGACTGCGCCGCCATGGAGCGGTTATAATCCGGCTGCAGCGAATAGAAGATCAACGTGTAATCGAGCGAGCTCGGCCCGAAGGCCGACATGGCGCAGAAGTCGAACTCGACCGCCGGGACGTCCTTGACGATCTTCGCAACTATTTCCGGCACTTTGTCCGCGAGATCGGGGTCCGTTTGATAGATCACCCCGAAGACTGTCTCGATCCGGCGGCGCGACATGCGCTGCATATTATGAATCTCAAAGTCCAGAAGGTTGGTGTTTGAGATGATCATTTGCTCGCCGGTTCTGGCCCGCACGCGGGTTGTTTTCAGACCGATATCCTCGATGATCCCCCAGCTCTCGCCATAGCGAACCGTGTCGCCCACCTGGAACGGTTTATCAATTACGATGGAGAGCGAGGAGAACAGGTCCCGGAACACACCCTGGGCTGCAATACCAATGGCGATACCACCAATACCAAGACCTGCGAGCAGCGCGGTCACATCTGCGCCGACATTGTCCAGGATCAGCAAGAGCGCGACCGACCAGACGGCGACGCTGATGAACCATTTGATGATGTTGAACGCCGAGGCCAGCGCCCTCGCGTCACCGCTCGAGCGCGCAACATTGCGGCGAATGAACCCAACAGCGAATTCTTGCACCCATTCTGCGATTTGCAGGATCGCGGCGAGGACGAAGAAGATCTTCACGATCACCGACACCGCGTTCGGCAAGTCGAGCATGGCGTCGGTCACCACAAAGGCGATCATTACCATGAAATACGTGTGAAACCGTTTGACGATCCGATAGAAAAGATCCGCGAAGGAATAGTCTTCCTGGCGCGGCAACTGAACGATACCCTTGAGTATGGCCCATCGCGCCAGCCATTGCGCACCGGTGAGCGCAACGACCAGAGCGAGCGCAATCAGCGCCTCCAGCTCGCCTGAGCCGATCCAGCCCAGAAACTCTGTCGCAGCCTCGGTCGCATCAGCGGCGGTCTCAGTGATCGCCTCGATCGGATCGGAATTTGGCGATGGGCCTTCATTCGGTGCATTGTCCTGCAGCCGCGGCGAATTTCCGATCTGAAACCACTCTCCGAAACCCATGTTCGGTCCTCTTACTCACACAGGAGATCGAACCCTTTTTGGATAATCCGCCGGGTTTCACTCCACAATTCCAGCGA
Organism: Hyphomonadaceae bacterium; assembly: GCA_043513745.1. Taxonomy (GTDB): domain Bacteria; phylum Pseudomonadota; class Alphaproteobacteria; order Caulobacterales; family Hyphomonadaceae; genus Henriciella. The sequence continues at coordinate 1,112,531 of CP121341.1, forward strand.
TCCTAGCTCAGATTGGTGAAAAAACCGTGCCTCTGCCGCATCATCGCCCGCAACCGGCTCACCCGAGATCCATCTGGCGGCATAGTCGATCAGGACATAATGGCGTGTCACCAGCTCGCCAGATCGATTGCGAAACACCGCGTCGACCACATCTATCAAACCCACAAGGGCTGCGTTGACGGAGGTTTCTTCCTCGAGTTCGCGCAAGGCCGCCACTTTTGCCGCTTCGCCTGGCTCGATCCGGCCACCTGGAATGGACCATTCGCCTTGCTTAGGCGGTGTGCCGCGCCGGATCAGCAGGACTTCTTCACCGCGAATGCAGACAATTCCGACGGCAGGTGTGGGGCGTAAATCATCAACGGGGACGGGATTCGACGGCATGGCAGGCAGTTTGCACAGTTTGCCCCCAAGACCACGCAAAAATTCTGTGCCAAAGCAGCCGCTAAACTCAGAGTATCCCTCATGTCAAAACGCAAACCCCAATCAATCAGCCTCGCCCTTCAGGGCGGCGGCGCGCATGGTGCCTTCACCTGGGGCGTCCTCGAACGCCTGGCGGATGAACCGGGATTGGACGTCAAAGCGATCACCGCAACATCGGCTGGCGCGACGAATGCGGCAGCTTTCGCGGCTGGGTATGCGCGCGATGGAGCCGAAGGCGCGAAAGCCAATCTGGAAAAACTATGGCGCACAATTTCCACAAAGGGAGCGCCGTTCACGGCATTTTCCTGGTCCCAGTCGCCGCTGACCGCCATGCCGTTCTCTCCGGTCCAAATGGGACTTGCACTCACCAGCATTGCGAGCCCTTACGAGTTCAACCCATTTGACTTCAACACTTTGCGCGATGCGCTTGACGAAACCGTGGACTTCGAAGCCGCCAGGGCTTCACCCATCGAACTATTTCTTTCCGCCACCAACGTCGAATCCGGTCGAGTGAAAGTTTTCTCCGGCGACGAAGTTTCTCGCGATGCCGTTCTCGCCTCAGCGTGCTTGCCGCAAATCTTCCGAGCGGTAGAGATTGACGGAAATGCCTATTGGGATGGCGGCTATATGGGCAATCCCAGCCTGTTTCCCTTGATCTATGCCGACGCGCCGCGCGATGTCCTGATGGTTCTGCTGAACCCAATATCCCGCCTTGGCGTGCCGCGGCGGGTGCCTCAAATCATGGATCGCTTGAATGAAATCAGCTTCAACGCCTCCCTGATCGGCGAGTTAAGAGCGATCGCGTTTGTGCAAAAGCTACTCGATGACGGCATGCTGAAAGAGCCGCTGGTCAACAAGTACCGGCGATTGACCATCCATGCGATCCGCGGCGGACAGGTCCTTCGAGATCTCTCGCTGCAGACCAAGTATGATACCAGCTGGACCTTCCTCACCGGCCTGAGAGACCAAGGGCGCGCCGAAGCAGATCGCTGGTTGAGCACTTGTGCGCGCCATCTGGGCACGGGTGAATCGAGCGTTGATCTGCGGCAGGAGTTTCTCGAAGACTAGGCGCGTTTGAGGAACCAGAATTTCGCCGCGCCGCTTTCTCGCTCGGCAACCAATTCCCACGTATCAAATCCGGGCGCTTCATCGACGGCCGTTTCAACGACCACCAATGCGTCTGGAGCGAGCCATGCACCGTCGATCAGGCTTTTGAGGCAGGGCTCGACCAGTCCTTTCTTGTAGGGCGGATCGAGAAACGCGATATCAAACTTCGCACCCAGTGCAGCCGGCATTTCGCCGAGATCGGCTGCGCTGCGCCGTTGGGTTTTCCCGGTATCCCCGACGCCAAGCGCGGCGAGATTCTTACGCAAAACCGTCATGGCCGCATGCGCTGTCTCAACGAACACGCAAAAGCTTGCGCCCCGCGACAGCGCCTCCAATCCGAGCGCCCCAGATCCCGCAAACAGGTCGAGAATACGGGCACCGTCCAAAGGCGGTGCCCAGTCGGCGTGAGCGATCATATTGAACAGGCTTTCGCGGGCACGGTCCGATGTGGGCCGCGTGGCGTCCGTTTTCGGCGCCTGGATAGGCCGCCCCTTGAACTGTCCTGCAACGATCCGCATGGCTTGCCTTTAGGCCGCGACGGCGCAATGGGGAAGAGATGAGAGACACAGATGATCCGATGAAACGCGCGCTGGCGCTCGCTCAGCAAGCCGCTGACATGGGCGAGGTGCCTGTTGGCGCAGTGATTGTTGACCCGGCGACCGGAGCAATCGTAGCCGAGGGACATAATCGACCAATCGCCAACCATGACCCAACCGCCCATGCCGAGATCATGGCGTTGCGGGCGGCGGCTCAGAAAATCGGAAACTACAGGCTGCCCGGCTTGCACGTCTATGTGACACTGGAACCCTGCGCGATGTGCGCTGGCGCGATCAGCTTTGCGCGCATCGAGAAACTCGTATTTGCCGCCAGCGACCCGAAAGGCGGCGCGGTGATCCATGGTCCGCAATTCTTCGAGCAGCCAACGTGTCACTGGCGCACGGAAGTAGAGCAGGACGGAGGGAACGCTGAAGCCGCAGGCGCACTACTTTCCAATTTTTTCAAACAACGGCGTAATTAATTATTGTGATGCGATAATTTATTGTTATATATGGCTTCTAGCAAGGAGCGTAGAATGACTGAGTCAGAGAACCAGAAAACCCGGAATACACATCGCGACCTGACGATTCTGGCGTGGGTCATTGTCGGGGTGTTGTGTTTGAACGTTTCCTACTTTGTCGGCGAGGAAGTCGGCGGCATCTGGTTTGAGAGCAATGGCGATTGGATACAAATCTTCAATGCGTGGTGGGTCGGAATCATCAAAGCCATGCCGACCATACTGATCGCGTTTGTGGCGGCGGATTTTGCCTTTCTGTTCCAACGCTACGCAGAAGGTGATGTCTTTACCGAAGCCAATGCCAAGACCCTAAACAAAGCCGCTTATGGCCTTATCGGGGCAGGCGTGTGGGCAGGTGTGGTTTCACCGACCTTGACCCAATGGATCGGCCAGGAGTTTCGCGGCGTATCATATGATTTCGGTGACCTCGCCCTCGCGGTGACGATGATGGGCATCATGCTGCATGGCCTGTCTCTGGTGTTCAAGGATGCCGTCCGTGTGAAGCGCGAAAATGACGAGTTCGTCTGATGGCCGCTGAGATAATCGTAACCTTGGATGTCATGCTGGCGCGCCGTAAACGCCGAGCGAAGGATCTCGCGGCAGAGATTGGTATGACCGAGGCCAATCTCTCCTTGCTGAAATCTGGCAAGGTCAAAGGCGTGCGGTTTGATACGCTGGCCAAGCTTTGCGACGCGCTCGATTGCACGCCTGGGGACCTGCTGGAAGTTACAGCACCTGACGTGGAGTGAAGCTTGCGTCCCGCCGGGACAAGCGGCGTAACGGCGGGTAAATATACTCACGGAGGACCCTCATGAGCGCTCCAGCGACAATTGAAATCAAAGACGAAATCGCCATCATTACAATGGATGATGGCAAGGCAAACGCCATCAACCCCCCGATGCTCGAAGCCTTGAACGCCTGTCTGGATCAAGCCGAGAAAGACGCAAACGTTCTGATCATTACCGGGCGCGAGGGTCGTTTCTCCGGCGGGTTCGACCTGAAACTCATGATGAGCCTGCCAGGCCCAAAAGTAAAAGCCCTCGTGGATGGCGGCGGCAAGCTTGCGCATCGTCTGTTTGGCTTTCCGATGCCAGTGATCTCAGCCTGCAATGGTCACGGCGTCGCGATGGGATCGTTCATCCTGCTGTCGAGCGATGTCCGCATCGGAACCGCGGGCGCGTTCAAAATCGGCGCCAATGAAACGCAAATCAACATGGTCCTCCCGATCTTCGCATCGGAGCTCGTAAAAGCCCGCGTAAACCGGGCCTACCTGACCCGGTCCATGGTGTTCGGTGAATTGTTTGATCCAGAAACGGCTGTGAAAGTAGGTTATCTCGATCAGGTCGTGGATGCAGCGGAATTGATGGCGACGGCGAAAGCTCATGCAGAAGCGCTGAAGCCGCTGAGCGGACCTTCGCTCACCGGGAACAAGCGCCTGCTGCGCGAAACCACGCTGGCCACAATCGGCGCATCGCTTCCAGACTAATAGAGCCCCGCCGCCCGCATCAACAGCAGGATGCCGATCGCGGTCACCAGGCCTTTCATCCACTTTCGAAAGCCTTGATCATTCATGCGCTCGAGCACCCGTTTGCCTAGAGTCGTTCCAAGCATGGAGAGCGGGATGGCGCACGCGATCAGCCACCAGGGAGGCAGCGCGCCCCAACCGGCTGCAGTGACAACCGGCACGCTCCAGAATCCAATCTTGATCAGATGGCTGAGCGCTTGCGTCACGGATTTCGTCGCGACGATTTGCTGACGCGTCATCTCTGCGCGTACGAAAAACAGATCGAGCAGAGGTCCCGCAACGCCGGCTAGCGTATTTAGACCCTGAACCGCGAACCCAGCAAAGATCGCATGCTCACGCCGCTTGATGTCGAGATGCAGTCTTTCTTTGGGAAGCCAGACCAGCATTGGCGTTAGTCCGAGAAGCAAATAAAGCGCCCGCTTGTCCGGCGTCCAGCTGACGAAGAAAAGGGCCACAATGCCTGCGGCTGCACCGATACAATAGAGGCTGAACACTCGCCAATCGATCGAGTCGCGCAAAAGAAATGCGCGAAATCCATTGGCGAACATCTGGATCGCGCCATGGATAATCATCGCCATCGCGACGCTGACCAGAGCCACCAGCACCGCCATCAAGATAATTCCGCCCGCCATTCCGAAGATTCCGGAGATAAACGACGTCACCAATGTGGTCGCGAGGATGATTACGGCCGCGATTGCACTCATGCGCGCCCTGTTGCGCTGAGTCTCCCGCCAAGACAAACGACCCTAGGACATTCCCGGAGTGACCGTTCGTCTCACTTTGCCGCCCCTTACCCCGCGGGACGGTTTTACAAGTTTACGTGCGCGTCATACGCTGCGACCAGCTCATCTATGAAAACAAGGAAAAGCACTATGGCTTATACCGACGCTGGTAGCAGCGAAATGAATGACGACCTTTTTGACCTGCGCATGTCAGACGAAGCGCGTCCGCTTTATGATCACGTGAAAAAGTTCATCGCCGAGGTCGTCGATCCGATGTCGGTTAAATTTCATGAACTCGGCAAAGGCCACAAAGACATCTGGACCTATGCACCAGGCCAGCTTGATACGCTTGAAGAAGCCAAGAACGAAGCGAAGAAGCAGGGTCTTTGGAACTTCTTCTTGCCGGATGCAGAAACCGGTGAAGGTCTGAAAAATCTCGACTATGCCTATATCGCAGCGGAGCTCGGCAAGAACTCGCTGGCGTCCGAGACCATGAACTGCTCCGCGCCGGATACTGGAAATATGGAAGTGCTCGAACGCGTCGGCACACCGGAACAGAAAGAGCAGTGGTTGAAGCCGCTTCTCGAAGGCAAGATCCGCTCTGCGTTCGCGATGACCGAGCCAGGCATCCCATCGTCTGACGCGAAGAACGTTTCCACCCGCGCCGTCCTCGAAGGTGACGAGTGGGTGATCAACGGCGAGAAATTCTACATTTCCGGCGCCGGCGACCCGCGCTGCAAGATCATGATCACTATGGTCAAAACAAGCCCGGATGCAGAGACGCACAAACAGCAATCGCAAATTCTGGTTCCTATCGACACGCCCGGCGTGAAGATCATGGATGGGATGCAAGTATTTGGCGATTATGACGCCCCACACGGCCACATGCATATCGTGTTCGACAATGTTCGCGTGCCAAAGGAAAACATGCTGCTCGGAGAGGGGCGCGGATTTGAAATCTCCCAATTGCGCCTGGGACCTGGGCGCATCCACCACTGCATGCGTTCCATCGGCGCGGCCGAGCGCGCCCTCGACCTGATGGTCGTGCGCGGCATGACCCGTCAGGCATTTGGCCGCGACCTGATCAAGCTCGGCGGAAATATCGAGAAAGTGTCTCGCGCTCGGATCGATATTGAGTCGATGCGCATGATGGTACTAAAGGCCGCCAAGGCCATGGACGTGCTCGGCAACAAAGAAGCCCGCGTCTGGATCTCCATGGTCAAGGCCATGGTGCCGGAGAAAGTCTGCCGGATCATCGACGAAGCCATTCAGATGCACGGCGCCGCAGGCGTCTCGCAATGGACCCCGCTCGCGAGCCTCTACACCGGTCAGCGCACCCTGCGTCTGGCGGACGGCCCGGACGAAGTTCACCACATGGTCGTCGGCCGCGCGGAAACGCGCAAGTATACCGGCGAGGAAGAAGATCCAGCCATGGCAGCTGTCTGGCGGAAATAATCTCAGGACCTTTGTCAGTATTCGACATCAAACGCGGCTCATAAACGGGCCGCGTTTTTCTGACCGCACCTAAAATGGGATGCACCGAAACGATGCATCCCAAGTAGGTGGCAGGGTTCGAGGGGCGGATAAACCCTTGCCTTGAGCTTGTCCGGTAAGTCATGGAGCAACCAACCGAACATAAATCAACCTAAAGATGAAAATATAATGAGGTATTAATACTTTTAGTTATATTCACCCCATCTCAAGTATATATTTCCATATTACTTGTTTTGAGTGATGTATTCGCGTTCCATTATATTCTAGACAGCGCCTCTTCATCGAGTAATGTCACGCGCCCGCGTCCAAGCTTGATCGCGCCGCACTCCTGCAGGATCTGCAAGTTCACATTCACTTTCTCGCGCGTCGCGGTCAGGCGGTTCGCGAGATCTGCCTGTGTCGTCTTCAATTCGGGACCGTGCGCACGGAAGAGTTCGATGAGTAGATCTGCCAGCCTGCGCTTGAGCGGCAGGAACATGATCGCCTCGATCTGATCGTCGGCGCGTCTCAATCGCTGGACCAGGTCGAGGATCACTTCATTCGCAAACGCCGGACTATCCTGTAGCAAGGCTTGAAACCGAGCTTTGTGTATGAGGAGGAGACTGGTTGGTTCCAACGTTCGGATATTTGCACTGCGGTCTCGCCCATCCAGAACCGCCATTTCACCGAAGACTTCGCCAACATGGAGGGAGCTGATCGATAGCGATCTGCCATGACTCGACATGGATTCTACCGCGACACTGCCTTCGAGGATCAAATAGACATTCTCGGCTGAGTCGCCTCGATAGATGACGATCGAGTCCGCTCCGAAAGTCATGACAGCCGACCCGTTGGCGAGCCCGTCGCGAATATGCTTTGGCAATACCCTGAACAGACGCGCTTCTTTCAATCGCGCCGCGATTTCTGACGCGTTCATTCCTGCGCTCTCGGATCAGCCCATTCGCGCGCGACCCCCTGCCCGCCGCGACGGGTTAGCCAGAACATGCCCAACAGATCGAAAATGCCCGCGCCCAACCGCCCGAGAAACCCATACTTGGACTGTCCGTGCCAGCGCGCTCTGTCATTCACCAGCTCCTCGCGCACGTCCCAGCCTGCGCGCTTGATCAGGGCCGGTAGAAAACGGTGCATAGAGGCAAAGTAAGGCAGCTCGCGAAATGCCTCTGTCCGAATCAGTTTCCAGCCGCAGCCTGTATCTGTGGCATCATCGCGGAGCATGAAACGTCGCACCCCATTCGCGATACGCGATTGCAGCCACTTGAAGCCGCTATCATTCCGGCTGTTGCGTTTGCCCGCAATGATTCCAAGCTTGCCGGTCTGCTGCCCCGCTATGTGCGATTTCCAAAGCCGGGCCGTGTCGTTGATGTCATTCTGGCCATCGCCATCAATAAGCTGCGTCCAGACCCCCCGCACGGCCTTGAGCCCGGTAAAGAGCGCAGCAGATTTTCCAGCCCGCTCAACGTGCGTGAAGACACTGACCGTCTCGGGCCATTTTTCCGCCGCCTCAGCCAACTCCTGTTCGGTCGTGTCGCCAGAGCAATCATTGACGCAAACCACTTCGAACGCGATTCCGTCCAGCGCTTCATGCACTTCCTCAAGCAAGGGAATGATGTTGCCTGCTTCATTGTAAAACGGGATCAGGACGCTGAGCTCAGGCTCGGTCATTTTTCTTCCTCGATCCTCGCCGCGAGGGATTCGATCTGCGCCGCAGCGTTGTTCAACGCCTGTGCCGCCCGCTCGATATCCGGTCCGGCCGCCGCCGCCTGCGCCTGATGCGCCGCATCCAGCTCGTCCAGCAAAGCCAATCCCGCGATCAAGAGCAGCCGATCATCACCAATATTGCCGACCGCCTTCGAGATATCTTCAATGCGGGCATCCAGTTGCCGCGAAAGCGCGATCAGGCGGGCTTCCTGCCCAGGCGCGCACGCGACGGAGTAAGAGCGACCCTTGATCCTGATATCTGCCTTGGCCATTAGCTCCGCCCTTCCCGGCCGAGCGCGGCGCGAACTTCCGCAATCGCAGATCCCAGCGCTTCAGACGCTTCATCCGCGAGCGCTTGCAACTCCTTTTCGCGCGCGAGCGACTCATCGAGCTGCTCGGCAAGCCGCGCTCTGTCATCCATCATGGCGCTCAGCTCCTGACGCAAAAGCACAGGGTCGCCGGACCGTTCAAACAATCCCTCAACCGCCCCCTCGAGACGTCGCGTTGCCTTCTCCAGACGAGAGGCGGCTGCTTCAATCACACTCATGCTACCCGGTTAGCAGTTATTTCACTTAAAACTCAATAGCTGCGGCGCGACAGTCTTGACAGCGCTGGGCACGATCTGCATTGCCGGGTTAACCAAAACAGGGGTTGAGGAATGACAGTTTCTGCACGGGATATGGCCAACGCGATCCGCGCGCTTTCTATGGATGCGGTTGAAGCCGCGAAGTCAGGGCACGTCGGATTGCCGCTCGGAATGGCCGATGCTGCCGCGGTGCTGTTCAGCAAATTCATGAAGCACAACCCTTCCGATCCGGATTGGGCAGACCGCGATCGGTTCGTCCTCTCTGCCGGGCACGGGTCCATGTTGGTCTATTCGCTGCTGCATCTCACGGGATATGAAAGCGTCAGCCGCGACGATATTCGAAACTTTCGTCAACTGGGACGTCCGACGGCTGGGCATCCGGAGAACTTCCTGACCAAAGGCGTAGAGACCACAACCGGTCCCCTCGGCCAGGGCATAACAACCGCGGTTGGCATGGCTATGGCCGAACGTCATCTCAACGCCCGCTTTGGGGATGAGCTGGTCAATCACAAGACCTATGTTATCGCGGGCGATGGCTGTCTGATGGAAGGCATCAGCCAGGAAGCGATCACGCTTGCCGGTCATTTGAAGCTCTCCAACCTGATTGTCCTGTTTGACGACAATGCCGTGACCATTGATGGCGGCACGGACATGGCGGACAATACCGACCAGTGCATGCGCTTCGAAGCCTCCGGCTGGATCACCAGGAAAGTTGACGGCCATGACGTGGCCAACGTTGAAGCCGCGCTGGCCTGGGCGCAGGATCAGGATAAGCCGGTCATGCTGGCGGTAAAAACGATCATCGGCTACGGCGCGAAGCGCGCAGGCACCGGGCCTGCTCATGGCGGCCCTTATGGCGAGGAAGAAGTCGCCACGGTCCGCGACAGCATTGGCTGGCCGCACGCCCCCTTCGAGATACCGGCTGAAATAGAAACGGCATGGCTTGAAGCTGGTAAGCGATCACACGCCGAGCACCTCGCCTGGCAGAACCGTCTCGACAATCACGCTAACAAGGCCGTCTTTGAAGCTGCAGTGTCAGGCGCATTGCCCGCGAACCTGTCCGTCATCGTCAACGCGCACAAAAAAGCTGTCATCGAAGGCGGCAAGGATGACGCGACCCGCAAATGGTCTGGCGCAGCGCTGGAGCCTCTGACCGAGGCGATCCCCGAAATGATTGGCGGATCTGCTGACCTGACCGGTTCAAACAATACCAAGACCAGCCACACTGATGTGCTCTCGCCAACAAATTGGGGCGGGCGCTACATTCACTACGGCATTCGCGAGCATGCAATGGCGGCGGCGATGAATGGCATGGCGCTCCATGGCGGCGTGATTCCCTTTTCCGGCACCTTCCTGGTATTTGCCGACTATTCTCGCGCCGCGCTCCGGCTTGGGGCGCTGATGGGCGAGCGGGTTATCCACGTGATGACACATGACTCAATCGGCCTCGGCGAAGATGGCCCGACCCACCAGCCGGTGGAACATGTCGCGTCCCTTCGCGCGATGCCGAACATGACCGTCTTCCGGCCCTGCGACGGCGTCGAAGCTGCAGAGTGCTGGGAACTGGCCCTGCGCAATGATACGGGCCCGAGCACGCTCGCATTGACCCGTCAAAAAGTGAAATCAGCACGGTCCGTCCACACGGATGAAAATCTGTGTTCCAAAGGCGGTTACGTTCTGTCCGACGCTGAGGGTGCCAAAGCCGTCCTCATCGCAACAGGGTCCGAGGTTGAGATTGCCATGGAGGCGCAAGCCGCACTCGCCGAAAAGGGCGTGCCTGTCCGCGTGGTCTCAATGCCGAGCATGGACCTGTTTGAACAGCAAAGCGCCGCCTATCAGGCCGAAACACTCGGCGGGGACTTGCCGAAGGTCGCAGTTGAAGCGGGTGTGCGGTTCGGATGGGATCGATGGATTGGCCATGATGGCGGCTTTGTCGGCATGTCCTCTTTCGGCGCATCAGCGCCTTATCAGGACCTCTACCAGCACTTTGGCATCACCGCTGAAGCGGTTGTCGCCGCCGTTGACGCTCAGCTTTAGCTTAGCGCGACTTCGGCATCGGCAGGAGACGCCCATGCAATACGCAAGGGCTCACGGCACGCTCTGAGACCTGGACCTGCGTATCCGGGTCCGCGAGATAGGCGGAAAGCCCGGCCTGCGCAGCACCATCAAAATCGACACTCGCAAGACGAGGATCGAGGCGCCCAAGCGATCGTCGATCATAGCAGCGATTGAGCTCTATGTAGCGCCCATCCTCGTCGCCACCCTGACTGATTTGTCGAAGCGCAAGCTGAAAAGGGTTGCTGGAGAAACTGATTGTTGCAGGCCAACCAGGGCCAGAGGGAACGCCAACCCAGGCGGCTCGAGGCCCCATGTCACCTGAAGCTTCTGCAAAGTGAACCTGGTAAACCGTGCCATGGTCCAGCGCGACTTTTGAAATCGAGACCATGGGGTGGCGATCAAGCCGATTGTACCAGGTCGTTATCAACTGGTCCCGCAGGCGCCAGGCCGCGACATCCTCATCGATCACCAGATAGGCAGCAATGGCGTAGAAATTGGACAGCGTGTCCCGCATCGGTCCCGCATTGCGGAAGTGGCGCACCGCAGCGCCTGCGTCGCCCATATCGGCCGATGCCATTCCGGCGACGCGGCTTGCCGCAGCAAATTCCGGGCGGTCGGGACAGGCTTTCAGGAAGGACTCCGTTGCGAAACGGATAAACTCGGGTGTCTGCTCAACCTCGGAGTTTGTAATTGCGATTTGCCACCGGGTCGCATCGTGCAGAGAGCACGTTTGAGCCTCGGCTCTTGAGAGCGCTTCCAGCCCAATAAATGTGGTCACGGCTGTAGCGATAGCAGCGCCGAAATATCGGCGTACGCGCTTGGTAAACAGAGTCTTAACAGTCATAGTTTGCATTTCTGCAAAGCCGATGCCGTTTACCCTGTTACGAGTCTTTCAATGGTCCAGAACAGGCCTGTGGCCCCAATCAAACCGCTCGCTGGCCAGACCAGAGCGTGCCGATAGGAAAGATCAGAAATCAGCCTTCGAATGGGGAAACACAGGATAAAGGCCGCCAGCACAACGGAGAGCTGCCCAATTTCGACCCCCACATTGAACCCGATCAAAGCGCTCCAGAACTGACCGTCAGGTAGGCCGAGCGAGCCGAAAAATCCGGCAAAGCCCATGCCGTGGATCAGGCCGAAGCCAAACACGATGAAGGGTCGCCAGCGCGTCATGTCCTTGAACACGATGTTCTCAATCGCGACAAAGGCAATCGTCGCAGCAATAAGCGGCTCCACAATACTTGCAGGCGGCGACAACATCCCCGATGCCACCATAGCCAGCGTCGCCGTGTGAGCGACCGTGAAGGCGGAAATTTGAATCAGCAGCGGCTTCAACCGGGTGGTCGAGAAAAACAGCGCCAGCACGAAGAGTATGTGATCCAACCCGCCGGGCAGAATGTGCTGAACGCCGATTTTGACATAGAGCGCAAACGTTTCATGCGCGGGGCGCTCGAAGTCTATCACGTCCGTTTCGGTGAATCCCTGACTTTGCGGGCCAGCATTTTCCGGCCGATCGATCTCTTGCAATGCGCGACAAAGCGCTGGGTCGAGACCGCCATCGCCCGTGCAAAATTCATCTTCCGGGTGGGCGCTCGCGCTCGGTGCGCCAACCACCAAGCTCAAGGCAAGACACAAACAGATCAGACGAAACCAGCGCATCACACTTAATGATCATGCCCGTCATGACTGTCATCATGTGCGTGGCCAAGATGGTCGTGATCATGTCCGGGGATGGGCGCGATCAGCAATAGGACGGCAATCGCGACGCCCGCGGTCAGAGACGCCAATCCACGCGCTGGAGCGACTTCCTTCAGCGGCGCCATCAGCGGTCCGGTCGCAACGAACAGCAAGAGACCCGCTGACAAGGCAAAGAGTGCACCCAGGGTTTCCTCGCCCAATCCAAACATAAACGGGCCAGAGACCAGGACTCCAAATGGCGTCGTCGCAGCCGCCGCAAGGAAGGCCCAAAGAAAGGCTGACCGATTGGAAACGCCGTGCCGACGCAGGATCGCGAACGCAATGACGCCTTCGGGAAACTCATGCAGGATCAAACCAACCGCAGCGAACACACCCGCTGAAAAGCTCGCCGCGAAGGTCACCGAGTAAACGATTCCATCGATAAACGAGTGGCAGGCAATCGCGACGATCGGTGTGATCGCTTCACTTGGCAGGGTGGAGTCTTCGCGTTCCGGAAAGACCGAGCGAATGACATAATGCATCACCAGGCCGCCGAAAAACCCGAATGTGAGCCAGATCGGTGCACCGCTCGAAAGAGCAAAGGCTTCCGGCAAAATGTGCAGGAACGCCATCGCCGTCAGCATGCCTGCGGCGGCAAGCCCGAACAAATTGGCGTATCGCAAACTCCAGTCGCTGCGCAGCGCGACCGCGATCAAGCCGAGCGTTGTGACGAACGCGGCGATCAGACCAAAGAACAGGGGAGCTTGCAGGGCTTCAAACATGAACGCGAATATGCTTGGCGCGCGGCCAGAGTGTCCTATTTAATTTACAGGAATGTTATAGTATCTCAAATCTCTCCCGGCGAAGTACGCCTCGCACCTCGCCCTGTCAAACGAAAGCTGGAGTCTGATATGTCTCGAACTGTGTTCTTGCTCGCCGCGAGCAGCCTTGCCCTGGCAGCGTGCCAGCCTGCCGAAGATGCCGCCACTGCGCTCGAGCCCGAAACACCGCCAGTCATTGAACAACCTACCGAGGTGGAAGAGGTTTCCGTCCCCGCTGAGGACACGTCGACGGAGACGGTTGAAGTGCAGGACGCTCACGAAGTTGGCGATGAGCATGAGGGTGATGAACCCGACGATCACGATGATCATGACGAACATGATGATCACAGTGACGACGAACATGCCGACCATGACGAAGACGCGCATGCGCACGACGACGACCATGATCACGGAGAGGCTGGAGGCGAAGCGCATGTGCATGGCCTTTCGGACCTTGCCGCCAGTCTCGATGCATCGACTCTCAGTGTCAGCGTCGAAGGGGCTTTAGCAAACTTCGATCTGGACGAGTCTCTTCGGGCGCTAGACGATGTCAGCCCCTACACTGATGGTGTTGTTCAGATTGTCGGCGGCGACTGCACGCGAGACAGCGGCGACGCCAGCATCCGCGCGATTGGGGATCACGGAAACCTGATGATCGACCTCACTTATACGTGCGCCGCCCCTGGCAACATTGAGGGCATAGAAGTCACAGGCTTCCAGAGTTTCGCTGGATTTGAGGAGGTGAATGCCGTCTACCTGACCGACGCGGGACAGTCCGCAGAAACCTTGACCACAGGCAACACCCGCCTAGACATCGATTAGATGACCACACCGATTGTTCGTATCACTGACCTGCGATTTTCCTGGCCAGGCCAGCCGCCTTTGCTTGATGTCAGCACGTTCCAGCTCAATGCCGGTGAGCGGCTGTTTCTGCGCGGCCCCAGCGGCTCGGGTAAATCTACTCTGCTCGGATTGATCGCAGGCGTTCTGGAAGCCAACCAGGGCGAAATTTCAGTACTCGGTCATGACATGACCAAAATGTCGGGCAGCCAGCGCGATCAGGTCCGGGCGGATCATCTCGGTGTTATTTTTCAGCTGTTCAATCTGGTTCCATACTTATCCGTCGTTCAAAATGTCATCCTCCCATGTCGGTTTTCCAAACGGCGTCAAAACGAAGTCGCGGCTGCGGGTGGTGCGGATCAGGAGGCCCGGCGCCTACTGGCGCAGCTCGGCCTCGATGACCCGGATCTTCTCGCCCGCAACGTCACCGACCTGTCCGTCGGACAGCAGCAGCGCGTGGCTGCGGCGCGGGCCCTTATCGGTAACCCGTCGCTGATCATCGCGGATGAACCAACCTCGGCTTTGGACGCAGATACGCGCGACCGCTTCATCGACTTGCTCAGCCGGGAAGCGCAGAAGACCAATGCAGCATTGCTGTTTGTCAGTCATGATGGCGGGCTCGCCTCGCTCTTCGACCGCGCCCTGGATCTGTCTGAGATCAACGCCTCGGCGCAAATGGCAGGAGCGGTCTGATGGGGGTTTCGATTTTTGGCCTGGCCTGGCGCAGCTTGATGAACCGCAAAGTCTCGGCCCTTCTGACGGTCTTCGCAATCGCACTGTCAGTGGCCTTGTTTCTAGGCGTCGAAAAGGCCAGGAACGCTGCGAAGTCCGGGTTCGATAACACCATTTCCGGCACCGACCTCATCGTCGGTGCGCCATCCGGGCAAGTTAATCTGCTGCTCTATTCTGTCTTCCGCCTGGGCAATGCGACCGCAGAGATCTCCTGGGAGGCTTATGAGGCTCTCGACGCGCGCGATGATGTGGCGTGGACGGTCCCGATATCCCTCGGTGACAGCCATCGCGGTTTCCGGGTGCTGGGCACGAATCTCAGCTATTTTGAGCACTATAAATATGGCCAGAAGCAACCACTGGCTTTTGCCGTGGGCCAGGAATTTGACGACTTGTTCGACTCTGTTGTCGGTGCTGACGTCGCCAGAACGCTTGGCTATGAGCTCGGGTCGCCGTTGGTGATCACGCATGGTCTTGGCGCAGGGGGTCTCAGCGATCACGACAATAGACCATTCCGCGTTACCGGGATCCTGCGTCCAACCGGGACGCCCGTAGATCAGACCATCCACATTTCATTGGAAGCGATGACTGCAATCCATGTTGGATGGGAAAGCGGGACACGAAATCCGCTTGCCGATACGTTGACGGAAGACACGATCCGAGGCTTCGACCTGACACCGCGAACCGTGACGGCGACATTTGTCGGACTGAAGAACCGCGCCTCAGTGTTGCGGACGCGGCGGGACATCAACACCAACAGATCGGAGCCGCTGCTCGCCATCATTCCGGGTCAGGCGCTGGCCGAGCTATGGCAAGTGATGAGCACCGCTGAGCGCGTCTTGCTGGCGATTTCGGCCTTTGTCATCGCGGTTGGTCTGGTGTCGATTTTGACGAGCATTCTGACCAGCCTCAATGAGCGTCGGCGTGAGATGTCGATATTGCGCGCCACCGGCGCGCGCCCAATGCACATCTTTACGCTTCTGATTGCAGAGGCGACGTTCCTCGGTCTGATCGGGGCCGTTTTAGGTGCCCTGCTGATTCAGCTCATTTTCGCAATCGCGGCGCCTATCCTGGCGGCCCAATACGGCGTTGCCCTTATAGGAACAGGGCCTGGTCTAGTGGATGTGTACACGATCGGCGCGGTCACATTTGCGGCCTTATTCCTTGGTATCTGGCCCGCAATGACCGCGCTGCGTCGATCACTGGCGGATGGGCTGACTGTGAAAGTCTGATCACAAGCGCGCCATGGGACTAGTCGAAACCAGGTTTCGCACATAGGTAGAAGACATGATGAAACAGATTTTGATCTCCTCTGCAGCGTTCGTCATTCTGGCTGCGTGCGGTGAAGCGGTTACCGCGGACACGCCGGCCCCAGAAGATGCAACTCTGATAGAAGCGCAGACCGACACAACTGAGCCGCAAGTCGGTGACCGCATACCGGAGCCAAGCGACGACCTGGAAAACAGCAATCGCCTGGCAGCTGCTGGAGCTGCGGTAAATGCTGCGTCGGCACGCGGTTATCGCGAGATCGGTTGGGAAGAACTGATGCCGGAAGGCGAGGAAGAACGTCTCGCGCAGCTCTATCAGCAGCAAATGGCGATGCTGTATTCCGGCGGTCCGATTGCCGAAGGCTCGGCGGCAGACTCGATGATCCAGATCGGAACCTTCAACACGGTCAAGGAACTCAACGAAACCAAGATTCGTATTCCAGGCTATACGGTTCCATTTGAGTATGGCGCCAATGCAGAGATCACGGAATTCCTTCTGGTGCCTTATTATGGTGCCTGCCTCCACGCGCCGCCGCCGCCGCCGAACCAGACTGTATTCGCGATGACGGAGGAGCCGATCAAGCTCCGCGACCTGGCGCAGGCTGTCTGGATTGAAGGGACGATGTACACGCAGACGCAAGAGTCCGAACTCGCCGACGCCGCTTACACGATCCGTGTCGATAAGGTTGAGATCTACGAATACTAAGACCGTCAGCCGCGGCTCCCTGCCCCATGGCCGGAACCGGCAAGACGCCCTAGATCAAAGCCGAAGAAATCAAAAAGGCGCACGCTATGGCCTCTGCACTTACTGTCGGTCTCTACATCGCGATCGGGATTCTCGTCATTATCCTCGGTTGGGGACTTGTGAACCTGACCAAGACCGATGACGGACAACGGAGCCGCTCCAACCAGCTCATGCGCATGCGCGTCATCGCTCAGGCTGTGGTGATCGGTATTCTCGTCCTCCTCGGTATCGTGGTTGGCTCGATCAAGCTGTTCTGACGCCGCCATGGTCAAACTCGACAAAATCTACACCAAGGCCGGAGATTCCGGGAAAACCCGGCTTTCTACAGGCGAGCCGCTCGACAAGTGGCATCCGCGCGTCACTGCCTATGGCACCGTCGATGAAACCAATGCCGCTCTTGGCGTTGCCGCCCTTCATGCTGACGGCGAGATGCTGAGCGCACTCCGGCGAATCCAGAACGATCTCTTTGACCTGGGCGCCGATCTCGCGACGCCAGATCGCGGCAAGAAACTGGAATGGGAACCGCTGCGGATCGTGGCCGCACAAGTCACGCGTCTTGAGACTGAGATTGATGCAATGAATGAGGCTATCGCGCCTTTGGACAGCTTCATTCTTCCGGGCGGCAGCGCGTTGGCCGCTCAACTTCATGTCGCCCGAACACTTTGCCGCCGCGCCGAACGCCAGATTGCCGAGCTTTCGAGCCATGAGGGTGAGATCGTCAGCGCGGAAGCACTGGCCTATGCAAACCGACTGTCTGACTGGCTGTTCGTAGCCGGTCGCGCCGCGAACAATAATGGCGTGGATGACATCAAGTGGGTCCCTGGCGCCAATCGCTAGCCGCTATTGAAGTGACCGTGGATGCGTTCTGCGAGTGCGGCTGAAACGCCTTCAACTTCTTTCAAGTCCGCGAGCTTGGCCTGTGACACGCCTTTGGCGGACCCAAAGTATTGGAGCAACGCCTTCTTGCGGGCAGGACCAATGCCGCCAATCTCATCAAGCGGGTTCTTCTTGATATCGGCGCTGCGCTTGGCCCGGTGCGCGCCGATGGCCCAGCGGTGCGCTTCGTCGCGGAGGCGCTGCAAATAGTACAGAACCGGGGCGTTTTCCGGCAATCGGAACGGGGCACGACCCGGCTGGAAGAACTGTTCGCGGCCGGCGTTGCGTTCAACACCTTTGGCGATGGAGACCAGATTTACATCCGACGGCGACAGACCCAGCTCACCGAGCGCCTCGATCACGCTGCTCAATTGTCCAAGCCCGCCATCGATCAAAACCAGATCCGGCCAGTTCGCACCATTGCCCTCTTCGCGCTCTTTCAAAGCGCGCGAGAATCGCCGCCGCATCACCTCGCGCATCATGCCGTAATCGTCGCCGGGTTCGAGGCTTTTGTCCTTGATGTTGAACTTCCGGTACTGGCCTTTTTCGAACCCGTCAGGTCCCGCGACGACCATGCCTCCGACCATATTCGAACCTTGAATATGGGAATTGTCATAGACCTCGATCCGCTGCGGTGGCTCTTCGAGATCGAACGCTCTTGCGACTTCCTTCAACAACCTTGCCTGGCTGGCACTTTCGGCCAGTTTCCGGCTGAGGGCTTCGGCGGCATTGCGGCTCGCTTGCTCGACCAGAGCGCGCTTTTCACCTCGTTGCGGCGTTCGAATTTCCACTTTCCGATCGGCTTTGAGCGCCAAAGCGTCCGCGATCAGAGCGCCATCCGCTGGGTGGACGCTGGTGAAGATCAAACGTGGTGGCGGGCGCTTGTCATAGAACTGAACCAGAAAGGCTGCGAGAATGTCGGCCTCGGTCTCGCCCTTCTCATGCCGCGGGAAGTGAACACTGGCCCCCCAATTCTGGCCCGCCCGAATGAAGAAGACCTGGACCGCGGATTGGCCGCCCTCCAGGGCGATGGAGAAGATATCCGCTTCCTCGATCCCGTCCGGATTAATGTCCTGCTGGGCGCGCACATGCGCCAGCGCGCGAATTCTGTCGCGCAGCGCAGCCGCACGCTCAAACTCCATATCAGAAGCTGCCGTCTCCATCTCCGTCGCAAGAGCCGTCTGCAAATCGGTGGCTTTTCCGCGCAGGAAATCAGCCGCCTGGTCTGCGAGCGCGCGGTATTCCTCTGCACTGATCAGATCCACGCACGGTGCGGAGCAGCGTTTGATCTGGTGCAACATGCAGGGCCTTTGCCGGGTCGAAAACACGCTGTCCTCGCACGTCCGCAACAAGAACGCCTTTTGCAGTGTATCGATCGTCCGCGTGACCGCACCAGCGCTGGCGAACGGTCCGAAATAGTCTCCGCGGTCCTGTTTTGAGCCCCGATACTTCAGAACCTGAGGCGCGTCATGATCGCGGCGGATCAGGATGTACGGGAACGATTTGTCGTCGCGCAGCAATATGTTGAAGCGTGGCTTCAGGGATTTGATCAGGCTCGCCTCGAGAAGAAGCGCTTCGGTCTCGCTCTCTGTGACCACAAACTCCATCCGGGCTGTCGCCATGATCATCGCGGCAATGCGCTGCGTGTGGCCACCAATGCGCGTATAGGAAGAAACCCTCGCCTTCAGGCTTTTCGCCTTACCGACGTAGAGCACCGTTTCGTCTTCGCCGAACATGCGATAAACGCCAGGCTTCGCTGGAAGCCGGGCCAAGTTATCTTTGATGACATCAACGCCGCGTTTGCGCGCAGTGAGTTCCGGAGAATCGGGCATGAGCCCAATTTAGGGGGCAAGCGCCCTAAAGCCTAGAGCTTGAAGAGATTGCTGTATGCGCCGGGCGAATAATCGAACAGGATATCCGCGCCATAAAGCACCATGCCGAGCAGCACCATGGCTCCGACAAACTGGCGACCGATGCTGCCAGGATTGTATTTGCGACGCGCCCGCGCGACGATCAGGTAGATCAGAAACATGATAAAGGCGCACAGCGCGAACCCGCGCTCGACATCTGTCAGGTTGACAAAATAGCTGCGCACTTCGCCAATATAGAAGGCCCCTTCGACAAGAAACCTGTCGAAGGCTCGCTGAAATACATCTGAAGCGACTTCACGAGTGAACCACATGACCTCAATCCTCGGCCCCAGCCATGGATAAAACTAACGGTTGTATATATCCGCACTTGGTCAAGTCAGTCCTAAATCAAACGGTGAAATTTTATCGATCAGTGATTTTTAATGTTGGCTTGCAAGCGACCCATTTGAGGCGTACAGCGGCGGCGTCAAATTGGAGTTTATTGCCATGGCCAGCCAGCTTTTCCTAAGTGATGCCGTCAACCGCGTTGCCCCGTCTGCGACGATCGCAGTCACCACAAAGGCCGCTGAGCTTCGCGCCGCCGGAGAGGATGTCATCGGGCTCGGCGCGGGCGAACCAGATTTCGACACACCGGACCATATCAAACAGGCCGCAATCGAAGCGATCCAGTCCGGGAAAACCAAATATACGCCCGCGGACGGACTTCCAGAGCTCAAGCAAGCCATCTGCTCGAAGTTCAAGCGCGATAATGATCTTGAGTACACGCCAGCACAGATCCACGTCGCCCCAGGCGGCAAACCGGTCATTTATAACGCGCTCGTCTCGACTCTGAACGAGGGTGATGAAGTCGTGATCCCGGCGCCTTATTGGGTCAGTTATCCCGAAATGGTGAAGCTGTGTGGCGGTACGCCTGTGATCGTCTCCTGCGGCCCGAACGCGCAGTACAAGCTGACCCCTGAATCCCTGGAAGCGGCGATCACGCCGAAAACCAAATGGTTGATCCTGAATTCGCCGTCCAATCCGACAGGTGCGGCCTACTCAGGCGCGGAACTGAAAGCTCTGAGCGAAGTCTTGCTGCGTCATCCTCAGGTCTGGATCCTGACCGATGATATGTATGAGCACCTCGTTTATGACGGCTTCGAATACAAGACGATCGCGCAAGTCGCGCCAGGTCTTTATGATCGGACGCTAACGATGAATGGCGTTTCCAAGGCCTATGCAATGACTGGGTGGCGGATCGGTTTTGCGGCTGGACCGGAAGCGTTGATCAAAACCATGCGCAAAGTGATCAGCCAGACGACGTCTAACCCAAGCTCGATCTCGCAACACGCTGCGATTGCCGCGCTCAACGGGAGCCACGACTTCCTGCCCGCGCGCAATGAAGTGTTCAAGCAACGTCGGGACATGGTTGTGGCCGAATTGAACAAGGCAGACGGCCTGACGTGCGGAACACCCGAAGGCGCGTTCTATGTTTATCCGTCCTGCGCGGGCGCGATTGGCAAGACGGCTCCATCCGGCAAACGGATTGAAACTGATTCAGACTTCGCTTCTGAGCTTCTTGAGCAGGAAAAGGTTGCGGTTGTGATGGGTGAGGCGTTCGGATTGTCGCCAGCGTTCCGGATCTCTTATGCCACATCCACCGAAGCCCTGACCGAAGCCATGGCACGCATTCAGAAATTTTGTGCCAGCCTGAAATAGGTCGAATGCATAGATTTCTTCTATGTCTGAGAATTCGATAATCAATTGGCGCTACCGCGGGGCATTCCCCATCTGATCCTCATAAGAAATGAGGGTTAGACCGATGAATGTTGAAATTGGAATTACTGAGACCGACCGCGCAAAATCCGCGCAGGCTCTGAAACGCCTGCTGGGTGAAACGTATGCGCTGTATATCAAGACGCATGGATATCACTGGAATGTCACCGGTCCTCGCTTCCAGTCGCTGCATGAGGTGTTCATGACGCAGTATACTGAATTGTGGGCAGCGCTGGATGAATTAGCCGAACGTGTCCGTGCTCTAGGGCATTTCGCGCCCGGGTCTTCGAACGAGATGATGCAGGACGCCTCGATAGAGGCTGACGCATCCGTTCCCGATGCAGAAACTATGGTGGCCAATCTTGCGCGTGGTCACGAAGCGGTGGCTAGAGCCGCTCGCGACGGCATTCGAATAGCGGAAGAGGCCTGCGATGATGTGACCGCCGACCTGATGACCCAGCGCGCGACAATCGCAGACAAGACTGCCTGGATGCTGCGAGCGAGCCTCTAATTCAGTCCTGAATGAGGCTGGTCCGGCGCCTGGAACAACCGATAACAGCTACGACCGCTACCTTTGGCTTCATAGAGTGCGAGGTCGGCGCACTTCAGCAAAGATTGGGTTGAGTCTGCATGTAGAGGGGCGCAGGCGACGCCCACAGATGCCGAGGATGTTAGCTCCAGGCCGCCAATCCGGAACGGTCTCGACAAGGCTGAAACAATCCGTGCCGCAACCAAGCACGCATCCATGGGATTGGCGACATCGCGCGAGACGACGACAAACTCGTCGCCGCCGAGGCGCGCCGCCCAGTCGTTCCCTCTGATCACCTTGCGCAGCCGCTTGGCCACAAGATTGAGCAGGGCATCACCGGTCTGGTGTCCAAACGTGTCATTGATCGATTTGAAATTATCGAGATCGATAGCGAGGATAGCGACATTCTCATCTTCACCGCTCGCAGCAACTTCCTGTTCGATCCGGTTCTGGAAAGTGTATCGATTAGCGAGACCGGTCAGCATGTCATGTTCGGCCATATGCTTCAGGCGCCCCTGCGCCTCGATCCGCCGCGTGACATTGGTGCCGACACCGAGATAGCCAATAACCGCCCCGGTCTTGCTATATCGAGGCGTCGCCGAAAGCGAGATGTAGTAGCGTTTGTCATCCGTGGATCGGAACACCGACAAGATATCCGAATAGGGCTTAATCGCGCTCAACGCGTCCAGCATCTTCTGGCGCTCGACCTCATCGAGTTTGATCACACTCATATAGTGCTTGCCGAGGACGTGATTGATGTCTGGGAAGAACGTGTTCATCAACCGCCCGCCAGCAGCAATGACATGGCCCTCAAGGTCGGTTTCCCAATAAAGATCAGTCGCAAAATCAGCGAGATGAGACAGCTGGCTTTCCGCAATACTTTCAGCTTCTTCTGTCTTTTTATCCTGACGCGCCACCAGGAACAGAAGGCCGAGCGTGACCAGCAAGATGACAGCGGATTCAAGCAACAGGAAGCGGTGACTGAACTCGTGTATGGAGCCGAAGGCAAAGAATGTAAGCTCCAGCAGGCCGAGACACCCGACTGCTATGAGCGCCACAGAAACCCTGAGATGGCGTTTCTTCCTGGAAGGGATTGCGGCGCTATTCATTCCGCCAGCTAATCACGTTTAGGTTGATTTTTTCTTATTTCACGAAGTCAAATCAACGTCGTCCAAATAGTCTTTCAATATCCGCGAGCTTTAACTCAACATAAGTTGGACGCCCGTGATTGCACTGACCGGAATGTGGCGTACGCTCCATTTGCCTCAGCAGAGCATTCATCTCTTCAGCATTGAGACGCCGCCCAGCGCGCACCGAGCCGCGGCAGGCCATATTGCCCATCACTTCTTCGAAACGCTCTTTCAACGCGAGCCCAGCGTCATATTCGGCGAAATCATCGGCGAGATCCCGAACAAGACCAGCAACATCCATTTCGCCGAATAATGCGGGCGTCGCGCGGATACAGACCGCCCCGACCCCGAAGGGCTCCACTTCCAAGCCAAGCTCGGCGAGCTCGTCACTCCGCTCCAGGATGCGCGCCGCTTCGTCCTCGCTAAGTTCCACAACATCCGGGATGAGCAAGGCCTGACGCTTGACGCCGCCATCAGCCATTTGCCGCTTCATGTCCTCATAGACCAAGCGCTCATGCGCTGCATGCTGGTCGACGATCACGATACCGTCTTCCGTCTGTGCGACGACATAGGTTTCGTGCAATTGCGCTCGGGCCACACCCAGCGGGAAGTCCGATTCGAGCGTATCACGCTCTGGTTCAACACGCGCCGAAAGACCGCCCTCATAAGCAGGTGACGCGGGCTCGCCGAGGCTTTCGGGCCCAGACACAGACGGTCGGTACGCTGCAGGCGGCGTTGCAGCCGCTGGCGAGAAAGCGGCGCCACCCGCCGGTCGGTCCGCCCATAGTGTGCTTGGACGAAAGACGTCCGCCTGAACCGGCTCGGCCTGAACCTTTCCGAGCGCGGCAGACGCGACCGTCGTGCTCGCCCGATGCCCAGCTGCCGCAAGCGTGTGTCGCAGCGCTCCGATGATCAGGCCGCGGACATTGCCGGCATCACGAAAGCGCACTTCGGTCTTCGCAGGGTGGACGTTTACGTCGACATATTCTAGATCGAGGTCGACAAACAAAGCGGCCATAGGGTGGCGGTCCCGAGCCAGGAAGTCCTGGTACGCCGCTCGGATCACGCCGTTTAGCATGCGATCCTTCACCGGTCGTCCGTTGACGAACAGGTATTGCTTCTGCGCGTTGCCGCGATTGAGCGTGGGCAGGCCCGCAAACCCGGTCAGGTGAACGCCTTCCCGTTCGGCTTCAATTTCGAGGGCGTTTTCTCGAAACTCCCGACCCATGATAGCACCGAGACGTTCGAGGCGTCCTGTCGGCGTGTCCGGGTGGGCCGCGTACCGAAAGACACTCCGGCCATTGCTTTCGAGCTGGAAGGCCACATCGGCGCGTGACATAGCCAAGCGCTTGAGTGTGTCTGTGACCGCCATCGTCTCGGACCGCTCCGACTTCATGAATTTCAGGCGCGCCGGCGTCGCATGAAAAAGGTCGCGAACCTCCACACGCGTGCCGGTGAGGCCAACGCCGGAAAAGGCTGCTGGTTTTGGTCCTTCGATCCGTCCCGCCTCGATGAAAAGTTCTGCCGCATCCTCACCATCTGTTCGCGATGTCAGCGTCATGCGACTGACTGAGCCAATCGACGGCAAGGCCTCGCCGCGAAACCCCATTGTGTGAATGTTGAGCAGGTCAATCCGGCCATCGTCGCCTGGGGCCAGCTTCGACGTCGCATGCCGTTCAAGCGCCAGCCGCATATCAGCGCCGCTCATGCCGCAGCCATCATCTTCGACAATCAACCGCTTCAAGCCGCCTGCTTCACTCGTGACTTTTATCGATCGAGCGCCCGCATCAAGGGCGTTCTCGACGAGCTCCTTCACAGCCGCGGCGGGGCGTTCAACGACTTCACCCGCAGCGATGCGGTTTATCGCATCTGGCGGCAACTGGCGGATCACCGGGCGGGACGGGAGGTGTGCACTATCAGGCATTTGTTGGAATTAGGCGCCCCTGCTGATTCGCACCAGTGAAAGCGGTAAAGAAAAAGCGGCTGCCAGGGCAACCGATTCTCAAATCTCAAAGGCGAAGGTGCGTCACAGCGCCAATTGGAACAGGATAATGAGTACCTGGATGAACAAGGCGAGCCCCGAAAGTCCCACAACTGTCGCAACCCACGCGCCGCCAAATCCCATGCCGAGGCCAATCACGATACCGCCACCCGCGCAAATCACCAGAGCAACCAACCACGGCATGCCGATAGACAGGGTGAAGGTCGCATAAGCCAAACCCAACAGCGTAATCAACGCTCCCCAGGCGCCCGCTTTCATGGTTCCCACGTACATGCCCTTTTGAGCTTCTATATTCATTTCACCGCGTGTGTAATCGCCTGCCATGATGGCCTCCAATTCAGTCACGCCCGTCTTTATCCGCATGGTCGCCAGCGTCAAGCGCAATAGATGTCGCAGCAGCGCTCGACAGCACCCGCCTTTTCATTCGATACGGAATGTTTCAGGGTCGCCGAACTGCGCCGACAGATGTGCATTGTGAGGAGACGTTATGGCTGATGCGAGCTTGAGTGCAGACGATGCGGGACCGCAAGGCGATGCTGGAGAAGTGACCGGCGGTCCGTTTGGAAAGAAGGGGTTCGGCTGGGCCTCGTTCGAGTGGGCCCGAAATCCCTACTACAATATCGTCGTCATATTCATCTTCACGCCTTACTTCGCCAATTCAGTAATTCAGAACGGTGAACTCGGTCAGACCTTGGTTGGGGTCACCATAGCCATTGCCGGCGTGATCATGGCGATCGTTTCGCCCATCCTCGGCAGCATCGTCGACAAAGCCGGCCCCAAAAAACCAATCTTGCTCTACACGTTCGCGGTGCTGGCGGGCTGTGCAATATTGCTCGGATTCATAACGCCCGATCTACCTGGCGCGGTTCCCATAGGGATGTTTCTTTTGATCGTCGGCTATTGCAGCTACACCGTGTCCGAATTGCTGCACAATGCAATGCTACCGGCTGCGGGACGATCGTCCGCCTTGCCGCTGGTTTCCGGTCTCGGCCTAGCCATGGGGAATGCCGCCGGGATGGTATTACTGATCGCAGTGGCGATCCTGAGCACTAACCCTCCCTTTGGATTGACTGGAATTGATGTATCCCGGCTGTCCGCGCCAACAATAGGGTTTTGGCTGCTCATTTTCATGGGCGTATTCTTTCTGTTGATGCCCGACGTTTACCGGAAAGAGGCAACCTGGGGTCAGGCCCTGAAAGATTTTCGAGATCCGGCAAACCGAGTGCAGCCTTACACCTGGGTAAAAAGCCGCTTTCAGCAGCATCCGAATGTCATGCGTTATCTGGTCGGCCGAATGATCTATGCTGACGGTATTGCTGCGATGTTGACGATCGGTGGGGTCTATGTCGGCGGGGTGCTCGCGTGGACCGGCCCGCAACTCGCAGTGTACGGTATTCTCGCCTCTCTGTTCGCAGTCGTTGGAGGATTCTTTGGCGGCGTGCTTGATCGCCTGCTCGGACCCAAACGCGCCCTGGTATTCGAACTTAGCATGGCTATTTTGATCGGCATCTTTCAGATTTCGATCACGAAGGATGCCATTCTGTTCGGTCTAATTCCAGCCGACCATACAGTCTGGGAAGGTGGCGTGTTCAGCACGCTCTCTGACGTAGTTTACGTCCTCGCCGTGATTCCCGGAACAATATTCTTGGTCGCGACCATTTCCTCGAGCCGGTACATGTTATTGCACATTGCGCCGCCGGAGAAGATTGGCGAATTTTTCGGCTTCTACGCCATGGCAGGCAGTGTAACGGTTTGGCTCGGACCAGGATCGGTCGCTTTAGTCACGTGGCTCACAAATGATCAGCGCGCCGGGTTTGCGCCCGTGGTGTTTCTATTGATCACCGGACTCGCGATTATCATGACGGTTAAGGCCGACAAAATACCAGAGCATCTGAAGGCGGAGGCCACCGCTTAAGGCGAGGCGTAAGCGCAGCTGAATGATCCAGCCGTACGGTCCCGCGTGATCGCGTCTACGCGGCGAGGCCGTAGGTAGAATTTGTCCGTCAGCTCTTTTGAAGAAGAGAAGAAATAACCGATGCCGGACTGATAATCGTACTCGATCTCCGCCAAGATGATTGTTCCATCTGTCGGGATCAGATTGTTCGGGATCGTCATAACCTGGTCATCGCTGAATGGTGTCATGTTGCAACCATCACTCCAGGCGACTTTCACTTGCCCGCTATCTTCGTAGAGGCTTGAAACCCGTATGCGCGCGCCGGTCATGTCGTTCGGCTGCATCACCATACGCGTGGCTTCGAATATGTCCGTGAGGTCGTCGTTTGTAATGGTTGATGAGCGCGATGTCAGATCGCCCAGCGCAGCCGTTGCGCCGGTGACTTTCCGATCGAGTGTCATCATCAGAGACAGCTCGATACAGCCAAAGTAGATCATCGCCATGAGCGGCGCGATCAAGGCAAATTCAACTGCCGAGATTCCACTCTCAGCGCGTAGGAATTTACGCAGTTTGGTTACTGGTCTCTGTCGCATCGTCTTTTCCCCTATGGCGTCCCGGAGGCAGCCGAATTGCCGAACGGCTCATTGCGAAACGCGATCGTAGCCTGCAGCAAGCGGCGATCACCGCTCATATTGGCGAGCGGCTTGCTCATCAACGGGATCATCAGGTCCCACTCATAGAACACGCGGATCACCACAATGTCGTTCTGTCCGCCCGGGCTAAACGCAAAACCGGAGTCATCCAGGTTTCCGTCCCCATCAATGGGCGACGGATTGTTGGTCCCGGCAAAGCTGCTGAACGTCTTAACATCCAGGCTCAGCTTGTCGCCGCAGCTCATCAGATCAAACAGCTCGGCGCAAACAGCGTTCTTGAATGCGAGTTCACCGAACCCGCCCTGTTGGAACTGCCCTGTTCGAATGGCGCGAGACGCTTCGCTGGCACCGTGTTCCAGAACGGACGCCATGATGAAGATCACGCAAACCTCGAGCAGGCCAAAGATCAGGAAGAAAAATGGAATCGCGATCAAGGCAAATTCCACGGCGGCAATGCCTCGCTTATCGGCTGCAAATGCCTCAAAACGCTTCAACAAGCGCGGGGCAAACATTCCAGGGATAGGCAATTCGCGCATTGCACGCTCCACTTGCTAAGACACGTCTCAACCGGTGTCGTAGCAGAACGTGTTTTCCACCTCGTTCACGCAAACGTTGAAATTTTACCGAAATCTGCGGCATCGCGGGGCCTTTACCTCGCCGTATTCTAGGGCCACATGGGCCAAGAAGACTGGTTCAGGACCTGGTTCATGACGCACAATCCCATCCGCCCCTGGCGTAATATCGAACGCCGGAAATCCCGCCAAATTTCCGTGGGCTCTGTTCTGGTCGGCGGCGATGCCCCGATCAGTGTGCAAACCATGACCAATACGCCGACCCCAGACGTGGCGGCAACGCTGGCTCAGATCGAGCGCGCAGCGGAGGCTGGCGCAGACATTGTCAGAGTGTCTTGTCCTGACGAAGACTCAACGGCCGCCATGGCGGCGATCGCCAAGAGCGCTTCCGTTCCGCTCGTCGCGGACATCCATTTCCATTACAAACGCGGGATCGAAGCCGCCGAGGCAGGCGCGGCTTGCCTTCGCATTAATCCCGGCAATATCGGGTCGCCTGACCGCGTCAAAGAGGTGGTGAGCGCCGCGCGGAACAATGGTTGCTCCATCCGGATCGGCGTGAATGGTGGGTCGCTAGAGAAGCACCTGCTCGAAAAATATGGAGAGCCTTGCCCAGACGCGATGGTCGAAAGCGCGCTCGATCACGCGCGGATTCTCGATGATCTCGGCTTTCATGACTACAAGATCAGCGTGAAAGCCTCTGACATGTTCCTGGCCGTGTCGGCTTATCAGCTGCTCGCCGAGGCGACTGATGCGCCGCTACATCTTGGGATTACCGAGGCTGGCGGGCGCCGCATCGGCACGGTCAAATCCTCGATCGGCATGAGCAACCTACTCTGGATGGGGATCGGTGACACAATCCGTGTATCGCTGTCGGACGACCCGGTTGAAGAGGTCAAAGTCGGCTTCGATATGCTGAAATCTCTCGGCCTTCGAACCCGCGGCGTGAACATCATTTCTTGTCCCAGCTGCTCCCGCCAGGGGTTCGACGTCATCTCGACGGTTCAGACGTTGGAAGAGCGTCTCGCGCATATCGCCGAACCGATCACGCTCTCAATCATTGGCTGCGTCGTGAATGGTCCCGGAGAAGCAGCGATGACTGATCTCGGCTTTACAGGCGGTGGCAAGGAAAGCGGAATGATGTACGTTTCCGGGCGCCCAGATCACAAACTCTCGAACGCTGACATGGTCGAACACATCGTCGAGCAGGTCGAGGCGAAAGCCGAGCGCCTCAAGGCCCAGCGCGACGCGGATGCAGTCGCCGCGCAATAGGCTCGCGCGAACGTGAAGTACGCTTCGAAAATCAAAACTTGCCATCGGGATACGTCCCGCTAATCGAATTAGATTGGCGAGTGGAGACGACGCTGATGATGTTGATCTGGCAAATTGTGAAATGGTCGATCCGACTTGTACTTGCGGGCATTGTCATTGGTGGCATGTCAGCCTGCACGATGCTCGGCCTAAACTATGCCAGCCTGGACACAGAGAACAAACCGGCAGCGAGCCCAGCCCTGGCTCTACCTTTCGATGAAGTGGAAACCCGCGCGACCCTGGAAAACGAGCTGTACGGGCCCTGGCCGGAAAACCTGCCTGTATCGGTGGGCGAAACACGGATCGTCGATGACAACTATCTCGGCGGCCGCGGCACACTGGAAGAAGTCATGCTGACCATTGGCGAGGGCGACACAGCGCGATCGTTCCCGGTCGTGATCGCCTATCCAAATGCCGCCCAAACGGCGCCTGTCCCGCTGATCATCAGTCAGACTTTTTCGGACAATTGCTCCGTCTTTCCAGAAGATCCAGTGACCGAATTTGGAGGGTCGATCTGCGAAGGCACCAATATGACCGGCGCGGTGGGGTTCATCGCCACCAACATTTTCGGCACTTATATCGCTTACGCGCCGATTGATCGTTACTTCGATGCCGGGCTCGCCTATGCGAGCTTTCCGGGGTGGAGCTTTGTTCCTGATACCAATGGCCCGGCGCAGCTTGTCATGTCTGAGCTTAGCCCTGGTCCGAATCCGACAAGCGCCCTGATGGCCTGGGCCTTTGCTTTCGACGCCGCGGCTTCGGCCTTCGCAGACGATCCGCGTATCCGCAGCGATGCGATCGCAGCTCTGGGACACTCGCGTTATGGCAAGTCCGCTTTGATCGCATCTGGCTGGTCGGACCGGATCGCTGCAGCAATTGCGCACCAATCAGGGTTCGGCGGCGGATCGTCGTCGAGATCGACCACCGGCGAGCGCCTTGATCGGATGGCCAAGTCTTATCCGCACTGGCTGAGGCCGGATCTCGGCAAGGCGCTGGAAGACGGTTTCGATTTATCACTCGATCAGCATTTTCTCCTCGCCCTATCTGCTCCTAAACCGATCTTCCTCGGCAATGGTCGTCGGGATGTCTGGTCAGACCCAAATTCGTCATATCGCCTCGCAAAGGCCGCCGACGTGATCTACGAAGCCCGAGGCGTTCAAGGATTGCCAGACGACACAGGGATGCGGGACTTCGATCCATCTGCGGAGATTAGCTACTGGCTACGCATCGGGGGGCACAGCGTTGTGTCTGAGGATATTGACGCATTTACCGCGTTCATGACCGCCCATTTCGGAACGCCTTCGCGCAACGAGACGACTTTGCAATCCGCGCAATGACGCCTAGCCTGCCCAAATAAGACAAACGGGAGGCTATAATGGAAAACGAAAATCTGGATCCGACGGCAATGATCAACGCTGTCATTGAAACTCATGGCGCAGGACTGCAATCCTTTCTGACGCCGGTGCTTTTAATGATCCTGTGGACCGCGATCATGTGGCTTTGGATGTATGCGACGCGGATTCCGGCGATGCAGAAAGCCAAGATCAATCCGGACGATGCGCGCCATCCGGGCACCTACTCCGACAAGATCCCGCCAAATGTTCGAGCCGTCGCAGACAATTACAATCACCTGCACGAACAACCGACAATCTTCTACGCCCTCATGGTGTTCGCAGCACTGACAGGCGGTGCTGACGCACTGATGATGAAACTGGCTTATGGCTATGTCGGCGTGCGTGTTTTGCACTCTCTGATTCAGGTATTGTCGCCCAAAGTGATGCATCGCTTCCTGATGTTCGCGATCGGATCAATCGTTTTGTTTGTGATGATCGGGAAGGAAGTCATTCGGGTCTTCCTGTAGGTCCAAATCCAGTTTAGAGGCGGGATATGTCCACCATTCCTCAGTCCCGCCTCGAACAGGTTATCGAACGATTTGACGAAGTCGAAGCCCGTATGGGTGCGACCACAGACAGCGATGAAATTGTCGCTCTGTCCCGGGAACATGCCGAACTGAAACCCGTCGTCGAAGCTGCGCGTTCGCTCATTTCCATGCGTGAAGGCCTGGCAGAAGCCGAAGCCATGGCCAAAGAGGGCGATCCCGAAATGGCCGAACTCGCGCAGGAAGAAATCAGTGATCTGAAAGCACGCATTCCTGCAGCCGAGAGCGAAATGCAGCTTTTGCTCTTGCCGAAGGATTCAGATGACAAGGCCAATATCGTGTTGGAAGTCCGAGCCGGAACAGGCGGGGACGAAGCCGCCCTTTTCGCCGGGGACCTGTTTAGAATGTATTCGCGCTATGCGCAGCTCCAAGGATGGAAGATTGACCTGCAAAGCGCATCGGCCGGTGATGTCGGCGGGTACAAGGAAATCATCGCGAACGTTGAAGGCGACGGCGTCTATGGTCGGCTAAAGTGGGAATCCGGTGTCCATCGGGTCCAGCGCGTTCCTGCGACCGAAACCCAGGGTCGGGTGCACACATCTGCGGCGTCCGTTGCGGTGTTGCCGGCCCCGAAAGATGTAGAAATTGATATTCGCCAGGAAGACATCCGCATCGATACCATGCGCGCTTCGGGGTCAGGCGGGCAACACGTCAACACGACCGATTCAGCCGTTCGGATTACCCATCTTCCAACCGGAATTGTGGCAACCAGCTCCGAGAAATCGCAGCATGTGAACCGCGACAAAGCCATGCAGCAATTGAAGATCCGGCTTTACGAAAAAGAAAAGCAGGAGCGAGATGCTGAACGCGCTGAGGCGCGCGCGTCCCAAGTTGGCTCAGGTGATCGATCCGAGAAGATCCGGACTTACAATTATCCGGAAAACCGAGTCACCGATCACCGCATAGGTCTGACGCTATACGCGCTCGACAAGGTCATCGCGGGAGACAAGCTGGAAGACGTGGTCGAGGCCTTAATGACCGAGGATCAAGCGCGCCGTCTCGCCGCTATGGAAGACGCGTGAGCGATCAATCTCTTTCTGATATCATCCGCCTCGGTGCGGAGAAACTGCAAAACGCCGGACTTGATGATCCGCGAATGGAGGCGCGGCGCCTGCTTTGCCTCGTCGCCGGTTACACGCCTGCCACGCTAATCTCGAAAGAACTGAAACCGGCATCGCCGGACTTGAAACTTGCCTTCGAGCAAGCCGTGGGTATGCGCGCGGACCGCCAACCGTTTGCGCATATTGCCGGACGCGTTGATTTCTTTGGCCTCGAATTGTGGTCGGACGGGCGGGCTCTGATTCCACGTGCCGATAGCGAATGTGTAGTCGATCTCGCCCTGATGCAGATTCCGGAAGACGCCGCCTGGCACCTCGCCGATCTTGGCACAGGGACTGGCGCCCTCCTGGCGGCCTTGCTTAGCCAACGCCCGCGCGCATCTGGCGCTGCCATCGAACAGAGCGCGGCCGCGATCAGCCTGGCAAATGAGAACTTCGAAACGCTCAACCTGACCGGACGGGTTCAGCTCGTTCAAAGCTCCTGGGTAGATTGGGCGGGATGGGATCGCTGTGACCTGATCATCTCCAACCCGCCCTATATTGCCAGCGATGTGATTCCCGACTTGGCGCCGGAAGTTCGCGACTTCGACCCGATGGACGCGCTTGATGGCGGCCCCGACGGCCTCGCCGCGTATCGCGAAATTATTGCGATCGCCGGTGATCGGATGAAGTCCGGCGCACATCTGGTTCTGGAAATCGGGTATGATCAGAACAGCGCCGTCACAGACCTGTTGGGAAGTGCAGGCTTTGTTCAACTGGAACACCGTAAAGATCTAAGCGGCAATGACCGCGCGATTGCGGCAAAAAAATCTTAGCAGAAACCCTCTTGGCGAATCTGAAATGGCGCGCTACGTAACATCTAAGGCCAGTGACCAGGGGGCAACCTGTCCGGCCTATCGTCAGCGCGACAGTTTAGAGAAGAGCCAATACGCGCGAAGAAACCGTCCGTTTAGCGGACTAACAAAGATCAGGAATTGCCTATGGCCATGCAGCGCAAGCGCCGTCGCCGCTCGGGTGGAAACAATAGCAACAATAATAGCCCGAATCCCAACCGCCACTACGAAAGCAACGGACCCGAAGTCCGAATTCGCGGGTCTGCGCAGCAAATCCTGGACAAGTATATGCAATACGCCCGCGATGCGCAGACATCCGGCGATCGGGTAAAAGCCGAAGCCTTGTTCCAGCACGCGGAACACTATGCCCGCATCGTGGCTGTTTTCGAGAAGCAGAAAGAAGAAGCACGCCTCGAACGCGAAGCGCGTGACGCGGCGAAAGCCGAAGAACGGGCTCAGCGCGACGCCGAGCGCGCCGCTCAATCTGAAGCAGACGACGAGAACCCGCAGGAATCGGGTGACGACGCGATCTCGGAGGCGTCCAGCGATTCAAGTGAAGATGCCA
The DNA here is from genome assembly GCA_043513745.1 of Hyphomonadaceae bacterium. Classification (GTDB taxonomy): domain Bacteria; phylum Pseudomonadota; class Alphaproteobacteria; order Caulobacterales; family Hyphomonadaceae; genus Henriciella. The sequence continues at coordinate 1,146,260 of CP121341.1, forward strand.
AACCACGACGCCGCAGTCGCAAACCTCGCGAAGAGAATGGCGCGGCCACCGACGAGACGACTTCAGATGCCCCAGAAGCCATTGAAGCATCTACCGAAGACGACGAAAAACCAAAACGCCGCCGGACTTACAATCGTAAGAAAGATGCTGCACCTGATGCTGGCGAAGAAGCCGATGGCGTCATGAAGACATTGGCGCGCGGCGCTGATGAAGCGGTCGCGGAAGCCGAGTAGGCCTTAAACCATTCCTGCATCGGTCGGCAGTCCGAAAAGCAATCGCCCTGTCAATTCCCAAGTGCCCGGCGCGGTGACGATGTGTTGTGTCATCGCGTGCGCGTCGCGAAAGCGGCGCTGCAGATCGCTGGACTGAAACAGCGCGGCACCACCGCCAAAATCGTAACAATTGCGGGCAATCTCAGCGCCTGTGCGAACCATATGCGTACATGCCATGCGTAGAGCGGCGCGGCGATCTACGGGAATATCCTCGCTGGTTTGCGCAACCTCCCAGGTCTGATCAATCTCATCGTGCAGATAGGCGCGCGCAGATCGGAACGCCGCCGTCATCTTGGCCATCTCCGCTTGGATGTTTACCCGTTCGCTGAGCGTTTTCGCCGAGCCCTGATTCTTCTTAGCGCCGGCCAGATCTGCAAAAGCGCGCAAAGTTCCGCGCGTATTTCCAAGCGCCGTTCCAGCCACGCCGAGAGCAAGCAAGCCAAACGCCGGGAACTTGTAGAGCGCGTCGTCAATGTTTGGTTTGTCCGCGACCAGGCTGACCGAACGACCTTTAGGAACTCGAATATTGTCTACAGCGATATCACCGGATCCGGTGCCTTTGAGGCCCATCACGTGCCAAGTATCGATCAACTCAACTTCGCTCGCCGGGAACACCATCATGCGGGCGTCCGGGCGACCGCTTGGAAGCTTTCTGAGCTCGCCATCCTCATACACCATGCAGCCGCCGCACAACCAGGTGCAATTCGCCGAGCCGGATCCCCACTGCCAGCGCCCGCTGACGATAAAATCGTCCCCGTCGACAACCGCTTTCCCCATCGGAGCAAAGACGCCTCCCGTGATGGTAAGCGGATCAGAATAGACTTCACGCGCATATTCGGGCGCCATGTAGGCCGCATTCATCGCGGTCGTCGCTGCGATCATCGCGCACCAACCTGCGCTGGCATTGGCATCCGCAACCGCCTCCACAACGTCGACAATCTCGCGGGGTGTGAATTCCAGTCCACCATAAGCTCTTGGCGTGATCATCCGAAATATCCCGGCATCCGCCATTTTTCGAGCGAGGTCCGCCGGCAAGCGCCGCACGTCTTCCATTTCCTGGGCGCGCTCAGCAAGTTCAGGCTGCAGCGTGAGTGCAGCGTCTAGGGTCGGGTTTTGCGATGGAACAGTCATACCGCAGACTAACCCGACCTCTTCGGCGCTGCCAATGTCATGTTGCCTCATGTGCCGTTTGGGAAAGCGGATCTATGTTATGCAGCAATCAGATCAGGATATGACCCCATGACCTACACCCTTTTGCACCACACTGGATGCAGCACATCTCGAAAAGGCCTCGCACTGCTGCAGGAAAACGGTATCGAGCCGGAAATCCGCAAATACATGAACGCTGGCGAGGCGCTTTCAGTGGATGAATTGAAACAGCTCGCCAAGCAGCTCGGCGCTGACTCTCCGCGGGCGTTTCTGCGGGAAAAAGATGCGGTGAAGTTCGAGCTACCCGCCAACGCGACAGATGAAGAGGTCTACGCGGCAATGGTGGACAATCCGCGCCTCATCCAGCGTCCGATCGGAATCAACGGCGGGAATGCTGCGCTCGGACGGCCAATCGAGCAGCTGCTCGACATCAGATAATCGATTAAATTTCACCTATTGAAGACACGTCAATTCAACCACGAGGTGTCATAGAAAACCCTGAACACGAGTTAGAGGTTTTCTTGATGCTGGCCTTACAAGTCACTGCAATCGTCTTCATTCTGCTGTCTGGGGCCTTGATGTTTGGGCCGCAGCTTGCCGTTTATGGACCGCGCGCCTTGCCGCGCCTGGCGCAAGACGAGCAAGCGCGCTTTGTCGGTGGCTGCCTGACCTCTGTGCTGGTTCTGGCGGTGATGGCCCCATATTTTTCAGTCGCGTTCAATTCCGGCGGCGATGCCCTGACCTTGGTCATGGCAGAGCTCGTCACCATGCAATTCGCACCCGTCTGACCCGATGTCGCACGGGCAGGCTTGACCGGCTCGGTGGTCCCGCCCTTTAAAGCGGCATGATCAAATCAAATTCCGGAAACTATTTCGAAGATTTCCATGTCGGTATGGAACTTCGCCACGCGACGCCGCTGACCTTGAGCACCGGCGATATCAGTCTGTACCGCGCGCTAACCGGCTCGCGCCATGCGCTCTACAGCGCCGCAACATTTGCAGAGGCGAATGGCTATACCGGGCTGCCGATTGATCCCCTGCTCGCTTTCCACGTCGTGTTTGGTAAGACAGTGCCGGACATTTCGCTCAATGCCGTGGCCAATCTCGGCTATGCCGATGGGCGCTTTCCAATCGCGATTTATCCCGGCGATACGCTGACCGCAGTTTCCCAGGTGATCGGCGTCAAGGAAAACTCGAATGGCAAGACCGGTGTGGTTTACGTCCGCACGCGTGGCTTCAATCAAGCTGGCGAAGAGGCATTGTCTTATGTGCGCTGGGTCATGGTCAATAAACGCGACGCCGCCTCAGCCGCCCCGGAAACGGTCATTCCCGACCTGCCCAAGAGCGTCGACGCAAAAAGCCTGGATTTCTCGCGCACCTATGCCGGATGGGACGACGCGCTCGCAGGGTCCAGCCATCGGTTCGGCGATTATGAAGTCGGAGAGAAGATCAACCATGTCGACGGCATGACGGTGGAAGAAGCCGAACACCAGATTGCAACGCGTCTCTACCAAAACACCGCAAAAGTGCACTTTGACCGCCACGGCCAAAAAGACAGCCGGTTTGGCAAGCGATTGATCTATGGTGGTGTCGTGATCTCAATCGCTCGGGCGCTCAGCTTCAACGGCCTCGGCAATGCAGCAGAGCTTCTCGCTATCAATGGCGGCACGCATACCGGACCGCTCTTCGCAGGCGATACAGTCTATGCGTGGAGCGAGGTCCTGGATAAGGCGGAACTGTCCAACACGGTTGGCGCGCTGCGCTTGCGGCTGGTGGCGGTGAAAGACCAGGACCCCGGCGCTTTTGCGTTGCGCGGCGAGGATGGCAAATACGCACCTGGCGTCTGTCTCGACTTTGACTATTGGGCGGCGATTCCGAGATAGGCTTTTAGGGCCGCTATGAATCGCTTCTACCGAAACACCGCCAATGGTCCTATATAGGCTCGCATGACCTTGCTTTCCGGCCTTCCACTTGTGTCGATCGCGCTCGCCGTGATGATTTCTGCGTTTATTCGTCTGGTGCAGATCATGCAGCTGCGGCAACGCGTCGAGTTCGGCCATACCGGAGTGCGGGAGCTTGCCGAATTGTCAGGCGTAACGGATCCACAAGACTTGCAGGACGTGTTTGGACCGCCGGGAATGAACCGGATCTGGGCGCATGTGAACCTCGCCACCATTGAAGGCAAACGCCGGCTGGCTGGCTACCTGATGAGCGAGCCGCGCTTACACTGGTTCTCCATCGCGGCGGGGCTCGCAGCTTTCATTGTCAGCCACTGGATCGTGCAGCTATTGCTGATGATCGCCGCGATCATCCAGTCCGGAGCCTGGCTCAGCGCCACACGGCTGCCAAAATAGGTCTTTTAATCACCAAGGTTGGCGATTATGTCCCGCAACAAGCGTGAAGAGGTCGGCACATGCGAATCTGGAAGATGAATGGCGCAGGAAACGCGTTTGCTGTTTTCGATGCACGCGAACAGAAATTCGCGCCTTCGGAAGCGCAATTGCGTGAAATCGCGGAAACCATGTGCGCCGACCAGATCATGTCGATCGAGCAGGATTTGCGCGCGGACGCCTTTCTCCGCATCTGGAATGCCGATGGCGGCGAAGTCAAAGCTTGCGGCAATGGCACACGCGCCGTTGCGCACTTGTTGCTGCAGGAGTCTGGCAAGGATGAAGTCCGGATTCAGACCGAGGCAGACCTGCTGAAAGGCGCGCGGGCAGAGAATGGACTGGTCAGCGTCGATATGGGCTCCCCGCTGATGGGGTGGGAGGATATCCCGCTCTCAGAGAAAATGGATGTCCGCGGCGTCGACGTGAAGATTGGGCCGATGGACGATCCATATCTACACAGCCCGGCAGTGGTGAGCATGGGAAATCCACATGCGGTCTTCTTCGTTGACGATGTCGACACCTATGACATCCCGGCCATTGGCCCGCTGGTGGAGTGGCACCCGACCTTTCCTGAAGGCACCAATGTCGGCTTCGCGCAAATCATCGATCGAGAAACAATTCGCCTGCGCGTCTGGGAACGTGGTGCAGGGCTCACCAAAGCGTGTGGAACAGGGGCGTGTGCAGCACTTGTTTGCGCCGCGCGCGCTGGCAAGACAGAGCGCAGCGCCAAGCTCATCCTGGATGGTGGGGATTTGTTCATCGATTGGGACGAAGATACCGACCACGTGATTATGACCGGCCCGGTCGAATTGGAAGAGAGCTTTACTGTCTGAACCGCATGCCAGCGTTTGATCTGACCCCCGTCCTGAAACCCGTTGCGACGGTGTTTGCGTTCACCTGCTTCCTTGTATTGTGCCCGATGGTGATCCTCGCGCAGGTCGCGCCGGGAATGCCCCTACTCGAAATGGCAGTGAGTTTTCTGCCGCAGATCATCTTGCTCTCCGCTCTCGCCATCGTCGGTCTCATGGCGTTTCGACCGCGTGCGGCGGCGGTGGGGGGGATGCTGACCGCAGTTGCCGCGCTGCCTTTCGTGACATTCTCAAAGTTTCACACGCCCAACCAGATCGAGTGCGCGCCCGGTGATTGCTTGACCGTCATCACGGCAAATGTGTTCTCACAGCCAGACGCAATGGCCGCGCTTGGCGCGCTGGCGGAGCAGGAACAGGCGGATCTCGTTGCGATCAATGAAACCTCGCCCAAGTTCTATCCTCAGGACTTTGACGAGCACTTCCCCACCTTTGATCGACTGCGAGCCGGAACAGAGCCACAAGCCCGCGCGGGCCATCCGCTCGCCCTGACCCTGCTCTCTCGGAGTCCCGTTGAGCAATTGCGCAAGATTACGCCGGACCAAACGGCCGGGCGCGGCTTGATGTTTGCTGACCTTGCCGGTGATTGGGATGGAACGCGGATCGTGATCACGCATCCTCTGATCCCGGTTTCATCCGCCTGGACGGACGCGCGCAACACACTGCTCAGCGTTGCGGGCGATACCGCAGCTGATGCAGACCGCTTCATCCTCATGGGCGATTTCAACACGACCCCGTGGAGCGCGACCTTCCGCGACCTCCCTGGCAAGCGCGCGGGAGATCCGCGCTTTTCAGCCACCTGGCCAACATTCTTTCCGCCCTTGGGAATAAGCATCGACCATATTCTCGCATCAGAGAATTTCGAGCTGGTCGAGTTCAAGGTTTTGGATTCTGTGGGGTCCGATCATTATCCGCTGATGGCCCGGTTCAAGCTCAAGAACTGACCGACGCTCAAGCGTCAGCCGCCATAAGCAATCCCAGACTAATCGTCGCGACGGTGAAACTACCGGCCACGATTATGTTCACCACCGTGACTTCACCCGGGCCAGCCCGCCAACGACGCAGCGCGGTGATCGCAGCCCCAAGCGCCGAGCCAATCGCTGCGGGCAAGAAGATGAGCACAAAAATGAATCCCCAACCCATCGGATCATAGGTCTGCGTGATCAACTTGTAGAGAACCGGAATGGCGACCACAGCCGAGACACCCGCCCAAGCACCGATCCACCAGTACCGACGGATCGCCAGCGCGCCCACCAAAGGTATCGCGAAAGATAAAAGCATTATGACGCCAAGCATCGAAGTCTCCATGTGATTGTGAGTGAGTATTTACTAATTCTTCGAAACAGTCAATCCCCTCTTGCTCTAAGCCCGCAGCAGCGCGATATGCGCAGAACTTATCCATGGCCCACACGAAACCCACTTCCCGACCCTCGCAGGTCATCACCCTTGGCTGTCGCCTCAACAGCTATGAGAGCGAAGTCATGCGCGGTCATGCAGAGGCGGCGGGCCTCGACGGCGCAATTATCGTCAATACCTGCGCCGTCACCGCAGAGGCGATGCGATCTGCACGGCAGACCGTTCGCCGGGCTGCAAAGGAAAACCCAGGTGCCCCGGTGATTGTGACAGGCTGTGCGGCGCAGATCGATGCCGAAATGTTTGCTGACATGCCCGAGGTGACGCGGGTGATCGGCAATCATGAAAAGATGCAGGCTGACACTTGGAAACCCGCCGATCTTTTGGGCGGCGTGGAGAAAGTCCGGGTCAACGATATCATGTCGGTCAAAGAAACCGCGGCGCACTTGATTGACGGCATGGAAGGTCGTGCGCGGGCTTATGTGCAGGTCCAGAATGGCTGCGATCATCGTTGCACATTCTGCATTATTCCATATGGACGCGGCAATTCGCGCTCAGTTCCAGCTGGCGATGTTGTGAACATGATCAAGCGCCTGGTCGAAACCGGTCACCATGAAGTGGTGCTCACCGGTGTCGACTTGACCTCCTGGGGAGCGGATTTGCCTGGCGAGCCGCAACTGGGCAATCTCGTTCAGCGCATCCTGAAACTGGTGCCGGGCCTGAAGCAGCTGCGCATATCCTCAATCGATGCGATCGAGATGGATGAGGCGCTATTTGAAGCTATGGCCGACCCGCGCGTCGCGCCGTTTATGCATCTCAGCCTGCAACACGGTGATAATCTTATTTTGAAGCGTATGAAGCGCCGCCACTCGCGTGAACAAGCCATTGAACTCGCCGCGCGGCTTCGCGACATTCGCCCCGACATCGCGCTCGGGGCCGACATCATTGCCGGATTCCCGACCGAGACTGAGACCGCGTTCGACAACTCGCTGGATTTGATTGAAGCCTGTGGGATCGCGTTCTTGCACGCCTTCCCTTACAGCCCGCGACCGGGCACCCCTGCCGCGCGCATGCCGCAGCTTGAGAAAAGCGTGATCAAGGCACGTGCGGCGCGCCTTCGCGAGGCCGGAGCAGCTTCCCTTGTTAAGCATCTCGACACCCATATTGGCAGGGAAACCGAGGTCCTGGTTGAGCGCAACGCCCAAGGTCGCTTGCCGGATTTTACCCCGGTCTTTTTTGAGGCATCTAAAGGCGAGGCTGGACGCCCTCTTCGGGCGCGGATAATCGGACATGATAAGACTAGATTAGAGGCGGTCGCTTTATGATCCTGTGGTTCGGCAAGAAAAAGAAAAAAGAAGAAGCGCTGCGAGCTGGCGCCGAGATGGAAGCGCCGGAGCTTTCCGCCGAAGAGCTTGCCGCTCAAAAAGCCGCAGAGGAAGAAGCCGCTCGCGAGGCCGAGCAAGAAGCGGCGCGCAAAGCCGCTGAACAGGAAGAGATTGAGCGCAAAGTCGCCGAAGCCAATCGCGCCTGGGAAGAACGCCAGCAACGTGAAGCGGCTGAAGCTGAACAGGAAGCCGCCAAGCTTGCTCAGGAATCTTTGGATCGCGAAGCCGAGCGCCTGAAAGCCGAGCAAGACGCTGAACAGGCCCGGCTGAAAGCGGAAGCTGAAGCAAGAGCCGCAGAAGAAGCTGCCCGCGCCCAGGCGGAAGCCGAACGGATCGCCGCCGAAGCAGAAGCGAAAGCTGCAGCCGATGCGGAAGCCAGGCGTCAGGCTGAAGAAGCCCGCGCAGAGGCTGACCGTCTCGCCCGCGAAGCTGAAGCGAAACGCCGGGCTGATGAAGCCGCTGCGGAGGCGGCTCGCAAAGCGGCAGAAGAGCAGGCACGCCGCGCGGCAGAAGCCGAAGCCGCGCGCAAGGCCGAAGAAGAACGCCGCGCACAGGAAGAGAAAGCCAAGGCCGAGCTGGCCTTGCTAGAACAACGCCGCGCCGATGAAGCGCTACGTCAACAACTCGCTGAAGAACGTGCCCGGCGTGAAGCCGAACGGCAGGCGGCTATCGCACGCGGTGAGCCTGACCCCTATGCGGAGATTTCTGAGCCAGGGTTTTTCTCAAAACTGTCTTCAGGCCTTGCCAAGTCATCGTCCAAAATGGGCACATCGATTTCCAGCTTGTTCACCCAGAGAAAGCTGGATGATGAGGCTCTCGAAGACCTGGAAGACATTCTGCTGACCTCGGACATGGGGGGTAAAGTCTCTGCGCAGATTGTTCAAAACCTCGCCAAGACCCGCATGGACAAGGACGTTACGGACAAGGAAATCAAACTGGCCCTCGCCGATGAAATCGAAGCGATTATGTCCCCGCGTGAGCAGATCGTTGATTTTTCCGAAGGCTCCCGGCCTCGCGTGGTCCTATTTGTCGGCGTCAATGGATCCGGCAAGACAACCACGATCGGGAAAATCGCATCGAAGCTGCAGGAACAGGGCGCGAAAGCACTGCTGGTGGCGGGCGATACGTTCCGGGCTGCAGCGATCGAACAACTCACCGTCTGGGGCGAACGCGCGGGCATTCCTGTGCTCGCCAAAGAGCCGGGCGCCGATGCAGCCGGGTTGGTCTATGAGGCGATCGAGAAAGCCAAGGCGGAAGATCTCGACCTGGTTCTCGTCGACACAGCCGGGCGTCTGCAAAACAAGACAGAGCTGATGGCGGAGCTCGCCAAGATTGTCCGCGTCACCCGCAAGCTCGATCCGGACGCACCTCACGATGTTATTCTGGTGCTCGACGCGACCGTGGGTCAGAACGCGCTCAGCCAAGTGGAGGCGTTCCGCCACACAGCCGACGTCTCTGGGATTGTGATGACAAAGTTGGACGGCACAGCCAAAGGCGGTGTCCTGGTGGCGATTGCCGAAGCGCACGCGCTGCCAATCCACTTTGTTGGCATCGGAGAGAAAGCCGAAGACTTGCAGCCATTCTCGGCGCACGCCTACGCGCGCGCTCTGGTGGGCCTCGCCGATATGCCGGTCGAAGAACCGGAACCGGCATGACCCTGTCGAAGGCCGAACTGCGGGCGCAATTGAAAGAGCTTCGCGACGAGCTGCACGCTCGCGATCCAGACGCAGGCGAGACCCTTGCTAACAAGTTCCCGATGAAGCTTCTGGAGCGCTATGGCCCGGTGGTTTCTGCCTATTGGCCAATTGGTAGCGAGATCGACCCCTTGCCGCTCATCCGCCGCTTGAAGAATGAAGGCGATGCCGACATCTGCCTACCGCGGGTTGAGGATGATGGGTCGATGACGTTTCGCGCCTGGGCGCCCGGCAATGCGCTTGAAGATCGTCCGTTTGGATTGAAAGAGCCGCCTGCGGAAACCCCAATCGTTACACCAACGCTGGTGATCACGCCGCTTCTGGGGTTCGACCGCAAAGGCAACCGCCTTGGCTACGGCAAAGGCCACTATGACCGCGCGCTTGGGAAATTACGTGCCGACGGACGCGTCTTCGTCTGCGGTTTAGCTTTTTTTGGCCAGGAGTTAGACGGGGTTCCTGCCGAACCGCATGATATTCCGCTCGACTGGCTCATGACGGAGCGTGGATCCATCCCTTTGTTCATGATGCGAGCGATGGCCGAGAACGCGCCAGATACAGGCGCCTGAATAGCCTTTACCCAAATGAAGTCCTCTTCGTGTTAGAGCTTTCGCGAAATTGGCGCCAAGACCAGTCTGAACCTTTGACCGCACACGGATAGATTGCGTTCGGCAAAATATTGCGCCACAAAAGGGGTCTATTCGGGGAGATGCTTCATGGGCCTAAGCCGCCCGCCACGCGCGATTACCATTGATGACGTTGCTGAACGCGCGGGAGTTTCCGCAAAAACCGTCTCTCGGGTTTTAAATAACGAACCTAATGTTCGGCCAGCCAAACGCGAGCTTGTGATGAAAGCGGCGCGCGAGCTTGGGTACCGACCTAATCCGGCAGCACGCTCGCTTGCGGGCGCCAGATCGTTCCTCCTCGCGCATCTGCACGACAATCCCAACCCGGAATACGTCACAGCCGTAAATACCGGGATTTACGACGCCTGCCGCGCAAAGGGCTATTTCCTCTTGCCGGAGCTGGTCGATCGGAAAGCACCAGATTTTCTGGATCGATTGCAGTCCTTCCTGATGACATCTCGCGCAGATGGCGTTGTGCTGACACCGCCGCTTTGCGACGATTCGGACATTCTGGGCCTGCTCAAGGATAACGGCACTTATTATGCGAGCCTTTCTCCGGCGCGCCAGCCCGAGAACACCCCGGTCATGCGCCTCGACGACCGCTTGGCTGCGTTGGAAATGGTCCGCCATCTTATCCGACTTGGACACAAGAAAATCGCCTTCATTGCAGGACCCGCCGGACACAACGCTTCGACCGCCCGGCATGACGGTTATCTTGATGCTCTGTCGGAAGCAGGTTTGCGCGTGAACCCGATCCATATCGCGGAAGGCGACTATTCCCTTCGCTCTGGTCTCGAGGCTGCGCGCAAGCTTATCACCACCGATCCGAAACCGACCGCGATTTTCGCGGCCAATGACGATATGGCGGTTGGTGCGATGACCGCGGTGATGGCGGCCGGTTTCCAAATCCCGGGCGATATCTCCATCGCAGGCTACGATGACACGCGTCTCGCATCGGCCGTATGGCCTCCTCTGACGACTATCCGTCAGCCGGTCTCTGAGATGGCGCGGCGAGCGGCTGAGCGCCTGATGAACCCGGATGACGAAACGACTCTCGAGGAAGTCTTCGATTTCGAGCTCATCGTCCGACAATCGACAGGAAAAAACGTCGAATAATCACCCTATTTTGAGGCAACCTCTCTTGCCCTAAGGTGTCGTAACGCTAAACCATTCCTCAAATTCAGGAGGATAGTGATGCGTTTTACCCTAACCGCTGTCGCGGCAGGCGCCTTTTTGGCAGCTTGCACTACGATAACCGAACCCGAAGCCCCAGAAGCAGAAATTGAGGAAACCGTGGACGCCACGACTGAAGTCGCCGTTGAACCTGCGGACGCCGCCACCGCTGACACCGGGACCGACCCGTACCTCTGGCTTGAGGAAGTCGAAGGCGAGGAGGCTTTGGCCTGGGTCAACGCTCAGAATGACCGCTCGCTGGCAGCGATCAACGACATCTCCGTCTATGAAGACAATTATGCCCAGGCGCTGGATCTAGCGACATCCACGGATCGCATTCCTTATGGGTCAGTGCGCGATGGCATGGTCTATAATTTCTGGCAGGATGAAACCAATGTGCGTGGCTTGTGGCGTCGCACGACGCTGGAAAGCTACAAGACAGATGAGCCTGAATGGGAAACCGTTCTCGACTTTGACAAGCTGTCCGCTGACGAAGACAAGAACTGGGTCTTCAAGGGCTCCAATTGCTTCAAGCCACAAGGGGCCGACAAGACACTCTGCTTCGTCTCCCTCTCCGATGGCGGCAAGGATGCCGTGATCAATCGCGAGTTTGATCTGGGGACCAAAGCTTTTGTCGACGGTGGATTCGTGACCGACGAGGCCAAGCAGGGCCTCGCATGGATTGACCACGATACGGTCCTCGTCGGCACCGACTGGGGCGGTGATGGCTCAACCCTGACCGAATCTGGATACCCGTCTTCCGTCCGTCTTTGGAAGCGCGGCGAAGCCCTCGGCGATGCGGCCGAACTTTACGCCGGCCAGGCAACAGATGTCGGCGTCTGGCCATGGTCCTCCGAACTGGATGACGGCACTATGATTTACGGCGCTGTCGAAGCTGACACCTTCTTTACCTCCACCTATTGGTTGCTGAGTGACGGCGAGCCATTCGCGTTCCCGATCCCGCAGAAATCTTCCCTCGGCAGCGACTATAAAGGCTGGCAGTTTATTACCTTGCAGGAAGACTGGACCGTTGGAACCGAGGACTTCAAGACGGGCGACCTGGTCGCGTTTAACCTGCAGCAATTCCTCGACACTAAGGAACTGCCTCAGGTCGACCTCGTCTTCCGTGCGAACGACCGCCAAGCCGTCAACGGAGTATCCGTCTCCAAATCAGCGGCGCTGCTCTCAATCAACGATAACGTCGCGGGCAAGATCCTCCGTCTCGAGCATGATGACACAGCAGGCTGGACCACGACGGACGTGTCGCTGCCAGGCACAGGTCAGGCCGGTATCGCCTTTGCCGACGAAGACGAAGAGACGGTTTTCATCAACTATGAAGGCTTCCTGAGCCCGGACAGCCTCCTGACATTTGACGCGGCAACCAACACAACAGAGGCCCTGAAATCCCTGCCATCGAAGTTCGATGCGGAAGGCCTTGTCGTTCATCAGAAAGAGGCAACTTCCAAGGACGGCACGAAAATCCCATACTTCGTCGTCCATCGCGACGGCATCACACTGGATGGGACAACGCCGACATTGCTCTACGGATATGGCGGCTTCCAAGTCTCGATGCGCCCGAGCTATAGCGGCGGCATTGGCCGGATGTGGCTAGAGCGCGGCGGTGCTTATGCGCTCGCCAATATTCGCGGCGGCGGTGAGTTCGGTCCGAGCTGGCACCAGGCCGGTTTGAAAGGCGATCGCCAGCGCATCTATGATGATTTCATCGCGGTCGGTGAAGACCTGATCGAGATTGGCGTCACCAAGCCGGAACATCTCGGCATCATGGGCGGATCGAATGGTGGCCTGCTCATGGGTGTGATGATTACCCAGCGCCCGGATCTGTGGAACGCAGTCGTCGTCCAGGTGCCGCTGCTCGACATGCTGCGCTACCATAAGCTCCTGGCAGGTGCGTCCTGGGTCGACGAATACGGCAACCCGGACATTCCGGAGGAGCGCGCGTTCCTGGAGACGATCTCTCCGTATCAGAACTTTGATGCGTCGGCGGATTATCCGGTGCCGTTCTTCGTGACCTCGACCAAGGATGACCGTGTGCATCCGGGTCACGCGCGAAAAATGGCGAAACTGTTTGAAGATGCGGGCAAGCCCTTCCTCTATTATGAGAACATTGATGGCGGGCATTCAGCGGCAGCGAACCAGAAAGAACGTGCGAAGCGGACCGCGCTTGAATTCACCTATCTCTACGAGCGCCTGTTTCCGCAGGATGCTGGCAGCGAAGACGCTGGGGAATAGATAGACTCCTTACAGATCGAGCGTAGAATGCCTTTATGGCTTCTACGCTCGATATTACCCCGGTTGCCGGGGCGCTTGGCGCTGAGATCTCAGGCGTCAGCCTCGCCGAAGATCTGACGAATGCGCAATTCGATGAGATTCACCGCGCCTTTCTGGATCATCATGTGATCTTTTTCCGCGACCAGTCTGGCCTCACGCCGGACGCGCAGAAGGCGTTCGCGCGCCGATTTGGTACGCTAAATATCCATCCCTATGTCAAAGGTATGGACGGGCATCCTGAGCTGCTCGAAATCATCAAGGAACCCGAAGACAAGCTGAACTTTGGCGGTGGCTGGCATTCGGATATGTCCTTCCTCGAGGAACCGGCGCTTGGGTCAATCCTGTACGGCATCGAAATCCCGAAATTTGGAGGCGACACGCTGTTTGCCAATCAAATCGCGGCCTATGAGGCGCTTTCAGATGGCATGAAAGACATGCTTTCGCGCCTCAACGCGGTACACTCCGCAAGCCGCGAATATAGCGCCAAAGGCGCCTCAGCGCAGGCCCGGCAATCGATGCAGTCAGAAGTTGCTGTTGATGCACCCGAATACGAGCATCCGGTCGTGCGCACACACCCTGAGACAGGTCGCAAAGGCCTCTATGTAAACCCGGCTTTCACGTTGAGGTTTGCAGGCATGACAAAGCGCGAAAGCCGCCCATTGCTGAACTTCCTTTTCGAGCATTCCCGTGACGAGCGGTTCACCTGCCGATTCCGATGGAGCGAGGGCGCGGTGGCGTTCTGGGACAATCGCTGCTGCTGGCACTATGCGCTGAACGATTATCCAGGTCAGCGCCGCCATATGCGCCGTGCGACGGTGAATGGAGATCGACCGCGTTAGTTCGCCGATCACGCCTGCAATGCTGGCCCCACGTCATAGCTTGCCAATCAATCCCCATCCCGCCACAGTCCCGAAAGAATAGCGGGAGGCAGATTGCATGATCAGGAATATACTCTTCGGAGTCGGCGGTGTTCTAGCTCTGCTGGTTGTCGTCATACTGGTTCGGACATTCAATTATGGCGGCGTGCCGGGAGATGTCCGCGAGATCGTTCTTCCCGAAGTGCCGGAATTTGATGCCAGTATCGCGGCAGAGCACCTCGGTGAGGCCATTCGCTTCCAAACGGTCACCGTCGCGCCGGGCGATCCTCGCGTCGGTCAGGAAGGCCCGTGGCTCGAGCTACAGGCCTGGATGGAAGAGACCTATCCCGCCTTCCACGCAGCCGCCAACAAGGAAACCATTCCCGGCGGCTATAGCTTATTGTTCACCTGGCAAGGGTCAGACGATAGCCTCGACCCGGTCTTGCTGATGGCGCACCAGGACGTGGTACCCGTCAATATCGGCACAGAAAGCGACTGGGACGCACCACCCTTCTCCGGCGCTGTGCAGGATGGCTATATCTATGGCCGAGGCGCAATTGACGATAAGGGGTCAATGGTCGGCTTGCTTGAAGCCCTCGATGCGCTGGCAGTTTCCGGGTTTGCGCCAAAGCGTACCGTGCTGCTTATGCTTGGACATGATGAAGAAGTGTCCGGGTCGGGCGCTTCCGCAGGCGTTGAACTTCTAAAATCACGCGGCGTCTCGCCGATCATGGCGCTGGATGAAGGCTTTATGGCCGTCGAGAATAACCCGCTGACCGGCGGCACGCTCGCCTTTATCGGGATCGCCGAGAAAGGCTATGTCACGCTGCAGCTGACTGTCACGGCGGCTGGTGGACATTCCTCGACGCCGCCGCGTAACAGCGCCACGGTACGCCTGTCTCGCGCGTTGATCGCGCTTGATGAAAACCAGATGCCGGCGGACTTTTCGAAGCCTCCTGTCTCGACCCTGTTCAAGTCCTCAGCGTCGGACATGCCGTTCACGATGCGCATGGCATTCGCCAATCAATGGCTGTTTGGGGGCATGATCGAAAAGCAAATGGGCGCGATCCCACAAGCCAATGCGATGATCCGTACCACGACTGCGCCCACGATGCTGGCGGGCTCTGCCAAGGAGAATGTCCTCGCTCAGCGCGCCACGGCCATCATCAATTTCCGCATCCACCCGAACGACACCGAAGAGAGCATTATTGAACACGTGAAACGCGTGACCAAAGATATAGACGGTCTCGAAGTTTCTCTCGGTCGCAGCGGGATTCGCGGCACAGGTGCCTCGCCCGTGAGCCCGATGGATAATCTGGCCTATGGCGTTCTTTATGCCGTCGCAGCCGATTCCAGTGGAGCCCCGGTCACGCCCGGACTGGTCCTCGGCGCAACCGATGGCCGCTATGCCACTGCCATCACTGACAGCGTCTATCGCTTCATGCCAGCTGTCATGTCGCCAGAAGATCTTACAGGTTTCCACGGCACAAATGAGCGCATTACCGTCGAGAACATGGGCCGCCTCGCCAAGGGCTACGCTCAGATCATTCTGGCTATGGATGCGAACGAGGAATAAGCGCTAAAGCGCGGCAATCACCGCGTCGCCCATTTCCTGGGTCGAGAGGGTTCCGCCCAGGTCGCGCGTCCGCGCGCCAGCGTCGAGCGCTTTGCCGACGGCAGCGAATAAGCGATCTGCGGCATCCGGTTGGCCAAGCGACCAGCGCAGCGACATCTCAAGCGAGAGGATCGCGGCGCAGGGATTGGCGAACCCTTTTCCGGCAATATCTGGCGCCGACCCATGGACGGGCTCGTACAGGCCAGGCTTACCTTCATAGCTCAGCGATGCACTGGGAAGCATCCCAATCGAGCCGGTCAGCATCGCCGCTGCATCCGACAGAATGTCACCAAACAGATTGCCGGCCAGGATAACATCGAACTGCTTCGGATCGCGAACAAGTTCCATGGCGCAAGCATCGGCTAGAATGTGCCGGAGTTTCACTCCCTCACCTTCCGTCGCGTGCAATTCGGTGACGGTCTCACGCCAGAACAGTCCGCTTTCCATGACATTGGACTTCTCTGTCGAGGCAACCTCGCCGCCGCGTCCGCGCGCGATATCGAAGGCCACGCGCGAAACGCGCTCGATCTCGCCAGCCGTATAGCGCGACGTTTCATAGCCGAAGCTCTTATCGCCGATTCCTCGTTCAAATCCGCGTGGCTCTCCAAAGTACACGCCAGAGGTCAATTCGCGGACGATCATGATGTCGAGGCCATCGACAATTTCGCGTTTGAGGCTGGAGGCATCAACCAGTGCCGGAAAACAAAACGCTGGCCGTAAGTTTGCAAAAACGTCCATGCCCTTGCGCAGCTGAAGCAGACCCATTTCAGGACGTAGATGACGGTCAACATCGTTCCATTTCGGTCCACCAACAGCGCCGAGCAGGACTGCATCGGAAGACTTGGCTTTGACGAGCGTATCAACGGTGAGGGGCTCACCATTCGCGTCGATTGAAGCCCCGCCGACGAGACCCTCTTCGAAGCGAAGATCAGGGGCGATCACCTCGGCGACGCGCCGGGCTTGTTCGGTTACTTCGGCACCGATCCCGTCACCGGGCAGCAATAGCATGGTCTGGCTCATGAAAACCTCATCCGCGGAAAATCATTTCGCGCCATAGATCAGGTTGGGTGGACAGAGTCTACTGCGACCAAGCGCGCTCGACCTAGAGCGGCAAAGCTTCCGGCTCAGCATCATACATTCGGACCTGAAGGTCGCGCGGCCCGACAGCGGCCAGCGCTTCTCGAAAAACGGCCATATGCGGCTCAGCAAAGTGTCTGACCAGCGCCGCCTTGTCTTTCCAACGCTCAATTATGCGAAGCAGGTTCGGGTCCAGCAAATCGCGGCTATAGGCGTACTCGATACAACCGGCCTCTTCGCGGCTTGCGGTGATCATCGGTTCCATGGCGGAGATCGCCTGTTCCCAAGCGCCTTCGGGGATCCGTGCACTGCCTTCAACGATGATCATTCCACCACCTTTATCTTGAGCTTCAAAGTCTCGGCGACATCCTGGGGCGAGCGCTCATACGAAAGGACCAGATCGGATTTTCCGATTTGCAGGGCTTCGAACACAAACATCTGATGACCGCCGCTGCCGGTAAGGCCTTCCGGTGCAGGATCTGCGAAATAATCTTCACTGAGCTGGTCCACGCGCGACGCATCAATGTCTTTCAGATACCAATAATATCCGGTCGTGGGATTGGAATCGAGTTTGAGGTTAAGCTTTCCGCCAGGCCGCATCGTCACCGCCGTGCCGTTCTCCGGGTCCGTGAATGTCTGCACCGGCGCCGCGCCTTCAAGCCCCCGCACCTCGGGCTGAGTATTCATAATGTCCGGAATGCACGCCGTCAGCAGACCAGCGCCCAGAACAAGAGCCATTGCACGTTTCATGATGCCTTCTCCAACCAGGGTGTCGCCAGTTTTCGCTGCGTCTCATAGGCGCTGATAGAGCCTTCAGATTGCAAGGTCAGCGCGATGTCATCGACGCCGTTCAGCAGTTTCTCGCGGCGCCCTTCATCATAGTCGAAACTATGCTCAACCCCATCCGGCGTCGTCACGACCTTGGTCTCCAGATCAATTTCGAACACGCTATTGCTGCCGCCAGCCTGTCCGGCCAGCGCCTCGCAAATCTCGATTGGCAAGGTGATCGCGAGGATGCCGTTCTTGCCGCAATTATTGTAGAAGATGTCGGCAAAGCTCGGGGCGATAACGCAGGTAATGCCCTGGTCAAGCAACGCCCATGGGGCGTGCTCACGCGAAGACCCGCAGCCGAAATTCTCACCGGCAATCAGCACGCCCGCGTCGCGATACTGCGGTTTGTTGAGGACAAAGTCGGGATTTGACGATCCGTCAGGCAGGGTCTTCAGCTCGTGGAACAGGCCTTCCGACAGGCCATCCCGTTCCGTCGTTTTAAGGAACTGCTTGGGAATGATCATGTCAGTATCGACATTGACCATCAGCTTGCCCTTGTCCGTCAGTGGGGCGGCGGTCGAGCGCAATTTGGTAAAGGCTTTCATGACGTGCTTTCTAACGCTTTGCGTGAGCAATGAATAGGGTAGGGACCCCTTGGGTGTGATCCCGCACCGTAAACACCGTGGTTCCAGGCTTCCGCCCCGTGCGAATCTCGCTGACATCACGGCCCATGGAAGCCAGACGCGAATGGGCAGCTTCCAGATCGTCCGTTTCCCAGGTCAGGCCCCAAATGGAGTCTGGGCCTGAAGGGTCATGCGTTTCGCCCAGGCGATGAATAACCTCCAGCGTCAGTCCCCCAAGCCGGAAGAACATGAATCGCGTTTTCCACTGCTCCGCGGTGCGATCGAGCGCGAACCGCAATCCCAGGCGCGCGCCGTAATTCGCCACGGCGCGCTCTGGGTTGGGTGTGTTGATGACCAGATGATCGAGGGCCGTTACCCCGCCTGATGAAGCAGCAGAGACTGCGAGCGCTTCCTCTGGTTCCAACAGAAAGGTTTTCACACCCGCCATAATCTCATCTGGCACTCTGAATCGCCGCCAGGTCCGCGATTGGCCTGACCCGAGATGCGTGCTGGCCCCATCTGAAATTTCGGTCGGGCGTAATCCACGCCGCGTCATGAGATGATGATCGGTGGCGAGATCATCAGATCGATAGACCAGCGTCGTCAGCTGCGGACCATCCTGAGTCATCTCCCGTAACTTGTCTGCGACGGGTCCAGTGCCGGACGGGGCCATGAGCTCAATCGCGGTATTGCCGACGACGAATACCGAGGTGGACACGCCGTCCGCCTCTGCTTGCCAGGTAACAGGTAGGCCGAGCAGCGTGGCATAATCCTCAGTCGCCGCCTCAATATCGGGACAGAGCAAAACGAAATGATCGAGTGCGGTAATCATCAGCGAAACGCCTCCAGTCGCTTTTTCTGCGCGCCTGATGCGTCAAAATTTTTTGGGGATAGCCAAGCCTTGAAAGCTGTCCGCAGGGCCGGCCAGTCGTCATCTGTCATCGCAAACCAGGCGGTGTCGCGGTTTTTGCCGTTAACGACCATATCATTGCGGAACACGCCTTCGAATGAGAAGCCCAGCCGCTCAGCCGCGAGCCGCGAGGCTGCATTGTCATTGTGGCACTTCCACTCATACCGACGGTAACCAAGCTCATCGAACACGTGTCCAGCCATCAGGCTCATCGCTTCGGTTGCTTCGGCGGAGCGTTTCAAATCCGGTCCGAACGCCACGCAGCCAATCTCGACGCTGCCATGCGGCTCGCGGATCCTCATATAGCTCGACATGCCGAGGATATCGCCGCCCTGCGCCCGGCGAATGATCATGACCTCCCAGCCAAGCTCCCCAGCAACGCGGTCGAAGATCTTTTGGAACTGTTTCTGGCTCTCGAACGGTCCAATCGGCATGTACGTCCAGATGTCCGCGACATCCGGAGCTGCAACTGCGGTGTAGAGACCCTCCAGGTGTTCAGACCAATCGAGCGGTTCCAGCACCACCCGATCACCCGTCAACGGCCACTGCCCCGGCCGTTCGCGGGAGGTCCAGTTTTTGAGGCTCACGCCCCAATCACTCCGGTTATCGCGGCGCGGGCGGCCAGGTAGGGGCTCATCAGGTGAGTGCGTCCGCCGCGGCCTTGGCGGCCTTCAAAATTGCGGTTTGATGTCGATGCGCAGCGTTCACCGGGCGCAAGAATGTCCGGATTCATACCGAGGCACATGGAGCAGCCAGGCTCGCGCCATTCAAAGCCTGCCGCGCGAAAGACCTCGTCGAGCCCTTCGCTTTCGGCTTGCGCACGGACAAGACCCGACCCAGGAACGATCATGGCGCGGACACCATCGGCAACTTTACCGGTCCGGGCAATGTCGGCCACAACCCGCAAGTCCTCGATCCGAGAGTTCGTGCAAGAGCCGATAAACACGCGCTGAACCGGCGTCCCTGCAAGCGGTGCCCCGGCTTCGAGCCCCATATAGTCAAGCGCGCGTTCAGCCGCCGTTTTCTTGACCGGATCGCTCATCTCGGCTGGATCCGGGACCTGGCCAGAAACCGGGATCGCCTGTTCCGGGCTGGTGCCCCATGTGACCGTCGGTTCAATGTCGGTGCAATTGATCTCGATAACCTCATCCCAGGCCGCATCGTCATCTGAATAGAGCGTGCGCCAGTGCCGTTCTGCGATCTCCCAGGCGCCGGCCTTGGGCGCGGCTGGTCGGCCTTTGACATAGGCAAGCGTCACATCGTCGGGCGCGATCAATCCGGCCCTGGCACCGCCTTCAATTGACAGGTTACACAGCGTCATCCGCCCTTCCATGGAAAGGCCGCGAATGGCGTCTCCGCGAAACTCCATGACACAGCCTGTGCCGCCTGCGGTGCCAATCTTTGCGATCAGATGCAGGGCGATGTCCTTTGCCGTCACGCCGGCCGGAAGTGCGCCCTTAAACTCGACCGCCATGTTCTTCATTTTTCGGGCACGCAGGGTTTGCGTGGCCAGGACGTGCTCCACTTCCGACGTGCCAATCCCATGAGCCAGCGACCCAAATGCGCCGTGGGTCGATGTATGACTATCTCCGCAGACAATTGTCATGCCGGGCTGAGTGCGTCCCTGCTCCGGTCCGACAACATGGACGATACCATTATTGATGTGGCCCATCGGGAAGTATTCGATGCCGTGCTCCGCAACATTGCGGGTCAGCGCTTTCAGCTGATTGCGCGCCGCCTCGTCCCGGACACCATCAAGCCCCTTGTTCTGGTTTTCCGTCGGCGTGTTGTGATCGGCAACCGCCAGCGTGAGATCCGGGCGGCGAACGCCGCGCCCGGCCGCTTTCAGGCCCGCAAAGGCCTGCGGCGTCGTCACTTCGTGAATGAGGTGCAAATCAATGAAAAGCAGCGCTTCTCCTGTCGCAGCATCTTCGCTGACGACGTGTTGATTCCAGATCTTATCGTAAAGTGTTTGGCCTGCCATTGTCTCTCAACCTTTCTCGCCGCTTCTATCAGCATGGCCCGCGGGCGAGGGCAAGTTCGATATCATGGTCTGAGAAGGATGGGGATGAGTTTGGTGAGGCGCGAAGCACTCAGATAACGTCTGCTTTCGGCGTCAAAGTGGATATAGGCCAGCGCCTTAAGGCGCCCTAAAACGGTCGCTCGCAGTATCTGTATTAGGTAATCTCGGTCAGCCAATAATTTGCCGAACCGGCCTGAGCGGTCGTTAGACATCCAGTCGTCGCAATGATAGCTCTCTGGAAACAGCAGGGGGCGGTCGTTGTTACTTCGTAGAATTTCAAAACACGTGAGAGATCAAAACTGGCTGGCGGTTGGTATTGATTTCGTCATTGTGGTCTTTGGTGTGTTTTTCGCTTTCCAGGTCACCGCTTGGAATGATGCACGTACCGATCGTCAAAAGGAAAATGACTATCTACAGCGTCTCCACACAGATGTTTCGTTGTCTATTTCCCGAAACGAGGAGAACGTTGCCTTCATGAGACGGCATGCCGAATATGGCGGACTGATTTTGGAGACTTTGGACAAATGTGAAATCACGCCAGCGCAGCAAGATGGTTTCGCGAGCGGCGTCTTCTTGGCGGGTAAAATCACGCAGCCGGTCTTGCTGCGGAGCACGTTCGATGAACTGAAATCGACCGGGAGATTCGAGGTCATTCAAAACGCGGAACTGCGTAACGCGCTGAACGAATTGGTTGAAGCGATTGAGTTTCAGTCAGGAATTGACGAAAAAATCTTCATACGCACGACGGATGCGATTTCTGAAATACAGAGAAAAATCATTGTAACGCATGGGAAACCGGTCGACCCAGCGGGGGACATAGACGCTTCCGGTGTGCGCTACAATTTTACAAATTTGTGTGCCGACACGACATTCAAACACGCGATCGCGGCGGCGCGCGCATCTACTTTTAGCAGCGTTTTCTTCGCCAACAGCATCATAGAGCAACAACAACAAGTTCTAACTATGCTGGAACATGAATTGGAAGACGACAACCATTGATTCTGCGCCGTATCACCGGATACGTCAAAGACCAGAACTGGTTCGCCAACGACTGGGCTTCAGAGGCTTAAACTCGCCCCGGTACAGCCGCTCGTAACGTCTTCTTTGGGTCTGAAGCGGGCATCAGCAAGCGATGGAAGTTGACGCAACGGTTTATCACACACACACTCAAAATGAGGTAAAGGGAGGGCGAGCAATGAGCAAATCGGCCACTGGTGTTGCTTTAGCGGCTTTCATGGTCTGCGGTTGCCAATCGATTTCTACACCAGAAGCTACACCGCTGCTGGCCTCCGGGATTGTTGAAACCAAGGATGACAACGAAGTCCTTCAACAGGAAGTCATCATCAATGCGAGCACCAGTGATGTTTGGGATGCCTTCACGACTTCCGAAGGCTACACCGCGTGGGCGAGCCCGTTCGCGCACATCGAATTTGGCGTCGAAGGGTTCATTGAGAGCAGTTATGAGCTTGAAGGCGAACTGGGCCGTGAAGGCAATATCAGGCTGCGAATACTCGCCTACATTCCGCAGCGCCTTCTCGTCTTAAAGACCGACAAAGCGCCCGCTGGTTTCGGCAGTGCAGATATGTGGGAACGCTTGGTTTCAGTGTTCGAATTTCTACCCATGAATGACGATCGAACGCGCCTGATCGTAAGCGGTATTGGGTATGGCGATGACGAAGAGTCCGAACAGCTGAAGGCCTTTTTTGTACAAGGTAACGCTTGGTCTTTGAAAGCTCTGAATGACCGGTTTGAGAATGGTCCGACTGATTGGCCTGCAGTATTTGAGGCTCGGTCCAAAGAGTAAACATTAATGCCCTCTGGTGAACGCGCCGTCGGGGCCGCTTTAACGCCGACAGCAGACATTTTCTCAGCGGCTTAAACTCGCCCCATACCAGACGCTCACCTAATGTCCGCTCCGGACCCAAAGCAGACATGAGCAGGGTCATATTCAAGACGCTTTCAACCGCCCACTCGCACCCGCTTCAGCACCGAAACGACCTCTCAAGCAAGCACAAAAAACCCCGCACCAAGGTGCAGGGTTTCTTGAACTTGTTGTCCAGGTGCGGGCCTATGCTTCGGCGTCGCCTTCTGGAGCAGCCTCGGCTGCGGCGGCTTCTGCTTCTGCCGCGGCAGCTGCTGCAGCGTCGTCAGCGGCTTTCGCCTTGGCTGCGGCATCACGCTCTTTCGCTGCTTCTTCGCGGCGAGCGACTTTCGCAGCGTCGCGTTGACGGCGCAGCTCGGTCTTGGAGGTTGTTATCTCAGTTGTTTCCATACCGTGACCAGTGGTCCGCTCAGCAATACGGGCAGACTTACCGCGGCGATCGCGCAGATAGTAAAGCTTGGCGCGGCGAACGCGGCCCTTGCGCTTCACTTCGATGCTTTCGATCATCGGCGAGACAACCGGGAACACCCGCTCTACACCTTCGCCGAAAGAAATCTTGCGAACCGTGAAGTTCTCATTCAGGCCCTGGCCGGCGCGCGCGATGCACACTCCTTCATAGCGCTGAACACGCTCACGGTCGCCTTCTTTAATACGCACGTTCACAGACAGCGTATCGCCTGGCGAAAATTCTGGGATGGTTTTGCCAGCGGTAACGCGGGCAACTTCTTCAGCTTCGAGCTGTTCAATCATGTTCATCGTCCGTCTCCGACGCTCGCAAATTGGGTCCATTTCGGAAAGGAGCCCATAAATCGGGTCGGCGAGTTTTTGTCAATGCCTGACTCTGCTGATTCCTCCACTCTTCGACAGCTTTATGATTGCCAGATAGAAGGACGTCCGGCGTGCCTTCCCCCTCCCAGGTCCGGGGCAAGGTATAATGGGGGTATTCGAGCAGTCCCGAACTGAAGCTTTCATCCTCCACAGAGGCATGATTTCCAGCGACGCCAGGGATCAGGCGCAAGGTCGCTTCGAGCATTGCCATCGCGGCCACTTCACCGCCCGCAAGCACGAAATCGCCGAGCGAGACTTCAATCATGTTACGTTTCTCGATGACGCGCTGATCGAGGCCCTCAAACCGGCCGCAGAAAAAGGTCAGGCCTGGTCCTGCCGCCCATGCTTCCGCCATGGACTGCGAGAAGGGAACCCCGCGCGGGCTCGGATAGATCAGCGGAGCCTCGGACGCGGGCAGGCTGTCAATCGCGGCTGCGGCGACGTCAGGTCTGAGCACCAGCCCTGCTCCGCCGCCCGCCGGGGTTTCGTCGACTTGCCGGTGCTTGCCCAGACCAAACTCGCGGAGTTGTACCGTATTCAAGCTCCAGAGACCGTCTTTCCGGGCGCGCTCCAAAATCGAAACCCCGAGCGGACCTGGAAACGCGTCCGGATATAGCGTGATAAAAGTCGCGGCAAAACTCATATCTAGCCCACCGACAGCGCAAGGACGCGCGAAATCACGGCGCGGGGCTGGCCCGATTGAGCCTGAAGCTCAGACACAGCCTCATCAACTTTCCTGAGCGCTGTCTTGCTCGTGGCCGTTGGCTTATCGAGCACTTGCTCTCTCACCAGCGCCGCGCAGACGTCTCGCGATGTAATCCAGCCATCATAACCGACAAATCGCAGGAAATACTGCGCCGTCGCTCCGCCTAGACGCGAGCCATGCTTGCCGAGATGGGCCATCAGTCCAGCTTGATCCTCGACTGGCCACCGTTCTAAAAAGGAACCGAAGCTGCCGCTTTCCTTGACCGTGGCGGCGACAAACCGGGCATTCTCGATCGTGGCCGTGATCTTCTGGCCGTTTCGAACAATTCCCTTGTCCGATAGAAGCCGATCGAGGTCCTCATCGTGAAAGAAGGCAACGCGGCTAGGCTCAAACCCGTGAAACGCCGCTTCGAAGCCAGACCATTTATTTCGGATGACCTGCCAGTTAAACCCGGCGCTGAATACGGCTTTGGTCATTTCCGACAAGTATTCTGCGTCACTGATGGAAGCGAGATCGCTCACGCCGTGCTCGTTCTGCGCTTTTTCCAGGACCTGTTCACGCGCGCCATGGTGGTGTGCGGCAAGATCGAGGAGTTCGTCGAAACTACGCATCGGCTGCGTCGTCATCTTCCCGCATCGGCATCACTTTCAAACCAGTGATCTGATTGCGGTTCTTGCGCGCAATATCAAAGCGATAGCCGTAGAATGCAAAGCGTTGGCCCGGCTCCGGAATGGTTTGCGCCTCATGGATAACGAGACCTGCGACAGTAACAGCCTCTTCGTCAGGCAGCTCCCAGCCCATAGCGCGATTTAGGTCACGAATGGTCACGCCGCCTTCAACATAGACAGAGCCATCCGATTGCGGGCGAACGCCGCGCACGACGACGTCATACTCGTCGCGGATATCGCCGACGATCTCTTCCAGAATATCTTCCAGCGTCACCAACCCCTGCAGGGCGCCATATTCGTCCACAACAAGCGCGAAATGGCTGCGCTGCTTGAGGAACAGGTCAAGTTGATCCTCTGCGGCCGTTGTTTCCGGAATGAACCAGGGATCGCGGCAGATATCGACAATATCCAACCCGCTGGTCTTGCCATTATTTCCGACAATTGCGCGCAACAGATCTTTGACGTGCAGGATCCCGACAATCTCTTCCTGGTCGCCGCGGAACAGCGGAAGCCGAGTATGTGGGCTCGCAAGCGCTTTGCGAACGATGGCGTCGGCGCTCTCATCCGCATCCAGCATGGTGATGTTCTTGCGGTGGATCATCACCTCTTCGACTGTCATATCCTTCAAGTCGAGCGCGCCAACGAGCCGGTGCCGATTTTTGGCATCAAGCCCTTCTTCGGAGTGGTGAAGGTCAATGGTGCCGCGAATATCTTCTTCCGCGGTTACTTCGTCCTGGGGCGGTTTCACGCCGATCAGACGGAGCGTAACGTTCACGATCGCCTGAATACCGGTCACGATCCAACTCGCCATCGCCACCAGCCAGGAAATCGGTCGGGCGACAGAGCGTGCCATATTGTCGGGCCGCGTAATCGCATAGGTTTTTGGCAGAACCTCTGCAAAAACGAGGACCAGGACGGTCATCACCGCTGTAGCAACGGCGACCCCGCTCGGACCTGGCATCAAACTAACGAACAGGCTCGTCGCCAGCGCGGACGCAAGGATGTTGACGAGATTGTTCCCAAGCAGAATCGCCCCGATGAGGCGCTCGCGGTCAGAGATTAGCTTGTTCACAAGGCTCGCGCGTTTGTCTCCGTCCTTTTCGAACTGGTGCATGCGGGCGCGGCTAGCCGCTGTAAGTGCCGTTTCGGAACCCGAAAAGAAAGCGGACATCCCGATCAATAGTAGGATGGTCAATAAAGTGCCGATAATCATCAGCTTTTTTGCAGCTCCTCTTGTAAGAATGCCTGCACGTCCTGCAGGTCTGCATCTGGATAGATAAAGGACTCACCCAGGCCTTTTGCAAGAATCAGGGGAAGTTTACCGGCTCGCGCCTTTTTGTCCTGCTGCATGGCTTGTACGAGCGCCGCGGCCTCATAGGGACCGCCGGGCAAGCTGGAAACCACCGTTTCGAGCCCACTTGCAGCAATGAGACCAGCCGCATATTCGGCATCTTCCGCCGTCATCAAGCCCAAACGAGCAGAGTATCGAAGAGCGAGTACCATTCCGGCACCCACAGCCTCTCCGTGCAATAAATTGGCCCGATATCCGTTCACCGCTTCGAGCGCGTGACCAAATGTATGACCAAGATTGAGCAGCGCGCGGACACCGCCTTCCCGCTCATCCAGCGCGACGATTTCGGCCTTGGACCGGCACGAGACAGCCACAGCTTCAGCAATCGCGGCAGGTTCCAGCGCCAATACATCCGCGCCATGATCTCTCAACCAGTCAATGAAAGGACGGTCGTTGATCAATCCGTATTTGATGATCTCGGCATAGCCCGCTTGTCTCTCCCGCTCTGGCAGAGTCGCGAGGATGGATGTGTCAGCAATCACACGCTGAGGCTGATAGAAAGCCCCGACCAGGTTCTTGCCATGTCCCGAATTGACCGCGGTTTTGCCGCCAACCGAGCTATCCACTTGAGCGAGCAGTGTGGTCGGCACCTGGACGAACTGCATGCCGCGCTTCAAGAGCGACGCCGCAAGACCTGTCAGGTCGCCAATAACGCCGCCGCCAAAAGCAATCAGCACATCATCTCGCCCGGCCCCGTTTGCCAGCAACCAATCGAGCACTTCACCGAGTTGCGACCAGTTTTTCGTGCTCTCTCCCGCGGGCAATACGGTCTCAATCGCTTGAATTCCATTCGCCGAAAGGCCTGCGCATAGCTGGACTCCGTGCAGGCGCCATACGGTTTCGTCGCTGATGACAAATGCGCGAGATTGCGCCGCATATGGCGCGACGAGGGCACCTGAACGCGCGATCAGCCCTTCACCGATGAGGATGTCATAGCTGCGCGCACCGAGGTCTACACGGACGGTCAAAGGCGGGCTTAAGGTTTCGGCGTCCATGTCTCCAGGGCCTTAATAATCGAGGTGACCGTTTTGGAGTGCGGCCCGTCTACGCTTGGGACTGTTAAATCAGCGAGCTCATATATAGGACGTCGCTCATCAAACAAGTTGGAAAGCACTTCCTTCGCATCCGGGCGACGCAGAAGTGGGCGATGATTGCGCCGCGACACGCGTTTCCAGAGCGTTTCCAGATCAGCATTTAGCCAAATCGTGATGGCGTGTTTGCGCATCAAATCGCGCGTAACATCGTTCAGATAGGCCCCGCCGCCTGTCGCGAGCACTTGCGGCGGGCCATCGAGAAGACGCTGTAAGACCTTGCGCTCAACCCGGCGGAACTCTTCTTCGCCGTGCAACGCAAAAATATCAGAGACCGAAAGCCCGGCTGCTTTTTCGATTTCGTCATCGCTGTCGACGAACGGACGCCCGAGCTTGTTCGCGAGACGGCGGCCCACGGTAGACTTACCGGCACCC
The DNA here is from genome assembly GCA_043513745.1 of Hyphomonadaceae bacterium. Classification (GTDB taxonomy): domain Bacteria; phylum Pseudomonadota; class Alphaproteobacteria; order Caulobacterales; family Hyphomonadaceae; genus Henriciella. The sequence goes on from CP121341.1 coordinate 1,174,230, forward strand.
ATCAATCCCACAAGCGCAACGGTACGGGTCGCCCACGTCGCCTCATTTCTGTCGGTTTTCAAGGTACTAGATCGGTCTTCAGCCATGGTCTTTTCGGGTCAGCGCTTCCTGTCCTATACAGACGAAGCGGATCCGGCAATCTTTGGCCATCGGTTTAGCGTGCGAAAGGCAATTCAATCATGCGCAAGTGGCTCATCATCCTGACCATCTTCCTGGTCGCCATTCTCGGCGTCTTGTGGTGGCTCGGGAACTCCATGTCTGACCAAAAGCCAGAAGCTGGCGAGGTCCGGATGGAGATCGAACATGTCCTCTAGACCTGCGCTGAGCGCGGTCCTGGCAGTTGGGCTAACGCTCTGCGGCAATGCTGCGGCGCAGGTCGAGTCCGAAAGCCTTGATGATATCAGCGCCTGGGGGCAGCGGTATCTCTCAATCGGCGAACCGGAATTTCCGTCCAACCTGTGGCGATATTCCGATGATGACACATTGCTGGCCCTGATGCAGTCGGTCCGTACGGCCGATCTCAGCCCGGCTGAGCGCCGATTGCTTCGCCGGGCGGTCCTGTCGCCTGCAACCCGGCCACTGGGGACGAAGGCGGAGGAGTTATTGGCTGAACGCGCACGTTTGATGCTGGAACTCGGTGAGGAACGCGCTGCTGCGGACCTGGTGCCGCAACTTGAGGAAGAGACACTCGGTCTGGACGCGGAAACGCTGGCGGTAGATCTTGACATGGCCAGTGGTCAGGAATTGTCCGCCTGTTCAGAGCTTGAGGGTCCGGTTCGCGACGGTGGCTACTGGTTGAAACTCCGCGCGGTTTGCGCCGTGCTGCAGGACAATGTCGCCGGCGCGCAAATCGCCATTGAGGTCGCCGAGTCTCAAGGCGTCATGGACGAGTGGACCGTAGCCGCCATCTTCGCCGCAGCGGGCGATGCACCTAATCCACCTGAAGCGCGCTATGATACCGGCTTGAATATCGCGCTGTCCGCAAAGGCTGACCTGGACACTTCGAACGTGGAACCCGCAATCGAGCGGCCCGGGCTCGCAGCAGCGATTGCCCAGCGTCCGGGTGTTCCAGCGGACCTTCGCGTTCTTTTTGCCGAAGCGGCCAGCGAATTCGCGCTGATCGACGCCGCAGATCTCCGGGATGTGCTACTCACGCGTCTCGAGGCCCCAGAATATGAACCCGCGGACGCCGTGGAACAGGCGCTGAGAGATCTAACCGACCCACTGACGAGTGACGAGACGCGCTCAGCCAGCGTCGCAGAGGTCCTGTCGAGCGCAGCCGGCGAAAGCGTGTCGCACTATCGCAGCATCGCGGACCTGTTTGCGACTGATCTGCAGCAATTGCCACAAAACGAGGCGACCGCGGTTCATGCTCTGACGTTTTCCAAGGCCGCCCTAATGGCAGGGGAACGGGATCTTTCTCAGGCCTGGCTCACGACTTTTCGATCATTCGCCTCTGTGCCCGCAGACCCGTTCGATCAGGCTGTATTGAACGCAGCGCAGGCGATCGCAGGCGGCGAAACCTCACCCGATGCGCTCACGTCGATCGAAAAGCGATTGATCACAACCGCCAGCTCAACCGAGCGAGAAATTCAGGCGGTGAATATCCTGACACTGTGGACCGGTCTCGGTATCCCGGTCTCACCGATCGGCAGGGATTTCGTCTCACAAACGACAGACCGGGGCGAGCGGCTCGCACAGGGTCATGTGACGAGCTTGAAAGCCGCGGCCCAAGCCGGCGCGAGGGGTGAAACCGCGCTGATGGTGCTCGCGATCTCGCAGGGCGACACAAGCGCGCTTGCCGGTCCTGACGTGATCACCTTGCTTGAGACGCTCATTGCAATTGGTGCGGACGATGTCGCCCGCGATTTCGCACTGGAAACCAGCCGGTTCTGGAAGGATACAGACTGATGAAAACTGCACTTTCCGCCCTCACACTCCTCGCACTTAGCGGATGTGTCTCCGTGGAAGCCCATCATCATCATGACGATGATGCAGTCCGACCACCTCCTGGCTCCAACCTGATGCTCCGCGGGCCGATCACGATCTCTGAAGATCTTGAAGTTATTATTTCAGACGTCGTCATTCCTGCCGGGGCAACCGTGCCGCGCCATTACCATCCGGGTGAGGAATTCGTCTATGTCATCGAAGGCTCGGCGGTTCATGTCGAGGCCGGCAAACCTGATCAGGTCCTGAGCGCTGGCGATGCCTATGTCATCCCGCCTGAAGCCGAGCACGCTCCGCGCGGTGGCCCGGACGGCGCCAGGGCGATCGTGTTTCGGGTCCACAAGACCGGACTGCCAGAGCGTGTAAATATCAGCGAAGGTGGTCCCGTGCCAGATGTGCAATCGTTCGATACCGCTGCTGACGCTGACCGTATCACGCACCTGATGGACAATATTGAGTCTCGCGGTGACTATCATTGCCACTCAATGGCCAGCCCCGCCACGATGTGCCACCTGGAGAACGGGCGTGAGCTGTATGCTTTCACCGAGGCAGGACACATGGCGCATCCCGCCGCTCTATTCCGCGGCTTTGTACTGTCTGATGACGGGACGCCGCAGCTGGAAGAAGGCGGATGGAGCGCCGGTGACGCAGATGCTGCGACACAATTCTTCAAGTCTGTAACGATGTGGCCGGAAACCAGAGGCGACGAGTAACGGGAACCGTGAGTAAAGCGGGCGCTACGCCGCTGCCTCAAGCGCCTCTTCAGGCTTAAGATCGCCATCATATAAAGCCCGCCCGAGAATAGACCCGGCGATTGGGCGAGTGCCCTGATGCGCGCGGAGATCATGAATGTCCTGAACGCTCGCCACGCCTCCACTTGCAATGACTGGGATTGAGACCGCATCGGCCAGCGCGCCGGTAAACTCGACATTCACGCCGGTCTTCATCCCGTCCCGGGCAATATCCGTCACGATCAGCGCGGCAACGCCGCAGCCCTCGAAGGCCTTTGCGAGATCAATTGCGGACATGTCGGATGTCTCGGCCCAACCCTCGACCGCGACCATACCGTCCTTGGCATCGATCCCGACGACGATCTGCCCCGGTAGAGCGCGCGCGGCCTCTTTGACGAGATCCGGGTCTCGCAAGGCCGCAGTGCCGAGAATGACCCGCGAGATTCCGGCCTCGAGCCAGGCATCAATGTGCGCACGCGTGCGGATCCCGCCGCCGAGCTGAACCGGCACATCCGTCGCAGCCAGAATTGCTTTCACAGCTTCCGTATTGGCGCTTGCGCCTTCGAAGGCTCCATTGAGGTCGACCACATGCAGGTTTTTGAAGCCTGCAGTTCTAAAGCGGTTCGCCTGATCGCCGGGGTTGGGATTGTAGGACGTCGCCTGATCCATTTCACCGCGCAGCAGGCGGACGCATTGGCCGTCCTTCAGATCAATCGCAGGATAGAGTTGAAAGCTCATGAGGGGTTCCAAAGCACGAAGTTGGAGAGGATCTTCAGACCAACCCGCTGGCTTTTTTCCGGGTGGAACTGGGTCGCAAAGATATTTTCACGCGCGACCGCCGCAACGACCGTCTCACCGTATTCAGTCGTCGCAGCGACGTCTGTATCAGCGGGATTTCGATAGGCGTAAGAGTGGGTGAAATAGACGTGCGGATCATCGCCTAGCCCGGAGAGGACAGGGTGATCCTGCTTCAGCTCGAGCGCATTCCATCCCATATGCGGCACGACAAATCCGGCACCGGGGGCGATACGATCAATGTCCCCAGGCACCCAGTTAAGACCCGGTGTTTCACCATCTTCGAGGCCGCGTGTTGCCAGCAATTGCTGGCCGACACAGATCCCGAAAAAGGGCACCCCTCGCTTAAGGACCGCCTCTTCAAGAGCCTCGACCAAACCGTCGCGGGCGCGCAGGTTTTCCGCACAGTCAGCAAAGTGACCGACACCGGGCAGCACAATCCGGTCCGCCAGAGCAATTGCAGACGGATCCGCCGTTATTCGGATTTCTCTGGTTTTCTTGGCATTATTCGACGCGACGCGCAGCGCCCTCGCCGCACTGTGCAGGTTGCCGGATCCGTAATCGATGAGGGCAATCATCTTCATGGCTGCGCCCTTAGCCGAGACTTTCGCGAAGGGAAAGAGGGCAGTCCGCATTCCTGAACGCATCGCGCGACGAGAGTCTGGCCATCCCCCACCAGACGGGGCAACAGTGTGAGCAACTGCACAAAACAAATTCTGGAGAACACTGAAATGTCCCTACCCGAGAAATATCTGCAAATGGTCTCCACCGTGACCGAAGACGGCACGCTGAGAATGGAATTGGTTGAAAAGGAAATGCCGGAGCCGAAACCCGGGCAAATCATTGTCCGCGTCGAAGCCACACCGATCAATCCATCAGATCACGGCGTTATGTTTGGCTGGTCAAACATGGCGGCCGCTGCCAGCTCCGGCTCCGGGAAGGACACCGTGCTGACCGCCCCCGTGCCTGAGCAAGGCATGCGCATGATGAAAGCACGGATTGGACAAGCGCTACCGGTCGGAAATGAAGGCGCCGGGACCGTCGTAGCTGCCGGTGAAGGCGATTACGCTCAAAGCCTGCTGGGCAGAACGGCCGCTGTGATGGGCGGCGGCATGTACGGCGCGTATCGCGCCGTCGATGCGATGATGGCGCTACCGCTGCACGAAGGAAACACCGCCAAGGAAGGCGCGTCATGCTTCGTGAATCCGCTCACCGCGCTCTGTTTCCTCGAAACCATGCGGATGGAAGGCCACACCGCCATCGTGCACACTGCTGCGGCGTCTAATCTTGGTCAAATGCTCAATCGGATCTGCCAGGCTGACGGCGTTGAGCTGGTCAACATCGTGCGCAAACCCGAGCAGGAAGAGATCCTCCGCGGTCTGGGCGCAAAATATATCGTCAATTCCAGCAAAGACAGCTTCATGTCCGACCTGATCGACGCCATTCATGAAACCGGCGCGACGCTTGGCTTTGACGCGACCGGCGGCGGCAAGCTCGCCTCCGATATCCTGACCGCGATGGAAGGCGCTGCCGCACGCACGCCGGGCGCTTATAGCATCTATGGTTCTGTCGCTCACAAGCAGGTCTATCTCTATGGCGGGCTGGATACATCCCCGACGACCCTCAGCCGCGGCTATGGCATGGCTTGGGGTGTTGGCGGGTGGTTGCTGCCAAACTTCCTCGCCAAGGCGGGCCAGGATGTTGCTGTTCGTCTGCGCAAGCGCGTCGCGGACGAGCTCACGACGACGTTTGCCAGCAATTATACAGGTGAGCTTTCCCTGTCAGAGGCGCTGCAGGCTGAGAATGTAGCGAAATACAACGCCAAGACGACGGGACAGAAATATCTGATCTGTCCTCAGAAGGATATCTAGAGACTACCCTTGGTACTGGCGGGCGCCCCGGCAAGCTTTGCATCCGGGGTGAACGCCATGCGCAAGGCGCGCGCCACCGCCTTGAAGCAGCTCTCGGCAATATGGTGATTGTTCTCACCATACAGGTTCTCGACGTGGAGGCACATACCGCCATTGCCTGCGAGTGCCTGGAAGAACTCCTTGAAAAGCTCCGTATCCATGTCGCCAATCTTGTCGCGATCAAAGCTTACGTTCCAGACAAAGTAGGGACGCTTGCAAAGATCGACCGCCGCCCGGCTGAGGGTTTCATCCATCGGTAGATAAGCGTGTCCGTAGCGGGTGATACCAGCAAACTCACCGAGGGCTGACTTGATCGCCTGGCCAATGACAATTCCGGTATCTTCAACCGTGTGGTGACCATCAATGTGCAGGTCGCCCTTCGCTTTCACCGTAAGGTCGATGAAGGAGTGGCGCCCAAGCGCGTCGAGCATATGGTCAAAAAAGCCAATGCCTGTCGCGATATCCGTCTTGCCGGTGCCGTCCAGATTCACGGTCACCGTGATATCTGTTTCCTTGGTCTTGCGAGAGATTGTAGCGGTTCTGTCGGTCATGCGCGTCCACATAGGCTTTAATCACACTGTCGACTAGCACAGATCTGTTCACGACTCCCTAAACAATTGTTGCAACAACAGGTTGAGGGTTGAGTCGGGTTAGAAGGCTACTGTGTGACACCGATACGTGCATTAACCAGGTCTGTGGCTAGGGCGAGCTTTTCCAATGTACTCACATTGGCAGCGATGGCGCTCGGCTTGCTACTGTCCGGCGTGTTCACGGTCTTCTACTTTTCTCAGTCGTGGAATGCCTATGCTCAGGCTCGCCACGATGGCGGTGTACAGATCTCTCAAATGCTCGGCACAGCCTATGCGGACGGCAAAATGCCCGCCATCGAGATGGCCATGGAAGGCCCACTCGCCGGGCGCGCCGTTTTGGAAGACGCGCAGGGGAACGTTATTTCCGGGACGATGGCGCCGGACTTCGCCGACAAGGCCACGACTTTTCCACTGACGCATGACGGGGAGACGCTGGGCACCCTGACTTATGCGACGAGCACCAAGTATTTGCCGCCCCTGCCTTACTGGCTCGCGGTCCTGGTTTGCTTGGGGATCTCGGCCATTTCCGCGTTGATCATGCGCGCATTTGCACGGTCGGTTGGCCAATCCGTGGACCAAGCCACTCAATTGATCAGCAATTACAGTCTTGCTGGCACCGGTCGCCGCCGCGTCACCGATTTCACCTTTTCGGAATTCCGTCAGCTGGCGCTTGAGACCACCAAGGCGACCCGCCGCGTCGCAAAAGAGCTGGAAAACCTTCGCGCCTCCGCTCGCATTGACGAGCGTACCGGTCTGCTGACAGAGCGCGCCTTCCATGACGAGGTCCGCGACACCATTCAAGGTCTTGCGCCAGGTGGCCACGCGGTTCTCGTGACCATTGAATTCGAACCACAGACACCAGGCGCAGACGGTGCCAATCTCAACCTTGCGACGGATGCCCATGCCGAAGTCGCCGACCGGCTCCGCATCTTCGCCTCTCAGTCCGCCGCCAAACATGGGCACTTCCCGGACAATTGGCTGCTCGGCAGCTTGTTCGCTGAACAATATGCCCTGCTGATCAAAGAGAATGTCACGCGCGATGAGACCGCCGCCATCATTCGCGAACTCCTTGGAGAGTTCCGGATTCCGCTGCGCTTCAATCAGCAAACCCTCCCAGTCTCGCTGCGCGGATCTATCGTGCTGATGCCTCAGGACGGCGACAGCCTGAGCCGCGTGATGGACCGGGGCCAGGCGACGATTGAGGACCTCAAACAAAAGTCCCGCACCGGTTTTGCATTCTACTCTCCAAAGCTCGAGCGCCAGCGCGACGCCAAGCTGAAACTGGAAGCCGAGCTTCGTCAGGCCGTCGCTGAAGATCGCTTCATCCCGCTCTTCCAGCCCAAGATCGATCTCGAGACAGGCCGCATTTCCGGCACCGAAGCGCTCGCGCGCTGGCAGCTCGAAAACGGCCGCCTTGTCTCGCCATCCGTATTTATCGAACTGGCCGAGGAGACCGGTTTGATCAGCCAGATTGGCGAGCAGATCATGCGCAAGGCGTGTCTGGAAACGGCAAAGTGGGCGCAAGAAGGGTTTCGCGTGAATCTCGCGGTCAACGTCTCTCCGCGCCAGTTTGAGAACGACAATCTCGCAGAAACCATTCTCGACGCCCTGGCGAAGTCTGGACTGCCACCCCGGCAGTTCGAGATCGAGATCACCGAGAGCCTAGCCATTCAACAACCTGAACGGGTTCGCGCCGTGCTTGAGCCGCTGCAGCGCCTCGGTATCAAGCTCGCCATGGATGATTTCGGGACCGGCCACTCAAACCTCGCAGTTCTGACCCAGCTCGATTTCGACGTGTTCAAGATCGATCGCCAGTTCCTCACCGGCACCCCTCACGACCCCCAGGCGAACGCCATTGTCGACATGATCCTGTCCATGGCCAACTCGCTGGAAATGAAAATTGTCGGCGAAGGGATCGAAACCGAGGCCCAGGCCGAATTCCTAACGAAACGCCAGTGTGATATTGGTCAGGGCTTCCTGTACAGCCCGCCTGTGACCGCACAAGCTTTCGGAGAAATGCTGAAATCTCAGCCGTTTATGGCGAAACGTCTCAGCGCATAATCTCATCTGGCGTCATGTGGGGCTTGCTTTTTCAAGATTCTCGCGCCATTTAGAGTTTTATGATAAACGATAAATCTTCCATCGGCCCGGAATGGCATGGCACGACCATTCTCGCCGTCAGAACCGACAAGCAAGTTGCAATGCTCAGCGATGGACAAGTGTCCATGGGCCAGACCGTTATGAAGGGGAATGCGAGAAAAGTACGCCGTATTGGCGGCGGCGACATTCTCGCGGGGTTCGCTGGCGCAACTGCCGACGCGTTCACCCTTTTCGAGCGTCTTGAGCAAAAACTCGAGCGCTTTCCCAATCAGTTGCAGCGCGCCGCCGTTGAGCTCGCGAAAGAGTGGCGGACAGAAAAGTATCTCCAGAAGCTCGAGGCTCTGCTGATCGTTGCCGACAAGGAAACGACACTGGTGATCACCGGGTCTGGCGATGTCCTTGAACCCGAATACCCCGTAGTCGCCGTCGGATCAGGCGGGAATTACGCATTTTCAGCCGCACGGGCGCTGGTGGATTACGAGAAAGACGCCGAAACGCTTGGCCGCAAGGCAATGGAGATCGCGGCGGATATTTGTGTTTATACCAATGCCCACTTCACGGTGGAGGTTCTCGATGTTTGATCGCACGGATCTCAGAGCCGCGGTCGGCGCGAACGTTCTGAGCGCAGATCAGGCGTCGCGGCTTGAAGCGTTTCTACTATCCCGAAAGGACGATGGGGCGGGCAATGCAGTCATCGGACAGGAAAACCTGCGGTTCCTGGCGAATTTCAATGACGTTTTCATCACGCTTGGATTGGTGATCCTGTTCATCGGGGTTTCGACTATGGTCGGGATGATCGCGACGCCCGCTTTGCTGGCTGGCAATATTTACGCAGGCGTGATGTCGGCAATCTTTGTTGGCGGCCTTGCCTGGGTGTTGCTCGAGTATTTTTGCGGACGGCGACGTCTGTTGCTGCCAAGCATGGCGCTGACGCTGATTTTCACGGGCTTCATATCGCTTGGCATCACGGCGCTCGTGGCCAACTCCATGGGTATCGGGATCGAGTTTGATGTCCTTGATATCTTCGGGACAACCGGCCGGCTTGGCGTTACGGCGTTCCTCGCTGCGGCGGCGGCAGCGTCCGCCATCTATTTCCGGTTCCGACTGCCGTTCTCACTCGCGGTCATCGCGCTTGGTGTGGCCGGAGCGATTTATGTGTTCCTTGGCTTCTTCGGCAATAGCGCCTGGTTGATTGGCGGCGCCGGGTTCTTCCTGATGGGCATTTGCACGCTCTCAGTCGCCATCTGGTACGATATCAAAGATCCTGAGCGGATCAGGAAAGCCTCCGACAACGCCTTCTGGCTGCACCTGGCGGCGGCACCACAAGTGATCATCGGTGTCAGCACAATGGTCACCGGATCAAACATTTTTGCCGGTTCGACCAGCGGAACAGACAATGCAACGCAGGGTCTTACGCTGCTGGGCGTGTTGCTCGCCATCGGTCTGGTCTCGCTCGCGCTCAATCGCCGGGCGCTGATTGCCGCAAGCCTCGTGACCTTCATCATCACGCTGAGTTTTGTGCTGAGCAGGGCAGGCCTCGACGCCTCTAACATCTTTATCATGGTCACCATTCTGATCGGGACCGGTGTCGTGTTGTTGGGCGCAGGCTGGAAAACCGCTCGCAGAGCGGCGCTTGTAATTTTCCCGAAAGGCGGCACATGGGGTCGGGTATTCCCACCTGAACTGGCCTAAGGGACATTCAATGACCACTCTGACGCCTGCCGAGATTGTCTCGGAGCTTGATCGCCACATTGTCGGACAAACCGATGCCAAGCGGGCCGTAGCGCTTGCCCTGCGCAATCGTTGGCGCCGCAAGCAGGCCCCTGAAGGTCTGCGCGAAGAAATCACACCAAAGAACATCCTGATGATCGGACCAACCGGCGTCGGCAAGACCGAAGTGTCCCGCCGTCTTGCCAAGCTCGCCAATGCGCCCTTCCTGAAAGTCGAAGCGACCAAGTTCACCGAGGTCGGCTATGTGGGTCGGGACGTTGAACAAATCGTCCGGGATCTGGTCGAATCGGCGATCGGCATGCTGCGCGAGCAGAAGCGCAAGACCGTTGAAGAGCAAGCCCGCGATACCGCCGAAGAGCGCTTGCTCGATGCGCTGGTCGGTGCTGACGCACAATCGTCGACCCGCGAAGTCTTCCGCCGGAAACTGCGAGACAGCGAGCTCGACGATAAGGCCGTCGACATCGATCTCGCTGAAAGCAGCAATCCGATGCAGACTATGGATATCCCCGGTGGCGGCGGATCAATGGGAATGATCAATCTTGGCGACATGCTCGGCAAAGCCATGGGTCAGCGCACCAAACGCGTCCGTACAACCGTTGTCGAAGCCTACAAGCCCCTGATCGATGAGGAGGCCGACAAGCTCATCGATGAGGACACGATTGCCCGTGAAGCCGTTCGCGCGGTGGAAGACGATGGCATCGTATTCCTGGACGAGATCGATAAAGTCGCAGGCTCGTCTGGCCGTTCCGGCGCTGATGTCAGCCGCGAAGGGGTTCAGCGGGATCTGCTTCCATTGATCGAGGGCACAACCGTTTCAACCAAGCGCGGCCCTGTGAAGACGGATCATATCCTGTTCATTGCCTCCGGCGCATTCCATGTTGCAAAGCCATCGGACCTGTTGCCAGAACTGCAAGGCCGGCTGCCGATCCGGGTTGAGCTCACTCCACTCTCTAGAGATGATATGCGCCGCATTCTGGTCGAACCAGAAGCCTCGCTCATTCGCCAGCACCAGGCGCTGATGGATGCCGAGAGCGTCACTCTCAAATTTGAAGAAGCCGCGATCGATGCCCTGGCAGACTTGGCTGTGAAGGTGAATGACTCGGTCGAGAATATCGGCGCACGGCGTTTGCACACCGTGATGGAACGGCTGCTCGATGAGATCAGCTTTACCGCGTCCGACCGTACTGGCGAAACCGTGACCATCACGGCAGACTACGTCTCGGCTCAGCTGTCCGACCTAGTTGGCAATGCCGATCTGTCCAAGTTTATTCTGTAGGCTCTGCTCTCGCCACCAATCCGCTTGAATACCCCATGACGTGAAAAATCTCGTTCTGGTCCATCACCCCTCGAACCAGTTCCGCACCGGGGCCGCTGGCAAAGATAGCGACGTCTTCCCCGCCATGCGTCTCTGACCCAAGCGCCACAAGCGTTTGTTGCTGGAAGTCCTTCGCAGTCGTATCGACGTCCGTCAGATCTCCGCGTGTACAATCCTGGCTGCCATCTTCGTTACGGATGCAGGCTGTTGATCCATTCGCATAGCCAAGCGTCGTGTAAGGCTTGCCATCATTTGCGCGGACAACGGAGCCCGTTGCCGCAGTCACTTTACCGAGGATCGGATTGTTGCGACGCGGGTAGCCCGCCATCGTCATCGTGTGGCTGTGATCTGCCGTCACGATGATCAGCGTGTCATCTGCGCTGGTCATCTCCAGGGCGGTCGCCACTGCCTGGTCGAAGGCATCGGTATCTTCGAGCGCCCGGGCAGCGTTCACGCCGTGGTGGGCATGATCGATCCTGCCGCCCTCCACCATCAGGACGTAGCCAGTCTCATTTCGTGACAAGCGGGTGATGGCGGCCCGCGTAAGTTCTGCCAGAGATGGCTCCGCCCCCGCATCACCGGCCCGGTCCATCTCATATTGCATGTGCGACGGCTGGAACAATCCAAGCACGCGGACATCGCTATCGAAATCTGTCGCAGCGAACTCGGCACCGTCGAAAACCAGCTTGTGGTCGTCGGATTTAGCGGTCCAGGCGACGAGCAAGTCGCGTTCGTCTGCCCGCATACCGGTCGTCTCGGGATATTCGGGGTCGAACGTTTCATCCGTCATGAAGTGTCGACGACCACCGCCCATGACAACTTCGAAGCCATCGCCTGCCGACCAGTCAATCAATTGAGACGCGATGTCTTTGCAGCCCGCCGATTCCGCGCTGCCAAAGCTTGTATCGTCTTCCCAGCCGCGGCTGGCCGATTTGGCGTAAGTGGAGGCAGGGGTCGCGTGCGTAATACGCGCCGTCGACAGAATTCCCGTCGCCAGTCCTCTGCGCTCCGCCAGCTCAAATAGCGTATCGGTCTCGCGTCCCTCTGCACTGGCGCAATTTCCTAGCGCCGCTTCAGATGTCAGGCCAAGAATGCCGGATCGCGTCTTCACGCCGGAGACCATCGCGGTCGCGGTCGCGGCACTATCTGCCACCTGATAGTCGTGAGAATAAGTTCGTGAGAGCGCGGCATAAGGCAGCTGATCCATGGCAAGCTCGTAGCTTTCGCCATCGAGCGCCCGCTTCTGGCCAGCGTATATCCGGCCCGCTGTGATCGTTGATATGCCCATTCCGTCGCCGACAAAGATGATCACATTCTTCGCTTCTGGAGCGAAATCAGCATCCATCCGGCTTTCCACCTCAGAGGCCGCGCGTTGATAATATGCGTCGCCAGATTGCATGGGCAGCGCTTCGCGATCACTCAGGTCAGGGTCCGGGGCCGTCGCCTGCAAAACAGTTGTCGTGGAAATCGCGGCGCAGGCCGCAACCAGGGCGACGGCGGAAATGGATATAGCGAGGCGCATGAAACTCTCTCTGGCTAGGTGGATCAGTCGACGAAAACGTTGGCAGGTTCTTTTGGCTGTTTTGAAGACGATTGGCCAGAGCCGCGTTGCGCGATCAGGATCCCAATCAGGATCAGGAACCCGCCTCCAGCCTGAAGCGGCGCCAGCGGCTCATCGAACAAACGCCAGGATATCGCCGCCGCGACAACCGGCTGAACCAGGACCAGAACGCCTGCAACGGCGGCCGGCGTATGCCCTAGCCCGGTAATGATCAGGCCCTGCCCTGCGACCTGCACAAACAGCGCCAGAAAGAGCGGCACGATGAACCCGCCAAGATCGACCGGAAAGAAACTCTCACGGAACACGAGCACGAGGAGCCCAGCGACAAGGATTTCGAACGCAGTGAGCCAGAAGATTGTCTCGAGCCCCCCAAGCGTCCGGCGCGCAACTTTCGCGGCGACGATATAGCAGGATACTAAGAGCGCAGCGCCGAGCGCGAGCGCATCACCGCGAATATCCGCCTTGCCATCGACTCCGCCGCCAAGCGTCAGCGCGCCTGCACCAAACATAGCGACCAGAACAGCTACGAACCAAATCGGGGTTGGGCGTTCCTTCAGGAAGATCCAGGCGGTCAGCCCGACGCAGACATTTCCCAAGTTTACAATGAAGGTTGAATTGGCGACCGTCGTGAATGTCAGCGCCCAGTGCCAGAGGCCAATATCCAGCGCAAAACAAACAGCCGCGATGACCACAAACTTGTTGGGTTTTGCAGGCAGGCGACGCTCGACCAAAACCACCAGCAGGAACAGGACTGGCAGCGCAAAAGTATAGCGCCAGAAGGCGATTGCCTGTGGTCCTAGATCGTCGAGCCCAAGGCGCAAACCAATCGGGGCGAGACCAATGCAGATACCGCCCATGAAAACCAGGAGCGGTCCGAACCAGACCGGCAAGGCGGCCGCGGTATGTTTGTCTGACATATTAGCTGAACCCCAACCGCGAACGGATCTGATCTGCCGTCATACCCTCCGCCCGCAAGCTCGCAAGGGAAATACTTTGCTGTCGTTTTGAAAGCTTCTGCCCGGTTTCATCCAGAACAAGCGAATGATGCTCGTAAACCGGCGCGGGCCAACCCATGAGCGTCTGAAGCAAGGTTTGGACATGAGGCGCATCGATCAGATCCTCGCCTCGAATAATGTCGGTTATACCTTGAAGCGCGTCGTCATGCGTGGCGGCAACGTGATAGGCGCTGGGACTGTCCTTGCGCGCCAGAACCAAGTCGCCTTCGCACATGGGATCGGCGGTACGCGTCACTAGCCCTTGCGGGGTGCGTTCCGTGAACGAAAGCGCCTCCCAAGCGTCCCCAAGCTCTTCCCGGCAGGCTGACAAAGAAAGACGCCGCGCGAAAGGTCCGCCGCCATCGAGGAGCTCCGCCTCTTCATCCGGGGCATGTGGTCCGGGCCGGAGCGGATCAGGCAACTCTGCCAGCGCGGACCGCGTGCGAAAACACCGATAGGTTAGGCCGCGCCGCGTGAGCGCTTCAACGACTGCTCCATAGTCTGAGAAATGCTCAGATTGCACCCGAACAGGCTCCGGCCAGGTCAAGCCTAGCCAGGCCAGATCCTCATAGATCGCCGCTGTGTATTCCGGGCGGCACCGGGTGGTGTCGATGTCCTCGATGCGCAGCAAGACCTCTCCGTCTGCGTCCGCCGCGCGCCGCCAGACGTGGAGCGCCGAGGCCGCATGCCCCAGATGCAAGTAGAATGTGGGAGATGGAGCAAACCGGGTCCGAAATGGGCTCAACTGTGATCTCCCTGACGCAGCCTGCGGATGAATCCAGCCCTAACAGTGATTAGACGTTGCGAGAATGCCTGTCTCTGCGGTATCGGAAGACTGGTTATCCACATGGCTGGAAGTACAGTATGCCGACGCAACTTGCCCCTTTGATCAACTGGTTTGAGACCAGCATTGTAGGTTCGCCCCTATGGAGCGGCCTTGGTCTGGTTGCCGCGGCGCTGTTCGGACTGCTCGTGCTCTGGACCGCATTTAAACTGCTGGCCCGCGGTATTCGAAGTGTTTCCGAGACGCTTTCCAGCCGAAAACGCCGCTCCACTCAGGGCTTTGGCATTGCCGTCGCGCCGATTGTGGGGCCTGGCGGCGGCAAGCAGACCAAGGCCGTGATTGCAGCCCTGCAGGAACATTTGGGCCTGTTTACGTTTGGCTCGCCCTTCGAAATCGTCAAAGCACCGAGAATTCGCACGCGCGGCGCAAAGGGCCTGCGCGCCTCCGCCGTCCGTTATCTGGAGCGATCGTCAACCGACCTGGTCCTGTGGGGCGCCCGCACCAGCGGCAAGCAAACACCGTCCGAAGTTGAGATCCTCTCTTGTGCTGGATCGCTTGCGCCAGCCGATGCCATGCATTTCGAAGGCTTCTTCCCCCTCCTGACGCCGCAGAACCAGAACATCACGTTTCGCGTTGCAGCCTATCTGGTCGCGAGAGCCTTACAGCCCGGCCTGTCGGATGGCAGCGCATTCAAAGCTGAGAAGCTGGAACCGGTAGCCGATATCCTGGTCGCCTGCCTGGAAAGCCCGGACGGCATTCAGGAACGGACCCGCCGAACGCTTGAGCATGACTATTCTTCAATGGCGCTGAACATTGGCGGCGAAACGCATTTGACCCGTGTGGCCAAGCTTCGGCGCCAGAGCCTCAGCTCGGAAGAGAAGCTCCCGCCTTCATTTGAAGTGCATGCCCGCATTGATCTCGGGCGCGCCTTACTGGGCCTGGCCGCCATCAATTTCGATCCGGTGCGCGTCCGCGAAGCGATGGACCATCTTAAAATCGCGGTCGACATGCTCAAATCTGATGAGGTCTTGCAACTGGCTCAGGTCACCAATCAGGCGGTCCAGCAAGGTCAGGCGATGCTCGCCAATCGCAAGCGGTTCTCCGTCACTGGCGGTTCGACCATCTAGTCGATCGCGTGCGCCCCGGGCATGGGGCAGCTCACACCCGTCCCACCAATTCCGCAATATCCACCTGGGTTCTTGGCGAGATATTGCTGATGATAGTCCTCGGCTGCGTAGAACGCATCGAGCGGTTTGATCTCAGTCGTAATGTCGCCGCGCCCGGCAGCGTTTAGAGCCGTCTGATATGCTGTCTGACTCGCCTGCACGGCTGCAAGATCCGCCTCATCCGAGACATAGATCGCCGACCGATACTGCGTGCCGATATCATTGCCCTGACGCATGCCCTGGGTCGGGTCGTGGCTCTCCCAGAACAGTTTCAGCAAAGCCTCGAGCGTGACCTGATCGGGATCAAAAACGACGCGCACAACTTCGGTGTGACCGGTCTGGCCAGAGCAGGCTTCCTCATAGGTTGGGTTCGGCGTGTACCCGCCCGCATAGCCAACCTGGGTGACGACAACGCCTTCGGTTTCCCAGAATATCCGCTCCGCGCCCCAGAAGCACCCCAGCGCAAATGTGATCTCACGCAAGCCATTTTCAGCCCGGGTCGAGAGGTCTTGTCCGTTGACGAAATGCGAGGTCGCGGTCGGTATCGCCGCGGCGCGCCCCGGTAAGGCTGAGGCGCGATCTGGTAGGGCCGGAGGCTTGCGGGAGAACAACATATCAGCATCCTGTGTGTGACTGTGTGGAAACAATATGGGCGAAGTGCAGCCGACTGCAATGACATGGCTTGCGATATTGCTCACCTCAAGTATACACCGCCGCTTACGGTGAGGTGGCCGAGTGGTCGAAGGCGCACGCCTGGAAAGTGTGTAGGCGGTATCCCCGTCTCCAGGGTTCGAATCCCTGTCTCACCGCCATTCTATCTCAGAATCGCTTAAGCGTTGCGGCGTTTTAGGTATCAAGCCGCGCCGCTTCGTCTGTATGCGGGCTCCAACAAGAAAACGCTTGCAGTTTATGCGTTTGGGCGTAAAGCCCGCCAACTCGATTTTGGAGATTGCAATATGTCAGAATCCCTCACGCTCGGTTGGGAAGAATGGATCGACTTAACTGAGCTCGGCCTCCCGGCAATCAAGGCCAAGGTCGACACAGGGGCGAAAACCTCTGCGTTGCACGCGATTGAGATCGAACCATTTGGACCTTCGACCAATCCGCAGGTGCGCTTCCTGATTCAGCCGGACCCGAGAAACCCAAATCTCGAATTGACCTGTTCCGCCAAAGTCGTGGACCGGCGCGACGTCACAAGCTCAAATGGCGAAACCGAGCTTCGCTATGTAATCGAAACCAAGGCACGGCTGGGCGGTAAAACGTGGCCCATTCAGATTACCCTGACCAACCGGGAGAATATGACGTATCGCATGTTGCTTGGCCGGCAGGCCATTGGCGATGACATGGTCGTCGATCCGAACGAATCATTCATTCAACCGGAGCTGAGCTTTGACGCCTACAAGGCACTGCCCAAGCGAAAGCCTGTTCGCCGCCCGCTGAGAATTGCGCTCCTGTCTCGCGAACCCAATTCCTACTCGTCTAAACGCCTCGTTGAAGCGGGTGAAGCGCGCGGTCATGTGGTGGAGGTGATCGACACGCGACGGTGCTACATGCGGATTGGCGGGCTTCGACCTGAAGTTCACTATGATGGCAAAAGCCTGCCCTATTATGATGCTGTCATTCCGCGCATCGGGGCTTCCATTACGTCATACGGCACAGCGGTGCTGCGACAATTTGCGAGCACAGGTGCTTACTGCCTCAACACAGCCAGTGGGATCATCGCCAGCCGCGACAAACTCCTCGCTCATCAGCTGCTCTCTGATGCGCATATCGGCATGCCTCTGACCACATTTGCAAGCTCGCCGAAGGACACCAAAGACCTGATCAGCCTGGCAGGTGGTGCACCCGTGGTGGTCAAGCTGTTGCAATCGACACAAGGACGCGGCGTTGTTCTGGCTGAGACGCGCAAAGCCGCAGAGAGCCTGGTTGATGCTTTTCGCGGCCTTGATGCCAACTTTCTGGTTCAGCAATTCGTGGCCGAAGCGGCTGGGGCAGACGTGCGATGCTTCATCATCGGAAACCGTGTTGTTGGCGCGATGCGCAGGCGTGCAGCGGAGGGCGAGTTTCGGTCGAACTTGCACCGCGGTGGAACAGCTGAGGCGGTCAAGCTCTCCAAAGAGGAGCGTGAAACGGCGCGAAAAGCTGCGCGTGTGCTCGGCCTGAAAGTGGCTGGCGTCGATCTTCTACAATCGGATAGCGGCCCCAAAGTATTGGAGGTCAACTCCTCGCCTGGTCTCGAAGGCATCGAGACGTCGACCGGAATCGATGTCGCCGATCAGATCTATCAGTTTCTCGAATCCCGCGTTCGGCCCCTATCCAAACAGAAAGACGCCCTGCGCGCGAACTAGTTCTGATCTACCAAGGGCCCACCGGACCGGATATGAATATCGCGCTGCGGGAATGGAATTTCGATTCCGGCTTTCTTGAGCGCTGAGAAGATCTTGAACCGCATGTCATTGCGCACCAGCAGGGAATTGTTGGCGTCGCGGATGAACACCCGCAATTCGAGATTGAGCGAACTATCGGCAAAGTCCGCGAAATAGACAAACGGTTCCGGGTAACTCAACACTTGAGGGTGGTTCTCGGCGCATGCGAGCAACACGTCCCGCACCTGTTCCGGGTCGGAGTCATAAGATACGCCGACAGGAACGATGACGCGCGCCGTGTCGTCCTTATAGGTCCAGTTCTGCACGGATGATGAGATCAACTCCGAGTTCGGGACAATGATCGAGCATCGATCAAACGTCTCGATTTCAGTAGACCGGACATTGATCTTCTTCACGCGCCCTTCTCCGGAAGCCGTGATCACCCAGTCATCGATCTTAATCGGTCGCTCGAACAGGAGGATCAACCCGGAAACAAAGTTGTTCACAATGCTTTGCAAGCCGAACCCGATCCCGACCGACAGCGCACCCGCAATGATGGCTAGGTTCGACAGATTGAAACCAAGGACTGAAACGCCGGTGAAGAAGGCGATCAAAAGTCCTACATATCCCACCAGCGTCTTCAGTGAGTGCCGGATTCCCGGATTGAGGCGCGTCATCGGCAAAATCCGGTTCTCGAGCACGCGCTGCAGAAGGCGCGTGATCACCAGAATGACAATCACAACGATCAATCCGTAAATCAGATTGGAGGGTGATATGCGCATCGACCCGATCGAGAACCCCGACATAAAGTCGAGGGCGAGCGTGCGGATCTCGGTCCACTCCATGCCGCCGATCCCCAGCAGGATAGGAAGCGCAACAATCACAATCAGAATGTCAACAGAGAGCCGCGTCCAGAAGCCGATAATGTCGTCAGCCGGCGTCTCATTTCGAGTCTTGCCAAAAGTGATGCGCTCAACCGCAAGCAGCGTCCAACTGCCCAGGAACTTCCGAACGAGGAATGCATATCCAAGGAACAGGGCAAAATATGCCGCCTTCTCGAACACCCATCTGGAAAGGGCGGAATACCCGAGGAGACTGGCCAGAACCATCACCATAGCAGGCACGAGAATGAGCAGCCGCGCCAGCGTCTGGCGCGTTCTACCACTCTCGGAGGGTGGCCCTCTCGTCTCGAGCGATCCTTGCTCTTCCGCCCGATGCTGGATCTTCTGCAATCGGCGATAGAGTATAAGCATGACTACGCCAAAAATGATCGCCGCGATCAGCGTTTCCAGACGCAGCAGCTCGCCAAAAGCCTCACGACCGATAAGGGCAGCTGCGATTTGGTCGATTGCGAACAAGGTTGCGACAGAAATGGCGGCAAAATGGGCCCCGGATGCGGTTTGGTCTGAAATCCGAACCGTTCTCCAATGGCTATTGTCCGGTGCGAAAAAGCCGCGAGAGATCGCGTTCGCGCAGAGCACGATGAACACCGCTTGCGCGATTAGGTCGAGCGTATCGGTGTAGGTCTCACCGACAAAGCCTGATTCCAGGATCAACCGATGCGCCGCAAACACGCTGACGGCTGCCAAAACAATTCGTGTCGATGTCCGGGTGAGCGCAATCGCAGGCGGACCGGCCGGCGTCATCTCTCGTCTGGGTAATTGCCGCCATAGTTCGCGCGCCACCCGGTCCTTCACTGGGACATTGATGAGGAAAATGATCACACCGCTGCCGAGCAACAGCCAAAGCAGGGTCAGGGATGAGCGCCCTGTGTCGGCCTCGCCGGTGAACGATCCCGTCAGCCAAGTCTGGCCCTCGGCAATCGAAGCTGAAAACTCATTGCCCGCCGCTTTCAATTCACTCGGCAAATAGGGTGGCGGCGTGCGCGCGAGAATGCGCGACAGGAAGGCATCTCGAAGCTGCTGGGCAGACGTCTCCAGAAGCGTTTCGATTTGCTGCTGCAGAGCGCTCGCAAGCACTGAAAGTCGGTCATACTCGGCAATGCGGTCAGCATAAGTCCGCCTGAGGTCCGCGACGGCTGCAGGCTCATCTCCGGTCTCCGGCGACGGACCCAGGACACCGAGGTCCGTTTCGAGCTGGGATTTCGATGCCCGGAAGCTCCGCCGCAATTCCTGCAATTCCACCCGGCTTTCCTGCAGGACGAGCCTGGCCGCCGAAAGATCCGCGGACTCTGTTGCCGCCGCCAGGTCCGCCTTTGCGACTTCGACTTCGGTCTGCAGGGCGTTGAACCGATCAGTCGCTGTGACAGTGTCCTGCGCTACCGCATGCCATGAGATCAGCAAGCTCAGCAGCAAGTACCCAATCAGTTTATGCATCGTGTTGATTCTCCGGACCCATCAAAGGGTGACTGTAGACATGCCGCGTCGAATTTCCAGCGAAGCCTTGACAAATCTGTGTAGAGCTATAATGTTTAGAGCACGAAAGATAAGAGGCCTATTGAAATTATGGCGGCTACAGCCGACATCCGTTTTTCATCGCAGAGCGATCGTGTGCTGGTTTCAATCCGGCAGATCATTCGTGCGATCGACATTCAGTCGAAACGGCTTGCACGGGACACGGGCTTGTCATCGCCTCAACTGGTGGTGCTTCGCGCCATCGATGAGCTCGGCGAGGTCACGACGCGTGTTCTGTCGCGGCATGTAAGTCTCAGCCAACCGACCGTGACAACCATTCTGGACCGTCTGGAAGCGCGCGGATTGGTGGAACGTTATCGCAGCCAGAAAGACCGCCGCATTGTGCATTCTATGCTCACGCGGACAGGTTCAAAGACCCTCAAGACGGCGCCGCCTCTTTTACAAGAGGCGTTCACGGATGCGTTTGACGCACTCCCCGAGAAACGCCGATCAGACATCGTCTCTGCCGTGAACGATCTCGCGCAGATGATGCGGGCCGATGACATTGATGCATCACCGGTCCTGACCACAGCCCCGACCGCAAGAACGTAAGTTCGTCGCGCGGCGGCTGACGCATCCTCAGCCCAATCCCTGTGCGCTCCGCGTTGACGCGTCGAGCGCCGGGCAAATGAAAGGAAACACCTATGACCAGTACTGTACTGATGACCCGCAACGAGACTTTGAACATCGAGACCGATGTGACAGCTGAGAATCGCACCGCGATTGCCGGCATGCTCGAGAAGGTTCTGGCCTCGACTTATGTGTTGTATCACAAGACCCAGGGCTTTCACTGGAATGTCACCGGGCCAATGTTCCTCAGCGTGCATGAACTGACGGAGCGCCAATATAAGAGCCTCACCCAAGCGGTGGACAAGCTCGCCGAGCGCATTCGAACCCTTGGAGAGCCCGCACCGATGGGGCTGACCGGATACATCAATGACAGCCAGGTGGCAGACCAATCCGAGTTCCCAACAGTTGGCCAGATGCTCGAAACGCTAGCGCAAGACCACTTGATGGTCGCTGATGAAATGCGCGGAATTGTCGAAGCCGCTGAGAAGCTCAAAGACGTCTACACCGCCGACTTGCTAACATCGCGCATCGGCGAACACGAAGAAGCTGCGTGGATGCTGAAAGCGCTCGCGGCCTCATAGGCCAACCGAACGATTGATCCGAAAACAAACGACCAAACACAAGGAGAGACTCTCGATGTCGACCGAACTGACAAAGACCAATGCCCGCCAGGGCAGAACAACTGAAAGCATGCCGCTGGTGCTTGGCATTTCAACAGCGACAGCCGCTGCCGCGATGCTCGCCGTGTTCGGAATCGCGATGCTTTGAAATCTGGGGGACCGCATGGGAGGCGGTTGGGGTCAGTCCTTTGGGGCTGGCCCCTTTTCTCTGCTTTATAACCAGTCGGCTTTCCGGAATAGGTAGAGCAGCCCTGCGGTCACGAGCCCCAATGCGAAACAGAAGAGCGCGAATGCAAACGGGCTCTCAACGCCCGGCATCCCGCCAATATTGACGCCAAACAGGCCGGTGAAAAAGCCCAGCGGGAGAAAAATTGCCGAAATAATCGCGAGCACAAACAGGCGCTGATTCATTGCTTCTCCGCGCTGTTCAACAATCTGCTCCTGGATCACCACGGCGCGCTCACGCGCCAGGTCCAGATCTTCGGCAAGGCGCGTCGTCACGTCCTGAACGTCGCGCAGGCGCAGTTTCGCGCTCTCACTCAAGAACGGACCAGCTTCCCGCACCAATGCCGACAGAGCCTCTTTCTGGGGGGCGATGTAACGGCGCAGTGACAGCGCCGCTCTCCTGAAATTCGCAAGCTTTAGCTTCGGTGCGGGCGTATTTTGGTCGAGCCAATCTTCCTCCAACTGGTCTGCTTCGTCTTCCAGACTGGCCACGATAGGCTCCAGGCGAAATGTCAGCCGGTCGGCGATGAAGGTTACAAGGTCGCCATGCGTAGCCGGCGGTGACCCCGCTCCGTAGGCGTCTGCCAGATCGTCAATAGCGCGAATGGGATGCGCCCGCGTCGTAATCACCAGATCATCCGTCGCCCAGATCCGGATCGAAATCATGTCTGTCGGTTTCGCCCCGGGATTCAGATTAGCCCCGCGGAGGTTGAGCAAAATGCCGTCGCCATATCTCGCCGCTCTGGGCCGGGTGTCTTCCTGCAACAGGATGCCGACCACGCCAGGGTCCAGGCCGACAGCGTTTTCGAGCCAGCTCCGCGTTCCTGCGGCCAGTCGGTCCAGGTGAAACCAACGACGCTCATCTGCGTGTTTTGCAGCGTCCTTAGAAACGTCCCGCCAGGTCAGCTCGCGGACTTTGCCATCGCTGCCGACGGCAAACCCGATGATCAGTGGGTTTTCTTGTGGGTCTGACAATTTATCCCTCCGCGAATCGAATGTACCCGTAGCCATCAGCGCAGCCAACCGAACGTTTTCTGACTTCTAGCACAGCCGTTTCAGACATGCGCATCATTCCGTCTCCGGTTCGGCGGGGCGATCATCGAAGTCTCGCTTCCACTGGACCGAGACTTTCGGGCCGAGTTCAGGATCAACCTCTGCATCAATCTCGACATTTTGAAGCGGCGTCCATTCAAGCGCAACGCCCGGCGCTCCGGTTCCGCCAGATTGGAGCTCCAAATAGACATCGTCCGCCAGGTATTTCCCGGTCGAGAGTATGGCGGCACCGCTATCGTCAAACCCGAAGTCCAGCCGGTCCAGTCCGATTGACGCCTCAAGCTCGTTCAGCAGGTTAAACGCCTCGCCACCCGCCAATTGCGCGGCCGCACCGGCCAGTTGCGCTGCTTGCAGAGGGCTAAGCTCTCCAGGTGACCGCCCGAACAAGACGCGCGCGAGGATTTCATCATCTGGCAGCGGCGGATCTGCGCGCAGCGATATGGTCGGATCCAATATGCGGCCCGACACGTCGACCCAAGCCGATATGTCACTGCTCGCGCGCTCTGCACTTATGGCGATTTGCGTGTCGGTTGGGTCGCCGACGAATCGGACGAGCCCTTCAGAGAGACGGAAGCGCCGGCCAAGCAAGTCGGCCTCACCCCGGACGAGCGTGGCCCGGCCAATCACACTCGGGCGGCCGGGCGATCCGGTTATTCGAGCATTCACACCCCATTCCGTATCCAGCGACGGACCGATGACAAAGACCCGGCGGGATGCCGAAACCCCGAGCTCGAGCGAGATCGCTTCGCGAACCGGCGCTTCGATCTCGTCACCGTTCAGTTGATCGGTAAACACAACATCCATTGTCGTATATCCGGCGCCGGGCAGGCTCGAAAGATTCACGCGGGCTTCGTCGAGCGTGAGGTTTCCCTGGATGTGCGTGCGGCGATTACGTCGATCAATGTTTGCGCTGCCTGAGACCGTTGCATCCACATCGGCGCGATTGAAGGCTCTCAGTCGATTGAGCTGCAATGCCACAGATCCATCGCCATCGAAGTCGTAAACGCCCGATGCTTCGGCGCGGCCGCCGCGAATGCCGGACGCGCTGGCTTGTCGAACCGATATTCCTGTCGGCACCAGCACAGCGTCGACGGCCATTGTGTTGAGATGCAAACCGCTGAAGCCGTCTTCAAATACGCCGTTTTCAAAGGCCAGCGGACCCTCAAATCGAAACGTTTCGCCCGTTCCGTTATTGATGTCGACCGACAGATCTCCCTCCAGGCGTAGGTCTGGCGGGGCCACCAGCGCCCAAATGGGGGCGATCGGACCCCCGCCTTTCAAGCTTGCGGGGACCGGCGCGCCGGTCATTGGTCGAATAGAGAATAGCGTGCCCTCATGGGTGAGCGACGCTGAGAGTGACGCGAGCAGATCCAGTGATTGATCAGCGTCTCGGGCCCGGACCTGGCCGACCAACTGATTTGCGTCGATTTCGGCTTCGAGATTGAGCTCGGCAGCGGGCGCATCCGGCCCGCCCCGAGCCAGGCCAGAAACAGTCCCTCGGGCGGCACCGTTGACCTGGTCGTCCAGAAGGCTCAGCTCGACCTGTCCGTTTAAGACGCCGCGCAGTGATGGCCGCAATAGCAATGGCCCGACCTTCGCCATCGAGATGTCCGTAACCGAAACGCTAGAGACCGCCGCGCCGTCCGGCTGGATCGTAAACGAGATATCTCCGTCGAACGCCCGGAGACTTCCCGATACTTTCGGTTGCGCTCCGAACTCCAAATTTACCGGAGTGGTGACGGAGAGCTCCTGCCCGGCTATCAGCGCACTTCCGTCAACGAGCAGGTTTCGCTGTTCCAAATCAAGCTTCAACCCTTGGCGACCCGATACCGGCGTCTCTTCGCTGAGAAAAAGCACGTCTCCGCTATATTCAAGCGTGCCTTCGAAACGCGGCCAGGCGCCTGATAGCTGAGCCTTCCCTTCGCTGACGTCCATCGGGCCGAGCGCAAAACTGCGAACCGCCACCTCGGCACCCAACACCTCATTGGAGTAGGTCGCCAACCCGGTTACGTCACCGACTATGGGGGCTGTTCCCTGCAGATCCACCGAGAACGCGAAACGATTGGGCGCCGCGACGACGAGCTCTCCGTCTCCTAAAGCCGTCAACTCATCCCAATCTGCGCGCATTTCACGGAGCTGGATCACGCCATCGCGGTACTTGCCGCTAGCCGATGTGTTCAAAGCCGCATCCAACAAGGTGGCGGAAGACGCGAGGTCGAACCCCCATCCGTCGTCCAAAGAGAGCCTGCCCTCGAGTGTCGTAACCTCAAGCTCTTGCCCGAACAGAGCGAGCTGTTCGGACTCCAGGCTCAGGTCTGCGATGGGTGAGGCCACAGTTCCTGTAAGTTTCACCCTCGCGTCTAGAGACTCAATCCGAGCCGCGTCCAACGTCAGAGACGGTGCCGTTAAGCGCCCGTCGAAATCGAGGGCGCCACCGCGCATCGCACCCGCAGCGCGGAGCTGGACATCACCGCTTCGGATCGACCCGGACTCAAGGATCACATCGCCGCGCTCTTGCTGCACGGTCAGATCAATCTGTGCGAAATTGCCAAGAATTTTTGCCAACTCCGATCGCGCCGTGTCGAGAGCTGCCATGCCCGTTAAGCGGAACGTTGCGGTCCCCGGAGAGTCGCCACGATACGTCCACTCGCCGTCAAGCTGACGAACGGGTGCAACGCCTAGAAGTCGCAAACTACCTGACAAATCGACGGGGCCAGTTATTGAAATCCCACCCGCTGCTTCACCCTGCAATCTGTCAGCTCTAAGCGTGAGCGAGGAAATTTCAGCCGATCTCTCTTCAAGACGCACCGTCGCTGTTGAGGAAATGTCTAACGGTCCCGCAACCAGTTCAGAGATTGCATCTGGCAGCCCGGACAGTGCTGACACGGTCAGGACCTGATCGAGCAGTAAGGCCGCTTCTCGATATTCGTGCTGCCCGGTGCTGCTGACCTCTGTGGCTGAATAGGCTCCAAAACGAACGCTCGGGCTGAATATGCGACCGTCAAATCGGCGCGCGCCCCCGGCGAGATCGAGAACGCCGGTCGCGTTGAGTGAACTGAGCTCCAGTTCGGACTGCCCCGTAAGTTCAATCATGTTCAGATCTGATAGGTCCAAGCGAAGGTCTTCAATAAGAGGGCCGTCGGCCAGGGTTCCGGCGAGATCGAACATCGCGTTATCCGCTTCAGCCTGAACCGAGAGTCGGCCAAGTTCGTCTAGCTCTGATGCGAACACGATCTCGTTGCCCAGGCGTCGTTGCAGCGGCTGCAAAGCGCCGAGCGTGTCCAACGCGACCCGACCACTCAGCGAACGAACCTGGTCCCGCATTTCACCTTCTAGCTTGAGGACAGAGATGCCACCAACGGCGCCATTGGCGTTCAGTTGCCAGCGGTCCAGAGATCCGGAAGCGTCCAGTTCGGCAGAGACACTTTGGCCGTCTGCCACTTGCAACAAGGTCGCGACCAATCCGGACGGTTCGCCTGAAAGGGTAACGCGCCCCTGCAAAGGAACCGCGCCGCCCCATTCCAAATCGGCCAGAACCTCGTCACCCTGATTGTCGATCGGCAAGACTTTGAGGGATACGGTCCCACGCTGTGGTCTCGCATCGAGCTGCGCCTCCAGGACGTAAGACTGCAGCGGCCCTGCGACGCCTTCCGAGATTGCAAGGTTTGCAACTCCGAGATTGGCGATCTCGTAGCGCTTGAAGAAACTGCTTGAGGTCTGCGGTCGCGAAGAAGCCGGGGCCAGTTCAGGGCGACGCGAAACAGCGAAATCATCAATGACAACCTGCTTGATTTTCAAGTACCCAAACAAAGCGGACAGCGGCGACCATTCAAGTTCCGCGTCCGATGCCTCGACCCAGACCCCGGACGCGTCGCGAACCGTCAGCCGGTCCACCGTCATCCGACCCAGTACGTCACCTTTGAGGCCGTCCACTTCAACCGTTTGACCCCGGATGGTCATCGCCTCGAGCCGCGACTCCACCATGCCCCTTGCCATGGGCGTCATCGCGAACAGGCGCAGGACCAGCAACAAGATCAGAATCGCCACCGCGACGCTCATCGCCGCGCGCACCCAGATCGGGGCCGAAGACAGGCGCGCGAACATCAGAACGCCTGACCGATACTGACATAGAATTGCAGAGGGTCTTCCCCGTCCTGCGGGTTAATCGGCGTTGCGACATCAAATCGGATCGGACCGACCAGCGTGTCATATCGCACACCAACGCCCGCAGAGTATCTCACTTCGTCGAGTTGAACGCCCTGGTCCGCACTAACGGTCGCCCCGTCCAGGAAGGCTACGAATCCAAGTGGACCATCGCGCCGCCACCGCAATTCGCTGGACACTTCGAGTAATCCTCGCCCGCCTGTGGGCGATCCGTCCACGCCCTCTGGCCCAACCGACTGGTATTCAAAACCGCGGGCACTGCCACCGCCGCCTGCGAAGAAACGGCGACTGACCGGCAAGTCAGACAGCGACGCGCCAAACACGAAGCCGCTTCGGATACGCGTCGCAGCAACTATTCGGCTATTCGCATCCAGCGCCTGATAAGCGCTGATCTGGCCGTTGACCGATACATATTGCGCCTGGCGGTCGCCGACGACCAGACCAGGTTCGGCTCGTGCATCGACACGCCATCCTTTGGTCGCGTCCAATGGGTCATCTGCATAATCGAGCCGCACTCCAAAAGACGTGCTCAGGACTTGTTGATCACGTTGCTCAAATGAATCTTCTTCGCGGGTAAATTCGCTGCCAACTCCTAGCGCATAGGTCAGATGATCCGACGCACGCACTTCGAAAGCGCCCGTAAACGTCGCCGCCTCGCGATCAAATGCATCTGTTTCCTCGCGGCCGATCTCAGTCGACAGCACCAGCGTGCGGTCGAACGCGGTAATGTTGGGAACTCGCCAATCCACATTCAGCGTCCGTTCTAGCGTGGCAAGCGTCATGGTCGCCGACAGCGTATCGCCGCGACGCGTCGCATTGCGACGGATGAGGCCAGTGGTCAAACCCGGCCCTTCGCTACTGGAAAAGCTTGCACCGGCGCTCAGAGTATAGCGATCACGGTCTTCGAGCTGAACGATGACATTGCGGATCACGACACCATCTTCACCCGTTGCAACACTGTCCGGCGACAGCTGCACTGACACGAAGCTGAAATTTCGGGTCGCATTGAGCCGCCGATTGAAGGTCGCGAATCCCTGAAGCGTATAGAACTCACCCTCACGAAAAGGGCTCAGTCGATCGAGAAAGGTTCGGCGAATCCGGGTTCTGGAATCGTAGACAATTTCACCCAATTGAATGCGTGGCCCCGGATCAATCCGATAGGTGAGCTCAAGCGTTCCCGCCTCGCGGTCGCCGATCACCGATCGCTCGAGTGCCTTCGCATCCGCATAACCCACAGCCTTCAGGGCCGCGATGAGGCCAGCTTCCTCAGCGATGATCTGTTTCGGCACCGCCATGTCACCTGGCTGACTCACGCTGATGGCAGTAATTGCCTCCTGCCCAGCGCGGGAGAGAAGCGTGGCGCCAGTGTCGACTGAAACACTCGAAAACGTGAACCGCGGCCCCGGTTCGATGCGCAGGTTGACCACAGGCGGCTCGCCCGGTGCGACGGCATAAGAAATATCCGGCGCGAAATAGCCTATGGAGTTCAGGTAATTCTCGCCTTTTTGTGCGGCGCGGCGGGCCGCCCTGCGGGCTTCAAACAAAGTTTGGGGCGGATCAGGTAGGCGCAGTTCATTGCGCAAATCCATCAACAGATCAGCGCCCGCACTTTCGCTGTCGATTTGTTGTGCCTCAGCCGACCCGAAGACCAAGCCAAAAGCTGCGATACACGCAAAGAGAAAAAGCGATCTGATCATAAAGAAATCTACTTGCGAACCGAACATTCCAACCCTGCAAGGCCCGGTCCAAAATGGGTTTAACCCCAGACAGAAGCACAAAGTAATACGCTTGAGCTGATTACTGTAACGTTTGCGGCGCACACTCAGCTATCAAATCAGCCTTGCTCGACGTGTTATGACCCCTCTATACGCAAAGGTCGGCGCCTTTATGACCGGGATCCATCGCGACCATGACGAATAAATTTCTCAAATGGGGCCCGGTCACGGTGATTTTCGCCGTGACGCTGATTTTCAGCCTGATCTATTACTACCGCGCGCCGTTTCATGATCATTGGGATATTGTCCCCTATTTTGCGAAGCTACAGGATGGGACGCTCGGCTTTTCCGACCTGTTCGCGCTGCATGGCAATCATTGGCACGCCTCCGGTTATCTCGTGCAGCTGGCGCTCGCCGAGGTGACCGGCATGGGCCATTGGGCGGAAAGCCTGGCCAGTGTACTCGTCGCCGGATTGGGTTTTGTCGCATTGGCGCGCTTCCTCGATCGCAGCCTCCTCGTGTTCGACGCGGGTCGGATGACACCTTACGTGTTCGGGTTTGCAGCGTTCTTTCTGTTCTCACTCGATCAGGCGGCAAACTGGCTTTGGGGCTGGCAGGTCGCGGTCTTCATCAATATTGCAGGCGCGCTGTGGGCAGTTGAGCGGTTGAGCGCTGGACCGCCGACCCTGCTCAACACTGCCTACGCTGCGATCGCCGCTGCGTGTTCGATCTACGCTTTTGGGACCGGGTGGGCGCTCATTCCAATTGGATTCGGGTTGATGGTCATTTATGGAGCGCTGAAGTCTCGCCAGGGGGTCGCGTGTCTAGCGCTATGGACGCTCTTTACCGCGCTGTTATTGTGGCACTTTTCTCTCGCTTTAACGGACTCATCTGCAGCCTACGCCGTCGAGAGCACACCAAGCCTGACAGACCCGACAGCGATCGTCGGCTTGTTGCACTATGCCATCAATTTCGTCGCTTCGCCGGTAGTACGGTTCGCACGGGACAGTTCGGTGGTCTCATTCTTTATCGGCTGCGGCCTTCTTTCATGGTCCCTGTGGACACTGCGCGGCGTTGCAAAAGACACGTTATTGAAGGGCACAGCGCCGTTTCTCGCGCTCGCCGCCTACTCGTTCGGGGCCGGCTTGTTAACGGCGTTCGGGCGGTGGGAAGTCTTTGGCGTAAAGCAGGCTTTCGTCAGCCGGTATATCAGCTTCGGCACCTTCTTCTGGATCGCTGTGTTCACCCTGACCCTGATCGCGATAGCGCGCAGTTCGCACGCATCCCGCAAGGTCGCCATCGGGATCGTGGGCCTGCTCTTTGTTCTGAAAATCGGCAACATTCCGAGCGTCGTGCAAAAGACCGTTGGCCTCTCCAACGACATCAAAGCCGCCGCAGAACAGCTTGCGGATAATTACCCAGAAACACCGCCGGAACAGTACGCCATTCTGCACCAGGCAGAACAGGTCATCGACCCGCGCTTAGCCGTACTGCACGCTCATCAGGTGAGCTTATTCAGCGAGGCTGACGAGGTCGAAGACTGAACTGACGCGCGAGGCAAGTGCCTCTCCGCAAGCCGGTCCGTTAATTGACCCTCAATCACCAATAATATAAGGACAATCACGATCAGGCCGAGCGCGTCTGACGCGTAGATTTAGCCTCAGAGGGTCGCTTGAGCACTTCGTCCGCACACCTCTCCGTTGTCATTCCATTCTATAACGAGTTTGAAAACGCAGCGCCCCTCTTCGAGCGGCTGCTGCCAGTGCTCAATTCGGTCGCAAAAAGTTGGGAAGTGATTTGCGTCGACGATGGCAGCGACGATGACACGCTGAACGTTCTGATCGAAGCGCGCCAGACGGAACCGCGAATCCGGATTTTGAAACTGTCGCGGAATTTCGGGAAAGAAGCGGCAGTCTCCGCCGGCCTGCAAGCCGTGAGCGGTCAGCAAATCCTTCTGATGGACGGCGACCTTCAGCATCCGCCCGAAACGCTCACGGAAATGCTTGAGATCCAGGACCGCGGCATCGATGTCGTTTACGGTCTGCGGAAATCTCGCAAAACGGAAGGACGATTGCGCAGCGCGCTCTCTTCGGCCTTTTATAGTATGTTCTCGGGCGCGTCCGACGTTCGAATCCCAGCTGATGCGGGTGATTTTCGCCTGATGTCGCGGCGCGTCGTCGATGCGCTCAACGACCTTCCGGAACAAAAGCGCTTCATGAAGGGGCTCTACGCTTGGGTTGGGTTTTCGCAGCAAGCCGTTCTGTACGATGTCGAAGCCAGACGGTCGGGTAAGAGCAAATGGTCGATCTCGCAGCTATTTGGCTATGCCTGGAACGGGGTCATGTCGTTCAGCGCTGCACCGCTTCGCATGTGGTCGGTCATTGGGATCTGCATCGCGGCGCTGGCTGTCGCCTATGCAGTCTGGGTGATCGCCACCACCTTGATCTTTGGGCGCGACGTGCCCGGTTATGCGACGCTCGTGGTCGCGATTTTCTTCCTGGGCGGCCTACAACTCCTGAGTATCGGCGTCCTGGGGGAATATATTGCCCGCATATTCGCCGAGACCAAGCAGCGCCCGCTTTTCATCATCGAAGAGAAACGCGGGTTCGATTCTGACGCGGATGAGTAAACTCTACGCCACGTTCATTCGTCTGTTTCGGTTCGGCATTGTCGGCGTGGCCGCAACCGTCACGCATGCCGTTGTCCTGTGGGCGCTGGTCGAATCCGTCAGCATGCGCCCCTCATTCGCGACCGTGATTGGCTTCCTGATCGCTTTCAATGTCTCTTATTTCGGGCATTACTATTTCACGTTCCGCTCAACAGAGCCGCACCGCCGGGCTTTGCCGGGATTTGCAGCAACCGCCACCGCGGGCGCCGTATTGAACTGGCTGATCTTCGTGATCTCGACAGACTTTCTGCAAACGAATTACTGGATCGCGTTCGGCATCGCCGTCGTCACAGTGCCGATCTTCGTTTTCTTTGTGTCGCGCCGCGTCGCGTTTGACCGCAAACACACTTCAGATCAGTAGACCGTCAAACCAGCGACAGCTTGTAATTTCGGCGCGTCAGACGCGGTTCAATTCGCATCGTTTTCAGGGCGTCTCCGCCAACTGCAGAAAGAAACGCGTCCGCCCGTCTTTTGTCTGATGGCATCATTATTTGATACGTGTCCAGCGCGTCTTGTAAGCGTAAAAGCGAGAAGGTTCGCGACGCGATCACACCGCTGCATCCGCCGGTTGAGAAGTCGGACATGCCGACACCACGTGGAACTTCCGAATGCGGTTCTGCGGTCTCTGCCCAGGCTTTGAACTGTTCGTTCGTGTTCAACAGAACAGGCAGGTGCTCGGATAGCGCCACTTTCAGGATTGGAAGCAGCGTAACTGGAATATCATCCAGTGGCACCAGGTCCCCTTCGCGGCCTTCCCCAGCAATGACCCGTTCAACATAGTCAGCAACTTTCGGCGCGGTGCGCTTCATATGCTCACCTGTGAACTTGTCACGATACTGGTGCGCATAAAGCGGTCCGATCAGGGCGAAATCGGCATAACTCGCCCGTGTGCCCAGCAAATAAGGCAGCTTTTCCAGGTGCGCCGACATGTCCGCGAGAAACTGCTCATAGGCTTTTTCAATGCCCGGCGCTGTTTCGGGTGTAATGCCCAGCATCGGCACGAACCCTTTGAAGCGAGAGCCTACGGCCTTGCCTGCCTCGTATTGCTGTTCAGGCGTCCCATCCGGCGCAGCATTCTTCCCGAACTCGCCATAGATCCAATCTTCGTTGTGATTCCACCGGTAATGCATGGCAGGCAGCGTCATCCATTCATCAGCGAATAGCTGCAGGAGATAAGTTACAAATTTTTGTAACGCCCCTTCGGGGATCGCCGTTTGCGCCCCGACAGGACCTTCGAAATGGGCAATAATGTCGGCTGTATCCTGGATAAGCTCACCGTCTGGTGTTTTGAGAACGGGAATGACCGGCCAGCCGATTGTGGGCAGGATTTCCGCCTTCATGATTGCTGGCGACGGGGCGATTTCGGTGAATTCGATCCCCTTCCATCTGAGATAGGCGCGCGCCTTCCCGCTGAAATAGCTCATCTCGCTGCCATACATCGTATAGCCCGTCATCGCGTCTTCCTTCCCTGCTGCGCTGCCTATGGAGCAAAAAACACCCATTCTGACAAATGAGATTTACGAGAATCGAGGATTCTTTAACCCTATCACACCAATCCCATGAACATTGCAGAGAAGAAGGCAAGCGGTCACGTTTCCGCCCGATTCTCCAAGGATAGAAACACGAGAATTTCACAGGGCGGCCAAGGTCGCCGATGACAAGGATGGATAAGCGTATGGAATCTCAAGCGCTGGCAGAGGTCACGACTGAAAAAGCCTTCTCCATGGTTGAGCTTTTGATGTCGGCGGACCCCGTCGTGAAGTTGGTGCTGATTGCGCTGGTGATTGCAAGTATCTGGTCCTGGGCCGTAGTTGCAGAGAAGTTCTTCGCAATTGGTGGGGCCCGGAAAAAGGCTGACGAGTTTGAAGAAGCCTTCTGGAACGGCCGCGCCGATGACTACGAAATGCGACCCGGCCAGAACCCGGACAATGCGGGCGCGCGCCTGTTTGCTGCAATCTCTCGCGAATGGCGAGACGCCAAATCGATCTCCCCGAATGAGCACGGCGCCCTGGTCGCGCGAGCAGAACGATCCTTGCGGGCCACTGTGGACCGCGAAGTCGGCAAGATCTCCAATGGAATTGGAGCGCTCGCGACAATCGGCTCGGCATCGCCATTCATCGGCCTGTTCGGGACAGTCTGGGGTATCATGAACGCGTTCCTGAACATCAGCGCCCAGGAAGATACCAGCCTCGCTGTTGTGGGCGGCCCGATCGCGGAAGCCCTATTTGCGACCGGTCTAGGCCTGATCGCAGCGATCCCCGCGGTGATTTTCTACAACAAGTTCTCTGGTGATCTGAACCGCTACGCCGATACGCTCGACGCGTTCAGTCAGGATCTTCTGGTTCGCCTTTCGCGCCGCGTCAGCGATGGACCAGTCTAATGGGCATGCAGCTCAACTCTTCTGGCGGAAGACGCGGTCGGCGTTCTTTCAATGCAGAAATCAACGTGACCCCCTTTGTCGATGTCATGCTGGTTCTGCTGATCATATTCATGATCACCGCGACAGCACTTCAGCGCGGCGTGGAGGTCAATCTACCCAAGTCTGCGACAAGCAATCTCAGCGTTCCGAAGTCGACGCCTCTTCTGGTAACGGTCACGCAGGACGCCAAGATCTACATCTCCGAGACTGAAATCGAACGAAACGAGCTGACCGCCAAACTTCTGGCGATCGCCGGAGAAGGCTATGAGGAACGCATCTTCCTGCAGGGCGACACGGACGCTGCCTATGGCGAAGTGCTGGCTGTTATGACCGAGATGCAAAATGCCGGGTTCACCAACTTCGCTTTGGTCACAGACCCGAAGGCGCGGATTGAGAGAGGCCAGTAAGTCATGCTGCGCGGCCTGCCTGCTTCCATAATTGCACACGCAGCCGTGCTCAGCGCGTCCTATCTCACGTTCCCATACTGGAGCTCGTCAAGCCGCACCTATGCCACGGACATTCAGGCCGTCGATGTCAGCTTTGCCGAGATTGGGGAAATCACCAATATCGCGCCATTATTCGAGACTGAGCCCGAGGAAAACGAGGAAGTCGCGCCGGAGCCGGAGGAGCCAGAGGACGTCGTTGAAGATCCGGTAGAGGAAGAGCTACCAGAGGCCGAACAAGACGTTTCGGCTCTCGACGCCGCGCCGCCGGAAGAAAGCCCGGAAGATGTCCTGCCGAGCTTTGAGCCAGAGCAGCAAGACGAACCCGAAACCGAGCCAGAGCCGCAAGAACAGCCAGATCCAACGCCAAGACGACCACAAGACGATTTGTTGGATTTTCTGAATCAAAGCGAATCCACGTTCAAGAGCGAACGCGCCACGCGAGAGGCACGCCCGGAACCAGAAACTCCAAAGCAGGAGCCTCAAACTGCTTTAGAAAACGCGCCAAAACCGGCCGAAACACGCAACCGGCGTGGAGCGGGTGAGCGCAACGCAAATACAGCCCGCCTGGAAGCTCTGGTTGTCGCGCGAATTCGAAACGAGTGCTGGAGCGGCGTTGACGACCTTCCAAATCCCGAGCGTTTCAATGTCCAAATGAACATGAAGCTCAACAAAAACGGTACAATTGACGAGCTGACCTTGATTGACCCGAAGCGTCGCCCGATTGGCAGTTCGCATATGGGAACTGCAGTTGACCGAGCGCTTCGCGCCGCCCAGAAGTGTGAACCCTACCGGCTCCCAAGCGAAGACTATGAGGAGTGGAGGGAAATTGATTTTTATCTGGGGCTTGGATTTACCGATAAGTGATTTTGCGACCAGGAGTTTGTCGATGTTGAGAAAACTAGTATGCGCTGCCATCGTTGGCATTCTGGGGACTGTGTCTCTCGCTTCAGCGCAATTGCAGGTCGTTGTTGATCGGGCGGACCTGAAGCCCGTACCCGTCGCAATTCCGAATTTTGAATCGATCGGTGTGGATCCGGAGATCGCGCAAACGATCAGCGATGTTGTTCGCTCCGACCTGGAGTCTACCGGACTGTTCACGATCACGCCCGAGGATGCCTACATTCAGACGGACCTCAATATCGAAGTTGCGCCGCGATTTGCCGACTGGAAGATCATTCAGACGGACGCCCTGGTTGTCGGCACGGTTGAGCAGATCACCCGCGATGGCAATGAACTGATCCGCGGATCTGTCCGGATGTGGGATGTCTATGGCGAAGAGCTAATGCGGTTCGAGGATTCAGCCGGCCGCCAGGTTTCTGGACGACGCTTCACCACCACGCCGGAAGACGTTCGCCGCATCGCGCACAAGATTGCTGACGCGATTTATAGCCGACTGACTGGCGAAGAAGGTTATTTCGATACGCGCATCGTCTACATTGCCGAAACCGGCCCCAAGAATGCGCGGATCAAACGCCTCGCAATCATGGACGCTGATGGCGCCAATGTGAGATATTTGACCAGCGGCGCGTTTACGGTTCTGACCCCGCGCTTCTCGCCAGAGGCGCAGCAAATCACTTACATGTCCTATGAAGGCGGCACCCCCCGCGTCTATCTGTATGATTTGCGCCGGGCTCGTCAGGAAGTTCTGGGCAATTTCCGTAGCATGACATTCGCCCCGCGTTTCTCGCGGGACGGTAATTCTGTCCTGCTGACGCAGGCGACAAACGGCAATTCAGACATCTATCTGATGGATCTACAGACACGCCAGAGCCGCCGTCTGACGGACCATCCGGCGATTGATACCTCGCCCTCCATGTCGCCTGATGGACGCCAGATCGTGTTCAATTCAGACCGCGGCGGCAGTCCGCAGCTCTATGTCATGAACACCAATGGCACGACCCGTGTTTGCCCGTCAGGTGGACGCGATATCGCCTGTCGCATCACGTTTGGATCAGGCCGTTATTCAACCCCGGTCTGGAGCCCGCGCGGTGACCTGATCGCGTTCACCAAACAATCTCGGGGTCGCTT
The DNA here is from genome assembly GCA_043513745.1 of Hyphomonadaceae bacterium. Classification (GTDB taxonomy): domain Bacteria; phylum Pseudomonadota; class Alphaproteobacteria; order Caulobacterales; family Hyphomonadaceae; genus Henriciella. The sequence continues at coordinate 1,210,543 of CP121341.1, forward strand.
TCATATCGGTGTCATCGGGATTGACGGACAAGGCGAGCGCCTGCTCACCGAATCATACCTGGATGAAGGCCCTGACTGGTCTCCGAATGGCCGCGTAATCACGTTTTTCCGCGAACGCGCGCCGGGTGCCTCGCCAGAGCTCTGGTCGGTTGATTTGACGGGTCGCAATCTGCGCAGACTGCCGACGCCGACCGATGCATCCGACCCCGCCTGGTCTCCGCTTCTCGACTAGGAGAAGAAAATCGCAGTCTGACAAGACGTTAATCTTCCCAAATCCTAGGAAATTCAGGTATAGGGGCCCCACGAAGTTGACAAAAACTGCACCTAATGCACCCATTGCAGCGCAAGCAAGGAGAGACCCACATGCGTAAGCTTATGATGACGACCGCGTCGATCGCCGTATTTATCGGCGTTGCGGCATGTTCTTCCACACCAGAACCAGAACCGGTTGTGGTTGAAGAGCCTGTCGTCGTAGAAGAAGAACCAGAGCCCGAAGTCGTCGTGGTAGAAGAGACTCTGCCCGTCGTTCCTACCGGCCCAGCCGAAGGTTCACTGGAAGATTTCCAGGTAAACGTTGGCGATCGCGTCTATTTTGACCTGGATCAGTACCGCCTCTCTGCTGACGCACAAAGCATCCTGCAGCGTCAGGCCGCTTGGTTGGCATCTTACCCAGACGTGAACATTCTCGTCGCTGGTAACTGCGATGAGCGTGGCACACGCGAATACAACCTGGCCCTCGGCGAACGCCGCGCGTCTGTTGTGAAAAACTACCTGGTTGACCTCGGCGTCGACCCGGCACGTGTCCAAACCGTATCTTACGGAAAAGAGCGTCCGCTGGCGCTTGGCTCCAACGAGTCTGCCTGGGCGCAGAACCGGAACGGCTTCACACAGCTGATTTCGGGAGTTGTTGGCTAAGCCAACTGCAATATTTACATTTGATTAGGCCGGGCGTCACATTTTGGCCCCGGCCTTTTCGTATCCGGAATTTCACAACCGGTTTTCTTGTCCTTGGAGTGCGTCCCCTATGCTTCGATCTTCCTGCCTTGCGCTGACAGCGCTGTTAGTCCTCGGAACGACGCCATTGGCAGATGCCCAGCGCCGTGCGGAGGTCGTTCAGGGAACGACGAGCGGACAATTGGCGCTGACAGTTGAGGAATTGCGCGTCAGCAATGCCGAGCTGAGAGCTCGCATGACCGGAATCGAATCCGACAAGGCGCAATTGACGGGCAAAGTCGAGACTCTGGAATTTCTGCTGTCGCAGTCGCGCGATGAAATCAATCGCATGCAGACCGACGACGCAGAACTCGACCGCTTGATCACCCGGTTAGAGGGCCGTCTTGATTCGCAGGAAAAGACCATTTCCGACCTCAACCGCAAGATTGCTGCACTTCAACCTGAGCCTGCCTTTCTGTCTGCAACCCCCGGCCCTTCCGTTCTGCAAGACGAAGCAGATACGTTTGACGAAACCGGGTCTGGTGACGCGGTTGCAGGCGCGTCGAGCGCCGCGGGCCCGACCCGCATTGTACGCCGAACAGATACCGCTCCAGCTCAAGACTCCCCATCTGGTGAAATTGTCCAAACCGGACCAGATGGACTAGCCCTCCCGCAAGGATCGCTTGGAACCCTGTCTGCTAGCGCGCTCCCCGGCGAGGCTGGTCCGCTATTTGGCGAAGCGAAATCTCGCCTCCTCCAGTTTGATTATGCCGGGGCTGAAGAAGCCTTCCGGGCGTTTCTGGCGAGGTTTGGCGATGATCCGCAAGCCGGCGAAGCGCAATATTGGCTGGCGGAAGTCCTTTACCAGCAAGAAGCTTATGCCGAATCCGGCGCAGCCTATACAGACATGATCCGGTCCTATCCCGACGATCCGCGCGCACCCGAGGCGTTGGCCAAACTCGCGCGGTCGATGCGGCTTGTGGGCGATACGGATCAAGCCTGCAGTGCGCTCAACCTGCTGCCACAGCGCTATCCGAACGCCTCTGGCGTCACCCGCAACCTGGCAGCCGGTGAACGGGTTCGCTCAGGGTGCGAGAATAGCTAACCCTCGTGAAGCTCGGCGCTGACTTTGATGCGCTGATCGCGCGACTCTCCCCAAACACCGATCATCCCCTAGCGATCGCGGTCTCCGGCGGCAGCGATTCGCTGGCCTTGCTGTCTTTGACAGATGCATGGGCGACGGATCATCAGCGGGCGCTCATCGTGTTCACGGTTGATCATCAATTACGCCCTGAAGCCAAATCCGAAGCAGACGCCGTTGCCCGGCTGGCGTCAGAACTCGGTCATAAGCATCAAACGCTCGTCTGGGACGACCCGAAAGCGACCCAGAGCGCAGCCCGCAAAGCGCGATACCGCCTCATGTGCGCGGCAATGCACGACCGCGGAGCGACGTGTCTCTTACTTGGTCACACACTGGATGACGTTGTCGAAACCGCGCTCATCCGGCGACGGCGCGGCGTCCGGGACGCGAGCATTGCGGGGCCAACTTTAGCTTCACCGGCTCCGGTTTGGCCTGTGGGGCGCGGTGTTTCCCTGGTTCGTCCCCTGATTAGGGTGTCCCGCGAGGCGTTGCAGGCGCATTTACAGCAGCGGAACTGGTCCTGGGCCGACGATCCGTCAAATCACTCCACCGCATTTGAACGCGTCAAAATCCGGAAATTTCTGGATCGACACCCGCGACTAAAATCGCAAAGCACCCGTTTTGTCCGCGCGCTTCAGGACCAGCGTCATCTGGATGATATCGTGCTCGGACGCGCGTTGGAGCGGGTTCGGGTGCATAACGATGGTCTGATCGATTTAGATGACCCGGCTGCATCGCTGCGCGCGCTATCCTTGCTTTGTAGGTGCGCCAGCGGAACCGCGTCGGAGCCACGCGGCAGCGCGATGCGCGAGCTGTTTAGCCGGCTCGACGCGCCCGGGACGCGACAAACGCTCGGAGGCGCCTGGATTCAGAAAACAGCGAACGGGTTTCTGATCGGCCGCGACCCCGGGATTGGTCCGAAGGCTAACTCTGACAGCGTATTTGACGGTCGGTTTGTACGATCCAAAGGCGCCGGCCTGCCTGAACCCTGCGATCAAGGATTTCTGGTCCGTCACGGGTCGCCCCCTAGCAGCGACTGGCGCGAGATTATTTCTGAGCGCATCAAGCATATCGCCCGATGCTATCAGACCCCAAACCTTGAGCCCATTGCGGTACTATAAAGGTTACCCGGCGAGCGGCCCAACCTCGAGAACGTCCTCAACCGTCCGCAATCCAGGCTTCGGGCTGTTGACCAGAACCGCCATGTTGCCCGGTGCATGCTTGTTATCGAGCATCTTCTCATGTGCTTGCGGAATATCCGCCCAGGCAAATACTTCAGACATGCACGGATCGATGCGCCGGTCGATCACCAGCTGGTTCGCCGCAGAGGCCTGTTTCAAGTTCGCGAAGTGCGATCCCTGCACACGCTTCTGCCGCATCCACAGGAATCGCGCATCCATGGTTAGATTGAAGCCTGTCGTGCCTGCACAAATTACCACCATGCCGCCGCGTTTGACGACAAAGACCGAGACTGGGAACGTCGATTCACCCGGGTGTTCGAAAACAATGTCGACATCCTTTCGGCCTGTGACCTCCCATATCGCTTTACCGAACTTACGGCATTCGCGCATATAGTCGTTGAACTCAGGTCCGTTGACCGTAGGGAGCTGGCCCCAGCAATTGAAATCCTTGCGATTGATGACCCCCTTCGCCCCCATCGAATAGACGAAATCCTTCTTGTCATCTGACCCGACCACGCCAATTGCGTGCGCGCCCGTCACAGCGCAGAGTTGAACACCAAAACTTCCCAGGCCGCCTGATGCGCCCCAGACGAGGACATTGTTTCCGGGCTTCACAATGTGCGGTCGATGTCCGAACAGCATGCGATAGGCCGTTGCCAGGGTCAGCGTGTAGCAAGCGCTTTCTTCCCAGGTCAGGTGTTTCGGACGGGGCATACATTGGCGCGCCTGAACCCGGCAGAACTGTGCAAATGAGCCATCAGGCGTTTCATAACCCCAGATGCGCTGGCTCGGCGAGAACATCGGGTCGCCGCCATTGCATTCCTCGTCGTCCCCGTCGTCCTGGTTACAATGGATCACCACTTCATCACCCGGCTTCACGCGAGTCACTTTGCGTCCCACAGCCCAGACAATTCCAGCCGCATCCGATCCAGCGATATGATACTCGGCTTTGTGCACATCAAAGGGCGAAATAGGCTCGCCGAGCCCGGCCCAGATACCATTATAATTCACGCCCGCCGCCATCACGAAGACAAGCACTTCGTCGCTATCGATTTCAGGAACCGGGACCTGCTCTATCTGCATTGCGGTTGCCGGTCGTCCGTGCCGCTCGCGGCGGATTGCCCAGGCATGCATAAGCTTTGGAACGTGGAATTCCGGCGGGATTTCTCCGATCGCGTAGAGATCTTTTTGTTCGCGGGATTTGGTCTTTGCAGAACCAGCCATTCTATCCTCCGTCGGCACTGCGCACGGCGGTATAAGCGTCTTCACAGGCCTTACATTTCGCGTCAGACTGGACCACGACTTGGAGTGTGGCAAGGAATTTTTGTGCGATGCAACATGCGCAGTTAGGGACGCCCGGCGCCCAGTCAAAACCCCGTATCGGCCCCTGGGTTTTCCTGCACGGTGACTTTGTTCCAGCGCAGGATGCGCGCGTTTCAGTGAACGATCGCGGCTTCTTGTTCGCTCACGCGGCCTATGAGGTCACCGCCGTCTTCAATGGCAAGCTGATCGACTTTGACCATCATATGTTGAGGCTGGAGCGGACATTGGCGGGGATAGAGATTTCTCAGCCAGCGCTCGATTTTGGACAGCTTCACAAGGAGATGATCGATCGAAATGTGCTGCGCGAAGGTCTGGTCTATGTGCAGGTCACCGCCGGCGACCCGGGACCTAGGGATTATTATGGCCCGGAAGGATTCGAACCGACGGTCTATATGTTTACCACCCACAAAACGCTCATTAGCGAGGTTGCGCAAAAAGGTCTAACCGCGATCACGTATGAGGATACGCGTTGGCAACGGCGCGACCTCAAGACAACGCAATTGTTGACGCAAACGCTGGCCTATCGTGCCGCGCGTCGTGCAGGCGCTGATACAGCGATCCTGCACGAAGAGGGAATCGTGACAGAAGCCGCATCCGCGAACCTCTGGATCGTGACCGCGGACGGCACGCTCGTCACCCGGGATTTATCGTCCGCTCTATTGCCAGGCATTACGCGCGGCCGGCTGGTCGATCTGCTCGACTCCGACGGCCACCAGATCGAGGAACGTGCGTTTTCATTGCAGGAGCTCGGCAGCGCGGTTGAGGCCTTCACCAGCTCTACAGGCGTGGTCATCGCGCCTGTGCTGAGTGTCGACGGGGCGCCCGTCGGCTCGGGGAGCCCAGGACCGGTTACGCGCAAAGTCCAGGCGGCCTATTACCAGTATATAGGCGCCGATCTTTCCAGGTTGGACTGGCTATAGGTCTTTTGGGTCGGGCTCGGGATCGATCACCTCACCGTCGACTGTGAAAGCTGCATCCTCAGCGTTTTGACCGCTCTGGGCCGCTTGCATTTGCGCCATCATTTCCTGCATCTGGCCCATCATTCCCGCCATCTGGCTCATCCCGATACGGGCAGAAACCCAGGCACAAATAACCGCCAGAATAGTCGGAACGATTAGATAGACCGAATCTGAGATCATCAGCTGAGGCTCAAATTCTGTCGTCTTGAATACGGCGGCGACCAAAGCTGCCAAGCCGAACGCAAGACCATAGCCGACGAGCCCGATGGCAAACCGGCGGCCTGCACCGCGGAAGATATTTGGTGGAGTGGGCTGGGCGTCCGGTGACAGCACCGATTGCAAATCCGTCACCGGCGACGGGCTCACTTTCCGGATAAGAATGGTCGTCAAAGTTGCGACAAGCGTGAGCAGCGGGATCAACAAAACGCTGCGGTTCATCACGCCAGCCGTAATCGCTGCAACCAGGAATGAAATGGGCCCGGCCAGGCGGAGCAGAATCGGAACAAGAAAAGACGTGGGCATAAGAAGGCTCGATTAAGGAACGCGCCCACAGTTACCGCGCTTATACGATCGCTGGCAATCCACGCGGTCTGGATTTGACCACCGAGCGCACTTTCAAGAGCAGAATAATCGCCGCGAACATCAATGTGACTGCATTGGCCAGTATGATCGGCAGACTCGCCTGCAGAATGCCATAGACGAGCCATCCCGCGACGCCTGTGGTGAACATCGCATACATTGTCAGAGATATACCGCTCGTCTGGCCAGAGCGCATCACCATCAGCGTTTGCGGCAAGAAGGATAGCGTGGTGAGAATTGCCGCTACCAGTCCGATGATTTCTACCATGTTCGTGAACTCCAGGTGGTCGGCTGAAGTATCACGAAGCGCAGCTCTCAACACCGCATAACTTTCCAATACTATCATGCATAATCGCATGCCCCTCCCTTCCCGCTGGAGACCCTTGCGAGCGGGCGCGTCTTGGATCATGTTGCGCTGCAATATGACTGTGGAGGACGTCTTGGCAGATACCGAATACCAACATGAGCCGGACCGTCCGTGGATCTTCCGGACCTATGCAGGTCACTCCACCGCGCTGAAGTCCAACGAGCTATACAGGCGCAACTTGTCAAAAGGGCAGACCGGGCTGTCCATCGCATTCGATCTGCCGACGCAAACCGCATATGACGCCGACCATATCCTGGCCCGCGGAGAAGTCGGGAAAGTTGGCGTTCCAGTGGGGCACCTCGGCGACATGCGGGTCCTGTTCGACCAGTTGCCGCTGGAAGAGATGAACACCTCGATGACCATCAATGCGCCGGCCGCGTGGCTGCTTTCGCTCTACGTGGCTCTGGCAGATGAGCGGGGAGACGATCGCTCGAACCTGCGTGGCACCACACAGAATGATATCATCAAGGAGTATCTCTCTCGCGGCACCTATGTTTTCCCGCCGCAGCCCAGCATGCGCCTGATCAGCGACATGATCAGCTGGTGTTACACGGAAGTTCCCAAGTGGAATCCCATGAATGTCTGCTCCTATCATTTGCAGGAAGCAGGCGCGACGCCGGAACAAGAGCTGGCCTATGCGCTGGCGACCGCCTGCGCCGTCCTCGATGCCGTGAAACAAGGCGGCCAGGTCCCGGAAGAAGACTTCTCCATCGTGTTTGGCCGCATCTCGTTCTTCGTCAATGCGGGCGTGCGGTTCGTCACTGAGCTGTGCAAAATGCGCTCATTTGTCGACCTATGGGAAGAGATTGGCCGGGATCGCTACGGCGTAACGGACCCGAAAGCCCTACGCTTCCGCTATGGCGTCCAAGTCAATTCGCTGGGGCTGACCGAGCCGCAACCCGAAAACAATGTTTATCGCATTCTCATCGAGGCTCTGGCCGTGACATTGTCCAAGCGAGCGCGCTGCCGCGCCCTGCAATTGCCCGCCTGGAATGAAGCGCTTGGCCTGCCGCGACCCTGGGATCAGCAATGGTCCCTTCGCATGCAGCAAATCCTCGCCTTCGAAACAGATCTGCTCGAATATGAGGACTTGTTCGATGGCAGCCACGTCATCGAAAAGAAAACCAATGATCTCAGCGCTCAAGCCCGTGCCGAACTTGCACGAATCGACGATATGGGCGGCGCAGTGGATGCCGTTGGCTATATGAAAGAAAGCCTGGTCGGTGCGCATATTGACCGCGTACGCGGTATCGAGAGCGGCGACCTGAAAGTTATCGGCGTAAACGCCTTTACCCAGACCGAGGACAGTCCGCTCGGCGCAGGCAATGATGCGATCGAAACCGTCGACCCTATGGTCGAGCGCCAGCAAGTAGAAGCTTTGCGCAAATGGCGTGCGGACCGGGATGCGGGGCGAGTTGAGGCGGCGCTCACCGCCCTTAAGGACGCTGCTTCATCTGGCGCGAACATTATGGAACCGAGCATCGAGGCGGCGAAGGCCGGCGCGACGTCTGGCGAATGGGGCGGTACGCTGCGCGAAGTGTTTGGTGAGTATCGCGGCCCAACAGGGGTCGCTGTGGTCATCGAAACCGGCGGCGACGAAGCGATTGAAGCGACCAAGGCCAAAGTCGAAGCGCTCTCGGAACGTCTGGGTCGTGATCTCACCTATGTGCTGGGCAAACCAGGTCTGGACGGGCACTCAAACGGTGCCGAACAGATTGCTGCGCGCGCCCGAGCCTGCGGCATGCAAGTGGTCTATGAAGGGATCCGGTTCACGCCGTCAGAAATCGTGGCGCAGGCAAAAGCAGCGGAAGCGCATGTGATCGGCCTCTCTATTCTCTCTGGCAGTCATCTGGACCTGGTGCGAGAAACACTGGCCGAGATGCAGAAAGCCGGCCTGGAGAAGACGCCGCTGGTCGTTGGTGGCATCATTCCGTTCGAGGATGAGCAAGCGCTTCGTCAGATGGGCGTTCGGCGCGTCTACACGCCAAAAGACTTCCAGATCACAAGCATCATGGAAGACGTAGTCGACGTGGTTGAGACGGCCTGGCTGGGCTAGATCACCAAGGGCCGAGCTTTCGGAACCGAATTTCTCTCAATTCGATGCTGCGGGTCTTGTCCGGCACCACGGGGCGTACCGATATATAGTCAAACCCTCCGGGTGCCTCGAGCACCTTCTGCGGAATGTTCACCTCGGCAGTATAAGTGTCCCAATCGGGCTTCAAGTCGAAACGCGTCCATCCGGTATCCCCGACAAAACCGGAAGAGTAATTGAACTCAAACGCCTGCGCGCCTCCGCTATCGGTCGGCTTCACGGTGAGCGAGATCCTCAGCTTCTGCCCGAAATAAGCAGTCTTTAGGTCTGGGCCGAGACGAAAATGCGCATTCTCGTGCACGCCAGACATGAGCGCCTGTTCCTCTGCTCGTATGGTCAGGACCTCATTTTCGAGGTCAAGTTCATAGCCCTCTGCCCCTTCCATCCGGCACAAGTCGCCGCCATTGAGAATAATCAGGCTATAGTCTGCCGGGCCTTCAGCGCCGCCAAATGGACCGCATTTCGGCTGAGTCCAGCCTTGATACATTCCCGCGATCACCATGACCAAAACGACAAGAGCGACCAGCGGATAGAAGATGATGTCTCTCAACGCGTTGCTCCTGAGGCAATTTCGGCGGCGGCGGGTAGTAATCCCGTCTCTGCTCTGATAGCAACGCCGCCAACGAAACGCGACCCTGAACACTGCTTCAATCGCGTTTAGACTCATATTTAATGGATTGAACTCAATGCCCAAGCTCATTCTCACGCGTCACGGCCAGAGCCAATGGAACCTGGAAAATCGTTTTACCGGTTGGTGGGATGCCGATCTCACCGAAAAAGGCGAGGCAGAAGCGAGCAAGGGCGGGGTGTTGCTCAAGGAAAAAGGGCTTGAGCCGACATTTGCCTTCACCAGTTACCAGACCCGCGCCATTCGCACGCTCTGGCTAAGTCTCGCGGCAATGGATCGCGCCTGGATCCCGGTCGAAAAGCACTGGCGCCTGAATGAGCGTCACTATGGCGGCCTAACCGGGCTCGACAAAGCCGAAACCGCCGAACAGCACGGCAAGGACCAGGTTCACATCTGGCGCCGCTCTTACGATATCCCGCCACCACCGCTCGCAGCAGATAGTCCATACAATTTGGCGGATGACCCGCGCTATCGCGGCGTGCCTGTGCCGGACGCTGAAAGCCTGAAGCTGACACTGGAACGCGTGCTTCCGTACTGGGACAGCGCCATCCGTCCGATCCTGGAAAACGGGCAGGACACGATCATCTCGGCGCACGGAAACTCCCTGCGCGCTCTGGTAAAGCACTTGTTCCGGGTCGCTGACGACACCATTACCGGATTGGAAATCCCGACGGGCAACCCGCTGGTGATAGATCTGGACGCTGCGCTGACACCGACTTCAGCCGAGTATCTCGACACGGACCGCGCCAAGGAGCTGCCGGATCTGCCATGAGCAAGACGCGGTTCATCCTGCGCGCCGCCTCGCCTGACGGAATTGGCATTCTGGCCGATGTCATGGGCCAGCTCGCCAGCCATCGCGTGAGCGTCACGGAAAGCCATGATTTTGGCGATCCGCTGACCTGTAAGTTTTTTATCTGGGCCAAGTTTGAAGCCGAGCAAGGCTTCAACGAAACGGCCTTCAGAGACGGGTTTTCGAAACTGGCTGAGCGCCGGGAGATGGAGTGGTCTCTAAGGCCGGAAAGCGATCGTCCGAATGCGCTCATCATGGTCTCGAAAGGAGACCATTGCCTGAATGACCTTCTCTACCGTCATCGCCGAGGGCGGCTGGGCGCAAACATTGTCGCCGTGGTTTCGAACCATACTGACGCCAAATGGCATGCCGACCGGCACGATTTGCCCTTTCATCATGTCCCAGTGACGAAAGACACCAAGGCCGACGCAGAACAGAAGCTACGGGATCTGATTGAGGTCTCCGGGGCTGATATGGTCGTATTGGCGCGCTACATGCAGATCCTCTCGAACGAACTCAGTCGCGAGTTGGAGGGCAGCTGCATCAACATCCACCATTCTGCCCTGCCCAGTTTCAAAGGTGCCCGCCCCTACCATCAGGCGCATGAGCGCGGTGTAAAACTGATGGGCGCGACCGCTCATTATGTTACCGCAGACTTGGACGAGGGCCCGATCATTGCTCAGGACGTCGCGCCCGTTGACCATCGTATGTCCCCCGAACGGATGGCAGAACTTGGTAAGGACATTGAAGCCCGCGTGCTGGCGCGCGCGGTGACGGCACATGCTGAAGGGCGCGTTTTTCTCAATGGAAAACGCACGGTGGTGTTCGAATGAGCGCTCATCGCAAATATATGGCCCGGGCGCTGGAATTAGCGCAGATGCAGCAGGGCCGAACCGGCAAGAATCCGAGTGTTGGCTGCGTAATCCTGGACCGCGACGCTCGTTTACTTAGCGAGGCGGCGACCGGAGATGGCGGGCGTCCGCATGCAGAACAGCTTGCGCTTTCGCGCGTTCCCGTTGGGGCCGCTGCGGGCGGTACAGCCTATGTCACACTCGAACCCTGTCGAGAAAGATCGACGAGTGAAGCGGCTTGTTCCCAGCGTCTGATTGAGGCGGGAATTGCAAAAGTAGTAATCGCGACGCCCGATCCGCATCCTCAGGGCAATGGTGGGACCGACCGCCTGAAAGCCGCAGGTATTCAGGTTCAGATCGGCCTCATGCAAGGCGCCGCCGACGCGCTTTATGCTGACTTTTTTGCTTCTTTGAACGATCATTGAGGCGTGACCCGGTAGGCACAACGCGCCAGGATGCTCCGTAAATACTGAAAAACTGACTTGACGTTAATCTTTGTAGTGTCAGCTTCAAAGTCAAACGAGAGCAAATGGAACGGTCCCATGATAGGAATCGTTGTTGTCAGTCACGGAAGACTTGCGCAGGAATTGGTGCGCGCTGCGGAGCATGTTGTCGGCCCGCAGGATGCCTTTGAAGCACTTTCGATTGAAGCGGAAGACGATATTGATCAACGCCGCGATGAGATCCGCGACACGGTCAAAGCCTGCAACAAAGGCAAAGGCGTGATCATCCTCACCGACATGTTCGGCGGCACGCCGTCCAATCTGGCACTGTCAAACCTGGCCGACGGCAAGATCGACGTTATTGGCGGCGTAAATCTGCCCATGCTCATCCATCTTGCTCAGATCAGGAACGACCTGACGCTGGATGAGGCCGTGCTGGCCGCTAGTGACGCGGGAAAGCGCTATATTCGCATCGGATCGCAGATCATGAGCCGCACAAAATGACCGCGCAGACCCGCCTCGTCGAAATCATCAATCGCAAGGGCCTGCACGCGCGCGCTTCTGCCAAGCTGGCCGAGCTCGCATTGAGCCTGCCGACGCTTGTCACGGTCAGCTATGAAGGTGAGAGCGCGGATGCCCGCTCCATCATGGACCTGCTCTGCCTGGGCGCCGGGATCGGCAGCAAAGTTGAGATTAGCGCTGAAGGCGAGGATGCGATGCTCGCCTTGAATCAAGTCGAAGCCCTTTTCAAAGACGGCTTTGGCGAACTCGCAGAAGACGCGGAATGCGCCTGCAAGTAGGCTAGAGCACGAGCGGCGCGAGCCAGAACCCAATCGCTGTGATAACCGCAATACCAATCAGATTTACACGCAAACCGCGCGCGATCATCTTACCAATCGGGATTTCATCGGTTGCGTAAATGATCGCATTTGGAGCGGTCGCCACGGGCAGCATGAACGCGCAGCTCGCCGCCACAGCTGCAGGTGCAAGCAGGCTCGCAGGAGCAGCGCCTATGGCGACCGATAGTGCCCCAAGAATTGGAGCAAGCGTGGTCATGGTCGCAACATTGCTGGTCAGTTCCGTCAGGAAAATCACCAACGCAACCACAACAGCGATGAAAACGATTGGCGGCAGCACAGACAATGGCTCAAGATTTTGGCCGATCCAGGCCGACAATCCCGTATCGCGAACCGCTCGCCCGAGCGCTATTCCGCCGCCAAACAGGAGCAATACGCCCCAGGGGAGTTTGCTGGCTTCTGTCCAATTCAAGATTGCGCGAGATTGCCCGCCGCCTGCGGGAATGACGAAAACCAATACCGCGCCCAGCATCGCGATCATCATATCGACCTGCGCGCCGCTATATTGGCTCAGCGTGTCCCAGCCGATCGCTTCGAGCCCTTGCACCGTCCAGCGCCGGCTCACCCACAGCACCGCCACCAGAGCAAATACCATCGCTACGCGCTGTTCCGGCACGGTCATATTGCCGAGCGCGCTTTTTTGCGAACGAACTTCGAGAATAGCGCCTTCGCTATTCTCGATCTTGCCGAGCCCACGAGTAACACTCCACCAGGCCGCGGGAATGAGCAGGAGCACTGCGGGAATGCCGAAGCCCATCCACTCGACAAAGCTGATGCTCGCACCGGCATTGTTCTGCAGCCAGTCAATCGCGATCAAATTCGTTGGGGTTCCAATCGGAGTACCAGCGCCGCCAATCGACGCGGCATAGCACACCCCAAGCAATAGGGCGGTGACGAAGCGCCCATCATCATCTTTCAAAGCCGCAGCGGCAGACAGCGCAATCGGCACCATCATCAAGGTTGTCGCCGTATTCGATATCCACATGGACAGCAGAGCGGTTGCGATCATGAACCCTGCCACGAGCGACATCGGGGATGCGCCAACGGCCGATACTACGTTGAGGGCAATCCGCTTGTGCAGGTTCCACCGCTCGATGCTGAGCGCAACGATAAATCCGCCGAGCAAGAGAAGAACGATATGATCGGCATAGCCAGACCCGATTTGTTTGGGCGATCCCGCATCAAACAAGGGCAGTATGATCAACGGCAACAAGGACGTCACGGGGATCGGAATCGGCTCCGTCGCCCACCAGATCGCCATCCATACCAAGAGCGCCCCTGTCGCCCAGGCCGGAAATGCCAGACCCTCCGGCGCCCCGATGAGTAACATAATAGCGGCGAGGCCTGGCCCGAGAACGAGGCCAATCCGACCCGCAAGATGAGGAGACTTATCCATCCGCTCACATGGGCAGAGCTTGGCTTAAGAAGTCAAGAAGGCTTCAGGTTTCGAGGATGAGGTCATTTCTGTGAACCAGCGCAGGTCGGCCCCGATAGCCAAGCTGCGCCTCCACTGCATCGGATTGCAATCCCGCGATCCGGGCTGCGTCTTCTGCGCCATAGGCCGTGATGCCTTTGCCGATTAGACGTCCCGCATCATTCTTGATTGCCACTGCTGCGCCGCGCGCAAACCGGCCGTCAATGCGTGTCACGCCGACGGGAAGCAAGCTTGCGCCGCTGCGCAGCGCCGTTGCGGCACCCGCATCTACAAAGACGGTGCCCTCAGGCGTGAGATGCCCGCGCAGCCAAACCTCCCGCGCTTTCTCAGGCGTCATGGAGGGCATCACGAAAGTTGCTAACCCGCCATTTGATAGAACCGAAAGAGGATTGAGGGCTGTTCCGAGCGTGATCACGGTCATACAGCCGGCGCCTTGGGCAATCCGAGCCGCGGCAAGTTTGGTCGTCATTCCGCCGCTGCCGACATCCGCTGCCTGATTGATATCGCCCGCCATATCATCATGCGCTGCGGTGAGTTCTTCGATGACGGGAATGTGGCGGGCATTGCCGTCTGTTCTTGGGTCGGCCGTGTAGAGCCCGCTAACATCCGATAGCAATACGAGCGCATCGGCGCTCACCATCTGGGCCACCCGTGCGGCCAGCCTGTCATTGTCGCCATAGCGAATTTCGTCGGTTGCAACGGAATCGTTCTCATTGATCACAGGGATCGCGCCTGCGCCAAGAAGGGTTTCGAGGGTCGCGCGCGCATTCAGCCAACGACGCCGGTTCTCCGTATCATCCAGCGTCAAAAGCGCTTGCGCCACAGGCACATTATGCGCATCGAACGCTTTTGAGAGCGCCGCCATCAAGAGCGGTTGCCCGAGCGCCGCAGCGGCTTGTTTTTCTTCCAGTTTACGCGGGCGATCAGGGCCGAGTCTGTCGCGTCCAAGCGCAATCGCGCCGGAGGAGACCAAGATAACGTCCTGACCCGCGGCGCGATGCGTGGACATGTCCTGCGCCAATGAGTTCAGCCAGTCCTGCCGCGCACGCCCGTCCTCAGCAACCAATGCGGAGCCGATTTTGACAACGATCCGTTTCGCTGCGCGCAAGGAGTCGAGAGCCTTCGCGGTCATTATCCGAGCGGACTCCAGTCCTCGTCGCCGTCTCCGGGCTCAGTTTCAGCGATCTTGATCGCGCCAAGCTCTTTCAGCATCAATCCGAGGGCCTCGCGCACGCCTTCGCCCGTCACAGCAGACAACCGCAGCGGCTCCTGATCACACGCCTGTTTCAGCAGGCGGGCCTGCTCGTTGACGAGCTCTTCGTCCAGTACGTCCACTTTGGAGAGCGCGACGATTTCCGGCTTAGACGCAAGCTTTGGGTCGTAGGCCTCTAGTTCCTCGCGAATGGTGCGATACGCTTCGTCTGGATTGTCCTGCGTGCAATCAATCAGGTGCAGGAGCACTTTGCACCGCTCCACATGGCCGAGGAAAAGATGACCGAGACCGACGCCATCGGCCGCACCTTCGACCAGTCCTGGAATATCGGCGAGAACGAACCGCGACCCAGGCCCCAAATCGACAATGCCGAGGCCAGGATGAAGCGTTGTAAAGGGATAGTCAGCGATCTTGGGTTTCGCAGCTGTGGCGCGGCTGAGAAAGGTTGATTTTCCGGCATTGGGAAGACCCAGCAAGCCTGCGTCCGCAATCAGTTTCAGGCGCAGCCAGAGCGTGAACTCTTCACCTGCTTCTCCGGGATTGGCGCGGCGTGGTGCCTGGTTGGTCGAGGTCTTGAAGCGAATATTGCCCCAGCCGCCATTGCCGCCCTCGGCCACCATGATGCGTTGGCCGATCTCGGTCAGGTCTGCAATCAGGGTTTCTCGGTCTTCCTCGAAAATCTGCGTCCCGACGGGCACTTTGATCGTCTTGTCCGCGCCGCCGCGACCATGGCGCTGCTTGCCCATGCCATGACCGCCGCGTTCAGCGAAATGATGCTGCTGGTAGCGATAGTCGATCAGCGTATTGAGGCCCTCCACGGCCTCAACATAAACATGACCACCCCGACCGCCATCACCGCCATCCGGACCACCAAACTCGACATAGGCCTCGCGCCGGAAGGAGGCACAGCCATTTCCGCCATGTCCGGCTTTGACGTAGATTTTTGCCTGGTCGAGGAACTTCATGACCGCTCTTCTTCTCTAATGTGCGGCAATACGCAAGGCCAGGTGGGGATCTGTGCCTTTTGTGTAGCGAAGGGCCGGGCTTTTCCGTCCCCGTGCCTGCCCGAACAGCTCAACTTCACCGCAAGGGTCAAAGCCGAGCTTCTTCAATACACGCCCAGATGCGGGATTATCCGTGAAATGCCCGGATGCGAATTGCTGAATCTCCATTTCTCTCTCAGCCCAATCCATGACGGCCTGCGCCGCTTCCGTCACATAGCCCTGCCCCCACCAGTCCTGACCGAGCCAATAGCCGATCTCCCAGACATCCATAGGCTTGAGGTCGAGACCAACGCACCCGATCACGCCATGTTCGGCGTGCGTGATCAACAGCACATAGGCGGTGTCCTCAACCCAGCCTTTGGGCACTCGCTCGAGCCAGTCTTGCGCATCGGAAAGCTGGTAGGGAAACGGTGCACGCCCCAAATTCCACGCAACGGCTTTTACCCCGATCCGCTCAGCGATCTGAGGCGCGTCATGCGGGAGGGGTGGTCGCAAGACCAGCCGCTGCGTTCTTAATATGATCGGATTGGCCATTGTCCTCCCCCCTTATCCTGCTGCACCTATGGCGGTATCACTCTGGAGGCTCAGTGCATACCGCCACGCCGCATCTCTGCCGCCGCGGCCCTGACTAAACATCATCTTCTCGCCGACCCGTTTGAAGCTGAGCTTTTCAAGCACCCGCCCGGATGCCGGATTGTCCTGAAAGTGTCCGGCGATGAAACTGGTGACTCCAAACTCTGCCTCGCCCCAGGCTATCAACGCGCGCGCAGCCTCGGTTGCAACGCCGCGCCCCTGAACCGCCTTGTCGACCCAATATCCGATCTCCCACGCTTCTCCAGACGTGCGATTGAAGCCAACCGATCCAATCACTCCCGCTTCGGCGTGCGTAATCACAAACGCATATTCGCTGCCCCGCTTACGGGCTTTGTCGGCATACGCTATCCAGTCCAGCGCGTCGCTCGGCGCATAGGGATAAGGTAATCGCGCGAGATTGCGCGCCATTTCGGCATCATTGACGCAGCACGCGATCTGCCGGGCATCCTGCGCCACGGGTGAGCGTATCAGGAAGCGTTCAGACCTGAATTCAAATGATCTGCTCATTTGTGGTCTCCGTCGGGGGGCAAAGAAAAAGGGGAGGCAGTGGCCTGCCTCCCCTTGGATTCTTTGGCCACCCCTCGGCGACCGATGCTGGGTCGCGCTATTCAGCTGCGTCCGCAAGCGGTGTCACCGACACGAACTGACGGTTGCCGCGCTTGCGCGTAAATTCCACTTTTCCTTCGACGAGCGCAAAGAGGGTGTGATCCTTGCCCATGCCGACGCCGCGACCCGGATAGGTCTTGGTTCCGCGTTGGCGAATGATGATATTGCCCGGGATTACGTGCTCGCCACCATACTTTTTGGTGCCGAGGTATTTAGGATTTGAATCGCGTCCGTTCTTCGACGAGCCACCTGATTTCTTATGAGCCATATCCGGTCTCCAATCTTACGTTTCAGCCTATAGCCGAAAACTTACCCTTTCGCGAGCTCTTTGGCCTGGGCAACCCAGTCATTGCTCTCAAACTTTCCGGCAGCACCGATCTTTTCCTCGAGTGCTTCCACGTCGGCTTTCTTCATTTTCGCGATCTGCGCAAAAGTGGTGATGCCTTCGGCTTCCAGTTTTCCAGCGAACACTTTGCCGAGACCCTTCATCTTGGTCAGGTCGTCAGCTTTCGCTGGAGTGGCTTCCTTCTTAGGGGCCGCCTTCTTGGCCGCAGGCTTAGCAGCCTCGTCCTTTTTCGCCGCTGGCTTCTTAGCTGCTGCTTTAGGAGCCGCCTCTTTCGCAGGGGCTGCTTCCTTCTTGGGAGCCGCTTTCTTAGCTGGCGCCTTCTTGCCGTCCGCCAGGATCGAGTCGATCGTCACAACTGTTTCCAGCTGACGGTGACCTTTCTTGCGGCGGTAGGTGTTGCGCTGACGTTTCTTCATGATCAGCACTTTGGCGCCCTTGCGCTGCTCGGCGACGGTACCAACAACACTGGCACCAGACACAACCGGCTCACCAATGGTGACCTTCTTGCCATCGCCCAGCATCAGCACACTGTCGAACGTAACGCTGTCGCCGGCATCCGCAGCGAGCTTCTCAATGACGATTTCATCGCCTTCGGCAACTTTGTATTGTTTGCCACCTGTCTTAATGACCGCGAACATAACGCTCGTCCTTTTCAGAACATAAAGAATGAAACTTTGGCCGCTGCCGAAACCGGCGCGGACATGAAGGCGCGGGTAAACACCAAACACGCTTCTGAGTCAAACCCATTTCCGCATGAAATGCAGGGCTTGATGCGTTATTCGTCCAGCGCTAGGGCATCCCCGCATGGAGAGGTGCCGGAGTGGCTGAACGGGACGGTCTCGAAAACCGTTGAGCGCGCAAGCGTTCCGAGGGTTCGAATCCCTCTCTCTCCGCCAGATTTACGTCCGCCTATATTCGCTGATATACTGAATCTAGTTGAAATCATTGGTGTTTTTATCCGCTGATTTTCACTGGTGCTCGTCGGCGTTCGCTGAAAACCGACTCAGCTGGTGGGGATAGCGGTGGGGACGGAAGCGAAAAGGTCATGCCGGTCACACTAAATCAGCTGAATGCGAGAAAAGTCAGCTCAATCACCCAACCAGGGCGCCACTCAGACGGCGGAGGACTGTACTTGAACGTGCGTCCAAGTGGTTCGAAGTCGTGGCTTTTCCTGTATCGCTGGCGGGACAGGCGCCCTGAACTCGGTCTTGGTTCATACCCCACCGTGTCACTCCTCGATGCGCGCCGCAGAGCAGATGAAGCGCGCTCTTATCTCTCAGAGCTCCCACTGACCCGCCCCCTATAGCGCAGCCAGTTTCTGTGTAGTGTTTTGAGCGTGGATTTGGAAGGGTGATTTGGTTTCCGGTGCTGGTGGACGATAGCCGAGTGATGAGTGAGGCCGCACGGTATTGTAATGCCGACGCCACTCTTCGATGAGTGTCCTGGCCTCATTCATCGAGCAGAATATCTCGCCATTGAGTAACTCGTCTCTAAGCTTGCCGTTGAAGCTTTCATTGTATCCATTCTCCCAGGGGCTGCCTGGTTCGATGAAGAGGGTCTGCACGCCGATCCGTTCAAACCATTCCCGTAAGGCCACGGCGATAAACTCGGGACCATTATCAGATCGGATGTAGCGCGGCACGCCGTGCTTCAGCATTGCGTCTGCAACAGCATACAGCACGTCACCGGAGCGCAGCTTGCGTTGCACTTCGATGGTCAAGCATTCGCGGGTGTGCTCATCAATCAGCGTCAGCATGCGGAACGCTCTTCCATCATGCGTACGGTCTTGGACGAAGTCGTAGGCCCAGACATGGTTCTTGTGCTCCGGTCTCAGCCGCATGCACGATCCATCGTTTAGCCAGAGGCGCTTTCGCTTCGGTTGTTTGGCCGGGACCTTCAGCCCTTCACGCCGCCATATGCGTGCAACCCGTTTATGGTTCACGTGCCAGCCCTGAGTGCGCAGCAATGCTGTGATCCGCCGATAGCCATAGCGACCATACTGACGCGCAAGGCCGATAATCGCTGATGTCAGAGCGTGCTCATCATCAGCGATCCTCAGTCGTCGCCATTGTGTGGATCGTGTCTGGCCCACACAGCGACAAGCCCGGCGCTCGGAAACACCAAGTTTCTTTTTGACGTGGTCAACAAACTTGCGGCGGCGCTCAGGGCTTAGAAGTTTCCCGATGCAGCTTCCCGCAGGATCGACTTGTCCAGTTCTGCATCAGCCAGCAGACGCTTCAATCGAGCGTTCTCTTTCTCCAGCTCTTTGAATCGCTTGGCCTGATCAACCTTCAGGCCGCCATACTCCTTGCGCCAGCGATAGTAGGTGACATCTGACACCCCAAGATGACGGATAACATCCGCCACGGTTTGACCTTGCCCGATCAACACATCCGCTTCGCGAAGCTTTCTGATGATCTCCTCGGTCGTGTAACGTTTACGAGCCATAACTCTCTCCTGAACAGCCTATTTCTATAACCAAAACATGGCTGCAATTCAGGGGGCTAGGTCAATTGACCCGTTCATGACGGTCGCCATAAGATTAGTGAACGGCATAAGTCGCCTCATGAAAACCGCTTAGGAAAGAGCTTCGCGCTGAGCTGGTAAGGTCAGCCCGTTCTCGGGGACGACTTAGCCACTATTCCTCGCAGGAAGACACTCGTCATCTCTGTTGCGATATATTCGTCGCTCAATTCCGGTCGTCGATCCTTCCACTTCAACAAGCGAAAGAACGCGCCGGCGGTGACCTCCACCAGTGCAGGGTCGGATTGACGGACGGAACCGGTTGCCACGGCGTGCTTATGTATGGATCGCATGTGCACAGCTAGTGATCGTGCTCGCACCAAAATGCTCTCCGGCAACGATTGCAAACCCGGCTGCATAACGAGTGGGGGTGTCTCAGCGGCTTGGGCCTGGCAGTTGAGGTAGAATACGGTGAGCATGTTGCGCAAAGGGTCGCTTTCCGTTTCGCTCGCGGTGTCATTGATAAGCTGATACAAATCAAAGGCGCGCTCATAGCAAGCCAATACAAGAGCATGTTTGTCTCGAAAGTGGTGATAAATAGCGCCTTTCGTCACGCCGACTTCTAAAGCAATATCATCGACGGACACCGATTCAATGCCTCGTTCATTGAAGAGACGGGATGCTGCACCAATCAGAATTTGGCGTCTTTGTTCATTCGCATCATCTTGATCGAACAGATTGTAAGAACTTCGGGTAAGATCATCGAACTTGAGCGAACAGAAAAACCTCTCAGCCGGGGATGCTGAGATTCCCCTCAAGACGATCTCAGATAGTACGGTTGCACTCGTTTCGTTGCGTCTTTGCTGAAGGCTCAAGTCTGCAGAGGTCCAGGCGTTCCATAAGCGTGTCCATTCGGTCATTCCGATAATCATATGAGCGACAATGGTGGGATCAACATCTCTGAGAGTGCCATTCGCTTGCGCCTGTGAAATGAGCGAGGCAATTTTCGCAACTTGATTGTCGAGGCGTTCGGCCACCGCTTTACGGTCTGACTCTCCGAGCAGGGCCATGTCACTTATGATAGCGAACCTGCAGGCGTTTTCACTTAAAAGCACTCGAAAGATGTTTTTGATTTTGACTTCAAAAATGTTTGATGCAGACGCCTCCAGATCGAGAA
Organism: Hyphomonadaceae bacterium; assembly: GCA_043513745.1. GTDB lineage: Bacteria > Pseudomonadota > Alphaproteobacteria > Caulobacterales > Hyphomonadaceae > Henriciella. The sequence continues at coordinate 1,231,525 of CP121341.1, forward strand.
CATTATCGACGAAATCACACGTTCTCAAATAGCACTTCGTAATCAGGTCACGACGGTCTTTGATGTAATAGTAAAATGAATTCCGGGAGATACTGAGTGAACTTGCTATCGTGCCCAGCTTCACAGCTCCTGGTCCAACGCGATTCATCTCCCGCGCTCCAGCCTCGCAGAGTGCGTCTTCTGTCCGCTGGCGTTTTGTTTTGTGCGGTATGGATTGGCTAAGCGTTAAGGTCACAAACTCTTCTATTCCAGATGCTCAAAAAGCACAATGATTCTGTCAGCATTGTCTCCAGACATACTCAAACGTCGAATTCTCTTGCCCGCCCGCATTAGGTGTGCTGTTAGGTGAGCATACTCAAATGTAAAAATTGAGTCGGGAGGAAGAAATGACAAAATTTAACGCAATTTCGCGGGCATTGTTCGCATCAACGGCGCTCGGCACCATCATCGCATTTCCAGCATACGCCCAAGATTCTGGTGGCGACGAACAAGCTGTTATGAAAACAGTGACGGTGACCGCCCAAAAAAGAGAGCAATCTCTTCAAGATGTTGGCATTGCGATTTCAGTGGCAGATCAAGAATTCATTAAAACTAAGCGCATCGAGACCGCAGCTGATTTGATTCAGTTCACGCCAAACGCAAGCGTGAAGGAACTGACACCCGGGCTAATTCCGATCGTAACTGTTCGCGGGATTGGCTTGAACGATTTCAGCTCGACGAACAATCCCGCAACCGGCGTATATGTCGATGAAATCGCTCTGAGTTCTCTCGCCCTATTGAGCGGCGATCTGTATGATTTGGAACGTATGGAAGTGCTGAAGGGACCACAGGGGACGCTATATGGCCGTAACTCAACTGGAGGCGCCTTAAATATCATTTCTGCGAAACCGAACTTCGATGAAGTATCGGGGCGCATCCAAGCTGGCATTGGCAATTTCGATTTTCGAGAAGTCGAGGGCTTCGCAAATATTCCGGTCACAGAAACATTCGCGGTTAGGGCATCTGCAAAAGCCATTGTACAGGACGAAGGCTTCTATCGAAATGAGACCCTCGGTCGAGATATCGGACGGCGGGATGTTCTATCGGGTCGAATACAAGCTGCCTGGGATGCCAGCGAAGATATTAGCGTGTTGCTGAAGGCGGAGGGACAAAGAGGCCGTTCCGAACTCGGTGGTCCTGAATTCTTTGGTGTGCTGCCAACGGCAACTGAAACAGCGTGTCCCGGAAGTCCAGGATGTTCAAATTTCTTTGGATATGCAGACACAGATGGCAATCCATTTACAGGCGCCTATTCTACCGACCCGGACTATGATTTTGATCAGGTCATGCTGAGTTCGCGTGTTGATGTCGATTTGGGATTTGCCGATCTCACATCGGTAACAGGCTATATAAATTTCAGCCGCCGATATTCGGTTGATGTCGATGCAACGCCAATGCGTATTACCGACTTCGTGACCACTGACGACGTAAACCAAGTCTCGCAAGAATTTCGCCTATCTCGAGAAACGGAGTTGGCGGACTGGCAAGTTGGCGTCTTTTATACTGTCGACAATGTCGAGACGACCTATGATGGGTCTCTTCAGGACATATTTAACACGTCATTTTTCACTTTTGCTGACCAAAAAGCCACATCAGCAGCGATATTCGCTAACGCTGAATGGAATCTCTCAGACACACTCAGCCTTATCACCGGATTGAGATACACAGATGAAACCCGAGAAAACTTCGGTTTCACACAAGACAATGTTTCTGAAATAGGCGGAAGTTTCCTGACCATGGCACCACTCGGTGCTGGCCCGATTACGCTTGCAAGCGTCGATGATGAGATTAACAATTCGAGCTGGTCTTGGAAACTCGGCTTGAACTGGAAGCCGAGTGACGGCCATCTGGTTTACGCGAGTGTCTCTGAAAGCGATAAAAGTGGTGGATTCTTCACGGGCGTTGCCACGTCAAACGCACAATTAGTCCCCTATGAGCCTGAAACTCTAAGGGCATATGAAATCGGTGCCAAAGGGCAATATCCTGCATCTGGATTTGGGTATGAGGCTTCAGTCTTCTACTATGATTACAGTGATGTGCAGAGCTTTATTCAGGATAATGTGGGCTCCATCCCAGTCCAACGTCTTGGAAACATCAAAGAAGCCGAAGTCTATGGCGCGGACATATCCGTCATCTATGCGCCTCCGGCAATTGACGGCTTAAACTTAAATGCTGGCATTGGGTTACTCTCAACAGAACTTGGCGCGTTCGAAGCGACGGCAGGTACGGTTCCAGCAGGTAATGAACTACCGGATGCATCCGATCTGAGTCTTATTCTGGGTGCGACTTATGACGGAAGAATGACCGATTCGCTCGAATACCGCATTGGTCTCGACTGGCGATACAAGTCAGACGCGTTCCTCTCGGTGTTCAATGACCCGCTCCTGCAATCGGATGCATACTGGGTTAATAACGCTCAATTCACGCTTATCGGTGAGGATGATTGGGAAGCGTCCATTTGGGTCAAAAACTTGGGCAACGAAGAGTATGTAACCCAAGGGTTCGAGCAACTTGTTTTCGGTACGGGCTACCGCGTGTATGGTGCGCCCCAAACATACGGTGTCACACTCTCCAAGGCGTTTTAGAAATGGATGTGGTCGAAAAACCAACCATGACTGTTATGATGGATATGAGCCCAAACGATCTTAACAACATGCTTCAAGCAGCCAGAGATGCTGCAGTTGGGCCGCCCTCAATTGCAGGCATGAGGGCTGATATGGAAGCCATGGGACAGGCAATGCAACCTGTCCCCAGTGTTCAGATCCAGATGACAAAGCTTGGTTCAGTGGACGTGTTGCGAGCAAACGCCAAGGGCTCACACCAGAATAAACACCTATTATACTTCCATGGTGGTGGTTATTCGGCTGGCAGCGTCCAAACTCATAAGGCCTTCGTTTCGTATTTAGCCGATCAAACGAAATCGGTGGTGTGGAGCGTGGACTACCGACTGGCACCGGAACACCCATTCCCGGCAGCAGTCAATGACGCCATAGAAGCGTATGTTGGTTTGCTCGAAAAAACGGGAAGCGCTAGAAATATTGTGATCGCTGGCGATAGTGCCGGCGGCGGGCTCACGGTGGCATGCGCGCTCAAAGTTAAGTCGCAAAATATGGAGCAGCCCGCAGGCCTTATTCTGCTCTCGCCTTGGTGCGATCTAACCAGTTCCGGCAGAAGTCATGTCGAATTGGTTGCTAGGGACATGGTGGTGTCACCTGAGCCTTTGAGACTAGTACGCGAAGCATACTTGAGCGGTGAGCGTCAGGATCACCCATTGGCGTCTCCTGCATTCGCAGACCTTAGTGGCTTGCCGAATATGTTGATTCAGGTGGGATCCGAGGAGATGCTGCTGTCAGACTCCATTTTGCTTGCGGAGGCAGCGGGACGCCATCGAGTCGCCGTCGATCTTGAGATTTGGCCCAAGATGCCACACGTCTTCCCCGCGTATTTTCAATTTTCACCGGATGCTCGGCGCGCCGTAAGCAAGATTGCAGATTGGCTGAATGAAAGACTTTCCGCTTCGGAGTTCTCAGAATAGTGCACGGTCATTGAATTACACATTTACTGTGACATAGCGCGTCAATCGGATCAAATTCGCGGGATTTCCGAACACTCAATTTCTTCAACTCGCCCCAAGTAAGACAATTACTTTAGGCTAGTGACCGTCCGTTCTTGGCGAGTTTTTAGCTTGTATCTGAAGTATGCACTAACGTCCGGTATTATGAAACAGCCGACATAGTACGGCGGACGCGCTGTCCGCCTTTCATTCTCTCGAACCCTCAACAGAAGCGCGCTATTGCTTCCGGCGATCCTACCCTACCCCATCAGTGTCCCACCGAATGTCCGCTTTCGGCGTCGGAACGGACCATCAGTAATTAAAAAAAGCTTGTAAGAAATCTCGGCCCGGCAAGACTAAGACAAGTATGAAGCCGAGTCCGACTGTAAACACGCTCTATTATGAGGCCGCTGATCAATTCGCGCATGCGATGCAAAGGCTCGCTCGTGTGACCGAGGCCAATGCGGAGCGGCGCTCGGACCTTTTGCAGGACATGCACTTTCACCTGTGGAAGAGCCTCGCCTCTTTCGATGGCCGGTGCAGCCTGAAAACATGGGTCTATCGCGTCATTCACAACGTGGCCGCCAGTCATGTCGACCGGGAAAGACGACGTCCCGTTAAAGGTGTAGACTTTTCGCAAATCGAGCAGATGCCAAGCCCTATAGACCTGAGCGGCCTAATCGAACGAGACGACGCACTGACGAAGCTTCATGCCTGGATACGCAAACTCAAATCAACCGACCGTCAGATCATGACCTTGTATCTGGAAGAATTGAGCGCCGAAGAAATATCGGATGTGACAGGCTTCAAGCCGGGCGCAATCGCGACGCGAGTCTCGCGCCTGAAATCCAAACTTGCCCAGGACTTCAAGGAGGCATCGAAATGACAGACCATGATTCCCTTCGCGAGCTGTGGGCATCGGACCAAGGAGAAAAATTCACTATGTCCATCACAGAACTCACTGCCCGTTCAGATCGATTCCGTTCGCGAATCCATCGCCGTAACTTGATCGAGTATGTCGCTGCCGCACTTGTGGTCAGCGTATTTGGCTGGCTCGCCTTCATTGTGCCCGTCTGGTCGGTTCGTGTTGGCGCCACTTTGATTATTCTCGCCGCGATTTACATTTCGTGGCAGCTGAACAGGGTCGCGCCTTTATCCCAAGGCTATGGGTCCGCAGATAACCTGGTGAGCGTATATCGCCGCGAGCTCGTCCGCCAACGGGATGCGTTGAAAACTGTATGGCGCTGGTACCTCTTGCCTTTCCTGCCTGGCATAGTCATCTTCGTGCTGGGAACGAAAATAGAAGCCGGTGTGTCTCTACCGGTTTGGGCAATCGCGATCAGCTCCGCAATGAGCCTCGGTTTCGTCGCTCTCATCTTTCTGGGCATCTGGCTCTTGAATGCCTATGCGGCGAGAAAACTCGATATAGAGATCAAGGCCTTGGATTCGGTGTCCGAAAACTAAGATGTTCTGGGGTTGCTAGGCTACCGATTGCGCCCCAGACCATTTGCGACGCGGAGCAGATTTCCGCTCTAGACCCGATTGGTATGCCTCCTATCGGCGTCAAAGCGGACATCGGGAACCGCTGGGGAACTCGGGGCTTGTGTCGTTAGTGTCGCTGAGGCAGCCTGTTTTTGGGAAGAACGATTGGACCGGGGATATGAAAGATTGGAGCTTGAGAACTGTCATTGTGGCGGGCTTGTGGGGCAGCCTTGGGTGGAGCGCGATCGCGGAAGAGCTCCAAGTACGAAGCGAGGGCATCACCATTGCCGCAAATGACCTTACCCTTGGGTCCCCGACTTTGCTCCCATTTGAACCTTTCGACCTATGTTTTGAGGCCGATAGCTACGCTTATGCGCCGGGCAGACCTGAAGAGGTTTGGGCCTTTTTCGAGTTCGTTCCGCTTCACAAAGCTGACCCAGCCTTCGAAAATGGACGCGTGCGTTTGTCTGCCAGCGTTGGTGCCGGCGGCGTCAATCGCCCCTCCGACATTGCAGCGGTGGTCGATGCCTTTCGGAGCCTTGGTAATCGCAGCATTGCCGGTAGCGATATCGATGCCCAAATAGTCGAAGCCCTAATAACCGGTTTTCAGAATAAGATTGGCGTTACGCCAGATGCCCGTATCGATCCGGGTGGGTACACAGAGCGAGTCTTGAACGAAAGACTGTTCAGGCAGACGCTACCGCAAACAGCAATCGAAGATCGCCGCGCCCTTCAAACCTTCAAGCTGGTGGACGTTTTGTTGCCTCAGGACGACGCGAGCGAGGTGGAATATGATGTACAGAAATGCGTGACTTGGCGCGCACCGGAATGGGGCGGGACGTATGAAATCCGATATGCGCAACAACCTTTGGTGCAGCCGGTTGGCAGTGTGCGAGACTCGGATATGAACTACTGGAAAGATGAATTTCGGGATCGATTTACCATTTCACTCGGCGAAATTATCGTTGATGATACGCCCCGGCGAAATGTTCCATACGCATTGACACTTCAATTGAATGGCGATCGGCCATCTGGGCAGCGATTGGCTCTGTCAGGCGGAGCGTCAAATGATCCGCTTAGAATTGAGTGGTCGCCGCGCGTGCTGGAAGACGGTGCCGTTGATATTGAATATAGCGTTCGAATGAGCCCGACTGAAGCGGACTGGAGCGCCTGGACTTCGACGAATCGAGCGGAGTACACTTTTCTACTAAAAGGATTTCACAAGTTCGAGTTGCGTTCGAGATACCGGCGCGCTGGCGAAACCCAGTGGACCCCATCCCCGCAAATTAGTCGGATCGATTTTGACATCGACGCGCATTTGACGGCGCCGATATCATCCAAGGGTCTCACGCCGACCTCGACTGGCCTCGCGCCAGGGGTGGCCGCTGATTGGGTCGCAAATAAATTATACACGGGTAGCAAGGCGTTTTTGGCTGGCGTTTCATACTATGAAGCCCCGGAATTTGAGCCGCTCGTTTTTGTCGAGAACGATCTCAATTTGATGAGCCAAACACTTGAAACTGTTGGATTTGAAACGATCGTGCGCGCTGAAGGAGAAGGCACGCGCTCGGATATTCTGGATGGCCTGCAAGACTTTCTCGAACAAGTGAAGACTGGGGACCGGGTGGTTCTCTATTTTTCCATGCACGGTTTTGAATCTGAGACCGACGCGTCAAATCCTTATCTTGCGAGTCAGAATTGCAATCCGAATCGTCCGGGCACCAATTGCATTCCCCTCAACCTCATCGAGGAGTTCGTCCGCGATGCCTTGGCCCCGGAAGAAAGCGGCGGCAAGGGTGCGCATCACGTCCTCGTGATTCTTGATGCGTGCAGTGTCGGGATGGGTCTAATGCGTCAAACCAGCAAATCCATTACCAACGGCACCGGATTCGTTGAGCGACGATTGATTGATGCCCCTGGCGCGCATGTGATGACAGCCGGTCTAGCGGATCAGGTCGCATTCATGGACAATCGCCGCGAAATCAGTTTCTTTACCAGTGCCTTGGCCAGCGGTCTGACCGGAGGGGCGGATTACATCCCCGATGGGATCATTACGCTCAGAGAACTTGAGCTTTTCGTCCGTCACCGCGTTGCTCTGGAAACTCGAGCTGAACAAACTCCTATGGTCGGGGACATTGCCGGCGCCGGTCAGATCGCATTCGTCTTCCCAAGCGTAACGCCCTAAAACAGTCCAGTATTTCACCCAAATCGAACGCTCACGCAATGGCCGCTTTCGGCGTCAAAGCGGTCATAAGCGCGTCCAAGAATCGATAGTCCGTCAACATGGGAAACTGACCACAGATTCGAAACCACAGTACCCTATCGGCTCGTCACATACTTTAAGAGTAGCAGCTTAACGAACAAATCATCGGCATTTGGAATAGGCAAAGGATAAGTTTCACGACTATCGAAAACTTTTCCGTTGACAGTTTTTGTAAGGCAGTCGCCCTCCCTACACCTGAAATCGATTGTGGGTATATACAGATCGTAGGCGTCCTCGACCTCAATATGAAACTCCAACTCACTTAGAGGCTGGGATAATTGGATGTGGGTTGTACCACTACTTCTGACGCGCTTAATATCCAATTCCAAGATATAATCTTCTTTCAAGACACCGCTGACCTCTGGTTGTGTCAGCCGAAGTTTGACCGAGTGCGTGTCGAAGAAGAAATCATCGACAACCTCGACCATTTCAGGTTTCGTTATGTGAGCGACCTCCGCAGTCGATCTCGCCCATTCAATTTGTTCTTTCAAGTATCGGTCTTGAATCGAGAGATTGAGCCGATGAATGTTCTCGCTCACCCCGGTCAGGCTTGCTGGCTGGTAAGCCAAAGCATAACGAATAAGTTGGATAGCGGTTTCGATTGGTTCAATTCTATCGCGATTATACGCAATATTTTTATCGATTTCTGCGATAATATTCGAGTAACTTTCCGCGGTGATGGCGCGCGAACAATCGCGCGCAAAGTCAGAACGGATGTTCTGATATGTCGCCAGTTTCCGGCGATAACTGCTTATATAACTCTCATGTTCTTCGATTTTTGGCGCAAGCTTCAGTGCCTCAGCCGGTAAGGCTGCGCACTCCGGATACAGAATTCTCTCATCTGCTCGTTCACAAAAGCGAGCGAGCTGTTCCAACGGTTTTTCATAAAAGAAGTTTGGCGAGTACCCGATATATGTCTTTCTTTCCTCCTGGAATTGATCGAAGACCTGTCTACAAGCATCTTGGGCGCGCGCCGGACCAATAACTAGAACTGTCGCTACACACGACAACGCGACTATCTTTCTCAAGAGCATCTACTTCCTTTCACACAATACCTACGAGCATTTTGGGGTTTTAACATAAAGCGATCCCTTAGGAACTACAGCGGTTGCCGAAAAGCGGAATCGGTGAGCACCGAGGTATTACCAGAGACAAAGCAACTCTGGGATGCGCCATTCTTGATTCTAAGTCTGAGAATCGAATTCCGATGCCCCACTACGTAAATAAAATCTAAGAACCTGAACCATGATTCAGTCCGTCTCCAGATTCTGCGTAGCTGTAAAATTGCAACATTCTACCGTCATATCATGGCGGTTAATCCTTTAATGGCCTCCGAGTTCGTGTCTTACGCCTCATTATGACCCAATTGGCGCCTGACCTAGATGACATTGGCTCTGCGTCTCGATACGCCCTAAAAAAGGTGGACGTTGTTCGCGTCGGCTTTGGATTTTGGCGAACATCTGCATTTAATCATCTGCGCCATCAAACACATTCAGCTTAGTTTCTCGTCGATGTAAGCCATCAACCCGTCCAGCTCGTTGACGCTATGTCGCGCAGGTTCACCGATCGCCTCGAGTTCCGCTCGGACCGACGGTAAGCATTTGCGACACTGTTCGAGCAGTTGGCCGCGTTCCCTGACGAGGTCACCCATCAAAATAAGACGCATGATTGGCACGCTGGTTGGGTCTTCTTCTGCCATTGGATCGTAATCCTGCAATGTGCCCATCACTTCATCGAAGTTGGACTCATCAATGCGGTCGAGAATTCCCTCCATGAGATGATCATATGTGACTTCGTCCTGCGGTTTGTTGTATTCACGCAGCAAGGCTTGCAACTCAGTGTCTTCCGGCCTCCTTGCAGTGCGCCTGGTCGGCGAAGTATCCAGCACCTCATACAATGCGTGGGCGGCTCGAAGATAATCTACCTGTTTTGCATGAAAAGCTGCCATCATTTCAAAACTCATTGGCCAACCGTTCGGATTGGCAGAAAGATGTCTGCCAAAGATCACACCTTCAGGCTTTCCTGAATCCAGAAAGCGATGAAGATCCGTCCGTGTCGAAAACCGCAAAAATATGCGGTCGGGACAACTAATCCGAAGCAAAAACAACGTTCCTTCGTCAATGGTGAAATCCAGGACAGGATGTTCACGGATATGCGTACCCGTTCCAGCGAGGCGCGCATTCATTGAAAGACCAGGCAATTCGCATAAGCGGTCCAATATCGTGATGACCGCGCGATACGTCGGATAGTCGGTATAAATTGCGTCGCTCACCTGTTTTGGGAGTGCGGCAGAGAAACTTCGACTGTCGTTCGTCATCTCTTTTGGCTAAACTTGAGACGGATGGCTTTGAATGCCATTTCAACACCGCAAGCTCTCGTCCCTTTTGTGCTATTCTCCGACAAAAAAGCGCTGCCCCGTTTTCACATAGGTATCCCCAAATAGAACCGTTGTTGGCTCTACGCCTTCAAGTTCAAGAAATTCTAGGATATCTCGCCAAGCCTGCCTTTGAGAGATACCCTCGCCAGGATAGCCTGGGTTATTTTCTAGGAACATCTCCGCCGCAAACGCAACCTCTCGTCCGACCGGTGGCAATTCAAAGTAGGTTTCTTGTTCGCCGATAATCACTACCACAGATTCCTGTCTTCTCATTTGATTGAAGAGTTCATTCACATCATGTCCAAAACCAATAAGGTTGAACCCAGTACATTGCGCGCGGAGCGGGGGACCGGAACACGTGTTGAAATCTGGAAGCATACGTAACACGGTTGAGTCTTCATTTCTGACAGTGACCTGAGCCTTGAAAGCAAGGTCGTAAGATCCGGGAAACCTGAAGCGAGCCTCGGGAAAGTCCTCTGTGATCTGATGCGGGACGGTCATCGATACGACCGAGACGCGTTCCGGTCCAAGATCTCTCGATGAATTGAGATGGAGCAAATTAATCCGGCGTTTTTGAACGCGCTGTGTCTCACCATCAACGACAACTTCAGATACATCATTTTCGTTGCTGATGCTTACATCAATGTTCAGGCTTTGCCTCATCGACGCAGTCCGGAAAATCTCCGCAGACCATTTAAAGGGTGAATCTGATGGGGTGGCAGAGCTCTTGTCTGCTAAACCCGTGTCTACCGCTCCACAAGCAAAAAGCGGAAAGAGACTTAAAACGAAAATTCCAAAAAGGCGCATATATAGACCCAACTTAATTGACTCTGGCGAAACATGAATCTCGAAAAAATTCAATGACTCGCATGGTAGCAACACTGCTTTTCGATGATTTCAAGGATTATTGAAAAGGGACCAACTGGCTTCAAGCGCAAGTGCCGGTTTTGAGGTGGGCCATGGACCACTGTCGAACGTCTCAAGCTCGCCCCAAGTAAGACCCTCGCTTTATGTCCGCTCCTGACCCAAAGCGGACATTTGTGAACCTCGAACCGTTTGCCTGGTCGATGTACTGGTTGGGGATGAAGCGTGTCATCCAATCGGCGCGTTCCGCGAGTCGTCGGTTTGGTTGCGGTGCCTGCTTCGATTGGTAAGCTCATGATATGACGAGACGCCGCCGCAAACCGCCCGCCAAGAGCTTCGTCTCTAGCGAGCTGACAGCAATGATCTACAATCTGTTGGCGCTCGATCCGCCAAAGACACACGGGACAATACTGGAGCGAGTGCTGAAGCGCTTAGAGAGCGGCAAAGGTCCAACTCAGCCTCAACTGCGCAAGATCGAGCACTGGTTCGAGACCAATCTGCCGCAACACCGGTTCGACACTGACCCGGATGAGTTTTTCCAGATGATCGATGAAATCCCCAAAGGCAATCGTTCTCTAAAGCTCGAATGGACGATCCAATGGTGCCGGCGATCTCGTCGCCGAACTGGTGTAGGGTGGAGGCCGACGCTTCAGCAGTACTCCGATGTCAGAGACGCGTGGCTTGAAGCGCTTTGATGCCGGAAACAGATGTCTCCTTTGGATCAAAAGCGGACATTTAAGGAGCATAGATTTTCTATGGCTAACCCGAATCAATCAGAACGGATTGAGCGTATATCCGTCTTGCTGCAGCAGAGCGTGAGACGTCATAGCTGAAAGTGACATCGTTACGCCTGGCAGGAGGTCCTTCTCCGCGATGTCATAGTGGGCGGCTGTTTGCCCACAAAGGTCGATGGATACGCCAGCCTGTATAAGGGCATTAATCAGTCCCACATTCGGATTTTCTCCGCCATACCGTTCATCTTTCAATAAATCTTTGTGAGCACCGCCGTGTACGACGATGGCAAGCTCCATGTTGTCAGCCGGCACTCCGGCAGCTCCGTGCATGTTTAGAAAACGCGCGGCCGTTTCCAGACGTCGGTTGATTTGCCCCGTTTCCGCCGGTCGCGCTACGTCATAAGCAATCTTAAAACGAGTGTTTAAATCCAAGCGATCATCCACGATTTCCGCTACACCACCATAACCCTCAATTATGGGGCCGCTCGTGAAGTCCTCGGGCCCAGCCATCGCTAGCGGCGATAAGAGAATTGTAGTTCCTAAGCCAATAAAGGTACGCATTATCATCTTGCTTCTTCCTTGCGACACACCGTTTTCACCTCAGCCAGTCGTACGATCTTTAACGTCAGTTGCTGGCTTTCTCGATCAGCTTCAATAGGCCGAGGTCGTTTTCCAGAGGTAGCTCCGCTTGGGCCCATGTCTCGAACCCCTGATGAGCCGACACATTTTGATAGCCTTGAGCATCAAGCGCTTTCTTTACTAAAGCCGCTCGGCTGCCGGTTCTGCAATACAGAATGATTTCCGTATCCGCGTCTCGTACGGATTTAGCGAACTCAAACTCCGACTTGCCCCTTGGTATCCACCTCGCACCTGGAATGCGCGCCATACGAAACTCTGCTTCTGTGCGAACGTCTACGATCAGCAAGTCTGGGTTTTCGGCCTGTCTGGCTACAATATGCTCGTTTTCGACGAGCACGATGCCATCTTTTGCTGCTGCTTCCACAGCTTCTGGCGTCATTGGTTCTGCAGCGTGCGATGCGCATCCTGCAGCAGCGACAAGTGTCAGCATGGCAATGTATTTGATCATCAAATGACTCCTGGAGAAGAAAGCTAGTTGCTCATGTTCGGGTGAGATAGCATTGAATTGTGAGAACAGTCCAAACCCAAGTTGTGATGGACTTGCGCTAAGACCTATTAGGTTGCCTTCCTTATGATGACCGCCCTTCAGTTATGTTATGCGCACAACTCCATCAGCATGACACAAGGGAGCAAAAGAAAGCCGGCGTCGCCGAGAAGTAATACATCAATCTTTCTGCAATTGTTCAACTTGCGTCTGCGCACTCATTCGCAAGTGTGGTCTCGATAGAGATAACCTAGTCAGTGTCGTGGCAACTTGGGACGAAGCTGAACGGGTCATTGCGTATGCCGTGAAACTCAAACCAAAAAATTGAGCCGAGCCTCTTTATACTGCTTCAACCGCGTCCGCTTTGGGTCAGGAGCGGGCGATCGACAAGTGATTTAGCCGCTACAGCATTGTATGATACCAAAATGTTGCACTCGGGAGCGCTTCGATGTCCAATCACACTGCTTTGGCTGCCTCACTGGCCGCAACACTCATGTTGGCAGCTTGCGTGACATCACCGCTGGCGATCGGAGATGCTGGTAGCTTATCAGACAACCAACGCGCAACGCTCATTTGGCGCGGATACGACCCCGCACCGCTGCATGAAACGTTCACATTTCGGAGTGTTGATTGCTTCAGCGTTCCCTGGGAAACGTTTGGAAAAGCGGAACGGTATTTGACTCCGGGACCACATATCGTGCTTGCCGTTGGAACTCGCGGGACTATGGGGATCGGCGGTCTCGGCTTGATGGAGGCGTTCATTGTGTTCGATGTGGAAGCTGGGCGTCGCTATCAGATCGAAGGCAATCGCGACCGCCATGGCGTTGAATTTTGGGTCGAGGATGTCGACAGCGGTGAAATCATCAGCGAGATTGTTAAAACAAAATGGAAAGACAAAACCGGACCTAGTGTGTTCGCCAATCGTGACGTGTATGAAGCTGAATGCAAACGGCTGGGGGTGCACGAATAACACGCTCAAAACTCGTATGCATGCAAGCATACTCAAGTCCGCTTTGACGCCGAAAGCGGACATGACACGCACAGTGGGACAGCAGTGGGGTCGCCCTCACCAAAAAAACTTTTAAATCTATATAGAACAAAGTGTTATGGAGATTATCAGGCGGACTCTCTCTCCGCCAGATTTACGGGGCCGCAGACGCGAAGTCGGTGGTCGCCGCTTCGTCCAAATTCGCCTCTGGTTCCAGCCGCTTGATGCGATCGAGCTCTTCTTCTGCTTCAACATCCCGGTCGAGCTCTGTCAGCGCTTGAACCCTCATACGGCGGACGGTGATGTTTGCTGGATCCCGCTCCAATAGATTGTCGGCATTGGAAAGCGCATCCGAGAACTTATCGAGAGAGATCTGGACAGCGATCAGCTGAGCGATTGTTTCCGGGTCCGCTTCTTCACTCATCGACATCAGCTGAAGCAGCGTTTCTTCAGCTTTTTCCGGGTTTCCGGTGGATGCATAATTTCGCGCCAGAGCCGTCAAAACCGAGGCATCGTTCGGTCGCATTTCCATATAGTTGAGCAGGGTTGTCTCGGCTTGCTCGAACTCTTCCATCGCCATCAGATGATCCGCCAGTTCGAAAGTGATCTTGCGGCTCTCGGGATTAAGGCTCAGCGCCTGTTGGAATGACGGCAAGGCCCCCTCACGGTCGTCAAGCGCGGTCTGCGCGCGCGCTTTGTAGAGCCAGAACAGTGAGCTGTCAGGGTTTGTCTCGATCAGGCTTTCCAGCCGCGCCAATGCAGAGTCGGCCGCCTCGTTGCGATACTCATACCGGGCGAGCGCAAAGGTCAAAGGCTGCGTATAGATTGACGTCTCTGGCAGCTCCGATGCCGTCTCAACGGCCATCCGAGGCGACTCTGTGGCCAGCTGCAGCAAGGCGCAGAGATACGTGAATCGTTCATCGTCCGTGCGCGCCGCGCAAGTCTGGTTCCGTGTCTCGATTGTTGGCGGACGAATGATGCCGCTAACTTCCTGCAGGGCCTGAAGCAGGATCGCCTGCTCCGCCGACATTTCCACATTGGACATTTTGCCGACGACCGTTCGGGCCGCACGGGGTCGTTCTGATGCGATCAGGTTCGCCGAGCGCGAAAAGAGAATATCGAAATCGTTGGACGCCTCTTCGCTCGCATCCCGGAACATTGGCAACGCCGCTTCAAAACGCCCGAACGCGAAATTGTACTCGGCCCACTCTTTCATGGTCGTGGCACTGTCCGGCGCGAGCGCGAGCGCCCGAGCATAATCAGCCTGAACCTCGTCGCCTGGATAGGATCCAGCACGCGCTTTCGCCGTCGCAAGGCGACGCCAGGTTGGGCCGCTATCGGGGCGATACTCGATGGATTTGTCGAAAGACTTGATCGCGTCCTCATACGCGCCGATCGCGACTTGCGACTGCCCGAGCAGCGACAGCGATTTGCCTTTGCGCGAGCTGCTGGTGATGTCAACCGAGCGTTCAAACACCCGGATCGCCTGTTCGTGCTGCCCCGTTTCGGCAAGCAGAATGCCGTAATTCACATAGCCGGGATTGTGGTTCGGGTTGGCCGCGACATGCACCGCATAGGCGTTGATGGCCGCTTCAGTGTTTCCTGCGCCGCGATAGGACTGCGCATAGGAGAATGAGCTATCATGCTCGATCCGTTCTTCAGGTGACAATCCGGACAGCACGGCCAGCGCTTCTTCATGACGTTTTCTCTTGGCTAGCAACCGACCGACATATGCCTGCAATTCAGCCCGCTTCGAAGGATCGATCGTTCGGAAGAACGGCGTTGTTCGCAAACTTTCAGACGAGATCGGAGCAAACGCGGTGTTTTGGACAATGGCGACCAGATCATTGTGATAGTCGGCATCCAGGTCTTCTTCAGCGCTGCGATCAATTTCTGACTCATCATCAGAGGAAATCGTCCGCACAATGCCTTCCTGGTGATCGCTGCGCACGATGAATTCAGCCACCAACGCGCTGACCGAGAGCACAACCGCAACGGCCGTCAGTACCGGAGCAGAAAAGAGGCGTGATTGATCAAGCATGGGCCAGGCCCTTGTCTTTGAGGCTCTCTACGAGGCCTTTTTGCTGGACGTTTTGAATTTCGATGCCGGGACGTCCATTCACCTCCAGCACGAGTGGTCCGCGATCATGATCGATGCAGACATCCACACCGATATAGCCAAGCGGGATCGCTTCCGCGGAATTCTTGGAGATCTCGATGATCTGCCGCCATTTCGGGATCTTGAAGCCAATAAGGTCTACGCCGGTATCCGGGTGCTCTGGCGTCTTCTGACCCTTCAGAGCGGCATTGGTAACTTCGCCCGTCTCAATATCGATGGCGAGGCCGATCGCCCCCTGGTGCAAGTTCGCCTTGCCGCCGGATTTCTTGGTCGGCAGGCGCAGCATCGCCGATACAGGACGCTTTTCGTGCAGGATGACGCGAATATCGGAGAGACCGAAATCTGAAAGCTCGCTCAACTCTCCGTGCTGCGTCAGCAGCGGCTCGACATAAGCGAAATCCTCGTCGCCGCTTTGTGAGAAGGATCCATTGAGGATCTCGCCGACATGGCGCGAAAGCTGTTCCGGTGTGCGAACCTTGCCGCTGGCGGACACGAAGTTTTTGCCGTCGCGGCCGCTAATGATCATGATCCCATTGCCTTGAGAGCCGCGATTTGGCTTCAGAGCGAAGGCTCCAAGATCTGCCAGAGTCTGCATGAACTCAGGCATTTCTCGGAAGGATTTACAGACCGCATAGGTCTTCGCGACGGGTACACCCGCATCTTTCAGGATCTCCTTGCTGCGCAGCTTGTCTGCAGCGAGATCCAGCAGTTCTGTGGGGTTGAGGGTGTTCACGTAGTCCCGGTTACGCGCATTCATACCGAGCACGGGCCCATTGCCGAGGATCGAGCGGAAGCGGACATATTCCTGAAGACGCATACCCGACCACTGCCCGATCGCCAGCTGGATCGCCAGAACCAACAATAGAAGCTCTGGCATGAGAGCGAAGAGGCCCTGGAGCAGGACCGAAGAAAACACGATGTAGCACGCTATGATCGTGACCAGCGTGCCGGCACCGGTGGTCATCATGCCGCGCCAATCGCTTTCATCGACCATATTGTGGATACGCTCGGCCAGGAAGGAAATAATCACCACTGGGAAGAGCGCGAGAATACCGAACTGCAAGCTGGATCGATTGCCCAGCCAAAGCAGCAATCCGATAAACAGAACCGTACAAATCGTAATCACCGCAGCTAATCGCGGGATTTTTAATATATTGAACGAGTTGAAGTAAGCGAGCATTGCAACCGCAAACGCAACGATGCCAGAGAACGTGATCAAGCCGAGCCAGAGGCCTGTATTCATGCACGCGGCCGCGATCAGCATTGGCATAAAAATACCAAAGGTCTGCAATCCGACGACACTCCTCAGGAAGATCGTCACCAGCGCCGCCAGCGGGAACATCAGAAACACGCCGATCATCTCTTCCGGTAGTCCGGTCAGCTTCATCAGACGCGCCGCGTTGAAGCGATTAAGCACGGGTTCGTTCTCGTCAAACTCGAACAAAGCGGGCGACTGGCTGACAGGCGCTATCGTGAACCTGTAATCAAAATTGATGTTGCGCGTGTGTCGGAACAGCGCGTGGTCGCCGGTATAGAGGCGCAAATAGTTTTCCGGCAGGCTGGCAAAGTGCCCATTAGTCGGATCGAACGGAACCCAACGTCCCTCAATCAACACTTCGAGCCATTGGTGCGAGGTCTTTTTCGACCCTTCATTCATGATCACGCCGCCGACCAAACGGGCCGGGATGCCGTTTGAACGCGCAAGCGCCACGAATAAGCGCCCTTTTCCGTTGCAGCTGGCACGTCCGAGCCGCAAAGCTGTCAGCGCATCGGTGAAACCTTTGAAGGGCGCGCCTTCAATGTTCTCGTATGTATAGCCGTAGATCGCCTGCAGCACCGGCACCAGTTCCCGGCTATCAGCGGGCTGGATAGTGGACCAGAGCTCCATGATTTCGGGGTGTCCGACCTGAACGCCCTCTTCCTCAACCAGATACTGGGAATACTGCTCGGGCAGGAATTGCGGGACCTGCAGCGATTCATCGAGCGCGTAGCTCAACTGTTTCGAGGTGATCATCGCGTGATAGCGAATTTCTCGCCCGCGGTCGCCTGACCACATACCGCGTCGTCCTGATTGGTCGGTCTGGTCGTCAAACTGCAGCTGGCCTGACAGGATCGTCTCTCGGACAATGTCCTGACGCTCGTCGGCAGAGGGCAGGAATGTCGTGACGTCGACCTCGCGATCATCGCCAACAAAGCTCATCGAAAGCGAATAATCATACAGCGTAACTGCGCGAAGCTGGCTCAGCAGGGTTGGCGAACTGCGCAGATGCAGGATCGCCAGGACAAGGCATATCGCGATCAACCATCCGCTCGGATGTCGCGCAATTGTCGCGAGACGTGCTAGCCAGTTCATGTTGAGATAACCCCACCTTGGTACGCTGAACGCGCCCGGTCTGTGTTCGCACGGCTTATAGAGTACCGTTGTCTGCCCAAGCCGTCTTTTTACAATTCAGCAATATTAACCATCAAAGCCACGCGCCTATACTCCAATCATATGCAGTTGGCGAGCCCCGTTCTCTGGTGTGAAATCAAGGAGAAAATGGGGCTGGCTTCTGCCTCAAAAACTGCACAATTGAACAAGCTTGCAGGAAACTGGCTAACTGGTGCCAAATGCCTTGCTGAGGACCCGCTCATAAGGTGCTGTTCCTGCTCGTCTTTCTTCGTTTGCACCGCAGAGCACGTCACCGCCCCAAAAAAGTTGCAGATGCAACGAAAAATCCGTCTCAAGCTTTATTCGCGGCCTGTTTGCGCCCGTTCTAGCGTCAGAAGTGCGCTAGATGACCACAGGATATATCTCCGGTTTTCGTTGGCTTGTCGTGCAAATTGGGGACGGCCGTCTATTTTATAGTGTTAAGCCCCCGTCGACGAATATCGTCTGGCCGCACACGTATGAGGCGAGCGGGGAGGCCAGGAACAGAACCCCTCCGGCTATTTCCTCTGGCTCTCCTGTGCGGCGCAGAGGGATCGCTCGCAGCGCGCCTTTCAGCCGGTCCGGATGTTCTGTAGTGACCTTGGTCAGTTTGGTGTCGACGAGTCCCGGCGCGACGCCGTTCACTCGAATGCCGTCGCGGGCATAGGCCTGGCCCAGCGTCTTGGTCAGGTTGATCGCGCCCGCTTTCGACGCCGCATAGGCCGGATTGCCGATATTCGCCTGTGTGCCCGAGACAGAGCTGATTATGATGATCGAGCCCTGCGCGGCGCTCAACGCCTCGCGGAATTTTTCAGAACAATGGATCAAACTGTCCAGATTGACCGCCATCACGCGGTCCCAGCCCTCGCGCTCAAACTCGGCCTTCTTGTAGGCGACGATGCCCTGTGACAGGACGAGGACATCCAAACCGTCAAAAGGCGCAGGCGCCACGAAGATCGCATCCGGCGAGCCCACATCAACTTGCGTATAGGCGAGACCTGTAAGGTCAGAGCCTTCTTCGGGTGCGTAATCTGCTGCCGACGCTCTTGTGCCCCAGACGGCGACTTGCGCGCCCCGCGCCAGGAAGGAGCGTGCTATTCCATTGCCGATCCCGCTCGAGCCGCCGACCACAAGCACGCGCTTTCCCGTAAAATCCGTGTCTGACATGCTCGCCGCTCCTTGTTCTGATCGGCTGCAACATAGCCCCGCACCGGATCGCGGCGTCAATGCTGACCACGCGTCGACCTGTCGGTCAGGCTTCACCCTGCATAGCCTCGATTTCCCGCTCAGCGCGGGCAACCGTTTTGGCGCACGTGCACCAGGCCGCTCTGAATGTTGCGATGATCGCAAAACTCGTCGTCAGGCAAGCAAGCGCTAGCAAAGACCAGCCAAGATAAAGCGCGATGGCGCCAGCGGCATCGCCGAGCCTGAAGAACCCGCTCGCCACCACCGCGACAGGAAACGTCGTCGCCCACCAGCTCAGCGTGATGCCAGCCGCCGCAATAAAGCGCAGCTGCAAGATCAGCGCGACAATGAAAAATGCGCCGCCGCTCAGCAGCACAAAAGGACCTTGCCAGGGCAGGTCCGGAAACAGGGTCAACAAAGCCCCTGCCGCGAGCCCGAACGGCGCGGCGACGATGAACAAAGTCGGGCGCAGCTGCGGCTGTACCGCTGGCTCAAAGACAAGGCGGCGGAACACCAGCGGCAGGAGCATCAGCCAGAGCATCAAACCTGCGCCGAAGGTCAGCATTGGAAAGGTGATTGGTCCAAAACCGGGCCAGGTCATTGCCGACGTCATGATGCCAGCAGCAGGCAAGAACCATGTCGGATTAAGCTCCGCAGGATCGTAGTCATGCGTGAGCCAACGCCCGACAAAATTGAGCAATAGCAATAGATGGGCGATGGACGCGATCATCCAGACCCAGTGCCCCCCAGCCCAGGTTGGCGCAGAAACGCCGCCAAGTACCATCGCCGCCATCAGACCGGGCGCCAACAAGTTTGCGCGCGTGGCCATGCTGATATCTTCGGCGACCTCCTCTCGATGGCGAAGGAGTTTGACCAGATAAAGCGCCAGATCGATCAGCAGCATCCCGCCAGCGAGTACCAACAGGACCTGTCCGACAGGAATCAGGCTGTCGATTTCCACACGGTTGGACGCCGCAATGGCAAGCGCCCCGAGTCCCGCGAGGCCTAGTGCGATTGGGAACAGTGCCGTGGGGATGCGCACGAGCAGGCTGCCTGCGCCTGATATTGAGAGTGCCATTCTTTCCACCTCCACGCGACCCGTTCGGGTCGTTGATCGGCCACACCTGGCGAAATAACAAGGCAAAGACCCGCGCTTCAGGGCTTATGTGAAGCGCGGGTCTAAGTCATTTCGTTTGGGCGCGGCGATCAGACGTTGCCATGATAGTAGCGCTCATCGACGATCTTGCCGTCTTGCCATGTGGTGACGACGGCTTGATTCTGGACCACGTGCTGCCCGTCGGTCGTTTTGAATTCCATGGTCGCTTCGTAGAACGTCTTGTCTCCTCCAGCGCCAATCGTATGAGCGCGGTATTGGATGAATTCCGAGACGCCTTCCAGCAGCTCCTTTTCCACCGCGATCGTAAGGTCGCGTCCGGTTTTCGGAGCCTGACCAACCTCCTGGATTGTGACATCGGGTGCAAAGAAGGCTTCCATGCCCTCAACGAATTGACCTTGTTCGAGCATGCCGAGCAGAGTGTTCAGGTGCGTAAGATTTTGTTGTTCCATTGGTTTGTCCTCAAGATTGAAGTTCGAGATTGAGTAGTGGGTCTAGTCCGCCCTCTGCATCGAGACGGAAAAGGTCATCAGCGCCGCCAACGTGCGTTTCGCCGATAAAGATCTGGGGGACCGTGTGACGGCCGCCCGATTTCGCCAGCATTTCACCGCGTTTTTCGGGAACGATCTCCAGATCGTATTCTTCCCAATCGATTACGCCTTTTGAACGGAGGAGCTCTTTGGCGCGGCGGCAATATGGGCAATGACCCATCGTGTAGAGTAAGATGTGCGGCATCGTGATATCCTTTCGAAAGCTAGAGAGTGAGACACCTTAGGCGTCGTCTGCGATCCGTTTCAGTTCATGGCCCGCAAGAGAGAGCGCGCCCGCAAAGAGGACCGCGTCTTTGAGCAGAAACTGTCCAGGGACCACCGACAGAGCCGGGAATCCGCCAAGGCTTTGTTCCCAACCGGGCGCCGTCAGCAGGAAGCTGAAGGTCAACAGAAACGTGAATGCAGCGGCCAGTGCACCGAGCAAACCCACCCGTGCGAACTTGAGCCCCGCAACCAAAGCAATCGCGGTGACGATCTCAACAGAGCCGATCAGATTGGAGGCACCCTGAACGCTGGTGACGCTATAAAGCCAACTGGTGAATGGGCTGGATGCGACCAGACCCTCAATTGCACCAGCCTCGTAAGCCGTGAACTTCATCGCACCGATCCAGCCGAGCACCCCGGCAATTGAAAAGCGCAAGGCGAGACGGCCGATGGCGGTGGTTTTGGCCGACAAGGCCTCCAGATCTTCTGGGGATTGGCCTGCGAGGACTGCGTTTGATGTTGACATTTCGAGCTTCCTTTTTAAATATAGACCAATTGGTCTTTAATTGGTTGTGACAAGTGCCTTACGTCCGGGAATTGGGAAATATGTATTAAAGACCGTTCGGTCAAGAATATAGGAGTTCACAGATGCGTGAGCGAACATCAGCCGGTCGACCACGTGAGTTTGACGACACGGAAGTCTTGCGAAAAATCACGGGCCTGTTCTGGAAATCTGGGTTCGAAGGCGTCTCTCTGTCACAGATCATGTCTGCAACGGGCCTTCAAAAGGCCAGTCTCTACGCAGCGTTTGGCGACAAGCGCGGCATGTATCTCAAGGCCTTACAGCAATATCACAGCGACACGGTGACAGGCGCGGCGCGCGCATTGAAAGATGAAACAGTGCCGCCTATCGAGCGCCTCCGCGCATTTCTCTCGGCACCGCTGACTGCTGCGGAGCATGATCGCTCCGGGTGCTTCCTCTGCAACGCATCCGCCGATCAAGCCGATCTGAATCCGGAAACGCGGGCGCTGGTCCGGACCAGTTTCGAGACGCTCGCCAGAGCGATAGAGGTGCCCCTTCGCGCGCTGAACCCTGACTTGAACGCAACAGCTTTGGAGAACCGCGCTCAATTGTTGCTTGGGCTCTATTCCGGTTACCGGATAATGGTCCGAAGCGGTGTCGACGTGGCGAGGTTGACCCCAGGTATCGATGCAGCGCTACAAATCGCTCTAGCGGACGCGTAGCTACAACGCCGGGCGCTATCTTCGCTAAACCGGCTCAACTTCTTTTGGGACGGAGGCTTTCCTGCGTACGCTCTCAGCGCGCGGCTTGGGTAGGAGGCGAAACCGAGTCTGGCACCAGGCGAAGTCGACCCCGACATCCAGCAGCGCATCGCCGCGCCCACATGGACACATGAAGGGCAAAATCCCCCAAACGCGATATGTCTCGCCCTGCACCAGCGGCACAGGCTCGCCTGTCACATGGTTGGGCGCTGCGTTCACACACAGAACGAGATCACCTGATCCAACATCATAACTCATCCGCTGCCTGTAGCATAAATGCGGGCCTTTGCGCAAAAAAGCCGCCCCGAACGGAGCGGCTTTTTCATGTTCCGAATAATGGAAAGGAGGCTTAGCCTTCGCCTTCCTCATTGGTCTCGAATCCGCGGATGCGCAGCAGTGGCTCGATTGTTGGATCGGATCCACGGAAGTTGCGGTAAAGCTCATCCGCTGGGCGAAGGCCGCCGGATTCATAGACCCACTGCTTGAGGCGCTCTGCGAGTTCTGGATCCCAGATATCTCCAGCTTCACGGAAGGCGGTAAAGCCGTCTGCGTCGAGGATTTCAGACCACAGATAGGCGTAATACCCAGAGCTGTAACCACCCGCGAAGATGTGGCTGAAATACTGGCTGCGATAGCGTGGCTCGATTTCCTCGATCAGGCCGTACCTTTCCAGCACCTCTTGTTCGAAGGCGCGCGCATCGGTGATGGCCATTGCTTCGTCATGGCTGAGATTGTGCCAGGCAAGGTCAAGCAGTGATGCCGCGATGAACTCTGTCGTGCGGAAGCCCTGATTGTGGTTGGAGGCTTCCCGCATCTTTGTGATCAGCTCCAGCGGGATTGCTTCGCCAGTTTCGTAGTGAAGTGCATATTCCGCCAGCATCTCAGGCGCGCCGGCCCAATGCTCGAGGATCTGCGCCGGGAATTCTGTATAGTCCCGCGGTCCGTCAACACCGGAAAAGTTCGAATACTTGATCTGCGTCAGCAAGCCGTGCAGGCCGTGGCCAAACTCGTGGAAGAAGGTCTCCACTTCGTCGAACCGCATCAGGGTCGGACCGTCGCCAGCAGGCGTGATCAAGTTCAAATTGTTGGTGATGATCGGACGAACTTCATCAGCATCATCATAATTGGTCGAGTTGCGATAAGAACTCATCCACGCGCCGCCGCGTTTACTGTCGCGGGCATACATGTCCATCATGAACAGACCGAGATGCTCGCCGGTTTCGGCATCTTTCACATCGTAAGATGTTACGACAGGGTTCCAGCCTTCAACGTCAACATCTTCGAGTGTGACATTGAACAGGCGCTCCGCCATGGTCCAGGCGCCTTCGCGCACGGCACTGAGCTCAAAATACGGTTTCAGGACATTGTCGTCGAATGCATACTTATCCTGGCGCACTTTTTCGCTGTAATGCCACCAGTCATGGCCTGCGAAGGTGAACTCGTCGCCAATCATGGCCTGCATTTCGTCGCGCTCGGCCTTCGCCTGGGCCAGACCTGGTTCCCATACGCGGACGAGGAAATTCTCGACGGTTTCTGGGGTGCGAGCCATGTTGTACTCAAGCGTGTACGCGGCGTGCGAAGGATACCCGAGCAACTCCGCGCGCTCGGCCCGCAATTGAGCAAGCTTGATCGCGATCGGGCCATTGTCGAACTCGCCGCTATTGGCGCGCAGACGGTAGCCGTCGAACATTTGCGAGCGCAGATCGCGGTTTTCCGATTGCGTCATGAAGGTCTCGTAGACAGAACGGTCGACGGTCAAGGTCCATGTATCGCCATCTTTAAGCGCCGCTTTGAAATCTTCAGACAGGCCAACCAGTTCAGCCTCATCGGTGATTTCCAGCTTGAAGGCCTTGGTCGATGCCAGCAGGTTTTGCGCAAAATTCGTTGTCAGGCTGGAGATCTCTTCATTGATCGCAGCGACCTTCTCCTTGACCTCTACGCTCTGAGTGGCACCAGCGCGCTCGAAGCCGCGATAGGTCAGCTCGATCAAGCGCAGGTCCTGCTCGTCCAGATCCAGCGTCGGCGCGGCGTCGTTCACCGCCTTAACGCGCGCGAACAAGGCTTCGTTGAAATTGATCTCGTTCTGCACAGCCGTAACTTTTGGCCAGATCTTGGTTTCAAGATCCGCCAGCGTGTCGTTGGTATCTGTGTTGGTGATGTTGGAGAAGACCAGCGCCACCTGGCTCAGCATGCCGCCAGCCTTGTCCAGCGCGACAATCGTATTTTCGAAGGTCGGGGCTTCTTCATTATTGGCAATCGCTTCGATCTCGCCTTGCAGCTCCGCAATCGCGAAATTAATCGCCGGTAGGTAATCCTCGTCAGCAATTTCAGAAAAGGGTGGAGCGCCGTAGGGCGTATCCCAATCCTGAAGCAACGGATTTTCCGCAAGGGCCGCCTCGTCAAAAGCGGGCGTTTCGACATCAGCAGATTGTGTGCTGGCTGTATCGCTATCGGCCTGGGAATCATTGGCAGGGGCGCGAACAACGTCGCAACCCGCGAGGATCAGTGCCAGAGCTGCGGCACCGCCAAATAGGTAAGTTTTTGCGGTCATGGGGTCACCTTTGAGTGGAACATTGCGGTGTTTAATCAGATTTTGGATCATGCGCCTAGGGTTAGGCTGTCACACTTGTAGCTGATTGAGGCGCGCAATCGTGGCTTCAAACTGGTCCATGGTTTCGTTCAGAATGTCAGCAACCGGTCGTACGTCCTTGATTCGACCCGCAACTTGTCCGGTCAGCGCAATACCCGCTTCGAGGTCGCCGCCGAAGTAAACCTGCTGCGTGCCGGCAAACTCGCCGAAAATATTCTCCACTCCGTCCTGTTCGATCCTCGTCGTACGCTCTGTGCGCAGGGCGCGCAGCGCTGGGCCCGGGCCGTCGCGGTTGAGGAAGACCGTATCAGTGGCATCCGCATCGACGATGGCTTGTTTCCAATTCTGGTGCACGGGACTCTCTGCGCTCGACAATATCCGCGTGCCCATCAACACACCTTCGGCGCCAAGAGAGAATGCCGCGGCCATGCTGCCACCATCCATGATCCCGCCTGCAGCCACGACCGGCACGTCGACCGCTTCGCAAACCTGCGGGATGAGCACCATGGACGCGACATCCTTCGGGTTCTTGAAGCCTCCGCCCTCGCCGCCTTCGACGATCAGACCATCGACCCCGGCATCAATCGCTCCAAGCGCTGCTTTCAAGCTGGGGACGACGTGAAAAACCGTCAGTCCCGCCTCTTTCAGCTGGCTGGTATATTTCTTGGGGTTTCCGGCAGACGTGGTGACGAACTTGATCCCCTGATCAATCACGAACTGAACGATATCCGGATCGCGCACAAAAGCCTGCGCCACATTCACCCCGAACGGTTTGTCGGTGAGGTCGCGCATCTTGAGAATTTCCGCGCGCACCGCGTCCAGCTCACCCGAGCTGGTTTCGATGATGCCCATGCCACCCGCATTGGAAAAGGCTGAGGATAATTGCGAACGTGCAATCCACCCCATTGCCGCCTGAATGATTGGTTTTTCGATCTCGAGCATCTCGGTGATGCGGGTCTTGAGCGCCATGGGATTTCCTGTTCTCGATTGTTTGTCGGCGGAGATAAGGCCGCTATCGCTGCGGAAGCGCAAGAGCCTAACGCGTTTGGAAGAGCCGACCGCGTTCGGTGATCAGAATGATCGTTAGCGAACCGACCCCCAGCGCCACGAAACCCCACATGAAAGGGGCGATGGTGCCGTCGAACTGACCAGCAACGAGAAAACCGATAAAGCTGGACACTGTTGTCGATGCGAACCCGTAGGCCGCGCTCGCTGTCCCTGCGATTTTGCCCTGCGGCTCCATGGCGAGCGCGGTGAAGTTAGCGCCCAACATACCGAAGCACCCGAATGTCAGACAGAATAGCGGATAGAAAAGCCATAGCTTCTCACCAACGGTGTAGAGCGTGATCACATTGATCAGGGCGAGCGCAATGAACATCAACAATACTGAATGGCTGATCCGGCGCATACCGAAGCGTTCTACGATCTTCGCATTTAGAAAATTCGCCGCCGCCAAAGCTGCAGCAACCCCCGCAAACCAGAGCGCAAACGTCTCATGCTGCGCGAATACGTCTGTGAAGATCTGCTCTGACGCTGCAACGAACGCGAACAAAGCTCCGAAGATGACCCCGCTGGCGCACATATATCCGAATGTGATCCGGGTTCTCAGGACTTGCCAATACGCTTTGCCCGTCTGGCTTGGATTGAGCGGTTGCCGATCGTCCTCGGACAGCGTCTCGGGCAGCCGGGTCTGAATCCAGACCAGGTTGAGCATGGCCGCAACGCTGAGCAAAGCGAACGTCCACTGCCAAGGCGCAACCAGCATGACGCCTGCGCCAATAGTCGGCGCGAGAATCGGAACCACCATGAACACGGTCATGACCAGCGACATAATCCGCGCCATGGCACGCCCTGCGAGCAAGTCCCTCACAATAGAAACAGCGATCACGCGAACACCGCTCGCGAATATCCCCTGGACAAATCGTGCAATCAAAAGAGTCGCAAAGGAGTTGGTTGCGATACAAGCGAGACCAGCGATCGCGTAGCCGACCAGACATAGGCTGAGCAGTCCTTTGCGCCCGAACCGGTCCGAAATCGGTCCAAACACCAATTGCGGCGCCCCGAATCCGGCAATGTAGGCAAAAATCACCAATTGCTGGTCATTGTCGCGCGTCAGACTGTAATGCTCGGAGATGTTGCTGAGCGCCGGTAGCATGATGTCGATCGCGAGCGCGTTGAGGGACATCAGCGCCGCGACCATGATCACCAGTTCCCATTGCGGCATGGGAAGGGAAGGTGGCTGCACCTCTTCCATTGCTGCTGCATCGGGACTGCTCACGGGACCATCTCTCTTTGAAACCAAGGCGCGGGTTGTGCGCCTCTCGCCTTTTCCGTGCAAGCTTTTTCTGAGACAATTTTTCAATCGTGGCCCGGACCGATTGAGTCCACGCCGCTTTTGAGGCATGGCGCCCACCAGAGCGCTGGGAATCTCTTAGAAAGTAGATCGATAGACATGGCAGAATCGAAATCTCCATATTCTGGCGGACCGCTGAAAACCTTTGGGCGGCGCGGCGGGCGCCCTCTATCCGAAAGGCAGCGCGTTCTCATGGATGAGGTATTGCCAAAGCTGCGTGTACCAATTGCAGAGGGGAGTTCGCTCGATCCGCGCAGCCTTTTTGAGGACGCGTCAGAGATCTGGCTCGAAATCGGCTTCGGCGGCGGCGAGCATGTCAGCGGGCAAGCGGGAGCAAATCCGTCCGTCGGCATCCTGGCGAGCGAGGTGTTTTTTGAAGGGATCGCGAAACTGCTGGGGCAAGTCGCGGATTCAAAATTGGAGAATGTCCGCATCTGGCCGGAAGACGCGCGCGAGATGGTCGATGGATTAGCCGAGAAAAGCATTGATCGCACGTTCATCCTGTTCCCTGACCCCTGGCCGAAAGCGCGCCACCAGAAACGCCGGATCATCCAGCCGGACTTTCTCGATGCGCTGGCGAGAATCATGAAGCCGGGCGCGCGCGTCAGGTTTGCGACGGATGTGCGCTCTTACGCAGATGAAGCGCTGGAACGCTTCCTCGCGCATCCCGCTTATGAGTGGACCGCCAGATCCGCAGGCGATTGGCGGATCGCGCCGACGGATCACATTGAAACGCGCTATCAGATGAAGCGCCTGGGCGATATCGAACCGGTTTATTACGACTTCACAGTCTCTCACCAAAGTTGATTGACGACCCACAAGACGCGCATAAGACTGGCACCGAATTTAGGGAGAATTCGATGCGTTTGGTTTTGAGCCTTCTTGTATTGCTCATGGGCGGTTGGGCGAGCGCTCCGGTGTTTGCTCAGGAATTCGATGTCACCGACATTGTCAGGGCGAGCGACGCGTTCCTGACCGATCCATCCGAGACCAATCGCGACACACTTATTGCCGCACTGGATGACTATACCGGCGAAGCAACTGTTCAATCGGTCAACGCCTATGTCCGCCTCCTCATGCATGATGCCATGGGCGACAAAGGCGGAGACTTGATTGAATCAGCAACACGGGCAACGGCTCATCTCGAGCCGGTTTCCGATATCCTGCCCAAACAGTATCTCGAAGCGCGATTTCTAGCGGCGGTCGCACAGTTCAACCATGATCCTGCCTCTGATACGATGCTCGAAATGGCCCATGTCGAGGGCCGCAGCCGCGCTTTCACGAACGAAATCGGTGAGCAACCCGACTGGGCTGAGACGCTGACATGGAAAGCCACCGCCTGGGGCATGGCGATGGGCGCGTACTTTGAAAGCACCCGCGACCGAGGTCCTTCAGAACAAGAAATCCAAACTATTCTGGCGAGCTATGGCGCGGATGTGGCCACGCTAAATGCGCTTGCTGATCGCTCACTGGACGATGCAGGGCTCGCCTTTTGTCCAGGAAAGTTGATCCAGAGGCCCGCGATGAAATACCCCGCGGGGCAGCTCAACCGCGGCCGGATTGGTGCAGTCATTATGGAGTTTGACCTCGATACAACGGGAAAAGTCGTTAACCCGCGGGTGCGCGCGTCCGTGCCGGAAGGCGTTTTCGACGAGAAATCGACCCGTGTCGTGGGTAAATGGAAATACAAACCGCAGAACAAGGATGCGGTTGGCGTTTCGTGTCGTCTGGAGCGTAAAAACGTTGTGGTTCCTTTTGTTTTTGAAATTCGCTGATCCGGTTTTGCTTGACCAAAACGCCAGAATATGAGCCTCTCTCGCCATCGAATACGGCCGGTCTGAATTGAGAAGACCCCGCCAGACCGGCGGATAATTAAAGTCCCTACCTCTCCGTAATCGACTTCGCGACCAGCTGCACAGTGCAGTCTCGGCGCAAATCAACGGAAAGGGCTGATCATGGCCACCGGAAAAGTGAAGTGGTTCAACGCCACAAAAGGATTTGGATTTATCGTGCCTGATGAGGGCGGAAATGATGTCTTTGTGCACATTTCAGCAGTTGAGAAGTCTGGCCTGCAAGGCCTGCAGGACGATCAACCGATTGAGTATGAACTCCACCATGATGAGCGTCGCGGCAAGACGTCTGCGGTCGATCTGAAACTCATCTAGACATTTACGATCTTTGCGCCTATCTAGGCGCCAAGTCGAAACATATCGGCGGCGGTTCCGGGAACGGGGCCGCCGCTTTTCTTTGTCTGAAAGCCAACCCTTGATTACCACCAGCCCACAGGAAGAACGCATCCTTGCCATGGCCGACCCGCTTGCCCGGGAGCTCGGCCTCGACGTGGTGCGCATTCGGATCATGGGCGGAAATCGGCCACTGCTGCAGATCATGATCGAGAAGGCGGGCGGCGCCCCAACAGATGTTGAGGATTGCGCGACGTTTTCTCGAAATCTCTCGCCTATACTGGAAGAGCAAGACCCGATCAGCGAGGCCTACCGCCTGGAAGTGTCTACGCCAGGGATTGACCGCCCTCTGACGCGCGTCGGTGATTTCGGACGCTGGGTCGGTCACCTCGCGAAGCTTGAATTGACCATGCCGCTTGAGGGCCGCCGTCGGTTTCAAGGCACGATCCAGCGCGAAGACGAGCATGGCGTTGCCATCTTGCTCGAAGATGACAGTGAGCTGGTTGCACAGGTTCATGAGATGGCAAAAGCCAGCTTGATCCTGACCGATGAGCTTATCGACGCGGCAACCGCGGACGGCAGCCTGCCGCCACAGCCCGGCGATGACAATTTTGAAGGCCTCGAGACTGAAGAGGCCGAAACTGATACAATTGAAGATAACCTAGAGAGTGGAGCCTAAAGCCATGTCGAACGTTGGCGTTTCCGCAAACCGTCTTGAAATCATGCAAATCGCGAAAGCGGTTGCCGAAGAAAAAGCGATTGATCGCTCCATCGTCATTGAAGCGATGCAGGAAGCGATCGAGAAAGCTGCAAAGTCTCGCTATGGCCAGGAACATGATATTCGCGCCATCATCGATCACGAGACAGGCGAGCAAACCCTGTGGCGGATTCAGACCGTTGTGGCCGATGACGAAGTTGAAGACGCTGCGCAACAGATCTCTCTGAAAGACGCCAAGAAACTGGACGCCAGCCTGGAGCTCGGCAGCGAGATCACGGAAGAGCTTCCGCCATTCGATTTTGGCCGGGTTGCTGCGCAAACCGCAAAACAAGTCATCATGCAGAAAGTGCGCGATGCAGAGCGGCAGCGCCAATTTGACGAATACAAGGATCGCGAAGGCGAGATCATCAATGGGATCGTCAAGCGCGTCGAATATGGCCACGTCATTGTCGACCTTGGCCGCGCTGAAGGCATCATTCGCCGCAATGATGGTATCCCGCGCGAGAACTTCCAGCCGAACGACCGCGTCCGCGCTTACTTGTATAAAGTAAGCCGTGAGATCAAAGGCCCACAAATCTTCCTGTCTCGCGCGCACCCTGACTTCATGGTGAAACTGTTCGCAGCAGAAGTCCCTGAGGTCTATGAAGGCGTGATCGAAATCCGCTCTTGCGCCCGTGATGCAGGATCTCGCGCCAAGATCGGCGTGATCTCGAATGACAGCTCAATCGATCCTGTCGGTGCGTGTGTTGGTATGCGCGGCGCGCGGGTTCAGGCCGTGGTCGGAGAACTTTCCGGTGAGAAGATCGACATCATTCCTTGGAATTATGACGACGCAACCTTCATCGTGAACGCGCTGCAGCCGGCCGAAGTTTCAAAAGTGGTTCTCGACGAAGAAGAGCACCGCGTTGAAGTCGTTGTTGCCGATGATCAGTTCCCGCTGGCCATTGGTCGCCGCGGACAAAACGTTCGCCTCGCGTCGCAACTGACGGGTTGGCAGATTGATCTCGTCACCGAGACGGACGATTCCGAGCGTTATCAACTCGACTTCCAGCGCCGCACAGATCTGTTCATGCAGGCTCTCGACGCCGACGAAACGCTGGCGCAGCTGCTCGCATCCGAAGGCTTCGGTGAAGTTGAGGACATAGCTTATATCGCTCCTGAAGAGTTCATGCAGGTTGAAGGCTTCGACGAAGAAGTCGCCGCTGAAATCCAGGAACGCGCCCGCGAATATCTTGAAAAACTCGCTGCAGAACAGGATGCCAAGCGTTTGGAGCTCGGCGTTGAAGACGCCGTCATGGAGCTCGACGGCATGTCTCCGGGCTTTGCTGTAAAACTCGGCGAGAACGAAGTGAAGACCGTCGAGGATGTCGCTGGCCTGGTGCCAGACGACCTCACCGGTTGGCGCGAGAACAACAAGGAAGGCAAGCCAGTCTGGCAGGACGGCATTCTGAAGAAAGGCGAAATGCGTAAAGACGACGCGCAGCTTTTCATCATGAAAGCCCGCGTCATTGCAGGTTGGATCGAACCAGAAGCGCTCGAGCAGCTGGAAGCTGACATGGCCGCTGAAGCCGCCGGCGAAGAGCCGCAAGACCTCACCGAAGAAGAGCGCGCACTTCTGGCGCTCGGCGAACTTGGTAAGTCCACTGCGAGCGACGACGCCGTTGTCGATGAAACCCTGGATGTCAGCGACGAAGATATCCTGGCTGAATTGGAGGGCCTCGATCTAGACGAGGACCTTCTCATGGAGGGCGGCGATGATGCCGCAGAGCCTCAATGACCCCGACCAGCGCCTAGAGGCGCAACAGGACTCGCGCGCTGGCCGAATGCTTCGCCAGTGTGCGGTGACGCGCGAGCGCTTGGCGCCCGACGCGCTGATCCGCTTTGTGCGAAGCCCTGATGGAATAGTCGTTCCAGACGGATTTGGTAAGCTTCCGGGCCGCGGCGCCTGGATTTCCGCTGATCAGGAAACACTGAAGACTGCCTTGCAGTCCGATGCCTTTTCCAAAGCCTTTAAAGCCAAGTCCACCCCGATGGAGGGCTTGATCGATGAAGTAGAGCGCCAACTCGTGCAGCGCTGCACTGGGCTGCTGGGTATGGCGAAAAAGAGCGGCTTGGCCGTGCTTGGATTCGACCAGGTGCGCGACTATATCCGCAGACAAGAGCCGGGCTTAATTCTAGAAGCGAGCGATGGTGCAGAAGATGGCCGGAACAAGGTTCATTTTCTCGCCAAGGCGATATATGAAGACGTCAAAGTCGCGGGCGCTCTGTCGTCCGCTGAATTGGGCATGGCCTTTGGGCGGCAGCATGTGATACATGCGCTGCTTGAACACGGTTCTCTTGCGGATGCCTTCTCGGTTGCCTATCGGCGGCTGACAGGATTCCGCGTTGCGCCCGAGACAGGCTGGTTCTCCGGCGGGCGGGAAAAGAAATTATAGGAGGGGCGAACTTTTCGCCTCGAATGAAAGGTTAAACACCAGGGTACGCATGAGCGATACGAAAGACAAAGGCACTACTGGCGGGCGCAAGCCACTGACTGTTTCACGCGGATCTGGATCCGGCACGGTGAAGCAGACCTTTAGCCATGGGCGTTCCAAACAGGTTGTGGTCGAAACCAAAAAGCGCCGCACCGTGGGGGCGCAGACCAAGCCTGGTGCAGCAAAGCCCGGAGCGGGCGGCAAGAAGGCGGCACCTGCTGGGAAGCAGCAATCCAAGATCGCGGCTGCAGCGGCGAAACTCGGGATCACTGAAGAGGAGCTGATCCAGCGCCAGAAAGTCTTGCTGCAACGCAAGAAGGCCGAAGAGTCTCGCAAGGTCGAGCAAGAAAAGCAAAACGCTCGCACCAAGGCCCTGGAAGAAAAACAGCACGCTCAAAAGCAAAAAGAAAAAGAGCGCGAAGAAGCCGAAGTGCGTCGCAAGACTGAAGAGGCCGAGCGCAAGAAAGCGGAAGCTGAAGCCAAGAACAAGCCTGAACCTGAGGCGGCAAAGGCCCCTCGCGCAGAACGCAGCGGCGGTAAGCGCGATGCGGCTCCAAGCCAGGCCGATCTCGAAGCAGCGGCGAACTCAACCACCAGTCGCCGCAAAGGCGGACGCAATGATCGCGATGACCGTAATCGCCGCGATCAAGGCGGCGGCCGTGGTGGCCGTGGTGGCGACTCAAAACGACGTCGCGGAAAACTGACCATTGCTTCGGCGCTGGGTGACGATGGCGATCGCCAACGCTCCCTTGCCTCCGTAAAGCGTGCTCGCGAACGTGAGCGCGAACGGCGCATGGGCAATGAGCAGTCGGAAAAGCTCTCCGTAGAGGTGACGCTGCCGGAAACCATCACGCTGCAAGACCTTGCCGGTCGTATGAATGAGCGGGTCGCAGACGTCGTGAAATTCATGATGCAGCAAGGCGATATGCTGCGCGGCAACGATATTATCGATGCGGATACCGCCGAACTGATCGCTGAAGAGTTTGGACACAGCGTGAAGCGCGTGTCTGAAGCCGACGTGGAAATTGGCCTTGAAGGTACTGATGATGATCCCAAGGATCTCGTTGGACGTCCACCAATCGTCACGATCATGGGGCATGTCGACCACGGTAAGACATCACTGCTCGATGCTCTGCGGTCTACGGATGTCGTGTCTGGCGAGGCTGGCGGGATTACTCAGCATATTGGTGCCTATCAGGTTCAGCTGAAATCTGGCGACAAAATCAGCTTCCTCGATACGCCGGGCCACGCGGCCTTCTCGGCCATGCGTGCCCGCGGCGCTAATGTCACCGATATCGTCATCCTCGTGGTCGCGGCGAATGACTCTGTCATGCCGCAAACCATCGAAGCCATCAAACACGCCAAGGCTGCGGAAGTTCCGATCATCGTTGCCGTGAACAAGGTTGACCTTCAGGATGCAGACGCAAGCCGCGTTCTCACCGATTTGCTGCAGCATGATATTCAAGTCGAAGCGATGGGTGGTGAGGTTCAAGCCATTGAAGTCTCCGCCCTTAAGAGAACTGGTCTGGATGAGCTGACAGAAGCAATCACGCTTCAGGCGGAGCTTCTGGAACTGACAGCAAATCCGAAACGCGAAGCCGATGGAATCGTTGTGGAATCGCAACTCGACAAAGGTCGCGGCCCAGTCGCGACGGTCCTGGTCAAGCGCGGAACTCTGCAACGCGGCGATATCGTTGTCGCCGGCGCCCAGTGGGGCAAGGTGCGCGCCCTGGTGAACGAGCGAAATCAGCAGATGAAGGAAGCTTTGCCTTCCATGCCTGCAGAAATCCTCGGTCTCGATGGCACGCCTGAACCAGGTGATGCGTTCAATGTCGTCTCCACCGAAGCCCGCGCGAGAGAAATCACTGAGTATCGTCAGCGTATGAAGCGCCAGAAGCAGGGCGTTGCTACGCAGCGCGCGTCTCTGGAACAGTTCATGACCAGCCTGAAAGACGGTTCGGTTGATACCAAAGATCTGCCAATTGTCCTGAAGGGCGATGTGCAGGGCTCAGTCGAAGCGATTACGCAGTCCTTGGAAAAAATTTCCACCGAAGAGGTTCGAGCCAACGTCATTTACGGCGCAGCAGGTGGTATCTCCGAAAGCGATATCTTGCTGGCCCAATCTTCAGGCGCGCCGGTCTTTGCGTTCAACGTCCGCGCCAATAAGCAAGCGCGCGAACTGGCCGAAAAAGAAGGCGTCGAAATTCGCTATTATTCGATCATCTATGAGCTAATCGATGATGTGAAAGCCTCCCTGTCCGGCATGCTGGAGCCAGAGAAGAAAGAAACCTTCATCGGCTATGCAGACATTCTGGAAGTCTTCAACATCACCAAAGTCGGTAAGGTTGCTGGCTGTAAAGTGACTGAAGGCGTGGTGAAGCGCGGCTGCGGTGTGCGACTGCTCCGCGATGATGTCGTCATTCACGAAGGCATGCTGAAAACCCTGAAACGCTTCAAGGACGAAGTTCCTGAAGTGACCAACGGGATGGAATGCGGCATGGCCTTCGAGAAATACGAAGACATTCGCGAAGGCGACCGGATCGAGTGCTTTGAAGTCGAGATGATTGCACGCTCGCTCGACTAGCCACCGTCCAAGTCTAATTTGAGAGACCGCGTCGAAAGGCGCGGTCTTTTCATTTTTATCGATTGGGTTTCCGAATTTCCAAACTCTTTGCGTTACCGCTGGCGGAGATGCGAAATTCATATTCGATCCAGGGCTCGTTGAGCAAACGCGACGCGCGGCGCATGACCAGCGCTATTCGTAGCGGCACGGTCGGACCAACAACGCTTTATTATGCCGGCGTGACCGCGCCGGTTATCGGGGCCAGCATGGCGCTGGTCGCTCAGGGCGCGCTGACGCAAATTGAGATGTCTGCCTACTGGGTCACCATGCTTTCCGCGATCATCGCGGCCATGGCGGGCGTCACCTGGTATTTGATTTTCATGCGCTGGGCCTATCGCCACCAGCATGGCCGAGCGGCTGAGATGAGCCAGAACACAGAAGTTCGGCTCGAGGGTGAGCAGCTCATCGTTCGCCGCGACTTGGTAGAAACCCGCGTCGATTGGGAAGCCATTCGCGAAATCATCAGCAAACGCAGTTATACTCTGGTTTTGTTCGATGGCGCTGACCCGCTCATGCTGCCGCATGACTGGTTTGGTGAAAAAACTGCGTGTGAGATCTTTATGAGACGCCTCGGGCAGGGCAGTAAGGGCGCATGGCCCGAAACCGAAAATCAAACCTGAGTGCACACGCCCCAACCCAGCGCCAATTGCGTGCTGGAGAACTGGTGCGTCATGCGTTGGTGGAAATCCTATCCCGCGAAGAGTTTCGAGACCCTGACCTGCAAGGTGTCGCTGTGACCATTGGCGAGGTGCGCAGTTCCCCGGATCTGCGTCACGCAAATATTTTTTGTTCGGCTCTCGGCAAATCTGGCAAGGAAGAAATGGAATCCATCGCTGCGGCGCTCAATCGCGCCGCCGGTTTTCTGCGGGGTCGGCTCGGCCGCGAGATCGACATGAAGTTCACGCCGCAGCTGCACTTCATTCCTGACCTCTCTTATGATGAAGCCGCTGAAATGAATGCTGTGTTTCGCCGCGCCGAGGTTGCGCGCGATCTCGATCCTGAAGAAGACGAGGAATAGGTGGCCTAAGCCTGTGTCGGGCGCCGCACGGGCAAGTGCTTTTTTCCCCAGTCCCGGAACGCAATCAGCGCAGGCGCAAATTCCTGCCCGCGCTCGGTCAGCACGTATTCATAGCGTTTGGGGCGATCGGAATAGGCCGACTTTTCGAGGATTCCCGCTTCGACCAACCGTTTCAGGCGGTCCGATACAATGTGCCGCGTAGCGCCCGTGCTGTCGGCGAACTGGTCGAACCGCGACATGCCAAGAAAGCAATCACGCAGGATCAGTAGCGTCCAACGATCACCGACAAGCGACAGCGTTCGGGCGACCGGGCACCAATTATCGTCTAGATCTGTCCACTTCATACTTGCCAGCCTATCCTGATTTGCACTAAGTTCCAAATAAGAACTTTCATGGCTCGGTTTTCGGGCCGCAGACGCCGGAGCGCACCAATGGCTAAGACCCTGGAATTCTTCTTTGACTATATGAGCCCAACTTCATTTCTGGGATGGGCCGTTGTGCCGGGTGTCATAGAACGA
The DNA here is from genome assembly GCA_043513745.1 of Hyphomonadaceae bacterium. Lineage (GTDB taxonomy): Bacteria > Pseudomonadota > Alphaproteobacteria > Caulobacterales > Hyphomonadaceae > Henriciella. Next base: position 1,268,292 of record CP121341.1, read on the forward strand.
ACCGGCGCAGAGTTGAAGATCAAGCCAATGTTTCTTGGTTGCGTCATGAAGGCTACCGGAAACCAACCACCAGGAATGGTGCCCGCAAAAGGGAAATATATGCAGCAGGACATGGCCCGCTGCTGTGCGCGGCACGGGATCCAGATTTTCTCGAACAAGCATTTTCCGATGATGAATACGCGCCCGCTCACCGGGGCTACGATCCGTCTTGAGGACGATCAGGAACAGCAGATCAAATTGCTGAATGCCGGGTTCAAACACGTTTGGGGCCGGAAAGATGGCGGCGTCAATACAGGCGATGAGGCCGAATTCAAAGAAGCTTTTGGCTCAGAGGGCTTCGACGCCGACCAACTCTGGGCGCTCGGCAACGACCCGGAAACCAAGGCAATGCTGCGTGCCAATACGGAAGAAGCGATTGCGCGCGGCGCATTCGGCGCCCCGACATTCTTCGTAGGTGATGAGATGTTCTTCGGACACGACCGTCTCGACTATGCCGAGGAAGCCCTGACCGCTTAGGCGTCAATTCCGGCGCGCGCTGCAAGCTCCGAAAGCGAAACTTCTGGCCGCGGACCATAGTGCGAGATCACCTCCGCAGCCGCGATGTGGCCGAGATGCGCACAAGTCGCGAGTGGCAGATCCCGCGAAATACCAAACAGGAAGCCGGCGGCATATTGATCGCCGGCACCCGTTGTGTCGACCACCTGGCTTACAGGTTCAGCCGGAACGCTGATCGGATCGCCATCACCGATCACGACGGAGCCTTTTTCGCTGCGCGTGACCGCGGCAATTGCGGTGTCTGCTTGCAACTGTTCAACGGCGGCATCGAAATCCCGAGTCTTGTAAAGGCTGAGCAGCTCTTCCTCGTTTGCGAACAGGATATCAACTTGCGTACGGATCAACTGGCGGAAACTGTCGCGGTGACGGTCAACGCAAAAACTGTCTGACAGAGTGAGAGACACTTTGCGTCCGGCGGCGTGCGCAATTTCAGCCGCGTGCACGAAGGCAGCCTTCGCCGCTTCCTTGTCGAATAGATATCCCTCGAGATAGAGGATGCCGCCCGCTTCCACGGTGGCGCGGTCGACATCACTCGGTGAAAACTCCACCGACGCACCGAGGAATGTGTTCATGCTACGCTTGCCATCCGGTGTCACGAAAATGATCGAACGCGCCGTGGCCGGGCCTTCTATCAGCGGCGCGGTTGGGAATGGAACCCCGACATTTTCCATGTCCGCCTTGAACACTTTACCCAGGCGATCATCAGCAACTTTGCCGATATAGGCAGCTTTTCCGCCCAGGCTCGCAATGCCGGCAATCGTATTGGCGCCTGATCCACCTGACGTTTCCAGCGCATCGACCGAAGCGTCGGTCAACAGGTCCGCGCGGTCTTCTTCGATCAGGTTCATTGCATCCTTGTTGATGCCCCATTTCGCGAGGAAGGCGTCATCCTGTTTTGAGATCACGTCGACAATTGCATTGCCGAGGCCAACCACGTCGTAAAGTGCTGCCGTCATTGAGGATTATCCCTGTGAAAATTACTGGTGCGCTGTGCCAGATCTAGGTGCTGGACGCAACCATTATGGCCAGTTATGGCGGGGCGATGATCAAGATTGCCTATCTCGCCTCCGAAGTAACTCTGCCGGGCTCCCCCCTTCGCAGGTCTGACGCTTTCGAGCATGACCGAATGATGGATGCGTTGCGCGCGCCCTTTGCCGACCTCGATATGGAAGTCGTCGATGTCGATTGGGCCGACAACACCCAGGACTGGGCGAGCTATGGCGCCGTCATTATCGGGACAACGTGGGACTATTGGGACCATGCCGAAGCATTTCTGAAAACGCTCGACGAGATCGAACAGCAAACGCAGCTCTTCAACTCGTCAGAACTGGTGCGCTGGAACAGCCATAAGGGTTATCTCAAAACCCTCGCGGAAAAAGGCGCGCGCCTGATCCCGACCCTCTGGATCGACAAGGTCGATGATGCGGCCTTTCGTCGTGCGTTCGATACGCTCGTCAGCAAAGATTTGGTCTTTAAACGCCAGGTCGGGGCCGGCGCAGACGGGCAATTTCGGCTTTCGCCACAGGATGCTCTGCCAGACATGCCGCATCCCATGATGGTCCAGCCCTTCTTGTCAAAGATTCAGGAAGAAGGCGAATACAGCTTCATCTTTATCGACGGTGCATTCTCACACGCGCTGCTCAAGCAAGCCAAAGCAGGCGACTATCGTATTCAGTCCACATATGGCGGCATTGAAACGCCGATCACTCCGGACCCGAGCGACCTGAAGGATGCAGCGTGCATTCTCGACCTGCTCGATGAAGCACCGCTCTATGCACGCGTCGATATGCTTCGCGGTGCAGACGATGGTTTGCTTCTGATGGAGCTCGAACTGATCGAGCCCTATCTGTATCCGCTCGAAGGTGAGCAACTCGGTCCGCTGATGGCGGCGGCGGTTCGCTCGCGACTGGGCTAACGCTCACCCGCAGCTTTGCTCGCCTTGCGCATCAACCAAACGAAGATTCCGACTGAGATGAGAATGAGGATCCCGAAGCCCGCTAATGCCGCGATGGCCAGAGGATCGAATATGAGATTGCCCATAACCGCTCCTGAGTTTCGCTAAGCAAGATCCGATCCGGGCCGTATCTACAATCCGGGAACATCCTTATCCGTTGCGCGCCGCTTCATAGAATGCGATCGCGGCTGCGTTCGAAACATTGAGGCTTTCCATCTCTGCGGCGATCGGAATTCGGGCAAGTTCGGCGCAGGCTTTCGCCACTCCAGGACGCAGACCCGGTCCTTCTGCACCGAGCACTACCGCGAGCTTGCCTGCCCCTGAAACCGCGGCCTCGATAGAGGCGTCACCTGCACCAGCCAGGCCAACCGTATGATAGCCAGCGTCGTTCAAGGTCTCGAGCGCGCGAGAAATATTAACCACCCTGCACTCTTGTACGGTTTCTATAGCCCCGACAGCGGATTTGGCCACGATACCCGTGATTGCTGGGGCGTTGCGGGTTTGAAGCACGAGTCCTCCAAAGCCAAACGCGGCCGCGGAGCGGAAAATCGCCCCAAGATTATGCGGATCGCTAACCTGATCGAGCACCGCGATGCGACGACATTCGCCTTCAATTAAATCGTCTATTTGTACGGTTGGAAGCGGTTCGAATTGCGCCGCCAAACCCTGGTGAACCGCATCTCGCGGCAGCAAGGCATCGATCGCGGAGGGCTCAACCACCTCGCCCCGCGCCTGGATTTGCCCGAGCCGGTCCAGCCCATTTTTGGTGCCAAGCAAGCGCGTCAATTTCCGCTTTGGATTGGCCAGCGCCGCCGTCACCGCATGCACGCCCCACAGCCAGTTTTCACCGCTGCCATGCTGGCGACCAGACATTTTTCGTCTGTGTGAATTAGGACGGTTGCGTGTGCGAGGCTTGCTCATTATAAGGCCGGTTTCCGGTTGAAAGGCGGGTGGGTTCTGCCCCCCTTCTGACGGTCGGAAACTGCGACGTCAAATGGCGTTGTGCAAGACCCTTTGGAGGGGTGGGAGAGTGGTTAAATCCACCAGACTGTAAATCTGGCCGCTTTGCGTACACTGGTTCGAATCCAGTCCCCTCCACCACTTGCACAATTCCTGAGACACGCCCATGTTTAGGGCATCGCACCCGTGAGCGGGTATAGCATAGTGGTAATGCACCAGCCTTCCAAGCTGTGTAGCTCGGTTCGATTCCGTGTACCCGCTCCAACTTTTCCTTGATTGATAGATGTGTTCCGACGGGTGGATGAGGTGGCGTTGGGCCGGCGCGAACTTAAGCCTTTGCCAACAATCTGCTGTCAGTTCATTCTCTGTGTTGGCAAACACACGCAGGGGCAAAGACCATGATATTAAAACGGATCGCTGAAGCCATCCGGCGGCAAGATTGGTTTACAGTGTCTCTGGAAGTCTTGATCGTGATGATCGGTATCTTCCTGGGTCTGCAAGTGAATGCCTGGAATCAATCCCGCATCGATCGCGCAGACGAAGCTGTTTTCTTGCAAGCGTTGTATCAAGACGTGCTTGAGCTGGAGAAAAACTCCACTCAATTAATTGAACTGCGCATTGAGGAGTTGAAGGCGATCGGAGCGGCTTCAGACGTCCTATTCGGCCGAGCGCCTTGGCGAGATCTAACCGAAAGCGAGTGCGATTCCATTTCAACGTCTCACTCCCCGGGAATTGTCGCGACGAGCCTACCGTCTTGGACGGCCCTTCGCGATGCCGGACGAACGAACATCGTGAGAAATGGAGACTTACGTCGCGCCCTCGCCACCCTCTCTCAGAAGCGGGAATCACTCGACCGCATTATGGGGATCGCAGAATTTCAGGGCCATAATCTGTTGGCAAACCACCCCGAGCTCTTCGAAGCGCAGCCGGTTAGGACGGAACTCAACGACGCACCAGAGCGGATTTACTACACGACGGAAACCACATGTGATGCGGAAGCGCTGTCGCGAAACCGCGCCGCGATGAACGCCCTGGCGTCAAATATGAATCGATTTAGTTCCGTGACAAACAGGTTCGGCATCGTTCCTTGGGCTGAGCAAGTCACAAAAATCAGAGTTATCTTGGAGAAAAATATCGAAACCGCGGGTTAGTCGATCATTGACTGGACCACGTGAATGGGTCCGCTGCCGGCTACAGCACTCCAATCAATCCATCAATCTCACGCTCGTCTGTGTAGGCGTGCACGGAGAACCGGAAGCCTTCTTTGCGCTCATCGCAGTGGATGTTTCGCTTGGCCAGTGCTTCGCGAAGCGGGTCGCGGGAGGGGGGATTGATCACGAATGCTCCGCCTCGCACGCCTGACATCCTCGGCGAGACCAGAATCTCGTCCGAAACAGCGGCGCACAACCGGTCCAGGTGGGATTGAATGCGCGCCTGCACCTGCTCCGGACCGAGCTTTGCCCACAGGTCCAGCGCTGCGGTCGCCAAAACAAACGGCGCGGGCGATGGTGTCCCGCCGAAGAAACGCATGGCGGAATCGGCATAGCGAAAGCTGTGAATGTCCATTTCAAACGGTTGTTCGTGCGAGAACCAACCCACATCCAGCGGCGCGCACGTCTCGATCATCTCATCGGAGGCATACAAAAAGCAGGCGCCTGGTCCGAAACACAGGAACTTCACGCCCGTGCCGAGCGCAAAGTCCGGTTGCCAGAGACCAAGATCCACCGGGATCGCCCCAGCAGATTGGGCAATATCGACGACGCTGATCGCGCCTCGGGCGCGGGCAATCGCGCAAAGCTCGGCGACAGGCGCCAGTTTCGACGTGTTCGAAAATGCGTGCGTGATGTGGATCAGCCCGACACTGTCATCGAACGCCTCCGTCCAGGCATCCAGGTCAGCCACGTCGCCTTGCATGAACTTAACGCGAAACCCCATCCGCTCGGCCTGTTTGAAGACGAAACCGGTAGTTGGGAAATCCTCGGGCGAACACAGGATGGTCGGTTTGGCGCTTGGAGCAGGCAAGGAATAGAGCAGCTTTGTCAGACCGCTGGAAATGTTGGTCTGCGGACAAAGATTGCGCGCCGGACTTCCGAGCAAATCGCCAAGCCGGGCGCGAAATGTATCGAGCACGTCCAGCCAACCCGGCCAGGCATCACCGCCATGGGTCTTCCATTGTTCGAGATAATCCCGGCCCAAGCGGTCGGGCGCTGTTCTTGGCAAACAGCCGACTGAGTGGGACAGGAAATAATTATCGGGAACGTGGAAATGCTCACGCATCCGTCTTGGGCTCGAGCTTGTCGCGTTTGACGCCATAAGACGCGCCCCAGCGATCAGTCATTTCCGCGCGGACACCCCATAAGTCCGGGAAGAATTTCTGCCTCACGCCGGCGTCGAGAATCTCCACCGGGCGGCCTTTCAAGGAATTCGCTGCGACGCCGATAGAGCGATAGATGAGCTGCATATGGGCGTTGCGAAATTTCTGAAATTGCTCGTCAAACTCGGCCAGCGCCTCAGCCACCATATAGGCTTCATCGTGCGAGTATTCGCTATCATAGACTTGTTCGAGCGTCCGCTTTCCGCCCTCAAGATAGACGTCGACATAAGTCTGCCAGAGGTCTTTCGGCATTTTGAGAAGGACGCGAAATCCGGGACTCTCCTGGCCGCTGCCATTACCGAGCAGGAGGCGGATTTCCTGGTAATCCTTCGGCGACATGGTCTCGAGCAAAGCAAGCTGTGTGCTCATCATTTCCTGACACATATGGACACGGCGAAACAGCGTCAGCGCCTTCAGAGACCGACCTGCGCGCATCTCGTCGTCAATGTCGAGGAGCGTTGTGCCCATCAGTTTCATCCACAATTCTTCGACCTGGTGGACGATCATGAATTGTAACTCGTCTGGATTGCACAAATCCTCTGGCTCTTTCTGACACGCCAGAAGTCGTTCGGTGTTCAAATAGATTTCGTAGTCGAGCTTGCCCGCGCCACGCATCATTTCGAGGTATTCTTTTCGGTTCATCGTTTTTCTCTCTTTTGAATGTGGGTGAATTCAAAAGACGGGATCAGCTATGGCCGGTGAGCCAGTCTCGCAATACGTGCTCGGCGAGTCTTATGATCGGGTCGCGATTCATGAGAGATCCATACCAGCGACGCTTGATCGAGTACAGTTTGCTATCGATCTGTTCGCGTCAAGCCTGTATTATCGAGGATGGCAGACCACGGGCAACCAGGAATATCCCTTCACAAAGCTGCTTGAGACGCGGCTGGGTTCATCTAACACTTCCACGTGCTCAAACCGGGCGAGGATTTCTTCCCACAGGATCCGTAATTGCAACTCAGCTAGTCGATTTCCGACGCAACGATGAATGCCGAACCCGAATGAGACATGGTTACGCGCTTGTTTTCTATCGATAATTAACTGGTTCGGGTCCTCATCCCAGAAGCTCTCATCGCGATTGCCGGAAACATACCACATCGCAACCTTGTCGCCTTTTCGGATCAGTTTGCCGTGCATTTCGACATCCTCAAGCGCCGTGCGTCGCATATAGGCGAGCGGTGTCTGCCAGCGTATGATTTCGGACACCATGTTCGGGATCAGACTGTGATCCGCTTTCAGTTTTGCATACTGATCCGGAAACTTGTTGAGCGCGTAGACCCCACCCGACATGGAGTTTCGCGTCGTATCATTGCCGCCGACAATCAGCAGGATGACATTTCCAAGCAGTTCGCGAGGATCCATATTCTTCGTGGCTTCGCCATGCGCGAGCAAGCTCATCAAATCGCCGGCCGGTTCGGCATTTTTCCGCCCCTGGTAAATCTCCCAGAAGACATGAGCGCATTGGGTCAGCTCCTCGCGCCATTGTTCCATGCCGCCAGGACAAATGTCCGGGTCCGTCGGATTGGTCGTCACGTCGGACCAACGCGTGAGTTCGCGGCGCCGCTCTTGCGGATAATTGAACAGAGTCGCGAGCATCATAGCTGTCAGTTCAATTGAAACTCTGTCGACCCAGTCGAACGGCTCACCAACCGGCAAGCTATCCAGCACGGCCTGCGTGCGTTGACGGATCAGGGGCTCATAATCTCTCAGCGCTGTCGGAGCGACCGCGGGTTGTGCTACTTTTCTCTGCGCCGAATGAACCGGCTCATCGGAAGAAATGAAACTGCGCGACACCATGCCGTCCGCCATATCCGAGAGCGTGATACCGCCCAGGGAGGAGTCCGAGGAGAACCTTTTGTGATCGGAATCGACGGCAACGATGTCTCGATGGCGGGTAATCGACCAATAGGGGCCGAAAATACTGTCCGGCGTATAATGAACCGGATCTTCTTTTCGGAGGCGTTCGAGGCGATCCCACATTTTATCCTGTCGCCAGGGCTCAACATCCGCCAGATCAATTGCTTCGAGATCGAGCGTGCTCGCAGGAGGAACCGTATCTCCACGTTCGAGATATCCAGGATAGGACGGCTGACGATAGGATATGACCGGTCGGTCAAGCGTTTTTGGGCCTTGATAGAGTGTGTCTGCCATTTCAATTCCCCGTATCCGCGACGTGCTAAGCATCGAGAGAACAGACTAGGCGATTTTCAGCGCTCGTGAATACGTAACTCGACGACAAGAGGATCACAAACCTCGCCTGAGGGACCCTCCGCGCGTACCGGGTTCACGAATAAATCAATAAATACAGAGGATTAGGTGCGCTTCGCAGTCAATCGCCGGCACAACTCGTCCAATTGTTCGAGGTCGCCATATTTGATCCGAAGCTCACCGCCTTTGGCGCCTTGGCGAATATCGACTTTCAAGCCAAGCACTCGCGCCAAGTCACTTTCAAGCGCCTCGGTATCGACGTCCTTGTCAATCTGATTGACTTTGTTGGCCACAGTATCGAGCGCGCTGCCATCTTTGAGACGCTTCACCAGGGCTTCGACTTCGCGAACCGACATGGATTTTGCTACCGCCATGTCGACGACCGGATCGGGATCCGGCGCCCCAAGTGCGGCGCGGGCGTGTCCCGCAGAAATCCGGCCCTGTCGCAAATGCTCTCGCGCCGATTCTCCGAGATTGAGGAGGCGCATCGTATTGGCAATGTGCGCCCGGGACTTCCCAACACTCTCCGCCAGATTTTCCTGCGTGCGCCCGAATCTTTTGATCAAAGCACCGTAGGCCTCGGCTTCTTCAATTGGGTTCAAATCTTCGCGCTGGACATTTTCGATGATGCCAACTTCCAGGAGTTGCAACTCATCCATGTCGCGCACAACCGCCGGGATCGTCTTCAGGCCCGCGCGTTGTGCCGCGCGCCAACGTCGTTCGCCGGCAACGATTTGATATTGGTTCGGCGCGTCCGGATCGGGTCTCAACAAGATCGGTTGCAGAACACCGCGTTGTTTGATCGAGGCCGCGAGTTCATCGAGCTCTTGTTCGGAAAAAGTCCGTCGAGGCTGGGCCGGATTCGGACGAATGTCCGCGACGCTAAACTCATCAACGGAAGAACCGCCTGAACTTGATCCTGCCGGAGTGTTTGACTCTTCGGGAGCCGCCAGACCAACGCCTTCCACCTCTCCGATCAGGGCGGAAAGGCCTTTTCCGAGTCGGCTTTGTTTTGCCGGTGACATGCCCTACCCCCGAAGTGCGCGTTCGCGTTTGAGCATTTCAGAGGCGAGGCGAATATAGGCCTCACTTCCAGGGCAGCGATAATCATACAGCAAAGCCGGTTTGCCAAAGCTTGGCGCTTCGGACAAACGAACGTTTCGCGGAATCACCGTATTGTAGACTTTCGCGCCGAGGACGGAGCGCACTTCGTCGGCAACCTGATCAGACAAATTGTTGCGACGATCATACATGGTGAGGACCACGCCCTGGATATCGAGGTCCGGATTAAGTCCGCTCCGCACGAGCTCAACCGTTTTCAAGAGTTGGCTCAATCCTTCGAGCGCCAGGAATTCGCATTGCAACGGCACCAAAAGAGAGTCCGCCGCGGTCATCGCGTTGATTGTAAGCGCTGACAAAGATGGAGGGCAGTCGATCAGAATATAATCATACTCGGTCATACCCCGCCCGGCAGCTTCCTTGACATAATTGCGAAGCGCATTGCGCAACCGATAGGACCGGTGCGGATCCGTAGAAAGTTCAGTTTCTACGCCTGCGAGATTTTCATCGCCAGGAACAATATCGAGACGCGGGACCAAAGTATTCAGGACCGCATCTCCGAGAAATTCGTTGTGGACAACCACATCATAGGTGGTCAGTTGACGCTCTGGACGCGTAATTCCGAGTCCCGTTGAGGCGTTCCCTTGCGCATCGAAGTCGATAACGAGAACTTTTCGCCCGACCGCGGCCAGCGCGGTTCCGAGATTGATCGAGGTCGTCGTCTTCCCGACACCGCCTTTCTGATTGGCGATCGCGAGTATGCGTGTATTAGCTTCAGACACGTGAAACCTCCGAGATTTTCAATATAGCCCCATCCCCGCTCACGCTGGGAATCGCTTCATAGGCGAATCTCCAAGATTCCAACGCATCCGTCAATTCCTCTTCCCAGCGCCGACCTTTGGGAATCACGCCATATGCACCGGTTTCAAACCAGGGCGCGGCATATTCGATTAATTTCGGCAGTGGCGCGAAGGCCCGCGCCGTGACGCAATGGGCTTGGACCGGGTTAATCGACTCGACCCGCCCTTGAATGACGGTCGCCGGCAAATTTGCGGCGGTGATTGCAGATCGTAAGAACGCACATTTCTTTCCCACACTCTCGACCAATGAAAATTGAGCATCTGGATCAGTCGCGCACGCCGCCAGAACCAGGGCTGGAAAACCCGAGCCGGACCCAAGATCTATCGTGTGCCCGGATGCCGGTATGTGGGGCAGCAACTGAATCGAATCCAGTATATGTCGGCGCCAGACCCGACCAAACTCTGATGGACCAATCAAATTGGTCTTTCGCCGCCATTCATCCAATTCGCCGACAATGACTTTGAGCCGCTCGAGTGTTTCACGTGAAACATCGACAAAATCCCGAAGGTCTTCTGGGCCGAACCCGTCCAGATCACGCATGCGCAGATTGCTTTCGGCTTGGGCGGCGGCGCGCATATGCGAGAAGTGCCGTCAAGGCGCCCGGGGTCATACCCTCAATCCGGCCGGCCTGACCGAGTGTGGCAGGGCGAATCATGTCCAGTTTTGCGCGAACTTCATTGGTCAGACCGCCCACCGCGGCATAATCGAGATCCGCCGGAAGCGTCAAAGCTTCCTCCCGGCGAAGCGCTTCGACATCATCCTTCTGGCGCTCGATGTATCCCGCATACATGGCCTCGATTTCCAATTGCGTTTTGATCGCTGGCGATAGATTGGCAAGATCAGGAAACGCTTGGACGATCGCCGCCATGTCGATCCTTGGATAAGCCAGATATTCCCAAGCCGATCGGCGCTGGCCATCTTGATTGACCTTCCATCCGAGTTTCTGGGCTTCATTCGGAGTCATAGTCTGTGATCGAAGCGCGTCCCGGCCCGCATTCAGGGCTTTTTGTTTCACGTGAAACATTTCGGCGCGCGTTTCTCCCACCAAACCCAGCGCGATGCCGCGTTCGGTCAATCTTTGATCCGCATTATCTGATCGGAGCGAAAGACGATATTCCGCGCGCGACGTGAACATCCGATAGGGTTCGGTCACACCGCGTGTAACCAGGTCATCGATCAAAACGCCAATATAAGCCTCGGCGCGATCAAATGTTTCATGGAGTTCGCCGCTGGCAGATCTCACGGCATTCATTCCAGCGACCAGTCCCTGCGCGCCCGCTTCCTCGTATCCAGTTGTGCCATTGATCTGGCCTGCCAAATACAATCCTGACAGCGCTTTGACTTGCAACCCCGCATCCAGGGCCCGTGGGTCGACATAGTCATATTCGATCGCATAGCCGTATTCGAGAATCTCGACGGTTTCGAGCCCCTCGATCTTTCGGATAAACGCATCCTGGACTTCCCGTGGCAGAGACGTCGAGATGCCATTCGGATAGACCGTGTCATCATCCAGGCCTTCCGGTTCAAGGAAGATCTGATGGCGTGTCTTTTCGGCAAAGCGGTGAATCTTGTCCTCAATGGACGGACAATAACGGGGGCCTCGGCCCGCGATGGCACCCGAATAGACCGCGGATTGCGCGATGTTGTCCGAGATGATCTCGTGGGCTTCTGCATTGGTGAAGGTTATGCCACATGAAACTTGCGGCACCTCAATCCGATCCGTGAGATACGAAAACGGAATGGGTTCATCGTCGGCCGGTTGTTTCTCCAAAAGGTCCCAGTTTATCGTTTTCCCGTTGAGGCGCGCGGGTGTTCCGGTCTTCAATCGGCCCATTGGGAGATCCAGGGCGTAAAGCCGATCGGACAATCCAATCGCTGGCTTTTCACCCACGCGTCCCGCCGGAATACGTTCAGCGCCGCGATGGATAATGCCTTTGAGGAACGTACCCGTCGTAATCACGACCGCGGACGCGGCATATGAAGTTCCGGACTCGCCGATCACGCCGCCGACCCTCTCTCCGGAAACAATCAAATCCTCAACACCGTCCTGAATGATGGTGAGGTTCTCATGGTTCAGGATTTCTTCCTGCATGGCCTCGCGATAAAGTTTTCGATCGATTTGCGCGCGCGGTCCCCAGACTGCCGGTCCCTTTGAGCGATTGAGCATTCGAAATTGGATACCGGATCGATCCGCAACGCGGCCCATCAATCCGTCGAGCGCGTCGATTTCCCGAACCAGATGACCTTTCCCAAGACCGCCGATGGCCGGGTTGCAGGACATTTCCCCAATCGTCGCGATCTTGTGCGTAATCAATGCGGTGCGCGCACCCATTCGTGCGGCCGCAGATGCGGCTTCGCATCCGGCATGGCCGCCGCCAACTACAATGACGTCAAATTCAGTTTGGTCTTGCATCGTTCGCGCCTTCACTCGAACGCCTCATATAATATCCAGCGCGAGAGAAACAGGCTATTTGCCGATACAGAACGAAGAAAACACAGCGCCGAGGACGGACTCAGGATCGACATGCCCTGTCAGCGTTCCAAGTTCCCGGCTCGCGACGCGAACATCTTCCGATACGAACTCGGCGCCAATCCCGGATTCGAGATGATGGATTGCTGCTTCGAGATGCGTCAACGCGCGCTCCAATCCCTGGCGATGTCTCGCCCTGGTTATGATCGGGGCGCCAACTTTCTTCGTCAAAGCCCCCAGCCGCTCGACAATCGCGGCTTCGATGAGATCGATACCAAACCCGGTCTTTGCGGAGATAGACAATGTTTCACGTGAAACACTTCCCGGGTCCGCCAGGTCAGACTTGTTGGAAACAACAAGGTCACCCGGTTCGACCCGGTCAGACTCAAATGTATCGCGCGCATCATGAATCCAAAGTCTCAGATCGGCTTCGTCTGCGGCTTTCAGGGCGCGGCGAACGCCTTCGGCTTCGACCACGTCTACAGTTTCGCGCAATCCTGCCGTATCAGATAGCCAGACGAGATAGCCTCCCAGGACGAGTCGGACTTCGACCACATCCCGGGTCGTACCCGGAATGTCCGTGACGATCGCAGCCTCTCGTTTGGCAAGCTGATTGAGAAGCGTGGACTTACCGGCATTGGGCTTTCCAAGGATCGCGATTTTGAAACCGTCGCGAATCCGCTCGGTAATATTCCCGTCGGCAAGCGCCTCGATCAGGTCTGAGCGCAACGTGATCAGTTTTTCAAGGACCGGGGCATCCACACGATCCGGCGCGTCTTCTTCATCTGGAAAGTCGATGCTCGCCTCAAGAAGCGCCAACATTTCAGTAAGGTCGGTGCGCCACCCTGAATACAGGTCTTCGAGCGCGCCATCCATTTGTTTCAATGCTTGAGAGAGTTGGGCTTCGCTTTCGGCATCGATCAAGTCCGCAACCGCTTCGGCGCGTGTCAGATCCAGCTTTCCGGCCTCGAATGCGCGACGGGTAAATTCACCAGGCTCAGCCAAACGCGCGCCCGCTGACATGATGGATTCGAGCGCGAGCTCGGTGATCATCCGGCCACCATGCAAAGAGATCTCAAGTGTGTCTTCACCGGTATAACTGGCCGGACCCGGCATATAAATCGCCAGACCGGAATCAATTAACGATCCCGACCGTGACCGTAAATCGACCAGGCTTGCGTGTCTTGGTTTGAGCGGTGAAACCGACAGCCGCGATTGAATGATGCTGGTCGTCGCCGGGCCGGATATTCGGATCACCGAGATGGCCGACGGCGGCAGGCCGCTCGCCAGAGCAAAAATCGTGTCCCGGCGGATCGCCATATCTAGTTTTTCATTGCCTCGAAGAATTCGTCATTCGTCTTCGTCTGCTTGAGCTTGTCGAGCAGGAAGTCGATGGCGTCCGAGGTTCCCATTGGATTCAGGATCCGGCGCAAGACATAGATTTTCTGAAGCTGCGCTTTCTCGGTGATCAGCTCTTCTTTCCGCGTGCCTGACTTCATGATGTCGATGGCTGGGAAGGTCCGCTTGTCTGCGACTTTCCGATCCAGAACGATTTCAGAGTTACCCGTCCCTTTAAACTCTTCGAAGATCACCTCGTCCATGCGAGATCCTGTATCGATGAGTGCGGTCGCGACAATGGTCAGCGAGCCGCCATGTTCGACGTTCCGCGCTGCACCAAAGAATCGCTTCGGGCGCTGCAATGCGTTGGCATCAACACCGCCGGTTAGAACCTTACCGGAGCTAGGTACAGTCGTATTGTACGCGCGTCCAAGTCGGGTGATCGAATCGAGCAAAATAACAACATCACGACCATGTTCGACCAGGCGCTTGGCCTTTTCGATGACCATATCGGCAACCGCGACGTGGCGAGACGCTGGCTCGTCAAAGGTTGAGGAAATCACCTCACCCTTCACTGAGCGCTGCATATCTGTCACTTCTTCCGGGCGCTCATCAATCAACAACACGATGAGATAACATTCAGGATGATTCTCCTCGATCGCGGCGGCGATGTTCTGGAGCAGAACAGTTTTACCGGTTCGTGGCGGCGCAACGATCAGGGCCCGTTGACCCTTCCCGATCGGTGAAACGATGTCGATCACGCGGCCGGATCGATCCTTTTTGGTGGGATCCTGGCTCTCCATCAGGAGACGCTCTTCCGGGTAGAGTGGAGTTAAGTTGTCAAAATGGACTTTCTGACGGGCTTTCTCTGGGTCCTCAAAATTGATTGAGCTCACATCCATGAGGGCGAAGTATCTTTCATTCTCGCCAGGTTCAACAATTGGACCCTCCACAGTGTCACCTGTCTTGAGGCCTGCCTTCTTCAGTACTTTCGGGCTGACATAGATATCATCCGGTCCAGCCAGATAATTAGACTCTGGTGAACGCAGGAACCCAAATCCGTCCTGAAGCACTTCCACAACACCGCGCCCAATAATCTGGACTTCCTGTTCGGCCAGTTCTTTCAGGATCGCGAATAACATGTCCTGCGTTCGCAGGGATGAAGCATTCTCAACTTCCAGCATCTCGGCATAGGCAAGAAGCTCGGTTGGAGATTTTGCTTTCAGTTCGCGAAGATAGACTTCGCTCGGCAGTTCAATTTCAGGTGCAGTATCAGGCATAGGGTGCCGGTTTCCAAATTTTCAGAATGGGGAAATGTGAGCGCAAAAGGCCCGCGCGCCGGACGGCGACTTGATCCGCATATGCGCCTAAGCGGCGAGATGGTCAAGGGGTGTGGCTGTGAAGCCTTAGAAAGGTTTACCGACGGCGAGGATGACGACACCGATCATGATCAGGAACGGAACCTCATTCAGCATCTTCAAAGTCTTGGCAGTCGGGGCCACGTCGCCGCGGTCAATTTTCTTGCCAATCGAAATGAAATAGCCGTGCAATCCGGAAAGGATCAAAACCAGGAGCAGCTTGGTATGCATCCATCCCTGACTGAGCAGGCTCTGATTCAAATAAAGCATGGTCAGCCCGAGCACCCAAACCAGGACCAATGCCGGATTGAGGATAATCTTCCGCAACCGATTTGACGCCTCTTTCATCGTTTCAAACAGCTCGTCACCCGGTTTGGAGCTTAATTGATGCAGTTTGTAGCGGGGATAGATCAGGAGCCCCGCCATCAGTGCGATGACGAAGATAATATGTATGGCTTTGATCCAAAGGTACAATGTCATCTACGAAACGCCTTCGCGGACCAGCTTAACGACGCGTTCGACGTTTTCGATTGGCGTTTCGGGACGGACGCCGTGCCCAAGATTGAAAATGTGAGGCCGGTCAGAATAGGCTGAAAGTATCTCTCTGACCCGTGCATCCATTTTCTCGCCGCCAGCAATCAATAGCAATGGATCAAGATGACCTTGCACGGCCATCGATTTCGGAACCGCACCCGAAATGTGTGCAGGATCAATCGCCGTATCCAGCCCGACTCCATTTACGGGGACCTGAGACGTGTAGCTGCTCAGCATCGTGGCAGCGCCTCGCGGAAATCCAATAATCGGAACGCCAATTCCCATTTCTCGGAGCCGTTTTACCAATTTCGCATTCGGTTCGATCACCAGTGTCTGGAACAGGTCTGAAGGAAGCCCCTCAGCCCAGGACTCAAAAATCATCAGCGCATCGGCGCCGGCTTTGACTTGTTCTGAAAGATATTGAGCGCTCGCCTCGATCAGTAGATCCAGAAGTTTCGCAAGCAAATCCGGATGCGTATAAGCCCAGCTTCTTGCCGTGCTTTTATCTGTCCCGCCCCGACCCTCAATTGCATAGAGCGCAACAGTCCACGGCGCTCCGCAAAAGCCGACGAGGGCTTTGTTGTCATCCAGTTTGGATCGAACGCGATCTACCGTTTCATATACTGGCGACAGTCTTTGGACCGCCTTTTCCAATGGAACACGATTGAGGTCGGCCTCAGTGTTCACAGTTTCAACAATAGGGCCCACACCCTTTTCGAACCGCACATCTAGACCAATCGCATCCAGGATCAGCAATATGTCTGCAAACAGGATAGCCGCATCCATATCGTATCGACGGATAGGTTGCAGTGTGGCTTCAGCCGCCATGGAAGGAGAGTAGCAAAAATTCAGGAAATCTTTCGCCCTCGCTCTAAGCTCAAGATATTCAGGGAGATGTCGTCCAGCTTGTCTCATCATCCAGATGGGAACTGGAGACGAAGGGGTGCCAGAGAGCACCTTTAGAAAACGTGATGATTGAGAGTCAGCCATAAGAAAATTAAACCCAGAACCTAATTCAAAACGACTTATCATTATTAAGACCGGAGTCTCGTGGAAAACACCGGGTGAGGTCTTTTGTCCCTCCTAATTTCACAGCTTATCCCCAGTTCCTCCCAGAGTTTACGATTTGTTAACGAATTGAAAAAACTGTAAATAATTGGTTAACGCAGGTTGGTAACAGATGTCTGGAACAGGCTGGAAACTTGATGAGTCAGATTCGTTCACCTGTGCGATTCAGAGTCGGATTCCAGGCACAATCGACTTATCCACAATGCATCCACAGGGCTTGTCGAATTCCCGCCCTTCCGGCACAGGACGTGTAGTTTAACTCAGGATAGTCATGCGACTTTCGATCTACTTCAATGTGCACCTGGTCTCAGATTCCACGGGCGAAACGCTGAACGCGGTAATGCGGGCAGCTGCGGCGCAATTCGACCGGACAATACCGCTTGAGCACAATTACTACCTGGTCCGGTCCGAACGACAGCTCGACCGGGTCATGGCGGAGATTGAGGCGGCGCCAGGAGTTGTCTGGTATACGGTGTCTGATGAGAATCTACGCCGGAAACTGGAGCAGTTCTGTCGGCAACGCGGGATTCAGACCCTGCCAGTCCTCGACCCGTCCATTCACATGTTGTCCCGACATCTCGGAATTGCCGCCAGTGAAAAGATCGCAAGCCAACACGCGCTCAACGAAGACTATTTTAAGCGCATCTCCGCGATCGACTTCGCGCTGAACCATGATGATGGACAGAACGTTGCCGGATTGGTGGACGCCGATGTCGTTCTGCTCGGTGTCAGTCGTACATCTAAAACCCCGACCTGTGTCTATCTTGCCAATCGCGGCGTCAAAGCGGGCAACATTCCGCTTGTTCCTGGCATTCCGCTTCCGTCGATGGTCGAGGAATTGAAGCACCCCATGGTGGTGGGCTTGAAAATCGGCGTGGAAAGACTGTTGCAGATCCGGAGCCAGCGCCTGATGTCGCTTAACGAAAACTCGCAGACGGACTATGTCGACGAAGAAGCCGTTCGGGCCGAAGTCACTGATGCCAGCCGATTGTTCCAGAGAAACAAGTGGCCAGTCATCGATGTGTCGCGGCGTAGCGTCGAAGAGACCGCAGCCGCTATTCTCAACAAATTGAACGAACGCCGGGGATTTGTCTGATGAGCGATGTGATCTTGGCTTCAGGAAGCGCAAGTCGCCGCGCGCTCCTCGCCGGCGCGGGGGTGGTCGCCACACCAATCAAACCGAATGTCGACGAAGACGCGGCGAAGGCTTGCATGCGCGCTGAAGGCTTGAGCGTTCGCGACCAGGCGATGCAGCTTGCAGAATTGAAGGCGGTAAAGGTTTCTCGCTCGACGCCAGGTCTTGTGATTGGCGGGGACCAAATGCTCAATTTGGACGGCGAGGCATTTGATAAACCTGCAGATATGGACGCGGCACGATCGCATTTGGTAAAACTCTCAGGTAAGGCTCACAGGCTGGAGACGGCGATCGTTGTCGCCGAAAACGGCATTCCAGTCTGGCGTCATTTGGCTCGGCCTAAACTGACCGTCCGTACACTGACCGAAGACTTCATCGCTGAGTACCTTTCGGTATGCGGCGACAAATTGCTAAGCACTGTTGGGGCATATCAACTTGAAGACCGCGGATCACAAATCTTCACTCAAATTGAGGGAGATTACTTCTCTATCCTGGGATTGCCGCTGCTGCCGCTGCTCGACTATCTTCGGGTGCGAGGTGTTTTACTGACATGACCAAATTACTTGGTGTGATTGGTGACCCTATCGCGCATTCTCTTTCTCCATTGATACATAATGGCTGGCTACGGGAAACGGGTTTCAACGCGACTTATGAAGCGATGCGGGTCCCGTCCGGTGAATTCGATAACGCTCTGAAAACACTGGAAAATCGAGACTGTATCGGTGTGAACGTAACCCTGCCCCACAAAGGCGCCGCGATTCGGGCGGCGAGTGAGGTCAGCGAAACAGCGAGGACCATCGGCGCCGCGAATACGTTGACCTATCTCGGAAGAAGTCGGTGGCGGGCCGACAATACAGACGTACCTGGTTTCATTGAAGCGTTAGGTCAGCTCAACCCGGAGACAGACAGGGTCGTGATACTTGGCGCAGGCGGCTCGGCCCGCGCGATTGTTCATGCATTATCAGCATCCGGAGTATCTCAGACAATTCTCAACCGAACTGTGAGCAAAGCACAAGATCTCGCCATGGAACTTGGCCGCAATATAGCGCAGCATGGATCACTTGATCAGTACAAAGAATATATCGATTCCGCAACAATCGTGATTAACACGACAAGCATGGGTCACGCAGGCAAGTTGCTTGACCTTGGTGATGGAGCGGATCGCCTGTTCTTCGATATTTCGTATGGAAAAATTTCCGCACCTCAGTTGCAATTGGCGAGCGATCGGGGCTGGCGCGTAAAGGACGGACTCACCATGCTGGTTGCGCAGGCGGCATTTAGTTTCGAAATCTGGTTCGGCGAAAAGCCGGATATGGACTCCGGACTGAGGCGATGCCACGCGGCACTGGAGGGGGCTTCATGATTATTCTTGGGCTGACCGGATCAATAGGAATGGGCAAGTCCGCGACCGCAGCGATGTTTGCGACTGAAGGCTTGCCTGTCTACGATGCCGATGCTGCCGTACATGCGCTCTATGAAAAAGGCGGCGCTGCAGTCGCACCTTTGTCCGAAAGATTTGGCGATATTCTCAAAGATGGGGCGGTGGATCGCACGGCCTTGCGTGCAAAAGTCGTCGATGATCCGGACGCGATGAAAGATCTCGAACAAATCGTGCATCCGCTAGTGGGGCAAAGCCAGTTGAACTTTCGCCAGCAAGCGCTTGAAAGTGAGTCAAAAATTGCGGTTCTGGACATTCCGCTTCTGTTTGAGACCGGCGGCGACCAGCGGTGCGATTTTGTGGCGGTGGTCACCGCACCGGCCGATCTTCAGAAAGCCCGGGTTCTTGCGCGTGGTGAGATGTCGGAAGAACAATTCGAACAGATCCGAGCCAAACAGATGTCCGACGCAGATAAGCGAGCCCGCGCCGACTTTATTATCAGCACGGCTTTTGGCTTTGACTTCGCCCGCGCACACGTCCAAGCCATTATAGAACTTCTGAACAGCCTGGATCAAAACGATGACTGACTTTGTTCGTGAGATTGCATTCGATACCGAAACCACGGGGCTTGAATGGGATAAAGACGATCGGGTCATCGAGCTTGGTGCGGTTGAGTTGATCAATCACGTGCCCAGCGGCAAGACGTTTCAGACCTATATCAACCCCGGGCGCCCCGTGTCCGAAGCGACGATCCGGATTACCGGAATCACCGATGACGACCTGGTCGATAAACCGGGCTTTGAAGATCCGACGATTGTCGACGCGTTTCTGGAGTTTATCGGCGACGCAACGCTTGTGGCGCACAATGCCAAGTTCGACCGCGGGTTTCTGAATATGGAGCTCCAGCGGTGCGGGAAATCTATCATCCCCGAAGAGCGTTGGGTCGATACCGTGGCAATCGCGCGCAAGAAATATCCCGGCGCACCGGCAAGCCTTGATGCCCTATGCAAGCGTTTCGACATTAATTCAGACGCGCGTACGTTTCACGGCGCTTTGCTGGATAGCCAGTTGCTGGCCGAAGTGTACCTCGAGCTGCTGGGCGGTCGCGCGAGAAAGTTCGATTTTGGCGGAGCTAAAGGATCGGCGGGCGGTGAGCGCGCGCCAGCAAAACAGCGCCCAGGCCCACTTGATCGCAATATTCCAAAGGACGACCAGGCCACCCACGCCGAGTTTGTCGAAACGCTCGGCGAGGATGCTATCTGGTCGCGTTACGCCTGAGGCTCAGTCGGGGCCGGGGCATCCTGCTGCTGCTCCGCGGCCTGAGCCGCACGTTGCTTCTGAGTATTATAGAGCGCCCCGAAATCGACCGGGTCGATCCGCAGTGGCGGGAAGCCGCCTTCAGCGGAGATGTCGGCAATGATGCGACGCGCAAACGGGAACAGGATGCGAGGGCATTCGATCAGAAGGATCGGTTCGATATCGGCTTGAGCAAAGCCTTGCAGGTGGAACAGGCCGGCATAGTCCATCTCGATTAGGAATAACGCTGTGGTTTCTGTTCCGGCGCGGGCCTTCAATTTCAGCGTGACTTCGAAAACACCTTCCTGGTCTTGCCGCGGCGCTGCACCAACATCGATTCCAAGCTCGATATTCGGCTGATCCTGAACGGTGGCGCCGGGATTTTCAAAGGACAGGTCCTTGATGTACTGGCTGAGGACGCGAATAGCAGGCCCTTGTGGTTGAGCATTGTCTTGCGGCTGAGTTGCCATATCTGGGGTTTCGGTCATTGAAATTCACTCTAAGGCTAAGGTGACACGCGCGTAACATGTGCCAGAAAGTGGCGCAACGGTGGGTGGCACTTCCGGGAAAGCGCCTATATGACACTGTGAGAGACAAAAGAAAGAGCCATACATGTCGTCATCCATGATCGAGTTTCTGCTTCTGGCAGGGATCGCCCTGTTTATCGGTTGGCGACTGTTCGTGACGCTCGGTCAGGATGAGGGCCCGCCTGAGGGTCGCAGTCGAGCCCCGAATCCGGGACCAAGCCCTGCGCCGACGGAGCAGGCGCCTGCGAGCGGCGATGTGGTTCAGATTCGGCCAAACTTCACTGGACCCGCAGCGGCAGGAATGGATGCGATCTACGATGTTGACCCATCCTTTGAACCCGTCGGCTTTATGCGAGGTGCCCGCGGCGCTTACGAGATGATTGTGGGTGCGTTTGGCCGAGGGGATCGTGCCGCGCTGAAACCCCTGCTCGATACAGATGTTTACGAGGCCTGGGACGCAGCAATCACCGAGCGCGAAGCAACCGGCGCGGAAGGGTTGCAACTCTTGCGAATTCGCAAAGCGGAGATCACCGATGCGTCGCTCGACGCGACGGGAATGGCGCGGGTGACGGTGCATTACGAATCTGAACTCGGCGATGGCGAGACCACGAGTAAAGCCAGCGAGCTTTGGACCTTCATGCGTCAGACCAGTTCCTCCGACCCGAATTGGTTGCTGGATGATGTCGATACCGCGGACTAGCTGGCGCGCACCGACCAATCGTAACTTGAGCCCTCTGGACTTTCGCGCCTAGACTCGCAGGCATGCGAATCATTGGCCTTTTTTGTGGCGCGGCTCTGGCGCTATCCGGGTGTGTCTCTACGCCCCGCCAGCCCGTACCGTCCCAGCCCGTTCAGGTTCAACAACCCGATCCTGTAGATCAGAGCTTGTGGCAATCCCTGCCCCGACCCGTGGCTTATGACAGTTTGCCGGGTTGGCAGACGGCAGACCTGGCGCCCGGCCTGTCAGCCCTGACGCGAAGCTGCGCAGTTTTTTCAGCGCGTTCCCCCCAAAGCCTGGTTTCCACGCGTGCGCCTTGGGCGGGTCGACATGATGATTGGGCGCCAGCCTGCGCAGCCTTGGATGTAATCGCCGACGCGCAAAGCGCGCGGGCCGTGATGCAGGCTTTGTTCACGCCAGTGGAGATTGCAGCGCCGGACGGCCAATCGCGGTTTACAGGCTATTTTGAACCCACCTATCAGGCGCGGCTCGTTCCTGAGGCGCCTTATACAGAGCCGGTTCCCGGGCGGCCTGCAGACTTGGTGACCTCAGCCGGGAGTGTTTATCAGATGCTGCCCGACGGCACGCGGCGCGCCTATCCCAGCCGCGCGGAGATTACGCGGGCGGGCGTTCGACCCCTCGCCTATGCCCATCCGGGCGACGTGTTTTTCCTGCAGATCCAAGGTTCGGGCCGCCTGATCCTTCCAGATGGCAGAACCCTGCGCGCTGTTTACGCCGCGAATAATGGGCAGCCGTTTCGATCGACTGCCAACTGGCTGATGGAGCGTGGGTGGATCACCCGCGGCGAAGCGAGTATGCGCGGGATCCGAGCCTGGATGGATCGAACAACGCCTCAGCGTGCGCGGGAGGCGATGAATGCAAATCCGCGCTTCGTCTTCTTTGATATAGAGCCCGAGGGCGATCC
This sequence comes from Hyphomonadaceae bacterium, assembly GCA_043513745.1. GTDB lineage: Bacteria > Pseudomonadota > Alphaproteobacteria > Caulobacterales > Hyphomonadaceae > Henriciella. The sequence continues at coordinate 1,291,010 of CP121341.1, forward strand.
GCGGCTTGGACCGAAAGGGTCGTTCGGAGTGCCTTTGACCCCGCTTGGATCAATGGCCGTGGACCTTGATTTTCATGCGGGCGGCGTGCCGATGTTTGTACAGACGACCGCCCCGGCCCTTGGTGGGACCTGGTCAGGGCTGGTCGTGTCGCAGGATACCGGCGGAGCGATCAAGGGTGCCGTGCGGGGGGATCTCTATTTCGGCACTGGTGATGCCGCGGGCGCGCGGGCCGACACCGTAAATGCACCCGGCCGAATGTGGGTTCTCCTGCCGCGTGCGGTGGCTGAACGAATCAGGATGAACAATGCGGCGGAAACATCAGGGACTGGACCTGTCGTTCTAACGCCCTAGAACGCCTTGCATGAGCAGGCGGGATCTCACCGATAAAGACAAGATAGCCTGGGCGGCGGTTAGCCGGACGGTCAAACCCCTGTCGGGTCGCCGTGCCGCGCCCGCTGGAACGCCGCGCGCGCAGGATGAGTCTAAACTGCTCTCACTGCCGAAACTCCGCAATCGTCCCCTGCCTGCCCCGCAGAATCGCCAGAACGAGCGATCGGTACGCCGCGGCAAGCAAGCGATATCGGCGACGTTCGATTTGCATGGTCACACCAAAGACAGCGCGTTTCAGCTGCTGCCGCGGTTTCTGCGATTGGAACAGGCCAAAGGGTCACAATGCGTAATCGTGATTACCGGGAAAGGAAAGCATGGCGAAGGCGTGCTTCGGCGCGGTTTTCTTCAATGGTTGGAATTACCGGAGGCACGCGCGCTGATCAGTGGCTATGCGCCGGCGCATGCCAAACACGGCGGCGGCGGTGCCTGGTATGTCTTCCTGCGTCGCCGCTAAACCGTTCAGAAATTATCAAATGAAAAGGGGCAGCCGGTAAGCTGCCCCTGAACACTCAACACACTCTACTGAGGAGTGGGTATAGGTCGTCAATATTAACGAATTACGACTGCTTTGCGAGGAGATTGCGAATTTCTTCGAGCAGCACTTCCTGGCGTGGTGGGGCAGGCGGTTCGGCAGGCGCTTCCTCTTCCTTCTTCATCATATTGTTCATGCCCTTGATGATCATGAACATGACAAAAGCTACGATCAGGAATGAAATCACAGCGGCAACAAACTCACCGATTTTGATGCTGACAGCTTCGGTCACCACCGCACCATCCGCTCCAAGGACGGCTGGAGACATGACATATTCCCAGCTACCAAAATCGAGGCCGCCGAGAACGGGACTAAGCGCCGGTAGGAACACGCCCTGGATGAAAGCCGTGACGACGGTTGCAAACGCACCGCCCATGACAAAGCCGACGGCCATGTCGACGAGATTGCCTTTCATGGCAAACTGCTTGAATTCGTTGAACATATTAAACCCCTTCTATGATCCAGACCCCGTAAAGGTCATATCATAGAATGTTGGAATTCTGCCCGAGGGTCAATTCCAAGAAACATTAATATTTACAATAAGTTAGCGGGATTCCGGGTCGATTCCGTCATTCACGCGCGCCCGCAATTCCTTGCCGGGTCGGAAAAAGGGTACGGATTTCGCCTCAACCTGCACAGATTCTCCTGTGCGAGGATTTCGCCCATTTCGGGCTTTGCGGTGACGAACCGAGAAGGCGCCGAAGCCACGAAGCTCTACGCGGTCTCCGCGTGCAAGGGCATCTGCAATCTCATCCAGGATCACACCAACAACTTTTTCGAGGTCTTCGGGGCGCAACTCGGGATTCTCATCCGCTAGTTTTGCTATCAGTTCGGATCTCAGCATGTCTTTGAACCTAAACGAAAAATGCGCCGGAGACTAGGCCTCCGGCGCAAAATACTTGCCCATTACCAGAAAGTTAGGTTGGGACGTAAACAGAGTTAGGCGTCGTCGCCCTCATCTGCTTTTTTCTTCTTGGGTGCAGCTTTCTTCTTTGGAGCAGCCTTTTTCTTTGCAGGCTTCTTCTCAGCTTCTGCTTCAACCTCGGCTACAGCCTCGGTCTCTGCCTCGGCTTTGACGTCAGCTTTCGCCTCTTCCTCGACCGGGGCTTCGGCAGTGTCGCCAGTGGCGAGCGCTGCGCCGAGAATATCACCGAGTGACGCGCCGCTATCTGCAGACCCGTACTGTGCGACAGCTTCTTGTTCTTCAGAGATCTCAAGCGCTTTGATTGAGACACCGATACGGCGTGAAGATTTGTCGACTTGGGTGATTTTCGCATCGAGCTTGTCGCCAACCGCGAAACGCTCAGGGCGCTGTTCGCTACGATCGCGAGACAGGTCAGAGCGACGGATGAAGGCCTTGACAGCTGGATCGCCGAACTCGACTTCGATACCGCCAGACGCAACTTCGGTCACCGTACAGGTCACGATTGTACCGCGCTTCACGCTGCTATTGTCCGCGATTGGATCGCCGCCAACTTGCTTGATACCGAGCGAGATACGCTCTTTCTCAGTGTCAACATCGAGGACGCGGGCCGTAACAGAGTCACCTTTTTGGAAGGCCTGAATGGCTTCTTCGCCAGACTGTTCCCAAGAGATGTCGTTGATGTGGACCATGCCGTCGAGGTCTGGGCCGAGGCCAACGAACAGACCGAACTCCGTGATGCCGCGGACTTCACCTTCAATGTCGGTACCGACCGGATGCTCAGCCATGAAGGCTGACCATGGATTGTCTTGAGTCTGCTTGAGACCCAGTGAAATCCGGCGCTTCTCAGAATCAACGTCGAGGACTTCAACGAGAACTTCTTGAGACGTAGAGACGATTTTGCCTGGGTGAACGTTTTTCTTGGTCCAGCTCATTTCAGAGACGTGGATCAGACCTTCAACGCCGTCTTCCAGTTCAACAAACGCACCATAATCGGTGATGTTTGTGACTTGGCCATTCATGCGTGTGCCAACCGTGTACTTGGCTTCGATATCGTCCCAAGGATCGCTCTCGAGCTGCTTCATGCCGAGGCTGATGCGCTGAGTCTCTGGGTTGATCTTGATGATCTGGACTTTCACCGTGTCGCCAACATTGACGACTTGGCTTGGGTGATTGACGCGCTTCCAGCTCATATCAGTGACGTGCAGGAGGCCATCAATGCCGCCAAGGTCAACGAACGCACCGTAATCGGTGATGTTCTTGACGACGCCTTCGCGGGTATCGCCTTCATTCATATCACCAACGATTTCCGCACGCTGTTCGGCACGGCTCTCTTCGAGGATGGCGCGGCGAGAGACAACAACGTTGCCACGGGCGCGGTCCATTTTGAGAATGGCGAACGGCTGAACTTCGTTCATCAGTGGGCCCACATCGCGGACCGGACGGATATCGACTTGTGAGCCAGGAAGGAAGGCATTCACGCCGCCAAGGTCGACGGTGAAGCCGCCTTTAACGCGGCCAACAATCGCGCCTTTGACAGGCTCTTCTTTGTTGTAATTGTCTTCCAGACGGATCCAGCTTTCTTCGCGGCGGGCTTTGTCGCGCGACAGAACAGCTTCGCCCATCAGGTTTTCGATACGGTCGAGGTAAACTTCGACAATATCACCAGCTTCAGGCTGCTTTTCTTCGAGAAGGAATTCTTTTGATGCGACACGGCCTTCCGTTTTCAGGCCTACGTCGAGTACTAGATAGTCGCCATTATTAGAAATGACGGTCGCTGGAACAACTTTGCCCTCTACAAGAGTGGCGGCGCCAGCGCTGTCCTCAAACATTGAGGCAAAATCCTCAGTTGAGGGATTCATTGATTCAGTCATGGGGTCTCCAGTAACGCAGCCAGTACGGGGTTTACTGCCAGATGCCCAATGCGCCTGGTCAGACGTCGCTGCGATGTCAGGGATAAGCTTGCGAACCCTTTTTAGATTTGAACCCTAAGGCCCAGAGCGTTCGGTTTTTTGGGCGATCACGGCCTCGACCGCTGCCCGCGCTTTATCCACAGCCGCGTCTATAGTCAGGTGAGTTGTATCGATCAAGACTGAATCTGCTGCTGCAACCATTGGCGCATCGGTGCGGTTTTTGTCGCGATCATCACGCTCTTTGAGCTGCGCGATCATTTCTTCTAGCGACAGGGTTTCGCCCTTCGCTGTCAGTTCCTTCCAGCGCCGGGTCGCGCGCGCTTCGACGGAAGCGTCCACCCAGAGCTTCACATCGGCATCCGGGCAAACGACCGTGCCGATATCGCGGCCATCGAGCACAGCGCCTTTCGGCTGGCTCGCAAATGCGCGCTGTAGCTCTAGCAAAGCCGCCCGCACCGCTGGAACGGCGGCGACTTTTGAAGCTGCTTGCCCCGCTTCTGCCGTTCGCAGTTCATCTTCGTCATAGTCATTGAGATCCAGGCTGAGCGCGACCTCTGCCAAAGCTGCCGGATCTTCAAAGTCCACACCTCTGTTAAGAGCGGCTACCCCAGTCGCGCGATAGAGCCGACCGGTGTCCATATGCGCGAGGCCGTACCAGCGGGATAGTCGCCGCGCGATTGTGCCTTTACCTGAAGCAAGCGTGCCGTCGATCGCGATAATCATGCTTGGCCCGATCTAAGATCAGCGCCCAAAGCCTGCATATGATCCATAAAGTCCGGGTAGCTCGTCGCGATCATGCTCGCGTCATCGATCGAGACCGGCTTCTGACTGGCGGTGCCCATGACCAGAGCGCTCATCGCGATGCGGTGGTCGTGATGGGTTTCAACCAGCCCTCCGCCTGGGATCGCGCCGTCGCATCCCTGGACGATAAAGCCGTCTTTGGTCTCTTCGACGTCAACGCCATTCACCCGCAACATATTCACAACCGCAGAAATCCGGTCGCTTTCCTTCACCCGTAGCTCTTCAGCACCCTTAACCACGGTGACGCCCGAGGCGTGAGCGGCGAGCACCGCGAGGATTGGGAACTCGTCAATCATACTGGGAACGAGCTCGACGGGAATCTCAGCGCCGCGCAAGTCGGCGGTCTCGAAACTCATATCAATCAGGCGTTCACCGGCCGCATCGCCAACATCTTCGGCGCCAACATGTGCGCCCATCAGGCTTGCGGCGCGATAGAAGCCATCTCGCGTTTCGTTGGACATCATGCCTTCAACGACGACCCCTCCGCCGGTTGAGATCATTGCCGCGGCAGCGAGAAACGCAGCTGAGCTTGGATCGCCAGGGACGAGCGTTTCCTGAGCGGTGAGATCTTGTCCGCCGCGGATTGAAACAATATTCGCCGCGCCATCGCGAGCGGTTGACACTTCTGCGCCGAACCCTCGCAACATCCGTTCCGAATGGTCTCGCGTGATCCGGTTTTCGCGCACCACGGTTTCGCCTTCGGCATTGAGGCCAGCCAGAAGGATGCAGGATTTCACCTGCGCCGAGGCATGCGGCGGCTCATACTGAATCGCGTGCAAATCAGATCGACCAGAAAGCACGAGGGGTAAAGTCTTGCCCTCGCTTGCCTCATAAGTGACGCCCATTTGCTCCAGGGGATCAAGCACTCGGCCCATGGGTCTGCCTGAAAGGCTCGCATCACCAACAAAGCGCGCCTCGATCGGATAGCCAGCGACCACGCCGAGCATAAGCCGCGATCCAGTGCCAGAATTGCCAAAATCAAGATCGACATTTGGTGTCTTCAATCCGGAAGATCCGACGCCCGTGACGCGCCACGCGCCCTCGCCGACGCGTTCAACTTTCGCGCCAAGGGCGGCCATCACGCGGCCCGTATTGAGAACGTCTTCGCCTTCGAGCAATCCTGAAATTTCAGAGGTGCCCGTTGCAAGGCCGCCAAGAATAAGCGCGCGGTGGCTGCATGACTTATCGCCAGGCGCACGCAGAGTTCCGGTGATCTGTTTCACCGGATGGGAAGTCCACACCATGTTCTAGTGGTTTCCTTTAGTTACAGTACCTAGCGAAAAGCGCTTTGACAGGCGGGAGCGTTTCTGGCAAGCGCGCCTGCAATGAATTTCACACGGACGGATGAAAAATATGGCTGATCCAGAACTTGGCTGTAAAAGTTGCAGCGTCTACCGGCGATGATGAAGAAGAAGATCCGACTGAGGACGTCGCCAAGGAGCTTGGCGGCGACGAAAACGAAGTCGTCCTGGATATGTCTGGCGGCGATGAAGACGATGAGGCCCCCGGCAAAATGCCAGCAGGGTTCAGCGAAGATGGCGTCGATTCGGACGATGAGGACGAAGACGAGGAAGAGATCGATCTCGACGAAGAATTCGACCTTGGTGGCGATATCGACCTCGATGACAACAATGAACTCGGCGAACCGGATGCCGACGACATCGAACCTCAAAGCGATGACAAATAGGACTTGATTGGCGGGCCTGGAAATTCTATGCCCGCCTTTCCCATAAAGTTGGGGCCATAGCTCAGTTGGGAGAGCGCTTGCATGGCATGCAAGAGGTCGTCGGTTCGATTCCGTCTGGCTCCACCATTTATTCAATTTGCGTCGCCACTCCTTGATCTATCGGATCAATAGTCCCGTAACGTCTTGCTCTGAATAAGGCGCAGACTCGTGGTGATTAATCTGAGACAAGCTCCACTTCGGGACGTAACCCTTCGAACAATGCGTCGATTGATGCGGCAAGGGTTGGGACTGATTCGCGGCCGGTGCGCAAGTCGTACAATCCGGCTTCCGCCACCAGTGCATTCAGGAAGGCGGCAATCAGTTTCGGATCTGCCGCGCTCAACTCGCCTGCATGAATGGCTTCATCCAGCAAGGATTCGATGCGGCTGAGGCTGTTTCGGTCCTCAATCGCTTTGGCCTTTCTTGCCCCGAGCGCACTCGGCCCGATCTCGAAAATGATTTTCGAAACATCCGGCGCGCGAACCGCTCTCGTCCATTCCAGGCAAGCCGCTCGCAGTTGTTTGAGGGCTGACGCGGAGGGGTCAGTTTGCGACATGGCTTGGTCAATCGTCGCTCGGGACTCGTGCTCGAACAGGGCTTCTATGATTTCTTCCTTGCTTCCGAAATGATGATAGAGGGCGCCTTTGGAAAGGCCCGTCTGGTCGAGGACATGTTTCATCGTTGTCGCTGCATATCCGCGCTCGAGAAAGGAGCGCCGAAATGCGTTCAGCAATTTCAACCGGGTCTCATCGGATCTCTGCTTCTGCGTCGCCATTCGCTCCCTTTACGAGCCCGCCTCGTGATTGTAAACAAACCGCCGGTCGGTATATCAAAACGATGAATGGAGATGAAAATGGCCGCTTACATAGAGAGCCTGGAGAAGATGATGGCGGTCTGGAATACGACTGTCCCTGAAGAGCAGCGCGCGCTGGTCGATGCGTCGATGGAGCATAATGTCCACTTTGTTGATCCCAACCACAATATTATCGGGCGTGACGCGTTCCTGAAAATGGCGGCGCTGGTGCAGAGCCAAATTCCTGGAGCCGTCTATTCGCGGGCCAGCGAAGTGGATATGCAAAATAATTTCTGCCGCTATCACTGGGCTATTCACATGGATGGAAAGCTGATTATGCCCGGTTTCGATGTCACCGAAGTCAATGATGCGGGTAAGATCGTTAAAGTGATCGGCTTCTTCCAGAAGCTCGAACGGACGGGCTAGATGATGCCCGTGCAGATTTCTTAACAACTGAATGTGAATATGGTCGCCTTGATGGTGACAAGGTGGCTTCCTAGATTCAGTCTAACACCGATCCTCTTATGGCGGGGCTGCCAAGATGGGGCCTTGTGAGTGTCGTGTGTCCTGGTCCTGTCTGAAACGGAAGGAGTAGACCATGACCAACATGACGAAACTAACCGCTGACGCACCTGATTTCAGCCGGTTTGTCTATTTCCGAAATATCAACGAGCGAGAGCTCGCGGAATTGCCGCCTGAAGCGTTGCGATCGATCGACCAAGTCGAAGACCTGGTTGTTGTGACCAATGGCGAAGGACAGAAGCTGGCAATTATTGAAGGCCGCGAAGCTGCTGCTGCCGCCGCTGAGGCCTACAAGCTGCAAGCCGTGAGCGTGCACTAGTCAGATTTAGAGAATAGCCGGAATCACGCGATCGGGTGGGCGGTGCCCATCGGCGAAGGTCTTGATATTGATGATAACCTTCTCGCCCATCTCATTGCGCCCTTCGACTGTCGCTGAGCCCATGTGAGGCAGCAGGATGACATTCGGCAATCCGACAAGGTCCGGATTGACCGCAGGTTCGCGCTCGAACACATCGAGTCCTGCCCCTGCGATTTTGCCACCTTTGATGGCCCTCGCAAGCGCCGCTTCATCGATGACTTCACCGCGCGCTGTGTTCACGATGAATGCATCTGGCTTCATCAGTTCCAGACGGCGGGAATTCAGCAAATGGAACGTCGCGGGTGTGTGCGGGCAATTCACAGACACAATATCCATGCGCGATAGCATCTGATCGAGGCTGTCCCAGAACGTCGCGTCGAGCTCTTCCTCGACCGGACGAGAGACCTTTTTGCGATTGTGATAGTGAATTTGCAGACCAAACGCCTTGGCGCGTCGTGCGACCGCCTGGCCAATGCGGCCCATGCCAATAATGCCGAGGCGCTTTCCAGACAGGCGTCGCCCCATCATCCAGGTCGGCGCCCAGCCATCAAACTTGCCCGCATGCATAAGCTCGATGCCTTCGTGCAGGCGGCGCGGTACAGCCAGGATCAGTGCCATGGTGACGTCGGCGGTGTCATCGGTCAGTACGCCTGGCGTGTTTGTCACCGTAATACCGCGCTGCGTGGCCGACTGGACATCGATATTGTCGACGCCGGCTCCGAACTGAGCGATCATTCGCAATTGTTCGCCGGCTTGTGCCAGGACGCGGCCATCTACTTGATCCGTAACGGTTGAAACCAGCACATCCGCGCGTTTGACCGCATCGACCAGCTGGTCAGCGGTGAAGGCGACATCGGATTGATTGAGCTCGGTGTCAAAAAGTTCCTTCAGGCGCAATTCCACCGCATCCGGGAGACGGCGGGTCACAACAACCTTCAGGCGCTTATCTGACATTTGTCCTCGCTTTCTGAACCGCGCTTAGCAGAGCAAAAGCAGATCGCCAATGCGCTGTTTTACCGACGATTCACTTCGATCGGTGAAAAAGCACTTATGACAGCGCTATTTCCTCGCCTTCTGCTTTGCTTTGCCCTGATGGGCGGCCTCGGCACGCTTGTCGTAGAAGCGCGTCAGGAAGCTCAAACGATAAAGATTAGCCGGTTCTCCGGCAAGCCTCTGCCGCGATTTGAATCGCTTCGCTATTCGGCTGTCCATGGCCGCCAGGGGCCAAACCTCGATCATCCTATCCTGTGGCGATATGAGCGCGAGGGTCTGCCCATGCTGGTGGTTCGCGAAACCCATGGCTGGCGCCGGGTCCGCGATCCGGATGGCGACGAAGTTTGGATGCAGGCCCGCATGTTGTCGACAGTGCGAACGGCTTTGATCACGCGCGAGGTGGAGCTGAAGCGTCGCCCCTCGGAAGATGCCGCTTCAAAAGCGCGCCTCAGGTCCGGTGTCATCGCAGAGCTTGGCGATTGCGAGGACGGTTGGTGCGAGGTCCAGATCGGGCGTGAGCGCGGTTGGGTGAGCAAATCTGTCCTGTGGGGCACCGAGGTTGCGACCGGAACTCTCTAGACCTCAAGCCTTGCCGCCGGGCCGCCAAACGGTTAACAGGCCCGTCACCTTATTCACGCCGATCCGGCGCATCATCACAGAGCGAGGTCAGACCCCATGAAGGGACCGCACGAATTTCACACGCCGCAATCGTCTTACAGCAAGGAAGACCTGCTGAAGTCTGGCGCCGGCGAGCTGTTTGGCCCTGGAAATGCGCAATTGCCGATTCCGCCCATGCTGATGATGGATCGGATCACCGAGATTTCCGAAGATGGCGGTGAGTATGGCAAAGGTCACGTAGTTGGCGAGTTTGATATCCATCCTGATCTTTGGTTTTTCGAATGTCACTTCCCAGGAGATCCGGTGATGCCTGGCTGTCTCGGACTGGATGCGATGTGGCAGGCGGTAGGCTATTGGCTCGGCTGGAGCGGATCGTATGGCAAGGGCCGGGCCCTCGGCGTCGGTGACGTTCGGTTCACTGGCGAGATCACGCCGGATACCAAACTGGTTCGCTATGAAATCGACATGAAGCGCGTCCGCCGCGGTCGCCTCATTCTCGGAATCGCTGACGGGCGGGTTTTCGCGGACGACGTGAAGATTTACACCGCAAAAGACATGCGCGTTGGTCTGGTCGATAAGCTTGGGCTTAAAAGCTAGGGCACGTAGACCGTGTAGACGACTTCCACCTGGAAATCGAACGTCCCGAGTGAGAGATCATAGCCGTTCAAATTGGCGGCTCTGATCGAATACTCGGCGTCAAATCTCACTGACTGATCGGCGATCGTGCCGGGGGAGAGCGCTGTGCGCTGATTCCCGGTAAACATGTTGCGCGGGTTTCTGAGGTCCCAAAGCCTCAAAAGCGGTGAAAACCCAGAGCTCGGACCGCCCGAATGCGGTAATTGAGCGCTCGATCCAAAGGCCAGCCCGTCATCGCCGTTCAGGGTTGCTGATAGTTGGACGCGGGTAATCAGCAGCAGGATGAATTCTGTAAACGTGCTCGGCGTAAAGGCTTGTGCATCAATTGCGAACGGGACATTCGACGCGACGTAGAAGCTGGAGCTTTGCCGTACGGCGTCGACGCGGGCGTCGGTAATGTCCTGCAGGCCGAAAGAGGTGAATGAATCTGCGCCGCTGACCACACCGTCGCCATTGGTATCGGTGGAGAATGTGCCGCGATCCGTATTCGTGAGCAGAAATGGCATCCCGCCCGTGGCGCTGGCCACACCGGTTTGGGTTGGCACCAACGTGCCGGTCACAACGGTATGGGCGTCCGAAGAAATCAGATCGACATCGCCGGACGTTGCGGCTGACGTACCCGACCCGGTATCGAGCACGAAGTCTGAAATAACTGGAGCGTTGCTGGCGCCGTCTGCGCCCCAGACAATGACCATGCCTTTGACGTTAAAATGCGGGCGATCCACCAGCTCAGCGTCTGCCGACTGAGCTGCAAACAGCATAGCTGCGCCTAGTCCCATTGCTGGGAGCGAATATCGAAAGGCCCGTTCCAAGTCTTCAGGGTTAAGACCCGATGGCTAAGAACCACTTAAGCCCAGCGCGTTTCGGCTTCGACAAGGTTAATCAGCGGCGAGGACCAGGTTTGGCGGGACGTCGCCAGACCATGAGATTTCCAGTTCTATAGCCTGGCTCAGAGGGGTGCCGCGCCGCGCAGCCGTTTTAGCGTTTTGCCGAAACAGAGTTTCCGGCGTTTGCGCTGGGCGTATCTGAGCGTTCTCGCGGACGCCAAGAATTTCGACAACGACATCTTGTACCGCGTCACCGTCATCGGCTTTTAGCGAAAACGCCGTGTTGCTTGCGATAGCGATGATCATGCGCTTGTCGCGCTGTTCACCCGCGGGAACCAACGTTCCAGCCCCGAGGAATTCGTTGCTTGTTGCGTCGCTGAAGGACGATAGCTCTATCCGCTCACCGCGCGCGATCAGAGAGCCAGCCTCCCAGACGAGGATCTGCGCCGGTTGGGCAAACCGAACGTGATGCACCGTGCCTGCCATAGCGGCGGCACTGGCTGCAATCGCCACCACACCGAGAGTACCTTGCTTTACAGCCCTCATTCTAAGCGCCTGCTACGGTTAACGTCCGTTAACATTTTCCTAAGGCAGGAATTTTGGTTCGGCTAGGGTCTTGTTGGGGCGACGTAATCAGCCTGTTGCTTGACGCGGCAGGCGCGCCCGAATAGCCCTCTCCTCAACGACTATATCAGCAAGGAGCGGACACATGGCCGATTACGGAGACATGCCTACCGGAAACCTGATGGCAGGCAAGCGCGGCCTGATCATGGGCGTGGCCAACAAGAACTCCATCGCCTGGGGCATCGCCCAGCAATTGGCGGCTCAGGGCGCTGAGATCTGCTTCACCTATCAAGGCGAAAGCCTGGAACGCCGGGTGCGCCCTTTGGTTGAAAGCATCGGCATGGATTTCATGCTCGAAGCCGACGTGACCGATGATGCCAGCATGGATACCGCCTTTGCTGCTGTGAAAGAAAAATGGGGCAAGATCGATTTTCTGGTCCATTCCATCGCCTTCGCCGGCAAGGATGAGCTGATGGGCTCCATGGTTGCAAACACGTCGCGCGAAGGCTTCCGCCGCGCCATGGATATTTCTGTCTATAGCTTTATCGATTCTGCACGCCGCGCCTCAGAGATCATGCCCGATGGCGGCGCGATCATCTGCATGACGTATCTCGGCGCGGAGCGGACTGTGCCTAGCTACAATGTCATGGGTGTTGCGAAGGCCGCGCTCGAGGCGTCAACACGCTATGCTGCGCGCGATCTCGGCACGCAGGGCATCCGCGTAAACGCAATTTCTGCCGGTGCGATGCGGACTCTCTCGCTCGCCGGTATTCGCGGCGGCAAGTCCCTGATGGGAACTGGTAAGGACTGGTCACTGCTGAAAGAAGATACCCGCATGGAAGGCGTCGCGGGGTGTGCGCTCTACTTGCTGTCCGCGCTCGGCCATTCGATTGCGGGAGAGGTGCTGCACGTGGACGCCGGATTTCACGCGGTTGGCGTTCCGGACCTACCGGAGGAATAGGCCTTGGCCGCAAAGATCTTCCTCTGGGTTGGGCATCCGAACGATACATCGCTGAGCCATGGCCTGGCTGACGCCTATCAGCGCGGGGCGGAAGCTGCCGGGGCTGAGGTGCGGCGGATGAATCTGCACGATATGGCCTTCGACCTCGACCTCACCCATGGCTACAAACAGCGCAAAGATCATGAGCCTTGCCTGATTGAGTTTCTCGAGAACATCAAATGGGCCGACACGCTCGCCTGGTTCCATCCGCTTTGGTGGGGCGGCATGCCAGCTAAAATGCAGGGCGTGATCGATCGTACGTTCCTGCCTGGGATTGCCTTCGATTATCATGACGACGACCCCTGGTGGGACAAGTTGTTCGAGGGGCGCACCGCAGACGTGTTCGTCAATGCGGATACGCCGGGCTTCTTCATCAAGTGGATGTACGGAAACCCGCACAAGAACCGGATCACAAAACAGATCCTTGGGTTCACTGGTGTAAAAGTGAAAACATATTCGCATTTCGCACAAGCCAAGACCGCGGATGAAAAGAAGATCGGCACCTGGCTCAACAAGGCCGAGAAAATCGGCGCGGGGGCTGCGAAGCGATGAAAACGTCTCCTGAAACCCATGTCCCGTTGAGCTCCGACTTTCCGCATTATCCGGAAGCGGAGATGCAAGCGCGCGCGATCGCGCATCACGAGCAAATGCAATCGCGGCGCTCCGTCAGATCCTTCTCGTCAAAGCCGGTTTCACAAGACGTCATTGAGCAATGCGTGTTGACGGCGGGAACCGCGCCGAGCGGTGCCAACCACCAGCCCTGGTTTTTCGCCTGCGTCGGCTCAACCGCCGCCAAAAAGGAAATCCGTGAAGCGGCTGAGGCTGAAGAGCGCGAGTTTTATTCCGGCCGTGCAGCCCAGGAGTGGATCGATGCCCTGGCCCCGATCGGCACAGACGCGGATAAGCCTTATATGGAAATCGCGCCTTGGCTGATCTGCATCTTCGCGCAGCGCCGCGGCGGCATTCGCGAAGGCGATGACAAGAAGAATTACTACATCCATGAGAGCGTTGGCATTGCCACGGGCATGTTGATCAGCGCCTGCCACAATGCGGGACTCGCTACGCTGGTGCACACGCCCAATCCGATGAAATTTCTGAACGGGATATGTGGTCGGCCCGAGACAGAAAAACCGTTTCTGATCCTTGTTGCGGGTCACCCCGCCGAGGATGCCATGGTGCCAAACCATGCGCTCGTGAAGAAGCCTCTGAAAGAGGTTGCTAGCTTCCTGTAGCCGGGACGATTTCGATCGTCGGACCGGACGGGTAGATCCATGTCACAAGGGTGCGCGTAACCGGACCTTCCTCATATTCCTGCGTGATTTCAGCGCGAACACTGAGCCCTGTGTCTCCGCGCAGGTTTGCCGGGATCTGACCCATTTCGAGGTCGATCATTTCGTCGCCGTGTGACAGAGCGAAATTCGCCACTTCCCAACCCGGCGTGCGCGCCGTTAGCTCCAGTGGCCTTGAGGCGGAAACGGTAATCGGCGCAGGCTCGGATAGTGTTCCCAAAACGTCGGCAAACAGTTGCGTGACGTAATACCCGGTCTCGTTTCGGGCCACGCCGACGGATATATGAGTCATATCGGGGTCGAGTATGTTTTTGCGATGTCCTTCGCTGTTCATCAGCTTCACGTGGAGCTCGTTAGTGACGTATTCCCGCGTCGGTGGCTTGAACCCGCGGACCCTTCCGCACGAAACCTCCCGGTCACGGTGGTCGACACATACCGAAGGCCCGAACTGTGCCAGGTTTTCAGCGGTGCCTTCAGCCAGCAACGTTCGATCAAAAGCTGCGACTCGGGCCGCATGTGCCCGCCCGCTTGGTGTCTGGTGGCTGAAGAACTCGTTGAGCCCCATATCGAGACTATGGAATCTTGCCGCGGGCCGGAGCCCAGGACGCACGATCAAGGCGCTGAGCCCGTGATCCGCACGAGCTCCGTTCACTGCATCAACGAAGAGTTGCTCCGTGACCGGGTCAAACCGAAAGGCCTCCGGCGGCGAGGCCAGACAGGAATGTCCATTGCTGACATAGTCGATGAGGGTCCCAGCTCGGCTATTCGTCTGCATTTCGCAGGCAAGAGCGGCAGGTGAAGCCAGACCGAAGAAACCGAGAAGACAAAGAGCACGCAACATGAGCAACCAATCTAGTTGCATTTGGCGCTAAAGCACACCCTCTCCGCGCAACCGCGATAGAATGGGAGCAATCATACGGTTGATCGCTTCATCGCTGGGACGCACCTGACCATAGGCGGGAAGACCCTCGTCGGCGATCACAAGATCGGCTTCAAACTTGGCCGGAAATGTGTGGCGATAGTGAGCGGCGCGGACCGTGCCGAGATATTGCGCCAGCACGCTTTCCACGCTGCGGCCGCGCTCTACAACATCCCGGCGGATCCTGCGTGCCAGGCGCAAATCGTCGGGCGTATCGACATAAATTGACAGATCGATCAGAGGCAAGACTTCCGGCACCGATAGCGCGTGAATCCCCTCGAGAATGATCACCGGCGCAGGCGCAATGCTCAGCGTCTCGGTTTTTCGGTCGTGTAGATCGTAATCGTAGATGGGCTGCTCGATTGTGATACCGGCTTTCAGGTCAGCAAGCTGCCGCGCCATCAGGCTGGTCTCCTTCGAGACGGGGTCATCATAGTTTACTTTTGAGATGATCGCCTTGCGCTGCTCTTCGGTTTCGGCAGGTCCGTAGTGCGACATGGGCCAGTAATAGCCGTCCTCGTGAAAGATCACGACACCGACAGATTGACAGGCTTCAACGAGGGCTTCGGCGACCGTCGACTTTCCAGACCCGGACCCTCCGGACATGGCGATCAGAAAGGGAGCTTTGCGCGTCACCAGACTTAGTCGTCGCCGTCTTTGAGCGGCACCGCATAGAGTTCGAGGCGGTGATCAACCAGGCGGTAGCCATGCTCGCGGGCGATTTCTTCCTGCAGGCGTTCGATTTCCTCATTGTGGAATTCGATGACTTTACCAGATTTCACATCGATCAGGTGATCATGGTGTTCATCAGGCACTTCTTCATAGCGCGCGCGGCCATCGCCAAAATCATGGCTCTCGATAATGCCATACTCTTCGAACAGCTTGACCGTTCGATAGACCGTCGCGAGCGAAATGTTCTTATCGACCGCGTTCGCTCGGCGATGAAGCTCTTCGGCATCGGGATGGTCGTCCGCAAGGGACAAGATGCGCGCAATGACCTTGCGTTGCTCGGTCATGCGGAGGCCTTTTTCGGCGCAGAGTTTTTCCAAACGGTCCATGATCGGTCCTGTAGCCCCTTACGTAATGCCCTGTCTAGCCATGGGCTTGGACATCAAGATGGCATCCACACGTTTTCCTTCAACCCGTTGATAGTAGCCGCGGCGGCGTCCGTCAGTTGAAAATCCGTTTCGCGCATAGAATTCGAGGCCCGGTGCATTGTCAGCCGCAACGTCCAACAGCCACACGGCTGTCCCGCGCAGGACCAATTCTGCCTCCACTTGGTCGAGCAGGTTTCCGGCCAAACCGTTGCGGCGTTGGCTGGGGGCGGTTGCGAGCGTCAGGATCTCTGCTTGGTCAACGGCGATCTGGATCAGGATGAAGCTGACGAGTTCGCTGCCGTGAACGATGCCGCGGGCGATCACGCTGCCTTGCTCCATGAGGTCTGCAAACTGACGGGCACTCCAGGACTCGCCGGGCGGGAATGCATCAAGATGAACGCCGGCCATGCGCGTCGCATCTGCCGCGGTTAACGCTATGAACTCCTGCTGTGATGAGGGGGCCCTCACGTCTCGGTTCTTGCTTTAGGTAAGGCAGCATCCGGCGCGCGCGCGTAGGTAGGCCGCGCTGTTCGGGTTTCGGGATCCAGCGCGCTGGCGAGTTGCGCGGCGCGCGCTGCTGAAGGCGCGGCGGCATGAACCGTAAGCGCCGGCATTTCGGCGATCAGCGCCGCCGCATCGCCGTAGACCATGTGAGGATGGCTGGTCAGGCGATCGGTCAGGGCTTGGAGGGATGTTTCGCAAGCCTCATCTGTCGCGGCACCGGATCGGAATGTTTGTGCCCAATAGGTGATGTCGGGCGGACGCTTCTGGGCGGGTAGAACGACAATGGCTGAGCCTTGCTGACCGGCTGGAAGCGCAGCCTCAAGTGTCGTGATCCCGAGGCATGGCTTTCCAGTGGCGAGTGCCAGACCGCGCGCGAAGGCCACCCCGACGCGGATACCGGTAAAGCTGCCCGGTCCGGTCGTGACGGCAAAGCGATCAATGGCCTCCAATGTCAGGCCGGCATTCGCGAGTAGCTCTTGAGTGAGTCCTGGCAGTCGTGCGTCCTGCCCCCGCAGCATGGCCGCGGTTTCTTCACGCAGGGTTTCGCCGTCCCGAACAATCGCGAGCTCGCAGGCGGGCCCTGCCGTATGAAAACCAAGAACAATCATCCGGCGCGACTTAGAGGATCAAGCAAGCATCGTCGAAGCTCAGACGGGGGCTTCGTTCAAAGATCGTGCTGTCATCGCCATGCCCGATATTGCAGAGCCAGTTGGAGCGCCAGGTCTTGGTTGCGTCATCTCCAAGGAAGAATTCTTCATCGACGCCAGCATTGTTGAACCCCGACATCGGACCGCAATCCAGGCCGAGCGCGCGGGCGGCGAGCATCAGATACGCGCCTTGCAGCGTGCCGTTTCGAAAGGCTGTAAGGTGCCGGTTCTGTTCCTCGGCGAACCAGTCTTTGGCGCCCGGATTGTGTGGAAACAGTTCGGGAATTTTCTCATGGAAATCCAGGTCGTGCGCAATGATCACGACCCATGGCGCGGCGAGGGTCTTCTCGACATTGCCTTCCATCAAGTGGGGCTTGAGCCGCTCTTTCGCTTCGGTGGATTGTAGAAAGACAAACCGCGCCGGGGAGCAATTGGCGCTGGTCATGCCCATTTTGGTGAGATCATAGGTGGCGCGAATAAGGGTTTCAGGAACCTGTGCATCGGTCCAACCATTATACGAGCGTCCGTGCCGCCAAATCTGGTCGAGGGCGGCGTCATTTACGGGGGTTTTGGTCATTCTCAGCTCCAGCCTATGCACTTGGATGCATTACATAGGCTGGATCAAAGAATAGGGGAATGCCATCCCGCAGGATGATAGCGGGGGGCTAGAAACCTACCCGCGCGGTTGGTTGAGCTGGATCGACCAAACCACTTCCATCGTGCCGATTTCGCGATCCTTGGAGTCGGTCATCGAAACATCGACTTCAAACTTGACCCGTCCTTCGCGATTGAACTCTTCGACGATCTCGGCGCCGCTGCGACGTAATAGGCCGGTGGCGCGAACGACACCACGCGCGGCGCGGGCATAGTGTATGGTCGCAGTTGTGATCGCGGCGCGGACCATCAAAACCTTGTCAGCGAAAAGCGACACCATGGCGGCGCCAGATGCAGCTTCTGCCAGTGTGAACAGGGCACCTGCATGTTGCGAGCCCATATGGTTCTGCGTTTCTTTCCAGTCGGGAAGCTGGGCCATGCCGCGCCCATCGGAAATCTCAAGTAGTTCGATTCCACTATGCTTGGCGTATGGAACATTCTCTTCAAAGAATGTTTTCATCATCATGTATACTTGGTCATTGGATTCGATCACGGATTTCTTCCCATCAATTTTACTCTACGTTGCATGCGCCTTTTCCATCGTCAATTGTTTCATGAATAGTGAAGCAATTCGTAAAAATTCGCCGGGCGTCTCAATAAACTTTCAACTTAACCGCGCGCGTTAACCAAGTCGCAAGGTTGATTGATGGTTTCTAAAAAACATGAACGCAGATTAACGAAGGCTGCGACCAGTTTTTCAAGACATGTATGGTTATGTGCCAGCATGCGCATCACCACCAAAACCATGTTTAACAGCATTGTGCACGGTAAAACGGAGCTTCCGGACGGGGAGTTGCGTCAACTGGTTTTGCGCGAACTGTTTGATCAGCTGGCTGCGGTGATGAAGCCACTCTCGCTGATCACGGCGATCAATGGGACGGTCGTGGCGCTGATCTTCGTCCAATTCACCCAGTGGTGGCTGGCGCTGATGTGGTGGGCGCCAATCGCATATTTCTCTTACTTTCAGTATGTCGGCGCCAAGGCGATGGACAATGTCCCTAAGGACGCAAAGCTGTCGGGAGGCTTCCTGAAGAAGGGCGCGCGCAACAATTTCCTCTTCGGAGCCTGGTGGGCACTGAGCTGTATCGTTTTCGCCGGACCTGATCCTGCGGCCAATATCACGCTGGCAGCTTTGTCTACCGGCATGTGTGCAGCGGCTGCGGCGTGTCTCGGGTCGAACTCAGCCATGTCCGCGCGCTTCCTTGCCGGGGCATTGCCGGTGACGATCTGTTCGCTGGTCTTCGTCGATGGTGCCGCGGCAATCATCACCGCGGCGATGGGCGGGACGCTGGGCGTCACCATGGTCTACATGGCGCACCTGAAATACCATGAGACCGTCGAGATGCTGCGTGTTCGCCTTGGTCTTCAATTGTCAAAAGGGCGTCTGGAATCGGCCGTGAAAACACTCGGCATTGGTCTGGAGATCCAGGACAATTCTGGAGACGTTGTGTTCTGCAACGCAACGATGGAAAAGAACCGTGAGGCGCTACAGCATGGTGGGCGCACGCGCGAAGGCTTCTATTTCTGGGACGGCCAATACTATCGCAAAACAGATTTCAACGGCGTTGCCGGTGATCGCATCGAACTGATTGAGAATGTCAGCTCGTTGGTGGAAAGCCAGCAGACAATTCTTGAATCGCGTCAGCAGGCCGAACAGGCTCTGCAGACGAAATCGGCCTTCTTTGAGTCGATTTCGCGGGAAGTGATCTATCCGATCAAGACGATCCGCAAATATGCACGCCTGTTGCAGCCGGATTCTCGCATCAAGTTCGACGATGACGAATTGGGCAATCTAGCCAATTTGATCATGAACGCATCCAAGGACCTTGAGGGCCTGATGTCTTCCATGACGCGCCACTCGCTCGACGATAATGCGCACCTGGTCGATTCTGAAGCGGTTCGGTTGCGGGAGATTTTCGCAGAAGAGTTTGCTCAGATGGCCCAGTCGGACTTGTCCGAGACCGCAGTCGCGGCCCTGGTTAGAGCGATCCCAGAAGACCTGCTGGTCAAGTCTTCTGCAAGCGGATCTCTCACTCGGGCGCTTGGCCAAATGTGTTTGAAAGCGCATCGCACGGTTGGGAATACGGGTCGTCTTTCGCTTTACGTGCGTGCGATGACCGATGGGTCCAGCTCGATCTGCTTCATTGTTCGCGGGGCCTATGCTGCTACGACCACGCTAGAAAAAGAAACGGCAACGGCGACCATCGAAACCTCTGATGGCTCGGAAGTGACCCTCGACGAGTATGCCTCCTATATGTCCGAAACCCACATCGCGAATCTGGGCGGGAAGTATCAGGAAAATCTCAGCGGCGATAAATCTGTAAACCTGGTCGCGATTATTCCGGGCGACCATGTGTACAGCACAGGTCAGGAGCTCAAGGCGCTACCTTTGCAAGCAGCTGTGCGTTAAAACTGGAAATAGTCGATACCGCTTCGTGCGAGAAGCTGGCGCCGGTATGAAAGGTGTTGTTCTCGCCCTGCATTGCCGACATTTTCGCGATCAATCCATCTCTGACAGCCGTCGATTTGTAGGTCGGCATATAGGACCAGACGACTTGCTGGACCATACGAGGGTCGACCGCGCCGCGCTCTTGCGAACTAAACCGCGCCAGTTCGGTCAATTCATCTGGTTCATAGGCGGCTGATAGCTGCCCCACTGTCACCAGCATCCGCCCGTCCTCGTCCTCACATTCCAACCGTGAGAACAGAATTTGTCCGTCATTCGCATCGGTTGCGCAGGTTGCGCTCCAGGCGTTAACCGGCACCTCATGCGGCCAGTCAGCGACCGAAAGGAGCGATGTGGTGTAGCCGCCCCAATCTATTGCTTCGGCGACCCGAACTTCTGCTTCTGACGGTTCGGTCAACTGGTTGAAGGCGTCCAACGGGATCGTATTGATGAGGTGCTTGCCAATGAATTCGCCGCCATTCTCTGTAAGGATGCGAACGCCGGATGGGTCTCGTTCAATTTTTGTGGCGCGTCGGTTCAAGTGAATATGTAGCCCCTCGGCAAATCTATCCCAGAAGCGTTGCCACCCGCCATCGGGCATGACGGTGAACTTTAGCAACCCGGTCAGCATCATGTTGAAATCGACCCACCGGAACGCATGGATGAGTGGTAGACGGTTGAGGTATCCGTACCCGATCGATGTCACGACCCGATGCATCATGTTTTCGATCTTGCCGAGATTATGCGAGCGGAGCCAATCAGAGGTTGGCTGCGCCAAAACGGCGTTGATCTCTGGATCGTTCGCGTCTGCCCTTGCAATGAGACGACCGCGAAGGCGCAAATACTTGAAGACTTGCCAGAGAAAGGAGGGGCCACTGCCATCGCGAATATAATCCATCAGCTCGCGACCATCGATCCGCTGGGCCCTGAGATAGTTTCGCTTGATGCCAAGCTTCTTCATTTGTTTGAGAATATATTTGTGAGACCAGATGGCGTAGCACGTGCCGAATTCCACGACATGGTCGCCTATTTCAGAGGAGAGGCATTTGCCGCCGACCTTTTCTGACGCCTCGATCAGAATGACGTCATCGACGCCCCTATCAGCCAACATCCTCGCCATGGTCAGCCCGGCCGGTCCCGCGCCGAGAATGATGTATTTCGCTCGCGCGATGTCATGAGAGGGAGGGGGTGTGATCATTTATCTCAGTATAAAAATTAACAATATCGATGCTATTCAAATTAACCTTGAGTCCCCCCGGGCTCACGGATAATAGTTCGAGTCGAGTATGGATCTATTCTTTAGCCTCTTGTTAACCGTGTTTCGGACTTATCTCGGCCCCCGAGATGCCGATGTCTGGAATGGCACCAGATACCGCTTCAAACCGAAGTTTTGGGATCGCACAAGTGGCGGCCAATTGTTTCCGTCCAGAATCCCGTCTTTTATCGATATTTCCCTTATCAATTTCTTTATTGGCACTCGCATGTCAGCGGTGGTCCGCCGCAATGGCTGGATTCCGATCGTCGTCAGCTCGGTCCAGACACGCCGGCAACCCGCAATTCCTGGCGGAGAGCTGGAAATTCATACGCGCGTCGTCGGCTGGGAAGACCAATACGTCGAAATCGAGCACACGTGGTTCGATGCGATGGGCGCGGAGGTTTTGAACTCAGTTTATCTCACCCGGGTGACGCATGCCGGACGCAACAAGGTGACCGGCGCGGACATGTTGCGTGAACTTGGCGAGGCCTATGTTGAGGCGCCATTGTCGCCAACCGCGCGCGGGCTGCTGGAAGAATATTTGCGCGTAAAAGATGCCAATCAGGCCCTAAGTCTTGCCTAATCGTTTCCAGGCCAACCCTAAATTCAAGAATCAACTGTAACGAGATTCAAAGCTTGCTTGGTTAGGCTCTGCTTTCCCAATCCGGAAAGCACCATGGCCGTTTCTCCTGTTTCTAATTTTAGCCCTACTCTCAACCCGTCTGCCGCGATGGAAGCTGATCGGCTGCACGACAAGATTTTCGAAGCTGAGAGCGCCTACGGCGATGCGCCTTTCCTGACTACGGCTTTGCCAAACGGCCAGTCCGAGACAACCGATTTCAAAACGGCGATCCAATCGGCCCAGAAACTCGCCCGCTATCTTCGTGAGGATCTTGGTTACGATCAGGGCGACGTGATCGCGATCCAGTCGCCAAATTGCACGTCTTACATTGTCAGCTTGCTCGGTGTGTACCTCGCTGGTCTCACCATCACCAATGTGAACCCGCTCTACACGGCAGCAGAGACGCGCCGTCAGCTGAAGGATAGCGGTGCGCGCTGCCTGATCGGCTCGACGATCTTTTCGGAGATGATGGAAGACGCCGTCGAAGGCACCAATGTTGATCAGGTCATCTCGATCTCGCTCACAGACTTTTTCAGCCCGATGACACGTAGTTTCCTCAACCTGCTGCTGCAGAAGGTCAAGAAACTCGACCGCCCGTTTAAACGCGCTCACACCCGTCTGGTCGACATTCTTTCAGCCGATGCGCCGCACCGTGTGCGCTATGTTGATACGCTCGAGCCGACGCGTGACACGATTTACCAGTATTCTGGTGGCACTACGGGCGTATCAAAAGGGGTCCGCCTCACAGAGCAAGGCCTGATGAGCAACATCGCTCAATTTGCTGTCGCGTCGCCGGAGCTCCTGAATACACCGCAGCAGACCATGCTGCTTGCCCTGCCCGTCTATCATGTGTTCGGCATGCTCGCCTCGGTCATCGCGATCACCAATGGAGGGCATCTGGTCCTCGTCCCGAATCCTCGCCCGCTGACCAATATGAAGCCGGCGTTCAAGAAGTTTAAGCCGGACTATTTCCCGGGCGTGAACACCTTGTTCGAGAAACTGCTCGAAGAAGACTGGTTCCTTGAGCACGGTCGTAGCCTTAAGATCACCATTTCAGGCGCCGCCGCCTTGCACGATCGCGTTGCCCGGCGCTGGATGGAAGTCACCGGCTCCAACATCATCGAAGGCTACGGCATGACCGAAGCTACGACTTTGATTGCGGTGCGCGATCATTCGAAGAGTACCGCGAGAGGGTCAACGGGAACACCGCTTCCAGGCACTGAAGTGCGTCTGTTGAGCAACGGTGCGCTCACGCAGGCTCCGAACATTGTCGGCGAAATCGTCATCTCCGGACCACAAGTGATGACCGGCTATCTTGGCCGCGAGCAGGAGACGAAATCCTCCTATCACGGTGACTGGTTCAAGACCGGGGACATGGGACAGTTCGACAATTCGGGCGAGCTGCACATTGTCGATCGTTGCAAAGACATGGTGCTTGTCAGCGGCTTCAACGTGTTCCCGAATGAAGTCGATGAAGTCCTCAGCGCCTGCCCAGGCGTCGGCGAAGCGGCGAGCGCTGGCATTCGCAGCGAAGACGGCGGCGAAGAGCTGCACGCCTTTATCGTCAAAGGGGAAGGTGAGCTTCGCGAAGCCGATGTCCTTGCCTACTGCCGCGATCACCTGACCGGGTACAAAGTTCCTCGCAAAGTGCACTTCATCGAAGAGCTACCGAAAAACCCAATCGGAAAGATCCTCCGTCGCAAGCTGCAGGAATGCCTCTAAGAGCGCTCTTGATAGACGAGCCCCCTTTCTTCGTGTCACAATGACGGATGGGAGTTTTTTTTGGATCGCGAGCCCGTTTGAAGTGGCCGAGCGTTTCTGCGCTCCTTCTGATCTTGGCGTTTTGTGCGACCGAAGCGGCGTCTGCCACCGAGCGAAATTCTCTGTCTTTGCTCCCCAATGAGGACAACTGGCCGATCGTCACCGTCAGTATAAACGGTCAATCTACCTCCGCGCTGATTGATACCGGGGCCACGATCGCCGTGGTCGATGACAATCTTCTGGACACTGAACTGCGAGACCAGGACGCCGGCGAAACAAAGGTGCTTGGTTTAGGGGGGCAGCGAACGTTTCCGCTTACGCGTGTAAGCTCCATCGCCGTGGGGGCGCAATCATGGTCCGGCATTCCCGCCGCGGTGAACACAAAAGACGAGTTTCCGATAGAGCAGTGCGTGCTGCCAGCGGCGCTTTTTGTATCTCAGATCATTGATTTCGACTTTCCGAATGATCGCGTGGACTTCTATGAGGGATATCCAAAATTTGCGCGCGGAAAGACGCGCAGCTCGATCAGTTACACCCTGAAGGGCGGACTGATTTACATTCCAGTGCGGATCAATGGCGTTCGCGGCAAGGCACTGGTCGATACGGGCGCCAGCGTGAGTTTTGTGAATCCATCCTTTGCCGAGCGCGCGCGAGGCGTGCGCAGGATAGAGTCCGAAAAGGAAATGCACGGGGCTGATCTATCGCGCAATCGCATAGAAACTTACAATTTACGCGACTTCAAAATGGGCAAATTCAGTGTTTCCCGCATGAGCCTTCCGGTTCTGGACTCGGAACTGTTTCACCAGATAGGCTTTGAGAACGAACCGATGATGGTGATCGGCGTGGATTACCTCGAGAATTTTCGAGTCCAAATTGATCAGGGCCGAAAGCGGATTGTATTTCTGCACTAACGTCCGATCGCATCGGACATGAGACAGCCAGCTTTCTTACCACCCCAAACAGAAAAACCCCCGCGCCGTGAGGCACAGGGGTTTTCTCAAACGTATTCGCCGGTTGTTTAAACCAGACCCTCACGCTGGGCGCGCTTACGAGCAAGTTTGCGAGCGCGGCGCACAGCTTCGGCCTTCTGGCGAGCCTTCTTTTCAGATGGCTTCTCGAAATAAGTGCGAGATTTCATTTCACGGAACAGGCCTTCGCGTTGCATCTTCTTCTTAAGCGCGCGCAGGGCTTGTTCGACATTATTGTCGCGAACGGTAATCTGAATAATGGTCAACTCTCCATAAAAGTCGGGGCAGGACGGACCTGCGAGTGTGCGGATGTGGCCCATAGGGGCGGAAACAAGCCGCGCCTATAACATGTGGATACCGCCTTGCCTATCCCCGGAGTCAGATATGAGCACGCCATCGGAAAAATTGCGCGATCGCTGGCTGGATGCACTGCTGCCAGAAGTGGATCAGACGGGTTGGACGGTTGGCGCAATGCGCAGATCCGCTGAAGCAGCAGATCTTTCCGACGGTGAGTGCGCCCTGGCGGCCCCAAATGGCGTGACCGACCTCATTGACCATTTCTTCGAGCGCTCGACGGATCAGATGTTGGTTACCCTGGCGCGCCAGGATCTGTCTGCGCTGCGTACACATGAGCGAGTTGCAGCGGGGTTGCAGGCCTGGCTGGACGCGCTTGCATCCGACAAAGGCGCTGTTCGCAAGGCGGCAGGGCGCGGTTTAGCGCCATGGGGCGCCGGCGCCGCCGTGAAACGGATCTGGGCGATAGCCGACGTGATCTGGGAAGCCGCGGGAGATCAAGCGACGGACTATAACCGCCAGACCAAACGGGCGCTTCTGAGTGCCGTCATTCCATCCATCGTGCTGCGCTGGCTGGACACCGAAGACCCGAAAGAGATGCGGGCATTCATTGAGCGCAGGCTTCAGCAAGCCATGACGGTCGGGAAAACCGGCGGAAAACTCTTATCGCCATTTCTCGATTTTGCCGAGAAAGTCAGAACTCGCACGAATCCGCGCGATCTGTAGTAATTATAGGCAGATACACATTGCAGTTGCTTTACGTCGACCTCCCCGGCTAGAAAGGTCGGCCCAATAAAAACCACAGGCGGGGAGGCCTATGCCGCGACCAGCAGGCGTTCGAAATCATAATTTTGAGGCGAAGCGCTCTGCTCTGCTGGATACGCTGACGGAATTTGCCCTTCAGGATGATTTGCGCCGGCCATCGCTGCGCCAGTTCGCGCTGGCGGCTGATGCATCTGAACCGACCCTGCGCCACTATTTTCGTGACCGGCAAGGCGTTGTGATCGCCATTCTAGAGCATATTCATGTCCGTGCACTGCCACTTTGGGACGTCATCAAAACAGGCGCAGACGATACAGCGACGGCGGTGGCCGAGTATTTCCGGGTGACCGAAGCCGGACTCACACATGGCGGATTTGCCCGGGCCCATGCGTTCGGGCTTATCGAGGGCATGGCGGATGAGACTGTCGGGCGGGCCTATCTGGAGAATTTGCTCGACCCAGCGCTGGAGGCTGTGTCGGCTAAAATGGATTCCACACCGGGGCGCCCAGAGACAGAACCCGAGCGAAAAGCTGCGGCCTTCATGATGCTCTCGCCAATCCTCGTCATGACGCTGCATCAGCAATTGCTCGGCGGTAAAGAGGCGTCGCCCATTGATACGAATGGTTTCATGACGCTGATGCAGACTTGGCTGGCCTCAGGCCTCAGCCAGTAACTCTCGCATCGCCTCAAGGTCTCTGGCGACTGTCGTCCAAGAGCAGACAAAGCGATACGAACCGCCGGGCCACGGATAGCACTTTACGCCGGCTTTCGTGATCAATGTCCCGATTTTCGGCGGCAGCACGCAGAACACTTCATTGCCATCAACAGGATAGGCGAGCGTCACGCCGGGTTTGGCGCATAGAATGTCCGCCAATTCCCTGGCTGTTTGATTAGCTTTTGCGGCAAGCGTCATCCATAGATTGTCTGTCAGCATCGCTTCCGCTTGAGCGGCCAGGAAGCGCATTTTTGGCGGCATATGTCCGGAGCGTTTCGCTCGGGCCTGTAGCTGAGTAAACTCTGCGCGTTTCGACCCAAACACGAGGATGATTTCGCAGCCAATCGCACCCGTCTTGGTCAGACCGAGCGTCAGTACATCGATCCCGGCTTTCCAGCTCATCTCGGCAGGACTTGCACCGGTGGAGGCCAGTGCGTTTGCCAGACGTGCGCCATCCAGATGCGCGTTCAGCCCCTCTGTTTTGGCCAGCGAGACGAAATGCTCGATTTTCGAGGTTGGATAGGCAGTGCCGCATTCCGTGAGATTGGTCAGCGAGAGCGTTTCCAGCGGCGTCTCGTGCACAAAATCAGGATTATTGGCCGCCAAAGCCGCGCGCAACGCGGGTTCGTCGATCTGGCCACCATGTCCTGGCAGCAGCCTCAGCTTCGCGCCGCCGGAGAAAAATTCAGGCGCGCCGCGCTCATCGCGTTCGATGTGCGCTTCTTCGTGACAGGCGATCGCCCCGATGGGCGAGCAAAGTATCGAAAGCGCTAGCGCATTAGACGCGGTTCCACTCGCGCAAAGCCAGAAATCAAAATCGTCGGTTTCGAATATCTCTGAAAGGTGGCGTCGGAGGCGGGCCGTGACCTCATCCCCCCCATAGCTTGGTTGGTTGCCATGATTGGCGGCTGCAATCGCTTCGATAACGGCAGGATGCGCCGGAGCAGCGGTGTCAGACGAAAAATCCATGGATTACAGCAACACATCCGGGGTTTGCCACATCAGGTGCTGGCCGCCATCGCTGGCAA
The DNA here is from genome assembly GCA_043513745.1 of Hyphomonadaceae bacterium. Classification (GTDB taxonomy): domain Bacteria; phylum Pseudomonadota; class Alphaproteobacteria; order Caulobacterales; family Hyphomonadaceae; genus Henriciella. The sequence continues at coordinate 1,318,567 of CP121341.1, forward strand.
TCAATTGACCAGTAATGCTGTCGGCCGCGATCAGATAGCGCAGCGTCTTCACGATTTCCCCGGGATTGGACCCTTGCTGCGTCAGGGTCGCTTGAGCTTCGGCGGCGAACTCGCCCGGTTTTTGATGCACATTTTCCAGCGTCGGGCCCGGTCCGATCCCGTTGACGCGAATATTCGGTGCAAATGACTGCGCCATTGTCCGGGTTGCGGTCCAGAGCGCAGACTTGGACAGCGTGTAAGTGAAGAAGAGCGGGTTGAGCTTGAGGACGCGCATATCGATCATGTTGACGATTAGACCCGCTTCATGTTGCGGCAAGGCGCGGGCAAAATGCTGGGCCAACAGAATGGGTGCGCGCAGATTGGGACCCATATGGAAGTCCCAGTTCTTGCGCGAATGCTCTAGCGCGGAATCGTCTTCGAAGGTTGAAGCTGAATTGACCAGAAGTGTCAGCGGTCCGCCAAGCGCTTCATGGGCGGCGCGTTCCAGTGTCGCCGTTTGCTCTTCGTCAGACAGGTCCGCCTGAACCAGCTCGGCGCGGCCACCGGCATTTCGGATCGTTTCAGCGGTTGCCTCTGCGCCAGATTTGGAGCCGCGATAATGGACCGCGACAGACCAGCCATCTTCGCCGAGCGCTTCGGCCATGGCTTTTCCCAAACGAGCCCCGGCGCCGGTCACTAGCGCGCGCTTTGGTCCATCGGATACGCGGTTTGACACTGAAATCCTCCTATGTCGGCGAGGATATTCCGCTTAATCGATACGACGGAAATCGATCAGATTGAGAATTCCAAAAACAGCTACAGTTGCCAGAATGGCCCAGATAGATGCGTGGATCATGGCGACAGCCCCTCAATAAAACTTGCGTCCTGTTAGACTGTCTTTATCGATTTGGCGAGCCCTGAAACTGAAAACGTGGTGTCGCATCTTGTTTGACCTGAGATCCCAGCTGTTTCGGACCTGGTTTCGCCTGTCCCGACCGATGACGCTCGGGGTGCGGGGCATCGTTGAGGACGCGCACGGTCAGGTTTTGTTGGTGCGCCACACTTATACTAAGGGGCTGTTCCTGCCGGGCGGCGGAGTCGAGCGGGGTGAGACCACTGAGCTGTCTTTGCGCCGAGAGCTGGAAGAAGAAGGCGGCGTGAAAGTCACGGGCAGCCCGGAACTGCTCGGCGTGTTTTCCAATCACAGGGTCTTCAGAAACGATCACGTCCTGCTCTACCGCGTTTGCAGTCAGGACTGGGAGCATTGCGGCGACCCGATTGGGCGAGAAATATCCGAGATTATCTGGTGCGATCCGGGCGCTTTGCCTGACGACGCCACGCCGGGGACGCAGCGGCGTCTGCGCGAACTGCTCAACGGTGAAGCACAGTCTCTGATGTGGTGATCACCCACCGGCAAAGGCGAACAGAGCCGGCATGGTCATAAAGACGATCGCTGCTAGCAAGAGCATGAGAAGCCCGTATCGATGCCAAATCTGTTTCATGAGATCTGTTTGACGCGCAATCCGGGCGTCATTTGGATCGGCGGGTGGCACAATTTAGGCGGGAAAATTAAATGGGCGTTAAAGCCTCACATGCCAAATAGACAGCCATGCCGGGTGTCCCCTTTTCCGGCGTGAATTGCAGGCAACCAGCGCGGTAATTCCTCCCCCTTTATGGCGCGCTGGCCCGGAACGAGACGACCGCGCTAATTGCTAGCGCGGTCGTTTTGGTTTGCGATGAGCGCGCCGACATAGAGGCCGAGCGTGTAGACGGCGAGGACCGCTGCGATCCAGACCAGAACAAGGCCTACGACCCATAGCGCGGCGCTGAAAAGCGCGTTTGCGAGCAATAGCGCGCTAATCCCGAGCATCTCGATCGCCGTCTTCCACTTGGCGAGCTGCGAGACCGGCATCTCAACCCCTGGCATCAGGCGCAGGCCGGTGGCGGTAAAGTCACGCACCACAATCAAAAGCGTCGGGATGGCCAATGCGAGCAAGCCATCGCGCGTGATAGTCAGGGCCGCCAGGCTGATCCCGACCAGCAATTTGTCAGCAACAGGGTCGAGGAAAGCGCCGAACGCCGAAACCGCGTTCAGCCGCCGCGCGGTGAACCCATCCAGAAAATCCGTCAGCGCCACGCCGACAAAGGCCAGGAACGGCCAAAAGGATAGGGCTGGATATGTGTAAATCAGCCACCCCACCCAGACCGCTAATCCGCACCGGGCGAGGGTCAGCACATTGGGCAGCCAGGAATAGGAATGCGGTTGGGTCATCACACTTCCGGGCGCCAATCCGGCGGGGCGAGCTCAAACCCGGAAAACTCAAACGCGGGGGCGACCACGCAGGACACCAAGCTCCAGGCGCCGAGGCTTTCAGCAGTCTGCCAATGAGCCGCCGGGACGTTGAATTGTGGGCGCTGTCCTGCTCGCAAGTCTGGGCCTAGAGTATGGGTCTCAGCGCCCTTGCCGTCAGCGGGCGAGATGGTCAGCGCGAGGGGACCGCCCGCATGCCAGAGCCAGTGCTCGTCGGCATCAACCCGGTGCCAGGCTGAAACTTGGTCGGCTTGCAAGAGGTAATAGATAGCCGTCGAGGCCGCCCTGCCCTGCCCGCTCGAACGGAAGGTTTCGGCATAGTGCCCGCCCTCGGGATGTGGCTGCATATCAAGCAGGCGAATGATTTCATTCGCGCCGAGATCGCCGGATAGCGCCGCCACCTAGAACCGGTCCTTGCGCCCGCGGATCTCACCAAAGGTCGCCGCTGCGTCGCCGGGATGGCCCATCGCGGCCTGAAGCGCCGCCACGTCCGCACGCAGGAAAGGGTTGGTCTCAAGTTCTCGGGCGAGGCCCATCGGCACTGTGCGTTCGCCGCGGGCGCGCTTTTCATCAATCTCTGCGATATAGGCCGCCAGCGCCGCATTATCGGTCTCTATGGTCTCGGCAAAGCGGGCATTGGACTGGGTGTATTCGTGCGCGCAATACAGCGTCGTTTCCGGCGGGAGGGCCTTGATGGCCTGCATCGACGCCCACATCATCGCCATGTCGCCTTCAAAAACGCGCCCGCAGCCAAGTGCGAACACAGCGTCGCCAACGAAGGCGGTTCTGGCCGCTGCGATGTGAAAGGCAATGTGACCGAGTGTATGGCCGGGGACATCGATGATGTCCGCCTCCAGGCCGCCCAGCGCGACCGTATCGCCGCCGCCAACCGCGCGATCGATGCCAGGAATCTTTTCGGCTTCACCTTTTGGGCCAATGATGGCGCAGCTCGTGGCGTCTTTTATCTTCAGGTTTCCGCCGGCGTGATCCGGGTGCCAGTGTGTGTTCCAGATCGCTGTTATGGTCCAGCCTTTAGCCTGCGCTTCGGCGAGATACTTGTCGGCGTCGGGTGTATCGATCGCAGCGGTTTCGCCCGATACTGGATCATGAGCGAGGTAGCCATAATTATCATTCAGGCAGGGGAATTGATGTATGGTCAGCATGATCCCATCTCTCCACGGTGGATATTGAACTGAAAGATTAGAGCCATATGCGCCAGCCTGCGGCAACCCTCGAAGCTTTTTATCAATCGCGATTGGGCGGATCCGCCGCGCGTTTGATGGGCGCTCGTATGCTGGATCTTTGGGGGCCGTGCGACGGTATGCGCGTGCTTGGCATAGGGTTTCCGGGCCCGTTGCTGTCCCTCTGGCAAAGCGATGCAGCGACATGCGTCGGCGCAGTCCCGGAAGAAATTGGGCCGGTACGGCACACCTCAGAGAAAGGACAGATTCTCTGCAGCGTGCCTGAACACCGATTGCCATTCCCGGAAGGCCTGTTTGATCGCGTTTTCCTGTTGCACGCGCTGGAAGAGGCCGATAGTCCGCGCCAGCTCCTGCGAGAAGCTTGGCGGGTCCTGGCACCGGAGGGACGCATTGTTGTGGCCGTGACCAATCGGCGCAGCATGTGGTCGCTCGCTGACAATAAGCCGTTCGGCCATGGGCGCCCCTGGACGCGGCAGCAGCTGGTTCGGTTCCTGAATGACAGCTTGTTTCAGGTCACCGCCAGCACAACAGCAGTGCATATGCCGCCGCTCGACTGGCGTTTGATTACCGGCGCATCGAAATCCTGGGAGCGCGCTGGCGAACTGGTTCTGCCTGGTTTGGGCGGAGTTGTGCTGGTCGAGGCTGTGAAGCGGCTTTACTCCAAACCCGGCGGCAGCGCGGCTGCGCCGGTCACGAAAGCTGTAAAGGCGGGCAAACCGAAGCCGGTCATGCCTAGAAAACTGGCAGGGCGACAGGCGGCGCAGCCTGTTGAAAACACAGCGATTGACCTTCTGAGAAGAGCCGATAGGCCTATACGTAACGAAACTACTGGAGCCGGGGAAACATGAAACTCGTAACCGCAATCTTCAAACCCAGCCGACTTGACGCTGTGATCGATGCGTTGGGTGAGGCCGATGTTTCTGGCCTGACCGTTTCTGAAGTCCGGGGCTATGGCCGCCAGCAAGGCAAGACCGAGGTTTATCGCGGCGCGGAATATGAAGTCCGCCTTCTGCCTAAGGTCAAAGTCGAAGTCGCTTGCAGCGGCGCTGAAGTGGATCGTGTCGTTGAGGCGATTACTGGCGCGGCCAATACGGGCACGATCGGTGACGGGAAGGTCTTTGTGGCCGACCTTGAGACCATTGTGCGGATCCGTACGGGCGAGCGCAACGAACAGGCGATCGGTAGCTAATCAAAAACCCTCTTTGCCGCAGCGAGATTTGGCGTATGTCAATCGCGCAGCGAGCAGAGAGCTAACATGAATTTCGCAATTATCGGGGCTGGCCTGGCCGGTCTGGCAGTGGCCCGGCAGTTATCGGCTTCTCATTCTGTCACGGTGTTTGAAAAAGCGCGTGGCCCCGGCGGACGTATGTCGACCCGCCGAGCGACGCCCTTCGCGTTCGACCATGGCGCGCAATATTTCACCGCAGAGACCGAGGCGTTCAAGGCATTTCTGAAGCCGTTCGTGACAGCCGACACCGTCGCCGCGTGGCCGGACACAATCCAGCTCGAAGGGGACGCGAAAGTGTCCGACAAGGCGAAATTTGCCGCCGCGCCGGGCATGAACAGCATTTGCAAGTCTCTCGCTAGCGGCCTCGATGTGCGCGCAGGCTGCAAGATCGACGCGATGGAAAGGAGCCAGAAAGGTTGGCACGTTCAGGCGGCGTCGGGCGATATGCATGGCCCGTTCGATTGGGTCATTTCTACGGCGCCTGCCCCGCAAACCGAGATCCTGTTTCCGAAGAGCTTTAGCGGTATGGAGTCTCTGTCTCGGGTTGAAATGCTGGGGTGCTTTGCCTTGATGCTGGGGTTTGATGCCCCCCTCGACCTGCCATGGACTGCCTTGAAATCTGGTGTGCCGCCTGTTGGCTGGATGGCGATCAACTCGGCCAAGCCCGGGCGCGAGGACGCTTTCTCGCTGCTGGTCCAATCAAACAATGCTTGGGCAGAACAGCATTTGGAGGATGATCCTGAGGCCGTGAAGTTTGCGCTTTTGCTGGCGGCATCGGATCTCGCCGGCATCGATCTTTCGATAGCGACGCATCAGGTTCTACACAGATGGCGCTACGCCGCGACCGCGACCCCCGTGGCGGAACCCTTTCTGATCGACCGCGATCTCCAGATCGCGGCTTGCGGAGATTGGTGCCTTGGCAGCAAAGTCGAAGCGGCATTTCTCAGCGCCGATGCCTTGGCTAACGCGCTCTGAGAAACCCGTGGCGCACCAAAAACCGCACCTGCCCCAGAAGACCTGCCTCGGCTGCCAGCGCCCATTTGTCTGGCGAAAGAAGTGGGCGCGAAATTGGGACGAGGTGAAATATTGCTCAAAAAGGTGCCGAACCAAGGGCCGGGCAAATCCTGCAAGCTCTTGATTTTCGCGGCCATAGGCGGCAGGTCAACTCGCTCAACCATGGAGACCCGTATGACTGGGCCGCAGCCACTGCCGAACATCCTCGAAATCACGCCTTACAAAGGTGGTGAGAAACTGGTCGACGCGCACAAGCTTTCGTCGAACGAAAATCCGCTGGGATGTAGCCCTGCAGCGCAGGCCGCGGTCGTCGAGGCAGCCAAGCATATGGAGCTTTACCCGGATGGATCTGCCGCGGCGCTCCGCAACGCGATCGGAGCCAAGTATGGCATTGATTCAGAGCGTATTGTTTGCGGCGCTGGATCTGATGAGATTTTCCAATTGCTAGGCCGCGCCTATCTGCGCCCGGGTGATAACATCGTGCAAAGCCAGCACGGCTTCCTCGTCTATCGCCTGGTGGCGCAGCAAGCTGGAGCCGAGACCCGCAGCGCGCCCGAAAAAAAGCTCACCACGGACGTCGACGCGATGCTCGAGCGCGTGGATGAACGGACAAAAATTGTCTTCCTGGCCAATCCGAACAATCCAACTGGGAGCTATATTCCTTATTCTGAAGTCAAGCGGCTGCACGAAGGCCTGCCTGAGAATGTGCTTCTCGTGCTGGACGGCGCTTATGCAGAATATGTTCGCAACAATGATTATAGCGCCGGAATCGAACTGGCCGGTGAGCGCTCAAATGTGCTGATGACGCGCACCTTTTCGAAGATCCACGGCCTGGCGGCGCTGCGCCTGGGATGGGCCTATGGACCGGAAAGTGTGATCGACGCCATTCATCGGACGCGCGGACCCTTCAATGTCAGTGCCGTCGCCCAGGCGGCTGGGATCGCTGCGCTCAATGATGATGTCTTCCAGGCAAAGTCTGCCGACCACAATTCAGCCGAGCTCATTCGGGTACGAGACGCCGTCGAGAAGGCCGGTTTCAAAACCTATCCGAGCGTCGGAAATTTCACTCTGATCGAGTTTCCCGATGCACCCGGGCGCACGAGCGGTGAGGCGGATGCTTTCCTTCGTAGTCGCGGCGTCGTTATCCGAAACGTGAATGTATATGGTCTGCCCACCTGCTTGCGCGCCTCGATTGGCACAACGGAACAGAATGACGATCTCATCGCGGCTGTAGAGGCGTTTGCGAAAAGCTGATGTCCGACGTGCAATTCGAAAAGCTTGCCATCCTTGGCATTGGCCTCCTCGGCTCTTCCATCGCGCATGCGGTGAACGCCTATGGCGGCGCTGAACGCGTGGCTTTGTGGGACGGGTCTTCCGATGTACGAGCGCGCGCGGCACGTGTCCTGGGCGCAGAAGTCACCGAGACCGCACAGGACGCCGTGCGGGACGCCAGTTGCGTCATCCTCTGCACCCCAGTCGGCGTGTTCGGTGAGGTGGCTGAGCTGATCAAGGCCGCCTTGATGCCCGGCGCGATCCTGACCGATGTCGGTTCGGTCAAAGTCACAGCGGCGCGTGATATGGCCGCGCATTGCCCTTCGGATGTTCATCTTATCCCCGGACACCCGATCGCAGGGACTGAGAAGTCTGGCCCCGATGCCGGATTCGCCAGCTTGTTTCAGGGATCCTGGAACATTCTGACGCCGCTAAAGAAAGGCGATGAGGCCTATGATGACGCCGTCAATCGGCTGACCGATTTCTGGAAGGGCATTGGGGCGCGGGTAGAGACAATGGATCCAGATCGCCACGACCGCGTGCTTGCCATCACCTCGCACCTGCCGCACTTGATCGCCTACAATATCGTGTCGACGGCCTATGATATGGAAAGCGTAGAGCAGGGTGAAGTGGTCAAGTATTCCGCAGGCGGTTTTCGGGACTTTACGCGCATTGCAGCGTCCGATCCTACCATGTGGCGTGATGTGTTCCTGAACAATAAGGATGCGGTGCTTGAAACGCTGGGTCGGTTCAGCGAAGACCTTGCCGCGCTGCAGCGAGCCATCCGATGGGGTGACGGGGAGACTCTGATGAAGGAGTTTTCGCGTGCGCGCGGTATCCGGGAAGCGATTATCGATGCAGGGCTCGATACGGCCGAAGCAGATTTCGGGCGTCGGCATATTGATCCAAGCTCAGATAAATGAACGGACGACGTTCCCCTTTTTAAAAAACGCCGTCCGCTCGATGTGCACGTGAAGCACGGCACGTTCGCGAAGACTGTAGAGCCCGTTTCGGGCTAGCAATCCTCGCTACTGGACGCCTACGAAGCTTGGTAACTGCGGATCACCAAGCCTGTCCCCCGTCCTGTGAGCGTGTCTAGCGAACCCTATCTGAATGAACTTCGTGTAATGTGTTGGCTGGCGTTCATGTTGAGTTGGCTACGGTTCTGCCGCGGGAAACTGCGGGAGGACAATATGAAAAATTTGACACGGATGAGCGCGCTCGCAAGCGCGGGCTTGCTGGCCTCGGCTTGTACCACGGCCGATCTTGAAGCCATCTCTGCTGGGTTGGCACAGGGTTTTGCAGAAGCGTCCTATGAAGCGAATGCCTACGCTCCAAACTCAGCGGGTTATTCCAACGCGTATTACGGTGCTTACTATGCGCCATCAGGGTTTTCATCCTATTCAGGTTGGCCGTCAGCCTACTCTTATGGCGAATATGTCGGCGCGTTTGGTTGCACGCACACGGGTAGCTTTTACACGTGCGATAGCGACGGGGACGGCTATGCGGACATGTATGGGAACACGTCGAGCGGATCTTTTTCGTCGTCCCATTTGCGGGTGAATGGAATGGGTGAGGCGTTTACCTGGGAGTCCGATTGCGGTTGCTGGCAGCGAAACCGCGCCTATGATGGCGAACGTAAAGAGCGCTATTCACACTATAAGGATTACGACTATGACTAAATGGATTGCAGTTTCAGCTCTGGCGCTCCTCGGAGCCTGTGCGACCAGTGTACCTTATGGTCCGGCGAGCTCTGACAGTGCGAAAGGTTATTCCGTCCAACCGATTGAGAATAATCGATTTCGGATCGCGTATCGGGACAATTCGATGGACGTCGCACGCAGCCGTGCGCTTCGTCGTGCCGCGGAAGTGACGCTTGAGAAAGGCGATGAATGGTTTTTGGTCGTGAACGCTTATTCTGACACAGGAGAACTCGCTGGCGGTGGGTCATCCGTCTCCATCGGAGGCGGGTCGAGGTCTGGCGGTCGGTCAAGTGTCGGTCTCGGTGTTGGGATTTCTTTGCCTCTTGGCGGGTCATCTGGCCCAGTCGAACATGTGATGGAGATCATCACAGGCAGCGGCCAAAAACCCGAGAACGCAGACGCCTATGACGCCAATGATGTGCTTGCCAACCTGAGCGGTGCTTAAGCCGGAATCTCGGCTCCGGCCCAGTCAAAAGCCTTGCCGCTATTGCTTGGTGTGAGCCCATTGATCACGCTCAGCAAGTGAGCTGCAGACGTCTGAGGCGTGAACAATTGCTCGTCTGGAACATTGCCCTGAAACGGCGCCGATAGCTCTGTATCGACGGTGCCTGGGTGCAGGCTGGCCGCAATAAAATCCGGATTTCGCCGAGCCTGTTCGATCGCGTAGTTTCGGACCAGCATATTTAGCGCAGCCTTTGACGCCCGATAAGCATGCCAGCCGCCGAGCCGATTGTCTGAAATCGAGCCCACACGCGCTGACAGGGCCGCAAAGACCGCCCTGCCCTGTCGCGGCATAACAGGCAGAAAATGCTTCGCGACCAGAGCGGGCCCGATCGTATTGACGGCAAACACCTGCTCAAAAGCGGCGCGGCTCTGGTGGCGGTAGGATTTTTCCGGCTGCAAGTCCGGGCCAGATGACAAGACACCACTGGCAACGATCACCAGCTCGATTGGACCATTGGCGGATGCACTGGTGGCTGCAGTGGCAACGCTCTTCTCATCCAGGATGTCGATTTCACCAGCGACCACTTTCGGATGCGCCGCTGCCTCTCCAGAGCGGCTTAAAGCGTATACCTGCGTGACATCCGTGCGTTCGGCGAGCGCTTCGGTCAAAGCACGCCCAATTCCGCCTGTTGCTCCAATAATGACTGCCCGCATTTGCCGCCTCCTGATGAAGACGGAACTAGACTGAACGTGTGTCAGGCAAAGTCAGACGCGCAGGCCAGTTTTGTCGCGATAGATCATCAACAGATCAAGTTGGCTCGCTGTGGGGTCGCCTTCTGCCTCAGAAATCGCCACGAGCATGCCATCCAGATCGACCAGTTCCTTGTTGGTCATGCCTGGGCTTTTGCGCACAAAGTCGGTCATCTTGGACATCACAACATGGCTGGCTCCTGCGCTTCTGGACAGCCAGCCCGCTTGCGAGATCAGCGAATTAGCATCACCCTCAGCAAACTCAAAATGATGCATAATTTCGCCGCGAATGACGGCTTCCTGTTTCTCGGTGAGCGTACCGCGGGCCTGCGCGATTTCCAGCATCAGGATGGTGGCAGCCTCACGTGGATCCTCGACCACGGATAGACCTCCTTTGCCGGATTGGTGTCGAAACCGCATCTTGCGGGGAAGGTTGGCCACGGTCTCTGCGACCTTGCGCCCATCGCGGGCCACGTCGCGCAGCATCTTCAGCCGCCAATACCAGACAGCAATGAAGCCAAGAAATCCTAGCAGCGCGACGATAATGTGCATGAGCAGCCCCTCAACGGTGTTAAGTTACCGTAACCTCGATCTGGCGATGATTGAAGTGGAGTCTATTCCTTGTCATGGTCTTTTTATGACCTTGGACGAATATAATGACTTTTGCGGGGCTCTAACCGCGACGAGCCGGGTGGTGCAATGGGGCGGCAGCCACGTTTGGAAGGTGGGCGGTAAAGTGTTCGCGATCGCCGGTTGGGGCGATGAGGATTTCTTCGCTGTCACATTCAAAGTCACGCCGCTCTCCTATGAGATCCTGCAGGAGCAACCAGGTCTGCGCCCTGCTCCATATCTTGCCTCGCGCGGGATGAAATGGATTCAGCACTATGCCGATCCCGGCCTCAAGGATCGCGATCTCAAGGCTTATATAGAAACAAGCCACCGACTGGTCGCCGATGGCTTGTCCAAGAAAAAACAGAAAGAGCTTGGTTTGCTCGTCGCCTGACGGCTGCGCTGATTAAGGCGTGCCGCCTTCGCTGGCGATGGCATCATCGATGCCGCCTGAATTGTGAGCCTGCTGCACGACATAGGCGCGGATTGATTCAACATCGTCTTCTGACAGGACGTCAGCAAAGGAAACCATGCCCAGCGATTGCAGATTGCCATCAACCACAACACCCTTCCAGGCGTCAGCACTGGACGTGTAGGTCGACCAACGAAGATCTGGCAGAACGCCGGAGCTGGAAGCGAATGGCCCGTGACACACAGTGCAATTGCGAGCGTATTGAACAAGACCGTTTGCCAATTGTGCTTCGGTGCCGAACTCGTCAGCCTTGGGCGTGGCCTCGACCAGCTGCAAGTCGACTTCCGGGATCGTGCCGGTCGCGCCAAGCTTGAAGGTGACGACTTTACCGACAGTGGGCTGAACCGGCTGCGGCGCTGCGACACCGCCTGCAGACAGCAAATAGGCTGAGCCCCAACCGGTTGTAATCGTGACGTATTGCTCACCATCGATCTCAAACGTGCCCGGGCCTGAAGCGGCGCCTGATTTCACATCTTGCGCCCATAGCCGCTCCCCCGTTCCGGCATCATAGGCGACGAACTCGCCATTTAGTTTGCCTTGGAAGATAACCCCACCTGCCGTTGACAGGACGCCGCCATTCCATGGACCTTCATGCTCCACGGTCCAGCGCGCTTCGTTGGCGACCGGATCCCAGGCAATCAGCCGGCCTTTCAGGCCAGAGCGCAGGAATTTGAAGACCTCGCTCGGGATTAGCTGAGGCACCCCGGCGGCAAAGTCTGCACCGGTGTTCCATTTCGACGATTCGTCCTGAAAGCGCGGATCGGTACCATAGGCCTGCGGGATTTCCTGTGCAGGAATGTAAGCGAGCCCAACATCTGGATTGTATGCCATCGGGTGCCAGTTATGGCCGCCAAGCGGTCCTGGCGTTTGAAGGTAAGGAATTTCCGCATATCGCGCTTCCGGCACTTCGATCGGGCGTCCATCATCCGACAACCCGGTTGCCCAGTTCGTTGGCACGTAATTATTGCCTTGGATGAAATCGCCAGTTGCGGCATCCAGCACGTAGAAGAACCCATTCTTTGGCGCTTGCATGACAACGCGGCGGTCGGCACCATCAGCCCCCAGCGGAAGCGTCGCGATGATCAGTGTCTGCGTAGCTGTATAGTCCCAATTATCGCCAGGCGTGGTCTGGAAGTGCCACTTATACTCGCCGCTATCGGCGTCGACCGCGACGATTGAAGACAAGAACAGATTATCGAGACCGGACGGGTCACGCAGGCGCTGGTTCCAGGGGGAGCCATTGCCAACGCCGAAAATGACGCTGTCATTGACTTCGTCATAAATGATCGAATCCCAGACAGTGCCGCCACCGCCATCGGTTTTCCAGGCACCGGTATCGCCCCAGGTAACGTTGCCGACTTGCTCGAAAGCGCTATCTGACGCCGCTCCGTCGGGCTGTTTGTCAGCACTTGGTACAGTATAGAAGCGCCAGACCAGATCACCGGTATCGGCGTCGAGAGCGTTCAGATAGCCGCGCACGCCGAGCTCGGCGCCACCATTGCCAATCAGCACCTTGCCATCGACGACCCGCGGGGCGCCGGTGATCGTATAGGGCTTTGATTGGTCCACGGTCACAGTTGACCAGACGACCTCGCCTGTCTTGGCGTCGAGCGCCTCGACCCGACCATCAATCACGCCGAGATAAAGCTTCCCGTTATACACCGCGACACCGCGGTTCACGACATCGCAGCACGCATTGACGCCGACTGCGCGATCGACATCCGGGTCATAGACCCAGAGTTCTTCGCCGGTCTTGGGATCGAGCGCATACACGACAGACCAGGCTGACGTGACATACATGGTGCCGTCAACGACGATCGGAGTTGATTCAACCCCGCGATTGGTGGCGAGGTCATAGGTCCAGGCGACGCCCAGGTCCGCGACGTTTTCCGTCGTTATCCCAGTGAGGGGAGAGTGGCGCGTCTCCTCACGGTCAAAGCCGTAGCCTAACCATTCTTGCGGGGTTGCTGCCGCATTATCGAGCCGCTCGTCGGTTACGTCCGCGAAGACGGCCGCGGACGTTTCGGTTTCCGGGGTTTCTGCGTCATGTCCGCCCGAACAGGCGGATATTGCAAACACAGATACGGCCGCCAGGGCCGCCAAATGAAGCGGTTTCATGTGCGCTTTCCTCGTTTCCTCACTTCCAGTCAGCGTCTGTCGCGCTGTTGTGAGAGCCAGAGTAGGCAAATTGCCACGAGTGTCGAGGCTGTACGCCGGGGAAAGTTAGGGTGAAGGCCCTAGAATTGCGATTGAACTGACAAAAATGTGGTGTCAGGCGCACCGCGTCTTATATCACCCCTGAAGCCAACAGGATGCGGGGTGCTGGAATGGCGAATGAGAACAAGCTGAAGAAGAATCTGACGCTGTTTGACGTCTATGCTGTTTCGACCGGAGCCATGTTCAGCTCCGGTTTCTTTCTGCTTCCCGGGATTGCGGCGAGTTATACGGGTGACTCGGTTTATCTCGCATATTTGCTGGCTGGATTTCTGATCATTCCGGCCATGCTATGCATGGCAGAGCTGTCTACCGCGATGCCAAAGGCAGGCGGAACCTATTACTTCCTCGATCGTGCGCTTGGACCTCTCTTTGGGACGATTGGCGGCCTCGGGTCCTGGGTTGCCGTGGTGTTCAAGAGTGCCTTTGCGCTGGTCGGTATGGGGGCCTATCTCAGCCTCTATCTGGATGTGCCAATTCTCGTTCTCGCCGTCATTCTGACGATCGTATTCGGCCTGATCAATGCGTTTGGAGCCAAGGAAACGACCTTCCTTCAGCGCCTTCTGGTCGCAACGCTGGTTGTGATCCTGGCGGCTTTCGTCATCCTCGGTGTCACGCACACAGGCATCGCGGACGGTCTGCGACCGAACCGCGAGTCGCAGCCTTTCTTCACTTCCGGAACCGTCGGGTTTGTCGCCACGATAGGTTTGGTTTTCGTTTCGTATGCCGGTCTGACCAAAGTGGCGAGTGTTGCCGAAGAGGTGCAAAGCCCCGACCGAAATATCCCGCTCGGCATGGTGCTCTCGCTGCTCACAGCGACCGCAATCTACACGCTCGGCTTGATCGTTATCATCGCCATTCTTCCGGTTGAGGACTTGTATGGCAGCCTGACACCCGTCGCCGACGCAGGCCGTCAGTTCGTCGGGGACTGGCCGTTTGATCTCGGGGTGATCCTGATCGTCGTGTCCGCCATCGCGGCGTTCGCCTCGACCGGTAATGCTGGCATCATGTCTGCCAGTCGCTACCCGTATGCGATGGCGAAAGACAAGCTCCTTCCGGAGCGGTTCGCCACGATTGGGCGCTTTGGGACACCGGTCTTCTCAATCGCGGTCACGACGCTCAGCATGATCGCAGTATTGTTGCTGTTCGACGTCGAAGCCGTTGCGAAACTGGCCAGTGCGTTTCAGCTCTTCCTGTTTGGCCTCGTCAGTGTTGCCGTCATCGTTATGCGTGAAAGCCGGATCGCGACGTATCAGCCGGGTTACCGCTTGCCGTTCTATCCATGGTTGCCGGTTATGGGCATTCTGGTCTCGTTCTGGCTGATCGTAGAGATGGGGATTCTGGCGATCGGGTTCACGGGTATGCTGACAATAGCCTGCGCGCTCTGGTTCCAGTTCTACGCGTCCGGTCAACTGGCGCGTCGCGGCGCGATCTATCACGTGCATGAGCGACTTGGGCAGATGCGTTATGAAGGGCTGGAGCGGGAGCTCATGACCATCATTCATGACCGCACCCAGAAGCAGAACCTCACCTATGAAGCGCTGATCGCGCGATGTGTTGTGCATACCTATTCGCATGGGATCTACACGCGCGAAATGCTGATCGATGAGGCGAAGAATATCGGTCATAGCGCCTTTGGCATCGACGCCGAGGTGATGGACAGTGTGTTCAGCACGGGAAGCGCGACGCTTCATCCGCTCAGTGAACGGGTCTTGCTGGCCTATCGCAGCCATGAGGGTCTGGAGAGTCCGGAACTGGTCGTGTTTCGCTTCTCCGCCAATGCCGCCATGGACATGGAAGAAGCCAAAGACGTCCATACGATCATGATGCTAATCTGCCCGCGACGCCCAGCGGGGCTCGATCTGCGCCTGGCCGGACACCTCGCCGAGGTCGTTCAGTCCTTTGATTTTGAGCGTCGCTGGCTCTCCGCCAAAAGCGATAAGGACATGAACGAGATCCTGATGCGGGATGATCACTTCCTGCATGCGCCGATTTCAGACCTCGGGAACCTTCGCGACTATGTCGGGCAGCCCCTCAGCGAAATCGACTTGCCTGGAAGCTGCCTGATCGCGATCATCGAGCGGGACGGAGATATTATCATCGCGGCGCCCAAGGAGGTGCTGCAGCCCGGTGATCATGTCGCTGTGATTGGCGAGCCTGAAGACCTCACCGCGCTCGTTAAAGGCTAGAGAGCCGGCGCAACTTGATTGAGGTCAGCCTGAGCCAGGTCAATCGCCTGCGTCACGAGATCTTGCCAGGCATCCACATTTGGTGCGTTTTCAGACCCAGAAGGAAATGTCACAGAGCGAGAAGCGTTCACGCAGCCGCCTTCCAAACGGTTGCCGCCATTTCGAGCCGGTACAAACCCGGCCATAGCCTCGCCTGCACCAGCCCCTTGCGCACCATAGCCAGGCACGAGGAATAGGGCGTCCGACGCCAGCGCTCTTAACTGACGCGCTTCATCCGGCCCGGTCGCACCCGTGACCAGCATCAAGCCCGACCAACCGCTATCCCCTTTGAGGCGTTCAATCATGGGCGCTAAACTCTCAACCACACGCGCATAAAGCGGTGCGCCCTGAAGATCTTTCGCCTGATAGTCGGCGCTGCCTGGATTGCTTGTTCGTGCGAGCACAATCACGCCCTTGCCAGACTCTTCCGCGGTGCGCACATGCGGTTCCAGCGTATCGAGGCCCATATACGGATTGACCGTGAGTGCATCACAGACAAACGGCGAGTTGGCGGCGAGATACGCCTTGGCATAGCCTTCCGCCGTTGATCCGATATCGCCGCGCTTTGCATCCATAAGTACGATCAGACCGTGATCCTTCGCAGCAGCGCAAACCTGGGCTAGGGCTCGCATGCCTTGCCAGCCGTGGCGTTCGAATAAGCCTGCTTGCGGCTTGACGATTCCGGCGCGCCCGGCGGCCGCTTCAACAACAGAATTCCCCCATCGCTCCAGACCCTCGGGTGTATCGCCGCCAAAAAGGTCCGGGATGCGGCCCGCATGTGGATCAATCCCCACGCATAAGGGGCCATGCGCGCGAGTCGCGGCTATCAGGCGGTCAGCGAACATGCGCGATTACTCTTCCACGCTGCAGGCGACTTTAACGACTTGCAGGTTGCGGCGGGCATGATCGGCCTCGCGGCCATAGGTTTCTTTTGAGAAATTGCGCGGCGTTTCACCCATCGTATCGATTCCCGTGGCCTTGACGAAATTGGCGACGGTTTCGGGGGCTGCGGTATAGATCCGTCCGCGCCGCGCGCTTTCGGCCACGATGACCCCGCGAACATTGCCGGCCTGATCGTACACAGGGCCACCGCTGAGCCCGCCCAAAGACCCCATCAGCCCACGCGTCCGTCCGGTTTCAGCCCAGGCGAGTACGGATTCGCTATTTGAGCGCTGACCTCGTGAGATCAAATTTGAGCGGGCCATGAGCCGTGATGCAGCTTCCCCGGGACGCCCTTGAGGGTAGCCAACGTGGAATCCATAGGCACCGATGCGCAAATCATTCTCGGTATCGAGCGGCGCAGGGTTCGGGCTCGTCTCGGTTTCGATCAGGGCGAGGTCATACTTTTCCGACACGACCACGCTCTGAGCAGGCGCGTATTGGCCAGGAGCGACGAGAAGCGAGACTTCATTGCAGCCTTCGACCACGTGCCGCGCTGTCAGCCATTGTCCCTCGCCATTCACAGCAAAGGCTGTCCCGATCCCGCTTTTCGGCGCGGTGACCTGCACCAGGACCCTCTCATCAAATGCCGATGGAGGAGGCAGCATAGCGCCTTCTTGCTGGATGGCTTCAGGCGGGGGCGGGGGCGTGTCGTCAGAGTCGCCCGAGAACACGGCCCATAGCACGACGCCGAGCGCCAAGGCGTAGAGTATCCAGTCGGGTATCCACCTCAACACGTGCGGTATTCCTTCCTAAATGCGCCCGATATTCGGGTCCCATAGTCCAGCCGCGAGGATCATCGCGGCTGCTAGTTTTGCGGCGATCAGAACAATAGCAGCGCCAGCCTCATCATTCTGGATGCGAGTCGGAATGTCGCGCAGAAGCATGTCGATAATGCGGTAGGTCAGCAATTGCAGCAGCAGCGCCACGACGCCCCAGACAATCAGATCCAGGAGGGTCAGGCTGGAGGCAAGGCACGATGCGATCGGGATCGCTAGTCCGGCAATCGCCCCTGATAGCGCAAGCCCGGCAGCGCCGTTTCCACCGCGCACCAGAGCGAGTTCTTTCCAGGGGGTGAGCAGGATGTACACCGTGCTCGCGAGCACCAGAAGAATTCCTGCGGTCCCTGTCATCAGAAGAAAATCAGGGAAGCCCTGGCGAAAAGATTCAAGCGTTGCCGACATCGTTTAAACTCTTGCCTGTTAAGCCACCTGCAAATGCTCTAACCAAGGCCGCGCACACTCTCAAGGCAGAAGGACTAAAAATGCTCAAAGGAAAGACGGCTCTGGTCACGGGGTCGACCAGCGGGATTGGACTGGGAATCGCAAAATCGCTGGCAGAACAGGGCGCTGACGTGGTCTTGAGCGGCCTTGCATCGGACGATGAGGTCGCCGCCCTTAAATCTGAATTACACGACACTTTCGGTGTGAAAGTTGGGTTTTCCGGCGCGAACCTGACCGACCCAGACGCGATTGAGGGATTGATGGGCTATGTCGCCCGCGATTTTGGCGGCGCGGATATCCTCGTTAATAATGCCGGGGTCCAGCACGTGTCGCCGATCGAAGACTTTCCGGTCGATCGCTGGGACCTGATCATCTCACTCAACCTGTCGGCAGCATTTCACACGACGCGCATGGCGATCTCCGGAATGAAGAAGAAAGGCTGGGGGCGGATCATCAATACTGCGTCCGCGCATGCTCTGGTCGCCTCCCCTTATAAATCGGCCTATGTCGCGGCCAAACATGGCATAGCTGGCCTTACCAAGGTTGTTGCGCTGGAAGGTGCTGAGCACGGCGTGCGCTGCAATGCGATCTGCCCGGGATACGTTTACACGCCCCTCGTCGAGGGGCAGGTCGCCGATACCGCCAAGGCCCGCGGCATTACCGAAGAAGAAGTGAAGCGGGATGTCTTGCTCGCAGCGCAACCGACCAAAGAGTTCGTCACGACAGAGCAGATCGGGGCCTTCGCGACGTTCCTCTGCTCTCCCGGCGGAGACGGCATCAATGGCGCGATCTTGAGCATGGATGGCGGTTGGGTCGCTCAGTAGGGCACAAGCTCGGCTGCAGCTGCAATTCGCTTCAATACGCCGCGTATTTCGGTTGATCTGAAATAGGTTATTCGGTAGCGAGCTTTCGAACGCGGTTTTTGCCGGGCAACCTTGAGAGACAGCCATGACGCTTGCCGGCTACGAGATTTTCGCGCTGATCGGGTTCTTCTTCGCGGCTTATGCGGTCATCGCAAACGACTCGATCCAGACCCTCGGTACGTTCCTCGCCTCAAACTCTCATCGCCCCTGGTGGATACTGTGGTTGTTTGCAGCCGGGATCATGGTCGGCGCACTGATGTTCCAGCTGTTCTATGGCGGCGGGGACATTGCGGATGGAAAGCTCAACAAGATCCCGTATCCTGAGGGCGGTATCGAATGGTGGCACGCGCTTCCGCCGATCGTCCTCTTATTCCTGACCCGGTTCGGAATCCCGGTTTCAACGACATTTCTGGTTCTGACCGTATTCGCCCTGTCTGGCGGCGGAGCGACCGAGGGCGTGATGAGCTCGATGCTGATCAAGTCGCTCACAGGCTATGTCGTGGCTTTTGCGGCAGGTGCTGCGGTCTGGTTGCTTATATCGCGCGCCTGGGAGGTCTGGGTCGGACGCACACGTGACGATGATGAGCGGCTGCACCCCATGTGGACCGTGTTCCAATGGGCGACGACAGGCTTCCTGTGGTGGACCTGGTTGCTTCAGGACTTTGCCAACATCTTCGTATTCATGCCGCGCGAGCCTGTGTTTGCCGCCGATGGCAGCATTGAGATGATGGTGTTCAAACCGGAAATCATTATCGGTGGCGCGCTGCTTATGGCCGCGATGATGGCGTACATCTTCAAGACACGCGGCGGTGAGATTCAGAAAATCGTCCTGTCCAAAACGCACACAACGGATATTCGCGCCGCAACGATCGTCGACCTAATCTACGCGATCGTGCTGTTCTACTTTAAAGAACTGAACGATGTCCCGATGAGCACGACATGGGTTTTCCTGGGTCTGCTGGCGGGCCGCGAGATGGCCATCTCGTTCGTCACCGCTTTGCGGGAACGAGGCGAGGCCATGATGGACGCCGGATCCGACGCGGGCCGCGCCCTAATCGGCTTGATTATCAGCGTCATTCTCGCCGTGGGCATGCCCTGGGCGGCAACAGGACAAATGCCAGTCTTCTAGCTGAGCCTAGCGCTGTTCGAATGGGTCGCGCATCAGGATGACGTCCTCGCGCTCGGGAGACGTCGAGACCAGGGCGCAGGGCTTGCCCACCAGCTCTTCCAGACGCCGGACATATTTCACTGCTTCAGCCGGCAGGTCGTTCCAGGACCGAGCTCCGCGCGTCGAGCCGCTCCAACCCGGCATGCTTTCATAGATCGGCTCAACTGCTTCTTGGGCGGCTGCTGTCGCTGGCAGATAGTCAAGGATCTCGTCGCCCAGCTTGTAGCCTGTACAAACTTTGATTTCTTCCATCCCGTCCAGAACGTCGAGCTTGGTCAGCGCCAAACCATCGACCCCTGAGACCGCGCAGGCTTGTCGGACCATGACCGCGTCAAACCAACCGCATCGACGGGCCCGACCGGTCACGGTGCCGAACTCGTGGCCGCGCTCCCCGAGACCCTGACCAACCTCGTCGAAGAGTTCCGTTGGGAATGGGCCTGTTCCAACTCGGGTGGTGTAAGCTTTGGCGAGCCCCAATACATAACTCACAGCGCGGGGACCAAGCCCGGTTCCAGCGGCGGCTTGACCCGAGACGACATTCGAAGATGTGACGAATGGATAAGTGCCGTGATCAACGTCCAGCATAATCCCCTGAGCGCCTTCAAACAGAATGCGTCGCCCAAGTTTCTGACTTTCACCAAGGACTTTCCAGGCCGGTCCGGCGAATGCGAGCACCTGAGGCGCAATCTCAAGCAGTTCAGCCTTGAGCGCAGCGGCGTCGGGCTTGTCGAGGCCCAGTCCCGCGCGAAGCGGCGCATGGTGGGCAATCAGGCGTTCGAGCTTTTGGTCCAGCGCGGCTTCGTCTGCGAGGTCTGCAACCCGAATGGCGCGGCGACCCACTTTGTCTTCATAGGCTGGGCCGATGCCGCGTTTGGTCGTACCGATTTTGGCCTTGTCGCTGGCTTCGCCTTCTCTGGCGGCATCCAGATCGCGGTGCCACGGCAGGATGAGGCAGGCTGTTTCGGCCAGCAGCAAATCATCGGGCGAGAGTGAAATTCCCGCCTTCGCCATGCCTTCAAGCTCGGATAGGAGCTGCCAAGGGTCGACGACCACGCCATTGCCAATGACCGACAGTTTGCCGCCGCGGACGACGCCAGACGGCAGCAGGTTCAACTTGTAGACGGTGCCATCAATGACCAGGGTGTGCCCAGCATTGTGCCCGCCCTGGAACCTGGCGACAACGTCGGCGCGATGCGACAGCCAGTCCACAATTTTGCCCTTGCCTTCATCGCCCCATTGAGCGCCGACAACCACAACACCTGCCATGTTCTGAAACTCCTAAATCAGGACCCGCGCCAATGACCTCGTTTGGCTCCAAAAAGCAAGCCCCACACGTACAATCCCCGTGAGAGAATCGATAAAATTCCACCTTTCCAATTATCCAGACCCAAACCCGACTATGGTAAATCGGCGGAATGGGAGATTTAAAGATCGATAATAAATGGGCGTGGGCGCGCATGAGCGTTGTGTTTGTCGGGGCTGGATTGAGCCTCTCTCAGACATCGATGGGCAGTGTCGTTGACCGCCCCCATTTCAACGTGGACGGCGTCGCCATTGTCTGGGCCGCCGATGCCAGCGGGACAGCACCAATTGTTTCGGATTTCATCATCGATAGCGGCGGGGCCGATACCGATTTGATCAATGGCGATGTACATACCGTCATTACGGGAAGCCTGGCCGCAACGGATAATGCTTTTCCGGATGGGACCGGCGCAACCTTGCGCATCCAAAACAGTCCGGGCGGCGGCAACCAGAACACGCGGCAAGGCGACCGCTTCACCTCTGCGGCTGATGTCCTCAATCCATTTCGGTTAAATGGTGCGACGGACGTCCGCACGATCCGCAGCGATATCCTGACCAGTTTCTATGTCGCCACCAATAAAGCGTTCAACATTGACGTTGTCGCCGCGCCGGTGAGCGATCCGGCGGATCTGAACCTGATCCGCGTCCGCATGCGGATGACGCAGTCCGGTACGGATGATGGTCTCGCATTTGGCAACGCCGCGCAAATCCCGCATTCGGGCAACACCAATCGATCCGGAGTACAGTGGAATGGCTATCGCAGACTTTCCACGCTGACGGCAGGCCGTGACATTTTCCGCGGTAACCGTCGCACGGCCTCAAGTCCGGGCACGATTGCCGATCAATCTGTTCGCTTTGATCTCGATTACCGCTGGAATACTGGCAATATCGACCTTAGCGACGGTACGTTCGATGTCGAAGCTGACGTGATCTACACGGTCTACATTCCCTGATCAGTGAAAAATGGCCGGCTTCGCGGCGTCGAACTTTGCCTGTGCTTTGGCGATAGAGCGTCGCTGCGCACTCGGCGCCATGCCGTAGGTTTGGTCGCGTAGGAAGCTCATCAATTCATGGCGTTTGCCTGCACTGGCCAGGGTTTCCGGGGTGAGGGTTTCCCCAATGTGAACCGGTATAGCCGTCCCGACCCGGCGTTTGACTTCGCGAAAGATTAGCGCCAACCGCAACTCGATCGAGACATGGCTCGCCCATTGGAACAGGCGTGAGTTTTGCCCTTCAAAAAAGACCGGCGTCACGTGCGCTCCGCTTCGCGTGATCAATTTCGCGGTGAAGGGCTTCCAGGTATCATCGACAGCCGCGCGATAAAACGGTGTTGGAGAGGTCGATACCCCGCCCGCCGGGAATACGATGATGCACTCACCTGCCCCTAGACGCTCCAGGCATTCCGCGCGGGTCGCGATATTCGTTGCACGGGCTTCTTTTGTTGGTGCAAAATCAATCGGCAGAAGCCATTCGCGGGCTTCCGGCGCGCCGTCAAGCACGGCATTGGTGAGGACTTTGAAATCCTTGCGCCGGAGCGAGATGAGCCAGGAAATCAGCAAGCCATCGAGGACGCCGAACGGATGATTGGCGACTACGACAAGCGGTCCGGTTTCCGGAATCTGAGCCAAATGCGCGGAACTGAACTCCACATCGAGATTTAGGAGCTTTACCGCGGCGGCGAAGAACGGCTCGTCGGTCAGGCTTTCGCGATAGGTTTCATACAAGCGTTGCAGATAAGGCTGACCTGAGAGGCGCTCAATCGTGCGCACCACGCCGCGTTTCAGCGGGTGATCAAAATACTCTGCGTATGAGAGTTTTGGGGCCTCCTCCATCGCTCAGAGGTGGCGCAATTCGGGAGTTCCGGCAAGAAAACGAGTCAGTCCTTCATCAGGCCGGCGGCCTTCAGCGTCTTGCCCGCTCGGATGACGCGCGCCAGTTTTTCTTCCGAAGATCGGTCACCGCTATTGGAATCTGGATGGAACCGGCGGACATATTCGGCGTATCGGGCGCGCACTTCCGGTGCTTTCGCGTCCGCATCCAGGTCCAACTCGGCTAGGGCGCGTTTGGCGATGCCGGTGGCCGACCGATTGGCGCGGCGATGCTCGCGCGCCTCGGCGGCGTTCTCGAAAAATTCAGAGCCGCGCCAGGTCTTGGGGTCGTGGGCCTTGCCAGCCTTGTCGCCGCCCATCGGGCCCGCGCCGAACTTCCAGGTCTGCTTGAACCCGTAGCGCGCATTCTCGTTGAACGCTTTCAACTGTTCTTCGTTCATCGTGTCGAAGAAGTTGAAGCTTTTATTGTACTCCGCAGCGTGGCGTTTGCAGAACCAGTGCTTGCCGTCACCAAACTGCATAGGCGCCGGGTGTTCCCCCGCCAGATCACAGCTGGGATACTCACAGGTTCTTGTTTTCGCGGCTTTTTCACGCGAGCTCTCGTCGGCCGGTGGTTTCACTCTTATATCAGTGAACTTGGGGCGATATTTGTATCCGTCATCCATAGGCGCGGTAACATAGGTGCTTCGGGTTAAAGAGACCAGAACTAATGAACAGATCAGAACGCATTCGTCAGATTTTGACAGACGCCTTCCAGCCAGCGGCGCTGGATGTGGTGGATGATAGCCATAAACATGCCGGTCATTCCGGCGCCCGGCCAGAGGGCGAAACGCACTATACAGTGGTCATCTCCGCCTCGTTCTTTGAGGGTCTAACGCGCGTCGCGAGACAGCGCGCCGTCATGGATGTTTTGAAGCCTGAATTTGAAACCGGCCTGCACGCGCTTTCGATTAAAGCGAGTTCATGATTGATCGCTGATAGGTTTCGTTAAGCCATCGCGGCTATTTTACGAGACTACCGGACAAGCACCGGAGCGTAGAATGACAGCAACAGCGTATTCAATCCCGCGCGGCGAAGACAGCCGCATGACCGTTCGTGTCACCGCGACGCCAGATCAGACCTGGGCGCTCGACGCGGATTATCTGCATGCGCGAACGGACGTTCTGAAACGTCTGGGCTCGCACTATGCCAACCAGATCGCATTGCTCAACCTGGTATCGGACTTCCTGTTGCTCGCAGGCGTGATCTGCACATTCTTTGTCGCCTGGTGGACCTGCATCCCGATTGTTGGATTTGCCGTGCTTCAGCGCGTTGCGAATAAGCGCCTGGCCGGCGAAATGGCCGGGAAGGCGGCGCAGGAATCAACCGACGCATTTCTCTATCTGTATAATTCAGGCGCGCTCTGGCTGGAGCGGCCTACCAATCACTCATCGGACCCGCTACGCCGTCTTCTGTCGCGCTAGCTTTTTGTGTGAGGAATCGGCGCAAGGGTGAAATCTTTGACGCTGCAATCATGCCGAGCGTGCGGATGGGCTTCGTCCAGCTTGCATCATTCGAGAACAGGCGATCGATCGCATCAAGCGCAAGTGCTGTGCCCGTGCCGTCAAATCTGCGCGCCTGACTGTAGGCTTCCAACATTTGCGGTGAGCCAATTTCTCCGCCCAGATGAAGGGTCTGCTCGGCGATGTCGATCAGGGCTGCGACGTCCCGGAAGCCTTGATTGAGGCCCTGCCCTGCCAACGGATTCACGCGCCGCGCCGCATCACCGACTAGCGCCGCGCGGGGTCCCGTCATCTCTGTCGCGAGTTGCAGGATTAGCGGATACGATCCTGCTTGGCCCTCAATTTTCATCTCTCCGGCGAAATCGGCGAACCGCGAATTCAGCTCCGCTTCGGCGTCTGATTTGGGCATGGCGGCAAGCGCTTCGGCGCCGCCGCGTTGCATGTACCAGGCGAGATTGGCGCGGTCGCCGGACAGGGGAAGCGTCGCGAACGGCCCTTCTGGCGTAAACAATTGCCGGGCAATGCCTTCGTGCGGACGGCTTAGAGTAACGTTCGCGGTGAAGACGGATTTGTCATAGTCTCGCCCCTCGGTCGCGATCCCGAGCGACTGGCGCACAGGGGAGTTCATGCCGTCCGAACCCACGAGCATTCGGGTCTTTAATTGCCGCCCACTCTTCAAGTCGATGAGCACAGCGTCGGCTAAGCTCGTCTGAGCGGCGAAAAAGTCCGGTGCGATCCGTTCGATGCCATCCGCTGCATCCATGGCGCGATCCAGCGCGGCCTGTAATGGTTCAGCCATAACCATCTGACCGAGCGGTTCATCCGGATCGGCGCTGTCGAGGTCATCTTGCGTAAACAGAATGGAGGGTTGGCCAAAAAAGTGTGTGCCGCCATCTACGGCTTCCAGCCCTCGCAAGGGCTGGCTCTTTTCTTCCAGTTGTGCAGCGATGCCCAATTTACGCAGCATGCGCCAGCTTCCTGTGACGATCGCGAAATTGCGGCCATCGGCTTTCAATTCAGACTTGGGGTCGCGCGTGTCGATCACCGCTACGCTTAAGCCCACCTGTGCCAGTCCGAGCGCCAGAGCGGCACCTGTTGGGCCTGCGCCAACAATCGCTACGTCGTAGATCTGATCATCCATGGAATTCAGATATGAAACCGCGCACGTGAGGTCCATGCCTGACAGACAAACGGGCGTTTGGGTCGCAGCCTGCTCGATTTTTGATCAAAGATGGGGCGGCTGTAGATTCTTCCTCTCAAAGTTCTGGCGCGAATTTAGGCAGACGGCTTTGTTGCCCAAGTCAATCAATCAGAGCTGCGGGAGATACGGGCTATGAAACTATGGATGAAAACAGCAATGCGGGGCGCGATGATGCTCCCGGTTGCCGGGCTAGCGGGGCTCGCTGCCCACGCCCAGGACGCAAGCGCGGTCAGCGCTTATGTGGACAGCTCGTATCTGTTCCTCATTGGTGGTCTGATCGTGATGTTCATGGCCGCGGGCTTCCTCTGCCTCGAGGCCGGCCTGGTGCGGTCCAAGAACGCGTCTATGCAGTCTTTGAAGAATATCGCGCTGTTCTCAATCGCCGGCCTGATGTTCTGGCTGGTCGGCTACAATATGGCGTATCCGAGCGAGACCATCCTGAACGGTATTTTTGGGGTTCCCGCCTTCATCTGGGCTGGTGAAGAAAGCCTCGATACGGGTTATGCCGCAAGCTCTGACTGGTTCTTCCAGATGGTGTTTGTTGCGACCGCCGCATCGATTGTCTCCGGTACGGTCGCTGAGCGCGTGAAGCTCTGGTCGTTCCTGGCTTTCGTGGCCGTTCTGACAGCCTTCATCTACCCGATCGTCGCGTCCTGGGAATGGGGCGGCGGCTATCTCGACAGCGAGTGGGGCTTCTCCGACTTTGCTGGATCGACGCTTGTTCACTCGACCGGTGGCTGGGCCGCGCTGATCGGTGCCATCATCATCGGACCTCGCGCTGGCAAATATTTCGGCGAGAAGGTGAACCCGATGCCTGGCTCCAACATTCCTTTGGCAGCGCTTGGTACGTTCATTCTCTGGTTCGGCTGGTTCGGCTTTAACGGCGCGTCTCAGCTCGCCGCAGGAACCTTTGACGACATCAACGCCGTCTCCAAGATCTTCGCCAATACGAACATGGCTGCTGTCGGCGGCGTGCTCGCTGCGATGGTCCTGACTTCCGTGCTCTATAAAGGCAAAGTCGATCCAACCATGGCCTTTAACGGCGCAATTGGTGGCCTCGTTTCAATCACAGCCGAACCGCTCGCCCCAAGCATGGGCGGAGCCGTCGCGATCGGTGCTGTTGGCGGGGTTCTCGTGGTCCTGACCGTACCTCTGCTCGACAAGCTGAAGATTGACGATGTCGTTGGCGCGATCCCAGCCCACCTCGTGTGCGGTATCTGGGGAACCATCATCGTCGCGGCCTCGTACGGCAATGTCATCATGCCACCAGCTGCAGACGCGGAAGGCGCGATTGGCGTCAGCTATGTCGGCCAGCTTGTCGGCGTCGTCCTAACCGGTGTGTTCGTTTGCGCCGCCTCTGCTGCGGTGTGGATGCTCCTGAAACTCACCATTGGTGTTCGCGTCAGCGAAGAGGAAGAACAGCTCGGCCTCGACCGCGCGGATACAGGTGTCGAAGCCTATCCAGAGTTTGCTTCCTAATCCCAGTTTACCAGCGCCGACAGGCTCGGCGCTGGTTACCAGTACGCTTCCATAGTTCGGAAGCGTTTCCTCCCGACTTACCCCCGGCGCTTCGGCTCCGGGGGTTTTTTCGTCAAAATCATGTCTGTTAGCGCCGTTTTAAGGCCGTCCTTGTAATTTCATTTTTGGTTCAGAACGTCCGTCCGATCCCGGAGTGTAGATTATGGCGAATACAATCGCAGAAGCGGCGCCCATGCGCGAAGTGTCAGATCCTGTCTGGCGTATTATTACAGGCACCGGGGCGTTCGCCCTTGGGGTCTTCATCTGTGGCAGCGTCGGCTCGTACGATCCGCTCGATCCTAGTTGGAATGCAGCCAGTGATCGCGGTGTCGAAAACCTGTTCGGGGCTGGCGGCGCTGTGTTCGCAGATGTCATGCGCCAACTGCTCGGCTGGTCGGCGTGGGTCGCGGGTCTCGCACTGATGATTGGCGGCGCCATGCGCGCAGTTCTGATCGGGGCGCCGAAAATCCGGCGGTGGATGCTCGGCTTTTTGTTCGTTCCTCTGTCAGCGGCGTGCTTTGCCGCCTGGCCGGTGCCGACCTCATGGCCGCTTCGCGCTGGACTCGGCGGTATGGTCGGGGATGGCCTGCATGATCTCGCGGCGATGCCGTTTAGAGCCCTATTACTGCCGATGCCAGAGCTTCTTTCTGGCTTTGTCGCGGGCGGTCTCGGACTGATTTGCGCCTTCGCAGCGCTCGGCTTCCGCCGCGGCGATGCCCGCCTGCTCCAGTCAGCAGCGGCGAAATCCAGCGCTCGCGCAGCGCAGCGGGCTGGCGGCTTATGGTCTCGCTTCAGTTTCGGCCGGAAATCAGGCGCTGAAACCGGCGAAGACGAAACCGACCTGTTCCGAATTCGCCGGCCAAATGAACCGACTAACGAGGTCATTGAGCCTGACTTGGATGAGGATGTGTTCGTCGAAGACGAGGCGCCGCCTGCACCAGCTGCATCACCAACAAAACCGGTCACTGTGACAGCCCCGCGCTCTGCAACGATCCCGAAAACGCGCGTGAAACGCTCCCGCAAGGGACGCGGCGGAAAAGTACCGCCTATGGACTTGCTGCAGGTTCCGCCAGCCCAGCGGAACGAAATCGACGAAGATGATTTGCTCTCCAAGGCCAATCGACTTGCGGAAGTTCTGCGCGAGTTTGGTGTACGCGGGCGTATTCGCGAAGTTCGCCCGGGCCCGGTTGTTACCCTGTTCGAACTCGAACCGGCTGCTGGTGTGAAATCGTCCCGTGTGATCTCTCTCGCCGACGATGTCGCCCGCTCCATGTCCGCCGTGTCGTGCCGGATCGCGGTTGTGCCGGGCAAGAACGCCATTGGGATCGAGCTTCCGAACGAAGAGCGCCAGACGGTCTACTTGCGCTCCTTGCTCGACCATGACGCATACACCAAGACCAAAGCCGTCCTGCCTATGGCGCTTGGCGAAGATATTGGCGGCGCCCCGACCGTCGTCGAGCTGGCCAAGATGCCTCACTTGCTGATCGCGGGGACGACAGGCTCTGGTAAGTCGGTGGGCGTGAACGCTATGATCCTGTCGCTGATCTTCAAGCTGCCGCCAGAAGAGTGCCGGTTTATCTTCATCGATCCGAAAATGCTCGAGCTGAGCATCTATGAGGGCATTCCGCACCTGCTCTCACCGGTAGTGACCGATCCAAAGAAAGCGGTTCTGGCGCTGCAATGGGCTGTCCGTGAAATGGAAATGCGCTACGAACTGATGTCCAAGGCGGGCGTCCGCAACCTCGCAGGCTTCAACAAGAAAGCCGCCGAGTTCCGCACGCGCGGCGACCAGATGACCCGCAAAGTGCAAACCGGCTTTGATGACCGCGGCAAGCCGCAATACGAAACCGAAATCCTACCACTCGATCATGTGCCGAACCTGGTCATTGTGATCGACGAAATGGCTGACCTGATGATGGTCGCCGGTAAGGAGATCGAAGGGTGCGTCCAACGTCTCGCGCAGATGGCGCGGGCCGCGGGCATTCATCTGATCACAGCGACGCAGCGCCCGTCGGTAGACGTCATCACGGGGACGATTAAAGCCAACTTCCCGACGCGTATCTCTTACATGGTAACGACGAAAATCGACTCGCGCACCATTCTGGGGGAGCAAGGCGCGGAACAGCTGCTTGGCATGGGCGACCTGCTCTATCAGGCAGCGGGTGTCAAAACCAAACGCTGCCACGGTCCCTTTGTGTCGGATGAAGAAGTCCAGGCAGTCGTCGACTGGCTTCGGGATAATGGCGGAGAGCCTGACTACAATCCTGAAGTCCTGGAAGAGCCTGCAGAGGGCACTGGCAGCGCCATCATGGATGCCATGCTTGGCACCTCGACAGGTGACAAGGACGAGGATCTCTACGCCCAGGCCATGGCGGTCGTACTGCGCGATAAGCGCGCCTCGACCAGCTATCTACAGCGCCGCCTCAAGGTTGGTTATAACAAGGCCGCGACCTTGATCGAGCGCCTCGAGGAAGAGGGCGTTATCTCAGCGCCCAATCATGCCGGCAAGCGCACGATCCTCAAGCAGGGCGACGGCGAGTAACGTAGCGATATACGCATTTCTCCGAAGTGACGGAGGCGGAATAGATGGCTTTTCTGGGTTCAAGCAAACCAGAGGAGCCATTTTCGATGAGCCATACACCACATGAACTCGCCGATGATTTCCCAAGCGAAAGACAGCGCATCTCCGAGCTGAAACGAACCAGCCCGCATTTTGCGAAGCTGGCGGATCGGTATCATGAAATCAACCGTACCATTCATCGAATGGAAGAGCGGATTGAGCCGGTAACCGACACAACAGAACTGGCGCTGCGGCGCGAGCGTATGCAGTTGAAAGACCAGCTGTATGCGATGATGCAGCCAAGCGGCTTCACCCGCGCGAGCTAAGCCAAAACAGGCCCAGGGACGCGTTAGCTGACTTCCTCCTTCCGGGCGCATATTGCCCGTTGACGCTAACGCGTTTTCCCCGCTATACGCCCCATTCCTTTTTCGTGCCCAGATGGCGGAATTGGTAGACGCGCTACGTTCAGGTCGTAGTGTCCTTTTGGACGTGGAGGTTCGAGTCCTCTTCTGGGCACCAAACTCATATTTTGAGTATTCCGCGAATTGCTGTTGCCCCGACAGACAAAGGCGCTAGGCGAGGGCGGTGCTTGGCGCTATATGCCGGCTTATGACACCACGTGATAAAATCCGAAATTTCTCCATTGTCGCGCATATCGACCATGGCAAGTCGACGCTCGCGGATCGCCTGATCCAGCAGACCGGCACGCTGACCGAGCGGGAAATGTCCGAGCAGGTGCTCGACTCGATGGATATCGAGAAAGAGCGCGGCATCACGATCAAAGCGCAGACTGTCCGTCTCGACTATACCGCGAAGGATGGGGAGACCTATGCGCTGAACCTGATGGACACGCCGGGACATGTCGACTTTTCCTATGAGGTCAGTCGCTGTCTTGCCGCTTGCGAAGGATCGCTCTTGGTCGTGGATGCGAGCCAGGGCGTCGAGGCCCAGACGCTGGCCAATGTGTACCAGGCAATCGAGCAGGATCACGAGATCGTCCCGGTTCTCAACAAGATTGACTTGCCGGCTGCCGATGTCCCCGCGGTGAAAGAGCAGATCGAGGATGTGATCGGGCTGGATGCGTCTGATGCGGTGGAGATTTCGGCCAAAACTGGCATTGGCATTGATGACGTTCTGGAGGCCATCGTGACGCGGCTGCCCGCGCCAGCGCATGGTGAGGCGGATGCCCCGCTCAAAGCAGCCCTCGTCGATGCCTATTACGACCCCTATCTCGGCGTTGTGGTGATCGTGCGTATGCATGACGGCGTCTTGAAGAAGAAAATGAAGATCAAGATGATGAAGACCGGCGCGACGTATGAAGTCGACAAGGTTGGGGTCTTCAAACCGAAACCCACCGATGTTGATGAGCTCGGCCCCGGTGAAGTCGGATTTCTCATCGCCTCGATCAAAGAAGTTGCGGACTGCGCCATTGGAGACACGATCACAACCGAGAAGCATGGCAGCGCTGAAGCGCTACCCGGCTACAAAGAGGTTCAACCGGTCGTCTTTTGCGGCCTGTTCCCAATGGATGCCGGTGATTTCGACGAGTTGCGCGCCGCGATGGGCAAGCTTCGCTTGAACGATGCTTCGTTTACCTGGGAGATGGAAACCTCCGCCGCGCTCGGCATGGGCTTTCGGTGCGGGTTCCTCGGGCTACTCCACTTGGAAATCATTCAGGAACGCCTCAGCCGCGAGTTCGATCTCGACCTGATCGCGACGGCGCCGAGCGTTGTCTATGAAATGACCATGACGGATGGCACCGAAATCGAGCTGCACAATCCGGCGGACATGCCGGATGTGGTCAAGATCGCGGAAGTGCGCGAGCCCTGGATCCAGGCCACCATCTACACGCCGGACGAATATCTCGGCTCGATCCTGAAACTCTGCCAGGACCGGCGCGGAATTCAGACCGAGCTGTCCTATGTCGGTGGCAGGGCCCTGGTGCAGTATGAATTGCCGCTCAACGAAGTTGTGTTCGACTTCTATGATCGCCTGAAATCGATATCGCGCGGCTACGCGAGCTTTGATTATGAGATTATTGGCCACCGCGCCGAGAACCTCGTGAAGATGAATATCCTGGTCAATGATGAGCCGGTCGACGCGCTTGCCATGCTGGTGCACCGCGATCGCGCGGAAAGTCGCGGACGGCAAATGTGCGAGCGGCTGAAAGACCTGATCCCGCGCCAGATGTTCAAGATCCCGATCCAGGCAGCAATTGGTGGGCGGATCATTGCACGCGAGACGATTTCCGCTCTGCGCAAGGATGTGACCGCGAAATGCTATGGCGGCGACGCGACGCGAAAGCGCAAGCTGCTGGACAAGCAAAAGGCCGGTAAGCAGCGCATGCGCCAATTCGGCAAAGTCGAGATCCCTCAGGAAGCGTTTGTCGCGGCGCTCCGCATGGATGGCGACTAAACGCTGACTTAAGACCAGATCGACACATTTCGGGTGGCGTTGGAATTCGTTCACCACTACCTGAACGCGCATGTCTTCCACACTGCGCCTCGGATTTCTCTGCTGTCTCGGCTGCTACACGATTTGGGGTGGATTGCCGCTCTATTTCAGAGCGCTGGACCATATCCAGCCAACGGAAATGCTGGCCCACCGGATCGTCTGGAGTGTTCCGACGGGGCTCATCCTGATTGCGATCGCGAGAAACTGGGGCCAGCTGCGGGCGGCTCTGACGCGCCAGCATCTGTTTTGGCTGAGCATCTCTGCTGTTCTGATAGGTATTAACTGGCTGATCTATATCTGGGCTGTCGGTCAGGAACGCGTGATGGAGGCTAGCCTCGGCTACTATATCAACCCGCTGGTCAATGTGCTGATCGGCGCCCTGTTCTTTGCGGAGCGGTTACGGCCGGCGCAATGGGCCGCTGTTGGGCTCGCAGCGATAGGGGTTGCGATTATGACGGCGGCGCTCGGTTACTTGCCTTGGGTGGCACTGGTTCTGTGCCTGACCTTCGCTTTCTATTCGGTCATTCGCAAACAGGTCCAGGTTGATAGTCGGGCCGGATTTGTGGTGGAAGCCGCACTGCTTGCGCCGCTCGCTATGCTTTGGTTTGGATGGTTTGTGGGCCAGCCGGACGGACGCCTGATGGGCGACGGCGGGTGGGACATCGTCATGTTGCTCGCCGCAGGACCAATCACAGCCGTTCCATTGATTCTATTCGCGCTCGCGGCCAAGCGCCTTCGTCTTTCGACCATGGGGATGATGCAATATATCGGGCCGACTTTGCAGTTCCTGATCTCGGTGCTCGTGTTCAAGGAAGCCTTCGGACTGACCCACGCGCTCGCGTTTGCGTTCATTTGGACGGCGCTCATCGTGTTTACGATTGATAGTCTGATGGGAGACGCCAAGGCGCGACGTCTGGCCCGGGCGGCCGCTTCCGTCAGATAAAAAAGAGCCCGGCTGAAACAGCCGGGCGCAGGTAAACATGATGGAGATTTGAGTTTCCAAACTCCGAACGGGTTTCGCAACAATCGTACCAGCCGCTCCGACCGATTGGTCCCCGCATCAATAATTCTTTATAAACAACCATATAGAGCCTGAATCAGCCGCGTCGCGCGCGGGTCGGCTTGTAGGCTGTTGGACTGGCGGTTCATCACATAAGCGGCGCTGAGGTGTCGATCTGGGTCACCGAGTGCTAGCGATCCGCCCCAACCCGAATGGCACATTGTATCGGGATTTGGGCCATACAATCCGATATTGTTGCGCATCACCCCGGCGGCGAATTCGGTGACATAAGGCAGCACCAGATCCTGACCCTTCACGCGGCTTTCGATCAGGCGCTCGAAAGCGGAGCCCGGAATAACGCTCCGGCCTCGCAGTTCGCCGCCATGCGCGTAGATGCCATAAAGCTCCGCTACTGCCTTGGCTGAGCCGATGCCATTGGCGGACGGAATTTCGATCTCGCGCCAGATGGCGCCGCCGCGATCCGGGGCGGCCCATTTGGTCAGGAAGGCGGCGCGGGTGGCGTCATTGATCTCACCCAGATCCGGCAAGGCGCGGGGGCGCATGATCTCGGCGACGCGGTGATGCTCAGATTCTGGGGTCCCGATTTGAAAGTCGATCCCTGCGGATCCGGCAATATCCTCACGCAGGATCGTCCCAAGACTGCGGCCATCAATGCGGCGCACCAATTCCCCAATCAGATAGCCCCAGCTGAGCGGATGGTAGCCATGCGCTGTGCCTGGCTCCCAGAGTGGAGCCAAAGGCGCGAGCGCCGCTGCGCAAGCGTCCGGATCCAGCCAAAGGCCCGGGTCAACCGGGTCGACAAATCCCGGCAATCCCGCCTGGTGCGACACCATCTGGGCAATGGTCACGGCGTCTTTTCCGTTCGCGCCAAATTCAGGCCAGACATCTGCTACCGGGGTTTCGTATTCTGCCGGTAAGGCCTCAATCACGCTCGCCAGGACCAGGGCGGCAATGGGTTTGGTCGTGGAGTAGACCGGGACAATGGTCTCGTCGGTCCACGCATTTTGCTTTTTGCGATCTGCGTAGCCGCCCTTCAAGTCGACAATCAGCGTGCCGTCTAGATAAGCTGCGAAGCCCGCACCGAGTTCCTTGTCCTCAGCGAAGTTCGCCTCAAACGCCTCCTGAACCGGTTCGAAGCCGGGTGCGGTGAAACCAGAAATGGGAAAATCAGTCATTCAAGCATCCTTACAGGCGTTTGGTCATGCGTGCACGCGGCAGCGACTGCCCATCGATCTCGACCGTTTCGTGGTGATCAATTTCAAATCCCATGGCCGCAAAGGCCGGTTGCGCCATCAGGCTCGCATGGGTCGAGAGTTCCGTATCGCCTTGCGCTTTGGCCCGGTCGAGGACAGCCTCGAACAGCTGCCGGAACAGGCCGCTGCCCTGCGCGCCCGGGCGGATATAGGCGAAATCGACATAGCCGCCAGGCTCGATCGACATGAAGCCCTGTATCTCACCGCCCTGCTCTGCCGCGATGATGTGCTGGCTGGCGAGGCGTTCTGCCCAGTCCGGACCACTGCGCGGCGCTGGCGCCCACGCTTGGGATTGCGCCGGTGTGTAGTGGGTCGGGCCATTGTGGATGGCATCGAATATCAGCGCGCCCAAGGCATCGTAATCCTCAGGACCAGCGGTGCGGAGAAGATAATTGGTCGGCATACTTAACCCGGGGCCAAGAGTTGATTTCAGTCGCGCGAGCGGGCACTCGTGTCGCGTTCGATCTCGTCCGTCAAGGAGACATACATGTCAGTTTCAGTCCACCGCCCTCGTCGTTCCTGCCTGTATATGCCGGGCGCCAATCCGCGCGCGCTGGAGAAAGCCAAGACGCTTGCCGCCGACACGTTGATCTTCGACCTTGAGGACGCCGTCGCGCCAGACGCCAAGATTGAGGCGCGGGACACAGTCTGCAAGGCCGTCCAGTCCGGCGGCTATGGCAAGCGCGAGGTCGTGGTGCGCGTCAATGGGCTGGATACGGAATGGGGCCTCGACGACATGAAGGCCGCCGTCGGAGCTGGCCCGGATGCGATCCTCGCCCCGAAAGTCATTGATGGCGGCGACATTGACCGGCTCGACGATGCGATGAGCCGGGCCGGTGCGCCAGACGATATGGGTCTCTGGGTGATGATCGAGATGCCCAAGGCCATCCTCAACATTCAGGATATTGCCGAAGCGGTTGGCCGCACGCGCCTGACCGCCTTTGTCATGGGCACCAATGACCTCGCCAAGGAGCTGCGCGGCGTCAATGACCCGCCGCTACGCACCGCGTTCCAGACCGCGCTGGGGCTCTCCGTCACGGCCGCGAGGGCCTATGACCTGCTGGCCATAGACGGCGTCTTCAACGGCATTGGCGACGAAGACGGTCTCGCTGCAGAGTGCACGCAAGGACGCTTGATGGGCTTTGACGGCAAGACCCTGATCCATCCGTCCCAGCTCGCCGCCGCGAACGAGATCTTCGCCCCCGCAGAGGCCGACGTCGAGCAGGCCCACGCCGTCATCGCCGCCTTCGCCGACCCGGAAAATGCCGGCAAAGGCGTCCTCAAAGTGAATGGCAAAATGACCGAGCTGCTCCACCTGGAAGAGGCGCAGCGCACGGTCGCGGTGGCGGAAGCGATCGCGGCGATGGGGGGTTAGAGGACCGCTGCTGATCCCTATTAGCGGACGTAACGCAATCGCCGACCAATCTGAGATGCGAGCATGAGCAAGCGGCAAACCGAATGTCCGCATTTGCTCGCTTTTCAGGCGTTGACCCTATCAATGATCACGCCAAGCAAGCCTTTGATGTCGAGAATCACGGAGATAAAAATCGTCGTTACGAGGAGCGAAACCCAGAGCCCATACAAACTCATGACTTCAAACGCGCGATCGCTCACGACAGTGCCGATAAGGTAGATGAGCAAAGGCGCCCAAAACACAATGTGGGGCAGCCCGGTCATCCTAATATCTCGAACCAGGTAAAAAGCCAGTAATCCGACAGGAAAAGCCAAGAAATAGGCGGCGAGCGACCAACGTGCTTCGATATGATTGGCGACGAAGAATAGGCCGAGCAGAAACACGATATTTAGCCATCGCATCCAAAGCTGAACCCACTGCGGCAGCTCCGCCATTTGTTTGATCGCATCATCAAACAACCGAACATTCCTCCTTCGGTCAGTGGTCGGCAGGACAATCTTACGTAAAAACACGGCGGGAGCCAATGGCCGCATTTGCCCACAAAGGAAATCCATCGCGCTCTGCGTTAGTAACTATTTCATTCGCTTACTCGAGTGGGTAGAGTCCGGTTCAATGAGTGTCGTATTTCTAAACGGGTGCACGTCGGCGGGAAAATCGAGCATCGCGAAAGCCGTGCAAGACCAGCTTGACCGTCCCTTCTTGCGAACGGGCATCGACGACGCCTTTGCAATGCTGCCAGCGAACTTCCATGACAACCCGGACGGATTCTTTTTCGACAGGGATCCAAATGGCCTGGTTCGACTAAATTTCGGTTCGTTTGGCCTGGCGACGCTAAAATCTCACATTCACTCCGTTGCGGCGATCGCGCGTAGCGGTGTCGACCTCATATTAGACGAAGTCATCCTGACCGCTGACCTTCGAAAAGTGTGGGTAGAACAGTTAAGCGGATTGGACGTTATGCTGGTCGGCGTTCGATGCGAGCTTCAGGAATTGGAGCGCCGAGAGATTGACCGCGGTGATCGCGTCATCGGACAAGCGCGTGGGCAATACGATATCATCCACGCTGATATGTGCTACGATCTTGAGATTGATACCACGCGCATACCTACGGACGATGCAGCGGGCTTTGTTATCCAGGCGTTCCGTCAAGACAGCCACGGGCAAGCGTTGAAACTCCTTGCCAAGCGCCTGAAATGATATTTTCTTTTGCGCCCATCGCCGACGTTTGTTTCCCGACCCCCTCAATCATCCCGGAATCGGTTCGTAATCGGATACCGCCGGTCTCGCCCGAAATTCTTTGAGCCGACCTTTACCCCTGGTGGGGCCTGGCGGCGTTTGTATTCTGCGATGTAGAGCAAGTGCTCGATCCGGCGGACGGTGGCTTCGGAATGGCCGCGTGCGAGGATGTCTTCAACGTCTTCTTCCAGGTCGACCAGGCCGCGCAGGATGTCATCCAGCGCGTCATAGGGCGGCAGCGAATCCTCGTCTTTCTGGTCTTCGCGCAGCTCGGCGCTCGGTGGTTTGGTGATAATCCGCTCCGGGATCACCTCGCCGCCCGGGCCCAGCGCGCCGAGCGGAACCGCGCTATTGCGCCAGCGCGACAGGGCGAAGACTTCGGTCTTGTAGAAATCCTTCAGCGCATTGTAGCCGCCGCACATGTCGCCATAAAGCGTCGCATAGCCGACCGCCATTTCGGACTTGTTGCCCGTCGTCACGACCATGTGGCCAAACTTGTTTGAGAGCGCCATCAGCGTCACACCGCGCAGGCGGGATTGGATGTTCTCTTCTGTGGTGTCGGGCTGGGTTTCGGCAAAGGTAGCGCCCAGCATTTCATCCAACGCGTCGACCCCCGGCGCGATATTGATCGAGTCATAACGCACCCCGAGCGCTTCTGCGCAGGCCTTGGCGTCTTCGAGGCTTTCGGGGGAGGTATACTTGCTCGGCATCATCACGCACCAGACCCGCTCCGGCCCGAGAGCATCGACGGCTATGGCTGCGGTGAGGGCGCTATCGATGCCGCCCGACATGCCGAGGACAACGCCGGGAAAACGGTTCTTGTTGACATAATCACCAAGCGCCAGCGTTGCGGCGCGATACTCCGCTTCCCAGCCGCTGGTCAGCTTGGCGGGCGCATCGGCTGGCTCAAATCTATGTGTTTCGCCATTGTAAGTGACGATGGCGGTGCCGCTCGCAAAATCGCCGAGCAGCTGGTGTTCTGCGCCATCGAAGTCGACGGCATAGGACGCTCCATCAAAGACCAGTTCGTCCTGGCCGCCCACCTGATTGACGAACAGATAGGGCACACCGGTCTTGGCCCAGGCTGAGAAGGTCGTGTGACGCTCGACATTGACGGTGCGCCGCCAAGGCGAGGCGTTTGGTACGAGCAATACTTCTGCACCCGCCTCAGCCACGGCGCCGGGCACGCGGTCGTACCAGATGTCCTCACAGATCGCGAGGCCCACCGGAATGCCATTGATCTCCACCGTTTCGTGCGCGCCTTCGCCTTCGTCGAAGATACGCTTTTCATCGAAGACCCCGTAATTAGGCAGCTCGCGTTTGTCGTAGCGCGCGCGAATACCTCCGCCCTCGAGGAGGAGGATCGAATTGTAGAGCTTGCCCTCTTCGGCCCATGGCGAGCCAATCAACATAGACGGGCCATCCTTGGTGAGGGCCGCAAGCGCCTCAATCGCGGCCATGGAATGCTCAACCGCAGCGGGTTTCAGCACCAGGTCCTCAGCTGGATAGCCGAGAATGAACAGCTCCGAAAACACAGCCAAGTCCGCGCCTTTTGCAGCGGCTTCGGCGTGCGCCGCTTCCGCTAGAGCTCTGTTTCCTTTGATGTCTCCCACCACAGGATTGAGCTGAGCGATGAGCATTTTGATCGAATGGGTCATGGCCTTGAGTTAGGAAGTTTTTTCCCCGGTGACAATCATCGTGCAGCGTCGCAGGGTGGTCGCATGGGTAAGCCGCTGAATATTGCCATTACTGGGGCCGGAATTGGCGGACTCGCGCTGGCGACATTGCTCGCCCGCGCCGGGCACCAAATCAAAATCTTCGATCAGTTCGAAACGCCAAAGCCGATTGGCTCGGGCCTGATGTTGCAGCAGACCGGCCTAGCGGTGCTGCAGGAGCTTGGACTGCGACGGGAGATAGATGCGCTCGGCACGCGGATCGAGCGCTTGTGGGGGCTCACAACCCCGTCTATGCGCCCGGTGCTCGATGTTCGCTATGCCAAGTGGCAAAACGAGGCTTACGGGCTCGGCGTGCAGCGCGGCTTGATTTTCGAGGCGCTCTACCGGGCGGCGACAGATGCGGGCGTTGAATTCGTTTTGGGCGTCCCGGTGGTAGATGTCGACCCGTCGATCCCGGACCTGGCTCTTGAGGGTGGTGAGCGGATCATGGGTCAGGATCTGGTTGTCTTTGCTCATGGTGCCCGCTCCAATCTGACACCGGAAGACCAGGGTGTGGACCTGCCCTATGGGGCGCTTTGGGCAACCCTGCCCTGGCCGCAGGATGGACCGTTTGATGCCGCCGCCCTGGAGCAGCGCTACCTAAACGCAAGGCAGATGACCGGTGTCATGCCGTCTGGTCGGTTGTCCTTGGATGGCCAAGACACGCTGACCTATTTCTGGTCAATCCGCGCTGACCGTGAAGCCGATTGGCGCGCGACGCCTTTGGAGGTCTGGAAGCGAGACGCCGCCGCGCTTTGGCCCGAAACGGAAGAGCTGCTCGTGCATTTCAAGGAGCATGATGACCTGACCTTTGCCCGGTATCGCCACCACACGTCGAAGCATCCTGTGATTGGTCGGGGTTTTGTCCGTATCGGTGACGCATGGCACGCTGCATCGCCTCAACTCGGCCAAGGGGCGAATATGGCGCTTCTGGATGCCTGGGCACTGGCACAGGCGATCTCTCAGACATCCGATACCAGTGATGCGCTCAAGACCTATCTCGAGCTTCGACGCGGACATGTCCGCCTGTATCAGATCATGACCTGGTTGTTCACGCCTGTGTATCAGGGCGACAGTCATATCCTGCCATGGTTGCGGGACTGGTTGGCGGCGCCGCTCAGCAAACTTTGGCCCGCACCACAACTCCTGGCGGCAATGGTGTCTGGTTCGATAGGGTCACCGTTGAAGAAACTTGGCCTGCGGTGAGGCTCTCGCCGCGAGAGGTTTGACAGGCGTCATTGCGCTGGCACACTCTGCAAATTCACCGAGGAGGTGCGTATGGCCAAGCATGATCTTGTGATCCGCGGCGGCTTTGTCGTCGATGGATCCGGAGCCCCTGGGCGGGACGCTGACATTGCGATCGATGACGGTCGCATCGTCCAGGTCGGAGACGTATCCGGCGCGGGCGTTGAGGAAATCGACGCTAAGGGCAAGCTGGTCGCCCCCGGCTTTGTCGACATTCACACGCATTATGATGGACAGGTGACCTGGGGCGATGCGCTGTCACCGTCGTCCAATCATGGTGTAACAACCGCGATTATGGGGAATTGCGGCGTCGGTTTCGCGCCGGTTCGCACCTCAGATCATGATCGGCTTATTCGTCTCATGGAGGGCGTGGAAGATATTCCTTTTCCCGTGCTCGCCGAGGGCCTGCCGTGGAACTGGGAGAGTTTTCCAGACTATCTCGACAGCCTGGAAGACCGTGCCTTCGATATCGACTTCGGTGCGCAGCTGCCGCATGCGGCGCTCAGGGTCTATGTAATGGGGGATCGCGGTGCGAACCGTGAAGACGCGACAGATGCGGATATCGCGGCGATGTCGGCGCTCGCCAAAGCGGCGGTTGAGGCTGGGGCGCTCGGATTTTCAACCTCGCGCACGCTGAACCACCGCACGTCAGATGGCGAGCCAACGCCGACGCTTACAGCCTCCGAAAAGGAGCTGACTGGCATCGCCATGGCGCTGGGAGAGGCGGGCAAAGGCGTGTTGCAGTTCGTCTCTGACTTCAACGACCCCCAGAAAGAAGCGGCCATGCTCCGTCGGTTGGTGGAGAAATCTGGACGACCTCTTTCTGTTTCTCTTGCGCAGGCAGATGTCGCTCCCGAAGGCTGGAAACACTTGCTGGCAGAAATCGAAGCTGCGGCGGCGTCGGGCCTGGATATGCGTGCGCAAGTCGGGCCGCGTCCGGTGGGTGTTCTATTAGGCCTTGAGCTCACGCTGAACCCGTTCTCCGGGCATCCGATCTATCAATCTATCGCGCAGGAGCCGTTTGAAACGCGCGTTTGGATGTTGCGCGACCCGGCGTTTCGGCAGCGCCTGCTGGACGATGAACCCGATGCTGACAACCCGTTCGTAAAATCCATCTTGAGAAATTTCGGAAAGATGTTCGTGCTGGGTGACCCGCCGGACTATGAACCGTCAGAAGACAAGACCGTGGCGGCGAGCGCGCGCGCCCGTGGCACGAGCCCGGAAGCCGTGGTGCTGGATCTGATGCTCGCTGATGAAGGCCGCGGCATGATCTATTTGCCCTTCCTGAATTATGCGGATGGCAGCCTCGACCCGGTTCGGACCATGCTTGAAAGCCCGGCCAGTCTGCCAGGTCTCTCAGATGGCGGCGCGCATGTTGGAATGATTTGCGATGGCTCTTTTCCAACCACGCTGCTCACTCACTGGACCCGCGACCGCACGCGCGGTGAGAAACTGCCGCTCGAATTTCTGATCAAGCGCCAGTGCCGCGATACGGCGGCCTGGGTTGGTCTGAAAGATCGTGGCGTACTGAAACCGGGCTACCGCGCGGATCTCAACGTGATCGACTATGATGGATTGCGACTGCACACGCCGCATATCGTGCACGACCTTCCCGCGGGTGGGCGACGCTTAATGCAGCATGCAGACGGCTATGACGCGACTGTGGTGGCGGGGCAGGTGATCCAGCGACATGGGGAAGCGACAGGCGCCAAGCCGGGACGTCTTGTCCGCGGGGCGCAGGCGCTCTGAGTAAGATTATTCCGCCTGAGCGAGGGCCTCGCGGCGCTTCTCTGCGGCTGACTTCTTCACGCTTTCGGAGCGTAATTGTCCGCAGGCGGCGAAA
Organism: Hyphomonadaceae bacterium; assembly: GCA_043513745.1. Lineage (GTDB taxonomy): Bacteria > Pseudomonadota > Alphaproteobacteria > Caulobacterales > Hyphomonadaceae > Henriciella. The sequence continues at coordinate 1,360,279 of CP121341.1, forward strand.
ATATCGCGTCCGCGTGGGGTGCGGATGGGGCTCGCATATCCGGCGCGATTGACCACTTTGGCGAACGCTTCAATCGTTTCCCAATCTGAGCATTCATAAGGGCTACCAGGCCATGGATTGAACGGAATCAGATTGATCTTTGCGGGTACACCCCGAAGCAATTTTACCAGGTCCCGCGCTTCGGCGAGACTGTCATTGACGCCCTTCAGCATGACATACTCAAACGTCACACGTCTGGAATTGCCAAGCTCGGGATAGGCGCGGATCGCCTCGAACAGGGTCTGCAGATCATATTTGCGATTGATCGGTACGATCTCGTCGCGCAAATCATCGCGTACGGCGTGCAGTGAAATGGCGAGCATAGCGCCGGTGCGCGCGCCAAGCTCCGGGATCTTGGGGGCAACACCTGCCGTTGAAACGGTGATCCGGCGACGGCCAATGGCGATGCCATCTCCGTCGCTAATCGTATCGATCGCTTCTGCGACATTATCCAGATTGTAGAGCGGCTCGCCCATGCCCATGAAGACGATATTGGTCAGCCGCCGATTTTCCATACTGGCGGGCCACTCACCGATTTCATCGCGTGCAATCAGGATCTGAGCGACGATTTCCTGCGCCGTCAGATTGCGGACGAGCTTCTGGGTGCCCGTATGGCAGAAGGTGCAATTGAGCGTGCAACCGACCTGGCTGGAGACACAGAGTGCGCCTGTCTTGCTGACATCGGGAATGAAGACGCTCTCGCCCTCAACACCCGGCTGAAAGCGGGTCAGCCATTTCTGCGTGCCGTCGACGGAAACTTGATGGTCGGCAATTTCCGGACGCTCGAGGTGATAGGACTGACTAAGCTGTTCGCGCAAATCCTTCGCTACGTCGGTCATCTCCATGAAGTCCTGGCAGCCCATATGATGCGCCCAGCGGCGAATTTGTTTGGCGCGCATGCCCGCCTGCTTTGGCGGCACACCAAAGGCTTCCATTTCCGCCTTGAGCGCAGGCAAAGACAAGCCCGCCAGCGATTTTGGAGCGGGCGCCGCGTCTGGACGTTTGGAGAGATCGAGCTCAACTTTCATGCTCGCGCCTATATCAGACCCTCAAATGAAATGCACCCGCTAGCCGTCAGCCAGCGGGTGCTCGAACTGAACCGGTTGGAACGCCTAGCTAAAGACGCCAACATCATGACCGCCCTTGGGGTCAGCGCCATACTTGTTCGGGCCGACCGTGCCGGGCATCGCGAACCAGATGATAAGGCCGAGGCTCGAGATCAAGCTAACCAAGGGGATGAAATTGAGCAGGATAAACACCAGCGCTAACCAACCAGTCTGGTTGAGGTCGTGGAACCTCCGCACCATGAGAGCGATGTTCGGAATAATGATCGCCAAATAGGCGAGCCCCAAAATCCCGATCAGGAGCATTCCGATTGGGTTGATATTGCCGCCGCCTGCGACGCCACCCAGGACGACGGCAAGCGCCCCACCGATCCCGAAGAATATGATCAGCGCGAGCACCACCCACCAGTATTCGGATCGTCGCGATCGCCCTTGAAAGTCTGTATATCGTTGAAAAAATGTGCGTACGGCTTCGCCAAATCCCATAGGTAGTCCCTCCAGATAACTCAGCGAGTGTCTCACAATTGCTGTTGTTGGGCAACAATTCTGCTTTTGGGTCTCGATCTACGCCGCGGCGGTCTTGTTGTTTGAAACATCGCGCTCAAACGCGCCGCGCAGTTCGCGCGAAGGTTTGATGGCGTCTGAGAGACCGGCCAGGTTTTCGCCGGTTCCTGCAAACAGGAAGGCCTCTGGCAGCAAGTGGGCGCTGAACGTCTCGGCAACCTGACGTTTCGCGCCAGGGGCCAGTCCGTTCAGGACATTACAACACATAATGATATCGAATTGGCCGAGGTCGCGCCCGGATTCCAGCAGATTGTGTCGACGGAAGCTAACGGCGGTTTGAAGCTCTGATTTGATTGACCAATCGCCATTGTCGCGGCGATCGAAATTGGTCATCAACCGGTGGATCGACAGGCCTTTCTGGACGTCGAAATGGCCATACACGCCTTGCTTCGCGGTTTCGATGCATTGCGTTGAAAGATCGGTGCCGACAATTTCAATCTCTGCTTTCGCGAGAGGCGATCCGACGGCTTCTTGCAGCAAAATGGCGAGCGACCAGGCCTCTTGCCCGGTCGATACCCCGGCGCACCAAACGCGCAAGCGCCCGGTTTTGGAATGGCTCAATCGTTTCGGCAGGGCCTGCCCGACAATCTTGTCCAGCAGCTCGCGATCGCCAAAGAATTGCGTCGACTTTCCCGTCAAAGCCGCCGCGACTTCCTGTTCAAATCGCGGATTGGGACGGGCCTTCAGGCAATGAACGAGGTCATCAAGGGTCGCGAAATTTTCCCGGCGCGCAATGGTGCTGAGGCGCGCTTCAAGAAGATAAGACTTGGACGCGGGGATGTTTTGCCCACTCTGGCGGAGGGCGAGATCTGCAAGTTCGTTGAAAGTGGTTTCTTGCATATTCAGGTGGACCCTTGGAGACGCTCAAAGGTTACTAAGAACGGCAATTTCATTAAGAAATTGCTTCAGACCAATCCGACTTCTGCGAATTTGCTTTCGACGATATCCGCGTCAAACGGCTTCATGATGTACTCATTGGCGCCGGCCCGGATGGCCTCGCTGATATGCTCTGAATCGTTTTCGTTGGTGCAGAAAACAACAACCGGGTCCTGACCCTTCTCTTCGCGGCGCAGCGCGCGCAAGAAATCCAGGCCATTCATGACCGGCATGTTCCAATCCAGCAGAATGGCGTCGGGCATCTCAGCACGGCACATTTCCAGCGCCTGGGCGCCGTCCGAAGCTTCTGAAACCGAAAAGGAAAGGTCTTTTACGATACGGCCCGCAACCGTGCGAACAACGCGGGAATCATCAACGATCAGACAGTGTTTCATGAGTACCAACCAGAAATTGCAAGCAACAGTATGGTCGGCCTTTACTTAACAGGCGGTTAGCCTTCGGCGCGAAGCCCCTTGGCCATGAATGTGACGCACTCTTCTTCGGCGGTGGCAGAGATGGTCCCGCCCAGGTCGCTCGCCACCATTGTTGTGAAGAGCGGCTGGATGGTGCGTGCCGACCAGCCCTCTTCCGGAACGTTGCCGTCCAGGGCTGCTTCAACGAAGTCCGACAGGCGCGCCCTCGGGCCTTTTGCCTGAGCTGTGACGGCCAGGCCGTTCGGCTCGTTATGCACGCGCAGCGCGACGACACCGCCGCGCGGAATGGCGGCAGTCGCCATGATGACGAGGTTCATCAAGACCCGTGCATGGCCACAACTGAAATGCTCCGTCTCGATTTTCCACTCGACGCTCGGCTTGTGGCTTTCCATGAAACCCTCGACGATCTGGCGCACTTCATGCCGATCAGCAGCCGTGTCCGACAATCCCGCCGAGCCGAAGGCATAGCGCAGTAATTGAATGCGCGCGGCAGCGGATTCGGCACCGTTCTGCAAGAGTTGTTCGGCTTGCGCCTTCATTTCCGGGTCGCCGGGCTCTTCGAGCAGTTCAAGCGCTGAATTCACCGATGCGACCGGCGAAATCAGGTCGTGACAGATGCGCGAGGCAATAAAAGCAGCTAAGCGGGACGGTTCGATCATTTCTCAACCCCAGAAGATTCAATCTTCCCTATCTAGCCGATTCGTCGGCTTGTGACGTGATTATTCGTTCAGGTCTTCCGGGCGATCAATATCATCATATCCATCGCGGGCGCTCTTGAAGGTCAGAAAGAACAATCCACCAGCGAGCGCAATGCTGACAACCACGCCGAGACCGTAGGCGATCCAGCCATGCATCGTCATGTTCACACCCATCTGGCTCCACATCGATGCTACGCCCCAGAACGTGAGGCCAAGGCCGATGATTGCGGCGGTTACGACGAGTATGGTCATTCGCATGAGAGGTGAGATAAACCTCTGAGCGGACCTGTCTAGCAATGTCGGCATCCGATCTCGTTCGCGTATTGCCGCAGGCTTGATCATGAATGAAAAGACATCTCGATCCGATCGATCAGATCTTGCCACCGGAAAGAACTGGTTATTAAGTCTTTAACGGCACAATTCTTGAACGATTGTCGTCAGGAAGTTGTTGATGCAGCCTCACTTTCGAGCCGATGGTCTGCAGGAGTTAGAGCAAAATGTTGAAATCGATGTCAGCAGGCACACGCAGTCTCTTCGCTCTCGGCGCTCTGATCGGATTGTCGTCAGTGACGGTTTTGACGCTGGAGCTTGAAACCGAGACGCCTGAGATCGAGCCCGCTGAAGAGGTGGTGACCGCAAGCCTTGCCTCCCTGCCAGTCGACCCGGAAGATTTCGGCCTCGGAGATGCCCTCGACGTGCGTCCCGCAACGCTCAAGCGTCGCGAGACGCTGTCGGATCTCGTCAATCGCCTCGATTTGCCGGGCAATCATGGCCACCAGGCGCTGTACAGCCTGACCAATTCCGATTTGTTGGATGCGCGCCGTGTCCGGCCAGGACTGGAAGTGAAAGCCCACGTTTCCGGGGACACGCTAAACGCGCTCAGCGTTGACCTCGAACCAGGACGTCGGCTCATGGCCAAGCGTATGCCGGATGGCCAGTATCGCGGCTTTGCGCTCGAATCCCAACTCATTCCGACCCCGTACGTCGTTCAGGGTTCGATTGAAACAAGCCTTTATGAGGACGCTCAGAAACTTGGTGCCGAAGACCAGCAAGTTGTCGATTTCGCGCAGGTGTTCGCCTACGACCTCGATTTCCAACGTGAAGTCCATCCGGGTGACGAGTTTGAGATGGTCTTCGATGTGCTGATGGATGAGCGCGGCAACGTCATTCGCCGCGGCGATGTCCTCTACGCATCCCTGAACGGAAAAGCCGTCAGCAAGTCCTTCTATCGCTTCACGACGCCAGACGAAAAAGTCACCGACTATTTCCAGGCAAATGGCGAAAGCTCGACAAAGTTTCTTATGAAGACCCCGATTAACGGGGCGCGTCTGTCCTCGCGCTTTGGTAAGCGCCGTCACCCAATCAGCGGGTATACGCGCCTGCACAAAGGGACTGACTTCGCCGCGCCAACCGGCACGCCAATTTATGCGGCGGGCAATGGCGTCGTCGAACGCGCCAGTCGATATGGCGGCTATGGGAAATATGTCCGCATCCGCCATTCCAAAGGCTACAAGACCGCTTACGCGCACATGTCACGCTATGGGCGCGGCGTCCGCGCGGGTCGATCGGTGCGCCAGGGGCAAATCATCGGCTATGTCGGCTCGACCGGAGCCTCGACCGGGCCGCATTTGCACTATGAAGTCTACAAGAATGGCAAACCCGTCGACGCGATGCGGTTGAAACTGCCAACCGGCCGTAAACTCGCTATGGACCCTGAGATCTTCGAAGTCTTCGAAGTAGAGAGAGATCGTATCGATGCGATCCGGGCGACACGCGAAGAGCCAGCTGACGCAATCGTCACAGCCTCCGTCGCGCCGCCCGCACCATAAGTCGGCCCGCACCGAGTGTACTCAGATTGAGCGCGCGTTTCTGTGCCTCGCGATCACCTAGTGCAGCGCCGCAGCGCCCTTGGCGAAGTCGTTCGGCACGCCATTGATGGTCAGGCTGTTACCTTCGACATCAACCTTGATTGTCTCGCCATCATGGACGTGGTCATGATGATGACGGTGTTCTTGAAGTCGACGGTTCGGCCCTGGCTGTCAGTCACGCGGCCGTCGTCGAGGACCTGCAGCAAGGTGTTGAACAGATCAGGATGCGCTTTCTCGACCTCGTCAAACAGGACGACCTGATATGGACGTCGTCGCACGGCTTCGGTCAGGACGCCGCCTTCATCATAGCCGACATATCCCGGAGGCGCGCCAATCAGACGTGCCACGGAGTGCTTCTCCTGAAATTCCGACATGTCGAGGCGAAGCACGGCGCTATCATCATCGAACATGAATTCCGCGAGCGCCTTGGTGAGCTCGGTTTTACCGACGCCGGTAGGTCCAACAAAGAGGAATGACCCGATCGGTCGGTTCGGGTCCTGCAAGCCTGCGCGGGCTCGGCGAACCGCGTTCGAAACCGCCTGAAGCGCATCGTCCTGGCCGACCACGCGCGCCCGCAAGGCATCTTCCATTCGGAGCAGCTTCTCACGCTCGCCCTCCAGCATCTTGTCGACCGGAATGCCCGTCCATTTACTCACGACGGCGGCGATATGATCTGGCCGCACGACTTCGGAGACGAGCCCATCTTCGCTGGCCGTATCTTCGCTGCCTTCAACATCGGCGATGCGTTTCTCGAGGTTTGGGATAACAGAGAATTTCAGCTCGGAGGCTTTTTGAAGATCACCGGCACGCTGAGCTTCCGCCATTTCAGCATAAGCCCGGTCGAGTTCTTCTTTCGCAGACGCCGTGCCTTTCAGCTTGTCCTTTTCCCAGGCCTCATCGACCAGGTCGATTGCTTTGTCCGGCAGGAACCGGTCGGAGATGTAGCGGTGGCCACATAGACAGCCATGAATCGGCGAGCCAGTGCAGCGTCGCCTTCAACATATTTGCGATACTCATCCAGCGTGGTCGCGCCGAGGCAGTGGAGCTCCCCGCGCGCCAGGGCCGGTTTGATAAGGTTGGACGCATCCATAGCGCCATCCGTCTTGCCCGCTCCGACGAGGGTGTGCATCTCGTCGATGAATAGGACGATGCCGCCTTCAGCTTGCTCGACTTCTTTCAGGACGGCCTTCAAGCGCTCTTCAAATTCGCCGCGGAATTTTGCGCCCGCGATGAGGGCGCCCATGTCGAGCGCGAGCAATCGTTTGTTCTTGAGACTTTCTGGAACGTCGCCGTCGATAATCCGCAGCGCGAGACCTTCTGCAATCGCGGTCTTACCCACACCGGGCTCACCGATCAGGACAGGGTTGTTCTTGGTGCGGCGAGACAAGACCTGGATGGCGCGCCGGATCTCTTCGTCCCGGCCGATCACAGGGTCGAGCTTGCCGGAGCGCGCATCGGCGGTCAGATCACGTGTATATTTCTTGAGGGCTTCATAGCCTTCTTCGGCATTCGCGCTGTCGGCGGTTCGACCTTGGCGAAGCTGCGTCACCGCCGCTTCCAGCAGGTTGGCTGTGACGCCAGCTGATTTCAGGGCGTCGGCGGCTTTTGAGCTCTGCAGTCCGGCGAGCGCGATCAGCATCCGCTCAACCGTGATAAAGCTATCGCCTGCTTTCTTGGCGCCGGCCTCGGCATCGGCGAACAGTTTCGCCGTGCTTTGATCGAGCCGCAGGCCGCTTTGCCCGCCGCTCACTTTTGGGATGGCGCGCAAGGCCTCGTCCAGCAATTGCGCGACTTTCTCAGGTTGTCCGCCTGCAGCCCGGATTAGGTTCGCAGCCAGCTGGTCGCGATCGTCGAGCATTGCTTTGAGAATGTGTTCTGGGGTGAAGACCTGGTTCGAGTTGGCCAGGGCCATGGTCTGCGCGGCTTGCAGGACGCTTTGCGCGCGTTCGGTATAGGTGTCGAAATTCATTCGCTATCCCCTTTCAAAGGCAGATGGTCCGCCGATCCTGGATCGCACGGAGAAGGTTTCTGTTGTCACGGGCCCCGCTCAGCAGCGACCCGTCTGACCTTCATGTGGGAATAGAAAAACAGGTTCGCAAGGGATTGCCTCACGAACCTGCGGAAAGGTTTGAACTAGGGATTATACAGCCGGGATCAGGCCCGCCTTATTGGGATCACCGACGATTTTCGTCAGGGTTTTGCGCAGCTTGTTGAGCGCCTGGTGTTCGATCTGGCGCACTCGCTCCTTGGAGATGCCGAGCCGCTTACCGAGCACTTCCAGGGTCACCGTATCTTCCGACAGGCGCCGCTCTGTGATGATCAGGGTTTCGCGATCGTTTAGAACCTGAAGCGCCTCTGCGATCCATTCTCTGCGTTTGGCATTGTCGCGCTCTTCCATAACGATCTGGTCCGGCGTGGCGCTTTCGTCCGGCAACAGGTCCTGCCACTGGGCGTCGCCGTCTGTGGCGAGCGGCGCATTCAGCGAGCGATCGGAGGCTGATAGGCGCGAGGCCATGGTCTCAACATCGCGTTCTGGGACCCCAAGATGCTCGGACACCCATTTCTTGTTCTCCGCGGTCATTATTGCGTCGCCCGTATCATCGATCTTGGCGCGAAGGCGGCGAAGGTTGAAGAAGAGCGATTTCTGCGCTGCGGTCGTGCCGGTGCGGACGATCGACCAGTTGCGCAGGACATAATCCTGGATCGAGGAGCGGATCCACCACGCGGCATAAGTCGAGAAGCGCACTTCGCGGGCAGGTTCGAACCTCGCCGCAGCTTGCATCAGCCCGACATTGCCTTCCTGAACGAGGTCTGACAGTGGCAACCCATAGTGCCGAAACTTCGAGGCCATGGAGATGACCAGGCGCATATAGGCCGTGGTCAGTTCGTGGAGCGCGTGTTCATCATCCTGTTCGCGCCATCGCCGCGCCAGGTTGAGCTCGTGCTCAGCTTCCAACATTGGTGCCTTCATCGCTTTTCTGACGAAGCGTCGATCGGCATTTCCACTCTGTGTTGCGGCGGCCATGTCCATCTCCCGTGCCCGTTAAGGGTGTGTTCATAATTGTTTACGGGCGAGATACGGGAGTGGATCAGTTTTTTCTTGAAAAATTTTGATGTGGTCTAAAAGGTCGGAATTGAGAGGGGGATTGAGCGCGTTGGAGTCAGGAGGGGGTAGAAGGTGAGTGTTTTCGCGAACGACCGTTTTCGGCGGCGAAGGGACGTTCCCGACTGTGAAGTTGTTGCGTTTTCAGAGATCGCAATCGGCGAGTATTGACCTGCCAGATTTGTCCAACACGAACTGGTAAGTGTATTCAAGGTCGCCAGATGACAGAGAGGTAGGACGAATTATCGCCCGGTTCTTCCCGAGGTTCACTAGTATCAAATCGTCCTGAATTTCACACTTTTGTTCCAGGTTTTGGTCGGTGATAACTTTGATTTGATCGTCATTCCAAAGCGTGATGTCCACGATATGCATTCCGTCCATATCCGCTACGCCTGCTTCAAAACCAGTGTGTTTCTCTAAGCAGATCGTGTCCGCGATTTTCGAGAAACAACCAGCTACCTCGGTTCCTTCTGCGCATGCGCAGACCGAGAAAAACGAAACCAAGAGCGCGCGGCTGAAACTCATGCCGTTGATTATAAGCTTGATGTCGCAAGCATCAATTCAGAGACCATAAATGAAACGAGAAGTTTAGCGGAAGCCTGACAATGGCTCACACCAAAACGTCTCCTTTCGGCGTCATAGCGGACGTAAGCTCAGGGGTTTAGCGTCTTTAAAATGAGATAGTACCTTGGAACGGCGGCACTCGCCCCTCACCAAGACAACCGCAGAAAATCGCGCTGCGTGCCAACGAGTCGGTCGCGCTCGAACTCGGAACTTACTTGTATGCGGCGCGAATGCGCGCGAGGATTTCATCTGCAGAGCCGAGGGCCGTCAGACTATCTCCCGAGCTAAATGTCACGGTGCACCTTTCCTGATCGCGATTCTGCACATCGCGTAGTCGCGCGATAAGCCCCGGGTTAATATGTTCGTCCGTATTCCGATCCAGATTCCGAAGCGTAATGAATATCATATCTATTTCCCATTCAGAGTTTCGCGGTGTTGAGCACTTTTGAAGCGCGGCTCATTGGCTATTTGAATTGCAGCTTGCCTGCTGTGATCTTGTTTGAGGTAGGATCAACCACGAGTTCAAACTCCACGCGCTGCCCCGCGCTGGCAGATGCAACGCTCGCTTCCGCCAACGCATTGAACAAGAAGCGAATATCCCGTTCACCATCGCTTCGCTTGATCAGGCCAAACCTTCGTTCGGCATTGTAGTATTTGATTGTGCCTTCGAGCAATGAATCCTCCTGTTTTGTTATGATCCGGCCGAAGTCTCTTGCTCCCTGCGCAACAAGCGCGATCCAGCCCGTCTCTCGCATGCACCTGTGTCAAACGTACGATAGATTACTGATCGACCACGACACACTTGTTGATCCGTTTCTCGAACGGGTGACTGCATCGCCAATCGTCACCTGAATCTGTCAAATGAGCGTTCTCAGGCACAATAACAGCCAGGCACGCTGCGCCCCGCGGCGCAAACCCCCGCTGACATTCCCATCCTGAGCCGTATGATAAATCCGTAAGGTAACCATTTTCGGGAACCTTGATTGTCTCACAAGTGCCGTTGTTTCTGCGGTGCCCGCGCAGACACGCCCAACCGTCTCCATATGAGCTGCCCGATAAGTACCCGTTGCTCGGGACGATAATCTGCAAACAGGCGCCGCTCCGTCTTGTAAATCCGCGCTCGCATTCCCAGCGGTGACCATCATTTTTCAAGTAAGCGTTCGCTGGAACGATAATCTTCGAGCACGCACTATTGACGCGCTCAAATCCGCGATGACAATCCCAACCAGTCCCAAATCGTCTGTCATTGAGATAAGCGTTTGTTGGCGCGATGACGACCGCGCATAAATTGCCAGATTCGCGGTATCCCACGTCGCAGGTCCATCCTTGACCGTAGTCTCGTTGGGTCGCGTTCTCCGGAACCTCATAGGCGGGTACCGCTTGAGCTGATGCAATTGCGAACGATGCGAAGACTAAAGGCGTCACGGATACGAAGCTCAAAAGCTTATGCAGCAACCTCTCAAATTCACCGCGGTCGGGTTTATTCACTATCTGATGCCTCACTTGTTTTTTCTTCGTTCGCGAGATCGCGGCTAGATTTGAGAAAGCGTTCTGCGTCCGCCTCAATCGCACGATCCAAAGATTCATGATCCACGCTCCAATACCGGGTAGCACCTGCTTTTCCTTTGGGCGGGCGCTCGACCAGGACTGTCTCGATGTGCCGAAAGGCCAGAAACGACAGGCCTGCGATTGATTCTTCTTCGGTTTCGACGGTGTAATCTCCAGCAGGAAGCAGCTTTCCGACTTCATCCATCGAAAATGGAAACTGAAAAGTAATCAGCTTTTTGTTGATCCTATTGACCATGCATGCGCTCCCGAAGTCAGACTTTCGGGTCCAACCATTCCGCGGGCACGAACCGGCTCTTGCTAAAGCCGAAATGCTCGATCCCGAGCGTCAACTAATTTTGTCGATTTGGCCGTATGAAAGATTTCTGCCTAGCGCCAATTTCAAAAAGCGCACACAGAGGCCTCAACTACAGGTGGGGATCAAAAGCAGAATTACAATGGCAACCGATGATTTGGTTCGAACGGTGGACATGCAGAGTACCGGCTCAACGGTGCGCGCAAAGAGACGACTCTTTCTCAGAAAAATTATTGCATGCTGTAGCGTCCGCTCCTGACCCAAAGCGGCCCCTAGGTTCGATTGGGTTCGACAAACGGCAAGAGCCGAGTAACCTGGCTGTCGAACTGATTCACCAATTCAAATGCGGAGACATTCATGCTCGAGCAGCTTGTTCAGATTGCAGAACTCATAGGTTTAGTCGTCATCACCTGTACACTGGTTTTTATCGCGATTCAGGTGAAGCAAGGCTCAGACACTATGCGGTCAGAATCAAGGCAGGCGCAGATCAATCTCGACCTGGCACTGGTGTCTAGGATCGTAGAATTCCCGGCAATTGGCCGTGCTTTTTCTCAAAGCGAGGCACCGACTTTCGAAGAGAAGACGCAACTCATGTTTTGGATGATTGGTCAGTTGCGAACCCGCGAACACGAATGGCTTCAATACAAGTCGGGGGCCCTCGATCAAGAAACTTGGGAGAGTTATCGTGGCGTCATTTTCTTCGTTCTCGGGACGCCCAGATCAAGAGAGTTTTGGGACCTCACGAAGGCCTACTTCAACCCAGATTTTGTGAAGATGGTGGATGACATGATGCAGGGTGTTCCGCCGATCGATTATTGGGAAGAGCTCCAAAAAATCGCGTAGGGTCGTGCGTCCGCTCCTGACCCGAAGCAGACGTTACGAGAGCCCGTTTTAGGGCGCATTAAGTTACTCAGCTAACATCAACTTTGACGCTGAAAACAAAACCAACTTCACCTTGATCGGCAATTCCCGCATAGGGGCCGCATGATTGCGTTTCTGCGGGACAATGCGCGTTGGATTTCAGGTGGGTTCTTGCTCACCTTCTTTTCCTCATTTGGACAGACCTTCTTTATCGGGCTGTCGGGTGAAGAGCTGCGGGCCAAGTTTGAACTGAGCGACGGTCAGTTCGGCGCCCTGTACATGGTGGCCACGATTGGCAGTGCGTTGTCGCTTCCATTCCTTGGGCGGGTCCTGGATCACATGCCGGGTTGGAAAGTCGCGCGGTTCGTCATCCCAGCGCTGGCCTGTGCTTGCCTGTTAATGGCGTATTCGCCGACTCTTCTGGCACTGGTACTGGCGCTGTATCTGCTGCGGCTGTTCGGACAAGGCATGATGACCCACACGGCCTATACCGAGATCGGGCGGTGGTACGTTGCCAATCGCGGGCGCGCTACATCCCTGATCGTGCCAGGTCATCAAACAGGCGAAGCTCTGCTGCCGATTGCCTTCACCCTGGTTGCGGTCACGCTTGGCTGGCAGGCGGGATGGGTCATAGGGGCGGGCCTGCTGCTGGTCTTCGGTTTTCCCATGATCCTGTCATTGTGGCGAGTGGAGCGAACACCGCAAGCCAGTGATCCGGATTTGGCTAGCGCGCGCCTCGGACCAGATAAGACCGTGGCAGAGGTCGCCGCAGATCCCATTTTCTATGCCCTTCTGGTGGGGGTTCTGGCGCCGCCTTTTATCGGCACAACGATCTTCTTCCACCAGGACTACCTGGTCGAACTGCGCGGCTATGATGAGCTCGCCTTCGCGGCCGCCTTTCCGATCATGGCGCTCACGACGGTCGTTTTCTCGCTGATCAGTGGTCAACTCATTGACCGGTTTGGCGCTATTCGTCTGCTGCCTCTCTATTTGCTTCCCCTAAGCTTTGCCTGTCTCGCGGTTGGCTTGCTGACACCGCTTTGGGGGATCTACGCCTTCATGTTCCTGGTCGGCGTGAGCTACGGCTTCACGGCTCCATTGGTCGGCGCCCTTTGGCCGGAAGTCTATGGCGTGCAGAATCTGGGATCGGTCCGCTCGATCGCGGTCGCAGCCAGCGTCGCGGCGACCGCGATTGGGCCGGGGTTGACCGGCTATTTCATCGATCGCGGTCTCTCGCTGCCGACGCAGATGCTGTTTTGTTGCGTCTGGTGTGTTCTGGCGAGCGTGGTGCTGGCATTCGTATCCCCGATAATCCTCCGACGAAATGCACGTGGATGATCTAATCGCCAACGGGCAGCGCCGCAAACGTATCGTTGACAAGGTTCGCTTGGCTGCTCAGCTTCGGGCGAACTGAGATCGAAATTTATTTGGACACGAATTGAATGCACAAGCCCTCCATATTCGAGCTTAATCCGCAACCGCTGGCCGAGTTGAGCAACGTCTCGCGAACCCAGTTTGATCAAGAGGTTAGACCCGCGAGCCAACCGGTGATTATGCGCGGATTGGTCAATGACTGGCCCGCTGTCGCCGCCGGCAAGAACGGTCCGGAACAAATCGCCGATCATCTGCGCAGTCTCGACGTTGGGGCGAACGTTCCGACATTCATTGCGCGCCCCGAAGTCCGCGGGCGCTATTTCTACGCGCCGGACATGCGCGGGTTCAATTTCGAAGTCCGGGACGTGCCTTTTCGGGCCCTTCTGGACAAGCTTCTGGAGCAATTGGAAGACCCAGCGCCGATGGGGATTTACGCTGGCGCATCGCCAACCACGCAGACCCTGCCGACATTTGCGCATCACAATGAGATGCCCCTGGTCGAACCCAATGTCGTGCCCAAAGTCTGGGTTGGAAACAGCGCGCAGGTTGCGCCTCATTTTGACATCTCCGACAATATCGCCTGCGTTGTGTCGGGCGTTCGACGGTTTGTGGTGTTTCCGCCCGACCAGATCGAAAATCTTTATGTTGGCCCCATCGACTATAATATGGCAGGGCAGCCAGCGAGTTTGGTTGATCTGAATGCGATCGATCTGTCGAAATTCCCCAAGTTCCAGCGCGCGATGGAAAGTGCCATGGTCGCTGAGCTTCACCCGGGCGATGCGCTTTATATGCCGAGCTTGTGGTGGCACTTTGTCGAATCGACCGGCCCCTTCAACGTCCTCGTCAATTACTGGTTCGACACGCTGCGTCATGGTTCACCCATGAATGTTCTGGCCCTGGCTTTGCTCGTCCTCCGGGACTTGCCGGATAGCGACCGCGAGGCCTGGAGGTCCGTCTTTGACCATTATGTCTTCGGGGAGAATGCGGGCGCGAGCGCTGATCATATTCCGCCAGAATTTCGAGGGGCTCTGGCGGAACAATCGCCGGAGCGCGATCAAAAGATCAAAGCGTTCCTGACCGCTCAGCTGCCTTCCGTTCTGAGGTAGCGAACAAAGCCGGAATGGCTCCACAGCGCGAGTTTGCAAAAGTCACCATTACCAAGCCGAGAATCTGATAGGCTTGTTTCCAGCACGCGTGATTTAGTCACCAACAGTGAGCGGGAGCATGGTCATGACGAGCGGTTTTTCAAAGACACCGGAGCCGCCCTATTACGCAGTCATCTTTACGAGCAGGCTCGGCGAGCGCGACGAAGGCTATGGCGAAATGGGGCTCGCCCTGGTTGAACTTGCCGAGCGTCAGCCCGGATTCCTGGGTATCGAAGCGACACGAGGAACCGACAATCTCGGCATCACGGTTTCATACTGGAAAGACGAAGCGAGCATTCTGGCCTGGAAAAACCAGACGCAGCACTTGTTCGCTCAAAAAAACGGGATCGAAAAATGGTACGAGCATTACGAGTTGCGCGTCGCAAAAGTCGAGCGAGCCTATAGCGGTCCGAATGGGCGATCCGTCGATTAGGGCCTGTTCATTGCGCGCTCGCTAACCGCGTCAGCACCAAGCAAATCCCCAAGAAAAAACCCCGCCGTTTCCGGCGGGGTTTCTCTAAGTCTCTTCGCCTTCTTCCGGCTCACCCTTTCAGGCGGCTTTCTTCTTGGCGAGGGATTCTGCCAGGCGATCCATCGCCTTGCTGTGATCGATGCTCTCAACGGCCGCAAGTTCGCGGGCCATACGGTCGAGGGCGTTTTCGTAGAGTTGGCGCTCTGAGTAAGACTGTTCGGGTTGATCTTCCATGCGGTGCAGGTCGCGAACGACTTCTGCGATGGAGATCAGATCGCCTGAATTGATCTTCGCTTCGTATTCCTGCGCCCGACGCGACCACATCGTACGCTTGATGCGGGCTTTTCCGCCCAGCGTTTTCAGCGCATCGTCAACCAGTTTCGTACCGGCGAGCGCACGCATGCCCGACGCGAGTGCACGATTGGTTGGCACGCGCAGGATCATCTTGTCCTGATCGAACGAGACAACATAGACTTCCAGGGTCATGCCAGCGACTTGTTGCTGCTCAATCGCCGTAACCGTGCCGACGCCGTGGGCAGGATAGACGATTTTCTGACCTTCTGCGAAATCCAGTGTATCTGCTGTTGCCATGTGGAGACCTCTTCTTCTACGCAAACGAGCCACGACGCCGGCGAGAACTTTTCTTCTCAGGTGCCGACAAATGCATGGCTCGGATATGGTGTTGTGACAGTTTTATATAGCACAACTGAGCGTTATTCTCAATAGGGCCGTTCAATTCTCATTAACAACTCGGAATCGGCTTATGTAGCGGGCAATTCTATGGTGAATCGCGCGCCGCCAGATTCTCTATTTGCAGCGACCACTGTCCCCATATGCGTCTCTACAATTTGCGCGACAATGGACAGGCCGAGACCCGAATTGTTGCCAAACGCCGCGCCGGCAGGCCGGTCTGTGTAAAACCGCTCAAAGATCTTTTCCAGTTTGTCATCCGGAATACCGGGACCATTGTCCTCAACCAGGATGCACGCCGTTGTTTGAGGTCCTTGGCGACTTTGGCGCAGCGTGACCACCACTTCATCCTCTTCCGGAGAGAAGGACCTGGCATTGTCGATCAGATTGCGGAGCACTTGTCCGAGCGGGCCCTCTCGGCCGCGAACGGAGAGACCGGCATCCATTGTGTCGTCCTTGAACACCACTTTCACATTCCGCTGGTGCTCGAGCCCTTCATAGGTGCGGACGATTTCCCGGACAAACCTGGAAATATCAAGCGGTTCGGCTGGGATACGCGTTATTTCTGCTTCCAAACGCGAGGCGTTGGAAATATCCGTGATCAGTCGGTCGAGGCGCTGGACATCCTGCGCGATAACCCGGCGCAGTTTTTCGCGTTTCTCAGGATCATCCTGAACCATCTCCGCGGTTTCGACGGCAGAGCGGATCGAGGTGAGTGGGTTTTTAAGCTCATGCGCCACGTCAGCCGCGAAAGATTCGTTTGCGGTGATCCGTTCAAACAGTGCCGCCGTCATGGCTTCGACCGATTGTGCGAGGTGACCGATTTCATCGTGACGCCTGGAGATTCTCGGCAGATCGAGTTTGCTGGAGCTACCGCTGCGAATGCGATCGGCCTCGCTCGCGAGTTTACGCAACGGGTTCGCGATCCCGATGGTGAGGAGCGCTGACGTCACGAGAGCGACCAGAATTGCGACCGCGATGAACGGCACGAGCGCGGTCCGCTCAGCCCGGATAATCGCATCAATATCGTTCGACTCTACGGTCAGAACGCCGACGACGGCGGAGACATGCTGAATCGGCACAGAAACGGAAATGATCCGTTGCCCCCGGTCATTGAAGCGTTGGCTCGCCGCTTCATTGCCGATCATGGCTTCGGCAAACTCTTCTTCGAAGGTCAGGGTTCGGACAGCATCCTCGCCTTCGGAGGGGCGGAACGAACTCAATACCGAAACCGCCCATTCTGACAGGCTTTTGCTCCAGACGGTGAGTTGATCCGGGTCTTGCAGCGGGGGCAGGTTCTCAACAATGACCCTGTCGGACAAGAAATAGCTGTCGCCAATCAGCGCGGCTTCGGTGTCGTAGATCTTGCCCCGCAAAGTTTGCGGCAGAGACAAAGACGCCAGCACATCCTTGGCCAGGTCATCATCCAGGATGGGTTGCGGCTCACCATAAGCCGCATCGTCACCGATCAGGTTGGAGAGCAGTTGCGCCTGCCCCACCAGATCCTGCTTTTTCGATACGACGAAACTGGCGCGCATCTCGTTGAGCACCATCGCGCCGATGATCAGAATGATCAGTCCCGCCAGGTTGGACGCAAAAATCAGCCGCGCAATGCGTGAGCCGAGCAACCGCCCGCCCCACCATCGTGCTGTACGTCCTGATTTTGCCGAAGCCATGTGCGCAGTCTCGCTTATCGAAGCTGAACTTTAGCTGTCTGCGGCAACTTTCATAGAGACAATGGAATCCGGCGCGCGCGGTGGCTCACCCTTGGCCAGTGCGTCGATGACATCCATGCCCTCGGTTACCTGGCCCCAGACGGTGTATTGGTTGTCCAGGAAGCCGGCATCATCGAAGCAGATGAAGAACTGGCTATTGGCGCTGTTTGGCTGATTGGTGCGGGCCATAGAGCAGATGCCGCGCACATGCGGCTCAGCATTGAATTCGGCCTGCAGATTCGGCTTATCAGAGCCGCCCATGCCGGTGCCATTCGGGCAGCCAACTTGTGCCATGAAGCCGTCAATGACGCGATGAAAGATGATTCCATCGTAAAAGCCTTCACGAGCGAGTTCGCGAATGCGATCGCAATGGCCGGGGGCGAGATCCGGGCGCAGTTCAATCGTCACGCTGCCCTTGCTGGTTTCCATCAGGATTGTGTTTTCGGCGTCGGCCATTTCAGGAAGCTCCTATACTGAGTTTCCACTCGCATAAGCGCTATGGCTCCGCGATGAAAGAGCCGATTAGCGGTTGCCTGCGGCCGCGGCGATCCTGCAAGGCTCGCATCTTGCTGACGAGGTCGTAGAGAGCGCCACATTCACGTCCGGATCACGCAGCTCGCTCGCCAGCGCATCGCGCAAAAGCTGCTCTATCTCCTCCAGGGTTCGTCCAGCGGTCTGGATTGGGCCCGTATATGGAAATCGTATCTCGCTATCTGGCGATATGGTGACCGTGCGGGAGAGCTCTGGGGCTGAGTAGACGGTGATTTCCAGTTGATCGCCGGTCGACAGAATTTGGATCGCTTCTTCCGGGCTGTCAGGCGTGGCTACTTCTGTCACGCTTAGCGTTGGACCGGCGGGCGCAACTGACTGGCATCCGCCAGAAAGCAGCGGAACAAATGCGAGGCAGAGCAAGCGTTTCATAGCGGTCATCTGGAGTGAAATAAGCAATCCAAAGCGTCTGTGTTAATGTTTAAGGAAGTATCAAGCAGGTAATAAGAATTCACCAGAATTCGAGCTCGGAGCCTTCGTGGATGGCCGACAATACGGACCCGAGATCCGATAGGATCGATCAGGCAGGTTCGGGCTATGTGCCCATCCGGCCTCGGCTCGGTATGTCTGATTTTCTGGTGCAGTTTTGGCGCAGCAAATGGCTGATCCTGGCGATCACAGCGCCAATTCTTGCGATTGGCTTTGTCTGCGCGTCCAACATGCCCGCCAGCTTTGAATCGCGCGCGGTCCTCTATGTTGCATCGGATACGCCTGGACACAGTGCGTATCAGTTGGCCCAGAGCGAGCGGGAAATTCTGAAAACCAGGCTGGTTGCCGAGCGCACACTCTCCCGGTTCGTGCTGGATCGCATCTATCCGGGCATCACCGCGGCTCAGGATCGTGCCCTCGCCCAGACACCGGAGCGCGGGACTACCATTCGCGAAGCTGCCTTCCAAAAAGGCGTCGACGCCTTTCAGAATGCCATCCGGGTGACTGCTGTGCCGGAGTCGAACATCGTCAATGTACGCGTGGTTCACCAGGATCCGCAGGTTGCCGCCGAATTGCTCAATGCAGCCATCGCTGTTTACCTGCAGCGCCGCGCTGAATTGTTCTCGGACCAACCGCTGGATGAGAGCACCGTGGAGCGAAAGAGCGTCGAAGGTCAGCTGCTCGAGGCTGAAGATGCTATTCGCGTCTTTCTACGTGAGAACACGATCCGAGATTTCGACAGTGAGCGCGCCACCGCGCAAGGCCTGCACGCCCTGATCTCGAATGAGCTCTTTGCAGTTGAAGCCCGGCAAAAGGCCGTCGGCGGGCAGCTTCGAAGGATCCGCACACAGCTGTCCGAAACCCCAAA
This sequence comes from Hyphomonadaceae bacterium, assembly GCA_043513745.1. Classification (GTDB taxonomy): domain Bacteria; phylum Pseudomonadota; class Alphaproteobacteria; order Caulobacterales; family Hyphomonadaceae; genus Henriciella. Next base: position 1,379,453 of record CP121341.1, read on the forward strand.
AGAGCAAGACCTTTTTGTCGAGGATTCAACGGCTGATCGGCTTCGCGACCTTGAGATTGAGCGCAATCAGGCGCTGGTCACCTATTTGCCAGACAGTCAACGCGTGCAGACGCTGGAAACTCAGATCGCTGACCTGCGCACGCGCTTTGAGACAAGAGATACGCTTCAGGGCACGGTGCGCCGCGGCCCGAATCCGACTTATCAAGCGCTGGAAGTGTCGCGAAACAGCTTTGAAGGCGATGCAGACTCCCTCGCTCAGAAGCGCGCTGAGCTCGCGCGCCAGCTCGCTGCGGTTGAGGCGAAACTGGAGCGTTTCACAGGGCTGGATGCAGAGTGGAACGCATTGCAACGTGAACGCGACGTTCTGGAGGCGAAAGTCCGACTCACTGCCGGGAACGGGTCCGATCAAAGCGCCGAGACTGACCCCGCAGCGCAAGTCGCTGGTGGAGTGAAGATTGCCGAACCTGCGACCGTTCCTCGAACGGGCCGCAGCGCCGCTCTGCCGATCTTTCTTCTTTCGGTGCTGACTGCATTATTCTTGGCCGCCGTCACAGCGCTGCTTCGGGCACGTTCTGCTAACGGCTTTGCAACCCCAAGCTCGCTTCAGCGAACGACCGGCTTGCCCGTACTGGCAGCAATCGGGCGGGTATAGGGGTTAAGGCGCCGCAAAACCCCGTTAACCAAGATCATGCTAGGCGTCTTCGATTAGCTCTGAAAGCGTCACCGCCAATGCGCGATCTTCGTGAAGATCTGGAATATACCTGGCGTTCGGCCACGCGTGTGCCGTCATCACAGGATGATGGCCGGGTGATTATGTTCGTTTCTCCGACGACCGGCGCTGGAACCACCAGTGTGGCGTCTAGTTTCGCGTGTTTAGCTGCGCGACGCGCTGAGAAGCAGGCATGGCTGGTCGACCTGGACCTGCGCCGAAATCATGTGTTTCGCGGGTTTGAACAACGCTTTGCGCGAGACATTGGCCGGCCCGGACGCGCCTATGACGCTTCGCTTCGGCAGGAGCCGATCTACGCAATCTCGCCGCGCCTGGTGGATGTGAAACAGAACAAGCTGCTGACGGCGCATGATATTGACGGACTACCACTGCTGATCACTCGATTCCGGAATGAGCGACTGAATGCGGGGCAGAAGGTCACCCTGAAATCCAGCCCCGCTTGGTGGGCGGCGCTCCGAAAAATATCGGACTGGGTGGTTGTGGACGCCCCTGCCCTGGAGCGCTCAACCGCAGCTTTCTCGCTCATTAATCAAGTGGACGCGATCATTCTCGTGGCTGAAGCAGACCAAACGCGTGCCGAGGATGTCATGCTTGCCCGCCGCGATTTACAGGCCCGTGGCGGCCGCGTGATCGGAGCGGTGCTGAACAAGATCGGCGCTGATGCGCGCTTTGCCGATCGGTTTTCGGCCTAGAGCTTGTCTTTCACCCATTCGCGAGTGAGGAAGCCATCAATGACATCGCAGACCAGACCAATCTCGGTCAGCGCAGTAATGTAGCGCTCAGGATCCACGAGCGTTTTCCAGATCGAACCGGCTTCAAACTGGTCATCTGCTTCCAGTGCCAGTGTCAGGTGGTCGCCTTCAAAAATTCCGCGCAGCTTTCCGCCTTTGAAATGCCGTTCGAGCGCGATCAGGCGTTCCATGCGATCCGGCGTGAGCAAGGCGCGCGCTTCGACCTGATCGTTCGAATAAATTGTGAAACTGTCTTCCAGCTCTTTCGAGACCAGGTCGACTTTTTGCAACTCCTTGTCGCCAAAAAGGCCTTTCCACCAGCCCTGACGCGCGACCAGGGTCCGGCCCAGAAAGCGGTCCGGGTACTGGATATGGAATAGAAGGCCCTGGAATGTGGTGACGGTTCGCCGGTTCTTGCCTGACCCACGTTGCTCCGTGAGTTTACACTCGACGAGAGAGAAATGCGTTTCGGCGCGGTCGCCCTCGATCAGGTCTTCAAACTTGCGGCTGTCATAGCTTGGCAGCAGCCGGGCCTTCTTGAGGACATCAAAGGCAGGGGTCGGCGCCGGGTCGTCACTTGCTCCGCCAAACAGTTTCGCCGCAGCGCCGCCCGAGGATTGCGCCTTGATCCACTCGCCAGCACTTTTCCAGTCACCGACGCCGTCGACATCGGGATGTAGGGTTTCATAGTGAAATCCGAACGCTTCGGCGGCGGATCCGACCACCAGTTGCTTGGTTTCGGATTTCATCGCAAACAGAGGAATCCAGGACGCACCGCTGGCCACCCCGGTAATTGCTATCGCGCCGAAGATGATGAACATGGCGCCGCCGCCGCGGGTCGCAAACAGGGTGATCAGGGCGAATGCAGCGACGATCAAGGCTGTTGTGATCGTGCGATTGCGGGCTTTAGCAATCGTCGCTTTCCGCTCGGCTTCGCGCTCGGCCAGGGCGGGTTCCAGCGTCTCTGACCAGGTCTTTGTGGCGTTCTTGAACTCTGGGCGCTGTTCGGTGATTCCAGAAAAAATGGCGTCCATCAGGGCGTTAGACATACGGGTCCCTCAGTGATTATTCGTCGCCCCAGAGCGGGCTATCAGGTGAAACAACCGCGGCAAGGCGGCTCAGCAGAGCGTGCAGCGTTTCGGCCTCCTCGGCGGACAGGGCGTCGAGCAATTGCCGTTCGCTCTCCAAGGCCCGCGGGATCACGGCAGCGTAGATCGCCTCGCCTTCTTCGGTGAGCCGCATGGGCGCTCGGCGGCGGTCATCCGTGTCGATATGGCGTTCCAAGATGCCGCGCTCAATCAGGCTCGCAGCGGCGCGGCTGACGGTTGGTTTGTCCATGAGCGTGCGGTGGGCAACTTCGGTGCTGGTCAGCCCTTCGCGTTCTCCCAGAACGGCGATGATCCGCCACTGCCAGACGGACAATTCAAACTCGCGTTCGTAAATATCCGCGATGTTACGAGACACCGCGTTGGACAGAACCGAGAGCCGATAGGGTAAAAACCCGTCTAGTCTGAGCGCAGGATTGTCTGCCATCTGATCCACCTCCAGACCCAAGGCTTAGCACAAAGCCATTGAGTTTGTGTTGAATTTTTCGGCGTGCGTGCCCGCGCTCTGCGCTGCGCAGATCCACGCAAATTTGAGACTCCACGATAATGACTTCTCCAACGATCCTGACTTTCTTCGTCCTTTGGGACGTTGGGAATAGATTCGATGGAGGGAAAAAGCATTGGGCCTTATTCACAACAACGCGTTCAAAAGCGATTTTTTGATTCCTATCCAAGCGTTTCAGTTCGAAGTTTGCGCTGAGGAATATGCTGCTCATACGGCCCCATTCTTTACCTGCGCACCAATTGCCAACGAGCAGCACCAAGATCTGAATACCGCGCAACTCTGGCAATCGGACCAAATCGTCTTCGCCGAAGCCAATAGCAATCCGTTCGTACGATATCGGACGAAGAAGGAAGTTCAGGACGCGGGACACTTGCTTGAGGTCACACGCTTTATCAGCGGTTGGGAATGCGGCACGGTTGGTGAGGGCCTGAGCAAACGCGTTCCCGGACCCATATATGTTCTCGATCAAGGGCAGAAGTTTCGCTCCGTCGTCAGTAAATTCAGAGTTCATCAAGTCTACGTCCCAAAGGTCTGTCTGGGTCTGCCCAATGAGGATATGACGCGCGAGATTGTCATCCACGCCCGCCCGACCTCCGGCCTATTGCTCCATGCGGTCTTTGCGGACGTTTATGAGGCGCTCGAGGCCAGCCCAACAGGCATCGATACGGGGCTGGTCGACCGTTTTCTTGCTTTGCTCAAGGCCAATTTGGGGATTCATCCGGAGCGAGAGGACATTCGGCGCCACTACCGTCAATTTCTATTCACTCAGATCTGTCGGTGTATTGACCGCGACCTCGGAAATCCGCACCTTTCCGCCGACGCAATTCTGAGCAAATTCGGCGTATCACGCGCTTCTCTGTATAGAATGTTCGAACAGTATGGCGGCGTCAGAACCTATATCATGCAGCGCCGGGTCGCGCGCGCAGTGATGGACCTCGAGGAACGCCAAGGCGAACGCGGTCGCCTGCGCCAGGCCGTTGAGCGATGGGGCTTTTCTTCTCAACCCAACTTTAATCGCACCATTCGCCGCCAGTTTGGAACAAATCCCAGTGGGCTGTTCCGCACGCATAATCCCACGGCAGGATTACCCAAAAAGCCCGATAGTGTGCTCACTGATTTTATGATGAGGGCCGCCGCCTAGTTCGCGGCGCTGGTGACTTCATCGATCGGGATCGTGTAGGCGCGTGAGCAGAACTGACAGTCAATTTGCAAAGTACCGTCTGGCTCGACCATTTCCCGCAGGCTCTCGTCCGCCATCCCTTGCAGGGTGCCGACCAACCGCTCGCGGCTGCAGGTGCACACATCGTCCAGAATCTGGACGTCGCTCTCCATAGCCACCCCGCCTTCGTGGAACAGCCGATAGACCAGGTCTGGTGCCGGTAGCGCAGGATCGATCAGTTCCTCTTCGGTCAAGGTTGAGAACAAGGCTTCAGCCTCGCGCCAGCCTTCATCGGTATCGCCGCGGGCAACATCTCCGGCAATCTTCTGAATCATCATTCCGCCAGCGCGCCATTGGCCATGCTCGTCCTTGGCGACGGCCATGCGCAGCAGGGTTTCCACCTGTTCGGACTTTCGGAAATAGTCCTGCGCACATTGGGCAAGCGAGCCCTTCATCAGCGGCACAATGCCCTGATACGGCTTCATGTCGGTGTTCGCGTAGACGATGATCAAGCCGAGACGCCCGGTCGCCCCAAACAGTTGAGGCATGTGAGGCTTGTCGCCTTTATTGACCTTGCTCAGCCAGGCCCAGCGCTCTGGCTCGTGGCGGGCATAGCCGCGAAGGCCGCCGGCTTTGGTGTACTCTCCAACCAGCATCGAGACGGGACCATCCCCTTCGGCCTGCGCCAGGACTTTCCCATCAAACTTCATCCCTGATCCGACCAGAGCAGACAGCATGACGGCCTCGCCAAGAATCTCGGCGAGATGATCCGGGTAAGCGTGACGATTGAGGATCGGCGCGATGGTCTGCTCAGACAAGCGGATCACACGGCCGCGTACGGGCAGGCCTTGTGGGCTGAAACCGGCAACGAAATCGTCCATGGGTAGATTGGTCGGCGTCATGACGCTCTCCATAAGAAGGAAGGCGGCCATGTGGCAAGTCTCTGTTGGACTTACAAGGTTTCCGCGGCAGCAGGGCTCGCCAAGCCTCTCAACTGACACTAGCTAACCCGCATGACTGCTCCAGACCGCCAAAACCGCTTCCCATCTCAACGCCTAAGTCTGGCATATGCCGAATGGGGTGATCCTGACGCTCCGCCGCTTGTGCTCGTGCATGGCGGGCGCGACCAGAAACGCAGCTGGGACCGCGTGGCGGCCCGGCTCAGCAAATCCTACCGGGTGATTGCACATGACCTGCGCGGACATGGCGAAAGCGACTGGGTCAGTGATGGCGACTATGGCGTCATGGATCACGTTTTCGATCTGGTGAGCCTGGTTCACCATCTGGAGCTGGATCGCTTCACGCTGATCGGGCACTCGCTCGGCGGGAACATCACTCTGCGTTATGCCGGGCTGTATCCAGATACGCTCGAGAAACTGGTGGCGCTGGAGGGGCTGGGGCCATCGCCCAAAATGCTGGCGGAACGCAAAAAGATTCCCGTGACGGAGCGACTGACCAATTGGGCGGAGCAAAGGCGTCAGCTCTCTGACCGGGCGCCGCGGGTCATGGACAATCTCGAGGCTGCCAAGGCGCGTATGCAAGCCGCGTTTACCCATCTGCCGGACGATCTCATCCACCACCTGACCGAAACCGGGATCAAGACCAACGCGGATGGCACCGTCAGCTGGGCCTACGACCCGGCGGGCATGGGGCGCTCTCCGTCAGACATTCCGCATGAAGACTTCGTCCATTTGTGGACCCAGATCACCTGTCCCACCTGGCTTGTATATGGCGCTGACAGTTGGGCTTCCAACCCTGCCGAAGATGGCCGCGCGGAGCCGTTCCAGAGCGCGCAAGTCAGTTTGATCGAAAAGGCTGGACACTGGTTACACCATGACCAGTTCGAGGACTTCATGACACAGCTGGAGGCATTTCTTGGCAGCGCTTAGCCGGTCTGCTTAGGTGAGAAAACACAATTGCGGAGCGTGAGTTGGACACAGCATCTTATCCAATGACCAAAGGCATAGACGCGGTCGCCGATCGCGTTCGCGAGATCAAATCAACGCGTCCCGACATGGTGATCGCGCTGACCGGATCAGTGGCGTCGGGCAAGAGTACGCTGGCCCGGCACCTTGAAGAGACGCTCGAACCGGCGCTCGTGGTGGACACCGTCTCGACGGATGGCTTCCTCTATCCGACGGATTATTTGCGTGAAGAGGGCTTGTTCCAGAAAAAGGGGTTTCCCGAAACCTATGACCGCGAGGCCATGCGCGCCGCCATCGCATCGGTGCGATCGCAGCCGACTGATTTTCCGGGGTATAGCCATATTACTTTCGATCCAGATCCGGCGCTGACACGGACGATCGATGATCCGGATATCTTGATCCTGGAAGGCCTGGGATTTGAACCGCGCGCCAACGCCGAAACGGTCCCCCACCAACCCGATCTGCTCATCTATCTGGATGCCGAGCTTGCGCACATTGAGGCGTGGTACCTTGAGCGGTTCCTGCGCTTCTGGCGCGCGGCCGAGCATGACCCGACCAGTTTCTATGCCCAATTCCGGCATATGTCAGAGGACGAGCTAGTCAGTTTCGCAAAGTCGGTTTGGGCAGCGATCAACTTGCCCAACCTGGAAAACCACATTCTGCCGATGCGCGCGAACGCCGATCTCGTGGTCAAGAAAGATGCGGACCACGCCGTTTCAATCACGGTAGATCGCTGGGGCTAATCCGAAGCGTGTTGTTTCAAGAGGTCGTCAAAATAGGCGATCGTCTTGGTGAGACCTTCGCGCAGCGCGATCGTTGGCTCCCAGTCGAGATTTGACTTGGCCCGCGTGATATCCGGCTGTCTCTGACGCGGATCATCTTCTGGCAGCGGCTTGTTGACCATTTTTGATTTCGATCCCGTGAGATCGATCACGTTCTCGGCGAGTTCCTTGATGGTGAACTCACCGGGATTTCCGAGATTGATCGGACCGGTGACGCCTTCAGGACTTTCCATCAGACGGATCAATCCCTCAACGAGATCGTCGACATAACAGAAGCTGCGTGTCTGCTGGCCGTCGCCATAAAGCGTAATGTCCTCGCCTTTTAAGGCCTGGACGATGAAATTGGAGACCACGCGGCCGTCATTCGGGTGCATGCGTGGGCCATAAGTGTTGAAAATCCGCGCCACTTTAATCTCGAGATTGTGCTGGCGATGATAGTCAAAAAACAGGGTTTCCGCGCATCGTTTGCCCTCATCATAACAGGAGCGCGGGCCGATTGGGTTGACGTTGCCCCAATAGCTTTCCTCTTGCGGGTGAACGCTTGGATCACCGTACACCTCAGAAGTAGAGGCCTGCAGGATCCGCGCTTTGGTTCGTTTAGCGAGACCGAGCATATTGATCGCGCCGTGGACCGAAGTCTTGGTCGTTTGCACCGGGTCAAATTGGTAGTGAACGGGGCTCGCCGGGCAGGCCATATTGTAGATCTGGTCGACCTCAACGAACAAAGGAAACGTCACATCGTGGCGCATCATCTCAAATGATTTTGAGTCCAGCAGGTGCACAATGTTAGCGCGCGCGCCGGTGAAGAAATTGTCCACGCAAAGGACTTCATAGCCTTTGTCGATCAGTCGATCGCACAAGTGACTACCAATGAAACCAGCGCCGCCGCTGACGAGAACTCGGGGGGTGAGGTGCATAAGGCCTGCCGTTCCAATCAAATGTTCTGATCCCAGAAGTGCAATATCCGGACCAATAGTTTAGCCGTGTTGGCTTGGCTAGCGCTGATCGTATTTGTCTTCTTTGCGCTGCCCAAACAGCATCCGTTGCTCCAGATGCCGTCTGAGGCCTGCATAGAAGGCTTCCAGGAACGTGACGTCGGTCTCTCCGGCCTGTGGGGTGTAGCCGATTTTGGTCGCGATCCGATTGGCGACGTTGCGCTTAATTTCTGGCGTAGACTGGCGCAGCACGTCCTCAAGCACGTGCAGTTCATGGATACCGTAAACATCGAGCTGAGCGGGCGTGAATACGATGACGCTGGTCACCTCACTCTTCGGAGCGGCAGAGGCAATATCGTCCAGCAATTGCACTTTCGGCGCGTGAATAACCATGGTTCCGGCCACAAGGTCACCGATCCGCAGCTTTTCTTTGTTGAAAAGCGGGAACAGGACAAAAATACCGCACCAGATGAGCAGGATCCAATTGATCCAGCCCTCCACGCCGTCCGCTCCGAAACTGAACAAGACCGATAGGGGGAGAAAGAACTCCAGCTCCCGCATGAAATTCCGCGCGATGACCGCATTGGCGGTCAGCCGCCCGCCTTTTCGGTCGGCGACGCGAAGGCCGAGGGCCCGCTTCCCGGGCGTTGCAGCCTTTCGGCCGACCTCGAAAAAGATGAAATAGAAATTGCGGACGAAAAAGATCAGGACCATCGCAACGGCCCAGGCGATTTGCCATCCGTTGAAGTTCATCGCGCCAGCTACGAATGCGATCGCGAATATGATCGCGAACATGATGATAAATTGCAGAGATACGTCGAGAACGAAAGCGCCCAGCCGTTCGCCAAACGTCGATATCTTGAGATTGAGCGCGGCGCCTTCCGGCGTCACCAGCGTTCGGACGCGCTTCTGCTCAGCTTCGCGTGCGCGTATGCGAGCTCGGCGGCGTTTGCCTTCTTCAACGGCGTTAGGCGGCGGGATGGCTGTGTCAGTCACGTCGATCCCCGGTGCGTCTGCGCGGCAGGTAGAAATAGGAGAGCCATAGAACCAGGCTCGATCCGGCGATCGTGTAACGCACCGTGTCACTATTGATGAGTTGTCGCCCAAACCCTTCCAGCAAGGCGGCGAGAAACAGCATCACCACGGCGCCGATAATCACCATCGCAGCCTTTTCGCCTGCCTCGCGCATCGATTGCATACGCGGCTTGCGTCCGGGAAACGCGACCGCTCCGCCAATCATGAAGCCCGCAGCGCCCGCGAGGATGATGGCGAACAGTTCTGTCACGCCATGGATGAACAACCAGCCGGTCAGCTCATAAGCGAGCCCTTTTTGCCAAAACACGGCGTAAAAACTGCCAAGGTAAACCCCGTTATAGATCAGAAGAACGGCGGTTGGGATGCCAAACGCGAACCCCAGCGCAAAGGCAAATATCGCAATGCCACTATTGTGAGAAAAGAGCTGCGCAGCGAACGCGCCGAGCATATCGACAATGTTCCTGTCGGTCTCGTAAAGCGTTGCACGCAACTCGTCGTAGGTGGCGTTCGGATTGCGAGAATCCCAACCCCCATGAAACGTCCAGTACCACTCATTGTCATTCAGCGTCAGGAAGAAAGCGAGCAGCGCTCCGCCGAACAGGCACAGGAAGGCGAGTAGGGTCGGGCCTTTCGCCGCGCTGACCGCGGCGGCCCAGTCGCGCGCAAAGAACTGCGCGATCCGCTCGCTCATGCGTGAGCGAGTACCGTAGACAAAGAAATAGGCGCGCGCGCACAAGGTCTCGAGATAGGCGACGACGTTCTGATCCAATGAGATCGACCGGGCCACAGAGAGTGAGGACACCGCTTGTCGATACAGGCCCGGCAATTGCTCCATATCCTGGTCAGACAGGCCCCCTACCCCGCGCGATTCAGCGCGCTGGATGATTTGTTCCAACTGCTTCCAATCGGTCTCGCGCTCTTCGCGGAATCGATAGGATTTCATCACGCGATCGCTCACAGCATCTCCCTCCGCTTAATATCGAGATAGCGCGACACCAGATCGGCGCTAAATCGTTCAGGGCGGGTTTCCACGACCTGCACACCGAGATGTTCAAGTTTGCGCAGCACCAGCTCTCGCTCTTTCAGCAAGCCATCTGCGATCACCGCGCGCGACACGAGATCTGCGGTCTTCGGTTCAGCCTCGATCATATCTGCCAGCTGTTCGTCTTCGAAACAGGCGAAGATAATGAGATGACGATCCATGAGCCGTTTGACATTTTCCAACATCAGCTCGGCTGAAATCGTATCGACAAAGTCTGTAAACAGCACAATCAGACTGCGCCGTTCGAGCCGCGAGGCGAGCGATGTCAGCGCCAGCGTGTAATTGGCTTCCTCGACCGAATAATCCAGCTTGGCTGCAAGTTGCTGCATATGCGGAAAGGCGCCGACACCGCTTAAGACGTTACTGGTCACGGTCGGTCTTGCGTCAAAGCCGAACAGGGCCGTCTTGTCGCCGGATCGGAGTGAGACATAGGCCAGGAGAAGCGCGGCGTTGATGGCGCGATCGATTTTTGGGACGCCGCCAAGCGGCTCGCACATCAGTCGCCCAGTGTCGAAAGCGAAGACGATATTGTGGTTTCGCTCGGTGCGGAATTCTTTGGCGAGTAGTTGACGATGCCGCGCCGAGCTTTTCCAATCGATTGCGCGGCGGTCCATTCCCGTTGAAAACTCACGCAGCGCATCGAATTCCGAACCATCGCCGCGGTCGAGCTGCATCTTGATGCCAAAATCGGCGTCCCGGGTGTAGAGCCGCACCGCCTCTTCCTGGACCCAGCGTGTGTTCGGCGTGACCGGGATCTCAAGCGCCAGATCCTCGACCCGCTTCACTCTTGCGAGGCCGAGTGGTCCGGTCCAGTCGAGCCACAGCCGGAGCAATTCGCCGTTCCCACGTCGCACAGGGCGCAGCGTCCGGGTGAGCGTGTGGCTGCGATCTTTCCAGCCTTTCAGGATCGCGGCGTTCGGTGCTTCGATGTGTTCATTGGTCTCCAGCAAAGCATTTATCCGCGTGGGGAGTGGGCCATGTGCGGCTGTCACGGTGATGGATACGATGTCCTCGCCATTCATGTAGAGGACCGGCGGCGCGTCCACATCGACGGTAAGTGCACCACGGCGCGGGGCGAGCGCAATATCGACCAACATCGCGCCAAAAATGATGGCGATCCAGCCACCTGATATGACCCACAGGCCGGGCGCTGCCACAGCAATCAGCAACAAGACCGGTAGGCCCAGAAGGATGTTGAACAGGAACCGGTCCAGCTGCGCTTCGGGTAGTGGGTAGGTGCCTTCCTGCTCGATGGGGTTCTGCGTCGCGAGGACGGTGAACCGATCGTTGAGTGAATGAGTTTCACCATCGATTGTGACTTTGCGTTCCTGCATCGCTTCGAGCAGCCCGCTTGCGTCTTTGGCGGGGTGCGGTTGATCTCGTCGGCCAGCAGAATGTCTGTAAAGATCGGGCCCTTTGTCAGCGTGAACGCACTGGTGGAGAAGTTAAACAGGTTGGTGCCCAGCACATCGCCTGGCATCAGGTCCGGGGTGAACTGGATGCGCCCAAAGTCCAGCTTGATGGCGGCGGCGAAGCATTGGGTCAGAAGAGTTTTCGCCGTCCCGGGCGGGCCTTCAAGCAGAATGTGCCCGCCTGAAAACAGGGCGGTCAACATCAGATCGACGGTCTGATCCTGGCCGATCACCGCTTTTCCAACTTCCCCCCTGATCTGGTCAGCGAGTTGTTTGATCGCGCTAATTTCCATCACTCATCTCCTTGCGCCAACGCCACACGGCGAGGGCTTTGTCTCTTAAATCATTGCGTCCGGCAGCTGGGGACGTGAGCTTTGCTTGCTGCTCGGTCCAGGTGCTGGACAGGTCTTTTTGTTCGGCAATTCGGTCGGCGGTCTGCGCGAACGCTTCCGGTGATGTGTGGGCGGGCAGGCCGAGGCGTTTCTTCAGATTGCGCTCGACCGTCTGCGCGTAGCCAGGCGCCATTTGGCTTTCCCGACGAGCCATTGAAATCAGACCAGCAGAACTTTCCGCCAGCGCTTTTTTACCGAAGGCGAATATGCGATCTTCGCGGGTTGGTGGTCCAAATCGGATGAACGCTCCCCAGGTGACGAGCAGCATGGTCATCAGCGCGATCATTGTGGCCCCAAGGAACGGCACATCGAAAATGGCGCGGAGCAGGCTTTCTGAGCGCTCAAACCCATGGATCGTCGCGTCGAACGTCACTGGCTGACCGGGATAGTATTTAAGCCAATCCACAAGGCCTAGCGCCATTCGCGCATTATCAGGCCGCGCCAGTCCGAACGTGTTGACGAGGTCGGGGTCGCTTAAAATGTAAACGTCTCGGCCTGGCACTTTGGCGAGCAGCGTCCCACCGGGAGTTTCGATGATGGTCTCCAGACTGTCAGATTCCAGAACCTGCATCTGATGCTCGAACTTTGGAGATTGAGACCCGAATGGCGTCCGGATACGGCCTGGATTTCGAAGGCGCCAGACTTTGATGTCGGAGTCGAAGTCCCGTGCAATCGCCGCCACACTGCCGCGATCCATTAGATCGGTATCTTTTTGCCAGTTCGGTTTTTCGCGGTCCGCAAAGCCCGACCATTTTGGCAGCACATACAATGCCGGTTCCGATACGCCCTCAAGATCGAAGTCCGGCGCGCGGTTCATGCCAAACCGAGGTAATGTGAGAACCAATAGACCATCGGAGTAATCAAGCGAACTGGCGAGGCGTGAGACTGTCACGGTCTGACCATCGGCTTCGAGCAATTTGATCAGACCGCCATATCCGAGCGCGGAAGAAGAATAAGGGTGCTGGCCCGCCCGATTCTTGCTTGTCAGATCGGGCGACCAGGCCAGCAGGGCAAAGATCGCGATGAAAGCGAGCAGCCCGACGCCAATCATGATCGCCGATACGAAGGCCGAGAACGGGTTGCTGTCTTGCGGCAGGCGCTCGCTCATGCCCAGGCCTCCCCGAAAGCGAAGGTCTCATAAGAGGCGCGCGCTTCCTGCCAGCCGTTCGCGTCGACCTCTCGACCTCCAAAGAAGCTGCGTTCAACGATACGAATTATCGGCGACAGAGCGTTGCGGATCGGATCAGGCAGGATGCCGAGCGCCCCGATTTCGCGCGCAGTAAGAGAGCGCGCAATGATGCCGGAGTGCTTCTCCTGAATGTCATCAATGGACCGGAACAGGAGAAGATGGACGGCTTCTGCAAACTTACCCTCCGCAGCCAGGCGATCTGCGTCATCCAGCAAGGCATGGGCGCGCGCTTCCTCCGGACGAAGGTCTGGAATGATCGAAATGTCGGCTTCCGCTTTTTTCTCTTTTTGCCGCCCGCGCAGTGAGATGGATTCGCCGAACACCATGTACAATCCAGCCAGAATGGCGAGCACGATTACGATGAATAGAATATAGCCCAGCACGGATCCTATCGCGTTGAAGAATGCCGCAATCGCCTGCGCAATGGGATTGGGACCGGAACGATTGTTTCGGGGTTCGAAGGCTTGCACCTCGGGCTCCCATTCCGGGCGCTCGAGTTGCAGCGTCTCGTCTGCAGTGTAGGCGTCCATAGCGCGCTGAAGGCGAGCCTCATCGACACGAATGATGTCGGGATCGAAGTCTTCGAGATCGAGAGTAGGCGCGGCTTCTGAATGGGATTGTTGTGCCCTGGCATCGAAGACCAAAAGCACAGAGGCCAGCAACAGTATGGCTATGCTTTTGAGCACTGTACTGCGGATCACGCAAATCCCTCCGTTCCCACCAAGACTATTTCAGAGCGTTTGACTCTCGTCCATTCCTATCTTGTGCATTCGGCATTCGTATCCGATATGCAGCGCTTGTCGAAAGAAAGGCACCGGGATGGACCGAGCGGGGCAATATCGCGATCTCAAGTTAGAAATTGACGCCGTCGTGGCGGGCGAGACTTATGTTCCGGCCCGGTATGCGAGCGCCGCGTGTCTGCTGTCTCAGGCGTTTTCACCGCGGTTCTTCTGGACGGGGTTCTACGTGGTGGACCCGTTAAAGCCGAACGAGCTCGTTGTCGGTCCCTATCAAGGAACGCTGGGATGCTTGCGGATCCCGATTGGCAAAGGCGTGTGCGGCGCGTGTGCGGAGCAGAAATCGAGTATTATCGTGCCGGATGTCCACGCTTTTCCGGGCCATATCGCGTGCGACAGTCGTACCAATTCTGAGATTGTCGTCCCGGTCTTTGACGCCAGCGGCGCGCTCGCTGCCATCCTCGATGTCGACAGCGAGCAGGCCGATGCGTTCGATGAAGTCGACCGGTTAGGGCTCGAGGCTATCTGTAGCACTCTCCTGACCGCCTGAGGCGGCCAGCACCTCTTCGGCGGGCGGCGTAATCTGCGGGACCGCTTCTGCCACGCGTCGCACCAGGGCACGCTCCATGATGTCGAGTTTTTCAGAGCGAACGGTCGGCTTGACCTCGATCGACGGATTGAATGTCATCCACAGATCGGTTGCTGCATTATATGTCGGCCACGCCTGTAGGCCCACGTCGTTCGGATTCCCGGTCTTGGCAAAGTTTGTCCAGTACAATCCCATCGCTTCGGTGAGGGCTTCATCCTCTTTCGAGAGACCAGAAAGCGGGCTGTGCGAGTCGAAGACGAAGAAGATTTCAGCCGCGTGGAACGCCCCAATTGTCTGAGACTTTGACGGTGGAATGCGTGTGAAGTGATAAAGGTAGGAGGGTTCGCCTTGCGCCGTGTTGTTCGCTGCAAGGTGGCGCATATGAACGCCAAACAGATCGTCACCGAGCATGTCGGTTTCTGCTATCTGATACGTTTCCGGATCATCCAGACCATACAGTGAGACAAGCGCGGCGGCGTCGGCTTCGCCGTAGATCTCGTTCAAGAGTGTAAGCCGATCCTCCAGCGCGTCAGGAAACTCGGGCACTAGGACGGTGGGCTTTTGGATGCTGGGATAGAACAGCGTGGCCTCGTCGGCATTATAGCCAGCAAGGATCGGCACATTGTGGATGCTGCCATCACCAATCGCCTGACCAATCAATTTCGGGATCACGACGCCGTCGACAGTCGGCAGAGCGTAGCCGCCCAGGTGCATCTTGTTGGGAATGTGCGCGATGATGTCAGCCGCCGGTATGGCGCGCAATTCAGCGGCGGACGCGTCGGCGTCGGCCAGGCCATCAAAGAAGTCGAGCCCAGCCTCATGCATGGTCAGGCGGCCGTCGATGGCCGTCTCCAGTCCGTTGGCATTATAGGTCGACGCTCCGCTTTGCAGGATGGCCTTGTGGAACAGGCCTTCGCTCAATGGCGTTGCCATGATTTCGGTGACCGATTGCGCGCCAGCGCTCTCGCCAAAGATCGTGACATTGCTGGGATCACCGCCAAAGGCCTCTATATTGTCTCGGATCCAGGCCAGCGCCGCGACCTGATCGAGCAATCCATAATTGCCTGAAACCCCGCGCGGATCGTCGGCGCTAAGCGCCGGGTGCGCGATATAGCCAAACACTCCGAGCCGGTAGTTGATCGTGACCAGGACCACGCCGTTTTCCACCAATTGATTGGCCTGATACGGATCTTGAGATCCGGCGCCGGACTGGTGGCTGCCGCCATGGATCCAGACCATAACCGGCTGTAGATCGGTGCTGCCTACATTGGCGCTGCGTACATTCAGGAACAGGCAATCCTCGCTCTCCGCTGGCGGCGCTGCGTTCTCGAGAACCACTGTGGCGAGATGGCGCTGAACTGCGTTGAGGCCGAGCCCGTTCAGCAAATCGCTGAGAAACTCGCCGCTGCCGGATCGCAGTTGCATGCACTCTGCGCCAAACTCGGTGCCATCCCGGACACCGTCCCAGGACGAAGCAGGTTGCGGCGCGCGCCAGCGCAGCTCACCAACAGGTGGGGCCGCAAACGGAATGCCGTTGATTTGCAATACCTCCGGATTGTCGCGATCCAGGCCAGTCTGAATCTGGCCTTGCGACAGTTCAATCACCGGCCCAGCTTTGAGCGGCGGGGCGGGCTGGGTGATCATCCAGATCAGGCCGTAATAAGCTGCAGCTGCCAACGCAGCGAGGGCGGCGACAATAATCAGAAGGCGTTTCATGCGGGAGGTCTTTCGAGTCTAACTCTCTTGTGCTTCACCGTGTAACCACAAAGGGCGTGTGACGATCAATTCCTGACACAGGAGCCCAGCATCACGATGTCGCGACATGGGCTTATAGTCCGGATGGTTGAGCGTGGCGATAAAGGCCTGGCGAGATGGGAATGAATTGACCAGGACGCCGTCCCAGTTGCCGCCGCCAATGAAGTAGCGCTCTGTTATGGCGAGCAAGCTGGTCGTGCCACCAACTGCTGTCGCAGCTTTCGTGAAAGCTTCCGAATAGCGGATATAGGCAGTCTCGCCCGAGCAGTCCTCGCCATATTCCGGATCACCCTCCGCATATTCAGCTTTGACCTTGAATTTCAGCAAATTGACCTGGCTCACAGGTCCGTCATGCGGATCATCGCGAAAGGCGCGGAACTGGTCTGCGGTCGGTTGAAAGGCGGGCATGGTCGGCTCCTCAGCATTGTGTGCCAATAGTCCCGCGCGGCGAGGAATTTTCAAGCCTCACGACGCGGCAGGGCGGAGCCCCGGATGTTTTAGGAAGTAGCGTTCCAGATAGAACAGACCCGCCGCATGCAGGGCGTGTTGCACGTCCAGCTGCTCATAGGCAAGGAACTCTTCGTAAGGGACTTCGAAGACGTCAATCTCTTCATTTGGGTCCAGCGATTGTCCAGCCGTCGGCGAGCACCCAAGCGCGAGATAGTAATGAAGCTCATTGTCCTGAACGGCGGGGTTAGGGTAGCAGGTGCCGATGAGGTGCATTTCGCGAGCCTCATACCCAGTCTCTTCGGCAAGTTCCCGCCGACCCACCGCTTCCCAATCGCTTTCGCCAGGATCAGACACACCGCCCGGGACCGCGGTCAGGATTTTCTGCGCAGCATGGCGATACTCGCGAATGAGAACGATCTTGCCTTCATCCGTGAGTGGGAAAACCGTCACCCATGGCGTCTGTTCAATCACATGATAGGTCGGAACAATATGCCCGTCTTCTCGCACACAACGATCCGTGCGCACGCCAAGATACTGATCGCGAAAGGTCTGCTTGCTTTCAAGGATTTTCCAGGGTTTGATCAATTTTCGAACCTTGTCGGAACCAATGATCCCGGACACTCTGCTAGCGCCTCTCCAAGCTTGTACATTGTATCTTGGTCCTCCGCATATTTGCGCCGCAAAAACTTGTCGACGCCGGGTTGGTCACTGTTCAGTTGAAGCTGTGAGTGTGTCAGGAAGTCTTTCTCTCCGAGAATCCGGGCAGACGTCTTTGCGGAACAGGTGCAGCTTTCTTCAGAGAGACCCTTCTCCAGGCAGGCCGAAATCAAGGTGTCCACGGTTTTGTCGACTTCGGAGGCTTGGGGCGCCACGGGATTGTCAGCGTCCGATGAAGTGAAGTCTTCATTGGCGCAGGCGCTTAGTCCTAGCACCAAAGCGAGGAGGATCGCGCGCCCCTTCATTTCAAATACCGATCCAGGAAGCTCATCCGTGTCTTCATCAGATGCGTTCCCAGCGCTTCGCCGCGAATGCCGTGGCGCTGACCCGGATAAGTCATCAGTTCAAACAGGATGCCACGTTCTTGCAGTTCCGCCATCAGTCGGGTCGTGTTGTCGAACGTGACATTGTCATCCGCCATACCGTGAATGAGCATCAGGTTGGGCAGGTCCGTTTCGAGCTTGTCGAGATGGTAGAAGACTGAGGATTTTTCATACCCCTCGGCATTGTCCTGCGGCGTATCCATATAGCGTTCCGTGTAGAACGTGTCATAGAGCGCCCAGTCGGTGACGGGCGCGCCGGACACGGCGGCAGCGAACGTGCCCTCCGGCGCCTGCAGGATGGTCATCAGCGTCATATACCCGCCATAGGACCAGCCCTGAATGCCCACACGGTTGCCATCGACAAAGGGTTGAGATTTCAGCCAGTCGACCCCGACCAGGACGTCGCGAACCTCCGGCATGCCCATTTGGCGATAGATCACGTCCTCGAATCTTTTGCCGCGATTGGCCATGCCGCGATTGTCGATGCGGAACACGACATAACCTTCTCGGGAATAGAACTGGTCTGACATCCGCTCCCAGTTGCGATTGACCGTCTGGACATGCGGGCCACCATAAATCTCGACCAGCGCGGGATAGGCCTGGCTAGCGTCAAAGTCAGGCGGCAGCTGGATGGAATAATAGAGCGTCTGACCGTCTTCTGCGGTCAAAGTGCCGTATTCCGGGACCGTGTGATTTTCGAGGTACGGCTCATAGGGGTGAGTGTCGTCGAGCCGGTTTTCTTCGATCCAGGTGATCAGCGAACCGTCCGAACGATAGAGGCCAGTCTGTGGCGGCTGGTCCGGGCTTGAACTGGTGCCGACGAAAGACTGCCCATCAGGCGCCATCGTAATGGCCCAGGATGTTCCGGGCTCGGTGATCCGTTCAGGCGGCGGTCCATCTATCAGGCGAAGATTGGCGCACTCGGGACAGCTATCGATCTCGGTTGGCGCGAGGACCCGCTGATAGAGGTGTCGCTCGAGGGGTGTGTCCATGTAGCCGGTGAAGAAGACCTGATTATTCGCCTGATCCACACCAACGATCTGATCCACGGACCAATCACCATCGGTTACCCGAAATCCAGTTTTTCCATCCTTCGAACGGGCGGCGATATGACGGAAACCACTCTCCTCGTCCGACGTGAGCACCATGTCCTGTGTCACGAGAAAGTCATTGGTCAGGTTGACCCAGGCGCTCTGTCGTTCCGCCATATGCGGATCCAGCGTCCAGGACGGGGCTTGCCCTTTCAGATAGCGGATCAGCGTCTGCTCGCGATTGATCGCCTGAATATCGATTTGATCTCCAACCCAGTTGACGCGCGCCAGATATTGATCCGTCGCGGGCCCCCAATCGTCGCGGCGCCAGGCGATTTCGGTTACTTCTCCGGTCTCCAGATCTCGCACGAACAGATCGACAATAGCGTTGGGTCGCCCAGCGCGAGGATAGCGCTGATTGATGACCGTCACGTCCTCTGCGGCAATGTCGAAGCGCGGGATGATATCGACCGTGCTTTCATCGACTTTGGTGTATGCAAGGTAGCGATCATCCGGGCTCCACCAATACCCGGTATAACGGTCCATCTCTTCCTGCGCGACGAATTCGGCGACGCCATAGGCGATGGCCTTGTCCGGTTCAGCTTCCGGGGTCAGGCGGGTTTCGTCGCCGCGGGCCAAATCGATCGCATAGACTGCGCCGTCGCGGATGAAGCTGACATAGGTGCCACCCGGAGAGACTTTCGCGTCATATTCGAATGCATCGGTGTCTGTGAGTTGACTAGGCTGCACGCCCTCATCGGTGAGTTTGATCAAATGCAAATCGCCGCCCAGAGGCACCAGGATCGTATCTGCCGTGCCCCAGTCATAGCTGACAATCCCTTTGCGTCCGGCAATGCGTTTGCGTTCGCGCAGGGCTTTTTCTTCTTCCGAGAGCTCGACCTCTTCGGGTTCCAGTAATTTGGAATCCACGAGCAGGCTTTGCTCGCCGGTGGCCACGTCAAATTGCCAGAGATCGAAGCGATTGCCTTCCTCTTCTCGCGCCTTGAGGAAGGTCACACGTTTGCCATCCGGGCTATACTTCACGCCGGTGGGTGCCGGACCGGACAGGCTCGGGCTCGCAAATAGGCGTTCAATTGTCAGGGGTTTCTGGTCGACCATCATATTCGTCTCAGTGGGCAGAGTTTGAGCCAAGGGCGCCGCGCACGCACCTGTGAGTATTGCCGCAGCAGGCAAGATTAAAGATCTGATCATGGCACTGGCTAGCGCGCTCTGGCAGACTTGTCAGCCCTTTGAGGCGGGCGGCTAGATGTCGGTCTCCGTGCCGAGCAGGCCTTCCAGAATGCTCTGAATCTCTGCAGACTTCCCGGCAAAATCTCTTCGTGATGTTGAACAAAAAATAATTTGAACGCGATCAAAACAGAGTAAACCCACCGCCACGGAGGCATACATGGTAAAATGGACAGTGCGCATAGTCGGGATCTTGGTGCTCATCCTCGGCGGTTTATTCTGGTGGCTGATGCTGAGCGGCTCATCCGCCGTCAAATCTGCGCCCGGAGTTTTCGACCTTGCAGACTGGCAATCCAAGGCAAGCGCGCCTGCGGATCAGTTGCCAACCTCCATTCGGATTTTGGAAGTCGGCCGTGACACTGCGCCGCCCTTTGCCGCACAAGCAGGCCGCTTCGGCGCGCCCGTGGCGATGAGTTACAATGCTGTGGCGATCAATTACCCTGATCGCCAGATCATCATTGGCGGCGCTGTGGACCGTCCGACGGCAGAGGGCATGGCGCTCTCTGAGACGGAGTGGCGTTTTAGCGACGCGGCATATACTGAGCTGACGACGGCGATGACTGAAGCTGAACAAGTCCTGATGACGCATGAGCATCTCGATCATGTCATGGCCATTTCCCGGCATCCGGATGCCGAGGCGCTCGCGCCAAACCTGGTGCTCAACGCCCCGCAAATCGAAGCGCTCCCGCTCTTTGCGGACGGTGAGCTGGCGCCGGCACTGACCTCGCTACAATCAGGCTTGTCGGGTCGCGTCGAAACAATCGCGCCTGGGGTCGTCATTGTTCCTGCGGCGGGTCACACGCCGGGCAGCCAGATGGTGTTCATCACGCTTCAGAGCGGCGAAGAGATCCTGCTCATCGGTGACATAGTCTGGAATATGGGCGCCATCGAAGCGCTGAAGACCCGGCCCGTGCTCACCCAGTACATGGTGTTCAGGCCAAACTATGAAGACCGCTCCGCGATCAAACAACAAGTCCGCGCGCTGCACGATATGATGGCTGACAACCCGGAGCTGATTGTCTTGCCAGCCCACGACCGGGAGTGGCTGATGGCAGCAGCCAAAACCGACGGAATTGAGTTCCAGCCAGTCGAATGATCGCAAGCGCTTGATTTTCCGGGCCAGCCGCGCCAGTTACCGCCAATCATTTTGACCAGATTTGGCAAGGAGCTGACCGCATGGCCGGACCGCAATATGTTTATCACATGCAGGGCGTCTCGAAGACCTACCCTGGTGGCAAGCAGGTTTTTGAGAACATCCATCTGTCCTTCCTGCCGGATGCGAAAATTGGCGTGGTCGGCGTCAATGGTGCGGGTAAATCAACGCTCCTGAAAATCATGGCCGGTATCGAGACCGAGTATAATGGCGAAGCATGGGCTGCCGATGGCATAAAAGTCGGCTTCCTGCCTCAAGAGCCGCACCTCAATCCCGATCTGACCGTGTTCGAAAATGTAGCCGCTGAATGTCCTGAAAAGCAGCTGCTCGATCAGTTCAATGCGGTTTCGATGAAGCTCGCCGAGGACTATACGGACGAACTGATGGAAGAGATGACGGCGCTGCAAGAGCAAGTCGATGCTGCTGATGCCTGGGACATAGATTCCAAGATTGAAATGGCGATGGAAGCGCTACGCTGCCCGCCAGATACGGCCGACGTGAAAGCTCTTTCGGGCGGGGAGATCCGCCGAGTCGCGATTTGCCGTCTGTTGCTCTCCCGTCCGGACATGATCCTCATGGATGAGCCGACCAACCATCTTGATGCCGAGACAGTGGCCTGGCTTCAGAACTATCTGATCAATTTCAAAGGCTGCGTGATCCTCGTCACCCACGATCGTTACTTCCTAGACGATATTACCAGCTGGATCCTCGAACTCGATCGGGGCCGCGGTATTCCTTATGAAGGCAATTATTCGGCATGGCTTGAGCAAAAAGCCAAACGAATGGAGCAGGAAGCCCGAGAAGACAAAGGCCGCCAGCGTGCCCTCGCCAAGGAACTCGAATGGGTGCGCGCCAGCCCCAAGGCGCGTCAGGCGAAATCGAAAGCCCGGATCCAGTCCTATGAGGAAATGGCCAGCAAGGCCGAGCGCGAAACCGTTTCGAATGCGACGATCCGCATCCCGCCTGGTCCACGTCTCGGCAACAAAGTGCTGGAGGCCGAAAAGCTGCGCAAAGGCTTCGGCAATAATCTGTTGATCGAAGACCTCGACTTCAAGCTGCCTCCGGGCGGTATTGTCGGCGTCATCGGCCCGAACGGCGCGGGTAAATCGACCTTGTTCAAAATGATCCTGGACCAGGAACAACCCGATGCCGGGACGCTGGAACTCGGCGACACGATCAAGCTCGGTTATGTCGACCAGAGCCGCGACAAGCTCGACGACAAGAAAAATGTCTGGGAAGAAATCTCTGACGGACTTGATGTGATCAAGCTCGGCAATGTCGAGATGAACTCGCGCGCCTATGTCAGCGCCTTCAACTTCAAGAAGACAGATCAGCAAAAGCCGGTCGGCAAACTCTCGGGCGGGGAGCGTAACCGTGTGCACCTGGCCAAGATGCTGCGCGAAGGCGGCAACCTGCTGCTGCTCGACGAACCGACCAACGATCTCGATGTTGAAACGCTGCAAGCGCTCGAAGAAGGTCTTGAAAGCTTCCCGGGTTGCGCTGTGGTGATCTCGCACGATCGCTGGTTCCTCGACCGGATGGCGACCCATATCCTCGCCTTCGAGGGGGATAGCCATGTCGAGTGGTTTGAAGGTGATTTCAGCTCCTATCTCGAAGACAAGAAACGCCGCCTCGGTCCCGACGCGGTGGAGCCAAAACGGGTCAAGTTCAAGAAGTTCAATCGTTAGATGACATAATCCGGATCGGTGATCGCTAAAAAGGCCGTTTTGGGGTCGCCGTCCGGATCAAACAGAAGCGGATAGTTCGACCGACTGACCGGGAAATTGTTCAACCAGGATTGCGAATCCCGGATACCCCATAGGCTGACTGAGGTCACGCTATCGCGGGCTTTGAACCCTTCAAACAGGTCGCGATAGAGCTGCGCTTGTTCCTGATAGACCCGGTCCGGCACATCGCTGGACGCCGTGCCATAGCCGGTCTGGCAATTCACCCCGGACTCAAAGCATTCGGGTGGATCATTATAGACGGAAATATCGAGCTCGGTGACATGCTGCTCCAGCGCGGCGCCGAGGGCATCAATCTCGTCGATCGCCGCGAGCACCTGATCGGGATCAATGCCGCGGCTGAGATGAAACTGGTGCCCGACCCCGTCCAGCGGAACGCCGCGATCGAGTAAATCGCGTATGACAGTGATCAACCGTCCGCGTTTGCCGGCGAACTCGGTGCTGTAATCATTGATGAAGAGCTTTGCGGCCGGGTCAGCTGCGCGCGCTGCGGTGAACGCCCAGTCGATATAGTCCTTACCAACAGCCTGAAACCAGTCATCCTGACGATAGGTGTCGGTGCCGCTGTCAGAAACGACTTCATTGACGACGTCCCAAGCATAAATGTCGCCAGCATAGCGTCCAGCGACCTCCGCGATGTAAGTCTCCAGCTTGTCGCGGACATCGCTAGCCGTACCGACAGTAAAATAGCCCGGCGTCGTGCGATACCAGAGCAGTGCATGACCGCGCACCTTGGCGCCGTTCGCCTGGGCAAAGGCTAGCAAACCGTCGGCTGGATCGAAATTATACGTCCCTTGAATGGGCGCGATGATGTCCGCCTTCATTTCGAATTCGGAAGTGAAGGAGGAAAAATGCGTTTCGGCGAGGCTCTGATCAACGGTGCCGCCCGTTACCTGCGCGATCTGAACCGCGGCTCCAATATCAAACTCGGTTGCGAATACTTGCTTCAGGGTGGCCGTCGAACTTGGCGGCGGTGGTGGCAGCGAGACCGGAGGCGCCGGTGGTGATGCAGGCGGCGCCGGGCTGCTGCCACCACCGCCGCCAGCACAAGCACTGAGCGGCATCGCCCCAAGCGCGGCGAGCAAGCGCAAGCGGTCTCGTGCGGTAAACTCCATGGCTGGTGTATCCCTGAAAGACTGGCAGAAATGATAGCGCTAACATTTCGACTCTATTCGGGTTTTGTCAACTCGGTGAATAGCCGACGGAGCTTAGCTGGCTTAGCAAGACGGGGTGCATATGAATGAGGTCTCACAATGCCGCGTCCTGTCACTTTCTGGTTCGAGTTCGCCTCCACCTATTCCTATCTGTCCGCCATGCGGATCGACGCGGAAGCTGAGGCGCGCGGTGTCGACGTGATTTGGAAGCCCTTTTTGCTCGGCCCGATTTTCAAGGCCCAGGGCTGGGATACGTCGCCCTTCGCGATCTATCCGGAGAAAGGCGAGAATATGTGGCGCGACTTGGAGCGCCGCGCGGAAAAGTACGCCATCCCATTCGATCGCTCCGCCGAGAAGCTGTTCCCGCAAAACAGTGTACTGGCTGCCCGTGCGGCCATTGCCTGTCTGCATGAGGATTGGGGGCGGGAATTCTGTCGCTATGTTTTCCGCGCCGCCTTTGTCGACGGACGCGATATCTTTGATTGTATAGAATCAGCTGGCGGATTGGTGCAGATATACGTGCACATGGCCCATAGCCATACGCAAAAGAACACTCTGCGTGAGCACGTTGACGAAGCGCAATCACGAGGAATTTACGGCGCGCCAAGTTTTATCGTGGACGGCGAATTGTTCTGGGGGGATGATCGGTTAGAAGATGCTCTGGATTGGGCAAACAGGGTCTAGGGAGATGATCGATGAAACATTTACTGGCAAGCGCCGCACTTGGGGTCATCTGCATGGCCTGCAGTTCGGTGGCGGGTGTGCCGGAACCGGCAACCGAAATGACTGAAGCCGAAACCAATCTTCAGCCCGAGGGCTGGATCGCGAAGTCGCTACCGGAAATCGCCGCTGGCTTGCAATCCGGACAGGTACGGTCAGTGGATCTGGTCCTCGCTTACCAGACGCGGATCGAACAGATCGATCAGAATGGCCCGACTTTGCAATCGGTGCTCGCCCTCAATCCAACAGCCCTCGATGATGCCAGAGACAGCGACGAGCGCCGTATGCTCGGCAAAGGTTGGGGCCCGCTGGACGGCGTTCCGATCCTGCTCAAGGATAATATCGAGAGCCTCGATCCGGTTGCGACCACGGCTGGGGCGCTTGCCTTGAAGGACAACATTACCGGGCGCGACAGCCCGCTTGTCGCGGGCTTGCGGGCGCAAGGCGCGATCATTCTCGGAAAAACCAATCTCAGCCAGTGGGCGAACTTCCGCTCGAACGAGTCTCTGAGTGGTTGGTCGGCGCTTGGTGGGCAAGTCAGAAATCCGCACATGCTCGATCGCAATCCTTGCGGATCAAGTTCTGGGTCTGGCGCCGCCGCGGCGGCCTCTCTCGCCGCGGGAGCGGTTGGCACAGAAACCAATGGCTCAGTCATTTGTCCGTCTAACGTCAACGGTATTGTTGGCTTCAAGCCGTCCGTTGGGGTCGTACCCCAGCAATATATCATTCCAATTTCGCACTCGCAGGATACGGCCGGTCCGATGACCAAGACCGTAAAAGGGGCCGCGATGATGCTTACGGCGATGGCTGGGATGGACGCCTCCATCGACTATGCCGCCGGACTAGATACAGCCAGTCTCTCGGGGAAACGTGTCGGCGTGATGCGCTTTGCTCAGGGTTCGAATGCAGACATTCATGCGCGGTTCGATGCGGCGTTGGCCGTGCTTGAAGCACAGGGCGCGGAGCTGGTCGAAATTGATACGTTTGATCCGGACGCTGAGAATTTTCGGGGCGACGCGCTAAGCGTGCTCGAATATGAGTTCAGGCACACGCTCAACGCCTATCTTTCGGACACACCAGACAGCGTCGCAACCCGCAGCCTCGCGGAGCTGATCGCCTTCAATGAGGCCAATGCCGATATCGAATTAGCTCTGTTCGATCAGGATCTGCTTGAATCGTCGGAGGCCAAGGGTCCGCTAACCGACGAGGCCTATCTGAATGCGCTTGCTGCGATCCAGTCTGCCACACGCGAGAATGGGATAAATAAGCTGCTGGCTGAGCATGCGGTCGATATGCTGGTCGCACCTTCCGGGCCAGTAAGCCCGCGGGTCGATCCGATCAATGGCGATACCTGGCCGTCCTGGGCGGGCGCCGGATATCTCGCCGCGATCGCAGGCTATCCTCACATTACGGTGCCAATGGGCGACGTCCACGGCGTTCCGATCGGCTTCTCGATCATGGCCGCAAAAGATGCCGATGCGGAGGTCTTATCCTGGGGTTATGCCTACGAACAGGCGAGCCAGATGCGGGTCGAACCGCAATTCCTCGCAAACGCTGAAGCGCGCCCTGAAATCGCAGCTGCTCTGACGCGGCGATAGACCAGATCTAAGATTCGGAGAGATATCGCTCAGCGATTTCTCGCACGCCTTCCACCCAATTGGGAGGAATGTGCCCGAAAGCGGCTGAAAATTTGTTTGTGTTCAATCGAGAATTTGCCGGACGTGCGGCGGGCGTAGGGTACTGATAAGATGGTATTCTATGCAGCGTGGTCACTTTTCCGGTACTGCGTTCAAAAATATCGAATAGCTCCTGCGCGAAATCGGCCCAGGTTCCGTGCCCGCTAGCCGCATAATGGTACGTGCCCCACAAATCGTCCGAGGTCGAAATTTTCGCAACGATCGATGAGATCGCGTCGGCGATATCAAGTGCTCCGGTCGGAGCTCCAACCTGATCATCGACGACGGAAAGCTCCGAACGCTCCTCGGCAAGCTTCAGCATGGTTTTTAGAAAATTCGTGCCGAATGGACTGTACACCCACGACGTTCGCAAGATGATGTACTGGGTCATCGCGGTCTTAACGGCGGCTTCACCCGCCAACTTCGTCTCGCCGTACACATTAACTGGATTTGTCGGATCGGTTTCACACTAGGCCTGCTTGCCACGTCCGTCGAACACATAATCGGTTGAAATGTGGATGAGCGGCAAATCCCGCGCTGCGCAGTGCCTTGCTAGGACGCCGGATGCGGTACCATTTAGCGCAAAGGCAGCATCGCGTTCCTCCTCCGCACCGTCGACATTCGTGTATGCAGCTGCGTTTACCAACACCGATGGGTTGAATGTATCCAACGCGTTGGAAAGACTAGCAGATTGCAGAACATCATGATCTGGGCGACCAATACATTCGCATCATGCTGCTGCGCTGCGCTCTTTCAGCGCGCGAGCCACTTGGCCAGATTTTCCGATACAGAGAATTGTATTGCTTTCTGTCAATTCTCGGCGTTCCATCCAAATGGTGTTTCAAGCCTCGCAAGACCAGGGAGGACGCTATCTTTGGGCGAAAGAGATGGTCCGCCTTCGATGAGCGGCCATTCAATGCCGATCTCTGGATCGTTCCATGCGAGTCCGCCTTCTGACTCGGGCGCGTAATAGGCGCTAACTTTGTACTCAACCTCACTGTTGGGTGACAGCGTCAAATAACCATGTGCAAACCCGACTGGAACGAATAATTGGGATCCGTTTTCTGCGGTTAGTGTCGCGCTTACGTGTTGGCCATAGGTTGGGGATCTATCGCGGATATCAACTGCAACATCCAATATAGCGCCCCGAATGCAACGAACGAGTTTCGCTTGAGCGTGCGGTGGTTTTTGAAAATGGAGCCCCCGTAGAATGCCGGCATCAGCTGAGTAGGCGTGATTATCTTGCACGAATGGGCCGGTGATTCCCTCAGCACTGAATGCGTTCTCGCGAAAGGTCTCAGTGAAAAATCCACGTTCGTCACCAAATCGATTCGGAGTGACGAGTATCACATCTGGTATAGAAAGACGTTCAAATAGCATTCTGCAAGGCCCGACAATTAGAGATCATCTCGCCCTAGAGAAATTAATTGCTATTGTCACCTGCGAGGATCGGTGAAATTCGGCTTCGTCATCCCCATATATTGGATATGGAGCTGAACAAACAGGCCAAAAGACGTAAATCCATCGCCTACATTTTGCGCCGCCGAAAGCGCGGTCGGCGTATGGGTGCGAATTCTGGCGGGACCATAAAGAGCGTTCAACGCAAAATGCGCGGGCACGTCGATTTCACGCCGAGTGGAGGCGCTTCGGGTTGGTGGCGTATCAGTTTCATCCCCGTTGCTTTGATGATCAGCGTGTTTCCGATTTTCGTTTTTGTACTCACGGGAACACCAGAACTTCACAACGTCGATGAACACAGTCCTATGGCACCGTTGTTCGCCGTACCGATATTGGTCCTACTCGTATTGATTTGTGGGTTCGCGCTCGCCTACGCGCTCGTCTCAATTTGGCGGTTTGTTCGCGCACGTTGGCCTCACAAAAACGAGTAAGGGTCGATATCTACAGCTGCGCGGGCGGCGCTGGGCAGTTTCAAGCTGCCGACCCAGGCGGCCATGTAGGCAGACAAATCCACGTCTCGCGGAGCCGTAGCGAGGAAGCGAAGGCGGTGTCGCCCGCGCAGGATGCTGATCGGCGCAGGCGCGGGGCCATAGACCGTCACGCCTTCGCCATGTGGAGCCGCTTTGCCTGCAAGAAGACCAATATCCTTTGCCATACCGGCGTCCGGCGCTGACATCACCAGGGCGGCCATGCGCCCAAACGGTGGAAGGGTCAGTTCTTCGCGCACGTCGCGCTCAATCTTGAGAAATCCGTCGCGATCGCCTGCCGCCAGCGCCTGCATCGCGGGGTTGTCTGGCTGGTAGGTCTGAATCAAGGCGCGGCCCGGTCGTTCAGCGCGACCCGCTCGCCCAGCAACCTGGCTGAGCAATTGATAGGTTCGCTCGCCTGCACGGAGGTCGCCGCCTTGCAGGCCGCTATCGGCGTCGACGACGCCCACCAGGGTCAGGTTGGGAAAATTGTGCCCCTTGGCAGCGATCTGGGTCCCGACCAATACGTCAATCTCTCCACCTGCCATGCGCTCGACAATACCGCGCGTTGCCTCGCCGCCCATCGCAGTGTCAGAGGAAAAGATCTCGACCGTGGCATCCGGCAGCAATACTCGAACTTCCTCGGCGACCCTCTCGACCCCTGGACCGACCCCCATAAGCGAGTCCTTGGCCCCGCAGAGTGGACACTTGTCGGGCTTTGGCATCGACCAACCCGTAAGGTGACAGACGAGGCGATTGGAATATCGATGCTCTGTTAGCCAGCTTTCTGTTCCCGGGCTTTTCAAGCGCTCGCCACAGGCTTTGCAGATGACCAGGGGGGCATAACCGCGCCGGTTCAAGAAAAGCAGGCTCTGCTCGCGAGCGGCATGTGTCGCCACCAGGCCTTTCGCCAGAATGGGCGAGAGCCAGTTGCCCTGCTCGGGCGTGTTTGAGCGTAAGTCGACCAGATGCATATCCGGCAACCGCGCTGCTCCGGGCCGTGCGGACAGCTTCAGGCGTTGATAGCGACCGCCTTCTGCGTTGACGACCGTTTCCAGAGCAGGCGTGGCGGAGGCCAGAATTACCGCTGCCTCTTCGAGCTTTGCTCGCATCACGGACATGTCGCGCGCATGGTAGCGCACGCCGTCTTCCTGCTTGAAACTACTATCATGCTCTTCGTCGACAATGATCAGTTTCAGATTGGCGAACGGCAGGAACAGGGCCGAGCGCGCGCCGGTGACAATTCGCGCTCGCCCATTTGCAACTTCCCGCCAGGTGCGCCGACGCTGCTGATCGCTTAGAGAAGAGTGCCACGGGGCAGGACCCGCGCCGAACCGCTCCTCAAACCGTTCAAACACCGCTTGGGTCAATGCAATTTCGGGTAGCAGGACCAGGACTTGCGCGGTGGGGTCATTTGTCAGGGTTTCTGCGATCGCCTCGAAGTAGACTTCGGTTTTCCCTGAGCCGGTAATTCCATCCAGCAAGAACGGCGCATAGCCGCCCTTTTTCATGGCCGCTCGCAGCGTCTCGGCGGCAGCGCCTTGTTCAGTCGTCAGGGCATGTCCGGAGCGACTGGGATCGGGAGCAGGGTAGGGCAGGTCGGTCGCACGAATATCCGCGGCAAGGCTGCCGGCTTCGACCAAGCCTTTGACCACAGAGCTTGATACGCCCGCCGCGCGCGCCAGCTCTGCGGCGCTGTTCGGGCCGAGATCAGTTGCGACCGCGAGAACCTTCTCCCGCGCCGGCGTCATCCGATTGGTGCGGTGACCGGTTACCTCGTAAATCGTCTGCGTCGGCGACGGAGATAGGCCGCCCCGCGCCCGCAACGCCATGGCCAGCACCTGGCCCGGGCCCGCAACATTGTAGCGCGCGCAAAACTCAACAAACCGGCGCATCGAGGGGGTCATGGGCGGCACGTCGAAATGGTGCTCAATCGTCTTTAGCTCGCGGTCTGGGTCCGCCTGCTCAACCGCCCAGACCACGCCGGTTCGCTCATATTTCCCAAGCGGCGCGCGGACATACGAGCCTGGTTCCACATCCATTCCCTCGGGAATGAGATAGTCGAACGGCTCCGGCAGCGGCATTGGAAAGAGAATACGGGCCACGGGCATAGGCCCTCCTTAGCAGAGGCCGCGCCCGCGGAAACCCGTCATTAAGCATGTTCGTGGAAACTCATCGCCATGGCACTATTAGACGGGTTTCTGGACTATATTCAGCGCGAGCAACGGCTCGCCGACAATACTGTTGAAGCCTATCGCAGCGATCTCGCCGAGTTTTTCGGATTTCTGCGCGGTCACTTGGAAGCTGAGCCCGGCATGCGGGCTTTTTCTGAGCTTCAAGCCCGCGATATTCGCGCCTTCCTCGCCCAGCGCCGCCGCGATGGCCTGGCCGATGCGTCGATCGCGCGGCTATTATCGTCGATCAAGAGTTTCTATCGCTGGCTCGATCGTGCGCACGGTGTGGAAAACCCGGAAATCGCCTTTCTGACCGGCCCGAAACGCGGACAGCGTCTGCCGCGGCCGGTATCTGAGACGGCAGCCAAGGATATGCTCGATCAGGCTGAAATCATTCAGGAAGAACCCTGGATTGCGGCCCGCGACGTGGCCGCCCTCAGCCTTATGTACGGCGCTGGCCTGCGGATTTCAGAGACGCTCGATCTGGCAGGCGATATCAAAACGGCTCCGCCGCGTCTGCGAATCAAAGGCAAGGGTGGTAAAGTTCGGATTGTGCCGATCATTCCGGCTGTCCAGCAGGCGATCACCGAATATGCGGCGCTCTGCCCTTATGCGCTCAACCTGCGTACGCCGCTCTTCTACGGTGCCCGCGGGAAGCGTTTGCAAGCGCCAATCCTGCGCAAACAGGTGCAAATCATGCGCGGCGCGTTGGGTCTCACTGAAACCGCCACGCCGCATGCCCTGCGCCACAGTTTTGCGACGCATCTGCTGGCCCATGGCGCCGACCTTCGCGCGATCCAAACTTTACTCGGTCACGCCAGCCTTTCGACGACGCAAGTCTACACTGGCGTCGAGGCGGGCCACTTGCGCAATGTTCACGAGAGCGCGCATCCACGAGGATAACCAATACTCTTAGAATTAGCGCCAAAAAAATTTGCCATCCAGACCTTGCCACGCGTATTGATCTTGTTCCGGAGATATGATGCTGGTGTGCCTTAATCCGATGGAAATTTTTTAGGTCGGGGACGATGTCAGTAGTTTACATACATATCGGTCGCGGCAAGACGGGTTCTACCTCGTTCCAGTCATTTTGTGCGATACAGCGCGATTATTTGCAGGCTCAAGGATTTTTCTATCCGTTCGCCGCTGGGGCAGAATCCTTATCAGGGCACGATTCGTTTGCGAAGGCGCATATCGACCGTTTCCCTGCCTATATGAAGCACCCCAAGAATGTTCCTGAGACGATGTTTGAGTTCAGTCGGCTTTTACGATCGTCGCAAAGTTCCCAGATTATCGTCTCATCAGAGCAGCTTGAAGTCGCAAACCCCCGAAGGATCAAAGATTACTTCGAAAGCGTTTTGCCAAACCCCGCATTCAAGATTCTATATGTTGTACGTCAACAGGATGAGGCGGCAGAATCAGAATATAATCAGCTTTTAAAGCTTGGGCGATTCGTCGGAAGGTTTCCAGAGTATTTGGCGAGCACGTTTCAAGGTAACTACTATAGCGTGGCAAACGCTTGGGCTTCCGTGTTTGGGCCGGAAAATGTGCGTGGTTTGCCATACTACCCTGGCCAAGATTCCACGCGACTATTGCTTGATGCATGCGGTTTTCCGAAAACCCAGTTGCCAGAATTCAAGCAGGAAAGAATAAATCAGTCGCTAAAAATGGAGCAGCTGGTTGCCATAAGATCGTTGTATTTATTAGGGCGAAAGACTGGCGATCCGATGATCGCTGAGCTGCGCAGCACTCATTTTCAAGCCGGAACGCCGGCGCTGTTTTTTGATGCTGAAGAGGCACGAGCATTTCGGGACCGATACGCTATCTCAAATCAAAGACTAATCAGCGAGTTTATGCCTGACGATCAAGTCGAGATCGGAGGGCGTAAGTTTAGTGATGAAACTCGGGACGAGGTACGAAATTCGATTGCCGAGCTAAATGTTGTTTGACCGTTTCAATGATTGCGTAGTTTTTGGATCGGGGCGTGAAGAGGCTTGAAGTTGGATCCACCCATTTTCTCGATTGTCGTCGTAGCTTTCAACAACGATGACCACCTTCAGACATGTCTGAATCATGTCGCGGCACAGTCTTTCTCAGAGTTCGAAGTTATCATTGTCGACAATAATTGTCCGCAACGATCGACGCAGAGCATAGTGTTGCCAGATCGTCGGTTTCGGGTCTTATCATCGTCAACGAATTTGGGGTTTGCCGGAGGCGCCAATTTGGGCGCACACGCTGCGGTTGGGAACTGGGTCGTCATGCTCAACCCTGACACAAAAGTGCGAACCGATTGGTTGCGGGAACTCCATCTTGCGACACTTCGTTATCCTCAATACTCTGTGTTCGGATCTACTATTCTTTCGATGGAAGACCCATCGGTAATTGACAGTTTCGGTGACACATATTCGATATATGGAGTGGCGTGGCAGGGCGGGCACGGTGCGGGCGTGCGGAATTTGCCTAGAGAAGACAAAATTGTATTCGGCCCATCTGGCGCAGCAGCCTGCTATCTACGAGATGTTTTCAGCGCATTCGGCGGCTTTGACGTCAGATTTTTTTGCTACCTCGAAGACGTCGATTTATCCTATCGGCTTTTGAATGCAGGATATAATTGCGTGCAAGTTCGCAACGCGCTTGTTGAGCATGCGGGTTCGGTGTCGAGTGCTGGGCAGGAAGCGTTCCCGATTTTGCAGACCTATCGCAATGGCTTTCGTGTTCTAATAAAAAATGCGTCTCTTGTTTCCCTGCCGTTTCTTCTTCTGCTCCACGTTCTGACGCAATGCTACATCATAGTAAGAAACGCTAAATCTCCCGGTACACGGGCGCGGCTTCGCGGCTTCGTGGAGGGTATTGGACTAATTCTGCCCTGTCTTTTGTCACGCGGCCGTCCAGCGCATGACAATCCAAACGGGACGGTCGGGATTTCGAGCCTTTTAGCATGGCGTCCAAGATCCCTTAGCAATCACAAAATGGTCTATCTCGATGTGCCACCGAATAGTAATGCCAATGGCGTGGTTGGCGACGAATAACGCACCAGTTTATCAAGCGGGACGGTGTTGGTCTGTTGTTCGCTGGATTATTCCCTGATAGCGAATGCAAATGAATCAACCAAATCATCTGCAGAAGTTTTACGATGACCGCGTTAATGCGCTCAGCGATGACGATTTTCTATCGCATGTGGGACACACGGAGCAGGGTAAACCAATTTCGCGTGAGCATTTTTTGCTAATGGTCGATCACGTCGCAGATGCACTAGCACTAGAGCCCAATGATCGTGTGCTCGAGTTGTGCTGCGGGAACGGCTTGTTCGCCAATGTCCTGAGCGAGCGTGTGGACAAATATGTCGGGATTGATTTTTCACCCGGGCTTATTCAAGTCGCCGAGGCTCATCACCGGAAGCCGAATACAGATTATTTGGTGGGTGACGTAACTGATTTGTCGCCATTAGCAGCGATGCGCGGGCACAAATTTACAAAAATTTTTATGAATGCGAGCTTGCAGCATTTCCGGCCATCACTTTGCATGAGTCTGCTAGACGAAATTTTTCCCTTCATAGAGAGCGATGGACGTATCTTGCTAAGTTGCATTCCGCGTCGAGGTCGTGAGCGTATTTTGTTTGGAACCATCAAAAAACGTTTGCAAAGAGCTTTTTTGAAAGCGACGAACCAAGATATTTTTGGCCATTGGTGGTCGTTCGAAGATATTCAGTACCCGGCCCAGGCGCGAGGGGTTACGGCCCAAGACATTGAAATTCCGACGGAACTGTTCTTTTCAAAGTATCGATTTAGCGTTTTACTTAAGTGCTGAGCTGAGACTTTGCGCGGGTGAGTTCTATGGTTTCGGTTGAACTTCGAAAATCAGTTTTATTATCTCACAAATAGTTTGAGCATCCTGACTATCCATAGCCGCACCACCGGGAAGTACCAGTGACTCTGTGCAAACCTTGTCTGTAACAGGAAGATTTCGCTTCGTTTGGGAGAAGACATTAGCATAAGGTTTTAGTCGGTGCGAGCCTGGGTAAAAGTATCGCCTAGCGAGAATACCCTCTGCCGACAAAATCGTGACAAGATGGTCGCGCGAGATCCCAAATCGGCTGCTGTCTAAACTGGCTGCGACGTAGTGATAATTAGGCGTAAATGATGAATCAGGGGCGCTGAGCAAAATGCCTGGGATATCGTTGAGATGGGTTTTATAGGTTTCAAAACACGCTTTAGCGCGTCGTTTAATGGTCTCGAATTCATCTAGATTTGCGAGGCCCATGGCGGCATGGGACTCGGACATTTTTGCATTTGTTCCGGGCAGCGCGATTTGATCGAGGGCGGTAAATCCGAAATTTCGGGATACGCGAAGGGTCTCTGCAAGTTCAACATCGTTTGTGGCGACAAAACCACCTTCAAATGAGTGTAAGACTTTCGTGGCGTGCAGACTAAAGACTTCAGCATCCCCAAATCCACCAATGAAGCGTTCTTGGGTCTTGCAACCGAAGGCATGAGCTGAATCAAAGATGAGTTTGAGACCATAATGGTTGCAAAGCGTCTGCAACTCTTTAGTCGCGCACGGACGTCCCCAAACATGCGTCGGAATGATTGCTGCGGTGCGATCGGTAATCAGTCCTGCGCAGGCTTTGGGGCACAAATTCAATGTGTCAGGATCGATATCGCAAAATATTGGTTTCAACCCCATCAAAGTAAGAATATTGGCTGTTGAGATAAACGTATAGGCCGGAAGGATTACTTCTCCCTGCAGCTTCAGTGCCCGCAGAGTCAACTCAAGAGCTGTCGTGCCATTTGTGGTCAACACACACTCTCTAACGCCGAGAAAGTGTTCGAGACGTTCTTCGAGTTCTCGGACGAGCTGACCATCATTGGTGAACCACTCAGAGCGCCACGCGCGGTCGAAATATGTTTCGTATGCTGAGCGCGTCGCCGAGTAGGGTTTGTTCACGTGGACAGGCTTTATGAATGCCGGAATCCCGCCATTTATGGCCAATTCCGCGGCTGACATTCTAATCGACAAACTCTGCGGCTCCGTTAAGCAGTTTGGAGAACCTGTATCGCCGCACATAAGGAATGTCACTGCTGATCATGTGGGCCTCAAAACTAAAAAGCAAAATCGCCATAGACGTCCTAATGCCGGGCAGTGCAAACGATCATTTCTTTTCAACTATTGCCTTCGCGCGGATCAGCCTGGATGCCCTTGGGGGCGTCTTTGCAGAAGCTCGATTAGTGGCCGTGCTAGGAGAATGGGAGAAGGCTGAGATCCCGGTCCGTTGGCAAAAGCATTTTGAGAATATCGATGTCATCTGGGCCAACGCAGAAAAACGACCAAATCCTACATTCGCTGCGCAACATTTCGACCGATTTTCGAACATCCGAGAAGATGCCGACCTCGCTATCATTTGCGATGCAGACATTTGCTTCATGGGCCGGTTTTCAGACCTCATTTCCGAAGTTTTGCGCGATGATTTTATCGGCGGCGTGATGGCACACTACCATTTTCCGATTGATGGCAAACGCGGGGATCCTGAGCTTGATTGGAGTAGAATTTCTAATGCCGTTCTTGGCCGGTCCGTTGCACTTGAGCATAGATATCTATTTGGACGAGCTCCGGACTTATACCCCTTGTTCGACAAATTTCAGCGCCCGCGAGCACCTTTCTATATCAACTATGGGTTTCTGATCGGCAAACCTGAACCACTCAAAGCGCTGGCAGCGCGCGAGAAAGAGCTGACGCCTGTGGTTGAAACGCTGGTGGAACCCTATTTTGCAGCGCAAGTTGCGCTCGCGTTGGCGTGCGATGACCTAGGTTTGAAAACGCGCTCACTTCCGGCACGGTACAATTATCCGAATAGACCCGAAACGCGACTGCTCCATCCTGGTGAGTTGAGCCAAATCGTTGTGATGCATTACATGTATGAAGAGAATTTTCGACGCTCGCGGGTGTTTGCCAATAAGGTAGATTTTGAAGCGTTTATGACCAAACGTGTTCGCGGAAGTGACGCGGTGTTTCAGAAAAAAATTAAGGACATAACGTCGGGCGTTTATCCCTTTGGTTGAAGAGGTACATCATAGACTGGGCGCCACTCCAAGTCTGTTCCTGGACTTCGATATTGTGGAAAGAAGGGATGGGATGCCGCTCCGTGACCTTCCGTCAAGGCCTCGTAAAGCGACGGCCTAAGAATTTTGCCACACAGATGCGTCTTGAGCGTTATATCCGACCATCGGCGTTTAAATCTATACAAACCATCAGACGCATCGGACGTCAGACCAGCGCCGCCGCCAAGATTAAAGTACCGTACGCCGTTTGAGGCACAAAACACTATTGCCGCGTCCAAAAGGGCGTAGTTTGTAAGCTTGTTGGAATGCTCCGGCGCGATTGCGACGAGATGATAATTTGCATGATCTTGATTGATCATACCGATCAGAAATCCAGAGCAAGTATCCTCATGAAAAGACTGTAAGACGAACGAACCCGGCGTTTTCATTTGAGCATGGATTGAGCCGACGGAAAAGTTCTGTACGCCGCTGATATTGTGTCGGCGAACTGTGTGGGCATACAGCTTATGAAAAGCTAATGCGGTTTCAGTGCTAGGCTGTACGGTGATTATCCGGTTATGTTCCTTGCTTCGACGAATAAGATAGCGCGTTTTCTTCGATGTGAATTGTTTCCAATCTTCAGCCAGATCCAAAACGAAATGCTCTTTGAAAGGTGTAAGGACGTCCCAACCTCGCAAGTCCTTAATTTTTTCACCAAGAAAAGGTGACGAAACAAAACTTATGGACACTGCTCCGGTTTCTCGCAAATAGGATTGATCTGCCTCGGATTGAACACTGGCGACTGATGGAGAGACGGAATAAGGATATAGCCCAATCAGATCATAAAAATCACTGCAGATATGGCGTTTCAGTAAGCGAAGCCCGCTACGTGGCAGTTGGATCGGAGTGCCCAAGCCAGCATAAGACGCCATGTAAGCTTCCGAATTGTATCCGATAGGTTCATCCATAACAAAACTCAGCCAGAAAGCGACGCCGCTGCTTTTCTTTGGCGCTTAGAGTATTACGGCACCGAAGGAAAGGAATTGCCGATTTTGCCCGATCGTGAGCATTGGTCCGAGGCCATTCGGCAAAAGCTATAAACGGTTCTTGATTTCAAAAGTCGCTGCAGTTAGATCCCAGAGTTGAGCATTTAACCGAGATTTCTCATATGAAAAAAGTAATCGTAACTGGAGGCGCTGGGTTTATTGGCTCAGCGCTCTGCAGGTATTTGGTAGAGCGAACCGACATGGCTGTCGTGAATATAGACGTGCTCACCTACGCGGCAAATGTTGCCTCCCTCGACTCAATTGCATCAAGCGATCGCTACAAGCATATCAAAGCAGATATTCGTGATTATTCGGCAATGGCGGAAATAATTGCAGCTGAACAGCCCGACATGATTATGCACCTTGCTGCTGAAAGCCATGTTGATCGATCCATTACAGGGGCACAAGTTTTCTTAGAGACAAACATAATGGGTACGTACTCTTTGCTTGAGGCTGCTCGTGGATATTGGATGCAGTTGAGTATCGAAAAACAACCTGGCTTCCGTTTTCTGCATGTGTCGACTGATGAGGTTTACGGTTCGCTCGGCGCGGACGGTCTGTTCACAGAAGAAACGCCTTACGACCCGTCGTCACCTTATTCTTCAAGCAAAGCCGCTTCCGATCACTTAGCGATAGCATGGCATCGTACTTATGGATTGCCGGTGATCATCTCAAATTGTTCCAATAATTATGGCCCTTTCCAGTTCCCTGAGAAACTTATTCCTTTGATGGTACTGAATGCTATGAGCGGGCAAGAATTGCCGGTTTACGGAGACGGTTTAAACGTGCGCGACTGGCTATTTGTTGATGACCACGCAAAGGCGCTCTTGCTCATTGCTCAAAAGGGTGAACTTGGACAGAAATACAATGTTGGTGGCCACAACGAGCGGAGCAATCTTGAGGTCGTTCACACGATTTGCGATATTCTCGATGAAATCGACCCTCAGGATGAACGTCGCCGATCACTCATTCATTTTGTGACGGATCGCCCAGGGCACGATCATCGGTATGCAATTGACTCCTCCAAGCTCCAGTCTGAACTTGGTTGGAAAGCGGAAGAGAATTTCGAAACCGGAATCCGAAAAACCATACAGTGGTATATAGATAACCCTAGCTGGTGGCAGCCATTGCGGTCGAATGTCTATTCCGGAACGCGGTTGGGTTTAGACGAAGTCAAAGCAGAATAAGAATGGTTCGATGAAGATCCTGGTTGCCGGACGTTCCGGTCAAGTCGCAACATCGCTGAATGAAGCTGGACTGGACTCGAACCATGATGTGGTTTGTGTCGGTCGGCCTGACCTCGACATTTCGAACCTAGATTCTGTGACACACAGTTTTTCTGAACATCGCCCAGACTTGGTTATAAACGCGGCCGCATATACAGCTGTGGATGCCGCTGAGGCGGCGTCCGAAGACGCGTACTTGGTAAATGAGCGTGGGCCTGCCGCGCTGGCATCTGTGACTGCAGATCTTGGCTTGCCAATCATTCATATTTCAACGGACTACGTGTTCGATGGATCCGGACGTGTGAGCTATTCTGAGTCGGATGATGTTGCCCCCTTGGGCATCTATGGGGCATCAAAACTCGCTGGAGAACTCGCAGTTATTGAGAAAAACCCTAAGCACTACATTTTCCGAACCTCTTGGGTATATAGCCCCTTTGGCAAGAATTTCGTCAAAACAATGCTTCGGCTCGCCGAGAGCCGTGATGAAATTTCAGTCGTGGATGATCAAATCGGCTCGCCGACATCGGCACTTGATATCGCGGACGCGCTGCTTGGAGTCGCAACTCATTTAGAAAACGAACCTCAGTTTGCGGGTGCGGGCCTCTATCACCTCGGTGGAACCGGAATTGCGAGTTGGGCTGATCTTGCCGAAGCCACGTTAGCTCATTTTCAGCAACACACTGGTAAAAGTGTGCGTGTGATTCGCATCGAGTCAAAGGACTTTCCGACCCCAACGGAGCGACCGATGAATTCTCGGCTCAACTCAAGCAAAGCGCAAAATGCTTTTGGGGTTAACCTTCCTGAGTGGAGAACCAGCGTGCGCCTATGTGTAGATCGCGTATTAAGCGGTGAGTGCTAATTCCGCAGCCTTTTGGCGTTCGATCCGAGCCAGTTTTGTTGCTGCGACGAGTTGTTTGTAAAATGCAATACCGCGCTCTACTGACCCATCACAAACAATCCGGCCACCTTCCAAAACAATAGCGCGATTGCAAAATCTTTTGATTAGGGCTGCCGAATGCGTTGTCAAAACCATGATCCTTGCATTGTCGAGCAGCCCGGCAAGACGTGTTTCCGCGCGTTCGACAAACACGGCGTCTCCAGTGCCAATCCACTCGTCTAGTAGCAAAATATTTGGGCGCGAGCTTGTGCAAATTGCAAATGCCAATCGAATGACCATGCCACTGGAGTATGTGTGAAGCGGTTCGTAAAGGGCTGATCCTAAATCAGCAAACTTGATGATGCTGGGTAGCGTTTTTTCGATCTGCGGTTTGGTCATGCCCAGCAGCAAACCTCGCAAATAGATATTGTCATAGCCTGACGCTGTTTTCTCAAAGCCGGCGGAGGCTGATAAAATCGCGGCAATCGTTCCGTTGCTCCAAATCCTACCGCTGGTTGGCGGAAGTACTCCTGCAAGAGTTCTGAGCAAGGTGCTTTTACCAGATCCGTTTCTTCCCATCACCGCAAGGCGGTCACCATCTTTCAGGTTCAGCGTGATTCGATCTAGCACAGGCTTGCGTTTGCCGTGCTCTTGAGTGCGAACGCCAGTGGGTGAGCGCGGGAAATCCAAAGATAGATTTTCAGTCGCGAGGTAGGCTTGGTGTGTCATCATATTCGCAAAAGAACTTTCCGACCGAACCGCCGATAGGCCAACCATGCGCCAGACCAACAGAGGATGTTTAACACAATCATGACAGAGAATGAAAACAATATGCCGCTATCGGAGAGGATCGGACCTCGCACGACATTGATTGCGTGATGCAGTGGATTTACCACCATAATGACCGAGAGTCCGAGGCGGTCTTCGGCCATCCAGATGACAGGCGTTAAGAAAAACATGAATCTCATTACGGAGGACAGCAACTCCGCTAGATCTTGGATGTATACACATATGTACGAAACCAAAATACTGCCGCCTGATGTTAATAAAACACAAAGCAACAAGCCCGGAATCGCAAGAAAAGCGGCATTCGTTAATTCCGGCATGTCCATCGCCATAGCGATTACGACCGTGGGTATGGCGTAGGCTGCAATCAGGGTGTGTTTTCCAACTGCGAGCATTGGAAAAAACGCTATGGGCAGTCGGTTTTGAAGCGCCAGCCCAGCATTCGTCGTAATGCTGCGCGTACTCTCAATGATGGCGCCACTCACATACCAAAAAATGAACAAACCGAGGGCAACATGAGGCAGAAAATGTTGGCTCTCAATCTTAAAAACGGCGATCCACAATAAGGAAACACCAAACGTGAAGACGGCAAAGCTTAGGGCTTGCCACACGTGCCCGAGAAACGTGCCGCGCAATCGGGACAAAGCGCGGTGCACTGACAGCGTGCGAAGCAGTTCCCAGCGGTTTAAGGTTTCCCGCAAGTCCGAAAAAAGATTGGTGCCGGGTTCGCTTGCAATCAGATGCATGAGGGGTGCCGCTTAATGACTTGAATGCTCTGAAGACGCTCACCTCAGACGCGATACACCTTGATGACAATTCTAACCCCCTTGTCCAGCCATGTTCGCAGAAAAGTCCGTTATTGCGGTCCTGTGAAACCGTACTGGAGGGTTGCCTTGATCCCCTTTACCTTGCAGGTGCATTCCATCTATGAAAAGTGATGGCGCAGTAATGCGCGATAGAGCGTGCGAGTCTAAACCTTTCTTAAATTGGCGATTTGAATGTTAGTAGCTTGGTTACCGAAGTCGACCGACACGGCGATTGCATCGGTTAGATTTAGATGCCTCACCCCACTTAAGACGTTGCAGGCCTCAGGCTACCCAGTTGAAATTTATGATTCTGCCCGAGACGTTGAATACAGCGTTCTCGTCATCTCCAAACGCTATGACAAACAGGCTTTGGAACTAGCGAAACGCTTTAGGTCGCAAAATAAGGCCGTCATTCTCGATTTATCTGACAACCACTTTTACAATCCAAAACAGCTCCCTGCATATAAGAAAGTCGCGGCGGATTTACTTGAAATACTCAAGCACGTTGATCTTGTAACGGTTTGTAGCGCGTATTTGGGTGATATTGTGCGGCGAAATACGCGGGATGACTTCCCGATCGCCCTTGTTGAGGACGCTGTTGAGGATTTAGATGTTGTCCGCGTGTCGGATCGAAAGCAGTCGAGCGATCCATTAAAGTTACTATGGTTTGGGTCGCACGGGTCGCCGAACGCGGACGTTGGCATCAGAGATATTACTCTCCTCTCACGATACCTTTCTGACGTAGACTTCCCAAACGGGAGTTATCTCACTGTTCTATCGAACAACCGGCAAACGTTCGATGAATATAGAAATGGCTTCGGTTTGCCGGCGCGATATGCGGAGTGGGAACACGATAAGTTTTGTGATCTCTTATCATCGACTGACGCTGTTGTGATCCCCATCAGCCGAAACGCATTTTCAAAATCCAAATCAAACAATCGTTTGGCGACGGCTCTTTGGTATAAAATACCCGTGTTAGCTGACATGATTCCTGCGTATAAGCCGTTCGCTGAGTACGCGTTTCTTGATGACTGGAAACAAGGAATCGAAAATATTATCAATTGTCGTCCTCAGCTTTCGACTAGGATTGCCGCCGGCTCAGAGTTCGCTAAACGCAAATGCACCAACAAAGCCATCGCGGATCAATGGCAACTCGCCTTTAAAGCCGCTCACAAATTACGCAGCGGCTTAAGTGCGAAGCAAAAAACGGTAAGTTCCCCCATTTCCCAGGTGAAGCAGGTCGCGCAGGCGACCGTTGCTAACCCAAAAACCGTTCCACAGTCCAATTATCCGACCGATATCATTTCCACTATCAAGAAGCTGCCGCTTCGATCTCGTTTAATCGCACAGCCATTCGATCGGTTGATCGCGCGTTTGAATATCGAGCGGGGTCAATACCAGTCATCCAAGCTCTCGCGGGGGCTCAAGATAGGAATCGTTGTTGACTGTTCCGCGAATGCGAAAACAGACCTATTGCGTCTATTGGACAGCCTCAGAGCGCAATCTCTCCCGAACATCAAAGTTATCATCCATGCGGATGGCGCGGCATTAGCGACGAAAGTCAGGAAATGGGGCGCGGATTATCCCCTGGAAGATATCACGGTTGCAGAAACTGAAGCTGATATGCGTAGATTGTTGGCAGCGACGGATTTCTGTGTTTTCGCCGAACAAGGCGATACACTCGATCCGTCAGCCTGTGCGATGATTTCCTTGTATGCGGATACAGCTGATATCGTCAGTTTTGGATCTGTGCATCACTCCGCGAAAAAGTGCGATACAAACATCGTTCCTTATGC
The DNA here is from genome assembly GCA_043513745.1 of Hyphomonadaceae bacterium. GTDB lineage: Bacteria > Pseudomonadota > Alphaproteobacteria > Caulobacterales > Hyphomonadaceae > Henriciella. Next base: position 1,422,365 of record CP121341.1, read on the forward strand.
GACTGAGGGGCCAACTCTCGATCATGCGCCGCTGCTCGGAAATGCTTTTGCCGTCCGCTCGAGTCTTGTGCAAGCCTACACGGGAGACCTGATACGGGAATTGCGCGTGAACCGTCTTCACCTATTTCAGTTGTGGGCGAGGCGAACTCGCGCATCTCGTCTTAACTGCCATCCTGAATTGCTTATGTTCAAGCAATCGCATCATGGAATTCCGGATAACTGGTTCAGTGATTATCAACCAGCTTATAAGGCGCTGTTTAATCTCACCTCCGACTATAAAGTGGCCTTACATCCGCACGGAGCGGATGTGCCGTTTAGTTTACAGCCCATACGCAAAGTTCTTGGTGTTTCAGTCCTGATTGCGTTTCGCGATAAGCCAGAGATGACGCTTGAGGCGATCAAGTCGCTTGTCGAGTCGCAGAACGATGTTGATATGCAAATCATCTTGATCGATAATCAATCTCAAGCGGAGACATTAGAGACCCTTCGGGCGGGGCTCGCAAAATTTGGCGACCAGTGCGTGACTTGGGTGTCATATCCTCATTCGTTTAATCACAGCGCTCAGATGAACGCAGGGGCACAGCACGCAATACATCCAATTTTGTTGTTCCTGAATAATGATTGCAAGATTACATCCGACTACGTCGTGGACGAGTTAGCGGCTTGGGCGATACAACCAGGTATAGGTACAGTTGGCGTCAAAATTGGTAATCCCAAGAGCGGTGCGGCAGCGGCAGGGATATCGGTGCGCGACATCCTGAACAATCGATATGACTCTCCTGTTCAAGATGATGAGGCACGCTTAACGATGCCATACACCCGGCGTGTGTTTGGCAATTCATTTGCATTTTGTGCGATAGCGCGTCAGCGATACATCAGCCTGGGAGGTTTGGATGAATCAAGATTTCCCGTCGGATACAATGATGTAGACTTTGCTGCGAGACTTAACAAAGCAGGCTTAACCAGCATTTCCTTGGGGCACCATACCGTTCAACACCCGCCCGGACAATCTCGTTCAAAGACGGATGAAACGGGCCAAAAAATTATTCTGAGAACAGTCTATGGCGACGTATTCGCGTCGTTTCGTGACGACTTCTATGAAGACGCGAAGCTCACCGGACGTCCCGTTTTTGAAGCTCAGTCGTAACGCTGTATTAGCTATCGTCGAACCGAAAAGCCAATATCGCGACCGTTGGAAACACACCAAATAGAGAATGAGCTAAAAGCGCCGAGCTGACAGTAGTGTTGCAGAATGTTGGAAAGGGTTTCCGGAGTAAAATAGCTGATATGGATTGAGTAGCCACGGTCTTTTAGTTTCTCAATCGTGTGCCTTGGTTCAGTATTTTGACACCATTTTTCATAGGCTTCGTCAGGGATGACATAACCGCCTTGTCTTTGCCAATGCACAATTTCGTGCAGTTGCGTAGGCGTTTGACGGTAATCAAAGGAAAAGCGACAGTCCGGCACTACTCCGCAGAATCGCCCCCCGGCCTTTAGTTTTTCCGACCAGTTTAAGAGCACTTGTCCAAAATTTGTGAAGTGCTCACAAACATGGTTCGAGAAGACAAAATCAACTGAGCGGTCTTCTATGCCAACTGGCGCTGTCGCGCTGTCGATCCGGTACAAGCTTTGAAGTTTAGGTGTTAATGAGGCAGGAATCTCAGTGTTGTATAGCTTGCTCCATTCTTCGGGTGGCGTTTGTTCGATATATGCTACATCGATTTTAGGCGAAGGCCTAATTTGCGGGTTAAGACCTGGGCCGAGTTCCAGTCCTCGGCCTTCGAGCTTTTCGCTAACTCTTTGTATCATGCTTAATAGAGGACCGATTATGAGCAATGCCGAGCCGCCGTCACAGCGGATCCGCAAGTCAAATTCATCGTCTATTTCGTCTGGTATTTTGACCAGCATTTGAACTGGCACTTGGGTGCCTGAACCATGTGTGGTGTCGATGCGTTTGGTTCTGTTGCAAGGGTAGGCGGCATCGGGCGTGCACGCGTCGACTTGCATGCATGGCTCGCCGTCAATGCCCACGACTTGCCAGATCACGCCCAAAGATTGCGGGCGAAGAGCAAACGCTCCATTTGCGCTTCTCAATCGAATTATCGCACCCGCCCCGAGGGCTATCCCACGCTGTCTTTGTCCATCAATTACTGGCTCGGACAGGCTTACTGGGCCTACTAAATCCAGCCAACGGTCTTTTCGTTTGATGAGGTCATAAAGGTTCAAAGCGTACTCAACAGTTTCCTGGACCTATGGCTTGTAAGTTTGAGTGTGATTGGAAGCGTCAAGATCGTTTGAAGTAAAAGCGTCCTCGGTCTCCGTTTCTTTGTTCAACGACCTTTTTCTCAACGAGCTCAAAACCAGCGTGCTCTGCAATATCTATAATCGTGGAGGGTAATAGCCAGATGGCGTGCGGCCGCATACCAGCGAATGGCGCGAAAGCGATATCCATCTCAATATATTTGTAAACGTTCAGGCTTTGCCCACGAAACTCCAGGACTTCGTTCAATTGATCCTGGCGTGCAACTTGGGTATCTAGCAAGACCGCTTCTTTCGTTTTGGCGAACACCTCCCATAGGTGGGGCAGTGCATTGCTGAGATGGTATAGCACACCAATATGGCAGCAGAGGTCCGCTTCTTCGAGCTGCTGAACATCTTCCAAATCAACACAAGAGACATCAGGCTTCAGTCCCAGCATCCAGCATCGTAGCAAAGTTTTTACGCAGTTTTCGATTCGACCATCAATGGCTAGAACGGAACCAAAGTTCTGACAGAGTTGAGCTGAATGATTGCCTTCAAAACAGCCATACTCGATCACTTTTTTAGTTTCAGGACCTTCTACCAAGCTTGCTAAGCGTGTAATGCGCGGATCTGAAAGCCGCTCCGGTGTCGATCTCTTTCGCGGAGTGTACATGTTCCCAAAGACGCGACCACTATAGTCCACAACATAAGAAGACCAAGGCAGAATCGTATTGAGGTAATCGACATCTTGGTCGGAAAAGCTGGCTAGATTATTTTTCTTTTGCCTTGAACCGTCCAAATCGAGCGCCTCTCCGTAAGGAGCTTTCTCCAGAACTTCACGGATCGCATCGAACTTGGAAAGCAATTCTTGCTTCCCGCCCTCGCTTTGAAGCGCTAAGCTGAGCAGATGCATCGCTTCGCTATGGGTTCTTCCATTAATCTTGAGCATTGAATTCCCTAAAATTTGGCTGTGCGAGGAGAGACCCCATTTTACTTCAGAGCCATTCTGCCGATTTAATTACTCAACAAAATTTGGTCTTACTTAGCAGCCTCTTGGTTATGCAATCTCTCAGAGAATGGCAATCGCGGACTTCGTAAATCATCAGCAGTGACGCCTATAAGGTCTATTATTCTTCGCAATAAACGGCGATAGATGAGGTCCGTATCGCTTGGATGCTCAGTATTCCTTGAAATGCATAAGGCCTTGTGAAGGAAAACGAATTGCTAGGATCAGAAAAAGTCGAAACGCTCGTAATCATTTCTTTTTATGATCGTAGAGACGTGCAGCATCTGAAACGCCTGCTTGAAGGGCTAAGAACGACTCCGGCTGGGCGACCGTTTGACATCGTTGTTGTCGTCAATTCGACTGGCGATTTGAGAATCGGCGAAGTTGTCGAAGACCAAGCGACCGTTGTTTATCGTGAGAATTCCGGCATGAATATCGGGGCTTGGGACCATGGTTGGCGAACGCATCCAAATTACAAGAGCTACGTCTTCTTACAGGACGAATGCTCGGTAATTGCTTCGAATTGGTTGGTTCATATTCAAAAAGCGCTCGGCCATTCCGAAATCGGCTTGCTAGGAGAAACTATAAACACTGCTTGGGATCGACCTTGGGAAACCTTAGAGATCGCGCATAAAGGCGCACAATTACCGGATCACTTTATCGAAGGAAAAAAGGCTGATCGGCTTTCTACGTATATGCATGCGTTTAAGAAGTGGGGTATTGATCGTGGATCGGGCGGGCGTCATATCCGGTCTCTGATATGGGCAATGCGTTCTGAAACGCTGGAACGAATAGATGGGTTTCCGATCGGTAGAAATTATGGCGAATGTATCGCGGCGGAGATTGCCGTTTCTAAAGCGGTTGAAGGTCTTGGTTTAAAAGTCACGCAAATTGCGGCGCAAGAGTTTTTCTGTTTTCGGCATTGGGAGTGGAACAGTAACCATGCGGGGCACCCTACTTTGCACAAAGCGCGGCCAAAACATCAGTTGGTTGGCCTAAAGCGCCGAGAACTCGATGCGGAAGCGATAAATGCCTGGAAAGTGGTTGTAGAATTGGAAAAAACGAACCCAACAATCGACCAGGAAATAGCTTTGGCAGCTTTGACTGCAAAGTTGAGAGACCGAGAAGAGGAAATTGTTCGCTTGCGTAACATGTTGTCCAAGAATTAAAGAAATCAGCGGTAAGGATATGTTGGAGTTTACACGCGAAACTAAGTGTGAATAAATTTTCGAAACCCCGTAAATGCCCAGAATGGAGTGAAGGGAAATAATCCTCATGAAGGCAGAATCAATCACAGCGAAAGACGCGGTTTCGACTGTGACATTACAATCGAAGAATACCGCCTTGATTGTCTTGGGAATGCATCGCTCTGGCACCAGTGCAATCACTCGAGTACTGAGTATCATGGGGTGTGACCTCCCCAAGACACTCCTGGGTGCAAATGAGAGCAATCAAGAAGGCCATTGGGAGTCGGACAAGGGCCGAGCGTTGAACAATGACATTCTAGCATCTGCGGGAAGCAATTGGCAGGATTGGACTCAATTCAATCCGGATTGGTACAACTCTCCAAAGTACAATGACTATAAGCACAGACTAATATCGACGTTTTCAGATGAGTACCCTGAGCGTGGCCTTATAGTTCTGAAAGATCCTAGGATTTGTAAACTGCTGCCGCTTTGGACGGATGCGCTAACATCAATGGATATTCGACCATTGAATGTTCTTTGCCTGCGGCACCCAGTTGAAGTTGCTGCATCGCTCGCCAAACGAAACAATATATTACCGGCGAGCGGATTACTGATTTGGCTAAGATATGTCCTTGAGGCCGAGCATGCTTCGAGATCGCTTCCGCGTACAATTCTTGGTTATGAGCAATTGTTGGATAATTGGTCTGAGTGCATAGAACAAATTGCTTCAGACCTTCATGTTACCTTTCCCAAATCAATTGGAAAAGCGACTTCGGAAATCGGCGCATTCTTAAATCCAAAGCTCCGTCATCAGAACGCTGCACGTGAAAAGACCATGGCGGCTTTTGGGAAAGAGTCTTGGGCCGCGAGAGCTTGGTCGGTTTTCGAGCGATGGCTTGAAGAGGGCGAAAGCAGCGAAGACTTTGACGAACTCGATTCTATTCGGCGCTCACTAAATGCGTGTCAGCCAGTCTTTGAACAGATCGTGGCTGTTTCTCAACGGGACTATTCGACACAAAAGCAACTGGAGTCGTTGAAGCAAGAAATACAATCTGACAAAGAACATCATGCTGGCCAAATTTCCAAACTAAACGAAACGGTCAAAGCTCAGAACGAAGAGTTACAGTTGCGAAGCCAACGTTTTGCGCTGCAGGAAGACGAAACCAAAAACCTGAATGACGCTTATGAGGATGTACTGGCCAAATTAGACGGGGCACTTCGGGATAAAGCGGGCCTCGAACAAGAGATTTCCTCTTATCGGGCGCTGTCTGTAGAGCATGAGCAACTGGTTGCCGCGTTAGATGCTGCGAATACAAAAATTCGTTTGTTGAGTGACTCTGGAAAGGCTGAAAAATCGAGACTTGAGGTTCAAATAGAGACTCTTGAACGCGCGCGTTCCGAAAAGCAGAGCGAGGTGTCTCGGTTGAAGCGTGCCGTCGAAAAGACCGAGCAAGAATTGCAAACCGAAAAATCCAACTATGCAATAAAAATCAAAGACCTGCAGCATGAGATAACGCAACGTGAGCAACGCGTAACGGATCTGATGGGGCGCCTCGACGATAGTAAGGCTAGAATTGCGCGTTTAACGAGTCTTGCGAATCAACGAAACGAGCAAATTTCCGAACGCGAACAGACCGTTAAAATGCTGCTTAGAAAGGTTTCAGGCCTCGAGCATGTCAGCGCTGAACTTTCTGGTTTGATATCAGTACTTTTGAAAACAGTGTTTGCGAATAGAGATCTCCCAGTAGTCCACAATCGCCGCGTGAAGAACTATGCGGAGTTCATTCAAGCTGTGGGTATCTTAGATCGGGATTGGTATGCCGCTCGCAACCCAGATATCAAAGCATCGAAGTTAGATCCTGCCGAACATTTTGTGCGATATGGTGCGCGCGAAGGACGCGCGCCGAGTGCGCGCTTTTCAAGGAAATAGTGTTCTGCACTCACCCTGGTGAAAATTCAGCGGTCAAGGCAACTTATCCTATGACAGATTGGGTTTGACTAACCCGTGGAGTGTATATTGATACTGAGGCATGTCGCCTGGATCGTAGACGAAGTTCGCGCGGGGAACGCACGATTTCGAAAAGACGTGCTAGAACCTTCGACTTTATTGACACAATTAGGCTGGCAAGTCAGCGTCTTTGCCGATCTTGATGCGTTGAACGCTAGAATCACGACGGTGCAAGTGCTCATCGTGGCGCGCCCAATGAATCAGTCTTTATCTGCACTCTTGAAGTCGGCGATTGAAGACGGAGTGAAGGTATTCTTCTGTGGGCGAACTGATTGGTTTGGTTTTTCGCGGCCGCGTTCATCACCGATACTCGAGTTTTTCACGAACTCTCCGCCAGCCGCTGGAATACTCATTTCTAGTGCCCAAGATGAGCAAACTTACGGTTCTTTCGGATGGAACTCGAAGCTCTTTAAAAGGGTTCCGAGGGCATTGCCTAGTCGAACGCTTACGGCGCAGTCAGATAGTTTCACTGCTCAGGTGATGGCGAAATCCAACAAGAATGACGGTATTCGGCCTGCGCGACTGATTAGGCGGCTGCGCACTCTGATTGGTCATCGCCATCAGATTGATCGCGACTGGTCGTTGATGATTCATCACGTTTTGTTTGGAACTGATGACCGAAATTGTGTGGGCGGATGGTTGGAAGGAGCGCTTGACCCTGGCGTCTGGCGGAGCCAGCGGTCTGGTACTCCTGTAATTTTGTGGGATGAAGAACAAGTCGGACCTGAAAGGTCGGCGGGTTTGTTGAAACTGGTTGCGCTGGCACCGGTTTTGGAGCGGGTCTACTCCAGAACGCCGTTCACGCTGGTTGTTCTCGGGGCTAGCCGCCGGAGATGGCAATTGCTCAATAGAGCATTCGCTTTCGATTCTGTATATATTCGCGGTTCTGATTGGAAACGTAGATCCGTATCAAAACGGGCAAGTCTAATTCTACAGCCGTCCATACCTCGATCGAGAAGCTCTACGCTTGCGGTACGCGCAATTTTTAAACCTCCGAAAGCAAGTCAAAAGAACCTCGAGTTTGAATGGAATCCAGAGCTAATGCGGCAAAAGCCCGGCTCAATGGAAGACTTCGAACAGCTAGTTTTTCAAGCGATAGAATCCCGCGAGAAAAGTGAAAATGTAGAGGCGGGATGCCGCGATAATGCTGAATTAGTTCCCTCAGAACTTACCGGACTGCAGTGGAGCAATGTATTGTGGGGCGCCGTCGTTGGCCATCCTCCTTCTCCAGTTGAAGTTGCGAACCCGGAGAGGCTTCTTGTTACTATTAATCTGATTCAAGACGTGCCCATAGCTTTGCAAGTTATCGATTTAGCGGTTTCTAAAAACGTCGGTGTCTCTGTCCTCGTGGGATCGCAGGCGGTAGATAATGGATCGCTTATTCTTCGCGACCTTGCCGAGCGAGCCGTTCCGATCCGCTTCATAGATCTCGATCAGGATAACCTGACGGATCCGCGATGGCTGGAAAATGCTACGATACTCTTCTGTCCATCAGAAAGCTCCGCAGTCTCGCACAATTTGACGCACCAACTCTCTAGCACAGCGAATGAGTATGGAGTTCGTACGTTTACAATTCAGAACGGTTTCGAGCAGGCTGGCTTAACTTTCCAGGACCCCGATGTAGGTGTCTGCAAATTTAATTCGAAGACAATTTTCACTTGGCAGAAAAGATCAAGCTTGCCCCATTTCATCTCCGATGATGTTCGTGCAAGATGTGTCGGTGTTGGTAGATTAGTGCCGCAGGCCGCTCGACGATACACCAAGCTAACGGCGCCGATAATCGATCATTTTGATGTTGCGATTTTTGAGAATTTACATTGGGGGCGTTACGATCAAGCCTATCGAGATGCGTTTCTAGAGTGGTGCTCTCGCATTGCGTTGGATTTTCCAAGTTACAGAGTTTTGTTGCAACCGCATCCGGCCGGGCGGTGGACTGATCGCCACCGGAGCGATCAGCCTTTTCCCGAAAACTTGACCGTAACCAAATATCAGGGGCGGGCATATGATTTTGAGCAGACGGCTGCGGTCTTAGCTTCAGTGACGCGTGTTATCAGCTCGCCTTCGACTATACTGGTGGACGCTGCAGAAGCAGGATGTGCGGTGGCCGTTGCCGTTCACGGTGCCGAGGAGAACTCAGATTATAGTCCAATTCGCAATCTCAGGAACTATGAGGATTGGAAAGCGTTCTTGAGCGCTGATATTTCTGAACATTTCGCCGTTGCAAATCATGACTTTCTTGATCGTGTGCGTATGTCTGGGCAACCTGATGATTTGGTTTTCGAGATTATGCTCAATCAAAAAATAAGTCGGTCAGTCTAAAATACTCTGAGACCGACCGCTCCCAACTTCGTTCGTGAAGTCTTTTACTTGTTAACAAAACGTCTGAATGGGGGCATCCAGTCTTTAGCGAGTTGCTTGGCGTTTGGGAGCGGAGGGAGACCCGCCCAGTCCGGCAGCAACGGCGATATGTGACCACGGTGAATTTCTTCGTAAATCTCTTCTAAAGATACAAATCCATCGCGGACTGCGTCTCGCAGCGCAGAATACCATAGCTCGCCATTAGGATTTTGGTGGCTGACCCAAGGCTGAGTCGGCATATCCGTGTAATGAATCAGCTTTGTTTTGTTTTCCTCGTAATGTTCGAGCGAGTTCCATTCATAGTCCAATAGCGGTAACTTCTTTTCGCTCGGCATCATGGAGAAATGGTGCATCAATTTCGGATAGTCCATATTATCGCGTTCAAGTGAAGCAACAAGCGCTTTGGCATCCCAATCTAATTTGGCGCAATCCATAAGCATCACACTGTATTGCGGAATTCGTTTGCCTTTGCCGTCATCCGGAAGTTCAGAGTAAAGCAACCAAGAATCTTCGAAATCACGTGTCCAAAGGTCCTTGATGTCTGTGAAGACTTGCATGTCAGCATCAACATAAACCGCACGCCCTCTATAATTGCAAAGCTCTGGGATCTTGAATCGGCAAAATGAGAATCCTGTTCGAGCGCGCTTATTCGGATCCGTAGGAACCGGTAGTCCATCATTGTTTATGATCTCACACTTTACGGACATGGAAGCATATTGCCGAACAGAATATTCGAAAATTTTTGCGCCGAGGACTTGAGTCGGATCACCCCCAATAAAGATTCTAACCGGGGCGTTCGTTGTAAGTGGACCGAAGGTTAGGTCTGGGTGTCGGCGGAGCGTCTCTGAGAATTTTTCAAACTGCCGTTCAAAGTTTTGTTGCCCATTTTTCAATAACGTAACTGAGCTGAGGTCGTCGAACTTGTTCGCGTAAGTGTTTCCGCCGTCGACCCCTAAGGTTCGGATATTTTTGACACCATTGTCGGCTAGTAGGTTGAGCGCAGCCTCGGCTGAAGAGAACTTGATTCGCGTTGTGGGTTCGCCAGCGAGCGGTGTAAGAGTTTTTGCGGTCTCGGCATTAAACGCTACAAGGCGCCCCTCTCGCTCGATCTTTTTCAGCACTGGGTAATGTTCGACAAAGTGATCGAGCCCCTCTGAGGCCGGTTGAAAGTCTACATGTGGGTGCCAAGGAAGAAAGAAAAATTGAGCGTTCCGTTCCATTTCTTCGCCCGCGACGTCAAGAACATCGAGGTCCATGAGCAAAACAGCGTCGCAACTTATCTCGCGCGCCGCATGATTCAAGGCAATGGTATAATACCCAGATAGGTTCGCTGTTCTTGCCTTTCGAAACGTCGGGCCCTTACCCAAGATGAGCCAGGGTTTATCGGTAGCGGTTTGGTTCTGAAACCATTCAGAAGCTTTAATCATCGAGGGTCCTTGGTGTCGGAGTTTACATACGGAGTATTCGAGGTCAAAACGCAGCCAGGGTCTTACGAGATCAACCTGATACTTTAGGTGCTTGATTAATCCGGCGGAGAAATGGTGCAAGCTTTATCCAATGAAAACGTCATTCAGATAGTGTTTTTACGTCAGAGTCCGACATACGAATCCGGCCAATGCGAAAATCGTACTGCGGCACAACTACTTCAAATTCTTGCATCTCCGGCGAGAGTTTGTCGTCGACCGGAATCGTAAAGCCGTGCTTTCCGTCTCCAATTTTGTGTGCGTCGAGATCGTGCCGATAAAGCTCTGCCAAGCCGTCTGCGACCGGAATGCCTGCCGTTCTAACCATCACATAAAGGCGCTCTGTGCTAAGTGGAATGCGCGCCCACCCTGAAATAGTGCCAGGCCGCTGCACTCGATTGAGAGCGCCTTGAACGCTCAGCCCCTGTTCAAGGATGTTTCGTTCGAAAGGAGTTCTATCATCGATGAAATACTGTGCTGCGCGTAGTCTGGCGTCAGATGGGCTTAAGTCGATAAAGTCTGCCACTGTTGTGGCGGCCACATCTGGGCGCATTCGGGCCTTCGCTGCGGATACAGCGATTGATGGTAGCTTACTTTTGCTCGCTAGCGCGGCGAGTGCGCCAAGCTCCGTTGCTTTCGAGTGCAAGAGCGCTGCGACAGGCCGCGAAGCTGATCGTTCTGCATTCAACGCTAAGCTGCATGGGTCGTCGAAGAGGTAAATGATGCGGATAGATAGATCAGAACGCTCAAATGCTTTGACGTGCTTTTGCGTAAGAGACAACGTCGTCAATATTGGCGCTTTTTGAGGCTCGCTTAAGAGCGTTTTGAACCAATCTCCTTCGACCTCAACGGCTTTTGAATCTTCGGCAACGCGTCGATCGAAATCGCTCAACCGACTGATGGCCTCCACGAACTGACGCACAGAATCAGAATCTATCGCGCCCGCTACTACAACGAGGTTCGTGGGATTCAAAGAAGGCGTCCAATTTAACCGCGCAAGACCATAATTGTTATAAACGGTTGATATCGTGTTGTCCGGCTTTTTGGCACTGGTAGCCAAACCAGAATCCATCTTTTCGGCCATAATCTAAATTTCCTCAAAAGGGTTCATGCACTTAGCCGCATGCGCTACTCTTTTGCAAACAATGCCAACGTTTCTGGGTTTTCGTTTATACTTCATCAGAGAGCTGAAGAAGGTATTTGCCGTAGCCTGTTTTGCTGAGCGGTTCGGCAAGCTTAATCAACTGCTCTTTGTCGATGAAGCCCTGTTTATAAGCAATTTCTTCTAGGCAGGCGATTCGAACGCCCTGACGCTCTTCGATCGTTTTTACAAAGTGAGCGGCATCAAGGAGGGATTCGTGTGTGCCGGTATCAAGCCATGCAAATCCCCGCCCCATTCTATGGGCCCTGAGTTGACCATCTTGCATATACATTTCATTCAATGTTGTGATTTCAAGTTCACCGCGTTCAGAGGGTTCAACCTGACGCGCACGCTCGCAAACTGTTTCATCATAGAAGTACAGTCCCGTCGCTGCGAAATTCGATTTCGGAATTTTAGGTTTCTCTTCGATCCCCAAAACCAGACCGGATCGATCGAATTCGACGACCCCATACCGGCTGGGATCCGCGACCCGGTAGGTAAAAATGTCAGCGCCGACATCAATACTCGCGGCTTGCTTGAGTAGGCCTGACAGGCCGTGGCCGTGGAACAAATTATCCCCGAGAACCAATGCCGATTTGTCGCCATCGATGAAAGATTCGCCTATAATAAAAGCCTGAGCGAGGCCTTCCGGCTTGGGTTGTATCGCGTATTCAATTCTTATACCCAGATTTGAACCGTCGCCAAGTAATCTTCGAAATGAGGATTGATCGGATGGTGTGGTAATTATCAGAAGTTCTTTGATACCAGCTAGCAGCAGAGTGCTAATCGGATAGTAGATTAGAGGTTTGTCGAATATGGGTAGAAGCTGTTTCGACACTCCGCGTGTTATTGGGTACAATCTCGTACCGGAGCCCCCAGCAAGAACAATTCCCTTCATGTTCGGTCCTTATCGTTCGACATTTCAATTAACCTATTAACCGCGAGCAAACCAGGGAAGCGAATTTCGCCGATTTCGTAGCTGGTTTGACGTTGTGAATAGCACCGGTTGCGACGCGGTGATACCCTAATCGATTTCAAGATCGGCATCATTACACATGGCAGAGCCATTTTAATTTACATCATATGGCGCGTCGATCTTGTACGCTATTTTGGTTCCCCGAACTAACGAAACTAATCCAAGCAAAAATCCCTCAGCTTCAACAGCGTTACCATAGGTCTCCATCGTATAAGATTTCATATCCGAGTGTTCTTACGGCGCAACGCGCTTGCAGAATTCCGAACATCAACTGCTGTGTTCATCGCAGCGGCTAAAATCCACAAAAATTTGGCACACTCAAAAGGAGTCTTTGCGGATTCGTCCCCCCCCTTAAAATTGAGACTGGTAGTATTCGCTGGAGTTGCAATTGAAATTGATTCTCGATCTTCAGGCGCCTCGTCGAACAGGCGTCAATCTATCTCTTTTCGAGATCACAGTATCGAATCACTCATAAAGAAGACTGATCGGGGATGCCAGCGCCGAGAGGTTCCGGAGATTTCCGCTCTATTTTCGCGTTATTCAACTCGGAGGATTCATGCATCATACTCCAGTATAGTTCCATCAAGTGGAGTCGGGCATTTTTTTGCGATTGGCGAATTTTTCCAGATCTCATCTAACTTAGGCCACGCCAATCGCTAGGCAGTCGTGTACGTGTATGAGCCCGATCGGTTTGCCTTTAGCATCCAAAATAAACAACGCAGTAATCTTAAAATCATTGAGCAGAGCCAACGCTTCAGCGGCTAGACCATCTTCTTGTATCGTGCGCGGGTTTGCGGTCATCACTTCCCGAGCTTTGAGATTATTGTAACTTTTGCCCAGCGTGCGTCTAACGTCGCCATCCGTGATTATTCCAATGAGTTTCCCATCCTCCACGACGCCACAGCAGCCGAATCCACCCGATGTAATAGCGTCAAGGACTTCAGAAAACGCTGCCGACGGTTTGCATAGTGGCATCGCTTTGTGATGCATCAGATCCGTTACACGTTTGAGTGCGGCTCCGAGTTTGCCTCCTGGGTGGAAAGTGTGGAAGTCTGTTTGGCTAAATCCTCTCAATCGAAGAAGAGCAACCGCCAGCGCATCTCCTAAGACTAGCATCTGGGTGGTCGAAGTTGTTGGCGCCTTCGTAATACTGCACGCCTCTGGTGACTTAGGAATGATCAGGCGAATGTTCGAGGCTTCGGCGAGGGTCGAACCTGTGCCGGACGTCATGCAGACAAGCGGAATGTCGAACCGGCCACAATAGCCGATTATGTCGCCGAGTTCTGGTGTTTCGCCAGAGTTGGAGAGTGCGATGACAACGTCGCCGTCTTCGATCATGCCAAGGTCGCCATGGCTGGCCTCGCCCGGGTGGACGTATAGGGCCGCCGTTCCGGTTGAGGCGAGCGTCGCTGCAATTTTGCGAGCGACATGGCCCGACTTTCCCATTCCCGTGACAATGGTGCGGCCTTTGGCGCTGAAAATCGTCTCGACGGCGTTTTTGATTGCGCGTGCGAGGGGCATTTCGTCGCTTGAGAGCGCGTCAATCAACGCGTCCAGCCCAGCCTTTTCGGTTTCCAATACTTCGACAGAAATCAGTCTGGCGTCGGACATGTCTTGCATCCATGGTTTAGGTGCAGACTGCGGGCCGGCTTAGCAATAGTGCTTCCAACGGGGCCGGAACCAGTCCGCGAACTGTTCAAGGCCCTCCTTTAATCCGATTTTGGGGGAAAAATCCAGCTCTGCACGCGCACGATCGATATTGGCCCAGGTTTTAGCGAGATCGCCAGGTTGCATAGGCTTGTAGATCTTCTCGGCTTCCTGCCCGATACCGGCTTCGGTGTATCGGATGAGATCCATCAGCTGTTCCGGACGGTCATTGCCGAGATTGTATATCCGGTGCGGGACATCGAGCCCGAGTCCACTCGCAGGACGGTCGAGCGCGGCGATCGTTCCAGCAACGATGTCATCAATATAGGTAAAGTCGCGGCTCATCTTGCCATGATTGAAAACCTGAATCGGCTGACCCTTGAGGATCTTCTCGGCAAAGATCCAATAGGCCATGTCCGGGCGACCGCGTGGGCCGTAGACCGTGAAGAAACGCAGGCCCGTCAGAGACATTCCATGCAGGCGTGCATAGGACTGCGCCATGAGTTCGTCGGACTTCTTGGTTGCGCCATAAAAGGACACTGGGTCATCCGTCTGATCAGTTTCAGTGAACGGGATCTTGGTGTTGCCGCCATAGATGGATGAGGACGAGGCGTAGACCGTGTTCTCGACTTCGAGTGCGCGTGCCAGCTCCAGCATCGCGAAATGGCCGTGCAGGTTCGCCTGGACGTAAGCGGATGGGTTCTCCAGCGAGTAACGCACCCCGGCCTGAGCTGCGAGGTGAACGATGCGCGTTGGTCGGCGATCGCCCAGAGCGGCCTGCATATCCTCGAGCGAGGACACATCGACTTCGTGGAACTCGAAGGATTTATGCGCACCGAGCCATTCGAGCCGGTCGCGCTTCAGCTTTGGGGTGTAATAGGCGTTGAGATTGTCAAACCCGATCACCTCTTCGCCGCGCGACAGAAGGGCTTGCGCGACATGCGCGCCGATAAAGCCTGCAGCGCCGGTCAATAAGACGGTCATCGGTTACCTCGAAGCGAGAAATACCAAGTCTTCCCCGCCTAAATTTGATTTGCATTGATCATCCGGGGCGCGATGCGCCTGAAAACTGATCAACAGTTCGATCCTACTTGGTGAGAACCGGTATCGGGTCAAGCAAATTTGCGGCCAGATTTGCAGCTTGGCTCTCCGACAATGCCGCGGCCCCTTGGAATCTGGCCCACTTTTCACTAGGAGCTGAGACAATCGCGACCGCGATCATGGAGGAGAATGCCCGTGAAGACCCTGATCGTCATCCCGTCTCGATACGCGTCGACGCGCTTTCCGCAGAAGCCGATTCACCTCATTGCGGGGCGTTCGCTGCTCAGCCGGGTCGCCGCGATTGCGCACATCTGTTCAGAACAGCATGACGACGTGTCTTATGTGATCGCCACGGATCACGAAACGATCGAGGCGCACGCGAGAGAGATCGGCGCCCCGGTCGTGATGACAGATCCGGATCTGCCCTCGGGTACTGACCGTGCACTCGCGGCGGCTGACGCCATGGCGCCGGAGGCGGAGTTCATCGTCAACTTGCAGGGCGACGCGCCGTTCACGCCTCCGGGCTATATTTCAGCGATCATCGAAGCCGGGGCAACGACGGCGCTCGACGCTGTGACGCCGATTGTCCAGATGTCATGGCATGATCTCGACGAGGTCCGCGAGCGCAAAAAGGAGACGCCGTTTTCGGGCACGTCTTGCATCGTAAACGCGCAGGACGAAGCGCTTTGGTTTTCCAAAAACATCCTGCCGGCCATCCGCATGGAAGACCGGCTTCGGGAAGCGAGCGCTTTGTCACCTGTCTGGCGGCATATTGGTCTCTACGGGTATAAGCGGGCGGCCCTTGAACGCTTCGTCAGCCTGCAAGAGGGTCATTATGAGCAGCTGGAAGGCCTCGAGCAGCTGCGCTTCCTGGAAAACGGAATGCGTATCCAGGCTGTGAAAGTCCCGGCCTCTTCGAGCGCCATGTGGGGGATCGATACGCCCCAAGATGCGGCGCACGCCGAGACCCTCATCGCAGAACATGGTGAGCCGCTGGCAGAGTTTTCCCGATGACCGACATTTACATCGTTCGTCATGGCAACACGTTTGACAACGGCGACGTCGTCACCCGCGTCGGCGCCCGCACGGATTTGCCGCTTTCAGCGTCCGGCGAGGTCCAGGCGGAGGGGCTTGCGGCTCACTTTCTGGACCGCGCACCGCTCGGGTTTAGCGCGGCGTATTGCAGTGCTCTGATGCGAACGCGGCAGACAGCCGAGACCATATTGAGCGCTCACGCCGCAGCGCCGGAGCTTCGTGTGCTCGATTTCCTCCGCGAGGTCGATTACGGCCCAGATGAGAATCAGCCGGAAGATAAAGTGATTGCCCGTATTGGCGAAGCGGCGCTGGAAGCGTGGGACCGGGATGCAGTGCCGCCGCAAGGTTGGGACATCTCGCCCGATGACATCACAGCAGACTGGGCGAACCTGTTAGACGCGCTGTCCGGCCCGCAGCAATCACCCCCGGTCCTGATCGTGACATCCAATGGTATCGCCCGATTTGTACTGGATGCGGTGACAAAGGTTCAGTGCGAGCTGAACTCGATCAAACTCAAAACCGGGGCGTACGGATTGATCCGCACCGGGAAGGATGGAGCAGCGCTCCTCAACTGGAACGTCCGTCCCTGATATTCATACCGTCCGCCGACACCTGCGCAGGCAGGTGTCCAGGGATGATTTTCTGCATTCTGGACAGGTGGGGATGTTGATCTTCGGATACCTGCTTCCGCAGGTATTGCCGGTGAGCTAGCTTAATTCACGATCTCATGGATCGCCTTGAGCTGGGTCAGCATGGGTCGTGCAGCGTCCAGAGGCAGGCAGCTTGGGCCGTCGCACAAAGCTTTGTCGGGATCGGTGTGGAACTCCAGGAAGACGCCATCCGCGCCCGCCGCGATTGCGGATTTGGCGATCGTGCTTACGCCCTCGCGACGTCCACCGGTTGAGGCACCAGCTGTGCGAGGATCGGCCCCTGGCAGCTGCACCGCGTGTGTGGCGTCTATCGTTACCGGGCACCCGAGCGCCTGCATCTGTTGAATGCCGAGCATGTCGACGACGAGATTATTGTACCCGAAGCTGCTACCGCGCTCACATAAGATGACGCGGTCCCCGGAGAGCACTTCACCGATCTTGGAGACAATGTTCTTGGTGTCCCATGGGGCGAGGAATTGGGCTTTCTTGACCTGGATTGCGCTGCCTGTTTCGGCTGCGGCTTTCGCGGTTGCGACGACGAGATCGGTCTGGCGACAGAGGAAAGCCGGGATCTGAACAATGTCTGCGACTTTTGCGACGGCGTCGGCTTGATACGGCTCGTGCAGGTCGGTGCAGATGCCGACGCCCAGTTCCTGCTTGATCTCAGCCAGCATTGGCAAGCCCTGTTCGAAGCCTGGTCCGCGATAAGATGTGATCGAAGACCGGTTCGCCTTGTCGAAGCTGGCTTTGAAAATGTAGGGCAAGCCAAGGTCATCGCAGATCGCTTTCAGCTCTTTGCCAACCGTGACCGCGAGCTCGATATCTTCCAGCACATTGAGCCCGGCGATCACGCAGAGCGGCTGACCTGTTCCGATTTTCCAATCCAGGGAGTCGATCGCAACAACACTCATATCTGACCTCTGATCGCTGTTAAGTTGCGCAGCTATTACTCCCTCTGTGCAGTTTTGGCCAGTGAGCGCCAACACGTTCGGCATGAAGATTGAAAGAGCAAATTGCAAATGCTGGCTGTACAAAACCAAGTTGCGTGTTATAGGCCGGGGAAATCATATAAAGGATCGTTGATATGTCTCAGGACTTCGCTGTCGCTGACATCAGCCAGGCCGAGTTTGGCCGAATGGAAATCGAGATTGCCGAAACTGAAATGCCAGGCCTGATGGCCGCGCGTGAGGAATTCGGCGCGAGCCAGCCGCTCAAAGGCGCTCGCATTGCCGGATCGCTCCACATGACGATCCAGACGGCCGTCTTGATCCAGACCCTCGAGGCGCTTGGCGCAGAAGTGCGCTGGGCAAGCTGCAACATCTATTCAACGCAGGATCACGCTGCCGCTGCGATTGCGGATGCTGGCACGCCGGTCTTCGCCCACAAGGGTGAGACGCTCGACGAGTACTGGCAGTTTGCTGACCGCATCTTTGAGTGGCCAGATGGCAAGACCGTTAACCTGATCCTCGATGATGGCGGCGACGCGACCATGTACCTGATCATCGGCGAAAAGGCGGAAGCGGATCCGTCCATTCTCGACAATCCAGGGTCCGAAGAGGAAGAGGCTCTGTTCCGCCAGATCCGCAAGCGTATGACGGAAACACCTGGTTGGTTCTCGCGCATCAAAGCGAACATTCGCGGCGTCTCGGAAGAAACCACGACCGGCGTGAACCGCCTGTACCAACTCGCCACCAAGAATGAGCTGCCCTTCCCTGCGATCAACGTGAACGACAGCGTCACCAAATCGAAATTCGACAATAAATATGGCTGTAAGGAATCGCTCGTGGATGCGATCCGCCGCGGTACGGATGTGATGATGGCTGGAAAGACGGCTTTTGTTGCGGGCTACGGCGATGTCGGTAAAGGCTCGGCAGCGTCTCTGTCTGGCTCTGGCGCCCGCGTAACGGTTTCTGAAGTTGACCCGATCTGCGCGCTTCAAGCGGCGATGGACGGCTATGACGTTCAGACTATCGACACGATGGCACCGAAAGCCGACATCTTTGTCACCGCGACCGGTAACAAGGACATCCTCACCGTCGATCACATGCGGGCCATGAAAGACATGGCGATCGTTTGTAATATCGGTCACTTCGACAATGAAATTCAGGTCGAAGGCTTGCGTAATTTCAAATGGACCAACATCAAACCGCAAGTTGACATGATCACCTTCCCGGATGGCAAGCGGATCATCCTCCTGTCAGAAGGTCGCCTGGTGAATCTCGGCAACGCGACGGGGCATCCAAGCTTCGTTATGTCGGCCTCTTTCACCAACCAGACGCTGGCGCAAATCGCTCTCCACGAGAATAAAGGCGAGTATGGCAACGAAGTTTATACGCTGCCGAAGCACCTCGATGAGAAGGTCGCGCGCCTGCACCTCGACAAGCTCGGTGTTGAGCTGACCAACCTTTCGAACGAGCAGGCCGATTATATCGGTGTGACGACCGAAGGTCCTTTCAAGCCAGAGCATTACCGCTACTAACCCCTGCTTCAGGAGACTGACCATGCCGCTACAGCATCACGAATTTACCTCCGAGAGCGTTTCTGAGGGACACCCGGATAAAGTTTCAGACCAGATTTCCGACGCCATTGTCGATCTGTTTCTGAGCAAGGACCCGACCGCGAAAGTCGCGGTGGAAACGCTGACCACGACCAATCGCGTGGTGCTGGCGGGTGAGGTTCGCACCAATAATGGTGCGGTCATCACCAAGGACGAGATGAACCAAGCGGCGCGTGATGTGGTCAAAGCCATCGGCTATGAGCAGGACGGCTTCCATTGGGAGAAGATGACGGTCGAGAACCATGTTCACGGTCAATCGGCAGAAATCGCACAAGGCGTCGAAGCCGGGCAGGGCCTGCACCAGGAAGAAGGCGCCGGCGATCAGGGCATCATGTTTGGCTACGCCACAGATGAAACTCCTGAACTGATGCCGGCGACCCTGGTCTACTCTCACCAGATCCTGCGCAAGCTGGCCGAGCTTCGTCACAATGGCACGCACCCTGAACTTGAGCCGGACGCGAAAAGCCAGGTGACGCTGCAATATGACGGCTCACGGCCAGTCGGCGTGAACGCGGTCGTGGTCTCGCACCAGCACACAGAGGCAGCCACTCTGGAGCAGTTGCGCGAAATCATTCGCCCGGTGCTGCACGATGTGCTGCCAGAGGGGTGGTTCCCTGACGAAGACAAATTCTACGTCAATCCAACCGGCCGGTTCGTGATTGGTGGACCTGACGGAGATGCTGGCCTGACAGGCCGCAAGATTATTGTCGACACTTATGGCGGTGCTGCGCCCCATGGTGGCGGCGCATTTTCCGGCAAGGATCCATCCAAGGTTGACCGCTCCGCAGCTTACGCGACGCGCTATCTTGCAAAGAACGTTGTCGCGGCGGGCCTCGCGAAACGCTGCAACATTCAGGTCAGTTACGCGATTGGCGTCGCGCAGCCTCTGTCGCTTTATGTCGATACTTTTGGGACAGGCGCCGTCGGCGAAGACACAATCGCCAAGAAATTGCGTGAACTGGTTGACCTGTCACCGCGCGGCATCCGCAATCATTTGAAGCTTGAAGCGCCAATCTATTCCCCGTCAGCGGCGTATGGGCACTTTGGCCGGACCCCAAGTGAAGATGGCGGCTTCAGCTGGGAGCGCACTGATCTGGTAAGTGAACTCTCCGCACTCCTGCAGTAAATATTTCGGACTGCCCGATTATGTGGCAACTATGCTTGGATTTCCTCATTTAGTCTTTCGGCGGATGAGGTAATTCCAAAATTACTGTTGTCGCCCGCGCGGCGATGTGCATACCTCCGCAGTTGAATGATTGGAGAGCGATCTTCACCAGAGGGAGTCATTCGTGCGTAAAGTAGAACCGTTTTTTTCCGTGTTGATCGTCAATTTCAATGCTGGGGATTTATTGCAGGCGGCAATAGATTCCCTTAAGATTCAAACATTTAGAGATTTCGAGGTCGTCATCGTTGACAATGATAGCGAGGACCAGTCGGCGGAAAATCTGGATGTTGAAGGCTTGCCAGCGATTCGCGTTTTACGCGAAAATCAGAATCATGGCTTTGCACGCGGCAATAATCTGGCGGCGGAAACAGCAAATGGACAATGGCTGGCGCTGTTAAACCCTGATGCGGTCGCGGATGAGAACTGGCTGACCGAAATTCACGCAGCCACTGCGCGCCACGATTCCTGCCGCGTATTTGCCTGCAGCCAGATCAATATGGACGCGCCTGAGCTCCTGGATGGTGCCGGAGACGCCTATTTCGCGTTCGGGATTCCGTGGCGCGGAGGATTTGAGCACCCGATCTCAGAACTTCCAAGCAAGGACAGTCACTGCTTCAGTCCCTGCGGCGCAAGCGCTGTCTACGAGCGATCCTTGTTCCTGGAGATGGGCGGCTTTGACGAGCGATTCTTCTGCTATTGTGAAGATGTCGATTTAGGAATGCGCTTACAACTAAGCGATGAGAAGTGTGTGTTTCTGCCCGGCGCGGTGATTCATCACAAAGGTAGCGCAACGAGCGGACGGTACAGCTACTTCACCATGTATCATGGATTTCGAAACAGAACGTGGGCGTATCTCAAGAACATGCCACTGTCTGTGTTGTTATTGACGTTACCCGGCCACTTGATTCTCATGCTTTACATCTATGCGCGCAACACGGGCCACGCAAATCTCAAGGGTATGAGAAAAGGAATGTGGCACGGGTTGAAAGACGGTTGGGCGTTGCGTTGGAAGAACGACTACAAAGTCAAACCAAGTACAAAAGCAACCTGGAATCTGGTTCGATCAATGGCTTGGAATCCGGCGCTCTTGTCCAACCGCGGCGTGCATGTCTGGGCCGTTTAGGCGATTACCTCAGATCCCAGACTTTCTTGTGAAAGTTCCACGCTGACGAGACGATCGTGTCCATGTCTGAATGTTCCGGCTCCCAGCCGAGGATGGCCTTGGATTTGGACGTGTCAGCATAAAGCGCAATTGCGTCGCCGGGTCGACGGGGGCTAATCTCGACCGGAACCGGTTTGCCAACCGCGCGCTCCACGGCATCCAGAACCTGCTTGACCGTAAAGCCATTTCCGGTCCCCAGATTGAGCTGCAGGCTGTCGCCGCTTTGATCGATATGCTCAGCCGCCATGATGTGCGCCGCGACCAGGTCCGCGATGTGGATATAGTCGCGAATACAAGTGCCATCTGGGGTCGGATAGTCGTCGCCAAAGAGTTTCATGCCCTGGCCGATCCCCGCCGCCGCCTTCAGGGCATTCGGAATGAGGTGTGTTTCAGGATCGTGCTCTTCTCCGACTTCGCCATCAAGGTCTGCGCCCGCTGCGTTGAAGTAGCGAAGCGCGGCGTAGCGGAGGCCTTCCGCGCGCGACAGGTCTTCCAGGATCGTCTCGACCATGAGTTTCGACCGGCCATAAACGCTGACCGGTCGTTTCGGCATGTCCTCGACCAGAGGCAGCTTCTCCGGATCGCCATAAATGGCGCAGGTCGATGAGAAGATGAAATTTTGCAGGCCAAGATCGATCATGGCGCGCAGCACATTCAGGGTTCCGGCGACATTGTTTTCGTAGAATAGACCGGGTTCTTTCTCCCCCTGGCCAACTTCAATATTTGCCGCGAAGTGCATCACCGCATCGGGGCGCAATTCTTCCAGAGCCGCACGGATTTCGGGCTCATTGCGAATGTCGCCTTCAATCAGGTCGCCCCACTTTACGGCGTGGCGATGACCGCTTGAGAAATTGTCGAACACGACCGGTTCGCGGCCGCTCATCTTGATGGCTTTGCAGGCATTGGAACCGATATAGCCGGCGCCGCCGATAACCAGAATCTTCTTGATCACGCTCAAGACCCCTTTCTTGAAACTGTGCCAGAACAGCGCTGGGCCGATCTCACAAGTGTTCTGCAATCAAGAGCCGGGCCAAACAAGACCTAGTCGTCACGCTCGGATTGATCGAGATGGCGTTTGTCGCGATCGCGCTGTAGCTTGTCGCGCGCTTTTTCGGCTTTCGTGCGCCCAAATTTCACACGGTTCTCCTCGGCGCGCTGCGCTTTCTCCGCGCGCGTCTTGGCTTTGCGAAACTTGTTGAGATTTGTCGGTTCCGCCAACCCTAGTCCCCGCGATGGGCGTTGCGCCATTGCTCCATTGCCAGAGAGATGGCGAAGGTTTCGCGATATTTCGGGCTGGAGGCCGGGCGCGGTGCTTTCGCTGAGGTCAGCGCCATGATCTCGGCCAGCATATTGTGCGCGGCCCCGGCTTGGCCAGCGCCAATGTAGGCGTGCAGCTCGACCAGTGCGCTGGATAGCGGATCATTGGCGCGGATGACGAAATAAGGCTCGTCATCAGCGAGACGCGGCATGACATCAAATTCGGATGGATTGGCTTTCGAGCCGACGGGCGCTGTGGTCATAGCGTAGGCACTCTCTTGTTGATTCTTGTGAGACTCTACAGGGATTTCTTCGATTCGAAACTAGCTAGGCCCGATCATCTTCTCTGGCCGCACAATCGCGTCGAAATCTTCTGCTGGGATACCGTCTGCGATGGCCTCTTCGCGCAATGTGGTGCCGTTCTTATGGGCCGTCTTGGCGATCTTCGCGGCGCGGTCATAGCCGTATTTTTCCTTCAGCGGCGTGACCAGCATGAGGGAGTTTTGTAGGCCCTTCTCGATATTTTCCAGGCGCGGCTCGATGCCGACGACGCAATTCTCCGTAAACGACACCGCAGCGTCTGCCAGCAAGCGAATCGACTGTAGCAGATTGTAGCTCATCATCGGATTGAAGACGTTGAGCTCGAAATGTCCCTGGCTGCCGGCAAAGCCAATCGCAGCATTGTTACCATGAATATGCGCGCAGACCTGGGTCATCGCTTCGCACTGGGTTGGGTTCACTTTGCCCGGCATGATGGATGAGCCGGGCTCATTCTCTGGCAAGGCGAGTTCGCCAAGGCCAGAGCGTGGGCCGGATCCCAGGAAACGGATATCATTGGCGATCTTGAAGCAGGACATCGCCGCCGTCGTGATTGCACCATGAGAAAACACCATTGCGTCGTGCGCAGACAGCGCTTCGAACTTGTTTGGTGCAGTGACGAAGTTGAGACCGGTGATCTGGGCAATCTTCTCTGCGACGCCTTCGGCAAACCCAATCGGCGTTGAGAGGCCGGTGCCGACCGCTGTGCCGCCCTGGGCGAGCTCAAGCAGGCCGGGCAGGCTTTGTTCGATCCGCTGAATGCCCATCTCGATCATCTTGGTGTAGCCGGAAAATTCCTGGCCAAGCGTGACAGGGGTTGCGTCCTGGGTGTGGGTGCGGCCAATCTTGATAATGTCGGCCCAGGCTTGCGCCTTATCGTTCAGCGCATTGTGCAGCTGCTGCAAAGCCGGGAGCAGGCGATGCGTGATCTCTTCTGCGCAGGCAATGTGCATCGCAGTCGGAAAAGTATCGTTCGAGCTCTGGCTCATATTGCAATGATCGTTTGGGTGCACTGGGCTCTTGGAGCCGACCTCGCCGCCCAGGATTTCGATCGCGCGATTGGAGATCACTTCGTTGGCATTCATGTTTGACTGCGTGCCAGAGCCGGTTTGCCAGACGACCAGCGGGAATTGATCGTTCAGCTTACCCTCGATGACTTCATTGGCGGCCGAAACAATTGCGCCGCCGAGTTTCGGGTCAAGCTTGCCAAGCGCCATATTGGTCTCGGCCGCGGCCCGTTTGACGACGCCAAGGGCCCGCACGATGGGGAGGGGCTGCTTTTCCCAGCCGATCTTGAAATTTCCGAGGGACCGCTGCGCCTGCGCGCCCCAGTATTTGTCGCCTGGAACCTCTACCGGGCCCATTGTGTCGGATTCGATCCGCGGCGTTGCGCCCTTACCTTCAATCGTGCTCATGCCGCAGTCTCCATGCAGGCCAAAATTCGTGCCTGCGAGGTAGCACGCTCTTACGAATGCGCAAGCGGGTGGGCTTGGTTCATACAGTCACAGGAGGTTAGTTGGTGGCGCTTCCTGAGGCCTGAAGAGCGACGGGCGCTTCTTCCCAAATCTGCGTCTGGCAGATCGGCCCAATACAGCCTTTGACCTGCAAGCGGCCATCGCCGAGGCGCTTCAGGCGCGACGCATAGGTTTTATCATTCTCGGGATCATAGATCGTGCCGCCGCGCCAATCTTTCTTCTTCTTGTCGAAGCCCTGCAGCATCAAAAGACCCAGTACCGGATCGCCGGCTTTGGTCAGGGCCGTTTCCGGAGTATCGCCCGGCGCCATGGCGTTCGGATCGATCCAGGAGACGCGCCCACAGGGGCTGTTATCGCCGCAATCTTCAATGGTGACGGTTGAGGTTTTGGCCTGTGTCAGGAACGTCCCGTACACATTATGCCCATCCTCCGCGTGTGCGGTTGCCCCCAACAAAACAACGCCTAGCGCCAATCCAGCTGTCCTGATCATCAGCCTCTCCCTTTGTACTCGTCTCCAATCACGGACTATGGCTGTATGTGGACAAATTTCCACCTTCACAGACATTAAACCTCGTTTACCTTCTCTGACATGATTCACATGGTGAAACTTTGCGTCGGGGCGGATGATGCTAGCGACATTCAGCGTTGGCAGCAGCGGGTGATGCAATCTTCGCCTTTGCCTTTCCATCATACGCGCATGGTTCCGAAGCGCGCCGGTGAATTAAGCGATGGCGGGTCGATGTTCTGGGTCACCAAAGGCATTATCCTGGTGCGTCAGCGCATTCTTGATGTGAAAGAGATTACCGATCGCGGCGGACGTAAAGCGTGTGAACTCGTCTTTGATCCGGACCTGATCGCTGTGGAGCCAACGCCGAAGCGCGCTTTCCAGGGTTGGCGATATCTCAAACCTGACGATGCGCCCGCCGATCTCAAGCAAGGATCCGGCACGATTGAAATGCCCGCCAAGCTGCGCGCTAAACTGCGGGATGCGATGGTCTGGTAGCCTCCTTAATTGAGGGCGTCCGACTTCGATCCATAGCCTTCGTTGCAAGCGTTCGAAGATTTTGCCGTTTGCACCCGGATATTGGAAACCGGGCGCTGTGCCGTGATGGCGACGCGCTCCGCATCGGAAAACATGCTCGCGAGGCGGCTGAGGCTTTCGCGTTGCTCTTCGGCGCCATTTGGCAATTCCAGAACCACCAACTGATCCTCTGATTCTGCGGCCATACTGCGGAAGATGCAGCTCATTGTTTGTGACCGTTCCACCGTATCGACCCAGCGCGCCAATTCCACAGAGGTCCGGGCAAACCGGTAGACATCCAGCGCATAGGTGCCGGAGATTTCCAGTGATTGTCCCTGGTCGACGGTCAAGATCATCTCGGTCGTCTGAGCCGACAAACGGCTCGCCTCGAGGCCCCATTGGCAGGCGAGATCTGTGCTGGCCTGGGCGCTAAATGGCAGGGTGGCCAAAGCGGCGCAGACAAAAAGAGGTTTCAACACGGGACGGCTCCTAATCGTTTCCAATCGGAAACGAGCAAACCGCGTGCCATGCGCGCTATTTTTTCATAAAGGCGTTGATCCGATCGCGCATGTCCGACCCGACGCCTTCATTCTCCATAACTTCCCATTGCAGTCCGGAATCCAGCGGATCGGCGTCAGTTGCTTCGAGCAAGCGCTTATTGGCGGCGTGAGAAAAGGCAGAGTTTGCAAGCACTTGCTTGGCAAACGCGCGCAGCTCGTCCTCGAAATGATCGTCCTCGAAGACGGCTTCACAAAGCCCCATCGCGAGGGCGGCATCGGCGCGAACCGTCTCTGCTGTGAACATCAATCGCTTCGCAGTCGAGATCCCGACCCGGCGCGGCAGACGCTGGCTCATACCCCAGATCGGGGTCAGCGCCCATTTGGCATGTGTGTCGGCGAACTTGGCCGATTTCGATGCGAGGATGAAATCTGCTGCCAATGCGACTTCCAGCGCGCCCGTATAGCAATGGCCGTGCACCGCCGCGATCACGGGCTTGGGAAGTTTTTCCAGCATGCGAAGGGTTTCAGAATGCCACCCCGGAGACGGGACTTTCTCACCCTCCGCGATATCACCGAGATCATGACCGGCAGAAAAACACTTACCAGCCCCGCGTAGGATGACGCAGCCAATCGCGTCGTCTTTCTTCAGGTCGATCACATGCGCGCGCAATTCCTTGAACATGCCCACCGTCAGGGAGTTCAGTTTGTCCGGGCGATTGAGGGTCAACCATGAGAGCCCGTCTTCATCCTGCCGTGTCACCAGATCGCCCATAAATTCCTCCCGGTTTGTATGTGTTTGAAGCAGCATGCATGCCTCACCCAGGGTTCGCATAGACCCTATTCCATTTCTTGGCCTAGGCTTTCGCGAGGGCAGGCTCTTATGTATGGGTCGAATCTACTGCGCAAAGACCGAAGAAGGAGAGCGCCTCGTGGCTGATAGTGAATACACCCCCCCAAAAGTATGGACCTGGGACACGGAAAGCGGCGGACGCTTTGCAAACATCAATCGACCCATCGCCGGACCGACGCATGACAAGGAATTGTCTGTCGGTAAGCACCCGCTCCAGCTTTATTCCTTGGCGACGCCAAACGGGGTGAAAGTGACGATCATGCTGGAGGAACTTCTGGCCGCGGGTCATACAGGCGCCGAGTATGATGCCTGGCTGATCAATATCCAGAATGGCGATCAGTTCGGTTCAGGCTATGTCGACATCAATCCGAATTCGAAAATTCCAGTTCTCGCAGACCACTCGACGGACCCGGTCACGCGCGTGTTCGAAAGTGGGTCGATCCTGGTCTATCTATCCAACAAGTTCGACGGTGCTTTCCTACCGCAAGACCATAAAGGTCGCACAGAAGCGATGAATTGGCTGTTCTGGCAAATGGGTTCCGCGCCGTATCTCGGTGGCGGCTTTGGGCATTTCTACGCCTATGCGCCCAGCAAGATGGAGTACCCGATCAATCGTTTTGCCATGGAAGTAAAACGCCAGATGGACGTGCTCGAGCGTCATCTTGCTGACAATGAGTATATGGCGGGCAGCGAATACTCGATCGCGGATATGGCGATCATGCCGTGGTATGGCTCCATGGCGAAAGGCATCCTGTACGAAGCGGCCGAGTTCCTGTCGGTTTACGAGTACAAGAATGTCATCCGCTGGACCGATCAGCTGATGGCTCGAAAGGCGGTGCAACGCGGTCAAATGGTCAACCGCGTCTGGGGCGAACTTGAGCGCCAGCTGCCTGAACGCCACGATGCCAGCGACTTCGAAACCAAGACAATGGACAAGATCCAGACAGCGGCTGAGAGCTAAAGCCTAAAGCAGATCTCCGCCCGCGGCGGCGGCTGTGGTGCCGTCTTTCTTGAAGGCGCGGATTACATTCTTGCCAGTGATCCACTTGTGCACCTCGTCCGGTCCATCGACCAGTCGCTGTGAGCGGATATGCGTATACCAGGCTGCCAGCGGGGTGTCGGTCGAGTAGCCGAGGGCGCCGTGAAGCTGGATCGCGGTGTCGACGACTTTGTGGACCATATTGGCCAGGAAGACTTTGGCGATGCCATTCTCCTGACGAATGTCGAGGCCGTTTTCGGCCTTGTAGGCAATGTGCATCAGCATCAGGCGCGCGATGTAGAGCTGGCTGGCGCACTCGGCCAGCATGAATTGGACGCCCTGGCGATCTTCGAGGCCGGTGCCAAACGTCGAGCGCTGGGTGACATGAGCCGTGGCGAGATCAAGGGCGCGCTGCGCCATCGCAACATTGTGCATGCCATGCCGCAGGCGGCCATAGGCGAGGCGATGCTGACCCATCGCAAAACCCTGGCCTTCACCGCCGAGCAGGTTCTCTTCTGGCACGACCAGATTGTCGATTGAGATCTCGCAATGCGCCGCGCCCATCTGTTCGGCGATCTCGCTATGAAGCGCCATGGTGGGGATATTGCGAAGGATCTTGTAGCCGGGGTTTGGCAGCTCGACGATGAAGGTCGAGAATTGCTGGTGACGAGGCGCCTCAGGATTGGTTTTTGCCATCACGACGGCGATGTCTGCGACATTGGCCGAAGAGGAGAACCACTTCTCGCCATTCAGCACGTAATTGCCTTTTCCATCCTTGACCGCGCTGGTTTGCATGCCGGTCGCATCTGCGCCGGCAGCCTTCTCCGTCATCGAATAGCAGATCCGCTTTTCGCCATTGAAGAGCGGTTTCAAGAATTTTTCTTTCTGATGGTCAGTGCCGTGAGCGAGAAGCGTCAGCATGGTGGCATCATCTGGCCCCTGGCTGTTCATTGACAGCGCGCCGAGATGGCTCTGGCCAAGCTCCATCTGGACCAATGCGTTGGCGAGCGGACCAAGACCCATGCCGCCATGTTCGGCAGGTATGAAAGGAAGCCACAGGCCCTGCGTCCGCGCTTTCTTGCGCAAATCGGAAATCACCGTGTTGAGCGCTTCGCCATCGGTCAGGCGCTTCTCGGCTGGGATACATTCATCCTGGACCCATTGCCGGACCCGCGCACGGACCTCTTTTGCATCATCCGGAATTACAAAATCGATCGCCATGTCAGGCTCCTCCTGGGTTTGTTTTTGTTCTCGTCAGACCAGAGCGTTACATCGCCTGCTCGAAGATCCGTTCATAGTCGGCTTGTTCTGCCGGGCGCGCATTACCACGGTGGGCAAGGTCGTTCAGGGCATATTCGACAATGCCCGGTCCGTCTGAGGACTCCACTCCAATCGCCGAGAGAGTCGACGGAATACCGAGATCGTCATTCAGTTTGGCGATCGCATCGCCGAGATCGGCATTCGCTGAGAGGCCCATGGCAAAGCGCAAGCGCTCATACTTCTCTGGTGCCGCGCCTTCATTGAACCTCAGCAGATGTGGCAAGAAGATCGCGTTCAGCGTGCCATGATGCAGCTTCTTTTCTTTTAGACGCCCAGCGGCATGGCTGAGCGCGTGAACAGACCCGAGACCTTTGGTAAAGGCGAGGGCGCCTTCATAGCTCGCCATCATCATGTTCCACCTGGCGTCTTTGTCGGCTCCATCAGCGACGGCGCGTTTCAATGCGCCAGTTTTAATCGCGCGGTTGAGACCGTCATAACCAATGCCCTCTGCAGGCGGGTTCACCGCAGGGGTTAGAACCGCTTCGATACAATGCGTGACGGCATCCATGCCGGTCGCCGCAGTCAGGAGCGGGGGAAGGCCGAGTGTCAGGTCCGGGTCGCAAATCGCAGTCGCTGGAATGAGGTGGGGTGACGCAAAGGTTTCCTTCCGGCCATTGTTCATAGTTGTGATCATACCGACGGAGACTTCGGAGCCCGTCCCGGCAGTGGTGGGCACCGCGATCAGTGGCGGCAGTTTGTCGATATGTTTCGCGCCGCCTGTGATCGCTGCGTACTTTTCGAGCGGGCCGCCATGGGCAGCGAGAAGGCCAACCGCCTTGGTCAGGTCCATTGCGGAGCCACCGCCCAGCGCGACGAGGCCGTCAGCGTTTGCCGCGTTGTATTGATCGGCGACAGCGATTGCCTGGTCCTCCGTCGGATTGGCGACCGTGTCTGCGAAGACGGCAGCAGGCTCCATGCCAAGGTTTTCCAGCACCGTATCGAGCAGGCCGACGGCCTTGATACCTGGATCGGTGATGATCATCGGGCGAGAGACTCCAAACCCTGTGAGTGTTCTGCCGAGCTGTCCGATCGCGCCATGATCGAAAATGGTGGTGGTCAGAAAATTGATGACGGGCATGGCGGGCTCTCCGGACTGGTTATTTTTGGTTCACTGCTTAGAAAGCCCAGACACGACGGAAGGGCAATCACTCCCCTTGCGGCATCATGACAGGGAGCAAGGGTAATGACTGGACTGGGGATTGGCATACTTGGCGCCGCGCGGATTACGGAGAAGGCTCTGATCGACCCGGCCAAGGTGATCCCGCGAACGCGCCTCGCCGCGATTGCTGCGCGGGACCGCGGCCGTGCAGAGGCTTATGCGACCCGCCATGGTGTGAGGCAGGTCTTCGATGACTATGCCGGGGTGATTGCCTGTGAGGACGTTGACCTCGTTTACAATCCATTGCCGATCAACCTGCATGCGGAGTGGACCATCAAGGCGCTGGAAGCGGGCAAACATGTGCTCTGTGAAAAGCCATTCGCGATGAATATGGATGAGGCGCGCGACATGCTCGCTGTCGCTGAGAAGCACGGCAAGCGGCTGATTGAGGCGTTTCACTATCGATATCACCCGGCTTTCGCGACCTGCCTGGAATGGCTGGCAGCAGATGAGATTGGAGACCTCCGTGAGATCCACGCGGCGTTCAATGTCGCGATCAAGGATGATGGTACCGAAATCCGGCACCGGGTCGAAACAGGCGGCGGCGCGATGATGGATCTTGGATGCTATCCCTTGCACTGGGCGCTGACCGTGGCCGGCGCTGCGCCCATTGAGGTCTCCGCCAAAGCTGAGCTGACGCCGACCGGTGTCGATGAGAGCCTGCAATCGCACCTTGTATTTGAGTCCGGGGTTGAGGCGCATCTCACAGCGAGCATGGCGCCGGATCAATCATTTGAAGCCTGGATGCGACTGGTCGGGACGAAGGGCGAAATTACGTTCACAAATCCGCTGGCGCCCCAGCTAGGATCGCGTCTTGCGCTCAGTCAGGGCCCGATGACGCGGTCCCTGACCGAGATCAGCCCCATTACAACCTACACCTATCAATTGGGCGCAGTAGTCGAGGCCCTGGAAGAGCAACGCCCACTCCCCACCGAGGGGGAGATGATCCTTCGGCAGCAAACAGTTCTGGATGAGATTTACGCAGCCGCCGGGCTTAGGCATCTGAGGTATCTGAAAGAATAGAGTTGACACATTAATATCAAATGAGACATTATTGTCTCATGACAAATTCTATCCGTCCTTCAACGCGTGATGCGATTATCGAAGCCGCTTTCGCCGTATTCAGCAAAGATCCGAGTGCAGCCCTGTCTGAAGTGTCGACTCTGGCAGGGGTCGGGCGCGCGACGCTGCATCGTCATTTTTCTAGCCGCGAAGACCTGATACGTGCGCTTGCCAAGATTGCCAATCAGGAAATGGATGATGCGGTTGACGCAGCATGCGCCAATGTCGCGTCCTATTCAGAGGCGGCTCGCAAATCGCTCCACGCATTGATCCCGCTTGGCGATCGATATGGGTTCCTGGAGCTTGAGCCGATCGACGATGATCCAGAGCTGAAAGCCGCCTATGAGCGCCAGAAGCGCGAGACCGAGGAAATGGTCGACGAGGCCAAACGCGAAGGCCTGTTCGACCCGTCCATCCCAACCAGCTGGATCGTGCAGGCCTATGACCACTTGCTTTATGCCGGATGGGAAAGCGTGAAGGCGGGCGAGACGACGCCTGACCAAGCCGCTGACCTCGCCTGGCGCACCCTTACTGTAGGACTTGGAAACCAAAAATAATGACCGCCGATAACATCACTCTATTCGCCACGAACTTTGACGACGCTTTCTTTCTGATTGGGGGCGCTGTTCTGATCATCGAGCTTCTGACCGCCTTGTTCTCGGGGTCTCTGCGCGGGCGCGCAATTCTTGACATGATTGCCAGCGCGACCACCCAGATCCCGAGCCTGTTGGTTGAGATTTTCCTGATGTCATTCCTCTATGTCGGGATGGTCGTGGTCGCCGAGACATTTGTGCCCTGGCAAATGCCGATCACTGTCTGGACCTTCGCGCTGGCCATCTTTGCGTGCGACTTTGCCTATTACTGGGAACACCGTATCGCCCATCAGGTGCGTCTCTTATGGACACAACACGCGGTCCATCATTCTTCGCGAGAGATGAATGTGGTCGTGGCCATCCGCTTTGGACCGTTCGAGGGCTTTATCTCCGCTTTGCTCCATTTTCCGCTCATCCTGCTTGGCTTCCCGCCAGCGCTTGTCTTTGCCGGAATCATTATCGTACTCGGGTATCAGACTTGGATTCATACCGAACTGATCGGCAAGCTTGGGCCGCTGGAAGGCGTGCTGAACACACCCGCCAATCACCGCGTGCACCATGGCTGCGACGACAAATATATCGACAAGAATTATGGTGGCATCCTGATCATCTGGGACCGACTGTTCGGAACCTATCAGCGCGAAGAAGAGACACCTCGCTACGGGCTGAAGCGCGACTATGACAGCGTGAACCCGCTATCGGTCTGGTTCTCCGAGTGGCCGGGTCTGTTCTCTGACCTGAAGAAAGCGCGAAGTGTCGGTGAGACCTGGATGTACTTATTCGGTCGCCCCGGCTGGCAGCCTCAATCCTTGCCGACAGACCTCACGCTTTCCGAGCCGGAGCAGACAAGGTAACCTGCTTGCGACTTTGAAAAGGATACTGCCTCATGCGCCTCTTAAGTATTGCAGCTGCGCTCGCTCTGATCACGGCTTGTGAATCCGTCCCAGCCGATCCTTCGGCGCCGAGCGAGATCCGTCACTACGTGAAAGACGCCTATAAAGAAGCCGGATTTCCGTTTTCGAGTGCGGTGGAAGCGGATGGCTGGGTGTTCCTTGCGGGCGAGCTCGGGACGACGCCAGATACCGGGCTGGTGCCGGGCGGGATCGGACCCGAAACTCGCCAGACCATGGACAATATCCAGGCGACGCTTGAGGCAAACGAGCTAGGCTGGGACAATGTTGTGAAGTGTACGGTATTTCTGGCGGATATCGCAGAGTGGCCAGCGTTCAATGATGTTTACAAAACCTACTTTGACGGAACCTATCCCGCCCGCAGCGCGCTCGGCGCCAGCGGTCTCGCCCTGGGCGCACGGATCGAGATTGAGTGTATCGCGAAACGCTAGGCGGCTTCGGTCAGCGCTGCCAGATGCCCGGTCTTCACATAGAAAAGACAGCCTTCATCCGACCAGGGATGATGTTGTGATCCATGCGGGCTGCGTAGCCATGTACCTGCGGGATAGTCGCCATTCTCATCCTGGAACGTGCCTTCAAGCACGAGAATTTCCTCCCCGCCCCAATGCTGGTGCGGCCGAAACCTGGTGCCCGGCGCCCAGCGCACCAGGGCGGCGCTCTCGGTTCCATGACTGTGCAACGGCAAGACGGACAGACCTGGAACCTGCCCCGGCAGGAAGTCCGCGTTCTGGGTCGCGATGACTTTTTGCTCCGTGTCTGCTTCGTCAAACTGGTGCAGCTTCACAAAGATCGTGCATCCGTCTTTCGAGTGCGGAGTATGCTTCGATCCGATTGGGTTTCGAACATAGGATCCGGGCGGATAGTCGCCGTGTTCGTCTGAGAAGACGCCATCGAGGACGAAGAACTCTTCACCGCCCCCATGGGTATGCTCGCTGAAATAAGAGTCCGGTGCATAGCGCACGATGGATGTCGCGCGGGCGACTTCTTCGCCGATCCGGTCCAGCATTTGCCGATCAACCCCGGCCATGGGCGAGGCGACCCACTCACGGTCCTCAGGGCGAAGGACAACGCGTTCGTTGAAATCTGCGTTCAATCTCATCTCGGGCTCCTAGTGTTCTTATTGCGTCGACAGTCTGGACCGGAACGATGCGGTCGCTCTGTCAAAGGGGGTGATTTCGCCGGCCGCTCGCGACAGGAGTTGCGCGCCTTCCATTAAGGCGAGTGTGGCGTGTGCGTCGGCAGCGGGGTCGCTGAGGCCTGGCATCGAGCCGTCCGTCTCCGCCTCAGTGAATACCCGCGTTAGCCAAGCCGCACTGTCTTCGTGAAACTGATTGAGGCGTCGCAAGACGGGGTCTGGCAGGTTGGCTCGGCCAGCACTGAAAACGACACAAAGACAAAGCTGCGTGCCTCCGTCCACGGCGTCTCGATACAGATCGAGATAGGCGCTCAGCTTGTCTGTCCAGCTCGTGCCGGTTTCCTCAATCTGTGTCAGCGTGTCGATGAAGCCGGACGCATATCGCTCAAGCAAGTCGAGCGCGAGGTCAACTTTCTTCGGAAAGTGGTGGTGAATACTCGCTTTTCGAATGCCCACATCGCGGGCCAGATCGGCATAGGAAAAGGCATCAAATCCGCGTTGACGCGCAGCGCGTTCAGCAGAGTCCAAGAGGGCAGTTCGTGTGTCCATGGTAGCCTACCTAGTAGTAGGTTGATCGGAATTCAAGAGGACTCACCTGCTTGCTTGACAATTGCCTGCGTGTATCGCCCTTTGCCCGGAGTGTTTTGAGTAGAGGCCAGCTCCGTGACATCTCCTATTCTGTCGGTCAAAGACCTTAAAGTTGCCTTCGATACGCCGGATGGCGCGGTGAATGCGGTACGGGGGATCAGTTTCGACGTCTCCTCAGGTGAGTGTCTTGGCATTGTCGGAGAATCCGGGTCGGGCAAAAGCCAAACCGTCCTCGCGGCTCTGGGTCTGCTCGCCGATAACGGAACAGCCACCGGCTCCGTCATGTTTAACGGAACCGAGATGCTGACTGCGGATGCGAAGACCCTGCGCGAGATCCGCGGGGATCGCATGTCGATGATCTTCCAAAACCCGCTGACCAGCCTCACGCCCCACATGACGGTCGGAGCGCAGATGCGCGAAGTGCTGAAACTTCACAAAGGCCTAAAGGGCGACGACGCCAATAAAGTCTGCGTCGACTGGCTTGAACATGTCCGTATCCCGGAAGCGCGTCGCCGCATGGATCAGTTTCCGCACGAGCTATCTGGCGGTATGCGCCAGCGCGTCATGGTCGCGATCGCCATGTTGTGTGGACCGCAGCTCTTGCTTGCCGATGAGCCGACAACGGCGCTCGATGTCACCGTCCAGGCGCAAGTGCTTGATCTGATGGATGACCTGAAACGCGACACGGGGACAGGCATCGCCCTGATCACGCACGATATGGGCGTCGTCGCGCGGATGTGCGATCGGGTCGTCGTCATGCGCTATGGAGAGATTGTCGAAACCGGCGGGATTGATGACATCTTCTACAACCCTCAGCACGAATACACCAAAATGCTCCTCGATGCTGTGCCCCGGATCGACCAGCCGAACCGCCCTGGCCGGCCGAGCCTCGGTGCGCCGCCAGACGCCAGCGTCGAGTCCATTCTGCAAGCGGACGATTTGAAAGTTCACTTCCCGATCAATGTCGGCGGCGGGCTGTTCGGAAAGACCAAACCGTTAAAGGCGGTGGATGGTGTTAGCTTTGAGTTGAAGCCTGGCGAAACTCTCGGGGTGGTCGGCGAAAGCGGCTGCGGAAAGTCGACGCTTGCCCGCGCTGTGCTCAAGCTCGTGCCGCAAACCGCCGGGACAGTGGCCTGGATGGGACGCGACATCTCAAATGCCGACCGGACAACCATGAACGGCCTGCGCGATGATTTGCAGATCGTATTCCAGGACCCGATGGCGAGCCTCGACCCGCGAATGACAATTGGCAACTCGATTGCCGAACCGCTTACTGTTCACGCCGCGCACCTCGACAAGGCAGAACGCGAAGAAAAAGTTCGGGAGATCATGCCGAAAGTGGGCCTCGATCCAGCGCTGATCAATCGCTACCCGCACGAACTATCTGGTGGACAAAACCAGCGCGTCGGCATTGCACGGGCCATGATCCTCGAGCCGAAGCTGGTCGTTTGTGACGAAGCTGTTTCGGCGCTTGATGTGTCGGTGCAGGCGCAAGTTGTGGACCTGCTGATCGAGCTGCAAAAGGAGTTCGGTCTAGCGATGATCTTTATCAGCCATGACCTGTCTGTTGTTCGCGAGATCTCGCATCGCGTCATGGTGCTTTATCTGGGGAAAGTGGTGGAACTGGCCGGGCGCGAGGAAATTTACGAAGACGCGCGGCACCCGTATACGCGGGCGCTGATCTCGGCGGTGCCCAATCCGGATCCGAAAATGGAGCGGTCACGCGATCGGGTGAAGCTGCAAGGCGATCTGCCGAGCCCGCTCGACAGCCGTGCGCCGCTGCGATTCCTCAAATCCGTCGTCATCGATGATCCCGAAGCGCAGCAATATGCCCCGAAGCTGATCGAAATCGCTCCGGGGCATCTGGTGGCTGAGCACGACCCGTTTGAGGATTCGGGAGGATTACGGGCCTAAGGAAGACTCAGCCGAATTTCATCGGATGAATTACTTGGCGCAAAGCACATCCGTCAGATTGCGCCGACCTCGGTCAGCATAGACAGCGCGGCCCAGTCCCATATCCTGGCAAAACTGATTGGCGTTGCCGCGTCCAACCGGCACGCGGTCCCCGTACGCGTCGCGCGGTCGCGGGAAAAAGACCGTGTGACGACCATCGATACCTCGATTGTGGGCGCGGTGATTGCCCTGATTACCCCGGCCACGGCGGCCATGAGCGCGATCTCCGTCATGGCGATGCGCAACCCGGCGTCCACGTCCCTCAAGTGGACGCATCGAGCTGATATTATCGTTCATATGCAACCGGGTGAGGTGCGCCGTCGGACCGTCGATAACCGCGCAGCGACCTCGAAAGTCGGGGTGCTCACACACTTCCCAGCTTCCGCTCACATCGATGGAGGAGACGGTGTCGTTAAAGCCGAGCTCGTGGAGATTGTAGACCGGTCCGTCAATCGCCAGGGCGGCGCCGCGAAACTCGGGATGGACAAAGATGACAGCTTCGCCGCCGCGGGCGCGGTCGCCATAGTTTGCGGCGGCGGGGAGGGCGGTGGCTGCGGTCACGGTCGCCGCGAGGGCGAGGGCTTTCAGGGCTTGCGACATGTATGGGTCCTTTCAACTATTGAGAGGACTTTATTTCGGGCAATCTGAACGCGTTGAGAGGGCGGCTTTCAGGTTGGGTTCAGATTATTCCGCGGCGCGCATCAGGCCCTGCATCTGCGTGATCCACAGAACCCAGGCTTTGCGCCCATTCTTGGTCAGGTGAATGCGGGTCTGGGGCCGACGACCAACGAAGCGTTTCTCTTGGCGAACGTAACCGGCTTCCTCCAGCTTGCGGAGGTGTGTGGATAGATTGCCGTCGGTCGCCCCGACTTTGTCTTTCAGTTCGCCAAAGATCGCGGGGCTCACCGTTGAGAGGTAGGCCATGATGCCAAGACGCAAGCGTCCATGAATGACATCGTCTATTTTGGAATGGTCGAACGGGTTGTCTTGCTCGGACATGGTGCGCCTTTCCTAGATCACGCTCTTGGGTTCCTGGCGCATCATGATCAGGCCCGGAACGAGTACGGTCAGAAATGCTCCGAATGAGGCAACAGCCCAGATCTCCGCGGTGCCTTCAAACCAGATAGCAAGGACAATCATCGCGAGAGCGCCGAACCCGGCATAGGTTTGGATTTTCGTCTTTCCCATGATCCCTGTGGTGATCAGGCCGACGCCGTAAATCGCGAACACGATGGGGAGTGAGCTTTCGAATCCCGGCTGGGTCACTCCGGTTTGAAACGATTTGACGATCAGCGCGAGGAAGTAAGCGAATAGGGCGAACCCGCCTGCCATCCATACAGTCGCTTCAGACCGATTCCCGACGGAATTGCCGCCCGGCTTGTTTCGAATGCTGCGGACAAGCACAGCCTGGCCAACGAGCCCAAGTATCAGGAAGGATCCCCAGATCCAGGCAAAGGCTTCGCTTGGCCAGCCAAACAGATTGGCGATGGTTGCGTAGTGAAGGAAATAGGCCAGACCCACCAGCGCGCCCCACATGGTGAGGAACCGGCCACCAAGAAGCGGGGCGTGTTCTCCGGCCTCCGCCAGGTCGCGGACATAAGCAAGATCTTCGCTTAGCGTGGATTGATTCATTTTTGGTACTCCAAATAACTTTGAAATACAAAGTATACACTTTTCGCAAAGTGTCAAGGAATCCGTTTCTGGGTCCGGCCCCTTGGCGGGAGTGGCAAGCTTGATAGGGTGGCCCACGTTCTCAACAGACACCGGGAAAATCACCATGCCTGACGCCGCCAATTTGCCACCCTTTCGACCGCTTCCCCAGAAGCAGCCGGACATTGAATGCACGCGCAAACCTGACGGCACCGTCTATCTGAAACAGCGCCATGCTCCGGGAGACCGCCCCCGCTCGGTGCCTCACGCGCTCGCCATGCGGGCCGAGATGCATCCGGATCGCGAGTGGCTGAAACAGCGCAATCCCGAGACGGACCAGTGGGAGGCGATCACATATGGCGAAGGGCTCAACCGGACACGGGCGCTGGCGCAGGCCTTTCTCGACATGGGAGCAGGGCCGGAAGCGCCTGTTATGATCCTGTCTGGAAATTCAATCGAGACAGCCCTCGTTATGGTCGCCGCGATGACCATTGGTGCACCTGCAGCGCCCATTTCAGTGCCGTATTCTCTAATGTCGTCAGACTTCGCCAAGTTGAAGCATTGCTTTGGTGCTGTGGCGCCAAAGGTCATCTTCGCGGCGCAATTGCCGCCATTTGAACCTGCAATCAACGCGCTGGGAGAGCATGGTTGTGCCGTCATCACTGCCGACGGTGCGAACGGAGCTGTATCCTATCACGGCCTGCTGGACACACCGGTCACATCTGCCGTGGATACGGCGCTGGATACACTGACAGATGACACAGTCGGAAAGTATCTCTTCACCTCTGGATCGACCGGGATGCCGAAACCCGTGCCGACAACGCAAGGGGCCATGTGCTCGATGATTGCCGGAGTCGAAGGCCTGCGGGATGATGCCCGCGACCCGGAA
Source organism: Hyphomonadaceae bacterium (assembly GCA_043513745.1). Taxonomy (GTDB): domain Bacteria; phylum Pseudomonadota; class Alphaproteobacteria; order Caulobacterales; family Hyphomonadaceae; genus Henriciella. The sequence continues at coordinate 1,461,662 of CP121341.1, forward strand.
TATGATCCGGAAGCGGTGGATAACGTCCTGGATTGGCTGCCGTGGAACCACATCTCCGGATCGAATGTGAACTTTAATGGCGCGCTTTGGACCGGGGCCACGTTCTGGATTGACGGTGGTAAACCCACGCCGGCTTTGTTTGGAGAGACCATTCGGAATGTGCTGGATTGCAAGCCATCGACATTTGGGACAGCCCCGATTGCGCTCGCCATGCTGGCAGAGGCGATGGAAGAAGATGAAGCGCTGCTCAACGCCTTCTTCGCCAATATGCGCTCGATCGGCTATGGCGGCGCGACGCTGTCGGATGATCTGTATGACCGTATCCAGGCTCTAGCGATCAAAGCAACCGGGCGACGGATCCCGATCATTACCATGTACGGTGCGACGGAGACGCAGGGCATCACCGTGGTGCATTGGGAAGTCGAGCGGGTTGGCCTGATCGGCTTGCCTCTGCCAGGGCTGACGCTGAAACTCGTCCCTACCATGGGCAAGCTCGAGGTGCGGGTAAAAGGTGAGACCGTGATGCCGGGCTATCACAACCTGCCAGACAAGAATGCCGAAGTCTTCGATGAGGAAGGCTATTATTGTCTCGGTGATGCCGCCAAGTTCGTGGACGAGAACGACCCTAATCAGGGCATCATCTTTGATGGCCGGGTGGGTGAGGATTTCAAACTGTCTTCCGGCACCTGGGTGAGCGTAGGCGTGCTCCGTCCGGATCTTGTCGCAGCCTGTTCCCCTCTCGTGTTTGATGCGGTGATCTGCGGTCAGGACAAGAATTTCATCGGCGCGATGTTCTGGCCGTCGCCTGCCGCGTTTGAGGACTTTGTCAAAGCCGCGGGCGGAGACCAGATGGCGGCCTTCATGCAGCTCAACAAAGACCTGGCGGCAAAAGTTGCTGCGTTCAACGCGGCCGAACCAGGGTCGTCGCGCCGGATCAAACGGTTCCTCGTGATGACCGAACCGCCAAGCATCGACAAAGGCGAGATCACGGACAAAGGCTATGTAAACCAGCGCATGACGCAGGATTGCCGCGCCGATCTCGTGGCCAGCTTGTTCGTCGACGCGCCGCCGCCAAATGTTGTGCAGTTTTAGAGGCACCACATGGCCGCAGAATCGAGAAAATACGTCGGTTTGAAGATTGGCCTCAGCACTATTGCATTGGTAGCTCTGGGCTTTGCGGTCCTATTTGCGTTCGGACCTTCTGCTCCGTCAAAGCCCGTCGGTGCAGAAATTCCGCCCCAGGCAGATCTGCTGGATCTGCTGCCCGATACGCCAACGCGTGAAGCCGTGGACGCGCTGAAAGCCGTAGCGCCCGCGAGTTTCGCGGAGCTGGATGCTCTCTCGAAGCGCGCCATTGCAGGCGGTGCGGGCGCGCAGGCCGTATCCGAATTGGTGCTGGAGGCCTTGTTTGGACAGTTTCAGGCGCAAGCCGGTGCGGTGAAAGCTGCAAACAGCGCGCAGTTTCAGACCATTGTCGCTGACCTGGCAGAAGGCCTCCGCATTTTAAAAGCGTCAGACAGCACATGGTGCAACGGGGCCCGAATGGCAGACTTCCTGGTCCAGAACGACTCGGATCTGGTGCCAACGCTCCTGGCCGAGTTCCCTTATGGGAGCCCGCAATATGACTGGGCGATGGGCTGGATGACGACCATCCTCAACGCCGCTGCGCAGGGTCAGGCTACACCGCACCGCTATGCGCACCCGGGATTTCGGGATGAAGCCATCCTGCAACAGGAAGGGCTTGCGCTCGGGTCTGAGCAATGGGCGCTTGGTTTGCAAATCGCATCTTTCGCGAACTCCGAAGGCACCTCCTATGCGCAGATGCAGGAGGTGATCGGCAACATGAATGTCTGCGATCTCGGGATTGCGGTTGAGACGGTTTCGGGGCGCCTGCCCGATGATGTCCGTGGCCGGATCTGGTCGGACCTGATGCCTGAAATCATGGCCGGTAACACGCCGTATGTTATGTACCGGGTGAACGACTATTTCTTTATCGGATAGGGATTCAGGTCGTTCGAGAATTTTGCCTTTAAATCACCATCGGTTCCGCTTTAAGGTCACGCCATGGCGATCGATGACACACTGAAATCCTTCATGGACAAGCTCAAAATGCCGGACTTTTCTGGCATGGACTGGAAAGGCTCGACCGAAGGTTTGCGCAACGCGTTTTATAAAGCGAGCAGATCCGTCGAGCGCGATCTCCCGGATCTGGCCGAGATCTCGAACCTGGTCGTGGACGGCGCGGATGGGCCGCTCAAAGCACGCCTCTATGTTCCGCTGGCAGCCGGGATCGCGCCAGCGCCAGCGATTGTGTTCTTTCATGGCGGTGGATTTGTCCTCGGCGATCTTGATACGCATGATGTGATCTGTCGGCGGTTGGCCGCGAGTTCGCGTTGTCGGGTCTTGTCTGTTGATTATCGACTAGCGCCGGAGCATCGGTTTCCAACCGCGCATGATGATGCGCTGGCGGCGTGGCAATGGGCGACGGCCCGAAACAATATTCTGGGATTTGATCCCGACCGCATCGCCGTGGCGGGCGATAGCGCCGGGGGCAATCTGTCAGCTTTCATCGCGCAAGAAACCGCGCGTTCGGGCGCGCTGATGCCGGCATTTCAGCTTCTCTTGTATCCCTTGGTGCAATTCGTGGACATTCGCGCCAAGAAGATGACCTTCCAGGAAGGCGGGTTCTTCATCTCGCCTAATCTCTTCGACTATTTCCGGGATTCCTATGTTGGCAAGGAAACGGACAGGATGGATCCGCGGGTATCGCCGCTCTTTGCGCCGGATGAAGATTTTGCCGGCCTCGCGCCGACCCACATGGTGTTGTGCGGGTGGGATCCGCTCAAGGATGAAGGAAAGGCCTATATGTCGAAACTGGCAGCGCATGGCGTTCCGGTTACCAGCAAGGAGCATCCCGGCATGGTGCATGGTTTCATGAATATGACGGCCGTTTCTAAGTCGGCGCGCTCGGCGATCGAAGAGGCAGGGGTCGTCGTTGGAACCGCACTCGGTGCGCTCGACTGATTTCGCTCGCCATGAGATTGACATATGGTTAAGCTAACCCGTCTCGACGGTGTAGATTAGGGGAATACCTCCATGGCTAGAACGGCGAATTGGGTAAAACGTGCGGCACTGACAGCGACAGCTTTGTCATTGATCGGAGTTGCGGCATGCGACCGGCAACAAGAGCGAATCGATCGCGCTGGTAATCTTGGCGAGGCTGTCCTCGGTCAATTGGGCGGAGAGGATGTCACAAATTCGGACTCTGCCAGATACGCCGCTGTTCCGGTTGAAGCCCGGGCTTTTGCCGGAACCATTCTAGAGCGATCGATTGCCGTTTCTGAAAACGGCGAACGCGCACGCTTCGTGATTGGATCGATCGTTGCCAAGCCGTCTGCCCTGCCGCCATCGGTCGAGTTTTCTGCCGTGATGGCTGAGCCGGAAATGTCGCTTGATATGGTCGTCGATGATCAGGCTGAAGCCAAGATTATTGTCCCCGATCAGAAGACTATGGACGAAGCGGTGCAGGATCCGGACGTTATTCGGCGGATTGAGCTTCCGGCATCGAGGAAGCGCTCGATCACCGTGGTTGATCCGGAAAGTCAAAGACAGTCCGGCTATATTGGCGGTAGTGAACCCGTTCTGCCAAGAGCACCTTTGAAAGACACAGTCGATCAGAAACGCTATGAGCAAGGCATCACACGAGAGCCGATTATGAGGACCCGTTCACTGGCGATCCAACTGCCAGCGACCCCGGAAGAAAAGATGGCGCAGCTGCCGCGGCTTGATCCCAAGGTCGCGCAACGTGCCCTGATTCAGCCGAACGCAGCCTTGCAGAGACAGTTGGTTGCAGAAGAGCGGATGATCCAGACCGCCACGAAATTCAAGGTCGCCGCAAGTATCCAACGATCCCGCTCTGGGCAGATGGTGATCGAGATCGGTTCCGACGCGCTGAACCCGACCAGTTTTTCCGAAGCTGTGCTTCAACAGGGCCGAATTGCGCTGGAAAACGGGGTCGAATGCGACCAGGTCGCGGCGCAACAAGCAGAAGCCAACCCATTGGTTTCAATGGAATGCGTGATTGAGGACCTCAGGGCCTCGGGCGAGTTCGAATATGTCGAGAAAGATTGGCTTTACGAGCATCAGATGATCCGCCTGCCGGGCGGTGAGGACACACCTTCTCTCATTACGCCGAACGATCCACTTTTCGGTCTGCAGTGGCATTATAAAAGCCAGGGCACCGATGCTGGGCAATCTGCCGGCGGCGCCGGATTTGTCGATTTCTGGACGGACCAGGCAAGCCAAGGCTCTTCTGAAGTGGTTGTGGCCGTGGTCGATACGGGTTTGCAGATGGATCACCCTGACATTCGCAATTCTGTAAATGTCGTCGCCGGTTGGGACATGGTCAGCGACCTGGATGTCGCGAATGATGGCAATGGCCGCGATGCCGACGCGAACGATCCAGGCGATGTCTGTCCGCAAGCAGGCGTGCTCTCCAATACATTCCACGGAACGCACGTGGCGGGAATTATCGGCGCGGCGTCGACGAACAATGATGACGGCGTGGCGGGCGGAGCCTGGAACGTGAAAGTGGTTCCGGTGCGCGCGCTCGGCAAATGCGGTGGCAAGCTATCGGATATCAATGACGCGATCCGCTGGGCAGCAGGCACAATCCCTGAATTCGATGAGCTTGGCGAGGAAGTCTGGAACCAGAATCCGGCCGATATCATCAACTTGTCTCTAGGCCTGTTCAAAACCTGCCCCGCGTCGATGCAGGACGCGATCAACTCGGTGACTGAACAAGGCGTAGTCGTGGTCGTTGCAGCGGGCAATAAGAGCGTTCCCACCGAATTCTTCGCTCCCGCCGGATGCCAGAATGTGGTGACCGTGGCCGGCAGCGATGCCCGAGGTCACCTCGCGCCTTATTCGAATTACGGGGCTGCGGTGGACGTGCTCGCACCCGGCGGCGACCTGACCCGGGATGATGATGGCGACGGCAATCCAGATGGCGTGCTGTCGACCAAGACGGCTGAGAATTGCGCCGATCCCCTGACCGGAGAATCTGTCGCGACTTGTTATTACGCCTATGAGCAAGGAACCAGCATGGCCAGCCCACACGTCGCGGCGGCCCTGGCCCTGATCAAGTCCAAGCGTCCCGATCTGACCTCGGAGCAGCTTGTTTCGACGCTTTTGTCCGGCGTGCGTGCGATACCAGAAAACCAGTGCACAGGCCTGTGTGCGCAGTTCCCGGGCGCCGTTCCGACGCTCGACGATCCGGATATGTGCCTGCGCCCATGCGGTTCAGGTCTGCTTAATCTGGCCGATGTCACACTGGAGGATTGATGGGAGAAGAGGGGAATCTAATGGAGAGATCTGAACACCTGCCGCATTATGGCGGCCATATGGGGCTGGCAGCGCTGATGTGTATGCTCAGTCTGACAGGCTGTATGGCGTTTTCGCAGACGGCGGACTCTCTGTCCTTCTTCCCGCAATGGACAACTGGCCAGATTGAAGCGGCGCAGGTGGTGAAAGCCCAGACGACGCCTGTGGCCGCCCCCGCAGCGACGTTCATTGTGCGTTTCAACGACGAGCCAGAGCTTGAACAGGTCTGCCGTAATTTTCGCCGTGATGAGGCCGGAACGCGGGCGACTTATAACCAGTGGGCGACCGCGCACCCGCAACTGCAAGGCCTGCAATTGGTCCGAGCGAGCTATTCAGGGGAACTCATCCTGGCTTTGCCACAGGGAGACCCAGCGGGTCGGTCAGCGTCGGAGGTTATTGCCGCGCTCGAAACTATTGATAGTCTGGCTTATGCCGAAGTCGACTCGATCGCGTCGACATATGAAGGGAAATAAGTCATGCGTGCTTTGATTGTTCCAGCCATTTGCAGCTTGATGATCGCTGCCTGCGAGCCGCAGACCGAAGTGTCATCCCTGGAAGCGGAAACGCCTCCGCCTGCGCCGCAACAAGTCGAGCAGGTGCCGGATACAACACCGGCGACCGAGACCGCGAACGTGGCCTCTGCCGGAAACGTAGCGGAAACCAAAACTGCAAACATTGACTGGACCCAGGCGCGGCAGGACTTTGCGTCTCGAGAATCTGACAATATGGGCATGGTCCAGGTTGCGAGTGTGGGGTCGCCCGCGGTTCCGGTCTTGCTGCCGGATGAGCCAGTGACCGTGGCGTCGACAGGTGAGAACAGCCTCGATTTTCGCCCGACCGCCGATGGCTATTTCGCCGTCCGTAAGGGCGAGGTCTTTGACATGATCATCAACGGAACCGACCGCTTGGTTGCGCGTTCAGGATCGCAGGGTGCGGCGCCCGATTCCGAAATGAAGTTCGAGGAGACGATGACCGGATCGCAAGTCTCCTTCAGTCGCTACGGCGCGTCCTATCTCGTCGAGTTCATGTGCAAGGATCCAGCAACGGCTGCAAAAGGCAGCTGTGTGACCGAGGAAGAGGCTGTGGCCGAAGTAGAGAAACTACTGATTGCGGGGACGAGATGAAGATCAAACTTTGGGGGCTGATGGCGGTTTCGGCATTGGCCTTGTCAGCGTGCGACGTGGTGCGTGTACCAGGGGCGACTCCAGAGCCAGGACCTGACATTCCAGAAGGCGCGCCAGGGCCGCCGCCGCCTACGGTTCCCGTTAGTGATCCCTGGGGCGAAGGCGAAGAGCCAACGGATAATAATGACGACCCTATCGTGGTCGATCCTGTTGATCCAGATCCGGACCCTGTTGATCCCACTGATTCTACTGACCCCACCGATCCGGAGGATCCAGGTTCCTCTGAAGATCCGGTCAATCCAGAAGACACGGGATCGGACCCGGTCCAGCCTGACTCTGAAGATCCGCAGCCGGATCCAACCGATAATGTCGACGTGGTGGATCCAGTTGATCCAGATCCGGAACCCGAGGTGCCGGTTTCGCCGCCGCCTCCGCCTTTGCCGGTCGCGTTTGAATATTATGCACCCGGCGATCTCATTCCAGGCACCGGGACAGGGCAGGGCGATAACACCGTCTATGCGCCCAACATGTTGTTCCCGATCAAGACGGCAGCGACCTGGCCGCAATCCATGGTCTATCGATGGGGCGGCGCGATTGGCGGGGATCAATGCGATGCGGCCAATTACGATATCCCGTGGCGCGATAATTTCTGCGAGAAGCGCTCGTCGACTCGTAACACGCCAATGTGCCCGACCAACAAGGTGCACCAGGGCCAGGACATTCGGGTTGGATCAGCGGCGGATTGCAATGCCCTCCGCGCGCAGCCAAAACGTGATCGCGGTCTGCATGAAGTGATCGCGGTAGAAGACGGCATCATCCAGCATATCGGTACCTATTCGGTCCAACTGAAAGGCACCGAGACTGGCAACATCTATTCCTATCTTCATCTGAACATGCGCCGCCTGCGCGTGTCGGCTCTGGATACGGTGGAGGCCGGGGATACGCTCGGTTTCGTCTCCAACGATTTCGGAACCACACCAACCACATTCCATCTACATTTCGAGATCAAGGCTCCAATTGAAGGCGAAGGCATTGTCCATGTGCCGCCTTATATGTCACTCGTCGCCGCCTATGAACGGCGCGAAGGCGGGCGCGGAGAGTTGGTGGAAGACGACACTGTCGCGGTCGCCAGTTTCCCGGCATTTCCCGATGATATCGATATTGTCGAATAGGCGTTAACTGTACTTTCTGCTGCAGATTCCTGCATAAATTCAGCGCACGGACTTACTCTTGCCAAACTTTAAGTCTTAATGACTTGTAAACGGCGCATTTATTGCGTCATGTGGCTGCATCGACACACATGTTGAGAGTGAAGTACTTATGACAGCGGCTGAAAAGCTCCCCGTAGAATATATTGAAGCCCACAATGATGACGGGAAGCCTGTTGTCACTCTATTGGGTGCAGACATTTCCGAAGCCTATCTCGATGATGCAGAGCCTAGTCCGCTCGCGGCGGCCATCGGCCGGTTCTGGCGACGGATAATCGGAACTGCCAAACTTGGCCTGGTTCTGGTGCTGGTCGGCGGTTATCCCGCGCTGACTGTGCTCGGTCACAAAGTCGACTCGAGCGCGATTGTCCTTTCCTCAGCTGCGCCCTGGTATTCCAACGATACCGGCACAGCGATGACTCTTTTAGGGCGCGAATTGACGGTGGCTGGATGGGCAGACGACCGATCCTGGTGGCACCCGCAATCCCGCCTGACCGCATTACCTGCATGGCAGGAAGGGATCACTGGCGCACTTTCCGAATATTCGCTGCTCGCATCTGAGCATGCGTCCCGTGAACAAGGGGCCCCCGATTCGGATCTCCTAGCCGCGGCAAGGTTGCTTGTCCCGTCTCAAGAAGCTGAGGCTGTTCCGCGTCTGAATGCTGCCGCCGAAGCCCTACAAAGCTATGAGGGACGTTTGTCGCGCGGGCTTGCTGCGCAGCCCAAAGGCCTCGATGTGATGGTCGACGAGCTTAATCTCTACAAAGGCTGGGCGGTTGAGTCCCAGGCGCGTCTTCGGACCCATGTGGACCGGGCTGAAGCCTGGCCGGCGTCACGCGCCGATATTGAAGCGGTCTACAAGACGCGGGCTTACGCCCAAGTTGCTTCGCAATTGATCATGTCATCACTGATTCAGGAACCCGAATTGGTGCGCACGCGGACGGCGGCTGAGGCACGCGACCGGGCCTTGTTTGCGTGGCGCCGTGCGGCGACGTTCAATCCGATGTTTGTGTCGAGCCAGGCTGGGACAGGGTCTATTCTGGCCGATCATCCCGCTGCCATGATGTACTATCTGACGGAGGTTGAGACAGCCACAGCGGACTTCATCGCTGTGCTTCAGGCTCAGGAAGCCGAAACTATGGCGGTTGCCGACGCCTCTTCGGCTGAATAGTTCCACACGCGCGATCTTGAAAATCCCGGTATTTCCCTCATCTAGAGGGCTGTAACAGGCGGAATGAAAGGCCAGCGCGGCCCCATGTTTATTCAAACAGAACCTACCCCGAATCCGGACACGTTGAAATTCCTGCCAGGCCAGCCTGTGACAGGCGACACCGGCCCGTACGATTTTGCGTCCATCGATGAAGCCGGCACGAGCCCTCTGGCACAAGGCTTGTTCCAGGTTCAGGGCGTGGTGCGCGTCTTCCTGGGCAGCGATTTCATCTCTCTGTCCAAGGATCCGGACTCAGACTGGAAGCATGTCCGTCCGATGGCGCTGGCGGCCATAATGGATCATTTCGTGGCAGGTCTTCCGGTCATGGCCACGGATGCCGGAGCGATGCCCGCGGGCGAAAGCGGCGGCTCCGTCGAAGACTATGAGGGCGAGGCCGCTGAGATCGTCGGAGAGATTATCGAATTGATCGAAACGCGTGTGCGTCCAGCCGTGGCGCAGGATGGCGGCGACATCATCTTCCACCGCTTCGAGCCAGAGTCCGGCATTGTGCACCTGTCTATGCGGGGCGCGTGTGCGGGCTGTCCGTCTTCAACCTTCACGTTGAAGCAAGGCATCGAGAACATGCTCAAAGCCTACGTTCCGGAAGTGACAGCCGTCGAAGCGGCCCTTTAGTCGCGGACCGCTAACTTGACTTCCCCGCCTCCGATGCGCGAGGCGGCGGCATGAGTGCAAGCACGTTTCCAATTTTTCTTTGCCTGCTGTCCGCGGTAACCGTCGCAGCCACGAACCTGTTCGTGAAGCGCGGCGGCGATGTGCTCTCGACCCGGATGATTGTATCGATCGCGATGGCGCTGAGCGTGGTGCCGTTCGTGCCTTTTGTGCCATTGCCAACCCCAGCGGTCTGGGGAGCACTGGCCATCTCGGTCGTGGTGCATTGGTTCTATCAATTTGCGATGATCCGCGCGCTGCATCGCGGAGACCTTTCGCTCGTCTTCCCGGTTATGCGCGGCTTGGCGCCCTTGCTGACGGCGGTCACAGCAACTTTTGTCCTGCATGAGAGTCCGAGCCCGCTCGGTTGGTTTGGTCTTCTTCTCGCAACAGCGGCATTGATCGTATTTGCGATGCCGGAGCAGAAAGGCGCAAAGCATCCCCCGCTCAAGCAGGCGGCTCTGTTCTGGGCCATGGTGACGGCGCTCGGCATCGCCTTCTATTCGGTGGCTGATGCGAACGGGACGCGGCTGGCGGCGAGCGCAGAAACCGTATTCACATTCGTCGTCTGGCTTTTTCTATTGGATTGGATCGGCATCACCGCCGCGATGTGCTGGATCCGCCGGGGCCAGGTCTGGGCCAATATTGCGCCTCAGATCCGTGATGGAACGATAGGCGGCTTGCTCGGTACGGTGTCCTATGGCGCTGCGCTTTGGGCGTTTACGATGTCAGAGGCCGCGAACGTCACGGCCATTCGAGAAACTTCAGTCGTGTTTGGTGCGATCTTCGGCGCGGTATTCTTGAAAGAGTCATTTGGTCCGAGGCGCATCCTCGCCGCGAGTGTGCTGGCAATTGGCTTGATGATGCTTGAATTTGCGCCTTAGCGCTTGACGCTCGGGACGCACACAGCTTTGTGAGGCTCACAATGGCATCCAAAGGGCGCGTGATTGCGTAAACCGTGACATGACCGAACAAAACAACGATCTCGGCACTGCCGCAGACAAAGCGAACCAGATCTGGGCCGACCTCGTTCCGGTGATTGGCTTTATTCTCGTCTATAACGTGATGCGCCGCGTGACGATCAACGACACTTGGGCAAGCCCGGATACAGCCCTGTACTGGGCGACCGGAGTCCTGATCATCGCGACACTTTGGGCGGTCTCGAACTATTTGCGTCGCGGTGAACAAGTCCCGCTCTTCCTGGTGTTCACGGCGACCATTGTCGGCGGTTTCGGGCTATTGGGCATCATCCTACAGGAGAAGTCCTTCCTCTATATCAAGCCGACCATCCAGCAATTATTCCTGGCCGGGATCATCTTTGGCAGTCTCGCCATGGGTCAAAATATCTGGAAGGTGATGTTCGATAAAGTGTTCGACCTGCCGGACTTTGCGTGGCGAACGCTGGCCATTCGCTGGGCGTTGTTCTTTGTTGCGATGGCCGTATGGAACGAGTTCCTTTGGCGCTATTTTGCCCCGGGCTTTGAGGAACCATTGAAGGTCCTCGGCGCGACGGTCGCGCCGGCGGGGAGCTATGAGTTCCTGGGGCTTACGTTCGGGTCACGCGACGCCGAAGATGTTTGGGCGAACTGGAAACTCGGCAATATGGTGATCACGTTCGTTTTCGGCGCAGCGAACGTCCCCTACACCTTAAAGCATCTCCGTGAGCCGGAAGCCGCTTAGCGGGTCAGACCATCGGTTCCGGGAGGATTGGCGAAGGGCGCGAATACATCGCTGCCGCGCGTCTCTGCATAATGCGTGAGTGCCCAGACGACGGTGGGAAAGGCGAGTTCTGACCAGGGAATGTCTTTCCACTCGACCAGTTTGACCTCTTCGCTTTCCGGGCCGACGCCGTAATCGCCTTTCAAGTGCGCGCGGAACATGACCTGGACCTGTCCGATCCGGGGCACGGAATAGACCGCGAGAAGGCGATCAATCTCGATATCTGCGAGGGCTTCTTCCTGGGCTTCCCGCATGGCGGCTTCCTCAACCGACTCGCCAAGTTCCATGAACCCGGCAGGCAGGGTCCAGAAGCCTTTTCGAGGCTCAATCGCGCGCTTGCAGAGCAGGATCTTGTCGCCTTTCAGAACCACTGCGCCCGCGACAATTTTCGGGTTCTGATAGTCGATGAAGTCACAGCGCTGACAAACGCGTCGCTCTTTGTCGTCACCGATCGGTATTTCCAGGGCGAAATCGGGGGTCGCTTTGACTGTCATTTTTCTGTCAGCCTCTCGCTTTATGGGAGAATTCGATTGATCTGCACACGGTAAGTCTGTTTTTACAGTGCAGTGGGGCTGAAACAGGAACTAAGGCGGCGGGTATGAGCAAGCAAGAGACGAGTACCGATTTTACGCTCGCGCGTTCCGTCACGCATTTATTGCACCGGGCGCAGCAGGCAGCTGTGAACGAGTCTGCAGCCGCGCTTGCCGACAAAGGCCTGACTATTCGACAGTTCGCCGTGCTGGCCGCGCTCAATGATGATGATGGCCAAAGCCAGTCCAGCCTGGTTGATGTGACGGGGATCGATCGATCGACCCTGGCCGACATGGTGTCCCGGATGGAGAAAACCGGGCTCGTCCAGCGGGTGAAGTCCGAGGAAGATGCGCGGGCCAAGGCTGTTTCCCTGACTGAAGATGGCCGCGCGGCCTTTAACGGGGCAGCGCCAGACGTGATGGCGGCGGATGAAGTCCTGACCGAAGAATTGCGGAAATCGCGCCGCGAAAGCCTGTTGCTCTCGCTCTCAGTCATCTCAGGTGACTATGAGGACGAAGAGGAAGAACCGCGCAAAGCGAAGAAGAAAAAGAAAAAGAAGAAAAAGAAGAAGAAATAGACGCTCAGGCGTCGTCTTCGCGCTTCAACCGGTCCAGACGGGCCTTCGACAAATGCACCTTTAGAAGGCTCAGCCCCACCATAAGGACGGGCAGGGCCACGCCGAGTATTGTGATCGACCAGACATAGATCGCGTCGTCTCCATAGTCGGGCATGGCTAGCTCCCCTCCAGCTTCAGGGCCAGATGTCTGTCCGCCTGCTGGGTATACACTTCAGATCTCATCAGCATCAGGATCATCGCGGCCGCAAACAGGGTGTGGCCGCCAAAGCCCCACAGCAACTGCTGCAGGTAGACCGGGTTCATACCCTCATCGTCTGCCTGCGGTTCCGGGGCGCCGATGCTGAGCACGCTGGACGGTTGGTGAATGGTGGTTGTTTGCCACATATCGACCGAGACTTTGATGATCGGCACATTTACGATGCCAACCATTGCCAGGATCGCCGCAGCCCGCGCAGCTTTCTGGCGCGTTTCGAGCGCGGCCCGCAGGGCGATATAACCCAGAAACAGGAAGAACAGCACCAGGACGGACATCAGCCGACTGTCGCCTAGAATGAGATTGTGCCAACCCGATCCCCAGCCCTTTTGGCCCCAGATCGACCCGGTGATGAAGCAAAGCGCTGTGTAGCCTGCGCCAATTGGGGCAATCGCGCGCGCCGCGACGTCAGCGAGCTCGTGGCGCCAGATGTACCAGACGAAACTCGCCCCCGCGAGGGCGGCGTAGAGCCCCATGCAGAGCCATGCGGATGGCACATGCGTGAACATTGCGCGCATCAGGTCACCGCCTTGTCGCTCATCCGGTGGAACGACGAGCAGGCCATTGTACAGGCTCCAGCCGATCATCACGGCGCCGAGCCCAAAGCAGATCGGCACGGCGAGACGCGAAAACCGCATGAAGCGGAGCGGATTGGCGAGATAAGACAACATGCTGGACAGATACCCTCCCTCTACTCCGCCGCCAACCGCAAAGCCGCGCCCATGGCAGCGGGTGCGACACCAAGCGCAAACAGAGTACAGGCGCAGAGAAAGAGGAAACTTGGACTCCCAAGTCCTGCATCAACCATCTGCACGCCAAATATCAGCGCCGGGACATAGAGTGGGAGCGCGATCAATGCGATCAACAGACCGGCGCGGGCGACACTGGCGGACAAAGCCGCCGCGACGCCGCCCCAGAGGAAGAAAACCAATCCGCCGAGTCCATAGCCTAACATGGCTGGGACCATCTTTTCCGGCGGCACGCCCAGCATGAACCCGATGAGCGGGGTGAGCAGCACCAGCGGAAACCCCGAGACGAGCCAATGGGTGAGCGTTTTGATCGCTGCGATGAGCGAAATTGAGCCTGCATCCTGAAGCCAGAGGTCGAGCGCGCCGTCCTGCAGGTCTGCCTGAAACACGCGCTCCAGCGTCACCATTGAGGAGAGCGCGAGCGCCAACCACAAAATACCCGGCCCCACGCGGCTCAAGAGTTCTGCCTCCGACCCAAGCGTAAACGGCACCAGGGCGGCTGTGCCCGCGAAGAAACCGAGCGGAAGCAACACGCCCGCACCCGATGCCCAGGCTTCAGATAGCGACGACCGAAAGGCCGAGAAGAGAAGAGACGGGTTCGAAGACATTAGAAAAAGTCCGATTCATCGATCGCGCGTTGGGTCTTACCGCGGTTGGCCCAAACAGCGAAAGCGCCGCCGATCAACATCGCAAGCCAGAACACGACTAGCAAATACGGTGCCGCCCACTCGAGCGATTCCATACTTCGCGTTACGAGCCATGCGAAACCGATAACGCTAGCTACCGTGCCAAAAATCAGATCAATCCTAGCGATGCGCCTGTCTTGTTCCGGTGTGTCGTGCGGTTCGCTCAGTTGCGGACTCGCATCCATGGGCGCCCGCGCTTGCAACGAGTTGGTTTCATCCGACCTTCGTCGTCTCCTGTCGCGTCTACGCTGGCGTTCTTTGATCAAAGCACAACCTCCCGGCTCGCGGTAACCGGCGCTTGCCCATGCAGCGCGGCAATCACAGCGCCTCCGGCGGCGCAATGTGTTTCGATCATACTCGCCAGGTGCACCTGCCCATCCGTGTCCAGCGCATTGAAGGGCTCATCCAACAGCCAGAGCTTACGGTCCTGCACTTTCAGTCGCGACAAAGCGGTGCGGCGCTTCTGGCCCGCAGACAGCATTCGGCAGGGAACGTCTGCTGGCCGCGTTATTCCCATGCCCGATAGGATGTCTGGCAAATCGGCATCGCTACCCCAGACCTGCGCCCAGTGTTTCAGATGCGATCTGGGTGTTTCGTGCGCCTTCAGGCCATTTGAGTGACCGATCCAGTGATGCAGGCCTTGGCGCTCCACCTGGCCTGCCTGCGGCTCGGACAGGCCTGCCAATTGCCGCAAGAGGGTTGTTTTACCGGACCCATTCGCCCCGCGCAGCAAGATCAACTCGCCCGCTGCAGCGTCGATTGAGACGTCGCGAAACAAAATGCGCTCACCCCGTACCGCGCCCAAGCCACGGCCGGTCATCAAGACAGAATCGCTCAAATGTGATCTCCCGTTGCAGCATCTTGTCCATACGCCGCATCCCCTGCCGATTGCGTCTTTTCCACAGCCGGTATAGGAAGCGGGCGAGACGCGCGACGCCACGCGTATGCGCCTGTATTCACGCACAAAAGAGAGGTCCGATCGCCCATGCCTTCCCTCGACAGTTTCAAGGCCCGCCAGACACTTACCGTAGACGGTAAGGATTACACTTACTACTCCCTCGATGCCGCAGCCAAAAATGGCCTGGGTGACGTCTCCAAGCTCCCAGCGTCCTTGAAAGTCCTGCTCGAGAATATGCTCCGCAACGAGGATGGCACCACGGTCACGAAAGACGACATCACGGCGTTCAAGACCTGGATCGAGAATGGCGGCAAGGTCACTCACGAAATCGCTTATCGTCCTGCCCGCGTCCTGATGCAGGATTTTACCGGTGTTCCGGCGGTGGTCGATCTCGCCGCGATGCGCGATGCGGCTCAGAACCTTGGCGCTAGCGCTCAGGCGATCAACCCGCAAGTCCCGGTTGATCTGGTCATCGATCACTCTGTCATGGTCGACAATTTTGCTGGCCCCGACAGCTTCAAGAAAAATGTCGACGTTGAGTATGAGCGCAATCAGGAACGCTACGAGTTCCTGCGCTGGGGCTCTACCGCGTTTGAAAACTTCCGTGTTGTGCCTCCGGGAACCGGAATCTGTCACCAGGTGAACCTGGAATATCTCGGTCAGACCGTCTGGACCAAAGAGGTGGATGGCGAAACTGTTGCCTATCCAGACACATGTGTGGGAACAGATTCGCACACCACGATGATCAATGGCCTCTCCGTTCTCGGTTGGGGTGTCGGCGGGATCGAGGCAGAAGCCGCGATGCTCGGCCAGCCGGTCTCTATGCTGATCCCTGAAGTCATCGGCTTTAAGCTGACGGGCAAACTGCCAGAAGGCGCAACGGCGACCGACCTGGTTCTGACCGTGACCAAGATGATGCGCGACTATGGCGTCGTCGCCAAGTTCACTGAATTCTTCGGGTCTGGACTGTCCAACCTGACCCTGGAAGATCAGGCGACCTTGTCCAACATGTCTCCTGAGTTTGGCTCAACCTGCGCTTTCTTCCCGGTCGATCAGGACACTATCAAATACCTGACCAATACCGGGCGTGACGCAGACCGTATTGCGCTCGTCGAAGCCTATGCCAAGGCTCAAGGGTACTGGCGTCCAGATATGGCTGATCCAGTGTTCACCGACACGATTGAGCTCGACCTCTCCACTGTCGTCCCAAGCATTTCCGGACCGAAACGCCCGCAGGACCAGGTTCTGCTTTCAGAAGCCGACACCCGGTTTGCTGAGGCCATGGTCAAAGAGTTTGGCACGGCTGCAGATGATGCGACCAGCGTTCAGGTTGAAGGCGAAGACTTCTCGGTCACGCATGGCGACGTGTTCATTGCTGCGATCACGTCCTGCACCAACACCTCAAACCCAAGCGTGCTCATCGCTGCGGGTCTGGTTGCGCGCAAAGCCGCTGCGCTGGGCCTCAATCGCAAGCCTTGGGTGAAAACCTCGCTCGCACCGGGCTCGCAGGTGGTGACGGATTATCTCGACAAAGCGGACCTGACCAAGGATCTCAACGCCCTCGGCTTTAACCTGGTGGGCTATGGATGTACGACCTGTATCGGGAATTCCGGTCCGCTGCAGCCTGAGATTTCGAAAGCCATCTCGGACGGCAACCTGGTCTCCTGCTCGGTTCTATCTGGTAACCGGAACTTCGAAGGCCGCATCGGCCCAGACATCAAAGCGAACTATCTCGCGTCGCCGCCACTGGTCGTAGCATACGCGATTGCAGGCTCGCTCAAGATCAACATTTCCACCGAGCCGCTAGGCCAGGACAAGGACGGGAATGACGTCTACCTGAAAGACATCTGGCCGACCTCCCACGAGATCGCTGAGATCATGGGCGAATGCGTGACACCGCAAATGTTTGCGGAACGCTACTCAGACGTTTTCAAAGGCGACAAGCAGTGGCAGGGAATCGAAGTCAGCGGCGGCCAGACTTATGGCTGGCCGATGGGCTCGACCTATGTTCAGAACCCACCTTACTTTGAAGGCATGACGGGCGACGTCGAAGCGCCTGAAGATGTTCACAATGCCCGCGTGCTGGCTCTGTTCGGTGACTCGATCACCACAGACCACATTTCTCCGGCTGGATCGATCAAGGCCTCGAGCCCGGCGGGTGAATACCTGCAAGGCAACCAGGTCAGCGTGCTGGACTTTAACTCTTATGGCTCACGCCGTGGGAACCATGAGGTGATGATGCGCGGCACCTTCGCTAATATTCGCATCAAGAACCAAATGGTGCCGGGTGTTGAAGGTGGCGTAACCGTCCACCACCCAAGCGGTGACCAGATGGCGATCTATGACGCTGCGATGCGCTACATGGAAGACCGTGTGCCGCTGGTCGTGTTTGCCGGGAATCTCTACGGCAACGGATCTTCACGCGATTGGGCCGCTAAAGGCACGGTCCTGCTGGGTGTGAAAGCCGTTGTTGCCGGATCGTTTGAGCGTATTCACCGCTCCAACCTGATCGGCATGGGCGTGCTGCCGCTTGAGTTCAATGATGGCGTCACCTGGGAATCGCTCGGCCTGAAAGGCGACGAGCAGGTCACGATCGAAGGCATCAACCAGATCCAGCCGCGCCAGAAAGTTGATGTGCACATCACCAAAGCGGACGGCTCCAAAGTGGTCGCGAGCACGACGGTTCGTATCGATACCGACAATGAGCTCGACTATTATCGAAATGGCGGCATTCTTCACTATGTGCTGCGCAACCTGGCGAATGAGGCGGCATAACGCCGTCCTCACAGCCAAGTGAATTGATCCCGGGGCGAAGAAGCCGTTATGAGGTTCTCATGATGCGTTTCTTCGCCCTTTTTGTATTCGCTGTATCGTCACTGGGAACAGCGATGGCCGAGGCTGATCGCCCGGTGCTGGTTGAGCTATTTGCTAACCAGAACTGTCCAGCCTGCCCGAAAGCCCACCGAACAATGGCGCAGATGACCGAAGAGCGAGACGATATTTTCGTGCTGACCTGGACGGTCAATTACTGGGACTATCTCGGAGATCCTGATCCGATGGCGTTGCCCGTCGCGAAAGACCGGCAAATGGCTTATACCGACCGGCTCAGCCTGCGCGCGCCTTATACGCCGCAATCTTTCTATGACGGTGCGAAGGAATGTCCCGGAACGCGCAAGCGCGATATCCGCCGCAATATAAGACAGCGTCTGGACGGCCGGACAGAGAATGCACCGCAATTAAGCTGGGATGGCGAGTTCGTTCGCGTTGTTGGCTCGGATGCGACGGCGCTCGAACTGGTCATGATTGAATATCTCGCCGGCGACGCCAATCAGACGAACATGGTCAATCCGGTGACCAAATCAGAGTCGCTTGGCCTCTGGACGGCAGCAGATGATGCGTTTTCCGTAACCTGCGAGACCAGCTGCGCCATCCTCCTGCAAGAGCAGGATGTGGGCGAAGTGATCGACGTCTTACCGCTAAATTAGTCAGGTCAGTGTTTGCGGGACAGCGCGTTGAGCTGTTCCTGCATGGCTTCCATCTGAGCGCGCAATAATTCGACAGCGTCTTCGCTGTCATCGTTTGCACTAGCCTTTTCCCCACGCTTCGATTTTCGCGTATTGAGGCCGGGCGTGAACATGCGTACGGCCTTTTCGAACATTTCCATGTTGGCGCGGGTTTGCTTCTCGACCAGCGCGAACGGATTGGCACCGCCCATAGCTTTGGTCCAGCGCTCCTGGCTTTCGGAGAAACTGTTCATGCTCATCTCAAGCCAGGCCGGGAGCAGGGTCTGAGACTTGCCGCCATAGAAACCGATCAGCTTACGCAGAAAGTTCACAGGCAAGGCGCCTTCGCCCTTATTCTCTTTTTCGAAAATGATCTGAGTGAGCACCTGCCGCGTCAGGTCTTCACCTGTCTTGGCATCGACGACTTCAAAGTCGACCTCTCGTCGAACCAGTTCCGACAAGTGATCCAGCGTTACATAGGAGGAAGTCGACGTGTCATACAGCCGCCGATTGGCGTACTTCTTGATGATGACCGTGCCGGTTGCACCATTCGATTTTGCCATGTCCTGCCCTTTCTTAAGGCATTCACCATTTTCCCTGCCGCGGTGTCTCGCTGAAGAGCGTTTGCGCGTTTCCCGACGAAAGTACGATTGCACTAAATGTCAGATACGTGCTTACATCTGATTGAGCGGTCGCAGCAAATTTTATGCTGCGCAGCATATACGGAGGGAAGATCATGTCCAGAACAGCGCTGGTAACAGGGGGCACGCGCGGAATCGGGCTAGCCATCAGCAAAGGTTTGAAAGCTGCTGGCTACGATGTCGCCGCCAATTATGGCGGCAATGATGAAGCGGCCAAAGCCTGCGAACAGGAAACCGGCGTCAAATGCTACAAGTTTGATGTATCGGACTATGATGCGGTGGGCGCTGGAATTGCCGCGATCGAAGCCGATCTCGGGCCGATTGATATCGTCGTCAACAATGCAGGCATTACCTGGGATGGACCTTTCCATAAAATGAGCCTTGAGCAGTGGCAGAAGGTTATCGCGGTTGATCTGGACTCTGCTTTCAATGTGACCCGCCAGGTTTGGGAGGGCATGCGCGAACGCGGATTTGGGCGCGTCATCAATATCTCCTCGATCAATGGTCAGAAGGGCCAGTTCGGGCAGGTCAACTATTCCGCGGCCAAAGCGGGGCTGATTGGTTTTACCAAAGCGCTCGCTCAGGAAGGGGCCAAGAAAGGCATCACCGTGAACGTTGTCTGTCCGGGCTATATCGACACGGAAATGGTTCGCGCCGTTCCGGAAAAGGTCCTTGAGAGCATCATCGCAACCGTCCCTGTCGGGCGGCTGGGGAAAGCGGAAGAGATCGCCTCAATGTGCGCCTATCTCGCCAGCGAAGATGCTGCCTTTATCACCGGTGCCACCATGACCGTGAACGGCGCCCAGTACATCGCGAGCTAGTCAGCCTCCACGACTTGCAAATGCCTCGGATACGTCAGGTCGAGTTCCAGTTCTGCGATATAGCCTCGGACGAGGATCTCAGTCCCGACCGGCAGGCCGCACGCCGTGCGTGCATCGCGTCGAATGCTGAGCGTGAGGTCAGCGCCTTGCAGGGCGCGGCGACAGGCTGGAGGATATCTGGTGTCTGTCGGAACGGGGAGCGCCACTCCGATGCGTCCATGGATAAGGCGGAAGCCCCGCAGCTCGTGCGATACAGCTTCGGCGTTTTGCACGCGATAGTCGGCGCTCGACCACAAGCCTGTCTCTGATGACCTGGCCTCGGCTTCCAGACTCATCAGTTCGTCCCCGCGCGCTGCGGTATCTGGATAGAGCCGGACCCATGCCCCGCCGCGCTACAGCATTTCAGCGTTCAGCCAGACATCCGGACCGGCCCCGTCAATGGTCACCACATGCGCAAGCGCACGATCATATCGATCGCGGGTAATACCGGGATAATAGAGTTGGACCCGCCGCCCGAGGATGAGGTCTTCCAGAATACGCGCGCTCTCCGCGGCATAAGGTTCGGCCGGGCGGTCGCGTGGATAGAGCGCCGGCGCTTCGATAGACACCAGACGTACGCTCTGCCCGGTATCGAGGACGAGCGCATCGCCGTCGATCACGTTGACGACGCGTCCGGTCTCTCCTGGCTGCATGTCTGGCAGGGGCGATGCGCTCCCGCAGGCTGCTAGCAAAATGACAAGTCCTCCGATGACGCGGCGCGGCATCTTTCCTCGGCGATCTGTCCCCTTGATTGATATTTCGCAGCTTTAGCACATTGGCCTACATGCGATAGGATCAGCGTTAAACAGTGTTTAATCGAACCCGTGGCATTCTCTTTGTGGGATATTTTGGAGATTGAGCAATGTTGCGAGCAACACTGTTGGCGCTGGCTTTTGCCGGCACGAGTTCACTTTCAGCTTTGGCGAACGGCCTCACCGCGGAACAAGTGGTCGAGCGTGTGACGATTGCGGTCGATGCGAATGGCAATGAAGTTCGCACTTATGCCCTCGCCGAAGAAGTCGCGCCTGGTGACGAGGTCCGATACAGCCTCGCCTATACCAATACCGGAGCGGCGGCTGCGGATGCGGTGAACCTGGTCATGCCTGTCCCGAGCGCCGTGACATATATCGAGGCCTCTGCGTCTGGTCGCGCCGATGAGCTCACGTTCTCTTCGGATGGCGGGAAAACGTTCGCGACTCGTTCGGCTTTGAAAACCTCCGACGGCGATCAGATACGCTTCGCCACGTCGGCTGACATCACCCACGTCAAATGGGCGTTCTCAAATCCGATCGCTCCAGCGGCCACCGGGACAGTCAGCTTCAGCGCAATACTGAAATAGGCCTGCGTCTTAAGCGTAATAGTTCAGTTTCAGACCTGGTTCTGGCCACGTGCACTTGGCCAGTTTGCCGGTGCCCGAGAGCGTTACCCAGGCTTCATTCAGACCTTCATCGCCAAAACAGATATTTGTGACGAACGGATCCGGGAACGCGATATGGCTATGCGCCCCTTCCGGCGTGATCGTCGTGATCCCACCATTCAAGATGGTCGCCACACAGATATTCCCGGACGCGGCAACGGCCAGGCTGTCGAAATATTGAAGATGCGGCATGGTCGCGACCACACGGCCTTTATTGAACGGGCTGGTTTGCTCAATTTCGCCCGGCGCGCTGAGGTCAAACGCCCAGAGCCGCGCGGTCATCGTGTCCGCCATGTAGACCGTCTTCTCGCCCGGTGAGAGGCCAACCCCATTCGGAGACGTGTGGTGGTGATCAAGCTCAACCGCTTCGCTCGCGCCATTTGCGAGAAAGAACAGACCGCCAAAGTCGCGGTGGCGCGAATAGGTCTTCCCGTGATCGGTGAAGTAAAGATTGCCATCACGGTCGAAGACGAGATCATTCGGCCCCTTCAGCGGGAAGCCTTCCACTGTATCGAGAACCCGTTCGACTTTGCCGGTCGATAGGTCGATCCGCTCGATCCGACCGCCGGAATAATCGTCTGGGCAGTTGCCGGGGATCAGGAGGCCATTTCGCTCATGGTATTTGAAGCCGCCATTGTTGCAGACCCACAGCGCGCCATCGGGTCCTATTGCAGCCCCGTTGGGGCCTCCACCCGGCGTCGCAATGACTTCCTTGCGCCCATCGCCCCATATCCGGGTGACGCAGCCCTTTGAAATCTCGACGAGGATGATGGAGCCATCTTCCATCCAGACTGGGCCTTCCGGAAATCCGAGGTCGTCTGCAACCAGTTCAAATTCCATGCGCCGCTCTCCTGATCTACCTGGAGACTTTGGCGCGGTCGCTCAGAGTGCGCAAGATTTACGCGAGGCGATCCAGCGTCCGGATGGTGAAGTCAAACTGGTTCTTGTCATCCGCCTCGACCCGGCGGCTGTCTGTCTCCTTGAACACCGAGGTATCGAACTCGGGGAAGAAGGCGTCCCCATCGATCTCGGTCTCCACTTCAGTCACGTACAGCCTGTCGGCGAAGGGCAGAGCGGCGGTATAGATCGCGCCACCGCCAACCACGAAGAGTTCGGTCTTGCCACCAGCAATCGCCAGCGCGCGGCCGGTCGCAATCGCAGCCGCCATTGACGTGAACACTCTAGCGCCCGGGGCGCCGTACTGACCGTCGCGGCTCAGCACGATATTATCGCGTCCAGGAAGCGGCTGCTTGGGCAAGCTCTCCCATGTCTTGCGGCCCATTATAACGGGGCAGCCTCGCGTCGTCGTTTTGAAGTGTATGAGGTCATCCGAGAGGCGCCAGGGTAAATCGCCGTCCTTGCCGATCGCACCATTGCGAGCGCGCGCGACAATCAAACAGAGTTTGACGCTGGACATGCTGGACTCGCTCCGTATGTGTTGACCCCAATGATCTGTTGCGATTAGGCGCGTTCGTGGGGCCATGACAAGAATAGATGTGAGGCGGGCAGGTGTTTCTGGATATTTTTAATGGGCTCATCAGCGCACTGACGAACGGGCAACCGCAATATTTGCTGGTGGTCATATTGGGTTTGGCCGCGACCTATTACATCATCTACAGATTGGGTGGACGGATCTGGGCCTACATCTATGTGGCGCTGATTCCGTTCTTGAATTGGTCCTTCGGAATCATTCCTGAATTCGCGATTGCCGAACCGAACGAGACCTTCTCCAAGGGATTGTCTCTGCATCCGATGACCGTGGTCACTGGCCTTGTCTTTGTTGTCCGTGACTTCGTGCAGCGCGAGATGAAACAGATGGTGCTGGTCTGTATGGCGCTCGCGATCGGATGGTCCTTCTTCTACGCGTGGCCGGTTATTGCGTTGGCATCCGGACTGGCTTTTGCAATTTCCGAATTCTTCGACTGGCTGCTATTCACCTTCACCAAGTATCGCCTGTCGACGCGCATACTTTTGTCTTCGGCCGTCGCTGCCCCCATCGATACATCCATTTTCCTCTACGGCGCAGATCTCGCCAAGCAGATCAATGCGGGGAAAGAACTCGCCTTCAGTACAGCTGGTTTGCCAATTGCCGACGGCAACACACTGCATCTGGCGAATTGGGTCGTGTTTATCATCGGGAAGATGATTGGCGCTTTTGTGGTTTCTTACATGATCCGAAAACAAGAAGACGCCGGAAAAATCAGTCCGCACGAGGCCTAGACTTTCACCTCAGACTTGGGTCTGGATTGGGGCCTAGCCCGAAGCCGGCTTGAAGCTCCCGCTTTGCGCCATCGCCCATTCATGTGCGAGGTGCGTACCCGCGCCATCTTCCAAGAGGGCATTTTGCGTCAAAAGCTTATAGAGTCGATCCGCAGGCACCGATTCTTCTGTCGCCGTGCGGTGCATGATGTGATGCGGCGCAAGCTCATCCGGATGGTGACAGCCAGCGGCGCCAACAACTTCCATCAAGGCTTCGACGGTGTTCTTGTGAAAGTGAAAGACGCGGTCGGCCTTGTCCGCAACGACGAGCCCGCGTTGACGCCCTGGATCAGACGTCGCGATGCCGGTTGGACATGTATTATTGTGGCAGTGGAGCGACTGCACACAGCCAAGCGCAAACATGAAGCCTCGGGCTGTGTTGATCCAGTCAGCCCCGAGGGCGAGCGACGCTGCCATATTGTAGGCGGAGACCTGTTTGCCACTGGCGCCAAGCTTGATGTCATCTTTGAGGCCGCACCCAACAAGGGCGTTGCGCGCAAATACCAGACCCTGGCGCAGCGGCGCACCCACATGATCGAGGAACTCGGCGGGCGCGGCGCCCGTGCCGCCTTCTGCGCCGTCGATGACGATAAAATCAGCCCGCTGCCCGGTCTCGACCATGGCTTTGCAAATGGCCAGGAACTCCCAGCGATTGCCGATGCAGAGCTTGAAGCCCACCGGCTTGCCGCCGGATAGATCGCGAAGCTGGTCGAGGAAATCGAGCAGGCCTTTCGGTGTGTCGAAGGCCGTGTGGTGAGGCGGCGAGAAGCAGGTCTCACCGATTGGAATGCCACGCGCTTCGGCAATTTCAGAAGTCACTTTCGCGCCAGGCAGCACGCCGCCATGACCGGGTTTCGCGCCCTGGCTGAGCTTGACCTCGATCATTTTGATTTGGTCCAGCTTCGCCGTCTCTTCGAATTGCTGGGCGTCGAAACTGCCGTCACGGGCACGGCATCCGAAATAACCTGACCCGAGCTCCCAGACCAGGTCGCCGCCACCAGCTTTGTGATAGCGCGAGACCCCGCCTTCGCCGCTATCGTGGAAGAAGCCGCCTTTCGCCGCGCCGCGATTTAGCGCCTCAATGGCATGCGCGCCGAGCGACCCAAAACTCATGGCTGAGATATTGAGGATGCTCGCCGAGTAAGGCTGCTTCGTTCCCGGTGCGCCGATTTGAATGCGCGGACCGGGTTCCTCCGGATGCGCGGCGGCGATCGAGTGCGAGACCCATTCATGCGGCGGATGCTCAATATCGAGATGGCTGCCAAACGGCTCAACTGAGGAGACGTTTTGCGCCCGCGCATAAACCATGGCGCGTTGTTCGTGGTTGAACGGTCGGCCCTCGGTTTGGCTTTCGACGGCGTAAGACCGAAAAAACGGACGGATCGTCTCGGCAACTCCGCGCAGGCGTCCGAGCAGCGGAAAATTGCGCCACAATGTATGCCGGGTCTGAACCAGGTCGCTGAGGCCAACCAGTGTCAGCGCCCCAAACAGCGCAACCGGTCCCCAAAACCAGACAGACGTCAAAGTGCCCCACAGGCTCAGCACCAAAAGCGTGAGCACGATCAAGAAAGGAATGAATCGAACCAAAAAGGCCCCCCTAAATCCAAGTTTAGGAGAGCCTAGTCGGGTCTCTCTTTCCGGGTCAATCGCTAGCGATCAAAACCCGTTCAGTTTGGCATAGCGATCGCGGTGGTAGGAGCCGCCGCCGAGCAGGGCTTCCTGCACGCGTGCGCGCTTCATGTAGAGGCCGCTATCATGCGCATCCGTCATGCCGATTCCGCCATGGAATTGCACGGTTTCGTTTGAGACGAGGTGGATTAGGTCCGAGGCGCGGGCCTTGGCAAGGCTTGCCAGTTCGGCCATGTCATTGCGGTTCTCATCGACGCCGGACAAGGCTGCCGCGATGCAAGACCGGGTCAGTTCCAGGTCGGTGAACATTTTCGCCGCACGGTGCTGCAGACTCTGAAACGAGCCAATCAGTTGCCCGAACTGTTTACGGGTCTGCATGTATTCCAGCGTCATATCGAAGGCCGCCTGTGCGCTGCCCAGAGCTTCTGCAGCCAGAGCAATCCGGCCGCGGTCCAGCGTCGGCTCAAGCACTTCCCACCCGGCATCGACCGCGCCAAGCACGCTGTCTTCGCCGACCGCGACGTCCTCAAGGGTGAGGTGCGCGGCGCCATGAGAATCGACTGTATTGAGTGCGTTTACGCTCAAGCCGTCTGCATTGTTCGGGACCAGGAACAGGCTGATACCATGCGCCTGACCAGCTTCCCCGAAGGTGCGTGCTGCGATGATGAAGACGTCGGCGTGATGCCCGTCCGGAACATAGCGTTTCGCGCCATTCAGCGTGTAGCCTTGACCATTGCGCTCGGCTTCGGTCGCGATGTTGAGCGGCGCGTGGTGCGTACCTTCATCGACGGCCAGCGCGACGGTTGCCTCGCCGCTTGCGATCTTCGGCAGCCATTCGGCCTTTTGCGCTTCGGACCCGCCGAGGATCAATGCGCTTGCGCCCATGACCGCGGTTTGGAGGAGCGGCGTGGCGGCAATCGTGCGGCCCTGAGCTTCCATGATCTGGCCCATGGCTACCATGCCCAGTCCGACACCATCATATTCTTCCGGCACGAGCACGCCAAAGAAACCGAGCTCGGCGAGCTTGCCGCGCATCTCCGCGTCGACGCCATTAGCGCCGCCATCGCGCAATTCACGTAGATGGCTCACCGGCATTTCATCGCGCGCGAACGCCATCGCCGTGTCGCGCAACATTTGTTGGTCTTCAGATAGAACGAAGCTCATTATTGGTGCTCCCGCAGACCGAGGACGCGCTTGGCGACCACGTTGAGATTGATTTCACTGGTGCCGCCTTCGATCGAGTTACCCTTCGAGCGAAGCCAGCCGCGTGTGGCTTTCTTGGCGTCTTCGGCGAAACCATCACCGGACCAACCAAGGCCGTCTGTGCCGAGCGCTTCAACCAGCAGTTCGCACTTGTCCTGGTTCATCTTGGCCGCGGCATATTTCATGATCGATGCTGTATGCCCGACTTCCTGTCCCGCTTTGGCTTCTTCGGTCGAGCGCTGCACGGTCAGGCCGAACGCCTTGGCATACATCAGATGATCGGTAATGCGGGCGCGCAAGTCGCCATCCGCAACGCGTCCGGTTTCATCCACACCGACATGATGTTTCGCATAGTCTTGTGGTGGCAGGATACCGGAGCCGCCCGTGCCACCAAATCCGCCGGCGGATATCGATGAGCGCTCGAACTGGAGCAGCCGCTTGGCGATGGTCCAGCCGCCATTGAGTTTACCAACCAACTGGTCTTTTGGCACTTTCACATCGGTGAAGAAGGTTTCGCAGAATGGCGAAGAGCCTGAGATCAGCTTAATCGGGCGCGCTTCAACGCCTTCGGTTTGCATATCGAAAACGAGGAAGCTGATACCTTCATGCTTCACGCTCTTATCGGTCCGGACAAGACAGAAGATCCAGTCGGCCTGATCAGCATAAGAGGTCCAGACTTTTTGGCCATTGATGAGCCAATGGTCGCCTTTGTCCTCGCACTTGGTCTGAAGGTCGGCGAGGTCAGATCCCGCGCCAGGTTCTGAATAGCCCTGGCACCAGCGTGTTTTGCCTTTGACGATATCCGGGATGAAGCGCTTCTTTTGTTCGTCATTGCCGAACTCGAGAAGGGCTGGCCCGAACATCCAGAGGCCGAACGAAAACAAAGCTGGTCGCGCTTTGATACGGCGCAGCTCTTGCTGCAGAATGCGCGCCTGGGCCTTGTTGAGACCGCCGCCGCCATATTCGGCGGGCCATTCCGGCGCGGTCCAGCCATTCTCGCCCATGCGTTCAAGCCAGACTTTCGAGTCCGGGTTCTTGAATGCTTCGCGCGTGCCGCCCCAGACGATTTCATCGTCCTTCATCGGCGTGCGCATGCTGGGTGGGCAGTTTTCCTCGAGCCAATTCTGCACATTGGTGCGGAATTCTTCGAGATCTTCGGGGGCGTCAAAGGCCATCATCATTCTCCCGTTTTGGTGCGGATGCACCTGCTTTTGTTCGCAGATGCAGCACCTTAACGGGCAGGCAAGTCAATGGCCATGTCTGACGCCGGGGCAGAGCCTATCCTTCTACGGGATACGCGAACTCCTCGCGGGTGATCTTACCCTCCTGATTGACGTGATAGGTCGCAATCTCGCGCATCTGCATGCGCTGGCCGCTCTCTTTTTGAGTGACATCAATATTGAAGATGACACTGAACCGGTCATCGCCATGGACGAACGGCCCCTCAACTTTGCTCGAGTGCAGTTCATGCGCGCCATACCACCATTCATGCTTGGCTTTGATGGCGGCCAGACCTACTGCTTCAGCATTGCCATCTGGCATGGCGACGGCTTCAACCGAAACCGCGTCCTGCGCATAGTAATTGTCCTGCAGAGCCTGCTCGTTCTGATTAGAGCAATGCTCAACCAGAGCCTGTCCGAGTTGCATGAGTTCCTGTGGTGTTGGCATGTCTGTCCTCCTTCTTTGTGTGAGAACATAATGCGAACAAAATTACTTGAGTCAAGTGACAGTTTTGTTGTCTAGAACCGGCCAAACATACCGTGTTCAGGGCCTGTCTCCACGCCGATCAGGTTCATCAGGTGGACGACGACGAGGAACACGCCGAACACGCAACCAATCATCACCAGGCCCCATGGCACCTGATGAGGCCGCTGATCCTTCTTGCGAACCGTGCCAAGCTTGGACTGCGCAAACACGCCCAGAACAATCAGGCCGGTCGCGAGGCTGAGGCTTATGATCCAATCGAATAGAATGTCCGCGGCTCCGCATCATGAGGGTGATGCGGCGTCTTTGCCCAGAAAAATGGTTTGTTCGCAAGCTCCCAAAGCGCACGATATGCAGCGAGGCTATGCATCGGCCAGTAGAGCGGGCGCGTCGCAATTGCCAGAAGACGGGTCCAGCTCCATTTTCCGGGCGCGAAGAGATCACCAAACAGCCCGACGCCGAGCCCCGCAAACAGAAGCCCCAGTCCCGCTTGGCCGATTTCGAGGTGCCCGGACCAAACCGCGAGTGCGGCTAAGGCGGCGCATGGCGCGTGCATGAGCGGGGCGAGGATCGCGCCGCCCAGCGTGAGCTGCGCCACCAGGAACTGAACAAGTCCCATCTGGCGGAGCGTTGTTGCGGGATCTCGCATCAGGACCAACCAGGTTTGCAAATACCCTTTCAACCAGCGGCTGCGCTGCGCGGACCAGACACCAAACTCTGTCGGCGCTGATTCAAAAGTGGGTGCCGGAATGGTTTCAATCTTCAGCCCGGCTCTGGCCAATCGAATTCCCAGATCTGCATCTTCGGTGACATTCCAGGCATCCCATCCACCCGCGGCAAGAAGGGTCTCTCTGCAAAAATGCGGACTTATGTAGCAACTGCCAAAAGACCAAATCGCCTTCCTGAGCCATAATCAAGGCATGACACACCCCATCCCCCTAAGCCCCGCTGGCACCCTAAAGCCATCCAAGACCAAAACCTTCGAACACACAATAAACGGCCTGCTCACAAAGCGCGCTGAGCTGTTCAACGAAGCCGAACGTCTGAGAGACAGGCAAGCCGATGACCTAGCCCCCTGAATTGCAGCCATGTTTTGGTTATAGAAATAGGCTGTTCAGGAGAGAGTTATGGCTCGTAAACGTTACACGACCGAGGAGATCATCAGAAAGCTTCGCGAAGCGGATGTGTTGATCGGGCAAGGTCAAACCGTGGCGGATGTTATCCGTCATCTTGGGGTGTCAGATGTCACCTACTATCGCTGGCGCAAGGAGTATGGCGGCCTGAAGGTTGATCAGGCCAAGCGATTCAAAGAGCTGGAGAAAGAGAACGCTCGATTGAAGCGTCTGCTGGCTGATGCAGAACTGGACAAGTCGATCCTGCGGGAAGCTGCATCGGGAAACTTCTAAGCCCTGAGCGCCGCCGCAAGTTTGTTGACCACGTCAAAAAGAAACTTGGTGTTTCCGAGCGCCGGGCTTGTCGCTGTGTGGGCCAGACACGATCCACACAATGGCGACGACTGAGGATCGCTGATGATGAGCACGCTCTGACATCAGCGATTATCGGCCTTGCGCGTCAGTATGGTCGCTATGGCTATCGGCGGATCACAGCATTGCTGCGCACTCAGGGCTGGCACGTGAACCATAAACGGGTTGCACGCATATGGCGGCGTGAAGGGCTGAAGGTCCCGGCCAAACAACCGAAGCGAAAGCGCCTCTGGCTAAACGATGGATCGTGCATGCGGCTGAGACCGGAGCACAAGAACCATGTCTGGGCCTACGACTTCGTCCAAGACCGTACGCATGATGGAAGAGCGTTCCGCATGCTGACGCTGATTGATGAGCACACCCGCGAATGCTTGACCATCGAAGTGCAACGCAAGCTGCGCTCCGGTGACGTGCTGTATGCTGTTGCAGACGCAATGCTGAAGCACGGCGTGCCGCGCTACATCCGATCTGATAATGGTCCCGAGTTTATCGCCGTGGCCTTACGGGAATGGTTTGAACGGATCGGCGTGCAGACCCTCTTCATCGAACCAGGCAGCCCCTGGGAGAATGGATACAATGAAAGCTTCAACGGCAAGCTTAGAGACGAGTTACTCAATGGCGAGATATTCTGCTCGATGAATGAGGCCAGGACACTCATCGAAGAGTGGCGTCGGCATTACAATACCGTGCGGCCTCACTCATCACTCGGCTATCGTCCACCAGCACCGGAAACCAAATCACCCTTCCAAATCCACGCTCAAAACACTACACAGAAACTGGCTGCGCTATAGGGGGCGGGTCAGTGTGGTCGGGGGCGTTCTCGAACAGGGCGTAAGATTGAAGGAGTTGGTCAGGATGGGGGAGATCCTCGACATCGTAGACCGTTACATACGTCCCGCGTGCCAGCGCGAGACCGTAGTTCAAAGCGTTCGGTTTGGTTTTCGGTCCCCCTGGCGGAACGACAATGAGCCGGGTCGAATCGGAAAACCCCGCCGCTTGCGCGGCTTTCAGAGTTTCCGGGTCGTCCGCTTCCAGCAGAAGGAACACTTCTAGTTTGTTTTTTGGCCACGAAATGGCGTCGAGGGCGTCCGCCAGCTGGGCCATCATTCCGGCTTCTTTGTAGGCGGCAACCAGGATCGAATAGGTGGGGAGATCCTCGGGAAAAGCGCTTGGAACATGTGGCGGATCGGGGAGAAGCCTCAGGCCCAACCCGGTTAGAACGAGCACGAGGCGGAACAGAATCAGGGCGCTGAAGAGGGTCAGAAACACCCATGACAGCGCCTGAGCGGTCAGGACAGGTTGCATGCTCCCAAGCGACCCCATCGCGGCGACACTGATGTTGAGCAGCGCTTGTTGGCGCGGGCGGACACCGGTGCGAAAAGAATACGTCTCGAGTGGAGCTGGGAGGAATGCGGCAAGGTCTGGCGTCGACGCGCTGGACCAAAAGGAATGTTCGAGTAAATAGAGCCCATATTTTTCTGCATGAGGCGTCTTAAAGAAATAAATATTGAACTCAATATTATTAAATTTGAGCATTTATAAGTATTGAATCTGATATGATTATGAACAAGCATCTGCTGGTTGAATTTTCATCTCCAATTTCCCGGCTGTGGACAAGCGCGCCCAGATGTTCTATATATGTTCCATGAGTGGCGTACATATCCTCTGGTTCCGAAACGATTTGCGTGTGCACGATCACGCGCCCTTGCGGGCTGTGTGTCTCGCGGCGGCGCGGGATGGCGGACGCGTTGTGCCGCTCTTTATTTCTGAGGCCGATGCTCCGCACAGCTCATTTCTGAGCCGGAGTCTGAATGATCTGGACGCCGCGTTGGAGCAGCGCGGGGCGAGCTTGCATTTTCGATCTGGTGACCCGGTTGCAGTCCTGTCTGATTTGCACCGTGCGGAGAATGTTCTCAGCGTTTACCTGCACGAGGGCGTGGTGCCGGAACCGTGCGATGCACAAGTCGAGGCCTGGTGTATGCGAGCGGGTGTGGCGCTCCGAACCTTCTCCCAGTTTGGTCCTGAACAGGGCCCGCGCCCGGGTGGGTCGCCAGCGGCGGCGTGGGACGAGTTCATGGCCGCGCCGCGGCATGAAGCGCCGGCCGAGCTGCCGGCCGCGCAAGTCGGCATTGGGCATCGCCCGATCTCGCAAACACTCTCTGAAGACTCCACCAGCCATCTGAAAGGTGGACGCAAAGCCGCGATCGAGTTGCTGAAACGTTTGTTGGGGCCCGTATCTGATCTCAGCCAGGTCGCGGCGTCCGAAACAATGGCGCAGGCCGCCTATTTTGATCAGCTCGCTCCGTATCTCCATCTGGGAGTCATATCGATCAAGGAAACCTGGCAAGCGGCTGTAACGGCGCGAAACCAGTATCTATCTGCTGGGCAGGATATTCGCGCAGCACGCGTGACGGAGCTGATCCGGGGCTTGCCCAGCTTCTATCATATGCGGTCACGGCGCACGCCAGCAGCGGGTCTAACCCAACGGGATGGCGGCAGCTCGGATGTAAGTCGGCAATTATCGCTGGACCTCGGGCAGACCGGCACCGACTGAGCAACATGCCCTGAATTGGCAGGAATCTCGCGGTATTTGCAGAAAATTACCGAAAAACGATATTCACATATTGAAAAACGATAATATCAGTGCTAAGTTGATCTTCGTCAGGCAGAACTCAATAGGGTCGTCTGATCCCGGGAGACCGGGCCATAGTAAAAAGGATAGAAACAATGCAAGCGACTCCCTCCCACGTCACCCCATCTAACTTCGAGGCTGCAAGCCTTATCAATGCGTCATCCTATGATGGCGAAATTGGTGGTCTTGTCCTGCCAGCGCTCCAAAAAGCTGCCAGCGATGCTGGCCGCGATCATCTGCTCGTGCGTCGCCGTCGCCGCGGTGGCCGTCGTAGCGCGCGGTAATACGCGCGCGGTTTGGCCCGCTCGGCAGATTCGAAACGTCCCGTGTCTCCCCCGCGGGGCGTTTTTCGTAAGCGCTTTTGCTAGTTTTGCGAAAAGTCTTTGGGCTTCATGTAGTTCTGAAGCTTGAACTGCGAGGGGACGAAGGCGCCGTCTTCCGCCGCTTCAAACATCACGACCCCGCCCGTTGGCAGCTTTGCTGAGATGCGAATGGAGGCCTGGTGGTCGACGCTCCCCGCCTCTCTCAGCAGACTGACGGCGAGATCGTGTAGCCCGGGATTGTGACCGACAATGATCAGTGTTCGGGCGCCGTCATGTTCAGTAATTATGTCCGAGATGCCGCGTTCGCCCGCGAGATAAAGATCGTCTTCAAGGACCATTTCGCAAGCGCCGAATACTCCTGACAGATGGCTCCAGGTTTCTCGCGTCCGCCGGGCCGTCGACAAGACTGCTTTTTCCGGCGACCAGCCCTCACCTTTGAGGGCTTTTGCCATGGTCTCAGCGGCCTCATGCCCGACCGGGGTCAGCGCCCGCGCAAAGTCATCGATCCCTTCCGTCCAGGGTTCGGTTTTCGCATGACGCATGAGAATAAGGCGCTTCATCAAACATCCTTCGATATCGTGCAGGAAAACTAAACCTGCGAGTCAGGGTTGGGCCGTTGGAACCCTCCCGCATAGGCCCCACTTTCGCTGTAGAAATCAAGCCAATTTACAAGGAGAAGTCAGATGAGCCTGCTGCTCGGTGACACCGCACCCGACTTCGAAACCGATACCACACAAGGCCGAATCCGATTCCATGACTGGATCGGTGATGACTGGGTCGTGTTTTTCTCTCATCCCGCTGACTTTACGCCGGTTTGCACGACCGAGCTTGGCTACACAGCGAAGCTAAAGGACAAGCTCGCCGCGCGCGGTGCGAAAGCT
Organism: Hyphomonadaceae bacterium; assembly: GCA_043513745.1. Lineage (GTDB taxonomy): Bacteria > Pseudomonadota > Alphaproteobacteria > Caulobacterales > Hyphomonadaceae > Henriciella. Next base: position 1,495,204 of record CP121341.1, read on the forward strand.
CTGGTTATTTCTGTCGATACGGTCGAGGCTCACAAGAAGTGGATCGAGGATATCGAGGACACGCAAGGCGCCGACGTCAACTTCCCGATCATTGGCGATCCGGAAAAGAAAGTCGCGACGCTTTACAATATGATCCACCCAAACGCCGACGCGAAAGTCACCGTTCGGGCGGTGTATGTCATCGATAATAACAAGAAAATCCGGGCGTCGATCATCTACCCACCATCCGCCGGTCGGAATTTTGATGAGATCCTCCGCCTTATCGACAGCTTGCAGCTGACCGATAATCATAAAGTCGCGACACCCGTGAACTGGCAGGACGGCGACGACGTGATCATCGTGCCAAGCGTCAGCAATGAAGAAGCCGATAAGCTCTTCCCGAAAGGCTACAAGGAAGTGCGTCCATATCTGCGCACGACCCCGCAGCCGAACAAATAGGCCGGCTGCGCGAGCGTCTGTCTCAGGACAATGAGCACGAAAAACTATCGCCGGTTTGGGATACGGTTACCGTTTCCCCGCCGGCGATTTTAGTTGCATTCTTGTTGCAGGTGTTTCGGTTGGTTTTGCAGACCTCATTGCCGTCGGCGTAAAACTGCACCTTGCATCGCCCTTTCCCGTCGCCCGAGCAACCGAGTGAATCGGTTTCGCCCGCTGAGACGGATTTCAGCTTCTCTTCGAAGGTACAAAAAGAGTCGTCGCCTTTGAAAATGTAGACATTGATCTTTGTGTCTGTGTCGTTTGCCACGCTGAAGCGCGGCGATGCTTCTGCCTTCAGGGTGACGATCACAAGCGGGAGCAGCAAAACACAGGCGACGGCAGCAAGTCGCGAAACGGGGATTTTTGGCATGGCGATGATCCTTTTCGGTCAAAGGAGTACGCGCTTCATTGGCTCGAACAATTGTCGAATTTGACAGGTTCCCCGGGGATCCGCCGGGACGCTGCGGCGCTAGGCGTGGTTCCACCAGGCGACATCCGAAAAGACCCGCAGGTCAAGCTCGTGGGTCCAGGCGCTGCGATGCTGGGTGGAGAGATGGTAATACGTCTCCGCCATCTGGGCAGGCAACAGAAGCCCATCTTCGGCGCCGCGGGTTTCGCGCAATTTCTGGAACAGTTCCGGCCCGAGCATTTTGCCGAGCGTATCCGGCGCATCCACCGCACCGTCGACGAGAATGTGTGCGACATGGATGCCCTTGGACGCATATTGCGCGTTCAAGGTCTGGCACAGCATCCGGCGACCACCCATCGCAGCCGCATGTGAGTGTTGGCCTTTATTCCCGCGCACTGCTGCTGTCGCCGAGGTGACAAGGATGGTGCCGCTGCCGCGCTCTTCCATCAAAGGACAGACCGTTTTGGCCAGACGGAACAACCCAAATGTCGCCAGCCGCCAACCCATTTCAAACGCCTTGTAGCTGGTATCTTCCAGGGGACGGTCGCCGATCTGTGCGCCGAGATTGTAGATCACCACTTCGATGGGACCAATATTCTTCTCAACATGCGTGACGGCGTTTTCGATGGCGTCGTCATCGATTGCATTGAGAAGCAATCCGGTCGCCTCACCGCCTGCGGACTGGATTCCGTCCACCAGTTTGTTGAGGCCTTCTTTATCGCTGCGACGACAAAGGACGGCGTGATAGCCTTCACTCGCGAACTTGGCGCCGACCGTCCCGCCAATGCCTGCGCCCGCACCGATCACCAAACAGACTGGTTTCATCTCAGATCTCCGTAAGTTCTATTTTGGAACTATGGTGGAGAAATCAGGGGGCCGTCAATCCTTATTGGGGTAAAGCGTGGTCGTACTTATGCTTAAGAACGGCTCACCCTTGCGCGGCTTGCCGGGCGATCAAGGCTTCGACGAAGTTGATGTGACTGCGCAGATGATACAGCTCGTCATTGTACGAGACGGGCACATCAACCTGGCCCACTTCATATTGAAGCGCCTGTATCTCTGACAGGACAGCCGCGCGCGTTTCTTCGCTTTCAGCTTCAACGCCGCGGCGTTCCAGGTCATGCAGATCATTGTACCAGACATAGATCTTGCGCCGGATGCGCCAGCGATAGACCGGCGGCGCCATCTGCACGAGCGGGATCATAAGCGCGACCAGCGGGATCAGGAATACCCAGGCCCGCTCGAGGAAGTTCGCCCAACCGAACGAGAAATAGCGCCGCAGGAATGTCGGGCCATTTCGATAATAGCGTCGCGCCTCATCTGAAAGCGGCAGATCGGTGCGTGTCTCATCCGGAAACGTCTTGGCGCGCGTCAGGATCGAGCCGCCGCTATGGATTTCCTCTGCGGCCTCGAGCAAGACCGATTGGAGCGCCGGGTGCAGGTCCTTGTCGACGCCGAGCTGCGCAATCGCAGAAATCAGTTGAACATCGCCGGACGGAATATCCCTGTCCATGTCGACCACCCCGTCAAACAAGGTGAGCGGTGCGAGTGCGTCATCGCGCATGGACAGCCCCTGGGCGCGCCGCACGCCAATCAGGCGCGTTGTCGGTTCGTTGAGCAGTCGCTGGACATAGCTTGCGCCGACGCCGGCAGTGAACACGGCGGCTTCGACGTCACCATTCAGCAGCGCCGTTGCCGCATCACTGCCGGAGAGCGGAACAATATCGAGCCAGTCGCCGCCCCATTCGTCCTGAAGCCGTTCCGTCATTGCCCGCGTTCCCGAGCCGGGTGCACCGCCTGCGATCCTAACAGTCTCGAGGTCACCAAAATCGGTGGACAGGAGAGACAATTGATCCGACCGCGTGAAGATCCAAAACGGTTCGGCAAACATGCCGCCAAGCGATTCGAGGTTCTCAAGCGACTCAGCGCTCGCGAGACCGCCCTGCAGAAGTGCAACGTCTGCCTCGCCCGCATTGAGCAGGGAATAGTTCTCAATCGTGCCTTTTGTTTCCAGAATCTCAACCTCGATGCCATGCTTGTCGAGCGTGTCAGCATAGCGCTGCGCAAGCGCATAATATTGCCCGTCGATACTGCCCGCTGCGAACCGCATCTCCATGGGCGGCGGCGGCGCGACAAACCGCATTGTGATCACCAGCAAGATCAAAATGGCCGCGGCGAGCGGGCCGTACACTTTTAGCGCGTCTTTCATCCATTATCCCTCAAAATCGCGGCCTGAATCGTGCAATTCATAGCCATAGGTGAAGCTTATGTCACAGATTGCGATGATTTGAGTCGTTTTCATGAAATCCTTCACCTATATTATGGGTAAGCGACTTCACTAACGTTTGGAATGATCGATGAATATGCGCAATCTCGCAGTCTGGGGACTGATCGCGGTTCTCCTGCTCGGCCTTCTCGCCGTCATGCAAAGCAATCCGGCACAGGCTAATGCTCAGAAAGTTGATATTTCTGAAGTCTACGACCTGGCCGAAGCCAAGCAGCTCTCCGAGGTGGTAATCACACCGACCAAGGTCACGGCGGTCACGACCAATGGCGACCGCATTTACGCGCAGAAAAGCCAGGACCTCGGTGCGCTGCGTGAGCAGATGATCGAATATGACGTCCCGTCTGTTGTTGACGACCCAGATACGGGCTTCAATCTTGGTGACCTGATCATGGGTCTGCTGCCGATCATCTTCATCGTCGCAATCCTGTTCTTCTTCATGCGCCAGATGCAGTCTGGTGGCGGCGGCCGCGGCGCCATGAGCTTCGGCAAATCGCGCGCCCGTTTGCTGACCGAAAAGCAAGGCCGCGTGACGTTTGACGACGTTGCCGGTGTGGATGAAGCCAAAGAAGAGCTCGAAGAAGTGGTCGACTTCCTGAAGGATCCGGCTAAATTCCAGCGTCTTGGTGGTAAGATCCCTAAAGGCGCGCTTCTGGTGGGCCCTCCCGGAACCGGTAAAACGCTCCTGGCCCGCGCCATTGCCGGTGAAGCCGGAGTGCCCTTCTTCACGATTTCAGGGTCTGACTTTGTTGAAATGTTTGTCGGCGTCGGCGCGAGCCGCGTCCGTGACATGTTCGAACAAGCCAAACGCAACGCCCCTTGTATCATCTTTATTGACGAGATCGATGCTGTCGGTCGCTCACGTGGTGCCGGTCTCGGCGGCGGCAATGATGAGCGTGAACAAACGCTCAACCAGTTACTGGTCGAGATGGATGGCTTTGAGGTCAATGACGGCATTATTATCGTCGCGGCGACGAACCGCCCTGATGTTCTGGACCCTGCCTTGCTGCGTCCGGGCCGTTTTGACCGTCAGGTCACAGTCGGCAATCCGGATGTGATCGGCCGCGAGAAGATCCTGAAAGTTCACATGCGCAATGTCCCGCTCGCCAAAGATGTTGAGCCGAAGATCATTGCACGCGGAACCCCAGGTTTCTCAGGGGCGGACCTCGCAAACCTGGTGAACGAAGCAGCCCTTCTGGCGGCCCGACGCGGCAAGCGCGTTGTTTCGATGTCCGAGTTTGAGGACGCCAAGGACAAGGTCCTTATGGGGCCGGAGCGTCGATCCATGGTGATGAGCCAGGACGAAAAAGAACTAACGGCCTGGCACGAAGCTGGTCACGCGATTGTGGCGCTCAAGGTGCCGAAGGCCGATCCTGTGCACAAGGCGACGATCATCCCGCGTGGCCGCGCACTCGGCATGGTCATGCAGCTGCCGGAAGACGACAAACTGTCCATGAGCCGGATCGAGATGACATCTCGTTTGGCCATCATCATGGGTGGCCGCGTTGCCGAAGAAGAAAAATTTGGCGACGATGCTGTTACCGCCGGTGCCGCATCTGACATTCAGCAAGCAACACGCCTGGCGCGCGCCATGGTGACACGCTGGGGTCTGTCGGATGAAATCGGTCCGGTCGATTATGGCGAAGACCAGGGTCAGGTTTTCCTCGGCCAGCAATTGGTTCAGTCCTCTTCCGTTTCGGAAGAGACTTCCAAGAAAATCGAAGAGGAAGTGCGCAAGCTGATCCAGAAAGGCATGGATGATGCGCGCGAGGTCATGACCAAATATCGCGACCAATGGTCCGCGCTCGCCGAAGCCCTACTTGAGTATGAAACGCTCACCGGGGATGAAATCCGCGCCTTGATCAATGATGGCACGCTACCGGAACGTCCGGATGAGCCTGATGAGCCGCCACGTCCGAACGCAGCAGTGCCCGTGATTGGCAAGCGCCGTAAGGATAAAGGCTCTGACTTTGGCGGCGAACCGGAGCCTGCTTGATCCATGGCAATGACCCGAGACACCCTGGAAGGCTTCCTCACCGAAGCTTTTCCAGAAGCTGAGATTATTCTGACCGACCTTGCTGGCGACAATGACCATTGGCAGGCCGAGATCATTTCTGAACAGTTCCGCGGCAAGAGCCGTGTGGCGCAGCATCAGATGGTCTACGCAGCTCTCAAGGGAAATATGGGCGGCGAGCTACACGCGCTCGCCCTCAAAACCCGCGCACCCGGCTGATTTCTCTGATTTACGTTTGATGCTGGCCTCGTCTGACCAGAGGTCCGCTACGTCACGCAAATAGGTGTCTCGACGGCCCCGCGATTCCCTCTATGATTCTGTTTATGGGGAGTTCGATACACCAAACTATTTTCAATCGCATGCCGAACCCAGCCATGATCCTGAACACGGATCTGGTCTATGTGGATGCCAATGATGCGTACTGCCGCGCGGTTCAGCGACACAGATCCGAGATCATCGGCCGATACGTTTTCGACGTGTTTCCAAACACCGAAGACAGAGAAGCTGTGCTGAAGGAGAGCTTCCAACGTACGCTCGCTGGCGAATCCGTTTCGGTTGATCCGCAAGTCTTCAATATTCGATTTGCCGATCAGAGCCTGGAAGATCTCACCTGGAAGATCACACAATTTCGCGTCCATTGCGAGGAAGGTGACGCGGATTACCTTGTCCAGAGATCAGAGGATGTGACAGAACGCGAGCAGCTGCGAAAAGAGCGTGATTTGGTCACGGCCGAGCTCAATCACAGGGTTCGAAATGCGCTCGCCGTGGTTCAGTCCATTGCAGATCACACGGGTTTGGTTTCGGACGATATCGAGTCGTTCTTGAAGAGCTTCAATGGTCGGCTTGCGGCAATGGGGCGTAACTTCTCCGCGTTGACCGAGTCGCATTGGAGTGGACTGGACTTCGGCGACATCGTTCGCACCGAACTCGAGCCCTATGCGGGGCCCGCCTTGGACCGCGTCCGTCTCGAAGGCGATGCTGTGCAGTTTTCGGTTCGTGCCAGTCGGTCAACTTCGATGCTTGTGCACGAACTTGTCACCAATGCCAGCAAGCATGGGTTTTTGTCCAGGGAAACCGGACGGCTCGACGTTAAATGGTGGGTCGCGGACGGCGCTTTTCACGCGGAGTGGTTCGAATCAGGGATGGAGAATATCCGCGCGCCCGAGAAGCATGGATTCGGCTTCCAACTGTTCGAGATGATGCCAAACATTGAAGTCCGATCGGACTTCGCGCCGGATGGGCTGAAATTGAGCTTCACCGTGCCGGTCTCTTTCAGCGTCGCCTCCGGGGAAGTGTCTTTTGAGGGTGTCTAGTCGCCGGAGTCCTGGTTCCGATCGGAGTCCTTCAACTGTTCGATCAGCAATTTCAGCCGTTCAGGGATCGGTTCGCTCTCGATATCTTCATACCGCTTGCGAAGCGCCTCACCCAATTCTTCTAAGCGAAGGCTATCGATTTTTGGCAGTCCGGTCTGCTGAGGTTGGCTTGATTTTGAACGCCGTGCTGACAAAAGCTCCTCCCTCATCTGACTTTGGCCGATTGTTCCGGAGAAAAATCGGATTAGATCGCATAGGTCAATGAGGTTTAAGCAGTTGGTTTTGTTCGGAGAATTTTGAGATGTGGACCGCCGATCGGATTGAAAAGCTGGTGCCCTATCTCCGTCGCTTCGCGCGCGCTGCCACGGGTGATACATCGACCGGGGATGCCTGCGTTGAGCGTGTGCTTCAGCAAGTTGTAGACCTCTCCCTCGATGCGAGTTTCGAACACACAGAGTTTGATCGCGAGCGCTTATTCAAGATGCTTGATCAGGAACTCGACGCCTTGAACGGAACGCTGGGCGGGCGTGCCCGGCGGGCCTTGCTGTTGATCGCGGTTGAAAACCTGCCAAATGATGTGGTCCGACGGATCCTGGGCGTTAGCGATGAAGAACTCGAAAAGATGCTGGTCATCGCCGAAGCAGATTTCACATCTTCCACGGCGACGCGGATGCTGATCATCGAGGACGAGCCTCTCATCTCAGCGCAACTGAAACGGCTTGCAGAAAGCCTGGGGCATACCGTGATGGGGATCGCGATTACTGCCGATGAAGCGGTCGCGATCAGTCAGCAGGAAACCCCAGATATCGTCTTGTGCGATATTCATCTCGCGGATGGATCGCAGGGAACCGATGCGATTGCATCCATGGCGCTTCCGGATGATGTGCCGGTCGTGTTCGTCACCGCCTATCCGGAAAAATACCTGTCGACCACGAATGAAGGCCCGTCCTATCTGATCACCAAGCCGTTCGACTCAGACTATCTGAAAGCCGTGATCGGTCATGCGCTGATAAATGTGCAGTCCGCCTAGGACGCCGCTCCCGGTTTTTTCTTCTTCCCGCGCAGACGCGGCCAGATCAGCTTCAGCCAGATCCACAAGAACAACCCGATCAGCATGATCCAAGGCAATCCAACGGCGAAGGCTGTGATCACAGCCGCGATGGCGCCTGACAGATTGTAGAAGAAGTCACCAAAAGCCTGACCCAGCGGGTTCTCTCGAGAGCCGCTGAACGCTGGAACCTTGGTTTGGTAATTGATGTCCAGATAAGACATGGAGACCCGCAAACGCAGGGTCTTCAATTGCGCTTCAATGCTCTCAATTTGACCGGTCACGCGGGCAAGCTCGCGCTCAATCTGAAGCAATTCACCGAGCTCGCCGTCTCTCCGCTCCAGCAGGTTCAGCAGCCGCGATTGCAGTGTTTTCTGAGCCTCCAACCTGGCACCGGTATCGATAATCTGACGCGTCAGATCCTCAGAACTGGTCGATCTTTGCGTGACTTCGCCGCCGGATTTCTTGGCGTCGCTTTCAACGCTGCCCATGAAGATCTCAATCCAGGCGGGGGTCGCACGAATAGAGAGATTGCCAGAGGCATAGTCCTCGTCCTGGCTGTACACATTAGAATTGACGACAATGCAGGTCGCCGTCCCGGCACTGCGGCAGGCCTCAGTGTGCGCTGCCATCAGAGGATCAACCTGGCCTTTCGGAAGGGTGAGGCCGAGACTGTGTCGATAGGCGATATATTGTTCGGCGCCTGGCTCGCCAGCGTTCGGTTCGGGTGCGGATTCGTCTGCCGCGTTTTGGAGGCCAGACGTGGATTTCATTCGACCGGCGCCATCAAATTCCAGAGACTCTTCAGCCATCACGGGCGCAGGCGGGGGAGGGGCCATGGACCGCTCATAATCGTCGCCGCCACTGCCGCCGCAGGCCGCGAGGCCAATCAAGCTAGCTCCTGCTAGAATTGCACGTATCGTCATTCGTCCCTCCATCACCCTTGAAACCTGCTGCTCAATCAGGGCGAAATCGGGACGAAAATCAAGGCAAGACGGCCCTAAACATCCTTTGGAGGCTTGAGGCGTCTCTTGGTGACGTGGCTATCAATCTTGTCGCCGGTTTGCTTTTCGCCGCGCATATAGTGGCGTTGCCAGCCCGCTTTCACGGCCTCCTGATCGCCGGATACCAGTCGCTTGTTGAAGTTGCCCCGGCTCTCGGCCCAGCCGTGAAAATCCTTTTCAAGCTGCGGATTGGCGCTGAGCAGCTTGCGCTCGGGTTCGATCTCTTCCAGCTTTCCGTGCTCGATCGGGACGATGAAGCAAAAGGGCTCACCTTTTTTGAAGACCACCTCACCGGGCCGCGTCATCTGCCAGTTCATTGTGAACGGAAAAGGCAGCCAGTCGGTTTCAACCAGGCCCGTCAGGGGCGCGATCCCATCCTTGAAGAAGTTTGGAGCGCCCATGGTCATCAGGCCCCAACCGGGCGGGGTCCGAAACAGGTGGCCGGTGTGGAAAGTGACAATGCCGCGCTGGAAGTGGCTATCCGCGAAAGATGGGATAGCGCGCGGATCGCCGCGGGTCTTGAAGCTGAGATCGTCTTTCCCAGGCCCGCCATTCCAGATGATCTTGAGATCCATCGGACACAGGATTTCCCAACCGGTCGAGTTGGCCATGGACAAAGGCAGGCAGCGATACGGCTGACGATCCGGAAACGCGTCCATCCAGTCTCGATTGCTGCGCCCCGGGACAATCTCTGGCGCCACGTCATAGATTTTGTAGCATTCAAGCTGCATGACAGATCCTTCAACTCGGTCTTGACCCTGAGCTGATTTCCTGCCCCAAGGCCGTCATGCCTGCAAGCCCATCTGACCTGTTCGCTTATCTCGATGACCTTGGAATTGACCACAAGACGGTCGATCACCCCGCAACATTCACGGTTGAGGAAGGGCGGCATTTGAAAGCCTCCATGCCGGGCGGCCACACCAAGAACCTATTCATGAAGGACAAGGACGGCGTTATCGTCCTGATTTCAGCCTGGGCGGACAGTCAGCTGAAGCTCAATCAGCTACACAACAAGATCGGCACGCGCCGCCTGTCTTTTGCCAGTGCAGACCTGATGGTTGACTGCCTCGGCGTAGAGCCCGGCTCTGTCACTGCATTTGCGCTGATGAATGATACCAGCCACCGCGTCAAATTCATCGCAGACGCCGCCCTGATGGGCTTCGACACAGTTAATTTTCACCCGCTGGTCAATACCGCGACGACGGCAATTAGCCGGGAGGGGTTTCATCGCTTTGTGGAGGCGACGGGTCATTCTCTGACAGTGGTGGATTTTTCGGATCTGTGAGCGCCGAGAGCGCCTCAGCCCGCACACTCGCCCGCTCGTCCGGCATGAGCGGGATCAAGCCCTTCTCAGCCAGGTACCCGTCCGGTCCCCACGCATCTTCCTGAGTAAACTCCTCAACAAACTCCATCAGCCCCGGCACCAGGGGCAAATGCTCGCGTTTGACGTAGAAATACATGCTGCGAGAGACTTCATAGTCCCGGCTGATAATATTTTCGAAGGTTGGCGGGGTTCCACCAATTGTCGCGGCTTTGACACGGTCGAGGTTCTGCTCAAGAAATGAGTATCCCAGCACACCGACAGAGTCCTCATTGCGCAGAAGGGTGTTGATAATGGTGCTGTCATTCTCGCCGCTATCAATCCACGCGCCATCATTGCGGATCTCATGCGCGCGCGCCCGAAAGGCATCGGGATTGGTTTGTTCCAGTTCGGCCAGGACGGGATAATCCCTCGCGCCGCCTTCCATAGCGATCTCGACAAAAGCGTCGCGGGTGCCGGATGTTGGCGGCGGTCCGGAAACCAGAATGCGCATCTCAGGCAAGGCCGGATCAATATCACTCCACAATCTGTGCGGGTTATCCATCCAGCCGCCCTCGCCATCGGGCAACCGCGCGGCGAGGGCCTGGAAGATTTGGACCTTGGTCAGGTCGAGAACGGGCCCCGACTTTCGGTTCGCGAAGACAATTCCGTCAAAGCCAATCTTGATCTGAACCGGATCGACGATTCCCGCTTCGGCGCACAGCGCCCGTTCGCTGTCCCGCATCTGTCGTGACGCGTTAACGATGGACGGTTCGGTTGGTCCGATGCCCCGGCAAAAGGCCTTGAACCCGCCGCCAGTTCCGGTGGTTTCAACAATCGGGGCAGGGTGGTCTGAAATGGCCCCGAACTGTTCCGCGGTCGTGGTCGAAAATGGCGCCACGGTGGAGGATCCGACAATCCGGATTTTCTCAGCCTCGCCGATGGAAAAGACTGGCGGCGCATCGCTCTGTTCGGGAATCGCAGACAAGTCTATGGCCTGACCGCAGGCGGCAAGCGCTAAAGAGCCGATGAAAATAGAAACGATACGCACGTCGCGTCTCCAAACTGGGGTGGCGCGACACGCTCATAGGCGGGTTTTGTGACAATCCGATGAGGGAAAAGATTTATTCTTCCGTCAATTCCCGAACGTCCATGAAGCCGAACCGTCGGCAGACCTCAACCAGACGCTTCTGATGTTCCGGGGTGCTGGACAACCACACATGACCTCCGCGTTCGGGACTGTCCGACCGATCCGGTAGAACGCGCATCGTCTGCCGCGCGATGGCTTCGCCGCTATCGACGAAGGTCACCGCATGCGGAACCGTGGCCGCGAGCTCGCCGCGGATCAGTGGGAAGTGGGTACAAGCCAGGACAATCGTGTCGATCTCATCACCGCCTTCAACCTCAAAGAGAGGCGCTTGGGCCACGCGAAACGCCTCCATCGTAATCGCCTCGCCGGAGGCCGTCTGCTCGGCCATACGCACCAGCTCAACCGATCCGTGCGAGATCACCCTGACTTGACTGGCGAAGTCCTCGATCAGTTTTGCTGTATAAGCGCGTCGCACAGTGCCCGGGGTTGCCAGCAAGCCGATCACCCCGGTTTGGGTGAGCGCAGCTGCCGGCTTAATCGCTGGAACGGTTCCGACCACAGGGATATCGAGCACAGCGCGCACATCATCCAAAGCGAGCGTGCTCGCCGTGTTGCAGGCGATGACGAACACATCGGGTCTGGCGGCATCGGCAAGCTTTTTTGCTATATAGGGCAGGCGCTCACGCAAGGCGTCGTCGGACTTGTCGCCGTAGGGGAAGAAGCCACTATCGGCGGCATAGTCGACGCTCAAGGCGGGCGCCAGGGCCTGAATCTCGCGGGCAACTGTGAGGCCGCCCATTCCGGAGTCAAAAACCAGGACTTTACCGTGTTTATTCTCAGTCATGCGCTGTGCCTAGCGTGCTTTGGGAGCCGGGGAAATCGTCAATGCTTGCTTGCGCCGCATTGGCTTGTTATTGTGCGCTGCAGCATAGTTTGGAGCGCGCGATGAAACCGCAAGACCTGCCACAAGATACCTCTCCTTTGTCGCCGTGGGCGTATTGGCGAGAAAGCATGTCCGCCTGGAGCGATTTCTCGCAACGCGCCGCGAAAATCATGACCAGTCAGTTGGGCCAATCTGCGGCTAAAACCGGCCCACATGTCGACCCGGATGCGGAAACTCTGGCGAGCGAACTTCTGCGCTCGCTCTCTGATTACAATTTGCGCCACTGGCAGAACACCGCGCGACTGCTCGAGAGTTTTCCAAACTGGATGAACCTGCCCAACACGCTCACCGGCTCGGCGCTGGTGCAGTGGTATGATAGTTTTTATCGCGACGGAGCCGCATCTTTCGAGTCAGAAAGCGCACCCGTGACAGACGGTGAGGATGTTCTCCTTGCCCCAGAAACGCTGATAAAACCGGACGGCGAGGCAGACGACCTCACGCAGATCAAAGGCATTGGTCCGAAGCGGTCGGGTCAGCTGAACGAGCTCGGCATCTATCATTTCAAGCAGATCGCAGCCTGGTCAGAGGCCGAAACGCGCTGGGTCGATGATTATCTGGCGAGCCCGGGTCGCATCGAGCGGGATGGCTGGGTCCAGCAGGCCCGGCTTCTGTCCGCCAACGGGTCGGGCACGCAGCACTAAGCGCGTCAGGCGGGTTCCCGCATCAGTTTTTGAATGTTCGCGATCGCGTTCGGCATGTTCTGTCGGAACGTCTTGAGGATCGTGTAGATTGACGAATCTGCCTCGGTGACCTGCGCAATGCGTCCGCTGAACCCATCTAGGCGCGATTGCATCATCCAGTCACGAATGGCCGGGGTCCGCGTCCAGACGTACTGATTCATCATATTGCTGAGCGAAATTGAGAAGTATTCATGCGGTGTATCCGGCAAGGGAAGCGGCCGGCACAGTTCGTTCTTCTCGGCGTCGCCGAGGTCGAGTGTCTCAATCAGTCCGATCATGGCAGCGCTGAAGGCAGGCTGGCAGGTACGAGCAATTTGCGGCGTAATCAGGCGGTCCTGATAGATCGGGATCTGCGGATGCCGGGTCACCGCGCTGGCCGAGCAATCGACATAGAGCGTGTTCGAAGGCATCTTGAGGTCGGACTTTTCCATTTGCAGGCCTGACGCCGAGATGTGCCGAACGCGGCCCTGTCGAACGACATGACCGATTTGGCGAAGCAGTTCGAGTTCGCCTTCGGAAATAATCGCGCAGTGATACATTTCCGGTTCTATGTCGGGGTCGAGCCGCAACATGACGCCGGAGCGTTCCATCCGATGAAACAGGTCCTTTGCAGAGCTCGCTTCGGCCAGGGCCTGCATCTGAAGGGCTTGGGCGTGCATGGTGCTTTCGAAAAACTCTGCGCTCGGCTGCAGCGTTGTGCGATTCATCAGCCAGGAATCGCGCGGCATCACCCAGGTGATTTGCTCGCCGGGTAGTCCGAGCTCAATCAAATGAACGCCGACATCCATTCCGGTTTTACCCGCGCCAACGATACAGACGGAGTCGAACCGCTCAGGCTGCTGTTTCCATAGCGTGGTAATATCGTTCGGGGCGATAAGTTCGACGCCGTCATCAAGGCTGAAGCCAGGCTGATGGCCTGCAGGGATTGTGGTTCCGAAGTATGTCGCGTCCACTGTCTTGCGCTGGACGTTGAATAGCGTCTCCCGTCCCTGACTGAGCGAGACCACGCGTCCGTCGCCATGATACTGGCTATCCGGCAGATAAGTGACCTTGCCGCTGGCCAGCAAATGATCGCGCATGACGCTGTCATAATAGTCCAGCACTTCCTGACCGGAAGCCAGTTCATAGTAACCTGCATTCCAACCCGCCGCATCGCGCTGTGCGTGTCCGAGGCGTTTCGACTCGACGCCATAAAACTCGGAGGGTTGGTGGAGGCGCACGAAGTCATAGGCAAAGTTCCAATGACCGCCCGGCTTCTGGTTTCGATCCACGATGGCGATGGAGCAATCAGATTGCTGAACAATCATATCTGCAAAGGCGAGACCCACGGTCCCAGCACCAATGATCAGATAATCAACGTCCTGCATTCTCGAATTCCCGCCCAGTCCCAGCCCAGAAGCGAAAGTGAATAATGGTTTTTTATTAATTGAGTGTGTCGAGGGGATTAGTAAAAATCACTGTGTATATTTGATGCGCTAAAGCGACCTTGACCGCGCGAGCCGCTCGCTTAGGGGACAGTTGGACGTTGGGCGAGGCATATGCAGCAAAACCGAAATTCGATTGATTGGGCCCTGTTCGCTGGACTGACTGCGCTATGGGCATCGGCCTATGCCTTCACCCGTTTAGCCGTCAGCCATGATGACCCGGCGCTGGGCTTTCCGCCCCAATTTATCATCCCAATGAGAATTACTGCCGGTGCGCTCGTATTGTTGATCGTGGTCTCAATCTCGCGCCAGTCCTGGCCGCCTTTCAGCGACTGGAAAAGCTGGCTGATCATGGCCGCCATGGGGACGCTCGGAACAGCAGCGCCTTTCCTGTTGATCACGACTGCGCAGAAGACCGTCGATTCCAGTCTCGCCGCGCTCTACGTTTCCGCTGCACCGCTGTTCACGTCGGTCCTCGCGCATATGGCGTTTCATGATGACTATATCGACCGCCGCAAGGCGCTTGGATTGATTATCGGCTTTCTCGGCGTGGCCGTTCTGTTTGGACCGGAGGCGATCGCCTCGTTCGGATCCGCCAGTGTCGTGGCTCAGGCCATGTGCCTGGCGGCGACTTTTTTCTATGCGAGTTCGTCCATTATCGCCCGCTACGGGCGCAATATTCCGCCCTTCGTGTTTTCGGCGGGGTTCCTGATGTTTGGATCGATCGCCACCTGGCCGCTTCTGTTTTTCGTCGACTTTGAAACACTGACACCTTCAACAGGAGCCATAGCGGGGCTGGTGGGTCTTGCACTTGGTCCGACCGCGATCGCGTCGGTTCTATATATGCTGCTGATCCAGCGAACGAGCGCCACATTCGTCTCATTGACCGGATACATGATTCCGATCCTCTCCGCGATCATTGGCTATTTGGCCTTCCGCGAGACGCAGAGCTGGAACGCCTTTCTGGCCTTCGCGCTCATTCTTGGCGGTGTCTGGCTGGCCCAGCGTCAGCAGAAGGCGGGACTGCCCCCTAAAGTGTGAACGTGCCTTCGATCACGGTGACGCTATGCCCCCGCAGTTTAACACGCTCGCCGGTGAGCTCGACGTCGACATAAGCGCCGCGGCCCGGATAGGCTTGAAAGCATTTCGCAGTGCGTTCGCCAGTGAGCATTTCGACCAGAGGCGCGACCATGCAATGCCAGCTGCCGGTGGCTGGGTCTTCGGGAATACCGCTGCCTGGTGCAAAGAATCGGCTGGTGACGTCGACGTCTGCTCCATCCAGAGCGAGGCATCCGAAATTTCCCAAGCCCCATTTGCCGTCGCTGGTGCCGAGGGTCTTCAGCCGCTCGAGATCAGGGGCAAGCGACCGAATATCTTCCGCGCTTTCATATAGGCCAACATAGCACGGACCTATAAAGGCACGGCTCGGCGCTGCACCAAACGCAGCAGAGATTTCCGCATCCACAGCGACCTCCTCAGCAGTCTGGGCGGGGAAATCCATTTCGAGGCGGCCATCCGGCAAGCGTGAAACGAATAGGTCTCCGGACTGAACCGTCTGGAATGTGATCTGCTCTCCGGAATAGCCGGCAATGGCATAGAGATAATGTCCGGCGGCCAGGGTTGCGTGCCCGCAGAGCGGAACTTCGACAGCCGGAGTGAACCAGCGCAATTTCCAGACGCCGTCTCCATTCGGAACGATGAACGCCGTCTCAGCGATATTGTTCTCCGCCGCGATTTTCTGCATCACCTGATCAGGGAGAAAGGCCTCAAGCGGGATCACACAGGCCTGATTGCCCTCAAAGGCTTGGCTGGCAAAGGCATCGATCTGAGCAAATGGAAGAGTTGACATAACGCGCTCCTGTCTTGGACCAGAGAGGTCTCACAGGCGCCAACTCAAGACAAACCATGATTTCTAAGCGATCGATCAGCTCTCCTGATCGAGCAATTTCCAATTGTGCGCCACCGGGCCATGACCCTGGCCTAGGCGGGGCGCCTGCTTGATCGCCTCGTGTAGATAGAGTCGCGCAGCCTCCACGGCGTCAGGCAGAGACTGGCCTTGCGCCAGCAGAGCAGCGCACGCACTGGCCAGGGTGCAGCCGGTGCCATGCGTGGAGCTCGTGTCGATGCGCTCGCTCTCGAAAATCCACTCGCCGGTCTCGGTTTGCAGCACGTCGACGAGGATCTTACCGGGGATGTGTCCGCCTTTAACAAGCGCGCCTTTGGCCCCGCGTTCGAGCAAGGCTTCAGCCGCGCGGCGCTGACCATTGATGCCATCCACGGCCTTGCCGGTCAGCACTTCCGCCTCGGGTGCGTTCGGAGTCACGAGCGCCGCGCCGGGAAGCATCAGCGACGCGATCGCAGAAACGGCGTGCTCATCAACCAGAGCATCCCCAGACGTGGCAACCATCACAGGGTCGACAATGCGGGGCACCTCGCGCGCGCGTTCGTCCAGCGTCTCAGCAACGATCTCGACTAGTGCGGCGCTGCCCAGCATGCCGGTTTTGATCGTGTCCGCGCCGATATCCGCGAGGCAGGCGACCATCTGTCTCTGGACAGCGTCCTGCGCCACCGGCCAGACGCCGTGCACGCCAAGTGTGTTCTGTGCGGTGATCGCCGTGATGGCGGTCATCGCGTATCCACCCAGCATTGTGACGGCCTTAATGTCGGCCTGAATACCGGCGCCGCCGCCGCTATCTGATCCGGCAATGATCAGAACCCGGCCTTGAGGGTCCGCGGCCGTGCTCATTCAGCAATCGGGGCCACACCCCAAGGCGGAGGCGGCGCGTCGACCGGCGTGGTCAGGTCGAACTCAACACGAAACAAGCGCTCGGGTCGGCTCATCTGGTAGGCGAAGGTTTCATTCGGTTCGATTGCGACCGTCCAGGTGTTCTGGGTTGAGACCTCGATCTCCTGCTCAATGAACAGCGTCCGCGTTTCCTCGTCGACGGGGTAGTCCTGCTGGCCCGCGGTCCCACCAGGCGTGCTATCGCCGCCATACTGAGTTAGCGCGTCCTCGCTGCCATCCTGGTGGCGGTGATCATGTTTGAGGCGCAGCCCGTCTTGTGTGCGGGTGATGACCCAGGTGCGGGACCGGTCTTCATCGACCGCAAATGGAATGCGTACCGTCAGACCATCACATGTGGCAGGGCCCATGATCATATTGGCGGTCTTGAAATCAGCATCAACCGCATCATCGCTGACCAGTTTCCCCGCATAGGCTTCGCCATTACACAGGCCGCTCAGACGCTCGAAATAGAGTGCCTCCGGCGCGGGATCGGTCGCACTGCCGCAGGCTGCGAGGAGAATGATGGGGGTGAGAAAAAGCTGTTTCATCAGAACTTCACCGCGCCTGACTTGATTGTCTCATAAGCATCTGGCGTGAGCGGTTCGTACCGGCCTGTATCTGGATCGAAATACCAGATCGGGTCGCTCACTTCGTCGGGGTCGAACCCTTCCTTGACCAGTTCGACCTTGCGATACTTGAACGTGCCAGTTGTTTCGGCTTCCTGCTGAACACGAATGAAAAGCGGAATCGCGTATTTCGGGAGCTGTTCGCCCAGCCAGTCATACAGGTTGTCATACTCGACTTCGCCATCCGTGGTGATCGCAGCCATTCCAGCGCGACCGTCGGTTCCGGGAACGCTGACACCGTAAATATTCGCCGTGGCAATACCGGGGGCGCGCGCAACGAATTCGGCGACTTCATTTGTCGAGACGTTTTCGCCTTTCCAGCGGAACGTATCGCCAATCCGGTCGACGAAATAGATATAGCCTAGCTCGTCCTTCTTCATCAGGTCGCCAGTGCGGAACCACATGTCGCCTTCCTCGAATACGTTGCGCAGGAGTTTCTTCTTCGTGGCGGCTTCATCATTGTAGCCTTCGAACCGCGTGCGGGCATCGTCGCCAACTTTGCCGATGGCTTCACCGGTTTCGTTGGGATCCGCGGGAATGCAGAAACCGTCTTCGCCGCGGACTGGTTCTTCTTCGACCACATCAAATTTCACGAAGGCGACATGACCGAACACGCTTTTTTCGAGGTAGCTTGGGATACGACCTACCGCGCCGACTTTGCCGTCAAAGCCGAGGAAACTGACATTGCCTTCTGTCGAGCCGTAAAACTCGCAGACGTAGGAAATGTTGAAGCGCGTCAGGAATTCTTCCCAGATATCCGGGCGCAGACCATTGCCGAATCCGGTGCGAATTTTGTGCGCGCGCTCTTTCGGATGCGCCGGCGAATTGACCAGATACCGGCAGAGCTCGCCAATGTAGACGATTGATGTAACGCCCTGGTCGGCTGCGTCGTCCCAGAACTGGCTGGCGGAGAACCTCTTGCGAAGAACGATGCTCGCGCCGGTCATCAAGGCCTGGCCAACCCCGCAGAGACCCCCGGTTCCGTGATAGAGGGGCAGGGTGATGTAGATCCGGTCGCGCGACGTGATCTTACACGGGGCAATGAACGATCGCATCATGCCCTGTGTGCGGGCCTGCGTCAGACGCGCGGCCTTAGGCAGACCTGTCGTGCCGGACGTATAGACATAAAGACAGAGATCCTTTCCGCGCAGCGACGCCCGATGCTCTCGGCTTGGACGCTGATCGGAGGCGCCCGCGAGGGCTGCGTCGAGGTTCTCCCCTTCGCTGCCGCCCATGGTCCAGACTTTCGGTTCCCCTTCGAACAGGCCGTCCGCGCTGCGAATGGCTTCATCCTGATCAGCCCCTGTGATGATCAGTTTGGCGTCGGCAATGTTGACGCAGTGGGCCAGCGCATTGTCGGTGAGGTTGTGATTGATCAGACCGACCACAACGCCGATCTTTGCGAGTCCATACCAGACGGAGACATATTCAGGCCGGTTCTCCATGAACAAGGCCACGGCATCCCCAGACTGCAGGCCGAGGCCGAGGCCCCAGTTCGCGACCTTGTTGGCGAGGGCGTCCATCTCCGCATACGTCGTAAGATTGCCCTCAAATCGCCAGGCGACATTGTTGGGATATTTGTCCACGACGCGTTCAAAATCATCAGCGACCAGGTTTTCAGAGTCCGGATCGATATCATCGGTCCATTTCTTCATCCTCTGAAGCGTCAGGATCGTCCCCGCCTCGCGCTTAATGGTTTGGATCAATCCCATTCTGAAATCGCCTTTTTGTTGCCTGCCCAGTGTAATCTTCACAACACCTAGGTTGCGCCCGCCACCGTTTCCAGTATCTGGCATAGCTGTTACACACGCGGCTTCAACAAAATATGCGAAAGGTCACACGAAATGTCTGATCCTGTTGGTGATTTACTACATCTGATGGACCTGGAACGTCTCGAGATTGACCTGTTTCGGGGGCAAAGCCCGGAAAATGAAACCAATCAGCGTGTCTTCGGAGGTCAGGTGATCTCTCAGGCACTGGTTGCGGCCTATCGCACGGTGGATACAGACACCCGCACCTGCCACTCTTTGCACGCCTATTTCTTGCGTCCCGGTGATCCCTCCATCCCGATCATTTATGAAGTTGACCGGTCGCGCGACGGCGGAAGCTTTACCACCCGGCGCGTGGTTGCGATCCAGCACGGCAAGCAGATTTTCAATATGGCCGCATCTTTCCATAAGCTGGAAGATGGCTGGAACCATCAGCACACAATGCCGGACGTGCAGGCGGCGGAAGACCTCGATGACCGGATCGAATGGCGACAGAAGTTTGCCGAGCGCCTGCCTGAGCGTCATCGAGGCCATTTCCTGCGCCCCCGGCCGATCGAGATTCGTGAAGTCGATCCGCTTGACCCGTTGAAGCCTGAAAAGGTCAGTGACGTGCAGCATCTGTGGTTTCGAGTGCGGCGCGAGATTGATGAGCAGCCCTGGCTGCATCACTGCCTGATGGCCTATGCCTCGGATATGTCGCTGCTCGGCACCGGCAATCGCCCGCACGGCGTTTCATGGATGACGGGCGAGTTGATGTCGGCAAGCCTCGATCACGCGATGTGGTTCCATGCGCCGATCAATTTCAGCGATTGGCACCTCTATACGATGGACAGCCCATATGCAGGCGGCGCCCGAAGCTTCAATCGCGGATCGATCTATACGCGCGATGGCCAACTGGTTGCGAGCGTCGCGCAAGAGGGCCTGATGCGTCCGATGAAGCGCAAATAGGTCTGAAGTATAGCATTATTATCTAAATATATCATAATATATGCGGGTATAAGGCATTCTTGCTATATCGCCATATATGCCGTACAAAATTCATATGGATCCGGTTAGAAACCCTTTCGCGCCCGGTGCGGGATCGCAGCCGCCAGAGCTGGCGGGACGTGAGGCGCTCATTCAGCGCGCGGACGTCGCTATTCAGCGCCTCATGCATGGGCGGCACGACACAGCGCAAATCCTGCTCGGCCTTCGCGGGACGGGTAAGACGGTTCTGCTCAACACGTTTGAACAGCTCGCCGATGCGCATGGATGCGACACCACCTTTATCGAAGCGCCAGAAGACCGGTCGCTCGCCTCGCTGCTCGTGCCACGCTTGCAGAAAGTGCTGCGAGCCTTGTCCGCGGTTGAGGCTGCCAAGGCCCTGGCGCATCACGCGCTCGGTGCTTTGAAGAGCTTCGCCAAGACGTTCAAGGTCTCCTATGAAGGCGTCACGATATCGGTCGACCCCGCAATCGGGCTCGCCGATAGCGGTGACCTGGAGAGCGATCTCACTGACCTGTTCCTGGCGGTTGGCGCTGCCGCGCAACCGGCCGGGCGCGCCTGGGTGCTGTTTATCGACGAGCTGCAATATCTCGAGCGTATCGAGCTCTCTGCCTTGATCGTGGCCGTCCACCGGATCGTCCAGAAGGGCTATCCGGTCATGTTCTTCGGGGCGGGTCTGCCGCAAATAGCGGCCCTGTCTGGTGAAGCGAAGTCCTACTCCGAACGCCTGTTCGATTACCCCCCGATTGGAGCGCTCAATTCAGAGGCCGCCGCCCGTGCCATTCGCGATCCGATCCGCGAAGAAGGCGAGGAGATCGATGATGCGGCCCTAGCTCATATCTTTGATATGACGTCTGGCTATCCGTATTTCCTACAGGAATGGGGCTACCAGTGCTGGAACCTGGCCGAGCGGTCGCCGATTGATGAGGCTATTGCGAGCGCGGCGACGAAGCGTGCCATATCGCGCCTGGATGACGGCTTTTTCCGGGTTCGTCTGGAGCGGCTGACGCCCAAGGAAAAAGAGTATGTGATCGGCATGGCCAGCCTGGGCAGCGGTCCCTATCGCTCATCTGACGTGGCCGATCATCTCGGTGTGGAGCCGACATCGCTCGGCCCAAGGCGGGCGCAGATCATCAAGAAGGGAATGATTTACAGCCCCTCGCACGGAGACATCGCGTTCACTGTGCCGCTCTTCGAGGATTTCCTCATGCGCCAGTATCAGCTTACGCCCAAAGGTTAAGCCGCTGTTAACCCTTCCAGCGCATTTGTCAGGAATACATTAACCACTCGGATTCCAGCCGTCACAGCTGATGTGACATTTGTGTGCCTCGCAAATCACCATAGGGCTGGTCCATTAAACTAGGCCTACGGGGGCTGACCATGAATCTGCTCGAGCTTGTCATCATCGCGCACAGGTGTCGCTCGACCCATCACTTTATCGCGTTCGACGCGCTGCAATTGCTGCAGGGCGAGGATGCTGGTGATTGGAAGAACCTGCTGCTCAAGCATCACACCAATCTGCTCAAGGGTGCCAAGGCGCCGGATACCGATTTCAAGGACTTCAAGAACCACGTTCTGCACGTTGAAGACGGCGAATGGGGCGGTGCTCGTGACGCAGCGATGGAATGGTATGGCAAGGCAGTCGAGGCGCTGCGTGAGAAGAAATGGGGCAAGGCGGCCTATGCGCTCGGCGTGCTGACGCATTATTATGCCGATCCGATTCAGCCGTTCCATACGGCCCAGAGTGAGGAAGAAGGCGCTATCCACCGCGCGGTGGAATGGTCAATCGCGAAATCACGAGACACGATCAAGGCGCTGATCGATGTGCGCGGATATCCGCATGTGCACAGCGGGACCGAGACGGGATTCGTTGCAGACATGGTGCTGGCGGGCGCGAAATACTCCAATCCGCATTATCAGACGTTCATTGATCACTATGACTTGCACAAAGGCGTCGCCAATCCGCCGGAAGGGCTGGATCAGACGATGCTGGATATTCTGGCCGACTTGGTCGCCTATGCAACGTCCGGCGTAGCGGTCCTGTTTCAGCGGGCATTTGCCGAGGCCGGCGTGAAGCCGCAAAAGGTTGATCTGGACTTGCCAGGCTATTTCGCGGCGCTGGATATCCCGATCCGCCGGATCACAAAGCGCATCGCTGACGCGCGCGACCGCAAGACGGTTGAGGCCATGTACGAAGAGTTTGTTGAAACCGGGAAAGTCGTGAAAACGCTTCCTGCCGATGACAAGAAGATCCGGGCTCTGCATTGCAAGCAGATTCTCAGGCAGCCCGTCGAATGGCTCGACATGATGCCCATTCGCCCGATTGGGACCAAGCACGTCCCGCTGCCGGAGCATCCGCAACCGGTAGAATACCAGTTGAAGGTCGTCCCTGTTCTGGTGGCCGGCGCAGCTACTGAAGCTGAGCGGACGCCGACCGTCTCGCCGGATCCGGAAGTGTTTGATGAGGTGGATGCGGCAGCAGCGGTGGTGGACGAACCGGCTATCGAAGAAATTGCAGCCGAGCCGGAAATCGCGGCAGTTGCCGAAATTGCGGCTGAGCCTGAGATCGAAGCCGAGGTCGCTGACGAGGCGGAGACGAGCGCAGAGATTGAAGCCGCTGAGTCCGAATCTGTGGTCGAAATCACCGCCGCGGACGAAGAGACCATTGAAGAGCCTGAAGAGGCGCCCGAAGAGACAAACGCGGCAGAAGCAATGCTTGCCGAGCTGGACGCGGTTGAAGAGGAACCTTCACAGCCCGAACCGACACCAGAGCCCGTGATGGAAGCGAAACCGGATGTCACTACCCCGGTCGAGGCTGCGAATGACGATGAGGACGGCAATCATATTACGCTCGACTCACCAGTCGTCGACGCACCGTCGATCGGACCGAAAACTGCGTCGCGGCTCGAAAAAGTCGACATCTGGACGATTGGTGATCTGCTCAATGCAGACCCGGCTGAAACAGCCGCCGCTTTGAATGTGCGATACATCAAGACGGAGACGCTGCAGGATTGGCAGGACCAGACGCGCTTGATGGTTGAGGCCCCCGGGCTTCGTGTCCTTGATAGCCAGATTCTGGTTGGCGCGGGGATTCGCAACGCCGATGATCTCGCCAAAGCCTCTGCGACAAAGGTGCTGAACGCCGCGACCAGCTTCCTGGATACCCCTAAGGGTGCCCGAGTGTTGTGGGGCGGCGAAAGCAATGTCGACCAGTCTGAAGTTGAGCATTGGATCGGCCTTGCCAGATCCGCACAAGGTTAAACAGCTAGCGCTTCTTCTCCATGATTGCGCCGATCACATTGGTATAGTCATCGCTCCATGGGCGCCGACCATCGCCGGTTAAAGCAACCCAGTTCGGGTCGGCAACCAGCTTGGCAAGCGCAGCTTCCGTGCGCGCCAGGACGACGACCTGGCTCGCATGCGCATCTTCAAGCTCGGCTTGTTCAGGTGTTGGATTGAAATACTGATATCGCGCCGGTGCCCCCAGCGAGTCAGCGACACGCGCCACGACCTTGGGCAAGTCCATGTGATTGTTGGACACATGCATGACCAGCACGCCGTCTTCGCTCAGGCGCGACAAGTACAATCCGACCGCTTCGCGCGTAAGGAGATGGGTTGGTACGGAGCTGGAGCTGAACGCATCGATCAGGAGCAGATTGAAGTGATTTTCAGGCTCGCTCGCAAGGCTCAGGCGGCCATCGCCCAGAACGATATTCGGTTCAGGCGTACAGTCGGAAAGATATGTGAAATGCTGAGGGTCACTGGCAAACTTTGCGACCAGCGGATCGATTTCATAATAGATATAGTCTTGCCCAGGCCGGGCATAGCAAGCGACGGATCCGGTTCCGAGACCGACAACACCAACCGCGCCGGGCGCTTCATTGGCAGTAAAGAGCTGCCCGATCGGCGTCGAGGGCGCGTAATACGTCGTCGGCATCAGAGCCCTTTCCTCGGTCATGAACTGGGCGCCATGGACGGTACCGCTATGCATCAAAAGCCGGATGTCGCCGCGCTCAATGATTTTGACCACGCCGAAGAAACTGCGTTCAGATACACCACCTGCAATTGGGTTGGTCACCGCGCCAACTCCCCACGCGCAGAGGGCCGCAAGGATTGGCCCGGCTTTGCTGTTCCAGCTCATCGCGATGCTGAAGGCTGCCAGCAAGATCAGGATACGGGCTGCGAGTATGCTCTGCCCGTCGGGGCCCTGCGTCCAGCGCATCACACTCGCGATAATAAGCGCGAGCAGAGCTGTCGCCAGCCAGACCCGTGTGCGCCCTTTTCCGATCAGGCGCAGGCCGGGACGGATTGCGAGCACAGCCACGAGCAGGAGCGGATACTCGAACACGGAGGTGAAGATCACCGGGACCAGGAGCGCATTGAACGCGCCGCCAAGGACGCCGCCAAGCGACATGATGAGATAGAACTCTGTCAGCCGGTTCGCTGCCGGGCGGCTGGCTGCCATCGTCCCGTGGCCCACTAATGCTGCTATGAACAGGGCGAAGACGTGGATCGCGACAGAGAAGGTGACTGGGATCACTGTGATCGCGGGCAGTGCGAAAAAGGCCAGCGCGATCGTGAAAGGCAACAGCCGGTTCGCCGTATCGAGCGAAATCGCGGGCTGCTTTGAAAAAACGATCACAAAACTGGAAATGTAGAGGGCGAGCGGAACCGCCCACAGGAACGGAACACTCGCAATCTCTGTCGCGATATGGGTCGTGGAGCCGACCAGGAGACTGGATGGAATGAACGCGCAGACAAGCCACCACAGGCGCTGTTGCCAGACGCTTTCTGATGCCTCGATCGAGCTTTCCACGGGCGCTTCTGAGATCATCGGAGCGGCGCCCTTGCCGGTTGCAAATGCCAGAATTCCCGACCCGACCAGGAGCACCGCGAGACAGAGATACCCTGTCGTCCAGGCCGTGGTTTGAGTGATGAGCGGGAAAAAGGGCTCAAACACGAGCGGATAGGCGGCCAGGCCGAGCAATGACCCAACATTGCTTGCGGCATAGAGATGATAAGGATCATAGGCATCGGCGCGTCCGGAGCGACTGTACCAGCTTTGGATCAAGGGGGCCGTGGCTGAAATCACCGCGAATGGCGGCGCGATCGATATTGCAAAGACACCGATCAACCAGAA
Source organism: Hyphomonadaceae bacterium (assembly GCA_043513745.1). Taxonomy (GTDB): domain Bacteria; phylum Pseudomonadota; class Alphaproteobacteria; order Caulobacterales; family Hyphomonadaceae; genus Henriciella. Next base: position 1,520,494 of record CP121341.1, read on the forward strand.
TGTCGGCTGAACCGGATCCGGAGGCCCAAGCGCAGTCGAGAGCTGAAACGGGAGCACCAAAGCCGCAATGGCGAGCAATCCGGCATGAACGGCAATTTGCGCGCGCAGGGACTTAACGAAATGGGTGAGCAGATGCGCATAAGTGTAGCCGAGCAGAAGCGCCGCCTGGAAGCAGACAAGCGAAACATTCCAGACATTCGGTGCACCGCCGAGCAAGGGTGTTGCCATCTTCGCAAAGATTGGTTGGACGAGGAAAACCAGCGCCGCCGAAAGGAAGATCGTGACGATATAGGGAGATGCGCCAACACGAGAAGATACGGCAGGACCGGCGCGATGCTGCGCCACAGCATTTGTGTTCATAATAACATCCCCAATAATTAGAGACGCTTATGGCAAAATGCAGTGAACACTCCGTTGATCGATCTGGCAAAGCTTGCCATGTCACGTAAAGTTGATGCCGTGCCAAGGAGTTGGAATTGCGGGAGTGCCTGGTCGTTCTGCTTGGAATTGTGAGCCTTGTGGCCTGTGGTGCCCAAGACAGCTCCGAACCTAACTTAGAGGGAGAAGCGTTGCTCCCCTGCCGGACGTTGGTGCATGAAGGTGACGGCTACACGGTCTGCACGTTCGACGCGGCGACGTACGATATCCGCTTGTTTCATAGCGATGCTGAAGGCGAGCCCTACCTGCAATTCGATACGCTGGAACGCGAGCTCGACGAGCAAGGTCAGGTCCTGATCTTTGCGATGAATGGCGGTATGTATCATGACGATCGGCGCCCGGTCGGCTTTTTTCGCGACACGTTCGGGGATCAGGCCAGCGTGAACACGAATGACGGGCCCGGCAATTTCCATCTGAAACCAAATGGCGTGTTCTGGCTGAACGGAAAGAACGCCGGCATCACTGAGAGCGCGGCCTATCTCGAGCAAGGGATTGATCCGGAATATGCCACCCAATCCGGCCCGATGCTGGTGATTGGGGGCGAGCTGCACCCCGGTCTTAATCCCGAAGGGACGTCGCATCGTCGCCGCAACGGGGTCGGTGTGGCTGACGATGGTCAAACCATCTATTTCGCCATTTCAGATTCCTCGGTGACGTTTCACGAGTTTGCGACCCTGTTTCGAGATGTCATCGAGGTGCCGAACGCGCTGTTCCTGGATGGCCAAGTCAGTCGCCTCTACGCTCCGTCGATCAATCGAACCGAGATCGGTACCGATCTCGGACCGATTATCGGCGTTGTGGAGTGATCACTCGATCTGGACCCGGTAGCGGATCGTGAAGTTTGGATTGGCGCCGCCGGAATTGCCATTCATCGCCCCGTCAAACTGCAACTGGAACGCCGCAATCACCGGATCGAACCCAGCGCTGGGTATTATGCTCGTGCCTGATCCGTTGAGGAAAGTGACCCCATCGGCGCCATCACTCAGACTGGTGAAGTTCAGACTGACACCGCTCGCCTGAGCACCTGTGCCATCGATGAACTCGAACGGCGATCCGGACCCGTCAAAGTCTCCGGCAAAGAGACTTGTATTTGTATCGATGACGTCGCCAATTGCCACTGTGCCTGCATCGGCAGAGCCGAGGCCATTATTTGTCACCTGGATCGAATAGATCGCCCAGGCGCCCGGAATGCCCAGCGGATTGCTCGTGCCATTGATTGGATCCTGCTCAATTTCGACCGACTTGGTGACCGAAAAGTCGGGTTGTGCGCGGTTGAAGCAAAGATCATCGACATGCCAATAGTCAAAATCGCTACCGCTGGCGGCCGGATAGACGAAGCGGACCTGAAAGTTTGGATGCCAGGCAGAGACCGGCATGGTGTAGGCCCGGTCAAAGATCTCTCCCTGCACACCGTTGCCAGGGAACGTTTCGAGCGTGACCCACGTACTCGCCGCATTGAGATACTGGAATGTGAGATCTTCGCCAGGATCCGGGTTTTCGCTGAATGTATCGGACCCACGCCGGATCCAGACTTCGGTCTCGGCAAGATTGTCGGAATCAAAACTGATCGACGTTGCGGTCACGGTGTCGTGGCGTAGGAACATGGAATTGTTGGAGGATTGGAAAGTATCGCCATTGATCCCGGCGCGAGTGCCGTTGGTTGCCGTCCAGTTGCCAAAGCCGCTTTCAAATCGTTCGCATTGTCCCACGCCCATGCCGGATGGCAGCGGTGGTGGCGGTGCTATTCCGGTTTCAATCAGCAAGACGTCATCAATGTGCCAATAGTCATAGCCGATGCCGCCGTTTTGCGGTGGGCCGCCGCTACCGCCGGTTTGGCGAAAGCGCAGCTGAAACGCGGCATGCAAGGCCCCGGCTGGCAGGTCGAGGCTGACATTGGTGATCTCACCATTGGGGTCGGCCCCGGCCAGAGTCTCAATCGGGATCCAGGTGGCTGTCGCATCAAGATACTCGAATACGAAGTCCTCGCCCGCATCGACATCCTCACTGAAAGTATCGAGCCCTTGTCGCAGCCACGCGGTGAGCGTCGCACCCGTGACAGCAGAGAGATCAATCACCGGGCCGGTCATCGTCACCACATCGCCGCGCGTAAAGCCGGAGCAATTCCCCGAATTGGCGGTTTGCGTCGATGTTCCAGAGAGGTTTGTGTCAGAGACGGTCCAAAGCGGAGACAGCGTATCGCAGCTCGCGCCATCGTCGAAATCATCGAATAGCAGCGTATCGCCTGGAGCTGCGCTTGCAGACATTGCAAGACACGCCCACGCTGCGCCCGCCGCGAGCAGATATGGCATTCCCCGAACCATAGGTTGGCAATAACGCCTACGCCTTTACACTGTCTGAACAAATCACCCGAGGAGGGACGGAACATGCTGCGTTTTCTGGCTTTTTTCTTGATGCTCATCTGTATCGCGCCGGTCGCGAGCGGGCATCCCGAGACGCCGACGCAAACGACGTATCTCGGAAATGAAGGGATTATGGTCAGTGATGGCCACTCAACCATTCTGTTTGACCCGCTCTATCCGAATGGGTTTGGGACTTATCAGATGGTCCCGGAAGCGATGCGCCAGGATTTGATGGCCGGTGCTGCGCCATACGACAATGTCGACGCCATCTTTATCAGCCACATGCATCCGGATCATTTCTCAGTCGAAGAAGTGATCACCTATCTTCAGGCGCACCCGCAGGTCCGCTTGTTCGCGCCTGCTCAGGCGGTCGACTGGATGCGGGAAGAAACCGATGATGCCGCCATTTTCGACCGCGTCACACCCGTCGGACTGGAGCGCCTGGACGCGCCGCTGAGCTTTCAGGAGGGCGATCTGACGATTGATGTGGTTCGCATCCCGCACGCCGGTTGGCCTGGGCGAGCGGAGGTCTCAAATCTGGTTTGGCGGGTCACTCTAAGCGACGGCATCACGGTGATGCATCTGGGCGATGCCGATCCGCGAGATGAGCATTATGCCCCGCACGCCGACCACTGGATGGCAACGCGAACGGACAATGCCTATCCCCCTTATTGGTTCTTTTCGATGGGGGATGGCCCGCAGATTCTATCCACGCGGTTGAACACGTTGAAGTCCACGGGCATTCACGTGCCGATCGAATTGCCTGCCGAGCTGTTTGTCACTGGAGCGGACTTTTTCCATACGCCGGGCGAGACCCGCCTCATTCAGAAAGTGGGCGGCGAGTGACGCCCGGTCTCGAAGGAGCGGCAGAATGAAACAGATCACCCTGGCCGATGACCGGCGCGCGCGTCTGGTTGGTCAATTACAGACTCTCTTTGCGGCTGAGTTCGACGAGACCTTGTCCGAGTTTCGGGCCGAACAGGTCCTCGACCTGATGCTCACGACGTTGGGTCCCGGCATCTACAATCAGGCCGTCCAGGACGTGCGCGCGCACTGGCAGTCAAAGCTCGACGATCTAGACGGCGAAGTTTATGTCGACGACCAGACCTAGACCAAGTTGGAGCTTTTATGTCCCTCACCCTGTACGGATTGAAGAATTGCGACACCTGCAAAAAGGCGCTGAAAGCGCTCGAAGCGGCAGGACGTCCGGTTAAATTCGTCGATATTCGAGCCGAAGCGGATCTGGCCAAACTCCTGCCGATCTGGCTGAGCCAGGCGGGTTCGGACCTGCTCATCAATCGCCGCTCAACGACCTGGCGCACTCTGTCCGAAGGCGAGCGCGCCGGCGAGCCACAGGCCCTGCTGATGGCGCACCCGACCCTGATCAAGCGGCCCGTCATTGAAACGGGCGGACAAGTTCATATTGGTTGGGCCAAAGATGTGCACGCTACGCTGATCCCCTGAATCCCAGTCGCGCCCTTGGGGCGGGCGCGTCAAAATGGTATCGCCAGTCCCGGAATGCCTACTACAGTGAGGCAGAGGGTCTGGGATGCAGGAAGTCGAAGCCAAATGGATCGAAGAAACGCTGCGCGCGTTTCCCGCCGATGAGCTATCTCCTATTCTCGACATTGGTAGCCAGACTCTCGCCTTTCGGACGCAGGAAAAGCCCTACATACACAATGACCTGTTCGCCCCGCTCATGGCGCGCGGTATCTCGATCATTCACTCCGACCTGCAGGAAGGCGAAGGGATCGATCTCTCCGCGAACTTGCTTGAGGAGGAGGGCTTCAATCAGATCAAAGCGACAGCGCCGCGCACGATCTTTTGCAACAATGTGTTGGAGCATGTGCTCGACCCGGCAGAGTTCGCCAATCGCTGCTTCGCATTGCTGCCACCGGGCGGGCGCCTGATCATTACAGTGCCGAGAAGCTATCCGCACCACCGCGATCCGATTGACACTATGTTTCGCCCGACGCCCGAGGACATCCACGCGCTGATCGATGCTCCTGCTGAGATTCTGGCCTCAGAGATTATCGAAACCGGGTCGTACCGCGACAATCTCCGCCGACGTCCCTGGATCATCTATCGCCAGATCATACGTCTGCCATTTCCCTTCCTTGGTTGGACCAAGTGGAAGCGATCGATGAAGAAGTTCTATTGGATGGTCTGGCCGTATCGCCAATCCTGCGTGGTTATTCAGAAGCCGATCAGTTCCGCGAGCGCGGATTCAGGTACAGGGCTTCCTCATCGTGATCGAGATCTGGCTCAACCTTCCCCCGATACACCTTCTCAGCCATAGACTTCACGTGTTTGCGGCCAGCGCGGTTGAACTTCAGCACTGCGCAGAAGAGTTCCAGCACGGCTTCCAGCTTGCGATCCTGGTATTGCGGATCGATCCGCACCATCCAGGCGCCACCAAGATTCAGCAGCTGGTGATCCAGCACCCCAATCTTGCGCCCTTTTTGATTGTAGATGTCGTAATCGGCACCGATGCAGAACCACTTACGGCGCAGCGTATAAAACTCTGACCGGGTCTTGCCTTTAATAAAGAAGCTGAACTTTTCAGGCTGGAATGGCCAATGCATCGCCGAGCGCTCTAGCTGGACCAACTGCTTGTGGCGCGACAGGTTGATCGCAAAAGACTGAACCGGGCGACCACCTGCAGCAAGCGTGAGCTGGGTCGAGCGTCCGAGCAGCATTTCAGCGGTGCCGCGCCATGACAGCGTCTCCGAGAACAGCTTGATGACCAATCGTCGCTCGAAGCCTTCGCTGCCATCCCACAATTCCTGACGATAGCCGATCAGCGCTTCGCGCTTGCCGTCGATGACCGTCTGGCCGTACAGCTCCATATCCTTGGTGAACTGATCGGATGCCGCTTCGTTCTGGGTCCGCTTCATGATGCCGATCTCGGCCGTGTTGAGATCGGTGGCCCAGAAATCAACTTTGACTTTCCGGCGCTTGGTCTTTGCCGCTGCCCGCTTCGCGGGTTTTACATCGGACGCAGTCCCTGCGAGCGCCATTCCATCTGCCATGTCAGTCTCCGAATTTCGAGAATCGCTTTGCCCGCAATCTCAGCCTCAGAGGTCATGATTTGGTTAACAGAGCTGCAGGTTCTGTTAACGCCTCAAGATTGCAAGTCGGCCAGGAGTTGCGTGAGTAGCTCCATTCCCGCGCCCCAGCCTTTGCCAAGGTTCTCAACCGCGCCCGCGAAACAAGCGATCTCCGCTTCACTGGCCTCATGCGGTGACCATTCGAGCCGCATCTTTGTGCGCCCGCCGACCTCTTCGAAAGTCACAACCGTGAGGAGCGTGGCGGGCCAGTCTGGCATCATCGGATTGGGCGTGAGATTCCAGTCCGCATCTGTCGTCGACATCAACATGACCAGTCGCTCGGGTGGCGACACATCAGTGTACTCGGTCTTCTGGTATCCCGACCGTTCGCCCATCTTCATCTCATTCAGCCAAAGACCGCCCGGCGCCACGTTCAGCTCATGGATAACGGTCTCGACGCCCGGCCCATACCAGTGCGCCAGATGCTCCGCTTCCGTCCAGGTTTTCCAGACCAGGTCGCGGGGCGCATCAAACTCGCGCTCCATCAAAAATACGGGGAGATCACTCATGATCGGGATCCTTCATTTCTGTTTTCTGTAAGTCTGTGAGCAGGCCATCAAGTTGATCAAAACTCCCTGCCCAGAAGTCCCGGAACTCTTCGAGCCAGGCGACCGCCTCTTTCATCGGCGCAGCGTTGAGGTGCGCGGGCCGGCGTTGTTGATCAACCACGCGGGTCACGAGGCCAGCACGCTCAAGCACTTTCAAATGCTTTGAGATCGCCGGCTGGCTCATATCAAACGGCGACGCGATTTCGTTCACTGACGCATCGCCGCTCGAGAGCTTTGAAAGGATCGCGCGCCGCGTGGGATCCGCGAGAGCGGCGAAGACGGCGTCCAGATTTGGACCTGTTGGTGATGCAATTCCTATGTTCATAACCAAGTGGTTATATAATAAAGCCGCACTCGTCAAGCGTTCATCGAAACTATCGTCCGTTCCCTTGCGCAGACTTGCTTGCACCCGCGAACGTACAGCGTATAACTAGCTCATCCGAGGGGCGCGTTTGGAAGCGCTGAGATCACTCTGTCTGCCGAGTGAGCACCCTTAGAACCTGATCCGGCTAGCAATCCAGCGAACCGGCGTAGGAACGGAGAGCGCTCTTGGCGAAGATCGCCGCATTGCCATCCCCACCACCAGGCGTCCGCAGCGCTCTGGATGCGTGCCCACCTGCCGCCCGAGCGGCGGTGACCGCCCTGCGCGCTCTGATTATTGAGACCGCGGCCGGTATACCCGAAGTGGGTGCGCTCACCGAAACGCTGAAATGGGGCCAGCCCGCCTATCTCACGCAGCAGACCAATAGCGGCACCACGATCCGCTTCGGCTGGGGCGAGGACGGCCGCTCCATCAGCCTGTTCGTGCATTGCCAGACCAGTCTCGTCGATGCCTGGCGCCAGCAATATGGCGATCAACTGACCTTCATTGGCAATCGCGAGATTTCAATTCCTACCCATACAGACTTGCCCCGCGCGCCGCTGCAGCACTGCATCGCCATGGCGCTCACCTATCACTCGAGAAAGACCCCCTCATGAACAAGCCCGTTGACCAGTCCGAGTTCGAGACCCCCGAAGTGACCACCGGTCCGTTGCCGTCGAGCCGGAAAGTGTTCACCCACCCCAAAGCTGATCCGAGCTTGTCAGTGCCGCGCCGGATGATTGATTTGCACCCGACGGCAAATGAGCCGCCGGTCCCGGTCTATGATACGTCGGGCCCATACTCGGATCCGAGCGTCACGATCGATGTTGAGAAGGGCCTGGCCCGCCAGCGCACCGAATGGGTTCTGGAACGCGGCCATGTCGAGGAATACGAAGGCCGCGATGTGAAGCCGGAAGATAATGGCGGGGCATCCGGCAAGTATCTTGCGCGCGAGTTCCCGGTTCGTCACAAGCCCCTTCGCAGTACTGGTACGGGCCCGCTGACCCAGTTCGAATACGCCAAAGCCGGGATCATCACCAAGGAGATGATCTATGTCGCCGAGCGCGAAAATCTCGGCCGTCAGGAACAGCTCGAGACCGCGCAGACCCAGATCGACCAGGGCGAGAGCTTCGGCGCCGAGATCCCGCCTTTCATCACGCCGGAATTTGTCCGCGACGAGATTGCTCGCGGCCGCGCCGTAATCCCGAGCAATATCAATCACGCAGAGCTTGAGCCGCAAATCATTGGCCGCAACTTCCTGGTCAAGATCAACGCCAATATCGGCAACTCCGCCGTTGCTTCATCCGTCGAGGAAGAAGTTGAGAAAATGGTCTGGGCGACGCGCTGGGGCGCGGACAATGTCATGGACCTCTCAACCGGTCGCAATATTCACAACACGCGCGAGTGGATCATCCGCAATGCGCCGGTGCCGATTGGCACGGTCCCGATATATCAGGCCCTGGAAAAAGTGAACGGCGTCGCCGAGGACCTGACCTGGGAGGTTTACCGCGACACGCTGATCGAGCAGTGCGAGCAGGGCGTCGACTATTTCACCATCCATGCCGGCGTGCGCCTGGCTTATATCCACCTCACCGCAGAGCGTGTCACCGGCATCGTCTCGCGCGGCGGGTCGATCATGGCGAAGTGGTGCCTGGCGCATCATGAGGAGAGCTTCCTCTACACGAAATTCGCCGAGATTTGCGACATCATGCGCGCCTATGACGTGACCTTCAGCCTCGGCGATGGTTTGCGCCCAGGCTCGATTGCGGACGCCAATGATGCGGCGCAGTTTGCTGAGCTCGAAACCCTTGGCGAGCTGACCAAGATCGCGCATTCGCGCGGCTGCCAGGTGATGGTCGAAGGCCCCGGCCATGTGCCGATGCACAAGATCAAAGTGAACATGGACAAACAGCTGAAAGAGTGCGGCGAGGCGCCTTTCTATACGCTCGGGCCGCTCACCACGGATATCGCGCCGGGCTATGACCACATCACGTCAGGCATTGGCGCGGCGATGATTGGCTGGTTCGGCACAGCCATGCTCTGCTATGTCACGCCGAAAGAGCATCTCGGCCTGCCGGACCGCGACGATGTGAAAGTCGGGGTGATCACCTACAAGCTCGCCGCCCACGCGGCCGATCTCGCCAAGGGCCACCCAGCGGCGCAGATCCGCGATGACGCACTCTCCAGAGCACGGTTTGAGTTCCGCTGGGAAGACCAGTTCAACCTCTCGCTCGACCCGGAAACCGCGCGTCAGTACCACGACCAGACCCTACCCAAGGAGGCCCACAAGGTAGCGCATTTCTGCTCCATGTGTGGCCCGAAATTCTGCTCGATGAAGATCACGGCCGAAGTCCGCGACTATGCTGACGGCCTCTCAGACAATGAGAAAGCCGACCTCCAACGCCAAGCCGGCGAAGCCCGCAAAGGCATGGAAGAAAAGAGCCGCGAGTTTAAGGGGAAGGGGTCACAGATTTATCTGGCGTCGCAGGATTAGAGATTTGCATTGCTGAAGTGGAGGAAATCGCTCTACTGCACATGTGAAATAATTCTCGACTAGCCGCCGCCAAGGACCCGTACCTATGAAACTGACCCCCAGCGGCGTGAGCGAGACCTGTTTTGCCGCCATTTGAGCGAAAGAGCGCCCCGCCAACCCAAGCCCCGACCCGCCAGAGCGCTTCGGGGTCGACCGTGTTCCGATTTTCGGAAGATCGGCTGCCCGTTGCCGTCTTTGCGGCGCTGTTTGCGATGGACCTCATCGTCTTTGCCTTGGTTTCAGCATGGCCAATTGTGCTCGCCTGGGCGGCTTTGTCGGTGCCAGCCAAAGTCTGTATCGCGTCCTGGAACCATCACCACCAGCATGTGCCATTCTTTCACTCGGCGACCTGCAATCGCCTGATGGAAATCGTCTTCGGATTGCAGACCGGCGCGGTGTCGAATGTATGGGTCTTGCACCACAATCTTGGCCACCATGATCACTATATGGATCAATCCAAAGACGAGTCCGCCTGGCGCGCGCCTGAAGGCCGGGTCATGTCTTCGAATGAATATACGTGGAAGCTGGCACTGACCGGCTATCTCTGCGCGTTTCAGAAAAGCGCGGAACACCCTGCCATCCGGCGCGCATTTGTGGCCATGACGCTGCTGCACGTCGCGCTGCTCGCTGCGCTGGTCTGGATCAACCCTTTCAACGCCGTGGCCATCTTCATCATTCCGATGCTGATCAGTTTCGTGATGACGTGCCGCCACACTTATGATCACCATGCCGGGTGTTCAGAGGAGGATGAATATGCCGCCTCGAACAATATCACGCATCGCTGGTACAATATCCTCACCGGCAATCTGGGCTATCACACCGCCCATCATTTGAGACCGGGTCTGCACTGGTCAAAACTGCCCGCCTTCCACGCCCGGATCGCCGACAAAATCCCGCCCGAAAACTTCCGAGGCCCCGGTCTTCCAATGTCCTTGTTGCCAGCGATGTAAGACGCGGGTTTAGCGGATCAGGGCGCAAACGCAGACACTCATCGAATGTCCGCTTTCGGCGTCAAAGCAGACGTAAAATCAATCAGATGACACCTTGATTATGGCTGCTCCTGCGCTCTCAAGTGCAATAATCAAATCCCAAAATGCCTGCGGCTCCGCAGAGCCAAAATCCACGCTCATCGCGCCTGTATCGATCGATACTGAGTGGATGATGTTGCCCAACGCCTGTTTATCACCCGACCGTTTATCGTTTGGATCGAACCAGTGTTCAAACCAGCCAGAAATCGCCGCGTCTGAAATTTGGTCGATGTCAGTCTCTATGACTACACGGTCCCACTGCAGGCTTCGAAGCACCAACGTCGCACTGCTAAATTCTTGTGTCGTTTCTTGAAACTCAAGTTTATTTTCAGGTGCAAACTCAATCACTTTTGGACCATCGTCGTTTTTCAAAAAGTCCGTGCAATACAAGTTCAAAAAGAGTGAACCAGAATCAATCTGAAGTTTGACCTCGTGGGAGCATTGTTCGCAGTTCATCGACTGCGTTTCGATGAATTGGGAGTACTGCGCTTCGTAATGCGCTTGGACTTGTTCAACGATTACAGCTGCTTCGACCACTGCGTTCAATCTCCAACGATCCTGGCTTAGATACAAAAGCTTACTTGATTTGATCCAATCAAGTCAGCGTCGACTAATCAAGCTAATGTCAGCTTCTGACCCAAAGCAGACTTGGCGTTCATGTTGAGTAATCCTCAATCATTCTCAACAAGAGCTCGGGCGAGGAATAGGCGGCAAAAATACCACCTTTCGGTGCTTGCGCGAACGGGACAGATAGGCGTTCTGCCTCAACTTCAGCATTTCGGAGCCATTCTTGGGTCGTCTCGCTACCGGCCAGAACCACTGCCGGAGTGTCGCGAAACAACCCATCTCTCAAGAACGTATCATTGTTCAGCGTTTGAACGACCTCATAGAACATGGTTTCGGCGGTGATCTTGTTTACAAACTGGGCTGCCGCGAGGAAATCTTCTTCATTCCCGCGTCGGTATTTCAGATCAGTCGAACTCTTCGAGTAAAACTGATCATAAAAGGAAAGCGGATCACGCTTGATGTAATACCTTAGTCCACTCGCGGCGAGTATCATACCGCGTTTGGTGAAAATGATCTGCCTTGCCATGGGTTGAACCCAGTGCGGGCGGATTGCTTCAATCGTCTCCTGATTGAAGATTGGATGAGAAAACACCGTGAGACTAATATCCGGGTGCATGAGGCATAGGCGATAACAAATCGGATTAGCGCTGCTGATGCCCAGCAAAACAGAATCCTGCAAATTCAATTGCGAGATGACGCGCAGTACCAACGCCGCTTCAGCCATCAAAGCCGCACCGTTTTTTATATTGGTTTTTGTCAAAAGTTGGCTGGGCAATGCCGGCGTGCCACCAAATCCTGGTCGGCGAATATAAACAACTCGAAATCCATTCTGCTTCATCATTTCGCAAAATGTGACCGAAGGCGGAAACGGAAAATCGAGCGGGCTTAAGATAACTAAGGGCCGAAGGTTTGCCGCGTCCTTTACGTAATCCATCACTTCAATTTGGATGGAGCTAGACGCCAGAGTCACAAGCTCGAAGGCTCTTGAATCATCGACGGTCTCTGGCTGAATCGAAATACTGAGCTTGCGTACTGTTGAAACCATCTTCTGCGAGTAAGGCATCGACATGCGCCAGTCGAGAGTGCGTCACATGCGCCAACCCAACTGTTCAGATCAATTGTCGCTTAGCAGTTTCTTTATTCGAACGAAAATCGACTTCTCAGCGGTCGCTCTGCGCAAGGTCGCTTCTGCATATTCGAGGCTTTGATTGATCTCGCGTCGTGTTTCTTCAGGCAAACTAGAGTCGCTTCCCAGGCTTGCTCGGGCATTTGCGATGCAATCCGCAAGCTCACGCATATCGATGTTTCGTTCCACTTCTGGCGGGTGAACGCTCTTGCTTCTTTCGGGAATTGAGTCGGGCATACAAAACTCTCCTGACTCCCAACATACCTTCCACGCCCGTGAAGGGTATACCAAATTTTGTGTACGTCAGAAATTGCGTCGATACGACCAGTATGACGCCGAAAACGGACTTTTTGAAAGATGGTTTCAGAAACGATCCGTCCAATCATCTCCAGTTCATGTAGGCTTCCGTAAACGCACCCCACAGCATACACCGGGGGAGCTGGAGCGTGGACGAACCAGAAGATACCGAGCCATTAAGCGAAGCGGATCAATTGGTTCAGTTTACCAGGCAAGTCGAAGGAAAGTACGGCGTCACAATCGATGCTCCGATCCCGAGCAAGTTGGCTGATCTAATTCAGCGCATCCGTGAGCTACAAAGTCAGCAGTCGTCGTAGTTTTAGTAAGAAAACGCCGAAAGCGGACATCTACTTCGAGTTGATGCGGATGAGCTAGGGGCGACAGAAATGTCACTGGGCGCTGTCCTCGGTCCCCTGAATCGAAATCAAATAGGCCAGCACATGGTCGGTCCCGATAGGACCGAAGTCAAAGTCGGGCATGTCCGGATGCCCTACGTGGACTCGCTCGCGGAAGTCTCTGCCAATGCGTCCGGCGGATAACCGGCGAGGACGGTACGCAAAGGAGGTGCATCCATGCGCGGACTCTGATCATCGGTCCCAACTGCATGGCAGAAGGCGCATTGCATTTCCACGATCTGCCGGCCGCTCTCAATCCGCTCAGTTTCGGAGAGTTCAAAGGTGTCTGTCTCCTGTTCGATTGAGCTGTCCCGCTGCCCGCAGGCGGACAGCGCAAACGCGACCAACATAGCGCATGCATTTACGGCATTGATGGGGCGCATAGTCATGGCGATCGAGCTCCCAATGGTCTGTCAAATTGATGGACACTGGCGGCGACAGCCTATCCCAACGATCCACTTTTGATAAGTTACAAAGCAAGGTGATCTGCTCGCCGCGGACGCCTGCTTTGACGCCGGAAGCAGACGTTGGCTTATCGACCTAAAGTTGCCCAAGGAGATGGGGGGGCAACGATACAAACTGAAGTCCTCAGATTCATCATCTTTGAACAGCGCTTAGCGCGGATCATCAAGCGCGGACTTCAATATGCCCGCTTGTATTGCAAATGCAGATGTTCCGGGTGCGATCAGTTCAACGTGACCGGTTTCCGGGACCGAGATAAATCGTCCATCTCCGCCACTTTCGATCACCTTTTCGGTGAGGTTCTGCCCGAGTTCCGGCGGTGCGATCCGGTCTTCGTCTCCATTCACACTGATCAAGGCGACAGCTGTTGGCAGCAGCGCAGGCACCGACGTGTCAGAGAACACATTCGGTCGGTCCGCGGTGGGGGTTCCGATCAAGTCGTCGATAATGTTCGCGAGACAGGATTCGAGCGTCACGGGTGCCGATGCTTCCAAATCCGCAAGACCACCCGATATGACAACGGTCGATACCGGCAAGGCAGCGTCACGCCCGATGCTGCTTCCTTGTGCGATGTTGGATTGCAGCGCCGTCCAGGCTGCCAGGTGTCCGCCAGCTGAATGTCCAAAGGCTACGATTTGACCCACATCCAAATTCAAGGACGGCCCAACTTCAATCAATCGATAAGCTGCATCGCGAACGTCTATATATGTACCTGGATACCCGCCACCAGCTTCGTCTACTCCTCGGTATTCGACATTCCAAACCGCCATACCGCGCTGTCGAAGGTCCTCAGCCGCATAATTCATCAAACTGCGGTCCGCGATTGATTTTTGCCAGCACCCACCGTGGATCATCAACACTACTGGATGCGGACCTGGCCCATCTGGCCGCCACAGGTCGGCAAATTGGGAGGGGTGATCGCCGTAAGCGTGGCTTGAGGTAGGTTGAGGAAGTTCTCGTTCGGTCAGATCGCTCCAGGTCATCAGGGGTGCGCTGAGCGTCGATTGTGATGGCTCGGCTTGCGACGTGCATCCCGCCAAAAATGCGAAGGCCGCAAGCATAAAAAACACCGATTTTACCATTGCCCTATTCCTCGTTCGCTCGATGTGATGCAACTAATCTCCTATGCCCGTCAACCGTCACTGAGAGCGTCCCAGAGTATGCCCGCAAACTCGTTTCCAACCTCGCTCGAAGAGGCGATCTCTGATGATAAAGCGGACCCACTCGCTGATGTGCGGTCAGCGTTTTTTTTGCCGGACGAGATTATTTATTTGGTCGGTCACTCATTGGGACCGGCAACGAATCGATCCCTCGCCGCGCTGCGGGACACCGCAGACACAGAATGGCGCTCTGGCTTGGTGAGCTCATGGAACGCAGCAGAATGGATCGACATGCCGAGAATTCTAGGCGCCCAAATCGCTAAACTGATCGGCGCATCAAGCGATGACGTGATTGTTTGCGACAGCGTGTCGGTAAATCTCTTCAAGCTGGTCGGAGCGCTCTTACGAGCGCGCCGTTCAGACGCCCGCATCATCGTGGAAGCGGGGGAGTTTCCGACTGATCAATATATCCTTGAGGGGCTCGCGAGGCAGGTGGGGTCGCAATTGATCCGCGTCGCGCGCGGTTCCGGCGCTTCAGCATTGGAAAACGGCGATATATTGGTTCGCAGCCTGGTTGATTACCGAACTGCGGAAGTCGCGGATGTCCGTCAAATGGAAATGGACGCGGAACGAAACGGCGGAACCATCGTTTGGGACCTGAGTCATGCAACTGGCGTGCTCGACCTGAAACTTGCAGACGAGGGCGCAAGGTTCGCTGTGGGGTGCACTTATAAATACCTGAACGGTGGGCCGGGCGCCCCCGCATTCATCTACGTCCGCGACGACGCAGTTGCAGACTTACAGACGCCCTTAGCTGGGTGGCTCGGACACGCAGACCCGTTCGCATTCACTGAACATTACGAAGCCGCTGAGGGCGTCCAGCGTTTCGTTGCGGGCACGCCGCCTATCCTGTCTATGGCAGCATTGAAAGGCGCGCTGCACGCGTTCGATGGGGTGAAGCTATCAGACGTCGAGGCCAAATCGCGACGCCTTGGAAACATGTGCCTCTCGGTGTTTTCGCGCTTGGGCTTACAGTCTCCGTCTCCTCCGATCAGCAAGCGTCGCGGTGGTCATGTCAGTCTTATCCACGATCATGGGTATGCTGTCTCGCGGGCGCTGGCGAAAAGTGGAATCAAGACGGATTTTCGCACGCCCGATACAATCCGGTTAGGCCTCTCGCCTCTATTCCTGAGTTATGTGGACGTGTGGCGTGCCCTCGAAACACTCGCCGAAATCTTGGAAACGAAACGATATCTCGACACTGAATTTTCTGTACGATTGCGAGTAACGTAATTCACGCGCGGCGCCGAAAAAGAAGTTCCTTGGTTTGAGTGCTAAATGGGCGGCATCGAACTTTGCGGTGAGACTGTCGTGATTGCTGATCTCTACTCGTGAGGTTCAGAGCTACCCGAGGAACTACCTGCATTTGGACAACTCCAATCCCAAAAACCGGTCGTAAGCGTGCTCGACCGCTTAATCGCAAACCACGAAATCGCTTTGGTCCAGGCAGGAGCCTACCAATGTCCGCTTTTGACTGCGGATTCAAATGATCGTCGCAACACTTTAGTTTGATTGGAAACTGGAGTGGAAGTCATGAAGCAACGTCGACGCATTTATTACTCAGAGTCTCAGAGAGCGGAGATATGGGATCGCTGGAAGCGCGGGGAGACCATGAACGCCATTGGTCGCGTGTTTGATCGTGGTCATTCTTCGATCTTTTCGGTTCTAGAGCCAACAGGTGGTATTCGCCCACCTGCACGTAGGCGCTCTGCCGGCGCTTTGTCTTTGTGCGAGCGCGAAGAAATCTCACGCGGTCTTGTTTCTGGTTTGTCTATGCGAGCGATTGCAAAGTCCCTGGGCCGGACTGCATCCACAATCAGCCGGGAGGTCAAACGCAATGGCGGACGGCGCGCCTATCGTGCAATCAAGGCGGATAAGCGCGCATGGGAACAAGCATTGCGCCCCAAGCCCTGCAAGCTATCTGGCAGCGCCTTCCTGCGCAGAGCTGTTTCTGCCAAACTACGCTCTGATTGGTCGCCCCAGCAAATTTCTGGTTGGCTCAAGCGAACCTATCCAGAAGATGAGCATCGCAACGTGTCGCATGAAACGATCTACAGATCTCTTTTTGTTCAGGCACGCGGTGTTCTGAAGAAGGAACTGCAGGCGTATCTGAGGACGAGACGTGCGGTGCGCCGATCAAGACAAACAAGCTTGAAGCGAAATGGTATTGGCCAGATCAAGAACACCATATCTATCAGCCAGCGCCCTGCATCGGTTGAAGATCGCGCTGTGCCCGGACATAGGGAAGGTGATCTGATTGGCGGTTCAAAGAATAGCTATGTGGCCACATTGGTGGAACGTCATTCGCGCTATGTCATGCTGATTAAAGTGGCCAACAAAGACACTCAGGGTGTTGTGACGGCACTCATCAAACACGCCCGTCGCCTGCCGGATGAATTGTACAAATCCCTGACTTGGGACCGCGGGAAGGAAATGGCGGATCATCAACGCTTTACATTGGCGACAGACATACAAGTTTATTTCTGTGACCCACAAAGCCCTTGGCAACGCGGATCGAACGAAAATACCAATGGTCTATTGAGGCAGTATCTGCCCAGGGGAACCGACTTGTCCCTCCACAATCAGGCTAAGCTGAATGCCATTGCAAGAAAGCTCAATGAGAGGCTAAGAAAAACGCTGGACTATGAGACCCCGGCTGAGCGATTAAATGCGTTTGTTGCAGTGACCAATTGAATCCGCAACCCAATGCAGACATTATGTCGGCTTCAGCTTTTGTCCGCTTCCGGCATTCATCCACCCCAATCCCCCGCTCAATCACCACCGTTCAAAACCGTGTTCAGCCAGCGTTCCGGCCGCCAATCTGGACCCTGCTCGCTGGCTCGCCTACACTCCGCCGGGCTCGGGGGAGCAGGAAAGGGACGCATTATGAAACTTCAACTGATCGCAATCGCGGCGCTCGGCGTCGGCGGAACCGCCCTTGCGCAGGATTTGCCACAGCAGATGCAGCAGCTCGAATTGCCGAAACAGGTCCAGGTGCCGCTCGATAAAGCGCCAGCCCTGAAAGACCTGACGGGGGCGAGCACCGGCCGCGCCGTCGGCTGTATCAAGCATCAGGTCTACAACATTCAGAGCCTGAGCCGGATCGCGACCATGTTCGTGCTCAAGACCTCTTCGGGCGATCAGCGGTTCAATTTTGAACCCGATGCCATCCGGCACCTGCCGACCGGGGCGCGTGTGCCTATCGCGTCGAGCGGTGAGACCAATCGCTGGGACCGGGTCCTGACAACGCTGGAACGCGCGGCAGCGGCAGATAAGCCGCTTCTGATCAATTACAATCTGCCAGGGCGCGAGGTCTACAGCATGCACGTCCAGTGGGAAGGCAATTGCGCGCCGTGAACTGGGTGAGGCGGTTGGCATAGCAAACAGAAAACCCCCGCACCGTTCTGGCGCGGGGGCTCGTCTGTCTTCGAAGAGACGTGAGTGAAACTAGAATTTCACGCCAACGCCAATTGTGAAGGCATCGGCTTCAACATCTTCGATGTCGTAGCGGGTATAGTCGCCGCGAATGTAGATATTCTCGGCAACGTCGACGGTTCCGCCAACGCCGTAACCGGCGCCGGTTTCACTGTCAGATGCCGATCCCAGGCCGGTGACTTCGGCTTCGAGTTCTGCCTGGACGATCCCGGCACGGGCGAACAGATTGATGTTTTCCGCGACAGGCAGCTGGGCTTTACCGTAGGCACCAACCAGATAGTTGAGGCCAAGTGATGCGGTGACACCGCCTTGCGTGGCCTCTTCATCATTGACGCCAAACGCGAGCTCGCCTTCGACGCCGAAGTTCGGGTGAAAGTCATAGCCGAGACGGCCAGACAACGCTCCGAGATCAATGTCAGCAGAGCCCACTCCGGTGTCTACATCAGTGGTGACATGAGTGTAACCACCATCCGCGTACCAGCCTTCTGCCAGAGCTGCGGGAGATACAGCGATTGCTGCGGTCAACATGAGTGTGGGAAGAAACGTTTTCATTTTTTACTCTCCTGTATGCGCATGACGCGCAGGGGCGAGATCGGCTTCAAATGTGACCAGAATGTGATTTCCGAGCGTTGGAAATTCAAGCCATTTCGGCGGTGTGGCAAATCAGCGACAGCCTTGTTAATGAACTGTTTTTAATGAAAATCGGAGCGTTGAAAAATAAGATTCATTGGCAAGGGTTTAGCTCGGAAAGCTCATCCACCGGCGAGAGGAAAATGAACCGAAGAGTCAAATTCGTGCAGTCTGAATCGTCTGGATAGGAACGGGGCTGTTCCCCGGTCATTCCGGAGGAGGAAAATCATATGACCAAATCAAAACTCGCCGCACTCGCGATTCTATCGGCATCGATCGGACCGGTGACAAATTCGGACGTTACGCCAGACGCGGCCTTCGCTCACTTTGGGACCTGGAGCGGCCCCTGTGTCGCCCGCGGTCTGGAAGCGACCTGTACATCAATCTGGCGACCGGGACTCAGCGCGAACCATGTCGTGCAAGACTACTCGATTGTGCTTGCGATGGACGGGGCACCGATCTTCGCCGGACGCGGTCTCTACCGGTTCGAAGAGGGGGCGATAGATGGCGTCTGGGAAGACTCACGAGGTGCGATCCTGGATCTGTCGGGGCGTTATGATGATAATTCTCTGATAATTGTATGGGTCGATCCGCAGACAGAGATTGGTCGCTCCGTGTACACGTGGAGCGATGGGGGATTGAAATCGACGGATTTCGTTCTGACCGATACGGGCTGGCGCGATTTCATGACTGTCGAGTACCCAGCGCACAGCCTGAGATGACAAAAACTTAAGCAATTGCTACAGCATCGGCATGCCGCCATTTCATCTCGCTTTTCCCGTCCATGATCTAAGCGCCGCGCGTGAGTTCTATGGGGGGCTGCTGGGCTGCCTTGAGGGGCGATCGAGCGAGCATTGGGTCGACTTCGACTTTTTTGGCCACCAGATTGTTGCACATCTCGCGCCGAGCGAATGTGCTGAGGGCCAAAAATCGGACGTCGACGGCAAGCAGGTGCCGGTCCGGCATTTCGGTCTGGTGCTTGATATGGAGACCTGGGCAGGCCTGGCCGAGCGATTAACCGACAGGGTCGAGTTTGTGATCGAGCCGTATGTTCGTTTCAAAGGCGAGCCCGGCGAGCAGGCGACTATGTTCTTCCGTGATCCGTCCGGCAACGCGATCGAGTTAAAAGCCTTCGCGGATATGGGGCAACTCTTCGCGGCATGACATTCTATTGGGGGAGGGCGGAATGGAACTATTCGAGCGATTTTTCGAAGACGTACTGACTCGCAGCCCGGAGTGGAAACTCATCCTTCTCCAGGTGCTGGGGGGGACGCTCTCGATTGCGGTTCTGTTCGCTTTGGTTCGCCACGAAGCCCGCGCCATTGTTTTTGGCACGATGATGGGGCTCGCCATGACATTCGTCGTGTACAGCCAGTTTGGCTTCACCCGCATCATCGGGGTCGGTCAAATTCTGTTCTGGACGCCGACTCTGTTTTACATGGCGTCACTGCAGGGCACCGTCACAGTGTCCCGGACCTGGTTCGGTCGTTGGCTCTGGATTGCGATTGCCTTGATGGGGGTGACGCTCGCGCTGAGTTATGGTGACCTCTTTCGCTACATGATGGGAGACCGGCTGGAAATCGCGGGACTTTGAGTGTCAGTTGAACATTTCCCAGTGAACCAGCCAAGCATCGTCCACTTTCTTCCAGACAATCACGGATTGCCCTCCGCCAATTGCGTCACCGTCGGAATAGGTCTGGTAGAAATCGTGCGAGATGATCGTGTCCGGACCCGCGAAGAAGACGGTTTTCTCATCAATGCTGAGGCCATTCATGGTCTCGAATGCCGTTTCCCAATATTCGCGTTGCGCCGAACGTCCTTCGACATTGGCACGGCCGGGACGGAAAATTGCGTAGTTCTCTGTGTGGAGCGCGATCAAGTTGTCGACATCCTGTTCGGCGACGAGTTGTTCGTAATATGTATTGCGCGCCTGAACGATCGCCATGGCTTCTGCATCGCTCGGCTGAGTGTTTATTTGGGCGGTTACGTCGGTTGCATTGACGGTCACGCATCCGGTCAATGACAGGGCAGCCAGCGCTCCGATAATAATTCTCATTTCGATCCCCAATTACAAGACTTCAAGCGCCAGTGTTCGGACCTTCCGGTCCGATCGTCAATGTCCAAAGATTAGAGACGCTAGTCGCCCTCGCCGGGATTCGGGCTGAAAAATTCTGCGAGTTTGTTGGTTTTTTGCGCAAATTCTTCACGGTCAGCCGGGGGTTCTTTCATCCGCGTGATGTTCGGCCACACCTTTGCGTACTCGGTGTTGAGCTTCAACCATTTGGCGTCCGGATCATCCTCAGTGTCTGGCTTGATCGCTTCGACCGGGCACTCCGGTTCGCAGACCCCGCAATCGATGCACTCATCAGGGTGAATAACGAGCATGTTTTCACCTTCGTAGAAGCAATCCACTGGGCAAACTTCTACGCAGTCCATATACTTGCAACGGATGCAGGCATCCAAAACGATATAGGTCATTCAACAGCTCTGTATTCTTAGTGCAGCGCAGCACATGGCTTCGGAGGTCTCACAAGTCAATGCATCTGACTGTCACGGAGCGTTTAGTTCTGCTCTCTTTTTTGCGTGTGCACGCGTGACGTCATCCACATGCAAAAGGCTGGCGACGTGTCGAATGAAGGATTCTTCGTATTTACAGGCCTCTCCATCCGCGAACGAGACGCGATACAGGCCTTCGATCACCCGAGCGCGCTCGGATTGCGGTAGCGTTTTGACATGACGGGTCAGAGCGTGAGTGTCCGTGGCCTCTTCGGCGATGAGTTCGCCGCGCTGCAACACTTCGTCCGCCCGATCCGCTGTCATATCGAGGCTGGTCACGAGAATCTCGGCGATCATATCGCTTTCGAGATTTGCGTATACGCCGTCCACCAAAGCCGCTTCGACGAGTAGCGCCGCGGCCGCTTCATAAGGATCCAGGTCACGAACCGGGGGTTCAGGGCGTGATCCACCAAATAAACGAGAGAAAAAACCTGCCATGGAAAGCCTTATGCGCTGGCGTCGATCCGTCTGTAAAGAGTTTGCGCTTCGGCGGCGGGTCCGCGCCGTTCGCCAACTTGCAGCACTTCAACCGTTTCGATTGACTTGGCTTTGTAGAAGGTCAGGATATCGCCGGCGCTCACGCGCTGTCCTGCCTTTCCGGTTTTTCGGGTTTGGCCATTGCGCGTGATGCGTATCCCTTTTCGCGTGACATAGTCCGTCGCCAGAGCTCGGGTTTTAAAGAAACGCGCGCGCCAGAGCCAGATATCAACGCGAACCTCATCGTTCGCACTCTCACTCATTCGTGGCGCTGCCGTCCGTTACGGGAGCTTCGGAAGGGGGCGCATTTGTTTCCGCTTCAACAGGTTTTGGATCTGGCTTTGGCTTCTTGGGCTTGCGTTTTTTTGGTGGAGATTTTTGCTTCTCCGGGAGCAAAGCTGCCAATGCTGCGAACGGACTATCGGGATCGGGTTCGCGGCGGGCCGGCCGGCGGTTCTGATTTTGGTGTCGCGGCTTGCCCGATGTACGTTCCTGTTTCTTGCGCGGTCCACTTTTGCGTTGAGTATTCCGCGCATCCTTGCGTGCGGTCCGGCGCTGTTCCTGAGCTTCGACATGCGCTTTAGACTGGAACCGCCAGAGGGTTACAGCACCTGTTTCCGGATCTTTCTCAGCAGGCGCAATTCGAAACCCCTTCAGGACGTTGTGAAAATCCTCAAGCGGGCAAGAGACCATCGAAGCAAGTTCCGGGGGGATTGCAAACTTGGCCTGATCAGCTTCCTTGCGCCGCTTCGAAAGCTCCCATCCGAGGCGTTCAGCGAGGTCGGCCCGGACAGCGCGCTTGCCGAAGCGCAGATACCCTTGCGCCGTCAGATCCTCATCTGGCCAGCTTCCATCGAGTTCGAAGCTGCCAGCACCCTCGGGGGCGGTCTTGCGCACGCGCCCATCTGAAAGCGACAAGAGGACCGAGATCATTTTCTGTGCCGCAGGCTTTTGCGCATCCGGAATGTGCGCGGCGATGCGACCGGAACGAATTCCCGCTTCTTTCAGCTTGGTCCGATCCTCGGGGCCTGGAAGCAACGCGCGGTCTTCACCGCGCAGATCGCAGGCGGCTCCGCTTTCGACCAGGCGAAAGGCAAGCCCGCGGGCGAGCCCGTCAAGGGTGGAGTCGTCAGTCGAGAATTTGAGTTTGAAATGCGTCGGCAGACGTTTCTCGATTTCTGTGCCCAACCATTCATTGACGCGCGTCGTTGCGGCATCCTGCTGGTGCTGCTCTGCATCTTGTCCGCCGATCAGCTTTGCCGATGGGGCCAGCCAATGGGGTCCGGCATTGAGCTGGGCGATAGGCGCGGTGTCCCAGACGATTTGAGAGGCGTCATTTATCGACAGGGCGGTTTCTGGTGCTCCGGCGATGGCTTTGAGACGATCAGCGATCACGGGTTCAAGCGCTTGCATTGCAGCATGGCGAAGTGTTTTGCCTTCAAGCTCTGATGCGCTGGCGTCAGGCTCAAAGGTCAGTCCGACCAGTTTGCCAACTACGTGGCCTTCAATCGTCACTTCTCCGGTGTCGGATACGTCGGTGCTCAAGAGGTCTTCCCTTTTCAGCCCAGCAATCAGGGCGGTTGTTCTGCGATCGACAAATCGCTGCGTGAGGGCGTCGTGTAGCGCATCAGACAAGCGATCTTCAATATCCCGCGTTCTTTCGCGCCAATATTCAGGATTTTCAAGCCAATCATGTCTGAAACTTGCGTAAGTCCAAGTGCGAATCATTGCCAGGCGCTGCTGTAACAGACCAATGTCACCGATCGTAACATCCAGAGCTTTCAGGCGCTCATCCATCGCCGTATCGCCAAGACGCGCATCCGGATCCGACAGGGTCTCTGCGAGTCCCAGCACGAGCCGACCATGTCCTTCATGACCCGCTTTTCGAAAATCGGGAAGACGGGCAAGATCCCACAAGCGTCTCACATTGCGGTCGCCGCGAACCTCAGGCCCAATCGCGCCGTCTTCAGCCATTCTGCGGAGCACCCATTCGTCCAGCCCGTAAGGATTCTGACGCAAGCATTCACGCGGGCTCGGGCGTGCCAGGCTGGCAATCAGGGTTTTGATCGAGCGATAATCGAGATTGCTATTGCGCCACATAAGGTCGGTAACCGGGTCATAGCGATGATCTTCGATGGCGCGTATGAGCTCGTCCTCAAAGGGCGGACAATCATTGCTCTCCCCGAACGCGCCATCATCTCGAAATCGGCCCGCACGACCTGCGATCTGGCCCATTTCTGCGTTGCTCAGCCAACGATGGCGCCGGCCGTCGAATTTGGACCGTCCTGCGAA
Organism: Hyphomonadaceae bacterium; assembly: GCA_043513745.1. GTDB lineage: Bacteria > Pseudomonadota > Alphaproteobacteria > Caulobacterales > Hyphomonadaceae > Henriciella. Next base: position 1,544,269 of record CP121341.1, read on the forward strand.
TGCGATCCGGTCGACATCGAGATTCAGTCCCATCCCAATCGCATCGGTGGCAACGAGGTGGTCCACCTCGCCAGATTGATACAGCTCCACCTGGGCATTTCTTGTGCGGGGGCTAAGGCCGCCCATCACGACCGCGCAACCTCCCTTCTGTCGCCGTAGCACTTCAGCAATCGCGTATACTTTATCTGCACTGAAAGCGACGATGGCTGATCGTTTTGGGAGTTTTGTGATCTTCTTCTGACCGGCATAAGACAGGGTCGAGAAACGTTCTCTGACATCAGTTGCAATGTCGAAATCGAGCTCGCGTAATACTTCGCGCATGGTTTCGGCGCCGAGGAGCAATGTTTCCTGTGTGCCGCGCGCATGCAGGATGCGATCAGTGAATACGTGCCCGCGATCTTGGTCTTCCGCGATCTGGATTTCATCGACTGCCAGAAATTCTACCGAAACATCTACCGGCATAGACTCGACAGTGCATACCCAGTAGCGGGCTTTGTCCGGAACAATGCGCTCCTCGCCGGTGATCAACGCGACGGCCCGCTCACCTTTCATCTCGACCACCCGGTCATAGACCTCACGCGCGAGCAGGCGCAGGGGGAGGCCGATCATACCGGTCGTGTGCCCCAACATGCGATCAAGCGCGTAATGGGTCTTACCCGTATTCGTCGGGCCGAGAATGGCTTTGAGAATGGCCATGAGGGGAGCTTATGGAGTCCGTTCGGAGGGAAGACCAGCTATTTGGGGCAGCGTTCGGGGCGGTCAATATGGCTGTCGACAAGATTTCCGTCGCCGTCATCGGTTTTGAATGCCTGCGTCCATTCTGCTGTGCGTGGTAGGGGATCATAATCACCCGCGAGGTACAGTCTGAGCTCGCGCTGGATCGGGCAACCATTTGACCGGTGGCCGAGATCGACGGAGACGGTGCCTTCTGGTTGCCAGGTCGCGAAATCGGCTTGAATGGGTGGACGAAGGTTCGATCGGTAACTGGCAACGAGGACGCGATTCGACTCCAGGTCTGCAAGGTCCACACCTTCTGCGAAACTCTTCGGGCTCGGATTATAGCGCCACATGATCAACGGCACGTCGAGCTGGTCTTTGAGATAATAATCAAGCCCATGCCAAACCTCACGCTCGTCGACCAGAATAGCGCTCGGCTGTAACCGTTCGACTTCGAGTTTCAGTTGCTCTGACAAGTCCTGCCAGCCCCGTACGCGTTTCAAGTCATTGTCCCGGCCCATCGCAGCCGTCCAGCTTTGAGGCCCCAGAGCGAGAATTGTTGCGAGAACCCCCACAATGCCTTGAAAAGCGAGACCTGACCAAAAAGCCGGTCGCCAACCTTTTGAGCGCAACAGAAACCCGCCGATCCACACGCTTGCAGCCGGGTATGCGGTGGCTGCCCAGTTCGCGTGGGCGCGCGAAAGTACGGCTTGGAACGCGATGATCAGGAGGACCGGAATAATGAAACACGCAAGCCAGGTCTCTTTTGTGCGCTGTGCATGCGCAGCGTCGCCAAGATCGGCTAGATCGCGACGCGGACGCAGAAATGCCAGCCCTGCAATGAGCGCAACAAAGCTAACCGGACCAAACACGCCCATCTGGTCGCCGAGAAACTTGGGCAGATTTTCAAGATTGAACAGCTGCCCGCCCAGATTCGCATTATCGACCGTATGACTGACGGTCTTGAAGTCATTTGCGGCGTTCCAAAGCAGATGTGGCGCGAACACCGCGGCGGCGATGAGCAGCGCTACGATCCCTTTCTGGCTTAGTAGAGCGGTCCGTGTATCGCGATCGAATATACTTGTGAGTGCGATGCCAATCGCGAAATAGAGCATGGCGTATTTCGAAAGAAACCCGGCTCCAATGGCGAGCCCGAGCGCGGCCACGCCTACCCAACCCAGGCCTTCTTCCCGTAAGCGCCAGAATAAGTAGAGCGCACCGCACCAGAAGGGGAACAAGACCCCGTCCGTCGAAATGACGCCCGATGACAGAACGATCCCAGGCATGAAAAGATAGGTCAGGACAGTAATGAGGCCTGCCCAGCTATTGAACATGCGCCGCGACAAGAGAAACAAGAAGAACGCCGCGATGGCGTGAAAGACCGGCGCGAGGATCCGAATCGCTGCTTCCGAATCGCCAAACAGAGCGGTCGATAGGTGGATCACCCAGGCGATCATTGGCGGTTTCGAGTAATAACCCCATTCGAGGCTTTGTCCCCATCGCCAATACTGTGCCTCATCAGCGTAAAGCTCGAGCGGCGACCAGACCACCAGCAATAGCCGCATGGCCAGAAGCCCCGCAATTATTGCGATTGCGAGCTTTGATGGGGTGTCTGAGAGGAGAGCTTTTTGCGCCATGAGGTTCCATTAAGCTGCCATGGCGAAGACATAAACCCTTCGCCGCATGTGTGGCTTATTTGCAATGCCAACTGTCTGATTCAGCAATGTCACAGGAGTCTAACGTGACTGTCACATTTCTGTAATGGCGCGCAAATAGTGGGACGCTCAGTAGTCCTCTGAGCATCCCGCTCAGCCTGCTTTAGTGACAAATTGAGGGGAAACTCATGTCCAACTGGAAACTCCTATCAGGTGTGGCCGCCGCCTCTATCATGACCGCAGCTATCGTTGCTCCGGCAGAGGCGCAGGTTACAACCTCTGAAGTGCGCGGTACCGTAACAAACGATGCAGGCGCCGGCATTAGTGGCGCGACCGTCACAATCCGTGACACCCAAACGGGTCTGACGCGTTCAACGACAACAAGTGCCTCAGGTGCTTACGCGATCCGCAACCTGCCGATTTCATCGACCTACACGGTGACGGTTTCCGCAGCTGACCTGCAAAGCCAGCAAGTGGAGAATGTTCCACTGGTTCTTGGCGATACAACCAATCTGAGTTTCTCCCTGTCCGCCGACGCTGATCGCACGCTCGACACGATCGTGGTTACTGCGTCAGCGACGGATCTGATCCAGACAGCGCTTGGTCCAAATGCAACGTTCGGTCTTGAAACGCTTCAGAACGCACCAACCATCAACCGCAACATCACCGACGTCTTGCGGATTGATCCCCGCATCTACGTCGACGAGAGCCGTGGTTCGATCAACCCAGTTCAGTGTGGTGGTAAAAACCCACGCTTCAACTCTCTTACGCTGGATGGCGTTCGCCTGAACGATGGCTTCGGTCTCAATTCTAACGGTTACCCAACAGAGCGTCAGCCTTTCCCATTCGACGCGATTGAACAGGTTGCTGTCGAGCTTTCGCCGTTTGATGTTGAGTATGGCGGGTTTACCGCCTGTAACATCAACGCTGTGACCAAGTCCGGTACGAATGAATTCCACGGTTCAGCGTTTGTCGACTACACCTCTGACAGCTTCCAGGGTGACACTCTGGAAGGACGCAGCGTCCGCGCCAACCCATTCGATGAGTACCGCTACGGTGCACAGATCGCCGGCCCAATTGTTAAGGACAAGCTGTTCTTCTCAGTCGCATATGAAAAGCTGGAAGGCGCGAACACGTTCGACCGCGGACCCATTGGATCTGGCGCGATTAACGAAGTAGATATCACGCAAGCCGAGCTTGATGAGATCGCCCGTATCGCACTTGACGTGTATGGTTATGACGTTGGCGAAATCCCAACCAGCCTTGACGTTGAAGATGAAAAACTTCTGGTCAAACTCGACTGGAATATCAACGAGCAACATCGTGCAGCCTTCACTTATAACTATAATGAAGGGTTCAATTTCACTGAATCTGACGGTGACCTCGATGAGTTCGAGTTCTCGAACCACCTGTACGAGCGCGGTGCTGAACTGAACCAGTATGTCGGTTTCCTTTACAGCGACTGGACCGATAATTTCTCAACCGAGTTGCGTCTTGGGTACGTTGAGCTGGACAACCGCCAGATCTCCATCGGCGGCACTGATTTCGGCGAAATCACAATCGAGACGGACGATGTCGATGTTTACATTGGCGGCGACGACTCGCGTCAATCCAACAAACTGGACTACAGCATCCTGAACATGGCGTTTAAAGGCTTCTATCAGCTGAACGATCACGCCATTACTTTTGGGTACGAGCGCGAAGAACTCGAAGTGTTCAACCTGTTCATCCAGCACACCGAGACTGAAATCGACTTTGACCGGAACCCAGCTGTTGTTGATCCTACCGACACGCGTGACCCGGCCATTGTAAACTTCGAGCTCGGTCTTGCAGACAACGTGAACTATAATAACGCACCTTCCGGTAACCCGAATGACGCGGCTGCTGACTGGGGTTACGCAGTGAATACGGCCTACATCCAGGATGAGTTCGATATTACAGATGCGGTGAGCGTGGTCCTTGGTTTCCGTTATGATTGGTGGGAAACCGATGATGCGCCTGTGACAAACCCGGGCTTCCTGGCTAGCTATGGCTTTACAAATGGTCAAACGCTGGACGGCGCAGGTCTATTCCAACCGCGCTTCGCTTTCTCTTGGGACGCTAACGATACCCTCGACGTTCGTGGTGGTTTCGGTCTGTACTCTGGCGGTGACCCGAACGTTTGGTTGTCGAACAATTATTCGAACAATAACGTACTTCAGTTTGGCCAGGATGGCGGCGCTTTCGGTCTCGAAGACGGCGTAACTTCCCTGTTCAGCGTCCCTTACACTGCGTGTGAAGACGGTGTTCCTGTTGGACCAGGTTGGTGTGTGCCTCAAGTGCTCGCCGATGCGGTTGCAACTGGGCAGGGTTCGAACTTCGAAATCAACTATCTTGATCCAGATTTCGATATTCCGTCTGAGTGGAAATTTGCACTGGGTGCGACATGGTATCCAAACCTCGCAGCTAACAATTTCCTTGGTGGCGAGTATGTTGTGAACGCTGATGTTCTTTACTCGACCAGCAGCAACTCAGCGATGATCTTGCGTGGCGATCTCGAGCCGAATGGCGCCAATTCTGACGGCATTCCGCAATTCCAGAGCGTTCGTGTTCCTTCTTTCGTGCTGACGAATTCGAACGAAGGTAACCGTTCTTTGACCGCTTCGGTCAGCGTCTCGAAAGAGTACGATAACGGCTTTGATTGGGCATTTGGTTACGCGTACAATGACGCAGAAGATGTTCAGCCAATGACTTCTTCGGTTGCGTTCTCGAACTACAACAACCGCGCTTACACCAGCCCGCAAGAAGATCTCCGGTCGACTTCGGACTACAATATTTCTCATCGGTTCACGCTCCTCGCGAACTATGAGAAAGAGTTCTTCGGCGAATATGCAACGAACCTGTCTGCCTTTGCTACGGCGCGGTCGGGTCAACCATATTCTTTGATCCGAAACGACCAAGGAAGTGGCGCGTTTAGCTTCACGCCATTCGTTGATCCAGTTGGCGTTCTGATCCCTGGCGCCGAGCGAAACGGCGAAGAAGGTTCCTGGTTCTCCAAGGTTGACCTGCGCTTTGAGCAGGAATTCCCAGGACTGCGCCCGGACGATCGTTCGTCAGCTTTTGTTGTGATCGATAACTTCACAAACATGATCAACGACGAATGGGGCGTCCTGCGTGTGCCTGATTTCCCACCAACCGTCGAAGCGGACCCTGTGACGGGCCAGCTGACCCAGGACGCAGAGTCTCGGATCGGCGAAGCTTCGCTCTGGTCTGTTCGCTTCGGACTTCGCTACGAGTTCTAGGCTTCGGCTACATACAATCTTGGAAGGGCGGCTCTTTTTGAGCCGCCCTTTTTCTTTGAACTTGGTAACAAGCTATGGCACACGCGCCGCGATGAGTTTGGATCACACATATGTACCGCCGGAATGGGCGCCTCAATCGGCTGTTTGGGTCGGTTGGCCGCACCTGCGCGGAGAGTGGGGCGATGCGTTCGACGGCGCGCGGCGAGAGATCGCCGCCTTTGTGCGTTCGCTGAGCGAGACCACACCCGTTCGCATCGCGTGTGGATCACGAGAGGCGTATACCAGCGCCTGGCTCGCTCTGGATGACCTCATAGAGACTGGGCAGGTTCAGCTCCATACGATTTTGGCCGGGGATATCTGGTTGCGCGACACCGGCCCTGTATTGGCGCGCGGCGAAGGCGAGCTGACCGCGCTCCGGTTCCGGTTCAATGGCTGGGGCGGAAAGTACGTTATGCCGGGAGACACCGAAACGGCTCAAGCGATTGCATCTGTTGAGCAGGCCTGCCTTCGTAACTTCGATTTCGTATTGGAGGGTGGAGCTGTCGATCTTGATGGCGCCGGACGATTGCTGACGACACGCCAATGCGTGCTCAATCGGAACCGCAACACAGATTGGACACAGGGCATCGCCGAGCGGGCATTGAAGCAAGCGTTCGGCGTGGATCAGGTGATCTGGCTGGATGAGGGTTTGCTAAATGATCACACGGATGGTCACGTCGACAATATTGCGCGTTTTATCGGGCCCGGCCGCGTCGTCTGCCAACAACCAGCCGGCGGGAATGACCCTAACCGAGATGTGCTACAGCGTATTCAACGCTCGCTCCTGAACGCTGGCCTCGAGGTACTGACAATCCCTTCACCCGGACTGATTTCAGACGGTGACGGCGCTGTATTGCCTGCCAGTCACATGAATTTCCTGATCAGTAACGAGGTTGTTTATCTTCCCGTCTACGAAACGCGTTTTGCATCTGAAGCGGTCGCCGCGCTTGAACAAGTAATGCCGGATCACAAAGTGATTGCTCTTCCTGCGGGCAATATTCTATCCGGCGGTGGGGCTTTCCATTGTATGACGCAGCAGGTGCCCCGTTTGAGGATTTCACATCATGACCCGAACGCTTAATGTTGCCGCTCTTCAATTGTCTTTTGCGAAGGGCGATCTTGCGGAGAACATTTCGCGCGTCGCGGCCGCAGTCCGCAACGCAGCGGCGCAGGGTGCAGAGATTATCCTGCCGTCAGAATTGTTCTGCGATCACTATTTCTGCAAATCTCAGGAAGAACACCATTTCGCTGCCGCCACCGCGTGGCGAGACCATCCAGCGGTCACGAAAATGCAAGACCTGGCACGAGAGCTGGGCGTGGTCATCCCGGTTTCAATTTTTGAGAAGGACGGACCAGAATACTACAACTCCGTAGTTGTGATTGATGCCGATGGTACGGCCCTTGGCGTTTACAGGAAGAGCCACATCCCAGATGGCCCCGGCTATCAGGAGAAGTTCTACTTCCGCCCCGGCAATACCGGTTTCAAGGTCTGGAACACTCAAAAAGGTCGGATTGGTGTCGGTATCTGTTGGGATCAATGGTTCCCCGAAGCTGCGCGTGCAATGGCCCTGATGGGGGCAGATGTCTTGCTCTATCCAACAGCGATTGGAGCCGAACCGCAGGACGATTCTCTGGACACTGCAGCGCGTTGGCGTCGGGCCATGCAAGGTCACGCTGTCAGCAATGTCATCCCCGTGGTTGCGGCCAACCGCGTCGGCGACGAAGAGGGGCAGGTCTTTTACGGCACGAGCTTTATTTGCGACCATGTTGGTGAAGTCGTCAGTGACTTGGATCGTACCGAACAAGGCTTTGTTGCCGCGACCTTCGCGCTGGACGACATCGATCGCGAACGGGCGGCCTGGGGCTTTTTCAGAGATCGGCGTCCGGATCTCTATGGCGACCTGGTTTGAGAAAAACCTGATGCATCCCTGCGCGGGATATACTAGGGCGTTGTTATGGAACAAATGCTAACCACTCCGGTGACGTCATTGCTGATCGCGGGGAATGTTATCGCCAGTTTGATTGCCCTCTCCAATCCGTCCTTCATGGCCAAAAACCTATTCCATGTGGGGCCGATCCTGCAGCAGAAAGAGTGGCACCGCATGGTGACTAGCGGCTTCCTGCATGGCGGAATTCTGCACCTTTTGGTGAATATGTATGTCCTCTTCATGTTCGGTGGATTTGTTGAACGTGTCGTGGGGCCGGTCGCCTATTTGATCATCTATTTTGCTGCTCTGCTTGGCGGCAACGCGTGGGCGCTTCTAGAGAACAAGGCTAAACCTTCTTACCGGGCGCTGGGCGCGTCGGGCGCGACATCGGGCGTCGTGATGAGTTTCATTCTGTTCCGCCCGTTCGAGCCGTTGATGATTTTTCCAATCCCGTTCTTCATGCCTGCAGTGGTTCTCGGAATCGTGTTCTTGGTCGGCAGCGCGATCTTGTCGCAAAGAGACAATAAAAGGATTGGACACGAAGCACATTTGGGCGGCGCGCTTGCGGGCATCTTGGTGACGATAGCCGTCCAGCCAGCTGCGCTATCCAATTTCTCACAGCAGGTTGCCAGGGCGCTTGGAGGGAGCTGAGCTTGGGGTCGATTACTGAAACGCTGAACGCGCGCATCAAAGCAGGTGCCCTCAGCCCTGACCCCGCTCAAATGGAAGCGGCTGAGAAGCTGGATGAGCTGCTTCAACGATTGCAACGTTCTGGAAAAGGCGGCTTATTCTCGAAGCCAAAACCGGCGCGCGGGCTGTACCTTTGGGGCGGCGTTGGGCGCGGGAAGTCAATGCTGATGGATCTGTTCTACGCGCAGGCGCCGGTCAAAGCTATGCGCGTCCACTTTCACGAATTCATGGGCCGGGTGCAGGATCGCCTCAATTCCGCGCGAAAACGCAAGGACGTTTCGAATCCGATCTTCCCGGTTGCAAAACAATTTGCATCCGAGACAAGGCTCATTTGTTTTGACGAGTTTCAGGTCACGCAAATTGCCGACGCTATGATCCTGGCGGGCTTGTTCGAGGAGCTGTTCAAGCGTGGTGTGTCGGTTGTGGCGACGTCGAACCGCCACCCGGATGAGCTTTATAAAGACGGCCTCAATCGGCACCTGTTCCTACCGTTTATAGACCTTTTGAAACAACAAAATGAGGTATTTGAACTCGCCTCAGATCGAGATTATCGTCTGGAACGCCTGACCGAGGCGCCCGTCTGGTATCCCATTGGCGAGAGCGCTAAGGCGCTCGACCAAGCCTTTGATCGACTGACGCTTGGCGCCGCTCCGCAAAGCTGCATGCTGACAATCAAGGGGCGTAAACTTCCGGTGGAGAGGGAAGCCGCTGGTGTTGCGCGATTCACATTTGATGAGCTATGTGCACGTCCGCTCTGGGCTGAAGACTACCGAGCGATTGCTGCGACGTTTCACACCATCTTGCTGCAGGACATCCCAACCCTGAGCCCGGCCAAGCGTAACGAGGCGGCCCGTTTTGTGGCGCTGATCGACACTCTGTATGAAGCCAAAGTCAAACTCGTCGCCAGCGCAGCAGCTGAGCCTGAAAGTTTGTATCCGGAGGGTGATGGTAGTTTCGAGTTTCAGCGCACGGCAAGTCGGCTGCATGAAATGAGGTCCATCGAATATATGGCCGAAGCGCATATCATTCCGATGGACCAGAAGTGAGTTGCTAGGCCAGCAAAAACTGGGAGGGAGGAAACGTTTTAACCGACCTCAGCAACGAGAGATTGCTCTCTCTGATAAGGCTTACGTGCGCTTAATCCTATTGGATCAAACTTTTTTTCTGGTGAAAGCGCCTGTCAGCCCCAATTTGCAAAACTGACGAAAATTTGGAGAACACCACGATGGGCGACACTATTTCTTTCATGCTGAAATCAGCGACCGGACAGATCCTGCCAGCCATGGCGAGCACGCTGCAAAAGGGCCGTAACTATGCAATCGACAAAGGGGTCGATGAGTCGGTGCTTCTGTCCGCGCGTCTTTATCCGGACATGCTGCCGCTATTGAACCAATACCAGATGGCAGCTGAGACACCGGCTCGTGCAGCTGCGCGCATTGCCGGGCTCGAAATGCCGAGTTTTCCTGATACTGAAACCACGGTCGATGAGCTTCTGGAGCGCATCGAAAAGTGCAATCAGTTCGTCCAGGGCGTCGACGATGAAGACCTCAATGCGAGAGAGCGGACCGTCATGGAGATCCCGCTTGGACAGATGACGGTGAACTGGGAGGGGCGCCAATACCTGTCGACTTTTGTCCTTCCAAATATGCACTTCCACGCTTCGATTGCATTTGCGCTGCTTCGCCACCAGGGTGTGGAGATTGGCAAACGTGATTTCCTGATGGCATAAGCATAGGGCAACCATTGGCGCCTAGAAGCGGGGCGCTAACGAATGTTCCGGGGTGAGAAACATGGTCCACTATAAATTGATCGCGAGTGCCTTTTTTGCGGTTAGTCTAGGTGCGTGCTCTGGCGAGACGAGCTATCAGCCAAACCATTTCGAAGCCGCTCCTGCGATTGACTTGCTTGAAGCCCTGAGTACGGACGAAATGAAGGGTCGAAAGGTCGGGACGGAAGAAAACGCCAAAGCCCGAGCCATGATTGTCGATCGGTTTCAAGCGCTTGGGGTCGTCCCCGGTGTGGGTGGCTATGAGTTGCCGTTCGACTATGGCCCCTTCGAGGAAGGCGAAGTATCAAAAAGCGGGATCAACATCCTCGGCCGCATTGAGGGCACGGCGGACAGTGACATCTCAATGATCATCACCGCGCACTATGATCATGTCGGTGAGATCGAAGGCGAAATTTATAATGGAGCAGATGACAACGCATCGGGTGTTGTTGGCTTGCTCGCCGCAGCCGAGTATTTCGCCGAAAACCCTCCTCAGCATGACATTGCTTTCGTGGCGCTCGATGCCGAGGAAGATGGTCTGGGCGGCGCCATCGCTTTTGTCGCGAACCCGCCTACACCATTGGATCATGTTGCGCTGAACATCAATTTCGACATGTTGGCGAGGGGGGACAATGGCAAACTCTGGGCATCTGGGACCGCGCACTGGCCAGACATGAAGCCAATCGTGTCGGGTGTCGCCCAAAGCACACCGGTGCAAATCGAAATGGGCTTCGATCAAGGTGAGGCACGAGAGGACTGGACGCTGCTCTCCGATCATGCGGCTTTCTTCAGGGCTGGCATTCCGCACGTCTATTTTGGGGTTGAAGATCACGCAGATTATCACAAGCCGACCGATGACTTTGAGAACATCAACCAGGACTGGTTCTTGAAATCCGTTGACAGTGTCGTCATGATGGCGATCGCGATGGATGCTCGACTGGATGAGATTTACGATATGCGGCAAGCCGCATTGGGCGAGTAGGCGCTGCTTAGGTCCCGGATTTCTTTGACCAATTCCTCCATCGCAAAATGAGACTGATTTTCAGTCGCCTTGCAAATGCTTCGCACTATCATAGTCAATTGATTTTATTGAATAAAATTGTTGAAATGTGCCGACTCAAGGCTATCTAGGGTCATAGGTAGTTTTACGGAGTGGTCCCATGAAAGGCGACGCGAAGGTCATTGAATTTCTCAACAAGGCGCTCAAAAATGAGCTGACAGCCATCAACCAGTATTTCCTGCATTCCCGGATGCTGAAGGACTGGGGTGTAAGCAAGTTGGGTGATTATGAGTACAAGGAATCCATCGAAGAAATGAATCACGCCGATTGGCTGATCGAGCGGATTCTCTTCCTGGGCGGTCTGCCCAACCTACAAGACCTTGGGAAGCTCCGCATCGGCGAGAGCGTCGAGGAGATTCTCGGTTGTGACCTTAAGCTTGAAGAAGACGCGATTCCGCTTCTTCGAGATGCGATGGAGCATTGTGAGAAAGTCCGCGACTATGTCAGCCGCGATCTGTTCGGCAAGATCCTCCATAACGAGGAAGAACATGTCGATTACATTGAAACACAGTTTGAGCTGATCGCGCGGATCGGAATCCAGAGCTATATTCAACTTCAATCTGAGGCGAATGCGCATTGATTGAGTAAAAAAGCGGGACGCGCCATGTCGAAAACAACCATATTCGAATACAAAGGTGACAGTCAGACGGTCACTTGGGATCGCCGGTTGTGCATCCACGTTGGAGAATGCGGTCGCGCGAAGGGCGATTTGTTTGAGACTGGCCGAGATCCCTGGTGCGATCCTAACCTTACCGACAAGGATGATGTCGGGGATGTCGTCGCACGGTGCCCTACGGGTGCGCTTGCGGTCAAAGATGCGGCGGGCGCCCTCCAGACCGAAGCGGTCCCGGCAAGCAACGAAATCCACGCGTCCAATGATGGTCCGCTTTACGCGTCAGGTGACCTCTCGATTGATGGCGCAAGCGAAGACATGCACTCGGTTAAACGCCGGGCCGCGCTCTGCCGCTGCGGGGCGTCCAAGAACAAACCGTTTTGTGACAATTCACACCGCGAACTAGGGTTCCAGGATGCTGGCGCGGTTGGAGATACGGGTCTGCCCAAAATCGAAAGCGGCGGACCGCTGACCGTTAAGCGAATTCCGGACGGTCCGCTCGAAGTATCCGGCAATTTCACCCTCCGCGCGGGATCGGGACGCGTCGCCTGGTCGGGGCGAAAGGCGTATCTGTGCCGCTGTGGTCAATCCGCAAACAAACCGTTCTGCGATGGCGCTCATAAAGAAGCCGGTTTCAAAGCCGACTAACCGCCGTTCTAGATTCCGGCGCGTTCGAGCATGCGGTCGAATCCGGCCCAATACTCGGCGCGCTTGTCGGGCTTTTCCATCAGGATTTCGTGCATCGCGTTGTCTACGATGATGTGCTCGCAATTGGGCAGGTGGCTCGCAGTGTGCGCGTGCGAGCGGTTGTCGACCAATTTCTCGTCCCCGGCGCTGGCAACGAAAATCGGAATGTCGATGGCGCGCAAAGTTTCGGGTTTGTTGATCCGGCCGACGATATCGAGCGAAGCGCCGAGCCATCCCCAGGTGACGGGCCCAAGCGAGAGCTCCGGCGCCGCGTCGGTCAGATCCTTGTTCAATTGCCAATGGCGTTCGTCATGGGTGACCACATTGTCCTCAAAGCGCTCTGGCGGCCCAGGTTTTTGGGCAAAATCGTCTGATCGTCCCATGATGCGCATGGCCCAGATAAAGTAGCGTTGAACCCTTCCGAGGGGGAGCCCCCACATGGGTGCGCAGAACGCAGCCGCTTCTACTTTGACCAATCCTTGCCCAATCGCCGCAAGCGCGATCGCGCCGCCCATGGAGTGAGCGAGCGAGACATACGGTCTCGGCAATTCCTCAAACGCATCGAGTCCATTGCGAAGCGCGCCCATGAAGGTTTCAAATCGATCAATATGCCCTTTCTGAGGGTCATCGAGAAGGCGCTGCGACAGGCCTTGCCCAGGCCAATCAATGATCAAAACCGCGAAGCCGCGATCCTGAAGTTCGCGCGCGACCTCAAAATACTTTTCGATGAATTCGGTTCGGCCCGGACAAACAATGCAAGTGCCGCGCGGTGTTTCGGCGGTTGCAGGCGCGAGGCAAGCGCGCAAGCGGCGCCCGCCGACCCCTTCAAACCACACAATCCGTGCACCGTCTGGCCGAGGGTTGCCCGGCACGTCGACGATACGGTCAGTCTTGTTTTCAGTCATCAATGTGTCCACGCCTATGAAAAAGCCTCATCCCGCGTTTAGGCCGGATGAGGCTTTCGATCAAATCACTGAGCTGTCAGCTTAGCCGAGCTTGCTCATGATGGTTTGCAGCTGCATCGCAACAGACATGTCGCCGAGGACTTTCAGTTTGCCCTGCATGAATGCCATGGTTGGGTCCATCTGGCCTGCTGCCAGTTTGCCGAAATCTTCCCAATCAACTTTGACAGTCGCGTCTGCTTCAGCGTCGTCATTGTTCGCGACGCCATTCGCGCCGTCGATGAAGAGTTTGCCAACGTCGCCGAAGTCGAACTTAACTTTTTTGGAAAAACCGCTATCGCCACCAGCAACTGCTGCGGCGGCTTTGGTTGTGAGTTCTGCGAGATCCATGAGGAAGCCTCCCTGTAAAATGCTCCTGCTGCTGATAAAGCAGGCGAAACGGTTCGCGGCAAGGGTGCCGCTTACGTAAACTGCAGCAAGTTGAATGACGGTTCTAACCGCCAGGCAGATTTTTGCCTTGACCGACCGCTGCGTAAGGTTTCGAAACAGAGCCATGTCCTGGGATAAATCGATCGAAGAATTGCGCCGCCGCGAACGCCTGGCGGAGGAAATGGGTGGCGATGAGCCGGTCTCGCGCCAAAAGGGTCGAGGTAAGCTGACCGTGCGCGAGCGCGTCGCGTTTCTGGCCGACCCCGGCAGTTTTCACGAGATCGGCAAGATTGCCGGCGTGGCGCGCTATAAAGACAATGAAGAACTTGAGCACTTCATGGCGTCCAATTCAGTGATGGGCCGGGCGACCTTGAACGACCGACCCGTCTTCATACTTGGCGACGACTTCACGGTCCGCGGCGGAGCGGCAGACGCTTCGATCCGCGGTAAGTTGCTGCAATCGCTGAAGCAGAGCCAGGAATACCGAATGCCGCTGGTTCAACTGATTGACGGTACGGGCGGCGGCGGATCGATCAAGATGTTCGAGAAAGACCCGCGGACATATATTCCGGAAACCCCAGGCTGGGAATATATCGTGTCCGGCATGGCCGAAGTGCCTTATGTCTCGCTCGGTCTCGGTCCGTGCGCGGGAATGGGGGCGGGTCGCCTGGCCGCCAGTCATTTTTCTGTCCTTGTCAAAGAGCTCTCTCAAGTCTTCGTGGCTGGCCCGCCTGTGACCCGAGCGCTTGGCGAAGATGTCACCAAGGAAGAATTGGGCGGCTGGCAAATTCAGGCCCGCAATGGAACCGTTGACGCCGTCGTTGATAGCGAGGCCGACGCGTTCGAAGCGGCCCGGCAATTTCTCTCTTACCTTCCCTCCTCGGTGCATGATCGCCCGCCCGTTCAGGCTGCGTCCGACGACCCGAACCGGCGGGAGGAAGAGCTTCTCTCGATTGTTCCGACCGATGGCAAAACGCCGTACAAGCCGCGCAAGATCATCGCGGCGACGGTCGACACAGATAGCTTCTTTGAAATCGGCGAGCAGTGGGGCCGGGGCATTGTGACCGGGTTTGCCCGGATTGATGGCCATCCTGTCGGCATCCTGGCGGGCGATCCATTTTTCCTCGACGGTGCGTGGACGGCTGACGTTTGCGACAAGGTCACGCGTCACATGGATCTTTGTTCGACTTTTCACCTCCCCGTCATTCACTTCGTCGACTGCCCCGGCTTTGCCTGCGGCGTGAAGCATGAGACGGCGGGCGTGACGCGCAAAGGCGTGCGGGCCATGGCGGCGGTTTACCAGGCGACCGTTCCGATTTGCGCTGTGGTTATCCGCAAAGCCTATGGTCTCGCTGGCAGCGCGATGTTCAATCCCAGCAAAGCGAAATGGCGTTATTGCTGGCCAAGTGGCGACTGGGGCTCTCTCCCCATGGCGGGCGGCATAGAGGCCGCCTACCGCAAGGAAATCCTCGAGGCTGAAGACAAAGAGGCCTATCTCAAAAGTCTCTACAAACGCTTCGACGCCATCGCCTCACCATTCCGAACGGCGGAGGCATTTTACGCCGAAGAGATCATCGATCCCCGCGACACACGGCCATTGCTTGTCGATTTCGTCCATCATGCCTGGCGCACCCTTGAGGGCGGACGCACAAGTTTCGGCCCACGGCCCTAGCGTCTGTCGCTCACCATAACTTGATCAAAGCTCAGGCGATTATCATTGAGCTTGTCCACAACTCCCCCTAGTTTTCGCGCCTTGGGCCTGGGGTTTGATGTCGTGGGCCGTTTGCATGAAGGACTCACGCTATGGATCTCTCGCACAGCCGTACCGTCAAAATTCTCGCCATCCTGTTGCTCCTGGCAGCGGTGACCCAGCCGATTTACACTGCGCTCTATCTTGGAGCGCCTGAGGTCGACCGGCAATTCCTCTGGGGCTTTGAAGGGCTGCTCTTCGTCGTCACGGCAGCGTTTGCCGGGTCTGCCCTGGTTATGGCCAAGCGATATACGCTGGGCTTTTCCGCAATAGCCTTTGCCGCGGTGCTGAACGTCGTCCAGGTTGGCGTCGGCCTCACGCAGTTTGGTCCGTTCCGCGAAGCGGCTGAGGCCAATCCAGAGCTTGGCGGCGTTGCCTTCGCCGTCGTTGCGTATTCTTTCTTTGGCTACAATGCCGCGAAGATCCTGCTCGGCCTCGCCGCGCTGGAGTTCGGCATGGCCAAGATGAAAGCCGGCGGCAAGGCGCTGGGCGGCCTGACCGCACTGGTTGGCGCGGTGGCTTTTGTCGCCAACACGCTGGTCATGATGTTCGGCCTGAACGGCGTTGTGCCATCGCCGATCGCGGGCGGCTCCGGCGTCCTCGCTACGCTGCTCCTGGCGTTCTGCCTGTTTGGGGTCAGCGGCGAAAGTGAGAGCGACGCGGCGTAACGGCGGAACACGCCCAAACGTCGCATCGCGATGTCCAATTGACTCCCGGACCGTTTCGTCGCTTCTGCTCTGCTCATCATGACAGGGCAGAGGCGACGATATGATCAAACTCCACGGGTTTCCCGCATCGAACTATTTCAACATGGTCAAGCTGGCGCTGCTCGAGAAGGGCGTGCCGTACGAAGATGTGCGCGTCTATACTGGGCAGAGCGAGGACATGCTGGCGAAAAGCGCCATGGGGAAAGTCCCGTTCCTGGAAACCGAGCAGGGCTTTGTCAGCGAGACGGCGGTCATCCTGGATTATATTGACGAGACCCAGGGCGGCCCATCCTTCTACCCGGCGGATCCGTTCGGCAAAGCGCGCGTGCGTGAGCTGATCAAGTATACCGAGCTGTATCTCGAGCTCGCCGCGCGCCGCTGTTACGGCGAAGCCTTCTTCGGCAGCGGGCCAACGCCAGATCATACCAAAGCCGAGGTGCGAACCATCCTGGAGCGCGGCGTTGCGGCGCTGAGGCGGCAGGCGAGCTTTGCGCCATACCTCGCCGGAGAGGCGATCACCTATGCCGACTTCGTATTCCTCTACACTTATCCGATGGCAAAGAACGTCGCCAAAATCGTCTTCGATTGGGACCTGTCGGCTGAGCTGCCGGGCGCCGATGCGCTGATCGAGACGCTGAAGACGCGCGACGCGGTCAAAACCGTCGATGAAGACGCCCGCATCGGGCAGCAGGAATTCCGCGCCCATTACGGAATCAAATAGACCGCCAAATCCCAGCCCCGCCGATACCTGCGCAGGCAGGTATCCGTGGCCGGCAAGTTCCACTTGTCCGGGACGATGGGATCGGTCCCCGGACACCTGCCGTCGCAGGTGTCTCCGGACGAGAGGCACGAGATCCCGGGTCGAGCCCGGGACGGTCGGTCCAAAACCCACGCAGCACGAAACCCCTCACGAGCTTGCGCTCTGAGGCGATGGAAGGGCGAGGCGCGCCTGAAACAGGAGCGAGGTGAACTGCCGCTCTCTCGAGACGGCGATATGCGCCTGGTTCCGGCGCGCCTGCGGCGGCATGTTTTCAGGGTTTAGGGCGTGGCCACCTGGGCCAGGCACCGCCGGGCGAGGGCTCTACTCTTACGTTCATTCGTAGCCTGCATCCATTGGGACCAGGATTTTGACACTGACCCGGCGCGTTACCGGAGACGGGCTCAGACCCCAATCCTCAGCGACGCGACCACCGCTCTCCCCTCCTGCCAAGCTGTTCCGGACAAGCCCTTCATCGAGGGAAGATAGCGCGGAGATTATCACGGTTTTGAAGGGCGGGGATTGGGGTGGAGCCGATTCGTGCCTCCATTTTACCCGAATCTACGCATTTAGTGATCGCGTGGTTGTGCGAGGAGAATTCAGAGTTGCCCGTATCCAAAATCCCAACAGCGTTGAAGCGAACACTCCATGCGGCTGGGATCCGAAAGATGACCAATACAGAGTTGCTTTTGTTCGATGGTAATCACGTTCGGCACTACTACGATCCGAGACCGGGTGACATCATCTACCATTATACCACCGTGGGGGCGGCGAAAGCGATTTTGGATGCTCAAAAAATTTGGCTTTCAGAGTACGAAAAAACCAATGATGAGTCTGAGTTTAAGTTCGCAAAAGAGAAATTCGCCACCGCGATAAATCGACTTAGCGACAGTTACACAGACGAATCGATCGCTGTTTACCATGAGCGTCTGAAAGCGTTCGAAGAACGACAGTGTATGATGCTGGGATCGTTCACCGAAAGCAAAGATGATCTGACGCAGTGGGAGAGATATGCCGATAGATCGACGGGATGTGTCATCGGATTGAATGCGTATTGGTTTTGGAAGTATCCGGGCATTCGGATGCATCGGGTCATCTATGATCAGGAATTCTTAGACAACTTGGTCGAAGCTAACTTGTACATAATGGACGATGTTCGGAAAAGGTTGAAACAAATTCCTTCAGAGCTACTTGGATCGCAATTCGTATTTGAGCAATTTTGCTTTAAGGATCCGCGCTTCTCGAGCGAAAATGAGATCAGAATTACCCGATCAGTTCTGAAGAACCCTGCATCACTTTCCGGTTTGGACGACTCATTCATGAAAGAACTCAAAATCAAATTTCCAGGACCATTCGCCAAGCCATTTGAAATTAACGTGCGTGACGGACCTTACGGTGCGACTCGATATATCGAGTTGCCAATCTCATTCGAAGGAAGGTCGGCTGTTAGATCTGTCGGCTTCGGACCCCGGTGTGAGAAAGCAGATGAGCTTGAGGTGCGAACAGCCTGCAAAGGTCTCCGGGGCGTCTCGTACTGGAGATCTGACATTCCTCTGAGATAATCTCCCCAAGCAAAAGCTCGGCGCTTGCGCATCCGCGCTGGAAATCGATCCACGGGACCAATTTCTACCCCAACACAGCATCGGCCACGAACGGATTGTCCTTCCGCTCCTGGCCGAATGTGCTCATGGGGCCGTGGCCGGGGACGAAACGCATGCCGTCGCCGAGGGGCCAGAGGTTCTGGACAATGCTGTCAATCAGCTGCTGGTGATTGCCTTTCGGGAAGTCCGTGCGGCCGATTGAGCCTCTGAACAGGACGTCGCCAACAAAGGCGAGCTGGCCGGTCTCGTGATAGATCACGACATGGCCGGGCGTGTGGCCGGGGCAGTGGGTGACGCCGAAGGTCTGGTCGCCCAGGGTCAGCGTGTCGCCTTCTTCCAGGTAGCGTGTCGGGACGACATTCTTGCCGTCGGCAATGCCATATTTCGCGCCCTGGGCCTCGATCTCGTCGAGCAGCCACTGGTCATCCTTGTGCGGGCCAATGATCGGACAGCCGGTGCGTTCACTCACGGCGGTCGCGGCGCCTGCATGGTCGAGATGGCCATGGGTCAGCCAGACGGCGACGATCTTGACGCCGAACTGCTCCGCCGCCGCCATCAGGCGATCAGTCTCGCCGCCCGGATCGACGAAGACGCCTTCCATCGTGTCGCGATGCCAGACCAGCGAGGTGTTCTGCTGCAACGGCGTGACGGGGATGATGCGAATGTCGAGCTTGGGCTCTGGCGCTTGTGCGGGGGCTTTGTCAGATGTCTGTTCGGTCATGGCAGGTCAGATAAGGATTATTTGAACCGCGTAAAGGTGAGCCGCATCGTGGCGGCATTGTTGAGCAGCACGCCGAGGGCGAAATAATACAGGCCGGCGCGGGTCTCGAAGCCGATATAGATGCTGATCTGGCTGATCCCGATCAACAAGGCGGCGAGGAAAACGTCCAGCATCGACCACTTGCCAAGCAGGTTGAGCAGGCTGGCCAGTTTCGGGCTCGGATGCGCGCCCTGGCGGAAAATGATCGCCGCGGTGATTGTCTTGGCCAGCGGGAAAATCCCGGAGAAGAAGATCACCACCAGGCCCAGAAACGGCAAGCCGCTCTCGAACAGGGTCTGCACGATGCCGTAGAGATTATACTCCTGCCCGCCAAAACCGAAACTGTTGGGCTTCCAGATCGAGGGCAGGACCAGGCCGGTAATGATCAGCGCTGTGGAAGCATAAAGCGCCATCTCGCTGAGCACGTCCCAAATCGGCAGGGCGCGCTGCGGGGACGCGGGCTTGGTCTCAGCCGAGGTTTTAGGCGGGGTAGGGGTCTCGCTCATGCGCGCAGTGTTGCCGGGTGCGTTTGTGTGGGTCAACGCCTTTCCTGCGCCCAGCCAGTGGGGTAAGGCAGGGTTAACGGGATATGGAGACGCGCAATGCCGGGTGGACGCTTTAGCATCATCATTATCGGCCTGATCGGGCTGGTCGTGTATTATATGTCCAATCAGGAAGTGAACCCGTATTCGGGCAAGACCGAGTTCAACACGATCTCGATTGACCAGGCGAGCAAGCTCGGCGCGCAATCCTATGTCCAGATGCTGCGCCAGGAAGGCGGCAATGTGATCTGCGGCAGCGGCGCTGCGAGCTGTGACCTGGCCGGGCGGAGGGTGTACAATACCGTCAACGAGATCGGCGAGCGGCTGCGCGTCGCTGCGATCGAGATGGAGCGTGACTATCTGGCTGCGGGCTATGAATTTGAGCCGGTCGCAAAGGAGTTCGACTGGACGTTCAATGTGATCCAGTCCGAGCAACCGAATGCGTTCTGCCTGCCCGGCGGCTATGTCGCCATCTATACCGGCATTCTCGACATTACCGGCAATTACGATCAGCGCGTGACGCTGGAAGACATTGCCGATGTCGACAAGCTGGCTGTGGTTATGGGGCATGAGATTGGCCACGCCCTGGCGCATCACGGCGCCAAGCGGATGAGCAATACGCGCCTCGCCCAGATGGGCACGATGGCGGTTGGTCTCGGTCTCGGCGACATGGATCCAGGCCAGGCGCAAATGGTCCAGCAAGCCCTCGGCATGGCGGCGCAGGGCGGGCTGATGGCTTTCTCTCGAGAGCATGAAACCGAGGCAGACAAGATCGGGCTCGAGCTGCTGGTCCGCGCTTGCTACGACCCGCGCGAAGCGCCCGAGCTGTGGCAACGCATGGGCCAGATTGGCGGCGGTCAGCGTCCCCCGGAATGGATGAGCACGCACCCGGCCTCAGAGACCCGCGCCAGCAATTTCCGCCAATGGATGCCGTCTGCGATAGAGATGTATGAAAGCCGCTGCGGGGCGCTGGAATAGAGGCTGGTTCGGCCGTATCCGAATGGCCATTCGCGGATGAGTTGTGCGGGTCGGATGTCTCACCCGGTATAGTTAAAACCTCTAGGGGCTAACACTATTATTAATTGGATTTATGCCCCTTGGCGCGGTAAGCCAGCAGCATAGTTGGGTAATCCTACCTGACGCCCACTCAAAAAATGACAGGAGATTCCATGGCTGATGACATGAAGTGCCCAATGCGCGGCGGTTTCAAATCCGGTGACCTTGCCAATAAAAGCTGGTGGCCTGAGCAACTCAACTTGAAGATGCTCAACCAGAATGCCCCACAGGTGAGCCCTCTGGAAGATGATTTTGACTATGCTAAGGAATTTGAGTCGCTCGATTATGACGCGCTGAAAAAAGATCTCGCCGCACTGGTTACGGAAAGCCAGGAGTGGTGGCCAGCTGACTATGGTAACTATACCGGCTTCTTCGTTCGCATGGCCTGGCACAGCGCCGGGACGTATCGCACTTATGATGGCCGCGGCGGCGCGAATTCCGGTTCGCAGCGCTTTGCGCCCCTGAATAGCTGGCCAGACAATGGCAACCTCGATAAGGCCCGCCGCTTGCTTTGGCCGATCAAGCAAAAGTACGGCAACAAGATTTCCTGGGCCGATCTGATGATCCTTGCCGCCAATGTCGGTATGGAAACTTGTGGCCTGAAGACGTTCGGCTTCTCCGGCGGTCGTGCCGACTGGTTTGAGCCTGAAGAAGACATTTACTGGGGTCCTGAAGCAGATTGGCTGCTTTCCTCCGGCAATGACAAGAGCCGCTATGCTGGTCAACGCGACTACAAAGCCTCAGACGCAGACGCGGCAAAGCTCGATACCCCGCTCGGCGCGGTAATGATGGGCCTGATCTATGTGAATCCGGAAGGCCCGGATGCGGTTCCGGATCCAATCGCTGAAGCCCACGATATCCGCGTGACTTTCGCTCGTATGGCGATGAACGACGAAGAGACCGTTGCGCTGGTCGCCGGTGGTCACACGTTCGGGAAAGGCCACGGCGCCGGACCAGAAGACCTGGTTGGCGTAGAGCCAGAAGGTGCGCCAATGCAGAATATGGGCTTTGGCTGGATCAACAGCCACGGCTCCGGCAAAGGCGACGACACCACGACGGCTGGGTTCGAAGGCCCATGGACCCCGACCCCGGACAAGTGGGACATGACCTATTTCGAGAACCTGCTGAAATATGAGTGGGAACAGGTAAAGAGCCCGGCTGGACACGTTCAGTGGCAGCCAAAACCAGGCCAGGGAGCTCCTGAAGCCCCGATGGCGCATGACCCGTCCAAAACTCAGCCTCTGATGATGACGACGGCAGACATGTCTCTGAAAATGTTCCCGGACTATGCGAAGATCTCCCAGCGCTTCCTGGATAATCCGGATGAGTTTGCTGACGCATATGCCCGCGCCTGGTTCAAGCTGACCCACCGAGATATGGGGCCAAAAACCCGTTATGTCGGTCCAGAAGTGCCGGAAGAAGATCTGTTGTGGCAGGATCCGGTTCCAGCCCATGTTGGTCCTGTGATCAATGATGCCGAAATCGCTGAGTTGAAAGCGAAGATCCTTGGATCTGGCTTGACCGTGCCTCAGCTGGTCAGCACCGCTTGGGCGGCAGCCTCCACCTATCGAGACTCTGACAAGCGCGGAGGTGCCAATGGGGCGCGTATTCGCCTCGCCCCTGCCAAGGATTGGGACGTGAACATCAAGTCTGGCGTCGGCGAAGTGATCGCCAAATTGGAAGAGATCCAGGCCGAATTCAATTCAAGCGGCACGATGGTGTCTCTAGCCGACCTGATAGTACTCGGCGGTTGTGCGGCGATTGAGAAAGCGTCTGGTTCAAGCGTTCCATTCACGCCGGGTCGGACCGATGCGACGCAAGAAATGACCGACACAGAATCCTATGATGTGCTTGAACCAAAGGTCGATGGGTTCCGTAACTATAACGAAACCGAAGACCCACGCGCGACGGAAGAACTGCTCGTCGACAAGTCTGCCCTTCTGACGCTGAGTGCGCCAGAAATGACCGTTCTGGTCGGCGGCCTCCGCGTTCTTGGCGCGAACGCTGCGGGATCGACCCATGGTGTTTTCACCGACAATGTCGGCACGCTCAGCAATGACTTCTTCGTCAACGTCCTCGACATGGCGAATGAGTGGGTTGCCGATCCATCCGAGGAACTATTCGAAGGCCGCGATCGCAAGACGGGCGCTGTGAAGTTCACCGGAACACGCGCGGACCTGGTGTTCGGTTCGAACTCCATCCTGCGCTCGATTTCGGAAGTTTACGCTCAGAACGATTCCAAAGAGCGCTTCACCCGTGACTTCATCAAAGCCTGGAACAAGGTGATGATGCTCGACCGGTTCGACGTGAATTAGACTTCGACTTCAATCGATTTGAACAAGGTGGTCCCAATCGGGGCCGCCTTTTTTCATGGTGTGATCGTGGCCCCTGACACCGCAGATACCTGCGAAGGGAGGTATCCATGGCCCGTAACCTCACAGCGATCATCGGCACCGTTCACCCCTGGGGTCCTGCCTGCGCAGGACCTGGCGGAGAATTCGAACGTCGTTTTTCAATCAAACCACGGGATCGATCTATTAAGCCGCCTCAACCTCAGCTTCGCCCGGATCATAATTCAGGATCGGGCCGAGCCAGCGTTCTGCGGTTCGCAGCTTCATGCCTTTGCGGCTAGCATAGTCTTCAACCTGGTCGCGCTCGATCCGGCCCACGGCGAAATACACGCTTTCCGGGTGCGCCATGTACAGGCCCGAGACCGAGGCTGCGGGCGTCATCGCGAAGGAACTGGTGAGCTCCATGCCAATCCGGCCCGCATCGAGGAGCCTGAACAGCGTCTCTTTTTCAGTGTGGTCCGGCTGGCAGGGATAGCCCGGCGCCGGGCGGATGCCGGAATAGGCTTCCTTGACCAGATCGGCCTGGTCGAAGGCTTCGTCAGCGGCGTAGCCCCAATGGATCTTGCGGACCTGCTCGTGCATATATTCCGCCATAGCCTCGGCGAACCGGTCGGCGAGGGCTTTGACCATGATGGCGGAATAATCGTCCGCTTCGGCTTCGAACTTTTTGGCGATTTGTTCGGCTTCCGGGCCAGATGTGACGGCGAAGCCGCCAATATGATCGCCTTGCTCAGCGAGAAAGTCAGACAGCGCGAAATTGGCGCGGCTATTGTCTTTGACCATTTGCTGGCGAAGCGTGTGGAATGTGTCGCCAGTCTCCAGCTTAATGTCATCGCCGTCGCGCTCAGCGCCCCAGAATCCAATTACGGCTTTCGGCTTGAACCAGTCCTGACCGAGGATTTGTTGCATCATGTTTTCAGTATCGCGCCAGAGGTCGCGGGCGGCCTCGCCGACAATGTCATCTTCGAGGATTTGCGGGAATCGCCCGGCCAGGTTCCAGCTTGAGAAATAGGGCGTCCAGTCAATGTAGCGGGCGACTTCAGAGAGGTCGAAATCCTCGAACACTTTGGTGCCGGTAAAGCTTGGCGCGGGCGGCGTTGGTTCTTCCAGTTTGTGGGCGTGCGAGCGTGCGACGCCGATCGGATGCCGCGGCTTTGGCGGACCCCCGGCGCGGCTGTCGCGCATGCGCTGATATTTGGCCTGCGCCGTCTCAACAAAAAGCGGCCGGTCTTCATCAGACAGCAACGCCGAGACCACGCCCACGGCGCGGCTGGCATCGGTGACGTGAATGGTCGGGCCATTATCACGGGCGGGGTCGATCTTGACCGCTGTGTGCGCTGGCGAGGTGGTTGCGCCGCCAATTAAGAGCGGCTGTTTCATGCCGGTGCGCTGCATCTCGCGCGCGACATAGACCATCTCGTCCAGGCTTGGCGTGATCAGGCCGGAAAGGCCAATGATGTCGACTTTCTCTTCCTCGGCTTTGGCGAGAATATCCTCGCACGGCACCATGACGCCCATATCGACAATCTCATAGCCATTACAGGCGAGCACGACGCCGACGATATTCTTTCCGATATCGTGCACGTCGCCTTTGACCGTCGCCATCAGGACTTTGCCGTTTGAGACGTCGACTGTGCCAAGCTCTTCTTTCTCGGCTTCCATGAACGGATCGAGATAGGCGACAGCGGCTTTCATCACGCGCGCTGATTTCACCACTTGTGGAAGAAACATTTTACCCGAACCGAACAAGTCACCGACCACGTTCATACCATCCATCAGCGGGCCTTCGATGACGTGCAGCGGGCGCGCCGCTGCGGCGCGGGCTTCTTCAGTGTCTTCCTCGATGAACTCGGTGATGCCATTGACCAGCGCGTGTTCGAGCCGCTTGTTCACATCGGCTTCGCGCCAGGACATGTCCTTTTCGGCGCTCTTACCTTTCTGGCCGCGAAACTGTTCGGCATAGTCAACCAGCGCCTCGGTCGCGTCGTTGTTACGGTTGAGGATGACGTCTTCTACCAGCTCGCGCAGCTTCGGTTCGATCTCGTCATAAATATCGAGCTGGCCAGCATTCACGATGCCCATATCCATCCCAGCGGGGATCGCGTAGTACAGGAAGACCGAGTGCATGGCGCGTCGCACCGGCTCATTGCCCCGGAAGGAGAATGAGACGTTGGAGAGCCCGCCCGAAATGTGACAGCCCGGACACGTCTCGCGGATCACTTTGGTCGCTTCGATAAAGTCGACGGCATAATTATTGTGCTCTTCGATCCCTGTCGCGACGGCGAATACGTTAGGGTCGAAAATGATGTCTTCAGCCGGGAAGCCGACCTCTTCGGTGAGGATTTTGAAGGCCCGCTGACAGATCTCGATCTTACGCGGTGCGGTGTCGGCCTGACCAACTTCATCAAACGCCATGACCACGACCGCGGCGCCATAGGACAGGCACTTACGGGCTTGTTCGCGGAATTGATCCTCGCCTTCTTTCATCGAGATCGAGTTGACGACGGCCTTACCCTGCACGCATTTGAGACCCGCCTCGATGACGTCCCACTTGGAGCTGTCAATCATGACCGGGACACGGGCAATATCCGGTTCCGCCGCGATGAGATTGAGGAACGTGGTCATCGCCTCGGCGCCGTCGAGCATGCCCTCATCCATGTTCACATCAATGATCTGCGCACCGTTCTCGACTTGCTGGCGCGCGACTTCAACGGCGGCGGCATAATCGCCATTGGCGATCAGCTTCCGGAATCGGGCAGACCCGGTAACATTGGTACGCTCGCCAATATTGACGAAATTCTGGGAGGCGGAAATGGTCATGTTCGCAGTCTTGCTTTTCTCAATGGCAGCCAGGAAATCGCGTGAGCGATTATCCGGGAGCCAGTCTCTTTTTCGCGCTGGACCCCGGATCCACGCCCGGGATAACAGCGGCTAATTCTCGTCTCTAAACTTCCAAAATGTTCTCAAAGCTGCCGATCAGCATGCGGGCGCCGTCAAAGGGCATGGGCAGGTCGCTGTTGAAGATCGGGTCGGCCATGCATTGCTCCATGCCTTCGTCGCGGGCCTGTTTGGACGGCCATTCGATCCAGGAGAAGACGATCACTTCGCCCGGCTTGGCTTTCACCGCCAGTGGGAAAGACGTGATCTCGCCCTCCGGCACCTCATCGCCCCAATTGTCCATGATCCGCAAGGCGCCATACTTCTTGAAGACTGGGCCGGTGACGCGCGCATGCTCGAGATACGCCTCTTTGTTTTCAGCCGGTACGGCCGCGACAAAGCCATCAACATAGGTCATCAGGTTTCCTCCCGAACGAGCCCTGTGAGGCCATCAATGCTCTCAGCGTTCTTCTGGTAGCGGCTCTCCACCCATTCCTCGGTAGACTTGTTGTCGACATAGCGGGTCAGCTGATCCCGCTCGCCTTTAAACTCATAGAACGGCACGCCCCAGCCGCAGCTATCCTGGATGCGGTTGAGTTTGACTTTGAACACACCGCGGGCCCGCTCGAAGCCGGGGAAAAGACCCAACATCTCATCCCATTCCGCGTGGTGCGGATTGACTACTTCACCGGTGCCAAACAGGCGCAAAATGTTGGCGGGGCCTTCAAAGGCGCAGAACATGATGGTGATCCGGCCATTCTCTTGCACATGGGCCTGCGTCTCAATACCGGAGCCGCCAAGATCGAGCCAGGCGACCGTGGTGTCATCAATCACTTTGAACGCGTCATAGCCCTTTGGTGACAGGTTGATGTGCCCGTCTCCAGACAGCGGCGCGGACGCCACGAAGAACATCTTTTGCTTTTCGATGAAGCTGATGATGCGGTCGTCGAGTTTGTCATAGACTTTCATGGGCGGTCTCCTTGTGCGCGATGCGCCTTAAGATGCCAGTTCAAAGGGTTCGAGGCCAGACAGGCGCATTGTGTTTTCGCTGGCGGCGGGATCGCGCGGCTTTACGCCTTCAATCGACTTGGCGATGGCAGCAATATGTTCTGGCGTGGTGCCACAACAACCACCGAGAATGTTCACAATGCCGTCCTGTGCCCATTGGCTCACTTCGCCAGCGGTCTCATGTGGTTCTTCATCATATTGGCCCATTTCATTCGGCAGGCCGGCATTCGGATAGGCTGCAACCAGCGTATCCGCGACCCGCGAAATAGCAGCAATGTGCGGCCGCATCAGGTCGGCGCCGAGCGCGCAATTGAAGCCCACAGCAAAGGGTTTGGCGTGGCGGACGGAATTCCAGAACGCTTCGACCGTCTGACCGGACAAGGTGCGCCCCGAGCGGTCGGTAATTGTTCCGGAGATCCATATCGGCAATTTTTCAAGTCCCTCGGCTTCGAGATCCATGATCGCTTTGATCGCTGCCTTGCAGTTCAGCGTGTCGGTGATCGTCTCGATCATATAGAGGTCGACCCCGCCTTTGTTCAGCGCTTCGATTTGCTCGCGATAGGCCTGATAGACCTGATCAAAGGTCACCTCACGGGCGCCGGGATCGTTCACGTCTGAGCTCATCGAGAGCATCTTGTTCAGCGGCCCGATCGAGCCCGCAGCAAAGCGCGGCTTATGCGGTTCTTTCTCGGTCCAACGGTCGGCCGCGGCACGGGCGAGCTTTGCGCCTTCGAAATTGATATCGATCACCGATTGCAGGTCGAGACTGTAATCATCCTGCGCGATGGTCGTGGCGGAGAACGTATTGGTCTCGGAAATATCCGCGCCCGCCCCGAAATAGGCATCGTGCAGCTCGGTGACGCGCTCCGGACGGGTCAGGCAGAGAATGTCATTATTGCCCTTCATCTGGCCGGGATATTTGTCCGTTGTGAAACGGTCGCCGCGATAGTCGTCCTCTTCCAGGCCCATGCGCTGGAACATCACACCCCAGGAACCATCAAGCATAAGAACACGCTCCTTGGCAGCGGCGTAGAGCTGGGCGATGCGGGCAGATCTATTGGTCATGCGGAAATCGCTTTCGGTTTCAGGCCAAGTAGGCGGCACGTCGAGATGGCCAGACTGGCGCGGTTCAGCGTGTAGAAGTGGAAATCATTGACGCCCTGCTCCGACAATTTCTGGCAGAGTTCGGTCGCGACATTGGCGGTGATCAGCTCGCGCGCTTCCGGGTCGTCTTCGGTGCCCTCATAAACATCATGAAGCCATTGCGGGACGCTCGCCTGGACGACTTTTGCCATCCGCGCGAGCCCCTTGAAGTTTGGCTGCAGCATGATGCCGGGTACAATCGGCATGGTCACGCCGCCGGCGCGGGCGCGTTCGAGGAAGTTCAAATAGACATCCGGCTCAAAGAAGAATTGCGTAATGGCGCGGTCTGCACCAGCATCCTGTTTAGCCTTCAGGAACGCAATGTCCTGGTCCCAGCCCTGGCTGTCGGGATGCGGCTCAGGATAGCAGGAAACGCTGATCTCGAAGCGCGCGCCGGGGGCGATGTCAAAGTCGCGAATGCCCTGGATCAGATCGACACTGTCGCGGAAGCCGCCAGGGTGCTGCTCAAAGCTTGCACCCATGCCTTCTGGTGGATCACCGCGCAGGGCAACCAGATGGCGTACGCCGGCCTTCCAGAAATCCGTCGCGACTTGCAGGACTTCTTCCTTGGTGGCGCCAACACAGGTCAGGTGAGCGGCTGGCGCGAGTGGAGTGTCCTGAGCGATCTTGGCGACCGTCTTCTGTGTGCGGTCGCGGGTCGAGCCGCCCGCGCCATAAGTTACGGAAACGAATTTGGGGGCCATGGGCGAAAGGCGGGCGACGGATTCCCATAGCTTGGCTTCCATCTTGTCCGTCTTTGGCGGAAAGAATTCGAACGACACGTTCGGGGCAGGGCTGGCCTGTTGGGCGGCGACGGAAAGCGTATTCATGCGGCGGCTTCTTGTTGATTGGCGGGGCGCGTCGCGGTCCAGATCAAGACACTGAGGCCTTGCTCGAGCGACGCGGGAGGATCAAAGGTGAGGGGGTCTTGCAGCGCGAGCCCGGCGGTATCGGCCCATTCGCTCATGTCTTCCTGGCGAATTCCCAGACGGCGATGGCCTTGCGCCTCGCGCAGGAATTCCAGATCGTGCGGGGCAAAATCGACCAATAACAGACGGCCACCCGGTCGCAGAATGCGCGCGGCCTCGGCGATGACGCCTTCAGGGTTTTCCAGATAGTGCAGAACCTGATGCACGATGACGAGGTCGGCGCTTCTATCTTCGAACGGCGTGTGCGTGACATCGCCCTGCCTGACTCGCGCGTTTCTCACCTCGGCGCGGTTGAGATTGGCGCGCGCGACGGTCAACATGTGATGTGAGAAATCGAGCCCTTCGGCCTCTTTGGCGTGCGGGGCGAGCAAGGTCAGCATCCGCCCAGTCCCAGTGCCGAGATCGACAACGCGATCAAAGGTCTGGCCTTCAACCTCTTGCAGGATGGCGCGCTCGATATCGGCTTCAGGATAATGTAGCGCGCGCAACTGATCCCAGCTGTCGGCAATCTCGGAAAAGTACGTTTCGGCGGACTGTGCGCGGGCCTGGCGGACTTTTGTCAGGGCGATGCGATCCTCTGCATAGGGTGCGGCATCCGTGTCGATTTCTTCGAAAATCGCCTGCAAGAGTCGTCCGGCCCAGTCTTTAGACCGGGCACGGTAGAAAACCCAGGCTCCTTCCGGCAGTCGCTCTACCAGACCAGCGGTGGTCAGCGTTTTCAAATGGTGCGACAGGCGCGGCTGGCTTTGATCCAGGATCTGAACGAGTTCTCCGACCGCCAGATCGCCGCGCCGCAACAGCGCAAGGATCCGCAAGCGGGTGGGCTCGCCGGCTGCCTTCAGAGCGTCTATGATAAGATCTGGATCGGATGCCATAAATCATATAAACGATCTTTTATATGATTTGCAAGCGCTGAATTCTTCTGAATCCCAAAGGATCTCGTGTGGCCTGCGTGCCACAAATTCGACGTCTGTCTGAATATTCACGTTAGGTTTATTTGATTTAGCTCATAGAGCACCACATATCGCTTCGCGCGAAGAAGGACGAATATATATGCGATTAGGCTTAGTCTTGGCGGGCTCGATGGTAGCTTTATCCGCCTGTGCCACCACAGGCGAGGACGCGTCTTCCTCAGCCGTTTACGACCCCCTCGAAGGCTGGAATCGTGGCGTATTCGCGTTTAATGAAGGCGTCGACAAGGCCATTCTCGAACCGACCGCCAAGGGCTACCGGGCCGTGACGAACGAGCCGGTGCGCGATGGCGTGTCGAACTTCCTGACCAATCTCAATCAGCCGGTGGTGTTTGCGAACACGATTCTGCAGGGCAAACCCGTCGCCGCAGTCGATACAGCCGCGCGCTTTGTGCTGAATTCGACCATCGGCATAGCGGGAATTTTCGATCTGGCGACACGGGTCGAAATACCGGAACATCGAGAAGATTTCGGCCAGACGCTCGGCGTCTGGGGAGTATCAGATGGTCCGTACCTAATGCTTCCATTGATGGGACCAACCAATCTTCGGGACCTGAGTGGTCGCGGGGTCGATGCGGCCTTTAACCCATTGAATTATGCGGAGTTTGAAGGCGACACAGAGTTCCGCGTCGCGACCGGCGTGGTCGGCGTGATTTCAGCGCGCGAGAGCCTGATTGAGCAGTTTGACGTGCTCCGCGACCAGCCTGAACCCTATATCGCTTTGAGACGTACTTATACACAACAA
This sequence comes from Hyphomonadaceae bacterium, assembly GCA_043513745.1. GTDB lineage: Bacteria > Pseudomonadota > Alphaproteobacteria > Caulobacterales > Hyphomonadaceae > Henriciella. The sequence goes on from CP121341.1 coordinate 1,575,235, forward strand.
AGAGCCGCCGCGATCCGCGATGGCCGAGAGCAAGAAGACCCGTTCAAAGATTTGCCTGATTTCGATGATTATGATTTCGGCGATGAAGAAGAGTTCGAGTCACAGGAATAAGATCATGACCTCCAAGAAGTGGATCCTCTCCGCCGCTATGTTGGCCTTTGCAGCCTTGCCAGCGTTCGCGGATACACAAACTGAAGAATATGTGCGGACCAATGCCAATGACGTGCTGGCTTCGCTGAATGAGCCAGGCCTGGATGGCGGTGAACGCCGTGCCAAGTTCCAGAATTACATGGATGAGTTCACAAATCTCGACGCCGTGGCGAAATTTGTGATCGGCAAGTACTCGAAACGGTTCACGCCAGAGGAAATGGACGCCTATTTGACGACATTCCGCTCCTATGCGCTTGCCGTTTATGAGTTCTATTTCCACGAATATCGCGGCCGTGACGTGAAAGTCACCGGTTCTACCGACCGAAATTCGCGCGATTCAATCGTCGATACGGAAATTGTCCGCGCCGATGGTCAGGAACTTGAGGTTCGCTGGCGTGTCCTTAATCGCGGCGGAAAATATCAGGTCGTCGATGTCGCCCTGAACGCGGACGGAAATCTGATCTGGCTGGCGATTGAGCAACAGGCGCAATTCCTGTCCATCCTGGATCAGAATAATGGTTCTGTAGATGCGTTGATCAACAAGATCGAAAGCATGACTGACGATCTGGTCGCGCAGCGCCCGCAAGACGTTAGCTAACAGGCAGACACCCCGGCAGCGTTACGGCATCGCTTCGCCGCGATACGCTTCAACGATATCGTAGAAGTCGCGGGCCGAGAGATCGATCTCGGCCGCCTTGGCGGAGTCCATGATTCTCGCCAGATTTTGCGTTCCAATAATCGGGATAATTTTCGCCTGATGCTTCAGCGTGAACGCGAGGGCGATATTGGAGACGCTTGCATTATGGGCTTCTGCGATCTTTTGCAGGCAAGCGATCACGTCAGCGCCGCGCGGATGACCTGAGCTCAGGCGCGGGATATCGCCGCCTGCGAGCGGCGACCAGGCCAGCGCTGTCGCGCCGGTTTCGCTGCACCAATCAAGCGTTCCGTCTACGATTGGGTCCTGATGCAGCGCCGAGAATTCTGGTTGGGTTGAGACAAGCGGCGCATCCAGATGTGCCTGCAATGCGCGGGTCTGCGGAACGGTATAGTTCGACACCCCTATGAAGCGCGCTTTTCCGGAACTCACCATATCGTTCAAGGCCCGCGCCGTTTCTTCGACGGGGGCGGTCAGGTCCGGGCGGTGGATCTGGTAGAGGTCGACGCTGTCCGTCTTCAAACGGGTAAGCGAGGCATCCATTGCCGCGGTCAGATAGTCATAGCTGCTATCGTAAGGGCGCGGCGGTATGATGCCGCCTTTGGTCGCCAGGATCATGCGTGAGCGAAGCGCCGGATCGCGCGCCAATACATCGCCCAGAACCGCTTCTGCGCCGCCAAAGCCGCGCGGTTCCCCAAACCCGTAAATGTCGGCCGTGTCGATCAGGGCCATCCCGGCATCCAGAGCGGTGCGAATCTTCGTATCGGCATCCTCCACGGAGGATTCGGCAAAGCGCCAGCATCCGTACGCGATGGCCCCAACCTCGACTTGTGTTTTTCCGATTGCGGTCTGTCTCATGATGTTTATCCACGGTTGAGAGGGGAGTGTTTATCGAGTGCGAGCGCAATGTCTATCTATGGCCTGACCCCGCCCCTGAGCGGCGAACTTCTCATCCGAGGGTTCGCGTGAGCGAATCCTACCGAACCCCCTTGGCGCTCGGGCGGGATCCGCTGGTGGCGCTCTTCTGGGTCATCTTTGCGCCGGTCCTTTTCCTGCAAAGCTCTGGCTTAATCGCAGCGATGTTTCTGACACCGTTCGAAACAGGAACCGAGGCTGAGATAAAGGCGTATCAGTTCCTGTGGCGGGTCAATTGTGTGGTCATGTTCGTCTGGTTCGCGCTCCTCAGTTATTGGAGCAACTGGATCGGAGCGAGCCCATTTGCTGGTCGTATTCGCGTCGATATGCGCTGGCTGGTGGTGGGGATCATGCTCGGTCCGGCGCTGATCCTGTTGCCGAGCTTCGTCGTCGGCAGCCTGATGCCCGAAGGCGAATGGCGGTACCGGGAGAGCTTCAATACTGACATCTTCGCCCCGCATAACTGGACACTGGCTTATGTCTTCATGGCAGTGGTCATGGCACCGGTGGTCGAGGAAGTTACGTTCCGGGGCGTCGCGCTCGGCGCTTTGATCTCGCGCGATATCGGTCCGGTGGCGGCGATCATCCTTTCCAGTGCAGCTTTCGCACTGATTCACATGCAGTACTCGCCAGCGGCCATGCTCGTGGTCTTTCTCAGCGGGGCTGGGTTCGCGATCCTGCGCCTTGTCAGCGGCACCGTAAGTGTTCCGATTGTCGCGCATGCGGTGGCGAACGCGGATGTCCTGGTGTTGCAATGGCTCGCCGCAAATCCCCCAGCGTGAGGGGTTGCCTGAGGGCGTGAGACCGGCCATGTCGGGCGACATGAGTGACGATTTAACCCGGGAACAGATCTATGACGTGCCAGCGGGCTATCAGCCGCTGCCATGGCATCGCGGTTTTGGGCGTCAGGTCGGGCCGCTATTTGAAAAGCGCGACGAGAACGGTCTGACCCGAGCGTTCCGCGTCGGTGAGCATCACACCAATGGCATGATGAATGCGCATGGCGGAATGGTCATGACGTTCGCCGACATGGCCTGGGGCGCAGCGGTTGAAAAAGACGAAGACACCTGGTGGGTCACCATCCGCCTGGTCTGCGATTTTCTCTCTGGAGCGAAACATGGCTCCTGGGTCGAGGGGCGCGGCGAAGTCCTGTCCATCATCGACAATATTTACACAGTCGAAGGCCGGATCTGGTGCGGCGAGAAGACGCTGATGACCGGAACCGGGATCTTCAAGATTATTGAAAAGCGAGTTTAACCTGTGGCCGACGATATCAAAGAATTAAGCCCGCAAGAGGCAAACCTGCTGGCCAGGTATAAAGGCGCCAAACCAGACGCGCCATCCTGGTTCGAAGAGGCGGTTGCCACGCCATATGAAGAACATTTTGTCGAACTGGATGGGATCCGGATTCGCTACCAGGCCTATGGTGACCCGAGCTTGCCTGGCCTGCTGCTCTGCCACGGTAATGGCGCACATGCGCACTGGTATGACTTCATCGCGCCGTCTTTTGCGACCTCCTACCGGGTCATTTCCATGTCTTTCTCGGGCATGGGCGAAAGCAGTTGGCGCGACAGCTATAATTTCGACCGCTTCAGCGAAGAGCAAATCGCGGTCTGTGAACATGCGGGACTGTTTGAGGGCGGGCGCAAACCGGTGATCGTCGCACACTCATTCGGTGGCTTCATCACCATGAACACCGCCTCCAAGCATTCGGACAAGTTTGCCGGCGTGATGATCGTCGATAGCGGTATTCGCCCACCGGAGGATGAATGGTCCGGGCCACCCGTTCGATCGACACGTAACCGGGTCTATGCCTCGCTCGAAGCCGCGCTCGCCCGCTTTCGACTGGCACCGGCTCAGCCGTGCGAAAACCACTATATCGTCGACTATATCGCCCGCCACAGCCTCAAAGAAGTTCAGAACGAGGCCGGGCAAACCGGTTGGACCTGGAAGTTTGATCCGGGCGTGTTCGTGAAGTTCGAATTCGACAAGATGTCGACCAACCTGCTCGCGGGAATAACCTGCCGCGTGTCAATGATGAGGGGCGCTGACTCGGTCCTCGTCTCTGACCGGATCTGGGACTACATGCGCGGCTTGCGGGACAATATGGACATGGTCTCGATCCCGGATGCCCAACATCATGTCATGCTAGATCAGCCGCTGGCCTTCATCGAGGCCGTCAAAAATCAACTCCGCGTTTGGTCCTACTAAGTTTCGCGTTGCGTTTTGAGAGCGAACGGTTAAACACCGCGCGCCATGATCGAAATTGTTGCAGAAATCCCCGACCAACACGCCGAAGCCATCGAAGCTTTGTATGATCGCACATTTGGGCCTGGCCACTTTGCCAAGACCGCTGAAAGATTGCGCGAGGGCAATCAATCGCGCCCGGACCTAACGCGCGTTGCGGTGTCGGATGGTGCGGTCATCGGCGTCTGCCGGATCTGGCCAATCGTCGTGGGTGAGACGCGCGTGCCGGCCGTCTTCGTAGGCCCAGTCGCCGTGGATCCGGGCTTTCAAGGCCAGCGTCTCGGGCTCTCTGTCACCGGAGAAGCGCTGGAGGCCTCTACCAAGGCCGGGTGCGGGGCGGCGGTGATCATCGGATCCCCGATCTATTTCGGCGAGCTTGGCTTCACTTTGGTGGCACCGGATCGGTTCAGCTTTCCGGGGCCGCAGGACATGTCACGCGTCATGGTCCGCGATTTAAGCCGCAGCGCGGATGATCTGTCCGGGGCAATTCGCGCTTTTTAGCGCCCTTCGCGTCGCCACGCGGCGAGCAGCGCCAGCAAGATAAGGCCGATGGCCAGCAGCCCTGGCAAAAGGGGCAGGCTGGTCGAGCTGCGCACAGCAAATGCCCCGCGTTCCCGTAATCCGATCCAATTGCCGCCGCTGGCGTCTGAGCGCCGACCGACCATCCGAACATCGGGCACCTGACCCGTGCGAGCGATCGAGTAGATCCCGCCGCCAGAGCTTCCGCTGAGCGGACGAAGCACTTCGCCTGTGGCTTCGAGCGCCGCAAACTCACGCGGATTTGCCGGCCCATTGAGGGCGACGGCTTCAAGGCCGCCCGATTGCGCCCGATACAGACCGAGCTGATCGACGGGGACTTCTGCGCTATAGCTGCCCGGTCCTTCTTCGCGCCAGCTTGGCTCGAGGAAGCTGCCATCCGGTGTTTCGATAACCAGCGGCGCGGCGCGGTCGGCCAGCGTCCGAAGATTGGCGCGCACCGTGTCGCCTTGTGTAATCAATTGCAGCTGACGCTCATCGAGCTCAGGTTCTTTCATCAGCCAGTGCACGGTTCGGCGGATCAGGTCCGCAAACGGGCCGCCGCCATCATAGCCGCGCGCCCAGAGCCAGATCTGATCAGACAGGAGCTGTGCCACCCGTCCGTCACCGACCCGGTCGACTGCGAGCAGTGGTTCACCTGTTGGTGTGCGCATCAGGACGTCGCCGGTCTCGTCAAACGCCTCGATGAACCGCAGCCACTTGCCCCAGGTTCGCCCGGTAAAATCTTCTGTAATCGTGTGACGCATGCCTTCTTCGGAGAGTTCCGGGACAATATCGCGGGTGACAATCTCGCCGGTCGGTAATGCGGGTAAGATCTGCGCAAGCGGGGTGCGGGCGAGACTGGCGGGCCCGGCAAAGCTCTCGCCTGCGACCACCAGCAAAGCGCCGCCTTCGTCGACATAGCGCGCGACATCGGCGAGATATCCCATCGTGATCACGCCGCGCCGTTCATATTGATCGAAGATGATCAGATCGAAGCCATCCAGCTTGTCTTCGAACAATTCTTCGGTCGGAAACGCGATCAGAGCCATTTCCTCGAGCGGCGTGATGTCCTGCTTGTAAGGCGGGCGCAGGATGGTGAAGTGGACGAGATCTACAGATGGATCTGACTTCAGCAAATCGCGCCAGACCCGCCCTGAGGCGTTCGGACGCCCAGTCACCAGCAGGACGCGCAGACCATCGCGAACTCCCGAAATCGTCGCCGCCGTTCGATTGTTTGCGAGCGTTAGCTCCTGCGTCCCTTCCGGCGTTTCAAACACGACGATATTGTCGCCGCGACGCTCCACCTCGATGAACAGGCTGGTGTCTTCGCCCGCTTCAATAAAGGCGCTCTCATTGCGTCCGCCATTAATCGCATAGGTGACAGGAACCGTGCCGCCTTCAGGGTCGTCGACGCGGACTATGAATTCTGCCTCGTCACCGACAATGTCAAAGTTCGGGGCCTGAACGAGTGTAATTCGCCGATCGCTGGCATCTGGATCTCCGGTGATCAGACCATGGACGGGACCGAGGTCACGGATCCGCGAAAGATTCTCCGGCATGTCGTGGATCTGACCGTCGGTGATCAGGATCGCACCGGCAATGCGGTCACGCGGGACATCCGCCATCAGGCCTTCCAGCGCGCCCATCAGCCGCGTGCCATCGCCTTCTGTTTCGGTTTCGACAACGCGCAGATCGATGGAAGGATTGGCCTCGAGCTCCGTGCGCAGGGCATCGTAGACTTCACTCGCAATCTCTGTTCGCGCCCCGAACCGCATACTGTCTGAGCGATCGACGACAATCGCAGCGACAGACGGCAAGAGTTCGCGTTCTTCTTCGACAATGGCCGGATTGGAGAGTGCCAGCAGCCCCAGAGCTGCGGCGAGGCTGCGCGTCAGCCAGGCCCGTCGAAAGGCAAATGTGTAAATCGCCAGCGCGAGCACGGTTAAGACAACCAGTCCCCAGAAAAACGGCCAGCTCACCAGCGGATCAAAGGACAGGCGGGAGACTTCCATCATGGGATGACCTCACCGTCCGGGCCATCCGGATCAGAATCGAAATCTCCGACTCCGTCATCTTCCCCCAAGCGTTCGAGCAGTGCCGGGATGTGAACCTGATCTTCTTTGTAATTTCCGGTCAGGATGTACATGATCAGGTTGATGCCAAACCGGATCGACATTTCGCGCTCCAGATCGCCGCCATCAACGGAGTAAATCGGACGCCCGCGATCATCGACGGCCCAGGCCGCCAGATAATCGGCATCACCCACAAAAAGGCGGCTGACGCCATCGCCGCGACGCTCAGTCTTGTCGGCTGCGCCCGTCGCCTCAATCCAGAGATTGCGGTTGGAGTAGCGGCCAGGAAAGGACTGCAGCAGATAATAGGACCGGGTCAGTACATGGTCTTCCGGCACCGGCGCGAGCGGCGGCGTGTCGAGACCGGCAAGCACTGTTTCGAGCCCCTCGAAACTATTCCCCGCGCCGACGTTTCCGCCGCGCCGTGTGTCGATGAACAAGGCGCCGCCATTGCGCATATAGGCATTCAACCGCGCGACAGCGGCTTCGCTGAACGGCTCCGGTGTATCTGGCAGCGCCAGGAACAGAACAGGATAAACGTCGAGTGCGTCAGTCTCGAGATCGACTGAATGTGGTTCGGCGGGTTCAACACTGGACCGGCGGAAGAGCACGTTGCGCAGGCCGTCCAGGCCTGCCTTGGTGGCGCGGTCGGTGCGTTCATCGCCGGTCTCGATATAAGCAAACCGCATGTCGAGCGCGGCGGCGGTTTCCTTGTCGAGATTGGCTTCATCTTCGAATGTGCTGAACTGCGCCAAACTCTCACCCGGCAGCATAAGCGTGCCTCCAATGAGTGTGATTGCAATCACAGCCGCACCTCGTCGCAGAGCGGGCAAGCGTCCGGCCAGCGCCAGGGCGACAATCAGGTCGATGCAAAGCAGAATGAGCGCCGCCGACAGCAACAGTCCGCCCAATCGGAACGTGCGGGCATCCGTGTCCCCAAGCAAGGTTGCGGCGGCGGGCCAATTGGTGACCGGGATCGCGCGATACTCTGATGCGACGTTCAATGCCCGCGTGCCAGCCGGGCCCTGATAGAGGCCAGGCGGATGCTCTTCGGACGGTGCGACCACACCAAAATCGCTGGCGCGAAGCGGTGTCGCTCCGGCGCTGGGCTGCGTCAATTGTCCGGCCCCGTTGAGCGTGAGGCTGGGAGAGTAAAGGCCTTCCTCGTCACTGATCGCTTCACCGCGACCGGCGGCTATGGACCGGCGCAGCATATCCACGAATACTCCAGCATAGGGCAGGTCAGACCAGTCCGGCCCCGCCGTTACGTGGAACAAGACGAGCGTGCCCTCACCGCGACGATCAGCGGTGACGAGCGGGCTGCCATCTGCGAGACGCGCCCACGTCCGCCGTGCCAGTTCCGGACCTGGCCGAGCCAGAACTTGCTGGCGAACGCGAATGTCGCCGGGCGGCGTGAGGCCTGCAAAAGGCGATGCATCCGGAAATGCGCCGAGCGGCTGCGGATCTTCCCAAGTGAGGGTCCCGCCAATTGCGCGCGATGAGCGGCGCAGCGGCGCCGGAACGAGTGGATCGCCGGTCTCGCCAGCTTGCGGACCGGCCATGCGCGGTCCGGCAAACCGGATGAGCGCACCGCCATCTTCAATCCAATCGGTGAGCGCGGTTGCTGTCACGCCGTCGATCTGGCCAATATCGGTCAGGATGATCGCGTCAGGGTTTTCGTCGATCAGATCGATCAGCTCGCCTTCAGAGATCGTCGCGAACGGCTCGAGCGCTTTGCGGACATAATGGATATCCGAGAGCAGCGGCTGCGCGGTGCTGTCGCCGCTGGCGAGGCCCACCCGTCTCGTGCGGTCGGCGCTGTCCCATAGCCAGACCGTGCCCGGTGTCGCCGACCCTGTGACCTGGAAACGGGCGATCCGCGATAGAGCTGCGGGGGGAAGTGAAAAGCTCGCGGTCGCCGCGTCCTGCCCGGTTTCAAACACCAGGTCCGTCGTTGCCAGCGCCGCGCCGTCCAACGTCAGCGCGGACATGAAGTGCGTGGACGGGTCGGAACTGCCCGCGCGGACGGCAGTGAGCTGGACGCCAGTTGCATCTGAGCTGAGCCGCGTCACGGCCACTGGCCCGCGGGTCCGCGCAGCATAGATGCTCAGCGGGGCCTTCTGGATCAGCGCCTGCGCAAATGGACCCGCGCTTTCTGGGTCGAGCCCGTCGGTCAGCCAGAGAATGCGGCCGGGCTGTAACCGGCTCTCGTCCAGGCGCTCCAGTGCAGCCGCGCGGTCGATGCCCCAGGCCTGAGGTTCCAGTGATCTTATACGGGCTTCGAACGCGACGCGATCAAGCCGCTCGGCAGGATCTGCTTCGATGGCCCTTGGAGCTGTGAGCAAAATGTGGGCGGCGGTGTCGCGGGACTCACCATCCATCGCAGAGAGCGCGGCAGAGCGTATCTCTCCCCACCGTGCAGCGCTGGTCCAGCCATCATCCACAATGACTAAAACAGGCCCGCTCGCGTCGTCGCCGCTCTGCGCACCCGGCGCATAAATCGGCATGGCGAGCCCGAGGATCGCCAGCGCGGCCGCGCCGAGGCGTAGCAGCAGCACCCACCATGGGGTGCGCGCCGGGGTTTCTTCTCTCGGATCAACGCCTTCGAGCAATCGAAGGCTGGGGAGTTGTTCTTGTTTAGGCGTCGGCGGCGTCGCTCGCAGAATGTACCAGATGACCGGGAGCGCGATCAGACCCAATAAGGTGAGAGGTGCCATGAACAGGAAGGGCCCAAGCGTCATGCCTTGCCTCCCAACATTTCAAGGGCAGCAAATAGCGCCGCCGCGCCGCGCAAGGCGGTCTGGTCTGTGCGATGGCGCACCAGGGTCCATCCCATGCTCACCGCGAGTTTTTGAAGCTGATCTTCATGCGCGGCGAGCTTCTCAAGATACGTATCTCGCACCGTCTCTGCGCGCCCGAACAAGCGGTCCAGCGCCGTTCCAGGACGGCTGAACCGGGTCCGGCCGACAAAAGGAAACTCATGTTCGATCGGGTCGCTGACGGCCAGCAAAACGCCGCTGCGACAGGTGCTCGCCAGGGGCGCAAGGCGCGCTCGCCAGGCATCGACGCCGTCATAGAAATCGCTCGCAATAACCGCAAGGGCTTGAGATCGAGGCGGCGCGAGATCGCCGCTTTGCGTCGCGACGAAATCTTCCGCCAGCTTGTCAGGAGCCGATTTGCCGAGGCTTGGCGCGCGGCTGCCTGCAATCATGCCGATCCTCTCGCCATCCTTGGCCAGCGTGATGCCCAGCGCGAGCATGATGGTGCGAGCTCGGTCTGCCTTGGTTTCGCGTCCAGGATCTCCGGCCCAGTCGAACCCGGCATGCGGATCATTCCAGAACAGGATCGTTCGCGCGGTTTCCAGCTCGGTCTCGCGGACGAAGAACTCGTCGCCCCGGGCGCTGCGCCGCCAGTCAATGCGGTCGGCGGCATCGGTCTGAGCGTAACGTCTATATTGCCAGAACTGCTCGCCTGAGCCCGCGCGTTTGCGACCCGCTGCGCCCGGATGCACCAGGTCAGCCGCGGCGGCCTGCAGCGAGACATCCGGCAACTGGCGAGCCAGCGCTTCAGCTTCAGCACGGAGCGTGGTGAGAGAAATCACGCGGTCATTTGCCTCCGGGCTAGGCCGCCTTTCGAACAAGCTCATCGATGAGCTTGTTCAGTCCGGGCGCTTCGCCGGTTGGGTCATACCGCATGCCCATCCGGTGGGCGAGACACGGTTCGGCCAAGGCTTCAACATCTTCTAGGCTTGGCGCGAGGCGGCCACGGAGCAAGGCGCGGGCGCGGCAAGCGAGCATCAGCGCTTGTCCCGCGCGCGGGCTTGGGCCCCAATCGACGAAACGGCGGACGCGGTCATCTTCGCTTTGCTCGGGACGGGCGTCCCGGACGAGGGCAAGGATCGCATTCAGAACGCTTTCCCCGACGGGCATCTTGCGAACCAGGGCTTGCAGCCCAATCAGCGTTTCAGCCGACAGGGCTGTTTCAACGGTTTGCTCACCGCTACCGGTCGTTTCAATCAGGATTTTTCGCTCGGTGTCGAGATCTGGATAAGTCACGTCCACTTTCAGCAAAAACCGGTCAAGCTGGGCTTCGGGCAGCGGATAGGTGCCTTCTTGCTCAATCGGGTTTTGGGTGGCGAGCACATGGAAAGGGGCAGGCAGATCGTAACGGACACCCGCCACGGTGACGTGTTTTTCCTGCATCGCTTGTAGAAGCGCAGATTGGGTGCGCGGCGAGGCGCGGTTGATTTCATCGGCCATCAAGAGCGAGGTAAAGATCGGGCCCTTGATAAAGCGAAAGGCCCGGCTGCCATCTGCGCCTTCATCCAAAACTTCTGAGCCGAGAATATCGCCGGGCATCAGGTCTGGCGTGAACTGGATGCGGGCATTGTTCAGGCCGAGCGCAGTGCCAATCGCTTCCACCAGGCGCGTCTTCGCGAGCCCGGGTGCCCCGATCAACAAAGCGTGCCCTCCAGCAAGGATGGCCGACAGCGCGAGTTCGATCACGCGTTCTTGTCCGAACACGGCTTTGCCGATCTCGGACTTCACGTTTGCAAGGGTTTCACCGGCGGCCTCCGCCTCCGCCACAATGGCCGGATTATCGGCTGCCATGAGCTCTCCATCTTCACTATCTACATCAGTCGCACTAGGTCTAGGCGAGAACAAGGCGGAGTGCCACATGAAAACAGATGGAAATTCAGTGATCTCACTCGATGAGGTTCTGGCCGCGATCGCGCCGGACGGAATCGATGGACCGCTGCCGCCGGTTCACCTGTGGACTCCTGAGCGCTCGGCCGACATTCAGATGGAAATCCGCGCTGATGGCAGCTGGTGGCATGAGGGCAGCCGAATCAAGCGGGAGCGCCTGGTCAAACTGTTTTCTCGTATTTTGCGCAAGGATCCGGACGGGCAGATCTATCTGGTCACGCCGTATGAGAAAGTCATCGTTCATGTCGAGGACGCGCCCTTCATAGCGGTGCGCGTTGACCGGGTTGGCGAACCTGGACGCGCGCAGGGACTGGCCTTTACGACCAATCTCGGAGACGTCGTGCTTGCTGACGGCGAGAATCCTATTCGCGTTGAGACCGATCCGGAAACACTGGAGCCGAGCCCGTACGTCCTCGTACGTGACGGGCTTGAAGCCAAGCTGTCCAGGCCAGTCTTTTACGAGCTTGCAGAAATGGCCGAAGCCTATGAAGGCTCTGCCGAACAGCTCGGCGTCTGGTCGCAAGAGCAGTTTTTTGAGTTGGGACCAGCAGCCTGATGAGTTTCACGACACTGGACGACTTTCTGACGCGGGCAAGCGACCGCCTGGACCCGATCTCGGGCACGTCGAGCATGGCAGAAGTCGGCGATCTGGATCTGGTTGACCGCGAGAGCCTGACATCGATCCGCGCGGCGGCCGTCCTCATTCCCGTAATCCCGCGTCCGGAAGGGCCAACGGCGCTGCTCACCCAGAGACCGGATACAATGGCGTCGCACCCCGGGCAGGTGGCGTTTCCAGGCGGCAAAGTCGATCAGGGCGATGCCGACGAGGTGGCTGCGGCACTGCGCGAAGCCGAAGAAGAAGTGGGGGTGATCCCCGATACAGTCGAGCTGATCGCCCGCTCGGCGCCTTATGTCACCGGAACTGCGTTTCGAATCACGCCCGTGATCGGCGTGTTGCCACCTGATTTCCAGGCGCGGCCCGATCCGACCGAAGTTGCGGATGTATTTGAGGCGCCGCTCGATTTTCTGTTTAATACGACCAATCACCAAACTGGGCAGGCCTATTGGAAAGGCAAGCATCGGCGCTATGTTGAAATGCCCTGGCAGGGCTTTCGGATCTGGGGTGTGACGGCTGGCATCATTCGTGATCTATACGCAAATCTGTACGAGACCTGAGGAGCAAGAGGTTTGGGCGCACGTATTCTATTCCAGTTGGTACTGTTTCTGCTGCCATTCATCCTGTTTGGGGTGTATCGGATCGCGATTGCAGAAGCTGAGCAGGACGGGCGCAAGCCCTGGCCGATCCGGTTGCTGTTCGGTGTCGGGCTGGGCCTGGCTGTCGGGTCCTGGCTGATCTTTATCTTCCTGGACCGCGGGGGTCGCGAGGAGTGTTATCGCCCAACGCAGATTGTCGATGGCGTCGTCGTTCCGGGTGAGCGTTATCCGTGTGAGAAAGACCTCGGATCGATCGGTGTGCCGAAAACAGAAGACCCTGGTGGGCGAGCCGATGGCGTCGGTGAGCGTCGCAACTTTGACGGGGACCGCATCGAAATCGACGAAGATACGGCTGAGACCCTTGAAGACCCTGAACGCTGAGTGGCTAGACGCTGACGACACAAAGCAAGTGATCGCGGCATTGCTGGCGTCGCGTGCGGATTGCGCGCGGTTCGTAGGCGGCTGTGTGCGCAACACGATCATGGGGCGGGATGTCGATGATATCGATATCGCGACGCAACTGACACCTGAGCAAACGCTTGCGGCGCTTGAAGCCGCTGAAATCCGCGCCATTCCCACCGGGATAGAGCATGGCACGATCACCGCAATCGTCGACGGGCAACCCTTCGAGATTACCAGCCTCCGCCACGATGTAGAGACCGATGGTCGCCGCGCCGTCGTCGCTTTCACGGAAGACTGGGCGGAGGATGCACAGCGCCGCGATTTTCGCCTGAACGCGCTCTATGCCAGCCCCGATGGCAAAGTGTTTGATCCGGTCGGCGGGGGTTATGACGATGCTGAGGAAGGCCGTGTCATCTTCATTGGTGATGCGAATGAGCGTCTGCGTGAAGACTATTTGCGGATCCTGCGCTTCTTCCGGTTTAATGCCTGGTACGGCGCGGAGATGGATATGGACGGGCTCGCCGCGTGCGCGCGGCAGCGGGGTGGCCTGGAAAAGATTGCCCGCGAGCGGATCTGGAAAGAGCTCAAAAAGCTGCTGAGCGCGCCGAGCCCGCGTGTAGCGGTCGAAGCGATGGCAGAGAGCGCCGTCCTGGATGTCGTTCTGCCTGAGCATCGCGGCGTTGAAGGGCTTCACGATCTGGAGCTGACCGAGCAATTGACCCGCGTGCAGCCCGACCCAATGCTGCGTCTGATGGCGCTGTTGCCGCGGTCGGCGCATGCCGTGCATCAGACCCAGAAGGCATTGCGCCTGTCGAATCAGGAAGCTGAGCGCCTGACGGTTTGGGCGGCGGATAATCTTCCAGAGCCAGTTGGTATGAAATCCAAAGAGCTGCGCGCCACATTGTTTTGGCATGGCAAGCAGGCCGTGGTCGACCGAGCCTTGCTGGCCGGCGCCGATGTGCGCGATCTTCTGGCGGCAGTGCGGTCATGGCGCGAACCGGAGTTTCCGATTACGGGCGATGACGCGTTGGCGGCTGGACTGGAGGGACGTGCAATCGGCGAGGCGCTGAACCGGGTGGCCAAGGTCTGGGTTGAAAGCGACTTTTACCTGGAACGTGCGGCCTTGCTGCCGCTGCTAGTTAAGGAGCAGGATTGAGCCGTTCAGGTACCCGGCGAAACTGACCCAAACGAGATAGGGTATCATCAGGATGGCGGCTGTAGCGGAGTGCTTCCAGAAAGCCCGCATGGTCGCCAGGATCAGAATCCACAGCACGACCAGAATGATCATGGCCAGCATGACTTCTTTGAACCCGAAGAACATCCAGCTCCAGGCGAGATTGAAAGCTAGCTGGAAGAAATAGAGGCCCAATGCCCCGGAACAGGCGGAAAAGCTACCAGCCTTCACCCGAACCAGGATCGCGGCAAAGGCCATCAGAGTGAACAGGATCGGCCAGACAATTGAGAACACATAGCCCGGGGGTGTTAGTTCCGGTTTGTCGAGCGCGATGTACCAGATCTCGACGGCCTTGCTGGATACAACCGCACCCAGCCCCGCTGTCGCAGCGGTTACAGTCGCGATCACAAACGTGATCATCGCAGCCGGTTTGTGATCCTCCATGTAGGAGCCGTATCAGGTCACTGGAGATTCGTCACCGGCCTTACGGCCATTTCACCACAGGCGGCATGGAGGAGAGAATGCTCGTGACATTGCCGCCAGTCTTAAGGCCAAAGGTCGTTCCGCGGTCATAGAGCAGGTTGAATTCGACATAACGCCCGCGCCGGATCAATTGTTCATCGCGCTCTGCCTCGGTCCAGCCTTCATTCATCCGGCGGCGGGCGAGTTTTGGATAAATTTCGGCAAATTGCTTGCCGACGTCTTGTGTGAAAGCGAAGTCGCGTTCCCAGTCGCCGGTATTGTGCCGATCATAAAAAATCCCGCCGGTGCCGCGTGGTTCGTCGCGGTGAGCAAGATGGAAATACTCGTCGCAGCGCTGTTTGAAGTCAGGATACCAGCTTTTGTCATAAGGATCGCAGGCGGCTTGCATCGCGGCATGAAAGTCCAGTGTGTCCGGGAAGTCGTCGCGGCGTTGAAAGTCGAGCAGGGGGGTCAGATCTCCGCCGCCGCCAAACCAGCTTTCGGACGTGACCAGCATTCTTGTGTTCATGTGCACCGCGGGGACACGTGGATTATGCAAATGCGCGATCAAAGAAACACCGCAGGCCCAGAATCGGCCATCGGACTGATCCGCGCCCGGAATTTGCGCCCGAAAGGCTTCAGAGAATTCACCATAGACTTCAGAAAAGTGGACGCCGACTTTCTCGAAGAACTTGCCGCGCATGATCGCCATACGTCCGCCGCCCAGATCTTCGGTGCCGTCTCCTCGGCTCCATTCGGTTTTCTCAAACCGGCCTGCCGCGCCTGAATAGAGCGGGCGGTCTGCTTCATCTTCCAGGGCTTCAAACCGGGCGATGATGTCGCCCTGAAGGGATTTGAACCATTCAGAGGCGCGTTGTTTCTGTGTCTCGATTTCGGTCATGACGGGTCCTGTAATTGAGCGAGCGCCAGCGCTAAATAGCCATTAGCGGCGACAGTATCGGTAAATGTCCGTATCGGGGGTGGAAATTGTGTCGCACGTCTAGCAGCGGCTGCAGCTTGAAATCATCCGCGAGGCAGGCTAGGCGGGCGAGGTTAGACGGGGAGGCTTGCGGCGCTGCGCCGCAATGATGCTTTTCCCCAATCTGTGTATTTAGGCTACAAAGTTATGCCGAAGGAATTGAAGACGTGAGCGCATCAGATACGACGGCCCCGGAACAGGTTGATGAAGAACGCCGGGATTTCATCCATATTGCCGCAATTTCCGCGACAGTCGGTGGGGCTGGCCTGGTGGCCTACCCGCTTGTGGACCAAATGAACGCGGCGGGCGACACCAAGGCGGCTTCTAGCCTTGAAGTCGACATTTCGAAAATCCCGCAAGGGGGCGAAATTCGCGTGCTGATCGGCGGTAAGCCTTTCTTCCTACGCCATCGCACACCGGAAGAAATCGCTGCGGCGGTGAATACGGACGCGACGAAAATGCCAGACCCGCAGACCGATGAGGAACGCCTCGTTGCACTGCCAGACGGTACTTTCAATCCGGCAATCCTGGTAACCTCCGGGGCGTGTACGCACCTTGGCTGTGTGCCGGTTGGGCCTGCACAAGGCAATGTTGGTGACTATGGCGGCTGGTACTGCCCGTGCCACGGGTCACACTACGACACGTCTGGCCGGATCCGCAAAGGTCCTGCCCCGAAGAACCTGCCGGTTCCCGATTATGAGTGGGTGACACCTGCTCTGGTCAAGATTTCACTCTAAAGGAAGGACAAGAGACCGATGAGCGGACACGAGTCCACCTATAAGCCGAATACCGGCATCGAAAAATGGCTTGATGATCGCCTGCCGATTATCCGCCTTGCGCATGACAGCTTTGTCGATTTTCCAACACCAAAGAACCTGAACTATTGGTATACGTTCGGCGGCATCCTCGCCGTCTGTTTGGTGATCCAAATCATTACCGGCGTGGTTTTGGCCATGCACTATACTGCAACCGTCGATCAGGCCTTTGGCTCGGTTGAGCGGATCATGCGGGATGTGCCATTTGGCTGGCTAATCCGAAACATTCACATGGTCGGCGCGTCGATGTTCTTCCTCGCCGTCTATGTTCACATGTTCCGCGGCCTCTATTACGGCTCTTACAAGGCGCCCCGCGAAGTCTTGTGGCTTCTAGGGTGTGTGATCTTCCTTCTGATGATGGCAACCGCTTTCCTTGGCTATATGCTGCCATGGGGACAAATGTCGCTGCACGGCGCAAACGTTATCATCAACCTGTTCGGCGCCATTCCGCTGGTCGGTGAAGGCATCCAAAGCTGGCTCATGGGCGGCCCTTCTGTGGGCAACCAGACGCTGCAACGCTTCTTCTCACTGCACTATTTGCTGCCGTTTATGATTGCTGGTGTTGTGATTCTACACATTTGGGCCCTGCACGTGCCGGGCAACAATAACCCAACCGGTAAAGAAGTTCAGGACGTCGAAAAAGACACGATCCCATTCCACCCATATTATACGGTGAAAGACGGTTTCGCGATTGTCGTGTTCCTGATCATTTTTGCAGCTTTTGTGTTCTACGCGCCAAACGTACTTGGCCACGCAGACAACTATATCGAAGCGAACCCGCTGGTGACCCCAGCGCACATTGTGCCGGAATGGTATCTCTTGCCGTTCTACGCCATCCTGCGTGCGATTACGTTCAACATTGGACCGATCGATGCGAAACTGCTCGGCGTGATCTTCATGTTCGGCTCGATTGCCGTGCTGTTCCTGCTGCCTTGGCTCGACACGTCTAAAGTGAAGTCCATGCGCTATCGCCCGGTTGCGAAACAGTTCTTCTTTGGCTTTGTCGTGGCCTGCTTGCTGCTCAGCTGGTGTGGCGCGTCGAACCCGGACAATGCGGTCATCGCGATGGGTAAAGACAAGCTGGTCGTCAATTACACGGATTCTGCGGGTCTCGAAGGTAGCCGCGTCTTTGAGGAGTTTGCCCCGGCTGCGCAGTTCCGCGATGAACAGCGTGACAGCGGTGGTGTCGCCTCCATGGCGATCGAGAAGGCCCCGGCCTTTACGTTCAAGACTCTGTCGCAAATCATGACGGCTTACTATTTCGCCTACTTCCTGTTGATCCTGCCAATCCTGGGTCTCAGAGAGCGTCCAAAAGGCGAGCCAGATTCCATCCACCAGTCCATTCTTGGACATGACGCGCCGGCGGCGGCGCCTGCCGAATAAGGATATCACGGATATGAAACTCTTCCGTCCTCTCCTCCTAGGTCTTGGCGCGCTTGCTCTCGGCCTGACAGCCCATGCCGCTGGTGGCGCGAAGCACGCGCATGCCCCGGAAGATGGCTGGAAGTTCGCAAAGGTCCCTGCGGGTAAGCTCGACGAGGACAGCGTTCAGCGCGGCTTCCAGGTCTACAAGGAAGTTTGTGCCTCCTGCCACGGCATGAAGCTGCTGTCTTACCGTAACCTCGGTGAAAAAGGCGGGCCGTTCTATAGCTCGGACTATCCGAATGCGAACGACAATCCGTTGGTTAAAGCGATCGCTGCCGAGTTCGAGATTCTGGATCCAAATCCGGATGAAAATGGCGACCCGGTCTACCGCCCGGCGCGCCCGTCCGATGCGTTCCGCAGCCCATATCCGAACGACCAGGCCGCCATGGCGGCCAATGGCGGGGCGATGCCGCCGGATCTTTCCGTTATCACCAAAGCGCGTGGTCACGGCAATGAAGGCGACGGTGCCTCTTATATCTACTCGCTGCTGACCGGGTATCCGGACTCTGAGAAAATCAAGACGAAGCCCGGTGAAGACGGTCTCAACGTCAATTACCTCGAGTTCGAAAAGGACGAGACGGTCGGCACGCTGATCCAGCCGACAGGCCTCTATTATAATCCATACTTTGCCGGGGATACCACGCCGCAATGGGACGGCGATCCGCGCCACAAGCCTTATGGCGGCTTCCTCGCTATGGCGCCGCAGCTACCGGATGGTCGCGTCGATTATATCGATGGCACCGAAGCCACGACGTCTCAAATGGCCAAGGATGTTGCTCAATTCCTGCATTGGGCCGGCGATCCGAAACAAAGCCAGCGCAAGTCTCTGGCCCTGCCAACCATGATCTATCTGGTCCTGCTGGCGATCCTGCTCTGGTTCTCGTACAAGCGCATCTGGCGCAGTGTGGACCACTAAGCAGAACGGAACACAGTCTAGTGAATTGACGACCCCGTCCTGGATTGCTCCAAGGGCGGGGTTTTCGCATCTGGAGGAAGTCCATGTCGAAGTGGGTGATTGGCGTTATTGGCGGCTCGGGTCTCTATGAGATGGACGGCCTGGAACACGCCGAGCAGATTCGCGTCGACACGCCCTGGGGCGCGCCTTCGGATGCGCTGGTCAAAGGCCGAGTCGGCGATGTCGAGCTGGTCTTCCTGCCGCGCCACGGTAAGGGCCACCGTTTGTCACCGACAACGGTGCCTTATCGCGCCAATATCGACGCGGTGAAGCGGCTCGGCTGTACGGATGTCTTGTCCATCTCCGCCTGTGGCTCCCTACAGGAACAGTATGCCCCGGGTGATTTTGTTATGGTCTGGCATGACCAACATGCCCGAAGCCAAGCTGGCGCGGGAAGCTGAGCTGCCTTATGCGACGATCGCCATGGTGACCGATTATGATTGCTGGCGCGAGGACGAAGCCGCCGTCGAGGTGACAAATGTTCTGGAGGTCATGGCCGCGAATACATCAAAGGCCAAAGCTGCTGTCGCGGCTCTGGCGCAGTCGCTTCAGGGGAAGCCGCGCACGTCGTCGCCGCAAGGGATCGAGACCTGTCTCGATTCTGCGATGATCACCGCGCCTGAGGCCCGCGACCCAGCCATCCTGTCAAAACTGGACGCCGTGGCGGGCCGTATTCTTGGCCGTTAAGCCACACCCACTGCCAAAATGCCAAGCGCCGCAACAGAGTCACCTTGCGACTCACCGAGCCTTCGTCTTTAAGCCTTGGACAGGGATACGGGCAAAGGCGGCACCTCCATGAAACTTATTTCCTGTAACGCGAACCGACCACTGGCAAATGCGATTGCGGACCATCTCGATTGTCCTCTGACCGATGCCGAGGTGAAGAATTTCGCCGACAATGAAATCTTCGTACGGATCAATGAAAATGTGCGCGGCGAGGATGTCTTCATCATCCAATCCACGTCGAAGCCCGCCAACGACAATCTGATGGAATTGCTGATCTGCATCGACGCGTTGCGCCGGGCTTCAGCGGCGCGGATCACGGCCGTCATTCCGTATTTTGGTTATGCCCGTCAGGACCGCAAGACAGATGGCCGAACGCCCATCTCCGCGAAGCTCGTCGCCAATCTGATTTCCGCTGCCGGCGCCGACCGCGTGCTGACCATGGATCTGCATGCCGGTCAGATCCAGGGTTTCTTCGACATTCCAACTGACAATATGGTCGCTCAGCCGGTGATGGTGGACGACGTCCAGCGACGCCTCGGCGGAGACAAGATGATGGTCGTTTCGCCGGATACGGGCGGTGTGGTCCGGGCGCGCTCTTTTGCCAAACGGATCGGCGCTGATCTGGCCATTGTCGACAAGCGTCGGCCAGAAGCTGGCAAATCCGAGGTGATGAATATTATCGGTGACGTAGATGGACGACAGTGCATCCTGGTCGATGATATTTGCGACTCCGGCGGCACATTGTGCAATGCGGCTGCCGCGCTCAAGGAACAGGGCGCGACCTCGGTCAGCGCCTATATCACGCATGGCGTGCTCTCTAACAATGCGGTTACGCGGGTCGAGAAATCCGAAATGGATGAGCTGGTCATCTGCAACACGATCCAGCCGTCTGACGCTGACCTGAAGTCAAAGAAGCTTCGGGTGCTGTCCGTGGCGCCGCTGCTCGGTGAGGCCATCCGCCGGATCGCCAACAATGAGAGCGTTTCGAAGCTTTTCGACTAAATCAACAAGACAAAACTAAAAGAGGCTCGGACCAGCGATCCGAGCCTCTTTGATGTTTGAAGCTTGGGTGCAATGCCCAGCGCTAGGCGTCGCAGCAGCCTTCATACAGGACAAGACCTTTGACCTTGAGCGGGTCCTGATGTTCGCCATCTTTGTAGACTTCCAGGTGCAGGTGAGGGCCCATGGTGCTCTTGCCGGACTTGCCGACTTTGCCAATTAGCGTGCCCGCTTTGATCTTCTGATCTTCCTCAACCAGGATTTTGGACATTTGCGAGAAGCGCATCTTGCGGCCATCTTCAAGCCAGAGGTCGACTGTGTAGCCATACTCTTCCTTTTTGCCGGCCCAGATCACTTTCGCTTCGGCTGGGCTGTAAATAGGCGTGCCCTCTTTGGCTTTGATATCAAGGCCGCTATGCCACCAGGATTTGTCCTCAGCTTCATAATAAATCTCGCCAAAGGGCTGGCTGACCTTGGCATAGGAATCAACGAAGATCGCATGCGTGAAGACATTCCCGCTCACCACCGATGTAGCTTGAGCGAGTGAAAGCGGCGCAAGCACGAGGCCTGCGAGCAGGGCGAGCCCGGCGAGGCGTTGCCGTGGTTGGCGCGCATCGCGTTCCAGAAGCTGGGTCAGGCGCTTCTTCAGCGTCTCATGACGCGGCAGTATGAACGCCGCCACTGGTAGCGTCTGCATCGGATGCGGCCGCGTCACACGCGCTGTATTGGCGAGCGCGCGGGCATAGGCGAAATTGTCTCCGGTCAGGGCAGCGGTCTGCTCGTCGCAGGCAGCCTCGCGCCAATAGTCGAGTTGACGGCGCATCACCCAGGCGAACGGCGAGAACCAGAAGACATCTGCGACCAGGCGCTCGAACGGCCGCGTAACCAGGTCACCGCGTGAGATATGCGTGCACTCGTGCGCTAGGATGATATCGGCGTCGCGCTGATCGGAAATCGCTTCCGGCAGATAGATTGTGCGCTCACGAATGCCTGCCAGAAAGGGTGAGCCATGCGGAATGCTCGCCGTCGCGGGGGCGTGTTTGAGGCCCAGCTTGCGCGCCCACGTATCTGACCGGACTTGCGCGTGCGGTTTGGCGAGTTTCTTGATATTTTGCAGCCGGACCTGGCACAGGGCGTTCATGCCAAGGCGGGCAAGCCAACCACCGATCAATAGCGCGATCAGGACCATGCCAATGACCGGCGCCGCATTGGAGTCCGTCGCGGCCTGCAAGGCGCCGTTTGCGGACAAGGCTTCCGCTGCGCCGCCAATATAGGGCAGATCCGGGATGGGTGTGGCCATCGGTGCCGGGATCAGGGCGTAAAGACCTGCAATCATCCAGGGCAAGAAGGCGAGGATGGCGGCGCCCCGCCAGATGGTGTGTGCGAACCGGGCCGGCACGGGCTCACGGCTCAGAAACTGAGCACCCCCCGCAAGTAACCCCGTCCAGATCAGCGAAAACGCGATGAACCAGAGGGCTGACATACTCTACTCTCCGTTTTCTTTGGCTTCTGCCGCGTTGATAATGGAATCGAGCTCGTCGAGCTCATCATTCGAAAGGTGGGGGCTTTCCGCGAACATGGTGGCCGGAATTGGGCCATCCATATCGAGGACCTTGCGAGCGAGATGGCGCACCAGGCTGCCAAGCGTTTCGACGCGGTCGAGCAGCGGCTCAAACGTCACGGGATCGACGGATCCATTGCGCTGAACCCAGCCTTTGGCTTCCATCCGGCCGAGCACCGTCCGCGTGGTGGAGAGCTGCCAGTCTTGCGACGGGCCGACAGCTTCATGCAATTGCCGCGCGGTCTTGGCACCGCTGTTCCAGAGAAATTTCAGAATCACAAGTTCCGACGGATTGGGATTGGCCATGCGCTGCCTCTCTTTCGCTACATCTGTAAATCTACGTCTGTAAACGGTGTTTCGTCAAGCTGTCTGCGGCTTCTTGGTTGCAGCCGCGGTTTGTTTCCTGTAATGGCAGCGCCTTAAAGAAAGGGCGGCGCGAGGCCGTTCCTGTCAGGCTGTCACCCATCAGGCCAGATCAAGGCATGGGCGGACTTCAGGGCGAAAGGAAAAAACATGTCACAAGATATCGTATTCAATGTCGACGTGCGCGAGCGCATCGGAAAAGGCGGCGCACGCGAAGCGCGTCGTCAGGGTTATGTTCCAGGTGTGCTGTATGGCGGCGGCGACGACCCAGTCGCGATCAACCTGAAGCAAAACGAAGTGATCAAGGCGATCAATACCGGTCAGTTCCTGTCTTCAACCGCGACGCTGGTTCATGACGGCAAGAAGCAGCTGGTGATCCCGCAAGCTATTCAGATGCACCCGGTCACGGATCAGCCTCAACACGTCGACCTGTACCGCGTGAAGAAAGACCAGATCATTACGGTTGAAGTCGTGGTGAACTTCCTCAATGAAGAAGCCTCTCCAGGCCTCAAGAAGGGCGGCGCGCTTAACGTTGTACGTCACGCGATTGAGCTTAACGTTCGCGCAGACGGCATTCCGGATTCCCTGGACGCTGACCTCACCGATCTCGACATTGGTGACAATGTCAAAATCTCCAACATCACCCTTCCGGACGGCGCAGAGCCGACCATTACCGATCGCGACTTCACAATCGCGTCGATCGTTGGCCGCGGTATCGCTGCTGATGTGGAAGAGGGTGAAGAGGAAGAAGCACCGGAAGCAGGCGAAGTCGAAGCCACCAAGCAAGGTGGAGACGAAGACGGCGCTGCCGAAGAGTGATCAAATCGCTAATCAATTTGGTGGCGGGGTGGCTTCGTGGCCGCCCCGCCATTATTGATTCAGCTGATGCCTCAAAGGATCCGGTCATGCATATTTTCGTCGGACAAGGAAATCCTGCGCCGAAATATCTGCGCAACCGGCACAATCTCGGCTTCATGGTCATGGACGCGATCGCTTCCGAATATGGATTCGGGCCGTGGCGAAGCAAGTTCCAGAGCCAGGTGTGCGAAGGCAAGATTGGCGGCGAGAAAGTCCTGCTGATGAAGCCGGAAACCTATTATAATGAAACCGGTCGTGCGGCGCAGGCAGCGATCCAGTTCTACAAGCTAGCCCCCGAGGACGTGACGGTATTTCACGACGAAATCGATCTCGCCCCGGGGCGCACCCGTGTCAAACGCGGCGGCGGTCATTCCGGGAACAATGGCATTCGATCGATGATCGCCAATGTCGGGGCGACCATCCGACGCGTACGCATGGGGGTCGGGCATCCCGGCGACAAGTCGCGCGTCATGCCTTATGTTCTCGCTGATTTCTCTAAGGCCGATGAGGCTTGGCGTGACGCACTGATCGAAGCTTGCGCACGGTCTCTGCCACTCCTGCTATCAGACGGAGATGAGCGATATCAGACCGAAGTGATGCGCCTGGCGCCAGCGCCAAAGCATGATCCCAAACAGGTCTAAGCTGCTTACTCGTCTTCAGTATCGTCGATGATCGGACCTGGTTCGAGCGGGGCACGGACCGGCGGACTGAGTAGATAAGCTGGGACCTGACCCGCCGGACATTGCTCGACGAGCCGCATGCCGTTCGCGTCAATCGGGGGTGGGGCGATCACATCGGAGCGTAGACCTGCGCTCAGCATCAGCATGGCGACAACCACGACGCCCACAGATGCCAGCATGAGCGTGCCCAGTCGATCCTCGGGCAAGTTCGTCGACGTGGAACGCGGTGCGTCGAGGATTCTTTCTAACCCGGCTGCAGCAATTGGCGGCACTGATTTTGTGCTTTCGGCTTTGGGTGCCGATGTCGCGGGTTTCGCAGGCTTGGGTTTCCCGGCAAGCGCAATCGGATCGGTCGGATGGTTTTCCTTCCAGACCTCCTTGCCGTCCTTGTCGCTGGCTTTTAGCGTCATCCAGTCGCGAAGGTCCATGCGGCCGTCCCGGGCACCGAGGTGCTCGACCAGATCATAAAGGCCGTCCACCAGCTTGCGCGGCGCAAGCCCTCTGAGGTCAAAGCGTTGATCCTCGCTGAATGGCTCATCCGGTACGGAAGCATCGAGCGCGGCCTGGACAAGCCCCTCGTCCCGGGATCTGGCATGGTGCGCGATGGCGTGGATCCAGTCGCTGTCGCGGCTATCAGTGTCGCAGGCATGTTCTGACCAGAGGACGAGAACGGCGCCCGAATTGTCGGCGTCCCGGTAATCTCTTGGCGTTGGCGTCGTGTGTTCGCGTTTCTTGTCGTAGCGAACCTTAAACTTCAGAGCCCGCAAGCGCCGAACGACCAATTCTGCCTGTTCTCGATCCGCCAAAGCGTTTGCGAGAAACACGTCATATCGCGCCATCTACGCCTCCCTTGGCGCTCAGTGTCGCAAAGACTGCGCCGGATGACCAGTCGGTAATGTGATCCTCCACGCGTCTGACAACATAAAAGGCCTGTTCATCGCGCCAAAATGCGCTAAGCCCCGGCCAGCAGATTTTCGGAGGCTGAGATGGGCTTCAAATGTGGAATCGTCGGACTGCCAAATGTCGGCAAGTCGACCTTGTTCAACGCTTTGACACAAACCGCAGCGGCGCAAGCGGCGAACTATCCGTTTTGTACGATCGAACCAAACGTGGGCGAAGTTGCGGTGCCCGAGAAGCGCCTCGCCAAACTCGCGGAGATCGCGGGCTCCAAGGAGATCATCCCGGCGCGCATGAATTTCGTCGATATTGCCGGTCTGGTTGAAGGCGCATCCAAAGGCGAAGGCCTAGGAAACCAATTCCTCGCCAACATTCGCGAAACTGATGCGATCATCTACGTCCTGCGCTGCTTTGAAGATGACGATATCACGCACGTCTCCGGCAAGATCGATCCATTGGCCGACCAGGCCGTCGTCGAGACGGAGTTGATGCTGGCCGATCTGGAAAGCCTAGAAAAGCGCAAGGTGAACTGGGTCAAGAAAGCCAATTCAGGCGACAAGGAAGCCAAAGCGCAAGTTGCTTTGATCGATCTCGCGCTAGCCGAGCTGAACGAAGGTCGCCCGGCTCGCCGCGCTCAGATTGATGAGGAAGACCGCAAGGCCTGGAACATGATGCAGCTGCTGACAGCCAAGCCCGTGCTGTATGTTGCAAACGTCGATGAGGACAGCGCTGCGAGCGGCAACGAATATTCTCAGCGGGTCGTCGATTTCGCTGCTGAGGAAGGCTCCCAAGCGGTTGTGATCTCGGCTCAAATCGAGGCGGAAATCTCGCAGCTCGACGCAGACGAACAGGCTGAATTCCTCGAGACGCTCGGCCTGGAAGAGCCGGGCCTCACGCGTCTGATCCATTCCGGTTACGATTTGCTGGACTTGCAGACCTATTTCACGGCCGGGCCAAAAGAATCGCGGGCCTGGACGATCCGCAAAGGATGGACCGCGCCGCAAGCCGCAGGGGTCATTCATGGTGATTTCGAAAAAGGCTTCATCCGCGCCGAAACCATCGCCTTTGAAGACTATGTCGCGCAGAATGGCGAGGCCGGTGCCAAAGAAGCCGGAAAAATGCGGGCTGAAGGCAAAGACTATATCGTCCAGGATGGCGATGTCCTGCTATTCCGGTTCAACGTTTAACCCGGCTTAATCTGGACAAAGTTCTGTATATGTTCTAGCCCGAATCGGGTATAGGATTAAGTATGGAACCCATCATTCAAATCGGCGAGACGGGGCTCGACCTCATCCACCTCTTGGCAATTGTGATTGCGTTGGGGCTCGGTGCGGCGCTGTACCGGCTGAATGAGCAGCATGGTCAGGAGCGTACGCGAGCGAAAGAGCTCGAGGCGGACCTGCAGCAAACCGAACAGGCACTACACACGCAGCGCGCGGTCTCTGAGGAGACCCGACTCCAGTTTGCCGAACTCAAAGGGCAGACGGCGAAGCAGCGCGAAGAATTTGAATCCCTCGCCCAACAGGTGATGAAACAGGCGCAGTCTCAATTTGTCGAAATGGCGGATGAGACGTTCAAGAAGCACCGCGAGGGCGCCAAGGGTGAGCTGTCCGAACTCATGAAGCCGATCGGCAAGAATTTCGATGAGTTCAAGAAACGCGTATCCGATATCGAAAAGGTCCGCGCTGAGGATAAGTCGGCGATCCAACAACAGGTGAAAGCGATCGGCGAAAGCTTGCATCGCAACACGCAGGAGACCGGAAAGCTCGTCAATGCATTGACGGCCCCCAAAGGCGGTGGCCGCTGGGGTGAGATGACCCTTCGCAACGTGATGGAGCAGGCGGGCTTGTCGGGTCATTGCGACTTCAACGAGCAAGTGAATGACCAGACCGAGGATGGCCGCCAACGCCCAGACGCGGTGATCCACCTTCCTGGCGGACGGCAGATCGTTGTCGACTCAAAAGTCTCGCTTGAAGCCTATATGGCGGCCGCATCTGCTGAGGATCCCACCCAACGAAACGTCCATTTGAAGAGCCACGCGACCAATGTGCAGAGGCATGTAGATACGCTGGCCTCGAAACGCTATCAGGCGAACTTGGATGAGCGCGTCGATTTCGTCGCCATGTTCATTCCGGGTGAGAACTTCTTTGCCGCCGCGCTCGAATTTGCTCCCGAACTGCTCGAACGCGCCTATTCCCGCAACGTGATCGTCACGACGCCTTCGACATTGATTGGGCTCGCGAAGACCGTCGCCTATGTCTGGCGGCAGGAAAAGATGACGGAGAATGCCCGCGAAGCGGCGCAGCTCGGCCAGCAACTCTATGAGCGCATTGCGACCATGGCGGGTCATATCGAAAAGCTGGGCCGCTCGTTGAACGGCGCAGTCGACAATTACAACAAGATGAATGCGTCGCTCGACAAGCGGGTCTTGCCGACCATGCGCAAGTTCGAAGAGCTATCAATCGCCCCGCCGGACAAGACGATTCCGGAGACCAAGAAAGTCGAAGTCCGGGCCGATGACGCTCAGAAGACGCTGGAACTCGATCTGGCGAAATAGACCGCGCCGATCACAGGAATACGATTCATCAGTAGATATTGACCTTGGGCCTTCGCGCTCATACTTGAACCCCATGGCGATTAGAGAAATCCTCACCGTGCCGGATCCCCGGCTGAAGCAAGTGTCGAAGCCCGTTGAAGGCGGCGTCACGGATGAGATCCGTGCGCTTATGGATGACATGCTTGAAACCATGTATGACGCGCCCGGCATTGGCCTCGCCGCCATCCAGATTGGCGAGCCATTGCGCGTGATCGTGATGGATCTTCAGGAAAACGACGAAAAGAATCCACGGTTCTTCGTAAATCCGGAGATTCTGCCCCTGACCGAAGACAAACTCCCTTACGAGGAAGGCTGTCTGTCCGTGCCAGACGTCTTCGAAGAAGTTGAGCGCCCGGTCGAGTGCCGGATCCGTTATCTCGATTATGGTGGCAATGAAGTCGAAGAAGTTGCCGAAGGGCTATTCGCGGTTTGTATCCAGCACGAAATGGATCATCTGGAAGGCACACTCTTCATCGATTATCTGTCGCGCCTCAAGCGCCAGCGGGCCGTCGACAAGGTCAAGAAAGCCAAGCGCCTCAAAGAACAGAGTGCAGCTTAAACGCCGATGCGAAAGCTCTTCACCAAGGCCTGGGTTCGCTGGTTGCTCGCCTGCGCGATCTCAGGTGCTTTTGTCCTTTGGCTTGCCGCCAATGGCGTCGTTCCGACTGGCCTCGCGGGTTGGTTTCGCTGATCAACCCGGTTAAAGGCGGGCATGACCAAGTCTCTTCGTATCGCCTTTATGGGTAGTCCTGATTTTGCCGTTCCTGTGCTGGCGGCGCTGGCCGCGGCTGGGCATGAGATTGTCTGCGTCTATTCGCAGCCTCCGCGTCCGGCGGGACGGGGTAAGAAACTGCGCCCGACGCCCGTGCACCAATGGGCGGACGCGAACGGGATTGAAGTCCGTACACCGCGCTCATTGAAGAAAGTCCCGGAGCAGGAGGCGTTTGCAGCGCTGGATCTGGATGCCGCAGTGGTGGTTGCATATGGCCTGATCCTGCCGCAGGAAGTACTCGACGCGCCGCGGCTCGGCTGCATGAATATGCACGCATCCTTGTTGCCACGCTGGCGCGGTGCCGCGCCCATTCATCGAGCGATCACCGCCGGAGATCAAGTCACAGGCGTGCAGGCAATGATCATGGAAGCAGGACTGGATACCGGACCGGTGCTCGCCACCAAAGAAACGGAAATCCTCCCTACCGATACAACCGGGAGCGTGCATGACCGGCTCGCGGCGCTTGGCGCAGACCTCGCCGTCACCGCGCTCGCAGGTCTCGCCGACGAGACGTTGAGCCCGGTCGCGCAGGTCGAGGACGGGGCCACTTATGCCCACAAAATCACGGCCGAAGATCAGCGGATCGACTGGGCCCAAACTGCCGCAGAAGTCGACTGCCAGATCCGCGGTTTGTCACCGTTTCCGAGTGCTTGGTTCCATTACACGCCCGCGGGCGAGACAGAGCCGCTTCGCATGAAGGCCTTGATGAGCCGATTGGAAGACGGAAGCGGCGGCGCGGCGCCTGGGACCTTGCTCGATGATGAGCTCCTGGTTCAATGCGGCGACGGGAAGGCGGTTCGCTTGCTCAAGGCCCAGAAGCCGGGATCGAAGGCCATGCAGGCTTCGGATCTTTTGCGCGGCCTGCCAATCTCTGCAGGGGAGCGCTTTTCATGAACAATCTCTGGATCCGCCCGGCGACAGATGAAGACGCGGATACGATTACTGAGCTGACGGATGCTGCATTTGGCACCCCGGAAGAGGCGCAAATCATCACGCAGCTGGTGAAAGATGGCGATGGGCTCGCATCTCTCGTCGCGCATAATGACCGAGAGATCCTCGGGCATATCCAGTTCTTCAAAGTCTGGATCGATGGCGCTGATATCGCCTGCGGGCTCGGCCCGGTCTCTGCGCGGCCGGACGTTCAGAAGCGCGGTATTGGCGCTGGCCTGATCAAACTGGGGCTGACCCTGATGGAAGGCGCCGGGCGCAGTCATTGCTTCCTGCTCGGGCACAAGGATTATTATCCGAGGTTCGGGTTTTCGTCCGATCTTGCCGCGCAGTTTAGTGGACCGTGGTCAGGACCGAACTTCATGGCGATCGAGCTCAATGCAACCGCACCGAAGAGCGGCGCGCTCACCTATCCGGCGGCGTTCGGAGCATAGGCTATGCAGCGCTACAAGATCACGGTTGAATATGATGGCCGCCCCTACTTTGGCTGGCAGCGTCAGGAGGCGCACCCCTCGGTTCAGCAGGCGTTGGAGGAGGCTGCGACGGCGCTCGATGG
This sequence comes from Hyphomonadaceae bacterium, assembly GCA_043513745.1. Taxonomy (GTDB): domain Bacteria; phylum Pseudomonadota; class Alphaproteobacteria; order Caulobacterales; family Hyphomonadaceae; genus Henriciella. Next base: position 1,604,882 of record CP121341.1, read on the forward strand.
GGCGCCGGTTCTGATGCAAGGCGCCGGGCGAACCGATCGCGGCGTCCACGCTACCGGACAAGTGGCCCACTTTGATCTGCAGAAACCGCGGCCCATTCGCAAAATCGCAGACGCCCTCAACTTTCACCTCCGCCCGCACCCTGTTGCCGTCGTGGCGGCGGAGGAGGTTGCTGCTGACTGGAGCGCGCGCTTCAACGCGACGTTGCGGGCCTATCGCTATGTTATCGTCAATCGCCGCGCAGACTTGACCATTGATAGAGGGCTCGCCTGGCGCGTGCCGGTCAAGCTAGACGCCGGAGCCATGGATCGCGCGGCCAAGGCATTGCTCGGCCAGCATGATTTCTCGACCTTTCGAGACGCCGAATGCCAGGCCAGACATGCGGTGCGAACGCTCGATAAGATTGATGTGGCGCGGTATGGCGAGGGACTTGAAGTGACCGTCGAGGCTTTGAGTTTCCTGCACCGGCAGGTCCGCTCGATTGTCGGATCGCTCGTCGAAGTCGGACGCGGAGCGCGCCCAGAAGGCTGGATCGCGGAAATCCTCGAAGCCAAAGACCGCACCGCTTGCGGCCCCGTCGCGCCCGCTGATGGCCTGTTCCTTGAACGCGTGGAGTACGGCCCGCGCTAAGCTAAGCCAGCGAGCCTGAGAAGAGCGGCTCCACCGTCGCCACGGCCCGCCGCATCTCGTCTCGATCCGGTGTTTCGTCCTCGATTCCATAGCCATAATCATCATTAGGACCGGTATATTGGACGATCACACCATCGCCGCGTGAGAGCACGTAGACGTCTTCGTGGTAGAGGCCGTAACGCGCTTCCGGCTGCGGAGGCATCCAGTTGATCTGACCGCGTACGGGGGCGAGGTCTTCGGCGCCCCAGAGCGTCTTGGCGCCATAGCCCGTGCAGTTCATGATCAGGCTCTCGGGCAAGGCGAGCACATCCGCGCGGTCTGTGAAGGACTTGCGGACCATCCGTCCGCCCATAGCCAGAAAGTCTCGTACGAGGCGGTCTGTATAAGCCGCAATATTGAACGCCATGTCGAGGCTGCGCCAAGCCGATGCGACGGGAAAGGCGTGCACGTCGTCTGGCAAAGACCGGCCACGCGGCATCATGTTGCGAACGCGGCGGGATAAATGAAGGAAGTCGCACTGTGCCGCAGACCCCGGCGGCGGCGTGTGGCTGCGCAGGGAATAGAAGGGCACATATTCCACCGGCGCGCCGAGGCTACCAATATAGTGCTGATGGGTTTGATAGGATGACCGCGCCCAGCGTTCCCAGGTGTCACCGAACTCTTCTGAAACGGCTGACCGCAAACCGATCCGGCTGCTCGGAGACCAGACCCCGGTCGCGCGGGCTGAGCGGGTCTCGCGGGGCAAGTCTTTCGCATAGATCGTTACGCGTGCGCCGGTCTGGATGAGACGCAGGGCGGTGGTAAGCCCGATCACACCCGCGCCGATCACCGCGGCATGTGTCGCTTCGCCTGGCTGAGCCAGTGCCACTGCGTCTTCAGCGCAGCCCCAGGAGAGCGACCAGCCAGAACCGCCATGGCCGTAATTGTGAACCACGGTTTTCTCACCGAACATTTCTCGCTCGATCCTTGGGCCCGCGGGCCGGAATGGGCGCGTGCACACCGTTATCCGCATCAAGCGGTCTTCCGAGATTTTCAGCGGTGCCCCTGGAAACTGCGGCCGTGGCGGCGAGATCGGCTGAATCGGGGATTGGGCACAGGCCCCGGCGAGCAGGCCAGATGCGCTCATCAAAACGTGTCGTCGGTTCACCTTCATGCCCGCATAAGCCCGCAGAACTCTGACACGCGCAAGGCAAAATTTCCCGGCGACGCAATTCGGTTTTGCCAAAATAGCTGCGCCCGCTACATGTCTCTCTAGATAAACGAACAGCCATGTCAGGAGCTCCCATGTCAGACCCCACAAAGATTGACCGCCGCCAAATGTTGGCCCTGGGGGCTGGCGCTGCTGCGTTGGCCAGCCAGGCCGCGTGCGCCCAAACCGTCGCCGCAACCGACGGCGCACCCGATCTCTCCGGCAAATCCATCCTCGTAACCGGATCGTCCTCAGGCTTCGGCCGTCTCGGCGTTGAGTATTATGCTCGTCAGGGCGCCAAAGTGTTTGCAACCATGCGCAACGTCCCACGTCCCGAAGCCGACGAGCTGCGCGACCTGGCGAGCGCTGACGGGCTCGATATCAGCGTGATCGAGATTGATGTGACCTCCGACGAACAGGTCGAGGCGGGCGTGAACGAGGCACTCGCTGCAAATGACGGCAAGCTCGACGTGCTCGTCAACAATGCCGGGATCTCAGTCGGCGGACCAATCGAAGTTCAGGACATGGCGGCGACCGAAATTATCTTCCAGACCAATGTCTATGGCTGTCACCGCATGGCCCGCGCGGCTCTGCCAAGCATGCGCGCCAATGGCGGCGGTCAGATCTTTAACGTCTCGTCTCAGCTGGGTCGTTTGATCATTCCGGGGTTCGGCATGTACTCAGCGACAAAGTTCGCACTTGAAGCGATGAGTGAGCAGATGGCTTATGAATTGGTGCCGCACGGGGTCGACGTCACCATCATTCAACCCGGCGGCTACCCGACTAAGATCTGGTCCAATAACAATAACAATTCCGCGCCGCTCAAAGCGCGCACCAGCGAGGACTTGCTCGCCGCCTATCCAGCACTGACCGCAGGCATGGGCGAGCGCACCGGCGGTGGTTCGACAGACCCGATGGATATCCCGCGCGCCATCGCCGAGATCATCGCCATGCCGAAAGGAACGCGCCCACTGCGCAAACCGGTGCATCCTGCTTCACGCCCACAGGAAGCGATTAACGAGGTCTCCGCACAAACACAGATCGCCATGCTGGGCGAGTCACAGCTCGGCCCATGGGTGAAGGACGTGCTGGAGCGGTAAAGGCGCGTGCCTGCTTTCGGAGTATGATTGGGCGCCGTCGTATTATACGACGGCCAACCCTTGTATGGCTTGGAGCCCGACAAAGCCGGCGACCGCTAGAATCAAGAACGCAAACGACATTCTGGCCATGCGGATCCTGTCGGCCAGCCATTTGGACAACAGGATGCCGGCCAAGCCGCCGACTGCGCCACCGCTCAGGAGCAGCAGGATCAGGCGTCCGTCGACCATGCCTGACACGGCATAGTTGGCGGAGGTTGCTGCCCCGAAAATCGACACTGACACCAAGGAGGATGCCGTTGCATTGGCCATCGTCATCCCAACCGCAAGCATCAAGCCTGGAACAATAAGAAAGCCGCCGCCAATCCCGAAAAAGCCTGCGGCTAGTCCGACGACCAGTCCGATCGGGGCGAGCTGGAGCACCATGCGGGGCGTGAGCGTAACGTCAGGATCGCCAGCCGTTTTCGGCTTCCGAAACATCGACAAAGCGATCAATGCCATGGCGATTGCGAAGCCGAGCAACAGGACATCGCCCTGGGTGATTTTTGCCAGGCTCGATCCAAGGATGGAGCCGATCAGACCGGACATCGCAAACACGATGGCGCATGGCCACTTCACGCGTCCGCCGCGCCAGTGTCCGATCAAACTGAATAGGGCGATCGCGGCAACTGCGGCCGCGGACGTCCCAATCGCCACGTGAGGGTCTTCAACACCCACAAGATAGAGCAGCAATGGCGCCGCCAAGACCGAGCCGCCGCCCCCGAACGTGCCGAGGAACAGTCCGACAATCGCGCCGCTGAGCAAAACCAGGGCAATGATATGTGGGGTCAGCTCAATCATGGTTGATCTAGGCGGGTTGGCGCCGGTTCCATGGCATCGCCTGCATCAGCGTCGCCATTCCGCACCAACCGCTGATCCCGGCAAACATCAGGCCTGCACCGACAAAGGCTGCGAGACCGAACCAGACTGGGCTCACGAACCAGCCAAGCAGCACGCCGAGCAAGATCAGGCCGCCAGCAGTGATCTGGACCTGGCGGTTAATCTCCAACGGAGCCTTGGCATCTTTCGCAGTTGGCAAGCCCAGCGCGCGCCAGGCATCCAGGCCGCCATCCAGCATGAAGGCTTCGCCATCAACATGCTGAGCCAGGATCGCGCAATTGGAATCTGTGCGCATACCGGACTTGCAATGGAAGATGGCCTTTTGCCCGGCCTCGAGCTTGAGGTCGGCGCTATCCAGAGCGGACACAGGCAAGGAAATCGATCCTGGAATATGCTCGCGCGCATATTCATCATATTCGCGGATATCAATCAGCACAGCATTGCCAGCCTTCAGCCGGTCAGCCGCCACGTTCGGGGTGAGTTTTGTCAGTGTCGTCATTTCAACATCTCCGGACAATAGATTTTCATAAGGGTTTCGATCACTTGGCGAACCGCGGGATCGGACAATCGGTAATAGATGGTCTGGGCTTCACGCCGTGTGTCCACCAGCTCCCGGCCGCGCAGCACTGCGAGGTGCTGCGACAAGGCTGATTGCGACAGACCACTATCGGCCTGCAACTCTCCGACAGACGCTTCTGAGGCGCCGAGGCGACAGAGAATCATCAACCGGTGCGGATTGGACATGGCCTTGAGCAGGCTCGCGGCCACTTCAGCTTTGGCTTCAAAAACGGTGGGATCGAGTAGGTCTACGGTGTTCATCATGAGATCTATTATATTAGGTATTGCTAAATAAGCAAGAGCTAATATATAAATCTCAAAGGAGATACACGATGATCCATGTTGAGGCCTATTTTGATGACGCCACCAATACGGTGACCTATCTGGTTGAGGACACCGCAACACAGCAGGCTGTCCTGATCGATCCGGTACTGGACTATGAACCGCACCGGGCAGAGCTGCAGACGCAATCCATAGATAGCATTCTGTCAGATGTCAGCGCCCGGGGCCTGACGCTCACCTGGGTGCTCGATACCCATGCGCATGCAGATCACCTGTCGGCGGCAGACTATGTTCGCGAGAAAACAGGCGCGAAGCTCGGCATCGGGGAGAAGATTACCGAGGTTCAGAAGTTGTTCGGGCCGGTCTTTAACGCCAAGGATGTGTGCGCGAGCGGCACCGTGTTCGATGCCTTGCTAAAAGAAGGCGATGAAATCCCGCTCGGATCGACCTCTATCAAAGTGCTCCACACGCCCGGGCATACGCCGGCATGCGTGACCTATGTGATCGAAGATGCGGCCTTTGTGGGCGACACTTTGTTTATGCCCGACTATGGGACCGCCCGCGCTGATTTTCCGGGCGGCGATGCCCGGACTTTGTACCAGTCGATCCAGAAGATCCTGCGGCTGCCGCCAGAAACGCGCATTTTTGTCGGTCACGATTATCTGCCGTCGACACGCGATCAGATTGCCTGGGAGAGTACGGTGGCGGAGCAACGCGAGACCAATGTTCATCTAAACGGGTTAGATGAATCGGACTTCGTTACCATGCGCGAAGCGCGCGACGCCACCCTGCAGGCACCCAGACTGATTTTGCCATCCTTGCAGGTCAATATCCGCGGCGGTGCCTTGCCCCCCGCAGAAGCCGACGGCCACGTATACTTGAAGCTTCCCGTCAACAGGATCTGACGCGCGAGAGAACGCTTTGCTCGGCGAGATGTGCGGACTGTCCGCTTCGGGTCATGAGCGGACATGGAGCGATTCAGGTCTCGATTGATAGCGCAGGATTTCTGAGACGTGAAGTCAGGCTCACGCAATGCCAAATCAAACTATAATGAAAATGACCACGCGGCACCGGGGTAAGTTCCGTATTGCGGGTGCGACATTCGAACTTTAGGTGATTAGCCTCATCACACGCACAGGAATTAGCCAATGCGCTCCATCATAGCACGATTTGAACTCGCTATATTCGTACTTGCAGGCATTCTTCTGATTGCATCATGTGGATCAAATTCATCCGAGCAGCCGACAATTATCGAGATTGACCCAAACGTTTCATATCAGACCATCTCGGGATGGGAAGCCACATTGGACCTGCCAGATGGAACGGGGTGGGAATTAGTCAATGCCGAAATCCAAGATAGAGCGGTCAACGACGTAGGCTTGAACCGCGTAAGGCTGGAGGTCCGCTCTGGCGCCGAACATCCGTCATTCAAAGCGATCGACTTTATCACCCAAAAGATCGACTACGAGACTTGGAAGACCATGCGCTACGAGGTCGTTAACGACAATAATGACCCTTTTCAAATCAATTGGGATGGATTCGATTTTTCCGCGCTTGATTGGCAGATCGAAACCAACCTGGCACCGATAAGAGAGTTGTTGGAGGCTCGAGGGGAGGCGTTGTTTGTGAACCTTTGTTACGTGTCGTTCCGGTCTGGTGATTACGTTCACAAAAACCCAGATGAATACGCTGAATTTGTGCTCGCGACGTATCAGCATCTCGATGAAACGCATGGCTTTGTGCCGGATAGTTGGGAAATCATACTAGAGCCAGACTTGAAGCCAGACATGTGGACCGGGGAGGAAATTGGTCTTGCGATCGTTGCGACCGCCCAGCGATTGCAGGAGGCTGGTTACGAGCCATCTTTTGTTGTTCCGTCGGTGACCAATATGAAAAATGCTCCGCGGTATATCAAAGATATAGCGAGCGTCCCCGGGGCACTCGATTACGTCCGCGAGTTTTCATATCATCGATACGGCGGTGCAAATCGAAAGAATCTGCGCAAAATCGTAAACCTCGCTGAGCGCTACGACAAAAGCACTTCGATGCTTGAATGGTGGTTCGGTCACGGCGATTACAACGTGTTGCATGAAGACCTAAAGTTGGGTCGCGTTAGTTCATGGCAAGGCCGGGTTCTGCATGGCCACTTTCGCGCAGATGAAGGCAATGCGTCAGGGCCGTTGATTCAGTTGCAACCCGATGTGCGCTACAATCTACAGTACTTTAAGCATGTGAGGAGCGGAGCAGTAAGGGTGGGGGCTAGCTCAACTAGAAAATCACTTGACCCTCTCGCATTTGTGAATCCCGACCGCAGCACTGCGTTGATCGTCAAATCTGAAGTTGAAAGCGATGTGGAAGTGATTGGCCTACCGTCTGGACGATACGAAGTATCATACGCATTGGAGCAGAATAGCGTTGCCGTCGAAGAAACGATCCTCGTGAAGCAGGGTGGTTCTCTGGAGACACATATGCCGGGTCCGGGAGTCCTGACAGTCAGTTCATATCGTCCGGCGAGTTAACAAGCCGCTTCGGCAGGCGACGGATGAACTAGGTTCGGTTCTTTGTTCTCCTTTGACGCCGAAACCGGACATTGAATGGCGATGCCTACTCGTCCCCAAACAACCCCGTCTGCGTGCCCTCTTGTGGTGCGTGTAGGCCCAAGCGTTTGTAAGCCAGGGGGGCGGCGACGCGGCCGCGGGGGGTGCGGGCGACATAGCCTTTTTGCATGAGGTAGGGCTCGATCACGTCTTCGACGGCGTCCCGCGCTTCGGACAGAGCGGCGGCAAGTGTGTCCGCGCCAACTGGTCCGCCGGCATAGGTCTTGACCAGCGCATCGAGATAGCGGCGGTCGAGGGCATCAAGGCCATCATCATCAATCCGCAATCGGGCCAGCGCCTTGGCGGCGGCGGCGTGGTCAATCTGCGTGCCATCGGCTTCGGCAAAATCACGGACCCGGCGGAGCAGACGCAGCGCGATGCGCGGCGTGCCGCGGGCGCGTTTGGCGATCTCGACCGCGCCGTCCTCGGTGGTCGGTGCGCCAAGCTTGCGGGCGGCGGCCATGACAATGGTTGAAAGCGTTTCTGGCGTATAGAATTCAAGCCTTAGCGGGATACCGAACCGGTCCCGCAACGGGGTGGCGAGCAAGCCCGCGCGGGTTGTTGCGCCGACCAGCGTGAAGGGTGACAGATCGAGGCGGACCGAACGCGCTGCCGGACCTTCGCCGATGACAATATCGACGGCATAGTCTTCCATGGCCGGGTAGAGCACTTCCTCGACCGCCGGCGGCAGGCGGTGGATCTCGTCAATGAACAGGACGTCATTCGGCTCGAGATTGGTCAGGATCGCGACCAGATCTCCGGCCTTCGCGATGACGGGGCCGGAGGTTGCGCGAAAGCCGACGCCGAGCTCCTTGGCAAGGATTTGCGCAAGCGTGGTCTTGCCCAAGCCAGGCGGCCCAAACAGCAGCGTATGATCCAGCGCCTCGGCGCGGCGGCGGGCAGCGTCGACATAGACGCGCAGGTTGGATTTGATTTCGTCCTGTCCGACATAATCATCAAAGCTTTGCGGACGCAGCGCCCGGTCGAGCGCCTCGCCTGCTTGCATTTCAGGGTCTGTCAGCGTTCCGTCTCTCATGCCGGGCTCAGCTCTTTCAGGGCGGCTTTGATCAGCGTGCCTGTGTCGCCGTCAGGGGCCTCGCGCGCGCCTGCAGCGACCGCGCGGGCCGCTTCAGACTGGGAATATCCAAGGTTAACCAGCGCCGAGACAGCCTCTCCGCGAGCGCCGGTCTTGAGTTCGGAAGCGGCCGCGACACTGCCCGCAGGATCGGCAACAAACTTGCCGAACCGGCCCATTGGCGGCGGTTTGCCGGAAAGCTCGCCAATGATCCGCTCCGCGAGTTTCTTCCCGACACCCTTGGCACGGATGATCGTGCCAGAATCGCCCAAAGCGAGGGCATCCATCAATTCGCTGGCACTGATCGCATCCATGATGGCCATGGCAGACTTGCCGGCGACACCGGGCACATCCTGCAAGCGGACGAACCAGGCGCGCTCTTCGTCGGTGCCAAAGGCAAACAGTGTGATCGAGCTTTCAGTGACGCGAGTCTCGATGAACACTTCGGCGTCTGCGCCAACCGTGAGTTTCGAGAGCAAACGCGATCCGGCCAGCGCAACATAGCCGACCCCGTTCACGTCGATCATGATCGAGTCCGTGCCCAAAGCGGCAACTTGGCCTTTTAGTCTTCCAATAATCATCCGATAATCTTCCCGATCCGCAGCCCTGAGCGCGATCCATCGCGAAGCGCAGCGCAGCGGGGATCAATGCAAAGAGTCATGCGGCGGCTCCTTTAAGCTGTTTTGGCGGCAAATTGTGCGCTGTGCAGATAGCGCAGGCCAACGCATCAGCCGCGTCCGCCTTCATTTTTCCGGCGCGTGGCAAAAGGCGGGCAATCATGAACTGGATCTGGTCCTTGTCCGCCCTGCCGGTGCCTACGATTGCCCGCTTGATCGCGGTTGGCGCGAATTCAGAGACTTCGAGACCATGAAAGGAGAGGGCGGTCATTGCGGCGCCGCGGGCCTGGCCCAGCTTCAAGGCCGAACGCGGGTTCGCGTTGACGATGGTTTCCTCGCAGCCGCTATGGTCCGGTGCATAGGTGTTTACGAGTTCACCAATGGCGTGAAAGATGCCTGCCAGGCGATCCGCCATGGGCAAGTCTGGATCTATATTGATGACACCGTGGCCGACATGACTGAGGCGCGAGCCGACCAAATCGATCACCCCCCAGCCCGTATGGCGCAGGCCCGGGTCGATCCCAAGAATTCGAATCGCGTCTCTCATACGAGTTGTATTAGCGCGTATGGTTAAAAACGTCTTGCTGTTTTCGTGTTTTGTTCACGTGGCCGGAATGCGGATTATCCAAAAAGCCACAGGAAAACCGCGCTCCAGACAAAACCGCAGAACAGGACGCAGGCGATCAGGATCATGCCGCGCTCGGATAAGAAGGCAGATTTCTCGTCGGGATCGGCCTGACGCGTTGTCATTTCGGTCGGTTTGAAAAACCGCTCATCCAGCCAGCGGCTGGACTTTAACAGGTTGAAAATCGTTGCCATTGCGCAAACGCCCCATTTCCTGTCCCCTTAAAACGGGCTCTCGAGACGATATACTCCCCGAAGAACCACTCCATGCTGCGCAGTTTCACGTGCTTGCATCATACAGGACTTTGCGCGCGAATAATTAGCGCAGCGTCTCAGAATTTGGGTAAACAGTCGGTCTCAGGCGGGGGCGTCAGATGCTTAGTCTGTTGCACCCCACTCGGCGGGGCGTTTCTCCAGGAAGGCGCGAATGGCCTCGCGGTAGTCTGACTGTTTGACCATCGCACTCAGCAGCTCGTTCGCCTCGCGAACTGACATACCGATGTCGCGATGGAAATCGAGATAGGTCTGGCGCTTCGATTGTCGCAATGCTTCAGGGGATACCCGCTGAACAAGATCGGCTGCGTAGGAGCGCGTTTCCGCGATCAGGTCTTCTGGCGAGACGAGGCGATGGATCAGCCCCGTCTGGTGCGCTTCCTCGGTCAGGAACTTCCGGCTTGACATTAGCAGCTCTATGGCCCGCGCGCCGCCGATCAGCCTAGGCAGCAACCAGGACAGGCCATACTCTGCGGGTAGATTGAGGGGCCCATGCGCGGTCGTCAGCTTTGCTCCCGGAACAGCGAACCGGATATCGGCGTAACAAGCCATGACCAGGCCAACGCCTGCCGCCGCGCCATTGATCGCGGCGATGACTGGCTTGGATAAGGCAAACTGATACGCGAAATCCTCGGCAAATGGCGGGAACTCGCGGCTGCCTGGTGTGACGATATCGACCGGTGTACCCGCGTCGTATCCGCCTTTCTTGGCGTGACCATCGAGCGCTTGAGAATCTCCGCCGACGCAAAACCGCTTGCCAGAACCGGTCAAGATGATCACCCGCACCTCCGGATCCTTGTCTGCCTGATCCAGCAGGTAGCGATACTCGGTATGCATCCGGCCGGTCCACGCATTGCCGCGATGCGGACGGTTCAGTGTGATCGTGGCGATCTGGTCGTCAACCGAGTAGAGCGTCGTTTTCAGGTCCATGCGCGATCCGTCCTAGTGGCGACTCAGGAGAAATTCAGACCGTCATATGTGCCTTTATCGCGCCAGGCTGCAATATGATGGAAGAACGCTTTCGCGCCGCCAGGGTGGCCCAATTGATGGCGGTTCTTGTCGGTTATGCCGGCGCCTTCATTATTGTAATAGCCGGGCGTGCACTCGGTCGTACCGATCAGCATTCCCTGTCCGGAGAGGATGAGTTCCACCCAGGCTTTTTGCGCGTCGGCGTCCGGTTCAACTTCCGTAAACCCTTGGCCTTCTGCGTGCGCGACCACGGCTGAGATCGTGTTGGCATGATCGACAATATTGTGCGGCACGTTGGAGATGAGGTTTGCCGCCTGGCTGGGCTGGACGATGAAGGCATTCGGGAACCCATGCACGTTCAGGCCGTGAAGGGTCTGCATACCGTCAGCCCAGGCTTCAGACAGCTTCACGCCATCGCGGCCGGTGAGATCGAAACCGGCCCGGGCTGTATAGTCCGACCCGACTTCAAATCCAGACGCATAGACGATGCAATCAACTTCATAATGTTCGTCATTTGAAACCAATCCGGTTTCAGTGATCTTCTCGACGCCTTTGCCATCGGTATGGATCAGGCGGGCGCCCGGTTCGTTGAAGGCCTGCAAGTATTCATCATGGAAGCACGGGCGCTTACAGAGCTGGCGATACCAGGCTTTCAGCTTTTCGGCTGTGTCCTGATCTGCGACAACCTCCTCGCAGCGATGACGGATCTCTTCCATCTTTTCAAAGTCTGCGTCTTCAAAGGCCTGCAGCATGCCCTCTGGGGTCCATTGATCCGGCGGCATCTGGCGGACTTTTTCGCGAATTCGGCGGGACAAGTCGGTCCAGCCGTCCATAACAAAATCTTCTTCCGGGAAACCTTGCGATTGGTTGTCGACAAAATTGTCGTACCACCGTTTCTGCCAGCCCGGGGTCGCGATCGAGTCGAACCATTCGCGGTCGATCGGTTCATTGTTTCGCTTGTCGACGGAAGAAGGGGTGCGCTGGAAGACCAGCAATTCTTTCGCCGCTTTGGCGAGATGCGGGACGCACTGCACCGCGGTCGCGCCGGTGCCAATGATGGCGACGCTTTTGTCTTTCAACTTGTCCATCGGGTCACCGTCCGGGGAGCCGCCTGTATAGGCATAGTCCCAGCGGCTGGTATGGAAGGATTTGCCCTTAAAGGTCTCAATCCCTTCAATTCCTGGCAGTTTGGCGACGTGCAGCGGGCCGGTTCCCATGCCGACATATTTTGCTGTGAAAGCATCACCGCGAGAGGTCTCAATCAACCAGCGGGACGTATCGGCCTGCCATTCCAGCGCGGTCACCTCGGTGTGGAACAAGGCGTCTTTGTAGAGATCAAATTGCTGTCCGATATTGCCGCAATGCTGGCGGATCTCCGGAGCGTAGACATATTTCTGGCTCGGCATATGCCCCGTCTCTTCGAGCAAAGGCAGATAAATCATTGAGGCGGTATCGCATTGCGCGCCCGGGTACCGGTTCCAATACCAGGTGCCGCCAAAATCGCCGCCTTTCTCGATGATCCGTACACTGTCAATGCCGGCTTCTTTGAGCCGGGCACCTACCACGAGGCCCGCAAAGCCGCCGCCAATGAAGGCGAACGTGACATGATCGGTCACGGGCGCCCGTTCTTTCCAAGGCGTATAGGGATCCGTCGCCAGGTCTTCGAACTTGCCTTCGAGCCGATGGTATTGGGCGTTGCCATCCGCGCGGAGTCGCTTGTCGCGTTCCTCGGCGTATTTCTTCTTCAGGGCGTCCTTGTCGAGTGTAGCTGTCGTCATGCTTTTCTCCTGTCTGGTGTACTGTCTCAGTCTTTCCCGAACGGAAGCCAAGGATTGCCCCGAAGACACCATAGTGGGTTCCGGATTTCGCCTCATTTGTAAGCAAACGCTCACAAACTGATTTTGGGAGAAGGATAGACTTATGAGAAACCTAGTTCTGGTTGCGGCGCTGATGGTCGGCGTTGGCGCATGTGAAACCAATCTGCAAACAAGTTCAGGGGCAGATTATCTCGCCCGCTACGATGCCAGCCACGAAATCGCCAATGGTGTCGCAACCGATGTCGATGAGGATGTCCGTCGGATCGCAGCCATTGAACCGACGCTCGCCTTCCCGGCTCGTATTGGTCTGGCGCGCATTGAGCACGGCGGCTTAACGACCCTGCCCGAAGACGAGGCGCGGATTTGGCAAGACGTCCTCGAAGAGCTGGGATCAGACTATGGCGAGTTTGTTCCGGTCAGTCCCTTGATTGCCTCCATGGTCAGCGATGCACCTGCGCGTCGCTCGAATAACACAGCGGCGATCATAGGCCACATCCGGCGGGGCGCAGCGCGGCAACATCTCGACTATGTGTTGACCTATGAAGTCGGCTCCAGCCGGGACGAAAAAGCCAATGCGCTTGCGCTTGCAGATCTTACAGTGATCGGCATGTTTGTGCTGCCAAGCCGGACGATCGAAGTCGAAGCATCGGCGAGCGGGCTCATGCTCGATGTTCGAACCGGCTATCCGTACGCAACGCTAACGACACATGCCGAGAAGTCGGGTGTCAGCCGAGTGGTCTCGGATGGGTCCACGGCACGGACATATGCTGACAAGGCCGAAACCCGCGCGGTTGCCAAACTGGCACAGGAATTCGGGGACTCGATGGCAGAGCTACAGGCGCGCTCGATCGAGCTCGCGAACGCAGGGTGACGTGTCGTCAGCCTGTGCGAGCCAAGGGTTTTTCGCTACGATAGACCTTAATCGGACGGTTGATTGACAAAGAGGCTCAGCCCGAACGTGCCGTCCGCATGGCCGAGGGAGGCTACTAGAATGACCGATGACACACCGGCAATTGAAGCACCAACCAGCCTGTTGCAGATATCAGCTTTTGATGCTGATGCGCGGGAAAATCCGCATCCAAAACTGAAGGCGCTGCGTGAAACGTGCCCGGTTCTGCGCGACGAAGCGGTGAAGACCTGGTTGCTGACGCGCTATGACGATATTCGCGCCACCGTGAACGATCGCACTTTTGTCCGCCAGCCGAGCAAAGCCGAAGAAGGCTCCATGTCGCGCATGTTCGCCAATCCGGATGATCCGGACGGGCGGCGGTCGAGCATCCTGTTCCAGGACGACCCGGACCACTCGCGCAATCGGCTGCCGCTCGTCAAAGCGTTTTACGCGCGCATCAAGAAGATGGAGCCCGAAATTGAAGGGATGATCGATCAGATCATCGAATCCGCGCCGGCCTCTGGCCGGTTTGACCTGATGGAGCATATCGCTGTGCCCATCCCGATCCTGATCATCGCTCATATTCTCGGCGTCGACGAAAGCCGGTTGCCGGAGTTTCGGGATTGGTCGGAAGGCGTCATTCTCAGCCTGAATCCGATGCGGACGCCAGAAGAGACGGCCTATATGGAAGCCAGCAGCGAAAAGCTCGAAGCCTATTTCGCGGAACTTATGGAGGCCCGTCGCAAGGACCCCAAGGATGACCTGATCAGCGATATGGTCCAGGCGCAGGCCGAGGGCGGCGACTTCGATGATGACGAGTTGCGGGTGAATTTACAGGCGCTTCTGGTTGGCGGAAATCTCACCACCACGGATCTGATTGGCAATGGCGTCTGGCTGTTTCTGAACCATCCAGATCAACTCGCAGCGCTGAAGGCCGATCCTTCGCTCGGCGCCGCTGCGGTTGAGGAAGTGCTGCGCTATGAAGCGCCGGTGCAGGCGACATCGCGAATTGTATCGGAGGATCGCGAGGTTGCGGGTTGCCCGATGAAGAAGAGCCAACCCGTCTTCATGTCGCTGGCCGCAGCGAACCGGGATCCCGGCAAGTTTGATGCGCCAGATGCCTTCGACATCACCGTGAAGCGCTCGTCGCACGTCTCTTTTGGAGGCGGCGCGCATATCTGTATCGGAGCCCCGTTGGCGCGGATCGAAGCGCGGCGGGTCTATCTGAAATTGTTTGAGCGCTATCCGGACATGACGCTTCCGGATCAGGAAATTGAATGGCGCAGCTTGCCTTTCTTCCGCGGCATCGAGCGTTTGGACGTGGAGGTCTAGAGCAGGTCCTGCTCCAGCCGCTCAATCGCCGCGGCGAGTTCGGGGCGCGTCATCGAGAAAACAATCTTATCGATCCAGACACCGTCTGCGGTGCGTTCGAAGTTTCGAAAATGTGCTTCCCGAGTGGGTTCAAGGAATTGCAGGTTTTGCATCAGAAAGTCGTTCTTGGGGTTAATCTGCCATTCCATGCGTTTGGCGCCCCATTCATAGGCACGCTTGATCATTCCGTGTTGGGCCGCCCGGTAGAGGTGGATGGCGTCCATCCCCGGAGGATGCCAGGAAATGTTGTTGCGCAAACGCCTGTGGATCCGGTTGATCTCATTGAATCCAGCGATCCCGCCATAGGCCCCGTCTGATTTCCGGAACAGGACATAATTGGCTGCGACCCCGGCTTTCTGTGATGTCTGCAAGGCCTGCAAGTATTTCTCGAGATTGGTGCCACCACTCAGCGCTGGCATGTACTTCCAGAGAGATTTTTCGATGGCCGGCCCTCGCAGGAATTCGCGATGCGCGTCGCACACCGGTTCAAACCGCAGCAATGCGGTTTCATATCCTGGGGCAGAGAGGTCCATGTCCAACTCGCTGAATGTCAGCCTATATCAACACGCGCGGGTGGATGCCTCAAGTGGCTGCGCCCAACTTCTGGTGGTGCGCTAGAGTCGCATCAGGCTGGCGAGATTGTTTTTCTGCATGTCGGAAGAGCCGCCGACGATCGGCATGCTGAGCAAGTCGCGGACATGGCGCTCCATATCATAGGCGTCCGACATCGCGTACGCGCCCATAACTTGCTGGCACGTCGTGGCGATTTCGACCGCTGTGTCCGCGACGAACAATTTCGCCATCGAGGTTTCAACGCTGCAAGGCTGACCCGTCTGTGCGAGATAGGCGCCGTGATAGAGCATGTGCTTTGCCGCTTGCAGTTTGGTGCGCGCGGTCACCAGCTTGTGCCGGATCGCTTGGTGCTGAGAGATTGGTTTGCCGAATTGCTCGCGCTCTTGGGCGTATTGCCAAGCCTCTTCGACCGCGGCGCGGGCAATGCCATAGGCAACAGCAGTGATCTCGATCTTCTCAACGTCAAGCGCGCGTCCAGCGAGCAGTTTCCAGCCTTTGTTCCAGTTGTCCTCGCCGCCAACGATGGCTGATTTGGGCAGGCGGACATTATCGAAATAGACGTCCATGGATTTGGTGTAGCGCAGATTGGAATGCTCTATGCCTTGCATCGAGACGCCGGGCGCATCGGTTGGGATCAGCAAGAAAGTAAGGTTCTTGTAGCGGTCTTCCGGCGGGCCGGAACGGGTCAGGCAATAAATATAGTCCGACCAATTGGCGCCGGTGCACCAGCGTTTGGCGCCGTTGACGACAATCTCATCGCCGTCCATGGCGCTGCGCGTTTCGACGCTGGCAAGATCACCGCCGACATTTGGTTCCGACAGGCCATAGCAAAGGAACATCTCGCCGCGTGCCAGTTTCGGAAGGAATTCCGCTTTCTGTTCTTCCGATCCATTTTCAGACAGGTTCATCCCGCCATAGAAAGCGGCATGAATATAGGGCCCGGCAAGGAACGCCCCGGCTTGGCAGAGCTCATCAATCACCGCTGTCGCACCGATAATGTCTTGGCCCATGCCGCCATATTCTTCCGGAATGGTCAGCCCGATCAGGCCCATTTCTGCGATCTGTTTGAACGTGTCCCGCGGCCAAGTGGATTGGCGATCCCATTCGCGGCGTTTGTCGCGCGGCGCATGCTCGGCAACGAAACGCTGTAGCTGGCGGCGGATTTCAGAAACGTGATCAGGTTCTTGAGCAAAGTAAGTCATGCTCTGTCCCTTAATGCGGATGCTCAGCGCGTGGAAGCGCTCCCCCCGCGACAGATCGGCGTCAGATTATGCGCCAATCTCATCGACGTCATATGGAACCGTTTGATAGACCTGATTTATCCAGTTTCCGAACAGAAGGTGTGCGTGACTTCGCCAACGGTTTTGCGGCGGCAAGGTCACATCGTCGCCTGGGAAATAGCCATGCGGTGGGCGGATCGCTTTTCCCGAAGCGACATCGCGCTCATACTCTTCTTTGAGCGATGTTGAATCGTACTCAATGTGGTTGAAGCAATACAGGCTGCGCGCTTTGCGATCCGATAGTAAACACGGGCCGGTGAAATCGCTGTCCATGAGGATGCTCAGCTCAGGCGCGCGTTCAATATCTGTCGTTCGTACTTCCGTCCAGCGGCTGACGGGGATCTGGAAATCATCGCTGAAGCCCGACAGATAGGGCGAAGTCGG
Source organism: Hyphomonadaceae bacterium (assembly GCA_043513745.1). Lineage (GTDB taxonomy): Bacteria > Pseudomonadota > Alphaproteobacteria > Caulobacterales > Hyphomonadaceae > Henriciella. The sequence continues at coordinate 1,621,984 of CP121341.1, forward strand.
ATCGAGATTGCGGTGACGGAAAACGCCAAAGGCTTTTTCTCCCAGCTGGTGTTTGGGAACGCCGTGGAAATGATAGGCCGCGGCCATCGCACCCCAGCAGATAAAGAATCCCGAATGCACATGCGTTCGGGTCCACTCGAAAATCTCGGTTAGCTCATTCCAATAAGTCACGTCTTCAAAAGGCAGCGTTTCGATGGGCGCGCCTGTGATGATGAAGCCATCAAACTTACGATGCTTCACCTCATCCCAGTTCTGATAGAAGCTGATCAGATGCTCCTGGCTGGTATTCTTCGGCGTGTGACCGCCCACCATGACCAGGGTCATTTCGATCTGCAGCGGACTGGCGCCGATCAATCGGGCAATTTGCGTCTCGGTGCGGATCTTGTCCGGCATCAGATTGAGCAGACCGATTTGTAGGGGACGGATATCCTGCCGGATCGCGTCGGAATCGGACAGGACCGCAACGCCTTCCTGGATCAGCGTTTCGCGCGCTGGAAGCGTATCTGGAATCTTGATCGGCATGGGCCGTTCTCCGCATCAGTCTGTCGCTGTCAGGAAGGCGGAGACGTGAACCCCTTCGAAGGGTGATCCGCACGGCCTTTTAGCGACTTGTTTAACGTGGCTGCAAGCCGACCGGCCAAATCACCACGTAGAGACAGGGAGATAGGCGAGATGGCGGCTCGCGTCAAACCCTGTCGATTTTCAAAAAGCGTCCTCATTTTCAAAAAAGCACACTCAGTTTCGCGGTTGAGAAGAGCTGTTGGCGGAAATCCGCTCTCATGGTCCTCGCAGCCGGCAGGGTTGCGAAACATAAAAAGGAAAAAACCATGCCTACTCCCAGAACCCTTGCACTCGCGATTGTCAGCAGCGCGCTGATCTTCATCCCATCCGCCTTCGCAAACGGCTCCAAAACCCAGGAAGTAATGATCGAGGTGGATCTCGATGCGGCGCCAGAAGCGACATATGAAAGCATTCGCCGACAAGCCTGGAAGGTTTGCAAGCCTGAGACTGGCACGACCTATATGTCGGCCCGTAAGCGAGTTCGCCGAGACTGCCAGAATCAGATTGTCGCCGACGTGCTCAGACAGCTCGCGCAATCAAACGCAGTTCAATTCGCCGATATTGAGCCGGACACGGCACACTAGAGGCGCACTCTGTTTCCTCCCCCCTAAAGCACGCGGCCTCGGTCGCGTGTTTTTTTCGTCTGTCAGATTGTCGCTACGACATCGGTGACAAGGCGCGATTTCGATTTCAGATTGGACTGCGCAAACAGATAAATCCGGCTCGGACACAACGAGACGGATGCGGGAGGAGTAAACATGGGCGTGCCCATCCAGGGAAAATGCGACGCGAAGTTCGAGGCTGTGAAGGCCGCGTTCGAAACCAATTTCAAGCAGTTCAACGAGATCGGCGCGTCCGTTGCGATCACTCTGGATGGGGAGTTTGTCGTCGATCTCTGGGGCGGTCATCTCGACAGCGCCAAGTCTGACCCCTGGCAAGAGGACACTCTGGTCAATGTCTGGTCGAGCACCAAGACCATGGCGGCGATGTCGCTTCTTCTCTTGGCCGACAAAGGTGAGGTCGATCTCTACGCTCCGGCTGCGAAATATTGGCCTGAGTTTGGGCAGAACGGGAAAGACGCGGTTGAAGTGCGTACCTTCCTCAGCCATTCGGCGGGCCTGTCTGGTATGGACGAGCCAGTGTCACCAGAGGCTCTTTACGATTGGGACTGGATGACCCGCACGTTAGCCGGCCAAGCACCCTGGTGGGAACCGGGCACTCAGTCAGGGTACCACGCACTAACCCAGGGCCATCTGATCGGAGAAATTGTTCGCCGGGTGACCGGGCAATCGATCGGAAACTTCTATCGCCAGGAAATTGCTGAGCCACTCGGCGCGGACTTTCACATTGGAACAACCGAAGAAATTGACCAACGCGTCGCTGATCTGTTCCCGCCGGACTCGCCGGTTGAGATCGAGCAGAATGATTCGATCGCTTCGCGTACCTTTCGCAATCCGGCTGTAAATGCTGCCGCCGCTAATACCAGAGCCTGGCGCGCTGCCGAGATCCCGGCGGCGAACGGTCAGGGAAATGCCCGCGCCATTGTTCGCGCGCAGACGCCAATGGCCTGCGAAGGCAGCGCGTTCGGTAAGACGATCATGTCGCGCGAAGGCACGCGCCGCATCTTCGACAAGCAGACGGCCGGCATGGACCTGGCGCTCGGCATCCCGGTCGTATTCGGTATGGGCTACGGAATTTCAGCCGATCCGATGCCGCTCGGCCCCAACGAGAACATTGCCTATTGGGGCGGGTATGGCGGTTCCGTCGTCCTGATTGATCAGGACGCCCGGCTTTGCTTTTCCTACGTGATGAACCGGATGGAAGCCGGCCTTGTCGGCGATGTCCGTGGGTTCAATCTGTTGCAGGCAACCTATCAGTCGCTGATGTGATCATTCCCCGGTGAGGTTGGGTTTGCGTTTCTCTCGAAACGCATCGACCGCCTCTTTCCGATCATCCATATAGTTGGAAACGCTTTCCCATCCAACAGACGCATCCATCATTTGCGCGGCGAGCGCCCGCAGTGGAATATTGGTGACCGTCTTGGTCCAGCGCACAGCCCATTTCGGGTTGCCTTGCAGCTTGCCAACCAGTTCAGCCACTTTGGCGTCCAGTTGATCGGTGGGAACGGCATAATTGATCAGGCCGAGCTGCTGCGCCTCTGCGGCGGTCAACATGTCACCGGTCATTAGGAGCTCTTTGGCTTTGGCAAAGCCGACCAATTGCGGCCAGATCACCGCCCCGCCATCCCCGGCCACCAGGCCGACTTTCACATGCGGGTCGCCGATTAGAGCTTTCTCGTCTGAGATGATGATATCGCAAAGCAAGGCGATGGTCGCCCCAAGCCCCGCCGCAGCGCCGTTCAGGCGGCAAATCATCGGCTTTTCCATATCCAGGATCGAGGTCACGATCCGTTTGGCTTCCCAGGCAATATCGCGGAACTTGCTCGGGTCAGAAATTTGCTCGTCGAACCAATCAAAATCGCCGCCGGCACAAAAGGCCCGGCCTTTGCCGGTCAGAATGATAATGTCGGAGCCGCTATCGCGCTGCAGATCGGTAAAGATCCGGCCGAGTTCTTCATGCATGGCGGCATCAACCCCGTTAACCGGGTGATCCGACGTAATCGCTGCGGTCAGGACGCGGTCGTCGCGCTCGAACGTGAACCGGGTATAGGTCTCTTTGGTAATGTCGAATGGTGAGGTCATGCTTCCGCTCCCACTTGCACAACGCGGCGACCAAAATTCTCGCCGCGGAACAGGCCGCAAAACGCTTCCGGCATTTTGTCGATACCCTCAAACCGCTCTTCTTTGAGTTTGAGCTCACCTTTGCCAATCAGTGTGGCCATCTCATTCAATGCGATCGGGAACATTCAGACGCATTTTTGGCAGGACGCGATTGACCATCTCATTACCGACATTGTCGAACAGCAGGTCGACGCCTTCTGGCATCGCTTCAGCAATGGCGGCGTCGAGATCCGCGACAGACTTGTAGTTGATCGCGGAATCAAACCCAGCCTCGTCGACCAGCCACTGGCACTTCGCGTCGCTGCCAGCGATCCCGACGGTTTGCGCTGCGCCGCCGGCTTTAGCGAGCTGACCTGCAGTCGCACCTACAGGTCCTGCGGCGGAGGTTACGAGAACGCGATCTCCAGCCTGAAACTTGGCGACGGATTTCAGACCAAACCAGGCGGTCAGCCCCGGAACGCCGAGCACGCCAATCCACAAAGAAAGGGGCAGCGGAACACTGTCCGGAATGGTGCCAATGAAACCCTTGCCGGTCTGGATCGTATGGGTGCGCCATCCACCCGCGCAAAACACTTTGGTGCCAACCGGGTAGGCCTCGTTTTCCGAGGCGTCGACGATGCCGACGCTAAAGCCGTCAATCGGCTTTCCGAGCGGTAGCGCCGCGGCATAGCTGTCGCCGCCAGACAGGCGTGATCGGGTGCCAGGATCAACTGAGTTCCAGATATGCCTCACGCGAAACTGTCCCGCATTGGGAATGGGTCGGGGTTTCTCGATCAACTCGAAGTTTTCAGGGCGCGGTGGCCCCTCGCAATATTCCTTCAGAGCGATCTGTTGCATGGTTTCCGTCACAGTCAGGTCTCCGGTGTCTGAGTTTTGGCCTTTGGACCACTTTCATGCCGCAATGACCAGTCACGACGTTGCGGCATCCTTTTTGCTTCAGCGAATCTAACGTCAACAACCACTTGTTCTCAGTAGGTGCATTTTCTATGTGGGGCACAACAAAACTTAATCAGAATTGGGCGAATTCATTGACCTCCCAGACTCACCTTGATCGGCTCGAAGCCGAGGCCATTCACATCATGCGAGAAGTCGCAGCGGAGGCCGAAAATCCGGTCATGCTGTATTCCGTCGGCAAAGACAGTGCGGTGATGCTGCACCTCGCGATGAAGGCGTTCTATCCAAGCGTTCCGCCCTTCCCATTGATGCATGTTGATACGACCTGGAAGTTCCGCGAAATGATCGCGTTTCGGGATCGCAAAGCCAAAGAACTTGGCATGGATCTGATCGTGCATTCCAACCAAGACGGCATCGATGCCGGTGTTGGACCGTTCACGCATGGCTCGTCCGTCCATACTGATATTATGAAGACCCAAGCGCTGAAACAGGCCTTGGATAAATATAAGTTTGATGTCGCCTTTGGCGGGGCCCGCCGCGACGAAGAAAAGTCTCGGGCGAAAGAACGTGTGTTCTCGTTCCGAACCTCAGAGCATCGCTGGGATCCTAAGAACCAGCGGCCCGAGCTGTGGAACCTCTACAATGCGCGGATCCACAAAGGTGAGAGCATCCGCTGCTTCCCGATCTCGAACTGGACCGAGCTGGATATCTGGCAATATATCCGCCGCGGAACAAGTCACTGCTCCGCTTCATCACGTGCGGCAGTGTCGATGACGGCAAATCCACGCTGATCGGCCGTTTGCTCTACGATTCCAAAATGATCTTTGAAGATCAGCTCGATGCGCTTGAAAGCGACTCCAAAAAGCATGGCACGCAAGGCGAGAATATCGATTTCGCATTGCTGGTCGACGGGCTCGCGGCTGAGCGGGAGCAGGGCATCACCATCGATGTCGCTTATCGTTTCTTCTCGACCGACAAGCGCAAATTCATTGTCGCCGATACGCCCGGCCACGAGCAGTATACGCGCAACATGGCGACGGGCGCCTCGACGGCTGATCTTGCCATCTTGCTCATCGACGCCCGCAAGGGTGTGCTGACCCAGACACGTCGCCACAGCTTCATCGCGTCTTCGCTGGGCATCCGCAAATTGGTCCTGGCGGTCAACAAGATGGATCTGGTTGATTATGATGAGGCGGTGTTCAACCAGATTGAACGCGATTTCCTCGAATTCGCCGAGGAGCTCTCTGCGGGAATTGAAATTCAGGCCATTCCGATGTCCGCGCTGGAAGGCTCGAACATTACCGGCGCGTCTGACAAGACGCCTTGGTACAACGGTCCAAGCCTGATGGAGTATCTGGAAACGGTGCCTGTCGACGATGCGCGCATTTCGGCGCCGTTCCGCATGCCGGTTCAGTGGGTCAACCGCCCGAATCTGGATTTCCGCGGGTTCTCCGGACAGATCGCATCCGGCACAATTAAACCCGGCGACCGGGTCAAAACTTTGCCGAGCGCCAAGGAAACGACGATCGAACGCATTGTCGTGCATGGCGGGGACCTCGAAGAAGCCGTCGCTGGCCAATCGGTGACCCTGACATTCGCTGACGAGGTCGATACCTCGCGCGGCGACGTAATCTGTATCGCCTCTGATCCAGCCGAAGTTGCGGACCAGTTCCAGGCCCGCGTGCTCTGGATGGCGGATAAAGACATGCTTCCAGGCCGCCGCTACCTGCTCAAAATCGGCGCCAAGACGGTCACAGCAACCGTGCTCGATCTGAAATTCGGCATCGATGTAAACACCATTCACGACAAACCAGCCAAGACGTTGGGATTGAATGATTTTGGTGTGATTACGCTTGGTCTCGATCAACCGATTGCGTTCGATCCTTATGATCAAAACCGCGAGACGGGCGGGTTCATTCTGATCGACCGGCTGAGCAATAACACGGTCGGGCTTGGCCTGATTGATTTTGCGCTGCGCCGGGCGGGGAACATCCATTGGCAAGCCCTGGATGTGGACCGGGTGGCGCTGGCGCAACAGAAAGAACAAAAGCCTGCCGTGCTTTGGTTTACCGGGCTGTCAGGCTCTGGGAAATCGACCATTGCCAATGCGCTTCAGCAAAAACTGTTCGCCATGGGCAAGCACACATTTGTTCTGGATGGCGACAATGTTCGACATGGCCTGAACCAAGACCTCGGCTTCACCGATGCCGACCGCGTGGAGAACATTCGCCGGGTCTCGAATGTCTCGAAATTGATGAGCGATGCGGGCTTGATCACGCTGGTCAGCTTCATCTCTCCGTTCCGATCCGAACGTCGGATGGCACGCAATATGATGGTGGATGGCGAGTTTGTTGAAGTGTTCGTCGACACGCCGCTGGCCGTTGCCGAGCAGCGTGACGTGAAAGGTCTTTACAAGCGCGCCCGCGCTGGTGAGATCAAGAACTTCACTGGTCTCGACAGCCCATATGAAGCGCCTGAGGCCCCGGAAATCCAGATCAACACCGTTGATATGAGCCCGGACGAAGCGGCTGACCAGATCCTCAACTGGATGCGCGAACGCGGATGGTTTGAGGTTTAAGCCAGCGGCTCAATCAGCGCTTGGACAGATGCGATCACGATGCCGTCTGGCTTGTTTCTCGGTCGCATAGGTCCAATGCGCGTCGCTGGGGCACAATTGCTGAAGCCGGTCCGAGCGTTGATCCGGATCGCTATACGGATGATCGAACAGGAACCGGATATCATCCGTGATGACTTTCGATTCCGCATAGACGGAGTGCCGCACCTTAAACAGGAAACTGCTCTTGGCGGCGGCGGATATGTCGATGGTCTTGGCGAGTTGCAGATCTGAATCTGTTGGCAGATCGAAGGTCGAGGGAGAGGACTTCTTTTCATAGAATCCGATCCGCCGTTTGATATCATTATTGGCTCCCCAGAAGGCCATTTTTCGCGACAAGTTGCGTAACCACCCGCTGAAGCCGACGGCGCGATCCTGACGCGATGTGTATATCGTTACGCCTTCATAAAGTCGGCTTGATGCGCCCATCCATTCTTCGAACAGGTTGGTGTCTAGATCACCCGCCGCAAAGACGACGTGGCCGAAGTTTGGACTGTCCTCAAAATCGCTGAGTCGCGCCAGCGCCTGCGCCGTGACACGCGTGCCCATGGAGTGAGCGATAATGTGTAGCTTAACCGGTCGGTCCGAGTTCTGGTTCACGCTGTCATGTGTAAAGCGCAAAAATCGCACGAGCGCGTCAACGCTTAGATCAGCGTCTTCTTGATCGCTCAAATAGTCGAGCAAGGCGCCGTTTGAAGGCCAGGAAAAGACGAAGGCCGGACCATCAAAATCCATGTCATACTTCAACTGTGCGGTGCGAAACACAGCATTGCGGAACGGGACATTGAAGCCGTGAATAAAGACAAAGGCGTGCCCTTCGGCATCGGTTGATTGCGCCAGGATCTGCTCGACGCGGCGCGCAAATCCCTCCGGATCGCCGTCAAACGAGCGGTGATCGAACAAAGTGAAATATTTCGATACGGATTGGACAGAGATCTTGCTTCGTGACGCCGCCGCACGATACGTGCCGCCGCCGCGTTCAAGCTTCTTGTCGCGCTTGGCAGGCACGGAGACGACCACTTCGCCAAGATGACAGACATCTTGTCGCGTCCGGGTTTCGGACCAGGCCACGGCGTTCGGTTCACAATTCTCGCGGCTGTCAGGGCGGATGCTGAACAGATCGCCCTGGTCGTAGAAATTACGTTTGCGATCCGTCGCATCAGAGCGAATGACATCCGGGCGGTCATCTGACAGCGTTCGATTTGTCCCGTACAGGACGCTGACACAGGTCATCTTCCCAGCGCCGTCTGACGCTGCAAATAGATCACAATTGGTCTGCGGAGCGGGCGCCCAGTCTGTCGGAATCTCCACACTACGCGAGCTGGCGACCTCGACCGGAGGAGGTGAAGGTGGGGGCGGTGGAGGGGGCGGAGGCGGCGGCGACGCGCACCCCGTAAGGATGATCAAACCCAAAAATGCCGCAGCTCTCATCGCACGCCCTCCCGATCCGCGTGCGAAGCTAACACACTGCGACACAAGCTCAATGCTCGCGCATGCAGGACTCAGGACGTGAGCGCTTCCTTCTTCTCCTCAATCTCCATCCAGTCCAATTCGGCCTGCTCCAGCTCGGAGCGCGCCGCCTCCAGGCGAGTATTGATCCGGTTGAATTCATTCGGTTGGTTATTGAACAAGTTTGGATCGGCGAGTTTGGTTTCAAGCTCGCCGATTTCTGTTTCCAGTTGCGGCATCAGCGTTTCGACTTCGGTCAGGCGATGCTGATCCTTGAAGCTGAGTTTAGTCTGCTTTTTCGGTTCGCTGGCTTTCGGCTTGGCCGCTTTTGCCTTTGGCCCAGCACTTTTTTCTTTGCTGGTCGTGCCTTTGATTTGCGATTGCGCGTCGGTCCAGCCTGTTCTGGCTTGAATAGGAAGTCTTTGGCATAGGCGGCAACATGGCGCTGTTTGCCTTGCACCATGATGCTGTCGCCGCCTTGCGGAGCGAGCGCTTCCCATAGCGTATCTTTCGGGCGCAGCGTGTCACGCGTCTGGTCGAGATAGGTGATTTTTAGAGACGGGTTCAGTTTCACATTGCCACTATCACGCTCCAGCTCGTCGAGGAGGAGTTTGAGCAGAGTTGTTTTGCCGACCCCATTCGGGCCAATCAGGCCAAGCCGATCGCCGCGCAGGATCTTGAAATCGAGATCCTCGACAATGTTGAGGTCGCCAAATGCTTTGCTGAGCCCGAACGTCTCGATCACTTTGCGAGATTGGCTCCCGGCATCTTCGGCACTGATCCCGGCAGTGGCTTTTTGGGCAACAAGTGCGGCCTTTCGCCGGGCGGATTCTGCCCGCATCCCTTTCAGTCTATGCAGCCGGCCCATATTGCGCGCTCGGCGTCCCGTTACGCCGCGCTTGAGCCAGTGTTCTTCGGCTTTCAATTGCGTTTTGAGCTTTTGAAGCTGACGGATCTCGGCCTCTTCGATCTCTTCCGCCCAGCGCTCAAAATCCCCATAACCGCGCGGGCTCTTCAGCACGATCCCATCGCGCAGCCACAGCGTATTGGTCGTGACATTCTCCATGAAGCGGCGATCGTGGCTGACCAGGAGCACGGCGCCGTTAAAACCCAGCAGGCGGCTCTCCAGCGTCTCGATCATCGGCACGTCGAGATGGTTGGTCGGCTCATCGAGCAGCAAGATGTCTGGCGCTGAGGCAAATGCTTTGGCCAGCGCGGCGCGGCGGATCTGTCCACCAGAAAGGATGTCGGGGCTCATGCTCGGATCGACGCCGAAATGTCCGAGCTCAGCCTCGGCCTGCCACGGTTCAGCGCCGTCAGAAATTGCATAGTCGAGCGCTGTGTCGAAGGCGCTGAGATCCGGTTCCTGGTCGACCTTGGTGATGACGGTGCCCGGATGTTTCCAAAGCTCGCCATCATCAGGTTCGTGCCGGCCCGTGATCAGTCGCATCAGCGTCGACTTCCCGGCTCCGTTGCGCCCGACAAGCGCCGCCCGCTCGCCCTTGGCCAGCGTAAAAGTCACGCCCTCAAAGAGCGGTTTACCGCCAAAAGCGAGCCGAACATCTGTCATAGTGAGGATGGGAAGAGACATGGGGACGGTGTTTGCGGTGCGATCTAGGCGACGTCAATCATCTGCCTCATCCTTCGACCCTCTCATGCGGGAGGCTAAGTGAGGTTTAGGCTTTCAGCTTGTACCCGGACCGCAGCATCCACCAGACACCGGCGGATGCAGCAAAGGCCACTCCGCCGCTGACCAGCATGCCGGTCATGACATTCGAGTTCGCCGCATCTAGGAAGCCGTAACGAAAGCCGTCGATCAGGAAGAAAATCGGATCGAAATAGGCGAGGCTTTTGAAGGGCTCGACCAGGACATTGATGTCGTAAAATGTCCCCGATAAAAAGGTCAGCGGGACGATGACAAAGTTGGAGACCGCGGCCAGGTGATCGAACTTATCCGCCCAAATCCCGCCCATGGCGCCGATGGCGGCCAGAAAGATCGTCGCCATCAGGCCAAACCAGACCACTGGCCAGATATGCACGACCGACAGATCGGCGAGGCCGCTGAAATGGATGCCCATCGCGGCGATCACACCGACCATCACGCCGCGCGTGGCGGCCCCGAAAATGAAGCCAATCGTCAGCTCAACCGGAGACAGCGGCGGCATCAGGAAATCGACCTGACTGCCTTGGACTTTCGCAATGGTCAGGGAAGAGGATGAATTTTGAAACGCGTTCTGCAGCATGGCCATGACGATGAGGCCCGGTGCCAAGAAGCTGTTATAATCAAGCCCGGCAAAGTCGCCAGTTAGCTCGCCGCGATTGCCGAAGGCCAATTTGAACACGGTCATGAACAAAAGCGTGGAAATCACAGGCGCCAGCAGCGTTTGCATCCAAACCTTCATAAAACGGCCAACTTCGCGCTTATACAGCGTCCACAAGCCTAACCAATTGACAGCCCCATAAGTGCGCGGCTTGGGGGATGAGAGCAGAGATGGAGATGTATCAGGCATGACCCGACACTTAAGAGCTGACTCGGGATTTGGCGATAGGGCAAAACCTATCCACAATGGCTACTATATGTTGATTGCCTGTGGACAGAAGGAATCAGCATCTTGTGTTTAGTTTCGCTCCTGATACGATATATAGCGTTGGAGCGGGGCTGGTGGCATCGCTCTTATCAATATCTAGGGGCTGCCAAGGAGCGGGGTAAAACGCATGGCTTGGACTGAAGATCGCGTAGAAGTGTTGAAAAAGCTATGGGCAGAGGGCCATTCGGCGAGCCAAATTGCCAAGGAGCTTGGCGGCGTGACGCGCAATGCGGTGATTGGCAAGGTTCACCGCCTCGGCCTGTCCGGCCGCGCGACGCCATCGCGCCCTGTGAAGCGCCCACCACGCCTGGCGCGTCCGAAGCCGCGCATCCAGCCAGATGGCAGCGTCGTCGTACCAAAGCCGCAACGTGTGGCGACCGAGCCGGACCTGAAACCGAACGAGAAAGTGGCCATGCTTACAGCGCTGCCGCCGCATCCACTGGCAGATGGCGAAGCTGCGACCATCCTCACACTGCGCGATAGCATGTGCAAATGGCCGATCGGCGACCCTGCGGATCCGAAATTTGCTTTCTGCGGACGTAAAGCCACCAGCGGCCCATACTGCGCTGAGCATGCGAAAGTGGCGTTCCAGCCCGCCAAAAAACGCGAGAAGAAAAAGGCGGAATATGATTATGTCCGCAAAATTGCTGGCTAGAACGTACGACACTTAATGAAGCGAATAATTGAAGACGGCTCGGGGATTTCCCGGGCCGTTTTTGTCTTGTGATTGGTTGCAAAGGGCATCTGTCACTGCTCAATATAACAAAAATTGTCCATTGTCGTCGAAATATGTTTCATTTAGCGTGTGAAACTCTTACTTAGAGTGCCAATCGATGGAGTCCCGCATGTCCTCACAAGTTACCCCAACCACGATCTCCAACTCGTCGAGTCTTCTGCGTGATGCTCAAGTGGTGCTGCGAATCTTCGATCATATTGATAACAAAACCACCGACCTCGGCGATACGGTTTGGACGGAGCCTGTCGCGAATTACATCTCGCAGGATCGACTAGACGCCGAATTGGATTTGATAAAACGTCGCTTTGTTGTGTTCTGCCCGAGCCTCGCATTAGCAAAGACGGGTGATTTCGTCGCGCGGTCATCAGCGGGCGTCCCATTGATCGCCGTGCGCGCAGAAGATGGCACGGCCAAAGTCTTCAGAAATGCCTGCCGACATCGCGGCGTAAAATTGGCGGATGGCCAAGGTTGCAAGCGCGCCCTCGTTTGCCCCTATCATGGCTGGACGTACGGCCTGGACGGGCGACTCAAGAACATCCCCGATGAAGACGGTTTTCCAGGCTTTGATAGTAACGACAATGGATTGGTGCCTGTGGCGTGCAAGGAAGTCGGCGGGCTGGTCTATGTTCGCCAAGACAATTCTGAGGCCGCAGCACTGGTTGACGACAATATACTCGGGCTCATCCCTGATGACTTTGAGTTGATCGAAACGACCGAAACGGACGTCGAGGCGAACTGGAAAATACATCTCGAAAGCTCGCTCGAGGGCTACCATATCCGGTCTCTGCACACGAAAACCTTCTATCCCAGACAGTACGACAATCTGACCGTGGTCGAGGCATTTGGCGAGAACAACCGGATCGCGTTTCCATATCAGACGATCGAAAAACTGCGCACAAAACCGCAGGAGAATTGGTCGACGAATGGGTGTCTTACCTATGTCTATCATCTATTTCCAAACGTGGTCGTTTCAACGTTCCCCAATTGTATTCAGGTGGTTGCGCTAGAGCCGCTTAGTCCGAACAAGACGCGCCAACACTCCTATCTTCTGGGCCGTGGAACGCGGGATGATGACGGCAAACCTGATGCTATGCGGCAATCCATTCTGGAGGGTCAGGCATTTGCAAAAACGGGTGCGGTTGAGGATTTGTCCGTCGTCCTATCGGCACAACAAGGATTGAACAGCGGCGCGAACGAGCACCTCACCTTCGGCCTGTTCGAGAGTGCGATCGGGCGTTTGCACGCCTGCCTTCGCGACGAAATCGGGTGATCTGTTGGCTGGAACAGCGCTTCGGCTTCCGACAATTTCTGATCACCCTCGATTAAGCGAGCGACCAACGGCAAAGCGACTGATCTTATCTGTGCTGTCGCAGCCGAACATGGCCAGTCTGCCAATTCGGCAACTGATTGCGTGGGGCACACTATTTGAGCAAAAACCCTCAGCCATTCGCGTAACGGCCGGTCGATTGGTTGCTGAAGCCCTGCTCAAAAAAACCGCTCGCGGCATGTACACGATTGGGCCAGGCGGTTTGGCGATGAAAAATAAAGCCGGCGAATGGGCCACCGCGTTGAGCCGAATTCGCGAATGGGAGGGAGGCTGGTTCGGGGTGCACACCGCACATCTCGGCAAAACCCTCAGGCGCAAGGTGCGGGCTCGTGAACGCGCGTTTCGACTGCTCGGATTCAAAGCGCTCGTCAGTGGGCTATGGGTCAGGCCTGACAATTTGAGCTATTCGACATCGGAGATGCACGCGAAACTCTGCCAATTCGGGGTAGAGCCTCAAATGGTCTTGATGAGATCGGACGACCTCAATCAGAGTGGCTTGGAAAACCCGCTGACACTCTGGCCCAGCGAAGAGATAAACGCGAGTTATGGGCGAGCGGTTGAGCTTCTCAACCAAAGTCAAAGCCGGTTGGAGCGCCAGGACCTGCATACCGTGACCCGCGAGTCCTTCGTAATCGGAGAGCACATCATCCGGCAGATAAATGCCGACCCGTTGCTTCCGGCGACGCATATAGATGCTGCAGGTCGCGAAGACATGGTGCGGGCCATGATCCGATATAGTGACTTCTGCCATCCTTATTGGGAAGAGTTTCTAGGCTTGCCGGAATCAGCCCCCTAACGCTCACTAAACAACCCCAACCCCCAAAAGAAAAAGCCGCTGCTTCCATCACAATCGATGAAAGCAGCGGCCAGTCAGGCCCGCCCTGACAGGAGGGCAAGAGGCGGGCTTTAACCTATGAAAGCTCTAAAGTGCGCGGCTGACGGTCAGGACCACGCGCTCGTCGCCTACGTCGCCGAACGTATCGCCATCATTGCCCCAGAAGCGCAGGTCGAAATCGACATATTCAGTCGAGAGCGTCGCGCCGAGCGAGTAATTGGTGAACTCCTCAACGAACCCGTCGCCGCCATCGAGATAGCTGCCGACAGACGCATCAAAACCGAGCGTCTCTGTCGCTGCGAATCCGGCGGTGAAGTCGACATAAGTCGTCTCATTGTCTGGATCGATATAGACATAGCCGCCAACATCTACCGCGCCGAGAGAGCCGCCGAGACCGCCATAGAGCTCGATAAAGTCTAGATCGTCTGCGTCAGGATAAACATACCCGATGACGCCAACATCCCATGCGAGTCCGCCTTCGGTTTCGCCTGCAAACCCGCCATATAGGTCAAGTTCCATATTGGCGCCGCCAAAGTCGACGATAGAGGCCCAAGTACCGGCATAGAATCCGCCATTTGCGTAATCAAAGCCGCCTTGGATGGCTGGGTTTTCGCTGTTTTGTGAAACGCCGCGCCAGACATAGTCAGTCGTCAAGGCAACATTGCCTGAGAACTCACCTTCAGAGAGGGCGGCAGGTGCGGTAAAAGCGCCAGCGACCATTGCGAGTGCGAGACCTCGTGAAATCAATTTCCCCATCAATCTGCTCCTTCCAGAAATTGCGATTGGTGATCCCAAAAAGCGGAGTGCACGGAATTTGGCCACTTAACTCAGCCACTGGGAATACAATTTCTGGTATCGCGCACGAAATTTGAGCAGATTGCTCAATTCGCGCCCGTTCTGGCGTCGGAGTAGAAGTTAGATATATCTTTTACCGAGCGGTGAGCGGCGCATAGCCAAGGTGCATTCCGGCATCCACGAGTAGCGTCTCGCCAGTGACATGGCAGGAGGCATCGGTCAGGAAGAACAGTGCTGAGGCGGCTATATCATCAGGCCCACTCGCAACATTCAGCGGCACAGACTTGGCGACGCCCTCTTCCAGGCGGGCATAGCTGTCGGCATCCATCTCGTCCTTGAACCAGCGCGTGCCGATGAAGCCGGGGCAGACGGCATTCACGCGAATGGCCGGGGCGAGGGCCCGCGCCAGGGACAGGGTCATCGTATTGAGCGCGCCCTTGGTGGCGGCGTAAGCGACGGATGACCCGATGCCGGTCACGCCGGCGATGGAGGAAACATTAAGCACGGCGCTCGCGCGGCCTGTCGTCTCGTGGGCCTTTACCAAAAGGTCCTTGCACGCCTGCATGATTAGAAATGGTCCAGCTACGTTCACGGCATAGGTGTCGAGGAAATCCTGCCGCGTCAGCGCGTTCAGGTCGCTATGATCGCGCGCGTGGCGAGTGATGCCCGCATTATTGGCGAGGATGTCCAGATGCCCCCATCGTCCAGCTGCTTCGGCAAGCTTGGCGCACCCTTCATCGGTGGAGACATCGGCTGCGACGAGCTGTGTCTGCGCGCCGTGCTCATTACAGATGGCAACCGTTTCTTCAGCGTCTTCTATGGAGCGCGTGCAATTTACGATAATGTCTGCGCCGCGCTCGGCCAGCATGACGGCGATAGAGCGCCCCAGTCCGGTGGCGGATCCGGTTACCAGCGCCTTGCGGCCTTCAAGATCTCTCATATTGTTTTCTCCCAGCTTAGTCGGCTGAGAGCAGCAGCACTGCGAAATAGTGCCTTTCATCCAGCCATTGTTTGTTCAGGTTCCAGCCCGTTTGTTCGAACAGGGGCGTCAGGCTGTCAATTGAGAACTTGCGCGAGTTTTCGGTATGAATGGTTTCACGCGCGTCGAAGTGGATGGTTCGTCCTCCGACCTGCACGTCTTGCGAGCGCTGGCTGACCAGATGCATCTCAATCCGCGACGCCGCATCATTCCAGATCGCGCGGTGTTCAAATGAAGACGGGTCGAAGTCTGCCCCGAGTTCGTGATTGATGCGGGTGAGCAGATTGAGGTTGAAACTGGCGGTCACTCCGGCGGCGTCATCATAGGCCGGCACCAGGATGTCAGCGTCCTTGCGCAAGTCGACGCCGATCAAGAATTGGCTTGCATCGCCAAGCAAGTCGCGCGCAGAGGACATGAAGCGGAGAATGTCGTCGTCGCTGAGATTGCCAATTGTCGAGCCCGGGAAGAACCCGACCGGCCGACCCTTGCTTTCGTTCGGTAGACCAAAGCGGATCATGAAATCGCCGACGACTGGATGGACCGGCAAGTCCGGATAGTCCGTCCGCAGGGCCTGTGCCGTATGAAGCAAAAACTCTTCCGAGACATCAATCGGGACGTAGCCCGCCGGCAATTGCAAAGCGTCGAGGAGGATGCGGGTTTTCGTCGATGCGCCAGCGCCATATTCGACCATAAGGATATGTTCACCTAGCGAGGCTGCAATCTCGGCAGCGTGCGCGTTCAAGATCGCGATCTCGGTTCGGGTCGGGTAGTATTCCGGCAGGGTGGTGATCTGCTCGAACAGGTCCGATCCGGCAGCATCGTAGAAATACTGACAGGGCAGGGTTTTCTGGGCTTCGGAAAGGCCTTTCAACACATCGCGCAGGAAGACGGCGCGCGCGTCCGTCGCCGCGGTTTCAAATACATCATCCATCAAGCAATATCCCTGGCCAATCGAAGGCCGCTAAACTGCCAGCGTTTGCCGGGGTGAAAGAAGTTCCGGTAGGTCGCCCGGATGTGTTGGTCCGGTGTTGCGCAGGATCCGCCGCGCAGGACCATCTGACCGCTCATGAACTTCCCATTATACTCGCCGACCGCCCCGTCCGCGACGACGAAGCCGGGATAGGGCGTGAACGGACTGGCGGTCCATTCCCAAACATCGCCGAAATAGTAACGCTCATCCGCGATGGTCTGGACCTGCGGCTGGTAGTAGCCTGATCCAGCAAACGTGCCGTGCGGTTCGGCATCGCGCGCGGCAAATTCCCATTCCTGCTCCGTCGGCAGACGTGCGCCGACCCAAGTCGCGTAGGCGTCGGCCTCGTAATAGCTGACATGGGTGACCGGGGCTTCCAGGTTGAGGCGCTGGGGCCCAGACAGCGTCATGGTGTGCCAGTTGCCGTCCTGCTGAAACCAGTAGAGCGGCGCCTGCCAGCCTTCTGCTTGCGCCGCTGCGAACCCATCCGAGAGCCAGACTTTCGCATCGTCATAGCTGCCCTCATTGACGAAGGCGAGCCAGTCCCGATTGGTCACTGCACGGCTCGCTAGCTCGTACGGTCGCAGAATGGTCTGGTGTTTTGGTGTTTCGCAATCAAACGCGAAGGCCTCGGTGTCATGACCGATTTCGACCGTGCCGCCCTCGAATCGATCCCAGCTCAGCGGCGCGGCGTCGAGATTGGCGGTGGTCAAATTGACGTCAGGTTTCAGAGCGGGGCGCAGCGGATTTTGAGCGAATAGATGCAGAATGTCGGTCAGCAGTAATTCCTGGTGCTGCTGTTCATGCGCCAAGCCGAGATCGAGCAGCGTGCACTTGTCTGGATGGCTGTCGAACAGTTGTTGCATTTTGGCGTCGACATGCGCGCGGTAAGCCAGCACCTGATCAAGCGAAGGGCGGGTGAGCAGGCCGCGCATCGGCCGGGCATGGCGGTCGCCAACGGCATTGTAATAGGAGTTGAACAAGTAGCTGAACTTGTCGTGAAACCGGACCTCATCGCCGAACACAGGCGCGAGCATGAATTCTTCGAAAAACCAGCTCGTATGCGCCAGGTGCCACTTGGCCGGGCTTGCATCTTCCATGGACTGCGCAGTGGCATCTGCATCGCTCAGCGACGCGGCCAGCGCTTCTGTCTGTCGTCTCACGGTTTGGAAGCGCAAGGAATAGTCTTGTCGGGAGATCGGCTCTCGCCTCGGATGTGCCATGGCGTCCTTGTCTCGCCCATCGCGTGTAAGGTCAACCGAACGTCCTGACAGAATTCGTCAGCAGTCAGGCCCCAAGGCGATAGTCTGCTTGGGCAACATACCGGCTCTGGCGTTTGTGTCCCGTGAAGCTTTCATAAAGGTGGAATGCGTCCACGAGAAAGCCGTCAGAATTGAGAATCTGGAAGTCTTCGCTCCAGGTGCGTGCGGCTTCTACCGGCGTCTGATTGCAGTAAGCGAGCGTGATATGCGGCAGGAATGGATCCTGTCCGAGCTTCAGGTCAAATTTTCGTGCGATCTTGCGGCACTCTGTTGCTAGCGCCGTTAGCGCCTCATTCTCGGCAATGCGCGCATAGAGGGCGCGTGGTTCTCGCCGACCAAACCAGCCAACCCCGTCGAGTTTCAGCTCCAGCGCGGGACTGTCTATGTTTTCCAGCTCATCGGCAATGGCATGCGCCGTTTCGCCATCGACCTTCCCATAGAAGCACAACGTGATGTGATAGTGCTCGCGGCGTCGCCACCGCGCGCCAAAAATCTCCACCGAGAGTGGATCCAGGCGGTCCGCGATATGATCTGGAACGGGAAGGGCGGCAAACAGACGGTGCATGGCGTTTCGGAGTTGGAGGTCTAAACCAAAAAGCCCGACCAGCGGCCGGGCTTTTCAAATCCTATAGGATAAATTCGCTTAACCTGCGAGGTCCCCAAGCTTACCAAAATGCTCTGCGAGCAGGTAGTAGAAGGTGACGCGAGACTTGTTGCCGCCTTCAGGCGACAGCTTTTCACAGATCGCACCGATTGCTGCATCGAGTTCGTCATTGGTCTGGGCGAGCGAAAGCTTGCCACGGCACCATTTTTCACGAACCCGCTGAAGTTCGGTATCATCTGAGCAAGAAACCAACGAGCTGTCGCGATTGCGGAGCGCAATTCCCAGATGTCCCACAATTTTCTCAGCCGCGGCTTGATTATAACCCTTGGCGTATTTCTTGATGTTGTCTTCGTACTTTGAGGCGTCTGCCATCATTATTCCCCTTTACTATGCTGCGATCTACTGTGATCGTTGCAGCCGGGCCAAATCTGCCCAAACGATCCGTCAAAGTCAAACCAAATCAATATATCCTATGGTTAAGGACATGGAGATGGTTGCTCCGCGTGCAGGTCATTGACCGCGGTCTCCAGTTCGTCCGTCCAGTCGAGGTCAAATGCGTCGATACAGACCTTGAGTTGTTCCATACTGGTGGCTCCGATGATCGTTGATCCCATGAAACTGCGTGTGTCACAGAATTTGATCGCAATCTGGCTCGGATCGAGGCCGGTTTTGTCCGCAAGCTCCAAGTAAGACTCAATGGCACGCAGCCCTTGCGGGCTCTCATAACGCTGCAGGCGTTCGAACAATTGCTTGCGGGAGCCTTTTGGCAGGGCGCCGTTGCGATATTTACCAGTGAGATAGCCTTGGCCCAAAGGCGAATAGGCGAGCAGGCTGACCTGTTCGCGCACACAGACTTCTTCCAGCCCGCCATCCTCGAACTGGCGATTGACCAGATTGTAGGCATTCTGGATGGACGCCATACGCGGCAGACCGCGGGCTTCGCTTTCTGCCAAAAACCGCATGACCCCGAACGGCGTTTCATTGGACACGCCAATGTGGCGGATACGCCCGGCTTTCACGTGCGTATCCAAATGCGCGAGAATGTCCTCAAACGGCTCGTACGGGTAGCCGTAAGCTTTGGAATTCATCTTGGCTCCAAACAGACCTACGGGGCGGTCTGGCCAGTGAAGCTGGTAGAGATCGATATAGTCGGTCTGCAGACGCTTGAGGCTCTTGAACACAGCTTCGTCGACTTGATCCTTGGTGTGACGCGTCCACTCAACATCTGCGTCACGCGTCCAGATCTGCTTCGACAGTCCAGCGATTTTGGTGGCTAGAATGACGTCCTGGCGCCGTCCGGTTTTCTGGAACCAGGTTCCGATGATCCGCTCGGTGGAGCCTTGGGTCTCCGCCGACGGCGGAACGGAGTACATTTCTGCCGTGTCCCAGAAATTAATCCCGCGCTCCAGCGCATAGTCCATCTGGGCGTGACCTTCAGCTTCCGTATTCTGCTCGCCCCATGTCATCGTGCCGAGACAACATGAGGTAACCATCAGATCGGTTCGCCCAAGCTGTCGTTTTTCAATCGCCATAAGTATTTCCTCATTCCTTGATCGGCGGGAACGATAGTGCTGATTCTGCTGCTGACCAGCCCGGTTTTTCTTGAAAAGCGATAAAAATGACCACATACTATACGCAATCCGTGCGCTCGTGCGCGGGCCTTTTAAACGAGGATAATATGAACGACTTTAATACATCTATGGCGAATGGCCGGACGATGGATGCCAGCGTGGATGCTGGACTTCGAACATTTATGCTCGGGGTCTACTCTAAGCTGACCATCGGAATCGCCATTGCGGGCATTCTCGCCTTTGTCGCAGGCACCGTCCCTGCGGTACGTGACATCGTCTTTGCGCCGCCGATTTACTACATTGTGATGTTCGCCCCGCCGGTGCTGATCATCGGGTCGATGTTCTTCATGAAGAATCCCAGCCCGACCGGATCAGCGATCCTGTATTGGGCCATTGTCGCGACAATCGGATTAGGCCTCGGTGTCTACTTCGCGCTCGCTCAGGCGAACATGAGCATCACGACAGCGGGAGGTATCTCGCAATCGTTTACCAATATGACGATCGCCAAAGCTTTCTTCATCACAGCCTCCGCCTTCGCGGCTTTGTCGCTCTGGGGTTACACAACGAAGCGTGATCTCAGCGCGATTGGCAGCTTCGCCATCATGGCGATCTGGGCGCTGTTTGCGGTTGCGATCATCTATATGATCCTGCCTGCAATCGGCTTGATCGAGCATTCTGGCCCGATGGAGTGGATCATCTCTGGTGGGTTCGCGATGCTGTCTGCGGTGCTTGTAGCGTGGCAGACACAACAGCTTAAGGAAGGCTATTATTCCTTTGCTGGTGATCAACGTGGCATGGCGGTGATGACAAATTGGGGCGCGCTCAATTTCTTCATCATGTTCGTCAACATGTTCCGCTTTGTCCTGATGCTTCTGGCATCCCGCGACTAGCGGCCTGCAAATCCAAATTTAAGAGCCCCGGCCACGCGTCGGGGCTTTTTTGTTTGACCTCTCCGGCGAGAATCGTATTCTGGAACATCTTGAGAACATGGCGGGAGGCAAATGTGCAGGACATCGACCCGGAAACGGTACAAGATCCCGTTGCACAGCAGATCGCTCGCGGCGTTTTGCGCCTGATGACGGATCATGGTTTTGCCGGCGTGACGGAGATGACGCTCGCCAATGGCCGCCGCGCTGATGTCGCTGCCATCGGGCCGGGCGGCGAGATTGCGATTGTCGAGATCAAGTCTTCTGTGGCTGATTTTCGCAGCGATCAGAAGTGGCCAGAATACCGGCCTTTCTGCGATCGATTCTATTTCGCGGTCGGGCATGATTTCCCCAAGGATCTGATCCCGGATGATACCGGTCTTATCATCGCTGATGCCTTTGGCGGCGCCGTTCTGCGGGAACCAGAGTACGAGAAACTGGTAGCAGCCAGGCGCAAGGCCGTGACATTGAGGTTTGCACGACTTGCGGCAACGCGCCTGTATCAGCCTGTGATTGCTTAAGATGCCCTATGGACTCTTTGCCCCCTCGGCCCTAGCTGCGCCCCTATGAGCCACGCATACCCTCTCGGTAAGACCGCCCGCGATGCCCTGAAGGGCACGATGGAGGCCGCGCGGACGCGATATGAGGCGGAAGATCTTGCCGGCGATGTTGCGATTGATGCGCTCGAAACCGAATGGATTACTCCATCGGAAAAAGACCTGCCCAAAATCATGGAACAGGCGGCCGATAATCCCGGTCATGGGTTCGTTCAGCATTATGAGGACGGGTCAGGCAAAACAGTGCTGGCGGTGACCTATTGGAAGCTCGCCAAGGTCAAGAAAAAGAAACCCGCCCCGAAGCCAAAACCGGCGCCAGCGCCGCAAGCCGACCAGGAAGATCACACGGATGATCTCTACTTCAAATCTGGCCGGACCAAGAAAAGCTCTCGCAAGCGGTTCATCGATCCAAACCAGATGGACTTGTTCGGAGAGAAGAAGGCCGATTAAGCTGGCTTAAACGTCAGCGCCGCGCCATTGTTGCAATAACGCAGGCCGGTCGGGGCCGGACCATCGGTGAAGACATGGCCATGATGCCCGCCGCAGCGAGCGCAATGATACTCTGTCCGCGTCATCCAGAGCTTGTTGTCTTCCTTGAACCCCAGCGTGCCGGGAATGTAATCGTAGAAACTCGGCCAACCGGTGCCGCTATCATATTTTTTGGCGCTCTCGAAAACGGCGAGATCGCAGCCCGCACAATGGAAGACACCGTCGCGCTTCTCATCATTGAGAGGCGAGGTGAAGGCCCGCTCGGTGGCCTCTTCGCGCAGGACCCGGAACGCGAGTGGGTCGAGGCGTGCCTTCCACTCATCCTTGGTCAAGTTCCGCCATTCGCTATCGGCGAAATCGGCACTGGGTGTGTTGGCAAAAGCCTGGCCTGAATTTCCAGCACCAGAACAAGCCGCCACGAATGCAGCGGGGGCGGCCGCAAGGAATGTGCGGCGGCGAAGGGAGGAAAGCGTGTTTTTCATCATGCAAAACAGATAGCGTTTGAACGCGGATCGTCCACTCACAGTTGTTTCAATTTCCCGTTAGCGACGCGTGCTGCAGTTCGAGCCCAATTGTCGCTCGCCATCCCTCCTTTTTCCGATTAGGGAGCCGGGGTTCCTTTTTGCCAATTGCATGAATCGAGAGACGCTATGACTGAACCGATGAACGACAATCTCACCGAAGCCGCGCGCGACAAGCTGCGCCTGACGGTGGAGCGGATCGAGCGTCTCGAGGAAGAAAAGAAAGAGATCGCCGAGCAGATCAAGGAAGTCTACGGCGAGGCGAAAGCCCTCGGATATGACACCAAAGCGCTGCGCGCTGTCGTCAGACTGCGCAAGCAGGACCGAGATGAGCGCGCCGAACAGGAAGCCATCCTGGAAGTTTACCTGGACGCCCTCGGCGAGCTCTAGGCGCTGCGCTTGCCCCACATGACCGGATCGCACTAGACTTGCGGGCATGTCCCGCGATGTCGACGAGCGAAAGAAACGCAAAGCCCTGCGCAAACTGCGCAAGGCAGCGATGCTCGCCGAACAGGGTCTGGGCCCGCCGCTTTCGGACTGGGAAAAGCAATTCCTCGAAGAAGTGGAAGAGCGGATCGAGAAATTTGGGTCGGCCTTTCATGATCTGGAAAAGGGCCAATCTGACGAAGCCTTGTCCGCGTTGCAGCACGTGAAACTGCGCGAGATCGACAAGAAAGCCCGCGGCAAGGGGAAATCGGGCTTTGGCAGCAAAGGCGGTTTCAAGCGCAAAACACCCCCGCGGGTCCGTCAGATCGACGAGGACCTGGAGGCCCCGACGCCGGAGCCCGCAGCGAAGCCGAGACCGAACAAGCCGCAGCTGGTTCGTGCCAGTGACCTATCAAATGACCCTGAAGCTGCGCCAAAACCGCCAATTTCGGCGCTGGCGAAACCAAGGAAACCCCCGCAACTGAAGGTCATACGCGGCGGCGCTGACAAAACTTAATCCATTATATATATCACTCCGTATATAAAATAACGCAACCTAGGACCGGGCTTTATGAAGACAGTCGTAATCACAGGCGCCTCGACGGGCATTGGCCGCGCCACCGCGGAGTATCTCGCTGCGCAGGGATGGCAGGTCTTCGCGGGCATCCGCAAGGAGGCCGACGGCGCCGCGCTCGTAGACGCGGATGACCGTATCAAGCCGATCCTGCTCGATGTAACCCAACCGGAACAAGTCGATGCTGCCGTAGAAACGGTCCGCGCTGCGCTCGATGGGCAGAAACTCGCAGGCCTCGTCAACAATGCCGGGATCGCCAATATGGGGCCGCTGGCGCTACAACCTTTGGACCAGTTCGAAGCGCATTTCTCGGTGAATGTCTTCGGCTTGCTTCGCGCCAGCCAGGCTTTTGCGCCCCTGCTCGGAATGGATGAAAGCCTTGAAGGCGCGCCCGGACGCATCGTCAATATTACAAGCGTCGGCGGGCGGCTTTCCGCGCCTTTCCTCGGCGCCTATACGGCGACCAAGCATGCCGTGGAGAGCATAACCGACAGTCTGCGCCGGGAATTGGTTCTGTTCGGCATTGACGCCATCGCGGTTGGGCCGGGCGCGGTTAAAACGCCGATCTGGGACAAAGCCGAAGAGAGCAACAGCTCCAACCCGTATGCCAACTCGCCCTGGGCCAAACCGATTGAGATCTTCAGCGAAACCATGCTGGACGGTGGCCGCACCGGGCTCGATCCCATCATCATTGCGAAGACGATTGAAACCGCGCTGAGCGCGAAAAAACCGAAAGCCCGCTACGCACCGGTTCCGGACAAGCTGACGAACTTTACGCTGCCCATGCTGCTGCCGAAACGCGTGGTCGACGGGTTCTTCTGGAAGCGGTTCGGGATGTCCCCGAAATAGGCTCAAGCCTTGTGATAGGGCAGACCTGCCAGAAGACTGACGGCGCGATAGAGCTGTTCTGATAGCATCGCTTTGACCAATCGATGTGGCCAGGTCTGCGGACCCAGCGCCAGCGCGTTCGGGTAAGCCGCGCGTACAGCTTCGCTATAGCCTTCAGCGCCGCCGATGAGGAAACAAAGCTGGGACGTTCCGCGATCGCGAAGCTTCGCGATCTGATTGGCGAACTTTACGGACGTGAGCGCGGCACCATGCTCGTCGAGACGCAGCACGTGCGCGCCGGGCGGTACTGCGTTCAGGATCAGCTTGCCTTCAGCTTCCAGCCCGCCGCCACTCGCCAGATCAACAAGCTTAAGGGATCGCAAGCCGATCGAAGGGCCTGACTTGTTGAATCTGAAGACATAATCGTCCACCAGCGCTTTTTCGGGGCCCGTCTTGAGCTTGCCCACGCTGATCAGAGTGATGTGCATCTACAGGATTTAAACGTCAGAGGGGCGGTGACCGCTATCACCGGCCCAGATCTTTTCCAGATTGTAAAAGGCGCGAACTTCCGGGCGGAACAGGTGCACAATGACGTCGCCGAGATCGATCAGAACCCAGTCCGCATTTGGCAGGCCTTCAAGCTTGGGCGACTCGCCCTTCTTGTCCTTCACCTTCTGGGCCAGGTGCGTGGCAATAGACGTCACATGACGGGCCGAACGACCCGAAGCGATAATCATGATGTCTGCGAGGGAGGATTTCTCCGTCAAATCAATGACGGTGAGATCTTCGGCTTTGTCATCTTCCAGTGAGGCGATGATCGTGTCTGAGAAGGCGCGGATGTCTTCAATACTGGTCGCGCGAGCCGAATTGGTCTCAGTTTTTGCAGCGGGCAGGGTGCAGCTCCATAAAGTTGTTTCTTAGCCGATCCTAACATGCGTCGCGCGTGCGGCCTAGGGATTATCGGCAACACTGGCTGCTTTGTTTTTTTGGCTCAACTATTCGCATCGACAAATTGACCGGCCGTGCGGTCCTTACGGACATGCCCGGCCGGGAAAACGCGGCCATTCATAGCGATGTAAACGCCGGGCGATTGCAGCTGCGCGGCGGCGATAGCAAAGCCGACATTGAAAATTGCATCCGTGGAGCGCAGGCGCGCTGGCTGCATCGACCCAGTCAGGATGATCGTCTTGTCCTCGATGCCGCGTAGCCGTTCCGCCGTCTGCGCCATCGTGTCGGTGCCATGCGTGATCAGAATGTGAGCGGCGTCTGTTTCTGCTACGGCCTCATAAATCGTGCTTCGGTCTTCGTCGGTTAGCTCGAGGCTGTCTTTGCGCATCAAAGAGGTGAGGTCGTACTCGATGCCGACATTCGCTTCACGCAAAATCGCATCAAGAGGCGACTCGCCAACCTGGAACTCTGACAAAGCGTCGAAATAGACTTTGTCGATCGTGCCGCCGGTTGTGAATACATGCAGCTTGGTCATCAGAGCGCGTTCCGGATGGCTGTCGAGGACAGCGGATTTAGCGGAGCCGGGAGATAAATCCAAGCCGGGGTTGCATGTCCGGGCAGGATCCGTGCGCCGCGGTCTGGCAAGCGGTTTTGGCGGAACGCCTTGGCGAACGGGCTGACCCTCGCGGCAAGCTCAAACCCAGGGCGGGCGACCACAGCAACTGGAACCAAATGAGCGAGCGCCCTCCAGTCTTTCCAATGGTGGAACGTCATCAGGCTGTCTCCGCCCATGATCCAGGTCAGCTTGGCATGAGGACAGTGCTTGAGGAGGAGCCGTACCAGATCGACCGTATAGCGAAGGTGCATTCGGTGTTCGATGTCGCTGACCTCGAAGGCGCGATTGTTTCCGGTCAGGATCCGAACAGCGCCCAGCCGGGCTTCATAATCGCTCGGAGCTTCCTTGAGCGGATTGCCGGGGGTCGGGAACCACCAGACCTGGTCCAGGTTCAGTCGCTGCATGGCGATCTCGGCGACGTGTAAGTGACCGCGATGAGGCGGATCGAAACTGCCGCCAAACAGACCGATGCGCGCGCGTGTGCTGGTCGGCGGCAGGTGCGCGGCAGGGCGGAGGTGGGCCATCGGTATCGCCTGTCTTTATGGACGCGTCTGGCCGGTGCCGCGGACCTGATATTTGAAAATGGTCAGCTGCTCCGCGCCCACCGGGCCGCGGGCATGAATGCGGCCCGTCGCAATCCCGATCTCGGCGCCCATGCCAAACTGGCCACCGTCGGCAAACTGGGTCGACGCATTATGGATGACGATGCCGGAATCGACTTCAGTGAGAAACCGTTCTGCAGTCTCTTGGTCTTCGGTAATGATGCATTCGGTATGGCTGGTGCCGTAGGTTTCGATATGCGCCATCGCGCCTTCAACACCGTCCACGACCCGCACGGAGATGATCGTGTCGAGATATTCGGTGCGCCAGTCTTCTTCATTGGCGGGTTGGATGTTCGCCACCAAGGCCTGTGCGGCGTCGTCCCCTTTCAGGGTGCAGCCTGCAGCGGTGAGGGCCGCGGCGATGGCAGGAAGCAGGTCCGTCGCAATAGCCTGATCAATCAAAAGCGTTTCGGTTGCGCCGCAGATTCCCGTCCGGCGCATCTTGGCGTTGACGACAATGTCGATCGCTTTTTGCGGGTCAGCGCCGGCATCGACATAAGTGTGACAGAGGCCTTCCAAATGACCGATGACCGGCACGCGGGCTTCGGCCTGAACGCGCGCGACGAGGCTCTTGCCGCCGCGCGGGACGATCACATCCACATTACCATTGAGGCCCGTCAGCATATGACCAACAGCCGCGCGATCCTTGGTTTGAACCAGTTGTACTGCGTCTGCTGGTAACCCGACCGAAGTAAGCCCGGCGCGCAAGGCCTCAGCAATCGCAATAGACGATTGAAGGCTTTCGCTCCCTGCGCGCAGGATGGCTGCATTGCCGGAACGGATGCACAGAGCGGCCGCGTCCGCGGTCACATTCGGACGCGCTTCATAGATGATGCCGATGACGCCCAGTGGTGTGCGCACGCGGGCAATGTCGAGGCCTGAAGGAACCGTCCAGCGGGCGATCTCTGTGCCGACAGGATCTGGTAGTTCGGCGACGGCGCGGAGCGCTTCAGCAATACCGGCGACGCGGGCGCCGTCCAGAGCTAGGCGGTCCAACATCGCAGCGGACAGGCCCTTTTCCTTGCCGCCCGCAAGGTCCTCAGTATTTGCTGCGAGCACGTCGCTTTCTGCCGCGATCAGGGCATCTGCCATGGCGCGAATGGCGCGGGTCCGCGCGTCCGGTCCGGCCTTGGCCAGGGCTGCGGATGCGGTACGGGCCTGCGTGCCCATGCTGAGCATAGCGGCGTGCAGATCTTCAGTCGGTGTGTGCATTGTATCGGCCATGGCGTGCTTCTGCCGGATTTGCGCCAGCGGAGCAATGAGAGAATCTAAATTATCCGCGCCAGAACCGCCGGGTCATCAGAACAAACACAGCGGTGAATTCGAGCCGTCCAAGCAGCATGGCGACGGCGCAGATCCATTTGCCGCGATCGGTTAAGCCTTGGAATGTGCCAGCAGGGCCGATTTCAGGCCCCAGACCGGGGCCGACATTTGACACACTGGTCGCCGCGCCAGAGATCGCGGTTAGCGGATCCTCGCCGGTCAAGCTGAGCAGAATGGCCGCGGTCATAAAGGTTGCGAGGTACAAGAAGACAAAGACCATCACCGATTGCAGCGTGTCATTGTCAATGACTTTGCCGCCATAGCGGATGCGGACAACCCGGTGCGGGCTGACCATTTGTTGCGCATGCGCGAGCACGGCGCGGAAGCTGATTTCGAGGCGGAACATTTTGATGCCGCACGCCGCCGATCCCGCGCAGCCGCCGAGAAAGATCGTAATCAGGAAAATCATCACAATCGGTTCGCCCCAACCATCATAGGGGCGGTGGCATAGCCGGTCCCGGTCATCACCGAAACGACATTGAACAAGGTCTCGATGAATCCATTGAGGGGGTTGATGATGACATAGTCTTGGTCGGCAATCACCCGCAGGAAGAAGACCAGAGTCGTGATCACCGCGATCAGCGTGATGAACAATCGCGGCTGCGGGTCAAAGAGCAGCGGCTTTACACGGCCATGGATCATGGCGAGTGCCAGCAAGCTGAACGGCAATCCCGCAATGATCATGAAGAAGATGGCGGTCGGTACCGCAGCTGTTTCATAAAACGCGCCGAACGAGGCGTCGTGTGTGGAGTAGCCGCCCGCCGCGACTGTCGTCATGGCATGCGCCACGGCGTCGAACGCGTTCATGCCGGTCAGCATGTAGGCGAGCGCGCAGCTGATCGAGATGAACAGGTAGATCATACCAATCTGAGCTGAGACTTCGCTGATCCGCGGCACGAACTTTCCCGACACATCAGAGCTTTCGAGCTGGAAGAGCTGCATCCCGCCAACTCGTAGGACGGGCAGAATGGCGATTGCCGTCACAATAATCCCGATCCCGCCAAACCATTGCAGGATCGCGCGCCAAAGCAGAATGCCGCGGGGCTGGTCATCCAGTCCGGTCATCACAGTTGAACCGGTGGTGGTAAGTCCGGATATGCTTTCAAACATCGCGTTTGTGAAACTCATGCCGATCCCCATGAACGGGATCGCGGCCATGGCAGGCAGGACGACCCAGACGAGCACGGTGAGGAGGAAGGCCTCGCGCGGTCCGGTTCGCTCGGGCCGTCCACCTGACAAGACAACCAGTCCGCCTCCAAACAGGAGCAGCATCGTCGCGCTGGCAGCAAAGACCGGCCACTCGTCACGGCCATCTGCGACGTCGAGCAACCAGCACGGGATCATCGCTGCGCCGAGCAGCGCAGTCATGATGCCGAGGGCCAGGATAACGACGCGAAGCTGCATGGGTTCGGGGACTTAACGGGCAAATGCTGAGAAGGCGTGTACTTTTAGCAACGCCGCGCGGTCAGTCGCATACAATATCGGGACCAGTGTGGAAAAAAATCATGGATTATGTGAAATTCTTCGTCATTTCCAGGCCTTGGTTAACCAGTTGTAAATAAAAGCTTTTGTATTAGTTAACGGCGATCCACAATGAAACGTTCCGATCTATTTTTGGTTTGTTCTGCATTGGTTTTCATGCGGCGTTTGTGTGGACACGAAAGATTCGCAAGCTAGCCCATTTGAATCCAAGCTGTCCCATGTTATCCCAATGCTGAACAGGCTGGATCCACGCATTTCCAGTCGGGGCTAGTGATGGGAGTTGCGCGTGTTTGTCTCAACCTATGAGACATCGCTGGATACGAAAGGACGGGTTTCAGTTCCGGCGCCGTTTCGGCATGCGCTGGAAGGTGGAGCGCGAATTTTCCTCTATCCGGCCCTCGACGGCTCCCCCTGTCTTGAAGGGGGCGGCGACGCCCTGATGCTGGAGAACCAGAAGACGCTCCTGCGTATGAGTCCCAACTCAACTGCCCGCAAAGTGTTTCTCAATCGCACCGTGTCGAAAGCGGTAGAATTAAAGCTCGATGATACCGGGCGGATCAAGATCCCGGCCAAGCACCTCGGCCTGGCTGGAATTGAGAAGGATCTCGCTTTCGTTGGTGCGATCGATCGTTTCTATGTCTGGGAACCGGCTCGGTACGCCGCCTTTGACGCCGAAATGGAAGCCCAGCTAGGCGATGTGCAATCCGACTTTGAGGGGTCGTTCAACGCTCAACTCGCCACCGGCGGTATTCGCGGTGTGGTCGGGGAGGGCGAACGATGAGCCACGTCCCTGTCCTCCTGGAAGAAGTGCTTGAGGCGCTCCAGCCCACGGATGGCGAAACCTATGTGGATGGCACCTTTGGAGGCGGCGGGTATGCTTTGCGTGTGTTGGAGGCGGCAGACTGCCAGCTCATTGGCATAGACCGTGATTTGGACGCGATCACACGCGCGGAAGCTCTGGCGGACCAGCAGCCGCGGCTGACGCCTTTGCTTGGGCGATTTGGCGATCTGGACGAGCTTCTGGAAGTTGCAGGCGTCTCAGAAGTGCATGGTGTGATGCTCGACATCGGGGTCTCCTCCTACCAGATTGATGAGGGCGACCGCGGCTTCTCCTTCATGCGGGATGGACCACTCGATATGCGCATGGGCCAAACCGGACCGGGCGCTGCGGACGTCGTCAATCATATGAGCGCGGCGGATCTGACGACGATCCTTCGCCAGCTGGGAGAAGAGCGGCAGGCCAGAAGAATAGCCGGCGCCATTGTTGCGCGGCGCAATACTGAACCTTTTGAGACGACGCTCGATCTTGCCAACTGCGTAGAGCACGCTGTTGGCGGTCGACGGGGCAAGAAAACGCATCCAGCGACTCTGACCTTTCAAGCGATCCGCATGTATGTGAATGACGAGCTTGGCGAGCTGGCCCGCGGGCTGGCGGCGGCAGAGCGCGTGCTCGCGCCCGGTGGACGCCTCGTGGTTGTGACATTTCATTCGCTCGAAGATCGCCTCGTCAAACAATTCATGCGCGAGCGCGCGGGCGCGCTCGGTGGCGGGTCGCGCTATATGCCCGAAGCGACGAAAGGTCCGGCGCCTTCCTTTGAGCTGAAGCGTCGCAAAGCAACTGAGCCCGGCGAGGCGGAGATTTCACAAAATCCTCGCGCTCGTTCGTCTCGTTTGCGGGTCGTTGTTCGCACGGATGCGCCCGCCTGGACTGATCCAGTCGACACTGGAAAGTCTGTGCCGCCGCTCAAGGCGCTGGAGGCCGCCCTATGAGTAAGCGCGCCTTTCTGTTCGGCCTGGCGGTTGTCGCCGTCCTTATTTTCAGCCTGTACCGGGCGAAATACGGCGCACAGGATACTGTGGCCGAAATCAAGAACATTGAAGTCCAGATTGAAGCGGCCGAGGCGGAGCATGCAGAACTGCTCGCAGAATTTGCACATCGCTCCCGTCAGGAATGGATCGAAGAATTCGCGCGCCGCGAGCTCGGAATGGTGCCGGCCCGTGCTGAGCAGTTCGTCCGAACGGTTGATCTCGATGGCCGGGTTGGGCCGCCGATGGAGCTGCCAGACCCAGACACGCCCGTAGATCGGGAGGTGCAGCAATGACCCGTGATACCGGATCTGAGCTGACCATGCGCGGCGGTGGCATGCGGACGCGCATCGTGTCGATCAGCTTGCTGGCTTTGTTTGGCGCAATCGCCCTGAAGGGGCTCACGGTAGCGCTGAATGGGCCTGCTGCGACGTCGACGGTTGCGACGCGATTTGAAGAGGCGCCGCGCCGAGCGGATATTGTTGATCGAAATGGCGACCTGCTCGCCACTTCGGTGACCGTGTATTCCGTGTTCGCCGATCCGCGGGCAATCGGCGATGCGCAGTTGATTGCGAACGAGCTTGCGACCGTGCTGCCGGATCTCGACGTGGAGACAATCACCGCGCGTCTTTCAAATAATGAGCGCGCCTTCGCCTGGATTGAACGCGGCGTGACACCGCGCCAGCGCCAAGCGGTGTTTGCGCTTGGTCTCGAAGGCATCGGGTTTCGCGAAGAGACCCGCCGGGCCTATCCGCGGGGGACATTAGCCGGGCACGTTCTTGGCTATGCTGGCGCAGACGGCCAGGGGCTGGGCGGTATCGAATATGCCCTTGATGATCGGCTGACGGGCGACCAGACCCCGCTCGCGTTGTCGATTGATGCCAATATTCAGTTCAGCCTGGAGGCCGAGCTCGCGGCGGCCATTGGAGAATATGACGCTGAGGCCGGCGCCGGGATCGTCATGGCGGCAAATTCAGGCGAAGTGCTTGGTATGGCCAGCTGGCCGCCCCTCGATCCGCACAAGGCGACTGATCTCAACCCTGACGACCCCGCTCTGCTCGACCGGTCGAGCGGCGCCGTTTACGAGCTTGGCTCAATCTTCAAACCGCTGACTGTGGCGGGCGCGCTGGACGCAGGTGCCATTCGGCCCAGCGACAAGTTTGACGTGCGTGACCCAATCACCATTCGCGGTCGTCAGATCAATGACGACCATCCGATAGTCGGCCGTCCGACGGCGTTTGAGATAATCGCCGACAGCTCGAATATCGGGACCGTGAAAATCGCCTGGCAATTGGGCGCGCGGCGTCAGCAGGAGTTCTTCTCATCGCTCGGATTGTTCTCTCGTTCGTCGATTGAACTGACCGGTAGCGCCAGTCCACTTCTGCCCGAGACATTCGATGATCTCCACAGCGCGACGGCGAGCTATGGGCATGGCATAGCAGTCTCGCCGATCGCGTTTGCCAGCGCCTTTGCATCGCTTGCCAATGCGGGTGAAACCGTCTCTCCGACCCTGCTTCTGGAGCCTCAGCGCAAGCGGAGCCCGAAACGGGTCATGGCCGCGCCAACGGCCAATCTGGTTATTCGCATGCTTCGCCAAGCCGTGGTCGATGGAACCGGTGAGAGCGCTGAAGTTGGCGGCTACCGCGTCGCGGGTAAGACCGGAACCGCCGAAAAACCGATCCCCGGGGGCTATTCCGAGGACGAGAACATTTGCAGCTTCGCCGCGATTTTCCCCGCCGATAGCCCTGAATATGTCGTATTGATCGTGCTGGACTCGCCTAAGGCCGGAAAGGACCGTGGGCGAACCGCAGCCTGGAACGCTGCGCCAACGGCAGGGCGTGTCATCGAGCGGATTGCCCCTATTCTTGGGGTCGAGCCCAGATTTGATGAACCCGCCCGGTCAACGCCTCGCGTCCGCTCCGTCTCAGACAGGAGAGGTACGACGCTATGATATTGAGAGATCTTTTCCCACAGCTGACTGGTGCAGACGGTGACGTTCCAATCACCGGGCTCACCGCGGACAGTCGGCAAGTGCGGCCGGGCTTCGTGTTTGCCGCGATGCAAGGGGTTGTCACGGATGGGCGCAAGTTCATTTCCGGTGCGATAGAAGCTGGCGCGGTCGCTGTCCTGGGCGAAGACTTGCCGCCCATCGAAGGCGCTGTCTCTGTCGGCGTCGAGAATGCCCGATTGGCGTTGGCGCAAGCGTCTGCGCAGTTCTATTCGCAGCAACCTCAAACCATAGTCGCGGTCACCGGGACAAATGGTAAAAGCTCCACAGTCGATTTCCTGCGCCAGATCTGGGGGCAGGCGAACCTGCGCGGTGCGAGCATGGGAACGCTCGGGGCGATCGGTCCGAAGGGCCACATCGACCTTGGCCACACGACCCCTGACCCGGTCGCGATCCACGCGACCTTGCAAAGCCTCGCGCAAGATGGCGTCTCACACGTCGCCATGGAAGCCTCTTCGCACGGCCTCGCCCAATATCGGCTGGACGCTGTCCATCTCTCTGGGGTCGCTTTCACCAATCTCACGCAGGACCATCTCGATTATCACGAGACGATGGACGAATACCGCGCAGCCAAAACGCGTCTGTTCTCCGAACTCGCTCCAAAAGGGTGTCCGGCCGTCGTCAATGCTGACAGTGACCAGCGTCTGTTTTTCGAGGAGGCTGGCAGATCGGCTGGCCTCGACATCGTTTCGGTTGGCTGGCGCGGCGCAGATCTGAAGATTGAAGAGTTGATGCCAAAGGCGACCGGACAGCGCCTCTTCCTCGACTGGCGCGGAGAAAAAGCGGCGATTGATCTTCCGCTTATCGGTGAGTTCCAGGCCTTGAATGCCTTGACCGCGGCAGGCCTCGCGCTGGCTGGCGGTGTCGACTTGCAGGCCGTCGCTGAGGGCATGGCGAAACTGAAGCCCGTCAAGGGTCGTCTCGAATATGTTGGTGAAACCGACGCGGGCGCAGGAATTTTTGTTGACTATGCGCACACGCCTGCAGGCCTGGACGTCCTGATCCGCGCCGCGCGTCCGCACACAGCTGGTCGATTGGTTGTGGTCTTTGGATGCGGCGGTGACCGCGATCGCGGCAAACGCCCATTGATGGGTGAAGTGGCTGCCAAACATGCCGATCTCGTGATCATTACCGATGACAATCCTCGCAGCGAGGATCCGGCCTTCATTCGTTCCGAAGTGTTGGCCGGCGTTCCAAATGGCTTGGAGATTGGCGATCGCGGCGAAGCCATCCGCCGGGCGATCAAGGATCTGCGCAAAGGCGATACGCTGCTGATTGCGGGTAAGGGGCACGAAACCGGGCAAATCATCGGCGACACGGTGGTTCCGTTCAGCGATCAGGAAACCGCTCTCGCGGCGCTGGGGGAGGTGACGAATGCTTGACGCTCACGCTCCATCTCACGTCCCATCTAACGGTCAGGCCTCGCAATCGCAGGGCGTGGAGGATTCATCCACAGAATTCCGCCCTCGGCAGGGGTCTGTCTGGTCTTCGCTGGCGCAGGCGGCGCAGAGACATGCTTCGAAAGACCGAGAAGTTCTATTGTTGACAATGGGTTCTAACCACCGCGTAGCAGCGGCGAGCCTGGCAGCGTCGCACGTCTGGATGACAGAACGAAACGAGTCCGTTTCGGCGCGCGTTATTCCAATCCGGAATCCTAACGGAAAAGATAAACTGAAATCCGGTGTCGGACTCTTGTTAATGACGCCGAATACCCCCGAAATAACACCGTCCGCAGACGAGCCGCGCCTCCAGAGCGTTGCCGCAGACGGACAGGTGATGGACCGCGGCGCAGAAGGTGCTGCAGGGGGTTGTGATGCTATATGAATGGCTGGCCGCTGATGAGGGGCCGCTTCGACTTTTAAACTACCTGACCTTCCGGACAGGTCTGGCGCTTGTGACAGCGTTTCTGTTCACGGTGATCACAGGCGGGTGGTTGATCAATTTTCTTCGCGCACGGCAAGGCAAAGGCCAGCCGATCCGCGATCTCTCGCTCGAGGCACAGCTCTCCAAGCAGGGCACGCCAACAATGGGCGGCTTCCTGATCTGGGTCGGTCTGCTGCTCGGGACACTGCTCTTCGCTGACTTGAAGAATCCTTACATTTGGGTCGTGCTGGCGGTCTCGCTATCTTACGCCTTCCTCGGCTTCCTCGATGATTATGCCAAAGTGACCAAGCAGAGCACCGATGGTGTTTCTGCCCGCATCCGCCTCGGCACCGAGTTCCTGGTGGCCGCCCTTGCCGGTGCCTTCATCATGGGCCTGCATGGGGCGCACACGCCGCTGGGCCATGCTGAGTGGGGCGCGCTTAATCCGCTGGCCGAATGGGTGGCGCAATTTGCGCCGGAGACTTCTGTCGAGCGCAATGAGGCGTCCTTCTCAGGGGGCGTCGCGATCCCGTTCGTGAATGACTATTTCTTGCCACTGGGCGGATTCTTCGTCCTCTTTGCCTGCATCGTGATTGTCGGGTTCGCAAATGCAGTGAACTTTACCGATGGCCTGGATGGTCTCGCGATTGTGCCAATCATGTTCACCGGCGCGGCGTTCGCGATGATTGCCTACCTGACCGGTAACTTTGTGTTCTCAGGCTATCTCGGCATTCAGTTCACGCCCGGTGCAGGTGAAATGGCGGTCCTTATGGGGGCCATGATGGGCGCCGGAATGGGCTTCCTCTGGTACAATGCCTATCCGGCCAAAGTCTTCATGGGCGATACCGGATCGCTTGGTCTCGGAGGCCTGATCGGCGTGGTCGCGGTTGCGATTAAGCACGAGTTCGCGCTGGCCGTCATTGGCGGCTTGTTTGTGCTTGAGGTGCTGTCGGTTGTTCTACAAGTCAGCTGGTTCAAGATCACAAGGAAGTTGACCGGCGAAGGCAAGCGCATCTTCTTGATGGCGCCGTTGCATCACCATTTTCAGAAGAAGAACTGGCCCGAGACCCGGGTCGTGGTCCGCTTCTGGATCCTTTCGCTCCTGTTCGCCCTTGCGGGCCTGGCCACGTTGAAGCTGAGGTAACGCGCGACCGATGATCCCCATCACCGAATATGCAGGGCGCGATGTCGCCGTCTATGGCCTGGGCCGCACCGGATTGTCCGCTGCGAAAGCCTTGGCAGCAGGCGGTGCGCGCGTGCATGCCTGGGATGATGGGGAAGCCGCGCGCGCCAAGGCCGAGGCGGAAGGCGTCAATGTCAGCGACATCAATAAGCGCGACTGGCAGAAATTCGCTGCACTCGTCCTGTCACCTGGTATTCCGTTCCGGTTCCCGCAGCCGCATCGTTTGGTGCGCATGGCCGAGATGATGAACGTGCCCGTTGTTGGCGACATGGAATTGTTCGCCCGCGCGGTGCAGGCGCTTCCGGAAAAAGGTCGCCCGAAGATTGTCGGGATCACAGGCACAAACGGGAAATCTACGACGACAGCTTTGATCGGTCATATCCTGAAAGAAGCTGGCCGCGATGTTCGCGTCGGCGGCAATATTGGCAAAGGCGTGCTGGACATGGCCGCGCTGAATGCCAACGCGATTTATGTGCTGGAACTGTCGTCTTACCAACTCGACCTGGTCGAAAGCCTGCGCTGCGATGTTGCGGTATTCTTGAACATTTCACCAGACCATCTCGACCGGCATGGCGGCATGGATGGTTATGTAGACGCCAAGAAACGAATCTTCGCCAATCAGCGCCCCCGCGATGCGGCAATTGTCGGCATCGATGACCCTTATAGTCAGGCGATTGCCATGGGACGTCAGCGTCCAGGTGGTGGCCGCGTGATCCAGATCAGTTCCGAGTTTGGCCTCGCGCGCGGCGTCAGCGCTGTGGACGGTCACCTCTATGACAGCATTGGCGGACAAGCGATCCGGGTCGGCGATCTGGCTGAAGCTGAAGCGCTTCCGGGCCGTCACAATCATCAAAACGCTGCGGCTGCCTATGCCGCCTGTCAGGCGCTCGGCGTGGCGCCGGGGCGCATCATGGCGGCGATCCGCTCCTTCCCCGGCTTACCCCACCGCATGGAACTTGTCGGTGAAGTAGAAGGCGTACGCTTCGTCAATGACAGCAAAGCGACCAATGCGCAGGCGGCGGAGCAAGCACTCAAGACCTGGCCGCGCGTCCACTGGATCGCAGGCGGAGTCCCCAAGGCAGAAGGCATCCAGCCCCTGGAGCCCTGGTTCGACCGGATTGCGCAAGCCTATCTGATCGGTGAAAGCGAAGCCTCTTTCGCCAAAACGCTGAGTGACAAGGCTTCGACGGTGAAGTGCGGCACGCTTGAAGCGGCGACCCAGGCGGCCTTTGATGCAGCCAAGGCGTCCGGCGAACAGAACCCTATCGTGTTGCTGTCCCCGGCCTGTGCGAGTTTCGATCAGTTCAAGGATTTCGAAGCGCGCGGCGACGCCTTCAGGGACATTGTTCAGCGCCTGGCGGCGCAAGTCACCCCTCAAAAAGAAGCGGTCTAGGGGACAGGCATGGTCGAGGTCGCCCTTCGTCCGCGCTCTGCCACAGGCCGGTTTCTGGAATGGCATCGCGGGCTCGACTGGACCATCCTTATGTCGGCGATCCTGCTGCTCTGTGTTGGGCTTTTGATGTCGCTCGCGGCAGGCCCACCCGCAGCTGAACGGCTTGGCTATGCTGACAGTTTCTACTTTGTGAAACGCCAGGCCATGTTTGTCGGCGCGGCAGTGATTGTCCTGGTCGGGACAAGTCTGCTGGAGCGCGTCTGGGCGCGCCGATTGGCGGCTTTGGTGTTCTTTGGCTCACTGGTCTTGCTGGCTTACATCCTGGTGTCTGGATACGAGGCGAAAGGCGCGCAGCGCTGGATCCGGTTTGGCGGCTTCAGTCTTCAGCCGTCGGAGTTCGTGAAACCCGCCTTGATCGTGTTGACCGGCTGGTTGCTGGCGCAGCGGGCGATGTATCCCAAGGGCCCCTGGGCAGCGATCACGTTGGTCTTTTTCTGTGTGACGCTGGGCTTTCTTTTATTGCAGCCTGATGTCGGGCAATCGGCACTTCTCACGGCGGCGTTCGTCGTCACCTTCTTTGTGTCCGGTCTGCCATGGCGATGGGCGGCGGTTTTTGCGGGTGGCGGCGCGGCGCTGTCCGGCCTGCTCTACGCGACGCTGCCGCATGTTCGCTTTCGCATCAATTCCTTCATCAACCCGACCGAGTACGACACTTACCAGATCGACAAGGCGTCCGAAGCGATTGGGCGCGGCGGCCTGTTCGGCGTCGGACCCGGAGAGGGAAAGATCAAGACCGCGCTACCCGATGCGCATACCGATTTCATCTATGCGGTCCTCGGAGAAGAGTTTGGCTACATCGCCGCGATTGGTCTGATCTTCATATTCGGGTTCATTGTCTGGAAGGGGTTGAGGGCCGCAGCGCGCCTGCACGACCCTTATCCGCGCGCCGCAGCGACCGGATTGTTTACGCTTTTTGGTCTTCAGGCTGCCATAAACATTGCGGTAAATGTCAGCCTGATCCCGCCAAAAGGCATGACGCTGCCATTCATTTCTTCGGGCGGGTCGTCAATGTTAGGGATCGCGCTGACACTCGGCTTGGCGCTAGCCCTGATCCGGCGCGGCCATACAAGCGTGAAGGACTAAAATGAGCGACAAATCCCTTGTTGTGATCGGGGCAGGCGGAACGGGCGGACATATGTTCCCGGCTGCGGCCTTTGCCGATGAAATGGTATCTCGCGGCTGGGAAGTCGGTCTGATCAGCGATGATCGCGGCCTGCGCTATGCCGACACGTTTCCGGCTGACTGGAAAATGGAAGTCAAAGCGGCAAGCCCAAACTTGCGCAAACCATGGACATTGCCGGGAACGGCGTTGAAACTGCGCGCCGGGGTGAACGCAGCCGCAAAACGGTTCAAGCAAAGACAGAAACCGGCTCTGGTCGCAGGGTTTGGCGGCTATCCGGCCTACCCCGCCTTGTCGGCGGGACGACGTCTTGGCATTCCATTGTTGATCCATGAACAGAATGCCGTGCTCGGCCGCGTCAATCGCGCCTTTGCTGGAAAAGCCGCGGTGGTGGCGTCCGGGTTTGAGCGCCTCGATCGATTGCCGGGCGGGGCCAATCATCACCCGATCGGAAATCCGGTCCGCGCGCCGATCGCTGCGGTCCGGGATATACCGTTCCCGAATATGGATGGTGAGCTCACCATCTTCATCACCGGTGGCAGCCAGGGCGCTCGGATCCTGGGCGAGGCCATCCCGCTAGCTATCGCCAATCACATTCCGGCTCCGCTGCGCGTACGTCTGCACGTCGTCCAGCAAGTCCGGGATGAGCAAATGGATCAGGTCCGAGCGATCTATGAAAAGGTCCAGGTCAAAGCGACTCTGCAGCCTTTCTTTTCGGATATGCCGGACCGGCTCGCGGCGGCGCATCTGGTGATTGCACGCTCTGGCGCAGGCACGGTCAGCGAGATTGCGGCGGTCGGGCGTCCCTCCATCCTGATCCCGCTCAAGATCGCTATGGACAATCACCAGGAAGCCAATGCCGAGGGGCTCGTGGAAGCGGGCGGCGCGGATATGCTTCTGGAGGATAATCTCTATCCAAATCTGCTCGGCGAATTGATCGCGCTGCGATTGCGCGAGGCCAATGACTTGGCGGTGCGCGCCGCGGCCGCTAAAGCGCTTGGAAACGTCCGCGCGGCGCAAGACCTGGCGGATCTGGCGGAGCAGATCTCTGCTCGCTGATTGAAAGTACAAAAGCGAATGAAACCTTCCCCCACACCCTTCCCGCTCGGTCCGGCTCATCTGGTTGGTATTGGCGGCATTGGCATGTCCGGTATTGCCGAGATCATGATCAATCTTGGCTATCAGGTTCAGGGCTCGGATATGAAAGAGAGCGCCAATGTAGAGCGTCTGCGCGAGAAAGGCGCGGTCGTGCATATCGGCCATGTGGCTGACAATGTCGCCGGGACCAGCGCGGTGATCATCTCCAGCGCGATCAAGGATGACAATGTCGAGGTCCAGGCAGCGCGGGCGGCAGGCATCCCGGTCGTCCGCCGCGCCGATATGCTGGCTGAAATCATTCGCCTGAAATGGACCGTCGCGGTTGCGGGTACGCATGGCAAGACGACCACCACAACCATGGTCGCTGCCTTGCTGGACGGCGCTGGTATCGACCCAACGGTGATCAATGGCGGCATCATCAACGCCTATGGCTCAAACGCCAAAGCCGGCGATGGTGACTGGATCGTTCTGGAGGCTGACGAGTCGGACGGCACGTTCATGAAGATCCGCCCGACCATCGCGATCGTGACCAATATGGATCCAGAGCATATGGAGCATTATGGCTCCATGGATGCGCTGCGCGCCGCGTTTGATACTTATGTCGGCAATATCCCATTCTATGGCTTTGGCGTACTGTGCACCGATCATCCGGAAGTCGCGGCCATGGTCGCACGCGTCTCGGACCGGCGGATCATCACATATGGCTATAACCGCCAGGCCGATGTGCGCGCGGTGAACCTGCAACCGACCACTGAGGGCGTCACGTTCGACGTGATGATCCGATCCAAACTGAACGCAGACGAGCGCGTGATCGAGCAAGTCTTCCTGCCCATGGCGGGGGAGCACAATGTTTCCAACGCACTGGCCGCGATCGCGGTAGCGGTGGAGCTTGGCGCGAGCAATGAACAGTTGCGCGATAGTTTGAAAGCCTTTGGCGGGGTCAAACGGCGCTTCACTCCGGTTGGCGAATGGAACGGTGTGAGAGTCATCGACGATTACGCGCACCACCCCGTCGAGATCATGGCTTGCCTCAAAGCGGCCCGGGCCATTCAGGGGCAGGGGCGTGTCATCGCCATCTCGCAGCCCCATCGGTATTCGCGGCTCGGGGATCTGTTTGAAGAGTTTGCGCAATGCTATCGCGAGGCTGATATTGCGGTCATCACACCCGTATTTGCCGCCGGCGAGGCGCCGATTGAGGGCGTCGATCACGTTCACCTGGTCGAAAGTATGCGGGGACATGGCCATAAACAGGCCCAGGTGCTCGACGATCTGGAAACCTTACCGGATCTCATTCGGGAGATCGCAGAACCCGGCGATATGGTCGTCTGTATGGGCGCGGGGAGCATATCGACCCATGCGAACGATTTGATCGAGCGGCTCGAATCCTGAGCCTTATGGTGAACGAGGCGTCCTGAATTGCGCCAATTTCTCTGAACTTTTGTCAAAATCTCGGTGGCTACATCGCCTCTTGATGACGAGAGGGACGACGTCGTGCGCTTCAAGACTGCCTGTTTGGCAATCATTGTTTTCGGAGGGGCTGCAGCAGGTGTTGCCGCTGACGCCCTGATGGATGATGAGCCTGTATTGCGGCTGCGTTTCGTGGATACGACGCCTGTGACCGTTTCGCCAACGCCGTTGCGACCCCGCTTCGATGCGAGATTCACTGAAGCACCGGCCGAGCTTCCTTCGCCGCAAGTCGACGTCGCGGAGGCTGGCCGTGTCGGCAAGTTTGCACAAATCTCGACCCCGCACCCAAATCTCGTTGTGACCGTCGGCACGACCGAAGATGCGTCCGAACTTGGACGGCAAATCGATCGCGCGATTACAGAGATGACCCGGAGCGATCGGCTGTTTAACCGCCAATCAGACAGCGCACCCTTTATTGGATTGGGCGTTCGCTCCGGGTCTAACAAAACTGGCTGGTCGGCGAATGCCGCAATCGGGGTAGGGGTGTTCAATCCACCCGATAACAGCCGTCTGACGGCGACGTCTGGCGCGCTACTCGCCGAGCAATACGAGACTGAGGCGAGCGCCCATTTCAGGCTGCGCTACACATTCTAGTCCATCAGCTTTGCCAATCGGCAAGCAGGTTTGTTGTGCCGTCACCCCTTTGCTCTGATGCGTTGGCGGGTTAGGGCAGCTTATGGATTTTGATCTTGAGTCGATGCCGCAGCCGCGGGGCAAATTGCTGACCGACGCGCCGTTGGCACCATATACATGGTTCCGCGTGGGCGGCACAGCCGATGCCTTGTTCTTGCCAGCGGATGACGCCGATCTGGCGGCCTTCCTAAGGGCGCTACCGGAAGATGTTCCAGTCACGGTTCTCGGGGTCGGTTCAAATACGATTGTCCGCGATGGTGGGATCGAAGGCGTCGTGATCCGGTTGATGGGCGCGTATTGGGGGAAGGTCAAACATCACGACGCAACCGTCAGCGCGCGTGCCGGAGCGCTGGATCTAAGTGTCGCGAAGGCGGCTGCCCGGGCCGGAATTGGTGGTCTCTCATTTCTCTCCGGCATTCCAGGCTCGATTGGCGGGGCAGTGCGCACCAATGCGGGGTGCTACGGACACGAGCTGAGCGATGTCGTCATCGCCGTGGACGGCATAAGCCGCGCGGGCGAGCCAGTAACTCTGCAGCGAAAAGATATCGGCTTTTCCTACCGTCATACTGACTTTGCCAGCAATATTGTCGTCACCCAGCTGCATCTGGAAGGGAGCGGCATGACCGATCCCGATATCCTGGCAGAAGAGATCGCGGCGCACCAAAAACGCCGCGCTGACACGCAGCCAATCAAGGACAAGACAGGCGGGTCGACCTTCGCCAATCCGGATCCACCGGGGACGCCCGATGCACGCTCAAGCTGGAAACTGATCGACGCTGCGGGCTGCCGAGGTCTCCGCGTCGGTGGCGCGATGGTCAGCGAGAAGCATTGCAACTTTCTGATCAATACGGGCGAAGCGACCGCAGCGGATATTGAGGCACTTGGAGAATTAGTGCGCGCGCGTGTCCTGGAACATTCAGGTGTTGACCTGCGCTGGGAAATTCGCCGGATTGGTCGGTTGCAACAGGACTAGAACGTCCCTTTCAATCGCAGCGTAACTATGCTGCCAAAGTTGCGAATACGATCTTCGACCCGATCAATCTGACCGTTGCGATCGGGATCGTAGAACACTCTCGTCACCTTTGAATCTGTGTCGACCAGGTTGGCGAAGAAGGCCGTACCGGTCATGCCAAAAATATCCTTATGCTCGACAAACCCCCAGACAAAGCCCTTTGGTTCCGAGAAGTTGATACGAACGTCACGGCGAAACTGCGGAGATTCCAGGAAGTTCTCGTAATTGATCCCCCAAGCCAGATTGGTATTGGGAATATCGTGGCGCAGATTGACCTCGTAGAAGTGGATACGTGAGCCATTGAAGTCGCGGGTTTCGCCCGTCAACGGGTCGTCGAGGAATGTGTCCTGCAGGGACGTCTGGTATTCGAGCTGCGCCCCGTTCCAGCCGAAATTGTCGAGCATCAATGTTCCATCGAGCTCAAACGCAATGCGAGAGGCACTGTCCAGATTGCCCGGGCCCTCGCCATTTCCGATTGGGACCTGATCGATCAGGTCTTCGATTTCATCATAAATGACCTCGGCGGTGAGCGCGCCCCAACTGCCAAAGTCCTTCTCGGCTTCTACGGAAAAGCGCCAGCGTTGATCGGGAACGATGTCTGCGTTCCCGACATTATCATCGCCATTGTTCGGATCGATATTGGCGACGAAATCGAAAAAGTCGAGTTGTCCAACCAGGCGTTCTGCTGACGCATTGACCTTCAGATCATCGTCAACATCCCAGGCCAGCGATGCGCTGCCTTTGGGACGGGTGAACGTACGGGTCTGACCGCCTGCGCCGTCAGATGAGATTTCAGACTGTTCTGCACCCAGAGAGACTTGCAGTCGCATCTTCTGGTTCAGCTGGCGGCCATGTGT
Source organism: Hyphomonadaceae bacterium (assembly GCA_043513745.1). Lineage (GTDB taxonomy): Bacteria > Pseudomonadota > Alphaproteobacteria > Caulobacterales > Hyphomonadaceae > Henriciella. The sequence goes on from CP121341.1 coordinate 1,665,702, forward strand.
GATGAAGGTTTCGGCACGCTTTTCCTCGACGCGTGTTCCGGGGTCGATCACGGTGCGGTTCGGAGTCGACTCCAGGGTTGTTCCAGTGAAAAAGTCGGATTCGTTCTCCAGGGAATTGAATGCTCCTTCGAGCGAGATCTGCCAGTCGGAATTGTTTTTCCCGGCCCAGCTATACTCGCCGCGCAGAATGCTCTCGCTTTCATCCGTGGTGCGCGCGAAGAGGTCATTGGTGACGTTCGTGCCATCAATATTTGCTTGAAGAAACTGCAGCGTGACGGGGGTGTGTTCATTACGTTGCAAGCCGATCAGCTTGAGGCGGCCCGGCCCCAGCCCAAATTCATAATCTGCACCAATTTCGCCTTCCCACTCGTCTTCATTGAACTTGAATTCGGATTGGCTGAGCAATGTGCCATCCGCCAAAAACTCCAAACTGGTCTCAAGCTCATCTGGTTCCGACACGCCATACTCGGCGTTCAGATTAGCGATGTGACCATTGCTCGGCGTCCAGGACAAGCTGCCGCTGAGGCTTGTATTCTCATTGAGGAAGCGGGCGCGCTCTTCGCGGAAATGGGTCAGGTTTCCCGAACCATCGAAAATGTTCTCGCGTCCCGCGGCGCCGCCGCGACCCGGTTCTGCCTCAAGCGTTAGGGACCAGCCAAGATCGCCGTTCTGACCGTTCACGGAGACGTCTCCCCAGCGAACGCCCGCTTCCAGATGCTCGCGATATCTTTGACGAACGCTCCAGGTTCCTGAAATACCGCTGGAGGTCGCCGAGACATTCGCAACCTGGCCATTGAGGCCGGGAATATCCAGGCTCGCACCTTCGACAATCTCAATCTTCTCGACATTCTCTGCCGGGATACGAGAGAGCGCATCTCTGGCGGATGTAGATTTTGATGAGATGCGCTGGCCATTGATCAGGACGTTTTCGTCTGCTTGGCCAAATCCGCGTTGCTCTTCTTCGCTATCTGAAATGCTGAACCCTGGAATCTGGGAGACCATGTCCAGCGCAGTGCGCGGCGCGAATTGTTGAAAGTCCGAAGACGTAAATGTCCGTGAATCCTCGTCGGGCTGGTCCAGGTTCTGTGCGGGTGCAGAGAGGGGAAGACTGATCGCCAACCCGACGAGGAAAGTGCGTTTCATTAAGTGTTACTCCAGACGCGGAACCAATCTCGTTGCTTTCGTGTTACATATGTAAACACGTAGAGCAACCCCCTCGGAAAATTATTCTTCCAGGGTCCGGAAACTCGCATGTTTTCATTGGAATTTTGGGAATCCAAACAGAGTTCTTGCGCGCAAATTCCATGTCTTGAGCGCGTTCATTCGCACGGCGAGCGGCGAAGCTTCCGCGAAGAAATTGAGACGATGAGAGAATGACTGACTGCAGCTCTCTTCTAGAATGTCGACCAATTCACGAACCTTTCTGAGTTGGGAGATTGCACCTCCAGCACGGCGAAGTTCGTTCTTTTTTGAGGGAACAAAGAGTGGCGGGCGAACCAATTTTTAGGGCGAGGACGCGCACCGTGCGAGACGGGTGGACTGTTCGGATAATTGTTGCTTGCGAGCTGAGCCAATGAGAGCGTCAGAGGCGGCGCAAACCGGCCCGCAAAAAGGCCCCCCGCAAGAGAGCGCCAAGGGATCTGCTCAAAAGTCTCTTCTCGCCGCTCCGGTGGTTCAAGCGTCCGCGGGTGAAGGCGCACCGCAGGATATCTACGAGGTCGAGATCCAGGCGGAGGATGCAAGCGGCAACACAAGCACCCAAACCGTCACGATCTCGGTCACCGGTCTGGACGACGAGGCCCCGGTCTTTACGTCCGCGACCAGCGTCACGGGCGTACCGAAAGACGAGACGGATACGATCTATACTGCAACCGTCACCTCCCTGGCGACGGCAAGTATGGACGAAAACGAAACCGGGACCGGTCTGCTCCTCTCAGCGGATCCGGATCTTGCTGGCGGTACTGTCTCTTATTCCATTGTCGGCGGTGCGCACGGGGATCTGTTCACCATCGATGCGCTGACCAATGAGCTGAAATTCATCAACGAACCGGACTATGAAGCGCCGGTGTCGGCTTATGAATCGGGCAGTGTCGTTCGCTACAACACCACGACGAATGAGCACACCATAGAGCAGAGCGCAAATGTCATCACCGAGGACCCGGCCACCAGCACCGGAACTGCAGGTGACGGGTCCCTCGAGAGTGGGGAAGGCGCGCTGATCAATGGGGAAGCGGGCCAAACCTATGTCGGCAAGATCACCATTGGCGGCTATGAAATGGTCGTGACCAAATTCGAACAGGACGGCACCACGTATATTGATGTGCTCGTTCCCAAAGGTGTGGATCCGCAGACGCTGAACCTGCCGACCGGATTGAGTGAAGCATCGATCCCAAGAGATTCATTCGATCTACCAGAGACAAACGATTATCAGGTTCAGGTCGAGGCAAATGAAGCCGGGCGCACCAGCACCCAGACGATCACGATCACGGTTGAGGACGTGCTGGAGGGATCCGGGCTTACGCTCTCTGGCTTCAGCCTCTCCACCGTCAAACTGGACGCTGAACCGCTTGAGGATCTCGAAGGGACGGTTGTTTCCACGCCGACTGATCCGTCAGCGCCGCAGACGCCGCCCTCATCGCCGCAGGAGCTCCCGAAATTGCCCGCAATAGATTGGGTCGATGACGGGTTCGTGGCGGCCCAGATGCAGCTCGACATGTCAGACGCGCTCGATGGATTTTAGGGCTTCAGGATCGGGGGATACACCCTCCGATCCTCGCCCTGAACGCGACCTGATCTGGCTAGCGTCGGTGCGGGCTAAAAAAACCTGCCTGCGCCGCCTCCGCCTTAAGAGAGTTTTACGACTTTACTGCAAAATTGGTCGCTGGTGGATCGCGCCATGTGGTGACAGCCGATCCGCCTGATGGTGTCAGTCAGGTCGTCAGAGTACGGCGAACAAAGCGCATCAGGCGTTGGGTAGTCCAAACATGTCGTTGTCCAACGGGTTGTGTTGGCGATGATAAGGAAAGCGGCATGCCGCGAGCGAAAAGCAAAAAGAAAGCGCCTGAGCCGGAAGTTTATCTGGAACGTACCCAGATGTCTTCGGTTGTATTCGGCCTCGTCATGGTCGTCGCCATGATCGTGGCGGGCGCAGCTATGCTTGGCGGTTCGCTCTCACAAATGGGCCAGCGCTGGGGTAGCGCGATGGACGGGGCGTCGCGGTCTGTGGGCCTGTCGGTGGATACGGTCGAAGTGATCGGGCTGGAGCACGTTCCGGCTGTGGCGCGTCAGATCAAGGCCTCAGCCATGGTTGAGCCAGGCGAGAATATGTTCCGCGCCGACCCGCATCTGATCCAGCGACGCGTCGAGGAGACCCGCCTGGTCACCAATGTTCGCGTTTTCCGTCTCTGGCCCGACACGGTCATGATCTATGCCGATGCGGCTGAACCCATGGCGCTTTGGAATGACGGTCAGACCTGGACCGTTGTCGACAATATGGGCCAGCTCATGCCGAAAGCGCGCCCGCAGGATCACGCTGACCTGATCAAGACCGTTGGCGACGGCGGTCCCGCCGCGGCTCCAGCCTTGGACAAGGTGCTGTTGGTGATGCCGGGTCTGCGTCAGGAAATCGACCATGCCCGCCGGGTTGCGGGGCGTCGCTGGGATCTGGTTCTCAAATCTGGGGCCCTGGTGAAACTGCCGAATGACGAGAGTATTACACCCAGCGTGCTGAGTTTTGCACGCCTGGATGAAGCTGGGGAGCTGACGCGCCGTCCGCTCAAAGAGATTGATCTGCGCGTGACAGGGCGGGTGTTTCTGACACCGGCCGGAGAGATGATGGGAGGAGCTGCCTGATGGCCGCGAACACGCAAAGACTAAAACCGAGACATGTCGGCAAAGCCGGTACCGTGGTCGCTGCGCTGGATATTGGGTGTTCGAAGATTGCCTGTCTGATTGGCCGCGTGGACCCTGGGAGCCGCGCCGGATTTGCTTTCATGGGCGGTGGTCGCCAGCAGAGCCGCGGTTTCAATGGCGGCTCGATCAGTGATATTGAGGCCCTGGAACGCTCCATCCGCCTCGCCGTGGAAGATGCTGAACGCGAAGCCGGTGAGCGCATTGATCGCGTGATCCTGGGGATTACCGGTCCAAAAGTAGACAGCCAACTCGCGGAAGCCGAGATCGAACTTGGCCAACGCGAAATCTCAAGCCGCGACGTGCAGAAAGTCTGGGCGCAGGCGCTCGGCAAGATCGTCCCAAAAGAGCGCGAACTGCTTGGCGCTTATCCGGTCATGTATGGGGTTGATGACCAAGATGACATTCGCGATGCGGTTGGCATGATCGGCGAGCGGCTGCGCGTTTTGCTAAATGTTGTCACCGCGCCGAAGTCGCTGGTCAAGAATCTCAGAGAATGTGTCCAGCGCGCTCATCTTGGTGTGGAACGGATCGTTCCGTCGGCTCTGGCGAGCGGATCTGGGACTTTGATCGAAGACGAAATTGATAATGGCGCGATTTGCATCGATTTTGGCGGCGGTGTGACCTCTGTCTCGGTGTTTATGAATGGCGCCCCGGCTTGGCTGGACCTGGTCAAAGTCGGCGGCTCGCGCGTGACCGGTGATATTGCGCAAGGCATTGGAACGACCTTTGCAGCGGCCGAACGCCTGAAAACACTGCACGGAACCGCTGATACGGATGGCCCCGGCATGGCGGAGCGGATTGAAGCACCGCGTCTCGGCGATGATGGCCGCCTGAAGGCTGGCCGCATGACCCGCGGCGAGCTGACCTCGATCATTGCCCCGCGGATCGAAGAATTGTTCGAAATGGTACAGGCGCATCTCACGGCCAGTCCGCTGCGTCCGATCCTTCCGAGACGGACCGTTCTCACGGGCGGCGCGAGCCAGCTTGCTGGCGTTCGCGAACTCGCTGCTGAGGTCCTGAAACAGCCTGTTCGCCTCGGACGACCGATCGATGCTGACATTTTAGGTGACAATTACGGTAATCCGGCCTTTTCCACAGCGGCGGGTCTGATAAGCTATGAATTGAAGGGGTTTGCCGACGCTTCTCGGGCAGGGGGAGCTGCGGCGCTTACCGGAGGTCCCGCCGGGCGTGGAGTGATTTCGAAGGCCTTAATCTGGATCCGCGAAAATTTTTGAGCGAGATGACAGTCATTTAAGGAACTTTTAGGCGAAGTCCGTCATTCTATTCCTGTACAGGGCGTTTGGTACGCATAATCAGAGAGATCGGGAATAAGCCATGACTGAAGAACTCAAACCACGGATTGTCGTTATTGGCGTTGGTGGTGCTGGCGGTAACGCTGTCGACAATATGATCGAGGCAAACCTGCAAGGCGTTGAGTTTTACGTCGCCAATACCGACGCGCAAGCGATGCGCCGCTCCAAAACCGAAAACCGCATCCAGCTTGGACCAGAGACGACAGCCGGTCTCGGCGCCGGGGCGCGGCCCGAAGTGGGCGAAGCCTCTGCAGAAGAATCTATGACCGACATCATGGACGCGCTCGAAGATGCGCACATGGTCTTTGTCGCGGCCGGCATGGGCGGCGGAACCGGTACGGGCGCCGCGCCGGTCATCGCCAAAGCTGCGCATGATAAAGGCATTCTGACGATCGGCGTCGTGACCAAGCCGTTTGGCTTTGAAGGCGCGCACCGCATGACCACCGCGGAATCTGGCCTCGTCCGGATGAAAGACGCCGTTGATACGCTAATCGTTGTTCCGAACCAGAACCTGTTCCGAATTGCCAATGAGCGCACGACCTTTGCGGAAGCCTTCCGGATGGCCGATGATGTGCTCTATTCCGGCGTTCGTGGCATTACTGATCTGATGATCATGCCTGGTCTGATCAATCTCGATTTTGCCGATGTCCGTACGATTATGAAGGGTATGGGTACCGCGATGATGGGCATGGGCGAGGGCGAAGGCGAAGGCCGCGCGCTCGAAGCTGCGCGCTGCGCCATCGACAATCCTCTCCTCGATGATGTTTCGATGAGAGGCGCCAGAGGCGTCCTGATCAACATCACAGGCGGCTATGATATGACGCTGTTCGAGTTGGACGAAGCTGCCAACGAAATTCGCCGCGAAGTAGACGCGGATGCGAACATCATTCTCGGGTCGACATTTGACGCGGAATTGGAAGGACGCATTCGGGTTTCAGTCGTGGCCGCGGGGGTGGCCGCTGAGGAAGGCTTCACAGCCGCTCCAATCCGTCCTGCACCACCCGTCTCAGAACACGAGGCAGAACCAGCGCCTGTCGTTGTGACCCAGCAACATGTCGCGCCAGAACCAGAGGTCGACCCTCGGCCGGACTTCCGTGGCCGTGAGCTGCCTCCAGCCCATATTGAAGGGCAAACCGGTAGCGATACGGTCAGTGCTGACGCAGCCTTTACCAAACCGGTGGCAGACAGCCCGGCTGGGTTCTCGAACCTGTTTGGATGGCGCCGCGAAGACACAGTCGGCGACAATGATGACGGCGAAGACCGCGATGACCGCGAAGATCGCGAATCGATCGTCTCTACGCCGGAAGATCACCCGAAACCTGCCGCGTTCGATGATGCAGATCTCGAAATTCCGGCCTTCCTGCGCCGTTCAGCCAACAATTAGGGCTTACAAAATGTTCACATAAAGCCGTCCGCTCGCGGACGGCTTTATCTTTTCTGGTCAATTGCAACATTGAGCAACAAAGCTTGTGTTGAGGGGACCACCTCGGTCAGTGTTTATGACTTGTCTGCAGGGAGAGTAGGCTTGGGACGAGTAGAGTATCAGACGACATTGAACACACCAGTGATTTGCGCGGGTATTGGCGTGCATTCGGGCGAACGCGCGCGCATGGTGATCAAGCCTGCCGCCGTGAATACCGGTATTCGGTTCCGACGCGTCGATCTCGACAGCAAGAACGATATTCTCGCCCGCGGTGATCATGTCACCGAGGTCCAGCTCGGAACGACCCTAACCAATGAAGATGGCGCCAGCGTTGCCACGGTTGAGCATTTTCTCGCCGCATGTGCTGGCATGGGGCTGGATAATGTCCTGGTCGATATTGATGGGCCCGAAACACCGATCATGGACGGCTCATCCGCTGTTTTCTGCGAACTGTTCCACAATGCCGGTCTGCAGGAACAATCGGCACTACGCCGCCGCATCCGGATCCTAGATACGGTAGACGTGCGCGACGGCGTAAAGTTTGCGCGCCTGTCGCCGAGCCGAGACAATGTTCTTACCCTGAAAGCCAAGATCGAGTTTGAGTCCAAAGCCATCGGCACCCAGCAAATGGCGATGCGCCTGATGCCGGGCCTGTTTGCACGCGACATTGCATTTGCCCGAACCTTCGGATTCGCGCGTGATGTTGAGACATTGAAAGCCATGGGCCTCGCCCGCGGCGGATCGCTGGACAATGCTGTCGTGATCGATGGCGACGAAGTGGTGAACCCCGAAGGCCTTCGCAGCGATGACGAATTCATTCGCCACAAACTGCTCGACGCGGTCGGCGACCTGATGCTCGCTGGAGCGCCCATCGCTGGCATCTATGAGGCACGTCAGCCCGGTCACGCGATGAATAACAAGCTTGTTCGCGCACTGCTGGATCAGCCTGACGCCTGGTGCTGGGAAACGGATGCCGATCTAGTCGAAACCAGCGCGGCTCGGGAAGCGGCGTCCGCCTAAAGCCAGTCTGGCGCGACGGTTTTCGTCGGATCTGAGCTTTGATCCATGGCAGGCTGCGGATATCGCTCAAGCAATTTCTCAATGATAGCATCGGCGACTCGGCCGGCTTCACGCAGAGGCGCATAGTCCCATTGCTCTAACTGGCCCTCGAACCAACGCGCACATTCGCGATCGATCAGACTTTGATGCAGGCGATCGAATTTCGGCGCTTGCCCCGACAGGCGCGCAATGTGGATCGGCAATCCATGCCAGGCCGCGTCTGACAACATGTTCGCGCTGTCTTCGGTGACGATGGCGACATCTGAATAGAGCAGCCAGGCGAGGTACGGATTCGGACCATCGCGTTCGCTCGCCCAGAACCGAGCCCCGACCCGGTCGGCAAAACTCCGCATCTCGCCCACCACCTGGACCGGGGTTCGCCGTGAGCAGGTGATGCGCAGGCGCCAGCCCTGGTTTGCCAGAGACTCCAACTGCGCGATCAGCGTTTCTGCGGCCTCGCGGGTGAATTTGTGGGCTTTCGAATCTCCGCCGAGGATCACAACGGCGCTCTTTCCGCGCTCGTCTGCAAGATCGGCAAAGGCCTGACCGGCTTCTTCGATCATGTCCTCGGAAAAATGGGTGGGCGACCCTGTGGTTCGAATGACGTTCGGTCCGCTCAGCGCGTCATGCTCTGGAACAACCACGAGATCGAACTGCTCTGGGTCTGTCTTTGGATCGAGGATTTGAACCGAAAGGGTTCGCCCGCCGCTCCAGTCCCGAACGGAGGCTGTAAAGGGCGCGCTGCGGCGACCGGCAGCGACCCAGATGGTCGGCCATGGGCTGGAAAGAATGTCGCGTTGGGCCGCAGGAAGGGCCCCGCGCGGCGATGGCCAACTGGCCCCGGGCAGCCACGTCCACGGCGCTCGCGGTGTCAGCGTGATCGGTTCTGAGCGGTGGCCTTGTCCTGAGATATGGCCGATCTGCAACCATCTGCGCGTTTCGGATAACGCGGCTATAACGGCGCGGACCTGCGCTGCATTACCAGCGCGGCCATCGCTGACTGCCCATATCGAGGGACCAAGGGAAGACTCGCGCGAATCCATAGAATGAGACCTGACAGAATTCGCATGTGAGGTGAAGAAATTGATTTAGATGTATTTTACTTCAGCGACTTCATAGAGGCGCGCACCGCCGGGTGCGGCAACTTCAGCTTCGTCACCTTCACTCTTGCCGATGAGAGCGCGGGCAATTGGCGATGTGTTCGAGACTTTGCCTTTGGCAATATCGGCCTCGTCTTCGCCAACAATCTGGTACGTCGACTCTTCTTCGGTATCGGCATCAATGATCGTCACCGTCGCGCCAAAGACGATCTTTTCGCCTTTGACTTTGGTGAGATCGATCACATCAGCACGTGACAGCTTGTCTTCCAGCTCGATGATCCGACCTTCGATGAAGGACTGTTTTTCCTTGGCCGCGTGATATTCTGCGTTCTCAGAAAGATCGCCATGCTCACGGGCTTCAGCGATCGCCTGGATCACGGCCGGGCGCTCGACTGATTTGAGATTTTTCAGTTCTTCGTCGAGGGCCTCGTAGCCCCCGGCGGTCATGGGTGTGCGTTGCATGAATGTGTACCGTATTTGGGTCTGAAAGACAGCGTCCAATCAAAAGACAGGGGCGTCAAGTAGTGCAAATAACCCCAATTCGCAAGTTATGCTTTCTGTAAAGAGCGAACCGAAAGTGGTTTTTCGCGCATCACGCGAATTGCTTTCACGGCGGCGCGACAGGCCGCGAGGGTCGTGAAGTAAGGAATCTTCTGAACCAGGGACCGTCGGCGGATCGATTTGGAGTCTTTGCGCGACTGTGCGCCCTCTGTCGTGTTGAGGACGAGGTCGATCGTTCCGTTGAGGATTTCATCCTCGATATTCGGCTTTCCTTCCAGCACCTTTTTGACGGTTTCAGCGTCTATTCCGTGTTCGCGCAAGAAGCTTGCCGTGCCGGATGTCGCGACGATTTTGAAGCCCATTTCAACCAGGCTCTTCGCGGGTTCAATGATCTCCTCCTTGTCGGCATTTCGGAGAGATATGAACGCGGTTCCAGAGGTTGGCAGTTCAACGCCCGCACCTATCTGAGCCTTGAGGAAGGCGGTGCCGAAATCGTCGTCCCAGCCCATCACTTCGCCGGTGGAGCGCATCTCTGGCCCCAGGATTGGGTCAACATTGGCGAAGCGTGCAAATGGGAAGACAGCTTCTTTGACGGCTACGCGGCTCGCCTCTGCGTGTCGCAGATCAAACTCAGTCAGGGCTTTGCCGCCCATGATCTTCGCGGCGATGCTGGCAATGGGAGCGCCGACGGCCTTGGCAACGAAAGGCACTGTCCGGCTGGCCCGTGGGTTAGCTTCCAGCACATAGATTTCGTCGCCTTTGACGGCATACTGGATGTTGATGAGACCGGACACATTGAGCGCTTTGGCGAGCGCAATAGTCTGCTCACTCAAGCGACCGATGATGCTCGGAGAGAGCGTATATGGCGGCAGTGCGCAGGCACTGTCACCGGAATGGACGCCGGCCTCTTCGATATGTTCCATAATCCCAGCGACGTGGACGTTCTCACCGTCACACAGCGCGTCGACATCGACCTCAATGGCATCCGAGAGATATCGGTCAATAAAGAGCGATCCATCACCCGCAACGGAGAGAGCATAGCCCGCATATTCGCGCACATCTTCATCGCTATGGCAGATCCGCATCGCCGTTCCCGAAAGAACGAAGGACGGGCGCAGCATGACCGGATATCCAAGCTCGCCGGCTTTTTCGAGCGTCTCTTCAATCGAGCGCGCGCTCGCTGAAGGCGGCTGCTGGATACCGAGATTGGAGAGCAGGGCGGACCATTCATTTCGATCTTCAGCGAGGTCGATGCTGTCAGGGCTGGTCCCCAGGATCGGCACGCCGGACTGGTTGAGCGGCTGCGCTAGTTTGAGCGGGGTCTGGCCGCCAAACTGAACGATAACGCCGGCCAGTTCGCCGGCGCTTTGCTCTTTATGGATGATTTCGGAGACATGCTCTTCGGTCAGCGGCTCGAAGTAGAGGCGGTCGGACGTATCATAATCGGTCGACACTGTTTCCGGGTTGCAGTTCACCATCACGCTCTCGATGCCGATATCGGCCATGGCGAAAGCGGCGTGGCAGCAACAATAGTCAAACTCGATCCCCTGGCCGATCCGGTTAGGACCCCCGCCGAGAATAATCGCTTTCTTGCGGGTCGAAGGCAGGGCCTCGCAATCGGCAGTCTCGGCCCCGAACGCCGGATGCTCATAAGTTGAATAGAGGTAGGGTGTCTTGGCCGCGAATTCTGCCGCGCAGGTGTCGATCCGTTTATAGACGGGACGGACGGACAGCTTATGGCGCGCCGCGCGCACGTCTTGTTCGCTGTGGCCGATCAGCTCGCCGAGGCGGGCATCTGAAAAGCCCATGCCCTTGAGATCAGTAAAGTCGCGCTGCGTCGTCGGCAGGCCATCCCGGCGAATGTTCTCTTCGACCGACACAATTTGCGCGATCTGGCGCAGGAACCAGAGATCGATGCTGGTGGCCGCGTGCACGTCTTCAACCGAAATCCCTTTGCGGAAGGCCTGAGCCACAATCCGAAGGCGGTCCGGGGTCTGCTTGCTAAGCGCTTCTCGCAGCGCGCCTTCACCGCTGAACTCGATCTCGTTGAGCCCGTTAAGCCCGGTTTCGAGCGAGCAGAGCGCCTTCTGGAAGCTCTCTTGAAAGTTGCGACCGATCGCCATGGCTTCGCCCACCGACTTCATCGCTGTGGTCAGGAGCGGTTCAGCACCCTCAAACTTTTCGAACGCAAAGCGCGGAATTTTGGTGACGACATAGTCAATTGTCGGCTCGAACGAGGCTGGCGTGACGCCGGTAATATCATTATCGAGTTCGTCGAGCGTATAGCCTACGGCCAGCTTGGCTGCGATTTTGGCGATCGGAAAACCTGTCGCCTTGGACGCCAATGCCGATGAGCGAGACACCCGGGGGTTCATCTCGATCACGACGAGGCGGCCGTCTTCCGGGTTAACGGCGAATTGCACGTTCGAGCCGCCCGTCTCCACCCCAATCTCGCGCAGCACGGCGAGAGAGGCGTTGCGCATCACTTGGTACTCGCGATCGGTCAGCGTCAGGGCAGGCGCGACCGTGATCGAGTCGCCGGTATGCACGCCCATTGGATCAATGTTCTCGATGGCGCAGATGATGATGGCATTGTCCGCTTTGTCGCGAACAACTTCCATCTCATATTCTTTCCAGCCGAGCAGGCTCTCATCAACCAGGATTTGCGCCACGGGCGACGCGGCGATCCCGGAGCGGCAGATCTCTTCATATTCAGCTTTGTTATAAGCGACGCCGCCGCCGGTACCGCCGAGCGTAAACGCAGGGCGAATAATCGCGGGCAATCCGACATATTCGAGCGCGTCCATCGCTTTCTTGAGACCGGTGATGCGATCATAAGATCCGTCATCATTCTTGGGCGACGAAACGATTTCGGCCTTCGGATTTTCAAGGCCAATTCGGTCCATGGCTTCGCGGAACAGTTTGCGGTCTTCCGCCATCTCGATCGCGTCAGCCCGGGCGCCGATCAATTCTACGCCGTGCTTAGAAAGAACCCCCGCCTGATCAAGGGCGAGGGCACAATTCAAAGCGGTCTGACCACCCATGGTCGGAAGCAGTGCGTCCGGCTTTTCAATCTCGATAATCTTCTCAACGAAATCGGGTGTGATCGGCTCAATATAGGTCGCGTCAGCGAGGCCTGGGTCGGTCATGATCGTGGCCGGATTGGAGTTGACCAGAATGACCCGGTAGCCTTCGCCTTTCAGCGCCTTGATGGCTTGCACACCGGAATAATCGAACTCGCAAGCCTGCCCGATAATGATAGGCCCAGCACCGATGACGAGAATGGACTGAATATCGGTGCGTTTGGGCATGTGGAATTCCTTCTCGTCACGCAGCGTAGGCAAACGGGTGGCGTATAGCGGGGAGTCGCAAGGACGGGCAAGCGAAAATCACGCGATCCGGAGGAAAAGTTGCGTGGAAGGGTGTGTTGGAGGCGATGTGGTGATCGGTTCGTGGTTCGAACCGCTATAAAAGTAGCGGCTTTAAGGTATGCTTTGGGTCAGGAGCGGACATTGGGGTATCGCCTAATGTGTACCGAATTTAAGTCCCTTTGTGAGCCATTTTACTCATCGTTCGATTGGTCGTCGGAGCTGGGTGCTGATAAATTGGAGGCGGTGGACGGAAGTTGCCAAGCAACATCCGAGAGCTCGACCTTCGTGTCAATTTTCGACTGTGCAAAATCTTGGAACGAGTCTTCGAACCAGTCTTTTCTGATGAGCCATATGCTACGGGCACCGGGGGCATGGAAGAACTGATGAGCCATATTGTCCCAAACCCGCCACAATCCATCGGGAAGTGAGCCGTCGATCCATTTTCGATGTGCGTCCTGAATAGCCAACAGAGCCGCCATTACGTTACAGATATAAGCGTAACGCTCATCGGCCGAGAACGATTTGATGTCTGAGTTTCCTCTAACAGCTAGATCTGCAACGCTAGGCTGTGTTTGCAACTGATACCATTCAGCAAATCTTTGATGTGTCGTTTCTGCCGCAGCCGCTCTCGCCGACGCTTCCGCGCGCCTGATTTGTAAGCCGACAAATACAAGTGACAAAACCACGGCCAGCACGGAAATCGTCTGACCTATATAGTAGATGCTTTCCAATGACATATGCGCTCCCCCCTGATGCCATGACACTGTCAGAAAAGTCGTCCGGTGGCTAGAAGTCGGAGATCAACGCTGAGACCCTGGCTAAGGTCCGCTTTGACGCCGATTGCAGACATCGGCTTCGGGTCAGGAGGGGACATAAGCTTGTTGTCTCAACCTAGACTATTGAAAATGACTGACGCTCAGTTTCGATTAGGACTAAAGCGCCATTTGGACGATCAGCGCACGTTAAAACCATCCGTTAATTCTGCGAAATCGCTCCAAATCGGAATTCTGTGCGCCAATACCCAATCTGATGCAGGACGGGGCGGGCAAAACTCCTGCACAAGATAGTCGGCCAGATTCATGCCGTAGTAGATTATGTCGGTTTGTACGATTGAGAATACAGGGTTGTCTGAGAGCGAGGGCTCAGCCGGAAGAAACCGGTGACCATATATGGGCAAGACGTTTGGCCAGCTCTGGAAGTCACGTTGAGCTACCTCCTGCGCTTCCCGTAGCGTGCTGGGTTTATCTCCCCAACGCTTCAACCACACTGTATTGTGCTCGATATCGAATGCGATTCCCGACCAGACGCGGTCAATTCGATTACGGTAATTCTCAATCGAGAAATGCGACCACGGAAACAAAACTCCACCTGGATCACTTACATTTTCAAACAGGAATTTGAAGTCAGAAGGCAGAGTGAATCCCAGCTGCTCTTCGATCAATTGCATCTCGGAGCTGGAAACACCTTTCGCTCCGTAAACGGGCGGTGTTCTATTCCCTACGTGTTGGTTGGCATTCAAAAATTCAAACAGCTCGTCGCCAAGTGCCGGTAAGTCCATTTTTTGTTGGCACCCCCAGAGAGTCTGCAAGAATACAAAGGTCGAACCGCTTAGAAATGCCCTTCGGTTTAATATCAATCCCGTTTTTCCTCACCAATAGTTCTCGTCAAAGGAAAGGTAGCCGATGAGGATTCGCACCGAAAGTGTATTTCGCGAGCGCCTGGTTCAAAGTCCGCTTCGACGCCGAAAGCGGACTCGCGTTCGAGAGGCGTAATTTGCTTGCACACCTGTAGCCTTCAGCGATGTGGCTTGTCTGGGAAATGCTTTTCCAGAAGTTTTGGAGACTTTTCCCAGAGCGACAGTTCGGCTCCAGCAAAGGGGTGCTCGTAAAGTAGCGTTGCGTCCACCTCTCCATAATCCACGACATACTCCATGCTTTTCCAAACATGCTTCTGACCTGATCTTTCGAGGAAGGCGAGGAGGTTCCAGATAGCTTCGTTCACGCGATCTGTATCTGCTAAGCTATCGACCACTTTCGACTCACGGGTCGCATGTCTCACAAACGAGCGCATAACGTCATCGACGTACTCAGCATAGATCAAGACCTTCGTTTCCACTTCGCCAATCTGCTCAATCGCAGCCTGACCGATATCGTTGTAAAACGCCGAGCTCTTTTCCAGGCTTGGTTTGTTCCGACGAAAAAATTGAAACATGTTCAGACGTCCTATGAGCGTGTGCGTTTACTGCGGTGCAGAGCAACCTTTAGAGCGGTAATTGTTTGGTATCAGTACCTTCGGTTTGCAACCGATTTCGAGCGCCCAAAGATTTGCCCTAACGGCTGCTTTGACGCCGGAAGCGG
The DNA here is from genome assembly GCA_043513745.1 of Hyphomonadaceae bacterium. Classification (GTDB taxonomy): domain Bacteria; phylum Pseudomonadota; class Alphaproteobacteria; order Caulobacterales; family Hyphomonadaceae; genus Henriciella. The sequence continues at coordinate 1,680,738 of CP121341.1, forward strand.
ACTCACTTACTTTTGGTCGTTCGCATTTTTTGACGACGCATAAATCCAATCGGGATTGGCCGAGTCGGAGAACACAACTGTGCTACCGCTTATGCTGAATGGTCTTCGACTTCGCTGATCATTTGATAGTTCAGAAGCCGGACCGCTCACAGAACCAGACAGGCCAGAATAGTCCGACCAGAGTAACTCTACATAATCAAATTCACCTTCGTCGGTCTGCCATTTGACCATCGCGCGAAAGATGAACTTAAACTCTTCGCTCCGGCTCAACGCGGTATCGCTGATACGAAATTTCCCGCCTAATCTTGCGGCTCTCCCACGCAGTTCTTCAGACATTCGGCTTGCCCATTCGCCGAATGCAACGTCGTCCGAGATGTCATGTTCTCCGTCAGCCACATGAAGCGTTGGAGTCTCCGGCCAGTCCGTTTTATTCATAGGCGTCCCGTCGCAACGTGATTACGGCTTATTATTGATCCTAGCACACGCTCCGCCCCATGTCCGCTTTGACGCCGAAAGCGGACATGCACTCAGAGCGTTAGTTCGTCATCCCAACCAACGCTCTCCCCAGCTCACTCCATCAGAGCCCAAGGACGCGTTTGGCGATGATGTTTTTCTGGATCTCATTGGTGCCGCCATAGATGCTTTGGGCGCGGGCGCCGAAATAGGTGGAGACGCCCGGGGCGGCATCAACCGCGTGGCCAAGCCAGTCGGGGCTAACACTGTCTTCGAACTTGCGTTGGCCATGCGCCGCGGCGACGTCGAGGTAAAGCGTCGTGATCTGTTGCGCGGTTTCGGTTGCGAGGATCTTGATGATCGAGGCTTCCTTGCCAGGGCTGCCGCCATCCTTGACCGCTGAGAGCACGCGCAACACGGTCATTTCCAGACCATCAACGGCTATGTCGGCCTGGGTCAGCTTTCGTGCAAACGCATCGTCATCAATCAATTTGCGATTGCCGCCTGTAGGCTCGGCTGTCGCCAGAGCACGAATGTGGCTTAGCTGTTTGCGCTTGCCGCCAATGCGCGCATAGGACGTGCGCTCAAAACCGAGCAAATATTGGCTATACGTCCAGCCTTTGCCCTCTTCGCCGATGAGATAGTCGGCCGGAACCCGGACATCCTCAAACGTCACCATGTTGAGGGCATGTTTGCCATCGATGGTGATGATCGGCGTGAGCGTGACACCCGGGCGATCCATCTCACAACAGATGAAGCTAATGCCCATTTGCTTCTTCTCTTCTTTCGACGTGCGGGCCAGCAAGAAAATCCAATCGGCATGCTGGGCTGCGCTGGTCCAGATCTTGGTCCCGTTCAGAACGTATTCGTTCCCGTCTTTCTTGGCTGAGAATTGCAGCGAGGCGAGATCAGAACCGCTATCGGGTTCGCTATAGCCTTGGGCCCAACCGAGTGATCCGTCGCGGGTGCCGGGCAACCATTTCTCTTTTTGCGCGTCCGAGCCAAATGTATAAATGATCGGGCCGACATAGATTACGCCCATAGGGGTCACCGTCGGGACGCCGGCGCGCTCCAGTTCTTCGTCGAAGATATACTGCTCTTCCAGGCTCCAGCCGGGGCCGCCATTCTCTTTAGGCCAGGCACTGGCGAGCCAACCTTTCGCGCCGAGCGCCATTTCCGATTTGCGCACTTCTGCCGTCGTCAGGCTGGCGCCAGTCGCCACCTTGGCGCGGATATCTTGCGGGTATTCGGTTTCAAAGAAGCTGCGAACTTCGGCGCGAAACGGCTCTAGGGCGGGGTTTGATGACAGGTCCATTTCGTCAGCTTACTGTTTCAATATGAGCTGGGAAGGGGTCTCCACGGGTGACGTCGCGGCGCGAAATCCGTCCATTTTTTCACTAAAATGTGAGATCTGATTGCTAAGACCTACCGTAAAGAGAGTCTGGTAACATGTGGAATTCGCCACTATGTTCCGAATTATCGCCCTGAGGGTACAACTCCGGGCGGGCGTTAAGTCCTTATCTGGCAGGGTCCTTGAATGGTTCTCTTCCGTTACGGCTCGACCTCCGTCCCTCAGACTAAGGAATATGCTTATGGCCATGGACGCCATCACCCCTGAACACGAAATGTCAGGCTCGGACGAGATTGAACGCCCGAGCATGGAAGAAGCTATGGACGCGGTCCGCACGTTGATCGCGTGGGCTGGCGACGATCCACGCCGCGAAGGCCTGATCGATACGCCAAAACGCGTCGTAAAAGCCTACCAGGAATGGTTCTCAGGGTATCAGGAAGACCCCGTCAAATACCTGTCGCGCACGTTTGATGACGTCCAGGGCTATGACGATATCGTCATGCTCAAGAATATCGACGTTGAGAGCCACTGCGAGCACCATATGGCGCCATTCCTCGGCAAGGCGTTCGTCGCCTATATGCCGACACAGGCCGTTGTCGGGATCTCGAAACTGGCCCGCGTCGTAGAGATTTTCTCCAAGCGTCTGCAGACACAGGAAACCATGACTGCGCAAATCTGTGACGCGATCACTGACAGCCTCGCCCCGATGGGTGTCGCGGTTCTGATCGATGCGGAACACCAGTGCATGTCGACCCGCGGTGTCCACCACAAGGATGTCACAACGATCACCACGCAGTTCACAGGTGTGTTCAAGACGGACAAGGATATGCGTAACCGCTTCCTACGCCTCACCGAGCAGTAATCCCGGCCTGCCCTTGGCAGCGGGGGGTCACTCCGTTAACCCTATTGGCGTCGCCTGAAATCCAGGCGGCGCTAATTTTTTGGGAGGATGGCTATATGAAGAAGTTTATTGCTGCAGCGATTGCTGCTGGATTTATCGCTGCGCCAGCGTTCGCAGCCTCGATTACCATTTCATTCGCAAGTGATGATGGCACGACGTCAGAGTGGACGTTTGATGGCGAGGGAACGGCCACTAGCGGCGATATCAGCGCGCCATACACCTGGGACGAAGATGCCGCAAAGCTATGTGCTACGGTTCCAGAGCAGGGCGAGGTTTGCGCCACGTTCGATTCCGTCGCACAGGCAGTCGGCGAAAGCTCGACTTACTCGCTTTCAACCGGTGGATCAGGCACAGCGACGATTTTGGCGATGGAAGAGTAATCCGCACAATCCGTCTAATTCTGGATGGCCCGGGCAACTCTGCCCGGGCTTTTTCTTGACTTGTGGGCGAAGTGAGCTTATTGTTTATCAATAATAAGGAGCGTTCTCATGCATGCAGAAATCGTCCGCCTTGGCCTGCATCAGGTCGATATCAAAGTCGTGAATGGCGAGAACATGCATGTGCTGCAATGGCGCCGAAACCTGATGTGGGATGAAGTGCTCCTGGACGGGAAGCGCCAGGCGCACTCATCAGGGCTAATGGGGCGCGAGAAAGTCTACGGGCTGATCTTCGGTGCCGATGCGGACGGCATCGGCGGGACCCAGGTCATGCTTTTGCTCGATCCCAGCACGGAACAAGGCAATTGGGGACAAGCCAGTCAGCGCATTAGCGGAATCCGTCTGGAATCCAAGGACGGTCCCATAGTCGCCTATGGCACGCTCGACCCGCAGGCTCTGGAAAAACCCGCGACCTTTGCCGACTGGATGAAGAAAACCATGGGAATGGAGTGGGGTCGCTAGGAGTCACACAGGGGCACGAAGGGATGCACCGACAGCTCGGATCCGAGACAAAGAAAAAGGCCGAGCAGTACGCTCGGCCTTTTCTATTGAACTTAGATCATTGCCGCGATCAGCGACCGCTGACGAGCGGGCCTTTGAGCACATATGTGTTGTCGCGTACGGCAACCAGCACGTCGAGGGTCGCAGCGTCGGACCCGCGGATCGTGTTGAAGCTCACGCGCGGCATTGTGCTACGCGCCAGCATCTCGCCCGAACTGACATCCGAGAGCCCCCAAGCGACGACCTGGCGATCGCGATTGGACAGGCTCGCCTGAAGCGACTGGGCGCCTTTGGCGCTGACCGGAATGGCTTTTTCGAGGTCACCTTCGGCCGCAGCGAACACCTGGACGACGTAATACTGTCCAGCTTCCTCAACTACGGCGACGCCGATATCGGTAAAGCTCGCACGGAGGATATTGTCCTGATTGAATTGATCACGCTTGATCTTGTTGTGAACGTCAGACGCCGCATCAGCTGAACGCGCGACGGCAACGTTTGACCCTGAAGCGCCGACCAGCATGGTTCGGTCAAAGGCGCGAATGCGGTGCAAGTGGTCGCGGCCTTCCAGATCAGAGTGAGCAGCATAGATGCGGGCCGACATGTCGAGCGCATGCGAGGCAGCGGCCATGTCCAGAGACGCCCGGCGCTGCAGAGGCGAAAGCCCGTTTGCAGCGCGTTCAGCATTGATCTCTGCGACCAGAGCGTCAGCGACGACTTCGTCTAAATTCGTGGCCTTATCCACACAAGCGGAAGCCTCGGCGACGTAAGCGGCAAGGTTGATGGAATAGCCGTTATCCAGGCTGCAAACGGCCTCCCCGGCAGTTGCAGTTCCAGATAGCGCAGCGCCTCCAGCGGCTGCGAACGCGAGCAGCAGGGAGGATCTGACTTTGTCATATTTTTGTAACATAACTGACAAGTACGTTATGTGACACTAATGTGTCAACACCAATATGTCCGGCTTCGGATTAATTAACGTCCCGTATCGGATTAATTAACCATGAAAAAAGCCGCCCTGTAAAGGGCGGCTCAATCCAATTGCGTGTGAGTGGTGTTGCGGCGGGCTTATTCGCCGACTTCAGCAACCACTTCTTTTCCGGTTTCCTGATCGACATTTTTCATCGACAGGCGGACTTTACCGCGGTCATCAAAACCCATCAGTTTGACGTAAACGGTCTGGCCTTCAGAAACGACGTCTTTCGGGTGACCGACGCGCTCATTTGCCATTTGTGACACGTGCACGAGGCCATCCTTGGGGCCGAAGAAGTTTACGAACGCGCCGAAGTCTTTGATCGAGACGACTTTGCCTTCGTAGATTTCACCAACTTCTGGCTCCGCGACGATTTCTTTGATCATCTTCAGGGCTTTGTCGATGCTCTCGCGATCGGTGGCAGAGACCTGAACGGTGCCATCATCATCGATGTTCACCTTCGCGCCGGACTCATCAACGATACCGCGAATGACTTTGCCGCCGGAGCCGATGACTTCGCGGATCTTGTCTTCTGGAACCTTGATGATTTCCATTTGCGGGGCGTTGTCGGCCAGCTCGGTGCGGGCCGTATCCAGACCTTTGGACATCTCACCAAGGATGTGCGCGCGGCCGCCTTTGGCCTGCTCGAGCGCAGTTTCCATGATGTCTTTGGTGATGCCGGCAATCTTGATATCCATTTGCAAGCTGGTCAGACCCTTCTCGGTCCCGGCCACTTTGAAGTCCATGTCACCAAGGTGGTCTTCGTCGCCAAGAATGTCTGACAGCACCGCAATGCCTTCATCATCCTTGATCAGACCCATGGCGATACCAGAGACAGGGCGCTTCAGTGGAACGCCTGCATCCATCATGGCCAGCGAACACCCGCAAACCGTCGCCATAGATGACGAGCCGTTCGATTCAGTGATCTCAGAGACCATGCGGATCGTGTAAGGGAAGTCCTCGTGATCCGGCAGGACTGCACGCAGGGCGCGCCAAGCCAGTTTTCCGTGACCGGTCTCACGACGGCTGGTACCGCCCATGCGTCCGGTTTCACCTACAGAATAAGGTGGGAAATTGTAGTGCAGCAGGAACTTCTCTTTACGCGTGCCGTCGAGACCGTCGATGAATTGCTCATCATCGCTGGTGCCGAGGGTCGCCACACAGATCGCCTGCGTCTCACCGCGAGTGAACAGCGAAGACCCGTGCGTGCGTGGCAGGAAGCCAGCTTCAGCCTGGATCGGGCGAACCTGATCGAGGGCGCGTCCATCAATCCGCTTACCGGTCTTGATGATATCGCCGCGGACAACTTTCGCTTCGGCTTTCTTGAACGCAGACTTGAACACGTTCGCGTCCATGCCGTCTTCGTTCTCTTCCGTGGCGACCAGTGCAGCCGCTGCTTTTTCGCGGGCCTCACCGACAGCTGCCTGGCGGTCCAGCTTCTCAGTAATCTGATAGGCTTTAGAAAGATCGGCACCGACCAGTTTCTGGATCGCGTTCAGTTCTTCAGACAGATCTTCAGCGTCGAAGTCGAATGGCTCTTTGGCCGCAGCTTCTGCTAGCTTGATGATCGCATCGATCACTGGCTGCATTGCTTCGTGCCCCGCCATAACGGCGCCGAGCATGACATCTTCCGAAAGCTCTTTGGCTTCGGACTCAACCATCATCACAGCGTCGCCAGTACCGGCAACAACCAGATCGAGTTCAGACTCTTCCAGTTCTTCGACGGTTGGGTTGATGACATAAGCGCCGTCTTTATAGCCGACGCGCGCCGCACCGATTGGGCCCATGAATGGTGCACCAGACAGAACCAGCGCCGCAGAGGCCCCGATCATGCCGAGAATGTCTGGATCGTTCTCGAGATCATAAGAGATCGCGGTCAGAACAACCTGAACTTCGTTTTTGAAACCGTCCACGAAGAGTGGGCGGATCGGACGGTCGATCAGGCGAGACGTCAGGGTCTCTTTTTCTGTCGGGCGTCCCTCGCGCTTGAAGAAGCCGCCTGGAATGCGGCCTGACGCGTAGTATTTTTCCATATAGTTCACGGTCAGCGGGAAGAAGTCCTGTCCCGGCTTCGCAGATTTCGCGAATGTCGCTGTCGCGAGCACCGTGCTGTCGCCATAAGTCACCAATACGGCGCCGTCGGCTTGGCGGGCCACCTGGCCCGTTTCGATTTTAAGTGTCCGGCCGGCCCATTCCAGCGAGACGGATTGCTTATCAAACATAAGATTTGCTTTCTTTCATACATACGAAAAGCCCGCCGTGGCCGAATGCCAAGACGGGCTGATGTGAGAACCTACCGGCGAATGCCGAGCTCTCCGATGAGCGTTTGGTAACGCTCATCATTTTTTCTCTTCACATAGTCGAGAAGTTTGCGTCGGGTGGCGACCATCGCCAGAAGTCCGCGACGCGAGTGGTTATCTTTTTTATTGTCCTGGAAGTGTTCGGTCAGATTGTTGATCCGTTCGGTCAGGATCGCGACCTGGACTTCAGGACTACCCGTGTCACCTTCGGTGCGGGCAAATTTCTTGATCAGTTCAGCTTTACGCTCTGCAGTGATCGACATCAGCATACTTTCAATTGTCGCCTTGCGGCGGGTTTCAGATATGGCCTTCTGGCCTGAGTTTTGAGGGAGGGCGGCACCGATTCAGCCGTGTCCGAGATGTCGTCCAGGCAGGCTAGTGAGGCGCTTAGCTCGCTTCAAAGCGCGCATGTGGCACATTTGGTTGCATTTGGAAAGGGTTAGCGTGCCGTGGTTTTACAATCCCACCACGCCCAAAGCCTCCGCCTGCGCGGCGCCCAGCGCTTTCTCGCTGAACCCTTCCAGGCTTTCTTCAAACAGGCGGTGATAATTCAGCTCAGCTCCAAGCCTCAAATAGGCTGCGCCGAGCCCAATCGCGGCGCGGTCCATGAACACGAATTCGCGCGGGATGGTAACCGGCCCTTTCTCCTTGAGCAGCTTGCGCACAGCGAATGCTTCCTTGCGACCATATTCGCCGGGTTTCACGCCATCGGCGACGCTGCGCACGCGGTCATCAAGGAGTGGACCATAGATAAACTTGGCCCAGATATTCAGAACCTCGGCGAGCTCTCGCGTCAGGCCTTTGAAGCCCCATTTCTCGTACGATGCGAAGGCCGCATCAAAATCCTCGTTCAAGGTTGCGCGATAGAGATCGACCACCCCCGCGACAAAGCTCGGAGGGAAGATCCGGATACAGCCAAAATCTAGCAGGTTGAGCCCGGCACCATTCTCGGTCACCTGGTAGTTGCCAAGGTGCGGGTCGCCATGAATGACCGCGCGTGTGTTGAACGGATACCACCACGTCCAGAACAGGTTTTCGGCAATCTTGTTTCGCACCTCTTGCGGGGCACTCTCGTAAGCGTCGAGCCGCTCCCCGTTGACCCAGCTCATCGTCAGCAGGCGATCGGTACAGAGCTCTGGAACCGGATCTGGAACGGTCACGAAGGATTTGTCAGCCAGTATGTGCGCGTACAGCGCCATATGTTTCGCTTCGCGGGCATAATCGAGTTCCTCGCGCAGGCGGTCTGTGATCTCGTCGACCATTTCCGATGGGTCGATCGAGCCATCGAGGCGTTTAAACGTCCCGAGCAGGAGTTTCAGCTGACCGACATCGCTTTCAACAGCGGATGCCATGTCTGGATATTGCAGTTTGCAGGCGACGGATTGCCCGTCTGGAAGCGTCGCGCGGTGGACCTGCCCGAGGCTTGCCGCGTGCGCAGCCTCCTTGCCAAACTCAGTGAATTTGCTTTGCCAGTCCGCACCCAGTTCTGCTCTCATACGTCGGCGCACGAACGGCCAGCCCATTGCCGGGGCCTGCGCCTGGAGCTGGCTGAGCTCGTCGGCATATTCAGCGGGCAGGAAGTCCGGAATGGTCGAGACCATTTGCGCGACTTTCATCAGGGGGCCCTTGGACTTGCCCAGCGCCGCGGCCAGCGCCTTGGCAATTCGCTCGTCACCTTTCTCGCCGCCGAACATCGCATTTGCCGCGAAGGTCAGCCCCGCACCTGACAGGTTGGTGCCCACCTTCATCGTACGCCCGAGGCGCGCCGATAGTCGGTTACGTTCCGGGTCTTTCGAACTGTCTGGCAAATCGCTCATGGCATCTTCCGCGTAATCTATCTCCAACATAGGGCAGAAAGCGCAGCGGCGAAGAGGAGAAGGAGTCGCGGTCTAGGTTAAGTCCGCGCCAATCGCTTCGGCTTTCTGGCGTACACTCGCATCGCCGTCATTCTTGGCCACTGCGCTGACCAGTTCGCGAATGAGGGATTGCGCATACATTCCCTGTCTGGGGTATTGAGATGCTAGCGCCAGCAACACTTCTGCTCTCATCCTCCCTTGGCCAAGGTACAAGCTGAAGGGCATCTCGAGATAAGAGGAGAATCTCTTTTTCAACGCATCGCGTTCCTCGCTCGGCCAGTTATCGCGAACGAGGAAACATCCAAGCAACGCCGCAGATTTTCCGGTTGTTCGATCCGCCAGAAGCTCAAAACTCAAAAGGCGCGCGTACGCGAATTCGGGGCGACGGTGCACCGCGTCTAGGGCGATCGCTAAGCAGCCAATTTGCGGACCGCGAAAGCGCCCATTATCTTGAAGCAACGCATCCAGGATCCGCTCAATCTCTCTTTTCTGCGCACGAAGCCACGCTCGATCGGCGGGTGCGCTGGATTGAAAAGAATGGCGGGATTCTAGCGTCTGCCACCGCTGCGCCAATTGCCTGAGTTGTTCATGAGGTTCGCCCGCCAAAACCTCGTACTTTTTGATCATCCACTCTGCGCCCATGCGCAGATCGTCCTTCTTCTCTCGCTTGATCAGCTCTCCAAGTCGCTCTCTGCTGTAGGGGAGAGGTTCCAGGTTCAACCGCTTTCGAGCGGTGACATGGGCGTCAATCGCGCTTTCAAAGCGTCGTTTTGGTTCTAAGGTCTTCGACCCAGACGGAACGTGCATCCCTCTTTCGAAGAACTCCTCTTCGGTGAACGGATCGAAAGCGTTGAGTTCACCGGTGGCGTACAGGCGCGTCTGCGTTCGGCTTCGCTGCCAGATCGTCAATGCCTGAAACAAAGCGGCCATTATGACGAGATCCACGATTGCTCGTGATGCGAATGTCAGATGTCGCGCCCATTCTCCGCTTGTTCCGCTTGAGGCTTCGAATGGAACATCAACTTCGACATTGTAAATCTCCCACCAGTCAACGAACGGAACGGCTTTCGCGAGTTCAGCGCCGAAGAAGCTGAGCCAATCCAAGAGCGGATTTCCTGTCGAAGTCCCAGTCGTTTCGAAGAGGTCTAGCGCGCCCTGGATTTGATAAAGGGCCAACGGCACGAGCACAAAGAGTGAGGCATACCCTAACAGGGCCTCATCTTTCAGATCATTGTCAAACCCGACCTTGATGTCGGAGTTTTCAGGGTTTGTGGATTGCAGGCGTGAGGCTATTTCTCGGTCCTCTTCAACCCAAGCCCAACGCCGCCCGAGAGAAAGGGCAATGAGTGCAGCCAGGCCAATCGGGAGCAGTCCGTAAGGCGCGGCCAGGACGAACCCCATGGCGCTGAGGGGCAAGATTACCAACACGACGAGCGCGTGCGGGACCATGAAGCCTCTCTGGGTGGCACCAGAAAGCGGCGCTATGAGCTTTACTAAAATTGAGTCCAGGTAGCTGGCGAGACGCGCGGAAAATCGCAGACCTGCAAGCGGTATAGCGGCGTAATTATTGCCAACCACACTGCCCAGATTGTCGGCTTTGCGCTCCGTCCAATCGTTCCAGGCGCGCACGAAGTTGGGAATGAAAATGACCGCCAGAAACCCGCCCACAACAATGGTCATGGTGAGAACATTAATTTGCTGACCGAGTTCAAACCGGCCAGATCCCGCAGCTCCTGCAAGGACTGCAATCAGTCCAAGAATTGCAGCTGTGATGACCAGTGTTGGAACCGAGACGACATCGTGCCGCAAGAGCGGTTGTTTCGTTATTGGACGAGAAAGCAATTCAATCCGGAAGATTGCCAATAATAAAGGGAAAAAGCTCAACAGAAAAAGCGTGCATCCGACGGTGAGGCTGAGCGGGTCAATCGGTTCGCTGGATTGATTGATGATCCGAAGATCTATCACATTTGGGAACAGCGATGCCGCCTCAACGTAGAGGACCGCTGAGAACGCAATCAGGGACGCAACGAGATAGAGAAACAATTCATGCAATCTTGTCAGTGCTCGAGACTTTGAAATTTGCCAGGCGCGCAGCGACACGGCCGCGAGGACAAGTAGTCCCACGAGGCCGATCGTCAGAACCCACGTCGTGCGGCCCAGGCCTAGAGTTTGGTCAAGCAGAGCCACTGATACAGCTGCACCAACCAACAAGAGTGATCGAATAGCATCTATCAAACCGAGTCGGCCAAATGAAAGAAATGGTTTGCTTTGCTTTGTTTTGTCTTTGGTCAAGTTATCCCCCGATACTTACACCGTTTCCGAAGGATTAACTCATTGCGAAAGTGAAACAAGTTTTGTTTTTGACCAGATCGCGAACCCCGACGGCGTTTTATCCCTGCCCATGCATTCAAGAAGAGCCTATATTCCGTGCATGACGGGACCGAATCGCAAGCTCACGATTTCAGAAATGGCGGCCGCGAGAGCGCCGGTGGCCAGTACGGATGCTGATTATCTGGACGGGCTGAACCCCGAACAGAAAGAGGCGGTGCTGACGACGGAGGGTCCGTTGCTGGTGCTGGCCGGGGCCGGAACCGGGAAGACGCGCGTGCTGACGACCCGGCTGGCGCACATTATCGCGTCCGGGCTTGCTTATCCGAGCCAGACGCTGACCGTCACCTTTACCAACAAAGCGGCGCGCGAGATGCGCGAGCGGGCGCTGAAGCTGACGGGTGAGGCCGGTGAGGGGCTGCGCTGGCTCGGCACGTTCCACTCAATTTCCGCTCAGATCCTACGGCGACATGCCGAGCTTGTCGGGCTCAAATCCTCATTCACGATTATCGACACAGATGATCAGGTTCGGCTGTGCAAGCAGATCATCGAGGCCGAGGATATTGATTCGAAACGCTGGACGCCGCGCTATCTCGCCGGCTTGATCGATGGCTGGAAAAACCGCGCTTTGCTGCCAGACCGTGTGCCGGGCGATGAGGCCTATCAGTTTGCTGATGGCAAGGGCATCAAGTGCTACCAGACCTATCAGAACCGGCTCAAGGTCCTGAACGCCTGCGATTTTGGCGATCTTCTGATCCACAATATTACGCTGTTTCAGGACAATCCGGACTTGCTCGCGGATTTCCATCGCAAGTTCAAATACGTTCTGGTCGATGAGTACCAGGATACGAATGTGGCGCAGTATCTCTGGCTGCGTCTTCTGGCGCAGGGAAGTTCCAACATTTGCTGCGTCGGCGATGATGATCAGTCGATCTATGGCTGGCGCGGCGCTGAGGTCGATAACATCCTGCGTTTCGAGAAGGATTTCCCCGGCGCGAAAGTGATCCGCCTTGAGCGCAATTACCGCTCAACCGAGCCGATCCTAGCTGCTGCGTCTGCTGTGATCTCGCACAATAAGGGGCGTCTCGGCAAAACGCTGTTTGTTGGCGGCGACTGGGCCGGCGACCCGGATGCCAAGAAGGTTCAGGTGCGCGGCTTGTGGGATGGCGAGGCCGAAGCCCGGATGATCTGCGATGAGATCGAAGCCTGGGCGGCGAAAGGTGGCAAGAATCGCTACGAGGATTGCGCGATCCTGGTGCGCGCCTCCTGGCAGATGCGCTTGTTTGAGGAGCGGCTGATCATTCTCGGTATTCCGTACCGCGTAATTGGCGGTCCGCGCTTCTTCGAACGCGCCGAGATCCGGGACGCGATGGCGTATCTGCGCCTCATCCGCTCGACCGATGACGATCTGGCGTTTGAGCGCGTGGTCAACCAACCCAAGCGCGGCGTCGGCAACACGACCGTGCAAAAGCTGCAACGCTATGCCCGCGATGATGGCCGGTCTCTGTTCACGCTGACGCCGATGGTGCTGCAAACTGATGAGATCAAAGATCCCGGCAAGCGCGGCCTCACGCAATTTATCGACCAGCTCAATCTTTGGCGCGACCGTCATGAAAATGGGTTGAGCCACACCGAACTCGCGCAGGTCATTCTGGACGAGTCTGGATATACGGACATGCTGCAAAAGGACCGCAGCCCGCAGGCACAGACCCGGCTCGATAACTTGAAAGAGCTGATCAATGCGATGGGCGAGTTCGATAATCTGACCGGCTTCCTGGAGCATGTTGAACTGGTGATGGATTCCGGCGGCAAGTCGGATGGAGACGAAGTTCAGATCCTCACATTGCACGGCGCCAAGGGCCTGGAATGGCCGCTTGTCTTCCTGCCGGGGTGGGAAGAGGAAGTGTTCCCATCGCGTCGGAGCCTGGATGAGAGCGGCATGAAAGGCCTCGAGGAAGAGCGCCGCCTCGCCTATGTCGGCATCACCCGGGCGCGCGAGGTTTGCAGGATTTCTTTTGTCGCTAACCGCCAGATATTCGGACGTTGGCAATCGGTACTGCCAAGCCGTTTTGTTGACGAGCTGCCACATGAACATGTCGAGGCCGAAGCTGAGACGGGTTACTCGTCCCTCCCCGGCGGCGAAGACGGTTTCACAGGCACGGTCGAAGACCTGGGGGAGCGCAGTTCCTACAATTCCCCCGGCTGGAAACGGCTGAAGGAAAATTCGCGCGGCAGCTACGATTCCGGCCCGGTCATAGACGGCAAGGCGACGCTGGTCGCGTCCGAGTCTGGCCAGTCTGGTTTCAAGCTGAACCAGCGCGTGTTCCACGAAAAGTTCGGCTATGGCAAAGTCATGGACGCCAATGGCACCAAGCTCACCGTGGCATTTGAGAAGGCCGGCCTGAAGAAGGTGATCTCGACCTTCGTCGTCGCCGCCTGAGGCGGCCTGGTATGAAACTCGATACTGTGGTCATCGGAGCGGGCGTGATCGGCCTCGCCTGTGCGCGTGCGCTGGCGCTGCGAGGCCGGGAGGTGGTCCTGCTGGAGCGCAGCACTCGCATCGCGGAGCAGACCTCAGCGCGCAACTCAGAAGTCATCCACGCTGGTTTGTATTATCCGACCGGCTCGAACAAGGCGCGGTTCTGCGTTGACGGTCGCCGCAAGTTGTACGCCTATCTTGAGGCGCGCCAGATAGATCACTCAAAGTGCGGTAAGCTAATCGTGGCCAACGGCGCGCGTGAAATGGAAAAGTTGGAAGCGCTCGCGGCGCAAGCCGAGGCGAATGGCGTTGAAGGCATCCGCTATCTGTCGGGTGATGACGCGCGCGACCTTGAGCCTGCTTTACCGGATACGATCACTGCGGCCCTTCATTCGGCTGAGACGGGCATCCTCGACAGCCACGCCTATTATCTCTCATTGCTCGGAGATTTTGAGCAGGCGGGCGGATCAATTGCCTATCAAAGCGACGTTCTGTCGGGCCGCGTGTCAGAGGCGGGCGTGCAGCTCCGCATCGGGGGCGGCGATGAAGGAGGCGGAGAAAAAGGGGGCGGTGATGAGTATGAGATTGTGGCCGATCTGGTGATCAACGCAGCGGGCCTTCACGCGGTTCGCTTGGCCGCGGCGATAGACGGCCCGCATGTCGATGAGTTGCCGACGTCGCGCTTTGCCAAGGGGCACTATTTTTCAGTCTCGGGAAACGTGCCGTTTCGGCATCTGATCTATCCGATGCCAAATGAGGCGGGCCTCGGGACGCATCTCACCCTCGATCTCGGCGGGCGCGGCCGTCTCGGGCCAGATGTGGAATGGTTGCCGGAAGATGCTGAGGCGCCGTTCGACTATTCTGTTCCTGATGCGCTGGCGGAGACGTTCCATCAGGCGGCAAGGTCCTTCTGGCCAGACCTGCGCCTCGATCAATTGTCAGCGGACTATGCCGGGATCCGCCCGAAACTTGTCGGCCCGGGACAGGCCCCGGCGGATTTTGTGATCCAGAACGTCGCCCAAGGTCGCTTGATCAACCTGTTCGGCATTGAAAGCCCGGGACTAACCTCGTCGCTCGCGATTGGGGATTATGTGGGGCGTCTTACGACTTAGTGCTTAGCGACTTCGTCTTCGCCGCTAATATCGTCCCAGAATTTCTTCACGCGGCCCATAAAGCCTTCTGATTCCGGATTGCAGTCCTTGCCGGAGCAATCGCAGAACTCGCGCAGGATTTCCTTCTGGCGCGCGGAGAGATTGCGCGGAGTTTCGACGAACATCTCGATATAGAGATCACCGGTCTGGTGATTGCCGCGCAAGGACGGCATGCCTTTGCCGCGCAGGCGCAGTTTGCGGCCGGTCTGTGCCCCTTCAGGAACCGTGACGCGGGCCCGGCCGCCATCAATGGTCGGGATTTCCACTTCACCGCCAAGCGCTGCGCAGACCATGGAAACCGGTGTGCGGCAATACAGATTTGGTCCGTCGCGCTCAAAAATATCATGCTCATCGACATTGACGAAAATGTAGAGATCACCCTTCGGGCCGCCTTGCGTGCCGGGTTCACCTTCGCCGGATAGACGAATGCGCATACCGGACTCGACCCCGGCTGGGATCTTGACGGACAATTGGCGGTCTTCCTGGACTTGTCCGGCGCCGCGGCAGGTTTTGCATGGCTTCGCGATCACCTGGCCCTTGCCGCCGCAGCGATTGCAAGTGCGTTCCATTGTAAAGAAGCCCTGCTGCGCGCGGACGCGGCCTGCGCCCTGGCAGGTCGGGCAAGTTTCCGGGCTGGTGCCGGGTTCTGCGCCTGAGCCGTCACAGGTGCCGCAATCAACCGCGGAGGGCACATTGATCGTGGTCTCTTTGCCTGCAAATGCGTCTTCCAGCGAAATGTCCATGTCATAGCGCAAGTCGGCGCCGCGCTGTGGACCGCCGCGCTGGCGTCCACCGCCAAACGGGTTGCCGCCGAAGACCTGGCTGAAAATGTCCTGGAAGATGTCGTTCGGGTCGCCGCCGCCGCCGAAGGGATTACCGCCGCCCGCGCCGCCCATGCCGCCTTCAAAGGCTGCATGTCCGAACCGGTCATAGGCCGCTTTCTTTTCAGGGTCAGACAGAATGGCATACGCCTCGCCGACTTCCTTGAACGCGGCCTCCGCTTCAGCATCATCCGGGTTCTGGTCCGGGTGAAACTTCATCGCAAGTTTGCGGTAGGCGCTCTTCAGCGCCTTTTCGTCTGCAGTTCGGTCAACGCCGAGCACGTCATAATAATCGCGTTTGCTCATCCGGACGGGTACCTATTTCTCACTCTCTCAGCCGCCAAGGTGGGGAGGTCCGGGGCGAAGTGCAAGGCCCTAAACTGCGTGCCTAACTGGCCTTTTTCTGCTCTTTTTCGCCAAAAACACGATCCGCGATCTCTTTCGGCACAATCATCAGCGTTTCGCTGAGCGTTTGTGGCCACTCTTTGAGCAGTTCCGAGGCGCGTTGCGATCCCGTACGCTCCGTGTGGATCTCAAGCATCATCCGGTAAACTTCGATATGTTTCTCATCCATATCCGATAGTGGATACCAGTCGATTGCGTCGGGGTTGGCGACGTGCACGAACTTGCTCTCCGGGTCCCAGATATAGGCGACGCCGCCCGTCATCCCGGCTCCGAAATTGTCGCCAATGGAACCAAGAATCGCGACGCGGCCTCCGGTCATATATTCGCAGCCATTGGCACCGCAGCCTTCCACCACAGCCTCAGCGCCTGAGTTACGGACCGCAAAACGGACACCGGCTTGGCCAGCGGCATAGAGATGGCCGCTGGTTGCGCCATAGAGGCAAGTATTGCCAATGATCGTGTTTTCGCCGGCTGAGTAAGATGCGTCGGTTGGTGGCCGGAGCTGGATCGTCGCACCGGACAGGCCTTTGCCGACATAGTCATTTGCGTCGCCGATCACGTCCAACAACAGGCCCTGGGTTGAGAAGGCACCAAGCGACTGTCCGGCGCTTCCTGTCAGGCGGACATGCAGGCGACCTTCAGGCAACGCCCGTTCTCCAAACTTGCGGACAATCGAAGAACTGGCACGCGCCCCGATGGAGCGCTGAACGTTCTGCACTTCATAGGTGAGTTGCATTTTCTCGCCGCGCGCAAAGAACGGTTCGCCATCGCGCAGGATTTGTGCATCGAGCGTATCCGGCACCTCTTCACGTCGATCTGGCTGATACTCAATCGCTGTCGCCGTATCGACCTGGACCAGGAGCGGGTTGAGGTCGAGGTCATCAAGATGCGGTGCGCCGCGCGAGACCTGAGCCAGCAAATCAGTCCGGCCAATGGCTTCATCGAGGGAGTTGAGGCCGAGCGATGCCAGGATCCGGCGCACATCTTCCGCGATAAAGCTCATCAAATTGATGACCTTGTCCGCTGTGCCGGTGAACTTGGCGCGGAGCGACTCATCTTGCGTACACACACCTACCGGGCAGGTGTTCGAGTGACACTGCCGCACCATGATGCATCCCATCGCAACCAGTGACGCGGTACCGATGCCATATTCTTCAGCGCCCAGCATGGCCGCGATGACAATGTCACGCCCCGTCCGGAGACCGCCATCTGTGCGCAGGGTCACCTTGTCACGAAGGTTGTTGAGGCTGAGCACTTGGTGCGCCTCTGCCAGTCCCATTTCCCATGGAAGGCCCGCATATTTGATGCTGGTCTGGGGAGAGGCGCCGGTGCCCCCAACACCACCCGCGATCAGGATGATGTCTGCCTTGGCTTTCGCAACCCCGGCGGCGACGGTTCCAACACCAGATTGAGCGACGAGTTTCACACAGACCCGGCAGTCCGGGTTGATCTGCTTCAGGTCATAGATCAGCTGCGCCAGATCTTCGATTGAATAAATATCGTGATGCGGCGGTGGGCTTATCAGGGTCACACCCGGCGTGGCGTGGCGGTTCTTGGCGATGAATTCAGTCACTTTGAACCCAGGCAACTGTCCGCCTTCACCAGGCTTGGCGCCTTGAGCGACTTTGATTTCGACTTCGCGGCAATTGTTCAGATACTCAGCCGTGACACCGAACCGACCAGAGGCAACTTGCTTCACGGCAGAGTTCATGTTGTCGCCGTTGGGGAGGGGACGATACCGTTCGCGAACCTCGCCACCTTCGCCTGAAACAGACTTGGCGCCGATGCGATTCATCGCCACGTTGAGCGTACCGTGTGCCTCAGGGCTCAGGGCGCCGAGGGACATGCCTGGCGTCACAAATCGTTTGCGGATTTCATTAACCGACTGGACGCGCTCGAGGGGTTCTTCTGGACCTGCGGGCTTGAAATCCAGCAGGTCGCGTAATTGAATCGGTTGCTCGCGATTGTTCACGGCGCTCGCATACTTTTCGAACAAGGCATACTCGTCGCGATCGCAGGCCGCTTGCAGCATATGGATCAGATTGCCATCCAGCGCATGCGGCTCCGAACGGGCGCGCAGGCGATAGAACCCGCCAACCGGAAGAGCGACAATGTCTTCGTCGAAGGCGTCTTCATGGCGAGACACCGCATTTTCTTCCAGCCCGGCCAGGCCCAGACCTGAAATCCGGCTGGAGAGGCCCGGGAAATAGTCGGCGACCAAAGCACGGGACAGGCCGAGCGCTTCGAAATTGTAGCCGCCGCGATAAGACGAGATGACGGAAATCCCCATCTTTGACATGATCTTCAACAGACCAGCTTCAATCGCCTTTTTGAAGTTAAGCACCGCTTCGCCAAGCGTGATGTCACCCAGCAGGCCGCGGGCGTGGCGGTCAGCGATCGCATCCTGTGACAGATAGGCATTTACGCAGGTTGCGCCGACCCCGATCAATACTGCGAAATAGTGAGTGTCGATACACTCTGCCGAACGAACGGTGAGCGAGCAGAAGGTTCTCAGGCCTTGCGCGACCAAATGAGAGTGGACTGCGCCCGTCGCGAGGATCATCGGGATCGCAACATGTGTATCCCCCTGATTTTCGTCGGTCAGCACGATATGCTCCCGGCCAGCGCGCACCGCGTCTTCTGCTTCTTGGCGAATACGGGCCAGCGCCTCTTTAAGGACCCGGCCGTCGCCGTTCGCGGAGTCGAGATCGAACGTACAATCGATCACTTGCACGCTTTTCCCCAGCATTTTGGATAAGCGCTTATACATTCCCGTCGACAGAACAGGGCTTTCCAGGACGAATACATCTTGTTGTGTTTTGTCAGTGACCAACACGTTGCCGAGATTCTTGAACCGGGTTTTCAGGCTCATGACCCGATCTTCACGCAGAGGATCAACCGGTGGGTTCGTCACCTGGCTGAAATTCTGGCGGAAGAAATGACTGAGCGGTCGGAATTGTTCTGACAGGACCGCAACCGGGCTGTCATCGCCCATCGAGCCAATCGCTTCCTTGCCGTTCTCTGCCATGGGCGCGAGAATCAATTCCAGCGTTTCCATTGTGAAGCCGGACACTTTCTGACGGCGCAGCAGCTGTTCGGTCTCGAACATGCGTGGCTCTGGGCCAGGGCCGATCTCGGGATCGAGATCGCGTACATTTTCAAGCCATTTTTCATACGGGTGTTCAGCTGCGAGCTCGTCGACAATCTCTTCGTGCTCGTAGAATTTTCCGGTTTCAAGATCCGCAGCAATCATACCGCCAGCTTGGACGTGTCCACGGCGGACCACGTCATGCCCAGACAGAGGGCACATGCCAGTTTCCGAGCCCACGGCCAGGATGCCGTCGCCGGTGAGGGCGTAGCGCAGCGGACGCAGGCCATTTCGATCCAGTCCTGCCACGGCCCAGCGACCGTCATAGGCACAAACAGCGGCCGGCCCATCCCATGGCTCCATGACGGAGTTGCAGTAAGCGTAAAGCGCGGCATGCTTTTCGGGCATGATCGAAGCGCGCTTCGACCAGGCTTCAGGAATCAGAAGCGCTTTTGTCATCGGTGCCGTGCGCCCCGCCTTGCACAGGATCTCAAATACCGCGTCGAGCGCACCGGAATCCGAGCTACCCTGAGGCGCAACCGGCTTAATGTCGTCGACATAGTCACCGAATGTCCCAGAGACCATTTTGATCTCGTGGCTCTTCATCCAGTTCAGGTTGCCCCGCAGCGTGTTGATCTCGCCATTGTGCGCGAGCATGCGGAACGGTTGAGCCAACGACCATTGCGGGAACGTGTTGGTTGAATAGCGCTGGTGATAAATAGCGACCGCGGACTCAAACCGCTCATCGCGCAGGTCCAGATAGAAATTGTCGATATCCTCAGCCAGGAACATGCCCTTATAGATCAGCGACTTGTGGCTGAGAGAGCAGATGTAAAAACTGGGAATTCCGGCTTCACGCGCGCGCCGTTCTATGCGGCGACGACAGATATACAGCGCCCGCTCGAGCGCTTCCGGGTCTCGGCCTTGACCATCGCGGAACATGATTTGTTCAATTTCAGGACGCGTATCCTGCGCCTTTTGGCCAATGATCGAGACGTCGACCGGTGGTTGCCGCCAACCATAGATATAGAACCCGAAATGCAGGATCTCAGTCTCAACAATGGCGCGCGCAGCTTCCTGCTGCCCAAGATCTGTACGCGGCAGAAAGATCTGGCCGACGCAAATTGGGTCATCGGTTGGGTTGTGACCGCAACGGCTGACCTGATAGCGGAAGAATTCCTGAGGAACTTCAACCCGGATACCAGCGCCATCACCGGTTTTGCCGTCGGCATCGACAGCGCCGCGGTGCCAGACATTCTTTAGCGCCTTGATCCCCATCTCGACAATTTCGCGCCGCGGTTTGCCATCAAGCGCCGCAACCAGACCAACACCGCAAGCACTGTGTTCGTCTTCAGGATTATAGGCATGCGCGTCGATCAGACGGTCACGATTGGAAAGGTAAGTGTCGACAAATTTACTCATCGTTTTGTCCTTGGATCATCGCGAGGAATTCCGGCCCGGTATAGCGAGGCTGGTTTCCAGAAAAATTGTAATAGTCAGGCTTCTCATCGACGAAGATTTCCTTGCCGATGCTCAGGCCTTTGGGCAGGTCAAACAGACCCGCGCTGATGGACCAGAAATCGTCCTGCTCATTGAGCTTGTAAAAGAGGGAGGCGCCGCATTTGTTGCAGAACCCGCGCTTGGCCCATTCAGAGCTGGCATACCAGGTCAACGTATCGTCCGCTTGGAAGGTCACGCTGCCGCGAATATCTGCGCCGACGAATGGACCGCCATTCCATTTGCGGCACATTGTGCAGTGGCAAACATCAATCTCGTGCACGTCTTCGACTGAAAACTGCACGGACCCACAAAGGCATTTTCCTTCAACCGACATGATCTACTCCGCCGCCGCTTTTTGCTGTTTCGCCGCCGCGCGCATGGTTTTGTGCATCTGCTCTGCGGCTTCGCGGCCATCGACGATGGCCCAAACGACCAAGGACGCGCCACGGACAATATCGCCAGCCGCGTAGACACCCGGCAGGCTGGTTTGCATCGACTTGAAGTCAACCTGGATGGCGCCCCAGCGGTTCACGCGCAGCGCCGGTTCGTCGAACAGGACAGGCAAGTCTTCCGGATCAAAACCGAGCGCTTTGATCACCATGTCGGCTTTCATATCGACGGTTTCGTCGGTCTTCTCCGGAGATTGGCGACCAGACGCGTCGGGCGCGCCAAGGCGCATGCGGCGAACCTTCACGCCTTTCACCTTGTTGGTTTTGGTGTGGAGAATGGCTTCCGGGCCGGACAGCCACTCGAAGTTCACGCCTTCTTCTTCCGCATTTGCCACTTCGCGTTGCGAGCCCGGCATGTTGGCGCGGTCGCGGCGGTAGAGGCAGGTGACAGATTTCGCGCCCTGGCGCACCGCCGTGCGGACGCAGTCCATCGCAGTATCGCCGCCGCCAATCACGACGACACGCTTTTCAGCCGCATTGAGCGTTCCGTCCTCGAAGGACTCTACAGGGTCGCCAAAGCCGGTCCGGTTCGAGACTGTCAGGTATTCGAGCGCCGGGAACACACCCTCTGCACCGACCCCCGGAACTTTCAGATCGCGGGCTTTGTAAACGCCCGTGGCGATGAGTACGGTGTCATGCGTGTCGCGGATCTCTGTCAGCGTGATGTCTTTGCCGACATCGCAATTGAATTTGAACGTGATGTTGCTGTCTTCGAGATGCTTTATCCGACGCTCGACAATATCTTTTTCAAGCTTGAAGCCTGGAATGCCGTAGACCAGCAAGCCGCCACCGCGATCATAGCGGTCATAGACGGTGACCTGATAGCCTTTACGGCGCAATTGCTCTGCCGCGGCGAGACCACCAGGGCCGGCGCCGATAATCCCGGCCGATTGCGTGCGCTCACGCGGGGGCTTGATCGGCTTGATCCAGCCTTTCGACCACGCCGTGTCGGTGATGTAGCGTTCAATCGATCCGATCGTGACCGTGCCGTGGCCAGACTGCTCGATGGTACAGATGCCTTCACATAGGCGATCCTGCGGACAGATCCGGCCGCAGATTTCCGGCATGTTATTGGTTGCGCTGGATGCCGCATAAGCTTCCTCGAGACGGTCTTCGGCGGCAAGCTTGAGCCAGTCCGGGATGTTATTGGAGAGCGGGCAGCCCTGCTGGCAGAACGGAACGCCGCACTGAGAACAACGTGCGGCTTGCGATTTGGCGCTTTTGACCGCGTAATTGCCGTAAATCTCTTTAAAGTCCCCTTTGCGCGTCTTTGCGGCGCGCTTTTTCGGCATGGCGCGGTCAACTTTGATGAATTGCAGCATTTTTTCTGCCATTATCGCCTCCAAAGGAAAGAGCCTTGCTTATGCGATGGCCATTAGGGGTCTGCAAGGGTGATTTTGACCTGTAAGTATCATTATGATATTAGAATAAGGTGCCCGGGCTGCATTTTTCAGGGCAGAGTTCTGTCAGATCTATAGTAGTAATCAAATTGATATATAATCAAATCTAATGCATCCCACCCCGAATTGTGCGATTGGCAAAGGCAACGCGGCGGTTTGGGATTTGCCATGTCACTTCTTCAGCTTTTCATCATCGCAGTCCTGCAGGGCCTGACCGAGTGGTTGCCAATCTCGTCGTCCGGACACGTGTTGCTGGCCGCCAATTATTTTACCCTCGAAGGAAGAGATGAGCTGTTGATCAATGCGGTGTCCAATCTCGGGACGCTGCTCGCCATGCTAATCTATTTCAGGAAAGACGTACTGGCCGCCATCGCAGGCGGGTTCGAACTTTTCGGCGCGGGATTCAGATCCGCGCCTCTTTCTCGCGGCGCAAACCTGGCGCTCTGCATCATCGTTGCAACCCCGATCGCCGTGATAGCAGCTGTGTCGTATGAAGTGCTGCTGCCTGAAACAATTCAGAACCAGCTGCGGAGCGTTTGGACCGTCGCTGCAGCAACGATCGGCTTCGGGTTGCTCTTATGGTGGGCGGATGTCGTCGGCGGCAAGGATCGGACGGAAGCTGACATGACGCTCGGCCATGCCGCCATGATCGGTGCCACACAGGCGATCGCTGCGATCATCCCCGGGACCAGCCGGTCGGGAATTACCATGACGGCGGCGCGCGCCCTCGGATATGAGCGGACCGAGGCGGCGCGCTTCTCCATGCTTATCGGAGCGCCGATCCTGGCCGCGGCGGGACTGTATGGCGCGTACGGACTACTCGATGCGGAAACGGCGGGAAGCGTCGTAACGTTGCAGGACGGCTTGATCGTCGCCCTGATCGCATTTGTGTCAGGCATCGCATCGATTCATGCCTTGATGACGGTGTTGAAACGGATGAGTTTTTTGCCTTTTGTGATCTATCGCCTGATCCTGGGCGTCGGCCTGCTGATTGCAGCGCCGATTATGGGTCTGATCTAAAAGCGAAAAATATGTCCTGACACTTTTTTAGTGGTGTCTTGGCGCAATCATCCTTTTATTATGTAGGATTTCCCAAAGAGTGCGGGCCACTGGTCCTGCCAATCTGATTAGGTGAGCAATGAAACGCCGCAAAGAGAAGAAAAGCGAAAGCCTGGATATCCGTCTGCCATTTGAGCAGAAACGCGAATTCATGGACGCCACGCGAAAGCGCGGCGAAACCGCTTCGAATGCTCTGCGCGGATTTATCGCCAACTATATCGAAGAGGCGCGACTGGCCGAACAACCTAACCCGGTTCAGGAGATTACAATGACCCTCGCTCGACATAGATTTAAAACCATCGCAACCGCGGCCGGCGCCGCGCTCGGCGTCTTTTCAGTTACCGCGCTCCCCTCCGCTGCGGATTCCACCGCCTTCGAAGCACTGGACAAAAATAATGACGGCGTGATCACGGAAGGCGAGATACTTCCAGGAGAAGATGCCGATATTATCGCCAAGCTGGATACCGACGGATCTGGCGGTGTCAGCCGTGAAGAATTGGAAGCCGCCGGCAATCGCATCGTGATCAAGAAGACCAGCTCAGGTGGCGAAGAAGACGGTCAGACTGTTACCAAGAAAACGGTCAAGATCCTCGAATTCAGCGATAGCAAAGATGGCGAAATTCGCGGTGAGGTCAGCACCAATGTCGAGAAGCGGGTCGTCGTGAAGCGCATTGATGGCGGCGAAGAGCTGTCCGAAGCTGAACTATCCGCTCTGCTCGAGCAAGCTCTTAGCGAGGCCGGTGTTGAAGATCACGGCGATGTCGAGATCGACGTGATCGTCGAGCAAATTATGGAAAAGACTGAGGACGCAGCCGAATAGTCTTCCCTACACCCTGATTTCGCAAAGAGCATGGCCGCATCCCGCGCCATGCTCTTTTTTGCATTCGGGGTTCGTTTTAGGCTTTGCTGGGGCGCCGGGCTTTGAACGCGGCCATCTGCTCCGGTGTCGCCTCGGTCTGATGCTTCGCCTTCCACTCGGCATAGGGCATGCCGTACACACGCTCGCGCGCTTCATCCTTGGACATGTCGACACCGTCTGCTTCGGCCGCTTCGCGATACCAGTCACCGAGGCAGTTCCGGCAGAAGTCTGCCAGGATCATCAAGTCGATGTTCTGAACGTCCGTGCGATCACCGAGGTGCGAGAGGAGGCGGCGGAAAGCCGCGGCGTCGAGCCTGTCCTGCTGTTCTTGAGTGAAGTCAGTCATGCCTATTCTCCCACCGCGCGTACGTCAGCTTCGACGACCAGTGTCATCGGCTCCCCGCCCGCGTCCAGATTGAGCGTGATGTCAATGGTCTCACCCGAGACGACGTCTTCACCCACATCAAACATCATTAAGTGATTGCCACCGCGCTTGAGCTCCAGGGCTTCACCGTCGGCAATCTCGAAGCTGTCGACCTGACGCATCTGCATTCTGCCATCTGTCATGGCCATGGTGTGAAGCTCGATCGTGCCGATGCTGGTCGAGCTGGCGCTGATCAGCGTCACATCGCCGCCTTCTACGCTGAGGGTCAGGCCGCCCATCGTCATGTCGCGGGCGCCAATGGGCTCCATCACGAAGGCGTCTGTGTAAGACAATACCGGGCCACTATCCGAAGCTGGCGGTGTCGGGGTGTCGGCAGGTGAACACGCCGCCGCAAGGGCGAGGAGTGCGGCAGAAGCAAGCAGTCGGGTCATGACGGGTATTCCTTGTCTGGTTTCCCGTCTCTTTAGCGCAAGCCTAGGCCTGCCAGAAGCCCACAACGCGCCGCACCTCTTCGATGATCGGTTCGGCGACGGCGTTGGCCTTTTCCGCCCCTTTTCTGAGGGCCGCATCGATCTCAGCCGGATCATCCAGAAGCTCGCGCATTTTCTGCGTGATGGGCGACAAGTGGTCGACGGCCAGGTCGGCAAGCGCTGGCTTGAACGTGCCGAAGCCTTTACCGCCAAACTCGGCGAGAACCTGCTCATCGCTTCGTCCTGACAGAGCGGCATAGATGCCAACCAGATTTGCGACTTCGGGGCGTCCTTCGAGGCCTTCAACCGTCTCTGGCATGTCACCATGCGTGTCAGTCTTCGACTTCTTGATCTTACGCGCAATCGTGTCGGCATCGTCGATTAGATTGATCCGCGAGTTCTCCGCCGGATCAGACTTGGACATCTTCTTGGTGCCGTCTTTCAGGCTCATGATCCGAGCGCCGGGCCCCTCAATCAGGCCTTCCGGCAACGGGAAGAAGCCGGGGGCATCGAATTGCTGATTGAACCGCGCGGCAATGTTCCGGCTAAGTTCCAGATGCTGTTTCTGGTCTTCGCCTACCGGGACATGTGTCGCCTTGTAAGCCAGAATATCGGCCGCTTGCAGCACTGGATAATCAAACAAGCCTACGCTGGCGCGTTCGGAATCCTTGCCTGATTTGTCCTTGAACTGGGTCATCTTCTCGAGCCAACCCATGCGGGCGACGCAATTGAAGATCCAGGTCAGCTCGGTATGGGCGCGAACGGAAGACTGAACGAAAATTGTCGATGTGTCCGGATCAAGCCCCGCGGCCATCATGGCGGCCGCGATCTGGCGTGTCTGATCCTGCAGCGCAGCTGGTTCGACCGGCATCGTGATCGCATGAAGATCGACGACGCAATAAATCCCTTCCCAGCCTTCGTTCTGAAGATCGGTAAATTTCTTCAGGGCGCCCAGATAATTTCCGAGATGGAGATTACCGGTCGGTTGAATGCCCGAAAAGATGCGGTTCGGGCCAGAGTAAGTTGCTTCCTCAGTCATGGCAGCGGGGTTTAGCGAATTTTGCCACGCTGGCTAGTGGAAAATCACGTTGCCGAGCCGCGGCGCATACCTTTGAGATCGCTTGGGCGGACCGCGCCGAACAGGATCGCCGCAATCCCATAGACGGCGGCGCCGACGGCGATAAACACGAGGACCTCAACGAACCGGCCATAGGCAACGCGCTCCTGCACCAGTTCCGGGTGTCTCAGCATGTAGAGCAGGGCGCCCCCCATCGCGAGACTGGCGAGGGTGACGGAGATAATGCGCATCACCAGTCGTCGTCCAGGACGGTACCAGCCGCGGGCCTGTAGGCCGATGAACAGCATGGCAGCGTTGAGCCATGCGGCAACACTTGTGGCAATTGCGAGACCCGGGAAACCATCCCAGCCTTGCGATTTGAACCAGAAGAACAATCCGGCCCCCAGCGCGGTGTTGATGGCAACCGCAAAGAGCGCGAACCGCATCGGTGTCTTTGTGTCTTCTCTGGCGAAGAAGCCGGGTGCCAGAACCTTGATCAAGACGAAAGCCGGAACACCCCAGCCATAATGAACCAGCGCCAGTCCGGATTGACTTGCATCATTCAAAGTGAACGCGCCGCGGGCATAGAGCCCTTCGATCAGATAAGCAGGGGCGACCATCAATGCGATGGCAGCCGGTACGGTCAGCGCCATGGCGAGACCGATCCCGTCATCCAATAATCCATGCGCACTTTTTGTGTCGTCTGCGCGCGCTGCCCGGGCCAGGCGGGGAAGAATGGCAACCCCCACTGCAACGCCGACAATTCCAAGCGGCAGCTGGTAAAGGCGATCGGCATAGAACAGCCAGGATTTGGCTCCTTCTTCGAAGCTTGCGAGGGCCTGACTGACCAGGATGTTGATCTGGACACCGCTGGCAGCGATCGTGCCGGGAATCGCCAGCGCGATGACTTTTTTCACCGAAGGCGTCAGCTTGGGCCAGCCAAGCGACAACGAAACTTTCTGACGGCTTACCCCCCACCACAACAGCGCAGCCTGTGCGACGCCGGCGGCGGACACAGCGATGGCTGCAAGGAGCGCGGTATGGCGGTTATCTTCTCCGAACAGCGCCGCTGTAATCAGAAAGATGTTGAGCAAGGTCGGCGCGCCCGCTGAAAGCACAAACCGCCCGGATGAGTTGAGGACGCCTGAAAGCAATGCCGCCAACGCCATGCAGGCGAGATAAGGCATGGTGATCTGGGTCAGCAGGATCGCAAGTTGGAAGCTCTCGCTGGTCTCTTCATAGCCGCCATGAATGACTTTCATGATCCACGGCATGGCAAGCTGCGCGACAATGACGAGCGCTGCGGTCGCCGCAAACAGGCCGCGCATAGTCTGGCGCGCAACATCGGCTGCGGCTTCTGGCCCTTCGGCTTCCAGGGTCCGGGCATAGGCGGGAACGAAGGCCTGCGCGAATGCTCCTTCGGCAAAGATCCGCCGAAACAGGTTCGGGAACATCAGCGCGGTCACGAATGCGTCGCCGATCGGGCCTGCTCCGACTTTTGCGGCAATCAGAATATCCCTGATGAAGCCCAGGATCCGGCTGCTCATGGTCAGCGAGGACTGGGTCAGGGTGTTACGCAGCAGGCTCATTCAGGACTTTCGAAACTAGAAACTGTCAGCCGCGCTGGCGCGCTTCAATTTGCGCGCTGGCGTACTCGGACCGTCTGGTTCTTCACGTCCAAGCGCGGCAAGGAGTTGGTCTCGCAATGACGATTTCATGTCCTCGGTGAACCCATCTGGCAGTTTCACATAAAACGCATCGAACACGCGTTCGCCGTAAGAGCCAACATGTGCGGAGAAAATCGAGACGCCCGCTTCAGCGAGCACCTTGCTGACGTCGCTCAGCAAGCCGGGTCTGTCTCGCCCGGACACATCGATAACCGTATAGGCCTGTGAAGCGTCTTCCGAGATTGTGACCCTGGGCTGGACGATGAATGCCGCCTGGCGGGCATTTTGCGGCAGGCGAACCTCAGGAAGCACCTCATCCGGGTCAATTGCTGACCGGACCATTTTTTCCAGTCGATCCAGCCGTCCGCGATCACCTGTAGCAAAGGGTTCGCCGTCGCCATCTTCAAGGATGAAGACATCGATGATGCGCCCGGACGGTCCGGTATAGACTTGAGCCGAAACCGTATGCGCCCCCAGCGCGCCAATCGCCTGGGTCAGGCGAGCAAACAATCCGACCCGGTCCGGTGCCGATACAAACAAGATCGTGCGTTCATCGCCGCGGGTATTTGCTGTGACGATAGTGTCTTCGTTCGAGATCAGTCGCTCGGCGTGCAGGACCAGGATCTCGGGATCAAAGCCTGTCCAATAGGCCTCATCCATTTCCAGCATGACTTGCGGGATCTGCCCAACGCGATCCTGGACGATTTCGCGATTGGCTTCGGCGCGGGCTTTAAGTTCGGCCGTGACGCTGGTCTCGTCGGTTCGGCCGCCGCGCAGGGCAGCCTCGGTATTATGATATAGATCGCCGAGTAATTGGCCTTTCCAGGCATTCCAGACATTTGGGCCGACGGCGCGAATATCCGCCACGGTCAGAATGTAGAGCAAGCGGAGATGCTCGAGATCCATCACTTTTTCCGAAAAAGTGACAATCGTTCTCGGGTCGGAGATATCGCGCTTCTGGGCGGTTTCGCTCATCTCGAGATGGTTACCCACCAGCCAGGCCACGAGCTCTGTTTCCGCGACTTCCAGGCCGAGGCGCTTGCACGCCCGCCGCGCGGTTTTCATGCCCTCAATCTGTTGATCGCCTAGGCCCTTGCCGGTGTCATGAAGCAACATGGCCAGATAGAGCGCGCGCCGGTTCTCGATCTTTCCGAACAATTGCTTAGCCAGATCGAACCCGTCTTCGCCGTCATCCATTTGAGCGATGTGATCGAGCGCCCGGATCGTGTGCTCGTCGACCGTGTAATGGTGATACATGTTGAACTGGGTCTGCGCGACGATCCCGCCAAATTCCGGCAGGAAACGCCCGAGCACACCCGCTTCGTTCATCCGGTTCAGCGTGAGGCCGAGATTCTGGCTGTCGAGCAGGATCTCCAGAAAAGTCTCGATCATGTCCGGATTGGTTCGGTTTCGGGCGTGGATCAGCTTGTTGTTGCGTGTCGTGGTGGTCAGCGCGTCAGGGTGCACGTCGACGCCCAACTGGTCCGCGATCTGAAACAGCTTCAGCAAGGATTGCGGCGCCTTAAGCGCCTCTTCGCGGTCGACAAAATCGACGCGGTTTGCCGTCAGCTTAAAGTTGGGATGATCGAGGCTTTTGGTCTGCACGCCGCCCGGTAGAAAGCGCCGCCAGCCTTCAGGCCTCGCCTTCTGCTGGGCTTCAAGCTTGGCTGCGAGAATGCGCGTCAGGCCGCCGACATCTTTGGCGGCGAGGAAGTATCGCTTCATGAACCGCTCAACACCGAGCTGCTCCCCGCGATCCTGATAGCCCATTCGGGAGGCAATCTCAGGCTGGAGATCAAAACTGAGACGTTCTTCCGGTCGTCCGGTAATGTAGTGCAAGTGGCAACGCACGGTCCAAAGGAACCGAGCGGCGCGCAGGAAGACATGATATTCGTGTTCGGTGAACACTTGCGATTTCATCACATCTTCCAGGGTCCCGGTTTCTTCCGGATGCATGTGCTTGACGATCCAGTAGAGCGTCTGCAGGTCGCGCAAGCCGCCCTTGCTCTCTTTGACATTGGGTTCGACGAGATAGCGTGCATTACCTTGGCGCGCGTGACGGTTGTCGCGCTCTTCGAGCTTGTCGGCGATGAATTGGGCGTCCTGACCTTCTACAGCCTGGTTGATAAACAGATCCGCTGTTTCGTCCGCCAGCGCCTGGTCGCCGAACAGGAAGCGGGCATCGAGCAAGCTGGTCTTGATCGTGACGTCTTCCTTGGATAGCCGCACGCATTCCTGTGGGGTCCTGAACGCGTGGCCAACCTTCAGGCCCATGTCCCAGAGGGCGTAGAGCATGTATTCGATCACGCTCTCGGCATGGGCGCTGGCCTTGTAGGACCGAATAAACAGCAGATCGATGTCCGAGGACGGGGCCAGCACCGAACGGCCATATCCGCCGGTTGCAAACACGGCGAGGCGTTCCCCTTCGGTCGGGTTTCGCGCACGGAAGACGTGCGTTGTTGTAAAGTCGTAGAGCGCATGCAGCACTTCGTCTTGAACGGCGGAAAGAAGACGCGCCGTGTCCAGACCATCGGCGCCTTGTTGCAAACGCTCCTGCGCAATTAAGCGACCGCGAAACAGGGCCCCATGCAGAATGTCCAGCGCTTCCTTTCGGGCGGCCTTGTCATCGCCCGAATGGCTGAGCGCGGCCGCGCTCAGCTTCACCCGTAGCGCAACCCCGTCGATAATCGAACTGAGACGCCATTTGCCCGGCGCGCGCCGCACCGGGGTTCTTTTTTCGACGAGTTCGACTTCGGTTCCCATACCTGCCTCATTAGCGCGATTTTTAAAGCTCTGGCTAGGTCGATGCAGCGCTAGTCCGCTGACCGACGCAATGAGATCAGCGCCTGATCAAGGATGCCCTGACTTGCAGCACATACCAGCTGACCTCCGGGCTTCGCCGGATTGCCGCGCCAGTCACAGGCAAGGCCGCCTGCGCCGCGCACGACGGGGATCAGGGCTGCAGCATCGTACGGGGCGAGACCAGACTCCGCGACCAGGTCAATCGTTCCAGCTGCGACGCGGGCATAAGCATAGGCGTCGAGACCATAGCGGATAATCCTGGCGGTGTGGCGCAAATGCGTCCACGCGCCCTGTTCTGGCGGGGTCATGATGAACGGATCTGTTGTTGATATGACGGCCTCGCGCAGGTCATCGCAAGTCGAAACAGATAGCTGGGTCTCTTTTGTCGATGAGATCATATGGCTGCCAGCAGGTCCGCCGATATAGCGTTCGTCAAGATTGGGCTGATCGATCACACCGACAATCGCATCGCCGGCCTCATCAACGAGGCCGATCAGGGTGGTCCATGTCGGTAGGCCGGCCACAAATGCGCGGGTGCCATCAATCGGATCGAGAACCCAGGTCCAGCCAGTTGTGCCAGCTTGTTTCCCAAATTCCTCACCGAAGATTGCATCATCCGGGCGAAGCTCTTCCAGAACCGCCCGCATCGCGCGCTCTCCGGCCCGGTCAGCTTCGGTGACCGGATCAAATGCAGAGCCATCTTCTTTGTTGTCGACATGGTCGAGCGATCGATAGTGAGGGAGGATCGCAGAACGCGCAGCATCGGCCATCGCCTGAGCGACACCGATGGCATCAAATTGAGGTGCTTTGGTCATCCGCCGCGCTTAGCGGCTGAGACAATGTAAGGTCAAGCGGCGCCTGACTCAGTGGCTTCTGTCTCAAGCGCTTTGGCAAGTTCCAGAAGGCGGCGACGCGGACGTTCGCCGAGACGGTAATAAGCGCGAACCAGCTCCAGCGTTTCCTTCTGGCTCAGTATATCAGCATCCAGACGCTCAGCGTCATTGGCTGCCAATCCCTGCATGTCCTCGGTTTCGAGGCCGTCAAAGAAGTACTGGACAGAAACGTTCAGGGCGCGGGAGAGATCGTAAAGCCGAGATGATGTGACCCGATTAGCGCCGCACTCATATTTTTGAATCTGCTGGAAGCGGACTCCAACCATGCCGGCGAGATCTTGTTGTGTCATGCCCAACAAGCGTCTGCGTCGCCGCAGGCGTTTGCCAACATGAAGATCCGTATTATCCGTCATTCCAACCTCCGGACACATTCGGAAGGCCCCTCTTGGCGTCCCGATATTGAATACTGTTCCGGACAACAGCAATTCGCATGCCGAAACCGCATATCCTCTACAGATCGCGGCCTGAGCACATGTAATTATTGGTAATCTGCCGCTGCATCCCGCTGCTGCAGGGGAGTTATGCGCGGGTGTGACAAAGTTTCAGTTGTTTTTTGTGCAGTGCACAATATTATAAGTGACAGCACTGCGGTGCTAACGCCTACGGGCGTTTCCTCCCTTACCTGTTATAGCCGCGCATCAACTGCGCGGCTTTTTTTTAGCCGTTTTCCAGCTGAGCCAGGGTCAAGATCTCGGCAGTCAGCTTAGAGAGCTGAGTTCGCAGCGCATCGAAGCCGCTTGTCTTCTCAATTGTCAGCTCATTCATGTAGAGGGCGCGGTTAATCTCAATTTGAAGCACATGGATGCCGCGCCTCGGCCGGCCATACTTACGCGTCGTATAACCGCCGGCATACGGGGCGTTTCGCGCTACAGTTAAGCCGTCGCGTCGGAACTGCCGCTCCACCAGCGAAGTGAGGCGGGCAGAACAGCTAGACCCAAACCGATCTCCGAGCACAATGTCCGGCATGCTCGACCGGCCGGGCTGGCGTGAGGGCATGGAATGGCAATCAATGATGAAAATGTCCGACCAGGTCGGCTTCAGGGCCTCCACCTCCGATTGCAAGGCATGATGGTAGGCGTCGTGCACGTGCTTCAGGCGGTGAGCCCCCTCGGCGCATGAAAGTGGTTGCTCGTAGATGTTCCGCCCGCTTGCTCCGACGCGCGGTAGGCAGCCCAGCCCGGCCTTGACCCGGGCAGATGGCATCCCGGCCATGCGCGGCAATCCGTCAGAGAACATGTCGGCGTCGAGCTCGCGTGCGTCCCGGTTCAGGTCGACATAGGTCCGGGCATGGGTCGCGCAGATCAGTACGCCGCCCTGTTCAGCGACGGGCGCGTACAGCTCGTCGATAAAAGCGTCTTCGGTCCGGCGCAGGTCCGAGAGCGGAACGCTCAAATTCGCCTGCATGTGTTGTGGATAATGGGTTCCGCTATGCGGAGAGGCGAAAACGACCGGTGCCTTCACCGGGGTCCCGCGCGCGATTTCAAACGCCGGAAGGGTCATTTCGCCTGAGCCGGCAGGAAGGTCGAGGGTGACGCGCATGGAGCTTAAGGTCTGTGTTCTGCAGCTTAGGTCAAGGGCAAATCAGCGCTGCATTTCTCTGTATTGTTCACTGAGGGTTTACCGATTTGAGGCCTATATGGCATCAATATCCATCAGGGACAGATTTCCATGAGCAAAATACTGCTGGCAGAAGATGATGATGCGATGCGCACATTTCTCAGCGCATCCCTTCGCCGTGCCGGACATGATGTCCAGGATTACGAAGACGGTGAGGGTGCATTGGAAGCGCTTGAACGCGAAGTGTTCGACCTGCTGCTGACCGATATCGTGATGCCAGGAATTGACGGCATCGAGCTCGCCCGCCGCGGCGCAGAGCTCGATCCAGCCATGAAAATCGTCTTCATTACGGGCTTCGCGGCGGTTGCCCTTTCTGGCGGCGCGCCGACACCGGCGGGGGCGAAAGTCCTGTCCAAGCCATTCCACCTGCGCGAACTCGTGGACGAGGTTGAACGGGTCATGGCGGCCTAGTGCATTTCGCCTGATCTGGATTGCAGTTCAGGCTTGACTTGGGGCGTCCAAAAGTGGATGACCCGTCCTTCTAAATTGGATGGTCGATTAGCTCAGTGGTAGAGCACTGCATTGACATTGCAGGGGTCACAAGTTCGAACCTTGTATCGACCACCATTTTCTCGCTTCGCTCCAGCTGTCCGCGCTTGCTTCTGACGCGTAGAAAAGCCACGCTTGCTTTTCTCGGAGGTTTTCCATGACTGAATCTGTAATTGTCCTCGGTGCGGGGGCTTCGCAAGGGGTTGGCGGGGCGCTGGGTCGCAAGTTTGCCGAGCAAGGCCATCACGTCATCATGACGGGGCGCACAGCGTCAAAGGTTGAGGCGCTCGCCGCCGAAATCTCGGCAGCAGGTGGGTCGGCTGAAAGCCTTCCGGTCGATGTGACGTCCGAGGCAGATCTCGACACTCTGTTCAATCACGCCAAGGCGCGCGGGCCGGTGGCGGCGGTTCTTTATAATGCTGGAAACAACGCGATTATTCCGTTTGAGCAGCTCGATGCCGACACAGTGGAGCAATTCTGGCGGGTCGGCTGCTTCGGCGCGTTCCTGACCGCCAAGCGCGCCATCCCCATTCTCGAACAGCAAGGCCGCGGCAGCCTGTTTTTCACCGGTGCGTCGGGCTCGATGCGCGGCAAGCCGAACTTCGCCCATTTCGCCATGATGAAGGCCGGTCTGCGGATGCTAGCCCAATCTCTGGCGCGGGATTATGGCCGCAAAGGCGTGCACGTCGCCCACTTTATAATTGATGGCGTGATTGATGGTGAGCAGGTGCGATCCCGCTTCGGCGATTACCTTGACGGCCTTGGCGATGATGGCGGTCTGAGGCCGGACGCCATCGCAGACGCATATTGGCACGTGCACAGCCAGCATCGCTCCGCTTGGACCCACGAAATGGATTTGCGGCCCTTCAAAGAGAGCTGGTGATCTCGCCCGCCCGCGATAGATTGGCGGCATGACGACCGTGCGCGCCGCCTGCATTCAGATGCGATCGACAACCGATGTCGCGACCAATCGCGAAGAGGCCTCACGCCTTATCCGCGTCGCCGCGGCTGAGGGCGCAGAATTCATCGCGACCCCGGAAATGACCAACTTGCTGGATATTCGGCCCGGGCAAGCCCGTCCCAAGATCAAGCTGGAGGCCGAGGACGAATGTCTCGCCGCACTGTCGGCGCTGGCGGCAGAGCTTGGCATCACCCTTTTGATTGGATCGCTTGCCGTGGCCTTGCCGGACGATGACCGGTTTGCCAATCGCTCTTTTCTGATCGGGCCGGATGGCAGCGTTCTGGCGCGGTATGACAAGATCCATATGTTCGATGTTGAGGTTGGCGACGGTCAGACCTATCGCGAATCCAAAGCCTACCGAGCCGGGCGGGACGCGGTCCTGGCGCGCACGCCGATCGCTCAGGTTGGCATGACCATCTGCTACGATGTTCGGTTTCCGCATCTCTATCGCACGCTGGCGCAGGCCGGGGCAGAGTTGATCACCGTCCCGGCAGCGTTTACGCGCGTGACCGGCGAGGCGCATTGGCATGTCTTGCTGCGCGCACGGACCATCGAGACAGGCTGTTTCGTGCTCGCGCCAGCGCAAGGCGGTCTGCATGAGGATGGCCGCGAAACATATGGGCACTCCCTGATTATCTCGCCTTGGGGAGAAATCATGGCCGAAGCAAAGGGCGAGGAGCCCGGCATCATTCACGCTGACCTTAATCTCGACCAAGTGGTTAAAGCCCGCGCGCGCATCCCGGCGCTGCACAATGATCAGGAAATCCGGCTGACCCGGCTTTAGAGACTGGGAAAATGGTGCCGCGTAGGTGACTTGAACACCCGACCTCCGCATTACGAATGCGATGCTCTACCAGCTGAGCTAACGCGGCCAACCAAATTGAAGGCGGTGACATACTCCGCCCGGCGGGGTTCGGCAAGCCAAAGCTTCACGCGTGGACTTGCCGTCCGCGCTTAGCCGGGGCTTGCCGCTGAGCCTGCCAGCAAGCCGCCATCCAGGGTCAAAGTCTCCCCGGTCATGTAAGCCGCCTCGTCGCTGGCGAGCAGGACAGCGATGGCCGCAACCTCTTCCGCGGTGCCAAAGCGTTTCATCGGTGTATCCGCGACCAGGGCTGCCATGCGGTCTTCGCGATCGGGGCCGTCGCCGATCATCGGCTCCCAGATCGGGGTCAGGATAGCCGCTGGTGCAATCGCATTGCAGCGGATCGCCCATCCGTTCTGAGCACAGTAAAGAGCGACCGAGCGGGAATGATTGATGATCGCCGCCTTCGAGCTCGCATAGGCGGCGGCGCCCGGAATACCGACCAGGCCGGACCGCGAGGCGATGTTGATGATACTGCCTTGTCCAGTGGATTTCATGGCTTTGATGGCGGTCTGGCAGCCGAGCAGGGTGCCGTCCAGATTGACCGCATGCACTTGGTGCCAGGCGTCGAGCGAGACATGCTCCGGATCATGAATGAGCTCACCGGATTCAAACCCGGTGATCCCGGCATTGTTGACGAGAATATCGAGCTTTGGGTGCGCGGACAGGACGGCCCGCCAGTCTTCCGAGCGCGCCACATCCAGACGGTGATAGGCTGCGCCGGTCTTGTCAGCGTGCGCCTGGCCTTCCGCGTCCAGAATGTCCGTAACGATGACATCCGCGCCTTCATCGGCGAAGGCTTTTGCGATGGCGGCACCAATACCGCGGGCAGCGCCTGTGACCAGCGCGATCTTGTTTTTCAAACGGGGCATAAGAAACCTCTCAAGAGAACATGTAATGAAGCACGCGCCAGGCGCGTGGGGCAAATTGATCATTTCCGGATGATCGGTGCCGCTAGTTCATTGTCTCTCGAACGCTCCTCTTCGTCGCGCACACATAATAAGGGGGTGCATTGCGTCAACGAAAAAATCGATCATACTGCCTCAGGGCGCAAAATGGGGAACTGAAAGATGACCGAGAAAGAACGTATTACCGGATTTGGAGGGTTCTTTTTCCGGGCCAGAGACCCGGCCAAGCTTGCAGCCTGGTATGATGAGAATTTTGGCATCGATCCGGTCCCAAGCGACTATGATACTGAGCCCTGGCACCAGAATGAGGGGCCGACTGTGTTCGCGCCGTTTAACCAGGACACGGCCTATTTTGGCGACGACAAATCGAAATCGTTCATGCTGAACTTTCGGGTCGCGAGCCTGGAGAAAATGGTCGCGCAATTACGGGCCAACGGAAACGAAGTGTCCATAGACCCGGACAATCCCCACCCAAATGGCAGTTTCGCGCGCGTCTATGATCCGGAGGGCAATCCGGTCGAATTGTGGGAACCACAGCATAATCGCGACTAAGCTTCAGTCACCGCTTTCGGACGCTGCACCAGGGTCACCAGCACCCAGGAAATGATCATCAATAGATACCAGCTGCCAAGCTTCTGCAGCGACACCATGTGCCAGCCATCTTCCTGTCCCGGGTAGAGCCATATGGCTGTGAACGTGGCGACGTTTTCGGCGATCCAGATGAACACGCTGACCAGGAAAAATCCGACCAGAAGCGGCATCTGATGCTGCCACCGCCAGACGCGGTAATGGACACGCGTGCGCCAGAAGATCAGTCCCGTCAGTGCGAACAGCAGGTAGCGCGCATCCATGATAAAGTGGTGGCTGAAAAAGTTGATATAGATCCCGAAAGCCAGTGCCAGAGTTAGCGCGATGCGCGGATAGGCGTGCCAGCGAAACTCAAACACGCGCGCCGCCCGCGCGAAGTAAGATCCCACCGCAGCGTACATGAAGCCTGAAAACAAAGGGACGCCGCCAATCCGGAGCAGATTATCTTCCGGGTAAAGCCACGATCCTGCTTCGGTCTTGAAGACTTCCATGGCAGTGCCGACTAGGTGAAAGATCAGAATGACGATGGCTTCGCTTGGCCGTTCAAGCCGGGTGATCAGGAACAGGGCCTGAATGGCGAGCGCATACAAAACCAGAAAGTCGTATCGGGCGATCGGTGCGGTGTCCGGATAGGCGTAGCGCGTGGCGATCATGCCCAGCAAAAGCAGGCCGCCAAACAGGCTCGCCCAGGCTTGTTTGATTCCAAACACTAGGAACTCGACAAGCGCCAACACCAGGCGGTCCGGCAGCATCCGACCAAGCCAGGCCTCCAGCCCGGGCAAAATGCGTTCGAGAGTTTGATCCACTCGGGAATCAAGCGTGCGTTGCATGCCGGGACTGTCGGCAAAAGATGTGAAAAATTAGCGACCTAAGCGTGATCTGAATGCGTCATAACCAAAATCGCTGAGCTGTTCGACGTGTCCGTCTTCGTGGCAAATCGCGAGATTGGCGAGGGGATTGCCATTGAACGTATTGGTCTTGACGAAGGAGTAGTGCATCTGATCTCGGAAAATGATGCGGTCTCCCGGCTTCAGTGGTGCGTCGAATGAATAGTCGCCGATAATATCCCCCGTCATGCATGTGCGACCTGCGAGACGATATGTATGCGCTCGCTCGCCAGCGGCGCCTGCGCCAACGATCTCGGGGCGGTAGGGTGCTTCCAGGACATCCGGCATATGAGTGGAGGCGCTGGCGTCGAGCAGCGCGATATCGCCGTCATTCCAGTGCAGGTCGATAATGCTTGCGTGCAGCTCGCCCGTGTTCACGACCAATCCACCGCCCGGCTCCAGGATAACGTCCACGTCAAACCGCTCGCGGAAGGCCTTCATCGCGGCGATCAGGCGATCAATTTCATAGCCCGCAGCGTTCAGGAAATGTCCGCCGCCAAAGTTCACGGCGCTCACCTGTTTGAGTGCTGGCGCGAACTTTTCGGCCACGTGCTCAATCAGTCCAACCGATCCGTCCGCAAGGCTCTCGCAGAGCGCATGGACATGGAAGATATCGACGCCGGACCAGTCAATTTCGGCGAGTTTCTCTGGCACTTCACCAAACCGGGACATTGGCGCGCAGGGATCATAGAGATCGCCGCCCAGGGTTGCATTTGAGTAGCCCGGATTGACCCGCAACCCAATCTTAGCGCTGGCGGCTTTGGCGATCGGGCCGTACCGTGCCAGCTGCGCAGCTGAGTTGAAATAGATGTGCTGGGCGATCTCACAAAGGCGTTCAATCTCGCCGGGGGCATAGGCGGGCGAATAGACGTGGACCTCTTTGCCAAACGCCTCGGCGCCGAGCTGAGCTTCCTGCTCGCCGCTGGCCGTAGTGCCATCGAGATAGTCCCGCATCATTGGAAATACGGCAGGAAGCGCAAACGCCTTGGTTGCGAGCAGGATCTTGCAATCCGCCGCTTCACGCACTCGCGAGGCGGTTTCGAGATTGGCGCGCAGCCTGGCGAGATCCAGGACGAAACACGGGGTCGGAAGCGTATCGAGCGTCATAGCGCGCATTTGCGCTCTTATTCTTCGTCGATCAAGCGGCCATCTTCATCGCGCCGCTCATGCCCTTTGACCCGAACGCGGCCATCGCCAAACGGCGCGTCGCGATCGTGGAGCGCCTGTTTAAGGCCAACCTCGCTGGCATGTTTCACGAACGCCCGCGCGCTCGCCGCCTGATGACCGCGAGCATCATTCTCGGCTGCGTAGCGTTGCAGCGTACGCGCGCCCATGAGTTCGAGGCCCATATTCACCGCCCGCTTGTTGGCGGCGAGAATGTCTGGATCAATCTGAGTAAACCGGTCAGCGAGCCCCTCGACTTCAGCTTCCAGCAGGTCCGGCGGCACGGACTTCAGGGCAAAGCCGATCTCCGCCGCCTGGGTTCCGCTAATGCTGTCGCCGGTGAGCAGCAGCCTCTTCGTCCATTGTGGTCCCAGATTGTGCAGCCAGAACTGATTGGGTAGCGCGCCGAGATCTCGCCCGGCCGGAAAGCCGATTTCGGCATCATCCGCGACGATAACGATGTCGCACAGCAGGGCGAGGTCCGTCCCACCGGCTTTGCAGTGCCCATGCACTTGAGCGATCACTGGCTTGTGCATGTCGAACGCCGCCATGCGGTATCTCTGGGCCCGCTCAAGTTGCCAGATGTCGTCATCCACGCTGCGATAGCCGCGATAAGGCGCGTCCGGGTTTTCCGCCTGTAGGCGCGAAATCGGAACGCTGTCGCCGCCGGTCAGGTCATACCCGGCTGTGAAGGCTCGCCCGGCGCCTTTGATTACGGCGCAATGGACGTCCTTGCGAGCATCGGCATCCCACAAGGCTTCGGATAGCTCGGCCTGCATTTTCAGGCTCATCGCGTTCAGCTTGTCCGGCCGATTTAGCGTGATCCGCGCGCGGCCGTTTTCGATTTGGTAGAGGATGGTGTCGAACATGACGCAGACCTTAGGCTGCAGCGCCCGTGCTGACTAGGAGGTCAAGCGGAATGGCATTATCGCTTGAAATATCTAAAAAACTAGATATATAGATATAATGACAGATCTCGACGCCTCCGATTCGTTTGCTGCCCTCGGCCATCCGAGCCGGGTCGCCATTCTGCGTTTACTGGTTCAGGCCGGGAATGAGGGCCTTAACGTATCGCAAATGCGGGCGCATATGGATGTGCCAGCGACGACGTTCGGACATCACCTCAAGGCCATGGCGGATGCCGGGCTGGTGACGCAATTTCGGCAAGGGCGATCCCTGATTTCGAAAGCAAACTATGCCGCTCTGCAGGCACTGATTGGCTTCCTGATGGAAGACTGCTGCCGCGGCGTCTTAACCCCTGTCCGATCAGTTGAGTTGGAGACCTCATGAAACGCGTACACATACATATCAGCGCCGCAGATCTTGCTGCGACGAAACAATTCTACTCTGCCTTGTTCGGCCAGGCGCCGACGGTCGATGAGCCTGATTATATGAAATGGATGCTCGAAAACCCGCGGCTCAATCTGGCAGTGAGCCAACGAGCCGGCGCCAGCCGCGGCGTCGATCATGTTGGTATATAGCTGACCGCTT
Organism: Hyphomonadaceae bacterium; assembly: GCA_043513745.1. Lineage (GTDB taxonomy): Bacteria > Pseudomonadota > Alphaproteobacteria > Caulobacterales > Hyphomonadaceae > Henriciella. Next base: position 1,721,284 of record CP121341.1, read on the forward strand.
GGGCTGAGACTTCTTTATTGGTCTGCGCATGATCGCTGACATTATAGATCATCTTGGTCACCGGCTGACCGTCTTTGGTGCCGCGCAGGATGACGCCGATCGAGGTCTTGCCCGTATAACCCTCCGCCAGAGTGCTCGGCACGGGCAGCAAGTCTTTCAGGAATTCCATCGGAATAATGTCCATGCCTTTATGCTTGATCGGCTCCAGGCCGATCAGGCCGATCGATTTGAACACGTCCAAATGCTTGATGTATTCATCGCCAAAGGTCATCCAGAAGCGGATCTGTTTCAGGCCTTTAATATGTTTGACCAGGCTTTCTTCTTCCTCGTGATAGATGAGGTAGGACACTTTCGGGCCGACTTCGGGATAGTCGATCATAGTCCGGATGGAGAGGGCGGGGATCTCGATCCACTCGCCATCTTTCCAATAGCGCCCGTCTTGGGTGACTTCGCGCAGATTGATTTCGGGGTTGAAATTGGTCGCGAACGTCTTGCCGTGGTCACCCGCATTGCAGTCGACAATGTCGATATATTCGATCTCGTCGAACAGGCCTTCTTGTTGGGCATAAGCGCAATAAATGTTGGTACAGCCTGGATCAAAGCCGCAACCGAGAATGGCCGTCAAACCCGCCTGTTTAAAGCGCTCCTGATAGGCCCACTGCCAGTGATACTCGAACTTGGCGACATCCCGCGGCTCATAATTGGCTGTGTCCATATAATGGGTCTTTGTCGCTAGACAGGCATCCATGATCGGCAAGTCCTGATAGGGCAGGGCCATATTGATCACGAGATCCGGTTTGACCTTTTCGATCAGGGCAATCGTCTCTTCGACATTATCCGCATCCACTTGCGCAATCTCGATCGGCGTCTGGCACAGGGCCGCGACTTTTTCGCAAGAGACCAGCCGCCGCGACGCCAACGTAATATGCTTGAACGTTTCGCGGTCCATTGCGCATTTCTGGGCGACAACAGAACCGGCGGCGCCGGCACCAATAATCAAGACACGATCCATTTTCAGGGCCCTCAATCCAAGTCCAAAGAACGACTCTGCGACCGTTGAAGATACCGCCCGTGTCCTCAGCCGCTATGTCGATATGGTGATGCTGCGCGCCAACAATCACAGCGACCTTGAGATCTTTGCTGAAGCGGCCTCTGTGCCGGTGATCAATGGTCTGACTGACCGGTCGCATCCTTGCCAGATTTTGGCGGACCTGATGACGTTGGAAGAGAGCGGCGTTAACCTTCAGGGTGCCCGGCTTGCCTGGGTTGGTGACGGTAATAATGTCTGTTCCAGCTTCATTCACGCAGCGCCGAAATTCGGCTTCTCCTTCGCGATCGGGACACCCGATCGCTACGCTCCGGACGAAGATGACGTTGCCATCGCGCGCGAACTTCAAGGGCGCATCGACCTCTATGACACGGCCGAAGAAGCCGTTGCCGGGGCCGATGTTGTGATCACCGACACGTTCGTCTCTATGGGTGACAAGGACGGCGAGGCCCGTCTTGCCGAGCTCGATCCGTTTGCGGTCACGGACGACTTGATGGAGCTGGCGAAGGGCAGCGCCAAGTTTCTGCACTGCCTGCCGGCGCACCGGGGCGAGGAAGTTGACGCCGACATCATCGACGGACCCGCTTCGCTCGTCTGGGACGAGGCTGAAAACCGACTGCACGCCCAAAAGGCCATCATGCGCTGGTGTCTGTACAAATAGTGGCAGACCCGATCGAAATTCTGATCGATGCGGATGCCTGTCCGGTCAAGGATGAGACTTACAAAGTCGCGCTACGCCATCAGGTGCCGGTGACCCTGGTCAGCAACAGCTTTTTGCGTGTCCCGCCGCATCCGCTGATCAAGCATGTGACCGTGAGCGATGGATTTGATGCCGCGGATGATCACGTCGTCGATCTCGCAAATGCGCGCAGCGTGGTCGTGACGGCGGATATCCTGCTGGCGGAACGGGCCCTGCAAAAGGGCGCCATCGTGCTTGGTCCGAACGGCAAACCGTTTACGGAAAACTCGATTGGCGGTGCGATTGCAACCCGCGCCATCATGGCCGACCTTCGCGCAGGCGGCGACCAGGTGGGCGGCGCTGCGCCCTTCTCCAAAGCCGATCGGTCGCGCTACCTGTCGGCCCTGGATGAGGCGCTGAATAGATTGAAGCGCACCCCCGTCTAAGAGGGTTCTCGCGTTCGATCCGCTGCCCAGGCGACCACGGCGAGCAATGTAAACGCGATCAATGCCATGATGGCGAATTGCGGGATGGCAGGTGGGTGATCGACCGGTAGGTGATTGTAGACTTGAAGCGCCAGCATGAAGCCGAGCAATAAGAAGGGTGCAAAGCGTCCAATCGGGCCCTTAGGCTTGGTGTGCGCCAGATAAAGCGCGCCGCCGATCATCAGCAAACCGATCTCGACCACTTGGGTCCAGAGCAGACTGTTCCACAATCCCAAGCCTACTTTAGGGCCCCCAAACCACAGGGCGAGGTCGGGACCGTGCGCGATCAGGTCGGTAAGCCAATGCGAAAAGACCGCCGCTCCGATGATGATCCCTGCCGTGACCGCCTTGGCGCCGCGCCGGAGGACGGCATAGAGCACGCCCGCCGCAATGGCCCAGATCACCGCCGCCACGAGCGAGTGGGTGTAGGGCATATGGTGGAGATCAAGGATTGAGGCTTCCATGAAGCCCGGCGCCACGCGGAACTTCTCGATCCCCGCTAGGACGAGCCCTGCCCAAGCGAAGTCGACCAGCTGAACCGCCACGAAAAGCTGCCAGAGCGGAATCGCCGGCTTCGCCGCTCGCGCCGCCAGCGCCGCTCCATAATGTCCGATGAACATGATTGAATTCCTCCCGGGACGAGGATGCGTGGACGGTTTCGCGGTGTCAAATCGCGACGAAAGTCTAACCCTTTTGCTTCGGCCCAATCAGCTGGGCTAAGCTGGACCGCAAGACATCGCATCTTGATTGGCGCGGATACCGGGCATGTCATCTGCATTAGCGGCAAAACGACGGATCAGCATGATCCCTCTGTCCGTCGGCGAGATAACCGGGGTCCCGACCAACTCGCTCGTATCGTGCTCGGCCAGCGCCAAAATGAATTCGAATCTCGCTTCGCCTAACTCCAGATCATTCTTCACAAAGAAATTGTCTGAGTTCTGCTGATAGAATGAAATCGACCAGTAACGCGGCCAGATTTCGCCGGAAATCCGCACCGGACCTTCGCTGAGATCATAGGCCATGGAGCTGATAATGCTATCCGGGTTCGCTCGCCGCGCCGAATTCATTCGAGGGCCATACTCGCGATTGTGAAAACACGTATTCCACCCACCAGCCCCGGCGGCGATGCGACTTTCAATGTTCGCCATGACCTTTTTGGGAGCCTGATCGATTATCACACTGCGTGTGGCGAAAAACGTGATTGCGGCCAATCCGAACACCGCCAAGGCGAGATACAGAATTCGGCTCAGCATGATACACGCTCCACGTCTGGAAGCTCGATATTGGGTAACACTGCGCGCGTGTCGTCACTCGGATTGTAAACGCGCAGGACAAGCTCGAACGCCTTGTCAGGTTCAGCCTGCGATGGAAGCCAGGCCGTTTCCTGCTGGCTGGCAGAGACTTGGACAATCCACGCCCCAGATTCCGATCTGGGCACCGAAACACTATTCCAACTCGATCGATTGAGATCATTGGGTACATAGTGCTGCGTAACGCTGTCATATAGAGTCAGTGACCACCATCGTGTGTCGATTGGCTGTCCAGTGACGCGATAGGTGCAGTGCGACTCCAAGGTCGCGCCTTCATCATCCTCAGTGGCGATGAAGTAGACCGCCTCTCTCGCCGACAAACCCAGTGGGCCACCCAGCGCAACGCGCGCGCGTTCGACATTCGAAGCCGCAGCTGCGCCGATCTTGTCGGAGTAGAGCCAGGGCCCATCTACTTGTTGAAATGTGTCGAAGAGATCACTCTGCCCGGTGAGACTGTTCATCGTCACAGCGCGCGCACTGAAAAACGAGACAGCGATCACGACGAGCGCAGCAAGGATACCGATTATGTATTTCATGTTTTGGGCTCCCGACCCATGAAGCCCCATTGGGCTAGCCGAGAATGCGCGGTTTGGCCATATATGGTCCACGCAGGTCAGTCCCTTCCGCTTGGCAAAAAAAACCTCTATGCCGCGCGCATGAATGGATTTCTCCTTGTAGCTTTGGGCGGCGCGGTCGGCGCGTGCATGCGATATGGTGTAGGCCTCGCCTTTACCGAGCATGGCGGCGTGTCCGGAGCGTGGGCCACTTTGTTCGTCAATATTGCCGGGAGTTTCGCGCTCGGCGCGCTGATGGGCTGGTTTGCGAGCCGGGAGCTGGCATTCGAAAACACGCTCTGGCTCCTCGTTGGCGTCGGCATGATGGGGGCATTTACGACTTTCTCTGCCTTTTCTCGTGATACGGTCGACCTGTTCCTGACCGGCGAGGTCATGAGGGGGCTGATTTTCGCGGGCCTCAATCTGGTCGGCGCAATCACCGCATTTGCAGTCGGCCTCCTGGCGCTGAAAAGGTTGCTCGCATGACCCGGCAAGTCATCACTGAAACCGTCTCGGATAAGGAAGGCGGCGTGCGTCTCGATCGCTGGGTCAAACGGCGTATGCCGATGACGCAGGGCGAGCTGGAAAAGCTGTTGCGCACCGGACAGATCCGGGTCGATGGGGCGCGAGCCAAGGCCAATACGCGGCTCGAGGCGGGGATGGCGGTCCGCTTGCCACCCTTCGTCTCCAAAGTGGCGAAGGATGGCGACACGCCGTGGAGTGCGCCAAGCAAGCCAAACGCCAAGGCGCTGGCTTACCTGAAGCCTCTTATTCTGCATGAGGATGACGAGATGTTCGTCCTCAACAAGCCGGCGGGTATCGCGGTCCAGGGTGGTACCAAGCAAGGCGGTCGACACATTGATGGTATGCTCGATGCACTGTCGCATGGTGAGCACCGTCCGCGGCTTGTGCACCGGCTCGACAAGGACACATCCGGCCTGCTGGTCATCGCGAAACATCCCGCCGCGGCTTCGCGCCTGGGCGATCTCTTCTATTCGCGCGATATGGAAAAAGTCTATTGGGCGGTCACGGTGGGTGTCCCGCATCCGCCAGCCGGGCAGCTCCGGTCCTGGATGCGCAAGGGCAAAGATGAGGATGGCCGCGAGCGCATGATCCTCGGCGTGCATGGTGACAAGGTCTCCAAGCATGCGATCACCGACTATGTCACCGTATCGACCGCGGCGCGGCGTGCGGCCTGGGTGGCGCTGAAGCCGTCGACCGGGCGTATGCATCAGCTGCGTTTCCATATGCACGAGCTCGGCACCAGCATTCTCGGCGACGAGAAATATGAGAGCCGCCGCGAGGTTCCGCTGGGCGTCGCCAAGGGCCTGCATCTGCATGCCCGCGCGCTGGTGATCCCGCGCAAGTCGGGCAAGCCATTGTCCGTGCAGGCACCTCTTTCGGGCACAATGAAACAGACATTCGAGACGCTCGGCTTTCTCGAAAGCGAAGCCGGCCGCGATCCTCTGGAGCTGTTTGTTTAGGGCGCGGCCCAACCTTGCCCAACTTTACATACTCCGAATAGGGGCGCGTGGCTCGTCAGGTTGGGGTTTGCCGGCGCCTTTTGAGTAGCCATGCTTTTTCAGCAAGCCGCGAAACTGGTGATAGGAGAGATCGAGCGCCTTGGCGGCTTTTCCTTGGTGACCCTCATGAGCGGAGAGTGCGGTATCGATCAGGCTGGTTTCGAAAAGACGCGTCTGATCTTCAAAAGAGATGTCGAGCACCGGAGGCGGCGGGGTCGTCGGCGCGGCAGTCGCATCAGTCGGCGCAGCGACTGTATCTGCCAGCGTCGCCGCCGGGCGCCAGGGCGACGCAAACGGGTCGAGCGCCGAGGGGTCGAACTGAACCGGGTCCGTCTGGTGTTCTGAGATCGCGCGATATGTGATGCGCTGCGCGAAATTGCGCAACTCGCGGACATTACCCGGCCAGTTGTGAGCTTCCATGGCGGCGATGGCCGAAGGCGCAAAACCGGGAAAGTCCTCCGCCATTTCGCGTGCCATACGCCGGGCAAAGAAATCGGCGAGCAAAGAGATGTCGACGCTGCGAGAGCGCAAAGGCGGCAAAGTCACCACGTCAAATGCCAGCCGATCGAGCAAGTCGGCGCGAAAGTCGCCCTGCGCGGCTTTGCTCGGCAAGTCGACATTGGTAGCGGCGACGACGCGCACATTGGTCGAGATCACTTTCTCTCCGCCGAGGCGCTGAAACTCGCCATACTCAACGACGCGGAGCAGTTTCTCCTGAACCTGCATGGAGGCGGTGGCGATCTCATCCAGAAAGAGCGTGCCGCCATCGGCGAGCTCAAACCGGCCGAGCCGTCGCTCTGTCGCACCCGTAAACGCCCCACGTTCGTGACCAAACAATTCGCTGTCGAGCAGCTGCTCAGACAAGGCGGCGCAATTGACCTTGACGAACGGGCCATCCCATCGCCGGGAGAGGAAGTGCATTCGCTCGCCAATCAGCTCTTTACCGGTGCCGCGTTCACCAATGATCAGACAAGGCCGGTCCAGCGGGGCCAGGCGCGAGACATGCTCCTGCGCTTCAAGCCAGTTCGGATCCTCGCCAATAAGCTGTGGGGTCTGTTCGCCAATCATGAGGTGAATATAGCGAAATCTAAGAGTGAAAACAACTAAATAAATTAGTGATATTAGCCAAAACTAGTTAGTACGATTTCACTAATTCAGAAAAATATTCAACAATAACAAATAGATAAGAACTTAATTCAAAACTGGCACGGTCCTTGAAATGAAAGTGGCATGGCGGCCAGAGGGGTCGCTAGCAAGAAGGATAAGAAAAATGACCGAGCGCTCTTACGACAAAGGCTATGATGACACCCGTTACGATCAGGCCCGCCGTGAGAGTGGCCGCTTTGGCCGCTACCTCTCAACCCGCTCGCCGGAGACCTGGATGTTCTTCGTTGCTGGCGTCTTTCTCGGCGGCTTCTTCTTCTAAGAGCTGAAAACAGCCTGATAGAAACCGCGTTTCCTCCCACTCCCCCACGAACCCCAAAAGATACAAGGAAAAAATATCATGGGAATGTTCTCTCGCCTCGGCGACATTATCAACTCCAACATCAACGCAATGCTGGATGGTGCTGAAGACCCAGAAAAGATCGCTCGTCTAATGATCCAGGAAATGGAAGACACGCTGGTCGAGGTTCGCACCGCAGCAGCACGCGCCATGGCCGACAAGAAAGAAATGGAGCGCGAAATTGCGCACTATTCCAACATTCGCAACGATTGGGAGACCAAAGCCGGTCTGGCTATCGACAAAGATCGCGAAGACCTGGCCCGTGGCGCTCTGATCGCAAAGCAAAAAGCCGAGCAGGAAATCACACGCCGCGAAGAAGCGATGGATCTTGCCGAAGAAGCGTTTCACAAGCGTCAGGATGATCTGACCCGTCTGCAAGCCAAGCTGGATGAAGCCAAAGCCAAGCATCGCGCGCTGATGATGCGCCGCGAGACAGCTGAGCAGCGGATCCGTGTTCGCACGCAGACTTATGATACCCGCGTCGACGATGCCCTGGCCCGTTATGCCAATGTTGAGCGCAAAGTGGACGAGCTCGAAGCCTATGCAGACACCATCCGCGGCGTCGAGCCAACGCTTGAGCAAGAGTTCGCGGCCCTGGAGCGCAATGACGTGATCGAAGAGGAGCTGAATGCTCTGAAAAAGAAACGCGCGAAATCTGCTCCAAAAGCTGCTAAACCAGCTGCGAAGAAGGAGGACTAATCCATGTTGGTTCCCTTCATGATCTTGGCAGGCTTCATGACTGCCATCACCGCGCCGGGCCTGATCGCTCTGCATCTGGAAGACCGCCGCAAGGCAAAAGCTGAGGCTGCTAGCTGATGGAAGAAGAATTCGTCATTGCGATTGTCGCGATCGGAGCGATCTTCGTCGTCCTCCCCGCCATGATCTTTCACTACGTCACTTTGTGGCGAAAGCAGAAGACCCTGATGCCGGACGATGAGCGCATGCTGGAAGACTTGTGGAGATCTGCGCGTTCGATTGAACGCCGGCTTGAAACCGTCGAGGACCTGCTCGATGCCCAGGAAGAGGAAGAGCCAGCCCGTCGCCGTCGCCCACTCTCGCCCAGCCGGTTTGAGGAATAGACAATGAGTTATCAAAAACGACACCGCCGCCCTTTGCACGACCACATTCATACAGAAAGAGAAGAGGACATGTTCCGTTCACCCAACCCAAAACGCTTTTACCGGTCGCGGACCGACAAAGTCTGGCTCGGGATTTGTGGTGGACTAGCCGAACGCTTCGGCTGGGAACCAGCTCTGGTTAGAATCCTGTTTGTTATCGGATTCTTCTTCATGCCAGGTCCTGTCCTTCTGATCGGATATGTTGTCGGTGCGATGATCACACCCAAAGAACCGATCGGGCGCCCTAATTTAGCCCCAGAAGAGGAGCAGTTTTGGCGCAATGTTTCTGATCGGCCGCGGGTTACCGCATCGGGGCTGAAATATACATTCATGGATCTCGAAGAGCGTCTGCGGAATATCGAGCGCAGCGTAACCAGCGAAGAATGGCGGCTCAAAAAAGCCTTCCGGGATCTGGAACAAAACTAAATAATCGGTTACAGATGTAACCAGGGATCAAGCAAGATTAAGGATTGAAAAGGGGTATTCTCATGACACGCAAGGCCATCAGAAGCGGGATCCAGACTGGACTGCTCGTCGCTGCTGCCCTGACCGTCGCCGCATTCGCAAGTGTCAAAGACGACGGTGTGAAGCTCGCAGCTGGCGGTGTTGAAATGACGCTCAACGCGTCGCTCGACAAGGGATTGATGATCAGCTTTATCGCTCCGGAATAGAGCATTTTCCGAATTCCTGTTTCGGTGAAACCCTCTCTCTCCCTGAACGCACACTTGAGAGCACCGGACCAGGATAAAGCACCCCACTCAGCTGGGGGGAGAGTCTCGCAGCACGCTGTGGGGCTTTCCGGCGTAAAAGACGATATCAACACTGCTGGCAGACTCTGACGTGCATAGCGGCACGATCGCGCGCAGAAGCGATGCAACAGAGCGTTCACAACTCAAGAATTAACCAAAAACGCCAATCTCACGCATCTGTGTGGTCGTTTTTTCATTTGTTTCGTGCCAAATGGCCCGGAAGTGGCATAAGTGTGTGGCATGTCAGATAAGCGTATTTTACTGATCATTGGCGGGGGTATCGCCGCCTATAAGTGTTTGGAGCTCATTCGCGAGCTGTCGCGGCGCGGGATTGCGAGCCGCTGCATTGTCACCAAAGGCGGTCAGGAATTTGTCACGCCATTATCGGTTTCGGCGCTGTCCGGAGAGAAAGTGTTTACCGAGCTCTTCGATCTCGATGATGAAGCCGATATGGGCCACATACAGTTGTCGCGCTCTGCCGACCTGGTCGTGGTGTGCCCGGCAACGGCAGACCTGATGGCGAAGGCCGCAGGCGGTCTCGCGGGTGATCTTGCCTCCACCGCACTTCTCGCGACAGACAAGCCGGTGCTGATGGTGCCAGCGATGAATGTCCGCATGTGGGAGCACGCCGCGACTCAGCGAAATGTTGAAACGCTGCGCACCGATGGCGTCGAGGTGATGGATCCCGATGAGGGAGCGATGGCTTGCGGCGAGTTTGGTCCGGGCCGATTGCCTGAGCCGATGGCCATTGCCGATCGCATCGAAGCGAAACTAAGCGGCGGGGCTGTCCTATATGGGCTGGACTCAAAACCCCTGGCGGGCCGTCACGTGCTGGTCACAGCTGGCCCAACCCGCGAACCTCTGGATCCGGTCCGCTTCCTGTCCAATCATTCCAGCGGCAAACAAGGCTATGCGATCGCAGGTGCGCTGGCGAAAGCAGGCGCGCGGGTCACTCTGGTCTCCGGACCGGTCTCGGTACCTGTGCCTCAGAACGTAGATCTCGTCCCGATCGAAACGGCGCGGGAAATGCTCGATGCTTGTGAAAGCGCGCTGCCTGCAGACGTATTTATTTCCGTTGCTGCGGTGGCCGACTGGCGCCCTAGCCGCGCCGCAGCGAAGAAAATGAAATTGAAAGAGGGCGAGGGCGATCCGCATCCAACGCTTGAGCTTTCCGAAAACCCCGACATTCTCGCGACCCTGTCGCGCAAGAAGAAGTGGCGCCCGGATCTGGTTATCGGCTTTGCGGCTGAGACCCATGATGTCGAGGACCTCGCCATCGCCAAACTGAAGCGCAAACGCTGCGACTGGATTGTCGCCAATGATGTCAGCGGTGATGTTATGGGCGGCGCCATGAACCAGGTGTCTCTGGTCACTCGGCAGGGGATTGAAGACCGCTGGCCGCGTATGACCAAGGAAGATGTCGCGGTTCGTCTGGTGGCGCGCATCGTCGAAAAGTTTGACGACGAATCTGATCAGATCGCCGCGCAATAAGTCTGCGACGCTAAGGGCCGCGGTCTGCGAGCCCATTTCCTGAAATCACCACTCTCCCTTCAAGGTCCGGCTTGTGCTAGATTCTGTCTTGCATCGTGTGGGAGGACAGGACATGGCGCGCGCAATTCCGACGGACGAGATGCTGCTTGCGACGATTTACAAGCGCAATCTCAAGGCTTTCTCCGAATGGTCAGAAGAGAACAAAACCCGGGTCAGCAAGATCTGGGTGCCGATTGATATCGACGTGCTGGGCAAGAAATTTGGTTGCGACCCGGAGCTGATCTTTGGGCGGCTCTACTATCACATGAACGGAAAATACGGCTCCAGCACGGGCGACGGCCAGGAGGTGAATTTCTTCAATATGCGCCTCGCCAATGATCGCCACGTCGTAAACTTCCCCTTGCTGACCTCCGTGCTCGCAGACCTGCAGGACAATCGGAAACGCTTCATCGTCTCCACGCGACTCGCGGCGCTATCGCTGGTCGTGTCAGCGATTTCCATCGGAATTGCGGTGATGACTTAAGGCCGAGGGTTCGGAGGTGGCGGTGCGGCGCGAGTTTAGGGCGCAGAGCATACGTCTGCTTTCTGCGTCAAAGCGGACATTCGGCAATCACGTCAAGCTCTCGACCAGAGCGCTTGTGAGGATCGACCCCTATCTTGGCAACGTCGTTCCAGACTCTAAGTGATAGATTTCGCGGGATACTTCGTTGCAAGCGGGCGAATTGCCAACTAGGGGGCGAGCACGATACTCTTGTAGCCCCGATCAATGCTACTCGTCGTATCGCATTAAGTCGGCAATGTATTCTACAGACTGTCCGATCCCGAAACGCTCAATTCCAGCCGCCGCTCTCTGACGAACACCATCCGCCTTATTCTGGCTTAGCTTCCAAGTTGCGTGAATTTGTCTGACATTTAGGCTGCACGGGACGATGCTACGCAGCATTCGAGTTAGCTCATCATTCGCCATTTTTGACGAATCCCATGGCTGCTTAGGTGGCAGTTGTTCTTCGAAATGAGCTGACAGACGATCAAGTAGCGGTAGGAGGTCAGTGTCAGAGTTTCGAGTTGCTACGCCTTCAACTCGAGCTGCCACATAATTCCAGGTCGGAACTTGATCTGGCACTCCATACCAATCTGGTGAAATATATGAATCTGGGCCATTTACGAGAAACACCGCATCGGTTTTCTCGTTTAAGGCTTCAGCAATCGGGTTGGACCGAACAAGATGAAACTCCAGGTGGTTTCCACTTTCGGATAAGAGCGCGGGTATACTTGCCGTAAGCGGACCAGATGGGCCATTGACCGCGAACACCCCGAACGCTCGATTCCGAATAAAAGTGATGTTACGACTTTGAGACTCTTGTCGGAACGCGGGATTTGGATGCAAGTTTGTTCTCCAACTTAATTGGCAATCGTCAGCTCAATTTTATTCATTGCGATCCGACTCCGGTGTGCTGCTTTCGGCACTTCTCCCACCAATTCGTTGCGTCAAAAACTCTTGTAATTCTTCTTCGGTCTCAATGTATGAATCTTCGGGAATAGGCTCTTCCTCCGGAATCATAATCAAAATGAGAGGATTTGGTCGCACATCCAACATGGCGCCAGACAGCACATCTACGCCCAAGAAAACCAACCCCACACCCGTTGCGGCTTGAGTCGCGCTAGCTGCGGCTCCCGCGTTCGTGGAAGTTTGGAAGACCATCGGCCAGAATGACGCTAGACCATAAACTGAGCCGTAGGCAGCTCCGGTGACGATTATTGCGCCCGTTGCGCTGGCTCCGGACCCGCCTCGCCCTAAGCCGCTGGTGATACTCACAGAGGCGTCATGATACCCCGCCATTGTAACTGTCGCAGTAAAGTCAGATCGTCTTGAAACCTGAAATTCACAAGGTGTGGGCGCGCATCCACGGTACTCTAGTGGTTCATCTGACTGCGCGTCGACAGCTCGTTTCGATTTTCTCGTCAACAGGTTGGTCTCAACCTGAGCACCAGCAGGTTCTGTCGCAACTTTGAACGCAACGTTTGGACCACGAACAACCGTGGCACATCCTGTTACCGCCAACATGGCGACGATTGCCACAGATAATAGTCTGATACTTCCAGTCATCTTGCGACCTCCAATTGATATGCCGTCAGTCCAATTTTGCGCCAATCTTAGCGCCCAGAGCGCTCAAGTTGCTCTTCCTTGCTTACTGAGAAAAACGCACGTCCGCACAGGTTAGAACACTGGTCCTATGTCAGCTTCTGATGCTCAACAGGAGCCCGCTTTCGGCATCAAAGCAGATTTCGTGACCTGGACAACGCCTTGCTCGAAAAGTGGGGACGCGAGAGGCATCGTCCAGGTCTAACATCAGCGCAAATAGAGTTGCGCCCCGAGATGGATTCGCAACTCGCACTCACTCCAAGTGCGCTGACGTTTTCCGGCTTACTCGGCCTCCACATCTTCTGAAGGCTTTAAATCCCTCCAGACCGCTATTTTGTTCGTGATTTTCCAATCGCCTTCAATCTTAAGCAGCAACATATAGTCAGTGTATCGACGTCCCATCCATTCAATCTCGGCCTTGACGGTAGCAGCTGTGTCTGTCGCATCAATCATCACGATGTGACCCTTGCGGTCGCGGTATCGCAGGTCACGAAACATCTCGATGTACTCGTCACCTCCGCGACGACGAAGCTCTCCGTGTTCTCCTAGCCATTGCACCTCGAGAGACGGCGCAAAGGCAGATTCTATGAGTTCGGGTTTCGCCTGCTCTGTTCCGTCCAGGTAGTTCTGAACTGTTTCAGCAATTGCGCCAAACGGTGCTTCGGCTTCGGCTTCTGCCCATGCGCACGCGGCCAAATGAGCAGCTACAGCCGCAGCGATGATTGTCTTTTGCAGCATCACTTTTTCCCAAATTACCATTCTTCTGAGCTCATAGCGCCGTATGCGAGCGCTTCGCGCGATACGCATGCCGTTACGTCGTCAGAGTCTTCACGAGCCCGTTCGCATCGCCGGAAATCCTCGTAGCAAACCGTTGCGCCAGTCTCGGCGTCTCGGGAGCAGAATTGGCTGGCGCGATCGTCGTTCACAACGAGATAATCTGCGTGAACGCACCCAGAGAGAGTCGCCGCGGCGAGAAATAGAAACCCGTTTCCAATCTTTGATTTGTTGGAACTTAGTCCTAAACTGGTCTTCATTGGATGTTTCGGGACTATCATTTTTGGTTCCCCTTTCGTATCGGAAGGGGCTATTTATGTGATCTCTCGAACTTGGAAATTCGCGATCAATAAATAGGGGCTATGCGTTTTTGAACAGCAGGAGGCGAACTTCCCGACCCTCCGCTCGGCCCAGCTTAGCGCGCCGCTTCGGACAAGCCCCTCGCGAGCAAGTCGAACACTATTCTGATGCGAGGACTTGTTCTCAGCTCTCTATGCGTCACGAGCCACATGGGAAAATGCAAAGACGGCAACGCCTCCGACACCTTTTCTAGATCGGGATCGGCATCGCCGAGCGTTTCTGGTTGCATCGCTATACCATAACCCGCTTTTAGCATAGCCCAGATCACCGTTCCGCTCTCAGACGAGGCTACAAAGCTCTCGGGGCGCACGGGTACTCCGAGCTCTTGCAATGGCTTGATCAGTTGATCGAGATCAGCATTCCCCACGAAATCATAGTCAGCGATTTCTCGCAGCCCGCGCGGGCGCCCAATGGCATCCAAGTATGCCGTTGAGGCATAAAGGTTTGCGCGGAAATCGCCGACGTGTTTTGCGATCAGCTCGGGTTGCTCGGGCCGAACGTGGCGAATGGCGATGTCTGCTTCGCGATGCATTAGGTCTTGAATGTCGTTCGAAGCATTCACTCGAATTTTAATTCCAGGCGCGGTTTCACGCAGCTCAAGCAAAATTTGCGGCAACACGTTCGTAGACAGAAGGTCGGTTGCAGTGATCGCAACTGGTCCACTGACTTCCTGGGAGCGGCTATCTGCAACAATCGAGATCATAGACGCCGCTTCGCTCATCGCTCGAACATACTCGACTAAGTCTTGTCCTTCCTGAGTAATCTGTAAGCCTTTAACGCTTCGCTCAACGAGCGTAATGCCAAGGCTCTCTTCAAGAGCTGAGATTTGACGACCAATTGTTGGTTGCGTGCTCTTCAACACACGCGCTGCACCGCTGAGCGTTCCTTCCTCAACGGCGACATAGAATGCGCGAACATGATTCCAATCAAATGAGACGGCCTGCCAGTTCATGCATTGACGTATAGCATCCGTACCATTTTCCACAATTCACCGTCTTAGAACGTATGACTAGATGTCGGGCTGTTAGGAGACAGACAAAATGACAACAGCAACGGTAAAGGAACAAGACGGGTCTTTCTGGGACCGAATAGCATCAAAGTATGCGAAAAAACCAATTGCAGATTTGGACGCATATGAAGCCAAGCTGGCGCTTGTGCGGTCCGAACTCAAAGCATCTGATCGTGTGTTCGAAATTGGGTGCGGAACAGGGACTACCGCACTCAAGCTTGCACCCTGTGTCCAACATTACACCGGAACTGATCTCTCCCACGCTATGGTCGTAATCGCAGAGGATAAGTTAACTTGCGATAGTCCCCAGAATATCACCTTCCGGCAAGGAAGCGCGACTGATCTCGTGGAGGGACGCCCGTTTGACGCTGTCTTTGCATTCAGTTTGTTGCACCTGGTGGATGATATTCCGACTGTGCTGACGCGAATTAGAGAAAACCTGAATCCGGGCGGCTTGTTCATTGCGAAGACAGAGTGTTTGAAAGACCGAAGTCGATTTTTGCGTGCGCTTGTTCCACTCCTGACTGCAGTCGGTATTGCGCCGAAAGTGCTTAGCCTTAGCTCTGAAGACCTGCACGAATACCTCACCGATGCTGGGTTCGAGGTCGAGCAGACCCGTTTCTTTGGCAGACAAACAACAAGCCCTGTCATGGTCGCTCGCCGAACATGATCTTCTTCACACCATATGAATTTCGGGAGCGAAAGAATGCCAAATACTTATCTTGAAACCCGCTTGCGCCTGGCCTTTCTTTGGGTGTTTGTGAATCTGAATACTTTCGCTCGCGACATGCATGAATTGGGGCGCGAAGGGATGCTGGAGCAAATGCTGACCGGCACGATCAATGGCGTCAAAATCACCGAAGAATTGATGCTGATCGGCGGGTTCATGTCGGAAGTATCTATCCTGATGATCCTATTGTCTTTGATGTTGGCCCGTTCCATAAACCGTTGGGTGACGATCGTTGGCGCTGTTCTGACTTTCTTTTTGCTCGTAAACCTCAACATCAATCCTGATTTGGATAATACCTTCTTTTTAGCAGTGCAAACGATTGCCTTGGGGGCGATTATCCGGATCGCCTGGCGCTGGCGACCGGCATCATCCGCCGTGTGATTTGGGTTTCACTAAATAGGCTCATGACGCGCAAGCATAGAACGATACGAAAGCGAATCTCATCCAGAATCTTGCGCTGAAAAAATTCAATCGTTCGCGTTGGATCAAAAACGGCAACATGCACTTCAATGTGGAAACTCGAATTGTGCATAAGACGGAAATTTCTTATCTGGTCGAAAATCCATTTGGGACAGACGCATGAATTTCGCTTGGGCGGGCCGCTTATTGACCGGGACCCTCATTGTGTCGCTGGCTATTCTCTGCTCGGCAGCATGCACTTCCGTATTAGGTCAGGACGCTATGCATCGCAGCAAATTGATCCAAGTCAATCAGGATACCGAGCTTAGCGTCCAAGAGTTTGGAGGTGCTTCGGCTTCCAAGGCCATTATTTTAATTTCCGGGGCCGGCGCTCCAGCAGCATATTGGCCAGACTCATTTTGTGAACGTTTGACGTCTCATGGGTTCAAAGTGGTTCGGTTCGACCACCGTGATACCGGTTCCTCCACCCATTTCGACGAGCCTTATTCAATTCAGGCTCTAGTCGATGATACTAAAGGCGTAATCGCAAGCATAGACGCCGATGAATATCACTTGATCGGTCACTCTATGGGCGGATTCATTGTTGCGCTCATCCTGTCAGATGTTCACGATGAGCGTGTAAGGACTGGCGTTGCGATTTCTGCAGGCCCTACGTCAGACCGAGCGCGTTATCGTGAATTCGGGATGTCAGATGTGTCGCCAGACGTTTGGGCAGACCTGGAAGGTGCTCCACTAACGGGTGACTTCTCGGCGGACTTGCCGACATGGCTGGCAACATGGCAGTTCATGCACGGCGATCGCGAAATGGAAATCGATCTTGCGACGAAGTATACGCAGGCCTTGCACGAAGGCGATATTCGAAACCGGCAAGTCGCAGTCAACCATATTCATGCCATGACGACAGTGCCAAGTGACTTACCCGAGCGTCTCGCCAAGGTTTCGAAAAAAATGCTTATCATTCACGGATTCGAAGACAGACTAGTGCCGCTTGATAACGGCCAAGCCCTTGCCCGTCTCACACCGACAGCGGACCTGCATATCCTTACAGGTGCGGGACACATGTTCTTTTCGCAAGACATCTGGAACGAAATTGAAGCCGTAGTTCTCACAGCGATCATAAAACGCTAGCCCCTATTGAATGCATTTTCTCGAACGCTGGCCAGTGCGTAATGGATTAAAGGATATCTGCTTTTGATCCAAATCGGACGTCAGAGGATGCCTACTACCAATTCCACCCATGCGATTAGTGCAACGGCGATAATCAACATGCCGAAAACCACTTGAAGGGATACTGTCGCTCGCTGTCGCGCAATAAGAACGCTTCCCAGGCCAATTGCGACAAGAAGCCCAGAAGCAACCACAAAGTCGCCTAGGCCCCAGTTCACTGAATCGGTGAGCTGCATTGCGATGAGCGGCACAATTAAAATAACGAGCGGGGATAAAGCCCAAGCGAAAGACGGGGCAGGTTTCACTGATCCAAACTGTTTCTGTGAATCCATGGCTATATCCCATTCCGACTTGTTTGTAGCACGGTGACACGAATATGTCCGCTTTTGACCCAAAGCGGACTCAAGACCTCTGTTTAGTGAATGCTTTCGTCGATAAATATTGGCAGATCAGGCGGGAAGAAACTCGCTACGCTGAATACAAATGTCATCAAGATAATCGATCCTGCCCACATCCACCGAAGCTCACTTGCAGGGAACTTGGTTCTATAGATCAACACTGCGCAAAGCTGACCCACGGCCACCGAAAATACGAACAAGCCAATATCGAGGACCAGCCAATGGCTGCCCAGGATCGCCGTATAAGCATAGAAACCGCCCGCAATCAGTAATGGCGGCAAGGCTAAGGCGATGGTTCGACCCACCCAAAAATTCTTCGTCGCCGATGCACCGTGAATGTACAAAACCCCGGTCCAGAACAAACTCGGCCAGAAGGCCAGTTTAAGGTGCTCCCAAACACTCTCGTTCATTGCCGAGAACACCCCGACGACCCAAAATCGCTCAGATGCATCGAAGGTGAAATGTAACGCACTGCCCAATAAGACTATGAAGATAAATCCCAAGAGTTCTGAGCGCGCCATAGCTACCAACAATACATCCAACCTGTGCAAACACCATAATTCTCTTATGTCCGCTCCTGACCCAAAGCGGACATCGCTATCATCGCTTTTTGAGCGCCTCTCCCCGCTTGCTAGTGCAATTACCGCCGTCCTCGTCGCCCGGCCCACTTGACTCAAACCACCGACTCCGTCGCTTTGCAGATCCATGACTGATGTGACTGTTGCTGTGCGGCCCTTGCCGCATTTTGAGGGGCTGGATCTGCCCGCCTATGAAACTTTGGGTGCCGCTGGAATGGATGTCCGTGCGGCCGTTCCGGAAAACGAGCCAATGGTGCTGACGCCTGGCGATCGCATGATGGTGCCAACTGGATTGAGTGTTGCGATTCCACAAGGCTATGAGATCCAGATGCGCCCGCGCTCCGGACTGGCGGCCAAGCACGGGATCACCTGTCTGAACACCCCCGGGACAATCGACAGCGATTATCGCGGCGAGCTGAAAGTCATCCTGATCAATCATGGCCAAGATGCGTTCACCATCGCGCGTGGTGAGCGGATTGGACAGATGGTGCTCGCACCGGTCACGCGCATCGTCTGGGAGCCAGTCGCTACGCTCGACGAAACCGAGCGCGGCGCTGGCGGGTTTGGGTCAACCGGCAGATAATTCCTTGCGTTTTTGTCCAGACACGCTATATATCGAAAAACGATAAGAGTCAGGACAAAAAAATGGATATCGATAGTCCCTTCACGATGGTGGTGCTGATCGTGCTGATTGCCGTCGGCGCAGGAGTCATCAAGACCTGGATCGAGACGCGTGCCAACTCGACGGCGGATGAAGAAACCCGTCTGCGCATGGAAGATCTCGAACGCGAAGTTATTCGCTTGCGGGACCGCGTGAAGGTTCTCGAGAAGATCACGACCGATGGCGACAATCGCCTGCGTGACGAGATTTCGCGGCTAGCTTAGCGGTCGCCCGGCTCCTCAAAGCCTTTGCCGATGAGGTTTGCGGCGTAGGCAGATACTGAAAATCCAACAATACCGATTCCGGCCGCATAGAGTGTGGCGAGATTTGTGTTGCAGCTCGGGCCGCCCTCGGCGCAGCTGCCATAGTTCAGCGTGTAGAACATGTAGATCGCTGTGAGCGCCGCGAAAACCGCGAGGGCGAACAGCGCCCGCGACAACCATTTCAGGCCAAGTGAAATCATTCTGGTGGGTCCTTTTGGTGTATCTGCGATCGCCCTCTGAGGAGGGCGCAGGCTGGCACTTGCGCCGCTTTCGGTCAAACCATGCCTGAGTGCGGGAGGTCTTCGGACAGGATATCGTAGACGACGCGAATGCGTTTGCTGGTATGCAGCTCGCGATGTGTGACCAGCCAGACAGGGACGGGCAGGGTGATCTTGTCGGGGAGGATTGCCTTGATACGGGGTTCCATCTTTTCCACGTCACGTGTCAGAAATCCGATGCCAAGCCCCTGAACGACCAGCTCTCGCATGACAGTTCCCGCGCGAGCATTAACGGTGAAATTGTCAGGCGTGAGGTTCAATCCATGCCGCGCCATTTCCGCGATCAATTCATCGTTTCGATCGAACCCGATAAAATCGGCATGCTCGATGTCTTTCAGCGTTCGGATCGGGCCAAGTGACTTGATGTAATCCTCCGACGCATACAGATGCGCCGCCGAGTCACCGACCAGCTTCGCTATGAGGTCGGGCTGCGTTGGCCGGGCATGGCGGATGGAAATATCGGCCTCGCGGCGGGTCAGGTCCTGAACCTCGTTCGAAGTGACAATGTCCAGAGTTATTCCAGGCGCCTCGTCGCGGATTCTCCGGATGATGGGCGGCAGGTAATAGGTCGCCATGGCGCCGGTGGCCGTAATGACAACTTTGCCTTCGACGGTCTGCGATTGACCCGAAGCGACAAGCGAGACCTTCGTCGCCGCATCCGCCATAATGCGCACATGCTCCATCAGGTCGCGCCCGGCTTCGGTGAGGGCCATGGCCCGTCCGGCACGCTCGAACAAGGTGACACCCAGGTCTTCTTCCAAGGCTGCAACCTGACGACTGAGCGTCGGCTGAGTTTGCCCAAGTGCCCGAGCCGCCGCAGAAAGAGACCCCTCCTCAGCCGTCGCGAGGAAGGCGCGGACCTGGTTCCAATCAAAGGATATTGCCTGCCAGTTCATGGAATTGTGTATACGTCTCTTCGAATAAATCGCAATTTCTATTTGATTTTCGAATAGCTAGATGCGGGGCATGCAATACGACCATACATGTATCCCCCGCCGCGCGGGACTGACCAAGGAGGCTAACATGCCTGACAAAGCAAAATTCTGGGACGGAACAGCGGAGAAATATTCCAAGCAACCGATCGCCAATCAGAAAGCCTATGAAATCAAGCTGGATCTGACCCGCGAGTATTTTACGCCAGACTCGCAAGTGCTGGAGTTCGGGTGCGGGACGGGCTCGACCGCGATCCTGCACGCGCCATTTTTGAAACATATCGACGCCATCGATGTGTCGCAGGAAATGATCCGCATAGCCAAAGACAAGCTTGAGTCTGCCGGTGTGCAGAATGTGACGTTTCGGGTTGCAGATATGGACGGATTTCAAGCCACACCCGAGAGCTATGACGCGGTGCTCGGGCTCAACATCCTGCATCTGCTGGACGATCGGATGGCGGCGATGCGCGAAGTCTACAAGGCACTTAAGCCCGGAGGTCATTTCATCTCCAGCACCGCCTGTTTGCGAGAGAAACTCCTATTCACCCTGATCGATCCGCTTTTCCCGCTAATGCATGCTCTCGGACAATGGCCCAAGGTCTACAGACTGTCCGCCAGCCGGATACAGCGCGACATGGAGCAGATTGGCTTCAAGACCGTACATTACTGGCAACCCGACAATGGGATCGGGGTCTTCATGGTCGGGCAGAAACCGGAATAGGGCGGCGTCTCGCGAGCTCTAGACCAGAACGTCGTCTTCCTTAGCGAACCTGGCCAGCAGATAGGCCTCAGTATCCTCAATCGGATCGAGCTTGCCAAACGCAAACGCGTTGCGATCCATGACCAGATCTCTCGGGCGCAGCGCTCGGGAGATTTCCAGCCCCTCCAGGCTACGGGCGCGCGAGAAGGCCACATAGGATTGGCCATGCGCAAACATACCGCGATCGAGATCGATATAGACTTTGTCCAGCGTGAGCCCCTGGGCCTTGTGAATGGTCACGGCATAAGCGAGGCGCACGGGCACCTGTTTGAACGTGCCTACGACTTCGCGAGAAACTTTCTTGGTCTCCGGATCGAGGGAGTATTTGTACTTTTCCCAGGCAGCAGGTTCGATCTCATATTCGTGCCCGTCCAGCTCGACCAGAACATTCCGCCCCGACCAGCCCGAGACGGTGGCGAGCGACCCGTTGACCCACCGGCCCTCTGGATCATTCTTGATCAGCATCACTCGCGCCCCTTCCTTGAGCTCGAGATCGGCTTCCGTCGGATAGGTTTTCTCGTCGAATTCGCCTTGCACGCGGGCCTCGAAGACTTTCTCCGGGCCGGGCAAATCATCAAGCCGGGCTTGATTGATGCGAAAGGCGTTGGCGTTGTTTGGGGTCAGTACAATGTGCGTTTCGCTGGCTTCAACTGCGTCACGATCTGAAACGACACTGCGCAGGACAGACTCGTCTGCGGGCGTCAATCGGCCCTGACGCATTGCGCCGAGCAGAGCCAGGAAGCGTGGATCTTCTTGCCGAAACACATGTTTTAGCGCCAGCAGCGCAAATTCCGCCTGCTTGAAGGCAGGTGCGTTAAAGAAATAGTGCCCGCCATAGCGCTCTTTCAGGATAGGATCCTCGTCGCCGCGCACGACGGGCGGCAACTGATGCAAATCACCCGACAGGATCATACGCACCCCGCCAAACGGGCGTTTCGATCCCCGATTCAGCTTCAGGCTACGATCGATCGCGTCCAGCATATCTGCCCGGACCATCGAGATTTCATCAATGATAATCGTCTCAGCGGCCTTCATGATCCGCGCTGTCCGGAGACGTTTGACGTCTTGCGGCTCGATCAGGCGCGGCGGGAATTTGAAGAAACTGTGCAGGGTTTGGCCGCCAGCATTCATCGCGGCGACGCCGGTCGGGGCAAGTACGATGGCGCTCTCGCCAGCCTGCTCCACGAACTTTCGGAGCATTGTGGTCTTGCCGGTACCCGCGCGCCCGGTGAGGAATAGGTTACCTTGAGCCCCAGCTCCGCTCCCGACCCATTTGGCGGGGTTCGCGTAGATCGAATCGGGCGTCTCAGCGCTGGTCGGAGCAGGCAAATCAGTCATAAGCGCTCAGCCATACCCGGCTTTGTCTGGCTAGGGAATGTTCTCGCACTGAACGGTGCTCGTTGCCCGGCAAGCCCCGTCGAGATCTTCGACCAGCGTCTTGGGTTTAGAGGCAAGAATGCCGCCCCGCTCAAAACACATATTGATCGCTTTCACGCGGGCATGTTCGACATAGATTGTGGAATCCTGATCGCAGTTCTGGCTTGGATTGACCTCGATCGTTTCGCTGATCGGAAAGGCGCGTAATTGGCGCTGCAGGACTGGAATTGTGTAGTCTTCTGGAAGGCCCTGGAACTCGACCATGAAATTCCGCAGCAAGATTGTCGGATCCGCGATGTCGCGTTCACTTGGGTCAACATAGCAGGTGCCGAGCGTGCGAAAAGCATATCGCTCGCCTTCCTGTGCCATGTCAGCGGCAAAGGCGCGCTCAGCCGCGAGGCGTCTTTGGTGGAAATCCTCGCTGCGTAATCCCTGATGAGCATCCATGTCGAGCTTCAGCCAATGTTGCCAATGGGCGCTGGCGGTCGCTTCGGTAAAGTCCGGGTGCTTGGCCTTCGCATCTTCGGGTGTACGGATCGTACTTGCGGCAAGATAGGACCATGCTGCCATGCAACGCATAGGGGTAGCGAGGTTTTCCACGGAAACGGTAACGGCTTCATCTGAGCCGTTTTCATAGCGCTCCGCCGTTGCGATTGGCAGCGTCACGTCCTGCCGATTCTGCTCATAGACTGCGCCTTGCTCAGTCATAGCAGGGGAATCGACAGCATCACCGTTCTGCGCGTGCGCGATAGAAAATGAGACGATGCATGCTAGCGCCAGGGGACGCAAACGGGCTACAAGCATGATGACCCTTTGTTGTAAAACTCTACACTCGTGTACAACTCGTACGCATGTTTCTGGCGCTGCTCAAGGGCGAAGATTAGTTAAGGGGCATTAACAATGCAGCTCGCTGAAACGTTTGAACAAATGGACGCCTTTCTCGAGCGATCGCTGCTGCGTCCCGATCCGGTCCTGGAAGCGATCGCTGAAAACAGCGAGAAAGCCGGGCTTGTCCCGCACGCGGTGACGCCGCTTCAGGCGGAATTTCTCGCATTTCTGATCCGGATAAGCGGCGCGAAACGCGTTCTGGAGATTGGATGTCTGGGGGGGTATTCCGCAGTCGCAATGGCGCGCGCGCTTCCCGAGGGCGGATATCTGATGACGACCGAGATTGATACCCGGACGGCGAGCGTTGCGCAGGCCAATATAGACGAATCCGGGTTCGGTCATTGTATCGACTTGCAGATCGGCCCGGCTATGGAGGCGCTGGAGCGCGCTCACGATGCGGGAGCCGTGTTTGATTTCGTGTTCATCGATGCCGACAAGGTCAATCATAGAAACTATCTCGAAAAAGCCCTGCAAATGGCCCGGCCTGGGACGCTCATTGTTGCAGACAATATAGTTCGCGGCGGCGATGTTCTGGACGCGGAGAGCGGTGAAAACAGCGTGCTTGGGGTCAGGGAGATGTTCGCCTTTGCGGAAACGCTGGAAGGCGTGGAGATGACGGCGTTTCAGACCGTAGGAGCTAAGGGGTATGATGGAATGGCGCTGTTTCGGGTCTCGAAATAGAGCCTATAGATCGCGCCAGGTGACGTCGACGCCGAGTTCGTCGAAAACCTCGTCCCAATAATCCTTGAGCGGCCCGCGCTGCATGTCGACATAGCGGGAGCGCGGGATCAGTCGAATCTCCAGTTCAACGCCGTTCAGACTGTCTCCAAACCGGCGCATTACCGTGTCTGCCACACTAGTGGCGTCCGGCATGTTTTCGGGCAGCACGCCGCCGCCGCCATAAATGGTGAAGACGTCAGAGTTTTGCAGCATGTCCGAGATGATCACGATCCGGCGCTCTGGGGCCCGGCTGGAGAACGCGTCGGTCTGACCAAGCCGCGCCAGTGCTTCAAGCACGGGGCTGTTCGGGGCTTCTTTCGGCTCGACAAGGTCTTCCAGCAGGGATTCCAGCGGCTGATTGAACTTCTCATTGAACCGTTCTTCGATCTGTGCCGGGTTGCGGAACAGCGCATTGACCTGGTCGCCGCGCCCTGGATTGCAAAGCGAGAAACGCCCGCGCGGGTCGAATTGTCCGTCCTGGTCCAGCTCGAACAGTGTGAACCTTTCCCCGATCTCGAGGCGATTACGTGTCCGGCGGATCACAGCGGCGATGAGATCTGCCTGCTGCTCGCTATATTCGTCAGTCTTGTCGATGATGACAGCCGTGTGCGGCGGTAATTCGTCCGAAATCTCGCACAGGGTCAGCTCGTCATAGGGTTCCGGCTGCATGGCAAAAAAAGCGAAGGCAATAATCGCAACAGCCAGCCCGGCCAGGACGAAGTTCAGAATCGCCTGGTTGCGCTGTTTCTTCTGCCGTGTGCGCCGACGCCGTGCCATGCCCCAATTCCTTGATTACCCGTTTGCTCTCGATTTCACCCTGAACTGATCCACGATATCCTGGTCCAAGCCGAATTCGTCTGACAAACCATCATCTGTGGTGCGAAGCAACTTGATATAAGGCGCCACCATTTCGCTCATGGTCCGGTGGATGAGCATTTTCTCTTTCGGAGTCAGATCGCTGCCTTTGACCTCGACCACTTCTTCCTTGATGTCCTCATAGCTATCTTCGAACATATAGAGGGCGTCGCGAAGGTCACTGCGAGCGCTTTCAAGGCTGCGCGCGGCATCACTAAAGCCCGGGAAGGGCGAATCAAGTCGGCGCCCTTCGAACGCGGCAAACGCCGCAATCGACAATCCGAGCGCTAGCAGCACCATAGCGTCGAGAGAGTGCAGGGCGGCCGGTCGGCACATAGCGTTGGTCGCAGCAGCGCCGATGGTTGATCCCAGGTCCGAGTTAAGAATGGTCGAGCAGACATCTTTGTCGATGAGGAAAAAGGGTGACCAGCTCTTGGTTGGCAAGCCTTCGGGAAAGCTCTTTCCCAATGCTTCCAAATCCAGAATGTTGCGGTAATGCGCGGCAGACAGATTAACCAGGAAGACCAAAGCCAGGCCGACCAGAATCGCGACCACGCCCATGACAATATAGAGGTTTCTACGGCTTCTCAGATTATCGGAGTCCCAAGGCATGGAAATATGACGTAGACCCCAATATCCGATTAGGAAAAAACTTGTGGCAACGTTAGCTAGCGAAACAGCCGCTGCCTGGAAAATGCCGCCCGCTAGGCCGAATTCGCTCTGTTTGGCAAAGAAATAGGCGTTGGCCGCGCTCTCAAAGATGATCATCAGGGCGATGATCGACAATTGGAACAATGGCACTTTCGGATGACTCGAAATGTAGTGGACGCCGCGACCCGTGGTTTGTCCTAATCTCAGTTTTGGATGGCGTAGTCCTTGATCGGTTTCATTGTCGACGCTTTCAGAGCTTTCTTGTTTGCGTTTCCTTTTTCGGGTCGGCAAATGATAGTCGCCGCCGAGCTGTCTGAATCGATAGAAACTAAGCGCCGCGCGCGTCGTATAGTCCGCCTGCACGACGACTTCGTTGAAGGCGTCGCTGGGTCGACTGGTAAGGTCGACAATGTCTTCATCTGTCAGAGCGCCGGACGCATTTTGTGCGTGGTCATTCATCAGCCTACCTCCCAAACTCAGACCCTATTATCCTGTTAACCTTTTAGTAAGGACTTATGGCAGGCATTTGATCAATTAAGACAAGGGCGTGACGAATTTTGGCGAGATGAATATGGGCTCGCCACAATTCATCTGGGACGATAGATAGCCTATATGAGCCTGTCTTCCGATCAGATTGAACGCCACAAACGCCATATCCTGTTGAAGGAAATCGGTGGGCCCGGCATTGCTAAACTCCGCGCTGCGAAAGTTTCGATTGTCGGTGCGGGCGCTCTTGGCGGACCCTGCGCACTCTATCTCGCGGCAGCGGGCGTGGGCGAGATTGAGGTCTGGGACGATGATACCGTCGATCGCTCCAACTTGCAGCGTCAGATCCAGTTTGCCGATGCGGATATCGGCCGTAGCAAAGCGCAGCTCCTGAGCGAGCGCCTAATGGCGCTTAATCCAGATGTCTCCTCGATTGTCCGCGAGGCCCGCTTCTCAGAGGCCGAAACGGCCAGCGGCGATCTGTTGATTGATGCGACCGACAACTTCGAGACCCGGTTCCTGCTCAATCGGGCCGCGCATGAGAGCGGTCGCTATCTTGTCTCCGGCGCGGCCAGCCGTTGGAGCGGGCAGGTAGCGGTCTATGCGTCTGGGGTTGTGCCCGATGCGCCCTGTTATCAGTGCTTCGTGCCAGAGCTGCCGCCTGAGGCGGAGGCGTGCGATGAGGTGGGCGTTGTTGGGGCGTTGACCGGCATGGTTGGTGCCAACATGGCGCTGGAGGCTTTAAAACTTGTTGTCGGGTCCGGCGACGCGCTGATTGGACGATTGCTCATTATCGACGGGCTTCGTGGCGAAAACCGCGTTCTGAAGCTTCGTCCGAACCCGGACTGTTCTGTCTGCGGGCAGTGAATCTTTCCTTTGACAGGGTTAATTTTTGACGGTTTTACGACAGTAAGGTTTGTGGAGTACTCGGATGTTACGCAGAACGCTCGCCGTTATTCTAACCATCGTTGCCGTGCTGGCCGCCGGCTGGCTGGCGCTTCGGCGTGCGGACATTCCATACGATACGCTGGAAACCATCTACTCCACCCCTGATACGCAATTCATGACGCTCGATGATGGGCTTAAGGTCCATTACACGGATACCGGTCCACAAGACCGCTCGGCCATTGTACTGGTCCATGGGTTCTCATCTTCGCTCCACACATGGGACGCATGGAAGACAAATCTCGAAGTCGATTTCCGGGTGATCACGCTAGACCTGCCGGGCCACGGCCTGACCCGCGCTGACGACCCAATACAGCCAAATATCGAACGATTTACCGCTGTTGTGCACGAGGTGACGCAGGACCTGGGCGTCGAGCGGTTCACGCTCGCCGGGAACTCGATGGGCGGCAACACAGCCTGGTCCTATGCACTGTCCTACCCGGAGACGCTGGAAGGCCTGATCCTGGTGGATGCCTCAGGCTGGCGTGAAACGGCAGAAGACAACGAAAACAGCCCGTTTATCTTCCGATTGCTCGCCAACCCTGTCGCCCGTGCGGTGATGAAGGATCTCGACATGACCTCGCTGACGCGCTCTGGCCTGGAGGATTCCTATGCCGATCAGAGCTTCGTCACGGATGAGTTGGTCGAGCGTTATGTTGCTTTGTCACGTGCCCCGGGCCACCGGGAAACTCTGCTCGGCATCATGGCGGGAGAGCGAGTCGAAGCAACCACTGAGAAGTTGAGCGCGATCAAGGTCCCAACCCTGATCATGTGGGGCCGGGATGACAATCTGGTACCGGTATCGAGCGCGCAAAAATTCGCCGATGCCATCGAAGGATCCACTCAGGTCATTTATGATGGGGTCGGGCATCTGCCGCAGGAAGAAGCGGTGGAACAATCGATCGCAGACGTTCGCGCCTTCATGCTGGAAGTTGAGTGGAGCGCGCTTGACGAAGAAGAGATTATACCGGCGGGCGATCCTCGCATGGGTGAGAACCGCCCGGACGGCGAGAACTAAGCTCTACTCAGCTGGTTTGGTTAGATCGGCATAGACCAGGCGGGTGAAGCGTGGCTCGGTCATGAAGCCGGTTGCCCAGTCATCCACCCAAGGCGTAAGCGGCGCAGCTTCCAGAACCGCATCAATGTCTTTCCCGGCATCAATCTCGGCCTGAACAGCGCTCATCACGCCGTCCAGCATCTCCAGGGTCAAACCGATATCGGCTTTGCTACCCAGCGCACCATGCCCGGGGATGATGCGAGTCTCATCGTCGATTGTATCGGCCATGGCTTGCGACGCTGCGACAAATCCTGTGAACGAGCCACCAGAAGTGATGTCGACGAATGGAAACATGCCATTGAACATCAAATCGCCGGTGTGCAGCACGTTGGCTTCTTCGAAATAGATGAACGTGTCGCCATCCGTATGCGCGTCTGGTGCGTGAATGAGGCGCACGGTTTGACCGTTTAGATACAGCGTCATCTCATCATTAAACGTGATCACGGGCCAGGCGGCTTCTGGTGCAGCAGGCGTCGTCGACTCCTGACCAAAGAAGTCGCGAGTGACATCCACGGTTACGCGGTCTCTTACGCCATTATGGGCAATGATCGTCGTGCCTGTCTCGCCGATGATCGCGTTTCCGCCTGTGTGATCGCCATGCCAGTGCGTGTTGACCAGATAGCGCGGTTTCTCGCCGGCAATTTCGTTGATCGCGCTGAGGATTCCAGGCGCCATATCGGCATACTGGCTGTCGATGACGAAGACCCCGTCGTCTCCGGCGAGGACGCCGATATTACCGCCTCGGCCCTGCAGCATGTACAGCCCGTCGCCGAGATCGGTCGTCGTCACCGGTACGGGTTGGGCTTGCTGAGTGAAATGAATGTGCGTGTTGTGTGCAAAAGCGGCGGGGCTCAGCGCCACGCTGATCGCGAGCAGGCTGGGGGCTATTCTCATGACTCTCTCCTTGATCTGGAAAGAGATATACGCCCATCAGCCGAGCTGGCCAGTCACGATGAAGTTAAGCCGCGGCGTCCGCGGTTTGCGGGCAGAGCAGGCGCTCAATCGCATCAAGATCATCCGTATCGCGCAATGCTGCGCGCAATTCGGCATTGCGGAAGGTGCGGCTGACCTGTGCCAGAGCGCGCAAATGGTCGGCGCCCGATGCGTTTGGAGCGAGCAACATGAAGATCAGGTCGCAAGGCCGGGCATCAATCGCGTCGAAATCTACACCCTGTTCAAGCTTCACGAAGGCTCCAACGGGTTTGCTGAGCGCCGGAATGCGCGCATGCGGAATCGCGACGCCTTCACCAACGCTGGTAGACCCGAGGTTTTCACGCTCGATAACGGCGTCAAAAATATCGCGGCCGTCGATTCCGGTTTTCTCGCCAATAGCTGCGGCAAGCGTGCGCAAGATTTGTTTGCGGCTTTCGCTTGCTTGAGAACCAAGAATTACACCCTCCGAAAGGAGGCTTGAAAGATCGTTTGCCATTTTTACTCTGACCTATCGGTTCAACCGGTGGCGGAATGTCCCGCCGGATCAACCCACCCGATATTGCCGTCTTCGCGGCGGTACACCATATTCAGGCCGCTGTGTTTCACATTTCGAAACAGTACGGCAGGGGTATCTGACAGTTCCAGCTGCATTACAGCTTCCGAAACGGACATGGTTTTCACGTCCGATGCGGATTCAGCAACAATCAGAGGCGCTTCACCCTTATACTCGGGCGTTTCTTCATCGCTTCCTTTAATGATGAAAGCGTTTGCCGGCTCGCTCGGCATTGGGGACCTTTTGTGGTGATCCTTGAGACGTCGATGATAACGACGCACCCGTTTTTTCCATCTTTTCGAGCGATTCCTCCAGCGAGGAGTACGGATCGGTTGCCGACCCGGTTGATTGCAGCACAATCCCGGAAGGAAGGTGCACATTGCAATCAGTGATGACCTCATGCCCGCGTTTTTCCACGGTCACATTGGCATCAAAACTACGATCAAAGTATTTGGTGACAGCGGCTTCCAGACCATCGGAAATACGCTCGCTGAGCGCGTCTCCTACATCCATATGCCGTCCTGCGATTTTTATCGTCACGGAGAACTCCGTTTATTAAGTGCCCAGTATAACGAGCATTTTCTGCAAATCGAGCCCCATCAGCAATAAATCGATGGATAAACTTGTGAATGCAAGCCTTGTTCCGATGACGTCTCTGTCATCGAAGGCATGGTTAATCGCGCAAAAGCTCGTTTATGCCTGTTTTAGAGCGGGTTCGCTCATCTACGGTCTTGATGATGATGGCCGCCGCGAGCGCGGGGCCGCCATTCGGTCCAGGCAAGCTGCCGGGAACGACCACTGAATAGGGCGGGACTTCTCCCAAGCGAACTTCACCAGTCTGGCGATCCACGATTTTGGTCGATTGCGACAGGAACACGCCCATGGCGAGCACCGATCCTTCGCGCACGATCACGCCTTCAGCGACTTCGGCGCGGGCGCCAATGAAGCAATTATCCTCGATAATAACCGGGCTGGCTTGCAATGGCTCGAGAACGCCGCCAATGCCAGCACCGCCCGAAATGTGGACGTTCTTGCCGATTTGCGCGCACGATCCAACGGTTGCCCAGGTATCCACCATGGTTCCGGAATCGACATAGGCGCCGATATTCACAAAGGACGGCATCAGCACGGCGCCCGGCGCGATGTACGACCCGCGACGAACAGTGGCCGGAGGAACAGCGCGGAAGCCAGCTGCCTCAAATTCAGCGGCGCCCCAGCCTTCAAACTTGCTCGGTACCTTGTCCCACCAGGTACCTCTGTGTCCGGGGCCGCCATCCATCAAGACATTCTCGTTCAGGCGGAATGACAGCAGTACAGCCTTCTTGAGCCATTCATTCACCGTCCAGCCGCCATTGCCATCAGGCGCTGCGACGCGAACTTCGCCGCTATCGAGGAGAGATAGGGAGGCTTCCACAGCCTCGCGGATTTCACCCTGGGTCTCTGTGTTCAGGTTAGAGCGGTCTTCCCAGGCAGCATTGATGAGAGCGGCTAAGCGGTCAGGCATCGTCTTATCGTCTTTCTAGTCGTCGTTCAGGCGTTGATCGAACGCAGGAACTCGGTGAGGTCGCGCGTCACATAGTCGATATGTGGGGGCAGGTCATCCCCTATTCCAGCGGGACGGGCTGCCGCAGGCTCATGGCTCCAATCCTTGTCTGATTGCACCAGGACCGTGGCGTACCCCATGCCATGTGCCGGGGCGAGGTTACGGGCGAGGTCTTCAAAAAACACCGCTTCATCCGGAGCAATGCCGAACAGGCGATTGAACGCTTGATAGGATGACAGGTTCGGCTTGGGTTTGAAGTGGCTGTCCTCGATCGCAAACTGCCCGTCAAACACGTCACCGAGACCCATATAATCGGTGACCCGCCGGGCATGGCCGCGTGATCCATTGGTGTACACGAACTTTCGGCCTGGCAGCGCCCGAATGGCCTCCGCCAGGTCCGGCGTGCGGGGCAGGGGGGTCAGGTCAATTTCATGCACGTGGGCAAGGAACTCGTCCGGCTCCATCCCATGCATGGACATCAATCCGTTCAGCGTTGTGCCATGCTCTGCATAATAGCGTTTCTGGGTCGCCCGGGCTTCTTCGCGGGGCAGCCGCAGGAATCGCGCGACAAAATCCGTCATGCGCTGGTCGATCTCGGCGAACAGATCGCATTCAGCTGGATAGAGCGTGTTGTCGAGGTCGAAGACCCAGACTTGCCGATTGATAAGCGTTGACGCCGTTCGCTCGCCGTCAGCTGGCATCAATCGGGTCCCCGAAGTCGCGTTCGAAAAACTCAAACACGAGTTTGCGATTGACCGGTGCAGGTGTCGCTACAAAACGGCCCGCCCGGTAGGCCGCTTCCTCGCAAGCTTCGCGTCCGGTAATGGCAAACTTGCCTTTCGAGACACAGAACGTGTCGCTGCCTTTGGTCAGGGTGCGGATTTCGCCATCTCCGGTTTCCATCTCCGCGTATGCGAACAGGCCTGCTTGCAAGAGCGGTTCATCTATGACGCGCGCGCAGCCACCTGCCTCGAGGAGCCACCAGCCCCGGCTCTCCCATCCTTCGCCGCGGCGGCGGGCCATTGCGCTCCAGATCCGTTTGTTGGTGCGATTGCAGAACGTCAGGCCGACATTCCGGGCGCGCTCCATCGCAGTCTGCTCCAAGATGTCCATCAGGTCGGCGTCCGAAGTATTCGCGTCGAGCCCCTTGGATGTGAGGAAGTCTCCGATTGCCGCTCTCGTCTTGCGACCTAGATAGCCATCGATCCGGCCGGAATAGACCCCGGCATTGTCGAGCAGACGCTGTACGCCCGCGGCGCTCGCCTGCTCGAGATTACGTTTGTCGGTTTCGGTGAAACTGGTGCGCCAGCGTTTCGAGCTCTCAATCAGGACAGGTCGAAACTCGCGCGACTCAAGGCCCATAACGGAACAGTTTGGGATGTTCTCGACCGCGAAGCTCCCGGTTGGATCAATGCAGAGATTGCTCTTGCCAGCCCAGACTTTACGGCCGCCACGATGCGCCGTCGAGGAGCGACCGAACAGGTAATGTATACCGGGCTGCAGCGCGCCCTCTATGACCTTTTCGCAAGCCCCGGGGCGCAGGCGTTTCCAGCCCTGAACCACCACGCCCTGACCTTCATATCGGCCGGTGGCGGCTTCGATGATGTAACTGGTCTCGTTGCAGACTTCCCACCCGTCAGAATTTGCCTGCGCGGAAGCGGTGACGGGTAAAACACTGGTTAACGCGATCGCGAAAATTCCGAGGAATATCTTAGTAAACAAAGGTACCTGCGCCATGTTCTGTGAACAGCTCCATGAGAAGGGCGTGCTTGGCACGTCCATCGAGAATTACTGCCCCGCCAACGCCCATGTTGACGGCTTTTGCCGCCGTTTCAAGCTTCGGAATCATCCCGCCTGAGATCGTGCCATCTTCCATCAGGCTGTCAACTTGGTCGCGCCGGATTTCACGTATCAGCTTTCCCTGCTTATCGAGGACGCCCGCAACATCCGTGAGCAGCAGCAGACGTTTGGCCTGAAGAGCCGCCGCCACAGCCCCCGCCGCGGTATCAGCATTGACATTGTAACGCCGTCCATCCTCCCCAACACCGACAGGTGCGATGACCGGAATGATGGCCTTTTCGCTATCCATCAGGGCGCCCAGCACCGAGATGTCAATTTTTTCAGGTTCGCCCACATAGCCGAGATCGACAACTTTCTCGATCTCGCTGGATGCATCGCGGGTCGTGCGCGTCGCTTTGCTGACCCGCATCAGGTCGCCATCTGCGCCAGATAGGCCGACGGCCTTGCCGCCGGCGGCGTTGATCGCGCGCACGATGGATTTGTTGATCGGGCCCGAGAGCACCATTTCAACCGCTTCCATCGTAGCGTCATCCGTGACGCGCAAACCATCTCGAAACTCGGACTGGATCCCTAGCCGTTCGAGCAAGTTGGCGATTTGTGGTCCGCCGCCATGCACGACAACTGGATTGGCGCCAAGGTGCTTGAGTAAGACGACATCGCGGGCAAACGCTTCTGATAGCGCCTCATCCACCATGGCGTGGCCGCCATATTTGATCACCACGGTGCGGCCGGCATAGCGCTGAATGTAAGGCAGGGCTTCAGACAGCGTTTCGGCCGTCAATTGGGCAGGAGGCAAAGGTGCGTCAGTCATGGCGCAGGCTCTTAGCTGGATTTGGAGTGGATTGGAAACGTTTTAGCGCTGCGATTCAAAGCGTTCGGGTCATGAACACGCTGTGTGGATCTTCGACATAGTCTCCGAATGGTGGACAGATCTCAAATTCAAAGCTGCGATACAGCATGCGTGAGGGTTTGAACCCATCCATACTGCCCGTCTCCAGACTGAGACGGTCATAGCCGCGCTCCTTGGCTACGGCAATCACGTGCTCCAGCATTTTGCGCCCGAGGCCCGCCCCGCGATAGCGCGCCAGCGTGTGCATGGATTTTACCTCACCGTGAGTGTCGGACAGTTGCTGCAGGGCGCCGCATCCGACCAGGGTTTCGCCATCTTCCTGTCCCCAGTCTCGCATTTCCCAGACCGTTACGTCTGGGCGTTTGAGACTGTCCATAGGCAGGAAATGGCAACTCCCGGGGGGTGAAAGGCTCAACATGAGGGTCGCGTGCGTGTCGATCAGCGCGGCAAATTCAGGCGTACCCAAGTCGGCGCTCTGAATTTCGATCGTCATGTCAGCTCTCCACAAATTGCCCGATTTCGGCCCTCAGCTCTGCGATACCGTAGCCCTTCTCGGACGACGTTACACGCGGGATCGGGTGCGCCGCGGGGTTTTTCTTGAGCTTTGCCTCAATCTTGGCCGTCACGGCGTCGAGTTCGGTCTTTTTGATCTTATCAGCCTTGGTCAGCACAATCTGGTAATTGACGGCGGCCGTGTCGAGCATCGCCATGGTCTCCAGATCGGTATCCATCAGACCGCGGCGGCTATCTACGAGCAGAAACACGCGGCGCAGATTGGCCCGTCCACGCAGATAGCGCTTGGTTAGTTGAACCCATTTGGCCTGCTGATCGCGCGAGACCTTTGCGTAGCCAAATCCTGGCAAATCCACGAGCCAGAGCTTGCCAGGGCCAACATCAAAATAATTGAGCTCCCGCGTTTTCCCCGGCTCCGCCGATGACCGTGCCAGATTCTTGCGGTTGAGGACGGCATTGATGAGAGAAGACTTGCCGACATTGGACCGCCCTGCAAACGCGATCTCGGGCCGGTTCCCTTCTGGGAGTTGGACGAGGCTGGCCGCACCGAGGACGAACTCGACCGGGCCGACGCAAAGCTTCCGGCCGGCTTCCAGCGTCTCTTCGGAAAATGTCGGCGCGTCAGCCATCTATTCTGCCGGGGTTGATGAGCCCCGCCCGATTAATCGCTTTATCAGCTTGTCGAACTGCGTCTCGACGCCGTTCCTCCGCATGATGAAATATTGCTGCAACAAAGACAGAGCGTTTGACCACACCCAGTAGAGCACGAGGCCGGCTGCAAATCCGCCAAAGACGAACATGAAGACAAAAGGCAGCGCCATCATGATCGTGCGCTGGGTCGGGTCTGGTGGCGGAGGCGACAGCGCCTGAATAGCCGCCATGGTGACGCCGTACAGGATTGGCAGGATGCCAATTCCGATGACGAACCCAAGCAGAGGGATTGCCTTAACGTCGGCCGCGGCCCAGGGCAGCAATCCGAACAAGTTACCGATAGCGGTCGGGTCCGGTGCAGATAAGTCTCCGATGAACCAGAATGCGGTATGGCGCATCTCGATCGTCACATAGAGCGTTTTATAGAGCGCGAAGAAAACCGGGATCGTAAACAGGATCGGGATACAGCCAGCCAGAGGATTGGCCTTCTCGCGCTGATACAGCTTCATGACTTCTTGCTGGCGACGTTGAGGGTCAGCCTTGAACCGCTCCTGGATCTCTTTCATAGGCTCGGCCAGCTTCTTCATTTTGGCCATCGACTTGTAGCTCTGATTGTAGAGCGGGATGAGCGGCGCACGGACAATCACGGTCAGCGCCAGAATGGCCCAGCCAAACGACCCAATCTGTGTCTTGAGCCAGTTCAGCAGCGCGAAGAAGGGGCGGGTGATATAATAGAGGATGTTTCCCCAATCGATGGAGTCATCGAAGCGCGGAACGCCGTCAGCTTTGTAATCGCGAACGACATTGTATTCCTTGGCGCCTGCAAAGATCTGGTTGGTAATCGTAATCGACTGGCCTGCTGGGATCTGCACGTCCTGGGCGTCGACAACGAGTTCCAGGAGGTTTTCCTTCTGCTCAACGCGGGAGCGCCAGGTTCGGCCTTGTTCCGGGATGAGGGCGGCCATCCAGTACATATCGGTCAACCCGATCCAGCCACCTTCTTCGGCAGCCCGGAACCCGGTCTGGTCCGCGTCCTTGATGCCCTTGTTCTTGGAAAGGTTCTTATAGTTGCGCAGGGTCAGGCTGTTATCGAATACGCCGATCAGGCCCTGGTGCGCCAAGCCCATCTTGCGAGACGAGCCCGGGTCGGTTTCTTCGAGGAAGTCCTTCCACGCGCCGTAACGACGGACATACCCGTTCGGGCTTAGCGTAAAATTGCGAGCAGACGTGTTGGTGATCTTGTCCTGGAAGGTGAACATGTAATCGTCATCAATCGAGATCACTCGTTCAAGCGCAAGACCGCCGCGTTCAAAGGTCAGCGTAACCGTCTCACCATTGGTGATGGCGTCGGTGGACGCAGCCCACGAGTCTTCCGGGCGCAACACCTGAAAATAGGTCGGGTTTTGCGGGTCGGCATCGTTCAGAACGCTCCAGTTCCAGGTCGCTGAATACCCGCTTGTCTTGCCTTCCAGCGTGGTGCGCGGACGCAGCAGGCGCAGCTCTTCTTCGCGCTCCACGGTCTTGTAGTGGTCTTTCAGGTTGAGATCATCGATCTCGGAGGTCTTGAGCAGGACCGATCCATCGACCCGGTTCATGTCGAAGGAAATCCGGTCGGTTGTGGTAAGCGCGGCTTCGATCGATTCTGGTACGCTAGGTGTGATTGGGGCGACTGCATCGGTTCCAGGCAGTGTCGAATCCACCGTTTCGGTAATTCCGGCCTCTAAGGCAGCGGCCTCTCTCTGCTCAGCCGCGCGCTTGGCGGCGGGGTCCAGGACGAAGGCCTGATAGCCAAACACAAAGACAATCATCAGCGCCATGGCGATGATAAAATTGCGCTGGTCCTGAGGGTCCATACCGTTTTGTTGATTGGGCAACATGGGCAGATCGTATCCTGCAAATATAAAAAGAGGGGTCAGGCTGACCCTGTCCCCGCTGAGACTTGTTCGGCGAGGCTTATCAGCGCGCTTTCCATATCGTCAAGCAGGCGCTGCCAGCCAATCGTCGCAGTATCCATTCGAGCAATGAACAC
The DNA here is from genome assembly GCA_043513745.1 of Hyphomonadaceae bacterium. GTDB lineage: Bacteria > Pseudomonadota > Alphaproteobacteria > Caulobacterales > Hyphomonadaceae > Henriciella. Next base: position 1,758,069 of record CP121341.1, read on the forward strand.
ATAGTCAGCGCCGGGCAATCCGTGAAGAGGTAGAAGTTCGTTCGCCGCTTCGCGAAGGCGGCGTTTCGCCCGGCTTCGCACAACAGCGTTTCCGATCTTCTTTGTCGCGGTGAAACCGGCGCCGAGCTGGTCAGAGTCTTTGCGGCAGCGGGCCTGCACGACGACTGACTTGCGTCGCTCGGAATGACCGCCCCGAACAAAAAGAAACTGGGGCCGTGTCTTGAGACGAACGACCCCAGTTTCGGATGTGTCTTTGTTTGCCATGGGAAACCCTTGGCGGTTCAGTCCTAAGCAGACAGAACCTTGCGGCCTTTTGCACGGCGGCGGGCCAGGACCTTGCGGCCGTTCTTGGTTGCCATACGCAAGCGGAAGCCGTGGGTACGGGCGCGCTTCAGGCGGCTTGGCTGAAATGTGCGTTTCATGGGCGTCTCGCCTCAATAGAAAGGTGTTGAACTCGAAAGCGGGGCTAATACGGCTCTGGATTGGCGAGGTCAAGGGAAATCCCGCAGGATTTGCAGGACAAATACACGCCCGGATGAGTTCACGGATGAGTGATGTATCGCGACCGGACTGTGTCGTGCAAGTCAGGCGCCTGCCAAATATATCGGACCCGAACAAAGCTATATCGGGATGACGAAAATATGCTACGCACATTACTTACTGCTGGAGCAATGACCATGACGTTGGCTGCTGGATCCGCTGCAGCGGATGATACCGATCTGCACAAGCCCTGGGACGACCTGCTCGGCACCTATGTCAGCGAGCATGAGGACGGCGTGAACCGGTTCGACTATGGTGCGCTCAAAAGCAATGTCGACGATGTTGCCAAGCTCGATACCTACCTCGATGCCTTCGCTGACCTCGATTTTGATACCTTGACCGAGCCGGAGCAGTTCGCGGCCTATTCAAATGTCTACAATGCGCTCACCGTGAAGCACATTATTGGCCGTTATCCGACAAAATCGATCCGGTCTGGATACATTGTCGGCCCCTGGAAGCGCGTTTTCACAACGATTGACGGCGAAGAGCGTTCGCTCGACGCTATTGAGCACGAGATCCTGCGTGTCGAGTGGGATGACCCGCGCGTGCACTATGCGATCAATTGCGCGGCGTATAGCTGCCCGAACATTCAAACCGATGCCTGGTTCGCCGAAACGCTGGACGAGGACCTAGACCGCGCGGCCCGCGAATACGTGAACGATCCACGCGGCGTCACCGTGCGCCGCAATGGAACACTACAGGTCTCAACCATCTACAAATGGTTCCGCGAAGACTTTGGTGGATCCAATGATGGCGTCATCGATCACCTGTTGGAACATGCAGAGCCTGAACTGGCCGCGCAGATCGAAGCGAAGCGCAGAATCACGAAACATGAATACGATTGGGCGCTGAACGATGTTGAGCCAACCACAGGCTCATAAACGGTTCTGCGTGAGAGAAGGAAAAAGAACATGACGGATACGGCCGAAACAAAGCAAAGCCCGATCTGGATCAAGCTGTGGCCTGTCTATTTGATTGCAGCCGTGATGGTTGGCGCATGGCAGCTGGGATTGTTCCAGTATCTGTCGCTCGACACATTGCGTGAACAGCAAGAAGTGCTGCAGGGATTTGTCGCCAACAATCTCGTATTGGCGCTGGCCATCTTCATCGCGGTCTATGCCGCCGCTACACTGTTCATGATCCCTGGTGCGCTGTGGATTACAATTGCGGGCGGTTTCCTGTTCGGTCTTGTGGGAGGCTCTTTGGCAACCATTGCTGGCGCCACGCTCGGTGCGAGCCTCCTCTTCTTTGCGGCCAAAACATCGATTGGCAGTGCGCTGCGTGACCGCGCCGGACCGTTCATGACCAAGATGGAAGCGGGCTTCAACGAGAATCCATTCTCTTACATGTTTGCCTTGCGCTTGTTGCCAGTCGTTCCGTTCCCGGTGGCGAACATCGCGCCAGCACTTCTCGGGGCAAAGTATCGTGAGTATCTGATCACAACGGCTGTGGGCATCATTCCGGGTGTGGTCGCCTATACATGGGTCGGATCAGGCCTTGGAGCGACCTTTGCCGCTGGAGAAGATCCAAACCTCGGCATTATCGCCAAGAACATGCTACCGGCGCTCGCAGCCCTCGGCGTCGTGTCGCTGATCCCGGTGGCGTATAAGAAAATCACCGGTCGCAAGGCCGACCCTGTGGAGGCCTAGGTGTCAGATACAATAGCAACGCCCACCGCACGCGTGGTAGAAACCGAGCCCATGGAGACAAGACCTATGACCGCAGCTCCAGATACAACCGGCACCAAACGCAAGCTCAAAGCCGACCTCATCGTGATTGGCGGCGGATCAGGCGGACTGTCTGCAGCCGCTGGCGCTGCAATGCTCGGGCTCAATGTCATTCTCTATGAGAAAGCCGAAATGGGTGGCGACTGCCTGAATTATGGTTGCGTTCCTTCGAAAGCTCTGCTGACAACGGCGAAATACGCCCAGTCGGCTCGTGAAAGCGCGAAGTTCGGCGTCAGCGTTTCCGAACCCAACGTGAATTGGGAACAGGTCAAAGCGCACGTTCAAAAGGCAATCGATACAATTGCACCCGTCGACAGTCAGGAGCGTTTCGAGGGCCTCGGCGTTACGGTTATTCGCGAGCATGCCAAGTTCCAGGACCGCAAAACCGTGATTTCGGCAACGACGGAAGCAACTGCGCGCCGGATCATTGTGGCCACCGGTTCGACCGCTTTCGTTCCGCCCATCCCGGGTTTGAGTGAAACGCCCTTCATTACCAATGAAACAGTTTTTTCGCTGCCTGAGCAGCCAAAGCATCTGATTATTCTCGGCGGCGGCCCAATCGGTATGGAGATGGCGCAGGCCTTCCATCGCCTCGGCTCAGAAGTCACCGTCATCGAAATGGGCCGCGCCATGGCACGCGCTGATTCAGACCATGCAAAGATCGCGGTCGACGCCATTCGCGAAGAGGGCGTTGCGATTCTGGAGGGCCATAAGGCCGTTAAAGTCACTGGACGTGACGGTGCGGTGTCCGTGGAAACGGAAAGTGAAGACGGCACGGCGACCGTGGCGGGTACACATTTGCTGGTCGCGGTTGGTCGCCGTGCCATGCTGGACGGTCTCGATCTGGAAGCGGGCGGGGTCGACTATGACCGAAGCGGCATCCAGGCGAGCGACAAGTTGAGATCTGTATCGAACCCGCGCGTCTGGGCCCTCGGTGATATTGCTGGGCAGGGTCAGTTCACTCATCTGGCCGGATGGCATGCCAGTGTATTCACGCGGCGCGCGCTCTTCAAACAAGGCAGCAAAGCGAGTGACCTACCGCTCCCGTCCGTTACCTATGTCGCGCCGGAAGTGGCTCAAGTCGGTCTGACCGAAGCCGAAGCCCGCGAGCAATATGGTGACGGCGTCACAACGTCTTCTTTCCCTTTCCATGAGAATGACCGCGCCATCGCCGAAGGGAAAACGCTCGGCGAAGCAAAGCTGATCATTCGCAAGGGCAAACTCCTCGGCGCGTCGATTGTTGGCGATGGTGCCGGCGATATCATCCAGATTGTTGGCTATGGCATGTCCAACAAATTGGGCGTGCAATCGCTGACCAATTTCATCTCGCCATATCCGACCCGGTCGGAAATCGTGAAGCGTGCCGCGAGCGCGCATTTCACACCGACTGTATTCGGGAAAGCGTCGCGCACGCTCGTTGGGTTGCTGCAACGCATTCCATAAGCTAGTTGCCGGGGGTGATTGCAGAGATGGAAAACGGAGCGCCAAGGCGTAAGCTGCGCTGGCGGGAGAGCCTGTCCTTCCGGCTGTTCCTCATTGCGATTGCGAGTGTTTTGGTCGTCGAGGCACTTATCTTCGTGCCGAGCGCGACGAGTTTCCGCAATAGCTGGTTGAAAGATCAAATCGAAGCAGGCCGCCTCGCTGCCCTGGCCCTGGAGGCTGCGCCTAGCCGTATGGTGTCCGAAGAGCTTGAGCAGGACCTGCTTGAGAGCGCCATGGTCCTGGCCGTTGCTGAACTCTATGACGAGCGCCGGGACATGATCCTCAATCCCGGTGAGGAGATTTGCTGTACGCGCAAAATTGTCCTGTTCGATGAAACTCCGGATTTCTCGGAGGTTGGCGATACGCTCTCAACTTTCTTTGCACCGAAAGACCGCTTCCTCGTCCTGCGCGCTGCCGGATCGCGGCCTGGCCGGGTTATCGAAATCGTCGTCGACGAGTCCGGTCTACGAAGTGAGTTGACGGATTATGGGCGAAATATTCTCGTCTTGTCGCTGATCATTTCGGTGTTCACGGGCGGGCTCATCTATCTGATGCTGGTCCTGACCGTCGTTCGCCCGATCCGCCGTGTGACCCAGTCCGTCGAGCAGATCAGGGATGAACCTGGGAGCTGGCAACGACGTCTTTCTCCGACCCCGCGCAGCGATGAAATTGGCCGCGCACAAAATGCGCTCTCAGATATGGAAGAGGCAGTTTCGAACGCCTTTCGCCAACAAGAACGCCTGGCGCAGCTCGGTGAAGCTGTGGCCAAGATCAATCACGATCTGCGCAACTCTCTGGCGACGGCGCAGCTGGTTTCCGACAGCTTGTCTCGGTCTGAAGACCCTCGGGTGGCCAAGAGTTTGCCGCGCCTCGAGAGAGCTCTCGAGCGGGCCATCAATCTCGCGAGTGACACATTGAAATATGGTCGCTCGTCCGTGCCGGACTCCAACATCCAGACGGTCAGACTGTTCGACATCGCCGAAGAAGCCGCCGCCGAGGCGCTTGCGGCGTTTGAGACTGTGACTTTTGCCAATGAGGTGGATCTGCAGGCAAGCGCGAAGGCAGATCCGGATCATTTGCACCGCATCTGCGCCAACCTCATTCGCAATGCGGCCGAAGCGATGGACGGGAAAGGCGAGATCTCGATCGGGTTTGACGGGGCCGTGCTCAGCGTCGCCGATACTGGACCAGGCCTGCCGGAGCACGCGAAAACCAATCTATTCAAACCTTTTGCGGGATCGACGCGCCGTGATGGGACCGGGCTCGGTCTCGCGCTCTCTCGCGATCTTGCGCGCGCGATGGGCGGGGATCTTGAGCTAGGTGAAACAAGCGCGAGCGGAACCCGGTTCGTGATCTTCCTGCCAACGGAAACTCAGGGCGCATAGACGACGGCGACGATCGCAGCGACCAGCGCCAGGAAGAAACCCATCCATCCCCACCAGGGTGCAAACCGCTCTCTCGGTAGCGGTTCAGGGTCCGGGGCATTCAGCTTCGCCTCGAACTGATCCATCACGTCTGGGAGGCGCTTGAGGCGATCGGCGACGTCTTTGACGTTTTGAGCCACCAGTTTCGCAGCGCCCGCCGGACCAAGGTTCTGGGTAATCCAGTCTTTGACGACCGGCTCGGCAGCGGCCCAGATATCGTGTCCTGGATCGATCGCACGCGCGACGCCTTCGACTTGCACCATTGTCTTTTGCAGCAGGACCAGTTCCGGACGCAGCTGCATGCCGAACGTGTGGGTAAAGTCGAGGAGCTGAAGCAAGAGCCGCCCCATGGATACATCGCTTGCGGACTTGCCATGGATCGGTTCGCCAACGCTGCGCAGCGCCTGTGCAAAATCGCCGACGGATTTGTCGGGGGGAACGTAACCCGCTTCGAAGTGGACCTCAGCGACGCGGTAATAATCGCGTTTGAGAAAGCCCCAGAGGATCTCGGCCAGGAACCGGCGTTCGCCCATCCCGATGCGGCCGATAATCCCAAAATCCACCAAGGCCAATCGGCCGTCCGGCGTCACGATCATGTTGCCTTCATGCATGTCGGCGTGAAAGACGCCGTGATGAATGGCATGGTCGAGGAAGCCGCGCGTGACGGTGTTGGCGAGGGTCGGACGGTCTATGCCGGGCGATTCAGCCGCTTCTGGATCGGTCAACGGCTTTCCGTCCACCCACTCGGTTGTCAGCACGCGCTTACCTGAGCGTTCCCAATCGACAGCCGGGATATGGTAGTATCCTGCTTTGAAGGACAGCTCGCGCATTTCATCCGCGCCGCCGGCCTCTAGCCGCAGATCGAGTTCTTTTTCCATCGCCTCAGCAACGGTTTCGGTGAACGCAACCGGAGCAAGTCGACGGCTCTCGATATTCACGCGTTCGACGGTGCGCGCGGCGCGTTTCATCGCGCGGAGTTCCCGGTCGATCAGGATTTCGACTTTTGGGCGAAGGATCTTGACGGCTTTCGCGCCGTCTTCGGTCTGCATGCGGTGGACCTGAGCCAGCGATGCGGCGGCGATCGGATCGGAAAGATCGGGAAACAGGCGTGCCGCGTCTTCCCCGAATTCGTCTTCAAGGGCAGCGTTTGCGGCCTTCATTGAGAAGGGGGGGAGTTTATCTTTCAGGCGGGACAGGTCGCTGGTCGTCTCCACCCCGAACACATCTGGCCGCGTGGCCAGGAATTGACCGAGCTTGATATAGGCGGGTCCGAGCTTTTCGAGCGCTGTGGCGAGCCGCTTGCCGGGCCGGCCCTTCGCGCCGCCGCCAAAAATGCGGAGCGTCTTGCCCGCAAGTTTGGCCGGGAAAGGCAGGCGGGAATGATATTCGCCGGGCAAGATCACATCATGACGCGCGAGTGCCGTACCCGCACGCAAAAGCCGTCCATAGTCTGCCAGCGCCTTAAACATGGATCAGATCGCCCAACCAAAGTGCAGCGCAGCGATGCCACCGGAGAAATTGGTCACCGAGACATTTGAGAAGCCAGCCGATTCGATCTCCGCCTTGAATGTATCCTGATCCGGGAACTGGCGAATGCTTTCGACCAGATACTGATAGCTGTCCCGGTCGCCGGTGACGATTTTTCCAACTTCCGGGATCACATTGAAACTGTAGGCATCATAGGCCTTCTGCAGCATCGGCGCGGTCATCTGGCTGAACTCCAGGACAGCGAGGCGCCCGCCCGGCTTGAGGACGCGCATAAACTCGCGCAGGCCAGCAACGCGGTCGGCAAAGTTGCGAATACCGAAGCTAATGGTCAACGCATCGAAGCTGCGATCGGGGTAGGGCAGCGCAGATCCATCGGCGCAAACCCAATCGAGGCGCCCTTCCCACTCGGCATTATCGCCGCGGGCCTTACCCGCTTCCAGCATCGCATCATTGATGTCGCACACAATCGCCGTTGTAATGCGTCGGTCTCCGCGGCGCTTGCCGGCTTCATCGGCGAGTTTCAGGAAGGCGCGGGCGAGTTCCCCAGTGCCTCCTGCGACATCAAGATGGCGCTCGCCCGGCTGCGGGTTCAAGCGGTTCATCGTATCGTGTTTCCACAGTCGATGGACGCCTGCAGACATGAAATCATTCATCACGTCATATTTCGATGCGACGGAGCGGAACACGCCTTTCACCCGGTCGACTTTCTCGTCCGGGGTGACCTGCTCAAAGCCGAATGAAACGGTATCTTGCTCGCTCATGAGCCGCATCTAAGCAGAGATCTATTAAAGAGCCATGCGCAGAGGTGTCGCGGAACTGTAAATTGTATGCCCTATTTCGCCCGCATTTGGTGTGTTTTCTACGCGGTATGGGAGTGAGGACGAACGCGATGCGGCTGTTTAAGGCCATCAATCGGGACGCCAGACATTGGCAGATCCTGGCTTTGTCCGGCCTGTTTTGCATTTCATTCTTCACAAGCGACTTCTCCGCGAGGCCGTTCGCGCTGATCGCAGCGATCATCGGGGCGATGTCAGCGCAGCTGATCGGAACGGTCTGGGTGAATGCGCGCAAGGAGGAACGCCGGGCGACGTCTGGATCCTACTGGCGCGGCTCGAGCCTGGAAGCAGGCGCGGTTGGCTGGCTGGCTGATTTCCAATGGAAGTCGGCTCTGATTACCTCGCTTTCCTTGTCGATTCTTCTGCGCGCGAATTCCTTATGGTTCTGGCTCGCAGCGGGATTCATCGCGATCTCTGCCAAGTTTCTGGTTCGGTATCGCGGCAAGCACATCTTTAATCCGGCCTGTATCGGCATCGTAACGGTCAGCCTGATTGGCGGCTCAGCCGCCTGGGTCTCTCCGGGACAGTGGGGACAGGCGCCGATCTTCGCTGCTTTTGCAATCGGATTTGCGGCGCTGGTGCTGTCCAGCGCTAAACGGCTCGATATCGCGCTTGGGTTCCTGGTTGGCTTCGCGGCGATGCTGTTCGGACGCGCCTTCTATCTCGGTGATCCCATGGCGATCCCGATGCATCAATTGCAATCAGGGGCATTGCTGGTCTTTGCCTTCTTCATGATTACCGATCCCCGATCGACACCGGATTCCCGGATCGCCCGGATCCTGTTTGCTTTCGTCGTCGCTGCGCTCGCTGCGTGGCTCAGCTGGGAGCATCATATTCGCGGCGCCATGCTGTACGCCCTGGCGGGGCTGGCGCTTCTCTCACCTGTTTTGGATCGCGTGCTGCCCGCACGACGGTTTGAATGGACCTCCAAAAAGGAAACCTCGAATGGCCCTGAAACATCTCGCGGGGGCTTGCGCCCTCGGCCTCACATCGTTCGCGCTTAGCGCGCCAGCAGCCTCCGCGTTTTGCGGTTTCTACGTCGCCAAGGCCGACACCGACCTGTTTAACGACGCGTCGAAAGTGGTGCTGGTGCGCGATGATGAGCGCACCGTGATCACGATGGCATCGGACTATCGCGGCGACGCCAATGAGTTTGCCATGGTCGTCCCGGTGGTCGACATTCCTTTGCGCGAGCAGATCAACGTCGCCAATCCGGCGTTGGTTGATCATCTGGATGAATACACGGCGCCTCGGTTGGTCGAATACTATGACGAGAACCCGTGCGAGATGCGCTATCGCCGGGATATGGTGGCGATGTCAGCTCCGCCTGAGCCAATGATGGAATCGGCGATGATGGAGGAGGCCGAAGATCTCGGCGTCACCATCGAAGCTGAATACGAAGTCGGCGAGTATGACATTCTCATCCTGTCAGCCGAAGAGAGTGATGGCCTGATCACCTGGCTCAATCAGAATGAGTATCGCATTCCGGATGGTGCGGAAGAGGTCGTTGACGCTTATCTCAAGCGCGGGATGAAATTCTTCGTCGCCAAGGTGAACCTGGAACGCCATGACGGTTCATCCATGCTGCGACCGATCCAGGTGGCCTATGAGGATGACAATTTCATGCTTCCCATCCGCCTCGGCACTGTAAACGCCGAAGGCAAACAGGAGCTTTTCGTCTTTGCGATCACCCGCGAGGGTCGGGTTGAGACGACCAACTACAGAACGGTCAAACTGCCCTCCAACATGGATGTTCCGATTTTCGTGAAGGATGAGTTCGGCGAGTTTTATAAAGCCATGTTCGAACACCAGACCGAGAAAGAGAACGGCAAGGCCGTGTTCATGGAATATGCCTGGGATATGTCCTGGTGCGACCCATGCGCCGCTAATCCGCTCTCTCGATCTGAACTGCGCGAGCTTGGCGTGATGTGGCTCGATGAAGGTCCACAAAACGACATCCAGCCGATGCCGCGCCCCGGCATTCGCCCTGGACCGCAACCGGTCGACGCGTTCGTGACCCGTTTGCATGTTCGCTATGACGGCGAGAGCTTTCCTGAAGATCTGAACTTTCAGGTCACGGGTGACCGCGAAAACTATCAGGGCCGCTATGTCCTTCGCCACCCTTGGCGCGGCGACTATGGCCAATGCGAGGAAGCGGGTCAGTATGCCGAAACACTGGTTTCACGTTGGGACACTGAAGCTGAGAGCCTCGCCAAACTGACGGGTTGGGAGCTGGAAGAGATCAAACAGAAAATGGCGGATGGCGGCTTTTCGGCCAGCTCTGTGGGCGTTTCCGAGCCGAAGCCGAAGAAGAATTGGTGGCAGCGTCTATGGGGCAATTGAGGGTAAATCCCTCGTAAAACCCTCGCATAATCAACGCATAGTTCGTGATTGGAGTAGCGGTTTTGTAACATATTTGAGCTACATCCCTGAGAAGGGACGTAAACATGTATACACGCCGCGATCTTTTTTTTGGACGACCGCCTCTTGTTGAAGAGGACGGAGATCTGTTGTCGTCTGAGAGCGGCGCTGCGGCGATTGAATACGGTTTGATCGCCTCTCTAATCGCGATTGTTCTGGCGGCGTCCGTGACCCGCCTCGGCAAGCGACAACGCCGCAACTATAATTGCGTCAAACGCGCCATGCGCGGCAAGAACGCGAGCAAGTTCTGCAAAAAACGCGGGGCGTAAGACCTAGCGCTGGCACGTTCCGCAAAAAAAGGTCGATCTGCCGGACTGGACGATGCGCTGAACGACACTTCCACACGTATCGCACGGCTCGCCTTCGCGATCATAGACGTGAAAATGTTTCTGGAAGTATCCGAGTTCGCCGCTGGCGCTGGCAAAGTCTGAAATGGAGGATCCGCCTGCCGCGATGGCTTCGGCAATCACATCATTGATCGCAGGGGCCAGGCGCTCAGCCCGCTTTCCCGCCACCGAACGGGCTTTGCGGCGCGGACTGATGCCGGATCTGAATAGCGCCTCACAGACATAAATATTGCCGAGGCCTGCAATAATTGCCTGATCCAGCAACGCTGCCTTGATCGGCGCAGCTTTCTCGCCCAGCGCCTCGTTCAAATAGGCAGAACTGAACCCATTTGAGAGCGGCTCCGGCCCGAGATGCTCAACCCGAGGATAGGTGTCGAGCTCTGCGAGCGGCCAGAGCTCCATGAAGCCGAAGCGCCTCGGATCATTGTAGGTAACAGTCGCGCCGCCTTCCATATGAAACACGACATGATCGTGCGCCGGGTTGGTGCCTGGATCGTGATGGAAGTCAGCTGTGTCGCGATTGTTAACTGTAAAGCGCCCTGACATGCCAAGATGCATGATCAGGGCATCCTCGGTCGAGAGCTCAGTCACGAGGAACTTGGCCCTGCGCCCCATATGCACGATGCGCGCGCCTTCAACGCGTTCGCGGAACCGATCCGGAAACGGAAACCGCAAGTCAGTGCGATTGACCTCGAGACGCTCAATACGTTTGCCCTGCATGGCCGGGGAGAGGCCGCGTCGGACGGTTTCGACTTCAGGTAATTCTGGCATGAAGTGCTGGTAGATGTCTTGTCCGCAGGCGGCAAGCGAGCGTCCTGACAAATTCAGTCAGGACGCTGTTTCGAGCCCAATTAGACCGTCACAACCACTTTGCCGAGCGCTTTGCGGTCAATCAGATATTGAATGGCTTCGCCGCCTCGTTCGAGCGGGAAGGTTTCTGATACGTGCGGTTTGATCTTACCGTCCTGATACATGGCAAACATCTCTGCGAGGTTGCGCTGATTGGCTTCCGGATCACGTGCCACTGCAGCTCCCCAGAACACGCCTCGGACGTCGCAGGACTTCAGGAGCGTCAGATTGAGCGGCAGTTTCGGGATACCGGCCGGGAAGCCGATGACCAGGAAACGCCCTTCCCAATTCATCGCGCGAACAGCTGGTTCGGCATAGTCACCGCCAACACCGTCATAGATAATGTCGACACCGCCGCCGCTAACTTCCTTGATGGCGTTTGAAAATTCTTTCTGCTGACCGCGATCGAGCGGGCCGCGATCATAGACGAGGCCTTTGTCGGCGCCTTTGGAAAGGCAGAAATCGACCTTTTCCTGGCTCGAGCAGGCGGCAATGACTTCCAGTCCCATAGCCTTACCGAGTTCAACCGCTGCAATGCCGACACCGCCGGCCGCGCCGAGCACAAGCAGCTTTTCGCCCGGTTTCGGGTCGGCGCGATCCTTCAAAGCATAATACGACGTGCCATAGGTCATGACGAATGCTGCAGCTTCGTCGAACGGAACGCTGTCTGGAATCGGGATGCAGCGTCCGGCTTCAAGCGCCAGTTCTTCGCGCATGCCGCCCCAGCCGCAGGATCCGATAACTCGCTGGCCCACTTGCAGGTGCGTGACGCCTTCACCAACCGCTTTGACGACGCCGGACACTTCGCCGCCCGGGCTGAATGGGCGCTCCGGTTTGAACTGATACATATCCTGAATGATCAGTGTATCCGGGAAGTTCACACCAATGGCTTTGACATCGATGATGACTTGTCCCTTCTCAGGTGTTGGGCTTTCAATCTCTTCCAGAACCAGGGTATCGGTGCCACCAGGGGCTTTAGACAGCAGAGCTTTCATCGGGAGTTTCCTCATCGCATGCGTTGACGGAGCTTTGGTAGACATGGCAACCGGCGCTGTGAAGGTCTGACGTAGCGGAGATGTGAGATTGGCAAAGGTCGTGGTGTTCTGGATTATGCTGGGCGGGCTGGCTTTCGCCTTCGCGCTCGCGGTCCAGATGCGAATGATGATCGCGCTCGTTTTGCGCCGCGCTCTGAAGGCCTGGAACCCTGCGTTTGAAGACCGAGCGAAGGCAAATGAAGCGGTGATGCTGGCCGCAGCGCCGGGCGTGTTCGAGGGTGATTTCGATGTTGAAACCAAGGCTGCAGCGGAGCATCTTCGCAGCACCTATCCGAACCCGCTATCGCATCTGCGCACCGCGCGTCGATACAGTCTTGTAACGCCCGTTTTGTTGATCGTGGTGCTGGCGGTTGGGCGCGCAGTCTTGGGAGTGATCTGATGAAAGGTTATTTCGCCATTGGCGCAGAAGGGATCTCCAAGCCGATGAATCTCGGCGCGCTTATGCGCACGGCCAATGCTTTCGGTGCAAGCTTTGTCTTTTCGGTCCAGGCGGCGGATCGCGTGAAGATCGCCAATCTCTCCGACACTTCGCGCACGTTCAAAAGTGTTCCCTATTATGCCTGGGAATCGATGGACGAGATGGTCTTTCCAAAAGGCTGCCAGCTAGTCGGCATCGAGCTGACGGACGATGCGGTCGAGCTACCGGAATTCAAACATCCCCGGATGGCGGCGTATGTTTTGGGCCCCGAGCGCGGAAACCTGTCAGAAGCAATGTTGGCGCGCTGCGATCATGTGGTGAAGATCCCGACCAAGTTCTGCATCAATGTCAGCCTGGCGGGGGCTTTGGTGATGTATGACCGGGTCCGCAGCATGGGCGCATGGCGCGATCGTCCGATCATGCCCGGCGGTCCAAAGGCCTAGCTTTAACAGGCAAGAATCGAGGCACGTCTTGACTCTTCCTTAGGGGAGGCGTGCACAAAACACGCCGATCCTGTCGATCGCGGCAGGCTGGTTCGGAGGATTTGCAGATGACTCAGAAAATGGTTGCGACAGATGTCGGCGAGATTGCGGTCAACGTCTCGGGATCGGGTCCGGTGATCCTTTGTGTGCATGGTTGGCCAGAGCATTCCTGGTCCTGGCGGCATCAGGCGGAATATTTCTCTCAAAAAGGCTACACAGTCGCCGCGATGGATGTACGGGGCTACGGAGATAGCGCCAAGCCGAAAGAGATTTCGGCCTATACCCTCAAACAGCTCGCATCCGATGTGGCGGCGGTTGCCGACGCATTGAGCGACGAGCCGGTTATCTTGTTCGGACATGATTGGGGCGCGCCGATAACTTACACGACGGCATTGATCCATCCGGAGAAAGTACGTGCTGTCGCCGGAATGAGCGTGCCCTATACACCGGGCGGTGAGGTTGGACTGCTGGACATATTACGCGCCGTATATGCGGGCCGGTTCTTCTACATACTCTATTTCCAGGAAGAAGGCGTCGTCGAGAAAGAAGTGTCCGCCGATCCTGTCGGGGCCTTGCGCAAGATCTACTATTCGATTTCGGGTGATGCGCCTGAAGGCGGCTTTGGCAAGGACAAAGCCCCAGATTCTGGGTTGCTGGACGGTATGATTGACCCCGACCCACTCCCTGCCTGGCTTTCAGAAGACGATCTCAAAGTATCCGTCGAGGCGCTGGAAAAGGGCGGCTATCACGGCCCGTTCAATCGCTATCGCGCGCTTGATCTGGATCATCAGGAACTCGCCGCTTATCGCGGTAAAACGCTCGACATGCCGACTTGCTTCATTGGTGGTGAGCGCGATCCCGTTCGGACATTTGTGCCTGGGGTGGATGCTTTCGCCGCTGCTGGAATGGCCTGCACGGATTTTAGAGGCAGCACGATCATTCCAGGCGTGGGGCATTGGGTGCAGCAAGAAGCGCCTGCCGAAACAAATGCCGCCCTGGAGCGCTTCCTGAGCGGGCTATAAGACCCGTGCATCTCCGCCTTTTATCCGGCGAACAGCGGTGCGCTGGGTGCAAAAGCGACCAGAAAGAGTGTGGTTGCTGTAATGCCGGTGAACAGAACTGTCAGGCTGCGGGAAAGGATGTGAGTGTTGGTCATCTGTCTTGTCTCATCGTTCTGGCGATCTCGCCGTTATGTTTCGTTAACGGCCAGATGGGGACGTACGTCCTTGATGAACACTGTCGATACAGAATAGGGGCTATGCGTGTTTCGAATAAGGCGATTTGGTGGTTAACGCCCGTTAACGGATCAAGCCCGCCTCTTTCGCCTTGCCGCGATAGGATCGCGAGACGGGAACTTCTGTGCCTGAGGGCAAGATGAGAAGGCTCCGCCCGTCCATTCGCTTTTCGTCCTGAATGCCTTGCTTGGCGACCCACCAGGATCGATGCACTTGCAAGCCATCAGCGCCAGCCAGCTCACGCACCGCATCAGCGAGGCGCATCAGGATCATTTCTTCCCCCAGGCTGGTATGCACCCGTAAATAGTGATCCTCGGATGATATGGCGTGCAGCTCGGCGGACCGATATTTCACGGGCAGTCGCTCCATGAATTGCGCCAATGGGTCGTTTGATTCGGAATCTGGCGCGCCGGCATCCTCCATCGCATCTTTTACATAGGCGCCAGTCGTCACAATCAGAGAGATGACCAGAACATATGAGAACTGGATGAGAAAAATCTCCAAGGTCATCGCCTGTCTGCTGAAAAACAGGATCAGCGTCAGGGTTACCGGGATTGAAACAATGGCAGAGACGGCCCCGATCTTGAAGATCGCAGGGACGTGTTCGAATCGTGGCCCCCATATCAGCGGCGAGATCAAGACGGACGTGCCTGCGCCGACCGCCATAGTCGACGTCCAGAAGATGAAACTCTGATAAAATGGCAGCCGCCCCGTATTGTAGACGCCAAGCCAGGAGAATAGCAGCCCCAGCCCAATAACGATGGCGCAAAATTGGACGACGTCATTCGCGATACGCAATCTGCAAGGCCCCTTCATTCACGTTTCGCGAATGACAATGGCTGCATTTCGCGAAGGATTCCAGTCCCTAAACGAAGAACCGGATGCAGCACGCGTTCGGCGCTGTCATGTCTCTTCTCACAGCGGGTTCGCCCGCTCAGCACAAATCGAACTGGAGACACTCATGACACGCACTTCACATCTTATCGCAGTCCTCTCAGGCTGCATCATTGCCGCGCCAATCGCATCCGCCTCGGAACTGACGGTGACTGTTGAGGGTATCGCCAAACAACAAGGGTCGATCATGCTCGGCCTGTTTGATGAGGCGACTTATAATGGCGACGGGGCCGTGAACGGGGCCAATCTGACCGTCGAGGGGACGAGCGTCTCAGTGACGTTTGAAGGGCTCGAGCCCGGCGAGTACGCCGTCCGCCTGTATCATGATGTCAACGATGATGGCGAAATGAACTCGAACCCATTCGGGATGCCGACAGAGCCTTACGCCTTCTCGAATAATGCCCAGGGCCGATTTGGTCCTGCCAAATGGGAGGACGCCAAGTTTTCCGTCAAGGCCGACGGCACCGCCCACACTATCACAATGAACTAAGTGACCACGCAAACACGGAGGCTATTATGGATCTTTCGAGACGACACTTCCTGGAAGCAGGGTTCGGAGTTGGCGTGGCCGGTTCGCTCGGCGCGTGTGCCAGCCCCGGTGCGATGCTGGGTGCGCCCGGTATGCCGGATTGGCACCTTGGCTATAAAAACGCGCCGCCTGCCGGGTTTGACCCCTCACCCATGACGCTCGCTTTTGGAGCGGTCCCGGCGGACCTCAAAGGCTCGTTCTACCGAAATGGCCCGGCGCAGATGCAATATGGCGATCAATATGCCAGCCATTGGTTTGACGGCGATGGCCTGATCCACCGGATCGCCATTGAAGATGGCCAGGCCGTTCATCAGGCGCGATTTGCCGAGACCAAAAAGCGCCGTGAAGAACAGGCGGCGGGAAAGTTTCTCTCACCTGGGTTCGGGACTCTGGGCGATGAGAGCTATTCCGTTGAAGGTCCAGATGATGTGAACGCCGCCAATACATCGGTTTTGGTGGTCAATGGTGAGTTGCTGGCGCTCTGGGAAGCCGGTTCGGCGTTCGCCATGGATGCTGAGACGCTCGAAACCCGAGGCCCCAAGACATGGCGCGATGACTTGAAGGGCATGCCATTCCTGGCTCACCCGAAAGTCGAGCCGGACGGTCGCGTCTGGAATCTGGCTGTCGGCGGTGATCGCGTCGGCATCTATCGGATCGCAAAAACAGGCGAGCTGGAAGATTTCGGCATGGTGAATATCGGCCGCGCCGCCTACATCCATGACTGGACGATGACGGATCGTCACCTGATCATCCTGGTTCAACCCTGGGTCAACGAAAACCTGCGCCCGCCAGTGGTGGCCGGTTTTGAATGGCAACCGCAACACGGCTTGCAAATGCTGATCATCGGCAAGGATGATTTCACCAATCAACGCTGGGCGCAGGCGCCCGCCCGGATGTTCTTCCATACCGGTTCTGCCTGGGAAGAAAGCGATGGCACGATCAAGTTCGACGTCGTGCTGTATCGTGAGCCCGTCCTTGGCGTGGGCGGCGGCGCCGCTGAAATTCGCGGCGATTGGACTGAGCCTGGTGCAAATGAGAACGGCATTCTGACTCAAGTTGTCATTCCAACGAGCGGCGATGCGCAGCTGATTGAGACGGGTATCAATGGGGAATTTCCGCAGGTCGACCCGCGTTACCGGGGACAGCGCCGCCGATTGACGGCATTGTGCACCGCTCCTTCTCGTCAGCGACCGGGCCAAACGGCCCTCACAGTGCATGATTGGGAATCAGGTCAGAGCGACACCTTCAATTTTGGCGAGTCGCGCATGGTCGAAGAGTTTCTGTTCGTGCCAAAATCCGGAGGCTCGACAGAAGCGGAGTCCTGGCTGATCGGTACTGTTCTGAATTTGAAATCGGAAGTCAGCGAGGTCTGCGTGTTTGATGCAGCCCGCGTCAGTGATGGTCCGGTCTGTATCTGGCAGGCAGCTTATTCCTGGCCGCTGGGCTTCCACGGTACTTGGGCGTGAGGTGAGCCATAATGACTGTAAAAACAGCGTTTCCTCCTGCGAGCTCTCTTCGCGCCCTCGTTGCCAAAATTCCCGGCTGGGGTTGGCAAGTCGGGATTGCGTTCGCGATCTATCTAATCGTCAGCCAACTCATTCTCTCTGCATATCCTGAGGCGGATCCAAAGCTTCGCTTCAGCCTGGATCCGATTATCACCGCATCCATGGCCGTTCAGATCCACGTGGTGGGGGCGATCTCATCTTTCACGATTGGCCTCATCCTGCTCTGCGCGCCTAAAGGCTTTCGCCTGCACAAGAGGCTGGGCTGGGCCTGGGTTGTGAGCATGGCAGTGACAGCGCTTTCCTCCTTCTTCATCACCGGTTTGATGGGCAATAATTACAGTCCGATCCATGCGCTTTCAGCCTGGACCATGATTGGACTCCCATTCGGTATCGCCGCCATTCGCCGCCGGGATGTCAAGAAACACCGGCACACCATGACTGGTATGTTTGTCGGCGCCATGGTCATCGCTGGCCTGTTCTCGTTTCTGCCGGGCCGATTAATGTGGGAAATCTTCTTCACCGCTTGATAAACGCCAGAAACCTGTTTCAAGTCAGCCATGCTTTCATCCGGAGCATGGCTGATATTTATGGGAGAAGAGCATGACGCGTGGATTGGTTTCACTGGCGGCGCTTTTGAGTCTGGGCGCTTGCGCAACTGAAGTTGGCGGGATCAACATCTTCACGCCAAAACCCGACAGCGCTGAGCAGGCGCTAGAGCTCTATTACGACACTATACCGAATAGCGCGCTTCCATCAGCCGGCGCGGGGGCTGCGATGCCGTCAGCTGATGCCGTGCTGACCACGATCCTGATCGGGTCCTGCCTGGATGAGGAAAAGGGCCCTTCAGCTGCCATGACCAGCATTGCCAATGAGCAAGCAGACCTGTTCCTGATGGTCGGCGACAATGTTTATGGCGACCGCGATGGTCGTGGCTATGTCAACAACCAGGCCGACCTCGACGAGCTGCGAGAGTCATTTGCCGACCTAGCTGCGCGCGAAGACTTCCAGAAAGTGCGGGCTGCGCATCCAATGATGGTGGCCTGGGATGATCATGACTACGGTGCCAATGATGCCGGTAAGGAGTTTCCGTTCCGCGGCCTGGCTGAGCGTGTCCACGAAGTGTTCTGGGGACTTGAGGATGAAGATGTCGGCCAGTGGCCCGGCACTTATTACGCGCGGAGCTTCGGACCCGAAGGTCAGCGCGTTCAGGTCATCATGCTGGATACCCGTTTTTTCCGCTCATCCCTGACGCCGACCGATGAGTGGGGCGCCAAAGGCAAGGAGCGTTACCTGCCCGCGCCGTCAGGCTCGATGCAGGACATGCTGGGCGCGGCGCAATGGACCTGGCTCGAGAACCAGCTGCAACAGCCTGCTGACATCCGCCTGATCGCGTCATCTGTTCAGGTCACGCCGACGGTGCATGGCTGGGAAGCCTGGTCCGCACTGCCGGATGAGCGCCAGCGCCTGTTTAACCTGATCAAGAAAACCGAAGCGTCAGGCGTCGTCTTCTTGTCGGGCGACCGCCATACTTCTTTCATCTATGAAGAGGCTGATATCTTGCCTTACGCAGCCCATGAACTGACGGCGTCTTCGCTGAACGTCGCGTTTGCAACAGAATCGGCAGAGATGGATGCGCGGCAAGTCGGAGCGGGGTTTGCGCTGGAAAACTATGGCGCCGTCGAGATTGATTGGGAGGCGCGGACCATCGCTCTGAAGATCAAGGACAATGCAGGCCAGACCGTGCGGGAAAACGATCTCACATTTGCCGAGATTGGGGTAAAATAAGCCCCATAATCGGGCGAAACCTCGAAGGATTGAAATGCCCGTTCGATTTCGTCTGTTTGACAGCGCTATCTGCGGCTGTGTCACGGTTGTCAGAGCCTATGGCGATGCTATAAGCGCCCCGACTTTCGCAGGTGCAATATGAGTCGCACCTGACGCTGCAAAAGGCTGATTTCACATGAACATTCACGAATACCAGGCCAAGGCCGTCCTCAAAGAGTTTGGCGCGCCCGTGGCTGATGGCGTCCCGATCCTCACACTCGACGATGTCCAAACCGCCATCGACACTTTGCCCGGGCCGCTCTGGGTCGTGAAAAGCCAGATCCACGCAGGTGGCCGCGGCAAGGGGAAATTCCTGGAAGCCGCCGCAGGCGAAAAGGGCGGCGTACGCCTGGCATTCTCCAAGGACGAAGTGATGGAGCACGCCAAGGCGATGCTCGGCAATCACCTGGTCACTGCTCAAACCAGCGCTGAGGGAAAGCAGGTCAATCGCCTTTATGTTGAAGACGGCGCTGACATTGCCAGCGAGCTCTATCTATCGCTGCTGGTAGATCGTGAGACGGGCCAGCCCGCTTTTGTTGCGTCCACTGAGGGTGGCATGGACATTGAGGCTGTCGCGCACGACACGCCGGACAAGATCCTGACTTTGCCGATCGACCCCATGACGGGGGTTACCGACGATGCTGCGAGCAAGCTGTGTGATGCCCTCGGACTGGGCGGCGCAGCCCGCGAAGACGGCATGAAGCTTTTTCCCATTCTCTACAAAGCCTTCACCGAGAAGGACATGTCGATGCTGGAGATCAATCCACTCATCGTGATGGAGAGCGGAAACTTGCGCGTCCTCGATGCCAAAGTCAGCTTTGATGGAAACGCCCTGTTCCGTCATCCGGACATTATGGAGCTTCGTGACACGACTGAAGAAGACGAAAAAGAGATCGAAGCGTCTGAGTGGGATCTCGCTTATATCGCGCTCGACGGCACGATTGGCTGCATGGTCAACGGTGCAGGCCTCGCCATGGCGACGATGGACATCATCAAACTGTACGGCGAAGAACCTGCAAACTTCTGTGACGTTGGCGGCGGTGCCAATGCAGAGAAGGTGGCGGCAGCCTTCAAGATCATCATGAAAGACCCGGCCGTTAAAGGCATCCTGGTGAACATTTTCGGCGGGATCATGAAATGTGATGTGATCGCGGAAGGCGTCATTCAAGCTGTGAAAGAGACCTCGCTGGCTGTGCCATTGGTGGTCCGCCTCGAAGGCACCAATGTCGATCAGGGCAAGGCCATTCTGGCCGATAGCGGAATGAACATCATTCCAGCTGATGACCTCGACGATGCCGCCCAGAAAATTGTTGCAGCCGTGAAAGGCGCGTAAGACACATGTCCATTCTTATCGACTCGAACACAAAAGTTATCGTTCAGGGCCTGACGGGTAAGACCGGCTCGTTTCACACCAACCAGGCGCTGGAATATTTCGGTACGCAAATGGTCGCCGGAACGCATCCACGCAAAGCTGGCGAAAGCTGGACCGCGGATAATGGCGCATCTTTGCCGATCTATGCGAACGCCGCCGACGCCAAAGACGCAACCGGCGCGAACGCCTCGGTCATTTACGTGCCGCCTGCTGGCGCCGCAGCTGCTATCGAAGAAGCGATCGACGCTGAAATCCCGCTGATCGTTTGTATCACTGAGGGCGTTCCAGTCCTTGATATGGTTCGCGTGAAGGCCAAGCTGGACCGTTCAAGCTCGCGCCTGATTGGACCGAACTGCCCGGGTCTGCTGACCCCTGAGCAGTGCAAGATCGGCATCATGCCCGGCAAGATCTTCAAAAAGGGCTCTGTCGGCGTGGTCTCGCGCTCAGGCACACTGACCTATGAAGCTGTCTACCAGACCTCTGTTGAGGGCCTG
Organism: Hyphomonadaceae bacterium; assembly: GCA_043513745.1. GTDB lineage: Bacteria > Pseudomonadota > Alphaproteobacteria > Caulobacterales > Hyphomonadaceae > Henriciella. The sequence continues at coordinate 1,778,991 of CP121341.1, forward strand.
GGACAGACATCTGCCGTTGGCATTGGCGGCGACCCCGTCAAAGGCACAGAATTTATCGACGTGTTGGAAATGTTCCTCGCGGATGACGAAACAGAAAGCATCGTCATGATTGGTGAAATTGGGGGATCGGCAGAAGAAGACGCCGCTCAATTCCTAATCGATGAGGCCAAGAAAGGCCGCAAGAAACCCATGGTTGGGTTCATCGCCGGACGCACCGCTCCAAAAGGCCGTACCATGGGCCATGCCGGAGCGATTGTGTCAGGTGGTAAAGGGGATGCTGAATCGAAGATTGCTGCTATGGAAGCGGCCGGAATCAAAGTATCGCCTAGCCCTGCCCGTTTGGGCACAACCATGGTAGAGGTTTTGAAAGGCTAGGGACGCACTATATGCGTTCTCTGGACGGCCAGACGAGGCCAAACTGACCCCGCTCGGCCGTCCGATATAAAGGACGGTACTACATGGCAGATGACGGTTCTCCCGTAGACGGCGGTCGCAGCGCACAAAACGCCGCGATGCTCGACACCCTGTTTTTGTATGGTGGAAGCGCAGTCTGGATCGAACAGATGCAGGCCAAGTACGCCGCAAACCCAAACTCGGTTCCCGAAAGCTGGCGCGCCTTTTTCGAGGAGCTGGGAGATGGCAGCGAAGACGCGGCCCGCAATGCAGATGGCGCGAGCTGGAAACGTAGACAGTGGCCAAGCCCGTCCTCGCCTGAAGAAACGGCGGCGTTCGACGGCAACTGGACCCTGCTCGAACCAAAGCTGGAAAAGAAGATCAAATCGGCGGCGCCCGCTGCGTCGACTGCCGACGTCGAGCGCGCGGTAAAGGATTCGGTGAAGGCCCTGATGATGATCCGGGCGTTTCGCATGCGGGGTCATTTGCAGGCTCAACTTGATCCGCTTGGCCTCGAAAATCCTGATTATCAGCCCGAGCTGGATCCGAAGAATTACGGGTTTGAGGAAGCCGATCTGGATCGCGAGATCTTTATCGATGGCGTTCTCGGCCTCGAGCACGCGACGGTGCGCCAGATCCTCGACATTGTCCGTCGAACGTATTGCGACACGCTCGGCATCGAGTTCCAGCATATCTCAGATCCGGAAGAGAAGAGCTGGCTCCAGGAACGCATCGAAGGCCCTGACAAAGGCGTTGCTTTTACGCCCGAAGGTAAGAAGGCGATTCTGTCCAAGCTGATCGAGGCTGAGACGTTCGAACGCTTCCTGCATAAGCGTTACCCCGGTACCAAGCGCTTCGGTCTGGATGGCGGCGAAGCGGCGGTGCCGGCGCTCGAACAGATCATTAAACGCGGCGGCGCCCTCGGCGTCGACGAAATCGTGGTCGGAATGCCGCACCGCGGCCGACTGAACATGCTCGCAGCCGTGATGGGCAAAGAGTATGAAAAGATCTTCCACGAGTTTATGGGCGGATCGACCCAGGGCGTGGAAGAATTCGGCTCAGGCGACGTCAAATACCATCTCGGCGCGTCGTCAGACCGCGAGTTTGACGGCAACACCGTGCACCTGACCATGAACGCCAATCCATCTCACCTCGAAGCGGTGGATCCGGTCGTGCTCGGCCGCGTCCGAGCCAAACAGTTCATGCAATATGAAGAGAGCGGCCACCTCAATCGCTCTAAGAAGCTGCCCCTCCTGTTGCACGGAGACGCTGCGTTTGCAGGGCAGGGCGTTGTGGCGGAGTGTTTCGCGCTCTCGGGTCTACAGGGCTATCGCACGGGCGGAACGATCCACTTCATCATCAACAACCAGATCGGCTTTACGACCAGCCCGATGTATTCGCGCTCCTCGCCATATCCGTCTGATGTCGCGTTGATGGTGCAGGCACCGATCTTCCACGTTAACGGCGATGATCCTGAGGCGGTGACCTATGCGGCCAAGGTGGCGACCGAGTATCGTCAGAAGTTCGGCAAGGATGTCGTCATCGACATGTTCTGCTACCGCCGGTTTGGGCACAATGAAGGCGATGAGCCCATGTTCACCCAGCCGGTCATGTACAAGAGAATCAAGGGCCACAAGTCGACCCGAGAATTGTACGGCGAGCGCCTGGTCGCTGAAGGCTTGCTGACCGCGGAAGCTGTCGAAGCAGAGGTGAAAGCGTTCGAAGACTTCCTCGATAAGGCGTTTGAAGACGGCAAGACCATCGAAACAAGCAAAGCCGACTGGCTCGAAGGCGAGTGGGAAGGCCTCGGCCTACCACTGGATGACGAGCGCCGCGGCAAAACCGGCGTGTCTAAAGCGAAGCTGAAAGAACTCGGCACGACAATCACCACGGTTCCGGACGATGTCAGTATTCACCGGACCCTGGGCCGCGTGATTAAAGGCCGCGCCGATGCGATCAGTTCTGGCAAAGGGCTCGACTGGGCGACGGCTGAGCATCTCGCATTTGCGACGTTGCTTGATGAAGGTTTCCATGTCCGGCTGTCGGGTCAGGATTGCGGCCGCGGCACGTTCTCCCAGCGCCACAGCCACATGGTCGATCAAAACACTGGCGATCGCTACACGGCTCTGAACCATCTCCGCGAGGGTCAGGCTGAGTATGAAGTCATTGACTCACTGCTCTCTGAAGAAGCCGTGCTTGGTTACGAGTATGGGTATTCCCTCGCTAACCCGAATGCATTGGTCATGTGGGAAGCGCAGTTCGGGGATTTTTCCAACGGCGCGCAGGTCTTTTTCGACCAGTTCATCTCATCTGCTGAGCGCAAATGGCTGCGTATGTCAGGGCTGACCATGCTCCTGCCGCACGGCTATGAAGGGCAGGGGCCGGAGCATTCTTCCGCGCGGCTTGAGCGTTTCTTGCAAATGTGCGCCGAAGACAATTGGCAAGTCTGCAACCTGACGACACCGGCGAACTATTTTCATGCGCTGCGTCGTCAGATCCACCGCGATTTCCGCAAGCCACTCGTGATCATGACGCCGAAGTCGCTGCTGCGCCACAAATTGGCGACCAGCGATTTTGAGGACATGAACACCAAGTCGTCTTTCCACCGCGTGTTGTGGGATGATGCTGATACGCCGGGCCGCGAAGGCAAGGTCAAACTGGTCGACGATGAAAAGATCCGCCGGGTCGTCCTGTGCTCTGGCAAAGTCTATTATGACCTGTTCGAAGCCCGTGAAGAAAGCGGTGCAGACGATATTTATTTGCTGCGCGTGGAACAATTCTACCCCGTGCCGCGTAAAGCTCTTATGGTAGAAATGAAAAGATTCCCGCAAGCTGAACTGGTCTGGTGCCAGGAAGAGCCGCGCAACATGGGGGGCTGGACGTTCATTCGGGACGAAATCGAATGGGCTGCCAACCATACTGGCAGCGCGCATCCGCGTCCTAAATATACAGGGCGGCCGCCCGCTGCTGCAACAGCGACCGGCTTGCTCTCAACTCACAATCGCGAGAAAAACGCGTTCATTAGCGCCGCTCTCGGCGACACCCCTGTAGAAGACAGCCTGGTGACTAGCTAAAGTTCCAATAGAGACGAAGACAGAGACCAAAAATGACTGACATTATTGTCCCAACCCTGGGTGAAAGCGTCACCGAAGCAACGGTTGGAAAATGGCTGAAAGCGGCTGGCGAAGCCGTAGCCAAGGATGACGTCCTCGTCGAACTTGAAACGGATAAAGTGGCCGTTGAAGTCTCGGCGGAAGCTGCTGGGACGCTCAGCGAAATCGTCGCCAATGAAGGCGACACAGTTGAAATCGGTGCCTTGCTGGGCCGCTTGGGCGGTGCCAATGGCGCAGCGAAACCGGCACCTGCGAAAGCGGCTCCGAAGGCTGCATCTCCGGCGCCCGCTGCCGCAAGCGCGGGTGGTGCTTCAGTTGATGTCACCGTCCCGAGCATGGGCGAAAGCGTTGCTGAGGGCACGATTGCCTCCTTCCTTAAACAGGTGGGTGACTCGGTCTCTAAAGATGAGACGATTGCCGAAATCGAAACCGACAAGGTCGCCCTGGAAGTTCCAGCGACCGCCGATGGCGTGATTGCTGAATGGCTTGTGGCTGAAGGCGACGGTGTGACACCGGGCGCTGTGATTGCCCGCATCACTGCTGGTGCATCAGCTGCGACAGCGAGCCCGGCTCCCGCGGCGGCGCCTGCGCAAGCGAGCGCACCGGCTGCAACCGGCGAGCGTCCAGTCGCACCTTCCGTGCGGCGCATATCAGCGGAAGCGGGCGTGAACCCAGCTGACATTCCGGGAACGGGACGTGATGGGCGTGCGACCAAGGCCGACGCTCTGGCTCATGTGAATGCACCAAAGACGGCAGCGGCGCCTGCTGCGGCCAAACCCGCCCGCGACCTTGGTCCTCGCGAAGAGCGCGTGCGCATGACGCGCCTGCGCCAGACCATCGCGCGCCGTTTGAAAGAAGCGCAGGATTCAGCTGCAATGCTGACCACGTTCAATGATGTAGACATGAGCGCGGTGATGCAGCTGCGCAAAACCTACAAGGACGCTTTCCTGGAAAAGCATGGCGTGAAGCTTGGCTTCATGGGCTTCTTTACGAAAGCCGTCGTTGCGGCCCTGAAAGAAATCCCGGCGGTAAATGCCGAGATTGATGGCACCGACATTATCTACAAGAACCACTATGATATCGGCATGGCGGTCGGCACCGAACGCGGCCTGGTTGTTCCGGTTCTTCGCGATTGTGATGAGCTGTCGCTTGCTGGTATTGAGGCCGAGCTTGGCAATGTCGCCAAGAAAGCCCGTGATGGCACATTGTCGATTGCTGACATGCAAGGCGGTACGTTCACGATTACCAATGGCGGTGTGTACGGCTCGCTGATGTCGACGCCCATCCTGAACCCACCCCAGTCCGGCGTACTTGGTATGCACCGGATCGAGCAGCGCCCTGTCGCCGTCGATGGTCAGGTGGTTATTCGGCCGATGATGTATCTGGCCTTGTCATATGACCACCGGATTGTGGACGGCAAAGAAGCGGTGACTTTCCTCGTGCGGGTCAAAGAAGCGCTGGAAGATCCCGAGCGGATGCTGCTCGAAGTCTAGTCGACGATCAAAACATAAACGCTCAAGCGCTCCGACTGGTTCGGGGCGCTTTTTCGTTTCTCATGGGTTAACAGGCTCGCGCCAATCTTGCCGAGCGTTTCAATTCTTCCCTGTCCTTTCTCGCGCATCTTCAGCGCCAGTAGGGACAAAATCTGAGCAAGTCATGAGTAGCAGCAATGCAAGTCTGTGGGGACGGACTGACGAAATTACCACGAGCCAGGACATCGAGCGTGCGCGCGAAGTCGCGTTAATATCGGTGCTCGCACCTGTCTTGTTTATGGCCAGTCTGGTCAGCGCCGCGGTCCTCCTGTTTGGGGAACTGGGCGCGAGCGACCTCTTCTTCATGTGGCTTACCGGCCAGTGTTTTCTGTGCGCCTCGTTCTTCTTGTTGAGCCTGCGCGAGCGCGCGGAACTGTTCGGCGGAACACGTCAGGCGCTGACCTTGATCAAGCGTTTTTCCTTTGTTGCGCTCGGCGTCACATGGGGCGCCGTGCCTGGTATTCTGGCGCTGATCGAGCCTATGCCAGCCCACTTGATGTTTGGAGCAATTCTGTCAGGCAGCACGATGTCTGCAGCTCTTCTGTTGCAATATATGCCACGTCTTGGCCGGATTGTGCTCGCCGTCACACTCGGCGGATTTATCGCCAATACACTGTTCCAGCCGACGGTCTCAGCGACCCTCGTCTCGATGGTCATGCTGGCCTATTTTGGTGGCCTGGCGATCTGCACCCGGATCTATTTCTCACGCTATAATCAGCGTTTGCAAGCGGTGGAGGCTGAAGTTCAGCGAACCCGTGAAATCAACTCTGTCCTTCGCGATGTCGGTTTCGCCACCAATACTTGTTTCTGGTCTACGGATGAGGACGGAATCATTTCCGAGGTTAGCAATGATGCGCTGCTCGGGGAGACCATGACCGAGCGCGTTCTCGGACGCGATATCCTGTCCTTGTTCAAATACTCGCCAGAACGAGATCTCTTCCGGGCGCGAATGGCGCGCGGATCGGAAATCGTCGCTTTGGAACTGGAAGTTGAAGACACAATCGAGATTGATGCGCGCTATTGGAAATTATCGGCGCGCCCGGATTTCGTCGACGGTGTGTTCACTGGCTTTCGCGGCTCGGCAACAGACATTACTGCGCTGCGCGTCAGCGAGCAGCGCGCGGCCTTCCTGACGGAATACGATTCTGTGACAGGTCTGCTCAATCGTAACTCGTTTACGGCAGCTGTTTCCGCGCATCTCGAAAGCGAAATTCGCGAGACGTATGAGAGTGCGCTGATCTGGATCGACCTGGATAATTTCAAGTGGATCAATGACACATTTGGACATGATGGCGGTGATGAGGTCCTCAAACTCGTAACTGAGCGCCTGCAATCACTGAGTGAGCCGATGGATCTTCTGGCCCGCTATGGCGGCGACGAGTTTGCCTTGCTGGTGGCGCGTCCACACGGTGAAGGCCGCCTGATCCAGTTCGTCGAAGCTTTGACGCAGGCGATGCAGGAGCCTTATCGGTACGCCAATACCGATGTGCAGTGCGGCGCCAGCGTTGGTTTGCGCCGGATCGAGCCGAACTCCAAGGACGTGACGAGCGTCATCAAGGAAGCAGACCTTGCTCTCTATGCGGCAAAGTCCAGCGGACGCGGTCAGTGGAAAGAATACTCCGAGCGTTTTAAAGCGCGTGTCCGGGGCCAGCGCGAACTCGCGCAGGATCTCGTCAAGGCGATCGAATCCGACAATCTGAATTTGCAGTTCCAGCCGATCATGGATGCGAAAACCGGCGCGGTGTGCGGAGTTGAAGCTCTGTCTCGCTGGTATCACCCAGTCCGCGGCGCTGTTTCACCAACAGAGTTCATCCCTGTCGCGGAGGACAATGGCATCATCATTTCCCTTGGCGATCGCGTCATTGAGCATGCCATCGCTGCCGCGGCCGAGATGCCATCCGACACCAAGATCGGCATCAATATCTCGCCCCTGCAGTTGCACAGCCTTCGCCTCCTGCCACTGATCGAGGCTCAACTTGATGCGACCGGGCTGGATCCGAAGCGCGTTGAACTGGAAATCACTGAAAGCGTTTTCCTGTCCGACAATGCCTTCATTCTCGACCGGCTGCGCAAGCTCAAAAAGCTTGGCGTGCGGATCGCCATGGATGATTTCGGCACCGGGTTCTCGTCGCTCTCCTACCTGCAGCGCTTCCCGTTCGACAAATTGAAGCTCGATCAATCCTTTGTGCGCGGTATTGAAACCAGCGATCAAAGCTGTGCGATAGCCCGGGCGACGATCTCCATGGCGCACGCGCTGGGCATGTCGGTCACCGCAGAAGGTGTCGAGACGGATGCGCAGGCCCGATTCCTGCGCGAGCAGGGCTGTGATGAGCTGCAAGGGTTCCTGTTCAGCCGCCCGCAGGATCAGTCAGCCTTGATCCCATACCTGCGGAGCATGGAACTGATGCACGCCACGCGTACAAAACCAGGTTCAAAAGTGGTTTCGATCCAGCGCTAGGCGTCTTCGTTCATCTTGACGGTGGTCAAGACGGCAAGCCCCATCAGGAACAGGACCGAGATTGACGCCATGCCGATCCGCTGGCTGTTAAAGGCGCTCGTGAAGATTTCAACCAATAGCGGCCCCGCCCAAACGGTGACGGTTCCCGCAATCGCATAGAGACCGAAAAACTCACCGCTGCGTCCCGGGGGCGCAAGATGCACGAGCATCGACCGGCTCGAAGAAATGCTTGCCGTGGCCGTCACCGCGACGACGCTGATCGAGCCGAGATAAACAAGGTCAGACAGCGTTTGGAAAATCAGCCCGTCCCAGACCTGAACGTTCTGGACCAATCCGAAGAACAGACTTTCCTGCGTAATCGAGAGCTGGAACGCCAAGGTCGCGACCATGCCGACAATAGAGATGATCAGTGAATTCTTGGGGCCGAACCGGGTATCCATCCATCCGCCGAAGATGCCGCCGCCAAAGGCCCAAATCGATCCGAATATGGCGTAGGCGGTCATTTCCAGGAATCCCCATTCGAGGAACAGAGCGACATAGACAGCGCCCAGGGCGAGCAGCGCGGCCATTGCGTCTGCATAGAGCATTCGGGCGATGAGAAACTTCATCATCTGAAGGTATTTGGCAGCCTCTTTGACGGTCGTGAAAACGGCGTTTGCCCCGTCCTTGAACGCTTTTGACCAACTCGCGCCTTTGGTTCCGCCATCTTCAGCCTGAAGAAAGAACGGTATTGAGAACAGAACCAGCCAGGCAGCGCACAGCGGTCCTGCCAGTCTTTGATGCTCAAACGCTTCGAGGCTGATCCCAAACTGCGGGGCCGCAAATGGCCATCCGATGATGCCGGGCAAGGCGAACAAGCCGACAAGCGCAATAAAGAGGAGCGTCGCAGCGAGGTTGCCCAGGCCTAGTCCCAGTCCGGAAATCATCGGTAGGGATTGGGGAGCACCGGCCACTGCCAGCATCGAATTGTGCGTGACCTCGGAATACGTGTAGCAGACATAGGCGATGACCATAAAGGTCATCACGGTGCCAGTTGAGAAGCCGGATTCGCCTGGAATTGCGTACCAGAGCAGCCACGACATTAACGCGATGGTTCCAAGAAAGATTGCCAGAATGGGCTTTCGGCGTCCGCCGCGATCAAGCGCTGCGCCGAGGAATGGCGCGGTGAACGCGCCGACCAATCCGGCCCATTTTGTCACTGACGCGATGGCCGCCTGGCCGCCAGCATTTGCCGTTCGGCGAGCGGTTTCCGGATCCATGCCGTCCAGTTCACCGCTGGCAAGAATGTCCGCGCCAATCACGTCACGCGCAAAATAAGGCGCGAAAATATAGATGACGATGAGAATGTAGTACGGATTGCGGGCCCATTCGAACACCGCCCAGGCAAAGCCTGTTTTGTCGAGCGCGCCGCCCTTGCCGTAGTGTTTGGATGTCTCTTCGGGTGGGCTCGTTGCGCTAGGCGCAGCCGTCTCGGTCATCCTGGATCCTCCGCTCGCTCTTATGGCGATTGGCAGCATCCTGCGCGATATTCATAAGAGTGCCTAGAGGGCAGCATGGCTGTCTTCGGGGCAAGCCTACACGTTGAAGCGTTTTAGTCGTGCCAGATCCTTAGGGCGCCCAAGCTGTTTCAGAATCTCGATCTGTTCATTGCGGTTCGGAATGTAGATCTTCGCGTTATCAATGGTGATGCGTTGCCGGGACATTGGCTCCACCGGCGTCCATAGCCCCGCCGCGCGAATCTGATATCCGCCCATCACCTCGACCGGTACATCGCCCAGATCAGGCTTTAGAAAGTAGGTCGACCGAAATCCTTCGGTGCCGCCATCCGCCTCGTTGGGAAGCGAATAAGCGGTCATCAACGCTTCGGCGTCGCTGGCGGATACAAGCACATCAATGTCACGGATCTCTCCGGGATCGACTCCAATCAGCGCCATGGCAGCGCTACCGAGGACCCACCAAGGGTCCGTCGTTTCAGACAGAAATTCAGCTATGCGCCGGAGCGCCGTCTGTTGGTGACATGTGAGCATCCGGTCCGGTGTCTCCAAGCTCTACGGCGAGATAGCGCTTTCAGGCGAACGAGAAGCCTTGCTGCCAGACGCTTTTCGGTTGCATCGCTTCCATCGGCTCGTCGAGGAATTCAGTCAGGACAGAAATGCTCTGCTCCGGCTTGGTGACAAGGAACAGGTGGCCGCCATCCTTGACCACGTGAAGCTTCGCGTTGGGCAGCGCTGTGTTCAAGATATGCGCGTTCGCCATCGGCACGATCGAATCCTTGTCGCCCGCCATGACTAGTGTCGGCATGCGCAGGAAGCGGATGAAGGGCAGAGATGACCAGCCGAGGAAGGCGATCAACTGATAGACATAGCCCATCGGTGCAGGCGGTTTGAGATTGTCGATATGCTGACCGGCGCCCTCATCTGCCGCTTCCCCGTACAGACGCTGGAAGTTTTCGCGCATGTAATCGGGATCGGTATAGCGTCGCGCATCGGCCATTTTGGAGATCGCGCTGATCTTCCCAGGCACCATTGTCATGCCTGCTGTCGTTGCAACGAGCACCAGTTTACCGACCGAGTTGCGATACTGAAACGCAAATTGCTGTGCCATCGCGCCGCCCCAGGAAACGCCCATGACGTCGACATCTTCGAAGCCATACTGGTCGCAAAGCTTTCGGGCGACGCGCGCCATCATCCAGGGACGATAAGGGAATCGCGCCGGTTCGCTTTCGCCGATACCCGGCATGTCAAATGTCAGGATTTCGCGATCCCGCATCCATTCACCGAGCCCGAAAGCCAGCTCCATATTGGCGCCAATGCCGTTAAAGAACAGCAGTGGGCGCTTATTGGAGCGCTTCTCAGCTGGCCAATAGCCCACTCGCAGCGTGTAGGCACCGACGGTTTCCATGCTGATCTCAGGCAGCCGTGATTTCGCTGCGCTTGCCGATTTACGGGTCGCCATGGCGGCCTCCTTACAATTCGTGCCGCCAGAGGACTGAACGTCCTTTAGTCGAACACATATTTCCCAGGCGAATCATAGAGCGGCGGAAATTGCTCTGATCCACCTTGTTCTGGCGCTGGTTTCATATCCCCAGCGCGTTCGTGCAACCACTCTGCCCAACGGGTCCACCATGATCCAGCAACTTCTTCAGCTCCAGCTGCCCATTCATCAGCAGTTCCCGAGATGTCCGGATTGGCGAAGTACTTCGCTTTCGGGTTTCCGGGCGGGTTCAGAAGCGATTGTATGTGACCGGAATTAGAAAGCACAAACTCAACATTTTTCGAGCCGATCAGTTTGGTCGTGCGATAGCAGGCTTTCCAAGGTGTAATATGGTCGGTGACCCCGGCAACAATGAAGCTGTCCACGTCAACCTGTGTCAGATCCGCTTTGTGCCCGGCAACCTCGAACTGACCCGGATGTGTGAATGGCTTGTTGAGGCCGAAATCGAGATAATCTGAGTGTAATTGCGCCGGTAGGTTCGTGGAATCATCGTTCCAGAACAGCACATTGTATGGTGGTGGATCTTCGCCCATCAGATAATTATTGACGACATAGTTCCACACCAGGTCGTTCGGGCGCATCCAGGCAAACATCCGGGCGAGGTCGTCGCCTTTCAGAATGCCTTTACGGCGTGAGTACCGGCGCGCGATTTCGAGACTACGCTCAGACGCCATGGCGCTGAGTTCACTGTCATCCTGCTCGGGATCGAGCACACAGACCTGGAAGGTCAGCGAATTGATGCGATCATCGCCAGCAGCAGCCAGAAGGCTCGCAAACGTCGCCGTTGTGATCCCACCAGAACAAGCCCCGGAAATGTTGATTTTGTCAGAGCCGGTAATCTCCTTGATCACCTCGGTGCACTGGATCAGGCTGTCGACATATTCAGACAGGCCCCAGTCAGCATGCTCCTTGGTTGGGTTGCGCCAGGAGATGATAAAGGGCTGGAACTTGTTGCGCAGCAGGAACTGAATCACGCTGGTGATCGGATCCAGGTCGCTGGCGTAGAACTTGTTGATCTGCGGCGGGATATTCAGGAACGGGATCTCGCGCACTTCGTCGGTGATGGGAGCGTACTGAATGAGCTCCATCATCTCATTCTTCCACACGACCTTTCCGGGCGTGATCGCAACATTCTCACCGATCACGAATGGACTTTTGTCCACACGGCTCGGCATGCCGCCATTCTTGGTCAGATCGTCATAAGCATTCTGAAGGCCCTTGATCAAAGACATGCCGCCACTATCGATGGCGCGTTTCTTCGCCGCCGGGTTGGTGACCAGGGCGTTTGTTGGCGAAATCGCGTCCGTGATCATGTTCATCACGAATGTTGCGCGCGCATGCTCCATCTCGCCAAGCTTCAGGTCGCCGACCCAATCCTCGAGGTGCTCTTGCATCGCCAGGTAAGTCTGCAGGCCGCGCTTGTAGAATGGATTGTTTGCCCAGGCCGCATCGCGAAAGCGTTTGTCTTTTCGATCAGGCGCACGCTCTGATTTGCCCGTGACGATGTCATAGGATTCCTGCGCCATCTTGCCGGCAAGCTTGGCGTTGGCCATCGGTGAAACACTGCTGCGGCGAAGCATCATTGCAACAGACCCCAGCAGTTCCTGACGGTTCAGTCCGCCCAATAAAGGATTAAGCGCATTGGTGGTGTCCGCTGCCGCCTCGCCAATATAATCTGCTGTTTTGCTCATCACTGTCTCCGATTGCCTCCCTCGGCGAGGATTTACCCCGCCCGGCACAAAGCTTGCTCTTATGGTTAAGAGTCTAAATTTGGATAACCTTGCACGATCAAATTCGTTCCATATTGACCTTTTACTGTCAAATGTGTTGGCGAAACAGAACATTCAGCCCTGACGCGAATTGCTAGAGATGAAGACACGCGACCGTATCCTTGATGTAAGCCTTGGCCTTTTCAATGCCGAGGGCGAAGCTGCGCAAACGGCAGTCGATATCGCTAATGCGCTCGATATGTCGCCGGGCAATCTCTATTACCATTTCAAAGGCAAAGAGCCGATCATCGAGGCTTTGTTCGATCGCTTTGAGGAAGAGATGCAAATCATCCTTGGCGGGACGCACGGCGCTGTGACCTCGATCGAGGATAATTGGGTCTTCATCTACATTGTGCTCGAAGAGATTTTCGACTTCCGCTTCTTCTACCGCAATGTCGGCGACATGATGGAGCGCTATCCTGCGCTCGCATCGCGCTTCCGCAAGATCCTCGCCATGAAGCGGCAAGCCATCGAGAACGTGCTCACTCAGCTCGAGAAGCGCGATATCATCGAAATAGATCGCCGCCTGCGCGAGCCGCTCAAACAGCAAATGCTATCGACGCTGACCTTCTGGTTAAGCAGTGAATTGATTGAGGGCGGCGAGAGCGGCGGTCCGGCGCTGATCCATAACACGGTGCTTCAATTCATGCTGCTTGTCGTCCCGTTCATGGGCGAGGCCAGTGCAGACGCTCTGGATGGCATGCTTGAGCGCCACCGCGAGCTCACGCGCCGGTCGTAGCTTATTCCGGTAGATCGCTAACTGGCATCTGAGTTTCGGTTCGTGTGGAGAAGCGTTCTTCAAATGCGACGATCAGGCAGGCACCGATAATGATCACGGCGCCGACCCAGGTCTGCCATCCCGGATACTCTGAGAAGAAAACCGACCCGAACAGGCCACTCCAGATCAGGGCCGAATATTCGAGCGGGGCCAGGCGCTGAGCCGGGGCGCGCGCATAAGCGAGTGTCATCAAATACCAGGTGGCATATCCGAATACACCGAACATCAGGAACCACGGGATGTCGCTCCACTCTGGCATTCCAAAAAGTCCGAATGTCACCGGAAACAGGGCAATGGCGGGCACCACATTGGTAAACATGGCGATGGTCGTGGCGTCTTCGTGCGTCGCCCGCATCCGCAAAAGGACGAGGCCAAGGGCATAGAGGAACGCGGCCAGGAAGCAGCTCGCGACGCCAAGCTCCCACAGTTCGCTCACATTCCCGGTCTGCGGTCGCCCCGTTACCGCGAGTGCCGCGCCGCCAAACCCAATCAGCGTCGCGACCAAAGCCGTCATTGTGATCCGTTCGCGCAACAGAACGCGCGCTACAAAAGGAACCATCAGCGCCGCGGTGAATCCAATGATTGTCGCAACCGCTAGGGGCAGGTGCATCAATGCAAAGAAGAAGGTCACGGCGCAGCTCAATTGGACCAGCCCGCGCATCGTATGGAAGCGGATGGATTTGAGATCGGGCATCGGGCGCTTTTGAGCCCGGAACACGCTCAATGCGATGAGGCCGCCAAACAGAAAACGCCAGGCTAGCAGATGCTGCAAGCCTGCCTCCGGCGCGATGGCTTTCACCAATGCGTCTATCCCAGACCCCATGGCGATCGCGACCACGGCGATCAGGATGGGAGCAGATAATAAACGCGAGATCATGGCAGCGCTTTAGGGGCATGCGGCATGGATTGCCAGCCCCGGGCGCGAACGAGGTGTCTGAAGCTATGCTGTGCTGGTGTAAGAGGCGCGTTAGCGGGGCGCGACGGGAGAAACCGTTTCGCGGGCGCGGGCATTCGCCAATTTGCGCTCCATTTCAAAGGTCCCCGTGATCTCGTTCGGCCAGTCGAAATACCATTTTCCTGAGATCTTCCGCCCGTGGTCGCAGATCGCGCCCTCGCAATAGATCGGTTCCTGATCGATACCTCGATAGGTTTTCAGGAGAACAATTTCCTCGCCGTCCACATGGCCGTTGAGTTTGGCATCAAGTTCGACTTTGTCCTGCTCAATGAACGTGTTCGGTTCCAGTGAAGAACCGGAGATCCGCCCATTCTTCAGCGACAGCCAGACCGAGAAGGTCACGCCTTCATGACCAGTTTCATCATAGTAGAAACAACCGGACCAGACGCCATTCAATTGGCGAGATTTGCATTCTATCCCCATGCCCTGAATATGTCAGGAAATACGTATATACCGCAAGTGAAAAAATGCACTTTTTGCTGTTGAAAATATTCTGGAAAGAAAACCTAATTATTATCAGACTTTACTGAGTATTCAGTTGATATCCATCTAGACATCTACCTCGGCTTCCAGAGCATTGTCCTGAATAAACTGGCGGCGCGGCTCCACGACATCACCCATAAGACGGGAGAACATGTCGCCGGCTTCCAGCGCATCATCGACCTGAACCTGCAACAGAGTCCGGGCATTCGCATCCAGCGTCGTTTCCCAAAGCTGGTCGGCGTTCATTTCGCCGAGGCCCTTATAGCGCTGGATCTTCAGCCCTTTCCGACCAGATGCCAGCACAGCTTCGAGCAGGCAAATGGGCCCGGTAATCGCGATCTCTCCGGCTTTCTCGTTTCGCAAGATCGAGGTTTCGACATAGATTGGACGAATAGTCTGCGCGAGCCCGTTCAGGCGCGTTGCATCAGCGCTGGCCAGCAATTGAGCGTCCAGAACAGCCTTCTCCTCGACGCCGCGAACTTCGCGTGACAGGACCAGGTTTCCGTTCTCGAAACGACCGTCCCACGTGTCTTCGCCTTCCTCGGCGATGATGTTGAGCCGGTCGGCCGCGCGTTTCGCCTCTTCGTCAGAAGCGCCCGGGGCGAGCGCGCCTGCTATGGCGGCTTGTTCGACAATGTCGCCGGGTGCGCGGAGCGACAAACGCCAGAGGGCCTGTTTGAACTGGCTGGCTGCGCGGACGCGTTCGCGAAGGTCTTCACCAGCGATCTGCGTATTGTCCGCCAAAATGAGGACTTCGCCGTCGGTACCCGCCTCAATCAGATAGGTATTGAGCTCGTCATCGTCTTTCAGGTAGCGCTCGGACTTGCCGCGCATGACTTTGTAGAGCGGTGGTTGAGCGATGTAGAGGTAGCCCTTCTCAATCACTTCCGGCATCTGGCGATAGAAGAAGGTGAGCAAGAGCGTCCGGATGTGAGCGCCATCGACGTCCGCATCGGTCATGATCACGATCTTGTGGTAGCGCAGCTTGCCAATATCAAACTCGTCACGACCAATCCCGGCACCAAGCGCCATGATCAATGTGCCAACCTGGTCAGAAGACAGCATCTTGTCGAAGCGTGCACGCTCGACATTGAGGATCTTCCCGCGCAGGGGCAGGATGGCCTGGTTGGCTCGGTCGCGGCCTTGCTTGGCTGAGCCACCCGCTGAATCTCCCTCCACAATGAAGATTTCAGATTTGGAAGGATCTTTTTCCTGGCAGTCGGCGAGCTTGCCGGGCAGGGAGGTGATATCGAGTGCGGTCTTGCGCCGGGTCAGTTCGCGCGCCTTGCGGGCGGCTTCCCGCGCCGCGGCGGCCTCGACGATTTTCGTCATCACCTGCTGGGCTTCTTTTGGGTGCTCTTCAAACCACTCAGCCAGCTTCTCATGCATCAAGCTCTCGACGACAGGTCGGACTTCAGACGAGACCAGCTTGTCTTTGGTCTGTGAGCTAAATTTCGGATCCGGGACCTTCACGGACAGGACGCAGGTCAGACCTTCGCGGGCATCGTCGCCTGAAATGTCGACTTTTTCTTTCTTTGCGATCCCGGTTTCAGTCGCATATTTGTTGATGATCCGTGTCAGGGCGCCGCGGAAACCGGCGAGATGCGTTCCGCCGTCACGCTGTGGAATGTTATTCGTGAAGCACAGTACGTTCTCATGATAGGCGTCGGTCCACTCAAGCGCCGCCTCGACTGTGATTCCTTCTTTTTCGCCGGTGACGAAAATCGTCTCGGGAATGATCGCATGCTTCGTTTCATTCAGGTGCTGAACGAACGCTGCTACGCCGCCTTCATATTCCAGCACGGATTCGTAAGGCTCCGCTTCGCGCAGGTCCCGGAAGACGATGCGAACGCCGGAATTCAGGAAAGCAAGCTCGCGCAGACGATGTTCCAGTGTCTTGCGATTGTAGACCGTCATTGTGAAGGTCTCAGTGCTCGCCAGGAAGCGGACTGCGGTCCCAGTATACGGCTCGCCGTTGGCTTTTGTCGGGCTGGTTCCAGTGACTCTCAGAGGCGCTTCAGTGCGGCCGCCATCGACAAAACGAACATGATGCTCCGATCCGTCGCGGTGGATCGTGAGGTCGAGCCAGACTGAAAGCGCATTTACCACGGATACGCCGACCCCGTGCAGGCCGCCTGAGACCTTGTAGGAATTGGAATCGAATTTTCCGCCAGCGTGCAGCTCGGTCATGATGACTTCTGCCGCGGACCTGCCTTCTGTCGCATGCTGACCGACCGGAATTCCTCGGCCATTGTCAGTCACTTCGGCCGACCCATCCGGATGCAGAGTGACGGTCACTTCGTCCGCATGTCCGGCCAGAGCTTCGTCGATGGCATTGTCGACGACTTCGTAAATCATGTGGTGCAGACCCGACCCGTCATCGGTATCGCCAATGTACATTCCGGGGCGTTTGCGAACCGCTTCGAGGCCCTTCAGGACCTTGATCGAGTCGGCGCCATATTCTGCGTTATTTTCTACCGCATCCGTCATGGAATCCTGCCCTTGCAAGTGATTCGTCAAATTCCCTGTTTTTATAGGGGAATTCGATCCAAAAGGGAAATCTCGGGCTGGTATTTCTTTGGGTAAAAAGCTTATATAATACAGTGTCTTGTTGGGATATTGCGGGGGACCTTAATCCGCGCTGGTCTTGCCCCTGCGAAAAGTCTTTAGAAAGGTCCCTAATTCGGGGTCGAGGAGATAAAAATGAAGTGGATTCTGCGCCTGTTCGGGCTCATCCTTTTTCTGGCATTTTCGGCTTATTTGGGCGCGGATCTGATGTTGAAACCTTTGAATGATGAAGCGCGCAGGTCGGCCCCCGGCGCGTTCGCAGATCTCACGGACGGCAAGTTGCATTATCGCCTGGAAGGACCGGAAGACGCTCCTCTGGTCGTGCTGGTGCACGGGTTTTCGACACCGAATTTCATCTACGAGCAAAACGTTGAAGCGCTGAACGCGGCTGGCTTGCGTACACTGCGTTTCGACCATTTTGGACGCGGTTGGTCGGATCGCCCGTCGGGTAAGTATGATGTGGACTTCTATGACCGCGCTCTGATCGAATTGCTGGATCATGTCGGCGTCGACGAACCGTTCGGGCTGGCTGGGCTTTCTATGGGCGGGCCAATTGTGGCGGAATTCGCGGCGCGCCATCCGGAGCGGGTGAACAAGCTCGTTCTGCTGGTCCCTGCCGGATTGGATCTGGCCAGCAGCGATAGCGGCGCCGCAAAACTCGTGCAGATGCCGATTATCGGCGATTTTCTCTGGAGAATGATCGGCAAGAGCATCCTCCTTGGCGATCCGCAATATGATGAGAGTGCCCGTGCGCCGGAAGATCGCCTGCGGGGCGATGTTACCGAACAACTCCAGTATCGCGGCTACTTGCAGGCCTTGCTCTCCACTCTGCGGCACATGCCAATGGCAGGGCGCGAAGAGACATTTACGCGCGTCGCTGAGACCGGCATTCCGGTTCTCGCCATTTACGGCGCCAAGGACGAAACCGTTCTGATTTCCAGCGCCGAGCGTTTACAAGGTCTGATCGCTGCCGCGGATGTTCGCGTATTGGATGAGGGAGAGCATGGGCTGAATTATCAGCACCACAAGATCGTGAATCCCTGGCTCGTGGAGTTTTTCAGTTCGAGCGAGGATCAGTGATCAGTTTTTACTGAATAGACGATCAGGCTGAATCTGCAGCGATCTCGACACGCTGGGCCCGATCACCAAATGCTTCGAACAGAAACTCCTCTGTCCCAGTCAGCCAGGCCTGTCCGCCAAGCGAAATCAGTTCATCGAACAAAGCCGCGCGGCGGTCGCGGTCCAGGTGGGCCGCGGCCTCGTCGAGCAAGATAAGCGGGCTCGGGCCGTCGCCATCATCACTGAGCGCGCGGGCGCTGGCGAGGATCAGACCGATCAGCAGGGCTTTCTGCTGGCCTGTCGACGCGTCTGCGGCGGGTGCATTGGTGGGGCGATGGATCACTGTCAGATCCGTTCTGTGAGGCCCGGATAGCGTGCGCCCTGCGCCTTGATCTCGGTACCGACCTTTGGCGAGCGCTTCTGCGATCAGATCCATGATATCAAACAGGCTTGCACCTTCGGCGGCCGCTTGTTCAGCCTCTCCATCGAGCGCCAGATCTCCTTTCGGAAAATAGCCCTCCGGCCGCGCATCGATGGCTGCCTGAAGCGATTTCAGAACCAGCGCGCGGTTGGTCGCGATGATTGCACCTGCTTCAGCCATTCTGCGTTCGATCGCGTCCGCCCAAGCTGGATCCACACGCCCGCGTTCCAGTAAGGCGTTGCGCTCTCGCATGGCTTTTTCGTAGCGCCCGGACACGCTGCCATGCCCTGGAATATGCGCCATGACCTGGCGATCAAAAAAGCGGCGGCGCTCGCTTGCGCTGCCGCGGAACACGCCGTCCATGTTCGGCGTCAGCCAGACAATGCGAACGAGCTCGGCAAGATCGGTTGCGGTGGCCGGGGCACCGTCGAGGCGGATGACGCGCTTATTGCCAGTCTCGCCCTGTTCCAGCCCAACCCCGATCTTGCGGTCCTCGTCGAGGGTTGCAGAGACCGTCCAACCTTCGCCGACGTCATGCCGCGCCATGTCAGGCAAGGCGGCAGCCCGAAGACCGCGCCCTGGGCCAAGCTGGCTGATGGCTTCAAGAATATTGGTTTTGCCAGCCCCGTTCGAGCCCCACAAACAGACCGGCCTTGCATCCAGCTTCAGGTCCAGCATTTCATGATTGCGGAAATTCGTCAGGCGCAGGCGAGTGAGAGCGGTCATGAGCGTCGGTTCAAACGCTCCATGACAAATCCACGGCCTGTTCTGAAAGCGCCCAGAGCTTGGCAGCCGCAGCTTTGTCCTGTGCCGGCTCAATCATCTTGCAAGCCCCAACGGCGCCGCGCATTTCCCGGAACTGGCGCGGGCCATAATAGGCACCGCCTTCCGCGTCAGGATCAGTCGCGCTGAGCAGGATTGGCCATCCGCCCCGGTCCGCGGATTGGGCCAGGATCAGATTGGCCGGTGCCATCATCAGCGTCGCAAACCGCCCGGGGCCCGTGGATTGCAGATTGGTCGCTGAGTATCCTGGATGGCAAATGAAGGATCGCGACGCATGCCCGGCCGCTTCCAGTCGCCGATTGAGCTCATAGCCAAACATCGCGTTCGCGAACTTGCTCTGCCCATAAGCGAGCGCCGCTTGGTAGCCGTTTTCCCAGTTTGGGTCTTTGAACCGTATGCGGCGCGGGCCGACCTTGTGAGCAAGGCTGGAGACCGTCACGAACCGGCCGTCGCTGTCGATCACCCGATCCTTGAGCAATCCCGTCAGGAGGAAATGCCCTAGATGATTGACGCCGAACTGAAGCTCGAAGCCGTCCTCCGTGGCGGTCCGGCGCGGAGGGAACATAATTCCGGCATTGTTGATTAGCGCATCAATCCTGGGTGCCGTCTCTAGCACTGCAGCGGCCGCAGCACGCACGGAACTGAGGCTCGCAAGATCCATTTGGATTGTCTCGACTGAGTTGGACCCGGACGCGCTTTTTCTCAAATCTTGAGCAGCGGCGTTGGCCTTGCCTTCATTGCGACAGAGCATGATGAGATTGGCGCCAGCTTCGACCAGGCGTTTGCTCGCCTTAAACCCGATGCCGCTATTGGCGCCGGTCACGACGAAAGTCTTGCCGGTTTGATCGGCAAGGCGCTCTGGAGTCCAATTTCTGATCGTCATGATTCGGTCACTAGACCCGCAGCGGCATCAGGACGTATTGCGCGCTTGTGTCACCCGGGTCGAGGACCAGAGCGGGGCTGGCCGGGTCATTGAACAGGAAGCGGGCGTCTTCGGCTTCAATCTGAGCAGCCACATCGAGCAGGTATTTGGCGTTGAAGCCGATATCCATGCTGTCGGCCTGGTAGTCGCATTCGATCTCTTCATGGCCCTGGCCGGTCTCGGCGCTGTTGACCGCGAGGGTCAGCTTGCCTTCCGAAATGGACAGTTTCACCGAACGTGAGCGTTCCGCCGATACGGTAGCAACTCTGTCTACCGCAGCTTCGAACAGCTTGTTGTCGATGATCATCGCCTTTTCATTCCCTTTCGGGATGACGCGCGCATAGTCAGGGAAGGAACCGTCTATCAGTTTCGAGGTGAGCTGCGCGCGGCCGGCTTTGAATACGACTTTGGTGTCAGAAACAGAGACGGAAACGTCGCCATCTTCATTGTCGATCAGGCGGCGAGCTTCGCCAACAGCCTTGCGCGGCACGATCACCCCTTCGAGCGTCTCTGCGCCCTTCGGAGCATCGACTTCCGACAGCGCCAGGCGGTGACCATCCGTGGCGACGGTCCGCAATTTCTTGCCGCCATCAGTGTCTGCGGTGTGGAGATAGACCCCGTTCAGATAGTAGCGGGTTTCTTCGGTGGAGATGGCGAAACGGGTCTTGTCGATCAAGCGGCGGAGGTCCGCGGCCTCGAGGGTAAACTCGGTCGCGTCTTCATCCGGCACCATGGTCTGGAAATCACCTGCGGGCAGGGTGGGCAGTTTGAATTCTGATCGACCGGAGCTGATCACCAGCTGGCGAGAGTCGCCGTCATATTCGAGCGCGACATCAGCGCCGGTCGGCAACTTGCGCACGACATCAAACAGCGTGCCTGCCGGAGCGGTTACGGCGCCTTCTGCGGAAATTTTTGCGTCCGCCTGGTCAACCGCTTCAATATCAAGATCGGTCGCCGTGAATCGGACTTCCTTGCCCTTGGCCTCAACCAGGATATTCGAAAGGATCGGGATCGTGTTCCGGCGCTCCACGACATTCTGGACATGTCCCAGCGCATTCAAGAGCGCGCCACGTTCGATCGTCAACTTCATCTCATCATCCCTTTGCCGGTTATCCGGTCTTGCCCGCTTCCGATATTCGCTTTCAAAGACGAATCAGCCCGCTCCGGTATGGGAGCGGGCCGCTAAAATCACGAATTCACAGTGAAATGCAAGTCTTTGCGAAGCCTCGCCTGTGGATCGGACCTATTCGTGTCCAGCGAGACGATCGAAGACGGCGTTTTTCACCCGTTCGATTTCGTCGTTCATGTCGCGATCACCTTTGTCGAGCGCCTTCTTGATCTTGCGATAAGCGTGCAGAACCGTGGTGTGGTCCTTCTTCTTATAGGCGGTGGCAATCTGCGGGAACGACTTGTCTGTCATGACGCGCGACAGGTACATCGCGACCTGGCGCGGATGGCAAATCGTGCGGACCTTGCTGGAGCTTTCAATGTCGGTCTTGGAAATCCGATAGACGTCCATGCAAGTGCGCTTGATCTCGTCCAGCGTTGGTGTTCGGGGTTCGCCCGCGATGCGCCGAATAACCGTCTCGAGCATTTCCGGCGTCGGCGCGAGTTCGCCATATCCGGTTTCAAGCTGCAGGCTCCACAGCACGCCGCAAAGTTCGCGGCCCGCGCCGCGGACGGTGGCGATGATCCGGTCGACCATTGCGTCTGTGAGCGCAAAGTTTGGCGTATCTCTCGCGATCAGCTCGACATGGCGGCGGACAATTGCCTTGCGCATCTCATCATCCGGCATGGCGACTTCGACAGATGCTGCGCCTTTAATCTCACCGGCGAGCTCTTTGGACAATCCGACCATATCGCCCGGTGCGGCATCCGCTGTGATGATCACATGTCCGCCCATGGAAGTGACTGAGCGCAGGGCACCAAAGAAGGCCTTATCGGTCTTCGCTTTACCGGCAATCCAGTGCAGGTCGTCAATCATCAACAGGTCGTTTTGCTTGACGTAGGCCTGTAGCGCCGACGTATCGCCCGCCCGGGAATCGCTGACAAACCGGGTCATGAATTCTTCTGCAGAGATATAGGCGAGGCGGCGTCCATCGCCGCTACGTGCCGTTTCAGCTTCGACCGCTTTGAGGATGTGCGTCTTGCCGGTGCCGGGCTCGCCATAGATGACGATCACGCCAGCGGGAATGGGCGCGCCTTTGGCCAGGCGCTTGCCGAGCCCAACGGCTCGCGCGTTCGACGGGCCGGTGACCAGCGTCGAAAATGTCATCGCATGGCCGATCTCCGCGGCGCTATCACCTTCGGTAGTCAGAGCGTCCAGCGCTTCGTCGAGTGTGCGGTCGTTCAGCCAGGGGTCGCCTACGACATCGCGAACATCGCCGGGAATTCGGCTCCAGAGTTCAAACTTGATCCGTCTGCTCTTCGGGTCGACCTTCTGCCATGCTTGTTGCAGAGGTCGCTCAAAACTCGTGACCACCCGGTCCAGCGTCAGCTGGTCAGGGGCGGCGATGACGATCGCATTATTCACCTCAGCGACAAACCGAAGGTCTGTCAGCCATTGGTGTGAATTGTCAGGTGTGGTTTGTGCTTGCATCGCCTCAAGCGATTTCGACCAGAGTGCCTTGGCACCCAGTTGATCGTCTCTAACGTTCGCCCCAGTTGCGGGCTTCTGCTCCCCAACCCCATGCGTCAGCCCCATAAGATGTTCCTTTCTTATCCAGTCTTTTGCTCATCTTGGCGACCGATCGGAAATGACACACGACCCCTGTTCAAACCCCTTGGGGTTCGCCACAAAATACGCTGTGTACAGAGGACATTCCGTCGATGGACTTAGTAAAACAGGAACGGATTTTCCTTGCAACTGAAGAAACCTCACGGACCTGCGAAGACTCCCGCTTGACTCGGCTAAAGCCCTTGAAGAATCACACAAAAAAAAAGAAAAAAAGATGCGCTTGACAGGTTTCAATGCGTTGCGGCTGCGGGGCTTTCAGCCTTTGTTCTGTCAATCCCTATTTCGCTCGATCCTTGTGGATAAATGTGAAATGAGAAACCGGGATCACTTCTCTGCAACACTACGAAAAAAGCCCGCATGGCGAGGCCAGCGGGCTATGCATTTTAATCTGTGAAGGAACAGATTAGCTGCGCCTTATCCCATCGCTTTTACGCGGGCAGAAAGACGCGAAACTTTGCGGGAAGACGTGTTCTTGTGAATGACGCCATTACCGGCTGCGCGCATGATTTCCGGCTGGGCCGCTTTCAACGCTTCAGCAGCAGCTTTCTTGTCGCCAGCCTCGATCGCTTCTTCTACTTTGCGAACATAAGTCCGCATGCGCGAGCGGCGGTTCTTGTTCACTTCGGTGCGCGTTGCGATCTTGCGCACCATCTTTTTGGCTGATCTGGTGTTCGCCATCAAAAACTCCTTTGGTCGCCCTATCTGGCGAAGAGGCGGTAAGTACATAAACCACCATGGGCCGTCAACCGCTGGCGGCCAGAGGAAGTGAAGAATCTGCAGACGCTAATTCGGGGCTCAGATCAGCCTCACAGCCTACTGGTTTTTGAAATGCGCCTGACGCTTGTCCACGAAGGCTTCCATGCCCTCTTTCTGGTCTTCTGTGGCAAACAGGGAATGGAACAGTCGGCGCTCGAACATCACGCCCTGGCTGAGCGGGGTTTCGTAGGCCGCATTCACCATTTCCTTGGTCAGCATAGCTGCTGCTCGCGGCATGGAAGCGATCTTCTTGGCAACTGCCTTGGCCTCATCCACGAGGTCATCAACGGGGACAATCCGCGAGACCAAGCCGCAACGCTCGGCTTCCTCGGCGTCCATCATGCGCCCGGTCAGGCACATTTCCATCGCTTTGGACTTGCCAGCAAACCGGGTCAGACGTTGCGTGCCGCCAGCACCCGGAGACACACCAATGGTGATCTCTGGCTGGCCGAATTTGGCTTTTTCGCCGGCGAGAATAAAGTCGCACATCATTGCGAGCTCACAGCCGCCGCCAAGGGCATAACCATTCACCGCGGCGATCAGGGGTTTGCGCATACGAGCTGCGCGCTCCCAATTGCGGGTGATGAAGTCACTATAATAGGCGTCCATGTAAGACTGGTCGCGCATTTCCTTGATATCGGCACCCGCAGCGAAAGCCTTTTTCGAGCCGGTGATTACGATGCAGCCAATCTCAGGGTCTTCGTCAAACCGATCCAGCGCGGCCGTCAATTCGTCCATCAATTGATTGTTGAATGCGTTCAGAGCGTCAGGTCGATTAAGCGTGATGACAGCAACCGCGCCGTCCACTTCGGTCAAAAGCGTCTCATAGGCCATGCTTGCCATATCCTTATCTTGCTCAGCCCACGCCGTCTTGCGCGGCGCATATCAGCCGGAGTCTGTAGAATAGATTGAAGCAGGCGTCGATAGCCGGGCTCAGGTGCGATCCTTGAGCTTGTAAACCAGGTCCAGCGCTTCGCGCGGGGTCAGGGTGTCCGGGTCCACCGTTTCGAGCAAGTTGAGGGCGGGGTGATCTGTCGTGAGCGTCTCAGGCGCATCCTCGGTTTCCGCCATCGCTGCAAACAGGGGCAGCGTTTCCATCGCATCCGGCGCGGCCTCAAGCTGTTTGAGCACTTGCTCGGCCCGTTTCACGGCGCGCGCGGGCAAGCCCGCAAGTCGGGCGACCTGGACCCCGTAGGACCGATCGGCGGGCCCAGGTTGAACATCATGAAGGAAGACCAGCTCATCCTTCCACTCTTTGGCGCGCAGAGACAAATTGGTGGCGGAGGGTAAGTCGTCGGCAAGGCTCGTCAGCTCGTGATAGTGGGTTGCAAACAGCGCCCGGCACTTATTCGTATTGTGCAAGTGTTCCACCGCCGCCCAGGCAATGGCGAGGCCGTCATAGGTTGACGTGCCGCGGCCGACCTCGTCCAGGATGACAAATGAGTTTGATGTCGCCTGGGTCAGGATCGCGGCGGTTTCGACCATCTCGACCATAAATGTCGAGCGCCCGCGGGAGAGATCGTCGCTCGCCCCGACCCGCGAGAAGACCCGGTCGGCAATGCCGACATTCAACTTGCGTGCGGGAACATAGAGCCCCGCTTGCGCGAGGATGACCGCAAGACAGGCCTGACGCAGATAGGTTGATTTACCGGCCATGTTCGGACCGGTGACGAGTGCCAGGCGAGGGGCAGTCTCGCCGCTCGCATCCACCCGGAGATCGTTGGCGGTGAACCCATCCCCTTGTTTGCGCAGCGCCATCTCGACAACGGGGTGACGCAGGCCTTCGGCTTCGAAGACAGGCGTCGAGCTCAGCGTCGGGCGGACCGCGCCAATCTCGCTCGCCCATTCGGCATTGGCGGCCGAGATGTCGAGTTCCGCAAGTGCGGCGGCGGCAGCGCTGAGTGGATTGGACACGGCTTCGACGCGCTCGCACAAACCATCAAAGATCGCGAGCTCTCGCCCTTTGGCGATATCGTCGGCACGTGAAATCTTGCCCGCGAGTTCTGATAGTTCCGTGGTCGAAAAGCGGACATTGGAGGCCAGGGTCTGGCGATGAATGAAAGTCTCAGCCAAAGGCGGCTGCATCATCGGGTCAGCGTGCCTGGCGGTCACGTCGATGAAATAGCCCAGGACATTGTTGAACTTGATTTTCAGGCCGGAGATTCCGGTTTCTTCGGCGTAGCGGGTCTGCAATAGCGCGATGATCTGGCGACTGTCAGACTTCAACCCGCGGGCTTCATCCAAAGCCTGATCCCATCCGGTCGCGATAAAGCCGCCATCACGCGCGAGCGTCGGCAAGTCGTCTGCAAGGGCCTTCGAAAGATCCGCAATCAGGCTCGCCAGATCCGGCGCATGGCTGAGTGTCAGCGCGCGCAGCGCCGTCTCGAGAAGAGGCGGTGGATTGGTGCCAGCACGCGTAATCTCTGCGACCGCTTGTTCGCCAGCGCGCAAGGCCACGGCAATGGCAGCCAGATCCCGTGGTCCGCCGCGACCGAGGCGAATCCTTGCCCGCGCTCGCTCAAGGTCGGGGGCTGCCTTCAGGGCGGCGCGTACCGTTTCGCGCAAATGATCGTTGGCGAGGAAAAACTCGATCGCGTCATATCGGGCACCAATGTCTTCGGCTTCGGTTTCGGGCCTCGCGATTCTGGCTGCGAGCAAACGTGCGCCCGGTGCTGTGAGGGTTCGGTCTACAGTCGCCAGCAAAGTGCCCCGCCGGGAGCCATCGAGCGCTGTGTCGATCTCCAGACTGGCGCGGGTGGCGGGGTCAATGGAAAGCCCTGTTGTGGTCGCAATACGCCGCGGCGGGTCCAGCCTGATATCGTCGCCTGCCTGTGTCATGGCCAGATAGTCTAGCAGGAGCGCGCAGGCAGAGAGTTCGGCTTTGCTGAACACGCCAAACGAATCCAGCGCGGCCACCTTGAAGGCCGTCTTCAGCAGCCGCTCTCCGGATTTCGCACTCGCTGCGCTGTTCGGGCGATAGGTCTGTGTCAGGCGTAAGGTTTCCTGCGCTCGGCGTACCAATGGCTTGTCTGCGTCGCTTTCCGTAATCACAAGTTCAGTGATCGGCAGGGCGCCAAGTGTTTCGGCATAGGCTTCTGGCGCAAAGGGACGCACTTCGAAATGGCCGGTTGAGACATCACATGCCGCCAGAGCCGCTTCGGCGCCGCCCGCGCTAAAGGCCACCGCGACGAGCGCCTGTCCTTGTCTCGGGGGGAGAAGGCTATCCTCAGTGATTGTGCCCGGCGTGACAATGCGGACGATCTCGCGGTTCACGATCGATTTCGATCCCCGCTTCTTCGCTTCAGCAGGGCTCTCGGTCTGCTCGCAAACGGCAACCCGTTCTCCAGACTTGATCAGACGCGCTAGATATCCTTCGGCGGCATGGTAGGGGACACCGGCCATCGGGATCGGTTTGCCGTCATGTTCGCCTCTTGACGTCAAAGTGATGTCGAGGATTTCGGCGGCCCGAACCGCGTCTTCGAAGAACAATTCGTAGAAGTCGCCCATGCGGAAGAATAACAGCGCATCGTCGTGCTTGGCCTTGATAGCAAGGTATTGCGCCATGAACGGGGTCGGCGCTTTCGGCGTTTTAACGGGAGCGGCGGTGTCGGGCACGGTCTTGCGAATCCTTCATCAACTGAATCGAATAAAGCAATGCGGACGGGTTGTCCCCCCTTGCGGACACGCTTATGAGGCTGCACAAAATTCGTGCAAGCCTTGAAAGGCGATACAGTCATGACAAACAAGCGTCCAAGCTTCACCGATCAAGAAGCGCTTGATTTCCACTCCCATCCAACGCCGGGCAAAATCTCGATGATGCCTACCAAGCCAATGCAGACGCAACGCGATCTGTCACTGGCTTACAGTCCCGGCGTTGCTGTCCCAGTTGAGGCAATCGGCCGGGACCCGGACCTCGCTTATGACTATACTGCCAAGGGCAACACCGTCGCTGTGATTTCAAACGGCACCGCGATTCTTGGCCTGGGTGATCTCGGCGCCATGGCGTCAAAGCCCGTCATGGAAGGCAAGTCCGTTCTGTTCAAGCGCTTTGCCGACATTGATAGTTTCGACGTTGAGGTCGAGACCAAGGACATAGAAGAGTTCTGCACGGTCGTTCGCAATATCGGCGCGACATGGGGCGGGATAAATCTTGAAGACATTGCGTCGCCTGAAGCCTTCATCATCGAGCAAAGACTTCGCGACGAGCTTGATATCCCCGTCTTCCACGATGACCAGCACGGCACCGCGATCATCGCAGCTGCCGGGATCATCAATGCCTGCGCGATTACGGGCCGCCGGCTTGAAGATCTCACAGTTGCCGTCTCCGGAGCGGGCGCCGCAGGTCTCTCTGTAGCAGGTCTGATACGTCACCTCGGTGTGAAAGCTGAGAATATCCTGATGGCTGATAGCTCCGGCATTCTCTATGAGGGCCGTACGGAGAAGATGGACCAATTCAAGTCAGCCTTCACCGTCAACACCAAGAAACGCACGCTGGCGGAGGCCATGGACGGCGTCGACTGTTTCCTCGGCCTCTCTGTCAAAGGCGCGGTGACGCAGGACATGGTCAAATCCATGGCCAAGAACCCGATCATTTTTGCCATGGCGAACCCGGATCCAGAGATCACACCGGAAGAGATCAAAGCCGTGCGCGGCGATGCGATCATCGCGACCGGGCGGTCCGACTATCCAAATCAGGTCAATAATGTCCTTGGCTTTCCTTACATTTTCCGCGGCGCGCTGGATGTTCGTGCGCGGTCGATCAATGAGGAAATGAAAGTCGCTGCTGCCCGCGCTCTGGCCGAGCTTGCACGTGAGGATGTGCCTGACGAAGTTGCCGCCGCCTATCACGGCGCGCGTCCACAGTTCGGCAAGGAATACATTATCCCGACGCCGTTCGATCCGCGTCTGATCAGCTTCATTCCCCCCTTCGTGGCGCAGGCAGCCATGGATACCGGCGTCGCGCGTAAGCCGATTGAGGACATGGAAGAGTATCGCCATTCGCTGGCAAGCCGCCTCGACCCGACGGCCTCTTTCCTTCAGGGCGTGCAGTCGGCCGTCCGCCGCGATCAGAAGCGCATCGTCTTCGCCGAAGGGGAAGAGCCGCAAGTGGTTCGCGCCGCCTGGACGTTCAAGCAACAAGGCCTTGGCGAGCCCATCTTGATCGGTCGTGAAGCTCAAGTCGAGCGCACGATGAAGCAGATGGGCGTCCCGGAAGGAGCCCTTCAAATCGTCAATGCGCGTCTGTCGGATCGAAACGCAGATTATACGGACTATCTGTATGCGCGTCTGCAACGCCGCGGATATCTGAAGCGCGATGCCCAGCGCCTAGTCAATCAGGACCGAAACGTCTTCGGCTGCTGCATGCTCGCCAATGGCGATGCTGACGGCATGGTGACCGGTGTCACACGAAACTATGATGTTTGCCTCACCGATGTCCGCCTCTCGCTGGATACGCAGCCAGACGCAGACGTGATCGGCATGTCCATGGTGATCAATCGCGGCAAGACGATTTTCATCGCAGATACCAGCGTGAATGAGTTGCCTGATGGCGAACAGCTCGCGGGCATCGCCAAAGAGGCCGCCAAGGCGGTTAAGCGCCTCGGCTTTGTCCCGCGCCTCGCGTTCCTGTCCTACTCGACTTTCGGCAACCCAATGGGAGAGCGTTCGGAGAAAGTCCGCGATGCGGTCGCTATCCTGGATGCGTGCGGTGATTGCGATTTTGAGTATGAGGGTGACATTGCTGCGGACGTTGCGCTCAACGCCATGCACAAAGTGCTCTACCCGTTCTCCCGTTTGTCGGGTGAGGCGAACGTGCTGATTATGCCGGCCATTCACTCAGCCTCGATTTCAACCAAGCTGCTTGAGGGCATGTCCCGTGCGACGATAATCGGCCCGGTCCTACTCGGAATGTCCAAGCCCGTGCAGATCGCCTCGCTGGGCGCGACGGTCAACGACATCGTCAACCTCGCCACCGTCGCGGCCTTTGATATCGATCAGGTTGGAGCTTAACTGGTCGGAGGTTCGCGATCTGGCTTCATGCTGTTGGTGAAGCAACTGAGCAAAATTGCCGGGATGCCGAGCAGGGCGGCATATAGGAAGAAGACCGAATAACCTTGTGTGGTCGCCTCATCGCCACCACTGAATTGACCCACCAAATACCCGGAAGATGCCGCCAGGAGTTTTGGTCCTAGGCTATATATCGAGCTAAAAATCGCGTACTGAGTACCGGCGAAAGACTTGTTCACGAAGCTTGACATGTAAGCAATAAAGATCGTTCCAGCATAACCGCCAGCAATGTTGTCCGCTGTGATCGCAATCAAAATCGGGGTGAGGGAATCGGACGATTGCTGGATCATCCAGGCGAAAACGACGTTTCCTAGGACAGAAACAATTGCGCCAATGATAAGCGAACGCTTCAATCCGAGAGAGATCGCGGAAACGCCTGCAGCGGCCACTCCAACGAACACAATCCATACACCATAGATCCCGCTGGCAAGTCCGATCTGTTCCGGCCCGTAGCCCATATGACTGTAAGCGGGTTTGGCCATGATGCCCATGACGATGTCACTCAGTCGATAGAACGAGACGAAACAAAGAATGAGCAACGCAATGTGACCATGACGCCAGAAAAAGTCGGCAAACGCGCCATAGGCTGGGTGTTTCAAATGTGGGCTATTCGCTGGCAGTTTGCGCACCGGAACGATGAACAGCGCACAAACAAGTATAGGAGAAGCGGCAAGGTAGATGGCAGCTTTGGCGACATCGCCCCTGCTGGGTGTAATACCCAGCAGCTCGAGAACCAACGGAATGAGAATACCGATGCCAGCCGCGATCGCTGTCACTATGGCGATCGCTGAAACGGAAAACCCCAATCCTTGAATAACGGCTCCAAACGAGAAGCTCTGGTCACTCGCTGTTTCCGTCATTGCCCTAAACAGCGCGTAGACGAAATACAAAGCAGACAAAGCGGTTATCGCTTTGAAAGCTAAGCTCAGTAACGCAAATGTATTCTGGCTGAAACTTCCCTCACCGAACAGCGCGGTCAGTTCGCTAAACCCGACAAACAAGCCGACCGCAAGCAGCGCTACGCCGGCAGCTGCAGCCGCTTTCAATCCCGATGGACGATCCCAAACCGCGAACACCAATGCGGCCGTCGCCATGATTGCCGCCATTGCCATATAGGCAAGGTTGAAGCTTGCGACGCCGGCAATGACCAAAGCAACGCCGCCCGAGATGATCATTCCGACCTTGTATCCATACTGATAAGCAGCGGCGAGCGGCGCTTGCTCATCATCATCTTTGGCTGCTTCGATCCGCCATGCGTCAATGCCGATGTCTTGCGTTGCCGAGCTGAACGCCAACAAGAAAGAGAAAAGAGCTGTTGCACCAAGGTTTTTCGTCGGGTCGGCAATCCCAATGCCCACCATGGCGCAGGCGACACTCAACTGTGCAACAAAAATCCAGGCGCGGCGGCGTCCGAACATCTTTGAAAAGCCAGGAATGTCAAAGCGATCTAGTACCGGAGCCCACAGAAACTTGAACGAGTACGAAAGACCGAAAAACGAAAAGAAGCTGATCAGAGCAACGTCGATATCAGATCGTTCGAGCCACACACTCAACGTACTGAAATACAGTAAGAAAGGCAGGCCCGCGGTAAAACCAAGTACCAGCATCATCGCCATTTTTGGCTCTGAAAAACGCGCGATCGATTCCCGCCAGCTCTCTTTCGGCGGCGCAGCTACCTCGCTCACGCGGCGCCTGCTCTGGTGTGGTTGGTCCATTTCAGGGCCAGCTGGCGTAGCGCTTCAGCGTCGAGTGGCTTGGCGGCGACGCCGTTCGCCCCCGCTTCGCGCGCGCGGCGCTCGATTTCGGGATTGATTTCTGCCGAGACAGCGATCACCGGCACCGTGTGGCCGGCGGCGCGGAGGGCTTTCATCGCTTCAAATCCATCCATGATCGGCATCCTGAGATCCATCAACACCAAGTCTGGACTGATTTGCTCAACGGCGTCGAGGGCTTCGCGTCCAGTTGTCGCCACCGTGGTCGTGAATCCTGACGATTCCATGGCACGTCGGGCAATCAGCGCATTAATCGGATTATCGTCCGCGATCAGCACATGGCCATGTCCGGATTCCGGGGTCTCGGATTCCGTGGCGTCCATGCCGGATATGGCAAGGCCAGCCCGCTCGATCAAAGACTTCGCCCGTAGCGGACGGACCATCCAACCGGCTGCGCCAAGTGTTCGGAACCGCGGCATCTCGGCCCGATCTTCGGGGCGAAGCACGATTAGAACCGGCGCGGTATTACACAGCGCGCGCAGCGTATCCTCGGGCAAGGCGGCGCTGGCGAGGATGAGATCAGAGCGCAGCTTCAAGGCCTCGCTTGGCGGCAGGATGTTGAGCACCTCGGCCCCAGCCTGGAGCAAGGAGGCCGAGGCGGACAGCGTGGTGGCCGCAGGCAATCCGACGAGAATCACGCGCCCTTGAATGGCGTCATTGGCGGCAAGATAGGCTTCCGATTTCTGCGCTTCGAATGGCAGTGTGACCCGAAAGCGTGTGCCGAGTCCTACAGCGCTCGAGATCGAGACCTGGCCGCCCAGTGCGTCGCAAATGCGGCTTACGATGGCGAGGCCAAGACCGACGCCGCCATCTTTTTGGGTATCGGTGTGGCTGACCTGTTGAAAGGCCTGGAACAGACTGACCTGGTCTTCAGCTGAAATTCCGGGGCCAGTATCGTAAATGTCGAGAACGAGATTTCCGTCCTCGTAAGTCAGGTCGACGAGAATGGAGCCTTCATCGGTAAATTTCAGAGCATTTCCGATCAGGTTGAATAGAATCTGGCGCGTCTTGCCTGCGTCGCCTCGCAAAGTCAGGGCCCGGTCAGCGTGGCACCGCAGCGCGATGTCCAGGCCGCGAGCATGCGCGCGAGGAGAGAGCAGCTCGACCACTTCCCGGGCGAGGGCGGTGGGGCGGAACACTTCGGCGGCGAGTTCTATTTCCCCCGTATCGAGGCGGGCGAAATCCAGAACATTGTTCAGCAGATCGAGCAGACGTTCACCGGAGTTCCGGATGGCGTCTGCATATTCGCGTTGAGCCAGGCTGAGCTCGGTTTCCAGCAACAGAGAAACCGTGCCGAGAATGCCATTCAGCGGCGTGCGGATCTCATGGCTTGCGGTCGCCAGAAAAGCCTGTTCCGGGCTCAGCTTTGGGTCTTGGTCGCTCATCCCTTTTTTTATGCCACAAGGCATTGAGGATTTGCTTAATGCGCGAAACTACTGCGCGAGGGCGCCGGATCGCGCCGTGTTGGCTTCTTCCGGAGGTCTGCGCCGATATGACAGCGCTTCCGCGACGTGGATACGCCGGACGCTGTCAGATCCTTCGAGATCAGCGATGGTGCGGGCGACTTTGAGCACCCGGTGATACGCGCGCGCGGACAGCCGAAACGTGTCGGCGGCATCGGCGATAAGCTTCTGGCCCGCAGCATCCGGCGTGGCGTGTACTTCCAGATCTTGCCCCGTCGCATCAACATTCAAAAGCCGGCGTTGGGGGCCAGCGTCCTCGTATCGTTCGATTTGTTGCGACCGCGCGGCTGCCACGCGCGCTGCGACTTCAGAGCTCCCTTCGCTCGGCGGCGGCAAGGTCAAATCCACGGCGGTAACCGCTGGCGTGTCATAAAACAGGTCGATGCGGTCCAGGAACGGGCCGGACAGGCGCGCTTGATACTGCGCGGCGCAGCGCGGCCCCTTGCGACATTGTGCTTCGCCGCTGCCTCCGCCGCAGCGACAGGGGTTCATGGCCGCGATCAGTTGAAACCTTGCTGGGTACTTCACATGCCGGTTGGCTCGCGAAATGGTGACCTCACCATCCTCGAGCGGTTGTCTCAGGCTATCCAGCGCCTGGCCGGAGAATTCCGGCAACTCATCGAGGAAAAGGACGCCATGATGCGCCAGCGAAATCTCTCCCGGGCGGGCGCGGATGCCGCCGCCCACCAAAGCCGCCATGGAGGCTGAATGGTGCGGTGCGCGAAACGGGCGCGCGCGCGACAATTGCCCGCGCTCCAACAGGCCTGCAACGGATTGGATTTGCGACGCTTCCAGCAATTCTTTCGCCGATAGTTCCGGCAACAGCCCCGGCAGCCGCTTCGCCAGCATAGATTTACCAGATCCTGGTGACCCGCAGAACAGAAGATTGTGGCCGCCCGCGGCTGCAATCTCCAGAACGCGCTTGGCACCGTCCTGGCCTTTGACGTCTTTTAGATCGAGCAACTGATCCGGAGGAGCCAGCTCGCCGGGAGGTGGACATGAGAGCGGCGCCCGTCCGCTGAAATGATTGATCAGGCTGATCAGATCCGGCGCGGCGAGGTTTCCTTCACCCGCCCAGGCCGCTTCAGGTCCGCAGACATAAGGGCAAATCAGACGCAGTTCCTGATCAAGGGCCTGCATTGCGGCGGGGAGCACTCCAATTGTGGATTCAAGTCGTCCATCAAGCGATAATTCTCCAATTGCGGCGTGTCCGTCCAGCGCATCGGGAGAAAGGATGCCCATGATCGCGAGAACACCGAGCGCAATCGGCAAATCATAGTGACTGCCTTCTTTGGGCAAGTCGGCGGGAGAGAGATTTACGGTGATGCGTTTCGGCGGCAGGGCGAGCCCGATTGCGCTGAAGGCAGCCCGCACCCGCTCGCGACTTTCCGCGACCGCCTTGTCCGGCAAACCAACAATGGTGAAGGCGGGTTGGCTGCCGCCTGCCATGTGAACCTGAACGTCGACAGGGTTTGCGGCAATGCCGGCAAATGCAAATGTCGTAACCCGCGCTACCATATTGTATTTCCTGCTTTCCATTAACAGTAACAGAAGGCAGAGAACAAATAAAGAACGTTTTTATATTTTAATCGAGTCGAATAACTGGCTCGTCATCTACGGGCGCCAGGGGCTCTTCTTCAGCCGGTTCTTCGGCAATACTTGCGCCGATCTCTGGAATACTTTCCAGGCCGCTTGATGCGCCGAGGTCCGTGCCTAGATTAAATCCGTCAGTGCTGGTCGCTGGCGCGCTCTCGAGACCCAGATTGAATTCACCAGCCGGTGTCGGCGCAGGCGTTTCCATTTCAGTCGGCAGACCGAGGTTGAACCCGGACATGTCGACTTCAGGCGCGGCCGCAGTTTCGGCTTCTGCGACTGTTGCGGGTTTCTCAGCTTCCTGGTCACTGGCTTGCGAGCACGCTGTGCCAGCAGCCGCGAGAGCGAGGATCGATACGATTGAAAGAGCTTTCATTTTCATGGCTCCATTTTTGGCCGTCACGCTAGGTGTTGGCAAGCTTGTCTTGCACAACGTCCCAAAACATCGCCGCTGGATCGCGTCCTGTAAAGTCACGAACCTGTTGAACTCCCGTCGGCGACGTATTGTTGACCTCTGTCAGGCGTCCACCGATCACATCAATGCCGACCAGGACCTGGCCACGCGCCTTTAAGTGCGGGCCAATTGCGTCGCAGATGGCGAGATCGGCTTCGCTGAGATCGCTTGGTTCGGCGGTTCCGCCAACGGCGAGATTGGATCGCGCATGACCTTTCATGGGAACCCGGTTGAACCCGCCCACGGCTTCTCCATCGATCAGAATGATTCGTTTATCGCCCTCTGCGACGGCGGGTAAAAATGCTTGAGCGATGAGAGGTTCGCGGGTTCGTCCCAGGAACAAATCGATCAGCGGCCCGAAATTGCTGTCTTCGGGCTTCACGCGGAACACATCTCCGCCGCCAAAGCCGAATAGCGGCTTGATGATGACGTCTTTATGGGTCTCGCGAAACGTCGTCATTGCGGCTTTGTCGCGTGAGATCAAAGTTGGCGGCATGAAGTCGGGAACCAGCAGAGGATACAGCTTTTCAGGCCCGGAGCGCACATGCTCTGGGTCGTTCAACACCAGTGTATCCGGCTTCAAAAGCTCCAGGATATGGCAAGCGGTGATGTAGGCCATGTCGAAAGGGGGATCCTGACGCATCAGGACAACATCGACATCTTCCCGTAGATCCAGCGTGATCCGATCTTTGAACGTCGCGGGATTGCCCGGTACGCGCTGGACGGTCATTGGCCGCGCAAATGCGGTAATGCGGCCTTCGCTATAGGAAAGGTTTTCTGGCTGATACTCGTAGAGCTCCGCGCCAATCTTCTGAGCCGCTTCCGCCAGTGCGAATGTGGTGTTTGACTCCACCGCTGCGGTTTCCAGGGGATCAGTTTGGATGGCGACGCGCAGAGTCATGACGGTTCCTCAAAAGTAGCAGACGCCTATATGAGGATGCTCGCCAAGATTGCAAAGCGATTATAAGGGATTGGCTTAACTGCCAGGGCCACCGAGCAGTTCGCCGGCATCCACCGCGGCCGGTTGTGCGGGCGTGTAGGGCACGATTTCGCCGCGCTCATTGCGCAGACGCACATAGGACACGACTTGATTGACGCCGCCCACCTTGCTCGCTTCTTCCGCAGCTTGCTCCAGCTCCTGAGCGGACCGGGCCACGCCAAGCAAATAGACGGTACCGCCATAAGTCTCGACATTGAAATTGTTCGCTTGCACCGAAGCGGATCCAAGTAGGCGTGCTCGCACGCGCGTGGAAATCAGTTCGTCCGAGGCGTTGGCGAAGAACCCGCCGGGGGCTTCGACCCTAATCTCGTTCGCGACATCGTCGGCGCGGCGAACCGACCAGGCAAGGCTTTCTGCTTTCAGGCGCAACTCCGGCGTCCAGACCCGTCCTGACAGCAGGACCACTCCGGCGGCGACTTCGACATCCACTTCGCTCAAGCCGCCATTGGCGATTAGCTTTGACTTGATTTCGTTTGAGACAGCCGCATCATCCAGCGCTTCGCCAAAGGATCGCTCCTGCGTGGCCGTGACCGCGGTGGCGCCAGCTGCGCCAACAATTGCGGTGGCACATCCACTTAGCGCTGGTAGCAAGGCAATCAGACTGAGGCTGGCAACGAGACGAGACATGGGACGGGTCCTCAAAGATTTGACTTCAGGCGATTTAGAATAGGGATTGGGCGATATTGCGGCATCAATCAAGGGCGCCAGAAGTCCTTGCAATGTTTTGGCAGCGCCCAAGGGACGATCGCGATCAGGTCATATCTCCAATCCAGCGATTGGTATTGCGGATCGCGCTGCGTCCAGGCTTCACCGGCCCGGGCGATGCGTTGCCAGGACTTGGTCGGTACAGCGTTTTGCGCGGCATCCAGAGTCTGGCGTTGTTTGACTTCAACGAAGGCGAGAACGGGCCCGCGCCGTGCGATCAAGTCGACCTCGCCGACGGGGAGGCGAACGCGCTGGGCGAGGACGGAATAGCCCTGCATCTGTAGCCAGATGCTGGCATAATGCTCCGCCCATCGGCCGCGCCGTTCGGCCTGTTTGCGCTTGCGGCTAGCCATTCTTCAAGGCGAGTGCGCGCTGATATACGTCCCGTTTTGATAGTCCTAAATGCTCGGCAATCTCCGCTGCCGCCTGTTTGACCGATTGCGTTTTTAGCGCCGCCAAAATCGCCTCATCCAACGCAGCTTCTGTGACCTCCTGCTCCAGGGGTGGCCCAACCAGAAGAACGATCTCGCCTTTTGGCGGTCCGGCTGCCAAATAGTGCGCGCTGAGCTCTGCTAGAGCACCGCGCCGCGTTTCTTCGAAAAGTTTCGTGATCTCTCGGCTCACAGCGGCTTCGCGCTCGTCCCCGAGCACGCTCGCCAGATCGCGTAGGGACTCGGCAAGGCGAGGCCCAGACTCATAGAAAACAAGCGTGGAGGGTACGGCAGCAAGGTCTGATGCAGCTTTCCTGCGAGCGCCGGATTTGGGCGGCAAGAACCCGCAGAACATGAACCGATCGCTCGGCAAGCCGCTGGCGACAAGGCCTGCGAGAAGCGCTGAGGCGCCAGGCACGGGAAAGATGCGGTGTCCGGCATCGAGGGCTTCACGTGACAGCTTCCAGCCCGGATCAGAAACGAGCGGCGTCCCGGCATCACTGATCAAAGCGATGGCGGCTCCGTTTGCGAGCTTGTCCAGGATTTCCGGCCGACGCTTTGCCCCATTATGGTCATGGTAGGGGCTGAGTTTGGCGCGAATGCCATGCGCATCTAATAAACGCCGAGCGACACGCGTGTCTTCGGCGAGCACTTCATCCGCAGCCTGCAACGTGTCGAGCGCTCGCAGGGTGATGTCGCGCAGATTCCCGATTGGGGTCGCGACGATGTAAAGACCGGACTCAAGCGGTTGCGCCGAGTCGGTCCCGGATTTAGGCTCGCCAGAGAAACGACTCACGTCGTCACCATCTGGTGCAGTGGAAGAGGGATACTTTGATGACATCACCGGCAACATTGCGCGTCCGCAGGCCCCTGCCAATCCTGTTTTTTTCCGCTTTTCTGGCGCTGGCCGGATGCGCGACGCAAGCACCAGGTCCGGTCGGGCCAATCTCAACCGGCAATCCGCGTGTTGATCCAGTGCCCGGCGGCGAAGCGACCAATCCGGATGGAAGCCCGATAGACGAAGAAAATATGGGCGAACTCGCCGTACCCGAAGGCCCGTACACTCCGCCGCACATGGCAGGCCGTGAGATCATTCGCGCCGGTGTGCTGCTGCCGTTCACACATCCCAACCCGCGCGTTCGCCAACAGGCCGAAGGCATGCTGGCTGGAATCGAACTCGCTTTGTTTGACTATGGCAACGAGAATATTGTGCTTCTGCCAAAAGACACAGGCGGCTCTGTGAGCCAGGCCACCGCTGGAGCAGAAGACCTCGCGAATAAGGGCGTCGATATCGTCCTCGGACCGCTTTTCGGTGCCAATGTGCAACCAGTGCGAGAAGCGCTGACGCCGGAGAGCGAGACCGGGTTCTTTGGTCTCGGCGCAGCGGAACCGGAAGAAGGCAAGCCGGTCATCGCCTTCTCGAATGACCAATCTGTGGCGAGCTACGGGGCATGGCTGGCTTCAATTGCACCGGAAGAAGAAGTCGCCGCGATCGTCGAATATGCAGCATTGCGCGGCTATGATCAGTTCGCATTCTTTGGTCCGCAGAGCAGTCTCGGGACGCGGATCGAAGGCGCGATGCAGGACGCGGTCATGCTCAATGGTGGCTTCATGCTGGCGTCAGGGTTCTATGAATCCGGCAACACCAATCCCGCTGCAGAGGCCGAGTATTTCGCGACCACTATTGCGAGTGCAGTAGAGGCAGGTGCCCGTGTGGCGGTTCTGGTTCCGGAGCGCGGCAATCGTTTGCGTCGAATAGCACCACTGTTGGCCTATTACGGTGTCGACACGCGCCAGGTGAAAATGTTGGGCACGGGCGGCTGGAACGATGAAGCGGTTTGGCGCGAGCCGAGCCTGCGCGGAGCTTGGTTCCCGACTGCACCGGCTTCAGATATTGCCGATTTCGAGCAAAGTTTTACGCGTCTCTATGGCTCTGAACCAAGCTCACTCGCTGCGGTGGCCTATGATGCCGCGGCGCTCGTCGTGGCGCTGTCGCAGGACGGCGTTCTGGAAACCGAGGAGCTTATCAATCGCGACGGCTTTCTGGGGGTAAACGGATTGTTCCGGTTCCGCGCAGATGGCTCGGCTGAACGGTCGCTTGCGATCATGGAAATCGACCCGACGGCGCGCGATGGCAGTGGTGTGAAAGAAATCCTTCCGGTTTCGCCAAGCTTTGACGAGACGATTGGCTAGGCCGCTGCGCGAATGAATGCCCAGGCAATTGCCGCCTGACCCCCAAAGTAGAGGAACCAGACCGCGCGTGCGATTACGGGTTTGACGGGGGCGTTCGGTTTGAGCCGAAACAGCTCGACTGAGAGAAGCGTGTCCGAGGCGGCAAAGGCGATGGCGCCCACAGTCGCGATCCACAGAGCGGGTTCGAGGCGCATGGCGGCGTTGACCATGAGCAGAATGATGATCGTGTATGCCAGGACCGGAAGGCGCATCGCTCTTTCGAGCCACGGCATCAGCGAGCGAAGATAGACAGCGCCACTGATTGTGACCGCCACCTGAGCCGCCAAGACTGCAAGATGCCGGGTGTCGGCCGCGTGGTCCCAGAAGAGCGGAATATACGCCGCGTGAGCGACGAAGAACGCGCCCATACCAGGGAGCAGGTATTTCTCCTCGCTCGCGCCCAGAAAGCCGTCACCCAGAGTGCTGAAGGCGAGCGCGGCAACGATCAGGAGTGGCGCGCCCATCAGGTAAGCCCATAATGCCAACAAAGCGGTTGCGCCGACCTTGATGAGCACGCGCTACGTCGAGGGCGCCGCGTTACAGAACAGTGCGCCATAAATCAGCGCGCAAAGCGCAGATGCCCCGAGAATGAAGGTCATGCCCTAGGCTGTAGGGCGCTGCGGGAGGCCTAACAAGCGCCGGGCCGCTTCCCGGTGTGGTTCGCGAATATGCGCACCGACTAAACCCAGTGCTGTCGCCAGAACGGTTGCATCGTCAGTAAAGCCCAGGCCCGTCAGGACGTCAGGAATGGCATCTACGGGCAAGACGAAATAGCCGAGCGCCGTGAACAGGACGAGCTTGACCTTGGTTGGCGTCTCCGGGTCTATCGCGCAATAGTAGGCTGCCGCTAGATCATCCGCGAACGGGATACGGCCAGCGACCCGCAGCAGCTTCGGCAACACCTTGCGCTTCGTCCGCCGTTGCTGTCGTTCTGTTGCGATTGGCAGCTGCGTCGGGATGCTGTCGCCATTTTCTATGATGATTTCCGTTGGGTCAGACATTGGCCGAGTGCAAACTTCCTTCTACATCGCCTCCAAGCATAGATATTGGAGGAACTTCCATGGAACTCAACTCAAACATTTCAGCTGTCATCACCGGCGGCGCCTCAGGCCTAGGTGCAGCAACAGCGAGGCTCCTATCGAGTCATGGCGTCAAATGCGCTCTTTTCGATCTAAATGTGGAAAAAGGCGAAGCCATGGCGAGCGAAATTGGCGGTGTATTCTGCAACGTCAACGTGACGTCAGACGAAAGCGTCGATGCCGGTTTTGCAAAATCCCGCGCTGCGATTGGCCAGGAGCGAATCCTGATCAACTGTGCCGGTACCGGCAATGCGGTCAAGACCGCCAGCCGGAACAAGGAAACGGGCGAGATCACGCACTTCCCACTGGATAAGTTCGACCTGATCATCCAGATCAATCTGGTCGGGACATTCCGCTGCATCGCAAAATCTGCTGCAGGCATGATGACCCTCGACCCAATTGAAGGCGAACGCGGCGCGATCGTGAATACAGCGTCTGTCGCTGCCGAGGACGGTCAGATCGGTCAGGCCTCTTACTCTGCCTCGAAAGGCGGCGTGGTTGGAATGACACTACCGATCGCCCGCGACCTGTCGCGCGAACTTATCCGCGTGAATACGATCTTGCCAGGCATCTTCGATACGCCGTTGCTCGCCGGCGCCCCGGAAAAAGTACGTCAGGCGCTTGGCGCTCAAGTTCCAAACCCGGCGCGTCTCGGCAATCCGGACGAATATGCGAGCCTGGCGGTCGAAATGTGTAAGAACGGCTACTTTAACGGCGAAGATGTCCGTCTCGACGGCGCGATCCGCATGGCGCCGCGCTAAGATTGAATCACACACACTGAAACGGTTAAAGCCCGCCAAAACTGGCGGGCTTTATCCACTCTACACGTTACTCTACAAACTCTACACGACCGGCAGACGTTACACTTCAGGGCGAACAATCTGGCCGGACAAATTCATCAATACTTCGTCAGCGTTAAAATATGATGGATCATCGGGTTTCTCGCCTTTGCCCATGATGATCTCTGATGTCGCTTCATAGCGCACGATCTCACGATAATCGAAGGCCGGTCCCCAGAATGGATCATGGTAACCGAACGGGCCGTGGAAGCCTCGTAGACTAGCCCGGCGCGAATACCAGTGGCGTGGATAGCCCCGCAAAAGTCCGCGGCGGCCATAGAACCGATAGTCGCAATAAAAATTTGAATAGAACGGGTCGTACGCTCCGTAGCCTGTAGCAACGACGCGCCGGTTTTCATCTGTTTCGCGCTGGATAACGCGGAAATGATCGAAGCCTTCCTGCTGGGTCAGCTCAGCTGCGCGGTATAACAAATAGGTCTCGACGGTTTGTCGATCCGTCAGACTGTTACCGGCAAAGCTGATCTGCCAGCGATCGGATTCAATTTGTTGGTTGGCATAGCCTTTCTGGCCATCCAGCGCCGCTTGATACGGCGTTGCAGTTGCGCAGGCACCTAGAAAAGCAAGCGCCAGGAGCGCGCTCGTAATACGCAGACGGGACATGATCAGAATACCTCCTGAACTCAGCATTCACACCTGATTAACATATGCAAGCTG
The DNA here is from genome assembly GCA_043513745.1 of Hyphomonadaceae bacterium. Lineage (GTDB taxonomy): Bacteria > Pseudomonadota > Alphaproteobacteria > Caulobacterales > Hyphomonadaceae > Henriciella. The sequence continues at coordinate 1,821,021 of CP121341.1, forward strand.
AACGCCAGATAAATCGCTAAAATGTGACCAAGGTCACAGTCATGTCATCGAATGTGCGCTTTATTCGCTGCGTGGGGGAGCGCGTGTGGAGGCCCACAGCTACATCACGCGCTGGCAACTGATAGAACCGAGGGGCTATTCGGCTTAGCCCCTCGGTCTTTTTTTGGCGCTGCTGCGCCGCGTCAGGATCTACTCGTCACCCTTGAACAGGATCACTTTCTGGTGCGGGAACGGGATCTCGATACCCGCTTGATCCAGAGCTTTCTTGACCAGCTCGGGAAGGGTAAATCGGACATCGAACCAGTGCTCCCCATTCACAAACGGACGAACCGCAAAATCGACGGAGCTGTCATTGAGTGTTGATACGACAACGACGGGCTCTGGATCATCCAGGATCAGCGGGTGATCGTCGAAAACTTTCTTGATCACATCGCGGGCCTTGTCGATGTCTGTGTCATACGAGACACCAAAGGTCAGCTCGACACCGCGGACTGGGTGATGGCTGTGATTGACGATCTGCTCGCCCCAGATCTTTCCGTTTGGAATGATGATTTGCTGGTGATCAAACGTCCGCAGAACTGTCGTGAAGAGCGAAATCTCTTCGACATTGCCGAAATTACCAGCCGCGTCGATGAAATCACCAACCTTGTAAGGCCGGAAAATCATCAGCATCACACCGGCTGCGAGGTTCGACATTGCACCTTGCAGAGCCAGACCTACCGCAAGACCGGCGGCACCCAGCAGAGCGACAATGGAAGTGGTTTCGACCCCAAAGCGGTTCAGGACAGCGATGATAACAAAGGCAAGAACAACGTAGCGCGCCAGGCTGCCCAGGAAGTTGAACAGCGTGTCGTCCAGTTTCTGGTGCTGCTTTCCGATGCCCCGCACGACGGCGCCTACGCGTCCCGCGATCCAGAAACCGACGATCAGAATGAGCATCGCGATCAGGACATTCGTTGCCGCTGCGAGCACGGTGTCCGCTTGGCCTTCCATTCCCAGCGGCTCCAGTAAACTCTCTAAAAATTCCATTTTGAATCAAACCCCCTTCAAGTAATTCAAGAGTACGCAACGGCCTTTGGCCAGCGCACACTTCTTAGTTTAAGGGCGCAGGCTTTCGATCGGCAAGTACCGCGCTGGGATTGTCACTGCATTGACCAATCGTAATGCACGGGAGAGGTTTCTCCCCTTAGTCTATGACAGGCACATCTGAATGAGGGACATTCTATGCTTAAGGGTTTGGCTTCTGCGAGCGTTTTGACACTCGTCCTCGCGGCGTGTGGCGGAGGCGGCGGTGATGGCGGTGCGATAGGTCTGACCAATATTGCGCCGAATTTCAGTTCCAGCGCGAGCGTCAGCATCGCTGAAAACAGCGTAGGTCTCATCTACACGGCAACCGCAAGTGACACCAATGGCGACACGGTTACGATCAGTCTTGCCGGTGGTCCGGATGCGGGCGTGTTTTCGATTGATGCGTCCAGCGGCGGGCTTTCACTGACGGCTAGTGTGGACTTTGAAAATCCGTCAGACGCCGACGGCGACAATGTCTATGAGGTCACGCTGGAGGCCCGCGATGGCCGCGGCGGCGTGGCGACGCTGAACCTGCAAATCACGGTGACCGACGAAACCGATACGATCGCAGTTCGCCGGGTCGGGACCGGATTCGCTCAACCGCTCGGTCTGGTGGCTTTACCGGATGGGTCAGGCCGCGTGCTGGTTCTGGAGAAAACCGGGCGAATCCGGATCCTCAATCCCGACACAGGCGCGATTGAGAGTGTCGATTTTCTGGATGTTTCGACGTCCATATCGAGCAATGGGGAGAGGGGATTGCTCGGGCTGGCTTTGTCGCCGGACTTTGCTACCGACCGGACCCTATTCATACATGCCACCAATGGCGCGGGCGATACGGAGATTCGGCGGTTTCAAACCTTTACCGGCACACTCGACCAGGTTGATGCGTCTACATCAGATGTCATTCTGACCTTTGGACAGCCGGACACCAACCACAATGCTGGGTGGATCGGGTTCGATGCGAATGGCTTCCTGATCATTCCAATGGGGGATGGCGGCGGCAGCGGTGATCCGAATAATCTGTCCCAGAACCCCCAGACTCTGCTCGGCAAGGTCATACGCATTGATGTATCGGGTGACGATTTCCCCTCCGATCCTTCACGGGACTATGTTATTCCCGCCGGAAACACCTTTACCGATCCAGCCAACGGATTGCCTGAGATATATGCGATTGGCCTGCGCAACCCGTTCCAGTCGAGCTTCGATCCGATCAGCGGCGATCTTCTCATTGGCGATGTCGGACAGGGGGCGATAGAAGAGATCAGCCGACTGCCAATGAATGATAGCAGTTTCAATTTTGGTTGGGCGGTGCGCGAAGGGACAGCGTTTTTCAAAGGGGCCGACCAGCCGGAATTTACGCCTCCTGTAGCTGAGTACGGGCATGGCACGGGCGATCGAGAGGGGCGTTCCGTGACGGGCGGGCTTGTCTATCAAGGACCTGTTGAGGCACTGCAGAACACATACATTTTCGCTGATTTTATCACTGACAATGTCTGGGGCATCCCGGTCAGCGACTTGATCAACGGACAGACGGTGGCATCCAGTGCATTCATCATCCTGAACAGTGACTTCGTGCCAGATCAAGGCAACCTCACTTCAATCGCGAGCTTTGGCAACGACGAAGCAGGCAATCTCTATATCGTATCTTTGGGCGGCGATGTGTTCCGGATGGAGGCTGAACCCTAAGTCTCCATAAAAGAAGGGCGGACCGGTCGGTCCGCCCTTTTCTATTTTTGCCTGGACTGGATTAGGCGGCAGCGCCCATCACAGCTTTCACTTCGAGGAACTCCTCGAAGCCGTGATCACCCCATTCGCGACCATTTCCAGATTGCTTGTAGCCGCCAAACGGTGCGGTGAAGTCTGGACCCTGGCCATTGACCTGGATCTGACCAGCGCGAATGCGATTGGCGACTTTTGCCGCTTCGGCTGGCTCGCCTTGAACATAGCCGGCGAGGCCATATTCTGTGTCATTGGCCATTTCGACAGCCTCGTCGACGCTGTCATATGGGATCATGACCATCACCGGTCCAAAGATCTCCTCGCGGGCAATCGTCATGTCATTGGTGACGTCTGCGAACACGGTTGGCCGGGCGAAGTAGCCGCGATTCAGCCCTTCCGGACGCCCGGTTCCGCCTGCAACGAGGGTTGCGCCTTCATCGATGCCTTTCTGGATCAGGTCCTGAACCTTCGCATACTGATTGGCGTTCGAGATTGGGCCGATGGCGCCTTTGTCGGCTTCGCGCGGCATTTGAACTTTGACCATTTCAGCCGTGGCTTTGGCGATGGCCTTGGCTTCTTCATTGCTTTCACGCGGTACGAACATCCGGCTCGGCGCATTACAGGACTGACCGGAATTGGTCATCATCTGCATGACGCCGCCGCCGACAGCTTTCTGAAGATCCGCAGATGGCAGAACGATGTTCGGCGACTTGCCGCCCAGCTCTTGCGCGACGCGTTTAACCGTCGGCGCCGCTGCTTGTGCCACGAGGATGCCGGCGCGGGTAGAGCCGGTGAAGCTCATCATGTCGACATCGGGATGGCTGGACATGTGAGCGCCAACGCTTGGACCGTCGCCATTGACCAGATTGAATACACCTGGCGGTACGCCAGCCTCATGCATGACCTCTGTGAAGATAATCGCGTTCAGTGGTGAGATTTCAGATGGCTTGAGCACCATCGTGCAGCCCGCCGCGATCGCTGGAGCGACTTTACAGGTGATCTGATTGAGCGGCCAGTTCCATGGCGTGATGAAGCCGCAAACGCCGATAGGCTCTTTGCGGAGAAGTGTGGTGCCACGCTGCTCTTCAAACTCATAGTTTCGAAGAATTTGGGCCATGGTCGCAACATGACCCATGCCAGCAGGAACCTGAGCTGCATTGGCGAGCCACATCGGCGCGCCCATTTCGTCAGAAATCGCCTCAGCCATATCGCCCATGCGGGCCTGGATGCCAGCAGTGATCTTGTCGAGAAGATCCGCGCGGTACTCAACGCTGGTCTCTGAGAAGCTTGGGAATGCTGCTTTCGCGGCTGCCACGGCTTTGTCGACATCTGCTGCCGAGCCAAGTGAAATGCGCGCAAATGGTTCTTCGGTGGCAGGGTTCTCAACATCGAGCGTGCGCGGCTCGACCGGATCAACCCATTCGCCATTAATGTAGAATTGAAGATACTCTTTCATGGCTTGCGCCTCCCGTTACCTGTTCTGAATCTCGGCATGTGTCTGAAGCTGACACTCGCGTCATGTTTTATTTAAGCACAGCAGCGGGCTGTGGAAAGCCCACACGCGGCGGAAACACCCTAAAATTGGCGTGAGCTTAGCGCCGTCGACCACCCAAAATGCCGCGTAGGACATAGTCGGTCACGCGCCGGGCGATGGTCCGGGTGGCGGTGTTGACTGCCCGCTCGGTCGTGCTCATGCGGGTCGAGCGTCGCCTTGTGGTCTTTTTCTTTGTCGTGCGCGACTTCTTCTTCTCGATCTCGCGTTGGGCTTTCATCTCTTCCTTGGCGAGTTTTTCGGCGGCTTCAGCCGCTTCCTCTTCGCGCTTGAGCAGGATTTCATAAGCCGACTCCCGGTCGATCGCTTCTTCATACAGTCCGGCGACAGGGCTGTTCTTGATTTCGGCCTCGCGTTCGTCCTCCGTCGCGGGGCCGAGGCGAGAGCTCGGAGGACGGATCAAGGTCCGCTGGACGATACCGGGCGCGCCTTTCTCATCTAGAGTTGAGACAAGGGCTTCGCCGACACCGAGATCAGTAATCACTTCTTCTGCGTCAAATGCCGGGTTTTCTCGGAACGAGTCCGCCGCGGCGCGAACACCCTTACGTTCTGCGGGCGTGTAGGCCCGCAAGGCGTGCTGAATGCGATTGCCAAGCTGGGCGAGAACGCTGTCCGGCAAGTCCCGCGGGTTTTGCGTCACGAAGAAAATGCCGATCCCTTTCGACCGGATCAGGCGCACGACTTGCTCGATTTTTTCCAGCAGCGCGCGCGGGGCATCGTTGAACAGCAAATGTGCTTCGTCGAAGAAAAAGACCATTTTCGGCTTATCCGGGTCGCCAACCTCCGGCAAATCCTCAAACAGTTGCGAGAGCAGCCAGAGCAGGAACGTTGAATAGAGCCGCGGGCTGTTGATCAGCGTTGTAGAGTCCAGCACATTGACCACACCGCGGCCATCGCGCGTGGTGCGCATGAAATCTTTTAGATTGAGCGCAGGCTCGCCAAAGAAAGACTCGGCTCCTTCGCGTTCAAGCACCAAGAGACGGCGCTGGATCGCGCCGATACTGGCCTTGGCGACATTGCCATACTCACTGCTGATGGCGTCGCGGACTTCCTTGTCGCCCATATGATTGAGGAGTTTGCGCAGGTCTTTCAGATCGAGCAGCAACATGCCTTCATCGTCGGCATATTCGAACGCCACAGTGAGCACGCCTTCCTGGGCTTCCGTTAGGTCCATGAGCCGCGACAGGAGCAGGGGGCCCATATCCGAAATCGTTGTGCGAACCGGGTGGCCTTTTTTTCCGAACACATCCCAGAAGATCGTTGGTGTGGCGCCATAGTCATAGTCTTCAAACCCGATCTTTTCGGCGCGCGAGATCAGTTTTGGGTGGAGCTTGTGCTCTGGACTGCCGGAGACGCAGATGCCTGAAAGGTCGCCCTTCACGTCAGCGCAAAAGACCGGGACGCCTTCAGCTGAAAACCCTTCGGCGAGGATTTGCAGGGTTACAGTCTTTCCGGTCCCGGTTGCGCCCGCAACGATGCCATGCCGGTTGGCGCGATTGAGCAGCAGAGCCTGGGCATTATTTGGCGTGCCTTCGCCATCCATATCCGCGCCGCCGATAAAGATCCTGTCACCCATGTCACGCTCCTTTGTGCCGCGCGCAAACTACTGTGTTTGTGGGGCGGAGCAAGGGTCCAGGTGAGGTGTCTATGCAGCGGAAAATCAGACCTCGATGAGAAACAGATTTCCATCGCGCTCAACCAGATCCGGCGCCTTGGCGAGTGCGCTGCACGCGTCGTCCTGACTTTTGCCCGTCACGGCATTGAATGTGTAGCCGTGCCACGGACAAGTGATCAGGCCGCCCTCATCAATCTCACTATCCTGGAGCGGACCAAGCTGGTGTGGGCAGACAGCGCTGTGGGCGATCCATCTGTCTTGCCAATAGCGAATGCAATAGCGGCCCGTCGCTGTTTCGACCGTGTGCGGCTTGACGGGATCGAGATCGGATAGCGCGCCAACCAGCGCCTCGCCCTGTTCGGCTGAACGGTCGCGCCATCGGGAGCGATCCTCCAGCGCGGACTGGCGGCCCTGCATCAGATCTATGTCTTCATCATACAGCGTGGCGTATTGTGCCTGCATATAACCGAGAATGGCGGCCGCAGACGCCTCGTCGCCGGGCGCATCGGGCAGATAGAACCGGACGTCGACTTCTATCTCCTCCTCGCTCAGCGTTGTCGCTTGGGTGTGGATCTCAATCCCTTCACCGGGGCCATTGAACACCGTGGAGACCCAGTAATTCCTCTCGGCATCTACGAGGAGATCGAGCATTTGATAGGTAGGCTCAAGACTGCCCGGAACGCCAATTCGGGCGCGCCAGCCCCAAGGACCGCTATCGACAAGATCAATCGAGGCAAAGGAGGATGGATGCACGAACGGAAGATGTTCCCAGTCGTACGCGTTTTCCATCATCCGTGCCATGTTGGAGGGTAAACGCCGGACATAGTTTCCGAGATAGTGCAGCCCCGAGATGCGTTCATAGTCGATTGAGTTTCCGCGTGCGTCAGCTTTTGTGCGCTCGGCTTCAGTCAGCATCTTGTGGGTCCGCTTTGGCGAGCAGGCCGCGTGTGTCCATCCAGGCCACGTACTGGTCGAACCAGCGATCGGCCGTCGCGCCTCTTTTATAGCTGCCGAACCCGTGTCCGCCGTTTTGATAATAGTGCAATTCAACCGGGGCGCCGGTGGCTTGCCAGGCTTCGACCAGCCCAAAACCTTGCCCCTGGAAGAGAGGATCATCCGCGGCGATCGCATTGAACATGGGAGGCACGTTATCGGGTAGGTCCACCGCGACCATCGGGCCGTAAATGTATCCGATGAAGTCAGGCTTCGGCTCGGCCTCTGTTGTGCTCACGCCGAGCGTTGTCATCGCACCGGCGGAAAAGCCGACCATGCCGACTTTGTCAGCATCATATCCCCATTCCGAAGCTTTGCTACGGACGAGATTGAGTGCGGTCTGTGCGTCTGCCACGGCAAATGGAATGCCCTCGCGAATATCGATCTGTTCGTCACCGGGTTGCGGCGCGAACAGTCTGCCCATGTGCGCGGAGAACGCTTCAACGCCTTCAGGAGTTTCCATGACGCGGTATTTCAGCACGAAGGCCGCGACACCGCGTTCGGCGAGCCATTCTGCGATCGGGTAACCCTCATTGTCGATCGAGACGAATTGAAATCCGCCGCCCGGCACCACGATGACGGCTGCTCGTGTTTCATTTGGATCGTCCGGCAGCACGGGCAGTAGGGTCGGGACTGTGACATTGGTCACCCAGCGCTCGGTGCCGATATCGAACCAGGCTTCGGTTTGTGTCGCGCCTTCGGAGCCAGGGGCCGCTCCATCATAGAGCTCGATCGCGGCTTCATCATGCTGGGCCGGAACCTGTTTCATCCCGTCGTCATCCTGCGCGCCTGCAGAAAGTGAGGCCATCGCGACCCCCAAAAGCGTGCTCAGTATTTTGATCCGCATGATCACCTCCCGATTTTGGCCAATGCTCGTTCAGGAGGATCTATAGCACGCGCCCGAACAAATCATATGCGTCGGCGTTCACGATCTCAGCAGAGACAATGTCTCCCGCCTTTACCGGAGTTTCGGAGGTCAGATAAACGACACCGTCAATCTCGGGCGCGTCAGCTTTGGAACGGGCGAGATAGGTGCCGGCTTGCTCATCCGGACCGTCAATGATGACGTCCTGCACGGTGCCGACCTGGGCAGCTGCGCGGGCCGCGGAAACTTCGGCCTGTGCTGCCATGAACCGATGCCAGCGCTCTTCTTTGACGTCTTCCGGCAGGTGACCGGGTAGGTCCCGGCTGTCGGCGTGCGCGACATTCTCATATTTGAAACAACCGGCACGATCGATTTTGGCTTCCCGGATAAAGTCGAGCAGAATCTCGAAGTCTTCCTCCGTCTCGCCAGGAAAGCCGACAATGAACGTCGACCGGATGGCAAGATCCGGAACATCGCGGCGCCATTGCTGGATGCGCTCCAGGACACGGTCTTGCTTTGCTGGCCGCTTCATCGCTTTCAGCACATTCGCGCTGGCGTGCTGGAAGGGAATGTCGAGATATGGCGTGATTGACCCTTCCGCCATTAAGGGAATGACCTTGTCGACATGCGGGTAGGGATAGACGTAGTGCAGCCGTGTCCACACTCCGAGAGAGGAGAGACCGCGGGCGAGATCCAGGAAGCGAGTCTCGTACGCATCGCCTTTCCAGGTTTGAGGCGCGTATTTGACGTCTAGGCCATAGGCGCTGGTATCCTGACTGATGACCAGCAGCTCTTTCACGCCTGCCCGGACCAGTTGCTCAGCTTCGGTCAGGACATGATGGATCGGCCGGGATGCGAGGTCGCCGCGGAGTTTCGGAATGATACAGAAACTGCAGCGATTGTTGCAGCCTTCCGAGATCTTCAAATAGGCGTAATGGCGCGGTGTCAGGCGCAATCCGCTTTCCGGAACCAGATCCTCATGTGGATTGTGTGGCGGCGTGAGGTGCGTGTGCACAGCCTCCATCACCTGCTCATACTGATGAGGTCCGGTCACGGCGAGCACTTTTGGGTGGGCTTTTTCGATGACATCCGGCTCTGCGCCAAGGCAGCCCGTGACGATGACTTTCCCATTCGCTTCGATAGCTTCGCCGATGGCGTCAAGGCTCTCATCGCGGGCGCTGTCCAGAAAACCGCACGTATTGACCAGAACCAGGTCGGCGCCTGCATAGTCAGGGCTAATCTGATAGCCTTCAGCGCGCAGCCGGGTCACGATGCGCTCGGAATCCACCAGCGCCTTTGGGCAGCCGAGCGAGACCAGCCCGACTTTCGGAATGGCGTTTGGTTTAATCGGGGCAGGGCGGTCAAGGGTGGTCGTCATGGCCGCGCTGTTATACGGTCGCGGCGGCTTTGAAAAGGAGCACACCTCATGACGGAAGGCCCGAAGACTCCGAACAGGTCTAACCTCTGGACGATCGCTCTGGTCGCAGGCGTGATCGGTCTTGCGATCGGCGCAGCGTTCTGGAACCAGATTGAGGCTGGCGGCGGTATGGGCTGGGTCGGGTGGCTGATCGTCGTGATGCTGACAATCATCACCTATTCAATCATCTTCTATTTTGGTCATCGCTTCATGGAGGACTCGCTCGATCAGTTCATTGTCTCCGATACGTTCTCCAAAAAGCATGATTGGATTGATCTAGAGACCGAGACGCGGGAGAGCGGAGACCTGAAAGTCGACGGCTGGGTCGCGCATTACAAGTTTATCCGGATCATGTTCGCGATGGGAGTGCTGCCGCTGATTGCGTGCATCTATCTGTTCTGGTTTGCGTGAGTGAGGCATTAGCTGGCTTGCCAGTCGGTGAACATTTTTTCTGCGAGCGCCAGTCGATCTTCTCCGACCTGCTCTGAGGTGACCGGACGAAGACGCGCTACTTCTTCCGAAGCCTGCTCCGCCAACAGCCCTCTATAACGCAGCAAGGCGTAAATGATGAAGCCTGTGCGGTGTATGCCCGCTGAGCAATGCAGATAGATCACGGCCCCGGCGCGGGCGCGGACAATCTCGTCATAGAGTAGGAATAAGCGCGATAGATCAACGTTGGACAGAGTATCCATATGCCCGCCATCAATCGGAAAATGGTGCCAATCCGCGCCAATCCCGCGCGCAATCTTGCTGATACTATCCGGTTGCTCCCGAGCGGAGAGCAGGGTGACGATGTCGGTGACACCCTGCGCTTGGATTGCATCCTTGGATTTCTTGCCTGGGCGTGGTCCCAGGATCAATTGCACGGACACGGTTTACCCCACTTGGATCGCGTCGACCCGGTCCGGATAAACAGCGAGCGCATTCTTGATCGCTGCGACGGCGGGGAATGGTGTTTCATAGGTCCAGACGGCATTCTCGATCATTGTGCCATCCGCTTGGCGCAAGTGATAGTAAGATGCCTCGCCTTTGTAAGGGCACCAAGTTGAGTGGTCTGACCGTACAAGATGCGAGAGATCCATCTCTTCACGAGGCAGGTAGAGCGCAGGCGGGTAACTCGCTTCGCGCAATTCCAGATGCGATCGCGACACCAAGACAGGTTCGCCCGCCAGAATGATCCTGACGGGCGTTGCCTTCGATTCAATTGAGATCGGATGGTCCGGACCAGGCTCCAGGTGGCGGCGCATCAGGCCGCTTCCATTGCGATGCCTTTTTCAGCCATGAACTCTTTCAGCTCGCCGGCCTCGAACATCTCTTTGATGATGTCGCAGCCGCCAACGAACTCGCCTTTGACGTAAAGCTGAGGAATGGTCGGCCAGTCGGAAAATGCCTTGATGCCTTCACGGACGTCCCGGTCCTCGAGAACATTCACGGCCTGATACTCAACGCCGAGATAGTCCAGCACCTGCACAACGACAGAGCTGAAGCCGCATTGGGGGAAGGTGGGCGTCCCCTTCATGAAAAGGAGCACGTCATTTGTTTTGACGGCTTCACCAATCGATTTCTGGACGTCGTCTGACATGATTATCCAGCCTCTTTCATAACCTGCTCGCGCGCGACGGGGAGCAGCTCCGCCATGTGATCCTTGATGCGGGCATCGGTGCGATCGACACCAGCTTTATCTAGGTCGCCGCGGACTTTTCTGAAGACATCATCATCACCTGGCTCTTCGAGGTCCGATAGGACAACCGTTTTCGCATACGCCTCGGCCTCGTCGCCGTGCAGGTCCATTAGCTCTGCCGCCCAAAGGCCCAGCAATTTGTTGCGTCGGGCCATGATCTTAAACTCAGTCGCTTCGTCCATGGCGAATTTGGCTTCTTCGGCGCGCTCGCGATCGTCAAATGAAGACATATCAGTAAGTTCCTTGTAGGAGGATTAGTCGTTTCGGGGCTGATATAGGGTCGATCAGGGGGCGGGTGCAAGAAGCCTTTTGCCTATTGGTCATGATTGGCGTAAGGGGAGCGCCTGATTGGGCGGCACGGTTGAGTCGCCTGTGTCCCAGACCGCCAGAGGCAAGACCACCAGAGGGAAGTGCCATGTCACGCAAGCGCATGATTTATGAGGGCAAGGCCAAGATCCTGTATGAAGGACCTGAGCCAAACACGTTGATTCAATACTTCAAGGATGACGCAACGGCGTTCAACGCAGAAAAGAAAGCGGTTCTCGACGGCAAAGGCGTACTGAATAACCGGATTTCCGAGTTCATCATGACGCGCCTTGGCGGGGTCGGCGTTCCGAACCATTTCATCAAACGCCTGAACATGCGCGAGCAATTGATCAAGAAAGTCGAGATCATCCCGCTTGAAGTGATCGTGCGAAATGTCGCAGCGGGAACTATGTCGAAACGCCTCGGCATCGAAGAAGGTACGCAGCTTCCGCGCGCGATTGTCGAGTTCTGCCTCAAGGATGATGCGCTTGGGGATCCCCTGGTTTCCGAAGAGCACATTGCGGCATTTGGCTGGGCGCAGCCGCATGAGATGGACGAACTGATCGCGCTGTCTCTGCGGGTCAATGATTTCTTGTCCGGCCTGTTTGCGGCCGTCGGGATCAAGCTCGTGGATTTCAAGCTCGAGTTTGGCCGGTTCTTCGAGAATGACATGCAGCGCGTGATCCTGGCCGATGAAATCAGCCCGGATAGCTGCCGACTTTGGGATCTTGAGACCAATGAAAAGCTCGACAAGGATCGATTCCGCCGTGATCTGGGCGGCGTAACCGAGGCTTATGCCGAAGTTGCGCGCCGCCTTGGGATCATCAAGGAAAATGGCCAAGGCGCTGATATCGTCGACTTTTCTGGTGCCACCAAGTAAACTCCTCCCCGTCTGAGGGAGGATTAAGTGGCTTTAAGAGTGATTGGCGCCGGGTTCGGGCGCACGGGGACACTTTCGATGAAGGCCGCGCTGGAGCAGCTTGGTTATGATAAGTGTCATCACATGCTGGAAGTGTTTCCGAGTGATGCGCAGCTCAATATGTGGCATCGAATTTCGCAGGGCGATACGCCGGACTGGGACGCGGTGTTCGACGGATTTCAAGCGAGCGTCGACTTTCCGTCATCCGGCTACTGGCGAGAGCTTGCCGAACACTATCCCGATGCCAAGATCATCCTGACCACGCGAAGCTTTGATAGCTGGTATGAAAGCGCCAACGAGACCATCTGGCCTGTGAGTCGCGACATACCTGGATGGCTGACCGTCGTGCCAAAAGTTCGGAAGATCAAACAGATGACGTATGGCGCAATCTGGGACCGCCTGTTTGGGGGACGGTTTGAGAACAAGGAGGCGGCGCGGCAGGTGTTCGAGCAACACGAGGCTGATGTGAAAGCCACATTTCCTGCAGAACGATTGCTCGTCTTCCATCCAAAGGAGGGTTGGGAACCGCTCTGTACGTTCTTGGGCAAGCCGGTTCCGGACGGTGATTTTCCTAACGTCAACGATCGCGCAGACTTTAAAAAACGCATCGGATTATTCCGTCGCCTGCAAATGGTTCCGTTTGTGCTGGGTGGAGCCGCCGCGATCGCTGCATTGATCGCGTATCTTGTCTTCCGATAGCGCCCGGAATGCGGTAGAGGGTCCCCGACTCATTTAACGGAGCGCGATTCTCATGAAAGCCATTGTCCATGTCGGCCTGAAACCTGGTGTCCTGGATCCGCAAGGCAAGGCCGTTGCGGACTCGCTTGGCCGTATGGGGTTTGCCGAAGTTTCGGGAGCCCGGATCGGCAAAGTGATAGAGCTTGATCTCGAAGGTGTTTCGGAAGCGGATGCAGAAGCGCGCGTGAAGGATATGTGCGAGAAACTGCTCGCAAATACCGTGATCGAGAGCTACCGGGTCGAACTCGTCGGCTAGCAGTTCGCCGGGTCGAGGCGCAGCAATTCGATATCCTTGAACGTCACCGCATGGCTCTCGGCCTGGAGAGCGATATAGCCTTGGGTGACCGGCCCGCTGAGGCCAAGCGCCTGCACATCAGGGTCTGTCGTATCGAAGATCGGGTCCGTCAGGCGAAACGCTTCTTCACCATCAATGCTGAGCGAGATCACGTCTCCGCCGCGCACCTCCAGTTCAAAAACCGCCCATTCACCGGCGCTGCGCGCTGCGGTCTGAGAGTTCACGCAGTGTTGCTTTGTTAGGGCACCGTCGATGACGACATGCGTTCCGGGTGAGCACATATTAGCCGTCGTTCGCGTCGGCGTGATTTTTGACCGCCCAAGAAACTGGGCTTCAACTGAAATCGGAAACGGCTGATCCACGCGCAAGGACTCGGGGGCTTGGGCATGCACCATGACGCCGCTATTCATGAAGGCCCAGTTTGGACCTCCCGGGACCTGGGTTTCCCGAAAGGCGTACGTCACCCGCAATCGATAATCACTCAAGGGTTCGTTGTAGAACAGGTGACCGAACTGCCCGTTAAACGCGTCATAGGCATCATAGGAAACGACCAGCTGGCCGTCCTCAACGCGAAAGATATTCCCGGTATCTTCTCCGAGCGGTTGGCCAGCAATCTTGGGCGTCCACCCGCTCAATGACTCACCATCAAACAACGATTCCCAGGCTGGATCGGACGAGGGGTCCTGCTGACTTACGCAACCGGTCAGGGATGCAAATGCCAAAACAGTAGCGACTTGAATTTGGAGACGCACGCGCATCCTCCTGCATTATCCAGCTACCCTTATGCGACGATGGTGGAAAATCCTCAAGCCGAGGCAAACCCGGACCTTTTGCAAGCTGAACAGCTGTTCATACTTGAATTTACTGCACTTTTTTCGACGGAAAGAAATGGCGCGCGCGTTCAACCCTGCATGTGATCGAAAAATGGAGGATCTCATGAAGAAGCTAATCACACTCACACTCATTGCGGCGATGGCGGCTCCTATCGCTCTGGCCGGACCGGCGGAGCGGTTCGAGCGTCTGGACAATCGCCTGGACCACCTCGAACGGATCGGCGTGATCAAGCAAGGCTCTTACCTTGATCGACTGGAAGATCGGATCGACCGGCGTGAGAACAAAATTGACCGTCGCGAAGACCGCCGCGACCGAGCGGAGAATAATGGTCCGTTGGACCGCCTGGAAGACCGTTTGGATCGTCTTGAGAATATTCAGGACCGCCTGGAAGACCGACGAGATCGCCTCAACCTCTACTAGCCGACTTGCGGGCTAGAGGCGTAACTGCGTGCGCCGGAGTCGGGTCAGGGTCGCAGCCCTGGCCCGGTCTTTTTTTGCTAAAGCGTTACCGCCATGATGATGTCATTGAACAGCTGGCCGCCAACCTGGAACTTGCGTTCTCCAACCGTTTGAAATCCAGCCCGTTCATAGAATGCAACGGCGCGGTGATTTTGGTCATAGGTGCCGAGCAGCATGCGCTTGGCGCCAACCTCTCGAGCATGGCCGAGGGCCTGCATCATTAATTCGCGGCCGGTTCCAGTGCCCTGATATTTTGAAAACACATAGATACGCTTCAATTCGATATCGCCCGGTTCACCAACAGTTGGCGCCTCGACTGAGGTCGTTACGGCATAGCCAATCGGAGCTTTGGTGCCGGAATACTCCGCCAACCAGCAGGCATAATTTGGATCGTTTGAAGCGATGTAGGATTTGTAGACCGAGGGCGCGTGCTGGGTCTGACAGTGCGAGATCAGATCCGCGCCCGGGATCGTTTCCGAATAGCTTTCGAGAAAGGTAGCCGCACCAACGGTGCCGAGCGCAATTTCATCGCCCGACACCGCTGGTCGGATGTTGATCCCGATCGGCAAATCAGCCCGCCGACATCGCTTTTTCGAAATTGTCGCTTACTGCGCCGAGGAAGCCCTCAGTGGTCAACCACTCCTGGTCTGGGCCTACGAGCAGCGCCAGATCTTTCGTCATCTGACCGCCTTCAACGGTTTTGATGATGGTGTTTTCGAGCTTCTGAGCGAACGCTGTAACTTCTGGCGTATTGTCCATACGGCCGCGATGCTGCAGGCCGCGAGTCCAGGCAAAGATCGACGCGATAGAGTTGGTCGATGTTGCTTCGCCTTTCTGGTGGTTGCGATAGTGGCGTGTCACTGTGCCGTGCGCAGCTTCGGCCTCAACCGTTTTGCCATCCGGGGTCATCAGAACAGAGGTCATCAAGCCGAGTGATCCATAGCCCTGCGCAACCGTATCTGACTGAACGTCGCCATCATAGTTCTTACAGGCCCAGACATAGCCGCCAGACCATTTCATGGCTGCGGCAACCATGTCGTCGATCAGACGGTGCTCATAGGTGCCACCAAATTCTGCAAATGCATCCTTGAATTCTGCGTCAAAGATTTCCTGGAACAGATCTTTGAAACGGCCATCATACTTTTTCAGGATGGTGTTCTTGGTCGACAGGTAAACCGGCCACTTGCGTTGCAGGCCGTAGTTCAAACAGGCGCGCGCAAAATCGCGGATCGATTCGTCGAGATTGTACATTCCCATTGCGATGCCTGCTTCCGGGAAGTCAAACACTTCGAATTCCTGGCTGTCGGAGCCATCTGATGCTTCCCACTTCATGGTCAGCTTACCAGCGCCGGGAACCAGGAAATCGGTGGCTTTGTACTGGTCACCAAAGGCGTGACGGCCGACAACAACAGGCTGCGTCCAGCCTGGAACCAGGCGAGGAACATTGTTGATCACGATTGGCTCACGGAACACCACGCCACCGAGAATGTTGCGGATGGTGCCGTTCGGGCTGCGCCACATTTTCTTGAGGTCGAACTCTTCGACGCGAGCTTCGTCCGGTGTGATCGTCGCACACTTAACAGCTACGCCATATTGCTTGGTCGCATTCGCGGCGTCGACCGTGATCTGATCGTCCGTCTCGTCACGTGATTCAATCGAGAGGTCGTAATATTTCAGGTCAATATCGAGGTAAGGATTGATGAGTTGATCCTTGATCATCTGCCAGATGATGCGGGTCATTTCATCGCCATCCATCTCGACGATGGGGTTTTCGACCTTGATCTTTGCCATTAGCGGAATTCCTTTGCCTTAAACGGTTTGGGTGGGCCTATAGCAGGTCTTTGGGCCGCGTCAAAAGGCGAGTTAGCGCTGTTCTGCAGTTGACCAAGTCAGAATGCTTGAGGCAGGAGGGCGGCGATGTCTGAATTTGCCCCCGTCATCCTGCTCCACCGTCCGCAACTTGGCGAGAATATTGGCTCGTGCGCTCGGGTCATGTTGAACTTCGGATTGACCGAGCTCCGTCTGATCGCGCCGCGGGACGGTTGGCCAAATCCCGCTGCTGAGCCCCTATCAGCGGGAGCGTTTGAGGCCGGCGTGTCTGTTGAGGTCTATGAAACGGTCGAATCAGCGATCGCGGATCTCGCTACCGTGCTCGCTGCAACGGCCCGCCCGCGCGGTATGGAAAAGCCCGTCGTAAATGCCGCCGGCGGCGCCGAAGCCATCAAGCAGCGTGGATTGAGAGCCGGCATTCTGTTCGGGGCGGAAAATCATGGCTTGCCGAGCGAAGCTGTCGGGCTGGCCGACATGATCATGACTTATCCTGTGAATCCAGGATTCGCGTCGCTCAACCTGGCCCAGGCGGTCGGTGTTTTTTGTGCAAGCTGGGGAGCGAGCGAAGGCGCGGTTGGTCGATGGGAAGGCGAAAAAACCGGCGTTGAGCCACCGGCCCCCAAAGAAGATCTGATCCGTATGTTTGAGCATCTGGAAGAAGAGCTGGAACGTGCGGGATATTTCTATCCGCCCGACAAGACCCCATTGATGAAAACCAATATTCGTAACGCGTTTGTTCGCGGAGATTGGACCGCGCAGGAAGTGCGCACATTTCGCGGAGCCATCAAGGCGCTGGCGCTCGGCCGCGGCAAAGCTCGGGTTAATCGCGAGGACTAGCGCTCACGTGGCGGCAGAGCTGACGCGCCCGGAATGTTGGCTTGCACTAGGCGTGCGGAGAGATCGCGCCCTTCGGCGGCATAGGCTTTTTCCGCAGTTGCAGCTTCAGCATCGCACGCCGAATGCAAACTGCCGCCCCAGGAGAAGCCAGCATTAAACCCGTTCACCATGGAACGACGTAGTCCGCCCTGGTAAGGCGCCTCCAGCTCAAGCAAGCGCAGCATATAGCTTCGCCAGTATTGATCATTGCGGCCATTGCACACGACCCGAACCGCGTGCGCCTTTCCAAGCACTTCCGCGAGCGCGGTGACATCCCGGAAATAGTCCTGTGACCGCACGTTACTCTGGCCCTGCGCAGGCAGAGCTGGCAAGACAACCAGCAGACCCAGCACGGCAAGCCCGAGGACACGAAAATGCGAAAATTTTTGGTGCATGCAAAAACCTTTGAACGGATCGAGGATGCGCTGAAACCCTTCGCGGATCAGATTTCACCTTTAGTCCTAAGTGATGAAGGAGACCTGAAACACCCTTGGGGCGATAGTGAGGCAAAAGCGGCAATCGCTTACGGAACAACAGACGCCTATTTCAGTCCCGCGGTGATGACCTTCTTCACGACATTGTTTGAGTTCGAGCAGCTCGATTGGTTTCAATCGTCCGCGGCTGGCACGGAACATCCGATGATCCAGGCGACCGGTAAAAAGGCGGCGTTATTCTCCGGCAGCCATGAACAATCACATGCCATCTCGGAATGGGTGCTCTGGGCCGGTCTTGATCACTTTCAGGATGGCGCAGCGCGCCGCCGCGCGCAGGAAAACCAATCGTGGGAGCGTCTTCCGTTTCGCGAGATCAGCAGCACGTCCTGGCTGATCATCGGCTTTGGATCGATCGGACAAGAGAGCGGTCGGAGGCTGCGCGCTTTGGGGGCGCATGTCACAGGCGTTCGCCGCAGCGGCGGCTCATCAGAGGCCGCAAACGAAATTGTAACGCCGGACAAAATGCAGGCAGCGCTTCGGAACGCAGACGCCGTTTTGCTCAGCGTGCCGCTCACCGACGCAACGGAGAACATGGCCGACGCAGCTTTTTTTGAAGCAATGAAATCAGGGAGCCTCTTCGTGAATGTCGGTCGCGGCGGTTTGGTGGATGAAGCCGCCTTGCTCGCAGCGCTCGATACGGGGCGCTTAGCGCAGGCCAGTCTCGATGTCGTTCGAGAAGAACCTTTGTCACCAGAGAGCGAAATCTGGCGGCACCCGCAGATTACCCTCACGCCCCATATCGCTGCTCAAACGCCGCAGTCAGGGCTTCGGACGGATAAGGTGTTCCTGACAAATCTTGAACGTTTTCTGGCGGGGAAGCCTTTGAAGAACGAGGTCAGCGCAGACGTGTTTTCGTGATTTGCGACATTTGTGGCATACTGAGGCCATGAGTTTTCTGACTGTTCTCAAAATCGCGGCGCATTCAGCTCGATATGGTCTTGCAACGCTTGGTGTTTTTGGAGCTGTTACAGGTCCCGCATATGCCACCGGGGACCGAACCCTCGAATTGCAAGAAAATCACAATGGCCGAATGATGATTTCGACGGCAATAAACGGACAGAATGCACTGGCATTGATTGATACAGGGGCGACGATTCCGCTGATCGATTTGTCCTATCTGGGGGCTGAGGTCCAGAGCTTGAACGATCTACCTCAAGCGAACGTGCTGGGCGTGGGGGGCGCGCGAGAATATCCACTCACTTTTCTCAGTGAGCTCGCAATTGGCTCAGATCGTTGGTCGAACGTGAAGGTGGCGGTGAATAGCGAGAACCGCACTCCAGTTACCCAGCCAATTTTGCCCATGAATCTGTTTCAGGACCGCGTCGTGGACTTTGATTTTGTGAATCGAAAACTGCATTTATACAATAGCCGACCTCGTCATGTTACAGATGCGATGCGCTCGAAATTGCAGTATGAGATGATCAACGGGTTGCTCTTCATAGACATCTCTATCAACGGCGTTTCCGGAAAAGCACTCATCGATACAGGGGCCGACGTAACGTTTGCAACGAAATCCTTTTCGCGAGCGGCGAATGGGCGAGTAGATGAAGATGAAACCAAACGCATTCGCGGCAGTGATTTGACCGCGAGCGCCGCTGAGATTCATATGTTCCGCGATTTTCAAGTCGGAAAAAGCAAAATTGCGAGGGTGCATCTACCTGTGATCGATACCCAACTGTTCCGCTCATTGGGCGTTGAGCATGACCTTTGCCTCGTCATCGGAATGGATTTTTTGCAGTATTTTCGGCTGCAGATAGACCGCGAGAAGCAGGAAATTAGCTTCGTTCGTGCGCCGCCCGCTCGGGCCAGTCATATCCAGCGTGGTAATCCTGCAATGTCGCTCAGATCAATCCGGCGGCGTTAAGTTACACTCAGTGATTGCCTTCCCTACCGTCACTGCTCCGATTGGAACCGTGAATCAGGAACGAGGAGAACCGCAATATGGCATACACGCCGTTTGATTTGACTGGAAAAGTCGCGCTTGTAACCGGTGGCAACCGTGGGATTGGCTATGGCATGGCAGAAGCGCTCGCCGCATCAAATGCCAGCATTGCCATATGGGGTCGTAAAGAAGCCGCCAATGCACAGGCGGTCGAATCTCTGTCCAAATTGGGCGCGGGAGATGTTCAGGCTTGGACTGTCGATGTCGCTGACGAGCAGGCCGTTGTGGACGCGACGACGGATGTCGTTGCGAAAATGGGACGCATCGATACGTGCATTGCCAATGCCGGGGTTGGCTTCGGCGCCTCAAGTTTCGCGGAAATGACGACAGAGACCTGGCGTAAGAATATGGCGGTGAACCTGGACGGTGCGTTCTGGACGTTGCGAGAGAGCGTCAAGCATATGACAGAACGCGCGAAAGCTGGTGATCCCGGCGGGTCCGTCGTCGGTGTTGCTTCGCTAGCAGGGATCGAAGGCGCCGCGCGCAATCAGGCATACGCCGCCACGAAGGGTGGTTTGCCATCTATGATCAGAGGGATCGCCGCTGAATGTGGGCGCTATGGCATCCGAGCCAATTCCATCCTGCCTGGCTGGATCGCTACCGACATGACCGAAGCTGCCCAAGGCAATGACATATTTGCTACGAAAGTGATCACCCGCGTCCCCATTCGCCGCTGGGGCGAGCCGAAGGATTTCGGCGGCATGGCCGTCTATCTGGCCAGTGACGCGTCACTGTACACATCAGGCACAACCATGATCATCGACGGCGGTTACGCAATTTTCTAGACCCACGCGGGTTCCGGACACAAAAAAAGGCCCCGTCACTCCAACGGGGCCTTTTCTATGAATTAACAGCCTGAACTATTACTCAGGTGTCACTTCTTCTTCGACAGCATCAGTTGCGTCAGTGATGGCATCGGTAACTGCGTCTGCAGCGTCGTCTACCATCTCTTCGCCCGCATCTGTCGCCGCATCGACGGCGTCGCTTGCCGCGTCAGCAACATCTGATGCCGCACCTTCGACAGCGTCTTCAGCTGCGTCGACAGCGTCTGCAGCTACGTCGCCCGCAGCTTCAGCGGTATCGGCAGCAGCATCAACCGTTGCATCGGTTGCGTCTTCGACAGTTTCAACAGCTTCGGCTGCTGCGTCAGCAGCTGAGTCACCTGCGTCTTCTGCAGCGTTACATGCAGTCAGACCAGCAGCGGCCAGCGCCGCAATCCAGAGTTTCGTACTCATTTTCTCTTCCCCTCTAGAAGATAAGCCTTCATTGGCACCGCAAAACATACAAGAATCGCGCCTGAAGTGCAGCTCCAAACTGCATATTCAAGGAAAACCGCCTGTTTCCCCACGGGTATGCCTTGTCTTGCCGCAAGGTTGCCCTCGTATCGATCAGGCAAAATCAGGAGGCTTTTATGGGCATTCATACCCCGCTTTGCGACTTTCTCGGCACAAAACACCCAATCATGTTGGCTGGAATGGGAGGGGTGTCTTACGCCGAATTGGCCGCTGCGATGTGCAATGCAGGCGGTTATGGCGTGCTGGGAATGGCTGGAACGTCACCAGAATTCATCGAATCACAGATGGCGCGCGTTAAAGAGCTCACCGACAAGCCATTCGGCGTTGATTTGCTCGCAGCCGATCCCCGAAGCCTGGAAAAAAGCGTCGATGTTATCATTGAAGGCGGCGCCGATAGCTTTGTAGCAGGTCTTGGCGTGCCAATGCCGATAATGAAAAAACTCAAGGATGCAGGCGTTAAAGTCATGGTTGTGGGCGGTGCTGTGAAGCATGCGATCAAGGCGGAGCAGGCAGGTTGCGATGCAGTGATCCTGCAAGGCGGCGAAGGCGGCGGGCACACTGGCTTGGTCGGAACTCTGCCGCTGGTCGCGCAGGCGGTGGAAACCGTAAATATTCCCGTGGTTGCAGCGGGCGGCATCTATGATGGCCGCGGCCTGGCGGCGGCGCTGTCACTTGGCGCCGTTGGCGTCTGGATGGGCACACGATTTATTGCATCTGCCGAAGCGCACGCGGCTCAGACCTATAAAGACACAGTAGTTAGCGCTGGCGACACGGATACAACGCGTACGCGTTGCTATTCCGGAAAGCCAATGCGGTGCCGCACGAATGATTACATTCTCGATTGGGAACAACGCCCGGAAGATATTCAGGCATTTCCAATGCAGGCGGCGCATTCAGTTCAGGTCGATGTTCTTGGCGGAATTGGCGGGGTCACGGATGAAACCCGCCTCGATGCCGGCAAGTCCTGTTTCGCAATGGGACAGTCTGCCGGAGGCGTACAAGACGTCCTCCCGGTCCAGGAGATTGTCGATCGGATCATGTCGGAAGCTGAGGCGGCGATCGGTCGTATCGCGGCCCTTCGCGTGTCGGAAACAGCTTAAGCGCGGAACCAATCCGGGCGTTTGAATTCCATGCCGAGGTCGCTCGCGACTTGTTCGTGCGCAATCGCACCGTCTGCAACGGTCAGGCCTTCTGCGAGATGGGCGTTTGCGTTGACCGCTTCGCGGCCACCCAGTTTTGCGATCTGCATGACGAAAGGCAGCGTTGCGTTGTTCAGCGCGTAAGTTGATGTTCGCGGCACGGCGCCGGGCATGTTGGCGACGCAATAGTGCAAGATGCCGTCGACCTCATAAATCGGGTCTTCGTGCGTGGTGGCATGCGAGGTCTCGAAACAACCTCCCTGATCGATCGCAATGTCGACGAGGACCGCGCCTGGGCGCATATGCTTGAGTTGATCTCGCGTGACGAGCTTCGGGGCGGACGCGCCTGGGATCAAGACAGCGCCAATCACCAGATCGGCTTCGCGAACCGCAGCGTCGAGGGATGCCTTGGTCGAGTACATGGTCTTCACGGTGCCGTTAAACTGCGCGTCCAGCTCAGCCAGACGAGCATTGTTGCGATCAAACACGGTGACGTCCGCGCGCATGCCCACAGCGATTTCTGCCGCGTTCGATCCAGATACGCCTCCGCCAATAATGACGACTTTCGCAGGCATCACACCCGGCACCCCGCCGAGCAGCACCCCGCGGCCGCGCTTGGTTTTCATCAGCGCCCACGCGGCAACTTGCATCGCCATCCGTCCGGCGACCTGGCTCATCGGGGTCAGCAGAGGTAACCGCCCTTCAGCATCGGTCACAGTCTCGTAAGCGATGGCTAAGCAACCACTGTCGATCAGGCCCTTGGCCTGTACCGGATCCGGAGCCAGGTGGAGATAGGTGAAGAGCGTGTGGTGCGGCTTCAGGCGCGCAGTCTCTTCTGGTTGTGGCTCTTTGACTTTGACGATGAGTTCTGCGGCTTCGAAAACCGCATCAGCGTCAGCGACGATTGATGCTCCAACGTCGGTATAGGCGTCATTGGCAAACCCGGAGCCGATTCCGGCGCCGTCCTGAATGAAAACCTCGTGGCCGGCGCGAACCAGTTCGCCGACACTTTCTGGGGTCAGGCCGACCCGGGATTCTTGCTTCTTGATTTCTGTTGGAACACCGATGCGCATAGTCATTCTCCCAGTATCTGTTTGTGCGGGAGAATACGGAAAAATACTTGCAGAATCTCGTCAAAATAACCATTACTGATCACAAAGATGGGAAATATTTGCAGTATTGGTGGATATATGACAATTTCATCCCAGGATAAACGGATCCTCGAATTGCTCAGCGAAGACGCCAAGCTCTCGCATGCTGAGGTTGGACATCGGGTTGGCTTATCGACATCCTCTGTGCACAGGCGCGTCCGCGCGCTGGAGGATTCGGGCGTCATCGAAGGGTATGGGGTGCGGATCAATGAGGCCGCCCTTGACCGGGCTACCAGCGTCTTCGTGCAAGTGACCCTCAGCAATCAGCAGGATGATGGCCTGAAGGCTTTTGAACAAGCAGCGCGCCTGTCTCCAGATATTGCGGCTTGCTATTTGATGACGGGGGAGGCGGACTATTTGCTGCGTATCGCCGTCAGTGACACCGCCGATTATGAGCGGGTTCATCGCGATGTGTTGACCCGGCTGCCAAATGTTGAGCGAGTGATCTCGCAATTCGCGATCCGAACCGTGTGTCAGAAGACGATGTTGCCAACCGTTTGAACGGCTTTAGTCGGTACGCAGAGAGTATCCCGCTGACCGTACCGTGCGTATCGGATTGGTGCCGCCTGTGCTCATCAACGCCTTGCGCAATCGCCCAATATGGACATCGACCGTTCGTGCCTCGACATAGACGTCGGCACCCCAAACTCCATCCAGTAACTGCTCGCGCGAGAAGACGCGGCCTGGGTGCTGGGCGAAATACTCGAGCAGGCGGAATTCCGTCGGGCCGAGGTGAATGTCTTGGCCTGCGCGCGTGACACGATGCGTGGTGCGGTCGATCTGGATGTCTCCGACGCGGATCTGGTCATCCATCAGGGCCGGACGAATGCGCCGGAGCACAGCTTTGACCCGGGCCATCAATTCATTGGTCGAGAAGGGCTTGGTGACATAATCATCCGCGCCGGTTTCGAGTCCCCTGATGCGGTCCGCTTCCTCCGTCCGCGCCGTGAGCATGATGATCGGCAGATTTGCCGTTTCATGACGGGTACGAACGCGGCGACAAATCTCGATCCCGGAAATCTTGGGCAGCATCCAGTCGAGCAGCATCAGATCCGGAATGCGTTCATCGAGCAGAAGCATCGCTTCGTCGCCATCCCCTGCGATTGCGGTTTCGTACCCCTCTGACTCCAGATTGTATCGCAGCAGCTCCGCGACAGATTTTTCGTCTTCAGCGATGACTATGAACGGTTTCATGACCCAGCACCCTTAGCTTTGCTCAAACGGTTTGTCATTCAAATCGCTCGCACCGATGCGTTCGCCGGTGGCGATGAAGTGCACGACTTTTGCGATATTTGTGGAATGGTCGCCAATGCGCTCAAGATTCTTGACGATGAAAAGGAAGTTTGACCGCGCATCGAGCTGGTCCGGCGCTTCTGCCATGAAACGCAGCATCGTGCGGAGCAGACCATTATAATGGCTATCAATATCATCATCCTGGTGCAGGACCTGGATGGCTGCTTCTGGATCGCGCCGCGCATAGGCGTCGAGCGCCTTTTGCAGAATATTTGAGACCGCTTGCCCCATGCGCTCGATCCCGCGCAAGGCTGAGCGATTGTCTTCGTCCATCACCGCGAGACTACGCCGCGCGATATTCTTGGCGAGGTCGCCAATTCGTTCGATCCCACCAGCCAGTTTGATCGCCCCAATGACGTTTCGGAGATCAGACGCCATAGGTTGTCTGAGGGCCAGCATGCGGACCGCTTTGCCCTCAACTTCGCGCTCGAGACGGTCCATTTCCAGGTCGCGCTCAATCACGGTTTCGGCCAGCGCTGCGTCGCGATTGACCACGGCGCGAGAGGCGTCACGGATCATCGCCTCAGCCAGCCCGCCCATGCGCAGGAGGTCTGCGGACAATTGGTCCAGTTCTTCGGTGAATGCGCTGACAATGTGCTGCTGTCTGACCACGTTGTGCCCCTTAGCCGAAACGGCCGGTGATATAATCCTGCGTCCGTTGTTCGGCGGGATTGGTGAATATGGTCTCGGTGTCGCCAAACTCGACGAGCTCCCCGAGATTGAAGAATGCTGTTTTCTGAGAGACGCGCGCCGCCTGCTGCATCGAGTGGGTGACGATGATGATGCAGAACCTGAGCCGCAGTTCATCGATCAGTTCCTCGATGCGCGCTGTCGCGATAGGATCCAGCGCAGAGCACGGTTCATCCATTAGTATGACTTCAGGGCTGATCGCGATGGCGCGCGCGATGCACAGACGTTGCTGCTGTCCACCGGACAGGCTTGTCGCTGTATCGTTGAGGCGGTCTTTGACTTCGTTCCAGAGACCGGCCCTTTGCAGCGATACGCCGACAAGCTGATCCAGTTCGGCCTTGCTATGCGTCAGGCCATGAATACGGGGGCCATAAGCGACATTGTCGTACACAGATTTCGGGAACGGATTGGGCTTCTGGAACACCATTCCGACTTTCGCGCGCAGCATGACCGGATCGACGTCTGGCCCATTGATGTTCTGGCCATCCATCAGGATTTCGCCATCAACCTGCGCCCCTTCAATCGTGTCATTCATCCGGTTCAAGCAGCGCAGGAATGTAGACTTTCCGCAGCCAGAAGGACCGATCAGAGCCGTCACGGCCTTGTCCGGCACTTTGATGGAGATGTTTTGAATCGCTGTTGTTTCGCGATAGTGCACGCTGACATCCCGGCAAACGATTTTCGCGCCGCCAATGCCGCTTGCCCCTGCATAGAAGACACCGCTCTGACCCATGTCTACCATCTCCGCTCAAACCGTCGCCGCAGTAGCACGGCCACGAGATTCATGGCGATCAAAATCGTCAGCAGGATCAGGATGATCGCGGCCGTCATCGGCTCCCAGGCCCGCTCGGATCCGGAGAACCATTTATAGATCAGAACCGGAAGCACCGTCGCTTCGTCATTTGGCGAGGTTGGAACATCACTCACAAACGCCACCATGCCGATCAGGAGCAGGGGTGCCGTTTCTCCCAAAGCGCGCGCCATGGCGATGATCGCGCCAGTGAGAATGCCGGGCGCGGCGCGCGGTAAAACATGGTGGAAGACCGCTTGCGATTTTGAGGCGCCGAGTCCGAGCGCAGCCTCGCGCATCGACGGAGGGACTGAGCGTAGCGCCGCGCGCGATGCGATGATAATCGTTGGCAGCACGAGGAGCCCCAGAACCAGACCGCCGACTAGCGGGATAGACCGCGGGAGGTCGAACGTGTTCAGGAACACGGCGGCGCCAAGCAGTCCAAAAATGATTGAGGGTACGGCGGCGAGGTTGTTGATATTCACCTCAATGATGTTGGTGAGCCGCGATTTTTGCGCGAACTCTTCGAGATAGATCGCGGCAAACACGCCGACTGGCATCGCGAACAGCGCCGTCACGAGCATCGTGAATATGGACCCGACGATCGCCGCCGCGGCGCCGGCGAGCTCTGGATAGGTGCTGTCGGCGTTCACAAACAGAGATGAGTTGAAGCGCCGTTCAATCATGCCGGCGTCCCGCATCAGGATCAGGATCGCGACTTGTCTCGTGCTTAGCGGCCGATTTGCGCTGTCGCTGCCCAGGAAAATCGCCGTGACAGGGCGTGCGCCCTGCTCCCCCAGCTCGGGGACCGGTCCTGCGAGATGGTTCAAGATCAGAGAGGCGCCGGCGGTATCTGCAAGTTCGAACAATGCGCCTGACAGAGCGATCAGGATGTCCTGGTCCACCTCAGCGGTCGCCGCCAATTGATCCTGAAACGAGATGAAACTATCTTGCCCGGCGTCGCTCAACCGATACGCGCCAGTCGATAACTGGGCCAGGCGACCGGCTTCCCCGACACGAGTCGAACGATGCGAGCGGATATCGTTTTTGAGGTACAAGTCGACATCATCTGACATCGCCAGCTTTACGCTGAGCGATCCCTCCGACCCAGGCTCGCGCGATTGAAGGTCTTGCACGACCGGCAGGACCGCCAACCGCGGCATCAATGCAAAGAGATCGACCCGCTCGACCCGGTCATTTGCGAGCTCGGGGAATGTCGTGAGCAGGTTCGCGCGAATGGCGAGGTTTAGCTCCGTGACGTCCAAGCTTCCCGGTTCCGAGAGTTCCTCTACTGGAAGCTCGACAACCAATGCGTGTTGGGAGAACGCAGAAACGGCGCGAAAACCGATCGATATCAGAAGAGCGACAAGGAACGATACGGCGAAACCGATGGCAATCTGTCCATACAGCTTGAACCGGCGTTCGGCCTGATTGCGGCGGCGCAGACGGGCGTCCCTTACGGACTCGGGGGGGAGGACCGGTTCAGTCATAGGCTTCCCGGTATTTCTTGACCACGCGCAACGCGACCAAGTTGAAGAACAGCGTGATCCCGAAGAGTGTGAATCCAAGCGCGAAGGCTGACAGGGTCCTGGCGCTGTCAAACGCGGTGTCGCCCGTCAGCAGAGAAACAATCTGATATGTAACCGTCGTAATATCGGATGTCGGATCTAGCGTGATCAGCGCGCGTCCGCCGGCGGCCATTACGACGATCATCGTTTCGCCGATTGCCCGCGATACGGCGAGAAGGATCGCCGCGATAATGCCGGGGAGCGCGGCCGGCAAAACAACTTGCTTGATCGTCTCAGATTTAGTCGCGCCAACCGCGAGTGCGCCATCTCGCAGCGGTTGCGGCACCGCGTTGATAACATCATCAGAGAGAGAGCTGACGAACGGGATGATCATCACTCCCATGACCAGTCCAGCAGCGAGCGCGCTGGTGGGCTGCGCAGCGAGAAAGTTCTCCGGCGTGATCGGCAGCGCATTCACCCATTCAGCGAGGCCCCGCACAAGCGGAGCAATCAGCGTTGCCGCAAAGAAGCCGTACACAACCGTTGGAATGCCTGCGAGGAGTTCGAGGATTGGCTTGACCCAGCTGCGAAATCGCGGGCTGGCATATTCGGAGAGGTAGATCGCGGAAAACAACCCAACTGGAACCGCCACACACATGGCGAGCAAAGCGATCATCAGCGTGCCGAAGAATAGTGGAACGGCGCCAAAATTTTGGCCTGTCTGCGCATTCCAATTGGTCCCGAAAAGAAACTCGAAGACCCCGGGTCCATCCGGCGAGCTGAAAAAGCGAATGGTCTCATAGACGAGAGAGAGAACAATACCGACCGTCGTCAGGATCGCGATCGCGGCGCAGACGAATAAAAGCGCAGTAATGGTCCGTTCAACATAGACCCGCGCCGGGAAGCTGCGATTCAACTGGCGGCGTCCGAGGAAGAAGCCGCCAAACGCTGCAGCAATTGCAGCGCCGATCGCGACCAGACGCGCCTGGCCCTTCAGGATTGCGTATCGGTCAACGCTCGCGTCAAACAGAATATTGCCCGTGTCTTCGAGCGTGCGATGAGCGACATAGTTCGCGACACGCTCGACGAAGAGCGCAACCTGATCCGGGCCGCGTGCGACGAGATAGTCAGGCAGTTCGTTTCGTAAGCTCTCGCGGACATAGGTTTCCCCAAGCATCAAATAGGCGAGGAAGACCGCCGCGGCTGGCAGGATCGTGCAGACGGCCAGAAAGTAACCGTGATAATTGGGCTGCGAGTGCAGGCGCGCGCCGATGGTCGACCCGATCGGCAGGGCACCCACTTCTGTGCGGCCAAAGGAGAACGCAAAAAAGCCAGCCGCAGCCAGAGGTGCGATTAACAGCCACCCGATCGGGAGATGTCCAATGGTCTGTAGCATGAAGCGATCGGTCGTTACAATCCGGCGCTCTTACCCCCGGTCGTTGACACATATGTGACATTTACTGCAGCGCTTTCTAATTCCATGCACCGTCAAAATGGAACCGAGCAATCCGCGTGCACTGTCTCTCCACTATCAGGGTGCGGAAAGGCTAGAGACTTGGCGTGCAGGCAAAGCCGTTCGTGCGAGTTTGCATCGCCGTAAAAGACATCTCCCAGTATTGGATGTCCAAGGCTCGCCATGTGCAACCGAAGCTGATGCGATCGGCCTGTTTCTGGCGTGAGTAGGACGCGGGTGAATGTGTCCCCGCGCTCGAGTATCTGCCAATGAGTGATCGCTTCGCGTCCATCCGGATCGAGATGCCGCAAGGGTCGTTTCAGCGAGTATTTCGCAATCGCGGCATTGATCGTGCCTTCATCGGTTTCCATCGCCCCGCCCACCAGCGCTTCATATGTTTTTTTCACGCGCCGTTTCTCAAATGACATTGAAAGCGCGCGTTGTGCCACCTTGGTACGGGCGAAGATCATGAGGCCGGACGTATCCATATCCAGACGGTGAACAATCAGCACTTCGCCATGTCGCTCGCTCAGGATTGAGCTTGCGCAGACGGCTTTTTCAGGACCGCGGCCGGGGACGCTGAGCAAGCCGTTCGGCTTGTCGCAGACCACGATCCACTCATCGACATGCAGTGTGGTCAGCGATTCTGCGGGAGGTGGTAAATAGGGTTTAAGCGACTGGGTCATCTGGTAGTCGCGGCATCCAGATCCCAAAGGCTGTGCCCGACCCTTCGACGCTTTCTACAGCCAGGCCGCCGCGGTGACGTGCCATGATGTGTTTCACGATGGCAAGTCCGAGACCGGTGCCCTCAATTTGTCCGCCGCGACTTTCATCGACGCGATAGAAACGCTCGCCGAGCCGGGGGAGGTGCTGCTCTGAAATGCCGTCACCATTGTCGGTCACGCGGACCCAGACGGCCGGGACCTCAGTCGAAGCATAAGGTTGCAGCAATACCGCGCGCTTGGCATCGGGGGATTGACGACTGCAGGCAGTGGCGGCGTCGGCCATGGTTGGCGCTTCCCCCATCAGGATCTGAACCTCTCCGTCTTTGCGCGCGTATTTGATCGCATTGCTTGTGAGGTTCTGGATGACCTGTGCAATTTCATCGCTGTCGGCAATGACGCCAACCCGGCTCTGCGGCGCCTCAAAGTGAAGCTTGATGCCGGCGTCTTCTGCCAACGGGGTCAAGGCTAGGCTCGTCGCGCGGGACAGATCAACAATATCAACTTGGGTCTTGGGGTGACGGTGCTCACTGAACTCGATGCGCGACAGGGATAGAAGATCCGCCACCAGTCGTTTCATGCGCTCGGTTTGCTGACCCATAATGTCAAGGAATCCGTCCCATGCGTCCTTGTCGTCCTTGGCAGGTCCGCGCATGGTTTCGATGAAGCCGCCAATCGCGGTTAGAGGCGTTCGCAATTCATGGCTGGCATTTGCGAGAAAGTCTGCACGGGCGCGTTCGGCGCGGCGGACAGCTGTCAGGTCTTCGAAAACCATGATCACGGCTCCGGGCTCAAGACCAGCGCGAATGTGGGCCATCCAGACTTCGGCTTCGCCATGTTGCGTAAACTCGACCCGCTCCTCAGCGCCATTTTCAGCCACTCGTTCTAATGCGGCCAGAAGGTCCGGTTGGCGTAACATTTCGCTCGGAAATGGTCGCGCAGAGCTATCGATCCGAAACAGATTTCGGGCGTGGACGTTTGCCGTTGCGACCAATCCATCCGGCGTAATCAACAAAGCCGGTAGCGGAAGCGCCAACACAAATGGCTCAACCGCGTTCGGAGAAGGTTCGGTCGGGGCGGGCGATTCGGGGCCTACTTCGAGGTTGACATTATTTCTCGGCCTGCTTGGCGCGGAGCCGACGAAAAAGGCCAGGGCGCCGGTCGACATAACGATCGCACCGGTGATCCACTCGACAAATCCAAGCGCGCCGGTAACGTAGAGTAAACTTAGCACGGCAATGGCGCCCAGCGTCAGGACGAGGAAGTCGCGAATGCGTCGCGGCGGGTCCGGCTGGATTTGTCTGTCGTCTTGTGACATGACCGCCCCGTTTTCCAATCTCAGTGGTCTGTATGGGTTTCCAGCGCGTATACAGGGCATAGCACGATGAGCAAGTCTGAAAGCTTCTTCATCATTATTGAAAAACGATAATTATTTGTTGACAGTCGAGTAGGGCGGGCGTAAAGCCACGGTCCAGACTTATGAGGGTTAAATGAAGCAGGCAGGTCTCGTTTTTGGTGTTCTTGCACTCAGCGCATGCTCAACCGTGCCAAGTCTCCCCAGTGTGGGTGGGGAACCACTGGTTGTGTTCCCAGTGGCCCCTGATGCGCCGGAAACCTGGGCCATTATGGGTGTGTCGGGAGAAACGCCTGATGCCAACTGGCTTGCCCAGTTCAATGATCCGATGTTGGTCGAGCTGGTTAACGAAGCACTTGCGGCCAATCCATCTATCCGGTCCCAGTTTTACGCCGTCGAAGCGGCGCGCGCGCAATCACGCAGCGTCTACGGCCGGACCCTGCCAAACCTTTCCGGATCGCTGTCTGGTGGCGGCACCAGCAATTACAATCCCATCACCGATTCACGCACGGATAATTCGACCTTCGGCGTCGGTCTGGACTTTAGCTGGGAGATCGATCTCTGGGGACGCTTGCGCGCCGGGATCAATGCAGCCGAAGCCGACTTGATTGCAAGCGAAGCCGACCTGGCCTCCGCCAGATTGGCACTTGCGGCCCAGACCGCCTCAGCCTGGTTCGATTTGAACGAAGCCCTCGCTCAAGAGCGTGTTGCGGTACAAACGTTTGAGGCCCGCACGCGCGCGCTCGAACTTACTGAGCGGCGTTTTTCGCGCGGTCTCGCGACGGCTCTGGATGTTCGCACCGCGCGTACCACACAGGCATCCGCGGAGGCTTCGATTGCCGGGCGTCGCCAGGCGAGTGGAAATGCGTCCCGTCGCCTCGAAATTCTGCTCGGGCGATATCCGTCAGCTGAACTGGACGCGCTGGCAGAGTTGCCGTCGCTTGATCCGCTTTCTGGCGCATCGAGCCCGGTTCTGCTTCTGTCGCGTCGGCCGGACATTGCTGCAGCCGAAGCGCGCGTGACGGCGGCCGGCCTGCGCGCCGAACAGGCACGCCTCGCCATGCTGCCGGGGCTACGTTTGACCGGATCTGCGTCCACGACTGAAACAGATCTCGCGGATGCGCTTGATCCAAGTCGCATCGCAGCCAGGCTGATTGCCGGCCTGACCGCGCCGATCTTCAATGGCGGCGCGCTGGATGCTGATCGCGACGCCGCCGTGGCAAGCGCCCGCGCGGCCGTGGAAAATTATGCTGCGACCACGTTGACCGCGTGGCGCGAAGTTGAAGATGCGCTCGCCGCAGATTCACTGTTGGCGCAACAGGAAAATGCGCAAGTGCGAGCCTTGGAAGAAGCTCGCCTGGCTGAGGAACTGGCCACACGTCAGTATACCAACGGCCTGGTCTCGATCTTCAACCTGATCGATTCCCAAACCCGACGTCTGAATGCTGAGAGCAACGTGATTGCAGCGCGCTCAGCCCGTGCGTCTAACCGAGTAAGTTTCCATCTTGCTCTCGGAGGCGGTTTGCCTGTGGCGGAGCCCGCAGCCCCCGATTCCGCGAGCCTAAATAGCCCGGAAGTGGCAGTCCTCCCATGAGTCGTATTATTTCAATTGTACTAGTTGTCCTGGCCCTGGCGGGCATGGGAGCTGCGGCCTTCATGACCATTCAGGTCTTGAAGCCTGAACCTGAACAGGCGGACGAAAAATTCGCAGGCCTCTCTGTTTTCGCGGAACGCGTCCAGCGCGAAGACCTCAATTTCACCGTGAAGGCACAAGGCGAAGTCAGGCCGCAGCGTGAGATTGTCGTCGCGCCTCAAATTGCCGGTCGGATCGCATATGTATCGCCGGACTTTATCGATGGTGGCTTCATTCGACGCGGTCAGGTTCTCGTCAGACTCGAGACTGCAGACTATCAGCTCGCCGTGGTCCGCGCCCAATCGGGTGTCGCGAGCGCCGAGCAGCGCCTTGCTCGCGAAGTCGCAGAAGCGGAAGTAGCGCGCCAGGATCTGGACAACCTTGGGATCACCGACTCATCCCCTCTCGCTCGCCGTGAGCCTCAAATGGCTGAGGCGCAGGCCGCTTTGGAATCTGCGAAAGCACAGCTCGCTGATGCTGAGCTCGCGCTGAGCCGCACCGCGGTGGTTGCGCCATTCGATGGCCGCGTCCGTGAAGAGACAGTGGATGTCGGTCAATTCGCATCGCCGGGTCAGTCCCTTGGTCGCGTTTTCGCGACGGACGTCGTCGAAGTCGCACTGCCGATTACGGACGCTCAGCTGGGACAGTTGGGGATACCACTTGCATTTGCAGAGACCGCTAGCGCTAAAGGGCCTCGCGTCATCTTTTCCGCGCCGGTGGGCGGTGTTGAACGGCAGTGGGAAGGGCGCATCACGCGGTCTTCTGCGGCAGTCAACTCGCAGACTCGCCTGATCAACGTGATTGCAGAGCTCAACGATCCGTATGGCGCTGGATCAGACAATGGCGCGCCCATGGCACCGGGTCTGTTCGTCACCGCTGAGGTCGATGGCACCCGGATTGAAAATTTGCTTGTCGCGCCTCGATCAGCAATTCGCGGCGGTAACAACATCTTTATTGGCGAGCCCGAAGACGGCGCGCTACGCATCTTCCCGGTCGATCTGGTTTACAGTTCCTCTGACGGGGCGTGGTTTCGCAGCAATGATGTGGAAGTTGGCGATCTGGCAATCGTCAGTCCCATTCGCGGATCGAATGACGGGATGAGTATCACGATCCTGGAGCGTCTCGAAGACGGGACGATCAAGAATCACAATGAGGCGGCGGATTCTGCCGCCAACGACAATGAGCGAGACAGTGTCGCCGACACGGCGAACGACGTCATCGCTTCGACAGGTGATGGAGGCCAATAATGTCTGGCATGGTATCCTGGTTTGCGCGAAACGCGGTTGCGGCCAATCTTTTAATGGTCGTCGCGTTCATTGGCGGCGTGCTTGGTTTCAACTCGATGGAACGCGAAATGTTTCCGGTCGTTCCCGTCGCAGGCGCTTCGGTTACCATGACTTGGAACGGCGCCTCACCTCAGGATGTCGAAGAACAGATCATCACCCGGATCGAGGAAGCTGTCGCAGACATTGATGGACTCGATCGGATCACGTCGGTCGCGCGCGAGAGCTTTGCGGTGGTCAATATTCGCGGTCGCGACGATATCGACATGCAGGTCTTTATCGATGAGATCAAACTGCGGGTCGACCAGATCAACAACCTGCCACAGGCCGCATTTCAGCCGCAGGTCCAGCGCTGGGAGCAGCGCGACTGGTATTTCGGTATGGCCATTCACGGCGATGTGGATCAGCTGACCTTGAAGCGGGTCGCTGACGATGTACGCGACGATATTGCCGAGATTAGCGGCGGCGAACTCGCTGTCTTGCAGGCGACGTTGCCGGAAGAGGTTTCGATTGAAGTCTCCGAGAACGCGCTGCGCCAGTACAATCTCAGCTTCTCGGAGGTCGCCCAAGCGATCCGACAATCGTCGCTCAACTCTTCGGGCGGACAAATTCGGTCCAGCGTGGGCGATGTTTCTATTTCTTCACGCGCTCTCGCCGATACACAAGAGCAGTTCGAGGACATCATCGTTCGCCAGTCCAACGCGCAGGGCACCATCCGGGTGGGTGATGTTGCTCAGGTGATTGATGGTTTTATCGATGCTGACCTTGATGCGACTTTCGACAATCGCCCAACAGCGTTCGTCATGGTGGTGCAGCCGGATCGAATGGACATTGTCACGTATGCAAACAATTTCCGTGATTACATCAACCGCGCCAACAACCCGGCGTCAGGCATTCTTCCCGGCGGGATGCAGATCGATATCCTCTGGGACAACTCGCAGCCCTTCCAGGCGCGTATGAAACTGATTTCAGAGTCGGCCTTGCTTGGCGCCGTTCTGGTTATGCTGGTGCTGATTCTGTTCTTGCGCCCCATCGTGGCCTTCTGGGTTACGATCGGGATCATGACCGCGTTTGCAGGCGGGATCATGCTGATGCCTCTCTTTGGGGTGTCCTGGAACGTGCTCTCAACCTTTGCCGTCTTGCTCGTGATCGGGGTCATCGTCGATGATGCCATTGTGGTCGGGGAAAATATTCACCGAGAGGTGGAAAGCGGCCGAAGGGAAGGGCTGGATGCCGCTATCGTCGGTACGCAGTTGGTTCTCAAGCCAGTTGTATTCGGCGTCATCACGACCATTATCGCATTTGCACCATGGGCTTTGCTAACCGGTCCGACCCGTGCGTTCACGCAGCAAATCACCTTTGTGGTTATTGCCTCGCTCGTCTTCTCGATCATCGAATGTATGTTCATTCTACCAGCGCACTTGTCGCACATGAAGAAAGAGGACAAGACCAAGCAGAACGCATTGGCGCGGTTCCAGCAGCGCATTGCTGACAGCCTGCTATGGTTCGCGCAGCATATCTACAAGCCGGTGCTCGAGTTCGCTCTGCGCATGCGCTACGCGACCATCGTTTTCTTCTTCATCGTTTTCGCGTTCGCGATCATGCTCGTGGCCAATCGCATCGTACCGTTCAAATTCATGCCCGAGATTGAAAGCGATCTGGTGCAGGTCACAATCGACATGCCAGACGGCACGCCTTTCTCGCGCACTCTTGATGTTCGAGACCAGCTTGCCGCAGGCGTGACCTCGGCGAAATCGCAGCTCGACGCAAAATGGAATGGTGAGATCGATCGCACGGTTGGAGACTATCAGGGCGGCGTCGTCGAAGGCGCCTCAATCGTTGCTTCCAACAGCCGTATCCAGGCTTGGATTGGCCTCGTGCCTCCAGAGAACCGGCCAGAGCTATTATCTACACGAGAAATCTCCGAGACCATCCGAGACCTCGTTGGTCCCATTCAGGATGCCGAGGAAATCGAGTTTGATTTCACGGATAATGAGAATGATACCGGTATTCGGTTTGCGCTGAACCATGAGAATCTGGACCGACTGCGAGAAGCGTCCGCCGTGGTGCAGGAGCAGCTCGCCACTTATGCTGCGGCGTATGATATCGGCGATAACCTCACGGCCGCTGCCGACGAGCTTCGGATCGAATTGAAGCCAGGAGCAGAAGCGCTGGGCGTGTCGCTGGCCGACGTCTCGAGGCAAGTCAGACAGGCCTATTTTGGCGAGGAAGTTCAGCGTCTTCCACGTGACGGCGAAGATGTGCGCGTCATGGTCCGTCTGCCGAAATCCGCACGGACCGATCTCGACAGCCTCGATAACCTACGCATCCGGACGGCGGATGGCCGCGAGCTTCCGCTCACGCAGGTTGCAGAATTCACATACGCTCCTGGGATCAACCGTATCCTCCGTCGTAACCGGACACGTTCGGTTTCCGTGTACGCGGAAGTGAAAGGCGATGGCGGTCGTAACCAGGTTATGGCTGACATGAACGTCAATTTCTGGCCTGAGTTTGAGAAGCAGTTCCCGGATATCGAACGCGGTGCAGCTGGCGGGTTTGAGGAGGAACAACGCTTCTTCCGCGAGCTCAACATGCTGGCGGTCGGTGCGATTGTTTGCATGTATATCGTGCTCGCCATCGCGTTCCGATCCTATGCGCAGCCGCTCCTGTTGATGACCGCGATTCCGTTTGCGCTCACTGGCGCGATCCTCGGGCATGCGATCACAGGCACTTCCATGGCCATGTTCTCGATCTTCGGGATCGCGGCCGCTGCTGGAGTGGTGATCAATGACAACCTCGTCCTCGTCGATTTCGTGAACCGAAAACGGGAGGAAGGTGTTGGAGCCGTGCAGGCGCTCGTTGACGCAGGTGTATCTCGGTTCCGACCGATCCTGTTGACCTCTGTCACGACATTTGTCGGCATCCTGCCCTTGATCGCTGAGCGGTCTATGCAGGCACAATTCCTCAAGCCGATGGTTATTTCGCTGGGCTACGCGGTGGCGTTCGCGATCTTCGTATCCTTGCTGCTCGTACCAACTCTCTACGCCGTTGGCGTCGAGATCGGGCGCGTGTTCCGGTGGAGCTGGGGCGGTCGGCCTTATCGCAAGATCGGCGAGTCCTATTCGGGCGAAGTCACCATCGACAGCGAAGAACTGATTGGCACAAGCGGCGGTCATGCGCAGCCTGCGCCAGCGGAATAAATAAAAACTATCACGACTGGTTTTAAGTTCAGGGAGAAAACCATGAAGCAACTACTTTTAGCGGGAGCAGCGGCGGCTGTGCTCGCAGCTTGCGGTGCGCAAGAAGCCACACAAACAGCGGCGCCTTCTGGGACAGATTCCGCAGACACGGCCAAAGTTGAACGCGAAGTTGTGACGGCGTCGCGGGATGACTGGGGGGAGTTCGGTCTCGATCTCTATTCCATGGACACCTCTGTGGCGCCGGGCGAAGATTTCTTCAGGCACGTCAACGGTACCTGGTATGACGAGTTTGAGATGCCAGCTGATCGCACACGCTACGGGGCCTTCTCGCTGCTTCGCGAAAAATCCGAACAGCGGGTCAAGTTCATCATTGACGATCTCGCCGAGGCCAAACCTGATCCAGCCACGCTGGAGGGTAAAGTCGCGGCTTTCTATAATGCCTATGTCGATATGGATGCTATCGAAGCTGCCGGTCTCACACCGATCCAACCCTATCTGGATCGCATCGCTTCTATTGAAACCAAGGAAGATCTGGCGGCTGTCATGTCGACGGTCGGTTATACGTCGCCAATCGCCGGCTGGGTCGATGTCGATTCAAAGGATACTGACAACTATATTTTCTATGTCACACAGGCAGGCCTTGGCCTTCCCGATCGCGACATGTACCTGACCGATGAAGGCAAGAATATTGAGACCCGCGACGGGTATCTGGCTTATCTCACATTCTTGCTGGAACAGGCTGGATATGATGATGCTGCCGATGCGGCGGCGCGCGTTCTGGCGCTAGAAACCGAAATCGCCACGGCGCATTGGGACCGCACCGTCGGCCGAAACCGCAATCTGACATATAACAAAATGTCCAAGGACGAGATGCTCACCCTTGCTGGAGATTTCCCTCTGGCGTCGATGCTCGATCAACTCGGGCTGGGTGACCAGGAACAGTTTGTGGTTCGCCAAGTGACACCCGATGCCGACGAGATCGCAGAGCTTGGACTGACCGAGGAACAGGTCGGAAAGATTTCCGGCGGCGGCATTGCGGGCATTTTTGAGGTGCTGAATTCTGCTTCGAACGAAGACTGGCAGGCCTACCTGACAGCGCACCTCCTTTCAGATTTTGCGTCGGTTCTCCCGAAGGCGATCGATGATGCATCCTTCGAATTCTACGCCAAGCAACTGCGTGGTCAGGAGGAACAACGTCCTCGCTGGAAGCGCGGTGTTCAGGCTGTCGAAGGGGCCCTCGGTGAGGCCGTTGGCAAGGTCTACGCTGAGCGCTATTTCCCCGCCGAAAACAAAGCGGCAATGGACGAGCTGGTGGCAAACCTGCGGCGCGCTATGGCCGACAATCTCGATGAAATCGACTGGATGGGCGAAGACACCAAGGTCCAGGCACGAGACAAACTGTCCAAGTTCACGCCCAAGATCGGCTATACCGAAAAGTTTGAAACCTATGACGGCCTCGAAGTCGGTGACAGCGCCTTCGCCAATACGATCGCGGCCAATACATGGGCGTTCGAAGACATGATTGGTCAGCTTGGCCAGCCAATCGACAAGACCGAATGGTTCATGCTGCCGCAAACCGTCAACGCCTATTACAGCCCTAACCGGAATGAGATCGTGTTCCCGGCCGCAATTTTGCAGCCACCCTTCTTCAACCTTGATGCGGACCCGGCGATAAATTACGGCGCTATTGGCGGCGTGATCGGGCACGAGATTGGCCATGGTTTCGATGATCAGGGCTCGAAGTCCGACGGCGACGGTGTTCTGCGCGACTGGTGGACCCCGGAAGACAAGGAAGCCTTCGTCGCGCGCACAGACGCCTTGGTCGGACAGTATAACGAGTTCTGCCCGCTCGATGATGGCGAAACCTGCGTCAATGGACGTCTAGGCCTCGGTGAAAACACTGGCGATCTTGGTGGTCTCTCAATGGCCTATAAGGCTTACAAGATGAGCCTCGACACGAATGGTGATGGCGAGATCAGCGCGGATGAAGAAGCCCCGGTTCTCGGCGGTTATACGGGCGATCAGCGCTTCTTCATGGCCTGGGCGCAGGCCTGGCGAAACAAGTATCGTGAAGAAGCTCTGCGCCAGCAGCTCATTCGCGGACCACACAGCCCGCCATATTACCGCGTCAACGGGATCGTCCGAAATTTTGACGAGTGGTATGAAGCGTTTGATGTCGGTCCCGACGACGCGCTTTACCTGCCGCCGGAAGAGCGTATCCGGATCTGGTAGATCAAATTTCAGAACCTTTAGAAGGGCGACCAATACGGTCGCCCTTTTTGTTTGAAAAAAATTTCGTCTCCCTATGGTTTGTGCGGTGCACACTGGGTTATGGCTTGTTTCGGGCACAAAACGATGGGTGAGTGAAACGATGCCGAAGCCGAAAACGGTGCGCGCGTATTTAGACAATTTGGAACCGCATCAAGGCGCGATTGCGATTGCGCTAGAGGATGCGATCAAAAAACACTGGCCGCACCTCACGGTAAAACTGGCCTGGGGGTTTCCCTGCTGGAGCGGCAATGAGCGCGTCTTTTCCGTCATGGGACAGACAGACCGTTGCAACTTGCAGCTTTGGCAAGGGGCCGCGCTGGCGGATGATTATCTCGAGCGAATTGAAGGTACCGGAAAGTCGTTGCGGCATGTGAAAGTCTATTCGGTCGAACAGGTGAATGACGAACTGATCGACATTATGGACCGCGCTGTGACGCTTGATGCAACCGCGCCGCAACGCGT
The DNA here is from genome assembly GCA_043513745.1 of Hyphomonadaceae bacterium. Taxonomy (GTDB): domain Bacteria; phylum Pseudomonadota; class Alphaproteobacteria; order Caulobacterales; family Hyphomonadaceae; genus Henriciella. The sequence continues at coordinate 1,860,868 of CP121341.1, forward strand.
GCGCTAGCGGTCGTATTTGCGTTTACGACCAAGAGGTGACTTGACGCAGGGGCCTATTCGGCTCCATTTGTTCGCAGGTGCACAATAAATGCAAAACTTATCCTGAAGGAGTTTTCCCATGTCTGATACAGATCCAGTTGTCATCGTCGGAATGGCGCGTACGCCAATGGGGGGATTGCTTGGAGATCTTTCCGCAATGTCTGCGAACGAGCTTGGCGCGATCGCGGTGAAGGCGGCTGTCGAAGAGGCGAAACTCGGTGCTGACGAAGCTGACGAAATCATCATGGGCAATTGTCTGCCTGCAGGTCAGGGGCAGGCCCCGGCACGTCAGGCTGGCTTCAAAGCAGGCATGGACAAGGGTCTTGAAGCTACGACGATCAACAAAATGTGCGGCTCGGGCCTTCAGGCCGCCGTCATGGGACGTCAATCGATTGCCTCAGGTGATGCGAATATTGTCATCGTTGGCGGCATGGAAAGCATGACCAATGCGCCGCATCTCATGGATGTCCGCAAAGGCCACAAGTATGGCGACATGGGTGCCAAAGACCACATGGCGCTGGATGGCCTCACCGATGCCTATGCCGGCGGACCCATGGGCGTCTTCGCTGACATGATCGCCGAAAAGTACCAGTTCACGCGTGAGCAGCAGGATGCTTACGCGCTGGAGACGCTGAAACGCGCTCAAGACGCGACTGAGTCTGGCAAGTTCAAGCGCGAGATCGCGCCTGTCACCATCAAGAGCCGCAAAGGCGAAACCACAATTGATGTCGACGAGCTTCCTCGCACGGCGCGCCCGGACAAGATTCCGAGCCTGCGCCCTGCCTTCAACAAGGATGGCACTGTGACCGCAGCCAACGCGTCGTCCATTTCGGACGGCGCGGCCGCCCTCGTCCTGATGAAAGAATCCGACGCCAAGGCGCGCGGGCTTTCGCCGATTGCGAAGATCGTTTCATCCTCCAGCCACGCGCACGAGCCTGAGAACTTCACCACTGCGCCCGTGCCAGCGATGGAGAAAGCCCTCGCAAAAGCCGGTTGGACGAAAGAGGATGTAGGCCTGTGGGAAATCAACGAAGCGTTTGCCGTTGTCCCAATGATCGCGATGAAAGAGCTGGGCCTCAGCCATGACGTTGTGAACGTCAATGGCGGCGCCTGTGCGCTGGGTCACCCGATCGGCGCGTCCGGTGCGCGGATTCTGATCACGCTGCTTGCGGCGATGGAAGACCGTGACGTTAAAAAAGGTGTGGCGTCGCTCTGCATTGGCGGCGGTGAAGGGATCGCCATGTGCGTGGAGCGGGCATAGCCTCTCTTGCTAGATGACAGTAAAATCGTAGACCACTTCGTCGAACAGGCGGGGTGGTGCGAAGATCTTGGCTCTCCATTTACGGCGCAGCTGCTGAGGCGGTTTGCCATTGATTTCGATCAGAGCGGGCCAGTTCAGACGATCTGCAGCGACTGGACGAGCAATCCGCGCAAGGACGCCCTCGGTCTGCGTCTTGCCGGAGCGCTACACCATGCTGTGCTGAGCGCTACATCGCCCGACCTCGCGGCAGTCTATCCAGCGCGCTCGGCGGATTGGGATATGGACCGCGTCTGGCCGGTGGCGCGCCTCTGGCTCAAAGAGAACACGGAGCACGTGCGTGCGTTCATTCAGAGTCCGCCGCAAACCAATGAAACTCGGCGCTCGATCATATTACTGCCGGGCTTCTTGAAACTGGCTGCGCGGTTTGGGCAGCCCTTACACCTGCTTGAGCTTGGCGCCAGTGCCGGTCTCAATCAGAACTGGGATCGCTTCAATTATCAGACGGAAAGCTGGCAACGCCGCGGAACGAGTGACGTCACCATTCGCACTGACTGGCGCGCCGCTGTGCCCGCACACGTCGAAGCGGAGATTGAAGTGGCGACGCGCCAGGCCTGCGATCTGAAGCCGGTTGACGTGTCTGAACCAGGGCAAGCTATGCGCCTGAAATGCTATACATGGCCGGATCAAGATGAGCGGTTGCAACGTCTCGACGCTGCCATACAGCTCGCACAAGACGCCAGAACAAAGGTTGAGCAAGCCGATGCGCTGAGCTGGCTAAAAGACAAACTAGCAAATCGTCCGAAGACGGGCGTTACAGTGATCTATCACTCGGTTTTTCTCATCTATCCGCCGCGCGAGGTGATTGCTGCGATTATGGATACGATCCGAGCGGCCGGTGAGGGGGCGGCGGATCAGGCGCCGCTGGCTTGGCTGAGCTACGAGTCCGAAGCCCTGTTTGGCGGCGATCGTCAAAGCCCCAAGATGCGGGCGCGGCTGGAGACCTGGCCCGGCGGGACGGTTGAAACCTACGCGGAGTCCGATGGGCACGTGACCTATGTCGAGGACTACTGAGCGGTCTTTTCGGCCATTGCTTCGCCCAGCACATACAGGCCGACCGCTCGAAGCGCTTCTCGCGCGGACTCCGAAAACTGGTTGGTGTTGATGATCACGACGCGGTCCAGCGCCGGCGCGATGATGATGCGAGACGTCCACATCGTATTCGAGCCGTTATGGAGATAGAGACGCCCATAGCTTGGATCATCTTGGACGCCCCAGCCCATTGCATAATTGCTGTCTTCGGTCGGGTGCGGCGTAAATAGTTTTTCGCGCATCGCAACCGGTATGAGTTCGCTATCATCTTTCAGAAACTCAAGCGCCAGCGCGGCATGCGCTTCGAGACTCGCATGCATGGTTCCTGCGGGCCCGACCACCATGGGGTTATCTGCCGACTTTCCATGCCCTGCCGGATTGTAGAACGTCCCCAATATGCCTCTATGTCCCTGTATCCCGGTTGGCGGCGGGCCAAACCCAAACTCGTTTCTGAGGCGCTCATTGTCCAACGCATCAAACAGGACCGCCTGCATCGCCTGTTCCCAGTCGTTCGGTAGATCGTCCTGTGTCGTCAGAATCGTCTCGATCGCGGCCCCGGCGAGGATGTAATTCAGGTTATTATATTCAAACGCTCCGGACGTATTGCTCGGGGGTTTCGACAGAATGGTCTGAGCAAGTTCGGCTCGCTGCTCGGGCACCGGGCGTTCGTCATTTCTGCGCGCGTTAAGCCAGAGGCCGCCTATTTGCTGCAGTCCGGACCTGTGAGCGAACAGGTCTTCGATTGTGATATCCCGCAAGGCTGGATCCATCTCTGTGATCAAGTGTGGAAACAGGTCGGGAAGCGTTGCGTCCCATTTGGCGAGGCCGCGCTCGACCAGTTTGGAGTACAGGAGCGCTGTTAGTGCTTTGGTGTTTGATCCTACATGCCACTGATCCGATAGCTGCACGGGATCATCGCTCGCCCGTGACCGCGTCCCCGACACGGCGATTTCCATGACGCCGTCTTTGGAAGCGACCGCGACGCCCAGAGCGATCAGATTGTACTCGGATCGAGTTGAGTGAATTCGGGTCTGCAGATCTGTAAGCGCGGCGGGCGTTTCTTGCGCCGATGTAGGGGGCGGTGTCTGCTCTGAAGGGCGCGACGCCGGATCACACGCTATGAGAAGCGTGCTGACGAGCGCCGCGAAAACGGCCCGGACGCTACCCTGCGGGGACATAGTCGCTGACAAGGCCCAAGGGCACGGCGGTAGTGCGCTTGGCGACGTTGATTATGATCCGCGACTGAACGTCTGAGACCAGAGCTGAGCCCAGCAGCTTTTCGCGCAGGAACTTATCATACGCGTACATGTCAGTCGTGGTGACGCGGATAATATAGTCTACCGCACCGGTCACCGTCATGCACTCCATCACTTCCGGCCATTTGCCGACCAGGTTTTCGAACGCTTCGAGGTTTTCCTTGCTCGGCAGAGCGAGCTTCACATTGGCGACGACTTCGAAGCCGAGGCCAAGCGACTGGCGGTCGAGCAGGGTCACGCGTCCCTGAATGATTCCGGCCTCTTCCATACGCTTGATGCGACGCCAACAGGGGGATGAAGACAATCCGACCCGTTCGGCAATGTCCGCGACCGACAAAGACGCGTCCTTTTGAATCAGATCGAGAATCTTGGCATCAATCGTATCTAATGGTTCTGACAAATTTTCCCCCGAAAATCGAGTGTGTGGGTATAATATTGCTCAATTTATCCCCATTCTTGCAAAGAAGACAAGTATTTTCGTTAATTTGTTGGGATATATGACCTAAACGCAACACTGGAGAGTGCGCCTTGGAACATCGTGAAGTTACGCTGGACGACAAATATGATCTTGTCGAGGGAAAAGCGTACATGACGGGAATTCAAGCCCTCGTGCGCCTACCGCTTGATCAGAAACGGCTCGATCTTAAGGCCGGACACAATACTGCGGGGTTCATTTCAGGATATCGCGGATCTCCGCTCGGTGGGTATGACCAGCAGCTTCGTGCCGCGCAGAAATGGCTCGATGAGCATGATGTGCAATTCTGGGAAGGTCTGAACGAAGACCTCGGTGCCACAGCTGTCTGGGGGAGTCAGCAGCTTGGCCTCTTTCCTGGTGCCAACCGTGATGGCCTGTTCGGCGTTTGGTATGGCAAGGCTCCTGGCGTGGATCGCACCGGCGACGTCTTCAAACATGCGAACGCGGCAGGGACGTCTGCGCTAGGCGGCGTGCTGGCGGTGCTTGGTGATGACCACATGTGCAAGTCTTCGACCCTGCCATCACAGTCTGAGTATGCGATGCAGGATGCCGAGATCCCGGTACTCAATCCGGCGTCCATTCAGGATGTCCTTGATTTTGGTCTGCACGGATGGGCGATGAGCCGGTTTACAGGCGGTTGGAGCGCGATGATCGCGCTAGCCGACACCATGGACAGCGGCGCTGTCGTGGATGTGTCTCTGGATCGAATGAATTTCGTCTTGCCGGAATTTGAGTTCCCGTCGGACGGAGTCCACATGCGCCGGTCAGATCCTCCGCTCGAGAAAGAGCGGCGTCTGCGCGAATACAAGCTTCCCGCTGCTCAGGCTTGGGTCCGGGCCAATCAGTTGGACCGTGTGATCCTTCCAAGCAGCAAGCCGCGCACCGGTCTGATCGTGACGGGCCAGGCGGCAAGAGATGTGTTTGAGGCGCTTGAGGCGCTCGGCCTCACACCGGAAGAGGCAGGCCGACTTGGGGTAACCATTTACAAGGTGGCGATGCCCTGGCCGCTCGAGCCGGAAGGCATCCGAGCGTTCTGCTCCGGGCTTGAGCGGGTCTTGGTGATCGAACACAAACGCCCACTGATTGAAGAGCAGCTACGCGCTGCGCTTTACTCAGTACCGGAAAAGCAGCGACCTTTGCTGGAAGGCAAGCGCACCGCCGACGGCAAACCTCTTCTCAGTCAAATCGGATCAATCCCGGTTCCGGAAATTGCGACTGCGCTTGCAGGCGTTCTGCCGAAAGGCTGGGACACGGCAAAGGCAGACGCTTATTTTGCCCGTGTTGGCCGTGCTGGTGAAGCTGCGCGTACCAACGCGACCCCAACGGTGCGCACGCCGCATTACTGCTCGGGTTGTCCGCACAATACGTCTACGGTTGTGCCGGAAGGCTCCCGCGCGCTGGCAGGCATTGGCTGTCATTACATGGCGAACTTCATGCCGGATCGGAACACCGACATGACCAGCCAGATGGGCGGGGAAGGGGTTGCGTGGGTCGGCCAGCATTTCGCCACCGATGAAAACCACATGTTCGTCAATCTTGGTGACGGGACCTATTCGCACTCGGGATCGCTCGCCATTCGGGCCGCCGTCACGTCGGGCGCCAATATCACCTATAAGATTCTGTACAATGACGCTGTCGCGATGACGGGCGGCCAAACCGTTGAGTCGGGTCAGACGCCGCAACAGATTGCGACACAGGTAAAAGGCGAAGGCGTTGAAACCATCGTCATCGTGACCGAAGACCCAACCCGATACGCAAACGTCAAAGGCTTGCCGCGGCGGGTGAAGATCTATGATCGCGATGATCTGGACATGGTTCAGAAACAATTGCGCGAGACGCCTGGGGTTTCCGTCCTGATCTATGACCAGATTTGCGCTACGGAGAAACGCCGTCGGTCAAAACGCGGCCTGCGCGCCCCAGACCGGACGCGGGTTTTGATCAACACCGCTGTGTGCGAAGGGTGCGGCGATTGCTCGATCAAATCGAACTGTCTGTCAGTTGAGCCGGTCGAGACCGAACTTGGCCGCAAGCGACGGATCAATCAGTCGACCTGCAATACGGACCTCTCCTGCATCAAGGGCTTCTGCCCGAGCTTCATTACGGTCACCGATGGCGAGTTCACCGCCAAGGATGAGCCGCGGCCCGAGATTGATACGTCTTACATTCCGCTGCCTGAGACACCGAGCCTAGAGCGCACCTGGAACGTGCTGTTTACCGGCGTCGGCGGCACCGGCGTCACAACGGTCGCTGCAATCCTGGCCATGGGCGCACATGTTGATGGCAATGCCGCATCCAGCCTCGATATGACAGGTCTCGCGCAGAAGGGTGGCCCGGTGCTCAGCCACCTTCGGTTTGCCCGCGAGCCGGATATGATTTCGACGGGCCGCGTCCCACCGGCGAGCACGGATTGTGTCATTGCCTGCGACCTGGTTGTGGCGGCGGGCGGCGATGCGCTTAACCTTATGGATGCCGATAAAACCGCGGCATACGCCAATAGTGACGTCACACCGACGAGTGAGTTCATTCGGGATCGGTCGAAGAAGTTCGAAAGCGATCTGCTCGCCGCACGGGTGAAACGCCAGGCTGCAGATTTCGCCGCCTTTGATGCCGAGGCCCTGGCTATCCTGTACTTCAATGATGCGATCTACACCAACATGATCATGGCGGGATATGCGTGGCAGAAGGGCCAGGTGCCGGTATCCTTACGCGGCATCTATCGCGCGATCAAACTGAATGGCGTCAAGGCTGATGACAATATGGCGGCGTTTGATGTTGGTCGAATTGCTGCCCATGATGCTGGCCGCCTGGAGCCCGCAAAGGACCCTCGCGGACATATCACGCCGATGAGCTTGGACGAGTTGATCGATGAGCGTTCGGAGCGCCTCATATCCTTCCAGAACCGGAAATATGCGGATCAGTACCGCGATGTAGTCAGCCAGGTGCGAGCTGCAGAAACCGAAGCGGGCCTCGGCGAGCGCCTGACAGAAGCGGTGGCGCGCTATGCGTTCAAGCTGATGGCTTACAAGGACGAATACGAAGTCGCTCGTTTGTGGACCGATGGAATTTTCGACGCCTATCTCGCCAAGAGTTTCAAAGGCGGAAAGCTGAACTACCACCTCGCGCCTCCGATTTTCTCCAAGAAGGACGAAGAGGGGCATCTCAAAAAGAAATCGTTCGGACCCTGGATGAAAACAGGCTTCAAAGTCTTGAAACGGTTCAAATGGCTGCGCGGCACTCGGTTCGATCCGTTTGGCTGGACCGATGAACGTCAGATGGAGCGCAAGCTTCGCGACCAGTATCTCGATAATATGCTGCGCATCCTGCCCGACCTGTCCGCCAAGAATATAGATCTGGCAGTGGCGATCGCCGAAATTCCGGACGATATTCGTGGCTACGGGCATATCAAGGAAGACGCGGTCGCAAAGGCGTCTGAACGTGAAGCTGAGCTATGGCAGCACTGGCCGAATGGCACGCTTCCGCGGGCGAAGACAACCCTGATCGCTGCAGAGTAACACCGGTCATGAAGTAATAAACAAAAGGCCTCCGCTTGCGCAGAGGCCTTTTTTTTGATTCGCAGCTTTTCGGCGTTCGCTTAGCGCGAGATACGCAGGTCAGAGATCGATGTCGCGATCTTCTGATAAGCTTCCGTCAGCTCAGCCGCGGTTTCTGGTTCGAAATAATAGTCGGTCCCGGTCGCGCAATAGGAAAGCACAGCTTTACCGGCTGTCGGCGCGTTCAGCGCCACTGCGTATATTTTGACGTCCTTGGCTTTCATGCTGTCGCACAGATCGCGGGCCTGATCGTCCGAGTCGCCTTGCCCCGGGAAGATCTCTGCGTTGAACTCACCATCTGTCATCAGGATCACAGCCTTGGCTGAATCCGGCTCCGAGTAAGAGAGTGGTTCAGCATCGCCATCGAAAACGGTTTTCCAGTCTTCTGCGACGAGATACCAGGTCCACGCCACTCCGAGGTGACCCGCGGTCCATCCGCCGGCTGTCAGAGAGTCGACATAGTTGTTGAGCGTCGTGCGATCATTGGTCAATTCGACCGGATCGTGGTCACGGCATTCGTCGCCGTCATACGTGCTGTTATTTGGTCGGTTCGGATGTCCGACTTCCCAATATCCGCCACCGGAATAGTCGTCATCTTCAACAAACCAGGCCTGTCGGTGAGCGAGATATCCACCGCTTACCGGATTGGCGTCGGAAAACTTATCCGCACCGTCTCGCTCCCACACGCAGGTTGAGGTTAGCGTGTAGGACTTCTCCTGGGGCACCAGATCATCTTCCAGGGCCAGCGAGAATGCGATGGTCTCGTCGAACAATTTCGTCCCTTGACGGTTGTTCTCGGAATAGGCGCGCAAGCGGATGGTAAAGTCACCCATATCCCAGGCCTCACCATAGCCGATGCCGCTGCCGCCATATAACGAGTAAGGTCCACCATTGTCGTTCTTATTTTTGTATTCAGTGCCGCGCAGTTGCAGGCGCATGCTCTCGACTTCGCCATATAGCGTATGCCACGGGTCGACCGTCACAGCGATGGTCAGATCATCATCCTGCCAGTCCTCAATCTTGATTTTGGCGCCATCGCCAAGCTCAGAAATCAAGTTGCCAGTATCGGTGTCATAGAGGCCGATATGCATCTCATCGAAGAGGCTGCCTTCGGTCAGATCGTCCTCTGTGAAGATGGGTTGAATCGTGTGCTCGTAGGTTCTGGTCGCGGGCACGCCGGCGACTTCGGGGAAGAAGTCACCCGCGTTGACCATGCTGTTATAGGACACCATGGCAAGGCGCGTATCTTCGATGAGCTCGGGTGGAGCGCCAGCCGGCAGCAACACGTCAATCGCTTCTTTCGCCGCTGCTTTGAGGTTTATGAGGCGATTGGAGCTGTTCATCGATCCCGAGACGTCGAACATGAAAGCGACATCCACTTTGTCGATACCGTATTCAGACGCAGAAGAAACGCGGAACGGCATTTCTTTGCGGCCGACAACCTTGATCAGTGCGGTTGTCTGCTCACACAGAATGCTGGCATCGATTTCTTCTGAGTTCTCGGTGACGAGAACAGAGGTCGGATCGCAGGCCAGACCTCCCAGGCCGCCGATCTGAGCGTCCATAAATTGTTGGACAGTCAGCTTGATTTCGTCATTGGAGGCACCCGTCTGTTTCACGCGGGCCGCGGCAAGAACAGCGGAGTCCATAACCAGCTGAACTTTCGCTTTCCGTTTGACCGTTTGCTGAAAATCAATTGCGAATCCGGCGACTGCGACGATCGGAATGATCGACAGTGCGAAAAGGATTGCGACCTGACCGCTTTTATCGCGGCCTAATTTGCTTATCGTACTCATCTCTTTAAACGCCGAAGCGCCCTAACGTTCCCTAGCTTCCTCAATACAGGAGTGTGTTTGATGGGCCGTTAGATTGGGAATGAAGATTATGGTGAGAGATTCAGGGTTTTGTTTACCATAACTGACGGATTCCACTGGTCTTGGTCGTCGAGTCATGGAAATGAGCGAAGCATGCAACAGTATCTCGATCTCCTGCAGGATGTTCTCGACAATGGTGTGGAGCGCGGCGATCGCACCGGCACGGGAACGCTCGGTGTCTTTGGCCGCCAGCTTCGGTTCGATCTCTCTGATCGGTTTCCACTTCTAACTACCAAGAAGCTGCATCTACGTTCGATTATTGTTGAGCTGCTCTGGTTCCTGCGCGGCGATACGAATGTAAAATGGCTGCAGGACCGGAAGGTCTCGATCTGGGACGAATGGGCGGATGAAGACGGCGATCTTGGTCCAGTCTACGGCAAGCAGTGGCGCAGCTGGGCGGCACCTGATGGACGGGTGATCGACCAAATCCAGTGGGTGCTCGACGAAATCCAGACCAATCCGAATTCGCGCCGCATGGTGGTGTCAGCATGGAACCCGGCAGACGTACCCGACATGGCCCTGCCGCCTTGTCATTGCCTGTTTCAGTTCAATGTCATGAACGGGCGCCTGAATTGCCAGCTTTATCAGCGCTCCGCTGATGTCTTTCTCGGCGTTCCATTCAATATTGCGTCTTATGCCTTGCTGACCATGATGATGGCGCGTGCAACCGGTCTGAAGCCGGGCGAGTTCGTGCACACATTTGGCGACACCCATCTTTACTCGAACCATATCGAACAGGCCCGCCTGCAGCTGACCCGCGAACCCTATGAAGGGCCGCGCATGATTCTGAACCCGGACAAGACCGACCTGTTCGGCTGGGAGTATGAAGACTTTGAGCTGGTCGACTATAAGGCTCACCCACACATCAAGGCGCCGGTAGCGGTTTGATATGCGGCCAGTGAACGGATCGTATCGTACTTTCCTCACCTAAATTAATTGCGAGTGGCCGAACCCAAAAACCTTTGCTAAAAGGTAAACAAAGGGGAGTAGACCATGTCCGACGCCACCTTCCAGACGTTTCTGACGTCAGGATTATTCGTTCTCACAGCTTCAATCGGTTATCTTGCCTGGTCAGCCTGGCGCTGGCTCGATCGCGCGCGGGATATGGAGAAGGCCGCCCTGGTTGGAGTTGGCTACGAACTCCGCATGAACCTCATGCGCATGATCCGTGAACTGGCTGGTGTCGCAGACGGATCGATCCAAAGCGAAATTCAGCTTGTACCGGTCGTTCACCCTCAGCTGGATGGCATTCTGATCCGCCCGAATGAGGCTGATCGCGAAAGCCTCACCATGATGCGCGGGAATTACAATGAACTGGACGCGCACAAGAAGACCCTTCGCGCGGCCCTTTCCGGACAGGGCGATGTCGGCGCAGCCGCGAATGTTGCCGTCGATGCCGTCATCGGATCCATTGCCACGCTGTATCTCTGGGAAGAGCACAAAGGGGCTGCTCCCAAGAACGCGCATTCGACGCGCAGCTGGCATGTGCGTGATTGGATGAAAGCCAATGATTTTCGATCTGACCTGTTACCCGGATTACATCTGCGCGACGCCGTGGTGGAACGCCTGCGGTCGCTCGGCATGACCCTGACACCTCAGCCGCTGACTTACACGGCGAGCGAGTTTTATGCGATGCAATATGATCGCAAGGCGGATCGAAATGCGCCGTTCTGGAAACGCAAACCGAAGCCTGTTCCAGTGATCGAAGAGACTGAAGAGGCGGACGCCGCGGCTGAGCCAGAAATGGTGACAGAGCCGGAGATGGCCGCTGACCCCGAAACCGTGGCCGAGTCAGTTCCTGAAGTCGAATCGTCGTCAGAAACTGTTGAAGAGCCCGTGGAAGAGGCCAGCTTCGACGCAGCCGATGCGGAAGAATCAGATACGCTTCCAGAGGCTGAACAATCACTGCCAGAAGCTGAGCTTGAAACCGTTCAGGAAGCAAGCGATACGACCCAACCCGAGACGGTGGACGTAGATCCGGACTCGGGGCCGGAGCCGAAATCGCAAACGCCGGGATCAGTGCACTAATTTCTGGCCGTTGGGGACATCAAACGCGCGGGAGATCGCAAAATGAAGAAGAAACATTGGCTAAGCGGCGCAATGGCCGCTGCGTTACTGACGGCGTGCTCACAAAGCTCGGACACGCCGCAAACGCCTAAGGCTTCTGCTGGTCAGACAGTTGAGAGCAGCGCGGTTATGGCGAGCTTTACGGCTGCGTTGGATGAAAAACTCACGATCGAGAATGGCAACGAAGCGGATCTGTCCGGTGTTGTATCCCTGCTGCCGGATTATGCGTCGCTGAGTTGGGACAGCCAGTCTTTCGACGCGGTTAGTGGTGCAACACAGTTCGAAAATCTCGCATTTGGGTTTGGCAGTGATCCGCAATTTGGCCTGCTGTTTGAGACTGCGACAGTCTGGGGCCTGGAGACGGACTTGCTGGAGGCCCGGCTCGCGGGGGAGCGATTGTCGGATTCGGGCGCTCTCTTCACCCGGCTCGAAGGAACGAATGTCTCCTATTTCGGTGTTACCCAGGCGTTCAACGGCTTGTTTGATATGATCCTGGAGGGCACAGGAGAAGAACTGCCCGAGGGTATGGAACTCGCCTTCGATGAGTTTGAGAGCAATACCGAACGCATGGTCATGACCGGCGTCTCGCTACGGCCGTGGGAACTGGTTCCGCTTTCGCAAGAAGCTCTGTCGGGCCTGGATGAGGAGATCCCAGCGGAGGCCCTCGATTTTGTTCATTTCGGTCAGCAGATGATTGCGGTGTCCCGCTCAATAGCGATCGACAAGAGCGTCAGCTCAGGAACCGTTGCCAACTTGAAAATGCGCCAGCCAGGCGCTGAGTGGAGCGCAGATTTCGAGATCGGCCTGGTCGGCGCAGACAATATTCAGGGCTTCGATGTCGGCACCTATCTTGTGCAGGACTATACCGGCAATCAGACAAGCGCGTATTCCAGCGCGACTCTGCCCGGAGAAGTCGTCACCATGTCGGGGTTCCCAGCCGGGTTTAGTCTGGCGCAGTCCGAAAGCTATGGAATGTCCGCTGTGACCAACCTGCGGCTGGACAAGGCTATGGGCTATCTCGCCCGCTCGGAGCTGCCGGGTATGGACGAGCGGGATTTGCTCAGCCTCGGACGGTGGGACCTGACAGATTATCGCGCGCAATTGAATGATCGCGAGATCATCACCGCCGAGAGTGCGTATTTCCACGCCGATAGCTTCGAATGGGTCATCCCGAGCGATCTCAGCTTTGGAATGAAGGGGGCCAATTTGAACACCGGCGAGATAACCGGTTTCGTCCAGGTTCTGCTTGAAGTCTTCATGGATCAATCGGCCTCAGACGACCTTGGCGAAACAGAACAAGCCGAAATGGATCTGGTGCGCGAAGGGATCCAGAAGGCGATCGACCTGATGCCAGAACATGGCCTGGACAAGATTCCGTTTGATGTTGAGTTCAGCTCGACCTGGGATGCGGATGGCGGACCGGCTGATTTCAGCGGTGTTTTCGATGCTGACGGTTTCAGCAAGACTGAGTTCGAGCTCGGGCTGACCCTGCCAGACTATGCCGCGGTTCAGGCGGCTTATGAGGCTGAGGATCAGGAAGCCGCGTTTGAAGAGAGCTTTGAAAACATGTTCGCGTTTCGCGGCGCGCGCTATTCGGAGCAGGATAAAGGCGGCTACGATAAACTGTTCGGTTTTGCCCACAGCCTCGGCAAGGAGTATCCGGACCAGGGCTGGGGCGCGATGCTTGGAAATATGGAGCCACCTCAGCTGCGAGCCTATCTCGGGACGATGATGCGGATGGGGAAAGCCAGTGCAGCAGCGGAGTTCCCGCCCGCCGCGGACTGGCTCGAATCTTATGCGAGTTTCCTGGAATCCGGCGGTACGTTTGAGTTTGCGTCAAACCCGCCTCAACCGATCAACAAGGCATTCATCGACGCACAGGGTGACGAAGATCCCGAACCTGAAGAGATCGTCGAGATATTCGGGTTAACGGTTACCCACACAAAATAGGCATTTCGCTGCTTGACCCGAGGCCCCACGCACCTCAAATCTCTGCCAAGGAAATTTGCGGAGCAATCATGGTACGCCTTGATGACGAAAATGACGCCAACCCGATGAGCGAACCGAACGCGTTTCTGGAAGAAGCGCTGTTCAATGCTCGGACCATCATGTTGACGGGCGGCGTCGATGACAAGCTCGCCCGCCGGGTGTGTGAGCGGCTACTGGCGCTGGCCTCAGACAGCGCGGATCCAATTCTTCTGGTGATCTCATCGCCAGGCGGACACGTTGAGTCCGGGGATATGATCCACGATATGATCAAATTTGTTGGGGCACCGGTCAAAGTGCTCGGCTCGGGCTGGGTCGCGAGTGCTGGTGCTCTGATTTACGCAGCGGCGCAAAAAGAGAACCGCTATGCGTTGCCGAACACCCGCTTCCTGCTTCACGAACCGCGCGGCGGCGTCGGTGGTCAGGCTTCTGACGTGGAAATCCAGGTGCGTGAAATTGTGCGCATGCGGGAACGCTTGAACAAAATCTTCGCGGACGCCACGGGCCAGCCGCTCAAGAAAATTGTTGAAGATACTGACCGCGACCATTGGATGAGCGCAGAAGAAGCCGTCAAATACGGCCTCGTTCACAAGATCGTGAAGCATCACAGTGAAATAAAATAGCCGACTTTTTCTCTCAGGTTTGCAAGCCGTAAAGGAATTCCGGTCAATTTCTCATGCTCTAGTGTAGAGTATGGGGATTGTTGATGCCAGTTTGTCTGGGCGACTTTGTCGACACCGCGAGACCGATTTCGGCGTCAGCACCGCTGTCACAGGTCGTTGATCTGTTCAAACGCGACATAGACGCAGACTATTTTATTCTCGTCCGAGACAAACGCCCCGCTGGCTTGATCAGCCGGGTCATGGCGTTTGAGTTTGCTGTCAGCAGCGGCGAAGAAAGCATGCTCAGGCTACCCATCGGCGACCTGGTCACAGCGCGCGCTCTGATCGTGAAGGCCAGCACGACGGTTCAGGAATTTATCAAAAAGGCCGGTGACCAGATCAACCAGCTGATCAACCGCGGCTGTATCATCGTTGAGGACAAGCGTTTCAAAGGCGTCCTCAGTCCTGCAAAGCTGCAAGAAGCGCTGATCGCGTCATGCGCTGAGGCAGAGTACCAACCGATCGTGCCCGAGACGGCAGACTTAGAAACGCCGGACTTCGCAGCTGACAAAAGCGCGACCAGTCCGCTGCTTGGCACATTGGCGCATGAAATCAGAACGCCGTTGACCGCGATTATGGGGCTCTCCGAAATGCTCTCCACGCGTGTCAAAGATGAGCACAACAAAGACATCGCGCAGACCATTGTTCGATCAAGTCAGACGCTGGACAGGATCCTCACAGATACGCTCGACTATGCCAGTCTCGAAGCGGGAAAACTGACGGTTCGCAGCGATCGCGCCGACTTGTCGGAGCTCGCCGATGATTTGCGCCGACTGTGGTCCACAGAAGCGGCCCGTCGAGGACTGTCTTTCCGTGTTGGCTTTGTCCCGGAAGGGCCGCACGTGGTCGAAACCGACATTGGCCGCGTGCGCCAGATCGCGAACAATCTGATCTCCAACGCCTTGAAATTTACCCGCGAAGGGGAAGTGAGCGTCACGCTCACCACGCCAGAGCTCGATGGGGATATGCGCCTCAATCTGATGGTGAAAGACACCGGACGCGGACTGTCGGATGACCAACGTGAACGGTTTATGCGGGTGTTCGAAAAAGGTCCGGATGTCGACGGCGTTAAAGGCTGGGGCCTAGGGCTCAGCATTTCGCGCGCGCTCGCCAGTGCACTTGGCGGCCAGCTTCGCCATGCTGAAAACCCCCATGGCGGCAGCGTGTTTTCGCTATCAGTGCCCGTCTCAGCCGCAGCGAAAACTGGCTCTAACTGGATCGATCGCGCCAAACCAAAGCGCGGGAAATTCCAACTCGGCGATGTGCTTCTGGTTGAAGACCACGAAGCTTCAGCCATGGTTGTCATCAACGCTCTGGAAAGCGCGGGCTGGACGGTCCACCATGCTGGAACGATCCACGCCGCAGAAGCCTACACGTCCTTGTCCGAGTTTCAGGTTGTTCTGACCGATCTGCATCTGCCTGATGGGAACGCCATGAGTTTCATCGAAGGCTTGCGTCGGCGCGGCGGATTGAATGCTCAGGTGCCAATCGTCGCGCTAACAGCAGACATTTCCGACGCTCGGCGCCAGGATTGCCTTGCACTGGGAGCGGACCGAGCCTTGAAGAAGCCAATTGCCGGACCTGAGCTCGTCGCAACGATCGCCGATGTGCTCATGTCTCGTGCTGCAGGACATGCTCCTACGGTCGAGCTTCGAGGTCGACTGGCCAGCTAGTCGACCGCCGGCAGTTTCTGCACCGGCACTTCAAACCCGCAAATATCCAGGATTTCAGGCGGTTTGCGGTAGAAGAACTCTTCGTCGCGGACCCGTTTCGCAGTTTTTGCGTCTTCAAACGCCTGGCTTGGCACTGCTTGCACCTGATAGTTCGGGCGAATGGCGTCTGCCAGATCTGCCGCGACGGTCATGGACAGGATCTCGTCTCCGACATCTGGGGCTTGAATGACGCCGCTTTCAATCGCGCGAACACCGCGTTTGAGCTTCTGAACATATTGCATGCCGTCAATCACGCGGCCGAACACGGTCAGATTGCGATCGAGATAGCGCTGGGCGTCGAGCACGATGTAGAACTCGGTGCTGCCGCTGTCCGGGTCATTATCTCGCGCCATGGCGAGGGCGCCGGGACAGTGCAACAGCCACTCCTTTTGCAGGCTTTCGCTGCGTCCGACGGCAAAGCCATCAATATGGCCGACAATCGGAGCGAACAGGTCCGCATTGCCGAGCGGGACAAAAGCAGCGTCCGAAAGCGCACGATCATTTTCATTTGTCAGAGTGGGATATTGTTCAATGACCGCATCATCCTGAAGGCCGCCTTGGGCAACGAACGCGTCAATCACGCGGTAAAACCGCGCGCCATTGTAAACGTCGCCGCGAACCAGGTTGCGAAACTGAGCGGCGTGGTTCGGCGCGAAATCTGGATTGAGTTCAATCACAACGTCGCCATGTTCTGTTTCGATGAGGATCAGATTGTCCGGAGCAACATCTCGCCAATCGGGCGCCGTCGCGGAGGCGATGTCCTGTTCAGTGAGATCAGTCTCGAGCGCGTCTTGCGCCTGGCAAGCGGCTGCAAGTGAGACGCCGAGGACGGCAACGAGCATGGATCGCATGTGAAGAACTCCCGATTTATCTAACTATCAGCCTAACCAGCCTCTAGGTCTTTGACCAGCGATCGCAGTAGACCTACCTCAGGGTCATTCTTGCGGCGCGGAAAACAGCCGGGTACGAGGAGCGCATGACAAAAACGGGCTATGAACCTCTCGTCTCGATAGACGCCATCACAGCCGGGCTTGGCTCGGTCGGATACATCTCCACGCGGGAGATTTCGACGGCGATCTATCTCGCCTACAATTTGCGCAAACCAATCCTGATTGAAGGGCCTGCGGGCGTCGGCAAAACCGATCTTGCGGCATCGATGGCCCGGTTTCTCGATGTCAGCCTGAATCGCCTGCAATGCTATGAAGGCCTCGATGAGGGCAAAGCCCTGTATGAGTGGAAGTACGGTAAGCAATTGCTCTACACGCAGCTTTTGAAGGAAAAGCTCGGCGAGGTGATGGACGGGGCCGCGACGCTCGATGCAGCGTTCGACAAGCTGACATCGTTTGAAGACCTGTTTTTCTCCGAGACCTTTCTGGAGCCGCGTCCGCTTCTAACTGCAATGAAGCAGGACCAAGGCTCGGTGCTTTTGATTGACGAGATCGACAAGTCTGACGAAGAGTTCGAAGCCTATCTGCTTGAAGTTCTTTCGGATTATCAGGTCACAGTACCTGAAATCGGAACCATCCGCGCGCAGGTTCCTCCCATCGTCATTCTGACCTCGAACAATATTCGTGAGCTCGGCGATGCTCTGAAACGGCGTTGCCTGCACTTGCATATCGATTTCCCGGAAGCAGCGCGCGAGCAAGCCATTGTTCGGGCTCGTGTGCCGGATGTTTCCGAGGCCTTGCTGAGCCAGCTGGTGACTTTCGTTCAGGGATTGCGAGATCTGGATATTCGCAAGCGCCCGTCGATTTCCGAGACGGTCGATTGGGCCCGCACGCTTCTATTGATGCATGCGACAGAGCTTGACGAAGACATGGTGCGCTCGACTCTCAACGTTCTGCTCAAGCATGAAAGTGATATCCAGGCTGTCGACAAAGATGTCCGCACGCTCGCGCGCGCCGCATCTGCCGGGTAGATGGCAGAGCAGGTTCTCACCGATTTCATCCGCGCGCTGCGCTCTGCTGATGTGCGTGTGTCGACCGGAGAGGCCATTGACGCTGCCGAGGCCGTGAAACTCATCGGTTACGCGGATCGTCAGCGATTGTCAGACACGCTGCGATGCGTGCTGGCAAAGTCGCCGAGTGAAAAACTCGCTCATGATCGCTTGTTTGATCTCTATTTCTCACGGCAAGCGATCCCACCGAATTCGCAATCGGAAGCGCCAGAACAAGCGCCATCCGAAGACGCCGAAGACGGACCTGGGGATATGCTGGATCTAATGGAATCCGGCGACGAAACGGCGATCGCCATGGCGATGGAGCGCGCCGGGCAGGAGGCGGGTCTTCAGGATATTCGGTTTTCCACACAGGTGTCCTACTTCGCGCAGCAAATGATGAAATCGCTCGGTGTCGACCGCCTCGAAACCGAGATGATGCAAGCCTTTCGCGAGCGAACCGAAGAAGGGCAGGCTTACGCCGAAGACTTGATCGAGGGCCGAAAAGCGATGTTTGCTCGCGCCCGCGAGCACGCCAAGCAAGCGTTCGAAACCTATGGCGCCGGAGCCACGCTGGCCTTTCGAGAGGATGTGCTCGCCGAGACAGCCCTGACCGCGCTTGATGTCAGAGACCTGGCGCGCATGCAGGCGCTGGTTGAAAAAATCGCCAAGCGTCTGGCCACGAAACACTCACGTCGCCGTCGTAAGAAGAACCGCGGACAACTCGATGTTCGAAAAACTCTGCGGGCCAATGCCGGGTTTGATGGTGTCCCGTTCGATATTGCCTGGAAACAGACCAAGCGTGACCGGGCCAAGATTGTCGCTGTTTGTGACGTTTCTGGATCCGTCGCACGGGTCGTCCGGTTCTTCCTGATGCTACTCTATAGCCTCAATGAGGTGGTGCCGGACATTGAGTCCTTTGCCTTTTCAGGCCGTCTCGAAAATGTCGGCGACACGCTGGAGACGGATGATTTCGTGCACGCGATGGACAATATCATCAATGATATCGGTATGAGCTCCACCGATTATGGGCAGTCGCTTTCAGACATGCGCATGAACCATTGGGACGCGCTTGATCGGCGGACAACTCTAATCATCCTCGGGGACGGCCGGTCCAATTATGGCGATCCACGCGTTGATTTGTTCCGCGAAGCGGCCGCGCGTGTGAAGCGCGTGATCTGGCTCACACCAGAGGGCGAGAGCCTATGGGGAAGCGGTGACAGCGAGCTGCCGCGCTACCGTCCGCATTGCCATACGATGAAGCAGGTGACGACGGTCAAGGATCTGGAGCGTATCCTGGACGAAGCGCTCTCGCGCTACTCGTAAGGGATCAGCAAGGCGGCGATATGATCCGCCACGAGCCGCCCGGCGACGGTGAGTACAAGCCTGTTGTCATTGATCCCGGCCAGTCCGTTCGCAACGAGGTCTTCCAGAACGTTCGGTGCTGGCGGCACCCCCACAACACGTTCAAATCGTTCCAGGTCGAGGCCACTTACCGGCCGCAGCGCCATCGGGACATACTCCCGCGCCGTGTCCGTTCGGGATAACGGAGTAGCTTCGGGCTTCTGGCTCAGCTCGTAGTCGGAAGGCCGACGCGGCGCCTCGGTGGCGATCCGGTTCTCGTCAATGGTCAATCGCCCGTGAGCGCCCGGGCCAATCCCGAGCCAGTCGCCGCTTGCCCAGTAAATGTGGTTGTGCCGCGATTCAAACTCCGGCGCGCGGGCATGATTGGATATTTCATAAGCCGGTAAGCCCGCAGCCTCGCACACCGCTTGCGTGAGTTCGTAGAGATCGGCCTGCTCATCGTCTGCCATCGGCACAAGCTCGCCGCGGGCCGCGCGATGTCCAAACGCGGTGCGGGCCTCGATAGTCAGCTCGTAGAGGGATAGATGCGGCGCACCGAGTGCCAGCGTGGCGGTCAGTTCCGCTTCCCAATCCTTCAGTAACTGGCCCGGGCGGGCATAGATCAGATCAAGTGAGTGATTATCGAACACGGCTTGCGCGGCGTCGATCGCCCGGCGCGCCTGCGAGCTGTCATGATCACGGCCGAGAAACTTGAGAGCCTCGTCTTGGAGCGATTGAATGCCGACAGACAGCCGATTGATACCGGCCTCCGCCCAGGATTTTGGATTGGCGCGCAGGACGTCATTGGGATTAGCTTCAAGCGTGATTTCTGCGCCGGATGCAATGCCAAACGTATCGTTCACCTTGTCCAGAAGCAGGGCCATTTGCACCGGGGACAGTAGCGAGGGCGTGCCGCCGCCGAAGAAGACTGAATCCACCTCGGGATGGTCCGGCAATCGGCGCCGCTGTGCCTCCAGGTCCGCAATCATGGCGGCAACCAGGGGCTCGGTGTCACGATCCTTCGCCGCATAGACGTTGAAATCGCAATAGGGACAGATTCGAGTGCAATACGGCCAATGAAAATAGAGGCCAAACCCGAATTCAGGTCCCGTATCGCGCATCAGAGAAGCGCCTTTTTCAGTTTGTCGAAGGCGACCGCGCGGTGGCTCATGCTGTGTTTTTGATGCGGCTCGAGTTCTGCGAACGTCACTTTATGGCCCTCGGGAACAAAAACCGGGTCATAGCCAAACCCCATCTCGCCGCGCGGTGGCCACGTTAGACTGCCGCAAATCTCGCCGCGGAACGTCTCTTCGTGGCCATCTGGCCAGGCAACAGCGAGGCAGGAGACGAACTTGGCGCTGCGGTCGGTGGCCTCAATGGTGTTGAGTTCGCGCTCCACTTTTTCCATGGCGACATAGAAGTCTCTAGGTTCGCCAGCCCAAATCGCGGTGTGGACGCCGGGCATGCCGCCCAAAGCCGTCACTTCAAGCCCGCTATCGTCTGAAAGGGCGGGCGCATCAGTGGCCTGCGCCGCGGCGCGCGCCTTGATCAACGCGTTTCCCTCAAATGTGAGTTCTGTTTCTTCCGGTTCGTCGAGATTCAAATCTACGGCAGAGACTACCTCAAAGCCGAGTGGCTCAAAAAGATCTTTAAGTTCAGCGACTTTACCCTTGTTGTGCGTCGCTGCGATCAATTTGCCCGGTTGAAGTTTGCGAGACATGCGCTGTGGCTCCGTTCTTGCTTTCTAAACGAATTACCTTATCGTTTAACGGTAAGTTTGTGACTTTGTGCTATGTGACAAATGTAGCGAAATACAAAAGGATGACCCGCACGCATGTCTGAACCCCGCAAAAATTCAATGGCGGCGTTTCTGTCAACTGTTGTGACAGTGATTTTCTGGCTGGCAATCGTCCTGGGCGGTTTCCTGTTCATCATTTTGAGCATCGGCTTGCTTGGCAGTTTGAACGGCGGCGAGATAGATTTGCCGCTGGTTGAAGCGCGTGCAGACGGCGTTCCGGCCGGGCGGCTTGTCGCTGCGCTGGTGGGACTCGTCGTGTTTGCACCAGGCATCGCCTACATTTGTTCGAAGCTGAGGCAAATTCTTTCAACTCTGGCGGCAGGCGATCCATTTGTTCCAGAGAACGCACCGCGCCTGACGCGTATCGCGATTGCGATCGGTCTGATCGAAGTGATCCGTATGTGTTCAGTCCTGGTGCTGGCCGCAACCGTCGACCTCGGCGAGGGCTATGTTGCGAACATCAATATCAATCTTGCGGTTTGGGGAGCAATTATCGTGCTGCTCATCCTGGCGCAGGTCTTCAAGGAAGGCACCCGCCTCCGCGAAGAAGAGAAAATGACAATTTAGGAGGGCCATTGAATGTCTATTCGTGTGACCCTTGATCGGGTTTTGTTGGAAAAAAGAATGTCGCTGACCGAGCTCTCTGAGCGCGTCGGTGTCACGCTGGCCAATCTCTCGATTTTGAAGACCGGCAAAGCCAAAGCTGTTCGCTTTTCAACCCTGGAAGCGCTCTGCCGCGAGCTCGATTGCCAGCCCGGTGACATTCTCGTGTTTGAGGATGGCAAAAGCCAATCGAAAAGCGAAGCGGCCTGAGCCGTCGCTTGGAAATGACGACTACACCGCTCATTCCGCTACCTACACAACCAGAGCACCTCGCTTGGCCAACCGAAACCTGGCCAGAGGCATTTGAGTCCACCGAGTTCGACCGGGCGCGTGCGCAGCAAGCAATCGACTTTGCGTTCAGCGAGCAAGCACTCGATAAAATGGGCGAAACCCACGCGTTTCTAGCCGTTCACAAGGGAAGCCTTGTCCTGGAACGCTACGCAGAAGGCCGGGACCAAACCTCCACTTTTCCGTCTTGGTCAAAAGCGAAGAGCATCACCCATGCGCTGGTTGGTCTTCTCGTGCGAGACGGCAAGCTGGAAACCGACGCCCGCGCCGACGCGCCAGAGTGGCAGGAGGGTAATGATCCGCGCCGGGATATTACGCTCGACCAATTGCTCCGCATGTCCAGCGGATTGAGGTTCACCGAGGATTATGTCGATTCCGGCGTATCGGACGTGATCGAAATGCTGTTTGGCGCCGGATCCGAGGATGTCGCCGCGCACGCGGCAAACTTCCCGCTGGCGCATGAGCCGGATACGGTCTGGAACTATTCCAGTGGTACCAGCAATATCGTTGCCCGCTGCGCTCAGCGTGCGCTTGGCAAGTCGGGAGAGGCGTTCGAGCGCTGGATGTTCGACAATTTGTTCACGCCGATCGGCATGCGGTCTCCGCAGCCAAAGTTCGACGCAGCGGGAACCTTTATTGGCTCGTCCTTCTGCTATGCGACCGCGCGAGATTTCGCCCGATTTGGATTGCTCTACATGCGCGATGGCATGTGGGACGGTGAAAGACTCTTGCCGGAGGGCTGGGTCGACTATGCGCGCACGCCGACCAAGACGCCGCCGGAGGAACCCATGGGGTACGGTGCCCACTGGTGGCTCGGGATTGCCGGACCGGATAGTTTCTCCGCGAATGGCTATGAAGGGCAGTTCACTGTCTGTGTGCCATCCCTCGATCTGATCATGGTGCGGCACGGCAAGTCTGAAGCCGGTGAAAAGGGCGATGCCTTCCGGGCCTGGCTGGCGGATATCGCGGACTGTTTTCGCGGCTAGTCGAGCACAGAATTGAGCAGTTCGAGGGCTTCCTCGGCGAATAACCACATATTCTCTTCGCGATCGCTGAGGCCGGTTTCCAAAGTTCTCGACAGCTCAAAAGGCACGCCATCACGAACCGTCGCAACCGCGACACAAGTGTGTCCTGCCGCGTCGCCATAGCCATTGCCGCTTGGACCGGACGCGCCTGTTTCACAAAGCCCCCAACTGGTTCTGAGCTTCCCGCGCATCGTGTTTGCGAGCAGACACGCATACGGCTCTGTTGAGGATCGCATGCCCTCAATATCATCCCGGGTGAGGCCCATCAGGCCCCTGAACGCGTTGGCTGCGTAGATGACACCGCCGCCGCGATAGTATCGAGATGCACCTGGAACAGCGAGCAGCGCGGCCGATATCAAGCCGCCCGATGACGACTCGGATACGCCAACGGTTTCACCGCGCGCGATCAGCTTGTCGCCGATCTCTTTGGCGAGAGGGAGGAGCCGTTCCATGATCTAGCCGAGCGCCGCGCGCTGCGCTTCGAACAGCTCGTTGCAACCCTTTTCGGCGAGCGCCATCATAGTATCGACTTCCGTGCGGGTCATAGGGCGTTCTTCGCCGGTGCCTTGTACTTCGATGAAGCCGCCATCAGAGCTCATCACGACGTTCATGTCGGCTTCGCCGGCGCTGTCTTCGGGATAATCGAGATCCAGCACCGGGACGTCTTTGTAGACGCCGACAGAAATGGCTGCGGCCTGTTTCAGGATCGGGTCGGATTTGATCACGCCTTCATCCTTCAAATAGCGGCAGGCCATGGCCAGAGCGACAAAGCCGCCAGTGATAGACGCCGTCCGCGTTCCACCATCAGCCTGGATGACGTCGCAATCGATCGTGATCTGGTTTTCGCCGAGCGCAGTCAGGTCGACAACCGAGCGCAGTGATCGTCCAATCAGGCGCTGGATTTCCTGTGTCCGACCGGATTGCTTGCCAGCAGCGGCTTCACGGCGACCGCGCGTGTGGGTTGCGCGGGGCAGCATGCCATATTCACCGGTCACCCAGCCTGAGCCCGAGCCTCGCATCCAACCCGGCACCTTGTCCGTCCAGCTGGCGGTGCAGAGGACATGCGTGTGCCCAAATTTCGCGAGGCAGGAGCCTTCGGCGTATCGTGTGACACCGGTTTCGAGGCTGATCTCACGAAGATGATCAGGGGCGCGGCCGGATGGGCGGGCAAAGTCTGTCATTTGCACTACTTTCGTCGTTTGAACTGTTGGCCGCAAATTGCGGGTTTTGCCTGCTCTGTCTAGGCTGGTCTGAATGTGGGAGGATGCGGCGTTGGACGTTGCCGAGATGAAATTGCGCGCAGAACGCTCCCGGCGACCGCCCAGAAGCGTTCTGTATGAGGTCGCCCGCGTCTTCTTTTACGGTCTCTATCGACTGTTGGGCTGGCAAGTTCTCGGCGAAGCGCCAAAAGACAAGAAGATCGTCATCATTGCGGCGCCGCACGAGACCAATTGGGATCTGACGCAAATGCTCGGGATCGCTTTTTACTATCGTATTCCCGTGCGCTGGATGGGGAAGAAAAGCCTCGGCGAGGGGCCTTTTGGGTGGCTGATGCGGTGGTGGGGTCTGTTGCCAGTGGATCGAAATGGTTCAACCCGGCTCGTCGATCAAGTGGTCGCGGCCTACGAAGAGACGGATGAGATGGCGCTGGTGATCGCGCCCGAAGGTACGCGGGCCGATGTCACCGCTTGGAAAACGGGTTTCTACAATATTGCGCTGGAGGCCGACGTGCCGGTCGCGCTCGGCTTTATTGATTACGCAAACAAATTTGGCGGTCTTGATGGGGTTCTAGTCCCATGTGGGGACTACGCTGCGGACATGGAACGTGTCGCGGCGTTCTACCGATCACGCGTGTCGCGGTTCAATCATCCTTTGACCGGAGAGCCGATAGAGCGCCAGAGCGATTGAAACTCGCCCGATGCCGCACTATTCAATCCGTATGAGTACAAATACATCGATCATGCAGGCGTTGAACGAGCGCTCTCGGGATATTTTCAAGCATATCGTTGAATCGTACCTGGAAACTGGCGAGCCAGTCGGCTCCCGGACGCTGTCCAAAGGTGGGATTGAGCTGTCTGCCGCATCGATCCGCAATGTGATGGCCGACCTGACCGAGCTTGGTCTGCTGGATGCGCCGCACGCGTCTGCTGGTCGGATGCCAACGCATGCGGGCTTGCGACTGTTCGTGGATGGCTTCCTGGAAATGGGAGACCCCGGAAAAGACGACCGGGACGCGATCGAAGGTCGTCTCAAGCACGCTGGTCGCAATATGGGCGGCGTCCTCAAGGAAGCCTCGTCGATTTTGTCAGGTCTTGCCGGGGGCGCCGGGCTTGTGTCCTCCCCGACGCAGGACGTCGCCGTCCGGCATGTCGAGTTTGTTCCTCTGTCGACCGGGGAGGCCCTGTGCGTGCTGGTCGATGAGCGCGGTGATGTGGAGAATCGCCTCGTCAAAATTCCAGCAGGCTTGCCGCAGACTGTTCTAATGGAGGCAGGTAATTACCTCGCCGCACGCCTGAAAGGTCGTACGCTGCGTGAGGCGGCCTCGGATGTGCGCGCCGAAATCGCTGCACGAAAGGCGCAGCTGGATACGGCGGCTGCGGATCTTGTTGAACGCGGCCTTGCCCTATGGAGCGGCGCTGCGCCCGGGGAAGAACGACGTTTGATTATTCAAGGACGCGCCAACCTGCTCGAAAACGCCGCTGCAGCTGAAGACATGGAGCGCGTGCGACAGCTCTTCGATGCGTTGGAACGCCAGCAAGGCTTGCTCGAGGTCCTCGATTCAACCCGCGATGCGGACGGCGTGCGCTTGTTTATCGGATCAGAAAACAGTCTTTTTCCGTTATCGGGTTCAAGCGTGATCGTAGCTCCCTATATGAACGCCGAACGTCAGGTTATTGGCGCCTTGGGAGTGATCGGGCCAACGCGGTTGAATTATGCCCGGGTGATTCCAATGGTTGACTATACCGCACGTATGGTTGGAGAGGTGCTCGATAAGCGCCATCAGGAATGAGTGACAAGAGATGAGTGACGAAACAGTCAAAGACGATGCCCCTGAGAACCCGGATCTCGGACCCGACGCGAGCAAAGCGGATCTGAAAGCTGCGGCGGACGAGATCCTCAAAGCGGCCAAGGCAGCGAGCCCCGATGTTGACGCGGATGCCGAAGCTGAGGCCGAGCTTGAGGAAGCCGAACCGCTGACCGCGGAGCAACAAATTCTCGCGCTCGAAATCGAGAAGCAGGAAATGCGCGATCAGATGCTGCGCGCTCTGGCAGAGATGGAAAATCTCCGCAAACGCGCTGAGCGCGAAAAATCTGATGCGCGGACTTATGCGATTGAAAAATTTGCACGCGATCTTCTAAGCGTCTCCGACAATTTGGCGCGGGCATTGGAAGCTCTTCCGGAAGACGAGCGTGAAGCGCTCACCGAAGGCGGTAAAGGTCTTCTGGGCGGGATCGAGATGACCCAAAAGGAACTGCATACGGTTCTGACCCGGCACGGCGTGACTGCGATTGAAGTCGAACCGGGCGCCGCGTTTGATCCGAACCTGCACCAGGCGGTCGCGAACATTCCGTCGGAGCATCCGAACGGCACCATTGCGAGCCTGTTCCAGGCCGGCTGGCGAATTGGTGACCGGACGCTCCGCGCTGCTATGGTCGCGGTGAGCGCCGGTCAGGCGAACTAAGCCAAACTGTCGCGCGGCAGCCTGTCATATCGGGAACTCTACTTAGTCGTTCCAGCTTTCGTACGAAGCGCTGGAGACTGTCATGCAAAGTCCACCGATCAATCCGACATTCGCCCCGGGCAAGCTCAGACCGAAACGACGCTTTGGCGAGCGAAAGCTTCTCGCTTGGCTGCTAATTGGGCCGCTCAATCCATTGTCCTGGATATTGATTTTCGTCATCGAAGACCGGTTGACGCCGTTCGGTGTTGTCGGCTTTTTTACAATCTGGCCCTGTAGTCTCGGCGCAGCGATTTTGATGCTGCGTTTGCGTGAGACTGAAACGACGCACTTTAAGCTACAAGAGTTCACTTCGGGATGGACCGTGCTGACAATACCCCTCTATGCGTTCGTCGTAGGTGTCTGGTTCTTTCTCGTGTGGCTTCCCTATCAAGATGTAGATCAGGGTTTTAGTTCTGCTCAGCAGCTTGGCTACTTGGGCGGCTATACTCTGATCGGATTGCCCTTTGCGTGCCTGATTGGCGCAATACCGGCAATGTGTGCTGGGATTTGGGCCTACTTGACGGCCCGAACGGTGTTGTTCGAACGGTTTACCCGCCCAGCCTCCAGGCCGTGACGGTTCCTGGTTGCCAGTTTGGGACGATGATCAAGTCGCCAACGCGGGTGAGGTCGTTCTGATAGATCGTGTCATCAACCGTATTGTGGAGCTCTGTCGTGTCTCCATCAGTTGAGACGTGCCAGATCTGACCGGGCCAGCTGGACACCAGATAGCTGCCATCATCCAGCACCGCGATGCCGTCTGCATTATCCATTCCGGTGGCGAGTTCTGTCAGGTCGCGTGCCCCACGCGTTTCGAGCAGGCTGCCGGAGCTCATGGTTGCGATCAGAAGACGATCGCCGTCGGGCCACAATCCATTGACGCCGCCAAGGCGCTCATCAGCGAGCCACTCCTTGTAGCCGTTTACGTCAATCTGGAAGATCCGCGCCGAGCCCGAATCACTCAGATAGACACCATTTTGCCAAACAGCGATATCGTTGAGGAAGCCGGCGCCCTCCACGGGATATGTATTTTCAATCTCGCCGCGCGCGATGTCGATCACGTGATAGGCGTCATAGTCCGATACGAACAATTTGCCGTCTCTGATGCCGAGCCCTTTTGGCGCGTTCAGACCTTCGATCCATTTTTCTTCCAGGACCGTGCCGTCCATGGACACGCGGCTGATCCAGCCTTCACCATCTTTCCCATCGCCTTCTCCGGCCACGTTCGAGATGTAGAGCACGTCGCCATCTACTGCGACGCCTTCAGGGGCCTCAAACCCGGTTGCTACCCAAACTTGCGTGAGTTCGGGCAGGGCGGCAGCTTCGTCTGGCGCGACTGGTTCTGCTGCAGTTTCCGCTGTCGCAACCTCAGTACCGGCCTCATCCGGATCTGCGTATTGGGGCTGAGAACAAGCGGCAAAAGCGAGAATTGGGATGAGAGCAAAACGGCGCATACGAAGACCTCCAGGTGATTTGTGACAAATGTAACGCAAAAACCAACGGATTGACCAATGAAATCTTCGCCAGCCTCAATGCCATTCTCCCCCTTGAAGATGTCCCGACGTTTCCCACATGCGTGGGGAACCAAGATGTGACCGGACTGAAACACCGTCTTCACCTCTCGGAATCTTTGTGTATAGAGCCGCAGATTGCTGGTGCTGCATAGCAGGCCGAATTTGGCGAGAAGCGGTGGCTTAGGAGAGAAATATTATGGGTAAGATTATTGGAATCGACCTCGGCACGACCAATAGCTGCGTCGCTGTCATGGATGGCGGAGACGCCAAAGTTATCGAAAACTCTGAAGGCGCGCGGACCACGCCGTCTGTTGTCGCGTTTACCGAAGGCGGTGAGCGACTGATCGGGATGCCGGCCCGCCGGCAGGCTGTGACCAACCCCGACTTCACATTCTACGCGATCAAGCGCCTGATCGGTCGTACGTTTGATGACCCAACCGCGCAAAAAGACAAACAGCTCAGCCCGTTTGAAATTGTCAAAGGCCCGAATGGCGATGCCTGGGTCAAAGGCCGCGATAAAGATTACGCGCCGCAAGAAGTTTCTGCGTTCATTCTGACCAAGATGAAAGAAACCGCTGAAGCCTATCTCGGCAGCGAAGTCACCCAAGCGGTGATCACCGTTCCGGCGTACTTTAACGATGCGCAGCGCCAGGCGACGAAAGACGCTGGCAAGATTGCTGGTCTGGAAGTCCTCCGGATCATCAACGAGCCGACCGCAGCGGCGCTGGCTTATGGCCTCGATAAAGACACCAACAAGATCATCGCTGTTTACGACCTTGGCGGCGGAACGTTCGACGTTTCCCTGCTCGAGATTGGTGACGGCGTATTTGAAGTTCTGTCGACCAATGGCGACACGTTCCTCGGCGGTGAAGACTTTGATCTTCGCATTGTCGACTTCCTCGCCGACGAGTTCAAAAAAGAACAAGGCATTGACCTGAAATCCGACAAGCTCGCGCTTCAGCGTCTCAAGGAAGAAGCTGAGAAAGCCAAGAAAGAGCTGTCTTCTGCCTCTTCATACGAAGTGAACCTGCCTTTCATCACCGCTGATGCGACAGGGCCGAAGCACCTCAACATCAAGCTGACGCGTGCCAAGCTGGAAAGCCTGGTCGGCGACCTGATCAAGCGGACCATTGATCCGTGTAAGAAGGCGCTGGCGGATGCTGGCAAAAATCCATCGGACATTGACGATGTCGTTCTGGTTGGCGGTATGACCCGTATGCCAGCTGTCCAGGAAGCCGTGAAAGGCTTCTTCGGCAAGGAGCCTCACAAAGGCGTCAATCCAGATGAAGTCGTAGCGCTCGGCGCAGCGATCCAGGGCG
The DNA here is from genome assembly GCA_043513745.1 of Hyphomonadaceae bacterium. Lineage (GTDB taxonomy): Bacteria > Pseudomonadota > Alphaproteobacteria > Caulobacterales > Hyphomonadaceae > Henriciella. Next base: position 1,890,386 of record CP121341.1, read on the forward strand.
GCGTGCTGCAAGGCGACGTGAAAGACGTTGTTCTGCTCGACGTGACGCCACTATCGCTCGGCATTGAAACGCTTGGCGGTGTGTTCACGCGTCTGATTGACCGTAACACGACGATCCCGACCAAGAAGTCTCAAACCTTCTCCACGGCGGAAGACAATCAACCTGCGGTGACCATCCGGGTCTTCCAGGGTGAGCGCGAAATGGCGGCGGACAACAAGATCCTCGGCCAGTTCAACCTCGAAGATATTCCGCCAGCCCCGCGCGGCGTTCCGCAAATCGAGGTCACGTTTGACATCGATGCGAATGGCATCGTCTCGGTTGGCGCGAAGGACAAGGCGACCGGCAAAGAACAGCAAATCACCATCCAGGCCGATGGCGGTCTCAACGATGCCGATATCGACGCGATGATGAAAGACGCTGAAGCCAACGCGGAAGAAGACAAGAAGCGCCGCGATCTGGTTGAAGCGAAGAACAATGCTGAAAGCCTCGCACATCAGACTGAGAAGCAGCTCGAAGAGCATGGCGACAAAGTCGGCGAAGATGTGAAGAAAGAGATCGAAGACGCTGCTGCCGCGCTGAAAACCGCTGCCGAAGGCGACGATGCTGCGGACATTCAGGAAAAGCATCAGGCTCTGATGACGGCAGCCATGAAGCTCGGCGAAGCGATCTATGGCGCACAGCAAGCTGACGCGGCCAACGCGGATGCTGCATCGGACGCGGCTGCCGACGGCGATGATGTCGTCGATGCTGACTTCGAAGAAGTTGATGACGAGAACCGTCAGAGCGCTTAAGTCGCTGACCTTCAGACATAAGAAAAGCCCCGCAATTCGCGGGGCTTTTTTTTGTTGGGGTCTGAGATCAAGCCGCGTTGGCGGCGTTTGAGATCAGGCGGGCGGATGTCTCGTCGCGGTGCTTCTTCAAGTACCGCATGAACGGTGTGCCGCCGGTGCCAACTTCCGTGTCATTGCCAGAAGCAGCTCGCTGTTGCTTGTTGATATAGCTCGCAGCGTATTCCAGGTGCCGGGTGCGGAAGTCCGCAATGGCCTGAATGATCGTGTTGTAGGCCTCGGTCAGGCCGCGATCCCTCGCTTTTTCAACAAAGGTACGCAACTGGCTCGCCGCGCGCGTGTCGTCGATGAAACGGCGGTGCGCCGGCGGGCGATAAATGTGCAATTGATCGAGATACTCGCGCAACGGATCAGCTGCGTGCCCGACGCCAAGCAGGGCGTCCATCGCGGGGACAATCGAGGATTGCGACCCCGTTTGCCCACGAAAGGCCTGGGCCTGCGTTCCGAAGCGCTCAACGCCCTCGTAAATGATCCCGTTTGGCAAGGCAGGATTATCGCGCCAGCCGTGAATGTAGGGACGGACGCGCTCGAAATAGACATACGGGTCACAGCGTTCCGGCATCCGGTCAAAGATGGAATTGATCTTGTGCCAGGTCTCACCCACCTCTTCGAGCAGGCGGCGGGTGGTGCCGACATCGCCCGCGGCGCTGGCCTCGATGACCGGGCCAAAGTTTGCCAGCGCACGTCCCGCGGCGGCTTCGATCGCGACATGGATCAGGACGAACCAGTTCTCATCCTGTCCGTTCAGGAAGTTCTGGATCATGTAGATGTTATCCAGATCAATCGGCCGGGTCGCGTCCACCAGCCCCCAATTGTCGAGCACATAGCCGGAATACGGTAGCAGCGGTTGCTGACCGAGATGATCAGCCAGCGCCACCATCGGCACAGCGAGGTTTTTCGGCAGCACTGTCGGAGCTTTGGGTTCTCCCCAGACAAAAGCCTGAACCATGAACGAGTAGTGGACCATGCACATCCGCGCCTCGGCATCGCTCATCTCATCAAGGGGCAGGTGTATGAGCGGCAACCGCTCGACCAGCAGGTCGCGCACACGGCCCGTGGGCAAAAGTTGCGGAAGAGACATGGCGACGTCTCGAATCACAGCTAGATCGCCGCTCAATACGACGTCATCAGCATTGTGGCGGCAGAGGAATCCGCGGTCCGCGGACATGTCATAGTCAGACAGGTTCAGCATTATTGCACTCCCAAATTTTGTTGCAATAATACGTGGTTTCCTGCACAATTTCTCACGAAACTGCGTGATGAGGGAGCTTCAAAAGCAATAAATGGCGGAATTAGACAGCATTAATCGCAATATATTGCATGAACTTGAGGGCGACGGGCGGATGAGCAATACCGACCTCGCCGCGCGAGTCGGTCTGTCGCCATCTGCTTGCTTGCGCCGAGTTCAGGAGCTGGAGCGAAACGGATGGATTACCGGCTATCGCGCTGTTCTTGATCGCGCTAGGCTGGGCACGGGGCTGGTTGTCTTCGTCATGGTGGGCCTTGATGCGCAATTGTCCAAGGATGCCAGAGCCTTCGAGCGAGCGATGGAAGCGGCCCCGCAGGTGCGGGAGTGCCACAACATTACCGGGGCGGTCGAGTATCTGCTACGCGTAGAAGTGGACGACCTTCCGGCCTACAAGGCGTTCCACGCAGATATTCTGGGCGTGTTGCCGCAAGTGCGCTCCATCACGTCACATATCAGCCTCGGATCACCCAAGGACAAGCGCGCTTAGACGGCGCCATCCTGTGCGCGGGCGGAGACCTTCTCGTACATTTCATCGCCCCATGATGCGACCTTGCCGTTGAACAGGAAGTCAGGCGGAACCACTTCCGGTCCCTGGCCAGGTGGCAGAGGCGGCGTGAAGTAACCGAGCGCGTAGGACCCCATCGCGTATCCCAACATGGCTTGGAGCTCGGGGTCGAAATCCTTGGCAATTTCCGGCGGGCAGGACAGGTACTGATTCTCTTCCTGGCGCAGCCATCCAAGTGCGTACGTGATGTTGAGGCCGATCCGATCAGCGTCCGACACGTTCGCGCCGCCGCTATGAACAACCGACCCGGAATAGACCAGCACAGACCCGGCTTCCATCTCGGCATACTCAACTTCGTCTCGGCTCGGCTTGCGCTCCGGGTCCCAGGTGTTGGACCCCGGAATGACGTTGGTCGCACCGTTTTCCTTGATGAAATCTGTGATCGCCCAGATCGTGTTGAATTGAGGCTCAAGCGTCGGCAGCAAGTATCCGCCCCAGGCCAGTCGATCGCGGTGAAGCGGTTGGACCTCTTGTCCGGGCTTGATCCGGATGAACTGGGTGAGGTGAAGCTGGATCGTCTCGCAGTAGGGCGCGAGGAAGGTCTTTGCGCCGTTCACGATGGCGGGGTTCATCACCGCGTCGCGGCACGCTGCGGACCGCGCGACAAGGGCGCCGGTGCGGGTTGTCTTTCGCCCGGTAAAATCATCACGGCCCATATCGGTCGCGTCGATGAAGGGCATGCATTCCTGTTTCATCCTGGTGAGGTCTTGCGAGGATAAAAGGCCTTCCACAATACACGCGCCATCCGTCTTTAGCGCCTCATCGAGGGCTTCGGGAGCGGCATCAGCCGGCAAATATCTGAGCGCCATTTTTATCCTCCAGTTGTGTTGATTTTCATTTGAGCCACGCAATCCAAGAGAGTCCAGAGCGAACGGTTCGACACTTAATTAAATGAACGTGTTCACATAAATAGGTGCTTCTGCTATGTGTGATGAAACCGAGGAGATGAGAGTGCCAGGACCTATCACTGACAAGCCGCCCATTGTGGACCGGGATTTCGCAGAAAAGTTCATGAAAGCGATTGATCGCCCCCTCGATTACGGGGTTTATTTTCTGATCAATGATTGGTGGGATGTCGCTACGCCAGAGGCCATCGACGCCTATATGGAAGAGTTCCACGCGATCTCGGGCGCCGATGCATTTATCAAAGAGCGCTATATCGCGGAGCCGATGGTTGTTGAAGACCTGAAGGACTACGCGCCCGGCACACTCGGCGCAGCGTACCGCGATTTTGTTGTTGAAAATAATCTGATGGAAAATTTCGGCCGGGATTACAGAGCCTTCCAGAAACAGCTCATGGCGGAAGGAAAACTCAGGCACATGCCCGAGGAAATGGCCTATATGTCGGTCCGCGGCACGCAGTTGCACGACTTCATGCACGTGCTCACCGGATACGGCGCAACAATCCCGGGAGAGCTCGCGCTGGCGTCTTATTATCTTTCGCAAATGCGCAGCCCATATCATGCGATCCGATTGGCGGTGACGATGGGGCACACAGCTTTCGTTGCTCCCAAAGGCGTGGTTCCGAGCATGGATGCCTTCGTTGATGGTTGGTATTACGGGCGCAACTCGGCGAATATCAATTTTGGGAAATGGGAAGAACGGTTGGACGAACCGCTGTCAGCCTTGCAGGCTGAAATGAACTTGCGTCAGGTCGCCAAAGCCGCCTAAACGGCTGTATGGCACGACCCAAGGCGACACCGGAACAACGCGCGGAAGTTCGGCGCTCGATCCAGCGCGCGGCTGCCGACCTCTATCGTGAGGAAGGCCTCTCTGCCATCTCCGCTCGGGCCGTAGCGAAAAAGGCAGGCGTTTCTGTCGGCACTATTTATTCCTATTTCGGCGACCTGGCCGGCCTCGGGCAATCCCTATGGGAAGGCCGTGTGGCGCGGCAGGAACAAGTGTTTCGCGATGTCGCGGCTGAGCATGCAGATCCAGTCTTGCGCCTCCGGGCGCTGCTCACATCCTACCTAATGTTCGGCGTTGAACAGCACGAAATCTATCGCAGCGTATTGCTGTTCGTCAGGCCAGAATCCCTGGGCATACCGGACAAGCAGGACCTCAGCGATTTTGCCTTTCCGACCCTACTGGCGCAGGCGTTGCGGGACGGGCAGGCGAGCGGTCTGATCGTAGCGGGCGAGCCAGCGGATCTGGCACAAGTGCTCTGGTCTGGCGTCCACGGCGCGATCGCGCTGCCGATCAATCTCGCGCGCGTTGACCTGAAGTCCGTGGAAGAGATGAGAGACATGACGGTCGACGCACTGATGCGGATGGTTCAGGCTTAGGACTGCCTAAGTCATCCTCAAATCAGCCCGCGTGCGGATGGCTTTCGCGGCGCTGACGCGCACCAGGTGACGGCCTTTCTCGTCGCGCCAATCGGCCTCAATGAAGCCCGTCGTGCGGCCCCGAGATACCAATCGTCCTTCGATGGTGATCAGTCCATGCGGGACAGCCCTGAACAGCCGGGTCTGCAACTCAGTTGTCGTGAACCACTCACCATCCTCGAGCGCTGAGGCCATGCACATCGAGACGATGTGATCGCTGAAGCCCGCGACCCAGCCGCCAAAGACGCGGCCGTCGGAAATGTCGCGATCACCTTCGTTGGGCCATTCATAGCGAACATAGCCGTAGCTCACATCCTTGAGCCAATCCTCCGGGCGGATGCCGAGATTGCGTATGCCCGCTGGCTTTTCCCACTCATTTGACCGCAAGCGGTCGAAGAAGCCTTGCTGCTGCGTCGAGAGTTCAGTGCGGGTCATGCGGGAATGTACGCCCGCGCTTTCAGCTCGACGAAACCGAGAGGATTGAACAGGGACGAGATGCCAATCAATGTATAGCAAGAGAAGAACGGCCCCGGCATCCACTTCGCCTTGGCCCGAAACATCGGTGCCATGTGGTTTTCAAAATCGATATGATAGCCGGTAATGTCGACGACATCAGCCATGCTGCCGCCAGCTTCTTTCAGGATCACGTCGATCTCGGCGAAGGCTTCATCGGCGGCGCGGAAATAAGCCTCTTCTGAAGCGGCTTCGCCTTCTTGCAGGGCTGCGATGACGCCGGAGCAGAACACCATGTCACCGGCGCGCACGGCCGGCGCAAACTGCATCTGCTCTGTGCGCTCTTTGAGAGCTTCTGGGACAATCATCTTGGGCATGTTAGACAACCGTTTGCCCGCCATCGACGACCATCATCTGGCCGGTCATGAAGCTACCCGCATCAGAGGCCATATAGACCGCGGCACCCGCGATCTCGACGGGCTCACCGATGCGGCGAAGCGGTGTGGTCGATGTGGCCCGTTTCAGGGTGTCCGGGTTCTCCCAGAGGGCGCGCGCGAAATCTGTCTTGATCAGGCCGGGCGCAATTGCGTTCACGCGAACATTGTCCGGGCCGTATTCGGCTGCGAGATTTCGGACCAGCTGGAAATCGGCTGCCTTGGAGATGTTATAAGCGCCGATCACGGGCGAGGCGCGCAGGCCGCCAATGGAGCTGACAATGATGATGGAACCGTCTTTGCGCTCGCGCATTTGCGGGGCGCACATCTGAACCAGCCAGTGATTTGAGATGATATTGTTCGACAAGATCTTCTCGAAGGCTTCATCGGAAATGCCTTCCATCGGACCATAATACGGGTTGGACGCCGCGTTGCAGACGAGAATGTCGACTTTGCCGAAAGCCTCATTGGTCGCGTCGACCATGGCCTGAAGTTGGTCTTTTTCCGAAATGTTGGCAGGGATCGCAATTGCAGTTCCGTCGCCATACTGGTCGTTCAGCGCGCCAGCGACTTCCTGGCACGGGCCGGGCTTGCGAGAGCTGATCGTCACCTTGGCGCCGGCGGCGGCAAACTGTTCGGCAATGGCTTTACCGATGCCACGGGATGATCCCGTAATGATCGCAGATTTTCCGGAAAGATCGAACAAGCTCATCGGAGCGCTCCTTGAATGACTAGACTTGGCGTCGTGATACGCCCGCAGAACGCGCAAGAAAAGGGTTTCGCGAGGTCAGGCTTTTAGCGCAGCCCAGCCGATCAAAGCCCAGCCTGCGAGCATCGCCAATCCACCGATTGGCGTGATGGCCCCGAACCAGCGCGGCGCGCCAAGCGCCATCGCATAAAGGGTTCCCGCGAATAGCAGCGCCCCAAGTAAGAGCGTCGCCGCAGCGGTGCCATATCGCTCTACATTGGCAGCGGAGATGGCGGTGGCGAGGGCAGCGTGGACGAGCAAGTAGAGCGTCGCCGTCTGCCACCAGCCGATTTGTTTCTCATCAAAGCCGCTGTCCAGAGCGTGGGCTCCGAAAGCGCCAAGCGCGACGGCGATAAAGCCGGCAAGGGCGGAGAGAGCTATAATCACGACGCGGCCTCAGCGGGAATCGAATAATTCACAACAGCGTGGCTGGAGAGTTTGTCGCTGCCTTCGGCCCGGATATCGACGCCGATCACCGCAAGCGTTTTGCCGAGTTTCAACACCTGCGCTTCGGCTACAACAGCTTCTCCGATGCATGGACGCATGAAGTTGATGTTGAGATTGCTGGTCAGCGCCATGGGCGTGATTCCAATTCGAGTGAAGACGGCGATATAGGCGGCGCTATCGGCAATCGCCATTTGCGTCGGGCCGTTAATATAGCCGCCCGGACGGATGTTTGCTTTGTCGACCGGCTGGCGCACGCGCGCATAATTCTCTCGAACCTCAAGCACGCGCTCCTGATCCCCACGGCCCTGGAATACGGAATCGTAGAACGCGTTGACCTCGGCGGCGGTTACCTTGCTGGCCATGTTTTCCCTCCGGCAGGCATTGACGCCCAATAAGCTTGAAGGCCAACCTACAGATACACGCTGATCCGAAAAGAGATCACGCTACGGGAGGTTAAATCATGCTCACCAAAGGTGACGAGTATCCAATTCACCAGACGCCTGAACCAGTGGCGTTCTCGGGGTCGGATCGCAATTTCTATGATCGATTCTTTTTCAATGGCTACTCAGCCGACGGGTCGGTCTTTTTCGCCGCGGCGTTTGGCGTCTATCCGCATCTGAATGTCATGGACGGAGCGGTCTCCATTCTCAAAGATGGTGTCCAGAAATCGATACACGTCTCGCGCCTGCTTGGAATGGAGCGCATGGACACTCAGGTCGGACCCTTGAGCGTTTCGGTGGAAGAGCCCCTGAAGCGCATACGGTTGCGTTTGGAGGAGACCGAAGGCATCGCGCTTGATGTTGAATTCACCGGCCGTCACTTCCCGATCGAAGAGCCGCGCTTCACCTATCGGCAGGGACCGCGCATGCTGATCGACTGCACGCGGATGACGCAGAATGGGCATTGGCAAGGCGCGCTCAGCGTCGATGGTGAGCAGGTAGAAGTGAAGGACTTTATGGGCACGCGAGACCGCAGCTGGGGCGTGCGCCCCATCGGCCAGCGGGATGAACAGCCGGTTCTGCCTCAGCAACTACCTCAGTTTTATTGGCTTTGGGCACCGATCAATTTCCCGAACCTGTCGCTCTATTTCCACGTCAATGAAGATGGCGCAGGCGGGGCCTGGAACACCCGCTCCGTGCTTGCGATGGACGGCGCCGACAATGATGGCTTGCTGCATCTGAACCGACCAAAAATGGACGTCACCTGGCGTGAGAGAACGCGGCGGGCGGCGAGCGCCACTTTGCACGTAGAAGATGGCGAGGGCCGCGCTCATGAAGTCACGTACGAACCAATCTCGACATTCATGATGAAGGGAATTGGTTACGGGCATCCGAGCATGGCTCACGGAACCTATCGCGGCGACCTGAGCGTCACACGCGAAGACATGACACCTGACAATCTGCCATGGCAGCAACCCGACAATTTGCACATTCAGGCGATCGTGAAAGCCACGCATAAAGGCCCGGACGGACAGAGCAGCGAAGGCATTGGCATCCTGGAACAACTTGCCCTCGGGCCGCATGCGCCAACCGGCTGGAAAGACGTTCTGGATGCTTGAGACGGACCTCGCAGAAAAGTTCGCTGCTTATGCTGAGGCGCATCTTCCGGGCGCGCGCAATGCTCGGGTAGACAGCATTCATCGCATCCATGGCGGGGCAAGCCGGCAAACCTATTCAATTGATCTGGCTTATGAAGACGCGACGGGCCCCAAGGTTAAAGGCCTGATTCTGCGCCGAGATCCGCCGGATAGTCTGATCGATACCGAGCGGCGGGTTGAGTTTGCCGCGATCAAGAGCGCCTACGGTCAGCGCGATCTGCCAGTGCCAGAAGCTTTGTTTCTTGAGACTGACCCGGCTGCGCTGGGCGCCCCGTTCTTTGTGATGGGCCGAATCGAGAGCGGTGAGCCGCTCAACCCGTTCCGGATCGATACGGTCGAGCCGCACCGCGCAGCGATCGGAGAGCAGTTCTTTCGGCATCTGGGATCCATTGCGGCGCTCCCGGTGGAAGGATCGGCCTTGGCCACGGAGACCGATACACCAGCTGCGGATCAGTGCTGGCGGCGAGAGCTTGCTTATTGGGCGAATGAAATCCGTGAGAATGCGCTGACGCCGCAACCGGTCGCAGAAGCAGCGATCCGCCATTTGGAGCGCAATCCGCCGCCCCCCGCGCAGCGCTTGTCGATCGTGCACGGGGACTATCGCACCGGCAATTACCTGCAGGATGGCGAGGGGACGATGACCGCCATTCTGGATTGGGAGATGGCGCATATTGGTGATCCGTATGAAGATCTCGCCTGGGCGACGGATCTCCTTTGGTGCGGCAATGATCAGGAGCGTGCTGCCGGCTTGCTGCCGTGGCCCGAAGCCATCGCCGTCTGGCAGACGGCCTCTGGCTGCACGTTCGATCCGGCGGCCTTCGAGTGGTGGTCCTTGTTTGCCCATGTCAAAGCGCTCGGCATCTGGGTGACCTCTGAGAAAGCCTTCGCCAAAGGGGACAATGATGATCCGATCCTGGCCTGGTCTGGTTGGTTCACACATTCCGCGCACGAGCTGATGCTGGCCATGCGGCTTGGCCCTAAATATGGAGCAGGCGCATGAGTGACATTGGAATGATCCTCGATCGAATAGGTCGCAAACTCGTCACCGAGGTCGCCCCGAAACTGGAGGGCGACTATTCCGGCGGACATGCTGCGATGAGTGGTCTGATGTCAGTCATGGCGGGCGAAGCCTGGGATAATGCCGCCGACCGACTGGTCAATGAGATTGCCGGGCTCCGCGGACTTTTGGCGCTGGGCGGAAAAACGGTGACCATCGAAGAAAGCCCGAGCCTGAAAATCTCAGATCTGACCGTGGAGCGCGACGCGCTCGCACGCGATCTGATCGCCTTGCAAACATCGCTGGAAGCCCGCGAAGATGACGAGGCAAAGGACCTCAATGCCAAAGTCTGGATGCACTTGATGGCCACAGCGATGGCGCGCATGCCGAGCCCGCCAGACTTCCCGGACGCTGAGGAATAGACCGCCGTTTCGGTCTGGGGACTGCACCTCATCCCTCGTATTTTCTGTCGAATCCGGAAAGAGGAATCTGGTGTTCAACCAGCTGCGGGGGTCGGGGCTGGCGGGCAATCGCCCTTCCGGACGACCCTTTGTTGCTGCCAACGAGGGAATTGAACCATGTCAGATGAACCTACACAGACGCCAGAAACGCCTGAAGCGTCGGCACGAGCGGCAGATCAGGACGTCACACAGGCCTGGAAAGCAACGCAGGACCAAAAGTCGAAGGCGGGACGGTTGCGCTTATTCGCAGCGATCGCCTGGGTCATTGCGATCGGCGCTGAGATTGCCGGCGTCGTTATGCTGCTGCAAGGCCGGTTCGATTCAGGCGGCCTGCCAATTCTGATCGGTCTACTGGTCGCCATTGCGGTTTTCGCCATTGCAGGCAACCTGATGTGGAAGAGTGCCAACAAGCATGATCCGGCGAGCAAGGAAGACGGTTTCAAGTTCTTCTTCCAAAACCAGCTTGGCGCGATCATCACGATGATTGCTTTCTTGCCGCTTCTGGCCTTGATCCTGATGGACAAGGACATGGATCCAAAAAACAAGCAGATTGCTGGCGGCGTAGGCGCGGTCCTGGCCGTAATCGCCGTCTTGTTCGGGGTCAGTTACAATCCGCCTTCGGTTGAGCAATATACCGAGGACATGAATGAGTGCGCCCGCCAGATCAATGCAGGTGAGCCGACGACGGCGTGTTCACCGGAAGTTGCGGAACAAGCCGAAGCGATCGCACGAGATGCGGAGGCTGTGGCTGAGGCAACGCGGGATGCGGATAATCCGAACGGCCGTGATACGGTTTACTGGATCGCCCCGCCGGACGGCGCGAAGCATGACTCTCCGCGGGTCTTCCACCTATGCGAAGATGTCAGCCCGCTGCGCGACAAAAACGTGGTGAGCGGATCCGTGGCCGAAGCCTATAAGCAAAACGCCAAACGCATCACCAAGCAGCTCGGCATGGAGCAAAATCAATGCGGGTTCGAGGTGTCTGAGTAGCGACGATACCTCGCGAAATTCCAAGATGTCGGGCGATACCAGCGAAGGCGGGTGTCGCCCGATTTCTATTTGGCGCTAAGTTGCCCAGGGGCCAGTGATCGCCAGCGTTCGGGTCGGCGCGTAGGCGTTGACGAACATCCATTTGCCATCTGGTGAGAAACAAGCCCCAGCGAGCTCGGTTTGTAGCCGCAGACGGCCGAGATCATAGGGCTGCCCAGCCGGTGTGATACCGCGCAGGTGGTTGTCGACCACATCCGTATATTGGTCTTCACAGACGATCAGGTGACCGCTTGGCGCGACGCAAAGATTGTCGCCATAGTTGAACTGTTCAGTGCTTTCGCTTTCGAAGAATAGCTCTACCTGATCTGGTCCCTTACCGCGTCCGGGCACGAGGCGGAAGATTTGTCCAAGCTGCTTCGCGCCGCCATTGGTGCAACAGAAATACAGATCATCCTCACCCATATGCATGCCTTCGCCGCGCGCGAACAAGGCCGCACCCTGGGCTGCGGCGCGTACGCGTAAATCATCATTCGGAGCTTCGACGTCATCCAGGTCGATCCACCGAACGGGGAGGGATTGACCGACAGCCACGGAGACACCTTCCCAGTTGCGCGTGTCAGCAACGCCTTCGATGACCATGGCTTGTAGTTTCCCGCCATCGGCGAGCTTTCCAGGCGTGTTGGGTAAGAAACGATAAAGGACGCCCTCATTGCGATCCTCAGTCATGTAAACATAGCCGGTTTCGGGATCGACGGAGGCGGCTTCGTGATTGAACCGGCCCATGGCGCGCAGCGGCTCGGCTTTTACCAGTCCGTCAGCGTTTCCTGGCACTTCGAAGACCCAGCCATGATTGACGGCGAGTCCTTCGCCATAGCGTTGTCCCGGGCCGGTTGGCGCTTCTTCACAGGTCAGCCATGACCCCCAGGGTGTGACGCCGCCTGAACAGTTGCGGATTGTCCCGCCGAGCGAGCGAAACTCGCGCTTCACTTCCAGCGTATTGGCATCGAGCACGATGTTGGTGGTTCCACCAGGCACGATATTCCCGTTATGGGTCCCAAAACCATGTGCGATCGGACCGCCCGTAGCATCGCTTGGAACGAGTTCATGATTTCGCACCAGGGCAATCTCACCATTGCCGAGATCTAGGCACCCCATACCGTCAGCCTTGTCGGGAACCGTGCCGCCATCGGACATGACGTCCCCAAGGCTCGACAGTACGCGATAAGAAAAGCCCTCCGGGAGGTCCAATAGCCCTTTGGGGTCGGCTTGCAGCGGTCCATATCCAGCGAATGGGGTGTTCGTGGCGCTCGGCGCTGCGACGCGCGTGACGCACCCACTGGCAATCAGCGCCGAAAACGCTGTTGCGGTGACAGTCATGAATTCGCGGCGATTCTGAGTGTGAGCAGACATGGATGAGCATTCCTTCGATCGGATCAAAAGCCAACGCGTTTTCGCGAGCCGTGTAAACCGTGACTGTAAAATGGAAGTGCGGCAGATTCAAAGCGGCAGATTCAAAGCGGCAGATTCAAAGCGGCAGATTTGCTGAGTGTCCGCTTATCTGCCTCGGTGTCTTAACCCCAGAGGTCCCGGCTCGGCGGAGAAACGATCCCATCATGGTATCGAAGCTTATGTGGGACGTCCTGAGCCAGCCAGAGCGGACCATCCAGATCAATCAGGTCAGCGGTCTGGCCGAGCAACAAAGCAGGCGCCATGCTAATAGAGCCAGCGACCATGCATCCCACCATCGTGCCGAGACCGCACCTTTTAGCTTCCTTCATCATCCGCATCGCCTCGGTGAGGCCGCCCGCCTTGTCGAGCTTGATATTGACCGCATCGTACTTCTTGGCGAGCCCTTGAAGATCGCCGCGCGTGTGGACGCTCTCATCGGCGCAGATCGCAACAAAGCCGGGGCGACGCGTGAGGGCGCCGTCCTGACCGGCTGGGAACGGCTGTTCAATTAAGACGACTCCAAGATCTGCGGCCCGTGCCGTGAGTTTCGGGAAATCCTCTGGATCGATCCCTTCATTGCCATCCAGGACCAGTTTCGCATCGGGGCGTGCCCGCCGCACCGCTTCAATCCGGGTGAGGTCGTCCGGTCCGCCCAGTTTCACCTTGAGGATCTTGGCATGTGTCGCCTTGGCGGCATTGGCCATGACATCGGGCTCATCCAGGCTGATCGTCATCGTGGTCGGCAGCGGTTTTGGTTCGGGCAACCCGGCCAGTTCCCAGACGGGCGTGCCGGTTAGCTTGGCTTCGAGGTCCCAGAGCGCGCAATCGACAGCGCATTTTGCCGCCCCAGCCGGTAGTCGCCGCTGTAAGTCCTGACGCGTGAGGCCTTCCTCAATCTCGCGCTCGAGACCAGATAATTGCGCCACGACGCTCACCCGGCTTTCCTGGTAGCGCGCATAAGGAACGCACTCTCCGCGTCCGGTCTGACCGTCCTGCGTGATCTCCACGAGCACCGTTTCTGCTGACGATTTCGAGCCCCGCGAGATTGCAAACGCTGCTTTTAGCGGCGAAGACACAGGCGTGATGGTGATTTGGCGCATGTCTGAAGTCTTTGCTGGATTGGTAAAATTTCAATGACGCATTGGAGGCCGTCTTAAACGCTGAGGGGTTAAGGTAAATAGTGTCGAAACCAAGTGACCTTCTGACAGCCCCGACATTTGACTATGTCGACGGCGCTGCCCCGCGGCTGGTGCTGCGCGGGAATTGGGTCGTCTCCGCCTTGGCGGATGTTGACCGGGAACTGCGGGAAAAGCCTTTTTCTGCGGGGGCGGGACTAGCGGAAGTCGACGTTGCTGAAGTGGAGGGCCTGGACACTGCGGGTGCCTATCTGATTGACCGGACGCTCAGGGAAATCGGCGGTGAGCCCGCGTTGAAGGGCGCAACTTCAGAAGTGAAATCCTTGCTGTCGCAGGCGCGAACCCTGGCCACTCAGGAAGAAACCGCGCCACCCATCATCGAAGAAGGTCATGGGTTCGTGGACTTGCTGGAGCGAACCGGCCGCAACGCAGAGCACATGTGGCAAGAAGCCCTGGAGTCGCTTTCCTTCCTGGGGGCAACCCTGGTAGCGCTGTCCACAATTGTCTGGCGTCCGGCAAAGATGCGCTGGACAGCGCTTGTGGCCGTGATGGAAGAGGCTGGCCTCGACGCTGTGCCGATCATCGCTTTCCTGTCGTTTTTTGTCGGAATGGTCGTGGCCTTTATCGGCGCGACGACGCTTGCCCAATTCGGCGCGACGATTTTTGTCGTCGAACTGGTTGGCTTTGGCGTGCTCCGGGAGCTTGGCGGTGTGCTGGTCGCGATCATCATCGCGGGCCGGACGAATTCTGCTTTTACCGCACAGATCGGTGCAATGAAGATGCGCCAGGAAATCGATGCGATGCAGACGCTGGGACTAAATCCAATGCATGTTATCGTCGCCCCGCGCGTGCTCGCAATGATGGTGATGGTTCCAGTGCTCACATTCATCGGGATGCTGACAGCCATCGCAGGAGGCATGTCTGTCGGGTGGCTCATCCTCGACATCAACCCGACCGTGTTCTTCAACCGCCTGCAGGAAAATGTTCCGATTGATCAGTTCTGGATCGGTATGTCGAAAGCCCCTGTCTTCGGGCTGGCGATTGCCTTGATCGGATGCCGACAAGGTCTGGAAGTTGGCGGCAGCGTCCAGTCGCTGGGGCATCATACGACCAAGTCTGTCGTCCAGGCGCTGTTCGCGATTATCGTGATCGACGCTCTCTTCGCGCTCTTCTACCAGGAGATGGGCATATGAGTGCGGATGTTGCCATCAAGGTGCGCGGCCTGAAAACGGCTTACGGCACGCATGTGGTGCACGAGAACCTCGATCTCGACGTTTATCGCGGCGAGGTAATGGGGGTTATCGGACCTTCGGGGTGCGGAAAATCTGTACTGCTTCGCGCGATTACCGGCCTGAAAGAGCCAAGTGCCGGTGAGGTGCACGTCTTCGGCCAGGACGTCATTCACCTCCAATCAGAGGACATTGCGGCCCTGCAGCGCCTGTGGGGGATTATGTTTCAGGATGGGGCACTTTTTTCCAAC
Organism: Hyphomonadaceae bacterium; assembly: GCA_043513745.1. Lineage (GTDB taxonomy): Bacteria > Pseudomonadota > Alphaproteobacteria > Caulobacterales > Hyphomonadaceae > Henriciella. The sequence continues at coordinate 1,905,564 of CP121341.1, forward strand.
CTGACGGTGCGCGAAAACGTCATGGTGCCGATGAAGGAACATACCAATCTCGCGCTGCCGTTGATGAAACAGCTCGCGGATCAGAAGATTCGGATGTCCGGGTTGGAGACCTGGGCAGGCCGGAAATACCCATCTGACCTGTCGGGCGGTATGCGCAAACGCGCTGCTCTGGCCCGTGCTTTGGCGCTGGATCCCCCATTATTGTTCCTGGATGAGCCAACTGCCGGACTTGACCCGATCACGGCGGCAGGATTTGATCAATTGATCCGCGATCTGCAGAAGTCATTGGGATTGACGGTTTTTCTGGTCACGCACGACGTCGACACGCTGGCTGTGACCTGTGACCGGATCGCCGTGCTGGGAGAGAAAAAAGTCCTCGCAATTGGCACGATGGATGAATTGAGAAGAGAGCCTCACCCCTGGATTCAGGACTATTTCGGGGGGCCAAGAGGCCGCGGCGCGATTATGGGAGCCGGATGATGGAAACACGTGCGAACTACGCTCTGATTGGTGCATTTGTGCTGATGGCGGCTGCGGCCGTAATCGGGTTCTCGCTGTGGCTCGGCTCGTCCCAGTTCAATCGCGACTATGCGCAATATGATGTTGTCTTCCCAGGCCCTGTGACGCTCGAAGAGGGCGCTTCGGTTCGCTATATTGGGATCAAGGTTGGCGAAGTAGAAAGCGTGCGCATCGATCGCCGCGATGCGTCACTCGTGCGCGCGCGTCTTCGTGTGGACCGCTCAACCCCGGTCAAATCCGACAGCACCGCAATTATTGATTTTGCCGGCATTACCGGCGTGACCTTTGTTCAAATCAATGCAGGTAGCGAACAAGCGGGACCGCTGTTACCGGCGCCCTACGCCGATGTACCGGTTATTCAAGCGGGTGAAACGCCTTTGGCAGCTCTGTTCGATGGCGGTGCCCAGGTCATGGCGCAAGCCGGCGTCACAATGGAACAACTGAGTGGCCTGATGACCGAAGAGAATGTCGAGGCGCTCTCTGAAATCCTGCACAATGTTCGCGATATTACCGCAGCCCTGTCGGAAGATGACAAGGCCTTGCTTGGGCAGAGCCTTGCGACCCTGGCGTCCCTCGAGCGGGCAGGAGACAATCTAAGCAAAGCGTCGAATGACATAACCTCTGTTGCGTCTTCTGTGGACGGAGAACTGGTCAGCCTAAACGCCGAATTGAAGGCGCTGGTAGCCGAGCTTAATTCTGCGACCGGTGATGCCAGCTTGACCCTCGAGGCCAGCCGGAAAGCGATTGACGCCGCGACGGCGCTCGTTGAAGGCGGCGCGTCCGACACAATTCAACAGACCAGCCTGGCCGCTCAGGAGCTTCGGGTGCTCATTACTCGCCTGGACAGACTGACACGCGAAATCGAGCAAAATCCGCAAGGCTTTGTCGTCGGCAACCCCCTGCCATATGAGGATCGTCGATAATGAAACTGTCACTCATCGCTGTTGCGGCGCTTATGCCAGTGCTCGCCGGATGCCTTTCCGTCCTGCCGGAACCGGAAACGCCCGATGCCCTCTATCGCGTCGAGGCGACCCAGAAATTTGAGGGCCTTACGGACCACCTTCTTGTGCGGGAACCTGAAGCGTCTCGTCTGATTGCGGGACAGGGCATGGTCAGCGAAGGACCGAATGGCGGTTTGCGCCTCGTGCCAAACGTAGAATGGTCCGGCAGCGCGACACGTCAAATTCAGCTCGCAATGATAGACAGTTTCAAAGTCGGTGATCGCGGAAACGCCATCCTGCCTGAACTGGGTGTCAGCGCCAGGTATGAGCTTGGCAGCCAGCTAAAGACGCTCAACTTAAGAGGCGATACCGCGCGCTGCGTCATGACGCTGAGCCTTGTTGCGACAGGGAGTCGCCAACTCGTGGCGCTGACCGAAGTGTCGAGTTCGAGCACGGCGGCGACCGGGTCCAATCGGGATCGAGCGATCGCGCTTCGGGAGGCGGCGTCCGCTTGTGCCGCACAGGCCGCGCAGTTCGCTGTCGCATCTATGCCTGCGGAGGATTAGGCGACTGAGCTTTTCGCAGCCATTTGATGCTTCGGGATAGGCAGGAAAAAGCTAACCTGTGTCCCGCGGCCTTCTTCGCTGGCAATGATCAGGCGTCCGCCGTGCATTTCAGCGAATGATTTCGTCAAAGCGAGCCCCAATCCTGTGCCATCGAAATTGCGGTCGCGCGTATCACTGACCTGTTCGAACGGTTCGCCTAGCCGGGGTAGTGCGTCGGCAGGAATTCCAATGCCATTGTCGCGAACGGCAACGCGTAAATCGGTGCCCTTTTGATCGACCGTCACACGAATCTCGCCGCCTTGATCGGTGAATTTGATGGCGTTGGAGACAAGGTTCAAGATCATTTGGCGGATCGCGCGATGGTCCGCTTCGACGAGTGGCAAGCCGGAATTCGCGACCAGTTTAAGATCTACGTCCTTCTCTTCGGCCCGGCGACGGATCATGCGAACCGCGGCATCGACGGGATCGACGATATCGATCGGGTGCAGATCAACCGTCATCTTGCCCGCTTCGATTTTCGCCATGTCGAGAATGTCGGTGATCATATCAAGCAAGTGCTTGCCTGAATCGAGGATGTCCTGCGCGTAGCCCTTGTAGCGCTCATCGCCGAGGGGGCCGTACATTTCGTCCACCAGGATCTCGGAAAAGCCGTTGATTGCATTGAGCGGCGTTCGCAGCTCGTGACTCATATTCGCGAGGAAAGCGCTCTTTGAATTGGCCGATCGCTCGGCACGTTGTTTCTCTGATTTCAGGCTTGAGGCGAGGTCGGCGGCTGTAGACTCAGATCGCTCGAGTTCGGCGACCAGCTTGCGAAGTCGACCCTGCTGTTTGGTCAGTTCTACTTCATTGCGAACATCGCTGGAGACATCGAGCCCCATTGTGATCATGCCGCCCGACTTGGTGGTTCGCTCAACGATCTTGAACCATTGGCCGTTCTTGATCTTCACGATCTCTGCCCGTTCATCAGGAGAATTGGGGCGGCGTTCCAGAATGTTAGCCGCTTGCGCCAGCATGACGGTGTCATAACCCATCCCATTGCGGACGGTTGGTTCCAGCCCAAACACTTTGAGGAAGGCTCGGTTCCAATGGATCAAACGTTTGCGGGCATCCCAGAGCGCGAAGGGCCCGGAAAAGCTCTCCAAGGCGCCGCGCAGCCGGTTTTCCGCTTGCTTGGTCCGCGCGATTGCGTGCTTCATTTCCGTGACGTCCCGCAGCACACCGTTCAGCTGACCGCTTTGCTCATCGGGTTTGGCGCGCATGTCGAACCAGGTGGTCTTATCGACGCTGGCAAAGACTTGAGAAATAAACCCTCTCTCATGAAGGGTCGAAAGGGATTGCTCCATGGTATCGCGGTGATCTTCGTGCACGAACCGAAGTATCTCTTTGGCGGATAGTTCGATCTCGCCCGGCTCGCCGAGTAGCTGGCCGGCTTCCTCGCTGAATGTGAAGCGGTGTGTTTTGAAGTTCCACGACCAGAATCCGGCTTTAGCTTGTTGCAGGACGGTTTTCAGGATCCGGCCAGCGCGGGTCGCTTCCCCTTCATAGGCTTCCGATTCTGTTCGGCGTTGCTCAAGCAAGCGAAACAGCCCCAGGATCGCGAGCGCCGGGCCCAGCAATAGGAGTGCGTAAATCGCAAGGCCGGTCATCGTTGCGCGCGTCATGAAGGGATAAGCCGTCTCCACACAAACCGACATGTCGCCGCGCGCCACGGGCGAGCAGGCAGCGATGTGCTGCGAAGAGCCAAACTCCGCGCCGTTCAATTTGGAAGGCTGGAGGCTGATCTGGCGCGCGCCCTGAGCAACGGGAAGCCATGACTCGGACGGGACAATGCCGAGACGCGGACCGCCCGACTCTGGAGCGAACGCAATGACAATGTCGCCGGTGCTTGTCAGGCCTGCTGTTTGAGAGCTTGCCAGAAGAGCTGACCCGGTTTCACCCGCGTCGCGCAGTCTTGATCCGGCATTTGCGGTTAGAGCATCCGTCAGCGTTACGACTGTATCCAGATCCGACTGAACTCTGGCGGTTTGGGTGGGGGACCAGCCTGCCTGATAGCCGAGGCGCATGGCTTGCTCGACAGCGTAAATCTTGCCGCCGATATTCTCTGAAATGGCCAGGGACTCGCGATGGGTCTGGGTTTGCTGGGCAGTTAAATCGCGCGCGCGATCATCATAGGCTTTCAATCCCAGCGCCACGCCCTCGATCAGGATGATCAGTCCGAGCGCTTTCGTCAGGCTGAGCGACGGTCGTGACGACGCACGCCGAACCGGCTTGGCCTTGCCAGATCGCGTCTGTTGACGTGCCACAGCCCGCACCTTTCCGGGTACGCCCCCAACGGACGCACTTCCACATCCATCAGCTTTCGTGTCCGAAAGTTCAGGAACAGTTAACCACAGCGGGGATTCTGTTAAGATTTGCGGCGTTAGCCAAGGGTGCGCGTAATAATATCGGCGGCGTCTTTGGAAAGATCCATTGCCTGCAGAGCTTTAAGCGCTTTCTCCGCCTCGCCTTGTGCCCGCGGTTTGAGCGATTTCCATTGGTCGAATGCGGTGAGGAGGCGCGCCGCGAGGGCCGGGTTTGTTTTATCCGCCTCAGCGATGATCTTCGATACAACGCGATACCCAGAGCCATCGGCGGCATGAAATGCCGGTAGGTTCTGCATAGCAAAGGCCCCGGCGACAGACCGAACGCGGTTCGGATTGCTGAGATCGAAATCCTTGTGCTGGAGCAGCCGTTCAATATCCGCAACCGTCCCGGTGCTGGCCTGCACGGCGAACCATTTGTCCATGACGAGCGGATTGCTCGACCATTTCTCTTCAAACGCGGCGAGGGCGGCTGCTTTGCCCGGTCCTCTCGCGACAGCGAGTGCGCGCAAGGCCGAGAGGCTCTCCGTCATGTTCGGGGCAGCGTCGAAGATTTGCTTGAGTGCTTCGTCCTGCTCTTCACCTAACGCGCTGAGCAGAGTCAGCATGGCGCTGCGGAGCGCGCGAATACCAGATTGTTCCGCGTCTGGCTTGAAGGGCGCGGGCGATGCGCCTTCGAGCACAGCGGCTGCATCTGCAGCGAGCTCAGTTGCGAGGGCGCGCTGCACGGCTTTGCGCGCATCGCTCAAGGCGCCAGCATCTGCAGGCACATGCTCGAGGAACAGTTCGCCGACATCCGGCAAGCGGGTCAGCAGAGCGGCGAAGGCAGGATCGTTTTGCTTCGCTCGCACAGCAGACGCGATAGCGGAAATGACGGCTGCGTCCGGTTCCCCTTTCTGGGCATAGGCGATCGCCAGAATGTCCTTGCGTGCCAAGGCTTGCAGGGCATTCCACTGATTGAACGGGTCATCATCAACTTTTGCGAGTGCCAGGACGTCCTCATCGCTGATCTGGTGATCGAGGCGGATCGGGGCGGAGAAGCCTCTATTCAATGAGACGCGCGGACGCTCGCTTTGACCTGAGATACGCCAGATGAGGTCTTCGTTATCCAGGATTAGCGTCAGGTCCTCTATTTTCGCCCCACTCGGCGTGAATGCTGCAGCGCGGATTGGCATCGGAAGCGGCTTGGGTGCATCATTACCCGGTGTTTTGGGGTTGGATTGCGCCAACATCACCGTCAGCGTGCCTGTGTCTTCGTCCCAGATCTCGGAGGCCGTGATCGTCGGTGTGCCGGGCTGGCTGTACCAACGTCGGAAGCTGGTGAGGTCCTCGCCGCTCGCCTGTTCAAAACACGCATAGAAATGTTCAATTGTCGTCGCTTCGCCATCGTGACGATCGAAATAGATCTGCATACCTTGCGCGAAAGCTTCGTCACCGATCAGCGTCTTGAGCATGCGGATAATCTCCGCACCCTTCTCATAGACTGTTGCGGTGTAGAGATTTTCGATGCTGCCATAATTATCCGGGCGCACCTGGTGCGCGAGCGGTCCCGCATCTTCCGCGAACTGATGCGCGCGAAGCCGAATAACGTCCTTGATCCGTTGGACCGGCCGAGACCGCATATCGGCGCTGAATTCCTGGTCCCGAAAAACCGTGAGGCCTTCCTTCAGGCAGAGTTGGAACCAGTCGCGGCAGGTAATCCGGTTGCCGGTCCAGTTGTGAAAATATTCGTGGCCAACAATGCTTTCAATTGCTTCGAAATCCGCATCTGTCGCGATCGCTTCATCAGCGAGAACATAGGCGGAATTGAAGATGTTCAGGCCTTTGTTTTCCATCGCCCCAAAATTGAAATCGCGCACAGCAACAATGTTGAACACACCGAGATCATATTCCCGAGCGAAGACTTCTTCGTCCCAGACCATGGACGCTTTGAGGCTTTCCATCGCCCAGGCGGCGCGCTCACCATCGCCTTTGTCGACATGCACCGCAAGATCAACCTTGGCGCCGTTCATCGTTGTGAACGTGTCACGATAAATGTCGTAGTCACCAGCGCACAGCGCAAAGAGATAGGACGGCTTCGGGTGAGGATCGTCCCATTCTGCAAAATGGCGAGCCTCGCCAAGATCGCCGTTTTCCCCCGGCGTGCCGTTTGAAAGCAGGACCGGGTACGCGCCTTTGTCAGCTTCAATGCGAACCTTGAACCGGCTCATGACATCCGGGCGGTCGGGCCAATAGGTGATGCGGCGAAAGCCGGTGCTCTCGCATTGCGTGCAGAAACGCTCCCCCGAAATATACAGGCCCGACAACGCCGTGTTGGCCGATGGATCGGTCGTAACCAGCGTTTCCAGCGTGAACGCATCTGGTGCATCCGAAAGCGTCAGAGTCTCGTCAGTCAGTGTGTAATCGCCCTCGGCGAGCACGTCGCCGTTGAGTTTGATCCACTCAAGTTTGACCCGAACGCCGTCGAGAACCAGATCTCCCGCGGTGAGGCGGCGAACCTGCATTACGGTGCGGACTTTGGTGGCATTGGGCTCAAGATCGAAAACCATCTCAACCTGGTCGATCGCGAACGGATAAGGGGTGTAATCAGCCAGCTTGATCTGAACGGGGGTTTCGGTGCGCATCTGTGGGCCTTTCTGCTCCGGATCCATTCCATTTAGACATCCGACCAGTGCTTGCAATCCGGACAAGGCAAAGGTCTGCATTTTTCGCAACGAAAGCCTACCGTGGCGTCACGGGTTTCCGCGCACGTCAACCGCGCTATTGTCATCCCCATAGAAACAGACAGGGAGGCCGGCTGGCCATGAATTTTGACTTCTCCGATGATCAAAAATTCCTCGGGAATGAAGCGCGAAAATTCCTAGATGGGGAATGCACGACGCAACATGTCCGCGAGGTCTTGAACGATGACGCAAAAAGTCATCACGAAGGTGTCTGGCAAAAGGTCAAGGAAATGGGCTGGCTCGGCACCGCCATTCCCGAGGAGCATGGCGGCCTTGGGCTGGGCGCTCTAGAGCTTTGCGTGCTCGCCGAAGAGATGGGCCGCGCCCTGGCGCCGGTTCCGTTCGCCAGCACCGTCTACTTCTTTGCCGAAGGCCTGATGGTCGCAGGAAGTGACGCTCAGAAAGGCGCTGTCCTTCCCGGCGTTGCGAGCGGCGACGTGATTGGTTGCTATGCGGCAAGCGAAGGCCCGGGCAACCCTGATCCGGCTAAGCTGTCTGTCTCTTTTGATGGCAGCAAGGTCTCCGGTACCAAAGTGCCTGTAACCGATGGTGACATTGCTACGCATGCGATTGTGCTTGCGAAAGAAGGCAGCGGCGCCAGCCTTGTACTGGTTGATCTGAACGGTCCCGGCGTGACGCGCAAATCCGTTCAGACGCTCGAGCCGACACGCAGCCATGCTGAGATCACGTTTGACGGTGCTGCCGGTGAACGCCTTGGCGATGCCGGCGCAGGCGGAGATCTCCACGATGCGATCATGAACCGGGCAGCTGTCCTGCTCGCCTTTGAGCAGCTTGGCGGCGCAACGCGGTGTCTGGAAGTTGCGACTGACTATGCCAAAGAGCGTTATGCTTTCGGTCGTCCGATTGGCGGCAATCAGGCGATCAAGCACAAGCTCGCCGACATGTACGTCAAGAATGAAGTGGCCCGCTCCAACTGCTATTATGGCGCGTGGGCCCTGTCGACGGATGCTGCAGAACTGCCAGAAGCCGCTGCGGCCGCTCGCTTGGCGGCAAGTGAAGCTTACTGGTTCGCGTCCAAAGAGAACATCCAAACCCACGGCGGTATGGGCTTTACCTGGGAAGTTGATTGCCATCTCTTCTATCGCAGAGCCAAGCTGCTCGCCGTGCAGGCGGGCGCCCCCAAGGTTTGGAAAGAGAAACTCGTCCGCGCGCTCGAATTGAAGAACGCGGCTTAAGGTACGGAGAGACGAAAATGGATTTCAACGATACCCCCGAAGAAGCAGAATTCCGCGCCGAAGCGCGCGCCTTCCTGGAGCAACACTTGGAACCGAAGGGTGCGAAACCCTTGCGGCAGCGTGTCCCTGGCGAAGAATTCATGAAGCAGGCCAAGAAATGGCAGGCCGCCAAGGCGAAAGCTGGCTATGCGAAGATTACCTGGCCAAAGGAAATGGGCGGCCGCGGTGGCACGCCCATGCAGCAAGTCATCTGGGGCCAGGAAGAAGGCAAGTTCGACTCGCCAGGCGGCCCGTTCACGATCGGTCTCGGAATGTGCATTCCAACCGTCATCGCATTCGGCTCGGATGAGCATAAGAAGCGTTATGTCCAGAAAGCGCTCCTGGGAGAAGAGATCTGGTGTCAGCTCTTCTCTGAGCCGTCGGCTGGATCCGACGTTGCTGGCTTGAAAACCCGTGCCGTCAAGGATGGCGATGAGTGGGTGATCAATGGCCAGAAAGTCTGGACCTCTGGTGCACACTATTCCGATTATGGGATCCTGCTCGTTCGCACCGATCCCAAAGCGGCCAAGCATAAAGGCCTGACCATGTTCATCGTCGACATGAAGCAGCAAGGTGTTGAGGCGCGGCCAATTCACCAGGCTTCTGGCGGGCGCGAGTTCAATGAAGTCTATTTCACCGATGTGCGTATTCCTGACAGTGATCGCCTCGGCGAAGTCGGCCAGGGCTGGAAAGTTGCGATCGTGACGCTGATGAATGAGCGCCTCGCTGTTGGTGGATCTCCGGGGCCGGATTGGTCCGAGATTATGGATTATGCGAAGCAAGCAGGCACGATGAGCGACACGGCTTTCCGCGATAATCTTGCGGACTGGTATGTCGCCGCCCAAGGCTACAAGCTGACCAAACTGCGCACGCAAACGGCGCTTTCAAAAGGGCAGACGCCGGGACCAGAAAACTCGATCGGCAAGATCATCACCGCCAATCAGCTGCAGGATATTTGTAACTCGGCCATCGAGATGCAGGATCATTATGGCCTGATGACGGGCGACGAGATGCCGGCGGATGGTTTGTTCCAGCAGAGCTTCATGTGGGCGCCGGGTCTTCGGATCGCAGGCGGCACTGATGAAATCCTGAAAAACATTATCGCCGAACGCGTTCTGGGTCTGCCGCAGGATGTGCGTGTCGACAAAGACATCCCGTTTGATGAGCTTAAACAGGGCTAACTGAAGTCTCCACAGGTGCTGCCATTAGAGCAGCACCTGTCAGATCCGGTAATTCAACCTTAACGAGAATTATCTTACTTTCTTTCGATTAGAGAGAAGTTTGAGATGTTTTCGTCCAAATCGAAAGCGAAGGTTGATCTGGTCCGCGCTGCGGGCTCCACGGCGAAGGTTCCGATACCGGTCTTGCGTCCGCAGTCGGAAAAACGCCGCGGGGAGCGCAAGGGTGTATGGTGTGTGTGCACGCTTTACTCTGAAGACGGCGCAAACTGGGAAGCGATTATTCTCGACGTCTCGCAATCAGGGGCCCGCATCCGGAGACGTACTCGTGGCACGCTGCCGTCCGTCGTCAAAATCAAGGCGTCGCGCATCGGATTGCATCGTTTCGCGCGGGTGGTCTGGCAGACTACATTTGACGCTGGACTCGAGTTTATAGCCCCGGCGAAAAAAGCGCCTCGTTGAGCACCCGCTATATGTGCTAGGTTTAGCACATGACCCGTGACGATCTCATCGCGCATTTCGAACAGGCGATCGCCGCCGCGCCCGGTGTCGAGCGAAAAGGCAAAGCCAATCCCTATACATCTGCGAACGGTCACATGTTCAGCCAAATCAACAAGGATGACCAGCTTGGGATCCGGCTACCTAAACCGCGGCAGAAAGAATTACTCGATCTCTACGGCGCCGGACCGTTCAAATCCTATGGCGCGACGATGCGAGATTATGTGTGCCTGACAGAGGATATGTTGAGCATTCCCAGTCTGACCGCAAAGCTTCTGCAAGAGGGATTGGCTTTCGTGTCCGCCATGCCGCCTGGCGGTAAGAAGACCTAGTAGCCTTGTTTAGAATACGCCCATAGCCAGCCCGGCAGCCAATGCGCTGCCCAAGGCGCGGCACTTTTCCAGATCGGTTTCTGATATGGTTTTCTCGGCCAGGATTTCGGCCTCCGTTTGAGCGTGGGTACAGATAATCAAAGGCGATTGTACCGCTTTGAGGCGCCACCCCGTGGCGATACGCGCGAGCTGCCGCACAGCGTTTTCACCGTCGGACCCTGCACAAATCATCTGCGCGTAAGGTCGCCCCTCCAACTTGCCGAGAACCGGGTAATAGCACCGGTCAAAGAATTCCTTCATCGCGCCCGATAGAGAGGCGAGGTTCTCCGGCGACGCGAATAAGTAGCCGTCTGAGGTGAGGAGATCTTCTGGGTTCGCGTCTTCGGCGCGTATCAGGCGCACATCCGCATCCTCTTGTGCTGCACCGCAGGCTGCAGCGGCCATTTGCTGCGTCCCGTTCGTGCGCGAATGATAGACGATTAAAAGTGAAGCCATGCGTCCTTCTAGCTGATCCGCAGGTCAGGCCAAGGGGCGGGGTCATCAGATAAATCTTGTCCGAGTGTCTCACGAATCGCGGCACTAAGCGGGCATGAAACGAATTTGGATACCTGTCGTCCTGGTCCTTGCTGCTTGCGCTGATCCGCAAGCGGACACAATCTCGACCTCGCCCGCTCAATCGATCTATTGGTCTGACGGGGATAGCGGCCGGATTGACGGGATGAAGTTTCGTCTCGCTGATGTGGACGCCCCAGAAACCGGCGGGGTCGGCGCGCGCGGCGGTGCTAAATGCGAGGCCGAACGCGAGATCGGATTCGACGCTAAAGCCTTCATGGTCGACCTGACCCGCGATGCCGATCTGGTCATCACCAGCAATTCAGGCCCCGACCGGTATGAGCGAGATGTCATAACGCTTTCCGCAAACGGCGTAGATGTTGGCCAAGCCGGGATCGACGCAGGACACCTTGGTCCGTGGCCGCATAAGGGGCGCCGGGCGCTCACCAAGAAGCCGGACTGGTGCGCTGGCCTGGAAGGTCGCTGAAAGCCCTACACAGGCTTAGTGATGCGCCCTAGGGTGTCTGTCGAACAGGAAGGGACTCTAACTATGATTTCAAAAACCACCTTGGCCGCGCTCTCCGTCGCCTTTGTCTCAGCGGGATGCGCCACCGCTCAGAATGCTCCAACCGCTGAGGACGCCCCTGCCGCTCCACAAATCACCATGGGCAATGGCGAGGCGAACATGATCCAGGTCGAAGGGATGACGCGCGCGGAAGGTGTGACCCATTTCTCCGAGGTGCGCGTGGATGGCGGCGAAGTGTCAGCGTTTCGCGGCGATTCCGTAGCTCTGACATTCCCTCAAGTGGTGATCGAGAAGCCTGGGTTCATCGTGCTGCATCCTGTCATGGATGGTCGTCCCAATGGCGATGTGGTCTCCGGCTTTGCCTATCTGAATGCCGGGACCAATGAAGACGTCACCATCCGTCTGGACACGCCCGCGGACGCTGGGCGCAAATTTCTGGTCATGCTGCACAGCGATGTCGACAGTGACCGCGTCCTCGATTTCGTCTTTGTCGAAGATGGGATCAATGTTGAGGACACCGCGGTGTTCGAAGGGACGCATATGATCGCGCACATATTCGAAGTGCCAGAATAGAGAACGCCGTCGTCTATTTGGCTGCATCACTCAGCGCGGCGCGTCCGCGATCAACATAGTCTGTCATCACGCCGTCGGCGCCCGCTGCCAGTAAACGCTCGATTTCCGCGCGATCATTGATCGTCCAGTACTGGATCCGAATACCCCGCCTTTGAGCGGCGGCCATCACACGCGGATGCGTGAGATCAAGCCCATTCGATTGCGTTGGAACTTGCAGGGCGACGGCAGGCATTGAAACGAAACGCGAGAGACCAAGTCTGGCGGCGATCACAAAGTCTCTGACTTCGCGCGATGAGGCAGAGGTCGCGACGGTGGGACACTCTGCCCGAAACGTCGCCATTACTGCGTCGTGAAATGAAGCGACGAGCACACGCGATTGCGCACCCGCGGATTTGATCTCGGCGCACATCGCGGTGGCAGCATGCGGCGTGTCATTCTTGATCTCGATGGTCCAACGCGCGTCCGGAAACGTCGCCAGAGCCTCTTCTAGTTTGGACACTTTGATACCGCGACCAGCAAATGAGTTTCCGTCGACAATCCAGGTCGCGCCTGCATCGGCGCGGGTGATTTCCGCCCAATCCATATCCGCGATGACGCCCGTCAGATCCGTCGTCCGGTCGAGCGTGTCGTCATGGCGGAGGATCAACACACCATCTCTGGTTTGCTGAACGTCGACTTCAAGAACATCGGCGCCCATCTGCTCAGCCGTTTCAAGCGCGAGAAGGGTATTGGGCGGTGCGTGTCCCTGTCCGGCGCCATGCGCGATGATTTCAGCGCGATCACTTGGTGCGTCTGCAAAGTAGATGTGAGATATCGCCGGCGGGGCGGGCCAGAGTGAAACGGCCAACGCGGCCACACAGACCGCGCCGAGAACAAAGATCAGCGCGCGCTTCATGTGGTCGACTCCAGCGTTGCAGGATCATTTAGCATAGCAAACAAAAAACCTCCCGCAATCGCGAGAGGTTTTCCGTGTTCTAAATGTGCGGGCGTTTAGGCCGGAACGCGAACGCGAGGGCCTGCTGCATTCACGTCTGCGTCGACATGCGCCTCATAGACTTTGAAATTGTCGACAAACATTTTGGCGAGCTTTTCAGCCTGAGCGTCGTAGGCGGACTTATCGCTCCACGTATCGCGCGGGTTGAGAATGGTGCTGTCAACGCCATCGAGCGCTGCCGGGACCATGAAGCCAAACGTTTCGTCTTCACGGAAGTCTGCGTCATTGAGTGATCCATCGAGGGCGGCGTTCAACAAGGCGCGGGTGGCTTTGATCGGCATCCGGTGGCCAACGCCATGTGCGCCGCCTGTCCAGCCCGTCGAAACCAGCCAGCAATTCACATTGTACTTATCGATCAGCTCACCGAGCAGTTTGCCATACTCACTTGGGTGGCGCGGCATGAATGGTCCGCCAAAGCAGGTTGAGAACGTTGCCGTTGGCTCAGTCACGCCTTTCTCGGTTCCGGCCACTTTCGCGGTGTAACCCGAGAGGAAGTGATACATGGCCTGGGCCGGTGTCAGTTTTGCGATCGGCGGCATGACGCCGAACGCGTCGCAGGTCAGCATGATCAGGTTCTTTGGCTGACCACAACGTCCGCTGAGCGAGGCATTCTCGATAGCTGAAATCGGATACGCACCGCGCGAGTTCTCGGCGAGCGTATTGTCGTAGAAATCAAGCTCACGCGTGTCTGGATCCATAACGACGTTCTCGAGGACAGTGCCCCACATGCTGGTCGTCGCGTAGATTTCCGGCTCTGCTTCAGGCGAAAGATTGATCATCTTCGCGTAGCAACCGCCTTCGAAATTAAACAATCCATTCTCGGACCAGCCATGCTCGTCGTCACCGATCAGCGTGCGGCTGGCGTCTGCAGACAGAGTTGTTTTCCCTGTGCCTGACAGGCCAAAGAAGATCGCAGCATCATCATTGCCGCCATCATTCACCGAGCAGTGCATCGGCATCACGCCTTTGGTCGGCAGGATGTAGTTGAGGATGGTGAAGACCGACTTCTTGGTCTCGCCAGCGTAAGACGTTCCGCCAATCAAGACGATCTTCTTGGCGAAGTTCACAGCGATTACAGTATCAGAGACTGTTCCATGCTTGGCCGGATCGGCGCGGAAGCTTGGGCTGTTGATGATGGTGAACTCATGCTCGAACCCATCATACTCGTCTGCGGTCGGAATGCGCAGAAGGTGACGAATGAACAGAGAGTGCCATGCAAATTCGTTGACGATCCGTACGGGTGCGCGGTGGTCGAGGTCGGCACCGCCAAACAGCTGCTGAGTATACAGTGTCTTGCCTTGGAGGTGGGCCTGAAAATCTTCCCAGAGGGCATCAAAATGCGCCGGGGTCATGGATGCGTTATTATCCCACCACACTGTATTCTCGGTGGTTTCGTCACGAACCGTGAATTTGTCTTTTGCCGATCGACCGGTGTGTTTGCCCGTTTTAACAAGCAAGGCGCCACCTTTAGCCACTTCGGCTTCGCCACTTTGAACAGCTTGTTCGTAAAGGCGCTCTTCGTTCCAGTTCTTGCGAACATCCCCAGCCTCGATACCGAGATCTGCCAACTCTACATTCTGATGAGACACGTCAATTTTCCCCTGACTAAAGTCGCACATTTGGATCAGAAGAATCGCCTCGAAATTGGTAAGACCTCTGAAGTTGGGGATAGAACTGCAAGGCTCTGGCCAACACCACCCCCGCCGGCAGGGTAAACGCTGTCAAAACTGATAGTCAGCGCTGTCAGGACGTCACACGAGCATAGGGGAGATGAAATTCGTCCGATTTCGGGCATTTTAGACCGAAATTTGCTCCGAAAAAGCGATTGTAGTTACAACAATTTCCGCTTGAGTGTCCGCAAAACTTGCCGATTCGGGACAGTTGCATGCAAGGCTTCGCGTCGCGCTGGGATCGGGTCGTGGAGAATCTGAGCCGTCAGGATACCTGCCGCCCAAGGCGCCCAGGTAAATCCTCGGGAACCGTACCCACCCGCTACATATATGCCTTCTGTCGCATAGTCGTCGGGGGTAATGTTCCAAGCTTGGCGTTCAAGGGCTTTGCGGTCAGCGATCAGACGTTCTGAATCAGGCAAGGCGCCGATCAGTGGCAATCGGTCCGCGGTGGTGGCGCGCACACCGGCTCGCGACTTGATCTCAGCTTTTTGCGCCTCAGTTCGCCAGTAGGGCGAAAGAGAGTCGAGCGCCTCTAGGTTTTCTATCCGCGCGCGGGGATCCACTTCGGGCATGCGCCCGTCATGGTCGGCAAAGGTTGCGCCCCATAAGCGGCGCGTTCCTGCCGCCAGCGCATAGTGCCCGGAAGCGAGTGCGCTCGGTGGGGCTTCGATCTCGCTGGTATAAGACTCAACCTGCCCAAGCCGCCCCGTCAGATCCAGGTGCTCAGCAAAACGCGCCATGTGCCAACCGGTGGCGAGAATGATGGCATCATACTTCTCGCCATTTAAGGCGCGTTTTGAAACGTCGACCTCCGCTGTTTCACACCATCGTACATCCACGCCTTGCAGAAGTGATGGCAGGAGCACGGAGGGGTCAAGGATCATCGAGTGTTTGTGCAAGAGCCCGCCATCGCGAATGGCTTCGAGCTGCTCAAGGCCAAGCGGCGGATCGGCGAGGAGTTTCTGAAACCTCGTCGCCTCAGTCTCATCGCGCGGATAATGTCGTGTTTCGGTGGCCGCGACGCCGGGGCGATCGCGGTAAAAAGCCTGCGCGCTGACATAGGCATCGATCAGCAACCGCGCTTGCGCCGTATCAGCTGCATCCAGCCGCGGCATCACCAGAGCGAGCGGATTGCCACTTGTTCCCAGCGCGGGACCTTCTGCTTGGTCGAAAACGGTCACCCGAGCACCGCGATCGATGAGCCGCCGTGCGAGGCAGGCGCCAGATATGCCAGCTCCGATAATCGCAATATTCGGCGAGGAGGGGACCAGTGTTGGTGCGAGCAGCGTTGGGGCACGCGCTTCGAGACGCTCGCGCTTGCGGCCGTGGCCAGGTTTCTTTTCAACCTCGAAACCTGCTCCTGCCAGCCCGCGGCGCACGGAACCAGCGACGGTGAACGTAGCGACCCGCGCGCCTGGTTTGGTCCGTGCAGCGAGGTCGGGCCATACGCTGTCCGCCCACATAGCCTGGTTCTTGGCCGGGCTGAATCCGTCCAGAAACCACGCGTCTGCTTCAAAGTCAGATTGCGGCAATGTCTCTTCGATCAGACCGATATGCAGCGTCAGCGTCAGGCGTTCTTCTGGCCAGGTAATTTGCTGAACGCCCTTGGCGCGAATGGGCCAGCGGGCACAAAGCCGCTCGGTGAGCTCTGAGAGCTCCGGCCACGGCATGAGCGCTCGTGCCGCATCCTCACGGTCGAGTGGAAAGCCCTCAAAGCTGACGAAGTTAAGCCACGCGCCTGATGGGCGGTGATCCCGCCACATTTGCCATGCCGCGAGAAAGTTTAGCCCTGTGCCAAATCCCAGTTCCGCAATCGTGAACGATGACCGGTCTTTCCAGGCATCCGGCAATCCGCAGCCGTGCAGGAACACCGCGCGACTTTCGGCCAGGCCATCTTCAATGGAATAGTAGACGTCGCCAACCCGATCATCGACTGGGGTTCCATCCTCTTTCCAGGAGAGGTCGGGGCGCGGCGGAAGTCTCATCGCGTCGCCTTAGCGGTTTCTGCAACGGCTCGCCAGACGTCTTTAGACGCGCGCTTGCAACCGCTCTTCCCGAAGTCGAGAGATCTCTCGGACTTGTCAGCTGAGTCCCGCGATCCGGAGCAGGTGATCTTCGAGTTTTCGGCTTTGTTTCTGCAAGTTGAACTCGTCCAGTGCGAGGGCGCGCCCGGCGTCTCCCATTGCAGCGGTCGCAGCCGGGTCCTGGAGCAGCTTTCTAAGGTTCTCAGCCAGCGCGTCCGCATCGCCTTCGTCGCAGAGAAATCCGGTTTTGCCGTCGCGCACACATTCCACTATTCCAGAATGCCGGGTCGCGGCGAGCGCACACCCGGAGAGCATGGCTTCAATACAAACCAGCGGTAGCCCTTCAGCGTCGCCAGACGGCGCCCGCTTTGAAGGGACGCAGGCGATTTTCGCTGCGGCCCAATGCTTCGGCATATCGTCTGCGGGCACCCATCCGGCGAGATCAACCTTGATGCCGGATGCGGCGAGCTTGTCATGCAAACTCTGCTCGAAACTGTCGCGCTGGCCTTCCGGCTTGTTCCCGCACAATCGAACGGTCCAGCCATCCAATTCCGGTCCAAGCTGCGTCAGCGCGTCAATCAGCGTATCGATACCCTTCTTAGGGGACCAGCGACCCGCGAAGACGAGCAGGTTTTGTTTTTCGCCTGGCTGAAATTTCTCAGGATCTGCCGTGTTGTGATGGACAATCATTTTGTCCTTAGGTGCACCCTTCGCCAGCAACTCACGGCGAATGAAATCGGAGCAGGGTAGAATCAGATTGGCGGAGTCCCACAGTCTCTGCCGCCGCCGGTTATAAACTCGCACAAAGGAGTCCTTGGTGTTCGACGTCTTGGTGGCATCGCCGCCATAATATGTCACCGCGAGCGGTAGGCCCAGCTTGCGCGCCAATGGCAAAGCGTAGGCACCCGACTTGCCAAAACTCGCATGGATGGCGACCGGGTTGAGGTCTCTCAGCCTCTGCTCGAGCTTCGGTGATATCTGCCCAAACTGCTTGAATCCGGCGACACCGCCAACGCCGTGCAGATCGGAAATATCAATCGCCGCGGCTCCATCTGGAACCGGTCCATTTATCGTGTGGCCAATATAGATTGGCTTCAAACGACTGAACGCCGTGTAGCCCCTTGGGATGAAGCTCTCCGACGGTGTGAACATCTTGTCGCAATACGCGAGAATGTTTTGTGGCTCAGGCATCAACGCGGCATAGCCGTGTGCCTGCTCCAGAGCAAGCGAGCGTCTGTTCTCACCGCGTATCTATCTCGGTGCCATTCGGATCGCACCGTCGAGACGCAAGTTCTGGCCGTTGAAATAGCCATTGCGCGCGAGTTCCAGGGCCAGGGAGCCAAACTCTTCTGGCTTGCCGAGGCGTTTCGGAAACGGCACTGAGGCAGCGAGACTGTCGAGCACAGGTTGCGGCGCACCGAGCATGAGCGGGGTCGCAAAGATGCCCGGCATGATCGAATTGACGCGAATACCGATATTCATCAGATCACGCGCCATTGGCAGCACGAGACCATTCACACCCGCTTTGGCAGAACCGTAGACAATCTGGCCAATTTGCGCGTCCTGTGCCGCCACTGAAGCGGTCATCGTGATCGCGCCGCGCTCACCATCTTCCAACGGCTCCAGGTTCGCCATGCCGAGGGCGGCGTGCGACGCGATGCGGTAGGACGCGACAAGCACACCTTTCACGCCCCACTCATAATCTTCGGTCGAAAGGCGCTTATAACCGCCGGTCGATTTGTCGAAGGACAACGTCTTGCCGCCTTTGGAGGCCATCGCGCAATGGACGCAGACACGTTCCTGGCCATGCGCGGCGCGCGCTTTTTCGAACCCTGCGATAACTGACTCTTCTTCGAGAATATTGACGTGACAGAACAGACCCCCAATCGCTTCGGCGACCTCGTTCCCAGCCTCATCATTGATATCGAATATGGTGACTTTCGCGCCTTCAGCGGCGAATGCCTCGGCTGTCGCCTTGCCTAGACCTGATGCGCCGCCAGTAACAATGACGGGTGTTTCGTTGGAAATTTTCATGGGGCCTCCCTACGCCAATATGCGGCTTTGTCTCGTTTGATGTGATCAAGCGACAGCGCGGCGAAATCGTCAAGTCGGACGCAAGGGAGAGGCGCCGGAGAGGGGCGAACGCCAGGGCTATCTTTTGGCCTCACGCTGAAACCAGTCCCAGGCGCTTGTCAGAATCGACTCAAGATCTGAGCGTTTGGGCTGCCAGCCAAGAACGTTCCGCGCTTTTTCGGCGCTCGCGACCAGGATGGGTGGATCCCCAGGGCGGCGTTCGGCAATGACTCGAGGGACCTCTTTTCCGGCAACTTTAGACACGGCATCGGCAAGCTGCATGACGCTGGAGCCCTGGCCGGTTCCCAGATTGAAGATTTCGCTGGCCCCGCCACCCGAAAGATAATCCAGCGCCCGCTCGTGCGCATCAGCCAGATCGCTGACATGGATGTAGTCGCGCACACAGGTCCCATCCGGCGTGTCATAATCGCCGCCAAGGATGTTGAAGGTGAACGTCCCATCCATGGCGCCGCGGATGGCAAGCGGGATCACGTGCGGCTCAGGATCGTGGCGCTCGCCCGTCTCACCGTCCGGGTCGCAGCCGGCGGCGTTGAAATACCGTAAGATGACCGATCGCAAATCATGTGCCGCGCCATAGTCTCGGATCATCTTCTCGCAAATCTTCTTGGTTTCCCCATACGGGTTGATCGGGTTTTGCGGAGTGTCTTCGGTAATGAGCTCATCGCTGATGCCATAGGTGGCACAGGATGAGGAAAAGACCATCTGGCGGACATCGGCTTTGATCATGGCGTCGAGCAAGTTCATCGTGCCGACAACATTGTTGCGATAATAGACGGCCGGTTGGGTCATTGATTCTGCGACATAGGCATAGGCGGCAAAATGCGCGACGGCGTCGGGTCGCACCTGCTCCAGCGCGGCGCTCAGGCTGGCGCGATCCAGAATGTCACCTTCGATGAGATCGCCCCATTTGACCAGGTCGCGGTGACCGCGGGAGAGATTGTCATAGGTGACCACGGTCCAGCCAGCATTTGCGAACGCTTTTGCGCAATGGCTGCCGACATACCCTGCGCCACCGGTCACGAATACTGTTTTGGACATGGCTGGCCCGCTCCCTGCGCCGGTTCAACAAAATGCCTACCGACCGCGCTTTTCCGGGTCAATTTATCGGCGCAGCCAAGGGTTACAGAACGAGCTGCGTTTGCGTGACGAGGCAGACTTTCTTTCCGTTTGGATCCGTCACTTCCGTTTGCCATACTGACAGTCGTCGCCCGATCCGAATAGGCGTCGACACGCCGGTGACCAAGGTCCCGGCGGGCGGGCCACTCAGGAAAGCGGTATTGCTTTCAATCGTGGTTGTCCCTTTCGCGCCGTCGGGAATTGCCAGCCAGGCGCCCGTCGCGCCCAACACATCACAAAAGCTCATCATGCATCCGCCGTGCATCGTTCCGCCAGACGTGCAAAGTTCCTCGCGGACCAGGATTTCTCCAACCACTTTGTCACGTGAGGCTTCCAGCAATTTGATGCCGAGTAATTTTGAATAGGGCTGGGCTTCTGCGATTTGCGCGAGCGGGTCCATGGCGTCTCTCCTTCGAACCTGAAGTTACCCGGACGATATCAAGCTGAAAAGCCGGACCTTGGGTCAAGCGCTGCGGGCGGTTCACAGAAGTGTGAGAAGGAATTTTGTATTGTTTCTCGATAAACACGCGACAGGCGAATTTTTCTGCGTTAAGACGATTTGATACGCAACAAGGGAGGCGTTGGTGATGAAATCCATGCTTAAATCGAAATATTCTCTGGCCGGTGCGAGTGCTGCACTCGCTCTCGTGCTTGGCGGCTGTACGGCGCTCGACAATTATGCCGGTGCGGACGATGCAACATCCGAAGAAGTAGAAACCGTTGTGGTTGAAGAGACCACTGTGACGGAAACTGTTGAAGAGGTTGTTCAGGAGGTTGTTGACCAGGTCGAGGAAATGACCGCGGAGGCAAAACTCGCAGCTATTCTCGAAGCGCAGCCGGATGAAGTAAAAGCCCGCTACGACGCGCGTAATCCAGCTGAGACGCTGGCCTTCTTTGGTATCGAACCAGGAATGAAAGTTGCTGAAGCCCTGCCGGGTGGCGGCTGGTACTCGAAAATTCTGCTGCCTTATCTGGGAGAAGAGGGCGCTCTGGTTGGAGCGCACTATCCAGATGCACTCTGGTCGCTCTTCGGTTTTGGCGATGAGTGGGCCGCGACCCGCGTCGAAGGCACCGCAAATTGGCCTAACCAGGCGGCTGAATGGGGCATTGAAAGCAGCGCCAAGGTCAAGTCATTCCAACTGACCAAGATGCCGGAAGAAGCTTCAGGCAAGCTCGACGCTGTTCTGTTCATTCGCGCACTGCATAACCTCAATCGCTTCAGTGCGGGCGACACCGATTATATGGGTGACACGCTTGCCGAGACTTATCGTGTGCTCAAACCGGGCGGCATTGTCGGCGTTGTTCAACACCGCGCACCTGATGAAAACAGCGATGCCTGGGCCGATGGCTCAAACGGATATCTGAAGGAAGCAGCCGTGATCGCCGCATTCGAAGCTGCAGGATTCGAGCTCGCAGATTCGAGTGATCTGAATGCGAATCCAGCAGATGTCCCGACCGAGGAAGAGTTTGTGTGGCGCCTGCCGCCTGTCCTGGTTGGCACCGAAGAAGACACGCCCGAACGCGCCGCTTATGAGGCCGTCGGTGAGTCCAATCGGATGACGCTGAAATTCCGTAAACCCGCTTAAGTCCGGTTTGCGAAATGGGTGGCGCGGTTTCCCCTTGCCGCGTCACCGCTTAATCGGTCTTGGCAGTGGTGCGCGCATGTCCTAGATGACGCGCTTGAATCGAAAGAAACTTGCCATGACCGCTTATCGCCTATTCGGGGCCGAAACGTCTCCTTACTCTGTGAAGGTACGCTCTTTCCTGCGCTATAAAGGCGTGGACTTTGAATGGATTGGGCGCAGCAAGGCGACCGAAGAAGAGTTCGCGGCAATGGCCAAGGTGCCGACAGTGCCGCTGCTCGTTTCTCCGAACCGCCCTGCTAATCAGGACTCGACCAGCATTCTCGCCACAGTCGAAGCCGATCACGCGGAGCCGTCTGCGGTTCCGGACGATGCGGCCTGCGCGGCGCTAGCGTTACTTCTGGAAGACTATGCAGATGAATGGCTGAACAAATTGATGTTCTTCAATCGCTGGAGCCAGAAGCCCGATCGCGAGCTTGCGGGCGACCGGACGATGGCGCAGTTGTTCGACGGCGATCTGCCACGTGCCAAGAAGAAAACCCGCGATCAAATTGTGAAGCGCATGCGCGACCGTTTGCCCCTGGTTGGCGTCGAAAAGAAAAACGAGAAAACCCTAAAGCCGAGCTTCGAACGGTTCTTCACGCTGCTCAATGCGCATCTCGAGAAATCTCTGTTTCTGTTTGGCGGCCGTCCGTCGGCCGCTGATTTCGCTTTAGCGGGTCAGGTGGCGCAATTGCTGATGGACCCGACCCCTGGCGACTGGCTGCGCGCCAATGCACCATTCGTCACCGCGTGGAGCGAGTTCATGGAAGCGCCGAAAGCTGGTGGACCATTTGCGCCGCTGAGCGAGCTGGAAGAAACCCTGCTGCCATTGTTCCGAGACGAAGTCGCAGTGACTTACTTGCCGTGGGCGAGAGCCAATATGGCGGCTGCGGAGGCCAAGGAAGAGCGCGTCGCACTGAAGCTTGATGGCAAGGCCTATGAGCAGGTGACGCAGCATTATGCTGCGCGCGCCTTTAAGTCGGTTCAGGCGGCTGTCAAAGGCGCTGCGAGGGCGGACGGATTGCAGGCTTTCCTTGAAAAAGCCAATGCGGCTGAGGTCTTAGCCTAGTCTTCGTTTTCGGGTTTCGACTCGTCAGCCCAGATTTCAAACGTCGCAATGACAATGCGGCGAGCGCTAAGATCGACCACTGGAACATCGTCGAGCGTGAACGGCACCAGCACAGGCTTGCCATTTGGGGTTGGCTGCACTTCGATCAAATCGCTGGCGCCATGATTGAGCACGGCTTTGACGCGTCCAATCGGTGTGTCGCCTCCTGAATATACCTGCAAACCGACGAGATCTTCGATGTAGAACTCGTCCTCTTCGATTTCTGGCAGAATATCGCGGGAGACATAGAGCTTTGTGCCCTTCAGCCTGTCCCATTCTTCTTTTTGGAGAGGCGTCTCCGGCGTAACGATAAAATGGTCTTTCGCGGGTCGGGCCCGCAGTGGATCAATCAGCACGTCGCCGGCTTCGGACAGGAAGGGCGCATATTTAAACAGCGCATCGGGCTCAGCGGTGAAGCTCTTTACGCGCACATCGCCGCGCACCCCATGCGCACCCAGGATGACGCCCACCACGACTAAATCTGTTGCTACCTTGCTCATGCTGGCTCTGCTAAACCTTGTTTTTAGAGATTGAAAGCTTCCTTTTTCCGGCCTGTCGCACTAGGAGTGCGCGCGGATACAAAGACGAAGAAGCACGATGAGCACCCAATTACCGATCTCGATAGAAGACGTTCGCGACGCTGCCAAAATCCTGGACGGCCAGATTGAGCGCACGCCAATGCGCCTGTCGAAGACGCTGTCGGAGATTACCGGGGCCGAGGTCTGGATTAAATTCGAGAATCTTCAGTTCACCGGCGCGTTCAAGGAGCGCGGTGCGCTCAATAAACTTGCACGGCTTACAGACGAGCAAAAGAAGGCTGGCGTCATCGCTGCGTCGGCGGGCAATCACGCACAAGGGGTCGCCTATCATGGCCGCCGCCTTGGCATTCCGGTAACCATCGTGATGCCAGTGACGACGCCGTTTAACAAGGTTGAACACACCCGTGCCTTTGGCGCGCGCGTTCTGCTTGAGGGCCATTCATTTGATGAGGCGAACGCGCATGCCCAATCGGTGCGTCAGCGTGAAGGCCTGACCTGGATTCACCCATTTGATGATCCTGAAATTATGGCGGGGCAGGGCACAGCAGCGCTCGAGATGCTGGAGGATCAGCCAGATCTGGACACACTGATCATTCCGATCGGAGGCGGTGGTCTGATCTCAGGCATGGCGACGGCTGCAAAGGCGCACAATCGCTTCCTGCGGGTCGTAGGTGTCGAGGCCTCCATGTATGCCGGAATGCGCGCACGTCTGGAAGGTCGAGAGCCGAAGACTGGCGGCGCCAGCATCGCCGAAGGTATCGCTGTGAAGGATGTCGGCGACCTCACCGAACGCGTCGTTCGCGAGCTCGTAGACGATGTTGTGCTGGTCGAAGAAGAGCATATCGAACGCGCGATCACACTCTATGTGGATATTGAGAAAACCGTATCGGAAGGCGCCGGCGCTGCTGGCCTGGCGGCGATGCTCGCCCATCCGTCCAAGTTTGCCGGCCGCAAAGTCGGCCTGATCCTCTGCGGCGGTAATATCGACACGCGGCTCTTGTCTTCCGTCCTGACCAGATCGTTGGTGCGGGATAATCGTCTGGTCAATATTCGTATTGTTGGCGACGACCGGCCTGGCCTGTTGGCTTTGGTCTCTAAAGTCATAGGCGACGCTGGTGCGAACATTATGGAAGTGGCGCACAATCGAATTGCGCTCGACGTCCCAGCCAAGGGTGCGGAGTTTGATATTCTGATGGAAACTCGTGACGCCCAGCACACGCAGGAAGTCATCGATGCCCTGGGACAGGCGGGCTATCCACCACGGACGAATTGAGCCGCTTCTTTACAGGCGATGCGACCACGAAAAGTTACAGTCTTGCATAGGTGACACCGAAGCTGTTCCGACCTACATAGCCGGAAAATGTCTCAGGAGGTGCAGTCTTGCGCAAACTGTTCGTGGCCCTTGGCGGCCTGATTCTCGCAGCATGTGGTGGAGAAACCATGGACCCGAATGATCCCCTAACCAGCTATATCCCCTGGGATCCGGATGCCGAGGGCGTCCAGACCACCGAGAGCGGGCTGCAATATGTAGTGGTTCGTGAAGGCGAAGCTGGTGGCGCGACCCCTGGTCTTAAGGACGAAGTCACCGTCATGTATGATGGCCGGCTCACCGATGGCACTGTATTCGATAGCTCCTATGCGCGCGGCGAACCGATCAGCTTCGGCGTCACCCAGGTGATTTCGGGGTGGACAGAAGGCTTGCAGCTAATGTCGGCGGGCGATGAGTACATCTTCTACATCCCATCCGAGCTGGGATATGGACAAAATCCTCGTCCTGGCGGCGTTATCAAACCCGGTGATGATCTTATTTTCCGCGTTGAGCTACAAGACGTGATCAAGCCGCCGGAACCTATTCCATCAAATCTTGAGGCTTGGGAACAGTACACGCCTTGGACCCCAGACGCTGAAGGCGTTGAGACCACTGAAAGCGGTCTGCAATATGTTGTCCTTCGCAAGGGCGAAGTGGGCGGCGAGACCCCCGGTCCGCGCGACCAGGTCAGCGTGTTCTATGAGGGTCGCCTTTTGGACGGCACTGTGTTCGACAGCGCTTACAGACGCGGCGTGCCGTCGACCTTTGGTGTGAACCAGGTGATCGCAGGTTGGACGGAAGGCCTGCAGCTAATGTCCGTTGGCGATCAGTTCATGTTCTACATCCCGTCCGAGATCGCTTATGGCGATAGCCCGCGTCCGGGCGGCATGATCAAGCCCGGCGACGATCTGGTCTTCCAGGTTGAGATCACGGAAATGGAACGCGCTCCGGAACCCCGCCCGACCGATACTGAGGCTTGGGAGACGTTTACACCCTGGAATTCGGATCTGCCTGAAGTGCAGAAAACAGGATCCGGGCTGGAATATATCGTCTTGGCGAGCGGCGATGAGAGCGGCCAAAGCCCGCAAGGCGGCGAGTATGTTGCGGCGTTTTATGAAGGCCGCCTTGATGCGACCGGAGACACTTTTGACAGCGCGTTTCAGCGCGGTGAGCCCGCACTGTTTCCTTCCAATCGCGTCATTCCGGGGTGGGTGGAGGCCCTACAATTGATGAAGCCTGGCGATCGCTGGTTGGTGCACGTCCCGGGGAGCCTCGCTTACGGCCCGCGCGGCAATGGACCGATCCCGCCAAATGCGGCGCTCAACTTTGAACTCGAACTGGTGGAAGTTCTGCCCACTCAATAAGCTCTAAAAACCAGCACCGGGTTTGGACAAATAGTCTGACTCGGCTGCTGTATTTGAACGCTCAAGCACCGCGTTTCGATGGGGAAACCTGCCGAATTTCCGAATCACGTTTCGATGCCGCTGGGCATAGTCGAGCGAGCTCTCGCAGATTGGCTTGAACGCGCTGCGGGCATCCGCTGTAAGGCGCTGGAACAGGCGCACGGCTTCGTCCTGGTCCGCGAGCGATTCGGAATGCTCGAACGGCAAATAGAAGAAGGACCGTTCGATTTCGGTCAGTTCCAGATCATTGCCGGTCTCGACACCGGTTTCGGCAAGCCGGCGCGCTAGCGCGTCAGCTTCGAACGCGCGCCCCGATCCGCGAAACATGTTCCGGCTGAACTGATCGAGCACAATGATTGCGGCAAGCCGGGACCGGGCGCCTCGCTCAGCCCATGCTCCAGCAAGCCCGTCGGTCAGCGCCGCATATAGCGCTGAAAAATGCCGGGTGATGAAACTGTCAGTCGCTTCAGATTTCGAGAACCACAATTTATGCTGCCGGTCGGCAAACAAGTGATCGTCCGTCGTTGCACCGATCCAATAATCTAGAACGGCGCCCGGCGTCGGGAACAAAACTGCGCCGTCAGGCATCAGGTCTGGCTGCGGTCATCAGATAGTTGACCTTAGTATCCGAGGACAGGCGCCACTGATCGGTGATCGGATTGAAATTGACGCCCTGGGCCGGGGCAACCGACAGGCCCGCATCGCGCATTGGGGTTTCAATCTCTTCGGGGCGCAGGAATTTTTCGAATTCGTGTGTTCCACGCGGCAACCAGCCAAGCACATATTCGGCGCCGACAATCGCCAATGCGAAGGCTTTGGCTGTTCGATTGAGCGTGGCGACGATCATCAGTCCCCCAGGTTTTACGAGGCTCGCGCAATCTTTGAGAAATTGATCGGGATCGGCGACGTGTTCCACCACTTCGAGGTTCAGCACGACATCGAACGGGGCTTCGCCGTTTTCGATCAAGGCCTCCACCGTGCCGGCGCGAAAGTCGATCTCGAGCCCGCCCTGTTCGGCATGTGTCATCGCGGTCTTGATGTTGGCCTCGCTGGCATCGACGGCTGTGACCGAGGCACCGAGCCGCGTCATCGGTTCGCTCACCAGGCCGCCGCCGCAACCAATATCCAGCACCCGAAGTCCTTCGAAAGGCTTTCTGGCGCCGTGGTTCAGGTTGAAGTGATCTTCGAGCGTGTCGCGAATGAATCCGAGGCGAACCGGGTTGAATTTGTGCAAGGGCCGAAACTTGCCCTTCGGGTCCCACCATTCTGCCGCCATGGCGGTGAATTTCGCAACTTCATCCGGATCAATACTCGGACGAGACGTTGCATTTGAAACGGTTCCGACTGTCTCTGTCATCAGTTTAGCAATCCTGATTGCGGTTTCGCGTTCATCCCTATAAGGAAGCGCCTGTTCAATTGAGCTTAAATGGTAAATTTTGACGAGGCGGCAATGGCGCGCACTGTATTGAAATTTGGCGGGACGTCTGTTGCTGATCTCGAGCGGATTTCGCATGTCGCCGATATTGTTGCGCATCGGGCCTCAAAAGGCGAAAAGCTGGCCGTGATTGTCTCTGCCATGTCGGGTGAAACCAACAAACTGGTGGGCCTCGCCAAAGGAGCTGCGGGAGATGCCCTGGTCGGGGACGAATTCGATGACGAATATGACGTCGTTGTCGCGTCTGGCGAGCAGGTCACCAGCGGACTGCTGGCGCTCTCTCTGCGCAAGCGCGGCCTCGATGCCCGCAGCTGGCTTGGCTGGCAAATGCGGATGAAGACGCGCGAAGGTCATGGTGCGGCCCGGATTGATGGCTTCGATGAAGATAGTGGCCTCGGCGCAGGGATTGATAGCGGTCAGATCGCCGTCATTGCTGGTTTCCAGGGCGTAACTGAAGAAGGCCGCGTTTCGACGCTTGGCCGCGGCGGGTCTGACACGACCGCCGTCGCCGTTGCGGCTGCGCTCGGTTCTGTTCCCTGCGATATCTACACGGACGTGGATGGGGTCTACACGACTGATCCACGGATCGTGCCGCAAGCGCGCCGTCTGGAGCGTGTGTCTTATGAGGAGATGCTGGAAATGGCATCCCTCGGCGCGAAAGTGCTGCAAACCCGCTCAGTCGAGCTGGCAATGAACCATCAGGTGCCTTTGCGGGTGCTGTCGAGTTTCTCTGGTCCCGAGGCAGACAATCCCGGGACCTGGATCTGTAATGAGGATGAGATCGTGGAAAAACAGGTTGTAAACGGGGTCACTTACTCAAGAGACGAAGCAAAAGTCACGCTGTACGGCATGGAAGACAAGCCGGGGACATCGGCGAACCTGTTTGCTTTGCTGGCGCGCGAAGGCGTCAATGTCGATATGATCGTGCAGGCAAACGCGCGCGGCGAAGATCGCGCCAACATGGTCTTCACGTGTACCAGCAGCGACAGCGAAAAGGCTCAGCGTGTGCTCGAAGCCAACAGTGATGCTGTATCCTTCGATAAAATGGATGTGGCCCGAGACGTCGCAAAAGTTTCGGTCGTCGGTGTCGGGATGAAGTCCCATACGGGGGTCGCGGAGACCATGTTCGACGCGCTAGCCTCGAAAAACATCAATATTGACGTGATTTCGACCTCTGAAATCAAGATTTCTGTCCTGATTGATGCAGATTACACCGAACTCGCGGTTCGTGCCCTGCACACCGCGTTTGACCTTGACGCCACCTAAGTGAAGGCCCCATCTGGGCTCTTGCATGCCTGATAGCTTTTCCATCCCCCGGTTATTGATGAACCGTTTGCGGTCTGTCATGGCCGCAGAGTCCGACACAGAAGCGCGGCTGATGAAAGTCGTGCGCCTGATCGCGGGGACGATGGTGGCAGATGTGTGCTCGGTTTACCGGCGCACAGAAGACAACCGCATGGAGTTGATTGCCACCGAAGGCCTGCGCGAAGACGCAATTCACCGCACCTTTCTGGCAATTGACGAAGGTCTGGTTGGCCAGATCGCGCAAACGGCGCAGCCTTTGTCCATTCAGGACGCG
This sequence comes from Hyphomonadaceae bacterium, assembly GCA_043513745.1. Taxonomy (GTDB): domain Bacteria; phylum Pseudomonadota; class Alphaproteobacteria; order Caulobacterales; family Hyphomonadaceae; genus Henriciella. Next base: position 1,934,466 of record CP121341.1, read on the forward strand.
CCGCGGCACCAAAATTTCTCGTATCGCCCGGAAACGGGAGAAGATCCGTATCACGCGTTTCTCGGGGTTCCGATCCTGAAGGGCGGACGCGTTATTGGCGTGCTGACTGTTCAGAACCGCACCGAGCGCCTGTATCAGGATGATGAGATCGATAGCTTGCAGACGATCGCCATGGTGCTCGCGGAGATCGTACCGAGCGATGAATCCGGCCCTGAGCAAACGGATGCCGCGCGGGAAGGGCGACCGGTCAATCTGCAGGGACGTAGTCTTTGCGGCGGTCTTGGAATGGGACGCGTGCGATTGCATGACCCCGTGATCCCGGCGGCACGTTTCTTTGCGGAAGATCCTGAAGTTGAAGAAGATCGCCTCGAATCAGCGCTCGAAGAGCTTCATTTATCGATTGATCGCTTATTGGCGGCCGAAATTGGCGGGCTCTGGGGTGAGCCTCGCGAAGTGATTGAAGCCTACAAGCTCCTTGCCTCCGACCCGACCTGGGCGGAGAAGCTGCGCGAAGGCGTCCGCGGCGGCCTCTCGGCCGAGGCGTCCATCGACCGCCTGAGGCGCGAACACCGCGCGCGCTTTGAGAAGGTCAAAGACCCGTACTTGCGAGAGCGCCTGCACGATCTCGAAGATCTCGACAACCGCTTGCTGCGCATGCTCGCAGGGGGTGAAGATCCAAAATCCAACGGTAAACCTCGCAATGGCGAACCAGAAGTTCTGATCGCGCGTCGTCTGGGACCGGCTGAGCTGCTGGATTACGGCAACTCAGGTTATGCGGCGATTATCCTCGAAGAGGTAGCTACGTCCAGTCATGCGGCGATTGTCGCGCGCGGGCTTGGCATTCCGACGGTCGGTGGCATTGACGGCCTGCTCACGCATGTCTCCCGGGGTGATCAGATCATTGTCGACGGTGAGGATGGGCGTGTGCATCTTCGCCCGGATGAGCCATTGATTGAAGCGTATGGCAATCGCCAGGCGATCTTGAGTGAGCGACAAGCGGTGTTCGCCGCTTTGCGTGACGAACCGTCTGAATCGAAAGACGGCGTGCCGGTGAAACTGATGCTGAATGCAGGCCTCGGTCTGGACACACAGCATCTGAACAATACGGGCGCTGACGGTATCGGACTGTTCAGAACTGAGTTTCAGTTCCTGATGTCTGAAAAGCTCCCAAGCGTGAACGATCAGATCGATCTGTATCGGCAGATCCTGGATGCTGCAGATGGTCGTCCGGTGCACTTTCGAACCCTGGATCTCGGCGGAGACAAGCTTCTTCCCAATCTGAACGATGCGCGTGAGGAAAACCCGGCGCTCGGCTGGCGTTCTATTCGATTTGCACTTGATCGCCCAGGTCTATTCCGTCGGCAATTGCGAGCACTTTTGCGCGCAGCTGATACCGGGCCGCTTTCCGTGATGTTCCCGATGGTGACGAGCGCGCACGAGTTTCGCGAAGCCAAAGAACTGCTGCTCGATGAGATCACCTGGGGACAAAGACGTGGTTTCGAGCCGCCGAGCGAAATCAAGATCGGCGCGATGTTGGAAACTCCGGCTTTTGCCTATGCGCTGGAAGATGTTGCCAGCGAAGTCGACTTCGTATCCATTGGCACCAATGATATGCTGCAATTCTTCCATGCGGCTGATCGAATGACGCCGCTTGTCTCAGAACGCTATCCGTTTGTGAGCCGCCCCGTGATGCGCTTTCTCAAACAGGTTCATGATACGTGCGCACGGTTCGATATCCCCGTATCGATTTGCGGGGAGGGGGCCGGACGGCCCCTGGAAGCGCTCTGTCTGATCGGCATCGGGTATCGATCTCTTTCGATGCCAGGCAGCGGTATCGGCCCGGTCAAACGTATGCTTCGTTCGGTTGACCTCAGCACGTTCGGCCCGGCATTTGCAGATCTCTTGCAAAAGCGAGATCCTGCATTGCGTAACGGAGTGTTAGAGCTTGCTGATGTACAAGGTATCAAACTGAACGATGTCTGAGAGTCAGAGTGATAAATTGAACGCTGCGCCGCACGTTGAAACAGCCGATGCGAATGAGGCTGAACTCGTGAAAACGATGGGCGAACGGCTGCGCGAAGCGCGTGAAGCAAAATCTCTGCAATTGCGCGATGTCGCGCGCCAGACCCGCCAGTCTCAAGATACGCTCGCATCTCTGGAAGAGATGGAAACCGAGCACATTCCGGCCAGTATCCTGCGCCTGCAGGCGCGAAACTACGCCCGCTTTCTCGGTCTGCCTGAAGATGAAGTCGTTAGCGCCTATTCAGCAAACCGCGGGGCGACCAATGCGTCTGCCATGCCGGTCGAGGTCGTTGGACGGCAAGTCCCGACCCGGATGATTGCGATAGCTGCTGCTACGGTCTTCGCGGTTGGTGTCATCGGCACCGGTATCAGCCTGCTGATGCAGCCCGCCGATACTCAATCAACAGATCAACTTGCGATCTCCGCCCGCCTGGCACCGAGCACGGTTCAAGAAATTGACTTCGCGGCGTTTCAGGCTGACGCAAACGAGGAGTTCTCGCTGCGCGCCCAGAAGAGCGCGTGGATCGAAGTCCGAGGATCAGACGGTACAGTCTTCCGCTCGCGCAATATGAGCGCTGGAGAAACCTATTATCCGCGCATGGGCGCCGGCTGGACAATCACCGTACGCGATGCCGGGGCGTTTGAGTGGCGTCTGGGAGAGACCGTGTATGCTGCTGTCGGCGAAGACCAGCAGGCGCTGTACTCGCTAAGCGTGGACAACGTGCTGGAAGCAGCGAGAGCTGCGCAGTCGGCTGCAATGGCCGAAGCGGCCGCGGCCTCGGATCAACGCCGATAAAAAAAGCCGACCCAACGGGCCGGCTCTTCTGATCTCTGTTCACCTGAACCTATTCGTCAGCGCTGTTCAGCTCTTTTTGTAGCAAGAGTTGCTCACCAACATTTGCATAGTGATCTTCCTGGTCGCCAGCAGCCAGGGTCGGTCTGCATGATGGCGCGCAGTCATACGTGTAATTGGCGCCCGCGCGTTTAACACTGACCCAGGTGGCGGTATTGGCGGTGACGACGACATCAGACGAATGTAGCGTGTTGCCCTCTTTGTCGAAGATCATCAAATTGGTGGTGCCAAATGATTTTCCGGTGACGAAGAGAAGCTTGTCATCGTGAACCGCGACATCGGCAACGTTCGGGTTACCGATAATCACGCTATCCGCATTGGCTTTGAGTTTCACGGCCTTGGCTTTGCCCGCTTCAACGGTGATTTGCCCTGCATGGGCCGCAAGCGCGACGAGGGCGGCGGCGCAGCCAGATACGGCAAGCTTGGTCATGGAAATCATGGGAATTCTCCAGCAGTTGATCCTATCAATGCCGCAAAGAGGTTATTCGAATCCTAAGACGCCGCTGCGTTGGGGCTGGAGTCTTTCTATATATAGGGCCAGTTTTGTCCGGGAGTCTCATTCTGGCAGGCGCCACGCCTCATAACGCGAAAACCGAGCAAAGTTCCTGTTTCGATTCACCGGATCTTTAGAAGGCGCCTCTATACCCCACCTCGTTCGAGGGAACTTGAGCAACAATTGGGGACGATAACCTATGCATGGTGGGAGTCTCTAATGCAAAAATTTTTCAAAAATGAATCTGGTGCCACCGCGATTGAGTATGGACTCATCGCAGCGTTGATCGCAGTGGCGATCATCGGAGCCGTCACAGCGCTTGGCACTAACGCGTCTTCGACGTTTGATAAAGTCGCCACAGAGATGGCATAAAGCTATCGGTCCGATTTGCAGCCGCTTCGTTTTGGTGAGGGCTGTTGATCGGAAGTAAGATGCGGAGCCGTCAGGTTCGCCTGGCGGCTCCCACATCTTAGCGGAACACTGCAAACACAATACTCGTGTTTCCGCACTCTGCGTCTCAAACCTCTTGAAGCGGGCAAGGAGCGTCAAAAAAATTTCATTTGCCGCGCTGAGCCTGCGCGTGCCACTATGGGATCGCCGACTGTTTCCAGGATTGTTGCCGCTAGATCGGGTTAACAGACGCTTGCCTATTCTTCAGAAACTTTCTGTTTTGATTCACGGGATTTTCAGCGTGTTGGCGTAGAACCAATCCTGTTCCGGGGACAAACCCAAGAATAACCGGGACGTCTATAACCTGCATAGTGGGAGTTTCCAATGCGTAATTTTTTCAAGAATGAATCTGGTGCTACTGCCATCGAGTATGGTCTCATCGCTGCTCTGATCGCTGTTGCGATCATCGGTGCTGTGACCGCTCTTGGTTCTAACACCTCTTCTACCTTCCAAAAAGTCGCCGACCAAATGGCATAAGACTTTACCGCAAGGTAGGCCAAGTAATTGGCTTGAAGCCGTCGGGTTCGCCCGGCGGCTTCTTTCATTTGACCCGTCAAGTGATCCTTAAACCCTTTGCTGTATGCAGAAACTCAATCACAGTTTCCAAGGACCGTTCGAATGATCCTCACCCTGTTTGCCGCTGGCTTTTTTGCACTTTGCCTATTTGCCGCCCTGATCGATATTGAAACTCTGACGATACCGAACTGGCTGAATGGATGGCTTGCCTTCTTGTTCGTGCCCGCCGCGATCATCGCAGCGCCGGGCTGGGACGTCGCTGGCTCTCACCTGATTGTCGGCGCGATTGCATTCATCGTATCTGTCGGCTTGTTCTTTCTGGGCGTCTATGGCGGCGGCGATGCGAAGTTCATCCCGGCTGCAATGCTTTGGCTCGGGCCTGCAGGCGCGGTTCCATTTCTAGTTGCAACTGCAATGGCTGGCGGCGTTCTGACCATCGTAATCGTGATGTTGCGCGGGCTAGTCCCTCGTGGCGTGACCCCTGGATTTGGGGTTGCAACTTTCGAAGACCGCAAAGGAATTCCGTATGGTGTGGCGATCACCGCGGGCGCGTTTTATGCCGCTCCAGCGTCACCACTTCTTACTGATTTCTTAAGCCAAATCGCCCGATTCAGTTAACCATGCTTTAGCTTAGACATGGAATATTGCGGAGGAATGGCCTCCGTATTCTGAGGGGCCTGGTAGGTAAAAAGGGCTCTTTCATGTCTCCGATGCGACTCATCATTCTCGCAGTTGCGCTGGTTGCCGCCGGCCTCGCTGCGTTCCTGGTCCGCAACATTGCCAGCCAACAACCCACAGTTGTCGAGGGTCCTACCGAGACTGTCGAACGAATTGTCGAGGTTGAAGTGTCTCAGCAAAAAGTGCTCGTCGCGAGGGGGGATCTTCGCGTTGGTACTTTGCTGACCCCCGATGATTTCAAGTGGGCGAACTGGCCGGAAGCCACCATCAACCCAGCCTACTTCACGCAAGACTTTGCGCCGGACGCGATGGAAACCCTGACAGGAAGCGTCGTTCGCGCCGCGATGTATGCGGACGAGCCAATCATGCCGCAGAAAATCGTCCAAAAAGGCGAGACGGGCTTCATGGCGGCGCTGCTTAGCCCCGGCAAGCGCGCGATGACCGTTGAAATTTCACCTGAGTCTGCATCAGCCGGCTTCATCCTGCCAGATGACCGCGTGGACATTATCCTCACAGAACAAGTTGAGCAGGTCGGCGTGGACGAAGATGCGCCGCCAATCATGGTGACGACCACCATTCTGGAAAACGGCCGCGTGCTCGCCATCGATCAGACTTTTGGCGATGTCGATGGCATCCCGACTCTGACCGGCTCGACCGCCACAATGGAGCTGACCCAGGGCCAGGCGGAATTGCTCGCCCGGGCCGCCCGTGTGGGTGAGCTCTCTCTGACATTGCGTAGTGTTGCAGATGCTGGCTTCAATGAAGGACAGGCTCTCGCCGATGTGGACTCGCTGGATCGCGTTCGCAGCGGATCGAGCAAAGTCATGATTTATCGCAGCAACAAAGTTGAGGCGGGGGGCACCTGATGAAGCGCATATCGCCAATCCTGAAGGGCGCAACCCTGACGTTGGCGCTGGGCATGATCCCAGCGGGCAGCGCACTCGCGCAGGTTCAGATCACTGAAAACCCTATGGGTGTCAGCTCGCTTGATCCCGGTGAAACCGGGGTTACGCGCGTTGTGAAACTGGGGACCAATAAATCGATCGTGATCGATCTGGATCGGTCAGCGTCAGACGTCATCATCACCAATCCCGAGATCGCCGACGCGACGGTTCAAACCGCGCGGCGGATCATTTTTCGTGGGGTACAGGTGGGCCAGACAAACGCCTTTGTCTTCGGCCCCGACGGACGCCCGCTGATCAACCTGGAGATCACCGTGGACCAGGACACAGCGGTGATCAACGATATGATCAAGCGCTACGTTCCAAACGCGCGAGTCACTGTTGAAAGTGCCAACTCCAATCTGGTCGTGTCGGGCACCGTCGACAGCCTGATTCAATCTGATCAGGTCATGCGCCTGGTCACGACCTATTCGCCGACTGGAGACGCCTCTGGCGTCGTCAACATGATGTCTGTTCGCGCCAAGGACCAGGTCATGTTGGAAGTGCGCATCGTTGAAATGCAGCGCACAGTCGTCAAACAGCTCGGCATCAATCTGACCGGCACGACCAACTTTGGCGACTTCGCGAGTCAATCATTGCAACAAGCTCTGTCGACATTTATTCCGACGGATCTTGACGCCGTCAGCGATGTAACCGGCGTGTTTTTCGACCCCGACACAGGTCTGCTCAATGATGTAGGCGTAGGGGTTCCGACACTAACCCAGCAAGGCGTTGGTCCTTTTTCAAACCGCTTCCAGGTTTCGAGCTCCAATACGTTCAACATTGCCGGAGGATCGCTAGGCGGGCTTTCATCTGAGGTTGGCTACACCAACTTTGTTGGCGGCACGGCCCAATCTTCGCTGGGCGCCAAGTTTGATGCGCTGGAGCGGGTTGGCATCGTTCGTACGCTGGCCGAGCCGAATATTATGGCGGTCTCTGGAGAGAGTGCGAAATTCCTCGCCGGTGGTGAGTTCCCGGTTCCCGTTTCACAAGACGAAGAAGGCCGGATCGGCATCGAGTTCAAGCCTTTCGGTGTTGGCCTCGCGTTTACACCCGTGGTACTTTCGGAAGGCCGGATTTCGTTGAAAGTCTCAACCGAGATTTCCGAGCTATCCAACCAAGGTGCGTTTCAGGGGCAATCGGTAGCGGGTATCACGGCTGACGGTAACGTTGTCACCGCGCAAACGCTGACAATTCCTTCGCTTACAGTGCGCCGCGCTGAGAGTGTGGTTGAGCTGCCATCAGGCGGATCGACGATGCTTGCTGGCTTGATCCAGTCGCGGTCTCGTCAGACCATTGACCAACTGCCTGGCATTAAAAAGCTGCCAGTGATCGGGTCCCTGTTTCAATCTCGGGATTTCATCAATGAGGAGACCGAAATGGTTGTGATCATCACGCCGTATCTGGTCGACCCTGCGAAGAAAGACGAATTGAAAACGCCAGCCGACGGTTTCGTCAATGCATCTGACCCGCAAACAATTTTCTTCGGTAAGCTGAATGCTCAGTATGCGGAGCCAGGTAAAGGCTTGTCGAAAGAAAACTACACGGCTCCGGTCGGGTTTATTGAGGAATAAGTGAGGTTATGATGTCCAAGAAACACCTTCTCATCGGCGCTGCACTTTCCGGAGCCTTGATGATCGCTGGATGCCAGTCCAACGGATCTTCCGGCAATGTGCCAGCTGAATATTACACAGGTACAACACTCGATCGCAATGCGATCGGGGTTACTCAGCATACGGAATACCTCGAAGTTCAGATGGATGTCCGCGACACTCAGCTACGTGTTGAAGAGCTGATGAAAGTGCGCGGTTTTCTCGATACCTATACAGATGTCGGTCATGGTCCGCTGGTGATTTCGATGCCGCACAATGCCAGTAATCCACAGCTTGCCGTGGGCGCTGTCGCGGAATTGCGCCAGCTCGCATGGGAAGCTGGTGTCGGGTATGAAAACCTGCTCGGTGCATCTTATGATACAAACGGGCGCTCCTCGACGCCAATCGTGATGGCGTTCAAGACCTATAAGGCGGTCGCGCCAAAATGTACGTCGCTCGCCCAAATTGATTTCGCCAATGCTGTCTCAAACAGCGATTTGCCGTCGCTTGGCTGCGCTGTGCGCACGAACATGGCGGCGATGATTGCAGAACCTTCCGACTTGCTCGGTGGACGCGATCTTGATGAGGGCGATCTCGATCGTCGTAGCCGCCAGCTTGAGATGTGGCGGAACGGCGAATCTAGTGCAGCGGTGCGAACCGATGCCGAATCGGCAGTCGTTTCAACGGCTGTGAACTAAACTTGTGAGATTTCACGGGGAGTGAAGTAGATGTCGAACGATAACGCACTTTTCGAAGACGAATTCGAAATGGAATTCGAAGACGATTTCGATTCTGCGCTGGCGACTGTGCTCGATGAGGGCGCAGAGATCGAGGATGTCGATCTCGATCCTCCGATGAAGGAGCTCGATGAGTTCGAACCGGAAGATCCGCTTCAAGAGCCAGCGCCAATTGTCTATTCGGATCATGAAGAAGGTGGCTATCGCGCCATTCCGGCGATTTCTGCGATTGCGTTTTGCGAGACCAGCCGGACCACGCAGCTTATGGAAGCCGTCGCCAATGATCGGCGCATGACGCAAGCAAATGTTTCGACCATGGAAGGCGGTCTGGAAGCTGCCATCGGTTACCTGGCTGAGAACACGACGCCTAATCTGCTTATTCTGGAATCGTCTGCTTCCAATGCAACGATGATTGCCCAGATTGATGAGCTCGCCTCACACTGTGATGAAGGCGTTCAGGTCATGGTGATCGGTAGCACCAACGACATTGGCCTTTATCGACAGCTCATGGCGCGCGGCGTCAGCGAGTATCTTGTGCCACCTGTCGCGCCAGTTCAAATCGTCCGTTCGATCAGCCAGCTTTTTGCCGATCCGGACGCTCCGTTTGTCGGAAAATCGATTGCAGTCATCGGCGCCAAGGGCGGCGTCGGCGCCTCGACGATTTCTCACAACCTGGCTTGGGCATTGTCAGAGAGTACGCACGTCAATACCGCGCTGATCGACCTTGATCTGTCGTTCGGAACGACTGCGCTCGACTTCAATCATGAGAACCAGCAAACCGTTGCGGACGCCTTGCTGGCTCCGGAACGTGTTGATGACGCAGTTGTATCCAAGCTTTTGTCTAAGGTCACAGATCGCCTGTCGCTGTTCACGGCGCCGGCGACTGTCGCCCAGATCATGGATATTCCGGCGCATTCCTACACAACGATTGTAGATACGGTTCGGCGCGTGATGCCGTTCGTCGTACTCGACCTTCCGCACGCCTGGAATGAGTGGACTTATCAGACGCTGCTAAGCTCTGATGAGGTCATTCTGATCTGTCAGCCAGACCTCGCATCTCTGCGAAATGGTAAAAACATGATCGATGAGCTAACGTCCAAACGTCCAAATGACGCGGCGCCGAAGCTCGTTCTGAACATGATGGGCGTGCCAAAGCGTCCGGAGATTCCGACCAAGGACTTTGCCGCAGCGATCGATGTAGAGCCCTCCATCGTTCTGCCTTTCGATCCGCAATTGTTCGGTACCGCATCCAATAATGGACAAATGATTTCCGAAACCAATGCATCCGCGGACGCATCGATTTCGATCGACCAGCTGGCCAGTGAGCTCACCGGCCGCGATGTCATGGTTCAACAGAAATCTCTCCTGAGCAAGCTGCTCGGGAAGTAAAGACTTAGAAGAGGCTTTCCATGGCATTTGGCAAACGTTCAGGCGCAGCACAACCGGCAAGTCCTGCCGCGCGCCCCACTATGCCTGCCGCGCCCAAACCAGCGGCGCCGGCTCCCAAGCCAGCTGCAGAGAAGAAGGCTGCACCGCCTCCGCCTATGCCGGATGAGGCGAAGGAAAAGCCGAAACCGGCTGCGCTGAAGCCGCCAGCGGCTGCTGAACACCAGGAGACGGTCACCAAGGTCAATGACCGGTCCGAAGAGTATTACGCGACCAAGACCACGATTTTCAATGCGCTGATCGACACGATCGATCTGGGGCAATTGGCGCAACTGGACCAGGAAAGCGCGCGGGAAGAGATCCGCGACATCGTGGTTGAAATCATCGCGATCAAAAACGTCGTCATGTCGATCTCCGAGCAGGAGCACCTTCTCGACGATATCTGTAATGACGTCCTCGGTTACGGACCTTTGGAGCCATTGCTCGCACGCGATGACATTGCCGATATCATGGTGAATGGCGCGGACACTTGCTACATCGAAGTCGACGGCAAGATCGAGCGTACTAATATCCGTTTCCGTGACAATGCACAGCTGATGAACATCTGTCAGCGGATCGTGAGCCAGGTTGGTCGCCGGGTCGATGATGCGAGCCCGATCTGTGACGCGCGTTTGCTGGATGGCTCGCGTGTGAACGTAATTGCCCCGCCCCTCTCGATTGATGGGCCGGCGCTGACCATTCGTAAGTTTAAAAAGGACAAGCTGAGACTCCAGGACCTGGTGAACTTCAAGTCCATTTCGGAATCAGGCGCTGAAATTCTGCGGATCATTGGTCATTCGCGTTGTAACATCCTGATTTCCGGCGGTACGGGGTCCGGTAAGACTACGCTGCTCAACTGTTTGACCGGGTTTATCGAGCCCGGCGAGCGCGTGATCACATGTGAAGACTCCGCCGAACTTCAGCTACAACAGCCACACGTTGTGCGTCTGGAAACGCGTCCCCCGAATATTGAGGGCTCTGGCGCGATTACCATGCGTGATCTCGTGAAGAACTGTCTGCGTATGCGTCCGGAACGGATCATTGTGGGTGAGGTTCGTGGACCAGAGGCGTTTGACTTGCTGCAGGCTATGAACACGGGCCACGACGGCTCGATGGGTACGCTGCACGCCAACAGCCCTCGGGAAGCCCTGTCGCGGGTTGAATCCATGATCACCATGGGCGGGTTCAGCCTGCCAGCGAAAACCATTCGTGAGATGATTGTCGGCTCGGTCGACGTTGTTGTTCAGGCCTCGCGTCTCCGCGACGGGTCTCGCCGGATTATGGGCGTCACCGAAGTTATGGGTCTGGAAGGCGATACAATCGTGCTCCAGGACATCCTGAAATACGAGATTGAAGGTGAAGACGACGATGGCAAAATCATTGGTCGTCATCGTGGCACCGGTATTGGTCGCCCGAAATTCTGGGAACGTGCACAATACTATAATCTCGAGCGAGATCTCGCGACGGCTCTGGACCAGTTGGAGTAGGGTATGGATCTCAGCGGCGACCTTCTGATCTATGTAATTGGCGGTCTGGCATTTCTGTGTATTGCCGGGCTGGGCCTTGCCTTAACCAGCAATGGTGAGTCTGAAAAAGCGTCGAAGCGGGCGCGCCAGCTGGCTGCGGGTGAATCTACTGGCGGCCGCCGCGACCGAAACGATCCGAACGCCGCTCGGAAAAAGCAAACGCAACAAATGCTCAAGAAGTTGCGCGAGCAGGACGAGAAGCGCCGTCAGTCCCTGATGGCGAACGATATCCAGTCGAAAATCGACCAGGCTGGATTGGAAATGCCGGCGCAAATGTTCTGGATCATTTCTGTCATTCTCGGGGCGATGGCCGCTTTCGGTGCCTGGTATTCCGGCGCGGATGGCCCGCCAATGATCCTGGGTTTTGAGTTCAAATCCCGCCCTCTGACGATTGCTGCAGCTGGCTTCGTTGGCGGCTTCGGCCTGCCGCGATTTGTTCTGAATTTCCTGACAAAGGGTCGGAACAAGAAGCTTATGAATCAGTTCGCTGACGGGATCGATATTATTGTTCGCGGTGTAAAGTCCGGCCTGCCCTTGAACGAGTGCCTTCGTATCATCGCGCGCGAAAGCCCGGCACCGCTTGGCCCTGAATTCCAATTGCTCTGCGACAATCTGCAAATGGGCACGACCACAGAACGCTCGTTGCAGCAATTCTACAAGCGCGTACCGCTGTCAGAAGTGAACTTCTTCGTGATTGTGCTCAGCATCCAGGCCAAAGCAGGTGGTAACCTGTCTGAAGCGCTGGGGAACCTGTCACTGGTTATTCGCTCGCGGAAAATGATGCGCGAGAAGATCAAGGCGCTATCCGCTGAAGCCAAAGCGTCCGCAGGTATTATCGGCTGCCTGCCGTTCGCTGTGGGATTCATGGTCTACCTCACGACGCCATCTTACATCATGGAGCTGTTCACCAGTTCCGGCGGCCATACCGTTCTATTCGTCGGCTTCTGTCTTTACGCCATCGGCATCACTGTGATGCGCAAAATGATCAGCTTTGATTTCTAGGGGTTTGCGTTGGGCAATTTTGCGACATCTTTGAGTGATCCCGCCACCCTGTTGTCCATGGTGGTGGCTGTGGCCATGTTCATGACCATTGTCGGCGTGATGTTGCCTGCGCTGAAAGGCGACAAGCTCGAAACGCGTCTCAAGCAAGTGTCTTCGCAGCGCGAGAAACTGCGCCGGGCGAGCCGAGCTCAGCTCGAGCAAAAAGGTATCAAGCGCGAATCTAAAGGCGCAATTTCCGACATTACCAAGAAGCTCGATCTCCAGACCATGCTGGAGGATCCAAACATTGCGAACAAGCTGGAGCAAGCGGGCCTGCGTGGCCCACGGCCATTGACGATTTTCTACTTCTGCCGGTTCCTCCTGCCGATCGTCGGCGCGCTTGCCGTGTTCATCTACATCTTCTTCGTCAATGACCACGATCTGTCTCCGGCGATGAAGTATGGGTCGATCATCTTTGGCGCTGCGATCGGGTTCTATGCACCCAACCTCTATGTCGGGAATATCGCGCAGAAACGCCAACAATCGATCATGCAAGCATTTCCGGATGCCTTGGACATGATGTTGATCTGCGTTGAATCCGGCATGTCGATCGAGATGGCCTTTGCCAAAGTCGGCGCGGAAATCGGCACGGCATCTTCGGAACTTGCTGAAGAGCTACAGCTCACAACGGCTGAATTGTCTTACCTGCAAGAGCGCCGCATGGCGTACGAAAACCTCGCGCGCCGGACGGGCCATGAAGGGGTAAAAGCTGTCACCATGGCTCTGGTTCAGGCTGAGCGCTATGGTACACCACTTGGCGACGCGCTGCGCGTGATGTCGAAGGAAAACCGTGAAATGCGGATGCAGGCGGCGGAGAAAAAAGCCGCGGCGCTACCTGCCCAGCTGACAGTTCCAATGATCCTGTTCTTCCTGCCGGTTCTGTTCCTGGTGGTTCTCGGACCAGCCGTCATCAAGGTCATGCGGATGCAGGCCGAGAACGGCTAAACCACCCGGGACCACTTAAAACCCCAGCCAGCAAACAACTTCAAATTTGAGTTTAGCCGTCTTGCGCGCCGCGCAGTTTCGGGCGGAGCGTCACGGCCGGCTCAGAGTCCGGAGCGCCGGCAATTTCCCGCGCGCCTGGTTCTGACATGGCTTCAGATGAAACGTTCGCTTCATTCAGGTCCGGCATCGGCTCGGACGGGCGGGGCGCGCTTTGCAGGTCAGAGATGACCTCGTCGAGGCTTTGCAAGCTGTCATAGTTTCGTGTTGGCATAACCATCTGGCGCAACACATTCTGATTGGCCTCGACGCTGCGGGTTGGCGCTGTCGGATCGACGGCCGCCATCTCATCAAAACGGCCCTGCAGCCCCAGAACAAGGGCCAGATTCTGTCTGACGCGCACGTCGGCGCCTGGTTGATCGACGGCTTTTCGCAGCGCGGCCTCGGCCTGTTGCAGTTGCCCCGTCAAAGCCAGTGATAGGCCGTAGTTAGAAAGTGTCGACACTCGATCTGGCTGGCGTTGCAGTGCGATCTCGTAGGCTTCCTGTGCTTGCACATGGTTTTCCAGTCGATCGAAAGCCAAACCAAGCGCGGCCAAAGGTGCTGCCTCAGTCTCCGGGGCAAAGTCGGCGCTGCGTACAAATGCCTGCGCCGCTTCTGTTGGCTTGTTGTCCGCTAGATATGATCGGCCGAGTTCCAGATAGATTTCATAGCGGTTCGGATGAATGGGCAGTGCGGTCGTAGCCACTTCGACAACGCGTTCGTGACTCCCGATCTGGCGCAGGGCGCGCATAAACGAGACTGTGGTGGACAGGTCTGCGGCGTTCTTCTGATACTCGTTCGACCAGAAATTCGCGCGCGTGATTGGGTCTGACCGTTCAGCCTGGGCGATTTGTTCAGCGGAGGCGGGCTCAAGCGCTTGCTCAATCGCCTCTTGATAGGCTGCCTCTTCCACCGACAAGGGCTCGGCAGCATCTGTTGTTGCGCAACCTGCCATCGCGATCAGAGCGAGGCCGGGAAGAATGCGTTTAACAGTAGTGGCTCTGGACATTTTGCAGGCTCCAAGGCTGTAAGTGGAGCGAACATGCCAGTGACCTGGTCAAGATCAGGTTAACAAAACTGGCGCTGATATTAACTTGTACGGAAATTAAGATGCCTCAACACTCTGCTTTGATCGCCTCAGCTGACGCGCCAGCCAAGCTCTATCTGTTTTCGTCAGATGATTGGGGCGATGATCAGCAGACATCTGGCATACCTGCCCCCCTGGCGGCGCTGGCAAAAGCCAATGGATTCAAGGGGGGAGCTGGCCAATACGTTCTTCGCGCGGATGAAGACGGGCAAATTGTCGACGTACTCGGCGGTCTCGGCGCGGGAACCGATGGCCTGGCCCTCGCAGCTTTGTCTTCGAACTTGCCTGCTGCAGATTTTGAGATTTCCCGCGACGGCGGATATCCATTGGCACACATTGCGGCGGGTTGGGCTGATGGAGCTTATCGGTTTGATCGGTATCTCAGCGAAAAAGCCGATCCTCCACGTCTGATCGTTGGCGAAGATGCGGCGGGTGAAGCCATGGTTAGGGAGGCGTTAGCCGTCGACCGCTTGCGCGATTTGGTCAACACGCCCGCGGAAGACATGGGGCCGCCGGAAATTCAGGGCACAATCAGTGCCTTGGCTGAACGACACGGGGCGATGCTTCAAACGGTGATTGGCGACGCCCTGCTGGAGCAAAACTACCCAATGGTGCATGCGGTGGGGCGCGCGGGCCCGGAAGCGCCGAGAATTATGGAATTGAGCTGGGGCGACGAAAAGCACCCGCAGGTCGCCATCGTTGGCAAAGGGGTTGCCTTTGATACGGGCGGCCTGAACCTCAAGACGGGCAACTACATGCGCCTGATGAAAAAGGATATGGGCGGCGCCGCGCATGCGATCGCCTTGGCCGAACTAGTCATGGGCGCCAATCTTCCGGTTCATTTGAAGCTCTATGTTCCCGCCGTTGAGAATGCGATTGCCGGAAACGCTTTCCGCCCGGGCGATGTCCTCTCAAGCCGCAAAGGCCTGAGCGTTGAAATCGACAATACAGACGCTGAGGGGCGCCTCATTCTGGGCGACGCCCTGACGCGCGCGAGCGAGGAAGATCCCGAACTGCTGATCGATTTTGCAACCCTGACCGGCGCCGCTCGCGTTGCCTTGGGTCCCGAACTCGCCCCTTTCTATACGGACGATGATCAGCTCGCTGCGGATATCTCGAACGGGGCCTCGGAGAGCGGCGATCCAGCTTGGCGGATGCCGCTATGGGCGCCTTACAAATCGATGCTGAAGAGCCCGATTGCCGACCTGGTGAACAGCGCTTCCGGCGGTATGGCCGGATCAATAACGGCAGCAATCTTCCTGAAGCAATTCGTCGATGCGAAATCCTGGGTGCACCTTGATGTCTGGGCCTGGCGAGAGAGCAAGTATGGCCGTCCAGCTGGCGGCGCAGCTTGCGGCTTGCGAGCTGTGTGGGCCGCTATTCAGGCGCGCTACAGCTAGCGCGCATCACTGACAACATAACGCGGACCGACGCCAAGCCTCCGCGCTTGATCGTCAGGATTGTAAAGCTGGCAGGCCTTCAACGAGAGACAACCGCAACCAATGCAGCCGTCCAGGCGATCGCGCATCCGTTCCATCATGGCGATGCGGTCGTCCAGGGTTTTGCGAAACTTTCGACTGATCTTACTCCAGTCCGCTTTGGTCGGCGTACGGCCATCGGGCAGCTGCGCCATGACCTCTTTGATCTGCTCAATCGACAATCCAATCTGTTGAGCGATCAGGATGAAGGACAGGCGGCGAATGTCGGCGCCTTCATAACGGCGTTGATTTCCTGCATTTCGATCCGGCGTGATCAGACCTTTCTTTTCGTAAAACCTGATCGCCGACACAGACAACCCCGTCCGACTTGCAAGATCACCAATCGAAAACCCGCGTTTCACTGCCATAATTTTTTCTCCAGAAAAAGCTTGACCTAAACTTAGGTTTAGGAATTACACGAGGATCTCCAATCAATCAAATGAAGGAGACAAAGATGTCAAAAGCTATTCTCGAACACATCAATATGACGGTGAGCGACCCCGATAAGACCGCCGGCATGCTGAGTGATCTTTTCGGATGGAATGTGCGATGGAGTGGGGACTCTATTCACGGAGGACGCTCAGTTCATGTCGGCAATGAAAGCGATTATGTTGCGCTCTACAGTGTCGGCAAACCAAGAACGCTGGACGAAAACGAGAATTATCGCTTGGCTGGCGCGGTGAACCATATCGGTATTCTCGTCGACGATCTCGCCGCCGCAGAAAAGCGCATCTTGGAATATGGATTCAAAACCCACAGCCATCAGACCTATGAGCCGGGCAGCCGGTTTTACTTTCATGACCATGACGGCATCGAGTATGAGGTGGTCAGCTATGCTTGAGGGTTTGATACAATCCATTCCCACAGCTTCGTGACTCGCCAAGCCAGAGAAGCGCGTTAAGTTCGTCCTCAAACAGTTGAGGGTGAGACAAGACATGCTGAAACGATCAATGCTGGTAGGGACACTCGCGCTCGGGATTAGCGCTTGCGTGACGATCCAAACGCAAGTGGCGGATGCGCCTTCCGTCAAACCTCAGATGCAGGCCCTGGCAACGGCGCCAGAAGTCGTGGCTGAGCCTATCCTTGGGCCGGGGGATCGCCAACCGTCCGGCCGCGCACTTGGGACGCGCTCTGCGGTTGTCGCCCCCAATGCGGCCGCGGCGACGGCGCATCCGCTCGCCACGCAGACGGCGCTCGACATCATGAAGCGAGGCGGCACCGCCATGGACGCGGCGATCGCGGCCAATGCGATGCTCGGCCTCGTCGAGCCGACAGGGAATGGCATTGGCGGCGATCTCTATGCGATCGTCTGGGACCCGAAGACCAATCAGCTTTACGGCTATAATGGCTCTGGCCGCTCTCCCATGGGCGCGACGCTCGCAGACATGCAGGCCAAAGCGGATCAATTCATGGAAGGTGAAGAGATCCCGCCCTTTGGTGCGTCGCCTGTCACGGTGCCAGGAACAGTCGAAGCCTGGGGCGCGCTGCATGAGCGGTTCGGGCGACTGACCTTCAACACACTGATGGAGCCTACCATTCGGTATGCGCGCGATGGGGCGCCGATCCCGGAAGTTATCGCCTATTACTGGCAGTTCGGTCCGCGCCGGTTCGGCCCCGCCGCAGAGAGCGGCATGCTGGAAGAGTATGACAATGCGAAGAAGACCTATTTCTCGCCAACCCCGGTCGAAGGATCTCTGTTTCGCAATCCGGACCTCGCCGATACGCTGGAACGGATCGCCTATGCCGGACCGGAGGATTTTTATACCGGCGAGATCGCCCGCACCATGGGTGACTATTTCGAGCGCATAGATGGCTATCTCCGCTTCGAGGATTTCGCTGCGCATGATGGCGAGTGGGTTGAGCCGCTCTGTGTCGAGTATCGCGAGTTGGTAAAATTGTGCGAGCTTGGCCCGAACACACAAGGCGTCGCGGCTTTGCAAATGCTGCAAATGCTGGAGCGGTTTGACCTGCGTGAAATGGGGTATGGTTCCGCCGACAGCTTGATGGCGCAAGTTGAAGCGAAGCGTTTGGCCTTTGCGGACCGTGCGGCAGGGTATGCTGATGACGCGTTTAGTGGCATCGATCCCAACGTCTTCATTCGCCCGGGTTACAATGCTGCGCGCGGAGAAAGCATCGATCTCTCAACCGCTATGGCTCCTCCCGCGCCGGGCTATGCGGACGCTGATGCCAAGCTTGAAGACGGCGATACGACCTATCTCACCGTCACCGACAAGGACGGCATGATGGTCTCTCTGATCCAGTCCAATTATCGCGGCATGGGGTCAGGCCTGGTCGCAGATGGGCTTGGCTTCATGTTCCAGGACCGAGGTCAGCTGTTTAGCCTCGACCCGGAGCACCCGAATGTGTTTGAGCCCGGCAAGCGGCCTTTCCACACGATCATTCCGGCCTTTGCGTTCAAGAAAGATATGCCGGGATGCCAGGTCCGCGCGATCGCGCCCGAACTCGCGTGTCCATATGAGCCGTGGCTAAGCTTCGGCCTGATGGGTGGGGGTATGCAGCCACAAGGCCACGTTCAGGTCATTCTCAATCTTGTTGACTTCGATATGGGCCTTCAAGAAGCGGGCGATGCCGCGCGCTGGGAACATCGCGGCGGCTGCGAGCCAACCGATGATTTGAACGGAGATGCCTGCGAAAACGATATGGGTGTCATTCACCTGGAAAGTGGAATCCCGGTCGAAGCGCGCGCTGAGCTCGAACGTCGCGGTCATACGGTCGAATGCTGCCGGGCTAATGGCGGCGGCTATCAAGCAATCATGCGCGACTTCCAAAGCGGCGCCTGGATCGCAGCGACCGAAATGCGCAAGGATGGAAATGCGGACGGGTACTAGAGACGTAAGAGCTGTTCCTGGAAAGGAGAGGCAGTGAAAGCGGCCAGTCCGCGTGCAGTCTTTGGTCTCGTTTAAGGTACTATACGTGGCTTTGAAAGCCTGAGCGGACTGGCGAAGCCGCTTCCTACTGAAAGAACCGTAGCACAGAGTTGACCTTACGGCAATTTGGGCGTGCGATTTGCGCTTGGTGCTTCGATCAAGTCTCCCGGCGATACCTGCGCAGGCAGGTATCCATGGACGAAACGCCCGATGCACCCAGAACGCAAAGTCGCTCCTTGGGCACCTGCCTGCGCAGGTGTCTTCGGGAAGGTACAGAAACCAAGTCTCACCTTTTGGCCATGCCGAGCACCTGACTTAAAAGCGCTGGACCCTCTTTCTTCGCCGCGCCATATCAGCTTGCATGGAAGCCTTCGCGAATCTTCTCGAACGCCTGCTGCTGACGCCATCGCGCAACGGCAAACTCGCGCTGATCGCAGATTTTTTCGCCAAGCAGCCCGATCCCGAGCGCGGATGGGCGCTGGCGGCGCTCACCAATGAAATTGAATTGCCTGGCGTTAAAGCCGGGCTGATACGCCGGCTGGCAGAAAGCAAAGTCGACCACGAGCTGTTCCGCCTGTCTTATGATTATGTCGGTGACCTCGCCGATACGGTGAGCTTGATCTGGCCAGCCCAGCATGGTGCGAACCGTGATCCCAGTTTGACCGAAGTCGTCGAACAGCTTTCCGACGCCACTAAGGCGCAGGGCGAGCGATTGATTGAGGGTTGGCTCAACGCGCTGGACTCGCGCGGACGCTGGGCACTGCTCAAGCTGGTCACCGGGGGATTGCGGATCGGCGTCTCAGCGCGCCTCGCAAAAGTCGCCGCTGCGCAATTTGGCGCCGTTGAAGCTAGCGAGGTTGAAGAAATCTGGCATGGGTTGGAGCCTCCATATCTCAGCCTGTTTGCTTGGCTTGACGGTGATGCGACCAAACCTGAACCTGATATTGCGGCCCCATTTCGACCGGTCATGCTGGCGCATCCATTGGTTGCAAAGAAAGATCGCGACAATCCGGACGCCGTCGATCCTGAACTCATCACGGCCGAACATTTCGCCGCCGAGTGGAAGTATGACGGGATCCGCGTGCAGGCCGTTGCTGAGGGAGAGAACCGCCGGATCTATACGCGCACCGGCGACGATATCAGCCATACTTTCCCCGACGTGCTCGCGGCGATGAGCTTCGATGCGGCGCTGGACGGCGAACTGCTGGTGCGGGCCCCGGATGGCGGGACGGCGCCATTTAATGAGTTACAGCAACGGCTCAATCGAAAGACCGTGAGCAAGAAACAGATGGATGCGCGCCCTGCTTTTATCCGCGTCTACGATCTTCTTGTGGATGGAAACGAAGACCTTCGCGCTTTGAGATTCAAGCAACGCCGCGCCCGTCTGGAAGCCTTTGTCTCAGGTCTGGAAACCGATCGCATAGACTTGTCGCCTTTGGTCGAAGTGACGTCGATTTCAGCGCTTGAAGAGGCTCGCAACTCGCCGCCGGCTCCCGAAATCGAAGGCCTCATGTTAAAACGTTGGGACAGCGTCTATGAAGCGGGCCGACCGAAAGGGCCGTGGTTCAAATGGAAGCGCGATCCGTTCTTGATCGACGCGGTCCTGCTCTATGCCCAGCGTGGACATGGGAAGCGGTCGAGCATCTATTCTGACTTCACATTCGGTGTTTGGCGCGACGTCGATGGCGCCGACCAGCTCACGCCCGTTGGTAAGGCGTATTTCGGGTTTACTGATGAAGAGTTGAAACAGCTCGACAAGTTCGTGCGGGACAACACGATCGAGCGGTTTGGACCGGTTCGGTCTGTTACGGCGACCAAAGATCTCGGCCTTGTTCTCGAAGTGGCGTTCGAAGGCCTACAACGCAGCCCACGTCACAAATCAGGACTCGCCATGCGGTTTCCGCGGATCAATCGGATACGCTGGGACAAACCCTCAGCGGAGGCTGATCGGCTTGAGAATCTCGAAGCCTTGTTGCCCGAGAATGCGTGATGGACATGTCCGGAAAGCCTGATAGGGCGATGACATGAGCTTTCGCGATTTCATCCTGCTCGCTGCCGTTTGCTTCGTTTGGGGCCTCAATCTGGTGGTCACACGCTGGGTGGTGGCGGAAGCGGGCGTACCGCCCCTATTTTTTGCCGGTTTGAGATTTGCGGGCGTTGCCCTGGTCCTGTTCTGGTTCCTGAGGCCCATCCCAAAAAACCTCGGAACCCTGTTCCTGATTGCAATGGGTATGGGCGCAGTTCATTTCGCGTTCCTGTTTCTAGGTCTCGCCAACGCGGAAGCGAGTTCCGTGTCGGTTGTCGGCCAGCTCGGCGTGCCGTTCTCGACGCTCATGAGTATGGCCTTCCTGGGCGAGACCGTCGGTTGGCGTCGCGGGTTAGGGATCATGCTTGCCTTTGCCGGCGCCCTCCTGATTGCTGTTGATCCTCAAACCTTCCAGCTGACGTTTGGATTGCTCTATGTGGTCTTGGCCGCCCTGATTGCCTCCGGCGCCGGGATCCTGATGAAGCGGATGCCGTCGATCAGCGCTTTGCAAATGCAGGCCTGGATCGGCCTGTTCAGCTTCGCGCCTCTGTTCGCAGTCTCGGGTCTGATCGAAGGGGAGCAGAATGGTTGGGCCTCGTTTATTGAGGGTGGCTGGCTCGTCTGGGCGGCAACTGCATTTGCAGTCCTCGGTGTAAGCGTGTTCGGACATGGCGGCTTTTACACGCTGATCAAGAAGTACGATATTTCTCTGCTGTCTCCACTCACGCTGATGACACCGATCTGGGGTGTCGTGCTCAGCGTTGTTTTGCTCGGGGAAGTGTTGACGCTGCAATTGGTGGTTGGGGCTGCGATTTCGCTGGGCGGTGTTTTTGTGATCCTCATCCGACCGAATAGGGTTATGCCCGAAGCGGCGTTGGGTGACAAAGTGAGGGGCATCAAGGAATGAAGATCGAGGCGCTACCCAGTCCGAATTTCAACGATCGCAAGCATCCGATCGATATGCTCGTTCTTCATTATACCGGAATGGAAACCGGGCAATCAGCGCTGGATCGCATGCGAGATGAAGCGGCAGGCGTCTCGGCGCATTACATGCTTTGGGAAGATGGCCGGGTGGTGCAGCTCGTGGGTGAGGACAAGCGGGCCTGGCATGCCGGCGTTTCGAAATGGCAGGGCGACGAGGATCTGAATTCGCGGTCAATCGGGATTGAAATCGTCAATGGTGGACATGACTGGCCGCTCGAGGGCAATGTCCTACCGCCTTATCCAGAGGTGCAGATCGAGGCGCTTATAGAGCTGTGCACGGGCATTCTTGAGCGCTGGGAAATTCCAGACAGCCGGATTGTCGGTCACTCGGATATCGCGCCGATGCGCAAACAAGATCCAGGCGAACATTTTCCATGGGAACGGCTGGCACGAGCCGGGATTGGGCTATGCCCACAAGCCAATCCCACATTTTCGTCGAATTCGGACGCGAAGGCCAAAATCGATAAAGAGCCTGATTTGATCGGCCGCGGACTATCGCGCAGAGACGCGGGCAAATCAGTCAGCCGGATGCAATCCATGCTCGCGGATATCGGCTATGACGTGCCGCGATCTGAAAAGTACGACGAACAGACCGAAGCCTGCGTTCGAGCGTTCCAACTGCGCTGGGCGCAAGATCGCGTATCGGGGGATGCCGACCTTGCGACGCTTCAGCGGATCAGTATCGTCGAAGATCTATATCGGAGGAGTTCAGATGAAGCGTGACATTTCGATTGGTCTCTTGGCGCTCGCTCTTGGCGCGTGCGTGACATCTCCAAGTCTTTCGCCTGCTGAAATGCTCGCCGCGGATATGGCGGACACGTTCGAAACGGCCATCGGATCTGATGATGCCATGCGTGATCGGCGCATCGAAATTGCTCCCCTCGGGTCGGGCGAGTGGCTGTACTATCAAGTGAACCACAAATCTGATTTGTCGGTCTATCGCCAACGGATCCTGCAATTGGAAGCCCTGCCGGATGGCCGCGTACGCCAGACAGCCTGGACCTTCAATGATGCCTCGGCCTATGTCGATTTGTGGGACAAGCCGGACGTGCAGGCGGCTTTGTCGCGGGACGATCTGTCCGCTGGCTTGGAAGATGGGTGTGCGCAGATCTGGACGCGAGACGGCGCGATCTGGGCGGGAAAAGTGGACCCTGACACATGCATCATCACCTCGACGCGGCGCGGGGCGCAGATCCGAATTGGTGCCGACTCTTTGCTGGATGAGGCGTCACTCTCTCTGGCTGAGCGCGGCTTCGATCTGGCGGGCGAACAGCTGTGGGGCACAGACCCAGGTGACTATTATCGGCTAACTCGCGCCGAATGACTTGAAGTCGGCCAATTCGTGCTTTAGCGAGCACGTCTTCCTCGTATTGCCGCGGCTGCTGACCCCGCAACTCTTACGAGGACAAGACTATGACACACCGTGGCAGAGCTTGGCGCCGTCTGCAGCGCCTCAAGCATGGCACCCGTACGCAAACGGTTGAACCGCGTTCCTGCTGGCAAGAGAAGCAGTGGCGATTGCTTTACTTTCGATCCGCGAAGCTGAAACGTGCGAAACAACTCGGCCGGTTCTGGCCGCGTCGCGAATGGGAGATGATGTTGTCGGATGCCCAACCGATAAAAGTGCTGTTTGTCTGCTCCAAGAATAAGTGGCGCAGCCCGACGGCTGAGCAGGTGTTTCGCAAGGATCCATCGTTGCAAGTGCGCTCTGCCGGCACGTCTCGAACTGCGCGCCGTCCGATCACTGTCGCTGACATTCGCTGGGCCGATTTAGTTGTTGTCATGGAGGACAAACACAAGGCGCGCTTACGGGCACAGTTTCGGGATGAAGTGCGTTACAAAAGAGTCCACTCGCTCGATATACCTGACCTCTATCGATACATGGATCCGGACCTGATTGACTTGCTCAAAGATAAAGTCGCGCCTCTGATCGCGGACGCTTAGTCAGGCGTGACAGTCAGTGTCAGCGCCGTTGTGTAGCTGCGAATGTCCGTCTCTGCATCCACGGGTGCAGGGGCTTGCAGGCGGATCATGATTACGTGCAGCCCGGGGTTTTCGAACGAGACGGTAAGCAATCCATCCTTGTCGGTTGAGATCGCCCTGCGACCGCTCTCGTGCAATCGGTCCACTTCACCGAACACGGAAACAGTTTGATTTGCGACTGGGTCTCCGTCCATCATCACACGCGCGATGAACGGACTGCCCACCCGCACTGAACTCGGGTGCAGGGCCGGTTCGATAGACAAGCGCCCCACCTTGGTCCGGAGAGCACCCCAATCCTGTGCGCCGACCGTGACGTATGCGTCCGTCACCGTGGCAGTCTGGGAGGAAAGGATTGGGGTACCGTCGGGGACATAGATCGGCTCGGCGTCTCGGCTATTGACCAGATGATACGTGCCGTCGAGAAAGACGTATTCGCCTTTTCGCCCCAGTCGTTCGCCGGTTGTAATTCGCGTCGTTCCGGGCGTCGTCATTCTGTGCTCCAGCACCGTCATATCCGCAAAGATCTCAACCCGGTCGAATTTGCTTCGGGTGCCGTCTGGCTCAATCACCGTGAATGTTTCGGTCCGCAAGGCGTATCGCGGTTCGCAGCAATAATCGTTGAAGGCCACCTCTACGCTGATCGTTTGATCTAAAGCAGGCGCGAAGGAGGATGGCTTCACGTAGGCGGTGTCTGCGGACGTGGCCAAACACGTTAACGACGCCACCGCCAGAGATATAGCCGAGCGAAACACTAGTAGGCCGTGGTTTCGGTTTTAGCGGTCGGGCGTAGACGATCTGTTCGCTCACCGATGTCGGACGTGACGAAGGAATTTATCACCGCGCGGGCTTCCACCAGAGCGGGCTCAAGCGCCGTTTCACCGTCTCTTACGGCGTTCGCCAGGTCGAGCAGCGGCATGTAAAGTTCTTCCGTCTCGCCCTTGATCGTAATCGCGAAGCGCGCGTTCTCACGCCCGATACGATCCCATTCTGCGCGGACCCCTGCCCAGAAGTCTGCGGTCCCGGACCAATAGTCCTCCGCGGCAGAAACAGGATAGTCGTCGAAGGCGCGATAGGTGTTCACGCCCACTTCGCGAACCAGGGCTTGCGGATCTGAGTCCAGCATCAGCTTGGAATTGTCCTGCTCATGCACCCAGCCCCAGGGCGTGATGACGTGGCGGTTCACGGCGTCCACCGCATGATAGTCGTCGCGAGTGGTCATGTCGCGGCGCGGGAGAGGGCGCCATTCGCTCGGCGGTGTCCATTCGGCGATCCCGTCCTCATAGGTCCATTTTGCGACGGCGCCGTAGCGCGGTGCGTCATCAACCTGATAGACCGTCTGAGACCAGGTCCCAGTTCGTTCGGACGCAGGCACATCCCGCCATTCCCAGGCATTGCCACCGATGAAGGTAAGAACGCGGGCAGGCTCGTATTGCCAATCCTGACGCCAGTGCTTGACTACGAAAGGTGCATCGTCCGGTCCGACCACGAGCAAGTGCTGAAGACTGATAAAGTCGCCGCGATCTTCGATCACGCGAACCGATTCATGACCGCCGGATAGTTTCGGGTCTTTCAGCTCGTAACCAGCAACAAAAGACACCGTTTCCGTAAAATCGAACGTGACTTTGTAGTCGCCGGCCATGGCGAGAATTGACGTGCGGTCCTGCTCATAGGTTGCGGTCGCGGTCTGGGTTTCAGCGGTGGGCGTTACGCTCAGTGGCGTTGTTGCACAGGCTGGGATCGCAACAATCAATGCCATTCCGGCTGCGGCGGCGCGCCAAGGGGTTCGGGTCTGCATGGGAGTCCTCGTTTTGAACAGTGATCAATAAGGAAAAACCCCTGTCATAGAAGTTTTTGCGAACCATTCTCAAAAAACAGGAAATCCAATGACCGATCCACGCGAGCTCAACCGAAAATGCCGTAGCTACAGAGCCTGTCTCATGGCAGGCGCGTTTCTTGTGTTCACGCCAACCATGATGGCGGAGGAGGCCGCTGATGATGAGCTGCGTGAAGACACGATTACGGTCTACGGAACGTCCAATCCTCTGCCGGTTTTCGACTATCCGGGGCAGGTGACGGTGATCGACCGGGACGCGCTTGAAACGCTGGCGCCATCAACGATTTCCGATGCGCTCCGCGATGTGCCTGGTCTGGATTTTTCCGGCGGCCCGAGACGGACAGGCGAACTGCCGAGCATTCGGGGGCTGTCTGGCCAGAACGTTCTGATCTTGCTCGATGGCGCACGGCAAAGCTTCACATCGGCGCATGATGGCCGCTTCTTTGTAGACCCGGAATTGATCGGGACCGCTGAGGTCGTGCGCGGGCCAGCCTCTGCGCTGTATGGATCAGGTGCCGTTGGAGGCGTGCTCGCTTTTGAAAGTGTTGATGCTGCTGACCTGCTTCGCGAGGGAGAAACCTGGGGCGTCCGCACGCGTGCTGGCTATCAAAGTGTCAACGAAGAATCGCTCGCTTCGATCACCGCTTTCACGCAGCAAGGCGATTTCGATGGTGTCGCCAGTTTTGGCGTTCGCCAATCAGGTGACATTGAGCTGGCGTCCGGCGCAGACCTACCATCGGACGACGACATCCAGACGGCTCTGGTGAAGGGCAGCTATGCTCTGAGCGAGGCTTTGACAATTGAAGGCGCTTGGCAGCGTTTTACCAATTCAGCGATCGAGCCAAACAATGGGCAAGGTACAGCGGGAACGGGCGATGGTGTGCTCGACCGCAATGTCGAGAAAGACATCACCACCGACACGTTCCGGTTGGGTCTTGGTTTCAATCCCGTCGATAATGACTGGGTCGATCTTTCCGTGACCGCTTACCAAACTTCTAGTGATGTCGATGAGTTTGATGCCACAGTGCCCCGCACGACTGTGCGTCATATCGAGACGACCGGCTTTTCGGCGCGCAATGCCTCGCGCTTCTCGTTCGGACCGTCTGAAACCACACTGACCGTCGGCGGCGACTGGTACAAGGATGAGCAAACCGGAACCGATGACCAGACTACGGATGGGACCCGCGGCGGCGTTCCCAATGGTGAGAGTGAGTTCATGGGTATATTTGCCCAGCTGGAATCCGTGGTGGAGACTCCAGCGGGACAGTTCATCGTCATCCCGGGAATTCGCTATGACGAGTTTGAAAGTTCCTCATCCATCGCGCCTGGTGACGACAATTCAGACAGCGCGGTCTCGCCTCGGATTGCCGCGAGCTTCGCACCCACTGGTGCGGAATGGCTCCGCCTGTTCGGGTCCTATTCGGAAGGGTTTCGGGCGCCGTCGATCAATGAGCTTTACCTAGACGGCGTTCACTTCTCGATCCCGCATCCTGTGCTGTTTAATCCCGCGATGGGATCCTTCGTGCTCGCGCCAAACAATTTCATCGCCAATCCTGATCTCGTGCCGGAAGAAACCCAGACGGTTGAGCTCGGCGCAGGTGTGGATTTCAAACAGGTTTTTGTCCCGAGTGACCGATTTCAGGCAAAGGTCTCCTATTTCGAAACCGAAGCGAACGACTTGATCAATCTCTCGGTGAATGTCGTTCCAGCAGCGACGTGTTTTGCGCCGCCAAGCTTCCAGCCCTGCAATTGGGGCACCTCGATATCCGCAAACGTTGACACAGCAGAACTGGAAGGTTGGGAAGGCGAACTCCACTACGATTCTGATCGCTTCTTTGCGCGGGCCAGCTTTGCCAGCATTGAGGGCACCAATCTGACCGACGGCTCCGATCTCGGCGCGCTGACGCCGGACCGGACATCGGTAAACCTTGGATTGAAGCTGCCGGAATGGAACGCGCTTGTCGGTGCCCGCGTCCAGCATGCAGGCGACTTTGAACAGCGTATCTCGGACGGTAGTGGCGGCTTCACCGTGCAGGACGAACGGGACAGCTATGTTGTGCTGGATCTCTATGCGACCTGGCGTCCAGACTTTGTCGACGGGCTCCGCCTGGACGTTGGCGTGGATAACGTTCTGGACGAGCGCTACGAGCGCAGCTTTGCAGGTGCGGTCGAACCCGGAGCGAACGTGAAAGTCGCTGCCTCCTGGCAATTCGGCGGATAATGCGTGGGTTGGGCGCGCGGAATGTCGCTTGCGGTCTAGGCCGCGGCGCTATCGCGCGCCCGACAGCGATCATACCAGGCACTGAGCGTTTTGAGATCGCGGTTGAGCGGTTGGCCTACTTGTTCTCCAAACGCCAGGAATGCGGACAATAGAATGTCAGCGAGCGTGAATTTGTCGCCCGCGAGGAAGTCTCGCCCGGCCAATTGCCCGTCCAGCCATTCCAGCTTGTCCTGAGCGCAGGCTTTCAAGCCTGGTGCGGCCTCTGGGACGCAGCGCATCCGGTCCTGGAACAGCGGCAAGCCTTCCGAATAGCGAAACCCGTTCGCAAGCGGTTCGCAGACGTTCAGATCAGCCCAGCGGGTCCAGCTTCGAATCTGTGCGCGTTCCTCCGCACTCTTACCCATCAATGGCTCGCCGGGATGCGTCTCATCCAGGTATTCGCAGATCACTGTGATCTCAGTCAGGATGCTGCCATCGTCGAGTTGCAAGGCCGGGAGCTGCCCGGCTGGGTTCACCTTGAGATAGTCTGCCTGCCGATTGGCGCCGCCCATGATGTCGACGTCTTCCAGCGGCACGGAAATGCCGCGCTCGGCCATAAAAGTGCGGACCACTTGAGGATTAGGGCCAACGGAATTGTAGAGTTTCATAACAAGCGTCCTCGACTAGAAATTGACTCGGTTTGACACGGTCCCATCGACAATCAGGTTTGAGCCGGTGGTGTAGGATGAGCGCGGGCTGGCCAGGAACACTGCCGCATCGGCGATTTCCTGTGGCGAGGCGCAGCGCCCGGTTGGATTACGCGAAAGGGCCTGCTTGAAGAAGTCTGGCATGTTCTGCTCGACCTGATGCCAAACGCCCCCTTCGAAATAGACCATTCCCGGTGAGACGACATTCGTGCGAATACCGCGCTTTGCATGCTGGCGCGCGAGGCCTTTGGCCATATGGATGAGCGCCGCCTTGATCGGGCCGTACGATCCCGCCTGATCCGCAACGGCAGCGGAAATCGAGGCAATGATCACAAATGCGGCGTCGCCATGCGCGTCAGCTGATTTGCCGAGAAACGGTTCCGCCGCTTCGAACGCATTCACGGCGCCGAGCACATCCAGATTGAAGTTCTGCTTCCACGAGGCTTCGTCATTGCCTTGCGCCATCGCACCTGCATTCGAGACCAAGATGTCAATGCCGCCCAGTTCCTCACCCGCCGAACTGATCCACGCTTTCAGCGCCGGACCATCAGTGACATCAACCGGCCCGCCGGTCGCATTGACGCCTTTTGACTTCAATTCGGTGACCGCCGCCGCGATTTGATCAGCGTTACGCGCGCAGATCGCAACATCCGCGCCCTCATCAGCCAGCGTATCAGCGATGGCGCGACCGATACCACGCGTCCCGCCCAGCACCACACATTTCTTTCCGCGTAGATTCAGGTCCATTTCAAATGCTCCCAGATGGTCTTTAAAGCTCAAGGGAGCATAGACATCGGCTGCCAACAATACCGTCGTCGGGGCAGGGGCTGGTGATTCCGTTCGGTATGACCTATATCCCGCGCTCCAGACGGCTGGGCAGTCGCTGGCAAGCTTGCTTGCTGGAGGAAAGTCCGGGCTCCATGGAGACAAGGCGGTGGATAACGTCCACCCGGCGTGAGCCGAGGGAAAGTGCCACAGAAAGCAAACCGCCACGGACGCAGGTCCGCGGTAAGGGTGAAAGGGTGGGGTAAGAGCCCACCGGGGCTTCGGTGACGCGGCCCGCACGGTAAACCCCGCCTGGAGCAAGACCGAATAGGGGGCGCGCATGGGTCGTCTTTAGCCCGCGCCCCGGGTGTGTCGCATCAGGCGCCTGGTGACAGGCGTCGCAGAGGAATGGCTGCTGAACCCGCAAGGGGGAACAGAACCCGGCTTACAGGCCGTCTGGATTTTACTTCTGGTTTGAACGCCGGGGTTGGCATCACTTTAAAACCGCAACTGGCGCTTGACTTCCGCTAGGATCGCACTCCCTTCCTGCAGCGAAGATCTGTTGGGAGAGTTCCATGAAAGTTGCTGCCGTTAAGAAGCCTGGAGGTCCAGGAAACCTGATCATCGAAGACCGACCGGATCCCGTTGCGGGCCCTGGCGAAGTTTTGGTGCGGGTGCGTGCATCCTCGCTCAACTATCACGACTTTGTCGTCGTAATGGGCGGTATCCCGACCGATGATGGTCGCATTCCGATGTCTGACGGCGCCGGCGATGTCGTTGCAGTCGGCGAGGGCGTGAGCCGGTTTAAAACCGGAGACAAAGTGCTCTCAACCTTTTTTCCGGACTGGTTTTATGGTGGTCCGCAAGCAGCAGGGTTTTTCTCTGTTCCTGGTGACGGCGTTGATGGGTTCGCGGCGGAGCTGGTCGCGATGCCAGCTGATGCTTTCACGCGGATCCCTGAAGGATACTCTTACACTGAAGCCGCCACGCTCCCCTGCGCCGCGCTGACGGCCTGGCGCGGTATGTTTGTCGAGAACACGGTGCAGCCCGGCGACTGGGTCCTGACCCAGGGCACAGGCGGGGTTTCGATCTTTGCGCTCCAGTTTGCCAAGGCCGCCGGAGCCCGTGTGATCGCGACGTCTTCCTCAGATGCAAAGCTGGAAAAGCTGAAGGCGCTCGGTGCGGATCATCTCATCAATTACAAAGAGACACCGGAATGGGGTAAAAAGGCGTTTGAGCTCACTGGCGGCCGCGGCGTTGATGAAGTGGTGGAAATTGGCGGTCCAGGCACGATGGCCCAGTCGATTGCGGCTTGCCGCGTTGGCGGGCACATTTCGCTGATCGGTGTACTGACCGGCGTGTCTGGCGAAGTTCCGACGGCGGCTCTGTTTTCCAAGAACATCACTGTGTCCGGCATTACCGTTGGCTCGCGTGAGCAACAGGAAGACATGATCGCCGCGATTGATGCGAACGGTATCAAGCCGGTCCTCGATAAGGATTTCCCATTGTCCGAAATCGCTAATGCGTTCGCGCACCAGGCCAGCCAGCAGCACTTTGGGAAGATCACGCTGTCGATCTAAACGATTACGACAACCAAAAATTGTCCGGACCGCTCAATCGATAGCCGTTTTTGTGCTACACTCCCGTCAGGGAGGACGACACAATGACCATCAAGACACTATGGATGGCGGGCGCGGCAGCGGCCGCCCTGAGCCTATCATCCTGCATTCTGGCTGAACCAGTGGATACCGCGAGCAATGAAGGTGAAACGCCGCCTTTCGTCGATCCGCTTTTGCTGTCGCAGAGCATGTGCAGCAGCCGGGCTTCGCAGGCTTCGGAAACTGCGCTGAAAGCGGCGGCAGGCCTGAATCCAGGCTTCGACTATGGCGCGCCATTCGCGCTGCCTGAGGCCGTGATCGCCCATTTCCATTATCCTATCACGACCCAGAGCGAGGAGGCTCAGATCTGGTTTGATACTGGCCTCGCGCACATGGCAAATTTTAATCATGACGAAGCCATCGCGGCCTTTCGAAAAGCCCAGAGCGCTGATGCTGGCTGCGCGATGTGCTATTGGGGAGAAGGCCTCTCCTTCGGTAGCAATATAAATATTCCCTACATGCCTGAGCGCGGTGCCGCAGGCTTGTTGGCGACCCGCGAAGCGGTCACCCGGATGGAAGGGTTAACCTCTCAGGAGGTGAAGCTGATCAAGGCTCTCGATATGCGCTACAGCGTCGAGGGCGAAAGTGAAGTCGCGGAAAATGCAGGTGACTTTGCCGACGCCATGAATGATGTCGCCATAGCGTTTCCGGAAGATAAGTTCATTCTTTCACTCGCCGCCGAAGCCAATATGGACACCCAGCCGTGGGACTACTGGGAACAGGGTGCTCGCGTTCCGAAAGGACGGACCGCACGGACTTTGGAGCTGATAGAAAACGCATTGGCAATTGATCCGGACTTCGCGCCGGCGATTCATCTCTACATTCACGTCACCGAATCCTCCGTCGACCCATTTCGGGCCGAATCCTATGCTGATCGGTTGTTGGAGCAGGAGCTTGGCGTCGGACATCTGGTTCACATGCCGTCGCACATCTATTTGCGGCTTGGGCAGTGGAAAAAGTCCCATGCGTCGAACATTTCTGCGATCGCAGCGGATGAGGCCTACATAGCGGCCACGGACAATGCTGCAGTTTATGGCAGTGTCTACTATCCGCACAACGTCCATTTTGTGGTCGCTAGTTCTCAGTTCGCGGGGGATGGCGAAACGGCGCTGGAAATGGCTGGAAAACTCAAAGCGATGGCCGTGCTTGAGCCTGGCGCTCCAGCGCCTCTGGCCGAACACATCGCGGCTTCAACCCTTTTCACGGATCTGCTGTTCGCGGGCGATGACGCTGTTCTGGCCACCGCTGAACCCGACGCCGCGCATCTGTATATGCGCACAGCATGGCATTACGCTCGCGGGACTGTCTTTGCACGCCAACGCGATCTCGAAGCGGCAAAAACGGAGCTTGGACAGCTTATGTCGCTGACCGGGGAGCCCGGCTTTGCCGACTATGATGCGGTCTATTTTGCGCCGCTGTCCGGTATTCAGGAGGTAGCAAAGCTCACGCTTGAAGGACGAGTCTTGTCGGCGGAAGGCAACCTGGACGGCGCGATTGATCGGCTTGAATCGGCCGCTGCGGTTGAATCCCAGCTGCCCTATTTTGAGCCGACATGGTGGTATTATCCGACACGTCAGACCCTGGGCATGCTGCTCTTGCAAGATGGTCAATATGACCGGGCTGAGCGGGAGTTCTACAAGACGCTGATCAAGGCGCCGAACAATGCCTATGCGTTGTATGGCTTGGCTGAAACGTTCAACGCCAAGGGGGATGCGCGCTCTGAAGCCTATGCCCGCAGTCTATTCGATGAGGCGTGGATGGGGGGAGACGACCGCGAACCGGTACTCACGGACCTATAGCAGCGGCCTACCCGTCACAGTTCTGCGTCTCGCCCATGACACCGACCAGGTTGACCCGGCCCGATGCGTTGTCGACGTCGAAATAGATGTCGCCATAGTCATAGATAGTGGTTTCGGATTTGGAGACTACGCAGTCCGGAACGCCGAAGGTCGCGCGAGCGGTGATTTGCTGTGATCCCTTGGTGATGCCCTCTGCGGTGCGGAAGCGGGCGTCCTGAACGATGATCCAGTAGACTTTGTCATGTGCGCCGACGGTAAAGCCATCAAACACGTAAGTGGTGGCGGCCGAGCCGCGCATTGGAATTGTCTGACGCGGGACCCCTTTCAGGGCGAGCAGCTGATCAAGTGGCATGCCAATTTCGACATCGCCGACGCGCTCGCCGGGGACAATCTGATTGTCGTTCAGAGTTAGCGGTGCGCTTGCGCAAGCCGCCATCATGCTCAGGGCAGCTATAAGAGTTGCGGATTTTACTGGAGTCATTCTCAAAAGGTCTCAACGCAGCGCCCCCGCAGCGTTTCAGCGCCTATTCACGAGAAATACGTGCGCTTGTCGAGCCTTAGTCGTGTGAACTCTCTGTCAGGTTTGCCGATTAACTCGGTGTTGGCGGCGTGATATCGCCCCAGACGATGAAGTGTGGGTTATCGTAACCCCGCGCTGTCTTGCCATAAAGCAAAGGTGAGCCGTCTGTTTCGGTGACGCGGGCGCCAGCGGCTTCAGCGACGGCGTGACCCGCTGCTGTGTCCCACTCCATGGTGCGGCCATGCCGAGGATAGAGATCTGCTTCGCCCGCGGCGATCAGGCAGAACTTGAGCGATGATCCTGCGGAGATGATATCTCCAACATTCTGCGTTTCCAGGAAGGCATTGGTTTCGTCAGAGCGATGCGATTTGGACGCAATGGCCGTCACGCCGCCCTCAGGCGCAGGGCGAATGCGCAGCTGCGTGCGATCTTCAGGGGTTGGGACTGCACCACCGGGTTCAGCGCTCGCCTGCCAGGCAGAGAAGCGGCTATCGGCGACGAAGAGGCGGTTGAGCGCTGGAGCATAAACGACGCCCATTACCGGCACACCGTTCTCAATAATCCCGATATTGACTGTGAACTCGCCCCGCTTGTTGATGAATTCCTTCGTGCCATCCAGCGGATCTACCAGGGCGAAGCGGCTGCCATGCTCAGGGATGTTTCCAGCTGCGACCGATTCTTCTGCAATAACCGGCAAGCTCGGGTCAGCTTCGGCAAGTGCGGCTAGAATTAGGGCTTCCGCTCTCTCGTCAGCTTCGGTGACTGGCGAGCTGTCATCCTTGCGATCGACGTTAAAATCCGTTGCATAAACATCCATGATGAGCGCCCCCGCATCGAGAGCAATGCGGGCCAGAATGTCGCCTGTTAATGTCATGAAACCTGTCTTTCCTGGATGGGTGCATAAATCGGATCAGCGGCAAGGATGCGTTGGATTGTATTCAAAGTGTCAAAGGCATCCTGGCTGGTGCTTGGGGCGGGAAGCGCGCGATCCGAGACGCGCGCCAGAAACTGATCCAAAGCAAGTTGCACGCCATTATTGTGCTCGAAACGGTCGACGGTTTCGTGCTGCTTTTCAGCGCCGTCTGTGCGGGCATAGATCAGGACTTCCCGGCCAAACCCGTGTTCCTCATTGTTCAGGCCTTCCAGCCACAGATAGCCGCGCTCATAACCGAGCTCCAACCGGAAGGTCGGGCGCCATTGAGTCGCCGACGCGTGCAGGTTCGCGACGACCCCGGAATGCGTGCGCAGCGCCGCGAGTACATTGGTCTCACTGCCGGGCTCAGCCTGGCGATCGAGATCAACAAATCCCGTGATGTCCTGAAATGGGCCAGCAAATAATTGCATGATATCAACCAGTTGCGCGCCGGGCCCGAAGAGGACGCTGTCTTCCACATCAAGACCGGCCACGCCGCAAACGGCGCGCATGCTGAGCAACTGACCATATTCTCCGGTATCGATTTTTGAGCGCGCCGCAGCGACGGAGTCATGCAAGCGTGCCGACAATCCGAATTGCAGGATCGAGGGGGCATTCTGTTGTTCCGTGCGGCGGATCTCGACCATATCCTCAATTGTGTTCGGCACCGGGTAGGGTGTGTAGACCGGCCAGCCAGTTTCCAACGCAAACTTGATCCAGGCGGCGACATTCTGGCGCCGGCCGGCAACAATGGCGGCATCAATTGCGTCGAGGTCGATAGCGCGCTGCAGCGCTTCGCGGCCACCCTCCAGAGTATCATTTTCCAGGGCGTAGACTGCGATCCGGCCATAGTCGGACATCGCATTCAGTGCGTGGCGATGATCGAGGTCGAGCTGGTTGGCGCCGATCACTGCAATGCGGATTTCAGACATTCTCAACCGGCTCCCAGAGTGAGGGCAAGCGATAGCGGTTTGCGCCCCCGCTCACAAGGCGGCGAATGTCGATCTGCGATAGATTCTGTACGGCTGTGTCGTTTAGGGCGCGAGCGCGTTCAATAGCGCCGTCGCTTGCTGGCCGCTGAAGCCTTCTGGCAGCGGTGCACGCATGATCATCACGCGCGACCAGAGCTGTCCGGTGAGAAAGTCGACGGCTTCATCAAGATCGAAATCACGGCGCACCACATTCTTCGCAGCGATCTCCGCCAGAACCATGCGAAGCGGGGCGCGGATATTCTCTTTCATCCAGGTGCGCCAGGTTTCGCCCGCATCCTTATCGTCGCTCGCGGCGATCATTGCTGCCCGCAGAACGGCGTGACCAGACCCGATACGTGTTGCGTCCTCAAGCGGCTGGATCAAAGCGGCAATGCGTTCAGACGGGTCGCGGCCAAGCTGTGCGCGATCCGGGATCAGCTCAAACGCGGCTTCCATGCACATGTTTCCGATCGCAGGCCACCAGCGATAGATGGTCTGCTTGGAGGCTTTTGCGCGTCTGGAGACTTTATCGACGCTGAACTTCCGCCAACCACTTTCAGCCATTTCTTCACGGGTGGCTTGAAGGATAGCGGCGCGCGATTCTTCGCTGCTGCGTTGGCTCTTTTTGCGCTTGAGTTTCTTCTCGGTCATCTCTTCGCTGTCACCCTATTTCTTGCAGATTCCGTTAACACGGAACGATCCGTTTGTCTTTTCCCTCTTGCATGGCTTTTTTTGCTGTTTCAAGAGGGTTTTGAGGGAGATATTTGTATGCACACGATTCCAAAACTGATTGATCGATACCGTGCCTATCGAGACACGGACTATCGGGACCACGCGCGACTCTATCAAGAATTGGGCCAAGGCCAGCACCCGGAAGTTATGGTAATCAGCTGCGCAGATTCGAGAGTTGAACCGGCCGAAATTTTTCACGCAGAGCCCGGCGATCTATTCGTGATCCGAAATGTCGCGAACTTCGTGCCGCCGTACAATGATGACGGCCTTCCACACAGCGTCGACGCTGCGCTCGCGTATGCTGTCACGGTCCTGAAAGTGAAACACGTGGTTGTCATGGGGCATTGCTCGTGCGGCGGGGTTGCGGCCTCGTTGAGTTCAAAGGTCCGCGACGATCTCGGTCCGTTCATCGCGCCCTGGGTTCACCTGCTGGATGAAACGCGAGATGAGGTTCTTGCGGATGATCCGAGCGACCCTCAGACGACTTTGGAACATGCTGGAATTGTCACCTCGCTCCACAATCTGATGACATTTCCTTTTGTGCGTGACGCCGTGGACGCTGGAGATCTGATCCTACACGGGTGCTGGTTTGAGATTGGCACAGGGCAGCTACATTGGCGTGACAAAAAGACCGGGGAATTCGTTCCGATCTAGGCGTGTGGCGCTCGCGGGCTATATGGGACTACAACTCGCTGGATCCAGCACTTTAACCTGCAATGGGGGCTGTCTTGGACGTCGCTGTTTCGACCCTTCTTTCGCCGATCATTCTGTTTTTCGCGTTAGGCATGTTCGCCGCACTGTTGCGATCACAAATGAGCGTCCCTGAAGCCTTTGCAAAGGGCCTGGCAATCTACCTGATGATGGCCATCGGCCTTAAAGGTGGGGTCGAAATGTCGAAGAACCCGCTGACGCTGGATGTCATGCTGGTCCTGCTGGCCGGTATCGTTTTGTCATTCCTGATCCCGCTCATCGCCTTCGTCTTGCTGCGCCTGACCACCAAGCTTGATCAGACCAATGCGGCGGCTACGGCGGCACATTATGGATCTATCTCAATCGTTACCTTTGTGGCCGCAACCGAAGCCGTGCGGCTGTCTGGGCTGGACTCCAGCGGTCATCTGGTCGCCGTCGCTGCCTTGATGGAGACACCAGCTATCATCACAGCCTTGTTCCTGGCCTCCAGAGGGGCGAGCAAGCGCGACGAGCCAGTTGCGGGGTCTGAGCAAGGGGAACTCGTTCGAGAGGTGTTCCTGAACGCCTCAATCGTTGTTTTGGTGGGCGCGCTGGCGATTGGCTGGATCGCGGGTGAAGAGGGCACAGCGTCGATCCAACCTTTCTTTGTCGGTTTGTTCCAGGGCGTCCTGTGTCTCTTTCTGTTGGATATGGGTTTGTCCGCCGGGCGCGGTCTTCGCCAGGGCTGGAGACAATTGACGGCGGCCATTGTCGGATTCGGCCTCTATATGCCGCTCATATCCGCACTGATTGCAGCAGGCGTCGCCTACCTGTTGGGAATGCCGCCCGGAGACGCGGCGCTGCTGATAACGCTCACCGCGTCGGCTTCTTACATCGCCGTGCCCGCTGCCATGCGTCTGGCCCTGCCTGAGGCGAAACCGTCTATCTATCTCACATTGTCGCTCGGAGTGACGTTCCCGTTCAACGTGACAATCGGGATTCCGATCTACATCTATCTGGCCTTGCTGATTAACGGATAGGGGTAAGCCATGACCAAGTATCTTCGTATTGAGCTGATTATCGAACGCATGGCCCACAAACGGGCCTGCCGCGTGCTCGAAGCAGCCGGAATGACGGGCTACACCGTGTTTCCGGCCATGGCGGGCTATGGCGGAAGCAAACGCTGGAGCCGCGACACTGACATTTCTGCAAGTGGTGACATGGTTTCGATTGTTTCAATCGGCGACGAGGCCAAGGTGCGCGACACGATGGACGAGATTGCCAACCTGCTCGGCGCGCACATTGGCATCGTCACCTTGACCGAAGTCGAGGTGATGCGCCCAGGGCGTTTCTAGCTTGATTTAGCTGTCGGTTTTGCCGCGCTCAACGGATTGAGAAATCAGTTCGCGGGCTTTCTCGACGCCAGCCCATCCTTCAACCTGGCTCCACTTGCCTTTTTCCAGGTCTTTGTAGTGGGTGAAGAAGTGGGTGATCTTCTGGACCAGAATATCCGGCAAGTCGTGATAGGTCGCGATCTTGTCGTAATAGGCGGTCAGATTGGGATGCGGGACTGCGAGAATCTTCTCGTCCGGGCCTTTGTCATCCGTCATCATCAGAACACCGACTGGTCGCGCGCGAACGACACTACCCGGCACCAGAGGACGATTGCCGACAACCATCACGTCAATCGGGTCGCCATCGAGGCTTAACGTGTGGGGTACAAATCCGTAATTACAGGGATAGCGCATCTCGGTGTAGAGATAGCGGTCAACAAACATCGCGCCTGAGGCCTTGTCGATCTCATATTTGATCGGGTCGCCGCCCAGCGGTACCTCAACGATCACATTGATGTCATCCGGCGGGTTCTGGCCCGAAATAATCTTTGAAACGTCCATGGGAGGAAGCCTTGTCTTATGGTCAATTGCCGAGCCCCGTGCAGGATCGCGGCCAAGCCGTCAAGCAGACATTTCGCCTTGGCCAACGCGCTTTGCGATGCTTTAGTCGAAACAGAGTGAAGTGGCGTGAGTAGTCCGATGAAATCATACAAAAGTTTAGCTGTATTTGCCGTCATGGTCGCGGGAACTGCGACCCCAGGTTTCGCGCAAGACTTGCGTGAGGCTTCAGAAGATGTGGTCGCGTGCCAATCGATCGAAGACAATCTTGAGAAGCTGACCTGTTTCGAAAGCGCCGCCACAGCGCTTTCCGTGATCCTGTCGGCTCCTGTAGCAACTGCGGAAACCGCGCCAGCGCCAGTGCAGCAGGCAACGGTTCAAGCGCCGCAGGCACCTGCCAGTGCCGCAGCTGAAGGCCCAGCACCTGTTCAGATGGCTGCTACAGAAGCGGCACCAGCCGCCGCCGAACAACCAGAGGGACCGCCAAGAAGACGCTTGTTGCCGTCTTGGGTCCCTACGGTGAGTCTGAGCATTGGCGGCGGCGATTCGGTTGAAGAGCCGGACTTTTTCGAAACAGAAGTGACGCGTATTCAGCGCAATAAACTTGGACGGCATTTCTTCACGACCGCAGACGGTCAAGTCTGGCGCCAGATTCAGATCGAAGCGATCCGCGCGCCGGGCGCACTGCCAGCGAAAGCAACGATCCGTCAAACGCTCAGCGGCTCCATTCGTCTAGAGATTGAAGACAATGGCCGCAGCTATCCGGTCAATCGGGTCGAGTGATCAGTTCACAAGGGCGTAATTGAAACTCACACTGATGCGGGCGTCTTCAGACTGGCTCGGCATGACCTCGTGGCGTAACCAGCTTTCCCACATCAGGACATCGCCAGCTTGCGGTGCGATATAGTGAAACCGCCGGGCATGGTCTGGCGCATCGTTCTTGAGGGGCGGCGCAGCCATCATCATTGGTAGCCGTGGATCTTCGAACTTAATCCGTCCGGCGCCTTTCGGCATGGCGACATAACAGGTTCCGGAAATCACGCTGTTCGGGTGAATATGTCCGCTATGCTGGCCGCCTTCTCCGAGAATATTGACCCAGAGGCTGTCGCATTCCAGACGCGACGTCCCAAGATCCCAATGCAATGTTTCCGCGAAGGTTGCCGCGAACGCATCAAGCTTAGCGACCAGGTCTGAAAAGGCCGGTGCGCGCTGTGGCAAGTCGTCGAGAGACGCATAAGACGTATAACCGGGATAGCCTTCCCGCTCGCACCAGTCATGACCTGCTGAGTCGCCATCCTCAATCATCCAACAGGCTGCTTCCACGTCCGTTAGGAAATCGGAGTCGTCGATACGGGTCGGCTGAATCAAGCTTTGGAAAAGGGCGGTGGTCGACATGCCCTTCTCTTACAAGGGCATACCCGCCTGGCAACCAGGGAGGTGCGCCTTAACTGGAACAATAGAGCCGGGCACTCGCACAGAATTTACTTTGCCAGATCCACGATCGGGTGTACGTGAACATTATACAAATCATTCAGGCGTAAGGGGATGGCCATGTCCGAGAGCAAGCTGATCGTGAACGGCGAGGAGCGGTCCGTCGAAGTAGACCCAAACACACCCCTGCTTTGGGTGCTTCGGGAACAGCTCAAGCTGAACGGGACCAAGTTTGGGTGCGGGATCGCGCAATGCGGCGCCTGTACCGTGCATCTGGATGGTATACCGGTTCGGTCCTGCTCGACCCCGGTGGCAGCTGCAGACGGAGCCGAAATCACGACCATCGAAGGAGTTGGCAATGACGATGGCACGCGTCACGCCGTGCAAGCAGCCTGGGTCGAGCATCAGGTCCCTCAATGTGGCTACTGTCAGTCCGGTCAGATCATGTCTGCCGTGGCGCTGCTTCGGGACAATCCGGATCCTACAGATGAAGACATTGATGCAGCAATGAGCGGAAACATCTGCCGCTGCGGGGCCTATGGCCGTATCCGCGCAGCCATCAAAACCGCCGCGCGCGCCTAGAGGAGAGCAAGACCATGGGAAAATGGACACGTAGAGGCTTTATTGCAGCAGGCGTCGTATCCGGCGGTGCGTTGATGGTAGGCGTTGGCATTCGTGAGGGGCACCGAGCCCCGAAACTCGCCAAGATGATGACTGAAGACGGCGAGACGCTGGTCAATGTCTGGGTCAAACTCAACACCGACAATACGATCACAGCGATCGTTCCGCATAGTGAAATGGGGCAGGGGGTCTTTACCTCAATGACTCAGATGCTGGCCGATGAGATGGACGCCGATTGGGACAAGGTCACGTATGAGCAGGCACCTGCGCATGAAGCCTATGCCAACTATCCGCTCGGACGTGAATTTCTGATGGGCGACACGAAAGTGCCTGGGATGGTGCAAGACTCGCTCAATGGCGGCTTTCTACGGATCGCGCAGTCTATGGGCTTGCAGATCACCGGAGGAAGCACAGCCGTCCGCTTTACTGGTATGGGCGGGATGCGGATTGCGGGCGCCGCGGCGCGTGAAATGATCGTCAAAGCGGCAGCCAAGACCTGGGACGTCCCGGCCAAGGAGCTGCGCACTGAAAAAAGCTTTGTCTATCACGACGCCTCCGGACGCTCTGAGCCCTACGCGGCCTTTGCGGAACAAGCCGGAAAATACGCGCCACCGACACAACCCAAGCTGAAAAGCCCGGAAGAGTTCAAGCTGATGGGGAAACCCCTCAAGCGGTTTGACATCCCCTCCAAGACCGATGGCACGGCTGAGTTCGGGATCGACGTTGATCTGCCCGGCATGAAGTACGCCGCAGTGATGGGGCCACCCGTACTTGGCGCCGAGGCTGAGCAGGTTGATGAGACGTATGCTGCAGATATGCCCGGCGTGATCCAGATCCTCAATAAAGGCTGGTTCGTCGCGGTCGTCGCAGACAGCTACTGGCAGGCCGAAAATGCGGTGCGTCAGCTTGAAGTGACCTGGAGCAAAACCGGCGCAGAAGCGCTCGGGCAATCGGACATCTATGCGCTGCTCGGACAAGCGATCGATGATGCAGACGGCAAGGGCAAGCAAGACATAGCCATAGGCAACGCGCGGCGCGCCGCAAACAGTGCTGCCCGCGTCTACGAAGCGGAATACCGCGTCCCCTTCCTGGCGCACGCGGCGATGGAGCCGATCAATGCAACGGCCTGGGTGCGTGAGGGCAGAGTCGACTTCTGGTCTGGACTACAAAACCCGCTCGCGGTTCGGGATGAAATTGCTGGCGCCCTGAAAGTGAAGAAGCATGATGTCACCGTGCACAACGTGATGCTCGGCGGCGGCTTTGGGCGGCGTTCGGAAGCTGACTATCCATTGATGGCGGTCGAGATCGCGAAAGAGTTCGATCACCCGGTCAAGATGATCTGGTCGCGGGAGCAAGATACGCAACAGGACTGGTACCGCCCCGCCTCGATCAGTCGGTTCAAAGCCGGCCTGGATGAAGATGGAATGCCGGTCTCCTGGGAGAACATGTTCGTTCAGAAGTTTGACCCACCTGAAGCGTCACATATCCCCTACAAGATCGACAATCAGCTGATCCAGCACACGGAGGCCGAACACCATGTCCGGTTCGGGCCGTGGCGCTCCGTCGACCACACTCAGCATGGGTTCTTCATCGAGAGCTTTGTTGACGAGCTGGCGGACCAGGCTGGGATGGATGGCTACGCTTATCGCCGCAAACTGCTTGAGCATTCACCGCGATATCTCGCTGTTCTGGATGCAGCAGCGGACGCCGCCGGATGGGGCCGCGACGTGCCGGAAGGGCGCGGACTGGGGATCGCGCTCGTGGATTCCTTCGGGACCGTGGTCGCGCAAGTGGTCGAGGTGGATGTCACCGGACCGGAACCGAAAGTCGTGCACGTCTGGTGCGCGGCGGATCCAGGCTATGTGATGAACCCTGATGGGTTTACGGCTCAGATCGAGAGCGGCATCATCTATGGCCTCACAGCAGCGCTTTACGGGAATATCACGATCGAAGACGGAGCTGTGGTGCAGTCCAACTTCCACGACTACCCGATGCTGCGCATGCGCGACGCGCCGCAGATTACGGTCAAACTGATCAATAGCGGCGCGAAAGTCGGCGGCGGCGGAGAGCCCGGTACACCGCCCATTGCTCCAGCTGTTGCAAATGCCGTGTTCGCCGCAACGGGCGTCCGCGTCCGCAGCCAGCCGATCGCAAGTTTCAAGCAGGGCCTGACTTAGGGCGAGTGGGAGATTTGGGTTTAGGGTGGCGTCCGGTTTCGGCGTCGAAGCGGACGTTAGCTGCGGTCACGCATAGAATCGAAGTCGAATCTAATGTTCTGCCGCGTTGTCGAAGTGTCTCGGTCTAAAGTCGCGTTGAGAACACCGTGAAACTGGCCCAGTCCTTAGGGTTTGGATACTTCTCTCGCGTCTTCATCATGGCGATTCGCAGGGCGTGATCGGCTGCCACTTGTTGGCTTAGTTGCTCGGAGAACTCGATCATCATGTATTGGGTGGCGAAGTCATCGATATTCCAGAGACTCATGACCACGTCATCGACTCCAGCAATCTGAAACGCGCGGCTCAACCCGACGGTACCCGCATCCATCGTCTCGCCTAATCCTGTTTGGCACGCGCTCAAAACCGCAACTTTGGGCTGCGTCAAGCACATGTTTTGTACGGTCTGGGCGTCTAGTCTTCCTTTGGTCAATGCTACAAACCCGTTCAGCCCATCGACACTGTTTGATACGCCATGCGTGGCGAAATACAGCAGATCGGACTCGGCCATTTTTGACTGAACGGCTTCGAGAGTTGCGGCGCGACCGATGAGCGGACGTGTATCAAAAATTCGGGCCACGGCGATTGCTTCTCGGCGGGCACCTGGCAACTGTGGCATGTCAAATTCGGGATCGCAGCAGAAATCCGGATCGCCGACCACGAGCGCGATCTTCAGCTCGGTGGGCTTCACAGCACGTCGATTGACACGGTAGTCGCAACCCGGGCGATTGCGCCTCAAATCTCGTACAGACGAACGAATGGCCGGCGCCTGAGAGAATCGCCGTTGAGAAAGAGCATGAGCAACCAGGTCCACTAAACTCGGCGCAACCCTAACGGAAGCATGATCTAAAAGTGTGGAGTTTTGATCTATGGATAATGCGGAAAACGGAAGTGTTCCGATGGTTCCATAAGGCACCACAACAAGCGTGTCGTACTCGACGACTTTTGCG
The DNA here is from genome assembly GCA_043513745.1 of Hyphomonadaceae bacterium. Lineage (GTDB taxonomy): Bacteria > Pseudomonadota > Alphaproteobacteria > Caulobacterales > Hyphomonadaceae > Henriciella. Next base: position 1,978,045 of record CP121341.1, read on the forward strand.
CGCAATTGTCCAGGCAGCAGAAAGTCTGTCATGACGGTAATCACGTCGGTGTTCGATCTTTCTGTGAACTGAAACTCTTGCCTGCGAGCGGAATTATCGGCTTCTTGCGTCGTCGATTCTGACGTTTTTCGCGAAATTTGTTGCGCTTCAATTTGAGCAGAGCTGTGGAACAGATGCAGCAATCTTTGTGGCGTTTCATACGGCGCAAGGATAGACTCGAAATGGGCAATTCCATTGTCGTCGATCAACCAAACACAATGAGAATTATCTTGCCGATGATAGAATAGGACGGCGGTGCCTGCCGGAACAATTCCCTGATCAATGACATCCGCCGTCGCGTCCGAATAGTCGCTTACGCCCCGCCTGACCGTAAGCGACTTATACAATAGGCCCTGATATCTTACCGCCCCGTTGAAGTCATCTTTCTGACAATTGGGTTCGCTGGCTGAAGGAAGAGGATTTCCTCCCGCGCTCAATCCGGCAAATGACTTGACCGCTTCAATAGAAGCTACGGAGATTTGAGGCAGACTACGTGCGGACGCTTCGCTCGATGTAGTGTCTTGGTTTGAGGAAGCGACACAAGCGGACAGAGTTACGACAAAGCTAGCGGCACCGACAAGGCACGAAATTAAAGTACTGTTTTTCATCACAATTGTTACGCTCGCAACAACACCGGTAGCCAACTAGCCATATGTTGATATGCGCCGCAACAAGATTACGATCTCATTAGTCGCGCATTATTGATTGCGATGCGTATGTTGAGCGAAGCCGTCGTGGTATGCGATGTTGGAATCCACTCACTGGGCAACAGCAGAAACAGTCTTAGCGTCCGCTTCTGACCCAAAGCAGACAAACATCGCTCTCAAATTCAGGATACGGATGAACCCCGCTGCGGAGCTAAACCAACAACCACGCCGCCAGTGCCGCATTGGCGATCATTAGCGTGAAATCAATCACGAAGATCAAAAGCATAACGCCTTTGAAGACGTTCCAAAGACCGCCGCCGCGGCGGTTCTTCAGCGCCATGGGCACGTTGCCGAAGAATTGAGAGCCATGGGCCAGCGCGTTGAATATAAGTAGCGTCGCCCCTTGGGACGGAGTGTTGAAGCCGCCAATGTTAAAGAGCAGCAGGACATTGAATGCGGATAGAGCGAGATTGAACCCGCCCATGAAGCGCCCGGATTCGATCAGGGCATCATAAGCGGAATTGTCCCGGTCCGCCTGGATTGGAACCATGACCTTGGCGAAAATCCTGCCACGACGATAAAAGGCATCAAACGCCATCGCGAACCAGACAGCGTTCAGCGCTAGCAATATCTGGAGTAGGGTCATCACGTGCCTCCGTTTCGGGTGAGCTTAAGTTGCTCGCGCGACCTTTGGCAAATACCCCCGCAACGTCAGTTGAGGCGCCAGCACAAAAGCGCCTCCCTGGACGAGCTACATCTGCATCGTCCAGCCTTCGACGCCCATAGCCGCCTGTCGGACAGCTTCAGACATGGTCGGGTGAGCGTGGCAAGTGCGAGCGATGTCTTCGGATGAGGCGCCGAATTCCATGGCTATGGCAATCTCGTGGATCATTTCGCCAACGCCGACGCCAATCATATGTGCGCCTAGAATTCGATCTGTGCCTTCTTCGGCGAGGATTTTCACAAAGCCAGTGGTCTCGTGATTGGTCCGCGCGCGGGAATTGGCCATGAAGGGGAATTTCCCCTTCTTATATTTGATGCCCGCCTCTTTGAGCTGCTCTTCGGTTTTGCCGATCGAGGCGATCTCTGGATTGGTGTAGACCACGCCAGGGACGAGATCATAATCGACATGACCGGCTTTACCGGCGATCAGCTCAGCGACAGCAGCGCCATCATCTTCGGCTTTGTGCGCAAGCATCGGCCCGGCAATACAGTCGCCAATCGCCCAAACGCCTGGCGCCACTTTGAAATGATCTGTGGTTTCAATCACGCCGCGCTTGTCGGTTTTGCCGCCCACAGCCTCGAGACCCAGACCTTCCGTGTAAGGGCGGCGTCCGACCGCTACGATGACAATGTCAGCGTCGATCGTTTCACTGTCGCCGCCTTTGGCAGGCTCCATGGTCAGCTTCAGCTTGGTCTTGAGCTTATCGACATTGGTCACTTTGGTGCCGAGCTTAAACGTTAGGCCTTGCTTCTTGAACGTACGCTGGGCTTCTTTGGCGACTTCATTGTCCATGCCCGGCAGGATCCGGTCGAGATACTCAACCACCGTCACGTCTGAGCCGAGGCGCGAAAGGAAAGCGACGCCTTTGGTCAGGCCGTCTACGGCGTCTGCCTTTTGCGCCATCATCTGCTCGAGATCGACTTCGACTTTGCCGGTTTTGATTCCCATGCTGGCAAAATCGTTTTTGGCGGCAGAGTAGAATTCTGATGCGTGCAGCAAGGCTTTGGACGGAATACAGCCCACATTCAGGCAAGTCCCGCCCAAAGTATCGCGCATTTCAATACAGGCTGTTTTCAGCCCCAATTGTCCTGCACGGATTGCGCAATTGTAGCCGCCTGGGCCACCGCCGATAATTACGACGTCATAGGTGTCTGCCATGGGATGTTTTGCCTGCTTCAGCTCGCCAGTAGAATGTGGCGGCAACCTAGTGTCGTCGTCGGCAAATGCAATGCGAGAAACGTCTCAGGCGCGACGTAATGTCAGTATGAGCAGAGAAAGGCCGATGGCACCTAGGCCAAACAGAACTTCATCCATCCAGAGACCCGAATCTGCACCGGAGGCAGCCATCAATCCGCCGAGCACTGCGAACAAGATCGATCCTGTCGCTGAGACGGTTCCGCTAAAGCGCGTGTTGAGCAGGACCATCAACCCACCAAGGCTCATAAGCGCCGTGCTAACGGACCGAATGATACCGGTCGGAGGTTCAAACAGCGCGCTCGCAAGATCACCGCCGCGGCTCGTGAACGCGAGGATGGCATCCAGCGCGCCCCAGCCGAGCCAGAGGCCCAATCCGAGCATGACCAATCCAGCCACTCGTCTTACCATTTGAGGTCTCCTCCCAGAGAAGTTTGTTTGTGACGGATCTGACAGGGATTTGCAAACAAAGGGGAAAGTCGCTCAGGCGTTTTGCGGGCCGCTTTGTGGCGGTTTAGTGGCGACGCTGGCGCTCCATCATGCGCCGGCCCTCTGCAGCAAAGTGCGCGCGCTGTCGCGCGATGGCAGCTGGTACCGGACGTCTGTACTTGCGCTGCGGTTTCTTTTCGGGCTCTGCAACGGGCGCTTGGACATAAACGATTTGGGGTTCGCCGTCCTTTTTTTGAATGACCGGTTGCGGGGTTTGTTTGGGTTTGCGGCTGAGCTCCCAAACGGCGATGCCAAGCAAGATGGCCCCGGCGGCTGCCCCAGCGACGGCGCCTTCTCCGGCACTTGGGTCTTGCCACCAGCCCGGTTCAAAATCGACGAGGAAGACACATGGAAACCCGGCGACGACACCCATGGCGTACCAGATGCGCGCGCCGCGTTTCTTGTTGCCCAGCGACAAAGCTGCCGCGTACAGGCACAGGGCGGCAAGGAAGTAGGGCGCGCCATACATGATCCCGAGCTGTCGCCAATCGATCCCGCTAATACCCGCCACTGCGGCTTCATCTTCAAGAACAAGATTTGCCAACATCATCAGGCTTGGCCAGCGGATTGCTGCCATTGCGCCGAAGGCAAAGGCAATTGCGTATAACGCGATCAAAAGAGCAATCAGTCGTCGTGGCATATTTTCTTAATAGGCCGGTAAAATTGATATGCGATGAATATTGTCGAAGGGATTTGAGATATGTTCCGTTCTGCACCCCCCCAAGTGCCCATGGCACTGATGTTTGGTGGCGTTATTCCGTTCGCATCTGCCGCGGGCGCGATGTTTATCTGGCGTGATGATTACACGCTGGTGATCACGGCTGGCACATGGCTGCTGGTCTATTCCGCGATCATTCTGAGTTTTCTCGGCGGCGTCCGCTGGGGCGCCGAGGTGGCGAAGAGGGAGCGCCCGCGTTTTGCCGAGCTCGGCCCGGCAACATTTGGAGCGCTGATCGGATGGGGGCTCGTCATGGCCGCGTTCCAGTATGCCTTCCCGGCCTGGATCTATGCCGCGATGGCGGCCGCCTTCGTTTTGCATTTCCTGTATGACAGCATCTCGCCCGAGCTACCGATCTGGTATCGGCGTATGAGGCTGTGGCCGACTATTGGGGCGGTGCTATCGCTTGTCGCCGCGTGGTTCCTTATTCAGCGAGGCTTAGCGTCCCTGGGCGGGGCAGGCTAACCCCTGCTGCGCGGAAGCTCAGCGCTGACAGGCCAAGCGAAATCAGCATATTCCAACCCGCCATGGAGAGGCCATAAGCCCCTTTCCACGGGTCATCCATGCAAGACGGCGCGCCCTGACGCTGGTTCAGGTTGGACAGATCAATTGCATTCATATCCACGACCGTCGCCGTGCACCCGCTTGGCGCAGGCCAGAATCTGTACTCGACCCCAGCGTGGTAAGCCGCAACGATGGCGCCGGTGAGGAAGATCAAACCGAGCATGATGTTTACCGCAAGAATGAAGCGCGGGTTCTGACGCACTTGCCACAGCAGGAGCGCGGTTACCGTCATCGCGACCACTGCCCAGTAAACCTCTCTTTGCCGCAAACATAACGGGCAAGGTAGGAGCAGCGCAAAGGTCTCGAACGCGTGGGCCGCGCCGAGCATGCCCAACGCGGCAACGAGCGCCAGAGCGGGCCAGCGCCAGGTTTTCAAGAAAGGATCGATCCGGTCCAACATGGAGCATAGAATCGTACCGCGAGGCTCCAGAGTCCATGCGGCAACCACGCACGGGGGTTTACGTTTCTGTCATCTCGAAAATCAACCTAGGATCATGTCCTTGAGCGCGCTGATAATCCAGGTCGATCCGGTCAGCAGAATACCGATCCAGACGGAGCCCAGAATGATGCCCAGGAGCACCAGGATGCCGTCTCTGGCCATCAAGCCGAACGATACGATCGCAACCGCGATTGCCGGGGTTGAGTTGGTCAGCGGCAGAGGCACCAGGATAGATGCGCAGAAGGCTGTCAGAAACAATGCAACGACCCGCTCCATGGTCTTTCCGGTCAGAAAAGTCAGGCGTGGATGCGAGATGACTTCCAGCCATCCGAACCATTTGCGTCCAAATCTGGATGTGCGCGTCAGCCCGGCTTTGTTGATCATCCGCTTGCCAAACTTCTCCGGCAACCAGGGCTCCTCGCGGCCTGCCAGCATTTGCAGCGTCAACGCCATCATCGGCAAAGATACGACTTGCGGGACGCCGTAGAGAAACGGGATCGCGCAAGGCAGTGCCAGAATGAACAGCATCGCGCCAAACGCGCGCTCTTCCAGTCGGTCGAGAATGTCATGAAGCGAAAACCCCGTTTCCGGCGCTTGGTCGGCCATGGCTTCAAGCGATTGCAGGAAGGTGCGCGGCGGGGTTTTTGTCTCGGTCATGCGGGGCTGATTAGCGAGTTTCGTGCCAACAGCAAAGCGGAGATTGACGGACGAGAGAAGCTGCGGCACTTAAGCGGCCTGATCGCACAGGCCGGTGTGGCGGAATTGGTAGACGCGCGGGATTCAAAATCCCGTTTTCCTTGGAAAGTGTCGGTTCGAGCCCGACCACCGGTACCATTTAGGACGAAGCGATCACGCCAAAGCGCGGTGCATGTACTCAAAATTCAGAATGATATCTGCGAGCGCGATGGGGGCATCTCTTGCGATCAAATGGCCCGCAGCGTCCACATGAGCGACGTTTAACTGCGGGCACAATGCGCGCAGGCGCGAAACTTCGGCATCTGACATCGGGCCTTTCTGTCCCGCGCGGACGAGCAATACCGGTCGACTGAATTGAGCGAGGGCTTTCTGCAAAGGCGTTGCCTTAGACAAGATATCGTCGACCAAGGGAGATGCAGCGAGGGTCTCGCCTTGATGCGCCAAGAACGATCGAACCCGGTCTGACGCAGGTGCCGGAACCACGTCGACCAGCACCAAGCCAGACAATCGTGCTCTCACGGTCTCATCCGAGCAGGCCAACATCAGGGCCATACCGCCCAGCGATGCACCGACGGCAATGCGGGCTCCAGGGTTGGCTCTCAACATGTTCGCGGCGTCTGAGGCATAGGTTTCGAGGCCATCGCTGACACTGCCCTCACTCTCACCATGACCGCGTTGATCGAAAGCGATCGACCCAAATCCGGATCTGGAGATTCGGTCCTGGACTGGCCGCCAGACGTGGCGACGCTCTCCGCCTGCATGGAGCAGGAGGAAGTTCGCGGACTCGCCGGATTGTGTGCCGATAAGGCGCGCGCCATTCGACGCTAGTGAGGTCTGGATCATTTCACTTACCTTGACTTGCCAAGGTTGGTATAGTCACTACATTGATATGTCAATGTAAGGAGGTTCCACTGGTGCCATCGACTAAAGCGCGCGTCCGACGGTCTCCCGAAGCGGCGAAGGCCCTGTTTCTCAAGTGTGCAGAGGAACTGTTGGTATCGCAGGGCCTTGCGGCGGTGCAAATGCGCGCCGTCGCGCGATCGGCAAACGTGACAGACGCGGCCGTCGCACATCATTTTCGCAATCGAGATGGGTTGCTTGAGGCGCTCATGAACCAGGTGGCGGCAAAAGTTCGGGGCGCGATCGGTGCCGCTGCTGAAGCCTGGACCGGAGAAGCATCAACCGTCCTGCAACTCGTGTCGATCCTCGATGACCTTTATAGCAAAGGCTATGCGGAACTGGCGCAGGCCTTGTATTCCGCGGGTTGGCGAGAGACCGGATCACCGATCCTCAACCCGGTAGCCGAGACCCTGATCGCAACAAACCAAAATCCAACCATAGATGCAGACGACATAAGGCGCGTACTCGCGACGCTCCACATGGATCTTGCGCTCTCACCGATATATGGCGCGGCGTTTCAACAAAGCGTTGGATTGAAGGCGCGACCCACACGTCGCGTCGAGCACCTGAAATGGTGGGCGCATACGATTGAAACCATGTTGAGCGATCGGAAATAGCGGCGTCTGCGCCCTTGCCATTCTGCCTTGCGCCTTAAATAAGCGGGCAAAGGATGATTGAATGCCCGATACGATGAATTCGACTAATTCAGTTCCCGGTGCGCTCGGGCCGTTGCCAGACGGTCACCCTGAGGTGCGGCAGGGCAAAGTGGGTTTGCTTCTGGTCAATCTCGGCACGCCGGATGGCACTGATTATTGGTCGATGCGACGCTATTTGTCGGAATTCCTCTCCGATCCCCGTGTCATCGAAGTGCCGCAGCCGATTTGGCAATTGATCCTGCAAGGGCCAATCCTGACCTTCCGTCCGAGCAAATCTGGGCGTGCCTACAAGAAAATCTGGACGGATGAAGGCTCACCTTTGCTAGTCTATACCAAGCGTCAGGCCGAGAAGCTGAACGCGCGGATTGGTCATGATCGCCTGATCGTGGATTTTGCCATGAATTATGGCAATCCGAGCATTGCTTCAAAGATTGACGGGCTCAAAGCGCAAGGCTGTGATCGCATTTGTGTCGTGCCGCTCTATCCGCAATATTCGGCGACAACCTCTGCCAGCGTTTGCGACCGCACCTTCAAGGCTTTGAAACAGATGCGCTGGCAGCCGGCGGTGCGAACAGCCGCCGCTTTTCACGATCAGCCGGTCTACGTTGACGCGCTGGCCAAGAGTGTATCGAGCCATCTCGCCTCGCTGGACTTCACGCCAGACCGAGTGCTGATGTCCTATCACGGCATCCCCAAGGCCTATTTCGATAAAGGCGATCCGTATCACTGCCATTGTCACAAGACGACGCGTCTGGTGTCGGACCGCCTCGGCTGGGAAGATGGATTTGCGATGACCACTTTCCAGAGCCGCTTCGGGCCGACCGAGTGGCTGCAGCCTTATACGGACAAGACGCTCGAGGCGTTGCCGGAGCAAGGCTTCAAAAAAGTCGTTGTTGTCTCGCCTGCCTTTATCTCTGATTGCCTTGAGACACTGGAAGAACTCGCCATGGAAGGGCGCGACTCGTTCATGGAAGCTGGCGGGGAAGCCTATTCAGTTGCACCATGCCTGAACGATACCGAGGGTGCGATCGATGTGGTCGAAGATGTCGTGCGCCGCGAGATTTCCGGATGGGCTGTCTGAGCGTGGATGACTGGGTTAAGAACGGCAAAGTTCGAGGCCGAATTACCGGGAGTGGTGACCTTGAGGTGCGCTGCTTCGGTCTGACGACCCAGACCCGGTACTATAAGCAATTGTTTCGAGAGTTTTTCCGCAAGGATTTCCAGCGCCTGCGACCAGGTTACGGCGATTATGATGTCCATATCGTGATGGAATATACGGGCGATCCACCCTGGATGGATCTCGACAATCTGGCGAAAGCGCTGCTCGATAGTCTGAGCGGCAATGCGTTTGAAGATGATCACCAGGTCGCGCGCCTGCTGGTCGAACGCCGCGTCGGTGAACGCGAAGGGATCTATATGCGCGTGAGGGCGCTTGGCTAGCGGTTAAGAGCTCGCTTCGCAACTCGCCTCATGGCCCAGCCGACACGCCCGGTCCCGCGCTTGTTCTGCGCCGGTTAAGTCCACTGCGCCGCCAATCCCAAATTCCAGATTGTCGGCATGCAGCGCGCATCCAGTATCGTGACCGATCCGGCAAGCCCGCTCCACAAAGGTGCGAACTTGCTGATCCCGCTCTACCCCTTCTTCCATGTTCAGAAGCACGAAGTCTGCTGCTGCAACGCACGTTTCAGCCGATCGGATCTGGGCGGTCGAGCACGAAATCTCATTGAGCTCGAAAGCCCGGTCTAGATCAACGTCTCCGCCAACGCCGCGCGCGTAGAACTCGGCGAGCGGCTGGCAGGAAGCCAGGCGCCCGAGATCACAGGAGCGAAAGAGTGTATCGCGAGCCCGAGCCGGGTCAGGGAGTTCGGCGCGGCCGGTCAGGAAATAGTCGGAAGCAGCGGCGCAGGCTTCCGCGTCACCACTATTGCAGGCCCTATCATAGAACTTAAGCGCGGCGAGGTGGGCTTCTGTTGTGGTCTCGACCCCGAAATAGGTCGCAAGGCTCGCGCAGCCGCGTGTGTAATTAACCCGGCAGAGTTGGTCTGTGAAAGCCAGAAACGCAATCGGGTCCGCGCGCACCGCGAGGCGATCATAATGGCCAAAAATCAGCTCGCAGGATTGCGCCGGGTCAGATTGTTCAGCGGCCTGATAGCAGGCCTGACTGAACGTTTCGATGCTGCCCGAGACGTTTCCTTTCATCATCAACAACACCGCCGCACGTACGAGGTGTTGTTGGCTCCCTGATGACATGGACAGTGCATCAACTGGCGCTTGCGCAGGGGGCGTACCGATCACGGTTTCTGTGGAGTCGATTACGACGTCGGACAGCGGCAGATCCATGTTTGGTTCGTCTTCGGGGATTGTTTCTTCAGAAGCAAATAGGTCCTCGATTTCGGGCGTGGTCAGATCGTCTGCTTCCACACCAGCGTCCGTGACGAGGTCAGTCTCCGGCGGTGTGTCTTCGACCTCTTCTGCGGGCGTATTGGTCGATTCAGGATCAGCTGCAACGTCGCCATCGGCAGCGGTTGCATCCTCGGTATCGGCTGCGAGCTCCGGCTCTACGCTGGTTTCTTCGGGGGGCGTCTCTACCTCGAACACAGGTTCAGCCGGTGCTGCTACGCCGCACTCGAGCTGACGGTTTGCCCAGTTGACCAAGCGGTCGCTCGGGAATGGCGCGATTATACGCGGGCCTGCACCGGAGCGTTCGCTGGCCAGCGCATCGCACGAACCGGAATCAATGCACTGCGTAATCCCGTCGAGCGCAGACGGTTCATTGAGGATTGCGTCACGCCCTTGCCAGTTCCACCGCAAAATTGACATGGCGATGTAGCGGTTTTCGAGGACAGTCTGTTGTTCTGCCGGAACCAGACCGTCAAGCGCCACCAGCGCATCGCGGGCGGTTTGCGCATATCGATCGATAGATTCCTGGGGCGGGCATTCGGCCTGCGCGAAAGCAGGTATCGCCGCAACGCCCGCAGCGAGCATCAGCCCGCGCCACGTGTTCAGCATAATTGTCCCCGCTAATTCTACTACGACATTAATTCGTGCGCAAAACCTACCATACAGGGATTATGCCAACAAGATCAGGAACTCTGCTGTCCCCATAGGCGCATGGCATCAATGATGGGACGCATCTTGAGGCCTTTCTCGGTCAGGTGGTATTCTGACCTTGGCGGGTGACTATCATAGATCTTGCGGCTGATGACGTCGTGATCTTCGAGCATTTTTAGCCGGTTAGACAATGTGTTAGGGGCAATTCCGGCCAGAGATGACTCAAAGTCTGAAAACCGCCTGGCACCGTGATCGACCAATTCCCGAATGATCTCGCTCGTCCAACGCGATCCGATAATGAACGCGGTACGCGAGACGGGGCATAGTGGAAGATTCTTCTTCGTCATGAGCCTCTCCTAGGCTTATCGCTTGACGAAATCCAGTAACTACGAAAAATGTAGTTACTTAAAAACTGGAGAGCAAGATGAGTTTTGAATTGCAAATGGTGACGGGATCGGTGGCGATTCTGTTCGCATTACTGATGTATCAGGGCGCTCTCGTGCCTTTGAATCAAGGCCTTGGATGGGGGCTTGGAAGCCGCGATGGCAAGCCTGAATACACTGCCATCCAAGAGCGCATGAGCCGTACGGTTGCCAATCATATCGAGGGCATGATGCTGTTCGTGCCGTTGATTGTGGTGGTCGAGCTGGCCGGGTTGTCTTCAAACCTCACCGTTCTCGGCGCCGGGCTCTATCTTGCCGGGCGACTGGCATTTGCACCGCTCTATTTGCTAGGCGTGCCGTATCTTAGATCTTTGGTGTGGGGCATCGCGCTGCTCGGCACGATGTTGGTTGGCTTCGAAGTCGCCAAGGCGCTGTTCTCGTCTTAACTCAGCCGCTTGAATGGCATCGGGATCGCGGTAGCCGTGGCCTTCGCGACGAGTTTGCCATCCGCGTCAAAGCACTCGGCTTCCATAAAAGCGGCCGAACGTCCCATGCGTAGAATTTGCGCATCGACATGGGCTGGGCCTGGCATCAAGCGCCGCAAATAAGAGGTTTTCATCTCTAGCGTCGGCGCCGTCATGGTGACATTCGAGGCGATGATCACACAGGTGCTCATCGCTTCATCCATCATCGCAGCAATAAAGCCGCCTTGTATGGCGCCCGTCGGATTGGCGAAGCTCGGAGACACATCAAAATCCATACGAATGCGCTTTTGGTCCTGATCGACCTCAGCCAGACGCATCCCCAGTGTATCCGAGCAAGGCGGGCGTTTCTTACTGTTCTGAAATCGCGCTAGCATCTCGGCATCCGAGATGCGGGGCTTTTCATTTTCTATAGATTCGCTCATGCCTATTTACGGCGAAACGCATCGAGATTTACGACCGTTTCATCGCTGCCAACGGCAGGCTGATCGACTGCATCAGCCGCGGGCTCAGATGATCCGGGCTGCGTCCCCATTGCCGTTCCCATCGGCGTCCCCAAGGCGGGCGATACGACAGACGCATCTTCACCCGAAGCCGGCTTCTCAAAGCTCACGCCAAAATTCACGGCGGGATCAACGAAGCGTGTCAGCGCTACATATGGAATGGAGAGATGCTGCGGCACACGATTGAACTTGAGCACAATCTGAAAGTGTCCGTCATGCACTTCCAGATCCCAGTATTGGTGTTGGACGACAATCGTCATCTCATCAGGAAACTGCTCGACAAGGTGGTCCGGGATTTTGACCCCGGGAGCCTTGGTCCGAAACGTAACATAAAAATGATGGTCCCCGGGAGGCGCCGAGCCTTTTTCAGCCTGGCGCAATGCCTCACGAACAACCCCCCGCATAGCAGCCTGAGTCAGAGCCTCATAGCCAATATAGTCCGTCATGAACCTCTCCTACATTGGCGCTTTGGATAGCGCCTCGATTCCGATCCCGCAACGCTGTTCATTCGACAGGCGAGCGCAAAACTGCGTCTTCCCCGAATGGGCGTCCGACTTGGTTTTGATTCCCAGTCTGTAATAGCTGTTACAGGACGGGCTACTCTACGAAACAAAAGTGGAGGCTTCTGTTGCCAGGCGCCTCCGGGCCCCGCCTAAGGCGCTGATGCCCTAGGAGTTAAAGCGGTTTTCCACGCACTGCGTTACGCAGCGAGCAGTTCACCTTCAGCAAAGTTGTCATTAGCAACTATTGTTGAGTGAGCTTCTAACGCAGCTCATGCGGGTGAAAGCATCGTCTTTACACGTCCGTCGATCCTATTTCGCCCCCAAATGACCCGCTGAAGGTGAGATCTAATTGGTGGAGGCGCCGGGTACCGCCCCCGGGTCCGAACCGCTTATTACACGCGCATTTATCACCATAGTTCACAAGGAACGGTGCTAATATAATCCCGCTTCGGTTAAGATGGAAGAGCTTAGTCCAGCGGTTCGACAATTACTTCGATCACGCCTTCGGTTCGTTCAAGCGCAGCGAGTTCTGCCTCGAGAGCGGTCGAGTGGATTTCTCGTGTCGTGCGAACCACAGCGCCGGTGGCGTCGGCCGTGAGAATGGTAAGGCGCAGCATGCGCTCCGTGCCATCCAGGACGCCGTCGCCTGCGCGAACGGTGAGTTTGCCAACCTGATACACGCCTTTTCCGGTATAGTAGACAGTCTTTCCGGCGAGTCTTGCGCCACTGAAAAGCAGACCCGCGGTCGAGGAAACGATGCATCCCGAAAGCATGAGGGCGAGAAAAGGTGCGACAAGTGAGGTCGTGCGCATGAACGCTCCATTTTTTTACCCTGCCCATTGGCGACCTTAAAGATTGAACAATTTGAAAAAAGTGAACAGCGCAGCAAAACTCATTCTGACATCCCCCCTTGTCGCCGTGCCGAAAAGCTGCTTTTTGCCGAATATCGATAAATCAAGGCATTGGGAGGCCTTCACCTATGCGTACGACACTTACCGCGCTCGCAACCATTTTCGCGCTGACAGCTTGTGGTCAGACTTCGAATACGTCTTCAACAACCGGCGCTGAAACACCAACGGTTGAAGTGGCGGCGGAGCCAACGGCGGAAGAGATTGCCGCCGAAACTGAACGCCTCAACACCTGGTTCGAGGAGAAGTTCGAGGCCGAAGTTCTGGAGAGCCCGATCCAGTTGACCTTCCTGGGGCGCGATGAGCGTCAGGGCGAGATTGACGATTTCTCTGAAGCGGGCCTCGACGCCCAGCTTGAACGCTCGCGGGCCAATCTTGCAGAGCTACAAGCGAATTTCGACTATAATAAACTGAGCCCAGACGCGAAAATCTCGTACGACATCTGGGTCTATCAGGCGGAGCGTGCGGAAGCCGCCGATGAGTTTCGCTACAACACGTATGTGTTCGAGCAGATGCAAGCCATCCACTCTTTCTTCCCGCAACTCCTGATCGCTTTCCATAAAGTTATCGATGGCGAGGACATGGATAACTATCTGACCCGTGTTTCAGTCAGTGCGGTTGCAATCGATCAGCTGATCGCTGCTTCCAAGCGGGTGGCTGAGGACGGCGTTCGCCCGCCTTACTTTGCGTTTGAGTCCGTCATCAACGAGGCCGGCAAAGTCATCACTGGCGCACCGTTTGATGAGAGCGGCGAAGACACGCAATCGCGAACCTGCTAGAGCAAGGTGAGATCGATCAGGCCAAAGCCGATCAATTGACCGCCGACATTCGTACCGCGCTTATTGAGGAATGGCAGCCTGCTTATGAGCGCTTGATTGCTTGGCAGGAAGAAGATCGCGTCAACGCCACCGCCGAAGCCCAAGGCGTCAGCGCGCTGCCGAACGGGATCGCGTATTACAATGAGCGTCTCGCCAATCAGACCACGACCAATCTGACTGCCGACGAGATCCATGAAATCGGCCTCGCCGAAGTCGCGCGCCTTCGCGGCGAAATGGAAACCATCAAGGATGAGTTCGGGTTTGACGGAACGCTGCCAGAGTTCTTCGTCTTCTTGCGAGACACCAAGGATGATGAACGCCTCTACTATCCAAACACAGACGAAGGCCGCCAAGGTTACATCGATGACGCAACCGCGGCGATTGATGGCATTAAGGCCGTTCTGCCTGACTATTTCGGGATCCTCCCAAAGGCAGACATGGTGGTGAAACGCGTTGAGCCGTTCCGCGAACAACCCGGCGCAGCGCAGCACTATTTCCCATCCACGCCAGATGGCTCACGCCCCGGCGTGTACTATGCTCACTTGCTCGACATGAAGCAGATGCCGAAGCGAGAGCTCGAAGTCATTGCCTACCATGAGGGGCTTCCGGGCCACCACATGCAGATCGCTATTCAGCAAGAGCTTGAAGGTGTGCCGACTTTCCGGACGCAGGCTGGCTTCACCGCCTATAGCGAAGGTTGGGGGCTCTATTCTGAGTGGCTCTCCAAAGAGATGCCAGGCACTTTCCAGGATCCGCTATCGGAGTTTGGCCGTCTCGGCTCAGAGATCTGGCGCGCGGTTCGCCTCGTGGTAGACACGGGCCTGCACGCGAAAGGCTGGACTGAGCAGGAAGCGATTGACTACTTCCTCGCCAACACAGCTGCACCAGAAGGCCAGGCGCGTTCAGAAGTGCGTCGCTATATCGTCCTGCCTGGGCAGGCGACCAGCTACAAAATCGGCATGCTGAAGATCCAGGAGCTACGCCGCAAAGCTGAAGCCGAACTTGGCGACGATTTCGACATTCGTGCCTTCCACGACACAATTCTCGGTGGCGGCGCCATGCCGCTCGCCATTCTGGAGCGCCGTGTCGATGAATGGATTGCGGACGTAAAAGCGAGCTAAGCTCGCGAGTTCAAATAGACCAAATGTAGATGTCGGGCGTTTTAATTAGCGTCCGACATTTTCCAATTGGCTGAAAGCTTCCTGCATGTGCTCGACGAACAGACGGGCCTTGCCGCGCAGTTTGCCGCCGGTCCAGACGACGGAGAGCGGCAGGTCTCCGCCGCGCCATTCCGGCATCACGCGCACGAGCTCTCCCGAAGTGACGTGCGGGCAGACGAGCCAATCCGGTCCAATAAAGATCCCGAGACCATCGACTGCCGCCTGGAGTAGCGAGTCGCCCGAGGAGCCACGGAACCGGCCATCCATCATGATGCGGCGTTCCTCGCCGGTCTCGGAGTGTTTCAGAACCCATTGCTGGCCTTGAAGCGACTGCCGGAAAACCAGTCCCTGGTGATCTTTCAGGCTGTCAGGGCAGTCCGGAGCGCCATGTTTCTCCAGGTATGACGGCGCCGCCCAGATGCCGCGATAAGCCACGAAAAGCCGCTTCGCCATCAGCGCGCTATCGGTGAGTTCGCCTAAGCGAAAGGCGAGGTCGACGCCCTCAGTCACGAGATCGGTGTAGGTATCGTCCGTCATCAGATCCATTCGGACATGGGGATATTTATCGAGAAAGGAGGCGACGGCAGGGGTAATCACCAGCTTGGCAAAGGAGTGCGGCGCGCTAATGCGCAGCATGCCGACAGGCTCCTGATCGAGACCGCGCGCTTCGGCTTCGGCTTCCTCGAATTCCGCCAGGATATCCTGAGCGCGTCCGTAAAAGCGTTGGCCGGCTTCGGTCAGCGACAGTGCCCGTGTTGTTCGGTGAAACAATTCCGCACCGAGCTGGTGCTCAAGGTCCTGAATGCGGCGCGATACTGTCGGTTGGCCGATCGAAAGATCAGCGGCCGCACGCGAAAAACTGCCTGCGTCTGCAACCCGCAGAAACAATTTCATTGCATCAATACGGTCCATTCCCGAAGCTCCTATGCGAAAAATGCATGGGCTATATGGAGCCTCACCCGGTTCTGAAAAAGGGGGGCACGCGCCATTTACCGCTCATCGACGGCAACAAACCTGTCGACCCACTCTCTCCCAAGGAGCCACAAATGGCCAAATTTACATTGCACAATTCCAGCACTTCCCCTGAAGGCGCTCACGATTTCATCGCAGGTGTCGAAAAGAAAATGGGTTTCGTCCCGAGCCTCTATGCTGTGTTCGCTGAAAACCCGGCGGTCCTTCACGCCTACACTCAACTGTCGGACCAGCTGGCCAAGTCCGGCCTATCACCGCTGGAGCAACAGATCGTCACGATCACCGCGAGCGTCGAGAACGAATGTCATTTCTGTGTCGCCGCCCATACGACGATTTCAGAAGGTGCGGGTCTCGATCTCGGTGTGATTGATGCGGTTCGCGAAGACCGCCCAATCGCCGACCGCAAGCTCGAAGCGCTGCGAGTTTTCACTAAGAAGATGGTTATCGATCGCGGCTTCGTCTCGGACACGGATGTCGATACATTCCTTGCCGCAGGGTATGACCGCGCCGCAGTTCTGGCGGTGGTGCTTGGTGTCGCCCTGAAAGTGATTTCAAACTACACCAACCATGTCGCAGAAACGCCGGTCAATGAAGCGTTTCAAAAACATGCCTGGACCCCAACCGCCAAGCGAGAAGCGGTGCCAGCTTAACCATTGGCGCACCTGTCACAAAAGGGCTGCGGAGCGATCCGCAGCCCTTTTTCTATGTCGCTAACAGACGCCTCACAAATCGCTCACACCGACGTGACCTGTGCTCACACAGACGTGGTTCGCAAGTGAAGGCGAGGCCTCGTAAATGTCATCGCAAGCAAGGAGGGATCCATGACAACCCTAACAGACACATTGACGCCGCAGCCCGACAATTCCGGACTGCTCTCAAAAGCAAAAACCTTCGCACCGCATATTGTGGCCGGCATCGCATCGCTCGTCTTTCTCGACAGCTTGCGGTTCAAGTTCACCAATGCGCCAGAGACACAGACCATTTTCGGCAAGCTGAATGACTGGGCCGCAAATTTCGGGGCCGACGGCCTCTTCGCGCAAACCGGTCTGTTCAGCCAGTACACGATTGGCACCGCTGAACTGTTCGCCGCGACGCTGCTATTGATCGGTATCCACCCAGCTTTGCGCCGTCTGCAAGCGATAGGGGCGCTGATCGCGTTTGCTGTGATGAGCGGAGCCGTCAATTTCCACCTTTGGACACCGCTCGGCATTGATCCAAACAATGATGGCGGCGGCCTGTTCTTTATGGCGGTGGTCGTTTGGCTGACCTCGCTCGGTCTGATCATCGTGCGCCGCAAGGAACTGGCCGCGATCTTCACCGGCCTCAAGTCCACCCTGTTCCCGGCGCGTTCATAAAGGCGTCGCTATCCTCCCAGAAACCTCGTCATTCAGAAGGACGAAATCCATGAAACTCCGCACTCTTATCGCCGCCGCTATCGTCGCCGCCGGGCCTGTTGCGATTTCCGCCCCCGCTGCATTCGCAGACAAGGATCCGATATATACAGCCAAGCGCTCCAACCTCGCCTTGCAAGGGTATGACACAGTCGCCTATTTCACACTTGGTGAGCCAACCAAAGGAAGCGCCGAGTATTCGACGACTTACAATGGCGCAGAGTTCCGCTTTGCCAGTGAAGAGAACCTCAACCTGTTCCTTGGAAATCCAGAGCAATATGCGCCGCAATATGGCGGCTATTGTGCCTGGGCTGTGGCCAAGGGTCAGACCGCGAAAGGCGATGCCCGCCGCTGGGCGATTGTCGATAACAAGCTCTATCTGAACTACAATAAAGGTATTCAGAAAAAGTGGGACAAAGACCGCGCCGGCTTCATCACTAGCGCAAACACCAATTGGCCAACCGTGCTGCAGGACTAGGGCTCTCTCCCCTCTGTGAAGCCTCTTACTATCTTTGCCCACGGGCGGCCAATAAACCCCGCATGGACCCCCTCCCATGCGGGGTTTTGATTATTTTGGGAAGTTGTTTCGGGACATACGGAAGGAGTATGAGGTCTTGTGATTTGAAGGGGCGCTTGACATATAGTACGAAGCGTACTAAAAGTGAGTGATATGCCCCAAACAGCGCTTGGATATGCCCTTATCGGACTGGTTCAAGAGAATCCGCGATCCGGCTATGCCTTGAGGAAAGTGTTTGAGACGACTCCTATGGGGACGTTCTCGTCGAGCCCGGGGAGCATATATCCTGCCCTCAAAAAGTTGGTGAAAGCCGGGCTGATCGAAAAGCGTGAACCCGCTGCAGGGCACAAGCAACTGTTTCATATTACGGCCTCTGGTCAGCGCGAAATGAAGGCGTGGCTTTGCGCACCGGTTACGCATGCAGAGGTGGCAAATTCGGTAGATCTTGCATTGCTGCGATTTGCGTTCCTGCAGAACGTGAACGACCCGGAAGTCACCCGGAAGTTTTTGGCCAGTTTCATCTCCGCGGTGCGGGTGCAGATCGAATCTCTTGAATCCTATATCGCCAGTCCAGATGGAGGCTCTCTCAGCCTGCATGGCCGCTTGGCCTTAGAGCACGGTTTGCGCAGTTACAAAGCGCACCTGGATTGGGGCATTCATGCCGACCGGGAGTTTAAGTCATGATAAAATCGATCGGTTCGTTTGCGCTGAAAGCACTGGTAATCTGGGTCACTCTGCTGGCCGCTTCCACGTTGGCTGCGTTGCTCCTTGGACTAGATGATCAAGCGGTTTCTGACGATGGCCCGCTAAGCGGAGGCCTCGCCTTTCTTGTCGTGAACGCCTTGCATGCGCTCGTCCTCGCAGCGATCGCTTCACGCACAATATTCGGCGGGATCAAGCTGGGGCTCCTGCTCGGAGGAACGCTGTTTTTCGCGCAATCGTTTCTCCTCCTGATCGAAGCGTTGTACTTTGCCGGAAGCGTCGGCGCGCCGATGAAGGAGCTGTTTGCGAGCGGAATTATTAGCCTGACCTCCGCTGTATTTGTTGGTGTGGTCGCCGCAATTGTCTGGCGCCAACCAAAACAGACCAGAGAGTTTGAGGTTTCGGCGAGGCGCTCAATGCTGCCCGTCATCTTGGTCGCGTTCGTCTACATGGTTGCCTACTTCACCGCCGGCTATTTCATAGCCTGGGCTGTGCCTGAGGTGCGCTCATACTATGGTGAGGGATTGGACATCGACCTCGGGCCTTTGCTCGCGTTTCAAGTGTTTCGAGGTACGATTTGGGCACTGCTTGCGCTTTTCATCGTTCGTAGTTTGAAAGATGGGGCTGCGATTGCTGCTATGATCGTGGGCGCGGCATTCTCGGTGCTCGCATCGGCGCAACTCCTTTATCCCAACAGCTTCATGCCGTGGGAGATTCGGCTACCGCACTTGATCGAGGTCGGCATTTCGAACTTTCTATTTGGCGCGGTCGCAGCGCTTATTCTGCAAAAGCGAACATGAGCAGCGCTTCAGCGGGAATGAATGCGATTGTCCTGACTTAGGACGCGGTCGAAGCGCAACTCTGATTGCTCAGATTAGACGCCATAGTTAACGCCAACGGCCAATTCATGACTAAGACTTCACACTCATGAAAGCCGAAACCTGCTTCAACGCTGTTTCGCACTGTAAAGGGCGAGCAAGAGGAGTAGACAATGAACAAGACTGCAATTGCAGCCGTGCTGGCGGGCGCGTGTTTAGGGCCGTCAGCTATAGCGGAATCTGATCTTTATGTGACGGGCGGATACTCGGCGTTTGATGGCGGCGGTGCGACGCTGAATACGCTCACCCTGCGCGGTGGTATGGCGTTTCATGAGATTTTCGGAGCCGAGTTTGAAGCCTCCTTCGGGCTAGGCGCGGAGGATATTGGAAGTTCGGCAGGAACCCAGGTCGAGCTGGAAAACCAGTTTGGAGCCTATCTAGTCGGGCGCTATCCCGTTATGCGTGACCTCGATGTCCTGGCGAGGCTTGGCTACACCACCGGTGAATACCAATCGTCCACAAACGGCGTAACCAGGGACGCCGAAGTCGATGGCCTGGCATTTGGCCTCGGCGGAGAATACATGTTCACCGAGCAATTCGGAGTACGCGCAGACTATACGCGCATCGAAGCCGAAGATGACAGCTTTGATGGCGGCATCGACGTCTTCGCGATTAGCGGCGTCTTCAAGTTCGGTGACCTGCGTTAGTCACGCTCAAATCTGACCAGAAAACCCCGGCCTTTGGGACCGGGGTTTTTCTTTATGCGATCATTCTGTTGAAGGTCCCGACGGAAAGTGAAGAGATGGATGAATATTCACACAAAACCAACCGAATGTATGTTTGAAGCAAGTCACTAGGGGTCGAAAACTAGTAAGGAGCGCAGTATGTGCTATCGATACAAGGCGACAACCGTCGCCCTTGCATCGCTCGTTTCGATCGCAGCATTTTCCTCTCTGGCAAAGGCCGAATCCGAGCTTTATGTCACCGGTGGTGTCGCATCATTCGATCTTGATCACGCGTCACCCGCCGCGGCAACTTTCCGCGGAGGATGGAATTGGGCCGAGCATTTTGGCGCCGAGATCGAAGGATCTTTCGGTTTGGATTCTGACACGATAGACCCGTCAGAAATCGAGCTCGATATTGAGAGTCAGATCGGAGCCTATCTGGTTGGGCGTGTTCCCGTCGGCGACAATGCGAGCTTCTTTAGCCGCGTCGGCTATGCCCGAACCGAGATTGACATCAATTTCGGCGCGAGCTCGCAAATTATCCAATCCGACGGTATCTCTGTCGGTTTTGGCGGCGAGTACATGTTCACCGATCAGTTCGGTATTCGCGGGGATTACACGGTTATGGATGCCGAAGATGGCGCCTTCACAGATGCAATCTCAGTCTTTGGTGTGTCTGGCGTGTTTAAGTTTGGCGGGCCAGAATAGGCTTGCCGAACGCTAGAATTGAAACCCCCGAGCCTTCGCGGTTCGGGGGTTTCTTTAATCCCGCTCCGCCCAGGTTTTTAGAATGTGGTGGGCGACGGCCATAGGAGGCGGCGCGTAAATATCTGGGTGGGTCCCGGCGAGCACTTGGCGTGCTTCCTCGCGAGTGATCCAGCGAGCGGCTTCCAGTTCATCCTGTTCGACGGAGGTCTCGGTCGTATCCGCTTCAATGATGATCCCGACCATGAGCGAAGACGGAAATGGCCAGGGCTGACAGAACAGGTATTCGGCGTTGGCGGGATCGGCCTTGATGCCAGCTTCTTCCTCAAGCTCGCGGGCAGCGGCCTGTTCAACGGTTTCGCCGGGCTCGACGAACCCAGCGAGCGCCGACCAGAATCCGGCTGGCCAGCTGGCCTGACGCCCGAGAAGACACTTATCGTCTTTCACGGCGAGCATGATGGCAACAGGATCGGTCCGCGGGAAATGCTCCGCGCCGCAAGAGGGACAAACGCGCTTCCACCCGGCTTCCGCCAGCTCGCTTTCGGCACCGCACCGGGAACAGAATCGGTGGGAGCGGTGCCATTCGAGAATAGACCGCGCTGTCGACGCGAGGTTGGCCTGCATCAAGTTCAGACTGCTGGCGGCGGCGCGCATATCGGTAAATTCGCCCGTGCCTTCAATCAGCGATCCTTCGAGCTTGAACGAGGTTCCCATATTGATCGCAAAGATCGGCGCGCCCGCTTTGTCCACACCAAGGAAGACGCGTTCTTCTTGCGAAGTGAGGCGCCCGGCTTCGGGTCCGAGCCAGACCAGACCCTGACCATCGAACTCTACCAATGGCAGGCCTTTTTGCATCAAGAAGACCAGGGCATCGCTGCGCTGAAACGCGGCATCGAGCCAGGCGGGGTCGGTTCGGTGATGTGCGGCGCGATCGATTGGATGGCTGGCGAGCGGGATATCGTTGGATGTCGTCATGAAACCCGCTTTAACAGCTTCACCCCCCTTGTCACGAGGTGACCTAAGGGCGATATAGCCCTCGGAGGCTGGCGGTGGACGAGCTCCTCGCCAACCGGGTCAGGTCGGGAACGAAGCAGCCCTAACGAGTTTTATGGTTCGGGTCGCTGTCCAGTCTCCACTCCGCATCATCAAATCTAGTGCACTGCGCTGATGCTGGCTTCGGTGACCATCTCGCCACCACAATAAAGCTCAACGCGGTTTGCGCCGTCCTTCACGACCGTAAATCTGGCGACGCGGATATTGGATGTTTTCTCGCCTGGGAATCGTTTGATGGGTTCCAGCGATCTGGCGGGTGGTTTGACGAGCTGCGAGTTGGTCCGGAACAGTGAAATTCGGATCGTATCTGCCCGATCGATCGTTTTTTCGCTCATCGCCCAGCCTTCGCCATCAATGGCAGCAAAGCTGATTAGGACTCGTTTCCGAGATTCGCGCGAGCCTGGCCCTGGCATCAAATTACGATAGGCGGAAAAGTCCCTTATTTCGGGACAAGGCTTTGAGTTACTGTTGCTTATATCTTTGGATGGCAGTGGGGCGTCAGCCTCTATGGGGTTCAGATTTGGTTCGACTGTCGCCCCCTGGCTGGTGCAAGCGATCAGGGCGAATGACGATACGAGGGTCGCGATAGCTGTCTTTATCATGCTGGTTTCATAGCATTCTCAACTCAGATCGAAATGGGTAGCAATACCCAAACAGGACCACTCATTGCTGAGTGGCCCTGCGCATCGCATCTTAGCTTTAGGTGGGGGACGATGGGCTAAGGCGCGATAAACACGTTGTCCTGTAATTCAGATCCAACGCTCGTATTGTCGCGAATAATCTCGGCGAGCGTTGTGTCTGCGACTTGGCTCTGTTCTGAATTGGTCAGATGGTTTTCCCACCAGAACCGATCGCCATCGCGGAGGGCAGTGAACTGTTGAATCAGGATTTCCTGAAACAATTCGCCGAGCTGTGAGCCGCTCACCGCGTCTTCGGAAAGGCCGCCCACCCAAAGGTCTATCTCATTCACATCGCCATAGGTATCGAACAGTTTCTGAGCGAGATCGGCGTCTGACGTGATCTGACCAAACTGGGTGACACGGGTGAGCCCCATGGCTTCACGCATATCATTATAGCCGGGGACACCATGATCGCGACCGCGTTGAATATTGAGTGAGGCGAGATCAAATCCACCGCTGCCCGGCTGTCCGAACAGGAAGTTACGAATGTCATCAATGACCAGGGCATCAAGCTCCTGGTGAAGTTGAGTTGCGAAGCCGCGCAGGATCGGGTCGAGATCGGTCTCGCTCGTGAGTATCGAAGGGCCCGCAAAGAACGCATCTTTCAGATCGATATGTCCGTCCGTGATCTCATCTCCTGTTGCGTCGAGGCGTTGCAGCTGTTCATTCAGCATCGAGTGGCCAAGCCGGAAAGCGGCGACGCTGAACTCGTTGAAGATCGTGGGATTGACCGTGTCGTCATAGCCAGAGTAGGGCGCGATCGCGTTGCTGCCCAGCAAGGCGGGGAGCCATTCATCATAGGTGATGACCTGGATTTTTGCGATCACCAAGCGGCGGGCCTGCTCATAGACCGCGTCAGAGTCCGCGCCTGGATCACTGTTGATCAGGTTCTGCGCGATGCGGTTATGTTCCCGGACAAATAGCGTGTGCATGACGGTCAGGCCCAGTTGCTCGTTGGCGCGGATGTCGCCGGCCAGAAAGAGCGTTGTTGGATCGCTCACAAAGCCATTCGCATTGGTCAAGCTGTCGGTGTTGAACGGGAGCAAGTTTCCTGAACTGACTTTCAGGAATGCGGTACCCGTCTCGCGGATCGCGGCATTGCGTGCGTCATCAGAGCCATAAACCATAGAGCCGTCGAGCCAGCTGGTAATCTCATTCTCTTGTTCGCGAGGATCGCTCGCATCTGTGCCCGTCGCGCTGTCGAACAGCGCTCGGTTAAAGGGGATGACGGCGGTGCCCGATCCGCTCGGGTCAAAGAAGGGATCACCCGCCGGAACCAGAATATCCGCGGATTCTTCAGCGCCATCGGTCAGGTCGAGGTCGTGGTCGACGAACTGACCCCATTGCCAGACAAAGTCTGTGGTGTTCACCGTATTTGGAAGGGAGACGCCTTCCGGTTGATCGCTGACCCCATTGGAGACGGCACGCGCGCTCGGACGGCTGGCGCCGGACAGCTCAGAGATTCCATCGGCATAGTCGACAGAGGCGAAGCGCTGCAAATGCTCAAACGTGGCGCCCCAGGTCGGGTTGTCGACATTGTTGTTCGTACCATCGTAATTGCGGACTTCCCGACTCTCGACCATGCGGCGATTACCATTCCGATTGCCCCGCGCGCGATTGCGACGGTCGCGCGTGTCGTCATCAATACCTTGCGGCGATGGACCGTTCCGGCCGGTATCTTCAATCGTGATGGTGACGCTGTGGGACGCGCTTAGTCCACCCGAATCTGTGACGGTGAGCGAGAGAACGATGTCTTCAGGATTGTTCACGCTAGGCGCCTGGAAGGTTGCGTTCAAATCTGTCGTGGAGCTGAGTGTGATCATTGGCCCGGAGACTTGAGACCAGGCGATGCTCATCGCGTCACCATTTGGATCGCTTGCGGTCGCAGAGAGCTGGACAGTGACGCCTTCGGTGACGGCTTGCGCGGTGCCCGCACTAACAACCGGAGCTGCGTTTACAATCGCGTCGCCTCCACCGCCGCCACCGCACGCGGCGAGGCCGAACGCAAGGAGAGAAACACTTTTTGCGTGTTTGAACATGATGGCTCCCTTCTGGATTGAAAAGAGCGATCGGACAAAACGAGATGATAGTCTAGTTTATTGATTTTTAATCGAAAATTTCTGTAATCTCAGCGACGGAAACGCGCGCCTCAGTCGTTTAACGAGGCTTTTTAATTGGCGCTCGATTAAAATCTGGAGAGGTTTCCACCCTCAATCCGAGTGCGAAGATGCGCTCAAGTTCGAGAGATAGTTATCGGCTTGTCGCAAATGCGCCGCGCGTTTCTCATCATCCATTTTGCGCGCCATAGAGACCATCATGGCCCAGCGAGGGTTCTTCTGAAGCACCTCGGCATGCTTCCAGATCCAGCGCCAATACAACCCATCCCAGATCTCGCTCCACGGGCCTTTTGGGTAGTGGCTCATCTTGCGAACGTAGGCAGAGCCAGAAAAGTATGGCTTCGTCGTGATGGTTCCACCATCAGCATGCTGGCTCATCGCATAGACGTTTGGCACCATCACCCAGTCATAGGCGTCGACAAACATTTCCATGAACCAGCGATAGATGTCGTCCGGATCGAACTCACAAAGGAACATGAAACCGCCTAGGACCATGAGGCGCTCAATATGGTGGCAATACCCGGTTTCGAGAACGCGCTGGATGGTGTCATCAATCGGGGCGATCCCAGTGTCACCGCGCCAGAAGGACTGAGGGATGCGGCGTTTATGTCCCCAATGATTGGTGGTGCGCATTGGGACCCCGAGATCGACATAGGTAGCGCGCATAAACTCACGCCATCCAATGATCTGGCGGATGAAGCCCTCGGCAGAATTAATCGGTACGTCATGGGTGTCGAGATGGTCCTGAACCGCGTCCAGGATCAGGCGCGGCGTCAGCAGACCAATATTCAGCATCGGCGTCAGCGCGGAGTGCCAGAGGAGCGCCTCACCTTCTACAATTGCGTCCTCATAGGCCCCAAACCGCTCAAACCGCTCGCACAAGAAGCTTTCCAGCCATTCCGCGGCATCGCCGTGAGACGTCGGCCAGATGATTTGATCGAGCGTGCCATAATGGTCCGGAAATTCCGCTAGCACTGATGCCCGCGCGTCCACCTCAACCGCGTCAGGCGAACGAATTGGAAGCTGAGGAACTTGCTCGAGAAGGTTTTTCGGGACCTTCTTGCGATTGTCCTCGTCGAAGCTCCACTTTCCGCCTTTGGGGTTGTCTCCGTCCATCAGCACGTTCAGCCGCCGCCTCTGGGACTTGTAGAACTCTGCCATGAACCAGCGTTTCTGCCCGCTCCGCCAGTCCTGATTTTCCGTCGTGGAGTTCAGGAAATTCGGGGAGTCCAGAAATTCCAAGGTCAGACCAAGATCATCTGCATATGCGCGCAGCCGTTTTTCGAGGATGAAATCGACCGGATCGGCGCAAATAAGCGTGTCCGTGCCCGCCTTCGCCAGGTCTGCAAGCGCCGTGCGCGTGACCGGCTCTCCGGAGCGGTAACCGACACAATGCACCGTCTCACCTTCCTCGCGCAGCCGATCAGCATAGCGCCCCATACTGGCGCGGTGCAGCCAGAGCTTTTGCTTGTGAAATCGGAGCGGATACTGGCGATCGCCGAAGAAGAGCGGGTCTTCGATCAGCACGGTCAGGTCCGGTTGCAATGTCAGGCCGGGGTGCTCGGCAAAGAGCTGGTGCGGAAAGATGAGCAAAGCTGTGGTCATTTGCGCGACTTAGGGCGCTGATCGCTTGCCGCCACCCCCGAGTCCCTGCCATAAGCATTGTCGATGACTGATACGCCGGAAACACCTGAGGAAGACGAGCGCGACGATGCGACTTTTTCCATGTTCGGAGACGCCGAGATGGGCGCCCCGAAGGAAGAAGGCTATCAGGTCCTCGCGCGCAAATACCGACCGCGCCTGTTCTCCGATCTGATTGGTCAGGAGGCGATGGTTCGAACGCTCAAGAACGCTTTTGAGACGGGCCGCGTCGCGCACGCTTTCATGCTGACCGGCGTCCGCGGGGTCGGCAAAACTACGACGGCTCGACTGCTGGCGCGGGCGCTGAATTATTCGCGGGACGGCCACGATGCGCCAAGCATGGAGCTTGACCCGCCGGGTGATTTTTGCAGCGCCATCATGGCCGGCAATCATCCCGACGTACTCGAGTTGGACGCAGCATCGCGGACCGGCGTAGCCGATATGCGCGATCTGCTGGATGGCGTCAGATACTCGCCCGTCTCAGCGCGCCACAAAGTCTATATCATTGACGAAGTGCACATGCTCTCCACCGCGTCATTCAACGCCTTGCTGAAGACGCTGGAAGAGCCGCCGGCGCATGTGAAGTTCATTTTCGCCACGACAGAAATCCGCAAAGTACCGATCACGGTGCTGTCGCGGTGTCAGCGGTTTGATCTGAAACGGTTAGAGAGCGATGCCCTGTCTAAGCATCTCGCAAAGATCGCCAGCCGCGAAAACGCCAACGTGTCTGAGGAAGGCCTCGCCTTAATTGCGCGAGCAGCCGAAGGGTCGGTTCGAGATGGGCTGTCCATACTGGACCAGGCCATCGTTCAGGCGCTCGATGGCGACGAGGTGACGGGCGAGCGGGTACGCGACATGCTCGGCCTGGGAGACCGGCTCCGGCTGCTTGATGCGTTTGAGTTCGCCATTCAGGGAGAAGCTCAAAAGGCGGTGGACGAGGTGGCGGATCAGGTTCGCGCCGGCGCGGATCCGCTGGTCATCCTCAAGGATATGCTCGAGATTGCCGCCGATATCGCGACCGTGCAGGCCGCTGGCAACAATTACCAATTGCCCGGCCCCGCAGATTGGACTCGCAGAACGCATGAAATCGCCGCGGCGCTGACTCCCGCGCAGGCGCAGCGCAATTGGCAGATCTTGCTATCGGGATATCGCGATACGCAGACCGCGCCTGAAGCGGACACAGCACTGCGCATGGTAGTTCTGCGTCTAGTTTCTGCCGCGCGTTTGCCAAGCCCGGAAGAGGCCGCCCGTTTGCTGAACGGGGGAGGGGCCTCGGGCAACGCGGGAAAGCCTGAGGGGCCTGGCGCTTCGCCGTCCGGCGGCGCCCAAGCCGTCGTGCAGCTTGTTCAACCGAGTGAGCAAGCCATGGCCAATTTCCGCGATGTCCTGGACCGGCTGGACTCCCGAAAGGAAGCACGCCTTTGGGGCGAAGCTCGCAAATATATTCGGGCAGAGAATTTCAGACCTGGTCGACTGATCTGCGCTGTGGATCCCGGTGCGCCGAAAGACCTGCTTCGACGATTGACCGACTTCCTCGAATACGAAACCGACATGGACTGGGATGTGGCTTTGTCCGCTTCATCGGCCGAAACGCAGAAAGAGACCGAGACGCGGGTGCGGGGAGAGCTGCTCGCTGACGCGGCTCAGCATCCCGACGTGGCGGCGGCGCTTGCGGCGCTCCCCGGCGCGAAAGTTGTCGATGTCGAAAACAGTCCGCCACTTGATCCTGCAACGCTCACAGACAATGTCGTGCCTCTGAAACGACGCTCCAAAGGCTAGAACGGACTTCCCATGACCGACCTCACCAAGATCATGCAGCAAGCGCAGGAAATGCAGGCCAAGATGCAAGAAGCACAGGCCAAGATCGAAGAAACTGAAGCAGAAGGCATTGCCGGCGCCGGGCTTGTTGGCGTCACGTTGAAGGGCAAAGGCGAACTGGTTTCAATTCGGATCGATCCGTCCCTGATGTCGGATGAAGCGGAAATCGTCGAGGACCTGGTCAAAGCTGCGCATCGCGAGGCACGCAAGAATCTCGATCAGGTGATGGAAGCGGCGATGAAAGAGGCGACATCAGGCTTCGGCGGCATGATGCCAGGCTTCAAGATGCCGTTCTAACCTTCGTCTGTCTTCTCGACATTCTCATCGGCCATTTGATATTCTGTCTCGCGCTCTGATGCGATGAGCGCCCGGACGGTTTCGGTCTCGTAGCCCATTTCTACAAGCGCTCGAGCCGACATTTGCAGGCCAGCCTCAATCGCATCCGGGATCACAAAAGTTGCGCCTGCGGTGTAAAGAGACCGAGCGTGATCCGCATCGCGTGCGCGGGCCAGAATTGGTACATCGGGACGACCACGCCGCGCCGCCTTTACGAGTGTCTCCGCGCGTGTCGCATCATCCAAAGTCACCACAACGAGTCCGGCGTGGGCGAGGCCAGCTTTCTCCAGCACTTCCTGGCGGGCGCCATCCCCGAAATAGACTCGCCAGCCTTCGCGGCGATGCTTGGCCACCGTGTTCGGATTTGTTTCAAGGCCGACTATCTGAGCCTTCTCCCGGTCCAGAATGTGCGCGACGGCGCGGCCAACTCGACCAAAACCCGCAACGATGACATGGCCCTCAGCATCGCTGAAATCATTCGGAAGCGGATGGCTTTCAGCCTCAGGCGTAATCCGCTCTGCGAGCCAGATACCGCCGCGCCAGCTAATCGTGATGATCAGCATCGAGAGCGCCACAATGGCCGAGAGCAAAGTCGTGGTCTCCCCGAGCAGGGTCCCGGCGGCGAGGCCTGCACCGAGAATGACAAAGGCGAATTCACCCGCGGGTGCGAGCAAGGAGGCCGATTCAAACGCCACGGGCCAGGTTCCTGAGAATATGCGGATCGCGATCACAGCAATCAGAGCTTTCACCGCCAGCAATGCGATCAACCCGCCGAACACGATCGGCCAGTTCTCGATCACCACGCCAAGATCAATGGCGAGCCCGACGGTCAGGAAAAACAGGCCAAGCAGCAATCCCTTGAACGGCTCCAGATCGATTTCCGTCTGATGTTTGAACTCCGTCTCGCCAAGGAGAAGCCCGGCGAGGAACGCTCCGAGCGCCAGAGAAAGACCCGCATTCGCGGTAATGACGGACGCGCCAACCACTGTCAGCAAAGTGATCGCCATCAGGAAGTCCCGGCCTCCCGCGTGTGCAGCGAGGCGGAACAGATGGCGGAGCAGGAACCGCCCAATCAGGAAAATAGCGAGGAGCGCGATAAGGCCATTCAGAAGCGCCTGCCCGAACACCGCGACCAGACCGGCATCGCTTTGGCTCGCGGTAAATCCAACGAAGATCAGAATTGGCGCGACCATAATATCCTGGAACAGAAGCACACCGAGAGAGGTTCGCCCTACTGGCCCGGCGGCAAGCTTTTTCTCGATCAGGACCTGCATGACAATTGCGGTCGATGACAGCGCGAGCGCCAATCCTATGATCGCAGCAGCAGCAGGAGGTTGGCCCAACAGATAAGCCGCATAGCCAATAACCACGGCGCTGAGCAGGACTTGCATCGTACCGGCCCCGAACACGGTTCGCTTCAGCGCCCACAGTTTTTGAAATGACAGCTCCAGCCCCAAAAGGAACAGCAGAAAGAGCACACCGAGTTCAGCAAACGGCGCGGCGGCGGCCGGGTCGGAGATCGTCAAATACTCCAGTACGGGTAATCGTTCGCTGAAGGCGCTGAATCCGCTCGGTCCCAAGGCGACGCCAGCGAGGATGAAGGCCACAACGGCCGGTAGCTTCAGTGCGCGCAGGATCGGAACCACTAGTCCCGCCGCAACGAGGAAGACCAGGGCGTCCTTGATCATGATTTCCTGACCTTCATGCCCGACGGCCATGGCGCGTTTCCCGTTTTGCTAGTTTCTTATGTAACGCGTTCGGTCTCGGGCGGAAGACGACAACTTGCGCGCGAGGCAGGTTTTACGCGTTTACGGTCAGCTGGCGCAGTGCCAAATCCAGTCGTTCTGTCGCCTGCTCACTGAGTGCATGTCGGAACAGGGTAAGATGCTGCTCGACGGCGCTCTGAACCGCGCCGGACCCAACATCGCTATCAGCGCCGCTCTCGCGCAGGAATTCGAGATGGTAGCGCAGGACGATCACGATGTTGGTGGCAAGCGATGGAAGCCGGTCCCGGTCGAGATTGAGGTGGCCTGCTTTCACCATCGCGTGCAGAAATGCTTGAAACTGGGACAGTGTATCGCGGTATATTCCGGGTAGCCGCTGCAACAGCTGGTCGGTATGTTCGCCATAGTCGGCCTGGTCGCGATACAGGAAGCGATAGCGCCGGATTTCTGACATCAGGGCCGCAATCATTGCGGCATAGTCCTCGAGCACGCGTGTTTCATCACTGGGCAACAAAGCAAGGCGGTGTTCCACCTCGACAAGGAAGCCCTCTGTCAGCGCTTCAAGAAGCGCCCGCTTGTTCTTGAAATGATACCAGAGATTGCCTTCTGCGATTCCGCATTCGGTCGCGAGGTCAGCGGTTGTGACATTGCCGAAGCGGCGCGTGTTGAACAGGTCACGCGCCGTTTCGAGGATGCGGTCCCGGGTTTTCATCCGGCTTTTGGGCGGACAATGACGGGAACATTCGTGTACCCCATCACAAAGTTGGAAAGGACGCGCTCTGGCTCACCAACCAATTCGATTTTATCGAAGCGTTTCAGAATTTCTTCCCAAAGAATGCGCAGCTGCATCTCACCAACGCGATTGCCCATGCAGCGATGGACGCCAAAGCCAAAGGACAAGTGACGCCGGGCATTCGGGCGATCAATCCAGAATCGATCTGGCTCTTCGATCACGGTCTCATCCCGGTTGCCGGAAATGTACCACATGACCACTTTGTCGCCTTTCTTGATCTGCTTGCCACCCAGCTCGATATCCTCGAGTGCATTGCGGCGCATATGGCCCAGCGGCGTCTGAAAGCGAATGATCTCCGACACCATGTTCGGGATAATTGACGGATTGGCTTTCAGCTTCGCGAACTCATCGGGGTTGCGGTTCAGTTCGACCACACCCGCACTAATCGAATTTCGGGTCGTGTCATTGCCGCCAACGATCAGCAAGATCAGGTTGCCTAGGAATTCCTGAGGATCATTGACCATGTCCGCGGTTTCCGGATTGTGCGCGAGCAAGGAGATGAAGTCGAACTTCTTTGGCTGCGCTGCGCGTTCCTGCCAGAGCCGCGCGAAATAGGCGTAGCATTCCTCCAGCGTTTTCATGCGCTCATCCATATCGACTTCGATGCCGACGGTTTCTGACGTGGTCGCAACATCTGACCAATAGGGCAGGAGGTGGCGGTCCTCGAACGGGAAATCGAACAAAGTTGCCAGCATCTGCGTCGTCAGCTCTTTTGAGACGTGTTCAACCCAATTGATCTCTTCGTTCACCGGCAAATCGTCGAGAATTCTGCAAACGCGTTGGCGGATGAGTGCTTCAATTTCTGACAGCTGAGAGGGCGCAACGGCAGGACTTACAGTCTTGCGCTGTACCACATGTTTGGGGCCATCCATCGCGATAAACATTGGCGTTTCCATGCCCTCAGGGGCGTCGCCGATGACGATATTGTCCTGCGAGGAGAAGACTTTGTGGTTGGAATCCACCGCGATGATGTCTTCATATCGGGTGATTGACCAATATGGCCCGAACGAACTGTCCGCGCAGTAGTGTACTGGATCCTCGTTGCGAAGGCGGCGGAAGTACTCGCCTTGCGCGTTGGCTTCGAAAATCTCGGCTTTGGAAACGTCCAGAGTTTCAAGCGGCAAGCTATACGGATCAGGAACACCGGATTCGTCTATCGTGTGCTGAGTGTCGGCCAAAGTTTCCTCCCAATTTTTCTTTTCTAGGGTGGTAACCCTAAAATGCGAAACTGCCAAGGAAATCCCCTTGAGCTGAAGGGTGGCTCTTGCTTCACAGCCCGAGTCCCTCACATTAGCCGTCATGAGCAGAGCGTCCGCAGGCCCTGAAATTCAGCGCATGATCGACCTGATCGCGCGTCTTCCCGGACTCGGTCCGCGGTCAGCGCGGCGGGCCGCCTTATTCCTGTTGAAGCGACAGGACGCCTTGCTGCGTCCGATGGCGGAGGCTCTCGCCGATGCGGCCGACAAGATCGAGCAATGCCAGACCTGCGGGAATTTCGATACGCTGCAGCCCTGCGCAGTTTGCCAAGCGACAGGCCGTGATGATGGTTTGATCTGTGTGGTTGAAGACGTGCCGGATCTTTGGGCGCTGGAACGGGCGAGTGTCTTTCGTGGGCGCTACCATGTCCTTGGTGGGGTCATGAGCGCGCTGGATGGTGTCGGCCCCGAGGATCTGACCATTGGTCTTCTGATCGACCGGATCAAGGCTGGCGGCGTGCGCGAAGTTATCCTGGCGCTCAATGCGACCGTCGATGGCCAGACGACCGCGCACTATATTGCCGAGCGGCTTGAAGGTCTGGGCGTGGAGGTCACGCGCCTCGCTCACGGCGTGCCGGTAGGCGGCGAACTGGACCACCTGGATGACGGAACTCTGGCGACAGCGCTCCGATCGCGTCGCGGCGTCTAGCGCCTATTCGGCTTTTTCAACCCGGTAGACAGCGCCGTCCAGTCCATTGGTTGCGATGTAGATCGCGTCTGGGGTGGAGATGACGTCTCGGTAGCCGATCTGCATATCCCCCAGCAGGTCCTGCGTTTCGCCGACGCTGCCGTCTGCACCAATATCCACACGCACGAGCTTTTGACCTTGTGGGCCATCCATAGCGCCGATGAGGAGGTCTCCAGACCAATCCTCAAAGCCTTCCGTCATGACAACGGCCATCCCGGATGGCGCGATGGAAGGAACCCATTTGACGGCCGGTTGCTCCAGCCCGGGTGCCTCAGTTTCGTCGGTGATGATGCTGCCATCATAGTTGATTCCGTAGGTGATGGTTGGCCACCCATAATTGTTGCCTGGCTCAATGATATTCAATTCGTCACCGCCTTTGGGCCCATGCTCATGCGCGAACAGTATGCCGCTGGCTTCGTGATAAGCGAGGCCCTGAACATTCCGGTGACCATAAGACCATACGGCGGGATTACCGCCTCCGCCCGCAAATGGATTGTCGCTCGGCAGGGAGCCGTCCGGCATGATCCTGGCGATCTTGCCGTGAAGCAGATCCGGATCCTGTGCATCCTGCATGTATCGATAACCGTCACCGAGGGTGATGATCATTGAGCCATCCGGCAGGAAGCCCATGCGTGAGCCATAGTGGAACGCAGTTTCACGCGGTTCGCCAAGGAAAATCTCGGTGACATCATTCAGACTGCTGGCGCCGGTTGATAGCGTTGCAGAGATAACGGCTGTGGTATTGGTTTCGCCCATGTCCTTGGCGTAGCTGAGATACAGTTTGCGATTGGTCTCGAAATCAGGGTCGAGTACAATTCCCAGCAAGCCGCCCTGACGCTCGACCAGAATGTCATCCGGTAGCCCGATGATCGGTGCCTCAACCAGTGTATTATCAGAGATCAGTCGAAGCCGTCCTTCGCGCTCGGTAACCAGCAAATCACCGTTGGGAAGTGCGGCCATACCCCATGGAAACTCGAGGCCCTCAGCGACAGGAATCAGTTTCAATCCATCGCTTGTAGTGATGGATCCGTCCGCTGCTGCGTCCGGAGCGGCGGCTTGTCCTCCGCAAGCGGTGAGCAAAGCGACAGAGGCGGCAGTAAGGCTGGTTCGGATCATCGCGAATCTCCTGAATTCATCTTTGCGGTCAACATAGGAGTTTTGCCCGTAAAAGAAAGAAGGACGACCCAGACGGATCGTCCTTCCCCTCTCTCCCCCGCACGTCGCGGGGCCCCTTGAGGTTTTTAGGCCGTGACACTGTTCAAAAGCATCAAACCCTAAACTCCTGCGTCAGGATCACTGGCCGTGCGACTTTAGCTGGCGTGCTATCCGAGACCTGCCCTTGTTTTTGGCAGGCCTCGTTATTGCGGTTCCTGACGACCAACCCATCTTGCTCAGGAAGGCCATTGAACACATGACACTGGCAGACGCCGGTCTTTGTCAACCGAACGGCACCACTTCCGGTCGATTGTGACGTCCGAGTGTGACATTTGGTGCACAAGCCTGATAAGATATGAGGCGCCCGAATTCATGGGCCAATTGAGAGCGACACAGAGAAATGACCGACACTTCAGCGCTTGTTCTGTTTTCCGGGGGACAGGATTCCACGATCTGTCTCGCGCATGCATTGGCGCGATATGACCGGGTTGAAACGGTCGGCTTTGACTATGGTCAACGCCACTCAGTCGAGCTCGAATGTCGCCCGAAGATCATCGCGGCGGTAAAGGCGCGCTTTCCGGAATGGGCAGGCAAGTTTGGCGAAGATCATA
Source organism: Hyphomonadaceae bacterium (assembly GCA_043513745.1). GTDB lineage: Bacteria > Pseudomonadota > Alphaproteobacteria > Caulobacterales > Hyphomonadaceae > Henriciella. The sequence goes on from CP121341.1 coordinate 2,012,621, forward strand.
TGTGTGACGTCTCGGTTCTGAGCGAGATCAGCGAAACCGCGATGACGTCTGAAACCGAGATCGAGATAGCTGAGAACGGCTTGCCGAATACGTTCGTACCGGGGCGCAATTTGCTGTTTCTAACGCTGGCGGGCGCGATCGCTTGGCGTCGCAGCATTACGTCCCTCGTCGGCGGGATGTGCGAAACCGATTACTCAGGCTATCCGGACTGTCGACGCGAGACGATGGACGCACAGGAACTGACGCTCGCGCGCGGCATGGATCGCCCTTACAGCATCGAAACACCGCTCATGTGGCTAGATAAGGCAGAGACCTGGGAGCTGGCTGAAACGCTTGGCGGGCCGGCACTGGTCGAGCTGGTGATCGAGGAAACCCACACCTGCTATCTCGGGGACCGGGAGCATCGTCATGACTGGGGCTATGGTTGCGGCGATTGCCCCGCCTGCGAGCTGCGAGCGAAAGGTTATCAGAAGTGGCGGGCGCAGGTGGCGGCATGAAGGTCTATTCCGTTAAAGAGGCGTATGTGACTTTGCAGGGCGAAGGCGCGCAAACCGGCCGTGCGGCGGTATTTTTGCGCTTTGCTGGCTGCAACCTGTGGTCCGGTCTCGAGCGGGATCGAGCCAAAGCCGTCTGCAACTTTTGCGACACTGATTTTGTTGGCACGGATGGCGAAAATGGTGGAAAGTTTGAGGGCCCAGCAGCGCTTGCCTCGCATGTGCTCCGCGTCTGGAAAGAAGGCGCGCCTAGCGGGGGCCAGCCTTATGTGATCTGCACGGGCGGCGAGCCTCTCTTGCAGCTTGATCCAGAAATCATTGCCGCACTAAAAGCGTCCGGTTTTGAGATTGGGGTTGAAACCAATGGCACGCTCGAAGCCCCCGACGGCCTGGACTGGATCTGTGTCAGCCCAAAAGCGAACACCCCTCTCAAGCAGACAATTGGCAATGAATTGAAGCTGGTCTTTCCCCAAGATGAACCCGAGGCACAGCCACAGCGGTTCGAAAGCTTGCAGTTTCAACACTTTTTTCTCCAGCCTAAAGATGATACGGCGCACGCCCAGAACATCGCGGCCACCGCCGCTTACTGTATGAAGCACCCAAAATGGCGATTGAGCTTACAAACACACAAACTGATCGGTCTACCGTAAAGGTCGAGGGCCAGGTTTTCGAGATCACCAAAGCGGTCTCGTTCGAAGCGGCTCATTATATGGGCGGCAAACCCGAAGGGCATCCCTATCGGAATATGCACGGTCATTCTTTCCGCCTGGAAGCGACTGTGGCGGGGACTGTGCAGCCTGGCGCTGAGTGGGTTCAGGATTTTTCTGATCTGTCAGCCATTCTTGCAGAGACCGCTGCGAAGCTCGATCATCGCCTTCTGAATGAAATTGACGGACTGAGCGTCCCCACCTTGGAGCGTATCGCGCTCTGGGCTGCCAACGACCTCAAGCCGAAGCTTCCGGGCTTGAAACGCGTCGCCCTCGCGCGTCCGAGCCTCGATGAGGCGTGCGTTCTGGTTCTCCAATAAGAAAAACCCCGGCAGATCTGCCGAGGTCTTTCCCGTCCCCATTCGCTCGTCCCCAGTGCCCCGGTCGCTCAAGGCCGTGTTTTTAGCCGGCGTTGTTCCGCCATTTTGAAGATCCACGCGACGTCCAGTTCCTGAATCGAATCCGGCAGTGCGTTGACGCGCGTCGTAACGCGCTCTGCGCTTTGTGCTTCGCGCGCAGGCCCCGTACGATCAACGGGAAAACGGATGACTCGGCTACGTCTACTCATGGCGAGTAGCGCAGCAAATGCCGTGCCAGTTTCGCCTCTAACGGGAAATCCACGATATTATCACCGAAACTATTGGGGTTTGGGCAATTGTGTTTTGAACTCGCGGGCTAAAGACCTTTCAGTGATCAGATGCGATAAGACTGCGCTTGTGTGTTAGATTTGTTCGCACGACGGACACTGGAAGGATCAGGACGATGGTGATGACGATATTCAAATGGATCGCGGGCGTGGTAATCGCATTGCTGGTGATTGCCATCATCGCGGTGTTCTCGCTGCAGGCGCCGACCAGCTGGAAAACGGCTGATGCGATTCAGACGCCGGATGAGCGTTTTGCCAATCTGGTCGATTATCCTTTCGCGCCCAACTATGTTGAAGTGGAAGGCTACCGGATCCACTATGTTGATGAAGGACCTCGCGATGGCGATACGATCCTGCTGCTGCATGGACAGCCATCCTGGAGTTATCTCTACCGGCACATGATCCCGCCATTGGTCGAGCAGGGATATCGCGTGATCGCGCCTGATCTGGTTGGCTTCGGAAAGTCGGACAAACCGCTCCGGCAGAAGGATCACAATTATCAGATGCATGTCGATCTGATGACGGAATTCGTCCGTGAGGTTGGACTACAGGACATGACGCTATTCGCGCAGGATTGGGGCGGACTGATTGGTCTGCGGGTTGTTGCGAATGAGCCCGACCGGTTCGCGCGGATCATGATCTCCAATACCGGGCTTCCCGCCGCGGGGGGATTACGCGGCCTGATTGGCTATCCCATGATCAAGTATGCGGTGTGGCGCGAAGGCAAGCCGGACGAGGTGGCCGACAATGGAGAATTCCGGTTCACTCGCTGGATCGCCTGGGCGATGCATTCGGACAATTTTGACCTGCCGACGCTGTTCCAGACCGCGACGAGCCGAACCTTGTCTGAGGCAGAACTCGCTGGATACGCTGCACCCTTTCCGCATGAGCAATACAAGGCCGCGATCCGCGTCTTTCCGTACCTGGTCCCGTCGCAACTGCGTCAAAACCAGAAAGTCATGGATGAGTTCTACGCCAATTGGGACAAACCTTTCCTGACCGCCTTTGGCGACAGTGACCCGGTAACGGCGGGCGGAGACAAGATCTGGCAAGAGACGGTGCCTGGGGCTCAGGGGCAGCCGCATACGACGATCGTAGGCGGCAATCACTTCATTCAGGAAGATAATCCCGAAGAACTGGTCTCGAATTTGGTGGCATTTATCGAAGCGAACTAGCGGGTCTGGTCGTAAGCCACCGGGCGAGGATCAGTTCAACTTGTCCTCGTCACGCGGTTTCGCAGGGGCAAACGCTGGGTGCAATGGCTCAGCGGGAACACCCTCTTCCTTCAACGCTTCGCGCTCTTCGGCGGTGGTTTCACCCCAAATCGGTTTAGTGTCGGTCTCGCCGTAATGCATAGCCCGGGCTTCAGTTGCGAAGCCGTCGCCGACATAATCGAAGTTCTCTGCCACATGTTGGCGGGCCTTGGCAGCAAGCTTTCCAAACACTTTCTGGGGGTCTGGTGGGCTGGACTTCTTGGTGCCCGAGACAGCAGGCGCCATGATCGCCTTGCCGACATTTTTGCCATGGCACTCAATGCATTCCACGAGTCCGCGCTCAGACTGTTGGTCATAGGCATCGGACGAGGCAAACCAGGCCTCGAACTCAGCCTCACAATCAGAGCAGATGAGCGCGTACTTGATCATTGTGCGGTCAGAAGTGCATCCAGTTTGCCGGCCCGTTCCAGTGCCATCATCTCGTCGCATCCACCAATGTGAATATCTCCGACAAAGATTTGCGGGAATGTACGAGCGCCGCCAGACTTCTGAACCATTTCAGCTTTTTTCTTCGAATCCATACCCGCATCAATGTGGTTGATGTCCACATTCTTTTGTTTGAGCAGGCTCATCGCGCGCGAGCAATACGGGCAGAACGCGCGGGTATAGATGGTCACTTTAGCCATATTCTGGGCGATCCTCTGTTTCGGTTCGCCTCTTATATGGTGACGTCGGCTTCTCTGACAACGCGTGCAAGCACCAGCACATTGACGCGGGTTGCCCCGGCTTTCTTGAGAGTCTTCGCACAGGCTGCGAGCGTGGCGCCGGTTGTTAGAACATCATCAACCAGCGTGATGGTGCTGCCCTTAATGCGCGCCTGACGCGATTTGCGCACTTCAAACGCCCCGGCCACATTGCGCCGTCGCTGGCGCGCCGTCAGCCCGCCCTGGCTCGGTGTGTTGCGCTTACGTGAAAGTGCATCCACCAAAGCCAATGTGCCCGTTTTTTGTGAAACCGCTTGTGCCAACCACGCGGATTGATTGAAGCCGCGTGATGCCAGACGTTGATAGTGAAGCGGCACCGGCACTAGCCAGTCTGTTTCGGGAAGAATTTCGCGCCCGGCGAGGGCCATCCAGTTCGCCATCGTGCCGAGGCCATCGCGTCGGCCAGCGTGTTTGAGTTCGAGAATGGCCTGTCGGGAGATATCGTCATAGGCGATTGCAGCACGTGCCTGGTCCCATTTCTGGGCCTTCGATGCGCATGCCCCGCACAGGGTTTCCTGCCCGATGTCCAGTTCCAGTGGCATGGCGCAAGAGCGACATCCGGCACCGTTCAGGAAGTTCACCTTGGCAAACTCGTCCGGTGTTAGTGGGCCATCGCCGCTATGCCGTTCGCCGGAAATGATGGAGCGCTGAGGCCACACGAAATTCGCAAGGGAACGGAGTCCCGCTCTTGCAGATCGTGTCGTCCAGTGCATATCGGAGCTCATGACGCCAGTACCATCTCCCATCATGTTCGATCGAGCGCGTGTTACCCGGAATAGGGACCGTGCTTCTTTTCGTTTCAGAGAGTATGCCTTCCTTAAGGGCAGGGAGTCGACTCAATTATTAGAAAGATTGAACGATACATCGCGTGAATTTGAGCGCGCGCTGGACATTGGAGCGCATGATGGACAGGCCTGCGAAGCGCTTCGCGATAGCGGAAAGGTCAAACAAATCATCGCGTTGGAATCAGCTCCCAGCATGCTGGCGAGACTTCAATCCATCGGGTTTGAGACGGCTTCGATGGATGGAGAAAAATTACCCTTTCCGGAGGCAAGTTTCGATCTTGCGACCAGTGTTTTGTCATTGCATTGGATAAATGACTTGCCGGGTGTGCTCACCCAGGTGCGGCAGGTCCTGGCGCCCGACGGTCTTTTCCTGGCGTGCCTGTTCGGCGGCGGAACGCTGCCTGAGTTGCGCGCGGCGCTGATTGAGGCTGAAAGCGAGATCACGGGTGGCATCAGTCCGCGCCTGTCGCCACTGCCCGGTTTGCAGGATATGGCCGGGTTGCTGCAGCGCGCTGGATTCGCGCTGCCGGTTGCGGATGTTGAGCGCGTCACCGTGCGCTACAGCCACCCGATGAAATTGCTCGAAGACCTCAAAGGGATGGGCGAGCAGGCAGCTTTTGCGCCTCGTGACGGACAGGAGCGTCGCCCGCTGTCACGCCGCATTCTGGCGCGCATGAGCGAGATTTACATGTCCAAATTCAGCGATCCCGATGGCAAAGTGCGGGCGACGTTCGAGATTATCTGGCTCTCGGGCTGGGCCCCGCATGAGAGCCAACCGAAACCTCTGAGGCCCGGAAGTGGACGGTTCAGCCTTGCTGACGCCGTGAAACGGGCCCGCGATGGAGACGCGGACTAGCACATCAGCTTTTTGTGCCCCCTTTAAGCCCCACTGCAAATCAGCGTAAGAAGGGGGGCAGTATTGGGAGCGGGCAAAATGGCACTGAAATCAAGCGCGGTCGGAATTTGGGTGATCGCGACCGGCGTCATCGTCGCCTTACTCTATCTCGGCCGAGATATTTTCGCGCCGTTTGCGCTGGCTGTATTCCTGTTCCTGATCATCGAAGGGTTTGCGCGGGTCATTGACGAAAGATCAGCGCTGCTGAAGCGCGGGTGGTCGCGAGCGCTTGCGATCCTCGTGGTGATCGGCGGTTTTGTTGGATTTCTCGCCATGATGGCCCGCGGCGTGGCAGAGTTTGGCAGCCAGGGCGACGCCTATCTCAATCGGATCAACGGCCTGATCGAAGATGCCTATGGGTGGCTTCATCTTGGAGACGCACCGACACTGACCCAGCTGGTGTTCAACGAAACCGGACAAGCTTTTCTCGGCACAATTGCCAGCGCGACCAGTGGCTTGACCGGAGATCTGGTATTGATCCTGATCTATGTCGCCTTCCTGTTTCTCGCCCAGTCTGCCTGGCCTGTAAAGCTGGACCGGATTTTTCCTAACGTCGAGCAGCGTCAGCAAGTGAAGGAAGTGGGCGACGCGGCGCGGCGCGGGATCGAAACATATCTCTGGACCCAGACGGTGATCAGCGCCCTGATCACGATGCTCACCTATGCAACGCTCTCACTCCTGGGCGTAGACAATGCGCTTTTCCTGTCGACGCTGATTTTTGTCCTGAACTACATTCCCACGATTGGGTCGATCGTTGCCGCACTCGTGCCACCGCTCTTCGCGCTTGTTCAACCCGAAATTGCGCCATGGATTCCAGGGGATGCCCCCAATGACAGCTATGTGTTCGCCGCGATGGTTTTTCTCGGCGTGAGCTTCTGGCAGTTCTCGATTGGTAACTTTGTGCAGCCGCGGATTATGGGAGACACACTCAACCTATCCGCGTTAGTCGTGCTTCTTGCGCTTGCCATCTGGGGCGCGATTTGGGGCATCCCCGGCATGTTCCTGTCGGCCCCCCTGACCGTGTTGATGATGATCCTCTTTGCCCAGTCTGATTCGACCCGGTGGATCGCCATTTTGCTCTCCGCAAACGGTGAACCCCTGTCACATGATAGCGCTACAATTGCAGAAAGTGATGAGGTCCAATCCCTTGAATCTCAATGATTGTTACAGTTGCAGCTGATTTTTCACTTGGCTTTATGTATACAAGGATACATATACAGAGACGTTGGGACAAAATCAGTCGAATTATAGAAATCTGGCCTCCGCGTGCGTCCCCCCACCCAGCCTGCGGATGAGGCCAGTAGGGCCCACCGGACAAGTCCCCGTTCGGTGGGTCCGCTTTTTCAGCGCGAGAGCCGAGATTAAGCTACAGTTTGCATGAATTTGCGCATTGCATCCGCAGCGAGTGCAAACTGGGCGAAGCTTGGTTTTGATCCGGTATAGGTTTTCACTTCGGACAAGAGCGTTGAGCGCGCGTCGCCATGTTGGCTGACCCAAGACTCAACGTCGCCTGACACAAGCGCAAGTTGTGAGGCATCGGCTTGCAAATGCTCCAATTCTCGGATCAATCCGCGCGTTGCCAACCGATCCCAATGCGGCATGTCGGCGATGGCCGTCGTTGCCGCTGCACGTAGCCGATCCAGCGAGAGCGCGTCGCCGACTTGCAGATAAGCAGCAGTTGCGTCCTCTGGGGTCCGACCACTTCTGGCGGCCAATTGTGTGATGAGCGGGGCGTCAGCGACCAACCGCGTTGCCGCAACCGACTCAGCCAGTTCAGCCGGAACCCCTTCGCGGGCCAGGTGATTGATCCGGCGCTTGGAAACCGCCTTCTCATAGGCGGGAAGGTTCGCGGCTGTCAGCTGGGACAGGGCACCTCGCGCGTCAGCCAGGCTCTCGATCTGGGCTGCGATCGTGCCATCAATGTTTGCCGTCAGAACACTATGGGTAAGCCTGCGCAGGGACGCAGCCAGCCCCCCCAGCAAGTTGTTCTGTCGCTGCGCCGGAACCTGATTGTCCAACGCGTCGATTTGCGATTTCAGATTTGAGATATCGAGCACTGCTCGCGCAACTTCGAACGCCGCAACAATGTCGGCATTGGCCGCGCCTGATTGCTCGCGCAGTCTCAGCAAGAAGACGGGGCCGGCAATGTCGACGATCCGGTTGGCGAGCACCGTGCAGATAATCTCGCGTTTCAGGCGGTGCGCTTCCATGACGTCCTTGTATTGCAGGAGTGCCTTCGGGAAGTAGCCACGCAGCGTCGTCTGGAAGTACGGATCGTCTGGCACGCTCGACGCGACCAGGTCGTCGAACAGAACAATCTTTGTCCACGCCATGAGAACCGCGATTTCGGGGCGTGTGAGCGCCCGGCCATCAGCCTCGAACTGCGACATCTGGGCCGTGCTCGGCAAGCCTTCCACGGTGCGATCCAGGACGCCGCGTTCTTCAAGGCGCACCATCAGACGTTCAAACGCGACGTGATCGCGCTGTGCGCGTTCCTCAGCAAGGCTGAGGGCTCCGGTTTGGGAATAATTGTGGGCCAGGACATGGTCAGCCACATCATCCGTCATCGAGGCTAGCAGCGTGTTGCGCTCACCGCTTGGTAGCGCCCCGCGGCGCATGGCTTCGGTGCAGAGGATTTTGATATTTACCTCATGGTCCGAACTATCGACGCCCGCTGAATTATCGATCGCATCAGAGTTCAGCCGAACGCCGCTCAACGCCGCTTCAATTCGTCCGGCTTGGGTCAGGCCGAGATTGGCGCCTTCGCCAATCACTTTCGCTTTGAGGTCTGCGCCATTGATCCGCATCGCATCATTTGCGCGGTCGCCCGCATCCGCGTTCGTTTCGTTTGCAGCCTTGATGTAGGTCCCGATACCGCCGAACCAGAGCAGCTCGCATTCAGATTTCAGTAACGCGTGGATCAGCTCATCCGGCGTAACCGCATCGGACGACAGACCGGTGAGCGCCTTGATCTGAGGGGAGAGTTGTACGGACTTTGCCGAGCGGTCGAAGATACCGCCGCCTTCACTGATCAGGCTTTGATCATAGTCCATCCAGCTTGAGCGGGGCAGGTCGAACATTCGCTGACGCTCTTCCCACAATCGCTCTGGGTCCTGCGGATCCGGGTCGATGAAGATGTGCATGTGATTGAACGCAGCCTGCAGGCGGATTTGCTTCGATAGCAACATGCCATTGCCAAACACGTCGCCGCTCATGTCTCCGCAGCCGATGACGGTAAATGGTTCCGACTGAATGTCCTTGCCGATCTCGCGAAAGTGGCGCTTCACGGCTTCCCATGCACCGCGGGCCGTGATGCCCATTTTCTTGTGATCATATCCAGCAGACCCGCCTGAAGCGAACGCGTCACCCAGCCAGAAGCCATGCGACACACTGATTTCATTGGCGATATCTGAGAAGGTCGCTGTGCCTTTGTCAGCTGCAACAACGAGGTAGGGATCGTCACCATCATGGATCACGGTACGGGCAGGAGGCTGCACCGCGCCATCTATCAGGTTGTCGGTCAGGCCCAGAAGGCTCGTAATGAAGGTCTTGTACGCCTCGATACCAGCATCGCGAACGGCTTCCCGACTTCCGCCCAGCGGTAGGCGTTTGGGAAAGAACCCGCCTTTCGAGCCGACAGGAACGATCACCGCGTTTTTGACCTGTTGTGCTTTAACAAGGCCGAGCACTTCGGTGCGGAAATCATCGCGGCGATCCGACCATCTGAGACCGCCCCTGGCGACCGGTCCAAAGCGGCAATGCACGCCTTCGACCATGGGCGAGTCGACAAAGATCTCTCGATACGGTTTCGGCGCGGGCAAGTCTTCCAGCTCGCGGCTGGCAATCTTGAAGCTGATATAAGGCAGCGCCCGTCCGTCTATTCCGGTTTGGTAGAAGTTTGTCCGTTGCACCGCCATGATCAGATCGGCCAGTCGTCTGACGACACGGTCATGATCGAGCGAAGCGACGGCTTTTAGCGCGTCTTCGATCTTGTCGCCGAGCGTCACCATGGCCGCGTCTCGACTGCCTTCAAAGTCCGGGTCGAACCGCGCGGCAAAGAGGGCAACCAGATGTTTGGTGAGTTCCGGATTGCTGTTCAATGCCGCGATTTGCGTCTGGCGCGCAGGATCAAGACCGGTCTGGTGGCGGTAAGCGCATAGGGCGCGGCAGAGCGCGGATTCTCGCCATGAAAGCCCGGCATTGAAAACAAGTGCGTTGAAACCGTCATTCTCGGCCCGGTCGCTCCAGACCGCGACGAACGCGTCTTCGAACACACCGCCAATTTCTTCGAGATCGATGTCCTGGCCGTCGACGCGGCGCATGGAAAGAGAGTGGACCCAATATTCTTCTGGCGCGTCCGCGACGGGTTTCGAAGTGGGCGCAACAGGATATCCTGTCTCAAACGCCACAAACAGGCCCATGCGCTCAAACACCGGAACGCAATCAGACAGGGCGATCGCCCCATTGCGGGAATAGATCTTCGCGCGAACCTTCGCCAGTTGATCAGTGCTTCGTCGATAAGCCCGAAGCGCGATCGGATTGTCACGATCCAGCTTAGCCAGCATGGCTACATCCGCCATGGCCTCTTCTGGATCAAAGGCTTCACGGTACGCGGCGTTGAATGCGCCCGTAAACAAGGTCGCCAGAGAGCGTCCGTCTGCGCTGAGATCGCTCGCCATCACGGCATCGTGGAACCGGTCATTCCATCCGCGGGAGAGCTCTGCGATGCTTCGCTCCAGAGCCTCTAGGTCTGGTTTAGGCCCCGATGCGGGCAGCGCGGTTTCAAACAGGACGCGCACCATCGTCGCGCCGTCAAAACTCGGCTGGAAGCTGCTCATACGCCCACCCCATGCCGTTTCGATGGCTTCGGCGATATGTCGACGCAGATCGGTATCGTACGCTTCTCTTGGAATGAACACCACGGTTGAGACAAAACGGTTGAACCGGTCGGCCCGCGTGAAGACGCGCACGCGCGGTCTCGCAACCAGGTCGAGAACGCCCTGCATGATTGGGGCTAGCTCTTCTGACTTGGTCTGGATCAGTTCGTCCCGCGGCCAGCCTTCGATGATGTTGGAGAGCGTTTTTTCATTGTGACTGCCGGGCAGCACGTTCAGGATGTCCAGGACACGCTTCATGCGCCGACGCAATAGTGGGATGTTGCGAACCGATTCATTATAAGCCTCGGCTGTATACAGGCCGAGGAAGCGGGTTTCGCCGATGACCTGACCTTTCTCGCCAAAGTGTTTCACGCCGACATAATCACAGGCGACTCGGCGGTGGACACGGCTTTGCAGCGTCGCTTTTGCCATGATCAATGTCTCAGGTTCAGCGAGGAACGCTCCGATTTCTTCCGTCAGCAGAAGCGGTTCCGCTCCGCGATTGAGGACGTTGCGCGTATCATCTCGCAGCAGGCCCAGATTAGAGCCTTCGACGGTGTCCGGCTCTTCTGGCAGTACATTGCCATCCGGTCCCGTCCGAAAAGTGTAGCTGCGGGCGCCCAGGAAGACGAACCGCTCATTGCCGAGCCATTTCAGAAATTCTGCGGCTTCATCCTTATAACGCTCAGAGACGTGTTCATTGCTCGCCAGCCGTTCGATTTCAGCAGCCATTCGGGCACGCATTTCCTGATAGTCCGCAGTGGCCGAATGGACATCTGCCAGCGTTGCTTCGGCTTCCGCCAGCAACAAGGCCTGCTCACCTTCACTCAGGTCTGGCAGGTGGATCTGAATCAGCGAGAAACGACCTTTGTCGGTCTCAACAATGGGATGAAACAGAGTGAGTACTTCGTAGCCGAGATCGCTACATGCGCCGAGCAGGGAATCGACCAGAAATGGCCGGTCTGGTCCCACCGCTTCCAGCAAATGATGCCCGAGCAGATCATTGTGAATCCCTTCAGCGGGGCGGATACGTACCGACGCCGAGCTGGTTGTTTCGAACCATTCCCAAAGTGATTTGCCCAACGTCTCGATATTCCCGCTAGGGATAGAATTTCGAGAATCAGCAGGTACTTCGGCAAGCATTTGCGCGATACACGATTTTAGGGGGTCAGAATCTCGTGATTCTGAGGAAATTTGAGAATGATCAGCCATAACGCGTCGCCCTTTGGAAGGATGCTCTTCCTTAAGGGAAATCTCACAGGTCCTCAATCGATGCGGCGTTGATTTTTTTGCATTAACTGTTGACTGCGATGTCAGCACTCGCGGTCTTTATTGACCTTCCAATGCCGCCGCGAGTTCGGTGCCTTTCTCTGCTCGAAACGCGGCGCAAAGCCGAGCCGACTCTGTCGCTTGCGCAAGCCGCCGTTCATAGCCGGGTATCAAGCTGGCCTGCGTCTCGAGGAAAGCAATTGCGTCATCAATTTCATCCGCTGTGCAGAAATACGAAACCAGGCGGGCTGTTTGCGGTTTCCGGATTTCCGGTGTTTTTGCGATCACCTGTTCGAAGTCGGTTTTGAACTTCTCCCAGGTTGCAGCCCTTGCGACCTCATTTTGCAGGGCGGCTAGGTACACGCCCCATGTGAGTTGCCCTTCATAGGCATCCGTCAGCACCAGATCCATCAGGGCGAGCGCGTCTGCTTCGCTGCCCTTTCGAGCAAGCGTGTAGAAAATCTGGCGCCGCTCACGCTGATTGGTCGCGCTCTCCGCATAGTCCAGGGCAGCCTGGAAGAAGGCGCCATCATCGTTTTCCGCGGCGATCCTGATCGCCGTCTGGACGAGGTCGGGTGTGAGGGCGGACGGATCAGGCGAATTGATCACCCCGACATAGGCCGCCGCACCCGCCGCCAGGCGTGCGCGTTCTTCTTCGAGACGGTCCATATTGATGAGGGCGCTGCTGAGCGACGTCTTGAGCAATTGTTCGCCTTCGCTGAGGGAGCTTGCAGGGCTGGAGGCCAGACGGTTCCATCTCTCGTCATAGGCGGCTCTGACAAAATCGCGGAAAGCGTCTCTTGAAACCTCATCCGGCAAGACATCTAGGTAGCGGTTAAGCGTCGACAATGGATCGAGCGCAACACTCCATGAGCCATTGGCGTTGACCGTGATGGCCTGCAGCAGCGTTGAAGCCGAAAGGTCACCAGACGCGAATGCGGCGGTCGCGCTATCAATGAAACTCAGCTGTTCCGCCGGGGTGAGTTGCTCGTAATTGGTGATCAGGTTCTGCCAGGCCGACTCGTTCAGTTTGAAGCGCCAATAACCCGCACCGTCGGCGTTGGGCAGAACCCAATCCGGGCAACCGCCATCCAGCGGAACGTCCATGGACGACCCGCTGAATATTTGCCTGACAGTTCGCTCTCCATTCGCCCCGTTCATCTTGATGGCAAGCGGAATCACCCAGGTCTGGGCCGTCGGGTCAATCGTCGATCCAACCGGTGCATAGCGACTCTGGGACACTCTGATCAGACCAGCATCGGGCGCCGGGCAGGTGAACTCGACGTCGAGATAAGGAATACCAGGCTGCATGATGAAAGAGTTGAAGCTCTCGACAACGTCCGGGGTTTTGCTGCCATCGGCGATCGAGGTCATGAAATCATCGACGTCCGCCACGCCGTCCTCAAACCGGCGCATATGTAGTCGAATCCCGTCCCGGAAGGCCTCTTCGCCGAGATAGCTTTCAAACATGGACAGAACGCCGCCGCCTTTGCGGTAGGTGATGGAGTCAAACGCATCGAGAATGTCGGCATTGCGATCAATCAGATTGCGAATTTGCCGGGCCGAGGCGAGGCTGTCATTGTCCATCGCGCCGATTGCAGCACGTTGCGCGGCGAGATCAAATCCGGTGTTGGGATATACCGCATCCATGGTCTTGTAGCTGATCCACGTGGCGAAAGCTTCGTTCAGCCAGATATCGTTCCACCAGCGCGGCGTGACCAGGTTGCCAAACCATTGATGCCCCAGTTCGTGAGCGTGGGTCGTCATCGCCCGCCGTCTGCGCGCCAAGCTGGTTCGCTCATCCATCAATAGAGCGCTCTCGCGATAAATAATCGCCCCGGCATTTTCCATCGCGCCATACGCAAAATCGGGCACGGCGATGAGGTCGAGTTTGCCATATGGATACGGGTAATCGAAGTAAGCTTCCTGCCAGGTCACCATTTCGTCGGTGATGGCCATCGCCTTTTCCAGCTTGTCACCTTTGCCAGATGGTGAGAAGCCGCGAAACGGAACGGCGCGGGGGCGGATCCCGTTTGGAGGTAGGACGCCGCCATCTCTCAAATCGTATGGGCCCACGGCGAGCGCAATGAGGTAGGACTGAATTTCCCGAGTGGTCGCAAACTGGAACTCGATATTTCCATCATCACGCACCGTCTGGGCTTTCAAAGCACCATTCGTAACAACCTGATTGCCCGCTGGTGTGGCGACCGTCAGGGTCCATGGGGTCTTGAAGCGTGGCTCGTCAAAGCTCGGCACCAGACGACGGGCGTCGATTGGTTCCATCTGCGTCGCGAGATAAGGGCGGCCGTTCTGCTCCGCTTTGTAGAGCCCTGAAAGATTGAAATTGTAAGGGGCGGCATAGGCAATCGTCAGGGTCGAATTGCCTTGCGGGACGGGTGTCTCAAAATCGAGCCGCGATACCCCGCCATCCGCTTTGGACCGCGTGAACTCAGCGTCGAGGCGAGTGCCATCGGCAAGTAAAACAAAGGCGGAAGACACATCGTGATCGACACTGTGCAACCAGATCCGCGCGTGAGGCTCATCTAAAGTGATATCAATCTCGACGGTGCCGGAGAACTCATCCTGGGCCGGGTCGGTGAACAGATCCAATCGATAGGCCGTCGGTGTAACGCCCTCTGGAAGTTGGCCGGCGGGTGGGACATCCTGCAGAATGGGAGGCACCTGATCGAAGGTGACATCGTCTCCCCCGCGGGTGCAGCCGCTCAGAACAAGTGTTCCAGCAATTCCAGCGAACAGCCATGATCGAAAGGTTTTCGTCAGCATTTTGCGGTCCTATAGCCACCATGAGGCACGGCTTGAAGCATAGGAAGAGGGACCGCGTAAAGGTTTCTATCTGTTCATCTTTGCGTGCGCGCCAAATAACAGTAGGGCAGGTGGCATGAAACGGCTGTGGCACTGGCCTATCGACCCGTTGGGGCGCACGGTTCGCTTGATGATGAGCGAAAAAGGATGGGCATTTGAGTCCATTGAGATTCGCCCATGGGTGTCTGATTTGGAACTCGCAGCGCTGGCGCCTGGTGCGAGTGCGCCTGCGTTGCTGGACACCGATGCCGAAGTGAAAACGTCCGCCGTCGGTTCGCTAGCCATCTGCGAGTACATCGAAGAGGCACTCCCCACCCCGCGTCTGTTGCCGTTTACACCGATGGAGAAGGCCGAGGCGCGCCGTCTGTGGCAATGGGCCGAAGAGAGCTTTGCCGGGATCAACAACACGCTGCTGGCCGAGCGTGTGACGCAATGGGTGAAGCGCGACCGATCGCCTGATAGTCTTGCACTAAGGCAGGGCGCACACGCGCTCAAAAACCGAATGACCTTCCTTGACGCCCTGGCTGGAGAACGTGCCTATATGGCTGGGCGAAATTTCTCTATCGCGGATCTCAGTGTCGCGGCGCACTTGTCTTCGTACGACTATTTCGGCGATGTGCCCTGGGATCTGACCCCGGATCTGAAGGCCTGGTACGCGCGAATGAAATCGCGGCCAAGCTTCAGGGGATTGCTGGAAGACCGGGTTGGCAACGCGAAACCGGTGAAGCACTATACTGACCTGGACTTTTAGTGTCCGGATCGGATCGCCTGCCATGTCCAAGGAAACCTTTTTGAAGACGACAGCCAATGCGCTGGGCTTCGATGACTGCCGGATTTGCCGCGCTGATGAGCCATGGCCGGCGAGCGAGCGGCTGGAAGCTTTTGTCGAGGCGGGGCATCACGGCTCAATGGAGTGGATGGAGACCACTCTCGAGCGCCGAAAAACACCGACATCTATGTGGGACGGCGCGAGATCCGCCGTGGTCGTCGCCCTGAATTATGGACCGGATCACGATCCCATGCGCTCCTTAGAGCGCACGGGCGAAGGGAATATCTCCGTCTATGCGCGCGGCAAGGACTACCATGACGTTCTCAAGAAACGCCTGAAACAGCTGGCGCGCGCCTTTGTTGTTGAGACCGGTGCAGAGGTGAAGGTTTTTGTCGATACCGCGCCGCTGATGGAAAAGCCTCTTGCTCATAAAGCGGGTCTTGGATGGCAAGGAAAGCACACCAATCTGGTCTCACGCGAACATGGATCCTGGCTGTTTCTCGGCGTCATGCTCACGGACGCCGTCCTCGACATGGACGACGCGGAGGTGGATCATTGCGGATCTTGTAGCGCCTGCCTCGATATTTGTCCGACAGAGGCATTCCCCGCGCCATACCAGCTGGATGCCCGGCGTTGTATTTCCTATCTCACGATCGAGCATAAAGGACCGATTGCGCATGAGTTTCGCGCCGCGATGGGAAACCGCATCTATGGCTGTGATGACTGTCTGGCGATTTGTCCCTGGAACAAGTTTGCAGAAACAGCGCGTGAAGGCGCGTTCTGGGCACGGGCTGAGCTTAAAGGCCCAGATCTCGATGCGCTTTCTGCGCTGGACGACGCGCGCTTTCGCGACGTGTTTTCCGGGTCTCCGATCAAACGCATCGGGCGTGATCGCTTCATCCGGAACGTGCTGATCGCGATTGGAAATTCCGGAGATCCCAGTTTGGTTGAGCAAAGCGTTCTACCGCATTTGTGTGACGAAAATCCCTTGGTTCGCGGCGCTGCAGTCTGGGCGCTATCACGCCTTGATTTAGCCCGCTTCGAGACCGAAAAAGCCGCGCGTTTCGCACAAGAGACAAATGCGGACGTGAAGGCAGAGTGGCAACCATCGGGGCAGGCAGGAACATGAAGGTCGGGACCTGGATCTGGCGTGCAATAAAGCTTGCGGTTGCTTGTGTGGTGGCCGTGCACGTCTATGCGCTGGCTCTGATTTTCGTGCCAGTGCCAGGAACGCTGAACATGTCCGGGCGGATCGTTCAGGGGACGGATGTCTATTACAGCTGGACCAGGATCGAAGAGATATCACCCCACCTTGTCCGCGCCGTGATTGCGGCTGAGGACACCCGGTTTTGCGAACATGCAGGCGTGGATCTCGACGCTATCAAGACCGCGCTTGATGAACGCCAGGAAAGCGGGCGCGTCCGCGGCGCCTCAACGCTCACTCAGCAAACAGCCAAGAATGTCTTTCTGTGGAATGGCGGCGGCTATGCGCGCAAAGGCGCCGAGGCGTGGATGGCCGTTTTTATTGACGGATTCTGGGGTAAGCGCCGCGTGATGGAGGCTTACCTGAACGTCGCCGAGTGGGGGGACGGTTTGTATGGCGCCGAAGCGGTGGCCTATGGACGTTTTGGCAAACCAGCACGTGACCTGACCAGATTCGAAGCGGCGCGCCTCGCGGCGGTCTTGCCGAGCCCGAATAAGTGGCGTGTGAACCCTGCAGGTCCCTATGTCCGACAACGCACACAGACCATTCTTGCGCGCATGGATGTGGTGGCGCGCGACGGTCTTGATGATTGCGTTCTGGATTAGTTGAGTTCGGACAACCGGATGGCCTCGCGGATATCGCCTCGCAAGACGAGGATGTCGATATTCTCGGGCTCAATCGTCAGCGCTTCTTCCATGTCGACCTTGGCCGCGGGCAAATTCTCAGTTGCAAGATGCGCGCGTGCTCGCAGAGACAACGCCTCCGCGTCATTGGATCGAAGCTCCAAGGCCGCGTTCAAATCATCCACGCCTTCCATCCAGCGTTCGACAGCGAGGTAAGCCGCGGCGCGATCCTTGTAGATGTCTGGATCATCCTGCTCGAGCTTCAAGGCTTCTGAGAGAGCGACGATGGCGGCATCCGGATAGTTGCCAGCGAGCCACGCATTCCCGGCCTGCGCCAGGTACAGGACGCGATCTTCAAGCTCTATTGGATCAGGTGCTGTTGCGAGAGCTTCCAGCCGCGCTGCGCCTTCTTCCAGCCGGTCCAGTGCCAATAGTGAAATCGCATTGCAATATCGCGCCTTCGGGCGGTTGCCATTGCTGAGCCAGGCAAGAGAGTCTTCAAACGCTTCTTCCGGCGCCGTCTCAGTTTTCTCGATACACGCTTGCAATCGCTGCATCTCAGCGCGGGCAATATCCTCCGACGCGGACTGCGCAATTGGTAGGAGCCCGGACAACAACACAGATACAAGCATGGACAATCCCTCAGATGCGCCAATATCTATTGCAGTAAGGACACTGAGATACGAGCGCAAATGACAGATCCGTCACAACCATTGTTTTTGTTTGGCCCTGGTTATAGCGCCCGAGCCCTTGCTGCGCTTTGGCGTGGCCCAGTGTTTGGAACCTATCGCTCTGACGAGCGTCGCGAGACGCTGGAACAATCCGGCATTCAACCGGTTTCCGTCGATCGTGAAGCCGATGTGCGCAAGGCGATGGACGCGGCGCACGTCGTGATCAGTGCCCCGCCGAACGAAGATGGGTGCCCGGGCCATGCGCGGCTTGCTGCTTTTGCAGACACAGCGGCCAGTCTGACTTATCTTTCCACGTCTGGAGTTTATGGGGATCTGAACGGCGGATGGGCGATGGAGTGGTCGCGCCCAAACCCTCAATCGGATCGCGCCAGACGCCGTCTCGCGGCAGAGCAAGCCTGGCAGGGTGTATCAGACACTCTCTGCATCGTGCGATTGCCGGGTATTTATGGTCCGGGACGATCGGCATTCGATCGCCTGGCAAGCAGCCGCGCACGCAGGATCGTCAAAGACGGCCAGGTGTTTTCTCGCGCCCATGTTGACGATATTGCCAGCGGGCTCGACGCGCTCATTCAGTCTGAAGCGCGTGGTTTGTTCAATCTCTGTGACGATCTCGCTGCGCCGCCCGAGCATGTCATCAGCTTTGCTGCAGCATTGGCTGGAATCGAGCCGCCACCGGAAGTCCGTTTCGAAGACGCGGATCTTTCTGCCATGGGTAGGAGCTTTTATTCCGAGTGCAAACGCGTGTCGAATGCGCGGCTGAAAGCCGTCACGGGGTGGCGACCGAGATACCCGACCTATCGTGACGGCTTGAGCGCGATCTTTACTGCCGCGGGCTAGGCGCCCGCTCCGTTCATAAAGCCAAGATCGGAGGCGTTAAAGTTGGACAGGTTCGGCAACGCACCGGTCAATTCAGAACTATTCAGACCAAACCATGACCCCATCGTCGCCGCATACTGTTCCACCGATGTGGTTGGGATCAACCGACCACGGGATCTTGTATACAAGCCATTGTCCAATTCCGGCGTAGGGATGTCGCCATAAATGTTCTTACCCCGGACCGCCCCGCCCGCGACAATATGATGTCCGCCCCAGCCGTGATCGGTGCCGTTGCCATTGTCGATCAGCGTGCGACCGAAATCAGACGCCGTGAAGACCAGAACATTGTTCCACTCACCGATCTCGATCATAGCGTCTCGGAAGTTCGAAATCGTGGTCGCGAGATCGCTATGCAAGCCGCCGATGCGGGTCGATTGCGACGAGTGCGTATCGTAGCCCCCCATGGAGACGTAATACATCTGGCGCGAGACATTCAGGAATTGACGAATCTTGATGGTTTCAGCAACAGCCTCCATTTGGCCAGACAGGCTAGAATTGCCTGTGAATGGCGTGCTGAACGGCGTCGCATTTGCGCGCGCCGATGAATACTGTTCCGAGTTTTCGACGGCTGCCGCCAGAGCAATTGCGGAATCCTGTTCAAAAATATTGCGACTACCAAAATCGCGCTTGGCCAAAAATGCGCGAATCTTGTCTCGCGCCGCATCGTCGCCACTGTTGAAGCCCAGTAAATTGCGATTGTCGTAAAGGTCTGGGCTCGGGGCGTCTCCCCGCGTAACTGTGAATTGCGAGACGTCGTTGCCAGCGAGAAAGACATCGTTGGCGCTCGTTGCGATGGCAGAAAAGGTGCGGTTTTCGTTCGGTGACGAGGCCACGACCCGGTCCATGAACCGGCCTCCCCATCCAAGTCTCGATCCTTCAGTCGCGAACGACATCCAGGTTGATTGCTGGTCATTATGGGAGAACAGGCGCTTCGGAAGGATCGCAGATCCGGCATCCAACTGCGTGCGCGTTGTTGGCTCGATCAGCGGTCCGACATTGCCGACCACCGCAAGGTCACCCGATTCAAACATCGTATGCAGCGGTGCCAGCTCTGGTGGCATCGCAAACTGTCGCCCGCCAAAGCTTGCCGCATTGTCCGGGTTGAGTTGCAATAGGTTTGCCCGGTTGCGTGAGGATGCGCTCGATCCAGCGTTGTACGACCCAAACAGGCCGCTGCGTAGGCCTTGCAGCTGGTTATAGGAAGTTTGGTCATAAGGCATGATCGTGTCTGCGCCGTCCATTCCGCCTTTCAGAAAGATACAGATAATCGCTTTGTAGCCGCTCGTGTCAGCGGCCCATGCTCTGTTAAGCCCGAGGCTTGTGAGCCCACCTAGGCTGCTTGCGAACCCGGCCGTGCCAAGGCCTGCCAGGAGGTGACGTCGTGAAATATAGGCCATGCTTGATACTCCTTCTGAGCTTACCACGTGACCGCGTAAGATGGGGAATTGAGGACGAGGGCGACGGCGGCCTGGACCGCATCTTCCCGGTCCGCTGCCGTGTTCTCGGCTGTGTTGGTTCGAATTTCGATCGTGCCCACAATGTCGGCGATGTCGGCCTTCTCGATATCCGACATGCGACCGCCCGTGAGCAGGTCGTCAAGATGATCGACCAGCGCTACTGGCGTGTCGAGCAAGGCCAGTTCTTCGCTGTAGTCCGGCGCGTAAGTGTCGAGCGAAGAATCGACTTCTGATCCGCGCTCAAACGCAAAGTCAGTCAGGAAGTTCATGATTCCGACCGCACTACTCGCGTTGACTGTCTGGAATTCGGGAACGGTGATGCCTTGCTCACCTGCAATCGTGCCCGGCGCGATATAACCGGGCCGATAGAAATTAAACACTGACGGTGCTCGGAAGGCTTGCTGCCCCAAGGAAACTGCATTGCTGCGCGTGTCTCGGAGCATGTTCTCATTCCGCGCATCCAGCCGCTGAATGTTAAACGCCCTCGCCCAGTGGGTGAATCGCAGGATCGGCTCACGAACCTTGCCAAGCGCGAATTCTCCGTTGCTCGAGGGGTCGCTGAATAGCGTTGGCTCGAGCAGTACAGCAGCGAGAGTTGCCTGCAAATCGCCGCGTTGCCCGGTGCCGAATTGCTGGCCACCTACTGCGGTGAACCGTCCGGTTTCAAACGACGTGGCGACGCGCTCGATATATTCAGGCGAAGGGTTGGATTGCGTGAAGCGCTGAATCAGTTGGCGAGAAATAAACGGCGCTACATTGGGATGGTTGAATATCGTATCCAGCGCACGACGGATGGATTCATCGCCCTGCGTCCCTTCCGGAATCGTTGTACCAAGGAACTGTTTCTCGAGTTGAGAATGGTTACTTCCGATCATCTCCATGCGGCGAATCTGAGCGTCCGACGTGACGCTCCCTCCACTCGTTCGCGCGAGATCCAGACCCGTAAATACCCGAGCCAACCCGACCACATCATCATTTGAGTAGGATTCGATTTGCTGCCCTTGCCCATCGAGCTTCGGTGAACCGTCCATGTTGAGTTCGATAACACCAATGGAAAACAGCTGCAGGATTTCGCGAGCATAGTTTTCATCCGGCATACGGCCGGTATTCGGATCACCCTTTCGATTGCCCCGATAGGTCAGATAATTCCCCATAGCAGGGGAGTACGTGACCGCCTCGAGAACGTCTCGGTAATTGCCAAACGCGTTATCGATCAGAAGGTCCTGATAGTATGCTCGGACGAGTTGATCCGGATCGTTCACATCCGAGTAAACCAGAATCTGGGACAAGGCGAAGGCCATGCGTTGTCGGAGCTGGTCATTTGCGCCGATCATATGATCCCAATAAAGGGCATTGATCACTTTACCCTGGAGATTGCCGCTCGCGGTTCGCGGCTGCGCCAGCAATACGGGCATCGACAAGGAAGCCGGCTTTGCGAATTCGCGAGAGACCCAGTCAGCTGCGTCACCGCCCGTCAGAGCCGCGATTTCAGATTTGGAGCCGCCAAATGTGGCGCGCGCAAGAAACCGCGAAGCCTCGTTGCTACCGCTCAGAACGGTGCTGGTCGCGGCGGGAGGTGAGCCGTTTCCGGTCGTGCCGCCGCCGGTCGCGCCGCCACCCGTGCCGCCGCCCCCAGAGCCACCACTGCCACCGCCGCCACCTACCGGCGCGATCGGCGGCACGGTCGAGTCACCCCCACCGCCGCCGCAAGCGGCGAGAACGAGTCCCGCTGCGAAGATTGTACTGACTAAGTAGCTCGGCGACTTACGCATGTCGTCGTCCCTCTTGTTGAACTGTCCCGGCCCGTATGTCGTGTTTTTTGCGCTGCAAACACCTAAGTCTTCGTAAGGCAAAGCGCGATGATTTGCGCGATCCGTTAACGCCCTGTTAAACATGGCTTTTTCGAGCGCTAGTTGAATGAAAATTAATGTTGGAAGCCGCTGGAAATGGCTCAAATCTGCAATGATTACGGGGAGATAATCATTTTCCCGACCACTTTTCGGTCGAGTAGTGCGCGGAAGCCATCCACCGTCTGATCGAGAGGTAGGCGGTCATGAACATAGGGTCGGGTCTTGCCGTCTCGGGCCCAGGCCCAGATTTGTGCCACGTTTTCGCGCCCGCGGTCTGGGAATTGTCGTCCATATTCGCCAGCGCGAACGCCGACAACGGAAAAACCTTTGATCAGAGGCATGTTGGTTGCGACCGACGCGATTCGACCGGAGGTAAAGCCTATCACCAGCAAGCGGCCATCAAACGCGATGCACCGGACACTTTCATCGAAGACATCGCCGCCCACCGGATCGTAGATCACGTCAGCGCCGCGTCCGTCCGTCAGATCTTTAACGGTCTCGCGAAATCCGTTCGATGTGTTGATCACATGATCGGCGCCGTATGCTTTTACTTTAGCCAGCTTCTCTTCAGATCCGCCTGTCGCGATCACAGTCGCTCCCAGAAGCTTGCCGACATCGACAGCGGCCATACCGACGCCGCCGCTTGCGCCATGGACGAGAAGCGTCTCTCCAGCCTGCAAGCGCCCGCGGCGAACCAGGGCGACATAGGCGGTGAGATAGGCGGCCGAGTAGGCAGCGGCTTGCTCAAACGAGAGCGTGTCGGGTTTATGCTGAAGCCCCTCAGCTTTAACGACAGCATATTCCGCGAAACCGCCAAACCGCGCACCGCCACAAACTGCGTCTCCGACCTCGAAGCCTTCAACACTTTCGCCGAGCGCCGCGATTGTGCCCGAGATATCCATCCCGGGCGTAAAAGGAGGGGTGAGCTTTAGCTGGTATTTTCCCTGGCAGAGCAGGATGTCGGGGAAGTTGATGCTGGTCGCTTCGACCTTGATCAGCACTTCTCCCGCGCCGGGCACAGGCGTTTCGACCTCGCGAATATCGACGCCAGAAAGGTCTTCCGTAATTTCGTAACAGACCAGCGCGCGCATCAGAGCTTGCTATAGGCGTCGCGCACCATGCCGGCGACTTCCAGGCACGCCGTACGCGCCGCGGGCACCACGGCGGTAAACGCGGTAAAGCCATGCGCGAGGCTGTCATAGCATTTGAACGTCACGTCGACGCCTGCGGCTTCCAGCTTCTGAGCGTAGGCTGCGCCGTCATCAACGAGAGGGTCGAACCCTGCAGTCGCAATAATCGCCGGCGGGAGGCCTTCAAGGCGACTTTCCTGGGCCGGCGACAGCAACACGTTGGCGCGGTCGAACTCTTCCGGCAGATACTGTTTCATGAACCATTGCATCGTGTCGGTTGAGAGCGGGTAGGTCTCGCCATAAGTCGTTGCTGACGGAAACTCCGTCACCAGGTCTGTGGCCGGGTAGAGCAGCAATTGGAGCTCCGGCTTTGGCATGCCGCGCCGGGTCGCCTCTTGTGCGATGATCGCGCTGAAATTGCCGCCCATGCTATCGCCGCCAATCGCTGCGCGACCGGCCGGGGCGCCGTACTTTTCAGCATTGGACAGCGTCCACTCATAAGCCGAGATGCAGTCTTCCAGGCCCGTCGGGAATTTGTGCTGCGGGGCCAATCTGTAGTCCACAGACACCACCGGGCATCTGGCGACCTTGGCGATCATCGAACAAAAGGCATGGCACGCTTCGACATTCAGGATGACGCCGCCGCCCATATGCCAGTACGCCATCATCGGTGCTGACGGATCCTGATCGTCAGGCCGATAGAGGCGGACCGGAATTTGATGGCCGTCCTTGCCCGGAATGGTCATGTCCTCGAACTGCACGCCGGGCTCTGGCTTGGCGGCAAACATGCCGAGCCCCTCAATCGCAGCGGCCTGGGCAATCTCCGGCTCTAGCGATGACATGGGCGGTTGGTTGGCCGCGCCATGAGCAATGAACTGCAAGTTCGGATCGAGCGTTCGCCCGCCAATCACGACGGGTTCGCCGCCCGCCATCTTGATTTTGATACTGGCGGGTAGCTTTAATAGCAGCTTCGCAATCGTTGCCTGAAGACTCATCCACCGGCCCTCCCAATTATTATCTTATTGGGACCTAATCTGACTTAGCGGTCAGATTTGGCAAGCGCCTCAATGCCCGCGAGCATCAGTTTTGTCGCGAATTCGGTTGCTCCCGCCGCGTCAACTGGGCGACGTTGCAGCATATGATCCCCCATCTCCCGCGCGATCCCGATTGCGGCGGCGGTCAGGTATTCCAGATCGAGGTGCGCGAGCCCGATCTTGTCCATGACAATCTCGAGATCCGAGCGGATTTCATCTGAGACCGTTTGCATTTCCGGTGTGTCGATGCGCACGCCGATCAGGCTCATATGCGGCGTACCGGCTTCGATTGCGGGGTCATTCTCTTCAGCAAGAAAACTGAAATAGGCGCCGAAGGCTGCGTGGAGATAGGATTCAAGGTCCTGAGCTTCCTCGCGAACTTTCTGCAGAAGCGGGCGAAAGCGTTGTACGCTGTCATTCGCGATCGCTTCGAACACCTCTTCTTTGGATTTGAAATAATTATAGAATGTACCGCTGGCGAGGTCGGTTTCGCGGATTATGTCGCGGATGTTTGCCGCGTCATAGCCGATGCGCGCAAAGACGGTTCGGGCCGCCTCCAGAATCGCCGTCCGGTTGGCTTCTTTTGCGCGGGCGCGTTTGCCCATTCGTGCAGCTGGTTCAGCCGTGACGGTCATAAGATTCCATATCCCTCTTGAGGACACCTTGTTCAGATTGGTGACGGATCGTCAACTTTTAAGTTGCGCTGCACCGTCTATTTGCAACCGGCGCCGCACGGTCAGGAAAACGCCCCAGATCGCGCGAAGCAGGATTAGGGCGAGCACGCCCCAAAGCGGTTCGCCGAGGGCTGCCATGGCGAACGCGCCCGCAAAGATTGCGATATGGAGCACAATCACGCGGCCATAGGGCTTCATCATCTCTTGATCAATCGAGCTCTCACGATACTCGCCGCGGAGGATAAAATCCTGGACGAAAAGAAATATTTGCACCGCGATTATCGCCAGTACAAAGGTCGGCATGCTGGCGCCGGATTGCAGGGCTTCCTGCACAAGTCCCACAGGGGTCGGGAAGCTCGGCCCGCCCGATGTGTTCATATTCGCAAACGAACTGACGAACACGCCGTGGACGAAGCAGAACATGCCATAGTGAAAAACGAAAAAGGGCCCAATGAAGAGCAACCCGAGCGCGCCGATCACGTGCTCTCTAACGCTTGCCGCGATCATTTTCGCGAGTGCCACGGCGCCGATGATCAGGTTTTCGAGCCAATAGAGAAAGACGAGAGGCGCGGCGCCCCAACCGAGCGTCAGGACAGCCCAGATCGGAAACAGATCGACGGCCAGAATGACCCAGGCAACCGGGTCACGATAGGTGCGCGCGAGTGTGTTTGGGTCGAGAAAGCTCAGCAATGATCGATGCCCCGTGATCAGCTATTGCTATCCAAGCCACTCCATCGCGGAAAGTCCAGCGGGTTGTTTGCGGTCAGACCCCAGGATTTTTTCGGTGTGTTGTAATTGCCGGTCAGGATTTCATAATGGACGTGAATGGCAGTCGCATTCCCCGTTCGCCCCATCATCCCGAGCGGTTGGCCAAAACCGATCTTCTGGCCCGGCGAGAGGCCCTCGGCGAAATAGGCGAGATGGGCATAGCGCGTATAGACGCCATTTCCGTGCCCGATCAGAACCTGATACCCGAAACCCGATTGTTGGCTGACTTCCAATACGCGCCCCGGTCCGGCTGAATAGATCGGGACGGCGGGCCTAGCCTGAAGGTCTATGCCTTTGTGCATAGAGCTAAAGCGCGGTCCGAAACCAGACGTCATGCACGCGCCATTCGCGGGTGAAGCCGCCAGTACAACGCCTTTGGCGACAACCAGCGCATTGTAATTCAGAATGCGGCCATTGGAGTCAGTTGCAGGCCGGTTCGAAAACGAAGGCGTGCAGGCGCGTAGATGGTAATCTGGCTTGAACGGTCCTTGCTGCGCGCGTGGTGAATTTGGCGCTGGCGACGGGGTCGCGATCGGACCTTGCGGATACTGAACCGGCGGGGGCGGAGACGAGCATGCGAAGAGGCTCGCAGCTGCCAGCCCCGCAACGATGGTTCGCATTGTCCTGCTCCTGATACTCTACACAGACACGCGGGCGCGCTTTCGTCCCTTCTCAATTTCTTGCATGAGGTCTCTTACATAAGTGTTGAAATCAACCTGCATTGTGTGACGAACTGCCTGATAAAAGTGGCCCATATGTGTCTTTTCATCAGCCTCGGTGATCCGATGCATCTCCTTAGCGCTCGGCAGAGCATATTCCCCAGCGACCAGAGCGGCCACGAGTTTGGATTGCTGCTCCGCAAAATTCACCAGCGTGGGCAGGGGCTGCGCAAGGGCCAGAAAGAACAGATTCTCGTATCCAGGCTTCACCATCCGCTTGAATAGCGGAAACCGGTTATCCTTTGGGGTCAGCTCGGGATCCTCGAAAAACGGGAAGGAGACTTTGTACCCGGTCGCCCAGACAATCGCGTCAATCTCTTCGCGGCTTCCATCCGTGAAGATGACCGCATTCGGCTCGAAGCGCTCGATCGCGCCCTTGGCGGTGATATCGCCGCATCCGACGCGGGTCAGGAACTCCCCGGAAACCGATGGATGCGCATCCAGCGGCTCATGATCCGGCTTTGGCAAACCATAGTCTTCCGGATTGCCGATCTCTTTCTTGATCTTGGAGCGGGCCAGGGCGCGGCCGATGCTTGCCGGCATCCAGCCTGGTAGCACGGCTTTGTCAGCGGGTTGGCCGCCAAGATATTTAGGCAGAACCCAAACACCTCGTCGCATCGAGATGATCAGCTTGTCCGCTATGGGCCGCTGCGATAGCTCGGACGAGATATCCATGGCCGAATTGCCCGCGCCGACAACCAGGATTTTCTTACCGCGGAAGTCATATGGCTCGAACGGATCTTCATAATTGTGGCTATGGATCTGGTATCCAGCGAATGTGTCCTGTCCGGGATAATCGTCCGGCGTACGGGGATCCCAATGGTGTCCATTGCCAACGAACACCCATTGATAGGTGTGGGTCTCTCCGTTTGACAACGTCACATCCCAGTCGCCATCTTCGCGGCGCACAGCCTTATCGACGCTGGTATTGAACGTGATCGTCTCACGCAGGCCGAAATGATCGACATAATCATGGAAGTATTGCAGCAGCTGGCTGTGATGAGGAAAGTCCGGCCAATCTTCGGGGACGGGATAATCCTCAAAGGCCAATCGCCATTTCGACGTGTCGATGTGGAGACTCTGATAGCAGGAAGACATGCCGTTCGGGTTCTTATAGTACCAGTTCCCGCCAATATCGTCGGACGCCTCGAAGCAATCATAGGCGATACCATAATCTTTCAGCCGCTTGGCCATTGTAAAGCCGCTGCAACCAGCTCCGATGATGCATGCTTTTCCTGCCGTTTCAGCATCAAAAGCCATGTTTGATCCTCCCGTGCGGTTACCGGTTTATCGTTATGGTGAGATGGTATATCCGCTTACGCGAACGTCAATTTGCGACGGAGCGTCAACCTGTGAGGTCCTGATGGACGAAAGTACTTCCAGCCTGGACAAACGCATCGAGCTGATGCGCCAGCATATGGACGGCATGACCCAGGTTGTGCCCTGGGCCAGAGAGACAGGCTTCAAAGTCACGCGCATCGAACGGGGGCAGATCTGGGGCGTTCAACCTTTCGCCGAACATCTGGTTGGAGATGTCGACGCCCAGGTGATCCATGGCGGGGCGATCACGACGCTATTGGACAATTTGAGCGGCATGGCTTGCGCCGCATCGCTTGAAGAGTTTCGTTTCGTCGCGACCCTGGATCTGCGCATCGACTATATGCGCCCTGCAGACAGTGGCCGAGATATTATTGGCGAAGCGGAGTGCTATCACGTGACCAAGTCCGTCGCCTTCACGCGGGCCTGGGCGTATCATGAAAGCCGGGACAAGGTTATCGCGACCGCGCAAGGCGCCTTCGCGATCAACAAACCCCGCCCGAAAGCTAGCCTGGGAGTTCCAGAATGAGCGAGACACTCTCCCGCGGCCAGCAACTCGAAGGCTTTTTGAAACGTGTTCCTATCGTTCAAACTCTGGGCATGCGCTGCGATATCAAAGGCGATGACATGACCACGGTCTTGCCATTCCAGGACAAGCTGATCGGCAATTTTACCATCAAGGCTCTGCATGGCGGCGCGATCGGAACCTTCCTGGAAATGACGGCCATGGCGCAGCTGTTTCTGGTTTCCGATGTCGAACGTCCCGCCCGCACGATCAACATCACGGTGGACTATTTGCGTCAGGGCAAAGCCGAGGACCTCTATGGTCGCGCCCGTGTGATCAAACTTGGCCGCCGAATGGCTTCCGTGACCGCCGAGGCCTGGCAAAGCGAACGCGACAAGCCGGTAGCAGCGTTGAATGGGCATTTTCTGCTGAATCGCTCTGGCGAGCAGAATAGCTAGCGCCATATTCCGGGTCATGCTGCCCATCGTCCACCACCCTGATTATGACGCTTCGAGCGTTGGCGATGATCATCGCTTCCCGATGCGCAAATATTCGCTCGTGGCAGAAATTCTGCGAGATCGCGGGTATGACCTCGAAGCGCCAACCCATGCCTCGCAAGCCGCGCTCGAGCGGGCGCATGATCCGTCCTATGTGCAAGGTGTCCTGACCAGCGCGCTTGATCGCAAGACAGCACGTCGCGTTGGATTTGAGATGACACCTGCAATTGCGGCGCGAACCCGAGCTTCAGTTGGTGGCACAGAATTGGCGGCGCGCCGGGCGCTGGAGGTGGGAGCCGCGGTCAATCTCGCGGGCGGAAGTCACCACGCGGACTATCAAGGCGGTGCGGGCTTTTGCGTATTCAACGATGTTGCGGTGGCTGCGCTCAGTCTGCTCGATGAGGCGCGGGTTCATCGCATCGCTGTGATCGATCTCGACGTACATCATGGCGATGGGACGGCTTTGATCTTCGCCGATGATCCGCGCGTGTTCACCGTGTCGCTCCACTGCGACGAAAACTGGCCGCGGACCAAGCCACCGTCCAACCTGGATCTCGGCCTGCCGCGCGATACGGAAGATGCCGCGTATCTGGCAGCGGCGCAGCAACTCGTCCGCGATGCGATGGCGTCCGCGCGTCCGGAACTGATCTTCTACAATGCCGGCGTCGATCCTCATATTGACGACCGCCTGGGCCTGCTCAGCCTCACCGATAGTGGTTTGAAAGCACGGGATCGCCTGGTCGCTAACGCCTGCGCCGCAGCCGGTGTTCCATTAGTTGGAGTGCTTGGCGGCGGCTACAGCAAGGATGCGCGCGCGGTTGCCATGCGCCACACCTATCTGGTCGATGCATTGCAAGAAATCGTCTGATCGCCCGCTCTGATCGCTTGTTTCATGGCGCGATTCCTTTGACAGCTCTGGAAATGACCCACGCCCGTGATGCCACGCTTCAAAATGCCCGCGACTTGCTACAGCGGGTTTACGGCTATGATGATTTTCGCGGTCTGCAGTCGGATGTGATTTCCGATGTGATGGCTGGCCGTGACGCGCTGGCCGTGCTGCCCACAGGCGGCGGGAAGTCGCTCTGCTACCAGATCCCGTCAATGCTGCGCGACGGTGTAGGCATCATCGTCTCACCGCTGATTGCGCTGATGTCGGATCAGGTTGACGCGCTGAAAGCTCTGGGTGTCCGGGCCGAGCGACTTGATTCCACTATGCCCCATGAAGACCGGCTGGCGGCGCTGCAAGCTGCGCGGGCGGGCGAGATGCACATGTTGTACGTCTCACCGGAAGGGCTGTCGGGCGGTTTGCTCAATGCGCTCAGCCAGCTTCAAGTCTCGCTCATCGCTGTCGATGAAGCTCACTGCGTGAGCCAGTGGGGGCACGATTTCCGTCCCGATTATCGCGCTTTGGGACGGCTCAAGACGGCGTTCCCCGGTGTGCCGCGGCTGGCGGTAACCGCGACCGCCGATGATCGCACGCGGGACGATATTCTGGCGCAGCTCGATCTTGTTGATCCAGCCGTGCATGTGGCGAGTTTCGACCGCCCGAACCTCAACCTGAACGCCGAGCCCAAGGTGGGGAACAAGAACGACCGCCTCATCAGCCTTATTCGGGCCCACAAAGGTGAGAGCGGAATTGTCTATGCCGCCACCCGCAAAGGGACAGAGCAGCTCGCCGAAGCTTTGGAGAAACAGGGTATCGCAGCGCTGGCTTATCATGCCGGTCTGGATGCCGAGGATCGGACCGAGCGCCAACGCCGGTTCCTATTGGAAGATGGCCTTGTCATGTGCGCCACCGTTGCATTTGGAATGGGCGTCGACAAACCCGATGTACGCTTTGTTATGCATGCCGATCCGCCCAAGACTATTGAGGCGTATTGGCAGGAAGTGGGCCGTGCGGGCCGCGATGGCGAGCCCGCTGAAGGGTATGCTCTGTTTGGGCCTGCGGATCTGCGCCGAAGCTTGATGTGGAGCTATGACAGCGACGCGGAAGAGGCGGTGAAGCGAGTCCAGATCAACAAGACCCGCCAGCTATTCGCGCTCTTGAATGGTGATGCTTGCCGCCGTCAGTCGGTGCGTCAATATTTTGGTGAACATGACGCGACCCCATGTGGCGCGTGCGACAATTGTCAGGCTGAGGATGGGGAGCTTTTTGATGCAACGCGCTGGGCGCAGATGGCGGTGTCTGCTGTACTACGCTGCGGTCAGAAGATCGGCCGTGGAAGGCTGATCATCCATTTGATGGGCCAGGCCAAAGACGGGTTCGACGAAGATCTATCACAACAGTCCACTTATGGGATTGGCGCGGAAATGCCCAAGTCTGGCTGGAACGCTGTGTTTGACGAGCTCTTATTCACCGGACTGTTGGCAGAAGGCGGAGAGAGCATGTGCCCCTTCATCTTCGTTCCGGACCACGATGTCGCCAAGACCCTGTTCAAAGGCGATCGAGAAATCCTGTTGCGCAGCGACCCGACGGTTAGACGTGTGCGGTCGCGTGGTGGAAAAACGACGAGCGCGGCCTTTGCCGATCTGTCGACGCGCGATCGCGAACTGTTTGACCTCCTGCGCAACTGGCGGGTCGAACTCGCTAAAGCAAAAGGGGTTCCGCCCTACGTGATCTTCCACGACAAGACATTGGCGACGATCGCGACTGAACGCCCTGCCGATATGGTCGAGTTGCTGCAAATCTCAGGCGTCGGGGAGAAGAAGGCGGGGCGCTATGGCGAGGACATCGCCCGCATCGTGCGCGAAGCGGCCTGACATCGGACCCAGAAAAAAGGGGCCAGATCGCTCCGGCCCCGTCTTCAGGTGTGAGAGGGATTAGTGCCCGTAGGCAGATTCTCCATGACTCGCGGTGTCGAGCCCGGTTTCCTCGTCTTCAGCTGAGACACGTAGAGGTGTCAGGAGCTTCACCAGGAACAGAATGATGGCGCTGAACACCGCCGACCAGACGCAGACGGTGACGACACCGGTGAGCTGGACGGTAAATTGACCACCCATCGTCTGCTCACCGAGGCCCGGAGCCATTGGACCGACGCCTGCAAGGAACGGGATGAGCAAGGTGCCGAGAATGCCGCCAACACCGTGCACCGCAAAGACATCGAGACTGTCATCAATCTTCAGCTTGGTACGGATCAGCGTCACCGCGTAGTAGCACGCGATCGCTGCAAGCGTTCCGATGATAATCGCCGCGAGCGGGCCAACCGACCCTGCTGCCGGTGTAATCGTTGCGAGGCCGGCAATGGTCCCGGTTGCGGTGCCCACCAGGGTTGGCTTACCGAACTTGATCCATTCAATCGCCATCCAGACCAGAGATGCTGTCGCCGCGGATAGATGCGTGACCAGCATGGCCTGACCTGCGCCAGCACTCGCGCCACCTGCAGAACCTGCATTGAAACCGAACCAACCGACCCAGAGCATGGATGCACCCAGCATGACAAAAGCTGGATTGTGCGGCGGCTTCATCTCTTGAGGGAAGCCCGTTCGCTTGCCCATCATCAAAACGAAGACCAGCGAGCTGATACCGGCTGTGGCGTGAACAACGAGGCCGCCTGCAAAGTCGGCGACGCCTTGGTCCGCAAGCCAACCGCCACCCCAGACCCAGTGACAGACAGGGGCATAAACAAGGACCAACCAGAGGACGGAGAAGAGAAGAACCGCACCGAAATTGACTCGCTCAACATACGCGCCGACGATCAAGGCCGGTGTGATGATTGCGAAAGTCATCTGAAACATCACAAAGACCGATTCCGGGATCGACCCCGTCGTGGCTTCAGGGGTGAGTCCGTTCAAGAATGCGCTCGAAAGGCCGCCCCAGAGCAGGCCCATTCCGGCGGCGTCGCCATTGCCGTCGCCAAATGCGATGGAGTAGCCCACCGCGACCCAGACCAGCGACATCAGGCACGCCAGAACCAGGCACTGCATCAGTACAGACAGAACATTTTTGCCTTGAACCAGCCCGCCATAAAACAGTGCGAGGCCCGGCAAGGTCATGAACAGAACCAAAGCGGTTGATGTCAGCATCCACGCGGTATCGCCCGTGTCAGCGAATGCGGGTGCCGCAAAAAGTGATAGAATTGCAAGAACAGAGAACGAGCGAGCGGCGAGCGCACCTCGGCGTTTAGTGATTTTCATTTTTTCGCCCTCCCGAAGCGATGGCTCAGGCAATGAGGATTCAATGAAACGCTGCAAGGGTTCGCGGGGAGGTCGGGATGGGGTTTTCTGTAGTTTGTCCAAATCTTGTGCGGTGATGCTCAGAGATTGGGCGGCGGGCTCCGTTCGCTTGCGGGCTGACACGGTTGAAAGTTCAGTCTAAGCGGCGCGCATGGCCGAACTTGCTCTTTCTCGCACACGTGTGCTGAAGCTGGCTGTCCCAGTGATGCTGGCGCAGGTCGCCATCGCCGCGACAGGCGTCGTCGATACGGCGGTCATGGGGCTTTATGGAGATAAGTCGGACCTTGCTGCGGTCGCCGTCGCCAGCGTTGCATTCAGTTTCATCTATTGGGGGTTCGGCTTCCTGCGCATGTCGACGACTGGGCTCGTCGCTCAGGCGCTCGGCCGCGATGACCAGCCCGAAGCGCGTGCGACGCTGCAGCGAGGCTTGCTGCTGGGAGCGGCGTTCGGGTTGGCCATCTTCCTTCTGTCTCCGATCCTTCGGCTCGGTGTCTTTTCGCCATTCGGGGCAGAGCCGGATGTGGTGGCGCTTGCCGATGGATACTTCGCCGCGCGTGTCTGGGGAGCACCTGCGCTGCTGACCCAATATGCGATCACCGGATGGTTGCTCGGCACGGGGCGAACCGGGGCACTGCTCGCCATGCAAGTCGTGATGAACGGTGTGAACATCGTGCTCGATGTCTGGTTTGTTGCTGGTCTTGGATGGGGGCCTGCCGGGATCGGAGCGGGGACCGCAATCGCGGAATGGGTCGCGCTCATCTTTGGATTATTGCTCATCTGGCGCAGTCTGAAACGGGAGCAGGGTTTGCTCGATCGTCCCGCCCTCATGGCGCTCTTCAACGCCAATCGCGACATCCTGATCCGCACCTTGGCATTGTTATTCGCGTTCGCCTGGTTTGTGCGATCCGGCGCTCAGATGGGAACTGCGCAGCTCGCGGGTAATGAGGTGCTGCTACAATTCATCACGGTCGCTGCTTTCGTGCTCGATGGGTTTGCCTTCGTCGCGGAGAAGGAAGTTGGGGAAGCGTTTGGCGCTCGCAGCGTGTCCCGATTGCGCCGAGCCATGCGACTGACCACTGAGCTTGCGCTCCTTTTCGGTGTGCTGATCAGCGTCGCATATCTGTTTGCCGGGACTGCTATAATCGAACGGTTCGTCAGTGATGTAGAGGCGAGAGAGGCGGCGCTCTCTTATTTGCCGTATTGCGCGGCCGTCCCGTTCATCGGCGTCGCTGCATTTCAGCTGGATGGATTCTTCCTCGGCGCGACACAAGGAAAAGCGATGCGGAATGCAGCCATCGTGGTCACGCTGGCTTATGTTGCGCTTGATCTGATCCTGCGCCCCGCATTTGGAAATGCCGGGGTTTGGATCGCGTTTTTGGGCATGTACATTCTGCGCGCAGCGGCGCTTGGGTACTATTTGCCAAGTCTCATGCGCGCGACGGCAAATCCGCTCCAACAGCCTCAGACACAGAGCTAAATCCGTCTGCCTGAAGCAAGCCTGTCAGTTCAGTATTGATCTTCGCAACAAGTCCGGGACCGTGATAAACCAGAGCGGAATAGAGCTGCACCGCGTGCGCGCCCGCTCTGATCTTCGCGTAGGCATCAGCGCCGCTGCTGACCCCGCCGCAGCCGATCAAATCAAACTCACCGAACACTTCACCTGCAATCTCTCTGAGAACGCGGGTGGACTTTTCGAATAGGGGAGCCCCAGAGAGGCCACCGCTTTCGCCTGCATGTTTACTATCCAGGTCGCTCGGTCGATCGAGCGTCGTGTTGGAGATGATCAGGCCGGACAGCCAATTCCCTGCGTCGCGCACGGTTTCGACCACGTCCTGTAGTTGAGAATCGTCCAGATCCGGGGCGATTT
The DNA here is from genome assembly GCA_043513745.1 of Hyphomonadaceae bacterium. Lineage (GTDB taxonomy): Bacteria > Pseudomonadota > Alphaproteobacteria > Caulobacterales > Hyphomonadaceae > Henriciella. The sequence goes on from CP121341.1 coordinate 2,047,250, forward strand.
TCAGGAAGACCGGCTTTTGCTCGCCGGACTGCTTCTTGAGGTCAGTGTAAACTTTTCCGCATCGCTCCAACAATGCTTGCAGCGCATCCTTGCCCTGCAGACCGCGCAGGCCGGGCGTGTTTGGGCTGGAAATGTTGATGGTGAGGTATGAACAGTGAGGGAAAACAGCCGCGATGCCGGTCTCGTAGTCCGCGATAAAATCTTCGCTTGTCTTGTTTGCCCCGACATTTGCCCCCACCGGACAGCCCGGACGCGGAGGCGCCCGGCGCAAACGTCTGACAAAAAAGTCCAGGCCGTGATTGTTGAACCCCATGCGGTTGATGACGGCATCATCCTCAGTCAGGCGAAACAGACGCGGCTTCGGGTTTCCCGGCTGAGGTCTGGGCGTGACGGTTCCGCATTCGAGGAAGCCAAATCCGAACCGTGCCATTGGACGATGCACTTCGGCATTCTTGTCAAATCCTGCTGCAAGCCCGACCGGATTGGCGAGTTTCAACTTGGATTTAGGGAGTTCGACGGCGATTCGCCAGCTATCAGGGGCGATCCTTGGCAGGCCAATCCCAAGCTTCAAGCCGTTCACAGTGGCGACATGAGCGGCCTCAGGAGACAGCTTCTTGACGAAGGGCAGGGCGAGGTCGGGAAGGCTCATTGGTCTATGTCTGCAGGCAGCTCGGGAACGCCGTCTGCGTCGAGCTGCAAGGTCCACACGCGCTTCGCGCCGTTGATCTGCAATGTCGAATAGAGGTGCGGGAAGAGCTGCCCGCCGCGGCTTTCCTCCCACCGGATCGGCTGACCCATCTCCTCGACAGTGTATTCCAGAAGACGAACCTGCTGCTGTCCTGGGTAATGCAGGCGGAGGGTTTCATGGACTTGTTCGCGGGTCGAGAGGTGGACGTAGCCATCGCCTTCATCCAGTGCCGTCTTGGTATAGCCGAGTTGCTCCGCGACGGCCCAATCCTGTGCGCTGAGAATTTTGTAAACACGCGTACGTTGCAGCATCACCATATCCGCGTCTTCACCTCTTTTTGGCTGTAAAGGCAAGGGTTTTGCGCCGCGGATTTGATGAGACTTCATTCCTATGATAGGAATCTGCGGGTCGTTCACCACCATTCTCGAGGCCAACGACCATGCAACATGGGGACATTTGGCGCGGAATAGATTTACTGGCCAAGCATCACGGATTGTCGACATCCGGATTGGCGAAGCTGGCAGGCTTGGACGCGACCGCGTTCAACAAATCGAAGCGCTTACCGAAAGATGGCCGACCACGATGGCCGTCTACTGAGAGTATATCGCGCATCCTGACGGCGGTCGGTGCGGACTTTGAATCATTTGCAATGCTGGTCTCAGGTCGGGATGCTGTCGAGGTTCCATTGATCCAACAGTCGGAACTGGAGAACATGTCATCTCCGCCCGGTTCTCATGGCGCAGAAGCCCAGTCGGTCCAGTCATTCACCCCACCTCGCATGATCGATATCGAACGATGTTTCGCTGTCGAGATTGGCGATGATGAACTCTCACCGGTCTACTCGAACGGCGATCGCTTGATCGCATCCTACGGGACTGATTTGCAAGCGGGAGACAGGGGCATCGTTAAACCGCAAGATCACTCCGCTTTGATCGGAACGCTGCGTACGATCTCCGCCGACCATTTGGAAATCGATACCTATTCAAACCGCCAAATACTCGATCGAGCCGCGCTCGAATGGACCGCGCGCATTTTGTGGATCAGCCAGTAGGTAAAACAGGCAGGCGGTTGAAAATTCGCATTTCTTTTAGGTCATGGGCTTGCGCCGTGGGGCCGTCTTGTGGAAGGACTGCGCGTTATGGATTGGGATAAGCTGAAGTCTTTTCACGCGGCCGCAGAAGCCGGTAGTCTCACGGCGGCAGGAGAGCGCCTTGGGATATCTCAATCGGCTGTTTCTCGTCAGATTGCGGCATTGGAAGAGCAGTTGGGCGTGTCCCTGTTTCAGCGCCACGCTCGCGGCCTGGTGCTGACCGATGCTGGACACACTCTGCACCGCTCGACCGTCGATATGGCCACGGCTGCGCAGGGGGCGAGTGCCGCCCTGAAAGACCAACAAGATGTCGCGCAGGGCGAGCTGATCGTCACCGCGCCCGTTGCCTTCGGATCAACCTGGCTCGTGCCGCGCCTTGGCGAGTTTGTCAGTCAGCATCCGGAAATGCGCATCGACCTGCGCCTCGATGATGGCGAGCACTATGATCTTCTGAAGCTGGAAGCTGAATGCGCCATCCGATTGTGGGCAGCCGACAAGGCCGACCTCATACAGCGTAAGCTGGCGACGGTTGCGACCAACCTTTATGCCTCACCGGAATACATCAAACAGCACGGAATGCCCCGTACGCCGCAGGATTTGGATAATCATCGCATCATTGCCTATGGCGCAGCGGATAGCCCGATCACTGCTATGAGCTTTGCTGAGCGGGTTGGGCGGGACGATGCTGGCCCGCGAAAAGCGGCCCTGACGGTGAACAATGTCTCTGCGATGCTGCGCGCGGCTGAGGCAGGGCTCGGGATTGCGGACTTGCCAGATTACATGGTCAGCGCCGTACCGCGGCTTGTTCGCGTGCTGGAAGACTTTACTGGCCCCAGCTTCGATCTCTATTTTATCTATCCCAGCGATCTGAAGCGATCGAAGCGAATTGGCGCGTTTCGGGATTTCCTGACGGGTCAAGTCGAGGCGTTCCGATCTTCACCCTTGCGGTAGCGAATATTGATTTTGTGTAATGTATGCAAAATTGCATGTCGCTTTTGCGGACATGCATGTTGCAATTACAACTAAAGAGCCCATATACCCCCCGTGTTGAGGTTCCGGACACAACCCGATCATTCCTCCGATTGGGTGTTTCCTCCCCCAGACGGAACCAAACTTCAAGGCCTGGCTGCGTATCGCGCCGGGCCTTTTTCTTATTTGCTGATCCGTACCAGAGTTGTCAGCAGCGAGTTGAACGCAATCCCGATTTCACCCGATGAGATGTTGTAGAAATCCGCTTCCGAGCTCGCGCACTGTTTGAGATAGGAGATCGCGGTGGAGTCATTGATGTCCACCGCAATCGTGTAGAGTTGAACGCCGTATTGCGATTTCATTTGCTCGCAGGAATCCAGCATCAGATTGTCGAGCGCGGTCTTGTCCAGTCGCTGAATGTCGGGGTGGCGCCAACAACCGACGCTGTCATCGTGGTCTTCCGGATACCCGACATCATATGTCTGCTCGGTCCGATTGGTGCAGCCATAATAGCCTTCAAAGTTGCCAGGCGCAACATTAATGCCGTCAGTAAGCAGCACGGCGATTTTGATAACTTCCGGATCATCCCACGCGGCCGGCTCGGTATCGGTAGGATAGGAGAAGAAGCCGGTCCAATCGGTGCGGGGCGAGAGCGTCCGTAGGCCCCACATAAGGCCAATGTCAGCGTGCGTGCCGCCCGGCGCTGGATACATTTGCTTTAGCTTGTTGACCACTTGCGCCCGATTGGCAGACGCAGCAAGCATTGGCGACGGACAATTCATGTTCGGCCCATTGATCGCTTTTTGCTGATCCCAGGGGAAGATGTTTGAACTGCCATTATCCGTCGGGCGATAGTCGCAGACCCGGCCGCCCTCATTCAGGTATTCAAACTCATTCGGGTCCGCGAGGCAGGTCTTGATATAGCCGTTTGCATCCGTCCAGCCATTGCTATGATAATAATCGTATTGCGCTTGAGCGGGGTAATCTGGACGGATACCCGCGCGCACCGCTTTTGGCTGATAATTATTGGCAGCGCCGCCCGACCACCAAGGGTCTGCCCTTAATTGTGTGGGGTCTACGACTCGGCAATTGTATGAACAGCTTGAGCGATTGTAGCGATAGGGTTCCAACTTGGGCGGGACGATAGCCAGCGGCCATTTATGGCCGGGAAAGGCGTCTGTGAGCGGCGTTTTCACGGTGCCGGTCAAGCTAACTTCTCGTTCACCCGCGGCTCCGCGTACGCAGCCGCGCCAGGTTGTCGGCGCGAACAAATCGTCTGCATCGCTTTGCCGGGTCAGGGCCTGACCGGTGAAAGGGTTCTGTGTGTGCCGCCAAGGATGAATTGCGGGCGCGGCTGGGATCGTTCGAGAGCCGTACGCTGGTGGCAAAGTCCCGCCAGCAGGCGCAGAGCTCGGCGCGGCAATTGGCTCAGACATTATGTTCACGGTTGTTGCCCAAGGCACGACCGAAACTTTGATGCCTTCATGTCCATATCGTTCGAACAATGTATCGGTGAAGTTGACCGCCGCTTCGCGCATCAGGTTCATCCGGTTTGACCGGAACATGGATGTCGAATTGTCGAGGATCAGCGCAATTTCCAGGCGTTTATTGCCGCCAATGGCAGCCTGAGCATTGGCACCAATGGTTGTTGTGTTGCGGTTCAAGACCCCGCCGAAGAAGTTCTTCATCACACTTCCGGCGGTCGCATCTACGGTGCCGCCGACTTCGTCAAATTCAAACGCGATACTGGGCTGCGTGTCGCCCAATCCAAACTCGAGATGATTGCGCTGGAAGATACGATTACCCGCCTGGCGCGCCGCGTCTTCACGCTCTGGCTGGGTCAGTGATGGATCCGCATAGTATTCCTTGGCGGCCATGAGGACGGCGGCATCGAGCGAGTTCTGCAGCTGAGCCTTGTTGTTGAAGGCGCGTTGCCCATCGATCGAGATCCCGATGACGGCCGTCACTGGAACCAGGAACAGACCGAACATCAACAGCGTGTTGCCGCCCGTATGTCGAAGGAATGAGTTTAACGCCCGCATGCGCTGACGCTAGAATTGCGGGGTCAAGGCGCCGCTAAAGTCATGTTTTCAATTTGATCGACCGTCTGAACCGATCATCGACCATAGTCTAGAACGGCACGCCGTCATCCGCATCGCCGTTGCCGCCCGGGGCGAGACCGGCGAAATCAAACACGCGCTCATCGTGCAAATGGCTAGGACGTACCGTGGCAAGGGCATGCGCCATGACCTGGCGAACGCCAGGTTTGCGGGTTTCCCAATCATCCAGCAGCTGCTTCATCGCCACGCGCTGCAGCCCATCCTGCGACCCGCAGAGATTGCAAGGAATGATCGGAAACTCCATCGCTTGCGAAAACTTTTCGAGATCGGCTTCGGCGCAGGTGATCAGCGGTCGCAGCACCATGACATCCCCCTCATCATTGAGAAGCTTTGGCGGTATGGCCGCGAGACGTCCGCCATGCACGAAATTCATCATGAAGGTTTCAAGTGCGTCGTCGCGGTGGTGGCCGAGCACGATTGCATCGCAGCCTTCTTCGCGCGCGATACGATAGAGAATACCGCGGCGCAGACGCGAGCAGAGCGCGCAGAATGTCTGATTTTCGGGGATTTTGTCGGTTACGATCGAATAGGTGTCTTCGGTTTCGATCCGGTAATCTACACCAGCCTTGTCCAACCACTCCGGCAAGACATGTTTTGGAAAGCCCGGTTGTCCCTGATCCAGATTGCAAGCCAGCAGATCAACCGGAAGCGCCCCTTGCCATTGCAGGTCCAGAAGCACTGTCAGCAAGCCGTAACTGTCTTTGCCACCGGACAGACAGATCAGCCATTTCGGGCGCTTTTCCGCCGAGTGGTCAATCAGCCCATACTTGCCGATCACTTGTAGAGCATTGCGCGCCAATCGTTTGCGCAGCTTCTTGAAGCTGACACTCTTTGGGACGTCCGCAAAGATCGGCGGGATGGTCGGAATGGATGCTGTATCTGCCATATCGCCGCCTATGCCATGACGGGGCGTGGGCGACTAGAGCGTGATGGCGGTTCCTGGGGCGAAGACGTGCTAAGCTGCCTTGCGGCCAAGTCCGAAAAAGCCCTTCGATTTCTTTTTCGCTTTAGGGCTCAGCCTTTTGACGGACGCAGAGTGCTTTTGATCGTTCAGACCGTAATATTGTTTCGCGCTCATCCATCCGGTTCTCAACGATGAGTGATTCGGAGCATCCTCTGAATCGCGTGGTTTCAGCATGTTGTTGAGCTTCGGATTGTATTTGCGGATCAGATCTTCTTCGATCTGCTGACGCTTGTTCTCTGATCGGATGCACAGATAGTGGCGCTCCGATGCGCCTTTCTTGCGGGCCTCTTCCCATCTTTCATGACCGTCCAGCCGACCCTGCAGGTTCGAAGCTTTGCCGATATAGATAGGTTTCAGGAAGAAAAAGGCGGTCCGACGGACCATGACGTAAATACCGCCTGCATCCGGCAGAGCGTCGAGCGTCTTGGTGATCTTAAAGCGATACCGCCGGCTCGTTTCACCGCGCCAAACATGCCAACCGTAAGGGATCATGGACCGTCTCCAACCAATAGTGGTTAATAAAAACGCCTAATTGGTTAAGGTTTCGCTAAGCATTGCGCGTCTGACCGGCGCGAAACTGGTGCGATGGATCGGACAAGGGCCAAGTCTGCGCAGGGCTTCCGCGTGCGCTGCCGTGCCATAGCCTTTGTGTCCGCCAAATCCATAGCCGGGATGACGCTCACAATATTGCTCCATCAGCCGGTCCCTCTCCGTCTTCGCCAGAATGGAAGCGGCAGAAATGGCGGGCTCTTTTAGATCGCCCTTGATGATCGCTTCTGCAGGTACGGGGAGGTCCTTGGGGAGCGCGTTGCCATCGATCAGAATGCGCGATGGTGTCTGGCCGAGGCCCGCGATCGCGCGCTGCATCGCGAGGAAGGTTGCTTCGCGAATATTGATCCGATCAATTTCTTCCGGCTCAGCATGCGCAACGCACCAGAAAGCGACCTTTGATTTGATCTTAGGTTCGAGCGCAAAACGCTTCTTTTCGCTGATCTTTTTGGAATCCGTGAGGCCAACAATCGGCTGCGCCGGGTCGAGAATTACGGCTGCTGCTGTGACAGGGCCAGCCCAGGGGCCGCGTCCGGCCTCGTCTACGCCGCAGATCAGGTCTATGTGTGTCATCAGACAAGACAACAATGATTCTGGAGGGTTGGGCCATGAGCGAACCATATGTGATTGAGATGAGCGAAACCGGCGGCGTTGAGGTGCTGGTCAAAACCGCACGTGCTCCAAGACAACCCGGACCCGGACAAGCCTTGGTGCGTCAGACTGTGTCGGGCCTCAATTTCATCGACACCTATCACCGTACCGGCCTGTATCCGGTGAAGCTACCTTTTGTACCGGGGTCGGAAGGCGCGGGCGTAATCGAGGCCGTCGGCGAAGGGGTGACGCATCTCTCGCCGGGAGACCGCGTTGCATATCTCGGGTCTGGAACCTATTCGACGCATTATACTGGCCCCGCCGCGACCATGGTGAAACTGCCAGACGGCGTTAGCGAAGAGACGGCTGCCGCGGTTCTCCTGAAAGGCCTGACCGCGTGGATGCTGCTCTTTGAAGTGCGCCGCGCATCGCCGGGCGAGACGGCGCTGGTCTGGGCCCCTGTCGGCGGCGTGGGGTCCCTTTTGGTGCCATGGGCGACCTCTCTAGGAGTGCGGGTGATCGCCGTGACCTCCAGTGAGGCCAAGGCCAGCCGAGCGCGCGAGCTCGGCGCAGAGAGCGTGGTCCTGTCTTCCGGGGATGTGGCCGCTGAGGTCAGGGCGCTAACCGGCGGCGAGGGGGTAGATGTGTCTTACGATAGCGTCGGTAAGTCCTCTGCACAGGCGACATTGGACAGCCTTAAGCCGCGCGGATGGTGGGTGAGCTACGGAAACGCGTCTGGCCCAGCTGATCCTGTAGCGCCTGGCGTACTCGGCGCGAAAGGTTCGCTGGTCCTGACCCGACCCGGCCTGTTCCACTTTATCTCAGATGCGAACAGCATGCGCCGCGGGTCAGCTGCGCTGTTTGGAGCCCTCAAAGCGGGCACGATAAAAGCTAGTATTGGTCAGACTTTTCCGCTCGGCGACATCGCCAACGCCCACGAAACACTCGAAGCTGGAAAGACGATAGGGGCGACGCTGCTGGTGCCGTAGTTAAGGCGCGGGTTCGAGCTCCAGAAGCAGCGCGGGGTCGATGTAAAAGTCTCCGCTGCGATCGTCGCTGCCAGGATTGCGCCATTTGACGGCCCAGTGCAGGTGCGGTCCGGTGGTGCGGCCAGTATTGCCGCTGGCTCCTAGGCGCTGACCGGCGGCGACCACGTCGCCAGGCGATACGTCGACTTCAGACATGTGCATGAAGACCGAGACCAGGCCATCACCATGGTCGAGAAAGACTGTGCCGCCTTCATAATAGAGATCCGGATCGCCTAGCGTAATCGTACCTGCTGCGGGAGCGGAAATTTCTGTTCCGGTTGGAATGGCGATATCATAGCCGCGATGGATGGACGTTTTCTCACAGGTTTCACCATCCTTGCCGACGCCGATATATTTCCGGGCTGGTCCGAAAGGCGACGAAGCTGGTCCCTCGGAAGGGCGGAGAAATCCGGTCTGCGCGCCCGGGCCGTCATGAAACGTTTTGAATGCGTCCTGCTTTTTCACCCAGCTGCGTGAGGCATGAGCTTTCTGCTCTTCCGTTCGCGCATCGACTTTGTCGCAGTCGAGGCCCTCAATCGTTCGGAAAGGGTCATCACGGGCCGTCAGCGTTACTGTCTCCACGGGAATATCGTGCTCAATCGATGACACAATCAGAGTCAGCGTTTCAGCCCGTTTCAAACCAATTGTTGCGACGCCGTCCGCGTTGACAGGGACATTGCGGCGCGCTTCTCCATCAGGGCCAGCCACGCGCAGCGTGCTGCCGGCAGGCGCTTCACAGAGCAGCAATCCGCCTTGAACGGCGAGACCATCGCAGACAATTGGCTGCGTCTCTGCGGTGCCTGTTCCAGGCAACCCCATCCAGACGAAGAAGGCGAGCAGCCCGTCCCTCAAAAACATCTAGACTTTGCCGCCCATACGTGTCGCAGCCGCTGCGGCGTCGACATAGGCTTCCTGATGGTCGACGCTCCAATAGCGCAGCGCGGCGATCGGAATCTTGCGGCTCGTGACCGCACAGATCACGTAATCCCCAGGACTTAGCAGTTCGAGATCGGCATCGAGGTAGCGGATCTTGGCTTCACCGGGCTGTCGGTCAGTTTTCTTAAGCATGGCCGCATAATGCCCGATCCACAGGGGAAAGGGAAGATGAGAATTCATACAGAAGTTTTCGCTTTGTTCTCGGGAACAAACGTGGTACATAAGTCACAGTTGGCGGCTCGGGGCCATTCTTCGCCGAGTATGATATAGACGAAAAGGAACGACTCATGTCCAAACCCAACCTGCAACTCGTGGATAAGGATTCCGGCGTGGATAAGCAGAAAGCTCTCGAAACGGCACTTGCCAATATTGACCGTGCCTTTGGCAAAGGCTCAGTGATGCGCCTTGGCGAAAAAACCTCAATGGACATTGAGTCGATTCCAACAGGGTCCCTGGGCCTGGACATCGCTCTTGGCATTGGCGGCCTGCCCAAAGGTCGTGTGATTGAAATTTATGGACCGGAAAGCTCCGGTAAGACGACGCTGTCGCTGCATGTTGTGGCCGAAGCTCAGAAAAATGGCGGCGTTTGCGCCTTTGTTGACGCGGAACACGCGCTTGACCCTGTTTATGCGGGTAAACTTGGGGTCGATCTTGATGACCTTCTGGTTTCGCAGCCTGATACAGGCGAGCAGGCGCTGGAGATTGCCGATACGCTGGTGCGTTCAGGCGCGATTGATGTGCTCGTCATTGACTCTGTGGCCGCGCTGACCCCGCGGGCAGAAATTGAGGGTGAGATGGGCGACAGTCTGCCAGGTCTTCAGGCCCGTCTGATGAGCCAAGCTTTGCGCAAGCTGACCGGCTCGATCTCCAAGTCGAACTGTATGGTTGTCTTCATCAACCAGATCAGGATGAAGATCGGCGTCATGTTTGGCAGTCCGGAAACCACGACGGGTGGTAATGCGCTTAAATTCTATGCTTCAGTACGCCTCGATATTCGCCGCATCGGCGCGCTGAAGGACAAGGATGAGGTGATCGGCAACCAGACCCGTGTGAAAGTGGTGAAGAACAAGGTCGCACCGCCGTTCCGTCAGGTTGAGTTTGACATCATTTACGGTGAGGGCATCTCGAAAACAGGCGAAATCATCGATCTTGGAGTCAAATGTGAGGTCATCGAAAAGTCCGGATCCTGGTATTCCTATGGACCGGAGCGGATTGGGCAGGGACGCGAGAAAACGCGCCAGTTCCTCAAGGAGCATCCTGAGATCTGTGACGAGATCGAGCTTGAAATCCGCAAGCGCTCCGGGCTCCTTTCTGAGGTCTTGCTGACCGAAGGCGGCGGCCCAGGTGAAGAAGCTGAAGCCGGTTAAGTCCAAGGGCAAAACTAGCCCATAATTCAGACCATATGCAACGCGCCCGCGGAAACGCTTGGCGCGTTGCTTTTATGGACATATATCCACCGCGTGAAAGCGCTCATGATGGGTGAGTCGGCAAAAGGAAGTTCAATGACGAGTGTCAACGATCTGCGCGAAGCATTTCTGTCCTATTTCGAAAGCAAGGGACATGTCCGGAAAGCCTCCGCACCGTTGGTGCCGGAGAACGATCCAACATTGCTCTTCGTCAATGCCGGCATGGTGCCGTTCAAGAACATCTTCACCGGTGCTGAAACCCCATTTGCACCGCGCGCGGCGACATCGCAAAAATGTGTCCGTGCGGGCGGAAAGCATAATGATCTGGACAATGTCGGCTACACAGCCCGCCACCACACCTTCTTTGAAATGCTCGGGAACTTTTCCTTCGGCGACTATTTCAAGGACGATGCAATCGCGTTTGGCTGGGAATTGATTACCAAAGAACTTGGCCTGCCCGCCGACAAATTGCTGGTGACGGTCTATGCCGAAGATGATGAAGCGGCTGCGATCTGGAAGAAAGTCGCGGGTCTGGGTGACGACCGGATCATTCGCATCGCAACTTCGGATAATTTCTGGTCGATGGGCGACACAGGTCCGTGCGGACCGTGTTCCGAGATTTTCTTTGACCACGGTCCAAAAGTGTGGGGCGGGCCGCCCGGATCGCCGGAAGAAGATGGTGACCGATTCATTGAAATCTGGAACCTGGTCTTCATGCAGTTCGACCAGCAGCAAGGCGGTGACCGGGTCAATCTGCCTAAGCCCTCCATCGATACAGGCATGGGGCTTGAGCGCATCGCAGCAGTTCTGCAAGGCGTCCACAACAATTACGAAATCGACCTGTTCCAGAATCTGATCGCGGCTGAGGAAGATGTCTACGCGCAGAAAGCTGCCGGCGATCAACTCGGCTCATTCCGGGTAATCGCGGATCACCTGCGGACGTCTGCCTTCCTCGTCGCTGACGGCGTAACGCCGTCTAATGAAGGCCGCGGTTATGTCCTCCGCCGGATCATGCGCCGTGCGATGCGTCACGCCCATATTCTGGGCGCCCGCGAGCCTGGTATGCACAAGCTCGTTCCCGCCCTGATCACGGAAATGGGCGCTGCATATCCCGAGCTTGGCCGCGCGCAAGCCGCGATCGAGAGCGCACTTGAGCAAGAAGAAAGCCGCTTCCAGCGGACGCTAGGACGCGGCCTGGCTTTGCTTGAGGATGCCAGCGGCGACCTGAAAGAGGGCGATACACTACCAGGCGAAACGGCGTTCAAACTCTATGACACGTACGGATTCCCGCTTGACCTGACGCAAGATATATTGCGCGGCCGCGGCATGAGCGTTGACGAACCCGGTTTCGACGCCGCGATGGCAAAGCAGAAAGAAGGCTCCAAGGCGGCGGGGTTCACATCCGGTGATGCTGCTTCTGGCGAAGTCTGGTTCCGAATTCGAGACGCTGTCGGCGCGACAGAGTTTCTTGGCTATTCCGATCTGACCGCCGAGGCTGAAATCAAAACCATGCTCGCAAATGGCGCTTCGTCTGACACGCTGAAAGCAGGCGATCAGGCTGAACTCGTCCTAGACCGGACACCATTCTACGCAGAAAGCGGTGGCCAGGCGGGCGATCACGGTGTGATCGAGACACAGAGCGCTCGTTTTGTCGTGCGTGATGTTCAAAAGCGCGCGGGCGATGTGCATGTTCACATCGGTGAGCTCGTCGACGGTGAGCTCAGTGTCGGCGATCGTGTTTCGGCACAGGTCAACGCAGATCGCCGAACGCGGATCATGGCAAATCATTCAGCCACCCACTTGATGCATGCGGCGTTGCGCGACGTGCTTGGTGAGCATGTCACGCAAAAAGGCTCATTGGTTGAAGAGGAGCGCATGCGCTTTGATTTCTCGCACGGCGCGCCCGTCACCGCGGCCGAGATCGAGGCAATCGAAGATCAGGTCAACACGGTCATCCGCCAGAACAATCCGGTGGGCGTGTCCGTCACTACGCCTGACAAAGCGATCGAGGCGGGGGCGCTCGCTCTGTTCGGTGAGAAATATGGCGACGAGGTGCGCGTCTTGTCCATGGGCGCTGATCTGAGCGAAAGCGACAAGGCCTATTCAGTCGAGCTTTGCGGCGGCACCCATGTCGAGCGCACCGGCGATATCGGTACGTTTGTGATCCTGTCGGAAAGCGGCGTGTCGGCGGGTGTGCGCCGCATCGAGGTGGCGACGGGCGCTGAGGCGATCGCCTTCCTCCGCAGCCGTGCCCAGGTTGCGGTGGATCTGTCAGATCAGCTCAAAGTACCGCTCAAAGATGTCGGCAAAAAAGTCTCAGGATTGGTTGAAGATCGAAAGACTTTGGAACGTCAGCTCGCTGATTCCAAACGTGCACTCGCTATGGCCGGTGAAAGCGGCGCACCGTCCGGCCCTGAAGAAATCAATGGCGTCAATCTGATCGCCCGCGTCGCGGACGGGGTTGGCGGCAAGGATTTGCGTGCCCTGATCGACGAGGCGAAAGCGCAAATGAAGTCCGGCATCGCAGTCTTCATTGGCGTCAATGACGGCAAAGCGGCGGTTGCCGTGGGCGTCACCGATGACCTGACGGCGACGCATTCCGCCGTAGATCTCGTCCGCGTGGCTGCCGCAGAGGTCGGCGGCAAGGGCGGCGGTGGCCGAGCAGACATGGCCCAGGCGGGAGGCCCTGACGGCTCCAACGCCGAAGCGGCGCTCGAGGCTGTGCGCAAGGCGCTGAAAGGGTAAGGCTGATCTATCAAGCCGGAAAAACCGGCTCCTCGTCGCCCGTTCTCCATTGCGGATATTTCGGCATGATCTGCTTGAATAGATCGCTGTCCAGATGATGCGCGAGCCAGGCCTGCACGCGCGGGAGGGGCAGGGCGTCGAACCAGGTTCGATCGGTATTTGCGAACTGACGGATGAAGGGAAAGATCGCGATATCTGCGTACGAGACGCGGTCACCGAACAGGTGCTGGCGTCCGTCTAATTGCGCGTCCAGCGTCTCAAGGAAAGCAAGTCCCAATCCACGTTGCTCCTCGCGAACGACGCCCTCGTCTTCATACCGATTGGGATATTTGTAGCGATCGAGCGCCCGTTTGAATGGGCCATCGCATTCCGCGACCAGCGCATCCATGTCAGCGCGACTTCCCCGATCGGGGGTCAGCCAATCGCCAGCATCATTTTCAGCGAGGGCCCAGGCCATCACGTCTATGCTTTCCTCGATCACCGTTCCGTCGAGTGTGACGATGACAGGGACAGTTCCTTTCGGCGACACGTCGAGCATTTCAGCTGGCTTGTCGCGCAGAACCACTTCGCGAAGACGGCATTCGATGCCAGCGCGCGCGATGGCCATTCGGGCGCGCATCGCATAAGGGCAGCGGCGAAAGGAATACAGGATGGGCCGGGCTTGGCTCACACAGGGGCTTTCTGTCTTGGGGTCATGACGACGTCATCGCCAATATGGGTCTCGCCCCGTGCCTTGGCGAGGCGTACCTGCTTTTGACGCTCTCGCAGGGCCGCCATCTTGGTATCGGTGAACGTACCGTAGCAGCGCGGGCAGGAGACGCCATCTTCGTATTTATCGCTCTCACGGTCCTCAGCGCTGACCGGATAGCGGCAGGCATGGCAGAGCTGATAGTCGCCAACCTCCAATCCGTGACCGACGCTGACGCGCTCGTCAAAGACGAAGCACTCGCCTTCCCAGAGGCTGCGCTGTTTGGGAACGGTTTCGAGATACTTCAGAATTCCGCCTTGCAAATGGAAGACGTCTTCGATGCCGAGCGATTTGACGTAGGAGGTCGACTTTTCACAGCGAATGCCGCCGGTACAGAACATCGCGATCTTTGGCGTCCGGCCTTGCTTGGCAAGCTCTGCGCGAAAGTTCTCGAACCATTCGGGGAATTCGCGAAAGGAGTCTGTCTCAGGATCAATCGCGCCCTGGAACGTGCCAAGGGCGACTTCGTAATCGTTGCGCGTGTCGATCACAACTGTGTCCGGGTCGGTGATCAGATCGTTCCAGTCTTCCGGCTTCACATAGGCACCAACAAGGCAGGTCGGGTCGGTGCCAGGCACGCCCATGGTGACGATTTCATTCTTGAGGCGCACTTTCAGACGCAGGAAAGGCATCGCGTCCGAGTGACTGTCTTTCCACTCGAGGCTCTCGCAGCCAGGAAGGGCGGAGATCGCACCGAGCGCTTGGTCCATCGCCTCGCTTGTGCCAGCGATCGTGCCGTTCACACCTTCAGTCGCAAGCAGGATCGTTCCTTTGATGCCAAGCGCCGAGAGGTGTCCAAGCAACGGCTCACGTAGGGCTTCGGGATCGTCAAACCTGACGAACTTATACAAGGCGGTGACACGAATATTCGACATTCGCGGGCTTATGCCAGAAGAGCGGCGCGGAGAAAAGTCAGGGCAATCACGTGGATTGCAGATGAATGGCCTCGCCTTGCCTTTGCCAAATTCGGCGTCTATAGCCGCGGTCTCTGCCAACCTGAACAATAAGAGGAGGGGTACATGCAGACCAGATACGCAAACTTAGTTCACCCCGATTTTTACTCTTAGGATCAGGATCCTTTCCAATGGGCAATTCTAAACAGGGCAGCAAATGCTGTCCTTTGCGCGCGCGTGTTCGCGCCCCATTCATTTCAATTCAGCCGGAAAGGCTGGCAGGAGATCACCATGCGTGAGGACATGTTTAAAGTTATTGTCGAGCGTCCGCGCTGGAGCAGTCGGCATGCGCCGAAAGCCAAGCTGCGCCATGACAAAGCTCCCGGCCGCAAGCATGCTACCGGGCGCCGTATGGTGCTTGAGCAGCACGGCTATACCAAGTCGCTGAATGAGAATCTGGCGCCCCTCAAGCGTTATCTCATGAAGCAAGTTGGCCGGCCCTGGAGCAAAGTCTATAGCGAGATCAGTGAGCATCTCGATGCAAGCAGCACGGTGAAGCAACATGTCCGCGACCATCTAAGCGATTTCATCATGATCAAGGTCACTGTGGATCGTGATGGCGGCTTCATGGCGGCGAACCATTGGGGACGTCCCATGGCCCCGGATCACTGGTGGGCGAAGCTCTATGTCGATCCGAATGATGGGCTCATCAAACGGACGGACAAGCTGTGCCGCAAGCTCGGACTGAAGCACTATCGCGATACCCTGCGCGAGAACCGCAAACGTCAGGTGCATGGGTGGCAGCACGACCACAACCTGCGACCGCTCACGGAAACCCGGTTTCTGGTGAAGATCAAAGGTTGCTGGTACCGAGTCGATACCGATTTCACACCGGTGTGCAAATTCGGACAACGCGTGCACGGACGAGCGTTAGTGGAGGCCCTGACCAACGGCCGATCAGATGAGACTGGGCCGTGGCGCATCATTGCCAAGCACCAGCTGAACAAGAAAGAGCTGAAAGCACATAAGCTCTGCAATGACTGACAGACTGGCGAGCCGACGCCGTTACAGGCCGAGGCTCGCCAGTACTGTTTCCGTATCAGCGCCGAGGCGCGGTGGATCTATCGCGATTTCTGCCGGGGTCGCGCTGAATTCAACCGGATGCTTCATCGCACGATAGTCGCCGGCATCCGGGTGCGTCCGGGTCTGGAAGAAATTCACCGCGGCAAGGTGCGGATCGGTCAGCACATCGCCCATCTCATTATAGCGCATCGCCGGGATGTTCGCTTCGTCGAGCAGTGTGAGCCATTCATCCGTCGTCTTCAACAAGGCCACTTCGCCAATGATGGCGTAGAGCTCTGTGATGTTTTCTGTCCGGGCGGAATAGGTCGAAAAGCGCGGATCCTCGAACACGCCCGATTTGCCGCCCATTTCGAAGAACTGCTCCCATTGCTGATCGGAATAGGGCACCAGGCCAATGAAGCCGTCTTTCGTCTTGTAGGGTTTTCGATTGGCGTTGATCGATCGCGAGTAAGCGAGCTTGCCATTGCCGGGCAGGAATGTCTCGCCATAGAGATTCTCGACCATGTTGAAAAAGGTGAAGCTCTCCAGCATTGGCACGGACACAAATTGGCCTTCACCCGTCTTCGCCTGATGGAACAGCGCCGCCAGTGTGGCGTAGGTTGCGAACAAGCCGACCGTCTTGTCCGCGACAAGGCTCGGCGCGTATTGTGGATCACCGCCAGATCGCATCGCATTAAGCGCCGCAAAGCCGGAAGCTCCTTGGATAAGGTCGTCATAGGCTTGGCGTTTTTCATACGGACCGCCTGCTCCAAAGCCTGCGCAATGGACATAGACGATACTCGGATTGATCGCTTTGACGCTCTCATAATCGAGCCCCAGGCGCTGCATCCCGGCGAGGCGCACATTATGGAAGAACACATCCGCGTCTTTCAAAAGCGCGACGATGGCGGCCTTGCCGTCTTCGGTTTTGGCATCGAGCTGCACGGATTTCTTGTTACGATTGAGGCTGGTATAGATCGGTCCGAGGTCACCGGTAGGCGATGCACCGGCATAGCGCATCATGTCGCCAGCCTTACCTTTTTGACCGGCTTCGATCTTGATCACGTCTGCGCCGAGATCACCGAAGATCAGCGTTGCAAACGGCCCAAGCACCACTGAAGACATATCGACTATCTTGACGCCCGCGAGTGGACCTGTGCGTTTTTCCGGTGTGCTCATCTGGGTCTCCGATCTGTTAAGTGCGGATTTCAGAAGCCTCTCCCGACGATAAGCAAGCGGTTTCTTGATCTAGCCGTACGCACCATACGCCTGGCACACGGCCAGCGTGGTCATGTGCATGAGTTGGTCAATCTCATCCAGCGGCTTGATGACCTCTTCATGCAGCTGATCATAGCCATTCGCGGGGCTACCCGTCATATGGCCAGACTCAGAGATTGCGGCGAGCCGGGCCTCTTCTTCACGTGACGCCGGGAAGATCTCGCAGAGCAGTTTCACGGCGTCGCCAATCTGCATGGTGCGGATGAGGTTCATGATATCGACCACAGTCGATTCGTGGCGGCGCGACACGGTTGGCAACTGTCCGGCGAGGGCGAGCGCTTTCATCATCAGAGCCTGGCGGATCGAGTGCAGGACGTGCACATCGAGACGCGCTTCATGACGTTCGGCTTTGCTTGGGACGGTCTCCATCTGGCTCAGCATTGGATCAAACTTGCTGAAGTCTATGCTCAGCATATTGGCGATTTTTTCGATTGAGGCGAGCGTCTGGCGATCCTGCAGGAGGTAATAGATCCGGCGATAGGAGAGGGCCTTGTCGGCATCCTCCGTCGCCGTAGAGAGGGCAACCCAGAAGCTTGGATCATAGAGGCTGGCATAAGCCCGCAAAACTGGAACGCTGGTCGCTGATCGGGCCATGGATGCCAATCGCATGAGACCGCGCATGCGCGGGGAATCCTTGATTAGATCGTTGACCTGATCCCGTTCGCGCCGGAGCGCAGAGCCAATTCCTGCCGCCGTGTTCAGCGGCACGCCGAGCTGTTGCAGGGTCGCGTTGTGAGAGATGGCGCGCAGCGATCGCGGGCCAGCCGGACCGGAGCTGCGGCGTCGCTGCCGCGATCCGGCCTTGATCAGGAAATTCGTCGCAAAATCATTCAGCAAGTGGCCGTAATCGGGGTTCGCAAAGAGACGCTCATGCCACCGTCGCAGAGCGCGGTAGAAGTCCCAGACAAGGTCAGTGCGATCATAGAACGGGTCTTGCGCAGCGTCGCTCGGATCGGACAGAAGGTGATCTGCGAAGGCATTGTAGGTTGCTGTTGCCAGCTCATCATTGGCGAAGTGCAGATAGCCGTCACCCCCCTGGAAGCTCACTTCATGGCGCAGCGGCACACCGCGATCGCGCGATTGTTGACGGGTCCAGTGGCTGAGCAAATGATCGAAGCGTTGATCGAAACTTCCCGGCCAGGCACCGCGGCCCATCGACTCGCCATGCGTATTGAAAATCAGCAAAGACAGGCCCGCGTCAGCATCTGCGACCGCGCGACTTATCAGATTGTGGATCCGCTCGATCGCCATGTCCGCCGAGACCTGGCCAATGAACCGACCCGCGTCAGAGAAGCCCAGTTGGACCGACAAGTACCCGCGGCCTTTGAGATAGGACAGGTATTCCGGCTCTTGCAGAAGTTGGGCGATGAAGCGTCCACCCGTTTCCAGCGCCTCGGGCGTCTCAAATAGCGGCGAAATGTCGAGCTGGTGATCAACCCCATATTGGCGCGCCAGATAGAGCGCGCCCATCACGGTCGCTGGGTTTTCGCTTTCCGCGATCAGAAACCGAATGGTCGAGTCTGCATCAATGTGTTTCAGGAACTGCGCGCACATCATGAATTGCCGACGCGCGGTCGATTGTTCGAGGAACAGGTCTGCGAAATTCACGTCCAGCGGGTCTTTGACCGCTGCTAGGGTCGAAAGCTTGTTCAGGGCGCTGCGACCGAGGTCCCGGTTCTCTGTCTCCAGACCGAGATCGCGGCTGATGACCGTTCTGATTTGTTCGGCGTTGAGACGCAGATGAATGCGTGCGGTACCCAGTTTGAGGGCGTCCATCTTTGCCGCGAGGACCAGGATAGCCTTGGCAAGATCATTGTCTTTTTCAGCAGCTGCGAGGCTCTGCAATTGAGACACGTAGGGCGCAGTATTGATAATCCGGTCCGCGTTCTCTGCCGTCAGAGAATTTGCCGCTGCAACGAGATTGTCCGCTTCGGTGAGATCAGCGCTGAAGATCCCCGCCTCCTCGGCGGTGCGTTCGGCTGCGTGCGCGAATTGGCTTGTGAGTTCGTCGAGGTTGTCTGCCGTCGAGCCTGTGGCCGACTTGGCCAGAGTTGCCAGTTCCTCAGCGTAGCGCGCGAGTTGAACGGCCTTCTCCTGAAGTCGCAAAGCAAATGACTGGGACCAGTGAATATCGGTGCGGCCATCAAGGTCATATCCAACCCAACTGGCGAGCGTTGGCACGCTGATTTTGAGCGTGCGCCAGGCGTCCGGGAAGCTTTTCTGCGCCACCGAGAGCACTTGATCGGCATAGAGCGAAAGCGCCCTCTGGGCATGCGCGATCGTATCCTGGACCTCATCATGCTCGCCGAGCAGCGAGATGAATGCGGACCAGGCCCGGCCATCTTCCTGGATGCTCTCAGTCAAAGCGCGAGCGCTAGTCTCAGAGTCTTGCGTGACGTGCGCGGCGAACGCAGCGCGCGTGGTGCGAGACATGGCAAAGGTCGGATGCGCCGTGAATACAACGCCGCCTAGCGGCGTCTCGACCATCGTCTTGAAGCTGTCCCATCCTGCGTCGGCCAAGGCCGTGATCCGAGTTCGCACCTCCGGCACATCAGCATGCTGGCGCCGGAACCGCTCAGCGCGGGCGAGTACACGGTCGCCATAGACGTCTAGAGCCGTCTCGCGCAAATCGCTCAGCGCGATCTCGCCCGTTTCCAATTGCTGGAATAGCTCCTGCGCATAAGCGAATACGGAATTGGTTCGCGGGTCTGTTTCGATACGCTTCGCATGGTCACGAAGACGGTCTTTAGCGGCAGGGATGGTCGATGCGGATTTGTCGAGCGCTGTCATGAGCGCTCGTTTAGCGACAATGATTTGGAAAGACCAGAGCCGAGGTATCAGGAATCCACGGCGATAACGGTCAGAAGCTCAACCCATTCGAGTACATCCTCACCAACACCTTCGCCGCGAAGGAACTCAGTAAGCGCTGGGGCGAGTGCTTGAACGCTGCCGCATTGATCCACTGCATCGTTCAATGCCGGCAAGACGTCCGCTTCAAAATCTTCAGCTAATGCTTTGAAATCTTGAATCATTCCTGGAATTTGCAAGGCGGTCAGCGGACCGATATCGTCGGCTCGGAGGTCCTCCGAGAAATCGCGCAGACGTTTCACTTCGCCATAATTAGCGTAGGCAAATCGCTTCAGAACCTTCTCACTTTTCCACTCGACCCATTCCGGTGTGCATGGCTCCGGTGTCGTGGCGCATGCCCCAAGCATGGCTAGGCCAATCAATCCTGCTGCAATTTTCATCTTTGCGTCTCCTCACGCGCTCAGTCTGTCAGAGCCAGTGCGCAGAGGGAAGGCAAATGCCGCAATCCAGCTGCGTCCTACCAAAGTTCGTGTTTTTGCATTTCGGCGCGCCCGACAACCATATGGTGCACCTCATCCGGGCCATCTGCATAGCGAAGATGGCGCATATCGGCGTACATACCGGCCAGCGGGAACCATTGCGACATACCTGCCGCGCCGTGCATCTGCATGGCCTGATCAATAATGGTGCAAACCTTTTCCGGCACCATGGCTTTCACGGCGCTGACATAGACCCGCGCTTCCTTGTTACCGAGGACATCCATTGCCTTGGCCGCCTGCAATACCGCGAGGCGCATTGCATTGATTTCGATCCGAGCGCGCGAGATGACTTCGAGGTTCTTGCCGAGCTTGGCAATTTTCTGACCGAACGCTGTGCGAGTGCCAGCGCGCTGCACCATCATTTCCAGCGCCTTCTCGGCCTTTCCGATGGAGCGCATGCAATGGTGGATACGGCCGGGACCGAGGCGAACTTGGGAAATCTCAAAACCCCGCCCTTCGCCAAGCAGGATGTTCTCCTTCGGCACGCGGACATCGGTGAAACGCAGATGCATATGCCCGTAAGGCGCGTGATCTTCACCCATCACTTCCATCGCGCCGAGGATTTCCACGCCTGGCGTATCCATTGGAACCAGGATTTGAGATTGTTGCTTGTGGGTCGGTGCATCCGGACTGGTTTTGACCATCACAATCATGATTTTGCAGCGCGGGTTCCCAGCGCCCGAAATGTAAAACTTCTCGCCATTGATCACCCAATCATCACCATCGAGTACGGCGCGCGTGCTGATATTCTTGGCGTCCGAGGAGGCAACGTTCGGCTCTGTCATCGCATAGGCAGAGCGGATCTCTCCGTTCAGCAGTGGTTTGAGCCATTTCTCTTTTTGCTCCGGGGTTCCGACGCGTTCCAACACTTCCATATTGCCGGTATCGGGCGCGTTGCAGTTCATGGTTTCTGAGCCCATCGGGTATTTTCCGAGCTCTGCAGCAATGTAGGCATAGTCCAGATTGGACAGCCCTTCGCCGGTTTCGGCGTCCGGGAGAAAGAAATTCCACAAACCTGCTTCACGCGCTTTGGTTTTGGCCTCTTCGAGGAGTTCAAGCTGGCGCGGATGCCAGGACCAACGGTCTTCTTTTTCCTCGTTCAATGCTTCAAACTCGTCTCGCCAGGGAGCGACGTTTTCTTCCAGGTGTTTGAGGACCCGGGCGAGGAGCGGTTTGGCTTCCTCAGACATGCTGAGTTCAAACAAGGCGGGATTCGGTTCGGTCATTTTCTGCTCCTCAGGCATGGCTGCGAGATTACGGTAAGTGAGACTGTCCGCGGCCTTCGGCGCGAAGACAACCCCGTACGCGACGAGATGGGCTACGCAAAGACAAACGTGTTGCGCTCGTCTTCTGTCGTGACGAGTACTCGCAGACCGACCGGGCTCTCTTCTTGCAATAGGCGCGGCATGGCGTCTGGCGCGGCGGCAGCAATGAAGCGATCACCTGCCTCTGTCCGCCCAAAGATGATGCCGCTCATCGGACCGTCTTTGCCATACGTGACGGTGTAGGTTTCCACTGTTCCGGCGCCTGGTTCCGCGGCGAGCGCCACCTTCGCATCGGGCTTAGCCATCGCTTCTACGGGCGTGAACGCGTCTGGCCGGGACGCGGACCAGACCCCGACAGCTTCCTTTGTCATCCAGCCGCCATTGGCGAGCACGAGACCCGTCTCTCCTGCATGCTCGCGCAGCCACGCGGTCATCGAAACAATGCCATGCATCGAGTAATTGTTGCCCGGGCCGCCAAAAAAGGGCAGCCCGCCCGTCAGTGTGAGGGGCCGCGTTTCCGTTTTATGATCGATGCCGAGCACCGCCATGGAGCTGAACACCGCGCACGGGAAACAGGAATAGAGATCAAAGGCACCAATATCCTGCGCTTGTGTTCCGGCTTGATCGAGGGCGCGATTGATCGCTGTTTTCATGGCCCAGGAACCGTCCAGCACCGGGCGTTCGGAAATGAAGTCATCGCCAGCCTCACCGCTTCCATGCAAGTAGATCCGCTTATCGCTTGCGATCCCAAGCGCGTCGGCTTTGTCCTCTGACATGATCAGGAACGCGCCGGCCTGATTCACCGCATCCTGCGCGATATGCCATTTCAGGAACGGGTCCGCGAAGGGGTAGTTGGCTTTGCTTGGTGTCGCGAGAAAGCTTGCATCAAAACTAGATGTATCGAATTGCGAGTGAGGGTTTTTTGCGGCCACGGCAGCGAATTTCGCGAATAGGTTCGACATTTCGGCCCGCCGTTCTGACCGGGTCTGGCCGTCACGAGCCGCCATCGCGTTTTCGAAAAGAGCATAGAAATAGGCCGGCGCGATGATGCCGTGCTTGATCTCAGGACGCGAGAGCAACATCTCGCCCAAGCCGCGGTCTTCGAACGAGAGATCATCACCGTCAGACCAGTCGATCTCGACACCGTGCTTGCGCGCGGCTTTTGACGCCTTGTTGGCTTCCGAGCCCGTGACCAGGGAGCACTCGACTTCACCGGCATGAATGCGCGCCGCCATTTCATTGGCAAGTTGTTGCGGGCTCTGCCCTCCAACCGCTGCATAGATGGCGCGATCGGGTTTGGCGCCGATATCGCGGGCGATGGTTCCTGGTAGATTGGTGTTGTGCCCATGCGGATGACGGTCGCCAGGGACGCTGTCTTCAAAGATGCGAACGACGGCTAGTGTATCGATTTCCGACGCGTTGATCCCTGCATCGTTCAGCGCGATCTGGCTCGCCTCAACGCAGAGAGATTTCGGAGAAGGGGCGCCGGCTGTGCCAGATGTACCGTCCCATTGGCTGGTAACTTGGCCGACCCCGACAAGAACAGGCATAGCACCCTTAGGCATCGCGCATTTCCTTCCTCAACTTCACGGGAATGGATAGGCCACTCATGGCCAGGTTCAATCCGTGCCGTGGGGAGAGGGTACTTAAGCCTTATTCACGAACTGGGTCTTGAGTTGCATCGGGCCGATACCGGGAATTTTGCAATCAATGTCATGGTCGCCCTCGATGAGGCGTATATTCGTGACCTTTGTGCCGACTTTGACAACCAAGGATGAGCCTTTGACTTTCAGGTCTTTGATAACGGTTACAGTGTCACCGTCGTTGAGCAAATTGCCATTGGCGTCTTTGAAGGTCTTCGTATCCGGATCCAGGCTTGGATCAGCCGACCATTCATGCGCGCATTCTGGACAAACCAGCAGCGCGCCGTCTTCATAGGAATATTCACACTGACATTTCGGGCAGGGTGGGAGCGTCATCCGACGAATGCAGCTTCGGTGCGCGCTTGCACCAACTCTAAAGTGACGTCGGGCGCGAGCTCGACCACTTTCAGGCCGCCGGGGACCACGTCAAAGACGCCGAGGTCTGTGATGATGCGGTCGACGACATTCTTGCCGGTGAGCGGCAGCGTGCATTCCTTCAGGAGCTTCGCATCGCCGCGCTTATTGTTGTGATCGGTGATGACCACAACGCGGCCAACGCCAGCGACGAGGTCCATCGCTCCGCCCATGCCTTTGACGAGTTTACCCGGAATCATCCAGTTGGCGAGGTCGCCATTCTCCGCCACTTCCATGGCGCCGAGGATGGCCATGGCAATCTTGCCACCGCGGATCATGCCAAAGCTCGTGGCGCTATCGAAGTAGGCCGTGTTTGGCAGTTCCGTGATGGTCTGCTTACCGGCATTGATCAGGTCTGCGTCTTCCTCGCCATCAAACGGGAAGGGGCCCATGCCGAGCATGCCATTCTCAGATTGCAGCGTCACGGTCATGCCATCAGGGATGTGGTTCGCGACGAGGGTCGGGATGCCAATGCCGAGATTGACATACATGCCGTCTTCAAGCTCTTGCGCGGCGCGGGCCGCCATTTGGTTTCTATCCCAGGGCATTAGAGTTCCACTTTTATTTTTGTATCTTTATCGAGTACGTCGAAAATAGGTTGCAGCAATAAGGTCTTGCGCCCGGATTTCAGCACCAAGTGACCGAGCGGCGTCGCACCAATCCTGGGACTGCTCTCTAGAAAAGAAACGAGTTCTCTCTCTCTTGAAATGAGGTCGTCCGAGCAAGCTGTGTCTTGATAATCGGTTTTGGGAATACCTGACGGCGGAAGAAGGGTGAGGATATTGTCCTCATCAATGCGATAAGGTGCCCCCGACGGTTTGCACCCGAGGCTGGTTCGGAGAATGCCATCACGGGCGAAATTCACATACGCATTGATATCGCCCGGTGCACCGACCGGATAAGGGTCGAATCCATCAAAATTACCGATCGGCCAGCTCCCGTCGATGAGATCGCTATGCGCGGGCGTCAACGAGTTTGTGGCGCAGGCCACCGGAAAAGCGGCCAGGATCAGAAATGACAGGCTAAGGCTCCTCATCGCTCCCTCACTGTGCGTTGCTCGATCCGCTTCTCGAACGAGCCTTGAACAAGGCGATGGACATAGATGCCCGGAATGTGGATCGCGTCGGGATCAAGCTCTCCCGGCTCGACGATTTCCTCAACTTCCATGACGCAGACTTTGCCGCAGGTCGCGGCAGGCACGTTGAAATTGCGCGCGGTTTTGCGGAAGATCGCATTGCCCGTCTCATCGGCTTTCCATGCTTTGACGATAGCGAGATCGGCGAAGATGCCTTCTTCAAGGATGTAGTCCTCACCGTTGAACGACTTCACTTCCTTGCCTTCAGCGATCACTGTTCCGACGCCGGTTTTGGTATAGAAACCGGGTATGCCAGCGCCGCCGGCGCGCATACGTTCGGCGAGGGTGCCTTGGGGGTTGAACTCAATCTCCAGCTCGCCGGAGAGGTATTGCTGCATGAACAGATCGTTCTCGCCCACATAGGACGAGCACATCTTCTTGATCTGCTTGGTTTGCAGCAGCAGGCCGAGCCCGAAATCATCAACGCCGGCATTGTTAGAATAGATCGTGAGATCCTTCGTGCCTGCGTCGCGTATGGCTTGGATGGATAGTTCCGGAATGCCGCACAGGCCAAACCCGCCAGCGGCAATCACCATGCCGTCAAACAGGACCCCATCGAGCGCAGCGGCCGCGCTATCATAGACTTTGCTCATGGGCCTTCGTTACGCAGGGAGAGTTGCAAATGCAAGAGACCATTCGGCCCAATCGATGTGAACAGTTTCGCTCACGCTGCGAGGCGGTTCAGGGTTCCGGATCTGAACGTTCCAGGCGATCAAGATATTCGCGCAACATCGCGACCCGTCTTGGTCTGAACGAGCGATTGGTGACGATCATATGGCGGATGCGATCTATGCGGAACGACCGGTAATCTTTGCGCAGCTCACACCAGGCAAGAGCCACGAGCGAACGGTCGAAGAACACGATTGCGAGCGGCTGAATGGCGCGCACGGTCGGCATCTCTTCGGCGTCCACATAGTTGATTTCGACCACTTGTTCATTCCGTGTGGCCTGGCGGAAGGCGGCGATATCAATGGAGATCTCAGGGCGGCAGTGGAAACGCTTGGCATACAGAACAGCATGCTCGAACTCAGACCGCATGCGCTCCGGTAGGGATGCTTTGAGTTTGGACAGGGCGTTCTCGGCCGCTTTGGCGAGGACTGGATCAGCAACCTGAACCACTTCGCGCAAGCCGAGGACGAGCGATTCCATCTCGTCCCGACTGAACATCATGGGTGGCAGGGCAGGGTCTTCTTGAAGTGTGTACCCGTATCCCGCCTCGCCATCGATGAGGGCGCCAGAACGGCGCAGCGTGTCGATGTCGCGGTAGATCGTGCGCAGTGAAACGCCCAATTCATCGCTGAGTGCCTGC
This sequence comes from Hyphomonadaceae bacterium, assembly GCA_043513745.1. Classification (GTDB taxonomy): domain Bacteria; phylum Pseudomonadota; class Alphaproteobacteria; order Caulobacterales; family Hyphomonadaceae; genus Henriciella. The sequence goes on from CP121341.1 coordinate 2,073,430, forward strand.
GCCTTCACCGGTGGTGCAAACGTGCGAAGGCACTGCATCATTTGCAGAAGACGGTCACTTTTGGCCATGCGGAAATCTTAGCAAACATTGCTGACAAAAAATGACAGGAGCAGCGTGCTAGCGGACTGTCAACAGCAAGGACCTCCCTGATGATCAAGCTCACCGTTTATCCCGCTTCATTCGAAGAACCGACCGCCAGCCCGTTTTGTATGAAGTCGATATGCATGCTGCACGCGGCAGGATTGCCTTACGAAATCATAGAGACCGGCGACCCGCGCGGCGCCCCAAAACAGAAGCTCCCATTCATAGAAGTCGATGCCCAGCAGATTCCCGACAGCGAGCAAATCCGATCCTTCATCGAAACCGCGGCCGATCTGGACTTTGATGAAGGTCTCACCGAGCGCGAGCGCGGGATATCACGTGCCATCATCCGCATGGTGGAAGAGCATGTTTACTTCGCCATCGTCGCGGATCGTTGGGGCGAGGATGACAATTGGGAACATATCCGCCGCGCTTTCTTTTCCGACATTCCCGTCATTATCCGCGGTTTCGTAACGCGCCAGGTTCGCAAACAGGCTCTGGCGCAACTTGATGGACAGGGGATTGGTCGACATAGCCCCGAGGAGCGGTTTGACCGTGTTCGCAGGGACGTTATCGCCATCCGGGAAATTCTCGGCGACAAGCCGTTTTTGTTTGGCGAAAACCCGACGGCCGCGGACTATAGCGTCGTTCCAATCCTGCGCGCATCGATCGTGACACCCGTGACCAAACCGTTGGCGGCATTCATAAAAAGCGATCCGACTCTGATGGCTTATGTGACACGGGGCACAGACAGGTTGTATCCTACGGGTCTTTAATCTGACCGGGTAGGCCTTCTTTCCGTTTCCTCCCGGAACTCTCCATAGAAGGTCGAACATAAACCCAGTCTTTCAAAGGGCGGCTTTCGCAGAGGCCGCCCTTTTTTCGTCGGATCATGCCGAGAAGCTCGGCGAACTGGGACGGTATTCGACGGGCTCTACCTCTACGTGATGTCTTCCGCCCCGGCGCCAACCCCGTATGTCTTATCAAAAAGCAGATCGGGGTAGGACATGTATTACGAGGAACTCGCGGCGGCGCGCGAAAAACTGACTGGCCCAGGCGGTGATTTTGAAATCATCGAAACCGAAATTCTCGGCAACAAAATTCGAGACTTCAAGAACCGCCCGAACGGCATTCGCGACATCTGGCTCTCAACCGCTCAGTTCGCTGACAGAACCTACATGGTCTATGAGCAGGAGCGGATCAGCTATCTTGAATCCCACCGGCAAGTCAGCAGCGTTGCGGGATGGCTCTTCGAGCAAGGCGTTCGTCCTGGAGACCGCGTGGCGATTGCCATGCGCAACTATCCCGAATGGATGCTGATCTACTGGGCGTGCACGTCGATCGGCGTTGCCGTTGTTGGCATGAATGCGTGGTGGACGAAGCCGGAAATGGCGTACGGGATCAATGATGCAGCGCCAAAACTCATCTTTGCAGATGCGGAGCGCTTAGCGCGCATCATCGATAACCCGGAAATCGAAACGCAGCCCGGCCTAATTGCTGTCCGATCCGACGATACGTATGAGGGCGTGCTGGATTGGGCTGACATCATAGGCTCCGATCGGAGCATGCCGGACGTCAAGATTGATCCCGATAGCGATGCCTGCATCTTCTACACGTCCGGGACGACCGGGTTCCCTAAAGGCGCCCAGCTAACGCATCGCGGCTGCGTCGCGAACTTGCTGAACATGCAGTATGCCGCGGCCTCATCAATGCTCGCGGTGCAGGCGGCGACGGGAGTGGAGCCACCCGCGACCATGCCAGTCCCGGTCTCGCTGATTACAACGCCTTTGTTTCACGTCACTGCCAATAATTGCGGCGCCTATCGCGTCACCGCGGTGGGTGGCACGATTGTCCTGATGTATCGCTGGGATGCAGGCGAGGCGTTGCGCTTGATCGAACGCGAGCGAGTCACTTCAGCGGGCGGCGTCCCGGTTATGGGGCGCGAGCTGATCAATCACCCTGACTTCGACAAGACCGATACATCGAGCCTGCTCGCGATTTCATGTGGCGGCGCACAGGTGCCGCCTGATCAAGTGCAGAAGATCGATGATCGTATCCAGACCGCGCGGCCGGGCACGGGCTACGGCATGACCGAGACTTGCGGGATCATAACCTCTGTCGCCGGCGACTTCTTCGTCGACAAGCCCGACTCTGCCGGACCGGCCATGCCGAATTTCGAAGTCAAATGCGTAGATGATGCCGGCAATGAAGTCCCGGTTGGTGAGCTGGGCGAACTTTGGGTTCGTGGGTCTTCTGTGATCAAGGGGTATATCAATCGCCCTGAAGCCACCGCCGAGTCGATCACTGATGGCTGGCTTCACACCGGGGACATTGCCCGGCTCGATGAGCATGACTTTATCTACCTGGTGGATCGCAAGAAGGACATGGTGCTCCGCGGCGGTGAGAACATTTATTGCGTTGAGGTCGAGGCGGCGATCTATCATCACCCCGCAGTGGCAGAGTGCTGTGTCTTCGGCGTGCCGGATGAACGGCTTGGCGAGGAAGTCGGAGCGGCTGTCTACCTGAAGCCTGGCGAGACTCTTTCAGTTGAAGACCTGCAGACGCATTGCGCCGGGCGTCTGGCGAAATTCAAGATCCCAACCCATGTCTGGATTTGCCCTGATCCCTTCCCGCGCAATGCCAGCGGTAAATTCCTCAAGCGAGAGGTGCGGGAACAATTGATTTCCGCCTAGTCGATCAAACTAGAACACCAAAAGAAAAAGGGCGGCTCGGTGAGAGCCGCCCTTTCATGTTTCCGGGGAGCCGCATTTGCGGCGTCCTCCATATCGCTTGAGGCGGGTTGGGCTAGAAGCCCATGCCGCCCATGTCTGGCATACCGCCGCCGCCTGGCATTGCAGGTGCATCGGCTTTTGGTGCTTCGGCGATACCTGCTTCAGTGGTGATCAGCAGACCGGCCACAGAGGCTGCGTTTTGCAGTGCAGAGCGAACAACCTTGGCTGGGTCGATAACGCCCATTTCGATCAGGTTGCCATACTCTTCGGTTTGCGCATTGAAGCCGTAGCCTTTGCCTTTGCCGCGACGGATCGTGTCGACAACGACAGACCCTTCTACGCCAGCGTTTTCAGCAATTTGGCGAACCGGTGCTTCAAGCGCCTTGCGGACAATGTCCACACCGGCTTGCTCGTCATCGTTCTCGCCTTCGACATCGATGTTCGTAGCCGCTGACAGGAGTGCGGTTCCGCCGCCTGCAACAATGCCTTCTTCAACCGCAGCGCGGGTCGCGTTCAGCGCGTCATCGACACGATCTTTACGCTCTTTCACTTCGATTTCAGTGGCACCGCCAACTTTGATCACGGCCACGCCGCCAGCAAGTTTAGCGAGGCGCTCTTGCAGCTTCTCACGGTCATAATCAGAAGAAGTGTCTTCGATTTGCTTACGGATCTGGCCGACGCGCGCTTCGATTGCTTTCTTCGTGCCAGCACCGTCAACGACAGTTGTGTCGTCTTTGGAAATGTTCACGCGCTTGGCTGTGCCGAGCATATCCAGCGTTACATTCTCAAGCTTGATGCCGAGATCTTCAGAGATCACGTCACCGCCGGTCAGGACAGCGATATCCTGCAGCATCGCTTTGCGGCGATCGCCAAAACCAGGCGCTTTCACAGCTGCGATTTTCAGACCGCCGCGCAGTTTGTTCACAACCAGAGTCGCCAGCGCTTCGCCTTCAACATCTTCGGCGATGATCAGCAGCGGACGCTGAGACTGAACAACTGCTTCGAGGATTGGCAGCATCGCTTGCAGAGAAGAAAGCTTGCTTTCGTGAAGCAGGATGTATGGGTCTTCGAGTTCTGCCGTCATCTTGTCAGCATTGGTGACGAAGTAAGGAGACAGATAACCGCGGTCGAACTGCATACCCTCAACCACGTCGAGCTCAGTTTCGAGAGACTTGGCTTCTTCGACAGTGATAACGCCTTCATTGCCGACTTTTTCCATTGCTTTCGCAATCATGTCGCCAATTTCGTCATCTCCGTTTGCGGAGATCGCGCCGACTTTAGCAATCTCGCTATTGTCTTTCACTTTACGTGAGTGGTGGGCGAGATCAGAAACAACTTCGGCCGCCGCTTTGTCGATGCCGCGCTTCAGATCCATCGGGTTCATACCCGCAGCGACGGCTGTCATGCCTTCGCGAACAATCGATTGAGCGAGAACCGTTGCAGTGGTTGTGCCGTCGCCGGCAACATCGTTGGCTTTAGAAGCAACTTCGCGGAGCATCTGTGCGCCCATATTCTCGAACTTGTCTTCAAGCTCGATCTCTTTAGCGACAGTTACACCATCTTTCGTGGTGCGCGGGGCGCCGAAAGATTTTTCGATAACAACGTTACGACCTTTAGGGCCGAGCGTGACTTTTACCGCGTCAGCAAGCGTATCAACGCCCTGAAGCATTTTCTGGCGGGCGTCAGACCCGAATTTTACAATTTTGGCAGCCATAGTTGGGAAGCCTTCATTCTAGAATTGATATTGAGAAGCGAGGAGCGGTCGAGGCTTAGCCTTCGATCACACCCATAATGTCGCTTTCTTTCATGATCAGCAGGTCTTCACCGTCGATCTTGACCTCGGTACCACCCCATTTGCCGAACAGGATTTTGTCGCCAGGCTTAACGTCGAGCGCAACACGCTCATTGTCGTCGCCAATCGCGCCATTGCCGACAGCAAGGACTTCGCCTTCTTGTGGCTTTTCAGTAGCGGTGTCTGGAATGATAATGCCACCAGCAGTTTTGGTGGCTTCTTCAACGCGGCGGACCAGTACACGGTCGCCAAGTGGACGGAACTTCATGGGAAACCCTCTTGTTCGTCAGTTTCAATTGTTTGTTTCGTTAGCAAGATACCAGTATTAGCACTCGCACCTTTAGAGTGCTAACGATGGCGTGCAGGTAGGGCTGCAGGCCTGCGGCGTCAACAGCCGAGCAAGAGATTTTTTTCAAAAAAATGCAGCAGCCACAGCGCCCCGATTTCCAACGTGCGCGGCGTTTTCACAGTGACGGGTCTGAAGCCTATTTAAAGACCGCAACTCTAAATGGAGCAGGCAAGCCTGACTTCAGCCGCAGTTCAATATGCGCCTCAACCCTCAGCGTCTATCGCGGCCTGCACGGCCTGGAAGAATTCTTCCCGCTTCGCGTGCGAGCGATCAACGTCGCCCATTGCGCTCGACCAGCTGCTATTGGTGGCGATGACCAGATTGCGTGTTGGATCGATGAAGATGCCTTGCCCGAAAATTCCATCCGCGGCGTATGCGCCATCATCATATGTCCACCATTGAAACCCATAGCCCTGACCTGGCACGCCAATTCCTATCTGCTTGGTTGTCGCGCGATCGAGCCAGCCGCCTGGGACCAGGGATTGACCATCAATCGCCGCGCCCTCCAGCATGAATTGACCAAATCGGGCGAAGTCGCGCGTCGTCGCCTGAATGCAACAGCCGCTGATCTCGGTCCCATCGTCGTTCAGCAGCCAGGTTGCCTCCTGTTCCATGCCATAGGGCCCCCAGATCTTTTCGGAGAGATAGTCAGACAGCGTCTCGCCGGTGGCTTCACTGACCAGGATACCGATGAGGTTCGTCTCGCCTGTTGAATAGTTCCAGACGGTACCTGGAGGATGAGCGCGTGGCAGCGCCTTCATGTACGAGACCAGATTGGAAGACCCGTCTTCTGAAACATGATCGTTGAACAAGGCCACGTCGGAAGCTGGATCGTCATAATCCTCGATCCATCTCACACCGGAGGACATGGTGAGGAGCTGCTCAACGGTCACATCGTCATACGCCGATCCGGCAAGATCTGGGATGTATCTTGAGACCGGGTCCGCGAGACTTTCAATGTGGCCATCGATGACAGCCGCGCCGACCAAAGTAGACGTCAGAGATTTCGCAACCGAAAAACTCGTCCAGCGGCCGGTCTCCTTGAACCCCAGGCCATAGGATTCGAGACGGATCTTGCCGTCATGCAGGACCACAATGGCGGAGTGACGATTATCTTGCAGATAGGCATCAAGGTCGAGGTCTAGCGACAAAGGTGCGCCTTCAGGCAGCTCTTTCAGTGTGTCTGAGGCGCGAATGTCGCGGGCATCGATGAGGAAGGAGACCCGGTCGAGCATGCGGAAGCCTGCATCGCGTTGGTTCTGGGTCCAGAACAGGACATTTGAATCCGACGGTGCAGCGAGGATGAGCCGCCGCCAATCCGATCCGATCATCAGCCAAATCACCGCGAGGATCGCTACTAGTATCCCCGCTCCGATGCCTAAACGTTTCATAACCGTTCCTTCCATGCCCGCGTGAGATTTGTCAGATTGCTATCTGGAACTCATGATTTCGGTTTGAACGCTTCGTTCTTGAGATTCCAGATCGGCGTTCTGAGCGCCATCCATAGGATTAGTACTGTCATGCCGGCGGCAGGTACGATCGCAATTTTGTACGGCCCAAAGGCATCGACCATCCAACCCATAAAGGCCGCGCCGAAAGGCGCTCCAGCCATGAAACCGAGTTGATAGATGGATAGAACGCGCGCCAGCTGGTCTTTCGGCGCCGCGTCCTGAACGATCGAGCGACTCATGGCGATCGAGACGCCGGCAGATAGCCCCCAGATAAAGACAATCAGCAGAAAGGCCTCATGCGGAATCTTCGTCATCATCGGCAGGATGGCGAGCGACCCGAGCAGCTGCGCGACGAGCAGCAATCGCCCTTGGCGCTTGATATTCTTGAACAGCGAGAGCGCGACTGAAGACACAAACGCGCCAAGCCAGAATGTCACGAACATGTCGCGGATGCCGTCTCCTGACAGGCCGTACACATCTCGGTTGATGATCGGCAGCACGACAAGAAACGCACCAATTACAAAAATTCCGACGCCAAACATCAGCACCGTCATCGCCCACAGTTTGGGTTCGGCTGCAACGACTTTGAACCCTTCGCCGATATCACCAAAAGCGGCGCCGAAACCGGATCGGCCTGTTTTTACTTTGCGCCCCTTGGCCAGGAAGAAGGCAAGCAACGCCCCGGTGGCCACCACCATTCCCTGCAGCGCCATCAGGAACCAGCTATCGATTGGTCCGACTCCGAACCCGCCAAGCCAGTCCGGCATCTTGGTCATCTTGTCGGCATACCCGCCAAGGATCAGGCCGGTAATCTGGGCTGCGAACTGGGCGAGCGTTGCGAATGCGACGCCCTGCTGCAGGGTAACGCCCGATCCAACGCGGCCGCGGCGCTCCACCACTTCGTTCAGGATCGAGTCCCGCGCTGGCATCATGAACGCCCCGACGGTTCCAAGCGCCAGGCCGTAAGCAATCATGTAGGGATAAGTCAGATTATCGGTCGCCAGCGCGAACGCCAATCCGAAGGCTGGCACGGCTGCGAACAAATGCAGGATCATCAAGAGGGGCTTGCCGGAGGCGCGCTCCGCCACAACCCCGCCGAGCAACAAGAAGATCACGGACGGGCCAGACAAAGCGAGGTTGGCAAATCCGAGTTCCGTGCCCCCCAGACCCAGTTTGTTGGTAATGAGATATGGAAACAAGACCATCTGAAGACCGAAGGCGACGAACCAGGTGGCTTGGACGGACAGATAGGCAGGCAGCTCAACTTTGACGCCGCGGCGTGCTTTTCGCGCCATCATGGATTGGGCTGTTTCCAGCAGGGAGGCCCCTGCGCTCATCGCAGACCCCATGCCGCTCAATGGTGAACGGGCTTCCTCCAGAATATCCGGGTCTTCCAGATTTTCAGCCGGTTCCGGCGTTTCGCTCATAACTCGTCTGCCCTAATTCCCAGCCCTGCAAACTGTCGTGCGATTTGCGATCGTGCAACAGGAAATGTCCGGAGTCTTAACAGCTGCGTCTTGGAGCTGCCACATCGCCATGCTAGGCCTGTCTCCTTAGTGCGGTAAGGAGACACCATTATGCGGGCCATGCGTCTTGTGGGAAGTTGGGGGCTGGCTCTTTTTCTGATTTTCATGTTTCTGCAGGCAACCATTCATCCGTTGCCTAATCCGCCGGAAGGGTCAGTGAAGCTTTTTGATCCTCCGGGGCAGAACATTGTCTTTGCGACGATCGCGGCAAATACGCAGATTCCATTATTCGAACCAACTGGCCGCGTCGTTGTGGCGATTGCAGAATTGCTGGCGGCGCTGCTGTTGCTGCTGCCGATGACACGTCGGACCGGCGCAGGTTTGTCGTTCCTGGTTCTCGCGGGCGCCGTCGCCTTTCACATGATGCCGGATATTCTGGGGCGTGAGGTGCCAACCTCGCTCGCGGCAGGCGCCGGGACAGATGGTGGGCAATTGTTTGCACTGGCCATCGCAATGTTGGCGGCAAGCATGCTCTTATTCGTCATTCACCCCCGAAAACGCTGACTCAATTCTCATTAGAATATTAACGGTTTTCGGCCACTTTCGCTGAGTTTAGTTTCGGCGAGAGCGCATGAGCGACCCAGTTTCACTTGAAGATCACGCGGCCGAGGGCGGGCTAGCGCGGCGCACTCTGTTGCGCCGTTTGATCGATTTTATTGCGATGCCAGCCTCACAGGTGGCGCCGCAGGACCGGTCCATGGGCGGAGACATCCTGCTGGACATGCTATTTCACGCGACCGATTCTGATCGGCTGCTCTGCGCCAAGCGCATTGCGACCCTCAGTGATGCGCCGCGTCGCCTGCTCAGATATCTGGCGCAATGCAATATCGACATCGCTCGTCCTTTGCTGGAGGACAGTCCCTCCTTCGACAGTTCCGATCTTTTGGAAATTGTCGATCAGGTTACCTCAGATCATCGAATGCTAATCGCCAAACGCAAACGCGTCCCGACCGTGGTTTGCGATCAACTTGCGCGGCGCGGTGAAGTCAGCGTCGTCAAAGCACTTGTGCAGAACAAGGGCGCTGAGCTTTCGGAAACGGCGATCGACATTCTCGTTGAGCGGTCGCGAAAGGAAGGCGACCTGAGCAGTCTCCTAATCACGCGCCTCGAGCTTAAACCCGCCCAGGCCATGGCGATGTTTTGGTGGTCTAATCGCGATACGCGCCGCACGATCCTGCAGCGCCATGCAGCTGACCGCGCTGAAATGGTTGGCATGTGCGCGGATGTATTTGCGATCGCCGCCAAAGAAGGGTGGTCGGATCCGGTCGCGCGCAAGACATTACAGCTGATCGAGCGCCGTCAGCGCAACCGCCAAGCGATCGACCGAAGCGAATTTGATAGCCTGGAAGCCGCGATCGAATCCGCTGCGGCCCTCGGAATGACCACGGAAATGGTCGAGGAAATCGGCTATCTGGCTGGAATCAAGCCCGTAACCAGCGCAAAAATACTGAGCGATACGGGCGGCGAGGGGATTGCGGTCCTGTGCAAAGCCACCGGACTCAAAAAACCGTCTCTCCAAAACCTCTGGATTTCTCTGAAACGTCCCCTCGAGGGCGACGATGGAGAACCGCACATGCTCTACGCGCATCTGGTAGAGACGTATGATCTGCTGAGCGTCGCCAAAGCGCAGACGACGTTGCGATACTGGAATTGGTCTCTTTCGTCGTCTTACTCGCCCGCTCAGGGTCAACCCGCAAGCGACGAGGCGGCCCATGCGAATGATGAAACGGCCTTCTCGGCTGCGCGTCGAACCGCCAGCCTCGTATTTGGCAATTAGCTGAAATTTTCGCACCTGAGTGGTCGGTTTAGGGTGGTCAAACCCTGAATCCGGTTCTAACTCCCGTTTGAGCAAGATGTTCGAAACCGGAGCGACTGGGCGCGTGGGCTATTTTCTAGGATTGATCGCTGTTCTGGTCGCGCTGTGGCTTGGTTTGTCCTGGGATTATTCCCTCAAGCCGGTCATCGCATCGCTCGGCGCGGTTTCAATTTTCCTTTCGGCGGTTCTGGCTTTTCGCTTCGATATTCTCGATCGAGAAGGCTCGCCCTACGCCCGCCTGTTTCAGCTGATGGCCTACTGGGTCTGGCTGATGGTCGAGATTTTCAAAGCCAACTGGGTCGTGATCAAGGCCTGCTTGCGCTCCACACTCGACATCAATCCAGCGCTGGTGAAGGTCAAAACAGGATGCGAAAGCGATCTCGCGCGAACCGTGTTTGCCAATTCGATCACTCTCACGCCAGGTACCGTGAGCGTTGAAGTCGAGGGCAACAAGATCCTCGTTCACGCCCTCTATGAAGAAGAGGCCGGACCTGGCGCGTTCGACGAAATGGATCGCCGCGCCCGCGAAGCTTCTGATGGGAGGGGCAAGTCATGATTGGTGCTGCAGCGATTGCCCTCGTCATAGCCATCGCCTTGATGCTCATCCGGGCGTTGAGTGGACCGACCCTGTACGACCGCGTGCTGGCTGTGAACTCGCTGGGGACGAAGATTATCTTGCTGCTCGGGGTCATCGGCTTCCTCACGGGTCGGCCGGACTTCCTTGATATCTCAATACTTTATGCGCTGATCAACTTTGTTTCGACAATCGCGATCCTGAAATTCTTCCGCTATCGTTCGTTCCAGGTCTCACTGACCCGTCGGGGTCGAGGAGGGCCGCAATGACCGAGATCATCGAATTCTGGAATACGTTTCGACCGGCGCTTGGCTCGGCACTACTTTTGGCAGGTGCGATTCTGGCAGTCATCGGAACCGTTGGCGTTCTGCGGTTCCCGGATTTCTACACGCGGCTTCACGCGGCGAGTGTAACCGATACGGCCGCGGCGACTCTGGCGATTGTCGGCATGGCATTCCTCGCTCCAAGCCTGGCTGTGATCGTCAAGCTGGCCGTGGTCTGGTTGTTCCTGTTCCTGACGGGGCCGACCTCCTCACACGCGCTCGCCAATGCGGCGCATACGGCGGGTCTGCAGCCTATGATAGGCCGATTGGGTGAAGATGATGGAGGCCGCGAATGACCGGATTCGAAGGCGCTAACCTCGCCATTGATCTTTTGAACATCACCCTGCTGACCATCCTGTTTGTCGTGGCGATCGCCATTGCGCGGCTTCGAAGCCTGTTCGCGATTGTTATGCTGTCAGGAATTTATTCTTTGGTTTCAGCGACTTGGTTTGTGGCGCTCGACGCGGTCGACGTCGCCTTCACTGAAGCGGCCGTCGGCGCTGGGATTTCGACGGCGCTATTTCTCGGCGCGATGGTGCTCACCTCGCGCACCGCCAAGGCGGAGAAAGGCGCGACACAGATCGTGCCGCTTCTGGTTGTCATAGCGACCGGGGCTGTTCTGATTTATGCGACGATTGACCTGCCTGGTTTTGGCGACGCAACGTCGCCCGCAAACACAGGCGTCGGGGTCGAGTTCCTGGAGCGGACCTATCCTGAGATTGCGATCCCTAACGTCGTGACCGCCGTGCTCGCAAGCTATCGGGGGTTCGATACTTTGGGTGAGGTTGGTGTGGTGTTTGCTGCCGGACTTGCTGTCACGCTGCTGCTTGGGTTTGGTGAGCGTTCGATGGGCGCAACCGTTCGCCGCGAAGACCGAGAAAACTCAAACAAGAACGATGAGGACGCGTCATGAAGGGCGACCATCACGTCATTCTCCGTGTCGTAGCCAAGGTGCTGATCCCGATCATCGCCTTGTACGGCTTCTACGTTCACTTCCACGGTGAATACAGCCCGGGCGGTGGCTTCCAGGCCGGCGTCATTCTCGCGGTCACCGTCGTTTTGTATTCGCTCATTTTCGGAATTGCTCCGGCCATGCGCGCGATTACGCCGGGTTTTGCGCGGTTTATCGCAGGTCTTGGTTTCATCATCTATGTCGGAGTTGGTATCTGGGCGCTGGCCATGGGCGGCAATTTCCTGGACTACGACGCGCTTTTCCGCGAACCTCCAGGCGGGCACAATGGCCAGCATGTCGGCATTATCGTGATCGAGATTGGCGTCTTGTTCGCTGTCGCGGGATCCATGGTTTCGATCTTCTATGCTTTCGCTGGCCGCGTCAGCGAAATCCGAGATGAGGACTGGTAGGGATGCTGGAATTCATTCTCGAACGCGGAAATTACTGGGCGATCATCGGGTTGATGATGATTGGCCTATACATCTCTTTTGCCGCGACAAACCTGATCAAGCGCCTGATTGGTCTTGGCCTGTTCCAAACTTCAATCATTCTATTTTACGTCTCACTATCGCGCATTGATGGTGGCACGGCGCCGATCCTGTTCGGCAAGGATTACGGCAAGAACAAAAGCCACGACAAGGCTGGCGATCACGGTGCAGAAGTCGCTGATCATGGCGCGGATGCTGCCCACGGTGCTTATGACGCCGGGCACGGATATGGCGGCGAAGGGCTTGAGAATGTCTATTCCAATCCATTGCCGCACGTTCTGATGCTAACCGCGATTGTGGTCGGTGTTGCAACGCTCGCTGTCGGGCTCGCGATCATTGTTCGCATTCGTGAAGCCTATGGAACCGTTGAGACTGACGAAATTCGGGAAATGGATCTGGAGGTCGCAATCTCTGAAGCTGCGTCTGAGGCAGAAGAAAGCAGGGCAGGGGCGGCATGATCGAGTTTATTTCTTCCCTCGTGCCAGCGGATATCGCGGCGCATGCGCCCGCGCTGCTTGTTGTTGCGCCGATGTTCCTGGCGCCGATCGCGGCGTACATGCCGAACGGGCGACTGGCCTGGATTTTGTCCATCCTCGCGACCGGCGTGTCGCTGATCATGGCGATGGTGCTCCTGACGCAAGTGCGGTCTGTCGATGGCGGCGGGGTGCTTTCGTATGCGATGGGTGGATGGGCGCCGGATGCCGGAATCGAATTTCGCATCGACTCGCTCAACGCGATGGTCTTGCTTCTGGTAAGTACGATCGGATTCCTCGCTGCGATCTTCAGCTGGCCAAGCGTGGTTGCAGAAGTGCGAGACGCGAAGCGCGCCATGTTCTATGCGGCCTATCTGGTCTGCTTTACCGGGCTTTGTGGTGTGGCATCGACCGGTGACGCCTTTAACCTGTTCGTGTTCCTCGAGATCAGCTCGATCGCGACCTACGTTCTCGTTGCGCTCGGCGCGACGCGTGATCGACGCGCGCTTCCGGCGGCGGCAAACTATTTGCTCATGGGAACGATCGGGGCCTCCTTCTTCGTGGTTGGCGTCGGGTTCCTGTATGCGGCAACCGGCACGCTCAACATGGCAGAGCTCGCGGTGCGCCTGCAAGAAATGCAAGGCAACAAGGCCGTGCTGGCTGGCTATGCGTTTATCTTTGTCGGGCTTGGCATCAAGGCCGCTATGTTCCCGCTGCACCAGTGGCTGCCGAACGCGTATGCTTACAGCCCGAGCTTTGTCACGATGTTTCTCGCCGCGACGGCGACAAAAGTGGCGATTTATGCGCTGGTCCGCTTCCTGTTCACGGTCTTTGGATTGGAGTTTGCGTTCGAGGGATCGACCCTGATCTGGATTCTGATGCCAATGGGTATCGCAGCGATGATCGCGTGTTCCTTCCAGGCAGTGTTTCAGACAGATGTTCGCCGCACGCTGGCTTATTCGTCGGTAGCGCAGGTGGGGTACATGCTGCTCGGGATTTCCATCGGGACCACCTTGGGGGTCTCTGCCGGCATGTTCCACTTGGTCAATCATGCGCTGATCAAGGGCACGCTGTTCATGGCGCTCGCGGGTATAGTGTTGTCTTATCAAGGGACCACCCTGAACGACCTGAAAGGCCTCGGCCGGTCTGCGCCGTGGACGATGACGGCCTTCGCCATCGGCGCCGTGTCGCTGATCGGGGTGCCGCTGACGGCTGGGTTCCAATCCAAGTTCGCACTGGTCAATGCGCTGTTTGAGCATGGCTGGTGGTGGGCAGTTGCCGTCGTCATGTTCTCCAGCTTGCTCGCCGTCGTTTACATGGGCCGCATTCTTGAAGCCGTATTCTTTCGTGCGCCAAGCAATCCGAACAAGCGCCGTAAAGAAGCTCCCTTGCTCATCCTTATCCCACTCTGGATCCTCGCGATTGCGAATATCTGGGTCGGTGTGCAGGGCGGGTTTGTCGCCGGGCTTGCGGAAGACGCTGCGGGATCCCTGTTTATCGGAGATGTGTCATGAGTGGTGATATGGCCATCGCAGCGGCTCTGATATTGCCGCTTCTGATCTGCGCCGGAATCTGGCTCGCTGGACGTGTGCCGGACTTGCGCGAAGGCATCACTTTGCTAGGCGCAGCCGCGCTCTTCGTCGTCGCGATCATTATTGCCGGACATGTCTCTGCGGGATCGCCAGCAGAGCTGAGCCTCGGCGAAGCGGTTCCGGGGCTTGAGTTCGCCTTCAAGGCAGAGCCACTCGGAGCCTTGTTCGCCCTGGTGGCCAGCGGTCTGTGGATCGTCAACAGCTTCTACTCGATCGGCTATATGCGCGGCAATCGCGAACGCAATCAGACCCGCTTCTATATGTGCTTCGCCGTCGCCTTGTTCGGCGCCATGGGCGTTGCGATGTCTGCCAACCTTTTCACACTTTTCGTCTTCTATGAGATCCTGACCCTGTCGACTTATCCATTGGTTGCGCACAAGGGCGACGCCAATGCGCAGCGCGGGGCGCGGATCTATTTGATGACACTGCTCGGGACCTCGATTGGCTTCCTGCTCGTTGCGATCATCTGGACGGGTGCGTTGGCCGGAAGCCTGGATTTTGTCCCTGGCGGATTGCTGCAGCAGGCAGAGGGTTTGACACCGGTCGTCGCGAGCGCCTTGCTGCTCCTGTTTGCGTTTGGGGTTGGTAAGGCAGCCTTGATGCCGTTCCACTTCTGGCTGCCCAACGCTATGGTGGCGCCGACGCCGGTTTCGGCGCTGCTCCATGCGGTGGCGGTCGTTAAGGCCGGGGTGTTCACCATCCTGAAGGTGGCCATTTATATATTCGGCGAAGAGATTTTGAACGCGACGGCGTCTCGGGAATTTATTCTCGCCGTGGCGTGTTTCACCATAATTGTGGCGTCGCTTGTCGCGATGACCAAAGACAATCTGAAAGCACGACTAGCATATTCGACCATCGCACAGCTGGCCTATGTCACGTGTGGTGCGATGCTCGCAGATCCGGCTGGCTTCATGGGAGGATCCTTGCAAATCGCGGCGCATGCTGTCGGCAAGATCACGCTCTTCATGTGTGCCGGGGCGATTTATGTCGCGACAGGTTTGACGAATATTTCGGATATGAGGGGGCTCGGCAAACGAATGCCGCTGGTCTTCATCGCCTTCTTCATCGCGTCATTGTCGATCATCGGGATTCCGCCACTCGCGGGGGACTGGCCGAAATATGAGCTGATGCAAGGCGCGGCAGATGCGAATTTGGATTATGTTCCGATCGTGCTGATTGTTTCGTCGCTGTTGAACATTGCCTATCTTTTGCCGATTCCGATCCTGGCGCTGATGCCGCCGCCCGGAACGCCGGAACCCGCCCCGTATAAGCGCCCGGGTGGCGCGCCGGTTCTAACTGTCGCAGCTCCCTGCTTCACCGCGCTTCTTTGTGTGCTCATGTTCTTCACGGTTGGACCGGTTTCAGACTTCCTGGAGCCAGCGACCGGAGAACGTATTCCGGCGGCCTACATGACCGAGGGTAATCCATGACTCTTCCGACAGAACGAGATGCCAGCGGCCGATTTGTAAAGCCGGAAGAGGAGACGCCCAAGCCCTCCGACGAGCACACGCACCCAATGTCCAAGCTATTATTTGGTTGGGTGGAGTCGCCGCGCACACCGTTCCTATTGCTGTTGATCGTTGTTTTGATTTCCGTGGGCCTGATTGTGGCGGACCTCATTGTTGGTCGGGAGGTCAAGGACAAGTATCAAGCCATAGCTTTCACGCAATCCACTGGATTCTACGCCTTCTGGGGATTTGCAGCCTTTGCGATCGCGGTTCTATCCGGCTGGCCCCTTGGTAAGCTGCTGCGCCGGGATGAGGACTATTACGGCGAAGCCGATACCAAGCCACAAGATGTGGAGTCGGACTCATGAGCGGGCTTCTCGGTCAAATCAATCCCGGTCTTCTGCTCGTCGCAGTTGGGTTTATCGGGTGTCTGATCCCGATCCAGCGGGTGCGTCAGGCACTGATGGTGGCGACCCCTGTGGTTGCGATTCTGATGCTGGCTCTGGCTGAACGCAGCACCGATCTCGCTACTGCATCCGTTCTGGGGATCGATCTCATTCTCTACCGCGTAGATAGCCTCTCCTTCATCTTCGGATTGGCCTTCCTGATCGCGTCTTTCCTGAACGCGATCTATGCGCTGCATACAGATGACAGGCTGCAAGACGGTATGGCCCTCGCCTATGCGGGGGCGGCGGTCTCGGCGACGTTCGCCGGTGACCTGATGACCCTGTTCATATTCTGGGAAATCACGGCGGTTAGCTCGGTCTTCCTGATCCTGCGGGCAGGGACCAAGGCGGCTTATCAGGCTGCGATGCGCTATCTCGGCGTACAGATTTTCTCAGGTGTGTTGCTGCTGGATGGCCTCGCCTATGTCTACAAATCAACCGGCAGCCTCTCTCTCGATGCGTTTACCAGCTTTGATCAGCCGGGCGCGAAATTCATCTTCATCGCATTTGCCATCAAGGCCGCTTTCCCGTTCCTGCATAACTGGTTGCAAGACGCCTATCCAAAGGCGACGGTTGTGGGTGCTGTGGTTCTGTCGGCGTTTACGACCAAGCTGGCTGTCTACGCCTTCGCGCGTATGTTCCCGGGCTTCGAAGTGCTGATCTGGATCGGCGCGGTTATGACGGTGTTCCCGGTCTTCTTCGCCGTGATCGAAAATGATCTCCGCAAAGTTCTGTCTTACTCGCTGAACAACCAGCTTGGCTTCATGATTTGCGCGATTGGTATCGGCACGCCGCTGGCGCTGAACGGCGCTGCGGCGCACGCATTCGCCCATATCATCTATAAGGGCTTGCTGTTCATGAGCATGGGCGCGGTCCTCTACAGGGTGGGCACGGCAAAAGCCAGCGAGCTTGGCGGGCTGTACAAATCCATGCCCTGGACGACCATATTCTGCATCATCGGGGCGGTTTCGATTTCCGCCTTTCCGCTCTTCTCCGGGTTTGTTGCCAAGGCGATGACCATGAGCGCTGTGGCAACAGAAGGTTATGTCATCGTCTGGCTGATGCTGCTATTCGCGTCCGCGGGTGTGCTGGAGCATTCCGGGATCAAGATTCCCTATTTCACCTTCTTCGGTCACGATAGCGGGATCAGGGTGAAGGAAGCGCCGTTTAACATGTTGCTCGCCATGGGCATGGCGGCATTTATTTGTATTGCGATTGGTCTGCCGGCGATTGGTGGTTTCGGATATGGCTGGCTCTATGGCATGCTGCCGTGCACGGTGACCGCGCCTGCGGACGTCTGTATGATCAGCGGCGACGAGATCAAGACGTACAAGCCTTACACTGTCGATCACATTCTGACCCAGATGCAGCTCCTGATGCTCGCCGTTCTGGCCTTCATGTTGCTCAAGCGGTTCGGGCTCTATCCGCCAGAAAGACCAGGCACGATCCTGGATACGGACTGGGTGTTGCGCAAACCGGGATATGGTATGTTCAAATGGGCGGGCACAGTCTGGGGTAAAGCTGGACCTGCCATGACAGGTTTTGTGGGCCGGATCGGCTCTCGGACCTTCGACCAGATTGAAGCGACGTTCAGTCCGCGCGGTGCACTGGCCAGGGGCGGCCTGACCAATTCCATGGCGATGTGGTCTGCCGTTCTGCTTGGCGTCGTCATGCTGATCGTTCTGTTGGCGAGTTAAGACGGCGCCGCGAGTCCTTGAATAGATCGCGGTGACGCGACGCTGAGTTCTGGGTCAGTATTAGAGAAGCCTGTAGCAAACAGAACACATGCTAGAGAAACGCTGGTAAAAGCTCTGTAATTTTCTGTTTACTCTCCAGCGGAGCCCACCATATATTGAGCTTGTACTAAGGGGAACTAGTATGAGTGAAGAGATAAATCACGAGGTTGCTTCAACTGGAGCGATCCTGGAATTCGCGTCCGATATCGTATCGGCCTATGTGAGCAACAATGCCATTCAAAGCGGCGAGCTGCCGGAGCTGATCCGCGATGTGCACGCGACGCTTGCCAAACTCGGCAATGGCGGAGACGCAGCGCCGACCAAGAAACCTGCAGTATCGATCAAAAATTCGATCACGGATGAGTTCCTGATCTGCCTGGAAGACGGCAAGAAATTCAAGTCTCTCAAACGCCATTTGCGGTCCAAGTATGGACTGAGCCCGGAAGAGTATCGCGAGAAGTGGGGCTTGCCATATGACTATCCAATGGTGGCGCCGAGTTATGCCCGCAAGCGGTCCGCACTGGCGAAAGAAATGGGTTTGGGAAAACTCGAGAAGTAGTTTCGAGCCCAAAACAAACAGTATCGTTTCGATAAAGAAATGAAATAAATCAGTAATATAGGTTAACGAATTACTGATTTTCCCCTTGCACGACGAATCAAACTGATTCACTAGTGGTGAGTCGAATCACCGCGGGGGTGGCTATGGTTTCGTTGTCAACAGAATTCGCAGGCTTCACGCCGTCGCAGATTGAGCTCTTGAAACATTGGGAATCATGTCGCCATGGGCTCTGCTTGCCGAGGCGCGAAGACCTCGACCCAGGTGCAATCCGGGCCCATCTCGCGTCTATCTCAATTGTCGAAGTTGAGGCGCAGGGGCAAGTTCGCTTTCGCCTTGCTGGATCCGGTCTTCGCGACATTCTCGGCCGCGAGATGCGAGGCCGCTGTGTTGATGAGCTCGGTAAGACGGTAAGCGAAATGTGGTCGCTCGGATTGTCGAGCGCGTTGGATCAGTTGCGTCCTGTCGGTGGGTTGATTGAGCGGGACATGGATTGCCACGCCTGGTTGCGCCTCCCGCTCCACTCGTCGCGCAGCCGCGCGCTCGTTTTATGTCATGACACGCTCGTGCCGAAAGAGCGTATGCGCCAAGACCGTCGCGGCGAGTCCCACAGCGTTCAACCTCATCGGCATACGCTAGCAGCTTGATTTCTTTGAGAAAGCCCAATGGGAAATAGGAAAACAATCCTACACCTATAAGGCCATGATAATGTTTCTTTCCCGGTGGTCGGAAGGAGATTTTAGATTGGGCAGCCAGCAACGGATTGATCGAAACAACGCATATCTGGCGGCCAGTCTGGTCGGATACGCGTTGGAATTAAAAGCAGAAAACATCCTGATGCGGGACAGAGGGCCGAGGGATATGGTGCAGGCCCGACAGGTGGCGATGTACCTCACTCATGTCGGTTTGGAGATGAGTTTGTCGCGCGTGGCAAACGCATTTGAACGCGATCGGTCCACGGTCGCGCATGCTTGCCACAAGATTGAAGAGATGCGCGATGAGGCGGAGTTTGATGCCTGGATTGAGACTCTCGAGAAAGGGATGATGACGGTTGCGCCCTTGAGCGAACTTGGCGCATGAAGTCGCGCCTGATCCGCGCTCTACAACGCGGCGGGATCGTAGCTGAGATTGGCACCGACCGATGGGGTGTTTGGCGCAGCAAAGACAGGCGCGGAAGGATGATCGGTGTCCTGACGGGTGCAGAAATCGATGTGCTACGCGTCCGCGACGCGCTGAAATCGCTCGGCGACGGTCAACCACCTATACTTGTCTGGGCGGGATCTGTACTTGAAGCGCCGCCCGCCAACCCGAGTTCGACGCGCCTCGATGCGGAGGCTCAAGGAACCGGCAGTCCTCTCATCGAACTGATCCTGTCGCGCTCTCAAGATGTCGCGCTTCGTGAGCTCATTCGAGAAACGGCGCGGAGATACCGCGCCGATGCGGAGCGCGCTTCAGGAGTGGGTGCTGCCCGCGGAATGAACTGGGATGGGCTAGCTCTGGGCGGGAAGGTCGATGGAGGACGCGGTTTCTCGGATCAGGGGCCAGGCGGCGGCGCGCTGTCCGCCCAATCTGCTCATGAAACGCTGCACAGACATCTCGGGAGTGAAACGATGAGTCTCCTGGACCGGTTGATATTAAGCGGGGACAGCCGGACGCAATTGACCAAAAGGTTGGGCGGGCGACCCGCTTTAATGGAGCGCCGATCCTTGGCGGCCATTCGCGCATTGCACGAGGTTTATCGTGATAAGGTTCGGCGAACCGATTAAGCTGCTGCCGTCTGCTTGATGCGCGCCAGCATGGATGCCAGCCCGTTGGAGCGCTGTGCGCTGAGTGCGCCCTTTACGCCGATTTTCTCAAGGAATTCATCGGCGTCGAAATCAGAGATTTCAGCTCGCGGTGCGCCGGAGAATAGCTGTATCAGAAGCGATATCAGGCCAGACACAATCATCGCATCGCTTTCAGCACGGATCTCCAGGCGATCATCTTCCAGAGGCGTAATGACCATCCAGACCTGAGACGCACAGCCGCGCACCTTGCTGTCTTCGGTTCGCTCATGGCCCTCAAGAGGCGGGTTGGCTTTGCCGAGATCGATGATGTGTGCATAGCGATCTTCCCAGTCATCCAGGAATGCAAACTCGTCTTCGATATTGGCGGCGCGTTCAGTAATCGTCATGCGCCGCATTTGGGTGATAAACAGACAAAAGAAAACCCCTGGAACTGTGGCCAGGGGTTTTTTTAAAGTGGAGATGGTTGTCTTACTGGGTGACTTTCCCGATGCATTTGCCGACATCTGACAGAGCGTGCTCACCGATGCAGAACGGAACTTCATAATGCTTGTGGGCAGCAGCCACACATTGTTGGAGATTGAGGTTCGCCATGTTCAGGCAGGCCTGCGTCTCGCGTTCACCCATAGCTTGTCGCATCGAGCCGGCCTTAACCGGGTCGGCGCTGAGGATACGGTAAGCGGCCAATGTCGTGATCCGGTCAGCAATCGGTTCCTTGCCACGTGCGATTCCGTTCGACTGGCTAAGGCTGGCGACGACAGACGGGACGCGAATGGTACTCGCGGCGCCGGAGACGCTTTCCCAAACTGAGGGCGCACCAGACTGACCAGCCTGTTGGAATACGGTGTTGATCTCTGGAGAGTGCATGGCTTGAACCATTGCGTTTCGAGCCGGGATGCCGGTCTGTGTCGACGCGAACAGGCTGGATGCTTTCGCACCGGAGTTTCCGACCCGGCCTTTTGCCCAGCCTGATCCCTGCAGACTGTAAGCTTGTTCTTTAACGAACGCTGCGGCACCGAACAGGCGGTCGCTGTCTGCGTTGACGGCAGTAAGTGCCTGGTTCACGGCAGAGTTGCCGCCACTCAGTGTGCGTGCATAGCGAATGTCGTTCTGCATACCGGTCATCAGCATATCGCGGCCATAATAGCCTTCAATGTCGAGAACAGCAGCGCGGAATTCCGGGTTCTGCGCGGCGACCAGAGCCGAATAAGCCATCCAACCTTGAGTGAGTTGCTCTGGATTGTGGCCGCCTAGATTGGTCAGGGACTTGTCGATGTCACGCGCCGACGTAAACCCTTTGGTTTTCACGTCTGTGACTTCGCCCTGGTAAGTTGCATAGAGCGCCGCTGCCCGCGCGAGGGGGTCCGTTTCCGCAGCTGTCGCTGAGACCTGCTGGGGAGCCGGTGTGACCATCTGAGCAGTCGCCTGAAGGGTCAGGCCTGCAATGGCTGCGATGGCAGTCATTATCGTTCTTTTGGTCATGAATAGCTCCTCACTCTACGACCGAGACACTGGCCTATCTTTTGCGTTCCGCAAAGGCTAGCATCTGCTGAAATTAGGATTCTGCCGCATATTTAATGAATCCACGATAAGGAAAATGCCTAACAGACCTGACCAATCCGTTAAGATGAGCCGTCGAGAACGCGGGAACTCGGTTAAGAGTTACTGGCTTCTGGGCGGAATCTGTCTCGCTGGAACCGGCGCGCTAGCCGTAACGCTAGCAGGCGGTCAGGTCGGCACGATGCTCGGTGCTGCGGTGTTTACCTTACTGATCATATTGCAAATTTATTCGCTTACGGGCCGAATTGAGCTGGCATCTGGACGACCAGTTGAGGTGTCCCAATCTGGACCGGAGATCGCGCAAGATACCGCCCCAAATCGGGATCAAATCCTGATTATCAGCGTATCGGATCTTGGGCGCGTGCGCTCCGTTTGGGGAAGTACCGACTATCTTGAAGGTCTGCGGGTCGGCGTGGTTTTGGAGAAACTAATCGCACCCGAAGCGACAGAATTGAAGACTGCCCGCGAGCCGTTGGTGATTCGCCGGTTCAACACAGATACGGGGATGATTGTGGTTCTCGCGCCGACGCAGGTCGATGACGCAGCTCTATCGAATGAAGTCCTGGAGCGGACGAATTTCTTTGCTGGACTTGGGCATGATCTGAAAAGCCCGCTCAATGCGGTGATTGGCTTTGCCGACGTGATGGACGCCGAAATCCGTGGGCCCATGCCAGAGGCTTACAAAGATTATCCAGGGCTCATCCGGGAAAGCGGTGAAGCTCTGCTCCGCCTGGTTGAGGACATGCTCGGTTATGCCAAGTCAGAAGCGGGAACCTATGAGCTTGATCTTGCCCCGATGGATATCGCGGCAAGCGGCGAGAGTGTTCTACGTCAGTCGCAACCTGCCGCCGACAAAGCCGGCATCGCCTTGCGTATGAAATGCGATGGAGAAGTTCTGGCCCTTGCGGACGCCGGAGCCGTTCGCAGAATTTGGGACAACCTCGTATCGAACGCGATCAAGTATTCGGCGGCTGGAGACACAGTGACTCTCCTCTCGGGCGTGCGAAACGGACAAGCCATATTGCAAGTGCGCGACACCGGTACAGGAATGGACGCGACGGATCTCGCTCGGATCGCAGCGCCGTTTTCGCAGGGCCGCAACGCAAAAGGACGCCCGGGAACCGGTCTCGGTCTGGCGCTCGTACACCGCCTTGTCGAAATGCAGGGCGGCAAGGTGAAGATCGAGACAGCGCTCGGCGCTGGCACAACCGTAACCGTCACCCTGCCAGCCCTACGGGAAGACCAGAAACGGGCGGCGGAGTGAAGGCTACGCTCTTGCTCCTGAAAGGATCGACCTGCCATGTTTGAAGAACGCCTCTCCACGCGGATCTGGGTCGATGCCTTGATGCGCCGCGCGCAAGTTGCGGGTGCGGCTGCCTTCGTCGTGCAGCGCGGGGAAGAGTCGCGCGGCGATGTCCTGATCAAAGTTTCCGATTTATCCGGCGGTGCACGCGCCTACGTCCCGCGAACCTCGATGGAAGGCGACCGCGTGTTTGTTGACCTGGAAGTCCAGGGAATTGGCCCGCAGGAAAGTAGCGTGGACGACTATCTGGCTCGCGCCCGAGACCGTGATCGCGATCTATGGGTTATCGAAATCGAGGATCGCGAGGCACGGCATTTTCTGACCGAACCGGTAGAATAGGTGCTTCAATCAGGCGTTGTAACCGTTCGTTAACCGCCAACCAGCGACATGGGCATTAAGTGAGGGACGATCCATGTTGTTTTTGCTGAATGACACGGTCATTGAGATCGACGCGCCAGAGGCGCGAGTGTTGGCTCGATGGCGTGATATGGGGTGCGGAGATCCGCGAAAGCTACGCGCATCGGATGCGGTTGAATTTGCCAAAACCCAGCTTAACCCATGGATAGGACAAACCGGTGACGCGGATCCGGACCTGTTGAGAGACATCGCCGCGCTGATCGTTTCCAAGACCGGCGCGAACAGTCTCATCCTCAAACCGATTGCCGGAGGCTTGTTCGAAGCCCGCCTGCAGGACGTGCGGCCTCTTGTGCTCGAGACGTTCAGAGCGGGCGTCGCCAATGATCGAGACGACCGCCAAAGTGCTTCTGCTTGAAAGATCGCAGACCGATCAATTGAAGCGGCTTGCGTTTTCGTTTAACCGCACGGCCTGATCATATTCGAGAATTCATATGTCTTTGACAGAAGAGGCGGGTCGCCGCCGAACCTTTGCGATCATTTCACACCCCGATGCCGGTAAGACGACGCTGACGGAGAACCTGCTTCTGGCGGGTGGCGCGATCCGCGCGGCGGGCGAGGTGGCTGCGCGCGGTGAACGCCGCAGGACAACCTCCGACTGGATGAAGATCGAGCGGGATCGCGGTATCTCGGTCAGCGCCTCGGTCATGACCTTCGAGTATCGCGGCAATGTCTACAATTTGCTCGATACGCCGGGTCACGAGGACTTCTCCGAAGACACTTATCGTACGCTGACCGCCGCTGATTGTGCGATCATGGTTCTGGACGCGGCGAAAGGCATCGAGCCGCAAACACTGAAGCTCTTCGAAGTCTGCCGTCTGCGCGATATTCCGATCGTGACCTTTATCAATAAGCTTGATCGTGAAGCGCTGGACCCGCTCGAATTGCTCGACCAGATCCAGGATCAATTGCAACTCGACTGTGCACCGCTCTATTGGCCAGCAGCGTCCGGTCAACGTTTTGGCGGGATGAGCGATCTTCGGACGGGCGAGTTTCTGCACTATTCCAAAAAGACCGCCGATGAGGGCCTGACCCCTGGCGAGTCCCCGCGCGTATCCCTGGATAGCGTCCGAGACGAAGTCGACCCGAGCGCACTGGAAGAATTGGAAGAGGGCGCCGAGATGGCGCGCGAGATGCTTCCGACGATTGATAAGCAGGCTTTTCTGGAAGGTCATATGACCCCTGTCGTGTTTGGCACGGCTCTGCGTCATTTCGGGGTCGGTGAACTCTTGTCGGTCCTGGAGGAGTTCGCGCCCGCGCCGCGGCCTCAGACCTGTCATCGCAAAGAGGTCGAACACACGTTGAACCGGGATGATAAGCCCGTCGCCGGCTTCGTGTTCAAGATCCAGGCGAACATGGACCCTAACCATCGCGACCGGGTGGCGTTCCTGCGCCTCTGCTCCGGCGAGTTCAAGCGCGGCATGCGGTTGAAGACAGCCGAAGGCAAGCAGATCAATATCCACAATCCGCTAATGTTTCTGGCCCAGGATCGGGAAATTGCGGAAACCGCTTATGCGGGCGATGTGATCGGTGTTCCTAATCACGGCCAGCTGCGCGTGGGCGACAGTCTGTCAGAAAACGGCGATATCCGGTTTGCGGGCATTCCAAACTTTGCGCCAGAGATCCTCAGACGCGCGCGCACCACAGATCCGATGAAAGCAAAGCATTTGCGCAAGGCGCTGGAAGGTCTGGCCGAAGAGGGCGTGACGCAGCTGTTCAAGCCGACCATTGGCTCGGATATGATTGTCGGGGCCGTTGGGTCTCTGCAAATCGACGTCATGGCCGAGCGTATGGTCAACGAGTATGGCCTGGATGTCTTGTTTGAAGAAGCGCCGTACAATGTCGCGCGCTGGATTCATTGTGACGATGATGCCGTGCTCGAAGCCTTTCTGGACAAGAACAAATCGGCGTCCGGTACCGATCTCGACGACGCGCCGGTCTATCTGGCTAAGAATGCTTGGGATGTTGGCTACGCGCAGGAAAAGAACCCCGAAATCCGCTTCACGGCGACCAAGGAGCGTTCGGTTTAGGGGCCTTAACGCCGACCCGACTGGGAGATGAATAGACGCGCCCCAAAAGCGACGGGTTTTTAACCTAGAAATTTGTGGTAGCTTCTTCTGGTGATCGGGGAGAAAATCGCGCCATGTTCCGTTTCCTATCTATTCTGTTGATCCTTGTCGGTGCAGGAGCCCTTGCCTTCGGCGGGTATCAATATCTGCAAACGCAGCCTCAATCCGAGCGCGCAGCTTCATCGCCTCCGCCGTCTGAAAGCTTCGGATTTGACGCCCCTGCTGGATCAGAGTCTCCGATTGCGGCGAGCCCGAGAAGCCGCAGCCTGACACAGCCATCTTCCAGCTCAGATGATGATTTCTTCGGCGTTGCGTCGGCAGATAGCGGCTTGATGACGACGTTGAGAACCGTCCCGATTGCCCATGAAACACCGTCCGAAGCGCAATTCGGGCGAGAATTCACCGTGACACTGGCCGTTGATGCAACGGGCGATGACACGGCCGCCGACGCCTTGTCTGGCCGCGGCAACGTAGTTGAGGGAGAGGCACAGATCTCTTCTTCAGTGACTGCCTTGGTGTCAGGCGACACGTTTGAAGTCCGGGCTGTTACACCGGAAACGCAGCTGATTTCGCCGATGACGGAGAATGTCTGGCGCTGGAAAGTCACCCCAACCGCCACAGGCAAACAGGAATTGGTGATCGAGCTTTTCGCTAACCTCGATGGTCAGGCGCTGCCGCTGCGGACGTTCCGCGATGAGGTCGAGGTCAATGTTTCCCGCATTGGTCAGGCGATCGCAATTGCGAGATCTGTCAGCCCGATCACCGTTGTTGCGGGTGGGATCGGATCATTGTTGGCCGGACTGTTCGGATTTGTTGGGTTTTTCCGCCGTCGCTAATCGCCCGAATGTGACAGGTGTGACCTAGGCAAGCTCGCTTTTGTCTGAAACAAAGTTGATTGCAAACATAACTTTATTCACCAGGAGAGCCTTTATGCGCTTGAACCGCCTTTTTGCCGGAACCGCGATTGCTTTCGCGCTCGCTTTGTCTGCCTGCGGAGGCGGCGGTGGAGGCGATGATACGCTCACGCTGCGCCGGGGAATTTCCGCTAAAGTCGACACGCTCGATCCTCACCGGTCTTCTGCGGCCTGGGAAAACATCATCATTGGCGACATGTTCCTCGGTCTCACACAGCACACAGCTGACGGGCAGGTCATTCCGGCCATGGCGGAAAGCTGGACGACGTCTGACGATGGTTTGATCTGGACGTTCAACCTGCGCGACACGACCTGGTCAGACGGAACACCGCTGACGGCAGAAGACTTCGTCTATGCGCTGCGCCGCATCCAGGATCCGGCAATCGCCTCGCAGTATTCTTCGCTGCTCTACATCATCAAGAATGCTCAGGCCCTCAATGAGGCCCGCATTGAGCCGGAGGAACTCGGCGTTCGCGCGATCGATGATCGCACGCTCGAAATCACGCTCGAACAGCCCGCGCCCTATCTGCTTGGTCTCCTGACGCATTACACCACCTATCCAGTGCCCCGACATATCGTCGAGCAGTATGGTGAGGCTTGGGTTCAGCCAGACAATATCGAAGTAAATGGTCCCTACAAGCTGGTTTACTGGGTCACGGGCGATCAGCTCGTGGTTGAGAAAAACCCGGCTTTTTATGAAGCCGATACGCTGTGCTTCGAGCGCGTGAGCTATTTCGAGCTTGAAGATCTCGCCGCTGTTGAGCGCCGAATTGAAGCGGGTGAACTCGACATCAACAACGCCTTTGATGGTGGACGCAAAGCCGAGCTGGATCGCCGTCTACCAGGATGGGCGCGGACGACGCCTGGCCTGCTGACCACCTATTGGAGCTTTAATTCCAGCGAGCCGCCATTCGACGATATCCGTGTCCGCAAGGCGCTTTCCATGGCGCTTGATCGCGAATATCTGGTCGAGAACGTTCTGACGCCTGGCTTCGTGCCGGCCTATAGCTTTGTCCCACCGGGGATCAATAATTACGACACCGTTCGTCCGGAAGTTTCATGGAAATCGCTGAGCCGCCCGGAGCGACTGGCTGAAGCGCGCGCACTTCTGGAAGACGCGGGATATGGTCCAGACAATCAATTGCGCTTCGAGTTCAAGCACCGCTCAACCGATGATAACCCGAAAGCCGCTCCGG
This sequence comes from Hyphomonadaceae bacterium, assembly GCA_043513745.1. Taxonomy (GTDB): domain Bacteria; phylum Pseudomonadota; class Alphaproteobacteria; order Caulobacterales; family Hyphomonadaceae; genus Henriciella. The sequence continues at coordinate 2,101,005 of CP121341.1, forward strand.
TCGCTCAATCCAACTGGAACGAGATTGCGCCATGGGTCGACGCTCAGATCCTGCGCCAGGACACGAAAGTGCTCTATTCCGATCTTCGCCAAAGCAATTTCGAGGTGTCGGACGGTGCGTGGCTTGCTGACTATAACGACCCGCTGAATTTCCTCTATTTGCTCGACAGCGATACTGGGCAGCAGAATTACGGAAACTATTCCAATCCGGAATTTGATCGCCTGCTTGAAGCCGCTAGCCAGGAACGTGACCTCCAGGAGCGCGCGGCATTGTTTGCGCAGGCTGAGAAGATCATGTTGGAAGATCATCCGGTTACGCCAATGTGGTTCCAAGTCACTAAGAACCTGGTAGATCCGAATCTGGAGGGCTGGGCGGAAAACGCGGAAGACAATCACCGGTCCCGTTGGTTGTGTCCTGCGCCAGCAGCTGCGACACCGGACACTGAAACGACTGAATAGGGCAGACTCGGGGGAGGATCATGTCCGTAGAACTCGAAATCGCGGGAGCCGCGTCAGCCGGCGTGCTCTCCACCCGGCAGTCCGCGGATCTCAGCGGAGAGCCCTGCCGCAATTGCGGCGCCAATGTCGAAGTGAAGTATTGCTCCGAATGTGGTCAGCTCGCCGCGAGTTTTCATCGCCCAATCTGGACCTTGATGGGCGAGACCATCTCAGACACGTTCACTCTGGATGGACGGCTCGCGCGCACTCTTCCGGTTTTACTGTTTCGACCGGGGCGGCTGACTCGCAATTACACGGAAGGAAAACGCGCGCGCTATGTGCCGCCCTTCCGCATGTTCCTGCTTGCCAGTCTCGTATTCTATCTGATGCTGTTCACGCTGGTGACGCCTGGTCAGTGGATCAACACGATCGATACGGATACGCGAAACGGAATCGAGCAAAGCCTCGGCGAAGGCAGGGATCTGTCGGAGGTCGATGAGACGACGCTTGCGCAGCTCGAGGAAGCGAACATCAATGTCGAGACGGCGGAGGCCTATCAAAGCGAAATCGAAGCACAGGTCGCCAATGTCCTTGACCATCCGGACCAGTTCGGAGCCGAAGTTGAGAAATGGCTGCCGCGACTGAGTATCCTCATGGTCCCGCTCACGATCATCGCGTTGGTCTTGCTGCATGTCTGGCGCCGGAAATTGTACGTCTATGACCACGCGGTTCACGCGCTGCACCTGCATTCCTGGATCTATCTGACCGGGGCGTTCATGATGTTTGCGGGGCCCGTGCTGCCAGGGATTGCATTCTGGCTCTATGGGATCGGCTTTTTTGTCTATCTCTGGCGCAGCCTGATGGTTGCCGGTGGATCGGGCATCATGATGTCGGGGCTGAGAACATTCTTGATCTTTTTCTTCTGGTCGAGCGTGACCCTGGTGATCATGCTTGCGACGCTCATCGTGAGCGGACTCTCAGTCCAAGCCTGACCCGCCTTTATGCGCAATCGTCCCATTCCCAGGATCGCAGCCGATCAACAGGCGTTCGTGCGCGATCTCGTGCTCTATGAGGACGAGATCTTACTCGCCTTCAACAAGCCGTCCGGGCTGCCCGTGCAGACCCGCGGCAATCGCGGCACGTCGCTGGATCATCTGCTATGGACATTCGCCCGATCGAACGGCAAGCGTCCGCAATTGGTTCACCGGATCGATGCGGGAACCTCCGGTCTCATCCTCGCAGGTAAGACCAAACCAGCCATTGCAGCGCTGTCGACGGAGTTTGCTGAGCGCCGGGTACAGAAACGCTACCTCGCTTTAGTTTCTGGCGACTTGCCCGCCGATCATGAAGGTGTTTGCGACATCCCCCTCTTAAAGACGGGGCGGAGCGTCATGCCGGGTCAAATCGAGGCCGGGGCAGATGCCGCACGCACGGCGTGGCGGGTGCTGAGCAGGTCAGGCGGCCAGGGGCTGATCGAAGCGCGACCGGAAACCGGGCGCATGCATCAGATTCGCGCCCACCTCGCGGCGATGGGCTGTCCGATCCTCGGTGATGCCATCTACGGTCATGGGAACGACGACGCGGTGCGGCTGATGCTGCATGCGGTAGGGCTCGAGATTGAACTGCCCGACAAAAAGAAACTGGCGCTCGAGGCGCCAGTTCCGGTTGAGTTCGAAGCTAAGCGGATTGAGCTGGGGCTTTAACCGGCTCCAGGGATCGGGATCTGCGCGGGGGCGCCTGGTCCAAGATCCAAGCCCAGGAAGATCCAGATCATCATCAGAATGACACCCGAGATCAGGAGCCAGATCGAATAAGGGATCATCATCGCCGTGAGGCTGCCGAGACCGAAATCCTTCTTCCAGCGCTGGGCAAATACCAGGATCAGCGGGAAGTACACCATTAGCGGAGTAATGATATTGGTCGCTCCGTCGCCGACGCGGTAGGCGGCGGTCGCGCCGTCCGGACTGATCCCGAGCAGCATTAGCATGGGCACCAGGACAGGCGCCATCAGCGCCCACTTGGCGCTGGCAGAGCCGACAAACAGGTTCAACAAGGCCGAGAACAGGACGATCAAGCCGAGGACGATCGGTAGCGGCAATCCGCTCGACTGAATGGCGTCAGCACCATGCACGGCGGTGATCAGTCCCAGATTCGACCAGCCAAACATCGCTACGAAGTGAGCGGCGGCAAAAGCCAGGACCAGATAATAGCCCATGTCTTTCATCGCTTCCGACATCATGTTCACAAGGTCTTTGTGATTATTGATCGTGTTGGCAGCCGCGCCGTAGGCCCAACCTGCAGCCAGGAACAGGACGAGGAAGCCGCCCACGAGCGATCGAAAGAATGGTCCGTAATTCGAAATCGGGCTACACGCGCCGGTCGCCGCGGCTTCACCTGCGCACGCGGCTTCGTCGATCAGCGGCGTACCCGGACCGAATGTCATGAAGGCCCAAAGTGCGCAGACGCCGAGTACGGCGATACCGGCCCATTTGAGGCCCTTCTTTTGTTCCGTCGTCAGCGCCTTGTTTTCGTCGCCATAGCTTTGAGCATCGCTGCCTTCATCCGGCACCCATTTGCCTAGACGAGGCTCAATGATGCGGTCCGTCACGAACCAGATGATGGGCATGTAGATGAACAGAAGCGCCATGATGAAATATGTGTTTCCGGCGATGTTCATTGTCCAACCCGCATCGATCGAGCTGGCATCATACGCCGTCTCGGTGATGCCATAGAGAAGCGCATCAAGTTGACCGGGGGCGATATTGGCGGAGAACCCGCCCGATACGCCAGCGAACGCTGCAGCGATGCCCGCCAGAGGATGACGGCCAGCCGACGCGAAGATGATCGCTGCCAGCGGAATCATGACGACATAACCCGCATCAGCGGCGTGATTTGACAGCATGGCGATCAGCGCGACGAGCGGGGTCAGAAAGGCTTTAGGTGCGTTACGAACAGCGCCTTTGATGGCGCTGGCAAAGAGGCCGGATCGCTCTGCAACACCTGCCCCCAGCATCACCACGAGCACATAGCCCAGCGGGTGGAAGTGGGTGAAGGTCTTTGGCATATCGACCCATAGCCGCTGGATGTTGTCCGGGGACAGCAAACTGACAGCCTCTTCAACTTTTGCGGTGCCGTCGGCGGCGATCTGGGTCGGATGTTCGGCGGAAACGCCGACCATCTGAGCGACCACGGAAATGCCGATCAACAAGATAATCAAATAGAAGAATATAAAGACCGGGTCGGGTAATTTATTTCCCGTTTTCTCTACCCAGCCGAGAAAGCCTTTTGTTTCTGCCTGTGCGGCGGCCTCTGCCATGCCCATCTCTCCCAGTTATTTAGACGATGCAACCGATCTAGACCGGGCCGGTGTGGCTGGCAATCATGACAGTGTAACACCCGGGTCGCTTGTCAGTATTTTGTGCGCTCTTCACAAACGAGGTGAATGCCGTAAGCCTGATTACATGCACAAAAAGAGGGGCCTATCTAAATGACACCAATCTATGTGGTTCTCGGCATCCTCGTCGTCCTGCTCGCCTTTGTGATCATTCTGTTCAATCAGCTGGTTGGTAAGCGGAACATGGTCGACAACGGGTGGGCAGATATCGATGTTCAACTCAAACGGCGCGCGGACCTGATCCCGCAATTGGTCACGACGGTGCAGGCTTATGCCAGCCATGAGCGGCAATTGTTCGAGGACGTTATAATGAAACGAAACGCGGCCCTGCAGGCCGGGGATCATCCTGGCGCGCGTGGATCAAAAGAAAGCGCGCTCGCCGCGCCCGTCGGAAAGCTCATAGCCCTGGCGGAAGACTATCCCGACCTCAAAGCCAACGAAAACTTCAAGCAGCTTCAGACCGAGCTCGCCGAGACAGAGAACAAGATCGAAATGGCGCGGCGCTTTTATAATGGCGCAGTGCGAGAGATGAATGTTGCGGTTGAGAGCTTTCCTGGAAATCTTATTGCCGGAATGTTTGGGTTCGCACGCCGGCACTTCTTCGAAATCCAAATGAGCGATCGTGCCAACCCGCAAATCGACCTTGGCGGGACCGACTGATGCTGGGACTGGCTCGCCTGATATTCCTTTGCTGTGCTGCGCTCATCCTGGGTGGGCTGGCTGTCGGTCAGGAAGAGATCCGGAACTTCGATGTCGTTATAGAAGTTGAGACGAACGGCGACATCAGGGTTACTGAGACGATCGATGTGAATGTTGAAGGCCGCGACATCCGCCGCGGGATCTTTCGCGACCTTCCCGCTTCTTTCCAGGACTCAGACGGCACGGGAACTCTGCCGTATAGGTACAACATCCTGAGCGTCAGGAAGGATGGAGAGCGCGAGCCGTACTCGCGTGAGACGATCGGAAATGCCGTGCGCGTTCAGATCGGCGATCCCAATGTCTATCTGGATTACCGCGTGCACTCCTATGAAATTCGCTACCTCGTGAAGAATATGGTTCGTTACAGCGAAGGCTTTGACGAGGTCTACTGGAACGCCACGGGCACCTACTGGCAATTCCCGATCCTGTCGGCGAGCGCGGACGTGCGTTTCCCGGACGGTGCGCAGATGGTCGATGCAAATGCCTACACGGGATACGGTGGTAGCGCAGGTCGGGACTATGATTATCGCGGTAATGGCACGTCTCATGTGTTTCGAACCAATCGACCTCTGAGCCCTCGTGAGGGGCTGACCGTATCGGTCTCGATTGCAAAGGGCGTGATCGATCCCCCGTCTTTATCTGACAAAGGCTGGCTATGGTGGGCGCGAAATGGCGCCCTCACGGCGCTCATCACATCCTTCTTTGGATTGCTGATCTTCTACCAGCGTAGCTTTGACCGGGTCGGGCGTGATCCGACAAAAGGGCCGGTGTTTCCGCAATATGAGCCACCGAACGGTTACTCACCTGCCGCTGCGCATCACATCTACTATCGCGGCTTCCGTGGTCATGATGGATTGATTGGCAGCCTGATGTTCCTCGCTGCGAACGGGCATTTGCGTATCGACGTCGACAAGAACGACAAAAAGAAAACGACGTTGTCGAAGCAAACGTCCGGGCCTGCGTCGGCGGTGACCGCCGAATTGGCATCCTTTCACAGCCGCCTATTTTCAGGGAAGGCCGCGGTAAAGCTAGGTGAAAAATATGATGCGGACTTCACCAAGGCCTACACTCAGTTCCGGAAAAAAATCTCAGGCAAGTATGGCTCGGCCTATTTCAAGTGGAATCTCATCTACCTCATCATCGGCGGAATTCTCAGCGTCGCGGCTGTCGCTTTCGCGATCGCCCAAGCCTCATACTGGTCAGGCTGGCATACGCTTCTTGTAGTCTCGCTCGCTGGATTGAACGGCCTGTTTATGTACCTGATGCCCGCGCCGACAGAGAAGGGCCAGGACGTCAGGACCCATTTGCAGGGGTTCCGTTTATACATGGAAAAGGCTGAAAAACTGCAGCTCAATTCGGTGGAAGTGGGCAGCGATGCGCCGCCGCCGATGACTGTGGAGCGCTACGAGACGTTCCTGCCTTACGCCGTTGCGCTGGGCGTAGAAAAACCGTGGACCAAGCATTTCGAACGCCTGATTCCTGAAGAAGCCAAAAACTATAATCCCGGTTGGACAAATGTTAGCGCCCGCACGTTTGGCTCTATGGGGGGGATGACCGATGGCATGGTGTCCGGCATGAGTTCCGGCGTATCTTCAGCACTGCCGCAAAGCTCCAGTTCTTCCGGAAGTGGAGGCGGGGGCTTTTCTGGCGGCGGCGGTGGTGGCGGCGGCGGCGGCGGCTGGTAAAGCTCTATCCTCTATTGCCCGACGATATGGTTTAGTTATAAACGAGATGATCCATTCTAGTGTGTATACACTAAAATTGAAACGATCTTCGGGCGCGAAGATACAAATCTGCAAACAAGCTAGTATTTCAGGCGGTTTTATAGACAGATAACAAGTCTCGTCCCTATCCGGGAGCATGTCTACTATTGAAAATGATTCCGTATCCAATCTAGATTTGCTGAGCCAGGCGACTGACATCGTATCGGCTTATGTGAGCAATAATGCGATCAGCCCTGCAGACTTGCCGGGACTTCTGAAAGTCGTTCACGCCAAGCTTGGAGAACTGGCAGAGTCGAGCACGAGCTCGCCCCGACCGGATCCAGCTGTTGCGATCAACAAATCGGTTACAGACCACCATATCATCTGTCTGGAAGACGGCGCCAAGCTGAAAATGCTCAAGCGGTATCTGCGCACGCACTATGATATGTCGCCGGATGAATACCGCGCGCGTTGGGGGCTGCCTGCGGATTATCCAATGGTCGCGCCAGAATACGCGCGGCGTCGGTCGGATTTTGCCAAGAAAATCGGGCTCGGCAAAAAAGGGCGGTAGGCCTGACTATTTAAAATATCGATCAAGAACTGGCGCATGCTCTGGCTTGCGCAACTGTTCGCCTGCGTTGAGAGCAAGGTCTAGAAAGATCTCGACTTCCTCGAACTCGGTAACTTCGAAGTTTGCTTCTTCCAGATGGCTCTGAAGCAACCTCATTGTCGCTAAAACACGGTCCAATCGCTCGGACTCGCTCACCCGTTTTCTCATCTATCCACCCATTCTTCCCTTGTCGCTATCTGCCAGTCTGGGGTGTGAAAAGGCTTAATGAGAAAGATCCAAATTAATCTGATCGCCTGAAAATGCAGTTTAGGTCTGGATTAAGCCAGTCCTCTGCGCAAAACCTAGGTAAACAGAACAATATTTGGAGGAGTGTGTGTTATCAGAGCGTTTCAACTGGGACAGATTGCGGGTGTTCCGCCTGGTCGCAGAAGCTCACAGCATGACCGCTGCCGCACGCACGCTTGGTGAATCTACCCCAACAGTCAGCCGACGAATAAACGATCTGGAACGAGAGCTCGGCACCAAACTCTTCCAACGCTCAAAACGCGGCGTCGAGATGACAGCGGCAGGCAAACGACTTCTGGACCTTGTGCAGAAGATGCAGGGTTTGGTCGAAACGGTCGGCGATCAGGTGGCCGAGAAGAACGCGACGATTGCTGGCGCGGTTAAGATTAAGGCGGGCGACGGCCTTGGGCCTTACTGGATTGCCCGCCAGCTCCCCGACTTTCACCGAACCGCCCCACACGTTCAGGTCGATCTTGAGATTGGCCTCGCGGTTGACGAAGTGGTCCATCGACAGGCCGACGTAGCGATCGTGTTCGAAAAGCCGACACACCCGGAGATCATTTCGCAGCGTGCTGGTACGTTGCATTATATGTGTTTTGCCTCGCAGGCATACATTGACGAGCACGGGCATCCGCAATCGATTTTCGAGTTTCAAAACCACAAATTACTGATGCACACGGCGTATGTTCACCAGGTCGAACAATGGTCGAAAAACATCAAACAATTAAAGGACTTCATCGACTATTCAGTGATTACGAATTCCGGAACGGCCTTGCTGCAACTCGCCGGAAATGCCGGTGGCATCGCGATTCTTCCCAGCTATATTGCAGAGGTTGAACCAGATCTGGTTCCACTTCACTTGCCCGCGTTGGCGCCAATTCAATTCTGGTTGACTTATACTGAGCGGGTCCGCCGAAACCCTGCCGGGATGGCGGCCATTGAGTGGCTTCAATCCATTTTCAACGAGCAAACGCACAAATGGTTTCGGTCTGATTTTATCCATCCGAATCGAAACGATGCCACGGCGCATATCCTTGGTTCCGAGGACGTGCTGGATCTAAACTCGAGCGTTCAACTGTAAGATTTGATGGCGGCCCATGGTCAGAGGACGACGCGCGCCGTCTGTCAGCTGATCGTGTCCGAGATCATGCGAATCAGCGCTTCCGGCGTCGCCGGTTTTTCCAGAACCTCTGCGAATCCAGCAGACCGAGCCCTCGATAGCAGCGAATCTGAATAATAGCCCGTGATCATGATTGCGGGCGTGGTATCGTTTACCGCTCTCACCCTGCGCATGACCTCGAGGCCATCGAGGCGCGGCATTTTATAGTCGATCAGCAAGCAATCACCGCCATGGCGGCCCTGAAGCGTCAGGAACTCCGTCCCGCTGCGATATGCATCTATGATAAATCCGCGCGCCCGCAACAGCATGGTCATCGAGCGACGCACATTCTCATCATCCTCGATCAAGACCAATCGGGACGATGGCGAGCGCTCGGCGCGGATAGGAGGATGAGATCGCTCTAGCATGATTTACGTGTAGATAAGAGCTGAACGCTCGTCTCTAGGTAGTGTCCCTATGCCTGTTCGGTTCCGATCCCGGCCACGAACGCTAGTCGCAATGCCGAAGACAGGCTTTCTGCTTCGAGCTTCTCCATCATGTGCGCGCGGTGAATCTCAACCGTACGAGGCGAGATTGAGAGCGCCTGGGCGATGCCTTTATTGGTCAGCCCGGCCACCAGGCATTCCAACACTTCCTTTTCCCGCGGAGTGAGCGCGCTGAGCCGCGCTTGGGCATCCTTGCTGCGGCGGTCGTCTGCTGTTTCGGTGTCGAGTTGCTCAAACGCGTTGGCTATTGCTGTGACGAGTGTGTGCTTCTCGTAGGGCTTTTCCAGGAACTCAATCGCGCCGCCCTTCATAGCTTCGACTGCGACCGGAACGTCACCGTGACCTGTCAGAACAATGACAGGCATTTTGATTCCGCGCTGGTTGAGCGCGCTCTGTACGGCGAGGCCATCCATGCCCGGCATGCGCACATCAAGGAGGATGCAGCCATCCATATCGCTGGTGACCTGCTCGAGGAAGGACATGCCATCCGGATAGGTTTTAACCAGGTATCCAGCATGGCGCAGCATGAAGCTCGCCGAATGCCGGATCGCTTCATCATCATCGACCAGATAGACGGTTCGATTGGTCATTTCATTCCTCTCCTTGTGCCAGGCGAAGGGTGAATTTGAAGGCTGCGCCGCCTCTTTCGGATGGCGCGTACTCGATATCGGTGCCGTGGGCATCGAGAATGGTCTGGCAAATGGACAGGCCGAGGCCCATGCCGTGGGTTTTTGAGCTGTTAAACGCGTCAAACGGCGACGCGTCACCTTGGCCTTGATAGCCCGGGCCGTTGTCTTCCACTGTGATTACGGCGAGACCGTCTTCCAGTTCTGCGCGGATCCAGACTTGGGGATTGGCAGTCTCTGCAAGCGCTTCGATCGCATTGCGCACGAGGTTTACGATGACCTGCCGCAGCTGAAGCCGATCGGCCAACAAGGCAGGGAAATCATCGGGAACGCGAGAGATAACCCGCGCCAACTGCCCTTCAATGCCGACTTTTGCCAGTGAGATCGCATCATCAACAACTTCCTGGAGATGGACTGATCGCAGATCGAGCTCTCCCCGAGAAACATAGTCGCGCAGACGGCGAACAATCTGACCCGCGCGGATGGATTGCGTGGCCGCCGCGTCGAGAGCTTCTTGGATGAAAGACAGCGTTTCGGGTTCGGCCTGATCCAGCAAGTCGCGAGCGGCTTCGAGATAATTCGCGACGGCGGTCAGCGGCTGATTGAGCTCATGGGCCATTGCTGATGCCATTGTGCCGACGGCGCTCAGCCGTGAAAAGTTCGCGAGCTCCACCTGCATTTCATTCAGACGAAGGGCGTTTGCCTGCTGCTCGGACATGTCGCGAATATATCCGGTGAACAGTCGCCGACCGTGAACATTCGCCTCACCGATCTTCAGTTCCACGGGTATTCTTTCGCCATTCGCAAGCTTCGCTTCGACGATTCGCCCGATCCCAATGATCTGTTTTTCTCCAGTCGTGAGATAGTTGCGAATGTACTGATCGTGGTGTTTCTCGTCTGCTCCGGCCATCAAATGGGAAACATTGCGACCGGCTATGTCCTGAGCCTCGTATCCAAACAGGCGTTCGGCCGCAGCGCTGAAGGCGAGAATTTTGCCGGTCTCGTCGATAACGATCATGGCGTCCGGCACGGACGCCAGAATGGATTGCATCAACAGCTCGAGAGACTCTTTGTCTCCATAATTGCCGGACGAATCCGTGAGAATCGGGGAAAGTGGCTCTGACATCAGCCAACCTTTGTAGCGGGCGTCAGGCATGGATCAATCCAATCAGGAAGCGACAGAGCGACGCTTGGCAAATTGGTCATGAGCTGCAAACGCCGCTACGATCAATCCCGCCGCCAACACATAGCACCCCCAGCAATGCGCGCGTTCGAAGAAGCTCACATTGCCGATCGCTATATTGAGCGTCTCGCCGTTGCAGGTCGGCAAAGCGAGCAGCGGAATTGAACCCATATGTAGCCAGGTTTTTATGCTGCCGATCACAATCATCGCTGCCGCAAGTAGGGCTATTCCAAAATTCGTCATGTTGAGAGTCCGCTCTGGTCCGTGTGTTTCCGTATTTACCGAGTGCGGCGCGCACGCACATAGGGGATTACCCTTATTCAGGCCGCGCGCGGCCAAAGTTATGCATCGCCCGAGCTGAAACCGCCCCTTTTTGGGGACTTACGGAGGTGAATGTCGGCGATGACGGAACGGATTGGGGCCACAAGGCGCGGAAACAATACCAGCATTTTAGGAGTGGGAGCGCTGACAGGCGTTTTCCTGTTCTTGGCCTTGCTGATGGCAACCTTCTCGAAGGATGCCGGGATGGAATATCAGGCACTTACCTTCATAGTCTTGGGGGGTGTATTTCTGATCGCAACAGCGATGTGGGCCGGGGGGCTGGTAGATCGCGATCCGTTCGATGAATCTGAATATGAGAACACGCTCGTTAAGTTTGGCGTCGCAGCCTCCATGTTCTGGGGCATCGCGGGACTGCTGGTTGGCGTCATCATTGCGCTGCAACTCACCTGGCCAACGATTTTCTATTTTCCTGAGCTTGGATGGACCAATTTCGGACGCTTGCGCCCGCTGCATACGAGCGCCGTGATATTTGCGTTTGGCGGTAACGTGTTGCTGGCGACAAGTTTCTACGTCGTTCAACGCACCTGTCGGACCCGCCTCGCGGGCGGCATGTGGCCCTGGTTCGTGTTCTGGGGGTATCAGATTTTCATCGTGCTGGCAGCCACCGGGTACCTCATGGGGATCACCCAGTCGAAGGAATATGCCGAACCTGAATGGTATGTCGATTTGTGGCTGACCCTGGTTTGGGTCGTGTACCTTCTGGTATTTCTGGGCACGCTCTGGAAGCGTAAAGAACCGCATATCTATGTCGCGAACTGGTTCTACCTGTCCTTTATCGTGACCATCGCGATGCTTCACATCGTCAACAACCTGTCCATTCCGGTTAGCCTGACGGGCTCGAAATCCGTGCAGGTGTTCGCGGGGGTTCAGGATGCGATGACGCAGTGGTGGTACGGCCACAACGCGGTGGGTTTCTTCCTCACCACCGGATTCCTCGCGATCATGTATTACTTCATTCCGAAGCGCGTGAATCGGCCGGTCTTCTCCTACCGCCTGTCCATCGTGCACTTCTGGTCGCTGATCTTCATCTATATCTGGGCCGGACCTCACCACTTGCACTACACGGCTCTGCCACAATGGGCACAGACGCTCGGTATGACCTTCTCGATCATGTTGTGGATGCCAAGTTGGGGCGGCATGATCAACGGCGTGATGACCCTGTCAGGAGCGTGGGACAAGCTGCGCACAGACCCTGTCGTTCGGATGATGGTTGTCTCGCTCGCCTTTTACGGCATGTCGACCTTCGAAGGCCCGCTGATGTCCGTTCGCGCGGTCAACTCGCTCAGCCATTACACAGAGTGGGGCATTGGCCACGTGCATTCTGGTGCGCTCGGCTGGGTTGGCTATATCAGCTTCGGTGCGCTCTACTGCCTGGTGCCATGGCTCTATAAGAAGAAGGGTCTGTTTTCCAAATCTCTGGTCGAGTGGCACTTCTGGATCTCCACGATCGGCATCATCTTCTACATGGTCTCCATGTGGTTTGCCGGGATCATGGAAGGTCTGATGTGGCGCGCTTATAACGAGTATGGCTTCCTCGAATACAGCTTCGTGGAGACCGTTGAGGCCAAGCATATCAGCTACATGATCCGTGCACTGGGTGGACTGCTCTACTTCAGCGGCGCTGCGATCATGGCCTACAATCTGATCAAAACCGCACTCGGGCACGGCGAAGCCGAAGATCTCGAGACAGCTAACGATCCTTACGCACAACCAGAGCCGCGCGCCGCGCTGGCGCCTGCTGAATAGGAGGCCCGGAGTATCATGGGACTGATGAACAATCACGGCGTTCTGGAGCGCCACTCTCTGCTCCTCACCGTCGGCATTCTGATCGTGGTCTCGATTGGCGGGATCATTCAGATGGCACCGCTGATGTACATGGACAATACGATCGAGAAAGTGGACGGCATGCGGCCCTACACACCGCTCGAGCTGAAAGGCCGGGACATCTACATCCGCGAAGGTTGTTATGTCTGTCACAGCCAAATGGTCCGCCCGCTGCGGGATGAAGTAGAACGTTATGGTCACTACTCGCTCGCAGCAGAGTCCATGTACGATCATCCGTTCCAGTGGGGCTCCAAACGCACGGGGCCGGATCTGGCGCGTGTCGGCGGCAAGTATTCTGCAGAATGGCAGGTGGATCACCTGATCGATCCGCGCGCTCTGGTGCCAGAAAGCATCATGCCGCCTTACGCCTTCCTGATGGATAAGAAGCTCAAATACGAAGGCATCGAAGATCGCCTGCGCACGGAGCGACTGGTCGGCGTACCTTATTCTGATGAGATGATCGAAAATGCCAAAGGGCACATTCTCGCTCAGGCAGATCCGGACGATAAAGGCTTCGATTACTATGACAGCTTGATGGGCCTGTACGAGGCTGAAGCTGGCCGCGAAAGAACCGTGGAAGCCCGCGACTGGGACGGCAACCCAGACGAGATCACCGAGATGGATGCGCTCGTCGCCTACCTTCAGATGACTGGCACTCTGGTCGATTTCTCGACCTATGAGGCCGATGATCTCAGCAACCGTCGATAGGGGAGACCAGCTATGTATGAACTGCTTGCCAGTTTCGCGCAGACAGGAGGACTGATCTATTTCGTCCTGATGTTTGCAGGCGCACTCGCCTACGCGCTGTGGCCACGAAATCAGGAAAAATTCGATGCCGCCGCGCGGCTGCCTTTAGAAGATGGAGGGCCATCAGATGGCCAATGAAATCAAAGACATCGACGATCATAGCGGCATTGAAACCACCGGCCATAGCTGGGACGGGATCAAGGAATTGAACAACCCGCTGCCACGCTGGTGGCTGTATATCTGGTACGGGACGATTGTCTGGGCTGTGGTGTACATGGTCTTGATGCCGGCCATTCCAGCGCTGCCGGGTATGGGCACGAACACGACCGGGTTGCGTAACCACTCTGACCGGGATCTCGTCGCAGTCGCTGTGGCCGACCTGAAAGAAGCCCGCGTTGCGCAGTCGGAAACTCTGCTCGAAGCGTCGCTTGAGGAGATCGAAACCGATCGCGGCCTGCAACAATTTGCGCTAGCCATGGGCGAGAGCCTGTTCGGCGATAACTGCGCAACTTGCCACGGCGCTGGCGGACGAGGAGCTGCTGGTTATCCCATCCTGGCCGACGATGTTTGGCTGTGGGACGGCACTTTGGACGGGATTGAGTACACGTTGCGGCACGGCATTCGCCATGACGACGATCTCGAAACTCGTTTCTCGCTGATGCCGTCTTTCGGTCGCGACAACCTGCTTTCAACTGATCAGATTGACGATCTGACGGACTATGTCCTGCTGGTTTCCGGGCAGGAGCATGATCCCGTTGCGGCGGGTCGTGTCGCCGAACTGTATCAGCAGCAATGCGCGTCTTGTCATGGTGTCGACGGCACGGGGGATCGCACTCAGGGTGCGCCGAATCTGACGGACCAGGAATGGCTGTTCGGTGGTTCGCGCGACGACATCTACAATACGATCTACAATGCCAGAAATTCGCACATGCCAGCCTGGCAGGATCGTCTGGATGACGCTTCGATCAAGGCGCTGGCGGTTTATGTCCACACACTGGGTGGGGGCGAGTAAGGCGCACTGTCATGGGACAGACCACACTCAACATCCATCCGGGCGGGGGATCCGGCGGCCCAACGCCGCCCTCGCACCAGGACCTCTATGCCAAGCGCGAGCAGATCTATCCCAAGCTCGCGCATGGCAAGTTCCGTCTCGTCAAATGGGTCGTGATGGCGGCGACGCTGGGTGTGTACTACCTGCTGCCTTGGCTGCGATGGGAACGCGGCGAGGGCATTCCGGACCAAGCTGTCCTTGCTGATTTCGAAAGCGAAAAATTCTATTTTTTCTTCGTCGAGATCTGGCCGCAGGACATACACTTCCTTGCGGGCCTTTTGATTTTAGCCGCACTGGCTCTGTTCCTTGTGACCTCCCTGCTGGGGCGAGTCTGGTGCGGCTATACTTGTCCACAAACGGTTTGGACCGATCTCTATATCTGGGTCGAACGCGCCTTTGAGGGTGATCGCGCGGCGCGCATGCGTCTCGATAAGGGCAAGTGGACGTTCAACAAAGCGTGGCGCAAACTCGGCAAACATACAGTCTGGTTGATTATTGCGTTCTGGACCGGCGGCGCTTTCATTCTCTACTGGCACGACGCGCCAACTGTCGCGCGCGGCTGGTTCACGGGCGAGGCCCCACTATCGGCCTATTGGTTCGCGGGCTTGTTGACGCTGACAACATACTTCCTCGCTGGATGGATGCGCGAACAGGTCTGTACCTATATGTGCCCCTGGCCGCGTATTCAGGCCGCGCTGACAGATGAGTACGCGCTAAACGTCACCTACCGCTACGATCGCGGCGAACCACGCGGACCGAAACGAAAATCAGAAAGCTGGGATGAACGTGGCGATTGCATCGATTGCGATCAGTGCGTGCAAGTCTGTCCTGTCGGAATCGATATTCGCAACGGACCACAGCTGGAATGTATCCATTGCGCGCTCTGCATAGACGCCTGTGATCAGATGATGACCAAGATCGGCCGCCCGACTGGTCTGATCGCCTACGATACGGATGTCGCCGTTGCTGCCCGTGCTGCGCACCAGACGCCGCCTAAGTATCGTATTCTAAGGACCCGGACCGTGCTCTACTCGGTTCTGATCGCCGCCATTGGCGGTTTGATCATCTGGGGCCTCGCGACCAAGGCGACGATTGAAGCCAATGTGCTGAAAGACCGCTCACCGCCATTCGTGCAATTGTCTGACGGCAACATCCAAAACGGCTACACGCTGAAACTCGTGAACAAGCTGGCTGAGCCGCGACAGATGGAGATCAGCATCACCGGGATCGAGGGTCTGTCTTTCAACGTGATCGGTTTTGAACATGAAGGCGCCGAGCCGCTGATCGTTCCGGTCGAACCTTACGGGGTTGACCGCTACAGAGTTCTGGTAAGCGCGCCTGAAGGCGCCCCGCAACGCCAGATCACCATATCCGTGCGCGATACGGTGAGTGAAGATACCGACACAAACCGCGCATCCTTCAGAGGACCAAATCGATGATTGAAGCTCAAGCTGTTCCCGCGTCCGAAAGCTCTGGCAGAGAACTCAAAGGCTGGCATGTCCTTCTGATTATGCTCGGCTTTTTTGGTGTCATGTTCGCAGTGAATGGCGTCTTCCTCTATCATGCGATCACCAGTTTTCCCGGCGAGGATGTCAAGAAATCCTACGTTCAGGGCTTGAGCTACAATCAGACTTTGGCCGCTCGTGCTGCGCAGGCAGAGCTTGGCTGGACAGCTGAAGCCGGCCTGCAAGGTGAAGAGTTGATATTCCGTCTGCACGACCGCGATGGCGCGCCCGTTTCAAACCTTGTCGTCATCGGCGAACTTCGCCGCTTCGCCACCCAGGATGCCGATCAGGCGATCATCTATAGCGCGCGATCGAATGGCGAATACGTCGCCGCAGCCGGCGCACTGGCACCAGGCCAATGGGCGCTGCGGATCAATGTGATGGACGTGGATGCTGAAACCGTCCTGTTCAATGTCACCAAAACGATTGTCGTGTCATGACGGACACGGTCCTCTCCGGACCGATTGGATGTCCGTCCGGACTGGAACCTCCCAGTCGCTCGGCGGGTGGCGACTATAGCGCGTTCGTTCAGTCCAAGGACGGTAAGTCCGTCCTGACCCTCTCGGTGCGCGGGGCCAAATGCGGAGGCTGCCTGTCAAAGATTGAAAGCGCCGTCGGCGCAGTTCCCGGCGTCGAGCAGGTTCGAATGAATCTCTCGAACGGAAAACTGAAAGTGACGTGGCGGGGCGCCATTGCGGCGAATACGATCGTCGAGCGCGTAACCGAGCTCGGCTACGGCGTCTCAGCCTATTCCGAGGATGGGTCCGAAAAAGCCGCCAAGCGCGAAGAGCGCGCCTTGCTCATTTCAATGGGCGTTGCGGCGTTTGCGCTTGCCAATATCATGTTGCTGTCCGTTTCGGTCTGGGGCGGACACGGTGAGATGGGTGGCGACACGCGTACCGCCTTGCATGCCATTTCTGGTCTGATCGCATTTCCGGTTCTGATCTTTAGCGGGCGTCATTTCTTCCAGTCGGCCTGGTCGGTGCTGAAGCATGGCCGCGCCAACATGGATGTACCAATTTCCCTCGCTCTCACACTGGCGTTCGGCGTCAGCGTCTGGGAGACCGCAGCCAGGGGCGATCACGCCTATTTTGATGCCAGCGTGATGCTGCTCTTCTTCCTTTTGATTGGGCGCTTCCTAGACGCGCGCCTGAGACGACAGGCCCATGCAGCGGCGCATGATCTTGCCGCGCTGCAAAACCGCTCCGTCAATCGCCTCGGCGCCGATCAGTCCGTTGAGAGCGTGCGCGCGGAAGACGTTCGCCGCGGTGATACAATCCTGCTTGCGGCTGGCGAGCGGGCTGTGATCGATATCAAGATCGCGTCCGGCACCAGCACTGTCGATGAAAGCCTGGTGACGGGGGAATCCTTGCCGCGCCAGATCCAGACGGGCGAGACGCTTTATGCTGGGACCGTCAACCTCGACCATCCCGTCACGGGTGAGGCGCTTGGAAGCACATCCGATTCCCTGCTCGCCGATATCGCCCAAATGCTCGAAGCTGGAGAGCAGAAGCGCGCCCGGTATCGCCGGATCGCCGACAAGGCCGTGTCACTTTATGTGCCCTTCGTTCACACGACAGCCGCCGTCACCCTGATCGCGTGGTTACTGCTCGGCGCAAACGTACGGGACGCCATCATGGTCGCCGTGGCGACCCTGATCATTACCTGTCCATGTGCGCTCGCGCTCGCCGCGCCGGTGGCGCAGGTCGTGGCGTCGGGACGTCTCTTCCGCAAAGGGATTTATTTGCGATCGGGCGACGCGCTGGAGCGATTTGCTGAAATTGATCACCTGGTCTTCGATAAGACCGGGACACTCACGCTCGGGACGCCGTCCCTTGTTTCTACGCACGGAGAAGAGCTTGCTGTCGCCGCCCAGCTCGCAAGAGCCAGCCGCCACCCACTGTCCCGCGCCATCGTTGCCGCTGCAGGGGCGGGGCCAATCGCGGACGAGATCAAGGAAATGCCCGGTCTTGGAGTGGAAGGCGTGACTGAAGGACACAATTACCGCCTGGGCTCGGCAGAATGGGTCGACGTGCAAAGCAGCGGTGCAGCAGACGGGCCGACTCTCTGGTTCGCAGGCGATGACATTGAGCCCATCCAGTTCCTTTTCGAGGATCAACTTCAATCAGACGCAAGCGAGGTCTTTGCAGATCTCCGAGCGCGCCAATTGGAGACCGAGATCCTGTCCGGCGATACATTGGATTCCGTGCGCAAAGTCGCTGAGCGAACAGGCGTCTCCATCTGGCACGCGAAAGTCTCTCCGCAGGACAAGGTTGATCGCCTCTCGACCCTCAGCGAACGCGGAAAGAAAGTGCTGATGGTTGGCGATGGCCTCAACGATGCGGGCGCGCTCGCCATGGCGCATGCTTCGTTGGCGCCGGGCGGAGCGATGGACGTTTCTCAATCGGCTTCGGATGCGGTTTATGCGGGGGGATTGTCGTCAATTGTGACGGTGTTGAGTGTCGCAAAACGGACCAAGCAGGTCATGCTCCAGAATTTTGGCCTGGCCGCCGCCTATAACATGATTGCCGTGCCGATAGCGGTGACCGGTCACGTCACGCCTTTGATCGCCGCGATTGCCATGTCGGCGTCCTCGCTTATCGTGACCCTCAATGCGTTGCGCATGAATTGGGGGCAGTCCTAGGTGGATATCATTGTCTATCTCATACCGGTCGCGCTCGGGCTTGGGGCGCTTGGGCTGGTCGCTTTTCTCTGGTCGGTGAATTCCGATCAGTATGAGGACCTGGACGGGGCGGCGCATCGAATTCTCGAAGACGACGATACACCGCTTTAGCTGATCAGGTCACCTTTGGCGCAAGGTCAGACTTTACCTCGTCAGACAAATCCGCATTGTGACAGGAAGAATCCGATCCAGCTCAATGGAGCCTTTGTATGAGTGAATCCGCCATCCATCCTGTCCCATCCGATTTCGCTGCGAAGGCCAATCTGAGCCCTGAGCAGTACCGTGAAATGTATGCCGCTTCGATCGCGGATCCGGAAAAATTCTGGGGCGAGCAGGGCAAACGGCTCACCTGGTCGAAGCCTTATACCACGGTCAAGGATGTCTCCTGGGACAGGTCCGACTTGCACGTGCGCTGGTACTCGGACGGCGAGCTAAACGTTTCGGTCAACTGCATCGACCGCCACTTGGCGACGCGCGGCGACAAGGTGGCGCTCATCTGGGAAGGCGATGACCCGTCTGATGATGCGACAGTGACCTACAGGCAGCTGCATGGTGCGGTCTGCCGGTTTGCCAATGTCCTGAAAGACATGGGCGTCAAGAAGGGCGACCGGGTGACGATCTATATGCCGATGATCCTGGAGGCGGCCTATGCGATGTTGGCCTGTGCTCGGATTGGGGCGGTCCACTCGATTGTCTTTGGTGGCTTTTCTCCGGAAGCGCTGGCGGGCCGAATCACCGATTGCGACAGCCAATTCATGATCACCGCCGATGAAGGCGTGCGCGGCGGCCGGATCGTGCCGCTGAAGAAGAATGCCGATGCGGCCTGCGACCTGGCTGGCGGCCTGGTCGAGAAAGTCCTCGTCGTGCGCCGCACCGGTAATCCCGTGAACATGACTGACGGACGAGACATCTGGCTGCATGAGGCCGGCGCTGAGGTCAGCTCTGATTGCCCGCCTGAGCCGATGAATGCCGAAGATCCGCTCTTCATCCTCTATACGTCAGGCTCAACAGGCAAGCCGAAAGGCGTGCTGCACACCACCGGCGGCTATCTGGTCTGGGCCAGCATGACCCACGAATATGTCTTCGACCTGAAGGAAGACGATGTGTACTGGTGCAGCGCCGATGTCGGCTGGGTCACCGGGCATAGCTATATTGTCTATGGCCCGCTCGCCAATGGCGCCACGAGCATGATGTTTGAAGGCGTGCCGACCTATCCGGACGCGAGCCGCTTTTGGCAGGCCTGCGATAAGCATCAGGTGACGATCTTCTACACCGCCCCGACGGCGATCCGCGCGCTGATGCGCGAAGGCGAGGGACCGGTCAGCTCAACCAACCGGTCGAGCCTGCGCCTCCTCGGCTCAGTTGGCGAACCGATCAATCCAGAAGCCTGGGAATGGTATTATCACATAGTGGGCGAGGGCCGCTGCCCGATCGTCGATACGTATTGGCAGACCGAGACCGGCGCCTGCATGATGGTGCCGCTACCAGGCGCGACAGACATGAAGCCGGGCGCGGCCAGCCATCCATTCTTTGGAATCGAGCCGAAACTGGTGGATGCCGAGGGCGCAGAACTGACCGGGGCCACCGAAGGCAATCTGATCATCACCAATAGCTGGCCCGGCCAGATGCGCACTGTTTATGGCGACCATCAGCGCTTCATCGAGACCTATTTCTCGGCCTATCCGGGCACTTACTTTACCGGCGATGGCTGCCGGCGCGATGAAGACGGGTTCTACTGGATTACCGGCCGCGTCGATGATGTCATCAATGTCTCCGGCCACCGAATGGGTACAGCTGAGGTGGAGTCATCCCTTGTCGCCCATGACGCCGTCGCAGAAGCTGCCGTTGTCGGCTATCCGCACGATATCAAGGGACAGGGCATCTACGCCTATGTCACGCCGGTTGCGGGCGTCGAAGGCAATGATGAGCTCAAGAAAGCGCTGGTCCAACATGTCCGCACCGAGATCGGCCCGATTGCCAGCCCGGACCTGATCCAGTTTGCGAGCGGCTTGCCCAAGACCCGCTCCGGAAAGATCATGCGCCGCATCCTGCGCAAGATCGCGGAAAATCAGTTCGACAATCTCGGCGACACCTCAACCCTCGCAGAACCGGAAGTCGTCGATGATCTGATCGAGAACCGGCAAAACAGGTAAACACCATGGCAGAGACGGTTTTGGTCGAAATGCGAGGACCCGCGCAGGTCATCACGATCAACCGGGCGCAGGCACGCAATGCCGTCGACCCGGAGACGGCAGCGGCCTTGAAGCAAGCGTTTCTCGAAGGCGAGTCAAACCCGGACGTCGCCGTTCACATCTTGACCGGTGCCGAGGGACATTTTTGCGCTGGCGCCGATCTCAAAGCCGTTTCGGAAGGTCAGCGATATGAGCGCAAAGGTCCCATGGGGCCGAGCTGGTTGTCACTCACCAAGCCATCAATCGCCGCCGTAGAAGGGCACGCCGTTGCAGGCGGCCTGGAGCTCGCGATCATGTGCGACTTACGCATAGCGGCGAAGAGCGCCGTGTTCGGGGTTTATTGTCGGCGCTGGGGTGTGCCGTTGATTGATGGCGGCACGGTGCGCCTGCCACGCCTGATCGGTCAGTCGCGCGCTATGGACATGATTCTGACGGGACGCTCCGTTGACGCGGACGAAGCGCTTTCTTTTGGTCTCGCAAACAGAATTGTGCCGGATGGCGCCGCGTTGCAAGCGGCCATTGATTTAGCTGAACAGCTCGCGGCCTTCCCGCAGACCTGCATGCGGATGGACCGCGCCAGTTCGATTGAGCAATGGGGACTTCCCATCGATCAGGCGCTGGAGCGTGAAGCTGAGTATGGTCGCGACTCCTTGCGGGCTGGTGCGGCTCAGGGCGCCGGACGCTTCGCTGGCGGCAAAGGCCGCGGCGGCAATTTTGAAGACATCTAGATCAGATCAGCGACCTGAAGAATCTCAAGCGCCGGGTCCATGGCTGGGCGATAGGATTTCCAGCGCCCCATCGAGCTTGAGTAAAGCGGCTGTCTGACCTGCGTCGCGCTGGCTGTTGCAACCGGCGCTTCGTTTTCGTGAAAATTGAGGCAGGCGGGGTTGAAGGTCAGACCGCAAAAATCGAGCAATTGACGGGTCTGACCTTCCTGGTCCGCAACGAGCGACTCGTAGTCCAGAATTTTGAATCGTCCGGGTGGTAAGGCGGTTTCATACTCGTCGATCAGATTGAAGAACTTCACGACATAGCGCGCCGTCACTTTCAGATCGTACGCGTAAGCATAATAAGAAAACGAAGTGGCGAAAAGCTGGCGGTAGTTGCTGAGCACGGTATCTGCCGCGTGTCGGCGCAAGCAAACCACGCGCGCATTTGGGATCGCCGCGAGGATGACTGGCGCAAAAAACGCGTTGAGGGGCATCTTGTCGACGAAGCGGCCATCGAGTCCGAGGGTGGCAGCCACTTTTCCCAGATAGGTTTGTCCGAGGTCAGGTAGGTCCACGCCTTTAGCGGCAAAGAGCGTCTCCGCATCGAGAACGTATGGCCCATGCGTTTGTGTTTGTCGTTTTAGCGCGACGCTGAAATCGCTGAGTTCTCCGGCAGAGGTAACTTCGGGGTGGCTGGAGAGAATCCGATCGGTGAGCGTGGTGCCCGTACGCGGCATTCCCACAATGAAAATGGGACCACCCTTGTCCGGCTTGCTTGCGATGGGCAGACTAGACGCGAGATCAATCGCGGCGGCAAAACAAGCTTTGTCTTCTTCTTCCCGATTGCGAACAGTTGCGCGTTTCTGACGTTTTCCGCGCTCGAGCCAGCTCATGGCGGTGTCTGGGTCTTGTTGATCTTCGTACGACCGGGCCAGGGCGTGCGCGAGTTGCAAGGCCTGATCGGCATCGGTCTCATCGCGCGCCTCCCACGCCGCCTCCAGCGCGGGGATTAGCGACGCTTCGTTTGTATCTCCCCCCATCGAGGCGAGCGCGACCAGGGCGCGGCTTTCATCCGGGTTCCGGTCAAGACAGGCATGGAAGGCGGACTTCGCGTCCTCGAAACGTCCGAGGAACTGCAGCGCCGCGCCCAGATTGTATCGATAACTCGGGTCAGAGGGAGCGGCTTCAACCGCACGCTCATAGTAGCTCAGTGAGTCTTCATGGTGCCCAGCGCGGCTCAGAACGACCCCAATCGTGTCCAGGATGAGCGCGTTAGTTGGGCCCCGATTCGCTGCGGCCAGAGCCATTGAGACAGCTTCGTCTCGGCGATTGAGAGCGATCAGGCAACGGGCCGCATGAGCCTCCGCTTCGCCAGTCAGTTCGCTCGCCGCAATCGCGCGGCGGAACAGTTCCAGAGCTTTCGCGAAATTTTCGTGCTCCGCTGTCAGCAAGCCGAGAATGACGAAGGCTTCCGCAGTGTTTGGGTTTGAATTCAAGACCTTAAGGCAAATCGCATGGCATTCACGATAGGCTTTGCGACGCAGCAGTCTGCGCGCCTCAGACAGGTGTTTGCTCAAGTCATCCATGCTGGCACTTAATCAGGCAAACGTTGCTCAATTACAACGCATTTATGTCAATGGCTGCTGAGACGCTCAGATAAGTTTGACGAGGAGCGATCCGCGCGTGTTTGTCAGAATTATGGAGAGAGGTCTGGAGGTAAACACATGAAAACCAAACTACTCACGAGTGCGAGTGTCCTGCTCGCCTTAGCGGCGGCCCCGCATGCGATCGCTCAAGAGACCGACGCTGACGAAACGGAAGCTCGCCAGGAAACAGTCATTATTACGGCTACGCGCCGCGCCGAGAGCGTTCAGGATGTTCCGTTGAACATTGCGGCGGTTGGTGCTGACCAAATCGAAAAGCAAGGCTTCACGGAGCTTGCAGATACGCTGGCTTATGTTCCGGGGATCAACGTTGTTGACCGCGGCGGTCGTCAGGGTAACCCGATTGTTGTCCGCGGCTTGAACGCGAACCCAATTGGCTCAGGCGATGGCAACAATGATGGCGGCGGTACAGTTGCGACTTACATTGGCGACATTCCGCTCTTCATCGACCTCAAACTCAATGATGTTGAGCGCGTTGAAGTTCTGCTCGGACCACAAGGTACGCTTTACGGTGCCGGGACGCTGGCTGGCGCCATTCGCTACATTCCGAAGCGCCCTGATTTCGCTGCCGATACATTCGAAATTCGCGCTGAAGCTTATCAGTATGAAACCGCTGACAGCCTTTCGACCGATTACGGATTCACTTTCAACAAGCAGTTCGGTGACAATTTCGCCATTCGTGGTTCACTCGATATGCTCAACGATAGCGGCTTCGTTGATCAGCCATTCCTGTTGATTGAACCAGGTGTGTCTAATCCTGATCCCGATTTCACCAATCCGGCTGACGTTTCGGCGAATCTGCGCAGCGCAACAGACGTAGATAGCGAAGAAGCGCTTTCCGGACGTATTGCTGCGCGTTGGACGCCAACTGATTGGCTCGATGGTACGCTGACCTACTACTATCAGAATGTGGATGTCGGTGGTCGTCGGATCTCATCTCAGCGCGCGGTTTATCCGGGCGCCCTTGCCAACATTTTCCGCGCTGGCGCGTTCGAAAATGCTAAGCGAGTTCCTGAGCCAAATGAAATCACCAATGATTTGCTGGCATTGGAAGTGACCGCGGATCTAGGGTTTGCTGAGCTGACTTCAGCAACGGGTCTGTCTACTTTCGAAGATGACGGTATGCGCGATCAGAACGATCTGCTTATCTCGCTCGAGTATTCCTACGAGCTTTTCCCAGCATTTGCGTCGATCACGCACGAAGTTGGCGAAGAAGAAACTTTCACACAGGAAGTTCGTCTGGTTTCGAAGCATGATGGTCCATTCGACTGGATTATTGGTGGCTTCTACTCCAAGAATGAAACTGTTGGATCGTCATCCGAGTTCACTCCTGGATACGATACTTATGCGATCAACACGCTTGGGTTCACTTTCCTGGTCGATCGTCCAGACGATCTCGAGTATTTCTCGCAAGCGTATTCTGAGCTGACCGAAACCGCGATTTTCGGTGAACTCGGTTACGACATTACGGATCGGTTGAACGTCACCGTTGGTGCGCGTTGGTACGATTACGAGCTGGAAGAATTCAGCGCGGTTGACTTCCCATTGTTCGATCTTGGCTTCGTGCCACGTTCGCTGGGCGAAATCAGTTCTCAGCCGTTTGACCCAAGTCTTGGTCAGGCCGATGACGGCTTCCTGTACAAGTTTAACGCGTCGTATAATATCACCGATGATTTCCTGGCTTACTTCACGGTCAGCGAAGGCTATCGGATCGGTAACTCGAACGGCCTTGGCCCTTGCCCGACGTTTGACCCGAACGGAACCCAAGGCTCTTGTGCGCTCGCACCAGGTCAGCAGTTCGGTCCGAACCCTGGCGATATCGCGCAATTTGATGAGCGTCAGTTTGGCCCGGACCAGACCACCAATTATGAGATTGGTGCGAAAACGACGTGGCTTGATGGCGCGCTGACGCTAAACGGTGCGCTCTACTACGTCGATTGGGTTGACCCGCAGGTTGATTCAGCGACGGTGAACGCAAACATTCCAATCACCATCAACGCTGCTGGTGCAGAATCGACTGGACTTGAATTGCAGGGATCCTGGGCCGTCAACGACGCTCTGAACCTGCGAGGGGCGCTGTCGGTTTCCGATACGGAACTGACCGAGGATGTTCCATTCCTGGTCCGGACCATTACACCTCCAGGATTTGGCACTGCGTTTGAAGACGGCCGCACGGGTGACCGTCTTCCTGGCTCGCCAGAGACGCAGTACTCGTTCTTTGCTGACTATACGAAGCCGCTCAACAATGGCGACGAGTTGGTCTTCAATGGTGGTTATGCTTGGCAGGGCGATGTTCTGACACGCACGGGCGGTCGAGGAAATTCAGTTACTCTGAAGTCATTCGGTGTTGCGAACGTCAACGCAACCTACGTGACGGATAGCTGGACGGCCTCACTGTACGTCAACAATCTGTTCGACCAGTACATCGAAACAGGTTTTGTCGGCACGCCTCTGAGCAATCAGATCGTCTCGGACAATGACGGCAACCCTGTCACTGTGCGGACGCATTATGCGACGCTCGGTGCGCCGCGCGCTGTCGGTGTTCGCTTTAATTACAAGTTCGGTGAATAAGACGCTCAGACGTCTTTCACAGACCAAAAAGAACGGGCAGTCCTTAGGGACTGCCCGTTTTGCTTTGTAACGGTTTCGATTTGGCGCGCTCAGTCAGCCAACTCATTTTTGTAGACGTCTCCATTCTTCATGACGAAGTCGACATGCTCCAACACAGAGACATCGCCGAACGGGTTTTCAGGAACCGCGATCAGATCAGCATATTTGCCAACAGTGATGGAGCCGATCTCGTCAGACATGCCGAAAAGGTCAGCATTTCCGATGGTCGAAGCCTGTATGGCTTGTAGCGGTGTCATGCCCCACTCGACCATTTTAGCGAACTGCCGCGCATTGGTGCCGTGGGGATACACGCCGGCGTCCGTTCCGAAGGCGATGTTTGCTCCGGCTTCCACGGCAGCTTTGAATCGCTCTCGTTGAAAGCGCCCGACTTGCCGTTCTTTGGCAAGTGACTCTGCCAATATCCCTGCGGCTTCTCCCTCTGAGAGAATATAGTCCGATACATAGACGTCCATCGAGAGGTACGTCCCTTGGCTCACTGCTTGTGCGATGCTGGCATCAGTGATCATGCTTGCATGTTCGATGGAGTCGACTCCGGCATCGAGCGCAGATTGAATGCCGCGGGGGCCATGCGCGTGAACCGCAACTTTCAGATCAAGCGCCGCCGCCTCGTCGGTGATGGCTTTCATTTCTTCCAAAGTGAATTGCTGGGCATTGATCGTGGTGTTGGGAGACAGAACGCCGCCAGTGGCGCAAAACTTGATAACGTCGGCGCCATATTTCTTGTTCTCGCGGACTTTCTGCCGCGCTGCCCAAGGGCCATCTGCGGCGCGTCCTTCAACCTTGTCTTCATAGGGCAGGGACGTGGCATCGCCGCAATGACCGCCGGTAATGCTGAGGCTCTGACCAGCGCCGAGAATGCGCGGGCCGGGAACCTCACCCTCATCAATGGCTTTACGAAGGTCGATATCCGCAAATCCGGGAGATCCGAGATTCCGCACCGTTGTGAAGCCGGCTTCCAGCGTGATCTTGGCATTTGCGACGGCGCTAATGGCGGCGCGCGGGGTTGAAACTGTGAGACGTCGCAGGCCGTGTTTGTCAGCTCGGCTGGTCAGGTGGACGTGACTATCAGTCAAGCCGGGCAGAAGGTACGCCCCGTCCAGATCGATGCGGGTTGCCGATCCATTCGCGCGAACACGTGAGCCGATCGCCATGATCATACCGTCCTCAATCAGGACGTTCTGGTCTTCGGTGATGCTTCCGGTTTCCACATCAATCACCGACGCGTTCTGTAACAGCGTTTGATGGCCATCTGCGAGGGCCGGGGCCTGAAAGGTGACGGTCAGCGCGGCGATGGCGCCTAGGGTGCGTTTCATGAAT
Source organism: Hyphomonadaceae bacterium (assembly GCA_043513745.1). Classification (GTDB taxonomy): domain Bacteria; phylum Pseudomonadota; class Alphaproteobacteria; order Caulobacterales; family Hyphomonadaceae; genus Henriciella. Next base: position 2,128,174 of record CP121341.1, read on the forward strand.
CTCTCCGTTTATGGATCGGACCAGCGTATCGGGCGCGATCTGCCTTCCGGCTTTTCTGGTGTTGCTGAACTGTACAGAGCTCGCGTGCTGAAAATCAAGCTATCCCGTTGCGATCACCGGAGAATTGCTGCCAGCGCTGACGACGGATGCAAAAAGGGCGAGCTTCCATGATTAAAAAGCTCGCCCCATTTTTAATGTGCACCGCAGAGACTAGAATTCCTTGCGTACGGTCACGCCAAACTGTTGTCCGCGCGGCAGGAAAGAGACGTGCGCGCGAGCGAAGAACCGGAAGTCACCCGGATCCACGTAACGGAACACACCGATCGGGGCGTCATCATCAAGGATGTTGCGTCCCCAGAGCGTTACTTCCGTATTCGAGTCCGCGTGATCCAGAGAAAGGCGGAGATTGGTTTTGAAGCTTTCGCCGGTCTCGATCAGATTTTGAACCTGAGCATATTGTGACGAACGGTAGATCCCGTCCACACGCAGGTTCGGCGTCCAGCCGCCGACATCCTGGAACGTATAATTCGCCATGACGGTCGCGGTATCTTTCGGTACGCGTGGCACGCTGAAGCCAACAATCGTGTCGGATGGCAGGATGGTTGCCTGCGTCGGATCGGAACCCTCGGTAAACTCACCATCGGCACGAGAATAAACCGCCCCGACCGTGAAGTTGTCGGTCACGTCAAACTGCCCGTCGATTTCGAGACCGTTTATTTCGGTCTTACCGGCATTCAGAACGACGGTGACCTGGACTTGTTGCGGCGTACCTTCGTTGAGGATTACGACCTGACTGATCTGCTGATCCTCGAGATCAATGCGATAGAGGGCACCTGAAAGGCGCAGGCGATTGTCGAAATACTGCCCTTTGAGGCCGACTTCGTACTGCGTCGAGATTTCTTCATCGAAAGAAGAGAACGGCGCTTCGACTGGATCGTCTGGATTGACGTTTGTGTTAAATCCACCTGCTTTGTTGCCGGTAGAGACACTGCCATAAAGCAGCGTGCCGTCTGCGAATGTGTAGTCCGCGGTGGCGCGATAGGTGAACCCATCAAACGTTGCGTCGAGCTCTCGCCCACGTGCATTTGCCACGGCTGTGACAACACCGACGTCTTCTTCATAATAGCGGCCTTCCAGCCCGAACGAGAGTTGTTCGGTCGCATCGAAGGAAATCGCGCCATAGATCGCCTTCTCTTCGTTGCTGCGCTCTCCATCAAATCCGTAGGTCGGCTGCAAGATATCGCGATCGATTCCAGACGATTCCTCATCGTAGATGAAGGCGCCAAGGATCCAGTCTATCTGGTCATTGATTGTCCCGTTGAGGCGCAATTCATGAGACCAGTAGTCACGTTCGGCCTGATCGTCAGTTACCCAGGCAGACGGGAACGAGCCAAATGAATTGCCGACAATTGTTCCTGAGTAAGATTGGTTGGTGACCGTTTGGGTTTCTTCAGATGTGAAGCCGCCCATATAGGTCAGCGACAGATTCTCGGAGAAATCATAAGTGACGTCGCCGGTGACGCGGTGGATTTCTCGATCCAGACCAGCCCGGAAATCCCAGGCTGCGCCAATTCCGCCAAAGAAAGGAGACACGATTTGCCCCTGATCTGCTGACGTCGCAATGTTCACGCTGCTCGGCGTGGAAGCCTCACCGCAGAAATAGGAGCGGATAACCTCAGGACATGCAGTTCCGCCTGCGGCGACCGAATTGTTAAACGTGGAATCAAACAATTGCCCGGCAAACTGACCGTCTTCATCCTTGGAATAATAGGCGCGGAAATTGGCTTCTAATTGCGGCGTTTGCGGAGGCTGAAAATTGATCGCGCCATAGACGGCTGTGGTCTTTTCTTCGCCGACATCACGCGCATCCGAGTTCGCGTTGGTGTTGTCGTACTCACCGCCATACTCGTAATACCGGCCCCCGACGGCGAGATTGAAACCATCGGCAACCGGACCGGAAACGCGCGCCGTAAACTCTGCCTGATCATGCTCGGCATAGGTCCCAGAGAAGCTCGCTTCGAACTCGTCACTTGGGGTTTTCGAGATATAGTTGATCACGCCGCCATAGGTGGAGCGGCCGTAAAGTGCGCCTTGCGGGCCTTTCAGAACCTCAACTCGTTCGACGTTGTCGAGAATCTCGGAAATGATCCCGTTGCGCACATAGACGCCATCGATAAACAGGCCGACGGGCTGGGCCGTTTCGGTCCGGAGGTTGGAGATCCCGCGAATAACTGGACGTTCGCCCGATCGACCAAAATCCCCCGCGATTTGAAGCCCGGGGGTCAGGTCGGCCACATCCCTTGCGTTCACAGCGCCGAAGGATTCGAGCAATTCAGCCGAGTAAGCGGAAACCGAAATCGGAGCTTCGAGAAGCGTTTCCTCTTTCTTCCGGCCGGTGATCACAACGACGTCTTGTCTGGCTTCGGGTTCGTCCTCTACGCCTTGAGCGTGCGCGGGTATAACAAAACTCGTAAATGCGAGCGCGGTTGCGCCCGCTAGCAAAAATGATTTGGACAATCTTATCTCCCTTTGCGCCAGCGCGATCCTCAGCACGCAAAGCTATTTCCACATCAACTAAATGATATACCATTTGGTTGAGCTCATTTAGGATGAATTGACAAGCCTAGGTGAAATCACGGATCAGAAATGTCCGGACAATGTTGCAAATTGACAACAACGTATGCTCGGTCAGAGGGGCTCCTCACAAGGCGCCTGGCTGGGCGCCGCGCCTACTATGTATCGAAGTAGTATATGATCAATTTGGAGCGGGCGAAGAGATTCGAACTCTCGACCCCAACCTTGGCAAGGTTGTGCTCTACCCCTGAGCTACGCCCGCATCCTATGGGTATGTCAGCCGCTGTCGCGACCGAAGCCGCCATAAACCGCAAATCAGGAGCCGGTGCAAGGGGAAAAAGCGGGCCTCTGCAGGGTTTTTACATCAGTCTTGCTGCAGGCGATCGAACAGCGTTTCCATCCGCGCGGAAATGAGATCGAGCACGTGCTCGAACCCATCTGCGCCGCCATAATAGGGGTCAGGAACGCCGCCATGTTCGAGGAACAGGCTCAGACTTGCAATGGCTCCGGCAGGGCGGATTTGTTCCAGGTCGGCGAGATTGGTCTCGTCCATGGCGAAGATGTGGTCGAAGCGGAAAAAGTCGTCCGGTTCCGCCTGACGTGCGCGGAGCGGAGATAAGTCCATCCCGCGCGCGGCGGCGGCCATCATCATGCGTTCGTCTGGCGTCTTACCGACATGCCACGCGCCTGTGCCGGCGCTGTCGATCCGCCAGTCCAGGCCGCGCTGTTTCGAGTGTGATTGAGCGATCCCATCTGCCGCAGGTGAGCGGCAAATATTGCCGAGGCAGACAAAGAGCAGGCTGGGCACGCGCGCCGGGCCTTAGGTCAGAACGGCTTCAGGTCTCAGAACGCCGCGCTTGATCAGTTCTTCACCGATCTGGACGGCATTAAGGGCGGCGCCCTTGCGGAGATTGTCCGAGACGTTCCAGAAGATGATGCCATTCTCAACTGTCGGGTCCTTGCGAACGCGGCTGACATAGCTCGCCCATTCGCCAACGCATTCGATTGGCGTAACGAACTGATCTTCTTCGATATTGTCGATCAGCTGGACGCCGTCCGCATTGCGGAACAATTCGCGTGCATCTTCGACGCTCAGCGGGTCTTCCAATTCCACGTTCACGGCTTCGGAATGGCCAACAAAGACCGGAACGCGGACACAAGTGGCTACCAGCTCGATCGACTCGTCGATGATTTTCTTGGTCTCCATCCGCATCTTCCACTCTTCCTTGAAAGAGCCGTCCTCCATCGGGACGTCGATTTGGGGGATGACATTGAAGGCGATTTGCTTGGAGAAAACATCCGGCGTCGGTTTGTCATTCACAAACATGCCCTTGGTCTGGGTCCACAATTCATCCATGCCGGCCTTGCCCGCGCCAGACGCAGATTGATACGTCGACACGACGACGCGCTTGATCCCCGCCGCCTGGTGCAAGGGTTTCAGCGCGACCACGAGCTGCGCGGTGGAGCAATTCGGGTTGGCGATGATGTTCTTCTTGCCATAGCCGAGCACGGCTTCGCCATTTACTTCCGGCACCACAAGCGGGACATCCGGATCCATGCGCCAGGCGCTGGAATTGTCGACCACGATAGCGCCGGCTTTGGCGATTTTGGGGGACCACTCTTTCGAAATGCTGCCGCCGGCAGACATCAGGACAAGATCGACCTTGCTGAAATCGAAATCATCCAGCGCTTCGCACAATATGGTCTTGTCGCCATAGGAGCATTTGCGGCCCAGAGACCGGCGTGAGGCGACCGCATGAACCTTGTCAGCGGGGAAATTGCGTTCATCCATAATGTTGAACAATTCTCGTCCAACATTGCCGGTTGCTCCTACAATTGCCACGCGCAAAGCCATCGCCTGCCTCCTTGGAAAATTCAGTCCTGCCCTATGTCACGGCTTATGCTGCAGCGCAACTAAACGGACGTGTTGAAAAGAATCGGTTAAACCCAATCTAGATGGCAAGGAGATGGCGGCCATGCACGAAGACATCATCAATCGTTACATCCAGAGTTACAATGAGCGTGACATAGAGGGCATGCTCGATTGCGTGACCGAGGATGTCATCTTCGAGAACATCTCAAATGCCAGCCAATCCATGCGTTTGGAGGGCCGTGATCAGATGGGCGAAGTGGCGCGCCTGTCGGGCAATGCGTTCTCCTATCGCCGGCAGCGCCTGATAAACCTGATCATTGGCGAGGGGAAAGCTTCGGCTGAGATCGAGTTTGAGGGCAAGGCCGCCGTCGACCTGCCAAATGGCGTGCGCGCTGGCGAAACCGTCAAAATCCGCGGCGCGAGCTTTTTTGAGTTTCGCGGGCGTTTGCTCAGCCGGATTGCTGATTACTCTTAGTTCCTTGTTAGAAATTCATGGCGTGCGACGGGTTCGGGCCGCAGGAGTGTTCGGCTCCTGATTGATCCTTAATGGCTGAGTTTGAGACTCAGTGACAATAAACAACCCCTGATGCTCGAGATAAGGTTCTCGAATAAGCGCTGGATTTTCGGCGCAGATAAAGAGCTAAACGGGAGTGTGGACGTGAGGGACGAAGCCCATAATCATGCTGGGGATACTGTTTCTGTCCTGAGCGAGTATCGCGCGTCCTATTCGCGGCACGCATGGGAACGTTGCGAGAGTCTCTTCGACTTGAGAGCGCTGCACACCACCCGGTGTAAAGGTTTCTACGTCAATCAATCCTGGCACGCTGATTGTTTCAGGTTCGATCAAAGGATCATGGATGGCAACACCCATGTTCACGACCAGAAACACATCCGAGAAACGGGGGACATGCTATTCATCTATAGATATCTTGAGGGGCATGGCATGGGACGGACAGGCGAGACGCCATTCAGTATGCGCCTAGGCTTGATCTCGTTGCGCGACGCGTCGAGACCATTTGAGGCGATACAAACGCCGGCCGTCTACCAACTGATTTATTTTAATCGCCAAAGCGTTGGGTTTGATCCGGCCATGGGGGAACCCTTACTGCAGATGAATAGTCGATCGCCGATTGGGCGACTATTTGAGTCTGAATTTGACTTCTTCTTCTCGCAAATGATGGACGACGTTCAGGCCATCGATTTCGCCAGACTCGATCGGTTCAAGTCATGCTTGAAGCTTGCCTTGCTCGGAGAGCGTGCCCCTCAGGATGTGAGGATGCAAGCCCGGGAAGCCTTGGGGGATGTCATCCGTCTGCATATCGAATCCAATCTCAGGAACCCTGATCTCTCGACCTTGTCTCTGCTTGAGGAATTCGGCGTTTCGCGAGCGTCGCTCTACCGGATATTTGAAAATGACGGTGGGGTCAGAAAGTACATAAATGAGCGGCGACTCTATCGGGCAGTCGCACAGATCTCCCAAACCCCGACCCAGCGCGGTGCCATCAGTCAGGCGGCGGATGAATGGGGGTTTTCGTCGGGCGCCAATTTCAATCGGGCCGTTCGAAATGTATTTGGTGTCGCTCCCAATGCTTTGTTTGGTAATCCGGTCCCAGCCACACCTATACATCTCAAATCTTATGCGGAGTCGCGCCAAAGGACGGTGCGTGAGTTAAAGCAGGGACAACAGGATGCGTATCGAGCGGTCGCGCGCTCGATATAAAGTCGATGGACCTGACGGAGCGAACGCGACACCCAACTTGATCAAAATTTGTTGCTTGGATCGCAGTCTGGAGCGTTTGGTAGTTTCAAACGCATGCGCAAAAAAATTGCGCCTTGACCGACTGCGTAAACGGCCAAGGCGCATCTTCTGGTCACGTGAGTACTAGGGGACGTTAGTTACCGCAACCAAAAGAAAGTTAAGAGCTATTCACGTGTGCAAAGAGGTTTGATCCCCGCCGCACACAACCTGACTATGGTATCTACTATCGATCGTCATTATCCAAACGTCTCAATATTTGTAATTGAGGCAAAAATGGATTTGAATTGTTTTTGAATAGTTTCCTAGACTGTGTGAACTCTTCAAAGTTTGAGACGTGATGAGAATTTCAGGGGTCTGAAATTCGGATACTCATTGAAATATGCAACTAGTTCTCAAAGCTCCTGACGCTGCCGCGTCGAACGTTCAAACCGGGCAAACCGGGTTGGGCAAACTCGCTGTTTGGGATATGCGGGCCGTGTCGATGCAGGAACGGCTCGACTTATGGGCCCCCACCCATTCGATAAATCTGTTACACCCGCGGCGACCGGATGGCACCAACATGTTTATGAGCACGACTCGAAGCGGCGTCGTCGGTGCTCGGTTCGCGACCGGGTGCGAATTGTTCCGACATAGTCACGCGCAGTTAGACCTTTCAGGCGGGGTTGTTTCAGTTCAGCGGCTGCATTCTGGTTTCGCTGCGATCGAGTTTTCCGACTCTAACTATGTGCACCGCCCTGGAATGATCACGATTACTGACTTTAAGCAGAGGTTTCGCGGTAGCCATCACAATGCGGAAATCGAGCAAGTGATGATCCCAAGATCAGAACTCGGTCTAACCGATGCGGATCCTGTCGCGCCTATTATGATGGACGTCGACTCCCAGCGCGGACGCCAGCTTGCGCTGCGTCTCGACCGATACTTCGCAAAAGACGGCGACGAAACGTTTGACCTTGAAAATCTGATCACTCTACTGAAATCGGAGATCCAGGAGTCCTGGACCCCGGTCTCGGATCGGGAAGAGTGGTGGACCGGACGACGCAATCTGATCCGTAAATATATCGACACACATCTCGAGGATCCCAATCTTGGCCCCCGCCAAATCTGCGAGCTGTTCAATATGTCGCGCGCGACATTGTATCGGATGTTTGAGCTGGATGGCGGCGTGCGTCGTCGCATTCAGGACCGGCGATTGTTTTCCGCGATATGGGATCTCGCAACGGCTGGCATCCGCCGCGGACGGCTTAGCCAGGTCTCGGAACGGTGGGGGTTTTCCTCAGACGCGAACTTCAACCGTGCCGTGAAACTGGCATTTGGGCGCCCGCCGGGTTCATTGTTCAAAACTGGTTATCAGGCGGATATGGATGGTGAAGCTCGCCATCCGGTGAGCGATCCAATGCTCAATTGGTTCAGCTTAGAGCGCAAAGGCGTTCCACAGTCCTACATTGCCGGGTCATGAGAAAGATCTAGCGAGACGAATGAAACGTTGAGCAAGCTGGTAGATTCGTCTTCAAGTCGAGTATTATCACAATATATACAACATCTTAGCCGAGTATCTTTGATTGTGGTTGAGATGCTCAGAAAAGAAGCTTGAGACGCCCGGACAATGACTTCCGGACGCATCGGGCCTCACTTTAACGCGACCAACCTTGGGACTGGTCCGTAGCAATCGTGCGTACGGGCGGGGCGGCGCTCTCGATACTTGTTCGGAGTATTCACGTGAAAACACCGTTATTCGTAACCTCAGCTTTGTCTGTGATCTGGCTAAATTCGCCTGCGGCGCAGGCCCAGACGATTGGCGACTTACGCTCAGAACTGATCGACATTAACAGCGATGAGGGCGAGGCTGACGCACCTGGCGAAGACGCGATCGCGATCGGGAAAAACGCGCTCGCCTCGAAGGAAGGTGCCATCGCAATTGGAACCGACGCTGAAGCTGAAGCAAACGATTCTGTAGCAATCGGGACCGATTCTCATGTCGGGGTCGGCGCTGACATTGGAACGGCGCTTGGATATCAGGCCGAAGTTGACGGATATGCCTTTGCTGGCACGGCGATTGGAGCTGTCAGCGATGCAAACGGAAACTATGCCACGGCGCTCGGAGCATATGCCAAGGCCAATGCTCTGGACTCCGTCGCGCTCGGCGCGAAATCGGTCGCGAGCGAAGTTGCTACGGTGTCATTCGGTCGGTCAGATGATCCATTGACGACCGAAGTTGATGAGACGCTGCGAAGGCGACTGACTTATATTGCCGCCGGTCTCAACGACTATGATGCAGTCAACGTCGCGCAGTTGGAAACCGTTGAAGACAGTGTCAGCGCGAACGCCGCTTCCTTAACTCAACAGCAATCCACGCTGACGGCTCATCAGACGCAGTTTTCTGGAATCGCGCAGACGATTTCCCAACTGGACACTTCGCTCTCGAATCAAATCGACACCGCGAGCAAATATATTGCTGTGTACAGTGACGCTACAGCAGCGCGGGCCCTTAATGATGAGGCGATTGCGATCGGCGGCGATTCAGTGGCGACGCGCGAATATACGATCGCGATTGGTCATGGCAGCCAGGCGTATGTCGAAGGTGGGCTGGCGCTTGGCACGAACGCAAAATCGAACGCTGCTCAATCTGTCGCTCTTGGGTCAGGGGCCGTCACCAGTAAAGCTTACCAGTTCATGTTCGGTACGAGTTTGAACACCTACACCATGCCCGGTCTGGTCAGTGAGACGTCACGGGACCGGCAATCGGGCGCGTTGGAGCTGGTGACGGTTGATTCCGCGGGAAACCTCGCGACGGACGGCGGGAGCACGATCTCCGGGCTCCAGTCCCAAATCGATCAGAACGCGACGCTCGCGGCGGCCGCGAACGATGATATCAGCGCTCTCGCGGATGATGTCATAGACAACAAGACAGAACTCGAAGCGATTGACGCTGATGTTTACGCGAATGCGGTCGCAATCAATCAAACGAACGATGAGCTTGGCCAAATCCAGACCGCAGTCGATACGAACACCACCTCGATCTCCGCGCTGCGGGGAACGCTGGGAGATGTCGAGGCAGAGATTTCTGATGTGAAGCGAGTGTCGTCTTCAAATGCTGCGCAAATCGATCAAGTGATGGATCGAGCCGCCGCGAACTCGTCGCGGATTGATCAGACGAATTCAACCCTCACCGCGACGAATGAATCCGTCTCGGCCCTGAACCAGGCGGTGAGCGATCAAGGCGCGGTCATCGAGCAACGCTTGAGCGAGATCATCGATACGCGCGGTCTTCTCGACGCCGCTGAGGACGATATCGAGCTTAATGCGAGCCGCATCGATGCGAATGCGCGTGTGGGTACTGAAAACCAAGGTGCGATCACCCGTAACACTGAGGAGTTAGACTCCCTTCAGACAAGTGTTGGCGGTTTGCGCCAGGACGTCGACGATAACCGTGACGCTATTGGCGACAATACGGACGCGATCGGGGTCAACCAGCGGGGCATCGCCGATAATGCGCAGGCGATTGAGGACAATGGCGCCGCGATCAGTGCCAATACATCTGCGATTACTGCGAACACCCAACGGTCCAATAGCAACGCGGCGCAAATTTCCGCGCTTCAGCTTAACAACTCGGCGACGCAGCAGAAGATCGACATCAATACCGGAGCCATCGGCGCGAACCGGACTGAGATAACTGCCAATCGTAGCGCGATTGATGAAGCCCAAGCAGATCTGATAGATCAGCGCGACGATATCGACTCCAATACTGAAAACGTGGCCGCAAACACCACTGAGGTCTCCCGCAACCGGGGTGACATCGATCAAAACGCTGAGACCCTGACCCAGCATCAGGATCGGTTGAACACGCAGGCGAGCACGCTCGGTGCGATGGCGACGGAAATGGTTGAGCATGACGACCGGATAGCGGCGTCAGAGACGATCCTGATTGGTCATGATGATCGTATCTCGACGACGGAGGCCGTTGTGGTGGACCACGCAGACCGGCTCAAATCGGCTGAGACAATGATGGTTGATCACGAGGGTCGGCTCGAGACGGCAGAGGCCGAGATGGTCGATCATGATACTCGATTGTCCACGACCGAAACCGAAATTGTCTCTCATCAGGCTCTGATCCAGGAGAATGCGCAATCGGTAGCAACGCACAGTGCGGAGCTAGTGACGGTGCAGACGACGATCAGTCAAAATCAGGCCCGCATCGCAAATACCGAGGCGAGCCTCCAGCAAATGCAAACAGAGTTTGAGCAGCTCGATCTGACGGTCGATACACTGACATCTCAGTTTGTCCACGCGCAAGAGAATATCGAGAAGAACAGCGCGGGCATCGCGATTGCGAACGCGCTGGCTGGATCGACCTGGCTGCAGTCGAATGAGCGCGTCGCCTTCTCTGCAAACTGGGGGCATTTTGACGGGCATGATGCGGTAGCGTTCTCAGGCGCAGCACGGCTCGGCCGAAATATCTCAGCCAATGCAGCGATCGGAACTTTGCCAGATCGAGGTGAAATAGGGGCGCGCGCTGGCGTGCGGTTTGGCTGGTAACCCGCCTAGAAGGAGATTTCCGTACCGGCGAGTTCAGGGATTTGCAGAATAATCACCAGATCTCTGAGCTCCTGCCGCGCGGCCACGTGGCTCATCGTGAAAGAAACGTTGGAGCCACTTTCGGTCAGGTCGAGCAGCGTTAGTCCGGCGGGGAACAATTCGCGATAGATTACCCGCTCGGACAAGCCCGGAGCCAGGCGAAAACCGATCCGTTTGGACAGGTTGGAAAGTGCTTCGCCCACTTTCTGTTTGTTGCGGGCTTCGAGAGGAGAAACGCGGTTGCGCATCACGATCCAGTCGATCGGTTGGCGTGAGGTGCGTGCTTTGCTCTTGCGGCATTGCCAGACCATCTCGGAGTAAAAGCTCGGCCGCAGGACTTCAAGCGTCTGAGGGTTCACATCTCCTAGCAGGTCAAAGTCCACGAAGGAGTCATTCAGCGGCGTAACCAAAGTATCGGCGGCCATATGCGCGATCCGCGACAGGTACGTATCGCCGCCGGGCGCGTCGACAATCACCACCTGGCAGACTTCTTTGAGGCGTTCGAGAGAGGTATGAAACCGCTCGGTCTCTTCTTTCTCGGCAATATCCAGATCGCGCTCAGAGCTTGCATCGACGCGGATAATCTCCGGCATCGGAAGCTGCGCACCGGTTGATTGCATCCAACGCATGCGGTTTTCGAGATAGCGTGTCAGCGTGCGTTGACGAACGTCGAGATCGATGACGCCGACTTTCAATCCCATGCGCATCAGGGCGATCGCAAGATGCACAGATACTGTGGACTTTCCGGCGCCGCCTTTTTCGTTACCTACAACAACAACCCGGCACTGTTTTTGTGCCGGGATCGAAAGTGTAAGTGTGTCGGCGGAATCGCCTATATGTCCATGTCCGTCGGGCATTGCCGGGGCGCCTCTTTTCTAGGTCATCAGGCCGCGTGCTGTTGAGCAGGCGCCTCGTCCTGGAAGGTTGGGGCATCTCCGAAGAGGTATACGCCTTCGCCGCCGCTGACTTCTTCCTGCGCTGGAATGAACGGCGCTTCGACTTCGCCGTCGAAAAGCACATCGTCGTGATGCACGACAGAGCATGGCTTGAGCGTCGTCGCTTCAACCGGGAATGGCGTTTCACCATGGATCAGGGCCAGAGCCTCACGAAGGTCGGAAAGGTCATCCGCCAGCGCATTCATGTCATTTGAAAGCTCGACACGCGTGGCTTCATACGCCGCATCAGAATCAAACAACCAAGCTTCATCATCTGGCCCAAGGTCCGGCACTGCCGGCTCGTGCTTGAGGTCAGAGGGGGCGGGCTTCACCTGGCGAGTATAAAGCGCGGCACATGCTGCACTGAGCAGCGACTTGAAGCGGGGAAGGATGTGCTTTCTCATGCGCTAAAATTTCGCCCCAAACGGTTAATGGCGCGTTAACCACACGAATTTGTAACAATTCAATTTGAAACGCTCGGGAAACCGCGTTCGAAGTGTGGAGCACGGAGAGATGCACAGGCACAGAAATAAACCGTAGATCGCCCACCGCTTCTGCTCTAAAGCAGGGCGCGATGACGAATATGCCGCTTAGACTTCGTACGCTTGCCGACCTTCGCAGGGTGCTCGGTGAACATCGCCGAGCCGGTCGCCGGATCGGTTTCGTGCCAACCATGGGCGCGCTTCATGATGGCCATATCTCTCTTGTCAGACGAGCTCGCGAGACCTGCGATATCACCGTGGTGAGTATCTTCGTGAACCCGACCCAGTTTGCCCCTGGCGAAGACCTGGATACCTATCCGCGCACCGAGGAGGCTGATATTGCGCGGCTGACGGAGGTCGGGACAGACATCGTCTACCTGCCAGGCGTGGAGGAGATGTACCCAGACGGATCTGTCACCAATGTCCGTGTGGCGGAGATGTCTGATTTGCTCGACGGCGTACATCGTCCTCACTTCTTCTACGGTGTGGCAACGGTGGTGGCTCGCTTGTTTGTCCACGTTCAGCCGGATGTTTCGGTGTTTGGCGAGAAAGACTACCAGCAGCTTCAGATCATCCGCCGCATGGTTCGCGATCTGGGCTTTCCAATCGACGTGATCGGCGGTGAAACCGTGCGTGACGCGGACGGGCTCGCTCAGTCTTCCCGCAACCTGTATCTGTCAGCTGAGGAGCGCGCAAAAGCCAATGTCATGAGCGGCGCTCTGCATCGCGCGTCGTGTCGTCTGTCGCTCGGTGTATCAGTGAACGCGGCGCTTGCTGAGGCGCGCGCCAGAATTGAGGCCGCAGGGTTTGATAAGCTCGACTATGTGAGCGCCGTGGATCCAATGAGCCTGCAGGATTTGCCAGACGGTGCTGTCGCACCAGGGTTTGAAGGTCGCGTGCTTGCCGCGGCCTGGATGGGCAAAACGCGGCTGATCGACAATATGGGCTTTAAGCGCGCCTGATCACAAATCCTCCCGCGCGCGACGGAAGGGCTTGCCGTCCACCCCAGCGTGCCACATGTCTCCGTTAAACCTAGGAGGATTGTGCCCGTGATTATCAAACCTGTTCGTTCGCTTTTGTTGGCTGGCCTGTCGCTGAGCGTGCTCGCAGCGTGCGCGACAACCGACGTCGCAACTGACCCTGTTGTGGTAGACGCGCCGCCGGTGGTCGAGGCAACAGTTGAACCTGTGGTCGAAACCGCGGTCGCGCCCGCCCTAACGTTTGATGAGGCGCGCGTTGCCGCCATCGAAACAGCGATGGGCGACTATATAAGAGACGGACGCCTCTATGGGGTTCACACGAGGCTGGCTCAAAAGGGAGAGGTCGTCAGCGATTACTATGCCGGGCTTCGTGGACTAGAGCAGGGTTTGCCGATCGAGGATGACACAATCTATCGGATCTATTCCATGTCGAAACCGATCACCGGCGTCGCCATGATGATGCTCTACGAAGACGGCAAATTCGAGCTCGATGATCCCGTGTCCAAATTTATCCCTGAATTCGAGCAGTTAAAGGTTCTCGGCGGTGTCGACGAGAATGGTGACGCGATCCTGGTCGACCTCGAGCGGCAGCCAACCATGCGTGAACTGATGAGCCATACGTCTGGCTTCGGCTATGGCTTGAGCGGCGCCGACCCGGTGAATAGCGCGTTTCGAGATTTGAAAGTGCTTGAGTCGCCGGACCTACAGACCTTTATCGATCAGACGGCAGCGATCCCACTTCTGTTCCAACCTGGCGAAGCCTGGTTCTACAGCGTCGGCATGGATATCCAGGGCCACATTATTGAGAAGCTCTCAGGCCAGAGTTTTGGCGAGTACTTGCAGACCCGCCTGTTCGGACCGCTCGGCATGGTCGATACCGGGTTCTACGTGCCGGAAGAGGATTATCATCGCCTGAGTGAGGTGTACGGGTTCGATCCGGAGACGGGCGCCATGGTACCCGTGCCGTTTCCGAGCGTGCAGTTCCGCCAGGAAACTGTGAACTTTGAATCCGGCGGCGGAGGTCTGGTCTCCACGATGGATGATTACGGCCGGTTCGCTCAGATGCTCGTCAATCAGGGCGAACTCGACGGCGCTCGGATCCTGAAGCCCGAAACCATCGAATTGATGCGTACCAACGTATTGAGAGATGATCAGAACCTGTCCTCGCTCGGCGTGAACCAGGGAGATGTTTATCCGGGACTGGGCATGGGCCTGACCGTGGGCACGATTGAGGATCCAGAGGCTGTGCCAAGCAAAACGCCCGCAGGGTCTTACTTCTGGGGCGGCGCGGCCAGCACCTGGTTCTGGATCGATCCGGTCAATGAGCTCTACTTCATCGGAATGGTGCAGGTGTTCGACAATAACAATCCGAAGGGGCCGCTCGAACTACGCGAAGCATCCAGTGCGGCGATTTACGGCGATCCAACCGCAGAATAGTTTGGCTTTAGTCGTCGTCCTGGCCTTCGGGCCAGGCTTCGACGGTGCCTTTCAGCTTTAGCGTCAGAGGATTGCCTTTGCGGTCCGTTGCCTTGCCAGCTGCAACTTTGATCCAGCCTTCGGAAATGCAATATTCTTCGACATTGGTTTTCACTTCGCCATTGAAGCGGATCCCTACGCCGTGCAGCAGCAGCTGCTCGTCATAGTAGGGGCTGTTCGGGTTTACGCTCAGGCGGTCAGGCATTTGATCAGTCATATGCCTGCTATAGTCCGATCTCGGATCTCCAATCAAGCGCCAGACTGATCCGTCAGTCGCGACAGTTTCACTACAAGCTCCACTTGGCGACTGGACTCGGTTTTCTGGAGCAGGTTCTTGATGTGAGATCGTACTGTTTCGAGAGAGACGCGCCTCGTATCTGCAATCTCTCGCGCGGTTTTTCCTGCAATGATTGCGTTCGCGACTTCGCTTTCGGTTAGAGTCAGGCCGTAAACCTCTTGCGTCAATCCGAGGTCCAGGCGGGTGGGTTGATCCAGGCGTTCACAGACCAGTAGGGCGTGACCAGCTTCGGGACCGGAAATGGTGAAAGCCGGTTTGGGAAATACTCGGCACACCCAGCGCGTTTTGGACTCGCTGGCTGACAATGAGAATGCGCCGCCGACAACGCCCATATGGGACCCCAGCGCGACCTTCAAAGCTTGTCGCTTGCGTTTGGTGGGCAAGATTAGGATCTTGTTCTTGTCGGCGGGCGCGCGAATGGCGCGCATCAATTGATCGAAGCGTTGATTCTGATCAAGCAAAAAACCTTTATAATCGAGGATGGCTACGGCCTTGTCGGGACCGAAAATATCCAGGGTGCTTCGAACATTGTGCGCTTCAACCATCGATGCCATTTCCAGCACGGGTGCGCATGCAGCAGACGCCATTTCATGCTTCCGCGCATCATCATCGCTGAACGCTTCATCAGAGATCCGGCGGTGCAGAGCGATTCCCGCAATCGTCGTATCTGTTTGAATCACGGGAACGCCGGAGAAGTGACCGAGACCAGCGGGTAGGATCAATTCCTGATAGGTTTGATCCTTGCCGATGTCATCGTAGGAAATGAAGTCCTTGTCCCGCGTTGATACTCCTTTCCGCATGAACGGTGTGGCGAGCACGCGAGGATTGATGTCCTGATAAAGCGCCTCCGTCGGGCCAAGATCCACATCCAATTCAGATGAGAACGTTGATCTGAGCAACGTCCGATTGCGATGGGCAAACATCAGTTGACTGTATGGTGCGTCACATAAATCGGCGAAGGCCTGCAAGGCCGCGAGAAGAGCTGACTCGTCAAACACCGCTTCCAGCAGCTGCTTTTGCAAATGTTGAAACTCTAAGTCCTGTCGCACGAGTCCCCCGCGGCATTCCTTCATTTAGGATGCACAAAATAGTCTTGTGCCCGACAAGTAAAGTTTATCATCCAAGAAAGTCGAATGTGCTCCCCAATTTGGGGGACGTGGGGGAATTAAATTCTTGCTTTCTGGAGTTTGCGAGGGGCTTTTCGCAGGAGCTCTGAGCACTTCTCCTCCCAGGGGGCTGGGTGGGGGGCAGATCCGGTTCTCACTCTACGCTCGGATCGCATACTCTACAGGGCTTTGGAGGCGAGGGACGTCGCTTTCAAAGCCCGCCCCTAAAACTCACCATATTTCTCTTGAAGTTTTGACGGCGCGGCGTGGCGCCAGGACATTTTTAGGGCGGACAGGGCGGTGATCTCATCCGCGGCGGCGAGAGCTATCGTTGTGGCGCCCTTGTCGCCCCACTTGTTCGGAACTTTCGAAAAGACCAGAGGTTCTGCACCGACCAGCATCTCTTGCTCTTCAATTGTCAGAAAGACATTTGCAGTTGCGTCGCGTTCCAGCAACGTGGCAATGGTTTTCCCGCGCGGTGCGTCGACGCGAAAGCTCGCGCGTTCAAAGTGCGGTTTCTCGATAGCGTGCGGTAGCGACAGGGCCAGGGCGCGAAATTCGTCTACGGTCATAGATCAATCTTCCCTCTGCGTTCCGACAACATATAGGAAAGATCCGCCTTTGATGAGGGGGATCACGCGTTCCGCCACTGTCCGCTCAAGCGCTGGACATCCCCAGCTCCGCCCAAGAACCGCGCGATCCGCGTTCACATAGTCCGCGCCGTGAACGACAATCAGGCGTTGCTCTGCGAGATCGTTTTGCGGGCTAAGACCCTTCAGCTTCAATGAGAGCCCATGCGCGCCATAGTAGGTCTTGCCCGTAACGAACGCCCCGACGGAGCTCATTTTCGAGCCTTCAATATTGGAGAAGCGATCAGCTATCCCATCATAGTCGGGGTCCGAGCCGCGACCGTGCGACACCAGGAAGGCTTCCGCTGTCATGTCTGATGTGTCGATCAGAAAATAGCGCGGGACATTCGATGGCGCGCGATAGTCGATCACGCTGAGATAACGATCATTGCCAATCTCGCTCTGCGCGTCGGCTTGGGCGATCAAGGCTTCCTGTAATAGCGCGTCTCCTATCAGATCAGACGCCGGCATCGCCCACGCAGCGTGAGCCATGCTGCTCATCATCGACAGCGCACAGATCGCTCTAAAAACAGAAAGCATGCCATCGATAATGACATGCTTTCCGGCGAAATTATGATTGTTTGGGTGGCGGCTTAGAAAACGCGCGGGCGTTCAGTCTTTTCGATATGCAGGCCGCACTCAGATTTCTCCTGGCCAGCCCAGCGACCGGATCGAATATCGTTCGGGTCTTCAGCAGGCTTGGTACACGGCCAGCAGCCAATCGACGGATAGCCTTGGGCGACCAGCGGATGACGCGGCAGTTCGCGGCGTTTGAAATAGGCTTGGACGTCTTCTTGTGTCCATCCGGCGAGCGGGTTCACTTTGAACCGGCCGCTGTGAATATGGCATGCGCCTTAGACTTTCGTGTGGCGCCTCGAAAAGACCGAAGTCTGGCCGTCCGCGGCGGGTTGATAGAACGCCGAATATTCTTCCAGCGCTTGCACAACATTAGGTAGGTCGGCCCTTGTGGTCTGATAAGCGTCAAACCCTGAACGGTTCATATAGAGAATCTGATCTCTTAGGACGTGGCCCACTGCGCGGAGCTCACCTTCATAGCCCAAACGCCGTCTTAGCAGCTGCGCCTGACTATAGCCGCGACCGTCCGTATATTTCGGAAAGTCTATTTCAATCAATGAGATACGGTCGAGGAATGGCGTCAGATCGTGTGGGTCATCAGCTGGCGCCAAACGTACGCCAATTTGCTGATTTCGACCCAGAAGCGTCTTGGAATTTTCTGTTAGTTTAGCTAAAGAGACTGTTACACATCCTGAAGACGGCAGCTCAGCGCCGTCCTCAATAAAGGTCCATGTGTCCTCGGCTTCGGCGCCATTTTTAATCAGTGGCATAGATCGCCTCCTGGAACGGTTCGACGCCGAGACGCTCGACCGCTTCAATAAATTTCTCGTCCTGGCTCGTCCGCAAGTCGCGATAGGTGTCGACGATGGTTTTGACGGCGCCGGGTACTTCCTCGTACCGCAACGCTTTGCCGATAATCTGTCCGACGGCCGCCTTTTCATCGGCCCGCCCGCCGAGGGAGATCTGATGATACTCCTCGCCTTTTCGATCGACGCCGAGAATGCCGATATGGCCGACATGGTGGTGACCGCAAGCATTGATGCAGCCTGAAATATTGATGTGCAGCTTGCCAATGTCCTGCTCATAAGCGGGGTCGGCAAAGACTTTTTGGATCTCTTGGCCGACAGGGATCGAGCGTGCATTTGCAAGGTTGCAATAATCAAGGCCCGGGCAGACGATCATATCGGTGATCAGGCTTTCATTCGCGGTTGCAAGCCCCGCTGCGTCGAGTTCGCGATAGACATTATAGAGATCATCCAGCGCGATGTGCGGCAGGACAACATTCTGGGCGTGGGTGACGCGAATATCGTCAAAGCCATACCGTTCTGCGAGGTGTGCCATCACCATCATCTGGCTGTCCGTTGCATCCCCCGCCAGCCCAGCAATCGGCTTTAGGCTGATCGTGACGGAGGTATAGCCCGGCACTTTGTGCGGGTGCAGATTGACCTTGGCCCAATTGGCAAAGGCGGGGTCGGCGGCTTTGGCGCGCTCGAACCCGTCACTGGTTTCTGGTTTGTCTTCAAAGGCTGGCGGCGCGAAATAGGCATTGATGCGATCAATCTCAGCCTGGGGTAGGGCGATCTTTTCGCTGCTTTGCTGGGCCGCATATTCTTCTTCCACCAGGCGCGTAAACTCTTCAGCGCCGGTTTCGGTGACCAGAATTTTGATCCGCGCTTTATATTTATTATCGCGGCGACCGAAGCGGTTATAGACCCGCATGATCGCTTCGAGATAATCCAAAATCTCGCTCTCAGGCACAAATTCATTGACCAGAGCGGCAATAACCGGGGTTCGGCCTTGGCCGCCGCCCACATGAACTTCAAAACCAACAACGCCATCGCGCTTACGCATATGAAGGCCAATATCATGGACCCGAATGGCGGCGCGGTCATGCTCGGCTGCGGTGACAGCGATTTTGAACTTGCGCGGCAAGAACGCGAATTCCGGATGGAAGGTGCTCCACTGACGGATAATCTCACACCAAGGACGCGGATCCATAATCTCGTCTTGGGTGGCGCCCGCGAAATGGTCTGAAGTGACGTTGCGGATGCAATTGCCGGAGGTCTGGATGGCGTGCATCTCAACCTCGGCAAGCTCTTCAAGCACGTCCGGAATGTCTTTCAGCGCGACCCAGTTGTACTGGATGTTCTGGCGCGTCGTCATGTGCCCGTAGCCGCGATCATAATCGCGGGCGACTTTGGCGAGCTTACGCATCCGCGCAGCGTTCAGCTGGCCGTACGGGATCGCGACGCGCAACATATAAGCGTGCAGCTGCAAGTAGACGCCGTTCTGAAGACGTAGCGGTTTGAACTCATCTTCCAGGATGTCTCCTGAAAGACGACGCTCGACCTGACTGCGGAACTGATCCACGCGTTCCTTGACGATCTGAGCGTCAAACTCATCATAGCGATACATTAGGTGAACCTTTCATCGTGACCATCTTCATGGTCAGGTGATACCCGCGGCGAAGTTGTTTTAAGTACATACACAAGTGTGGCGCTCGCTCCGATCAACGCGAGCAGTCCGCCCGCGAGAACGGCATAGCCTGAAATCAACCCTGCGTTAGCGGCGTAAAAAGCAAAGTAGAACACCGCTGCGGAGAGCAGGTTTCCGATCCAATAGATCTTGCTGCCGAATACGCGACTCACAGAGTAACCCCTTCTTTGGGCATGGCGTGACCGATGGATAGGGCGCCTTCGACGCGGCTGACCCAGCGCTCGACATTCGGAAATTCGGCGACGTCAAAACCGCCTTCATGCGCGACCCTTGTGTAGGCGACCAGCGCAATGTCGGCGCAGGTGACGCTTTCTCCGACGAGCCAGTCGCTCCAGGTCAGCTGCATATTCATGACCCCGAGGGCGCGGCGGCCTTTGACCATGAGTTGCGGATCGATCTCTTCATCCGGAAGTCTGAGATATTGTTTCTTGAAGCGCCGGACGGCGATCGATGTTTCGTGAGAATACTGTTCCCAGAACAGCCAGGAGTTCATCTGCGCCCGTTCAAAGCTGCTCTCTGGAATGAGGTCCGAGCCTTCGGCCAGATAAAGCATGATGGCGTTCGACTGCGGCAGCACCCGTCCGTCCGGCCAGCGCGCAATCGGCACTTGCCCGACGGGGTTCAGCGATAGGAATTCTTCAGATTGCGTCCCGCCGTTCAGAATATCCACCTCGACCCAGTCATGATCAATGTCGAGATAATCCGCCGTCCAACGCGGCTTCTGGCAGTTACCTGAAATGCTGTCGCCATAGAGGGTCAGTTTCGTGATTTCTCTTGCGGGCATCAGATGATCACCCCGTAAGGAACCGTCGGTCCGTTAGCGCGAATGCTCTCCCGCAGGGTTTCGCGGCCGGCGACTTTGCCGTCCTCAGTGACTTCCATGAAATAAGGGTCGGTGATTTCACCTTCCTGCGTCTTAGCGCCTTCAAGGGCAGCTTCGGCAGCATCACCGGTAAATACGCCGATCTCGCCGGGGTCACTGGTCCAGGTTTGGTCCGCGCGCAGCCAGACGACTTTGCCGGAAGCGGTTTCCCAGGCAGTGATGGTTTTCGGTGTGTCTGGTTTCAGTTTTGGGCGCACAGATGTCATGCGGCAGCCTCCGAGGAAAGTTGAGCGAGCGCTTCGGCAGGGATTGCGCTTACTTCGCCAATGATCAGCAGAGCAGGGCCCTTGATCCCAGCACGGGTAATAAGTTGCGGCAGTTCCGCGAGTGTTCCGAAGATACGAATTTCATTTGGGCGTGTACCGTTTTCAATCACCGCCACTGGTGTCGAGTTGGCGCGGCCCGCATGGATGAGTTTTTCTGAAATCGTCGGCGCTGTGCCGACCCCCATAAAGACAACGACGGTTTGTGCGGGCTTGGCGAGCGATGCCCAGTCCAGGTCTGGCACGTCGCCCGATTTGGCATGGCCGGTCACAAAGGTCAGCGTCTGTGCGTGATCGCGGTGCGTGAGCGGTAATCCAGCCGATGCCGCGCATCCGAGCGCCGATGAGATGCCGGGCACGACAGATGCTTCAAGCCCTGCGTCGCGCAGCGCCTCAACTTCCTCGCCGCCGCGACCGAAGACAAACGGATCGCCGCCTTTCAAGCGGACCACGCGCTGACCGGACTTGGCGGCAGCGATCATCAGGTCATGGATCTTGTCTTGCGGGACGGAATGGTTGGACTTGGCCTTGCCGACGGAGACGCGTTTTGCATCCCGGCGAACCAGATCCATAATCTCGTCACTGACCAGCCGGTCATGGAATACCACGTCGGCGTTCTGGATCAGGCGGAACGCCTTGAGCGTCAGCAATTCCGGATCGCCTGGGCCTGCGCCGACTATATGGACCGGACCGATTTGATTGGCCGGCGCAGCTGTTTCCTGAAGCAGGGCCTCGAGCGCGTGTTTCGCGTCCTCGAATTTCCCCTCCAGCGCCAGATCAGCTGGGGCGCCGTTGAGTGCGGCTTCCCAGAACTGGCGGCGTTTCTTGCCGTCATCGAGGACTTCATAAACGCGGGGCCGGAAGTCGCGAGCGATCTCGGACAATGGGCCCATGTTCTGCGGCATCAGCGCTTCGAGGCTTGTGCGAACCCGCTTGGCCAGCACTGGAGCAGCGCCGCCCGAGCCGACGGCGGCAACAATCTCTCCGCGTTCCAGAATGCTCGGAACGGTGAAGTCGCAGTCTTCCGGCTGGTCGACGACATTGATCGGAATGCCATATTCGCGCGCCCAGATAATCGATTGCTCGGTGTTTGCGTCTGTCCGGCAGGCGATGATCGCGAACTTGGATCGGTCCAGCGCTTGCCCAGCCATATCACGCGGGGCGATGGTGATGCGACCCGCGAACTCCTCGGCAAAACCGGGCTCAATCTCGGTATCGATGACAACAGTGATTTTCAGCGTGGTCTTGGCCAGCAGGCGCACCTTACGCCGGGCCTCCTCGCCGCCACCGAAAACGGTGACGTGCGCATCGTCTGTATAGAAAAACGCAGGGAAGAGACGCATGGCTCGTAAATGTCCGTTAGATCAATCTGTGGCGCAGAAATGAGTTGACGAGGCGGTTTCCGCAACCGAAAGAGCCTTATTCCATTGTTTAGAGAAACTACAATCAAAATCTGGTTATAGACGTAAATTATGTCAGATACGAATGATCGCCTCCCGCCCCTGAACGCGCTGCGGGCTTTTGAAGCCGCGGCGCGCCGCCTGTCTTTTACGAAAGCGGCGGACGAACTTAACGTCACGCCCGGTGCGATATCGCAGCATATCCGCCAGCTCGAAGACTATGCCGGAACTCCGCTGTTCAAGCGAACGGGTCGAAGTGTGCTGCTGACAGATGCCGCGCAGGCCGCGCTTCCCTTGGTGCGTGAAGCCTTTGACCAAATCGCGGAAGCGGGCCGCATCATGCAGGCGCCGGCGCGCAAGGGGCGGGTCATGGTCAGCTCCGCGCCGAGCTTTGCCGCCAAGTGGCTCGCACCGCGGCTCGACCGGTTCCACAGCGCAAATCCAGGCGTCGAAGCCTGGGTCAGCGCGGATAGCGGCATAACCGACTTCACCACGGCAGATGCTGATTTTGCGATCCGCTATGGCGGCGGCGAATATGACGGCCTGAAATCAGAAAAACTGCTGGATGAAACCGTCCTTCCGATCTGCTCGCCAAAACTTCTGGAAGGCCCGGACGCGATCCGGAAGCCGTCAGATCTCGCCAAGCACACGTTGATCCACGATGTCAGCGCTGAGGTGGATCCATCCTGCCCCGATTGGACCAGCTGGCTGAAAGCCCGCGGCGCCGGCGCAGATGTCGACGGCACGCGCGGCCCTAGGTTCAATCAGTCGGCGCTCGCGATTGAAGCTGCCGCTACAGGGCGCGGTGTGGTCCTCGCCAAGCGGGCCATCGCATCGGCTGATATCGCTGCAGGTCGCCTGATCGCGCCCTTCGCAGACGGATCGATCAGCGTGGACTACGGCTACTGGCTGGTCTGGCCGAAAGGCCGCCACCTGTCCGAAGACGTGCGGGCGTTCATCAAATGGGTGAAGTCTGAGGCGGCCGCGAGCGAGGTCGCGGGCGTTTAGGGTTCGCGGCGGCTAACCCAGAACCGGGAACCACATTCCAAGCGTCGCGAGGCCTACGCCAACAAACGTGGCCGCAGCGGCGATCCAGAGGAACCCAGCCATGGCGTAACGCGCGGAAGCCGCGCCATTGGATTTGAGATAATGGTAGAGCTCGTAGATGGCGAGCGGCAGAAATTGTCCTATCGACATCACGTCGAGAAACCAGCCGGTTCCGTCTGACGTGTCGATTCCGATTCCGCCCGTCAGAACGAACCAGATCATAATCATGACACGGAAGAACCAGACTGCACTCGCGGCGAGGAAAAGCCGGGTTGCCCATCGCATATGGACATCTATTTCGCGGCGTCTTGCATGGCGAATGGCATAGTAGGTGAACCACAGGATCAATACAGCTTGCAGGATGAAACCAAGACGCAGTGGCCATGCGCCGATTTCGCGAACCAAGAGCATGTAAGCACCAGAAACGACGGCAATGATCACGCCCGCCGTAAAGGCGCGCCCGGTTAAGCGGTGGAAAGCTGGAAATCGTCGTCGCACGGATGGAACGAGTTGCAAGGGACCGCCAATGTGAATGATGACGGCTAGCGCGAGATGCGCCGCAACCGCGGCATTGCCCATTTCACGACCGGAAACCCAAGCCTGGCTGAGATGTGAATTCCACCCCTCCAGGTCGCCGAGCACCAAGGGAACCCCGTAGGCGTAGAATATATAAGCCACAAATATGAACTGGCCGATGAGGACGGGTACGTACCAGGCTGAAGCTGCCAGAACCATGGCGCGTCGTCCGGATCGGGGTGAATCGGAATTACTCGAAATCTGTGGGATCGCTCGTTCCATTGCGATTGTTTATATTGTTATTCGATAAATCACAAGTTGTTTATCGATAAATAGACAGTCACCGTGCGCCTAGTCTGCCGCTTTTGCGCAATGCTATACGCGCTCAGTTCAGGGACCCAAACAAAAAAAGCCCGCAGCAATCACTGCGGGCTTTCTTGTGAGTTGTAGAACGTGACGAAAGGCTACTCTTCGTCTTCTTTCAGCAAGTCTTCCTTCGACACGGTTTCTTCCTTGACCTTGGCGGTCTCGAGAATGTGGTCGACGACTTTGTCTTCGTAGATCGGCGCGCGGAGCTGAGCCATCGCGTTTGGATCTTTCTGGAAGAATTCAATCACCTGGCGTTCCTGGCCTGGGAAGTTACGGGCTTCACTGATCAGGGCCTGCTGGACTTCCTGCTCGTCGATCTGGATGTCGGCAACGCGGCCAATTTCGGCGAGGACCAGGCCGAGGCGCACGCGGCGCTGTGCGATCTTGTTGTATTCCTCTTTCAGATCGTCTTCGGACTTGTCTTTGTCTTCTTCCGGCGTGCGGCCAGCGTCCATTTCAGCCTGAACCTGTTGCCAGATCTGGTTGAATTCCTGCTCAACCATTTTCGGTGGCAGCTCGAAATCGTGCTTTTCGTCGAGGACATCGAGCAGGCCGCGTTTGGCTTTCGCGCGTGAAGCGCCGTCAAACTCATTCTTGATCTGCTCAGAGACTAACTCTTTCAGTTTGTCGAGGCTTTCAAGGCCGAGGCCTGTCGCGAACTCTTCGTCGAGATCTGGTGTTTTCGGGGCGCGCACTTCGTGCACTTTCACTTCAAACACTGCGGCTTTGCCGGCGAGGTGTTCGGCCTGATACTGCTCAGGGAAGGTCACTTCGACTTCTTTTTCGTCGCCTGCTTTGACGCCAATCAATTGGTCTTCAAAGCCGGGGATGAATGAGTTCGATCCGAGAACCAGAGTGTGCTCTTCAGCGGCGCCACCTTCAAATGGTTCGCCGTCCAGCTTGCCTAGGAAGTCGATTACGATCGCATCGTCCTTGCGCGCTTTCGCCGTTTTGGCACGCTTGTCATATTTCGGATTGGCCTCCGCGATCTGCGTCAAGCGAGCTTCGATCTCGTCATCATTGATTTCGGCGACCGGCTTGGTCAGCGTCAGCTTCTTGATGTCGACCGGCTCAAATTCCGGCATGATGTCGAGGTGCATGTGATAGGCGAGATCCTGTTCGCCATCGAGCACCTTTTCCATGTCGCTTTCCATGTGCATTTCCGGCTGGCCGGCCGGGCGCACATCCGCGTCTTCAATGGCTTTCTGGCTGGTTTCCTGAACCAGAGCCTGAACCACTTCGCCCATGATGTCCTTGCCGAACATTTTCTTGACGTGAGAGGCAGGCACTTTGCCCGGGCGGAAGCCCTTCAGGTTCATTTGTGGGCGGATCTCCTCGATACGCTCATCGAACCGTTTTTGCAGATCAGCTTGTGGGACGCTGACCTTATACATACGGCTGAGGCCTTCAGAGGTTTCGACGCATTCCATACTGGTCATTCCTTATTGCGGGTCGGGCTGGTGCTCAAAGAGCTGAAACCCGCGCCATTCATTGGCGTTTAGTCGACTGAAACGGCGCTCTATAGGGCAGGGGGAAGCTCCTGTCCACGCCGGGTGTCTGACCTTTTGCAGAGAAAAGCATGAGCAGGGGTTGAGGCGGGTGAATTCCCCCGCTAAATGCCCGGTTCTGCCCGTGCGGATGTGACGGAATTGGTAGACGTGCCAGATTTAGGTTCTGGTGTCGCAAGGCGTGGAGGTTCGAGTCCTCTCATCCGCACCATTTTAAGCTGAAATTACGTGATCGGCGGGTGAGTTCCGCTCAGGAATCATCTAAACCACGGACATGTCGAAGCTTTATTTCACTTACAGCGCCATGAATGCCGGGAAGTCGGCGATCCTGTTGCAGGCCGCTTATAACTACCGCGAGCGAGGAATGGAGGTCATGTTGTGGACCTCCGGTCACTATGGCGCGGCGCAGGATGCCCATACCGGGAAGATAGAATCCCGGATTGGCTTGCAGGCTGAGGCGCATCTTTATCGCGGCGAGACTGACCTGTTTGAGGCCATTTGTGCGCAGCACGCGAAAACCCCGCTTAGCGCCATCTTCTTTGATGAGGCGCAATTCCTGACCCACACCCAGGTTTGGCAGCTCGCTCGGATCGGGGATCGATTGAAGCTTCCCGTGTTGTGCTACGGGTTGCGCACTGATTTTCAGGGCGAGCTTTTTGAAGGCTCTGCTGCGTTGCTGGCCGTCGCCGATGATTTGCGCGAGGCGCGCACGATTTGTCATTGCGGAAGAAAAGCGACAATGACCGCCCGCATGGACGAGGCGGGCAATGCGCTCACCGAAGGCGCACAAGTCAGCGTTGGCAAGGAAGTCTATGTCTCGCTCTGTCGCCGCCATTGGGAAGAGGCTTTGGGGCGCTAACTCCGCAATACGTGCCCATTCCTGCCACAATGAGTCTTTACTCACTTCTGGATGGCAGCGAACGGAGTTCATGATGTTGTCCCGAAGAAAAAGTGTTCGAAACAGTCTGATCTGCGGTCTGATTGCGATCGCGACATTTATCGGCATTGGCCTGGCGGCTAGCGCACAAGAGGCGCCGGGCTCGGCAGAGATCGATTTTGTGGGCTTCATGGATCTGACGGGCGAAGTTTTTGAGCTGCGTGAGGATCGTTTGCTGACGCTTGAGGATTTCAACGCGATGGCAGCGGAACCGAACACGATTATTCTCGATGCGCGCAGCCAGTATGCCTTTGACATGGGCCATATTGAAGGCGCGGTGAACCTGCCATTTTCGGACTTTACGGACGAGAAGCTCGCCGAGATGATCCCGAACAAGGACACGCGGGTGCTGATCTATTGCAACAATAATTTCACCGATGACGCAGAGCCGATCCCGCTCAAGCGTATCTCGCTGGCATTGAACATCCCGACTTTCATCAATCTCTACGGCTATGGCTATGAGAATATCTATGAACTGGGTGTCCTGACCGAGACCACCAACGCGAATGTGAACTGGGTCGCGGGCGAAATTCCCCTATAAGGGCTTTTCCGAATAGTTTTAGCTCTGCTAATGCGTTCATTCGGCCACTTGTACTCAGCGGTGAGATACTACAAATGCGCCGCTGAAGACTTGTTCCAAGGAGGCCGCATTGTCTGCTACTGCTGAAGCGCCTGCAAAAAAAGTGAATCCGAACGCTCCGACCGAGGAGACCGTTCTTTCCGTGCACCATTATACCGACCGCTTGTTCAAGTTCACGATCACGCGGCCGACCAGTTTCCGTTTTCGCTCTGGCGAATTCATCATGATCGGCCTGATGGGCGACAATGGAAAGCCGCTCCTGCGTGCCTATTCAGTTGCTAGCCCGAACTGGGACGACACGCTGGAATTCTATTCGATCAAAGTGCCGGATGGTCCACTCACGTCCAAGCTTCAGAAGATCGAGGTCGGTGACAAAGTGCTACTCGGCAAAAAACCGGTTGGAACCCTGGTGCATGACGCGCTGGTCCCGGGTAAGCGGCTCTATTGCTTCTCTACCGGAACGGGCTTTGCGCCGTTCGCCAGCGTTCTGCGCGACCCTGAGACCTATGAGAAGTTCGAGGAAGTCATCATTACCCACACGTGCCGCGATGTCGCGGAGCTCGCCTATTCACGCGAGACTGTGGACGCGTTCCTCAACGATCCGGACATTGGCGAAATCGGCCAGGGCAAGCTGCGCTTGTATCAAACCTGCACGCGCGAAGACTTCGACAAGCAAGGCCGGGTCACAGACCTGATCCGCTCAGGAAAGCTGTTTGAAGACCTGGGCGTCCCGCCTCTCGATCCCGCAGTGGATCGGGCCATGATCTGCGGATCGATCGATATGACCAAAGAGCTCAAAAGTCTGATGGAAGAGCATGGCCTGAAAGAAGGCTCGAATGCCGAACCTGCGGACTTCGTGATAGAGCGCGCGTTTGTCGGGTAAAGATGAGCGCTGTTTCGGTCCGCGGCTACCGCTCCGACGACGCGAATGCGTTTCGTGATCTGAACCTCGCCTGGGTGGAGGCCTATTTCACCGTGGAGGCGGAAGATCGGGCGCAGCTCGAAGACCCACAGACCCATATTCTCGACCAAGGCGGAGCGATCCTGATCGCTGAGCTGGATGGCGATGTCGTTGGCACTGCTGGGCTGGTGCCGGGCCATGGCGACGGGGTATTGGAATTGATCAAAATGTCTGCGCGCAGCGATGTTCAGGGCAAGGGCATTGGCCGCGCCCTGATGGATGCCGCGATCGCGCAGGCGAGACATATGGGTGCCACCAAGATCTGGCTTGAGACCAACACGGTACTCGCGGCGGCTCTGGCGCTCTATCGCAAGTCAGGTTTCCGAGAGCTGACAGGCGATGAAGTGACCGAAACGCCGTATGATCGTTGCAACTGCCAGATGGTGTTGGAGCTATAAAAAAAGCCCGGGAGATGCCCCGGGCTTTTTGTCTAGATTGTTTGTCCAGGTTTATTTCCCGAAACCATAGACCAGAGATACACGGCTGATCGTGTCGGTGTCTTCGAAACCGACCACGGGATCTGTTTCGTGGCGCACTTCAAATGAGACGCGAGCTGACAGCGCATTGGTCAGCGTCGCGGTGAAGGCTGCGACGTTGCCGATCTGCGTTGATGTTTCGGCGTAAACGACCGTGGTGTCATTGGTGAATGCGACGTTCTCATTGAACGCGTGCGCGAAATTAGACTGTGCCAGTGCGCTGAACGATTCTTCGGTCATTGAAGGGGTGATGACGGTCGCTGGAACAGTGGTTGTGTCCAGAACTTCTTCGATCTCATCGATTTTCAAGCCGGGACCACCGCGAACAGTCCACTGCGTGGCGTCGCCATTCAGCACTTCATAACCGAGACCGCCGCCGACAAAAGCGCGAGATTCAAAGCCGGAAAACTCGTCTCGCTCGTAGCTCAGTTGGCCAAACCCAAAAAGGCGATCATTGATCTGGCGATCAAGGTTGGCGCCGAGGAAGATCCGGTTCTTGGTCTCAAGTCCATCGGTCTCACCGTAGTCTGCGCTGGCTTGCAGACCAATTGTCCAGACATTCATTTCGCGCGCCACGTCGACGCCTAGGCCGATATCAGTGGTTTCGGTGTTGCCAGTGGTTGTGCCGGCGCTCAGCGAGCCTTCGCCGCTCCAGCCATTGGCTGAGGCATCGTCCTGCGCATGCGCAGGCAACGCCAAGGTCATTGCACCGGCGAAGGCGGCAAGTTTGAGGTACTGGGAGAAAGTCATTTTTTCATGCTCCTGTTGGAATTTGGGCGCGACATGCCCGCAGAAACATGAATCTGAAATGAATTACCTCAGTGTTAGCTGCCGATCTGTGCGCGGTGTCGCAATTTTGCATCGGCGAGGACGCAGGCCAGCATGGCTTCGGCGACCGGAACGGCGCGGATCCCGACGCACGGATCATGGCGGCCCTTGGTACGGACATCCACGTCTTCGCCATCTCGTGTCACAGACTTGGTTTCGGTCAAGATAGAGGAAGTCGGCTTGATCGCGACGCGGACGACAATGTCCTGGCCGGTCGAAAGACCGCCCGCAACGCCGCCATTATTGTTCGATAGAAACCGCACGCCATCATTGCCCATACGCATTTCATCGGCGTTCTGCTCGCCGCTGTAACTGGCGGCGTCGAACCCAGCGCCGATTTCGACGCCTTTGGCGGCATTGATACTCATCATGGCGGCGCCAAGTTCGCTGTCCAGCTTACCGTAGACCGGCGCGCCCCAACCAGCTGGAACGCCGCTCGCTTGCACTTCAACGACGGCGCCGACAGATGAGCCGGATTTGCGAACCTCATCGAGATAGCGTTCCCAATGCTCCGCCATCTTGGCGTCCGGGCACCAGAACGGGTTGTCTCCTGTAATATCCCAGTCCATCGCCTCGCGGTCGACGCTGTGCGGTCCAATCTGAACAACCGCACCGCGGATCTGGATGTCATTGCCAAGCACCCGGCGCGCTACTGCGCCAGCGGCGACGCGCATTGCGGTCTCTCGCGCTGAGCTGCGCCCGCCGCCTCGATAGTCGCGGATGCCGTATTTCTGGTCGTACGTATAGTCTGCGTGGCCAGGGCGATATCGGTCGCGGATCTCGGAATAGTCCTTTGAGCGTTGATCGACATTCTCGATCATCAAACTGATTGGCGTTCCTGTGGTGGTTGGACCGTCAGTGCGGTCGTCGTCAAACACGCCGGACAGGATTTTGACCTGATCGGGCTCTTTGCGTTGTGTCACAAACCGGCTGGTGCCGGGGCGACGCTGATCCAGGAACTGCTGAATCCACGGCTCATCCAGGGACAGACCGGGAGGGCAGCCATCGACAACGCAGCCGATCGCGAGCCCGTGGCTTTCGCCCCAAGTTGTCACGCGAAACAGATGACCAAATGTGTTATGCGACATGAGGGCCGACCCGTAGTTACTGTATGGCGGTCTCCTATATGCAATTACGAAGCCTGCCAAACCCCTAACCTTAGCAGCTGGACCTTTCAGATGACCGACGTGCCCGTTTCTATTCCAAAAAGCCCAAGCGTGGCCGACTATGCCGCCGAGGGTGACCGGCCACTTATTCCTGATGTCGAGGAGCCTTACACGCTATTGGGGGAATGGTTGCGCGATGCCAATGCGCATGAGCCGAATGACAGCTCAGCCATGTCGCTGGCGACTGTCGACGCTGATGGCATGCCGGATGTGCGGATCGTCTTGCTACGCGGCCTCACCCCCGAAGATGGGTTCCAGTTCTACACCAATTATGACAGCGCCAAGGGCGAGCAATTGGCGAGGCATCCGAAAGCCGCGCTGTGCTTCCACTGGAAAAGCCTACGCCGTCAGGTCCGGGTCCGCGGCGCGATCGAGAAAAGCTCCGCCGAGCAATCGGACACGTACTTTCAACAACGCGCGCCGCAATCGCGAATCGCCGCCATTGCATCCGATCAATCGCGTCCGCTGACGGATCGCGAAGTGTTCAACCAGCGCGTCGCCGAAATCAGTTCGATTTATGGCGATGACGACGATATTCCCCGGCCCGAACATTGGGGTGGCTACAAGCTGATCCCGACAGAAGTTGAGTTCTGGCAAGATCAGGCGTTCCGGATGCATGATCGCCTCAAGCTGACGAAGACCGAAACAGGCTGGGCGCGCAGCCGGCTCTATCCATAGCCTTTGCAAATCTGTGTTTACGCCTAGGTTCGATGGTTGAGAACTATCGAGAAGGAGGCGCCTATGACTGATCTCAGCGGTTATCGCGGAAAAATAGCTGTTATCACGGGTGCAGGGGATGGCATCGGCGAGATGCTGGCGCGCAAACTCGCGGATGCTGGGCTGATTGTCGGCGTGCAGGATATCCGGCCCGAGGCCGCAAACCGGGTTGCCTCCGAGATCGGGCGTGGCGCCTTTCCACTCGTATTTGACGTTTCAGATAGAGATGCCTGCTTGACCGCGGCGGATGAGGTGCGTGCGCGCGGCGCGCTGAATTTACTTTGGATCAATGCCGGCGTGGGGGTTGGGTCACCGATCCTGTCTGGCAAAAGCAAAGCGATTGAATGGGCGCTCGATGTCAATGTTCGCGGCGTGATCTGGACCGCGCAGGCTTTTGTGCCATTGATAGAGCAGGCAGATGGTCCCCGGCATGTCGGCGTGACGGCTTCGACGGCTGCATTGCGCCGTCCAGAAGGTGATTTCCCGCTCTACGCGACGACCAAGCACGCGACCTTTGCTGTCGCCGAAGCGTTGCGGGGCGAACTCGCCAATCAGAGCATTTCCACCACCATACTGTGTCCGGGTCTTCTCAACACGAAGATCTGGGACGGTGCAAAAGCGCGTCCTGATCGATTTGGCGGGGCGCGTCACATGGATCCATCCATTTCCAGGATGTGGGACGAAGCCAAATCTCCGGATCTGATGTGGCCAGAGATTGAGCGTGTGATTGGACAAGGCGGCGGCTATCTGGTCTGTTCCACCGATGAAGGTGGGACCAAAACCGCGTTCGAAGAGCGCGCGCAAGAGATCTCGGCTGGTATCGTCGATATTTGATCAATGAAACTCTGTTTGCAGACCGGGTCGGGGGTCTTTGCCTGATTCCGCTGGTGTTTTCCGTCATGGGCGAGTTTCCTGGCGCGTCGCCACTGCAATTGAGTTCTGGCAGGACCAGGCCTTTGGCATACAAGACCAGCTGAATTTGAGACGCTCCGATAATGTATGGGTTCGGTCTCGACTTTATCCTTAAGTAGCGAAACGCGCATGAACCGAGGAGCGTGGAATGAAACGAGGTTTACAAATCGGATTGGCGCTTTTCTCGCTGATCCCATTATATTTCGGGATCACCGGCCTGGTGTTCGGGCTGTCTTTAGCCGAAATTGAGGGTCCAGGCTTGCTCGCGGTCGACAATCAGTTTCGGTATTTGTGTGCGATCTATTTGCTTGTCTCGTTCATCTTGTGGTCGATCATTCCGGACATCGAGAGCCAGGGTCGCACGCTGGCTTTGATCCTCGGCGTCATCTTTCTCGGCGCGCTGGCGCGGGCCTGGGCCGCCATAGATATGGGTGGATTTCCCGATATGCAGCGCAACGCAATGATCGTGGAGTTGTGCCTACCACTGTTTCTGATCTGGCAAAGGTTGGTTGCACGAAAGGCCGCTGCCGCCTAAAGGGCGGGCCATGACACTCAAGCTCGCAATTTGGGACATGGACGGCACCATCGTTGATAGTCGGGACGTTATCCAAACGGCGATGGTGCGGAGCTTTGAAAAGCTCGGTCTAACGCCGCCTGCCTATGACGAAACGCGCAAGACGATTGGCCTCGGTCTGCATGAGGCCTGCCAGATCCTTGCGCCCGATTATCACGATATTGCCTCTCTTGCTGCGACCTACAAAGAATCGTTTGTGGAGCGGCGCTCAGAGCCCGGTTTCAAGGAGCCGCTCTATGAAGGCGCTGTGGAGACACTGCAAAGGCTCAGCGATGAGGGCTGGTTGATCGCAATGGCGACCGGCAAGTCGCATCAGGGGATACGCGCGATCTTCGAAATGCATCCGCTGTCCCATTATTTCGACACGATCTGGTGCGCCGATGATGGCCCCGGCAAACCGCATCCATTCATGTGCGAGGAAGCGATGAAGGCAGTGGGCGCGGAGCCTCATCAGAGCCTGATCATTGGCGACGCCGTGCACGACATAACCATGGGCCTGAACGCGGGCATCCACACATTAGGCGTCAGCTGGGGCTTCGGTACCGCCGACGAGCTGGCATCGGTCGGCGCGCATGAAGTCCACCATGATTATGCAAGCTTGGGCGCTAGCCTGGATGCATTCGCAGAGAGGCTTTGAGCACGTGGATAAGGTCGACAAACCGAAACGCTTTTACAAACAAGCCGCTGCGGCGCCGGTTGAAGGTGGGTATTCCGTCGAGCTGGATGGGCGTCCGATCAAGACACCCGCGAAAGCGACTCTGACCCTGCCGACCGCTGCGCTCGCGGACGCGGTCGCGAACGAGTGGGAAGGGCAGGGCGAGATGCTGGATCTTCAGGCGATGACCCTGACCCGGCTCGCGAATGTTGCGATTGACCGAACCCCGGACACTCGGGGCGACCTCGCTGATGAACTGGCCCGCTATGCCAGCACAGATGTGACCTGTTACCTGGCAGACGCGCCGACCGAATTGCGCGAACGACAGGACGCGGCCTGGAGGCCCTGGCGCGACTGGGCGGGCCAAGAACTTGGCATTGTGCTCGTCCCGGTCATCGGCCTGATGGCGAGCCCGCAACCACCTGCCAGTCTAGAGGCTGTCAGGGTGCATGCACTCAAGCTAGACGATTATCGTCTAACCGCGCTGACGTGGGCCTGTAGTCTGCTTGGCTCAGCGGTCTTAGCGCTGGCGGTGGAGCGCGGGGCGCTTACGGCTCCGGACGCGCTCAACGCTTCGATTGTTGATGAAGACTGGCAGATTGAACAATGGGGCGAGGACGAAGAGGCTGCGCAGGTGCGTGCTGCGCGCGCTAAGGATGCGGCAGCTTTGCAACTGTGGTTTGAAGCCCTGTCTTAAGACTCGCCTGTAAGGCATTGTGCTGCTTGACGAAAAGATGAATTTGGCGTCCTGTTCTTGATTGGAGGACGCCATATGTTTCGAACGGTTTT
Organism: Hyphomonadaceae bacterium; assembly: GCA_043513745.1. Classification (GTDB taxonomy): domain Bacteria; phylum Pseudomonadota; class Alphaproteobacteria; order Caulobacterales; family Hyphomonadaceae; genus Henriciella. The sequence continues at coordinate 2,162,511 of CP121341.1, forward strand.
GCTGACAGGTGCCGCGCTTGCGCTTTCTGCTTGCGCGTCAATTGGAAATCTCGCCGCCGTCAACAAGAAAGAGACGCTCGGATCCGGCTTCAATGGAAAGGCACCTGCTGGCGTTTTCATCGACGCGGAACAACGCGCCGTTCTATCTAATCGCCGGGCTGGGTCTGATTTGCGCGTCGTCTGCGCGGAACCCGCACCAGACGCTCTCTCTGCGATTGCCGCTCAGGCGGGCGTTAGCGTTTCGGATATCTCCAACGCGGTTTCCGCTGAAGGTGGTGTGTCCGAGGCGGCAGCGAATATTGGCCTTCGTACGCAGACCATTCAAACCCTGCGCGATGGTTTCTATCGCGTTTGCGAAGCGTATATGAACGGGCTGTCGGAGGAGCAGTATTCGATCATGCTGCGCCGGTTCCAGACCAATATGATTGCGCTACTCGCCATCGAGCAACTTACCGGGGCGGTCAAAGGCGGCGATGCAGTTGTCAGTGCATCTGCTGGAAGCGGCATCGATTTCCGTGAGCAATACTTGCAGCGCGCGGCGATGGCATCATCGGAACAATCACGGTTGGCCACAGATATTTCTCAGACCAATGAAGACATTGGCATCCTCGAGGATGTGAACGCGCAGTGTGAACAGGGCGGATTCGGAGATGGATGCTCCGCAGCAGATGTCGAGCGCCGCGGCCGAGAGATCCGTGACTTGCGGGCACAGCGTCGTGCGATGGAGCGCGCGCAGGCCTCTGCCGAATCGACTGAGCGTACAAATAACTTGCTAGCCGAATCCGCACCTTCCGCGACCGATTCCAGCGCGGGTGGCATGACCGGATCATGGCCATCCACACCGGCCTATCCTCCGTCCTACGCAGTGGCAGAAGCGGTGCGTGATATCACTATGGCGATCGTCCAGAACGATTATGGTGTGCAGCTCTGCTTCGAACACTTGCGCTACATTCAAGAAGGTGACCAGACCGCTTTGTCGGAACGCTGCGAGAAAGTCATGGATGCGTACGTGCAGCAACTGACCGATGCGAATGCAATGCGGGTTGAAATGCAGCGCGCCCAGGCCGCGTTAATGGAAAGCGTCGCGAGCGGCTATATTTCTGCCGATGAAGCATCAAGCTTTGCGGCATCGCTCTCATCAAACGCGTCTGCGCCGGCGCCCGCGACGGCGCGATCATTGTCGCCGTTTAATGGTCCAGTGGCAGCAGCAGGCGCGCCAGCTGGTTTGGCGCCGCCCCCACCCCCACCGCCTCCAACCCGGCAATAGGTCTGCGACGGCTGCTTGAGCGACTTGCTCACCAACACATCTGCATTAAGTCCCCTCAAAGGATCGTTTTAGGAGGGCGTCATGATCATTGTTCACCACTTGGAAGACTCACGCTCTCAGCGCGTTCTGTGGTTGCTTGAGGAACTTGGCGTTCCCTATGAAGTGAAACGATATAACCGCGACCCCGTCACCTTCCTCGCGCCGCCCGAGCTCTATGCCGTGCACCCGCTGGGAAAGTCTCCGGTGATTTCAGACGGAGATATCTCCGTCGCAGAAACCGGAGCGATCTTTGAGTATCTGATTGATACGTATGATCAGGACGGGCGGTTGAAACCCGTTAGGGGCACGCAAGAGGGCCGGGATTACACCTACTGGCTGCACTATGCCGAGGGGTCCGCGATGACCAATTTGTTGCTGAAGCTCGTCTTCTCGCGGCTACCCGACCGTGCCCCGGCGCTGATGAGGCCGATCGTGCGACGGGTATCAGCCAGTGCCGAAGAGGGCTTCATTGACCCGCGCATCGCTGAGCACACCAAGTGGTGGAACACCTCGCTTGAGAAGACAGGATACTTTGTTGGTGGGACGCTCACAGGAGCGGACATCATGATGAGTTTCCCGCTCGAAGCCGCAGCCACCCGGGCTGACCTCTCAGCTATGCCGCACATCAAGGCCTTTCTGGAGCGCATCCACGCGCGTCCTGCTTATCAGGTGGCGCTGGAAAAAGGTGGGCCGTACGCGTACGCCTGATCCCTGCCTTACTTTCGACTGGAATTTCCGCGAACCCTATGCTGATATTCGCGCCAAGGGGGCGTGAGACCTGAAGAGGGGACATCTTCAGATCAGCGCAAGTGGAGTGGACGCGGACATGATTAAACGCGCACTGATATCTGTTTTTCTAAGCCTGTTTTTACCGGTTATCGCCTTTGCTGAGGCGCGCATCGCGCTTGTCATCGGCAATAGCAAGTATGAGACAACCGGGTGGGCGCTCGCCAATCCCGCAAATGATGCGCGCTTGATGAAGCAGTCGCTGGAAGCGGTTGGGTTTCGGGTGAACTTGCTCGTCGACGCAACCGAAGACGAAATGGAGGACGCCTTCGCTGCACATGGTGCGCGCTTACGGGCAGGCGGGCCGGACGCAGTGGGACTGATCTATTTTGCCGGGCACGGCATTCAGTCTGAAGGCTACAACTATCTTATCCCGGTCGATGCGAATGCGCGGACCGAACAGGATGTCTGGGCCCAGGCCCCCCGGCTTGGTCAAGCGCTCCAGCATGTCCGTTCAGCTGGGAATGGTGTGAATTTCGTGGTCCTCGATGCATGTCGGAACAATCCGCTTCCCAGTTCCAGTCGTTCCGCCGGTTCTGGCGGTCTGGCTGCGGTCGCGCGCTCGCGCGGATTGCTCGTGTCATACTCGACGGAGCCAGGGTTCACGGCAACTGATGGAGCGGGGGTGAACAGCCCTTATACGGCGGCGCTGGCGCAAGTTATCCAACAGGACGGCCTGATCGCCGAACAGGTCTTCAAACGAGTGGCCGATCAGGTCAATCAGGCGACAGGCGGGGCGCAAACCCCATTCTATAATTCGGGCCTCATTGGCGAGGATTTCTGTTTTGGAGATTGCGCCAAGCCTGCACCGAGCATTGTGAGCGCGGCGATCCGGCTCCCCATTGGCGGCGCTGGGCGAGAGCTTGGCGAAGATGGTGAGCCCATCGAGGAAGCATCGGACTCCACGCCGGTCGTGGAACCGGTGCCCGCAATCACAGATTTTTCCGTTTTCCAGGACTGCGACACCTGTCCCGAGATGGTCGTGCTGCCCGCCGGAGTGTTCACCATGGGGTCGCCGAGCGATGAGTACCGACGTTTCGACAATGAGGGACCGCAGCGCGAGGTTTCGGTCGCTCGATTTGCTGCCGGCAAATATGAAATCACCTTTGGCGAATACGCAGCTTGCCGCGCCGATGGCGGATGCCAGGATCATGATCCGACCACAGATTTTCGCAAAGACGTCTTGTGGATGGGGCCCCGGCGCCCGGTCATGCAAGTGAACGCCAAGGATGCAGAGGCCTACATAGACTGGTTGAATTCCAAGGTGGATGGAGCGCCATATCGCCTCCTGTCCGAGGCTGAATGGGAATATGCGGCGCGGGCGGGCACATCCACGCCTTTCCATACGGGTGAGGAAATTACGAGCGAACAGGCGAACTATAACGGCCAGCGGTCCTACGCGAACGAGCCGATAGGGGGTGGATACCTGCGCATGCCTATAGATGTTGGATCATACGCACCGAACGCGTTTGGTCTGCATGACATGCATGGCAACATCGCCGAATGGACGGCCGATTGCTTCCGCAACTCTTATGCAGGCCTGCCTAAGGATGGCAGTGCGATGCCCGGCAGCGCGAACTGCTCACGCCCTGTGCGCGGCGGTGATTACACCAAAGTTCCATCCTATGTCCGCTCCGCGATGCGCGGTGCTGAACCTGCCAGTCGGCGGGATGACCGGATCGGATTCCGGGTCGCGAAGACGCTGGACTGAACCTACTCGATTACGGCGCAGGCCACGCGAGGTCCCGCTCCGCCAATGGGTTGGGTCATGTGATCGTCGCGATTCTGGTGGATGATCAGGGCGGTGCCATTTTCGTCGGCGAGCTCAGCGCCGCTGATCAGCGTGGTGAAAGCCTCATACCCTGCTGATCCGTCTGCTGCTGCCCAGATGTTCGGCACATCGCCTGCTTCAGGACCTTTGGGATTGAGCAAGCCATGGCCGTTTTCGATCTTGCCGACATGCCCGCCGGACAGTTTGAACGTTCCCGTATCGCTGCAATCACCAACCTGGTGAAGATGCAGACCGTGCCAGCCTGGGGCCAAGCCGCCGGGTTCAATTGTCGCTTCAAGCATCAGTCCGTTCGGTCCATCGAGAATGTTGAGCGCGCCGATCACACGGCCATCCGCGCCGACAATATCACCGCCCATGCGGAGCATACTCGGAAACACGCCCGCTTCTGGTCCGGGCAGCTCTGCGGCTGTTGGCAAGGTTGGCGGCTCGTCTTGCGCGGGCGCGTGTGCGCAGGCGACAAGGGGAAGACTGGCGGCGAGCAGGGCTTTACGGATCATGTGAAGGGCTCCATTGGCTGTTGTCTTAGAGTGTAGAGCGTTCGCTGGAGAAGTCAGCCGTGACAGAGAAACTTGATCGCGCCGACAAAATTCTTGTCGCGCTCGGCCATTTCGAGAGCCGCGCCGCCGCGCAGGCCGCGATCGCAGCCGGGAACGTGAGCGTCTCAGGCCGGGTTGTTCGCAAGCCTTCCGAAAAGATTTCCATGTCGGCTTCAATCCTTGCGGAAGCGGAGCACCCCTGGGTGTCGCGTGCCGGTATGAAGCTCGCGAGCGCGTTGGAGGTTTTTAGCGTTGATCCGAGCGGATTGCATTGCCTTGATATCGGAGCCTCAACCGGCGGTTTCACTGAGGTCTTGTTGGCGCGCGGTGCCAGCTCCGTTGTCGCCGTGGATGTCGGACGCGATCAGTTACATGCCCGCCTAAGAGCGGACTCTCGCGTCACGTCTCTGGAAGCTACGGATGCGCGCAACCTGACAGCGGAGATGCTCGGACGTGCGCCTCAATTGGTGGTCTGCGATGCAAGTTTCATCTCGCTTCACAAGCTGCTGAGCAAACCGCTTTCGCTCGCGGCCGAGAGAGCGCAGTTCATCGCCTTGTTCAAACCTCAGTTCGAAGTGGGCCGCGAGCACATTGGCAAAGGCGGTATCGTCAATGACGCCGCCGCTACCGAGCGCGCCGAACAGGCATTTGTTGATTGGCTCGCCGAGCAAGGCTGGCACGTCAGAGCACGCGCCGACAGCCCGATCAAAGGCGGTGACGGCAATGCTGAGCGATTGGTCTACGCGGTGCGCGCTTAGCCGGCTGGTCCGCGCGGGGTTGGACCCGACTGACGGCGGTTGAGGAAAGCGAGGCGTTCGAACAAAGCGACATCTTGCTCATTCTTGAGCAGCGCGCCGTGCAGAGGCGGGGTCAGCTTCTCCGGATCCTGCTCGCGCAAGGTTTCCAGATCCACATCCTCATTCATCAGGAGTTTCAGCCAGTCCAGAAGCTCCGAGGTCGAAGGCTTCTTCTTCATGCCGGGCACTTCCCGCATGGAGTAGAATGTCGTCAGCGCGTCAGAGACGAGCTTTTCCTTGATGCCGGGATAGTGGACGTCGATGATTTCTTTCATCGTCTGCTCGTCCGGGAACTTGATGAAGTGGAAGAAGCAGCGGCGCAGGAACGCGTCTGGCAGCTCTTTTTCATTGTTCGATGTGATGATCACGATGGGGCGCTGCTTGGCTTTCACCGTTTCGTCTGTCTCGTAGACATAAAATTCCATGCGATCGAGTTCCTGAAGAAGATCGTTTGGAAATTCGATGTCGGCCTTATCGATCTCATCGATCAACAGGATCGGGCGCTTCTTGGCGGTGAAGGCTTCCCAGAGCTTGCCCTTCTTGATGTAGTTCTTGACGTCCTTGGCACGCTCTTCGCCCATCTGGCCATCGCGCAGACGAGAAACTGCATCATACTCATAGAGGCCCTGGGCCGCTTTGGTGGTCGATTTGATGTGCCACTCGATCAGCTCGCAATCGAGCGCTTTGGCAACTTCGATAGCCAGGACGGTCTTGCCGGTGCCAGGCTCGCCTTTGATCAGTAGCGGACGCTCCAGCTGAATCGCGGCATTCACTGCCACCCGCAAATCATCGGTGGCGACATAGTTCTCGGTGCCTTCAAAGCGCATGGGAGGTCCTCGGGTTAGCTTGACGTTTACGCTAAGGATAAGGCGGGTAATCGTAGAAGCAAGCGCTAACGCGGCGAGAGGGCTGTGATTCGCTTTCTGGTCGATATCCAATGTTTTCACCAGCACCTAACCCACGGATTTATATGGGGTTTCACTGCAGTGTTACCAATATGAAAGCCCGCGTTAACCATTGCGCGCCTAAGTTGTCGCATCTGAATGGGAGTGGTGTATGCCGCTGAAACTGTCGCTCAAGCCAAAGGAAGCTGTCGTTGTCAACGGCGCTGTGCTGCGCAATGGCGAGAGACGCGGGACCATTCTGCTGCAGAATCAAGCGCGGGTTTTGCGTCAAAAGGACGTGTTGGATCCAGACGCGACCCAGACGCCCCTTGAGCACCTCTATTTCGCGGTCATGCAAATGTACCTGACCGGAGAGACAGAGGGAACGCTGTATGATCAGGCAGTGACCGCCATTGCCGCGGCCATTGGAGAAACCGAGGACGAAGAGGCGCGGGGACGCCTAATCGAGATTTCAGCAGCCTGTGCGGCTGGTGAGACCTATAGGGCGCTAACCCGTTGCCGAAAGCTAATGAAGGCGGCGGAGGCAGAGAATGGCTGACACGTCTGGTATGATTGAACTTCCGAACCCCGCTCCAGTCGTTTCTCTGGATGAAGGCATCGCCCTGATCGAGTCTGAACAGGCGCCAGAAACGATTTGTGTGGATATCGGACATGAGGTTCTGGTGCGGGCTGATGGGTCCAAGGGATTGCAGGGATTGCTGCAACGCCTGCGGGGACACCGCATGATTTTGGCGCTTTCGTCTGGGGAGACGGCGCCGAGTGTCGTGGCTATGCGTTCTGGCAAACCCGAATTGCATCCCGATGTGGCAGAGATCCTCGACGCCTTGAAAGATCAGGGATAGAGGGCAGCCTCAATTCCAGTCGAAGGAGCCACGGCCATGTCGGGCGAGTTCATTTCAATCTTTATGGCATCATTTGTGACGTTCTTCGTCCTTATTGATGCGCCGGGTGTTGCGCCCGTGTTCGCGTCACTGACGGTACGCGGCCCGGCGAGTTATCGCCGATCCATGGCGATCCGTTCGGTTTTGGTCGGCACGTTGATCATTTTCGGCTTTGCTTTCTTTGGCGCCTGGTTGCTGGATAAGCTGCATATCACCATCGACGCGTTTCGTGCGGCGGGCGGTATCCTGCTCTTCATCATCGCGCTCGACATGGTGTTCGAAAAGCGCACGGAGCGCCGAGAAAACCGCGCTGAGTCGGTTCTTGCTGACTCCGATGAAACGCCAGATCACCTGGACGATGTGTCGGTCTTCCCGCTAGGTATTCCCATGCTCGCAGGCCCGGGGTCGATCGCGACGGCAATGCTCTACATGTCCCAGCACAGCGACTGGATCGGCAAGGGCGCAGTTCTGAGTGCAATCCTTGCCAACATGCTGATCTGTTTGCTGGTCTTCCTTGCCGCCGGGCCTTTGGTGAAAGCCATGGGAGAAGCCATTGCGGGTGCAATTACCCGAATTTTCGGTGTGATCCTCGCGGCGCTTTCCGTTCAACTACTGATCGACGGGATCAAAGGCGCGTTTGGCCTCTAACGTAGGCGGATAGCTTCGACCTGGGTCAACGCGGACAATGTCGTCCAGATCAATGCCATGCCGAGGGCCATCAGGCCCATGACCTGGAAGACCAGAGTGCGGCTCCACTTGACGCCAATCTGAGCGAGCGAAAGCACTTCCGGGCCCATTTCCCGCGCGAGTGCGACTGAGCGATGACCGCCGGACTCCGACAAGAGGAGGGCGCGGCGCATGTCTTCTGGCGTCGTCGCCTGCTCGACCAGGGTGATGGCGCCGGATGAACTTGTCAGTTCCGCAATTCGGGCAATGATCACCATGTCACGGACGAGGCGGTCCTGAGCTTCCGGTTGCAATGCCCGGCGATAGGCGTCCAGCACTTCACCCGTTCGGGCTTCGGTGGTCATCACCGTCTCGAAAGCTGTGGTCAGCTCTGCGCGCAGGATTTCTTCCGGCAATGCGTCTTCCACGCGACTCTTGAGATAGCTTGCGAACCGCTCGTTCAGACGGCCTGCGCGGTGGGCGGCCCGCATGATTGAGGCAGCTTCGAACATGGCTTGCGCTTCCGGGTCTGGGTCATCTTGTGTGAGCAAGCCGAGGGCGCGCAACCGCAATTGCAGACTGTCGACCTGTTCCTCAGCAAGCCAACGCTGGCTGCGACGGGTGAGGTCTGCCGGATCTCCGAGAAGGAAAAACGACCGTTGGCCCGCGAAGGGTTCATTCAGAGGTGCCAATTGTGCAGAATTTCGCGTTGTTCTCGCGGATTCTTCAGGCGCGTCGTTCTCGGCCTCTGGTGTGCTGTCCTCAACCTCTTCTGTGGATTCAGGAGATGCTTCGGTACCGTCCGGCATTTTTGGCGGTGCGATGGAACGCTGATAGCTGGCGCGGAGTTCTTCGGGTAGGAAGAGCAGGGCAGCACGCGCCAATCGCTGGTCTCGGCTGCCTGAGCTCTCGGCATCCGCAGCGGCGAGCACGGCGGCCGCGTCTTGCTTGTTGAGCATCAACGGCGCGGCGAGGAGATATCCCCGTGCAGCGGAGAAATCGCGTTCTTGTAGGGTCTGATCGATACGCGCCGCCCACAGTCGCCGTTCTTCGCCCAAAGGAGCGGGGAGCTTTCGAAATTCTGATTCGATTTGCTGCCGCGTTTCGGTGCGGGCCTCGAGGCTGAGAGGATCGGTGGCGATGTCGGATGTGTACGCAGCAATCAAAATCCGAGCCGCGAAAATCGGGATTAACAGGATCAAACTATTGAATAAAAGCGACTGCCGCCAGGTTGACGGTCGCTCAATTTCACGTTGGCGCCAGCGGGACGTCATTCTACTCGGCCGGTCCTGTCTTTAATGTTCGCAGTGTGCCTCCCCCTTTAGCGCACAGAGGTGTGGTTTAAATCAAGTCTTCGTTACCCGTGGAGCTGCAAAAGTCGTGTACTAGCCCAGCCTCCGCCACAATTCAGCGTAGGTTCAGGACATAATTGGTCTGATTATTGCGATTGCGTATCTATTCCGTCCGCAGTATAGGGCGCGCAAACTCGGTAGAGGATTTTTGATTCCATGGCTGACTTTGATCTCGAAGGTTACACACCGTCTAACAAAGAAGACTTCATGAATTCCAAGCAGAAAGCTTACTTCCGAAAGAAGCTTGAAGACTGGAAAAACGACATTCTCGATAGCGCGAAAGTCACCATCGGAAATCTGCGTGCAGAGTCTTCCAACCACCCGGATCTGGTGGATCGTGCGTCTGCGGAGAGCGACAAAGCGCTTGAACTGCGCACCCGCGATCGCCAGCGCAAGCTGATCTCAAAGATCGACGCCGCGATCCGCCGCATCGATGCTGGCACTTACGGCTATTGCGATGATACCGGAGAACCAATTGGTCTGCGCCGACTTGAAGCGCGCCCAACAGCGACGCTCAGCCTTGAGGCGCAGGAGCGTCACGAGCGCAACGAACGGGTCGTACGCGACGATTAATCCGAACGATTCTTAACGGACGGACTCCAAAATCCTAACGATTCATTAACCGTGTTAACGCACTGATCATAATTCCATTGGTGACAGGTGCAGAATGCGAGACGGTCCCAAATCAATCGCTAAATCTGACTGGTTGATGGATACCGGAACAATGACGGCTGCCGAAAAGCCTGAAGAAGATTATAAATTTCCATCCTCGCGCGGAGTCCTTTCTGCCGAGGAAATCGAAGCCTTGTTGCGACCGAAGCCGCAACAGACCGCGCTGGCCGATGAGTTGGCAACCCCGAAAGTGATCGAGCCAAAACAGTCTGAGAATTTTGACCTTCAGACCGCAAAGGTGACACCCGCGCAGGAGCGCCGCGCTGACAAACTGGCCGCGCGTCTGGCGATGGCGCTCGGATCTGGCACAGGCGTAAAAGCCGCGATCACCGTTTCTGAATGCGCGGTAATACCTCGAACGGACCTTGCCGGCCTTCTGCAGGGCAAGTCGAGCGCTGTGGCCTGCATCGGGCCCGGCGAGACAGATATTCGTGCATTGGTTTGTCTGCCGCCGGTTCTTGCGGATGCGATTATTGCTCGCGCTTGCGGCGCGAGAGGATCAGCTGGTCGTCTTGGAGATGGCTGGACGCTCAGCGCAATTGATTGTGCCTTGCTGGAACAGTTGCTGGTCCCATTCGGGACGGCGATCCATGAGAGTTACCAGCTTCAGGCAATCGAGACCGATGTTGCCTATGTCAGCAGCCTCATTCCAGTCACGCAGGTTCAGGTCTCGGAATACGCTGTCGAAGCCGCGGGATTGCACAGCGAGCTTGCACTGATTGAAGGCGAAGCGCCGAGCGATCAACCTACCGCCTCTGCCGAGCCGGAAGCCCTGACCAGTCCCGACGTAACGGCGGTCCTTACTGCGCGCCTCGCCTCGCTGACCGTGCCACTCAGTCGGATCACACAGCTCAAGGCTGGGTCGACGCTGCTGCTCGGTTTGCCGGCGGATCAGCCTGTCGAACTTCTCTCAGGTGGCCGCGACGGCAGTGTCGCGTTTGAAGGTCGCATGGGGCGCAAAGGCAAAAAGGTTGCTTTGCAGGTCACCAAACGTATTGGCGCGTTCAAGGGTTAGGTGTTCCCGCTCGGTACAAGCGGCGCCTCGGACTTGAGACGCCGCGTCTTCGGATATCAGCCAACATTACCATGCTTCGCGATGTGCGCATCAACCGCTTTGATCGCGTCGTCGGCTTTGTTGCCAGCGCTGCGCAGTTCCGCTTCTCGCTGGGCCCAGAGGCGTTTCTGATAATTGGTGGAGATAATATCCGTAATCACCAGCACGCCGACCACGAGATAGAAGCTCGACTTGCTCATCGCATCAATCGGGAAGCCGAACATTTTCAGGTGTGCCAGATGCGCCCCTTCGGTGACCAGCAGGACCCCAACGAGGAACAGGATAAACAGGCCCAACACCTCATACATCCGGTTGCGCTTGAGGAAGTCCGCCACGTAATCCGCGAGCAGGATCATCACGACCCCGGATGAGAGGATGGCAATCGCCATGATCCAGACCTGGTAGTCCTTGCCTGGTTCGCACCCGACGGCTCCAGCGATCGGATTGGCGATCAGGTCGGATTTACACTGCACAACACTCCCGGTGAATGTGTTCATCACCTCTCCCGAAGCGTTGACGACATTAGCGACTTCAACATTCGCAATCGCCATCGCGGAGAGAATTGAGTCGAAAGAGAAAACCAGGTTCATGGCGACAATCATCACAATCGCCTGCGTCACGGATTTACTCGCCGAGCCTTCGGTGTGTTCGATATGGTCGACGGCGAGGAGGTGATGGATTTCCTTGATCGCGGTGTAAATGATGAAGCCGCCACCTGCGAGCGTCACCATGGCCTGAAGCGTAAACTCGCCTTCCAGGAAGCCTTTCAGGCCGATATTGAACAAGGGTTCGGCCAGCAGCGAGAACAAGTTGACGATGATGACCAACAGCACGATCCGCAGCACCACCGCGAGGCCGATGCCCCAGCGGCGCACCATGGGGGCCTTCTCAGGCCCGACCCGTTGCGACTCGATTGAGATATAGAGCAGGTTGTCGAAGCCCAGCACGGCTTGCAATAGAAGTAGCATGAGCAGCGTGAACAGGCCGCTGACGGAAAACACTTCGGCAATTAACTCGGCCATCGTGACCCCCTTTAGATGATTGTTAGACGCGCGAGCTTATCGTGAGTCCGAAATGATGAAAGGGCCCCGACATGCATCGAGGCCCTTTTCGAATCTACCTGCTTTGGTCGGTACGTCTCAGGCCAGCATGCCGCCCATGCGCTGTTTGATGATGGTCTCTGCGTCTGCGACGATGCGGTCGATCAGTTCCTTGACGGTCGGAATGTCGTCGATCAGGCCCTGGACCTGACCAGCCGACCATATACCGCCATCTGGGTCACCATCTTCCATTGCCTTGCGGCCGCGCACACCGGCAACGAGATGCTGGACATCTTCGAACTTGGCACCGCCTTTGAGTTCGATGTCGACTACTTCAGAGCTGACAGAGTTCTTCATCACCCGCGCTGTATTGTGCAGGGTGCGGAAGATCAGCTTGGTGTCGCGCTCATCATTCTCGACCATTTGCTGTTTGAAGTTCGGGTGGATCGGCGCTTCCTGAGTGACGCAAAAGCGCGTGCCCATATTGACGCCGTCAGCGCCCAGCGCCAACGCAGCAGCGAGCCCGCGGCCATCGGCAAACCCGCCTGAGGCAAGCATGGGAACGCTGACCTTATTGGCCGCCGCCGGGATCAGAATCAGGCCCGGAATGTCGTCTTCGCCGGGGTGGCCGGCACATTCGAAGCCATCAATCGAGATCGCATCGGCGCCCATCCGCTCAGCTGACAGAGCGTGACGGACCGCCGTGCATTTATGGATGATCTTGATGCCATGGGCCTTCAGGTGATCGATATGTTCCTGCGGCTTGTAGCCCGCGGTTTCGACAATCTTGATCCCGCCTTCAATGATCGCCTGGCGATACTCGGCATAAGGCGGAGGCTTGATCGCCGGCAGGATCGTCAGGTTCACGCCAAACGGCTTGTCTGTCATTTCACGGGTGCGCAGGATTTCCTTGTACAGATCCTCCGGCGTTGGCTGGGTCAGCGCGGTGAGGAAGCCGAGACCGCCAGCATTGGCGACAGGAGCAACCATTTCAGCATAGCCGACCCATTGCATTCCGCCTTGTACAATCGGGTGTTCGATCCCGAACTCTTCGGTGAAACGTGTTTTGATCGCCATGGTTTTCCTCCGGCGTAATTTTTTCTGTTCGGCGACGCCCGCCAAGGCGCCCCTTAGAGCGACTTGACGATGTCTTCGACCATCTTCTTAGCATCCGAGAGCAACATCATCGTGTTGTCGCGGAAGAAGAGCTCATTCTGGATCCCAGCATAGCCAGAGCCCATCGAGCGTTTGATGAAGAGGACGGTGCCCGCATTTTCGACGTCGAGAACCGGCATGCCATAGATCGGGGATGTCGTGTCTGTCTTTGCAGCCGGGTTGGTCACGTCGTTCGCGCCAATAACGAACGCCACTTCGGAATTGCGGAAATCAGAGTTGATGTCCTCAAGCTCAAACACTTCGTCATATGGGACCTGCGCTTCGGCTAGCAGGACGTTCATGTGACCTGGCATCCGGCCCGCAACTGGGTGGATGGCATATTTCACTTCAACGCCTTCTTCTTTCAGCTTGTCGCACATCTCTTTCAGAGCGTGCTGAGCCTGCGCCACCGCCATTCCATATCCAGGCACGATGATCACTTTCGACGCATTCTTCATGATGAAAGCAGCGTCTTCGGCAGAGCCGCGCTTGAACGGACGCTCTTCCTGATCGCCTGCAGCAGCGGCCGCATCATCGCCGCCAAAGCCACCCAGTATGACTGAGATGAAACTCCGGTTCATGCCCTTACACATGATGTAGGACAGGATGGCCCCGGATGAGCCAACCAGCGCGCCGGTTATGATCAGGGCGAAATTGCCGAGCGTGAAGCCCAGCGCCGCCGCGGCCCAACCGGAATAGGAGTTCAGCATCGAAACTACGACCGGCATATCTGCGCCGCCAATCGGGATGATCAGCGTGATACCGAGAACCAGGGCCAGTCCCGTAAGACCCCAGAAGGCCCAGGTGGCGCTTCCGCCGCTGGTCACCAATACGACGACCATGGCGACGATACCGGCTCCAATCAGGATATTCAGCAAATGGCGCGCCGGGAGCAAGATTGGCGCCCCAGACATGTTGCCATTGAGCTTTGCGAACGCGATCACGGAACCGGTAAATGTCAGCGCACCGATCGCCGACCCGAGCGCAAGCTCGATCAATGATGCCGTCGCAAGATCGCCGACAGAGCCAATACCGAAGCTGACTGGTGCATAGAGCGCGGCAGCGGCGACGAGCACAGCTGCGAGACCCACCAGAGAGTGGAACGCCGCAACAAGCTGCGGCATGTCCGTCATTGGGATCTTACGCGCAATGTAAGCGCCAATGCCGCCGCCTACGAGAGCGCCTGCAGCGAGAATGCCCCAGGTTGTGGCGTCAAGCGCGTTCCAGAACAGCACGAGTGTGGTGACGACCGCGATGGTCATACCGATCATGCCATTGCGGTTCCCCGCACGGCTGGTGGCTGGGCTGGAAAGGCCGCGAAGCGCGAGGATGAACAGGACCCCCGATGCGAGATAGAGGAGGGGCGCCCAAGTCGTTTGGAACTGTTCCATCGGACTAGTCTCCCTTCTTCTTATACATGGCCAGCATGCGCTGGGTGACGAGGAATCCGCCGAAAATGTTGACGCTGGCAAGCGCCACCGCGACGCCGCCAAGAGCTTTGGCGATCCAGCCACCCTGTACAGCGCCGGAGGCGGTTGCAGCGACAATCGCGCCGACAATGATCACCGACGAAATCGCGTTGGTCACAGCCATGAGCGGCGTGTGCAGCGCGGGGGTCACAGACCAGACGACGTAATATCCGACGAAACAGGCCATCGCGAAAATCGCAGCCAGGAAGACGGTAGGGCTGATAGCGCTTGCCTCAGCCGCATGGGCAGGCAGAGCGAACGCTCCGACCATCGCGCCCAGGATCAGGGCTTTTCTCATGAGGAAATCCTCTCATTTACAGTTTCGCCGCTGCGGGTCAGCATCATCGCGGTGACGATCTCATCGTCAGTATCAAGGTTGAGGCTACCATCCTCCGCTGTGATCAGCGGCAGGAAGGCAATCAGGTTCTTGGCGTAGAGCGCGCTGGCATCTGCGGGCAGGTGCGCGGGCAGGTTGGTGAAGCCAGCGACTTTGACGCCGCCTTCATCAACGATCACATCCGGTTCCGACAACGGGCAGTTGCCACCCTGACTAACCGCCATGTCCACGATGACCGAACCCGGGCGCATGGTCTTGACCATATCCGCGCTGACCAGAACGGGTGCGGCGCGACCGGGGATCAGGGCTGTCGTTACCACAATGTCTTGCTTGGCAATGTGGTTGGCGACGAGTTCAGCCTGTTTCTTTTGATATTCTTCCGACATTTGCTTGGCGTATCCACCAGCCGTCTCGGCCGCTTTAAACTCTTCGTCTTCGACGGCGATGAATTTCGCACCGAGCGAAGCCACTTGTTCTTTCGCTGCCGGGCGAACGTCGGTTGCGGTGACCACGGCGCCGAGGCGTCTGGCGGTCGCGATAGCCTGCAGGCCAGCAACACCGGCTCCCATCACGAAGACCTTGGCCGGAGCGACTGTGCCCGCGGCGGTCATCATCATCGGCATCGCGCGGCCATACAGCGTCGCGCCTTCGATAACAGCGCGATAGCCAGCAAGGTTTGATTGCGAGGACAACGCATCCATGCTCTGGGCGCGCGTAATCCGCGGCGTGAATTCCATAGCAAGCGTCGTGGCTTTCCTACCATTAAAGGCCGCCGCGTCGAACTTAAATGGGTCGAGCAGGCCGATCACGGTTATACCTTCGGGAAGTTTGTCCGCATCTGGCGTTCGTACGCAAAGGACAACGTCGGCACCTTTCAAAGCGCCATTCGCGGTCTTCTCGACCTTGGCGCCGGCCTCGGTATAGGCTGCATCTATATAGCCGGCATCGAGGCCCGCACCGGCCTCGATCGTCACTTCATGACCAAGTCCGACATATTTCTTGACGGTCTCGGGTGTTGCGGCGACGCGTCGATCGCCTGCCGCCACTTCTTTTAAGACTGAGAGTTTCATGGTGCTCCATTAGGGTATGGTTTTGCCGCAGTGCAACAAAAAAACCTAAACAATAGAATCAGATTTCTAAATACCTGCCTCTAGGGGAAGGAAATTGCTCTATTCTCACTGGTTTGTGATCCAGTTTTCAACATTCTCCTCTAGAATTTGAAGGGGGACCGGACCGTCCTTGAGGACAACGTCATGGAAATCCCGAATATCAAACGCGTCCCCTAGTCGAGCTCGCGCGTCTTCGCGCAGTTCGACGATCTTGTTCATACCGATCTTGTAGGCCGTCGCCTGGCCTGGCATCACGATGTATCGCTCGATCGCCTTGCGCGCGTCGCCTTCAGGGTTCGGCGTGTTGACCAGCAAATAGTCGATCGCTTCCTCACGCGTCCACTGCTTGGCGTGTAGACCCGTGTCGACAACTAGCCGCGCCGCGCGCCACAATTCCATCGCGAGCCGACCAAAGTCAGAATACGGGTCTTCATAGAATCCCATCTCTTTGGGCAGGAATTCCGAATAGAGCCCCCAGCCTTCAGTGTAAGCGGTCACGCTTCCATATTTCCGGAACTTGGGAATGCCAGTCAGCTCCTGCGAGATGGCGAGTTGCATGTGGTGACCGGGAATACCCTCATGATAGGCCAGTGCTTCCATCTGATAGAGCGGCATGTCCTGCATGCGATACAGGTTGGCGTAGTAAACGCCGGGGCGAGATCCATCCGGCGCCGGGCGTTGATAGAAGGCTTTGCCCGCCGCGCGCTCGCGGAAGGCCTCTACCGCTTTCACTTCCATTTCAGCTTTCGGGAATGTGTTGAATACGGTCGGCAGGGCCTCTCGCATGGTGTCGATCATCGCGGTCGCTTCGGCAAGATATTCAGCTTTGCCTTCATCCGTATTCGGCTTGAAAAACTGTTCGTCTGTTCGCGTGAATTCGAAGAAGTCCTGCAGCGTCCCTTCATACTCGACCTGTTGCATGATCGCGCGCATTTCCTCGTGAATGCGAGTCACTTCGGCCAGACCCAGATTGTGAATTTCGTCCGGGGTCATGTCAGTCGTCGTCATTTGCGCCAGTCGATCGCGGTAATAGGCGTCGCCATCCGGAAGCTTCCACGCGCCATCATCCGTCGTCGCATTGGCCTGATCTTCGCTCACCCAGGTTATCAGTTCGAAATAGGTCGGGTAGACGTGATCAAGCAGTGCTCCGCGCGCCTCGAATTTGAGATCCTGCGCCTCTTCCTCTGTGATAGT
Source organism: Hyphomonadaceae bacterium (assembly GCA_043513745.1). Lineage (GTDB taxonomy): Bacteria > Pseudomonadota > Alphaproteobacteria > Caulobacterales > Hyphomonadaceae > Henriciella. The sequence continues at coordinate 2,179,562 of CP121341.1, forward strand.
GGTATTGGTGACGAGTGCGTCGACCTTGCCAACGAAATCCGCGTATAGAGGCGATGGGCTCTCAGGTCCGACGCCTTCGAACGGGTAGCCGTCGATTACATTCGCCGCGCCACTGATGACGAAGTCATACACGAAGAGCGGCGGGCGGATGCCCATATCAGCGGAGGTCTGAGCGTTGGCAAGATTTTGTCCGAGATAGGTCTCGATCCCACGCAACCGAGCGATATAGGCTTCTGCGTCCGACTTGCTGGTCACTTTGTGCTGGCCAATCAGGAAGGAAGCGATCCCGGCATGGGCCCCGCGCATCTGGCTGAATGAGTAGTTATGCCAGCGCCGCGCGAAGGCTTTCTCCGCAAGTTCGAGTTGGTATTCCGCCAGACGAAACGACAGGCGGCCTTGGTCGGACAGGGCTTCTGGATCGAACAGTTCGCGCATCTCGGCGACTGTCGCGCGCTGGATCTCCATTTCGGCCAAGCGGTTGGCGTCCGATGCATCGTTCCATTTGTCGTAATTCTCGCGACTGCCAAGGAATGTGGCGCTCATCGGATTGCGTGACAGGCTTTCGTTGAATTTGGTTTCGAAAAACGCGTTGAGCCGCTCAGTTTCAGCTTCTTGAGCAGCGATTGATGCGTCGACTTGTGCTTGGGGAGTTTCTGGAGAAGTGGATGCCGGTGTCTGGCCTCCACACGCGGTCGCGCCGCCGATCAAAACGAGGGCGAGAGCAGAGGATACAAGACGCATGGCGAACCTTTCGTAAACTGTAATGAAACCTCTATAATTTGTCGGACGAGATTAACCAGCCTTCTCGTTTGATTAACCATTCCGGGTGCAAAAGGATATATTGGAGCAGGTGCGATGCGACATGGTGCGAAGTCCTGCTATAAGTGAGTACGAATCATCGAGCTGCGCAACGCTCGAGCCGGAGTAATCGTAATGGCCGCAGAAACGCCTGAAGCCCAAGAAACACCAAAGCAAGTCCTGCCGCATCAGTTGGACTGGCTGCAAATGGGATTTTGGGCCTGCTTACTGCTGGCCGTGGGTGCCGCGAGCGCGACGCTTGCCTGGCCGAATGCCGGTGGGCCGACCGGATTGATCTTGCTGATCTCCATGGCTGCGGGCGGAATGGTGTTCCTGCTTTGGATCCTGCGCGGTGCCGGTCGGCGTATGGGACTTTTCCCTGAACGCGGTGCCATGGCCGACGCGATGCAACCCGTCACGCCGCGCTATTCCTGGGTTGATGCGCTGGAAGAGGCAGTTTTGATCAGTGATCGCGGCGGCGCGCCGCTGACGGCCAACGAAGCTTACTCTGACCTCACGCAAATGGCGCTCATGGGACAGTCTGACGTCATGGGGCCGGTATCTGTTGATCGGATTTTCAGCGCTGCACCGGGCCTTGCGGCTCCAATTTTCCGTTTGTCCAAGGCTGCCAAGGCCGGGGAGACGCGTCGAGAAACGCTGCCGGCGATGACGCTCGGCACCGAGTCGCTGCCGGTTCAATACGAGGCGTCCGTTTCACCGCTGAGAGGCGATCGGGTCATCTGGCGTCTGCGCCGGATCACCGGAACCGATCAGGTGACAGGCGCGGCGGATATGCGTGCGCTGTACGTAGAAGACGCGCCAATGGGATTCTTCTCGTCCGGACCGGATGGCACAATCAGCTATGCCAATGCCTGGTTGCGCGAAATGCTTGGGCTGCCGGAGAGCGCCAAGAGCATTCGCCTCGACGACATTATGCGACCTGAGTTCGTCAAGATGCTGCGCCGCGATCGCAAGTCCGGCGTGCCAGGTCGTGCCGACGTCATGATCCGATCCCGGGATGGCGTTGAGATCCCGGTTCAAACCATCACGACCTGGAACGGCAAGGGCGCAGATGCGACCGGCCGTACGATCGTATTGGCAAACGCCCAGAACTTGCTCGAAGGTGAAAGCCGCATGCTGGCCGCGTCCGCGAGTCGGCCGCCACGCCCAGACGGCGATCCAATGTTCGATGACGCTCCCTTCGGAGCGGTGCGTCTCGAGGGCCATTCCCTGGAAGGCGCAATCATCACGGATAGCAACCGGGCGCTTATGGGACTCGCTGGCGGGTCCGGCTCACCTGGTACGCGCTTCATCGATCTCTTCGTTGCTGAAGAGGGTGAGAACAAACTGCGCGAGAAACTTCTCGATTCAATCGACAAGCCCGTCGGGTTGCGCCTGGCTGATGAAGACCAGAAACATGTCAACGTATTCGTCACGCTGGATGGTCGCGGGCAACCGGCTGTGGCCTATGTCATCGACATGTCAGAGCAAAAAGAGCTGGAGCTGCGCCTCGCCCAAGGTGAGAAGATGCAGGCCATCGGCAAGCTGGCGGGCGGCGTTGCGCACGACTTCAACAACGTGCTGACCGGCATCATGCTGAACAATGACGAGCTATTGTCCAAGCACCCGGTTGGCGATCCGTCATTTGATCACCTGAAGAAAATCCACGAATTCTCGGTTCGCGCCAAGGATCTTGTGCAAATGCTGCTCGCTTACGCGCGCCAGCAAACCTTTCGCCGGGAAGTGTTTGAGCCAGGCGACTTCCTGTCCGAGTTCGCCATTCTTCTTGGTCAGCTTTTGGATGAGCGGATTGATTTCAATGTGGTCCACGGCCGTGATCTGCCTATGGTCAAAGCCGACAAGAACCAGCTGGAAACCGCGATCATCAACCTCGCTACCAATGCCCGCGACGCGCTGCTCATGGATGGCGGGACAGGCGGCAAACTCACCATCAAGACGTCACGTGCGACCGAACAGGACGCGCACAAGCACGGCTTCCGGTACGTGGAGCAGGGCGAGTACCTGCTGATCGAGGTTGAGGATACCGGTCACGGCATTGCGCCCGACAACCTCAAGAATATCTTCAATCCGTTCTTCACCACCAAACCAAAAGGGCTGGGAACCGGGCTCGGGCTTTCGACGGTCTACGGCATCATCAAACAGTCTGAAGGTTATATCTGTCCGATCAGTTCGGTTGGGAAGGGCACCACGTTCCAGATCTACCTTCCGGCTCTGAAAGCGGATGAAATCCCAGTCGCCGAAGTGCTGGAATCTCAGCCGGTCAACGCCGTATCCGTGCCGGTGGATATTTCAGGTCGCGGTCGCATCCTGCTGGTTGAAGACGAGGATGGTGTGCGTTCAATTGCGGCGTCACAGCTTAAGTCGCGCGGCTATGATGTCGAAGAGGCCTGCGACGGCGAAGAAGCCCTTGAGATCCTCGAAGAGAATCCGGGCGCATTCGATCTCGTCGTCTCTGACGTGGTTATGCCCGGAATGGACGGGCCAACCCTGATCAAGGAAGCCAAGGATCTGCTCGGGACCGCCAAAGTGCTGTTCATGTCTGGCTATGCCGAACGCGATGTCGCGGCGAAGCTAGGCGATGATCGAGAAGTTGGCTTCATGTCGAAGCCATTCACGGTGAAACAGCTGGCTGAGCGCGTGAAAGCTGAATTGATCGCACGCGCACAGGAAGCCGCTTAGTCGTTTCTTGGTTAGTCGTTACTCGCCACCAAGCGCAATCCAGCAGGCTGACGATCGACTTTGGGTGGGAACACAGCTGTGATCCGGTGACGCCAGACGGGGCGTCCTTTCAAGATCGGCTGAGGCTCGATGATCTGATAAAGCCCAAGCAGCCTCGATTGAGCCCGATCGGGGCGCGGCGTCGGAAGCGGCGCGAAGGTCAGCTCAATGTTCACATGCGTGCCGGTGAGCGTCTCACCTGTGGCTTGTAGAATTCCGGGTTTCCGGCTCTCGCGAACGGAATCGATCAATGAGCCGACCATGGCGCGATCGTGTCCTGTCCAGAAATCCAAACAGTCATGTGCGCTTAGTTCTCGGCCGAGCAAATCGCTCAGGCGATGCCCCGCATTGCGGAACAACCAACGTCCTTCTTCTGAGCGTTCGATAACGAACAGGCATTCCAGCAGGTCGGGATGATCGGCTGCCTTTGTGGAGGCTGGCTCGGCTTCAGGAGAATCTGTCATGCGTGCCCAGGCTGACAGCAATGTCTCCGTATTTGGATGATGAGTCGTCGACTTCATTATTATATATTCTCACTCTCGATTTGGCCGTTTCTAGGTTCGGCTCGCCAAACGCGGTGAGGTGAGTACCGCAATGTTTGCGCCAGTTTGCAGGTTTCGCGTCATGCGCGAATGTCGCCCCATTTTGACCCTCTGTTCTACCAGCAGGGGAAACTTTATGGGCCTTCAGTTGCGTCCTAGGCGAGTTCATCCGGCAGATATGGCCCGGCGTTTCAACGCGAGACACCCGGTCCGGGACTGATAGTATTCCGAGGGTCTCACCTGGGTGATCTTCATGACGCCGCAACCCCCTCTGTTGCGCATTTGCCGCAACAGTTTCGCACATTGCTTCATCATGCGATTGTGAACTTGCCAACTGGAGTGTGTGCACTACTCCTCTTTGTAAGTCGCAAACAAGAACGACCCCCAGAACTTACTGAACAAAAACAACCCGGGAGACGTGAGATGAGCTCATCCACCAAATCAAATTTCGGTCTGAAAGCCGCGCTATCGTTTAGCGTAGGCCTGACTGCGCTTGCTGCAGGTGTTGCACCCATAGCGGTTGCGCAAGACGATGCAGACGAAGGCGCGCGCCGCCTGAGCACGGTTACAATTACCGCAACGAAGCGCGAGCAAACCCTTCAAGATGTTCCAGTCGCCGTTTCGGTGGTTGATAATACCACTATCGAAAAAGCCGAGATCCAGGACCTGAACGACCTGCAATCCGTCGTGCCTTCACTGCGTGTAGGACAGCTTCAATCCTCTGCAAACACCAATTTCATCATTCGTGGTTTTGGTAACGGTGCCAACAATGTCGGGATCGAGCCATCGGTCGGTGTCTTCGTCGACGGTGTGTATCGTTCACGCTCAGCTGCCCAGATTTCGGACCTGCCAAACCTGCAGCGCGTCGAGGTCCTTCGCGGACCACAATCGACCCTTTTTGGTAAGAACGCGTCTGCAGGTGTGATTTCCATTGTTACACGCAAGCCGCAATTTGAGACTCAGGGCTCGATCGAAGCTACCGCCGGTAACTTCAATGCATTCCGTATGAAAGGCGATGTCACCGGCCCACTTTCCGACACGGTCGCCTATAGCCTCGCAGGCAACATCAATACGCGTGAGGGCTATGCCGACGATATTGCGATCGGTGAAGAGACCAATGAGCGCAATCGCTGGGGCGTTCGTGGCGAACTCCTGTTCACACCAAGCGAAACACTTGAGCTACGCTTCATCGGTGACTACGACAAGATCGACGAAGTTTGCTGTGTCGCAGCAAATCTGGTCAACGGCCCGACCGGTGGTCTTGTTCAGTTGATTGGCGGCAATATCAACGCAGAAGACCCGTTCTCTTATGAGGTCTTTGGCAACTTCCCGTCTGAAAACGAGATCGAAAACTCGGGTCTGTCGCTGCAGGTCGACAAGGAGTTCACCGGATTTGATGTGACCTCCATCACCGCCTTCCGAAAAGTTGACTCGTTCACTAACCAGGATTCAGACTTCACGTCTGCGGACCTGATTGGTTTGAACGAGAACTCCGGCAAGATCGATACATTCACTCAGGAATTGCGTTTCACTTCCAACAACCCTGATTCCAGTTTTGACTGGATGGTCGGCGGTTTCTACTTCGATGAAAGTGTGGAAGTTTCTTCTGACTTCGAATATGGCGCAGATTATCGCAACTATGCCGATGGGTTGCTGGTTGGGCTGGGCGCTCCTGGTGCGCTGGCCGGAGTCGAGACCGCTCTTGGGCTGCCTGTCGGCGCAACGTTCGGACAAAATGGTCAAGGCCCAGAAGCCGAATTTGGTCAGGACAACAAAGCCTGGTCCGTTTTTGGTACATTGGATTTCTATCTCACCGACCGCCTCACGGCGACAGTCGGCCTGAACTATACCGAAGATGAGAAAGACGCTTTCTATCGTCAAACCAATTCGGATGTGTTCTCCGCAGTTGATCTCGTTCAGCTTGGCTTCGGTTCCGCGCTTGCCGGCGTTGGCGTCGATCCAACAGACCCGGCTGCTATCGCGGCATTCGCACAGGCAAATCCAACCGCTTTCGCAGCAATTCAGGCGGCCGCGGCAGATCCGGCTCAAAACCCACTGCTGGGGCTTCAGGCATTGCAGTTCCTGCCGCCATTCCTGGACTTCCCGAACTCTGTTGAAGATGGATCCAGCTCAGATAATTCGACCACGCACACTCTGCGCGTCGCGTATGATCTTACCGACGATATCAACGTCTACGGGTCTTGGGCGACTGGCTTTAAGGCGACATCTTGGAACCTGTCCCGTGATAGCCGTCCGTTTGCGTCGGACTTTATCGCTGGATCTTCGGTTACGAGCCCACCGGCTTCGCCAATCCGCGATGCAGGACTTGCTGTACCGAACCTGACCTCTGGTACACGCTTCGCGGGTCCGGAAGACTCTGAAGTGTTTGAAATTGGTGTCAAAGGTGCGTTCTCGACGTTCGCGTTCAATCTCGCCATCTTTGATCAGACCATTGAAGGGTTCCAGTCAAACGCGTTTACGGGGACGGGCTTCGCCCTCGCAAATGCCGGTGAGCAGTCTACCACTGGTGCGGAAATTGACTTCACCTGGAGCGCGACTGAAGCGCTGACGCTGAACTTTGCCGGTACGTTCCTTGATCCTGTCTACGACAGCTTCGTTGGGTCCGCATCGGGCGACCTGAGCGGCCAGACACCGTCAGGTATCCCTGATGTCGCGACCAGCATGGGCTTCAATTATGACTTCGCGCTTGGCAATTGGGATAGCTATGTCCGTGCTGACTGGCAGTATTCTGCCGACACAGACTTCTTTGATGATCCGGGCAATCAAGCGCTGATCGACTCTGTAGGTTACTCTCGCGAGGTCAATGAAGTGAACGCGGCGGCCGGCTTCGAGAACGACAATGGCGTTAGCGTCGCTGTCTGGGCGCGGAACCTGCTTGATGAGCAGCGCATCACCACGGCATTCCCGTCTGTGGCGCAGGCTGGATCAATCTCGGGTTACCCGAACCAGCCACGCACTTACGGTGTCACACTGCGCAAGCGCTTCTAAGCGCGAGCAATCAATTACACAATGAAAAGCCCCGTCATTTGGCGGGGCTTTTTATTTGGTCCGTGCCACCAGAAATACGGCGATCAGGCACATCACCGCTTCAAACCCGGCAAAGTACCAGTTAGACGCGAGCGCGGTGTCCCCGGACACAAATGAAGCGCCGCGTCCGATCAAGTAACCGCCCATGTACGCGCCGATGAAGCAAAGCGCTGGAAACTCAAAGCGTTGCTGCAAGGCGCCGAGCGCGCAAAGCGCTGCTGCACCGAGACTGACGCCGCCAAAGACGCCTCGCATTTCAAATACGCCCGAGACGCCACCTGCCTCAACGCCGAGTCGCGCCGTCATGCCCACCGGGTCAGTGATCGACCATAGGCCGAACGCGAAGAACATCAGCGCTGTGAGCGCCAGGAAAATTCGATTTATCATGACCGCAGAGCTAGGGCGCGCGCTCTGTTTGTCGAGCGAGGACTGTTAAAGCTCATCCTGCGGCCGGATAAATGCTCAATTGAGGCATGCCCAAACGTCATCTTGGATTCCACTCGATTGTCCCTTGCCACCGGGCGAGAGCTGAGGGACAAGGCGGTCCGAATGTAACCATCTCAGTGGAGATGGAGTAGAGTTACAGGATAAGGACCCCCATGCCATTTGATCTGCCTCGTCATAATTGGACGAAAGACGAAATCCGGGACATTTACGAACAACCGCTCGATGCACTGGTCGGCCAGGCGCTGGAGATCAAGCGCATGAACTGGGCCGATGGCCAACTGCAAAAGAGCCAGCTCCTATCAATCAAGACGGGCGGATGCCCTGAGGATTGCGGCTATTGCAGCCAATCCGCGCATTTTGATACGGGGCTCGGCGCTGAAAAGCTGATGCCACTCGATGAAGTGGTCGCCGCCGCAAAACGTGCGAAAGCGGGCGGGGCGGACCGGTTCTGCATGGGCGCTGGGTGGCGCTCGCTGAAGGACCGCGATGTGCCGAAAGTCGCGGCGATGATTTCTGCCGTCAAAGCCGAAGGGCTAGAGACCTGCGTGACGCTCGGCATGCTCGGGGATGGCCAGGCTGAGACGCTGAAAGAGGCGGGCCTCGATTACTACAATCACAATCTCGATACCTCGCCCGAATATTACACGACCGTGGTCACGACGCGGACATATGATGACCGGCTCGACACACTTTCCAAGGCCCGCCAAGCGGGCGTGAAGCTCTGCGTCGGCGGCATTCTTGGCATGGGGGAAGGGCGTGAGGACCGCATCGGTCTCATCCATGAACTCTCCAAGCTCACGCCGCATCCGGAAAGCGTGCCGATCAACATGCTGGTTCCGATCGAGGGGACACCGCTTGGGGATAGCCCCGCCGTTAGCGTCACGGAAATGGCCCGCGCGATTGCGACGTGCCGTATCGTTTTCCCTAAAAGCTGGGTCCGCCTCTCGGCTGGACGAGAAGGCATGAGCGAAGGCGAACAGGCCTTGCTGCTGCTTGCCGGCGCGAACTCCATCTTCGTTGGTGATCGCTTGCTGACGACGGACAATCCAGGCGAAGATCGTGATCAGGCGCTTCTGGATGCTGTTGGCTTCGAAGCGGCCAGCCATGAGGTCATGGTCTCGGGCAACAAGAAAACGCTGATCAAAGCGATATAGAGGAATTACGAAATGGTGACGGACTTACAGGCGGTGATCTGGGACTTTGGTGGGGTCCTGACGTCGTCCCCCTTCGAAGCTTTCACGCGCTACGAAGCCGAGAAAGGCTTGCCCAAGGATTTTGTGCGTTCGGTAAACGCGCAGAACATCCACGAGAATGCATGGGCTAAACTTGAACGGTCCGAAGTGACCGCCGATGAGTTCGACGCCTTGTTTCGGGCGGAGAGCAAGGCGCTCGGTCACGAAGTCCCTGGCAAAGACATTCTTGGTCTTCTTTCCGGCGACGTTCGCCCGTCAGTGGTTGATGCCTTGAAGACCTGCAAATCGATTGTGAAAGTCGGATGCATCACGAATAACGCGCCAGTTGGTAAAGGGGCGGGTATGAGTTCGGACTCGCAAAAGGCTGCAAAAGTCGCTGAAATCATGACGAATTTTGATCATGTGATCGAGAGTTCCAAGCTTGGCATCCGTAAACCGGATCCTCGGATTTATGCCCTGATGTGCGAAGCATTGGATGTCGATCCGGCACGTTGCATCTATCTGGACGACCTCGGAATTAATTTGAAACCCGCCCGCGCTATGGGCATGCATACGATCAAAGTCTTGAATGAGGCCCAGCTTTTGCAGGATTTGCGCGAAGCCACGGGTTTTGAGGGAATATGAGAAAAGCCGCGCTGAGTGTGTCTCTGGTGTGTTTGCTGACCGCCTGTGGCGGTAGCGACGGGTCGCCGACGGTGCGTTTCGAGGTCGAAGCTGCTCCAGCGGTGACCGCGCCTGTCGAAGTGGAGGTGGCGCTTGCGCCGCTGACAGAGCCTGTCGAATCCAAGATAGCGGCCATCCGCGATGTCCTCGCCCGTGACTCGCTTTCGCGGCTGGTGCGTCTGGCCGAAGCGGAGCAAAGCTTTGTCTCCAATTTTGCTGGCGAATCCCATCGGGTCCATTGGGACCTCCTGCGTCGAACCGGGTTTGACCCCTTGGCAAAGCTCGGTGGCTTGCTCGACGGTCCGTATGGGACGCGCCAGGTGGGCGACCAGACCTGGTATATCTGGCCTGACTTCGCAGCGCTCGAGGCCGATGAGCTCTTACCCGAGAAGCTGACATTTACAGACCGCGCGCGTTTGCGAGATCTGGTCGGAGACCCTGGTCTCGAACGTATTCGCGCCGGAGAGGACTATCCCGGCGTCCGCACCGCCATTGCCCAGGATGGCGACTGGCTCTACTTCGTGCACGAGACCCAACAAGACACGGAAGAGGTGGAGTGATGGCGGACAGAGTTGGCGCAGCGATCGCGACGAAGACATTGCAAGGCTGGACCGTAAAACCAGGCGATCGCGATGCCATCGAGAAGACATTCAAGTTTGCGGATTTCAAATCTGCATTTGCGTTCATGACGGCCAGCGCGCTGAAGGCCGAACAGATGGATCACCATCCGGAATGGTTCAACGTCTATAACCGGGTTGAAGTCACCCTGACCACGCATGACGCCGACGGCGTCACAGCGCTCGACGTAGAACTCGCCGGATATATGGATCAGCTGGCAGCCGCCTTAGCGTAAGCGAACATAGACGGGACCCGACGCTGACGTCAGTTGTCGGTGACCTCGAACGTAATCTTCCATTTTCCAGCGCTGGTATACGTCCGATCGCAACTAATCTTGTATCCGTTGGATTCGTTCTGATTGTAGGACTTAAATTCCATATTCTCCGATTTGCCCTGATATCGTGACGTTCCCGTAGTCAATTCAGCCTCGTTCTGAATTCGGAACATGTTCGGCGTGTTCAACAGGTGCACAGAATAGACTTTGTTTACATTCGCGGCTGTTTCTTCTTTGACCATATATTCTTCGCCGGGAGCGAGCGTGTTTCGGCCCAACTCCTTGTAGCTGTCTTCTTCGTCGCGAATATCGGAAGTGTTTTTCGCTCGACCAACGATCGCGAGAAAGGATGAGCTCGAGCTGTTATTGATGTAGACGAACAATTTAGACGACGGTCCATCATAGCTCACACTGCTAATGCATGACGTGGCGCTTGCGGTGCTGGCGCCGCTTACGAGCACCGCCCCAATGATGAAAGATCGAACGCTAAAGATTCTGGGTTTGCTCACCATACCGCGACACTCCGAATTGGCTTTTCCCGACCATTTCACGCCACCACGGAGCCCAATACTGTCGAAACTGACAGCTGGCTCCGTGTTCTCTCGATGGATCAGCCACAATAAGCCGCGCCGATGATAGGCCCGAGTCGAGCGCCCTGTTTTTCCTGAATGATGATCGCGCATTCGTGCTCGCCGTCCGGCAAATTGATTGCGACTGACTTAGCAGCGCCGTCATAGGTGCCGATCGTCTGCGCTTCCAGAACCACATTCCTGCTCGAAAGCACGACCCCGCGATTTTCACCACGCGGAACCGATGTCGTCTGATCGCGGAGCAGCGTTAGTTGAACAATGTCGGCTTCGCGTTCGAGCGGGCGGATATAGTCTTCGATCTCGACCCGGCGTGTCTTTCCATCGGTTGATAAAGAGATGGCGGCAGTCGCGTGCGGCGCGGGTTGAATGAGCGCCTCGACATCCGAGCGACGGCTTCCGACTGTTTCCTGAACACCATTGATCACGGCTTGCGGTGTGTAGACCGCGCCGGTACCGCGAAGGGCGCGATTATAGTCCCGCTGCCGTTTCGTATAGGCGGCGTTCGAGAAGGGGTCTTTCCAGGCCCCTGCGCGACCGTGCACGAGGCGATCCCAATAATCGACATGCCATTCCAGCACGATAAGGTCGTCGCGCTCAGCCAGTTCCGAGAACAGCTTTTCTGCTGGAGGGCATGATGAGCAGCTTTGTGATGTGAACAGTTCTGCCACGATGGGCGAAGAAGATGCTCCGGTTGCCAATGGAACATCCTGGAGTGGCTGCGCGCCACCGTTCATGTTCAACGCCGCTAACGCGGCAATCGCGGCGACGAGAGATCCGAGCAATATACGCATGACCTGTCCTTGTTTCAGTGTGTCCGATGTCGGGGAAGGTGACCTCAAACTCAAATCGCAATTGCTCAAATCCGCGTGACCAGCTCCGCCGCGTCAGGGCTTGCTTCGCCCGCGGCTGCGTGTGATCTGAACCCCAGATCAACATAATATTGGAGGGCGAGCATGGGCCGCGTATCAGGTAAGAAGGCAATCATCACAGGCGGCGCACAAGGCCTCGGCGAAGCAACCGCGAAAATGCTCGCCCGTGAAGGCTCGAAAGTCGCCGTGACGGACATTAATGGCGAAGGCGCAGCAGCGATTGCGGCAGAGATCAATGCCGAACTCGGTGACGGTACCGCTTTTGCCTGGCAACACGATGTCACCGACGGAGACCGTTGGAAGACGGTCGTCCAGGAAGCGCACGATGCGATGGGCGGGCTGAACGTTCTGGTCAACAATGCCGGCATTGGATCGCTCGGTAGCGTCGAAGACGAAGACTATGAAATGTTCCAGAAAGTCATGACTGTAGATGTCGATTCGATCTTTCTCGGCTGCAAGTATGCCATCCCTTTGATGCGCGATCACGGCCTCGGCTCGATCATCAATATCAGCTCAATTGCCGGGATTATCGCCAGTGGGAACTATGTCTCCTACAATACGGCGAAGGCAGCGGTTCGGCACATGTCTAAGTCAATTGCGCTCCACTGCGCGAAGACAGGCGGCCAGATCCGTTCAAACTCAGTCCACCCGGTCTTCATCAACACGCCAATCCTGGACCGCACCAAGGAAATGTTCGGCGAAGAAGAGGCGCTGTCCAAGCTTGGGCGCCAGATCCCGCTCGGCAAAGTCGGCGAGCCGGATGATATCGCCTATGCTGTGCTTTATCTCGCCAGTGATGAGAGCAAATTGGTCACCGGTATCGAGCTCAAGGTGGACGGCGGTATCAGCGCGATGTAGCGCTTGCAAGATCTAGTTGTTCGCTATATGTTCTGCGCCTCAGCAAGGAGGATAGAATGATAGGTTACGTAACTTTAGGCACCGCGGATCTGAAGAAGAACGCTGCGTTTTACGATGCCATCGCCAAGGAAATGGGCGTTGGGCGAATGATGGATGAAGACACTTTCATCGCCTGGGGCAACATGGATGGTGCGCCGGGTGTTGCTCTTTCCCAGCCCTTTGACGGCAAAGCGGCGAGCGTTGGAAACGGCACCATGGTCGCGCTGCAGGCAAGCAGCAAAGAGCAAGTTGATCGAATTCACGCTATTGCGCTTGAGCAAGGCGGCACATGCGAAGGCAAGCCCGGTGACCGTGGCGGTGGGTTCTACGCAGCCTATTTCCGCGATCTCGACGGAAACAAGCTGAACGCCTTCATCATGGATATGCCGGGCTGATCAACCGCCCAAAGGTCGGCGCGCAACGACAAACGCGGCATAGGTGCCGAGCGCGGTCATGACGACCGCTGAAAGATAAAGTGGCAAATCGGCACTGATCTCGTAAATGCTCGCGCCGATTAGTGGGCCAAATATAAATCCGGCTGGGGGGGCTGCTGCCAACAATGCAGCAGCCGACCCTTGCTCGCTGCGTTCGACTGAAAGGCTCCCAAGTGCATTGGCTGCAGGCACCGCCAGGGCAGCGCCGCTGCCGACAATCAGGAAGGCGATGCAAAGCGCCCAGAACGGCGTCAACAAATTGGCAAGCACATAACCGATGGCGACCAGAAACAGGCCGAGCGGTAACATCCGTCTCGGGTCAGGTTTTCGCGGTTGCACGTAGCCGAACTGAACCACCACCATCATCACGGCCAGGCAAGCAAAAGCCGCTCCGGTAAACAGGACTGTGCGCTGTTCGCCGAGTTGGTAACGATCCTCCACGAACCAGCCGAGGGTTTGCTGGATCATTCCGACGCCGACAAAGTATGTGAACAGGAAGAGCAGATGCGGGAAAACGCGTGGGTCCCGCATCGCAAGCGGTGATGGGCGTTCAACGCTTTGCCGCGCGCTCCGGCTTTTCGGCAATGCGAACGCAACGAGGATTCCGCAGGTGATATTGAAAACAATCGATCCCCATAGCGGCATGAGCGCGCCAAACGGCGCCAGAACGGTGGCGCTTGCTGGGCCGATAATCGAGCCAATACTCATGGCGGCGCCAAGCATACCGAGTCCAGCTGCGCGTGTCGTCGGCGTTGTGGCATCGGTCATTGCCGCCATGCTGGCGGGCTGTAACCCGGGCGATAAAAGCCCGAACCAGACCCGCACGAAGACCAGGGTGAAAAACATGGTCAATCCCGTGATCATCCCGGCAAGCGCCGCCTCGAGTGCAAACAGGAATGCCATATTCGTGAAGCCCATGGCGAGCAGCGAGAAGACCATGACTCGCTTGCGCCCGAATCGGTCGGCCCATCGGCCCCATTGCGGGATCATCAGAGCGTAGATCAAGGCGGACAGGGTCAGGATTCCCGCAACCTGCGTCTCGGTCAGGCCGGCTTTTCGCGTGAGCGGAGCAACGACGACGAAATTGATCGTCATGCCAGCACCCATCGCGACGCTGGCAAATGCGATTATCCCTTGCTGAAACGGCGTGAGTGGCCGCAGCGGGACGTCGGGATCGATGCTTGGTTCGGTCATGCCCACCCTCTCTCTCGATCAGAGTTACGGGCTTTGCCTGTGCTCGCAAGGCAGACCTTGCGGAAAGGATCTACTCGTCGTGGGGACGAGCCAGGCTTTTGAGTGCTTCGTTTTTGACGAAATCGACTGCCGGCGCAATGGCGTCCAAGCCGCTAGCCGAACTGCCATTGGTCACATGATCGAAGGTGATCATGGTGCCACCTTTTTCCTGTGCATCGAGCGAAATCGTCCATACCGATGTAACTGCCATTCCCTGCAAGGGACCAAACGGAGCATTCAAGACCAGCACTTTACCGGGTTCGGCGCGCAACACGGATCCATGCCAGACAGATCCACCGTCCCAGTCCTCGCGCCAGAGACCACCGGCGACGGGATCAATCGAAAGGTTGGCCGAGTCGCCAGAATAAGAATGGTCCGGCAGCCACCAGGTTTCAGGCTTGATCAGCCGGGCCCAGACTTCGTCAGGCGTGAGCTCGGTTTCCGCTTCGAGTTTGAGGGTAAAATGATCCGACGTTGCGGTGACCACATCTGCACTCGCACCGCCAATCAAGCCGACACTGCAAGCCAGGGCGGAGAGAAAAGCGGTTCGGTTCATTTTAAGGCTCCGATCAGGCGGGTTTGAAACTCGGCAGCCTGTCAATCCAAGGCTGCGCCGCTTCCAATTCATAGGCGAGCGCCAGCAGAAGTCCATCATCGCCGCGTTTGCCTGAGAACATCGAACCGATGGGCAGACCCTCATCGCTCCACTGGATGGGAACACTCATTGAGGCTGCACCCGAGACATTCATCGGTGATGTGAAGGCCGCAAAGTTCAACACATTCGCCATCACGGTCTCAAAGTCACCATCCGGGGCCTGTGTGCCAATCTTCGGCGCGACGGTTGAGACGGTCGGCGTCAGGATTAGGTCGAAATCGTCGAACCACGAGTGATAGATGCCCTCGAAGGCCTGAAGATAAGCGACGACCTCGCCCATTTCACTCTGACGGGCCGCAAACTGAGCCGCGAGCCCCAGTGTCCAGGGTTCAAGAATGTCGGGTCCGATCGGTTTGCCCGAGAATTGGCTGGCACTTTGAGCGAATGCGGCGGCACCGGCCGCCCAGTACATCAGGAACTGGTCGCCAAATTCAACGCCATCAACGGGCATCACATAGTCAACAACTTCATGACCAAGGTCACGGCAGAGCTGAGCGGTGCGGTCGAGGCCTGCACGCGTGGCAGCGTCCAGCGTCGCGCCGTTTAGAGGTTCCGGTGCATATGCGATCTTGAGGCGCCTAGTGGACGGGCCTTCCACATTGCCGACGCGTTCAAGGTCACCAGACGTGGCTTCAGCAGCGGCGAACAGGGCAGCGCTGTCGCGCACACTCAGCGTGACGGCATGATTGACCGATATATTGATCGTACCGCGGCCGGAATCATCATTGGCGACCAGTGCGCCGCGGCTTGGCTTCAGACCGAAGAGACCGCAGCACGCGGCGGGGATCCGAATGGAGCCGCCGCCATCACTGGCATGCGCAAAAGGCACCACGCGTGCTGCCACCAGAGCAGCTGCGCCGCCGGACGACCCACCCGGAATACGGCTAAGATCATATGGGTTGCGCGTTGCTCCCGTAACCAGAGGCTCAGTTGACGAGATCAGGCCCATTTCCGGCGTAGTCGATTTGCCGAGACTGATCACGCCCGCGTTCCGCCAGGCGGCGGCGAAGTCCGCGTCTGAGGGCGCGATATAGCCCCGGAACGCGCGAGATCCGAACATGGTCTGGTCGCCCTTCCAGTCTAGAAGGTCTTTGATAAAGGTCGGGACCCCGCCCATCGATCCTTCGGGGGGAGTCTGCGCCTCCTCCAATGCATCATCGTAGGTTTCGGTGGCCACGGCGTTGAGGAGGACGTTGGCCGCTTTGGATCGGGCGATCGCGGCTTGGGTCAAGGCGAGCGATGTGGTTTCGCCCGATTTGAGCATGGCGATCTGGGCCAGACCGTCAGGAATAGAACTCGCGGTATAGGTTGGCGGCGCGTCGGCAGGAGGCGATGCCGCTGCTCCGGACGGCTCAACGGCAGAAGCGCTCGTGTCTTCCGTTTCGGTACCCGCCGCACAAGCTGCGATGGGCGTCAGGGCGGCGAGCGCAGCGCCGGATTTCAGTAAGCCCCTACGATTGAGTTGCGACATGAATTCCTCCCTAGGTTTTCGATCAGCGTCTCGCGAGCTTGCTCGGATTGCAAGAGCGACGTAGGGGTAAGGCTCGTCTGGCGGGCACGGGTGTAGAATGCTTTCAGTCTTGGATTTGTTTCGTGTTGGATTGGGGCCTTCCTCATCCCACACAGTCGGGCCAATGCGTATTGCGAAACGGTTTTTGCGGGCGGCCTCGAAGGCCGGAACGCTGTCTCGCGCGGCGAGGGTTGAGATCGAGTTGCAAGGCTCCCTCGCGCTGACCGGAGTTGGTCACGGGACCGACAAAGCGGTCATCCTGGGATTGCTCGGTTTCGACCCGGAGACTGCCGATCCGGATGAGGCGGAGGCGGCGTTTCGCAAAACAGTAGAGGAGAAATCCCTCACGCTGCACCGTGGCGGCACGATCGAGTTTAACGCCGTCAAAGACATTCTATATCGCGGCGACAATGTTCCTGAATTGCATCCGAACGGTATGGCGCTGAGATTGTTCGCCTCCGAGCCTTCGGAGCCTGCGATTTTTGAGCAGGTTTATTACTCCACCGGGGGCGGATTTATTGCCTCGGCACGTCGCCTCGCACGTCCGGCGGCCGGGGATGTGGTTCCCGATCAAACCCGTTCGCCTCACTCGTTTGGATCTGCCGCAGAACTGCTCTCGCTGTGTGACCAAAGCGGACTGTCGATCCGGCGTTTGATGCTGATCAATGAAGACGAGCGACGACCGCGTGAGGCGACCCTGTCGCAGCTTGATCTCATCACCGACACGATGCTTGCCTGCATTGATCGCGGTCTCGCAACCGAAGGGATTTTGCCGGGCGGTCTTGAAGTGAAACGCCGGGCTCCGGATCTTTATCGCAAACTCAAAACAGGGGCGGGCGTGAACGAACGCGAAGCCTTGTTCGATTGGTTGAATGTCTATGCGATGGCGGTGAACGAAGAAAACGCTGCGGGTGGACGAGTGGTGACGGCGCCTACGAATGGTGCAGCCGGGATCCTGCCAGCGGTCTTGCGCCATTATTGCTGTGATGATGACGGCACACCAATCCGGTCCAAGACGCAGCGGTTTCTGCTCGTCGCCGGAGGAATTGGACTGCTCTACAAGCAGCGCGCATCGATTTCAGGCGCCGAGATGGGATGCCAGGGAGAAGTTGGTGTTGCCTGTTCTATGGCGGCGGGCGGCCTTGCAGCCGTATGGGGTGCGACGCCCGTTCAGTGTTTAACGGCGGCAGAGATCGGCATGGAGCACAATCTTGGCCTAACCTGCGACCCGGTCGGCGGGCTGGTTCAAGTGCCGTGCATTGAGCGAAACGCAATCGGGACTGTGAAAGCCGTGAACGCGGCGCGCCTCGCTTTGCATCAGGACGGGCAGGGCAAGGTCTCGCTGGACCAGGTGATCGAGACGATGCGGCAAACCGGCCTCGATATGTCTTCCAAGTACAAAGAAACCAGTCAGGGCGGGCTCGCTGTCAATGTAGTCGCCTGTTAAACGTTACAAATAAGAAACCTTGTTCCTAATTGGGTTTCAGGGGCATAAGGGCGGCCCAATACAGAGACAGGAGCTGCGTATGGGACTGTTTAGAAAAGCTTTTGCCGCCACCGCTGTGATCGGAATGGTCACATTGGGCGGCTGTTCGACCACGGCCACATCCTCTGCCTCACGTGCAGATCTCTCTAATTCGAGCTCGCAAGCGCTCAACAAGCTGATCCGTGAGAATCCAGCTGCGGCGGCGATTTCAAAGCAATCGCGCGCTGTGCTGGTCTTCCCATCCATGGTCAAAGCAGGATTGGTTTTTGGCGGTGCCTATGGTGAAGGTGAGCTTCGACAAGGTGGTGCCACGACAGGGTACTACACCTCGTTTACGGGCTCGTGGGGCCTGCAGGCTGGCGCGCAGTCCTATGGATATGCAGTCTTCCTTATGAACGAGAACGCCGTCCAGTATCTTGAAGAATCCGATGGATGGGAGATTGGCGTTGGCCCAACGGTCGTTGTCGTCAATGCGGGCGTTGCCGAGAATCTGTCTTCATCGACGCTTCAAGATGATGCCTATGCGTTCATTTTCGACCAGAAAGGCCTGATGGCCGGGGTTAGCATCGAGGGCACGAAGGTCTCTCGGGTTCAAACGCGATAGGCCCTGTCGCTTCGTCATTCCGTGAGGTCATGGATTGGTGGCAGCCTTTGGGCATGCCAGATTGAAAGCATGGATGGATTTGAAGGAAAAACCTCTGGCCGCGCGCCGCTGACTTATCCGTTCGGCGACGCGACCCCTGAGGTTGGCTCGACGATGGAAGTGGCGCCAGGTGTGCACTGGGTGCGCATGCCGCTGCCGTTTTCACTGCAATGGATCAATCTCTGGCTGATCGATGACGGCGACAAAGGCTGGACCATTGTCGACACCGGCATGCCGTTGGACGACACCAAGTCGGCCTGGCGCAAGATATTCGAAGAAAAGCTTGGCGGTCGTCCGGTCTGGCGGGTGATCGTGACCCATATGCATCCTGATCATATCGGTAATGCTGGGTGGCTCAGTCGAAAATTTCCGGACTCGCAGCTTTGGATCAGCCGGTTGGAATATGTGACCTGCCGCATGCTTATCGCCGATACGGGGCGTAAAGCACCGGAGGCGGGAACGGTGTTTTATCGCCAGGCGGGTTGGAACGAAGAGAATATCGAAACCTATCGAACCCGTTTCGGAGGCTTCGGGCGCGGTGTGTCGCAATTGCCGGACGCTTATCGCAGGCTTGAAGATGCCGATACGTTCGAGATGGCTGGTCAGACCTGGCGCGTGATCATGGGGCATGGGCATTCACCAGAGCATTCCTGTCTGTTCTGTCCTGAACTGAACGTTGTGATCTCCGGCGACCAGCTGCTGCCGAAGATCTCCTCCAATGTCTCTGTATTCCCGACCGAGCCAGAAGCAGACCCGCTATCGGACTGGCTCGAGAGTTGCGAAAAGCTGAAATCAGAACTCCCCGCGGATGTGTTGGTTCTGCCAGCCCATAATGAACCCTTCACAGGCGCGCATGACCGCCTTGACCACTTGTTAAAGGGGCATGGTGTAGCTCTTAAGCGCCTGAAACAGCGCCTGGGTCAGGAACCACGCCGTGTCGTCGACGTGTTTCCAGCGATTTTCGGACGCAAGATCGGGGATGACGTCCTGTCCATGGCGACGGGTGAGGCGTTAGCTCATTTGAACTATCTGGTTAGACGCGAGCAAGCCGTTCGCCGTGTCGATGCTGAAGGCGTTGCCTGGTACGAAGCCGCAGACTGATTAGCGCGGTCATGTTCTCGACAAGAAGCGCGGGATAAGTCAATGATCGCGCTCGAACCCGGTCGCAGGAGTCTCATACATGCAGGAATCTGGGAAAACCCGGGGGTGGTTCGCCGTTGGCATCGGTTTGATCATAGCGGGCGGCGCCATCTACGGATTGCTGATCCTTCTGGGCATCGGATTTGCCATCAATCAAGCAAGCGCAGAAGCCGGCGCGCCAATTTGGGCGGTGCTACTGATTCCGGGACTTGTCGCGCTTGGCTTTCTCGTGCTTCTGGCAAAAGTAATTGTAGATCGTCTAAACAATGCAGAAGATGATCACTACTCCAAGACCGTCGACAAATAAGAGAGGCGCAGAATGATCGTTACCATGGGCGAAACTTTGCCCGGTCGGCAAGTCTCTGAGATTGTTGGAACCGTCAAAGGCAATACCGTGCGCACGCGTTTCTTCGGGCGCGATATCATGGCGGCCTTGCGCAATCTGATCGGCGGTGAGGTCCCGGAATATACTAAACTCATGGCCGAAGCGCGCGAGCAGGCGATTGATCGCATGGTTGCAAATGCCCAGGAGAAAGGCGCTGATGCAGTCATCTGTATGAGGGTCACCACAAGCATGATTATGGGCGGGTCTGCTGAGTTACTGGCTTATGGCACGGCGGTGCGTCTGTCATGACCGATACGCTGACCAAGGAAACGGCAGAGGTCGAAGGACCGCTGACCCTGAAAGAGAAGATCATAAAGGAATTGCGCGAGTGGGGCATCACCCTCTCCATCTTCATTCCGATCTTTCTGGTCTTTTCCGGATTGTTCTACGAATTGCGGGTGATTCCATCAGAAAGCATGGTGCCGAACCTTCAGGTCGGCGACCGTGTCGCCGTGAATAAGTTTGCCTATGGATATTCGCGCCACTCCCTTCCTTTCAGCCTCGGGCGGTATACGCCTTTACCAGAGGGTCGTGTTTTTGCCAGCATGCCGAAACGCGGCGATGTCGCGGTCTTCGAGCACACGCATACTCCGCGGGTTATGATCAAGCGCATCATTGGCCTTCCGGGAGACACTGTTTCTGTTCGTGACGGACAGCCTGTGGCGATCAATGGAACGCCGATTGAGCGGACATTTGTGCGACGTGTGCGTTACCGGCAACATGATAGCGGATCTATGGTCACCGCAGCAGAATTCACTGAATCCTATGATGGTGCCACATGGCTCACCCATGACATTGATGGCGAGACAGGCAGCAATATTTCGGTCGATTATGTCGTGCCCGAGAAGCATTTCCTGTTCATGGGCGACAATCGCGACAATTCCATGGATGGCCGGAATCCTACCGGTCACTGTCTGCCGAGTTCTCAAGGCGTGATCGACGAAGCCGGGTGTCCTCCGCGATCAGGTTGGGCTTCGGATCAGGCCTCGGTTGGATTTGTTCCGTATAACAATCTGATTGGCCGTGCTGACACTGTTTTGTTCACATTCTATCGGTGTTCGCGTGCTCAAGCGGAACCGTGCATGAAGAAACGCCTGTGGCGCGGGTTGTAGAACGTCGCATCAACGCCGGAATTCAACACAATCAGGCTTGAAGCCTCATCCCAACCTGTCTAATCGGCGAGGGGAGCGCTGGTTTTAAAGGGGCAGGTGCGGACACGATGAGCGATCCAAAAGATCAACAACCTGAACGTGGCCCGATCATTGTCTCCCGGCACGGTCGTCCGGCCCTGAACCGTTCTGCAGGTCCCAAGCTTGATTGGAAAGAGTATTGCGACTGGTGGGACCGCTACGAAGCTGGAAGCCTCGCGAAGGACCAATCGCCGCCGCAAAAGCTGAAAGACGCTGTCGCCGAAGTCGATCTTGTCCTGTCCTCCGCGCGCCCGCGTGCTGTTGAAACTGCGAACTGGGCCACGGACGGGCGCGATCCAGAACAGAATGCCGTTTTCAATGAGGCTCCGCTGCCGCCGCCCCGCTTCAAGACGAAGCGCTACTTGCCGAAAACCTGGAACATCCTCGCCCGTACGGCCTGGCTTCGCGGGCATAGCTTGGACGGCGAGAGCGTTCACGATGCCCGTGCCCGCGCGATCCAAGCTGCAAACGTGCTGCATGATCGAGCGCAAGGGCAGTCGGTCTATCTGGCGGCGCATGGTTGGTTCAACCGGATGCTCAGACGACCTCTCAAGAAACTTGGCTGGGTCTGTGTCTATGATGGCGGCGACAAGTACTGGAGCTACCGGGTTTATGAATATCGTGGAAAATCCTGAAATCGCCATTGAGGCGACTTGAAACCGGTTCTAGGGTGCAGCCCACAAAAGAAATCGTGGGACTGACCAGATGGCGACCAAGGCAACACCTGTCAAAGATATGAGCTTCGAAGAAGCGCTTGCTGAACTCGAGACGATCGTTCGACAGCTGGAGCAAGGCGATGTCGAGCTGGAAAAATCGATTGCGATTTATGAGCGTGGGGCTGAGCTGAAAAAGCATTGCGAGTCCCGCCTCAAGGCTGCAGAGCTGAAAGTCGAGCAGATCGTCCAGGGCGGCGATGGCACGCCAAAGACAGAGCCCGCGAGCTTCGATTGATGGCGGATGACGGCGATCCTGACTTTGGTCAAAGACTGACCGAGATCGCCGACCGCGTAACGGTTGCGTTGGACCAGCTCATCCCGCCCGCGCAAGGGCCGGAAGCAGATTTGATGCGGGCCATGCGTCACGCTGCCCTCGCCAATGGCAAGCGGATGCGTCCGTTCTACGTGATTGAGACCGGGGCGATTTTTGAGGCCCCTGAGAAGAGCTTGCTGAGAACGGCGGCGGCCCTCGAATGTGTGCATTGTTATTCGCTCATCCATGATGATCTGCCTTGCATGGATGATGATGACTTTCGCCGCGGTCAGCCAACCGTTCATAAGGCTTTCGATGAGGCCACCGCGGTGCTGGCTGGCGATGCTCTGCTGACCCACGCGTTCAAGATCCTCGCCAATCGCGAGACCCATCACGATGCCCATAT
Organism: Hyphomonadaceae bacterium; assembly: GCA_043513745.1. Lineage (GTDB taxonomy): Bacteria > Pseudomonadota > Alphaproteobacteria > Caulobacterales > Hyphomonadaceae > Henriciella. The sequence continues at coordinate 2,202,291 of CP121341.1, forward strand.
CCGGCTCAGTCTGATTGAACGCCTGGCCGATTCGTCTGGCGCGTTGGGCATGGTTGGCGGACAAATGATTGATATGCTGGAGGATGAAAGCCCCCGCGATCTCAACACGATCACCCGGATGCAACGACTCAAGACGGGCGGTTTGATTTCTTACTCCGTCGAAGCTGGCGCGATCATTGGCGGAGCGAGTGATGCCGAGAAACACGCGCTTCATGGGTTCGCGCACGATCTGGGACTGGCCTACCAAATTTCAGATGATCTGCTTGATGCGACAGGTAATGAGGCAGATGTCGGGAAACCACTGCGCACGGACGAAACGGCCGGAAAGGCCAATTTTGTTACGATTCTGGGCGTAGAACAGGCTGAGCAACGGGTGCGGCTCCTCGCCGCGCAGGCCAAGGAACACCTCGCTATTTTCCGCAATCGCGCCAATATCCTGCTGCAATCGGTTGATTTTGTTCTGGATAGAAAACACTAAGTCCTGAACGAACGGATCAATCGGCTGGAAGGAGGCTGATCGGTGACTGACATGAAGAACATGCGCCTGCTGGACGATGTGAACACGCCAGCTGACTTGAAGGGCAAGTCACGCGAGGAGCTGAAGCAAATCGCAGATGAGGTCCGACAGGAAGTCATTGACGCGGTCTCCGTCACCGGTGGGCACCTTGGCGCCGGCCTCGGCGTTGTCGAGCTCACAGTCGCTTTACACGCCGTATTCGATACTCCCGTCGACAAGCTGATCTGGGATGTGGGCCACCAATGCTATCCGCACAAGATCCTCACGGGACGCCGCGACCGCATACGGACGCTGCGCCAGGGCGGCGGCTTGTCCGGCTTTACCAAGCGCGCCGAAAGCGAGTTCGATCCGTTCGGCGCCGCGCATGCCTCAACGTCGATATCGGCGGCGCACGGGTTTGCGACATCGCGGGATATCCAAGGTAACGATAATCACGTCGTCTCGGTCATCGGCGATGGCTCGATGACAGCCGGAATGGCCTATGAGGCCATGAACAATGTTGGCGGCGATCAGAAACGGCAAGTCGTCATCCTGAATGACAATGACATGTCCATTGCTCCGCCGGTCGGTGCGATGAGCCACTATTTCAGCCGGCTGGTCTCAAGCCGCTCCTATCGCGGCCTCCGACGGTTTGCGAAGTCTGTTATCAAGCCGATGGGATTGGAAAACCCGGCCCGTAAAGCGGAAGAGTATCTGCGCGGCTTCGCTATGGGCGGCACGATGTTCGAAGAGCTCGGCTTTTACTATGTCGGCCCGATTGACGGTCACGACCTGGACGTGCTGATCCCAGTTCTGGAAAACGTCAAACAAATGCAGCGGCCTGTCCTTGTGCACATCGTCACTCATAAAGGGCATGGATACGCTCCGGCCGAGAATAGCGCTGACAAGTATCATGGCGTTTCCAAGTTCAATGTCGTTACGGGCGAGCAGCAAAAGTCTGCCCCTGGCGCTCCAAAATACCAGGATGTGTTCGGCAAGACACTGATCCAACTGGCCGAAACCGACGACAAGGTCTGCGCCATTACTGCCGCGATGCCATCTGGCACCGGCGTCAATCTGTTCGCGAAAGCGTTCCCTGATCGTGCGTTCGACGTTGGAATTGCCGAACAACATGCCGTGACCATGGCTGCTGGTATGGCTGCCGATGGCATGAAGCCATACGCCGCCATCTACTCGACGTTCTTGCAGCGAGGCTATGATCAGGTGGTCCACGACGTGGCGATCCAGAGATTGCCAGTCCGATTTGCGATCGACCGCGCTGGTCTGGTGGGCGCAGATGGAGCGACGCATGCGGGAAGTTTCGATATCGGATATCTCGGCGCTTTGCCGGGGATGATCTGCATGGCGGCCTCGGACGAGGCTGAGCTTGCTCAAATGGTCGCGACCGCGAATGAGATCGATGATCGGCCGAGCGCGTTTCGATATCCGCGCGGCGAGGGCACGGGTGTGGCGTTGCCTAAAACCCCGACGCCGCTCGAGATCGGTAAGGGGCGCATCGTTCGTGAGGGCACGTCGATTGCCATCCTTTCCTACGGAGCGCGCCTACAGGAATCTCTCAAAGCCGCTGAGATGTTGGCGGCGCAGGGACTGTCTTGCACGGTTGCCGATGCGCGCTTTGCGAAGCCTATCGATGCAGACCTGACCGAGCGTCTGGTACGCGATCATGAAGTGCTGATCACCATCGAAGAAGGCGCACGGGGTGGCTTTGGCGCATTTGTTCTGCAACATCTCGCAGGGGTCGGAGCGCTGGATCGTGGGATCAAAATCCGTACGATGCACCTGCCGGACGTGTTCCAGGATCAGGACAAGCCGGACCTCATGTATGACGAAGCGGGCCTGAACGCCCGCCATATCGCCGCCTGTGCCATTGAGGCTCTGGGCCGCGGTGATGTCGCTGAGATCGAGGCGTTTGCGCGGGCCTGACGCAGCTAAATTCAGTGTAAGCAGTTCTGCCGTTTTGCTGCCTTACTCGGCTGCGAAATCGAGCCGGTAGATTCGGTTCAGGCAAGGAATGCTCATGCGCACGATTTTAATTGGTTTGACCTTGGTCTTTGGTCTCGGTGCCTGTGCAACGGTGCCGGCGACGATGGATCCGGTCCTTTTTGAAGCCGAGAAGAGCCGACTCGAAAGCAATCCGAGCATCGCAGCTTCCGAGACCCAACTCGGCGGGATTCTGGCGCGTACCGATTTGACCGATGATCAGCGCGTTGATCTGCTTTACCTACGCGCCGACAAGCGTTGGGAAGCCCGGTTCGACTTGCCTGGGGCGATCACGGACCTTGATCAGGTTGTCTTGCTGCGCCCGGACGATGCGCGCGTCGCCAGTTCCGAGCGGCGCAAAGTGTTTGCGGCGACAGAGATCGAGAACGCTCAGCGGCGCCTTGCGCAATTACAAAACCTTCCGAACTGGTTCGATGACAAGGTCCTGATGGGTGATCTTGCCCCGGCCGTCGAGCGCTACCGAGTCTCGGAGATTACGCCGACAGATGCACACCTCTATCTGCTGCGCGAAGCTGGCTATGTCTGCGAGGGAGAAGGTGTGCCGGTTCACCACCACGGGCCAGAGCCAGACTATGTCGACGGAGCCGTTTGGTGCGACGATCCCAGCGTCTCCTGATTTCTGCCTTAGTCTCGCCACCGGGAGTGGCGACCACAGGACTAAACCAAAGAGAGGGATACCCCATGCGTTCGTTGATTGCCGCTTCCGTGCTTGTCCTGGCCTCGGCCTGTGCGTCTACTGATGTCGATGTGCCGCCGGTAGAGGTCGATACACCTCCCGTCACAACCCAGCCCAGCAATTTCGATCTGGCGATGAACACAGTCGAGGAACTGGTTCAGGCGGGGAACGAACAGGCGGCGATTTTGCGCCTGGAGCAACTCATCGGGAAGCAAGACGCAACCGAAGATGAGAAAGCAAAAGCGCTATATCATATGGCTGAGCTTAAAATGGGCGAAGGCAATCAGGTCTGGGGCGCGATTGAGGCCCTCGATGAATTTCTTGAAACCTACCCAGATCACTCAAAAGCGAATGCGGCTGGGGAGTTGCGCGACTATGCGCGCGGAGAAGCGACCAGCCTGAATTTCGCGCTCGAGCAAGGTAATCTATCTCCGGCCGAAGCCTTCGAGGCGCGGTTCCGCCTTGGCGAACATCAGACCGCAGCCGACATAATGCTCGCGAATGCACTGACGCCGAAAAACGACTACATCCTCGACATGTTCCAGATTGGCTACCTGTGTGAAGACGCAGAACTGACCGGACCTGGCTACAAGCTTGTCGAGCCCGATGGCACGGATCGCGTCGTACGCTTTTGTGATTTTGGGAAATAGAGTTTCTCAGCCTCTGCTGTAGAAGACAGCAACACCTCCGAGACTGAGAGCCAGTGCTGGTGTTTTCACCAGCACTGGTTTTTTTGTGCGCGGTGATCATGCATGGTGCGGGAAATCCCGCAAGCTCTGCGAAAAGTAACTCGCATTAACTCTAATGCTGGCATATAAATTGCGATGGGCAAGGGGCGTGTATAGTATTAGGGAGACGCCCTCCATGCAGTCCTTTGCGACCGTTCTGCTGGCCGGATGTATCGCTTGTTTGGCGATGATCATGATGACCCCCGAACAGGGGCAACATAACCAGAGTTATGCCCTCGAAATTACCTTGGAAGAAAACGGTGAACGGTTCAGCGCCGAAAAGGTCGTGGTGCAGCCGGGCAAGTCCTATGTCATCTCTCTAGCAGCGGGTGCTGAGTATGATTTCTCGATCGATATTCCGGGCGATACCCGCGCCGTTCAGGATCCATTCGGGAGCGACATGGCGGAGCGCACCGGCGAGTATCTGGAGCTGCAAACCGAACTCAAGATTGACGATACGGTGGTCGCGCACAAGCGGCCCGACTTCGGTCAATTGATTGCGGCCAATCTGCTGCTCAGCATGGCTGAACCAGCACGCGAGATCCGGTCCATCATTCCCGTGGCTGATCTTGGCTTGCTCACCCAGGGCGGTATCCCTGTGGAGAGCCTGGCGATCACCATCAAAGGGTCGCCGTTTCAGGGCTAGAACCCTTGTAAACTCAAACAAATACAGACCTGCCGCGGCGTCGCCCCTTCCGTAGGGACGGCGCTTGCCGCATATCCAGTTCCAAGAACAATAAGATACCTGGAGGATGCTCATGGCTGTCGCCGCTTTGCCAGACGGTTGGCCCGTCATTTCTATTGCCCAAGCCAATGCCGCGATCGCGGCGTCTGACTCGCCTTTGAAGCTTGCCGACGGCGAAGTCGGCGGTGTGCCGATGAAAATCTACGCAGCGGCGCCGCCAACCATCCGGACCATCTTCGAACTGGCCGAACCGCAATTCGGCGCGCGCGACTACCTCGTCTACGAAGACGAACGCGTGACCTATTCGGCGTTTGCGCGTGCGGTCGAGCACTTCGCGAAAGCGCTGGTCGAGCAATATGACGTCAAAAAAGGCGACCGTGTTGCCGTGATCATGCGCAACTATCCCCAATGGCCTGTCCCGTTCTTTGCAGCCCTCTCAATCGGCGCCATTGTAACACCGATGAATTCCTGGTGGACTGGCGACGAGCTGGAATACGGGCTCAAGGATAGCGGTGCCAAGATCGCCGTGATCGATCCACAAATTCTTGATCGAATTCGCGATAGTCTTGGCAACTTGCCAGATTTGAAATCGATCATCATCGCCCGCGGCGGAGAAGGGGAGAGCGATCCCCGTATTTCCACGATGGAGGGTCTGATCGGGCCTGCCAATTCCTGGAAAGATCTGGCGCAGATCGGTCTGCCCGCTGTTGAACTCGGCCCTGATGATGATGCCACAATCATGTATACGTCGGGGACGACGGGCCGCCCAAAAGGCGCGCTCGCGACTCATCGCGCGGTCATTTCGAATATGCTCAACTCGCTGACCTGCCAGATGCGGATGCTGCTGCGCCGCGGGGAAGAGCCACCTGAGCCAGATCCGAATGAGCAGAATGCGACGCTTCTGGCGATCCCATTCTTCCATGCCACTGGCGCGTTCGCGATCCTGATCCCAAGCATGCTGCAAGGCGCCAAGATTGTCGCGCAGTACAAATGGGACGCCGGCAAGGCCCTTCCGATTATTGAGAAGGAAGGCATCACAAATGTTGGCGGAGTTCCGGCGATTGCCTGGCAGCTTCTGGAGCATCCGGAGCGAGATAATTACGATCTCTCCAGCATCAAAGCCGTTTCCTATGGCGGTGCGCCGTCTGCGCCGGAACTGGTCTCAACGATCAAGAAGCGGTTCCCCGAAGCCGCGCCAGGCAATGGCTGGGGCATGACGGAGACGTGCGCCACGGCGACGCTGAATATTGGCGAAGACTATGTGAACCGCCCGGACAGTGCAGGCGCGGCGCCTGGCGCTGTGGAAATCAAGATTGTCGGCGGCGATGGCAAGGAAGTCGCCTCAGGTGAAGTTGGTGAGCTTTGGTGCAAAGGTCCGATGAATTGCAAAGCTTATTGGAACAAGCCTGAAGCCACTGCGGAAACTTTTGTCGATGGCTGGGTTGTCACTGGGGATCTCGCCCGGATTGATGAGGAAGGCTTTCTGTATCTAGTCGACCGCGCCAAGGACATGTTGATCCGTGGTGGCGAAAACATTTACTGCATCGAAGTGGAAAGTGCGCTGTATGATCATCCGGCTGTGATGGACGCCTCGGTCGTCGGGATTCCGCACAAGATACTCGGCCAGGAAGTAGGCGCCGTCGTCCAGCTCAAACCAGGTATGGAAGCGAGTGAGGACGAACTTCGCGCGCATGTCCGCAATCAGATCGCTGCGTTCAAAGTGCCGGTAGAAATCCAGTTCCAGGATGAGCCTCTGCCGCGCAACGCCAATGGCAAAATTCTGAAACCCGAGCTGCGAGATCGTTTCCAACCCCGGAGTTAAATCGATCTCTCGCTGCGGCAGTTAGGGCAAATCCCTTATTGGCCTGCTCTGACTGCCGCGCCAGCCTTCGGAAAAATTACCGGAGGAACGCGTCATGACGCAGAACATCGATGGACACTTTGACGTCCTGATCGCAGGGGCTGGAATTTCCGGCATTGGCTCTGCCTATCACTTGCAGACCCAGTGTCCGGGCAAGACCTACTTGGTCCTCGAAGCGTTGGAGGACTTTGGCGGCACCTGGCGGATGCATACGTATCCGGGTATCCGATCGGACAGCGATCTGTACACGTTCGGCTATCGGTTCAAACCCTGGATCGGACCACCCATTGCGACCGCGGAAGAAATCCTGAACTATATGGGCGAGGTGATCGACGAAAACGAGATCGCGCCGCACATTCAGTATTCTCACACAATCACCGGCGCCTCCTATTCATCCAAAGAGAAGCTCTGGACTGTCCGCGCAACAAACAGCGTGACTGGAGAAGAGAAGACCTACACATGTACGTTCCTCTGGATGTGTCAGGGCTATTACAATCACGCAGAAGGCTACACGCCGGAATGGGACGGTATGGAGGATTTCGCAGGCGAGATCGTCCATCCACAAACCTGGCCGGAGGACATCGATCTGAACGGCAAGAAGGTGGTCTGTATCGGCTCCGGCGCGACCGCGGCGACGCTTGTCCCGGCGATTGCTGGCGAGTGCGAACACGTCACGTTGTTGCAGCGATCCCCAACTTACTTCTTTCCCGCCGAAAACCGCAGCGAGTTTGCCGATGAGTTACGCCGGATCGGAGTGTCGGATGAGCTCGTCCACGAGCTTGCACGCAAGAAGGCTCTGTTTGATCAGGACGAGACCTGCCAGCGCTGCCTGACTGAGCCCGACGTCGTGAAGGCTGAGCTGTTGGAAGCGGCACGGGAATATCTCGGGCCGGACTTCGACATCGATACCCATTTCACGCCGCACTATCGCCCATGGCAGCAGCGCCTTGCCTTCATTCCGGACGGCGACCTGTTCCAGGGCATTGCCAGCGGCGCCGCGAGTGTCGTCACCGATGAGATCGAGCGATTTACCAAGACTGGTCTTCAGTTGAAATCTGGCGAGCATTTGGATGCGGATATCATCGTCACAGCGACGGGTTTCAACCTGTCTGTGCTTGGCGGTATTCCGTTTGAAGTGGACGGTGCGCCCGTCGATTTCAGCCAGACCGTGACGTACCGGGGCATGATGTTCACGGGCGTACCGAACATGGCCTGGGTGTTCGGGTATTTCCGCGCCAGCTGGACGCTTCGGGTCGATCTGATGGGCGATTTCGTTTGTCGGCTACTCAATCACATGGATGCTGAGGGGATGGATGAAGTCCGGGTCGAGTTGCGCGCAGAGGACAAGGATATGAAGATCCTGCCCTGGATGGACGCCGATAATTTCAATCCCGGCTACCTCATGCGCTCGATGCATCTGATGCCGAAGCGTGGATCCAACCCGATTTGGGAACACACGCAGGATTATTGGAAAGAGCGAGATGAATTGCCGACCGTCGACCTCACCGCTGAGGAATTCGTCTATTCGCGGCGAGCCGTTGCGCGCTCCTCCGCCGCTTGAGAGGACACTTTAATGGGACGATCATCCGGGCTTTTACGGTCTGAGGAAACCGCGTAAGAGCGCGGCATGACGGATGGAAACGAGCACTATCAGAAAAACACGACCGGCCAGCCCGTGGCGCTTGAACGCCGCGACGCGGCCGCAGACGGGCGACGCTACTCGCCGTCGACTAGGCGCAATAAGGATGTCGTGCGGGAGACTTACCTCAGCCATATGCCGCTGAAGGGCCGCGTCCTGGAGATCGCCTCAGGCACGGGCGAACACGGCGCGCACATCACGGCGATGGCAACGGATCTGATCTGGACCTATTCTGACATCGACCCGGTAAGCCAGGCCAGCCAGCGAGCCTGGCGGATTGCTGCGGATCATGACCGCCTGCGTGGTCCTCTGACATTGGATGCGACTCAATCGGTGTGGGGCGAGACGGAAGAGCTTGCTCCGCTCGACGGATTATTTTGCGCCAACATGATTCACATCGCGCCTTTTGAGGCCGCGCAAGGTCTGATCGCGGGCGCGGGGCGATTGCTGCGCCCGGCGGGTCGTCTGATGCTCTATGGCCCATTTGCGCGCAATGCCGAGATCGCGCCGTCCAATGCGCGGTTCAGTGAAGACTTACAGCGCAGAGATCCGACTTGGGGGGTGCGAGATCTCGACCGGCAAATCCTGCCGCTGGCGAAGGACGCTGATTTGAAATTGGTCACCGTCGTGGACATGCCAGCGAACAATTTGAGCGTCGTTTTCGAAAAGCGCTGAACCAGCGCGCGATACTCAACTGGCCTTCTTGTTCGCCGCTTTGACAATGTCCGCTCGGGCCTGATTGAGGATCTCGACAATCTCTTCATAGCTGGATGTATCCGGCCACGTCTCGGTCACGGTTTTGAACAGAGTATGCCGCAACCGCCGGCTTGCCGATCGTATATCTCCAGGGTGCAGTTCTGCTTCCGGCTGGGCCAGGCTCTCGAGGCGTTCCTCGATTTTGGCGAGCGTTTCCGCATGCTCTGCGAGCTCGTCTTCTCCCGCTTCGGTAAGGCTGAACACGCGTTTTCCCTCGAGCTTTTTCGCCTTCACGAAACCCTGATCCTCCAGCACGGAGAGCGCCGGATACATGACGCCGGGGCTTGGCTTGTAGGTGCCGCCGGTGCGCTGTTCGATCTCGATGATCAAGTCGTAGCCGTGGCGTGGTTCTTCCTGGATGAGCGAGAGAATGAGAAGGCGCAGATCCCCGTGATCGAGCGGGCGAGGGCGTCGAAATCCTCCCCGACCATGTTGGCCATGCATTTTCATATAAGCGGCCGCGGCTTTGCGCATGCGATTTCGATGATACATTCTCGTGCCTCCTGTTTAGATATATCTAAATCTAGTTTAGATATATCTAAAATCAAGAGGCGAGTATGGCGAGAGGGAAGTGGGCCCTGGGCGCTATGCGGCGCAGTTAGGCCGCGGCGCTTTCATTCGTGCCAAGCGCCTGGTGCAGGTCTTCAAGGATATCCTCGACCTGTTCCAGCCCGACAGAGATGCGAACCAGACCTTCGCTGATGCCGTGCGCTTCGCGCTCTTCGCGAGAATAGGTGGAGTGGGTCATACTCGCGGGGTGCTGGATCAAAGTTTCCGCATCCCCGAGGCTAACGGCTCGGCGGATCAGGGTGAGCCGGTTCATCATCGCGATACCCGCGCCGTAACCGCCTTTGAGTTCGAACGCGATCATGCCGCCAAAGCCATCCATCTGTCGCTTCGCCAGGTCATGCTGCGCGAAAGACGCAAGGCCCGGATAATGCACGCGCGCAATGCTTGGATGCGCCTCCAGCATGCTGGCAACCTGCATGGCACTCCGGGCGTGTCGTTCAACGCGCAGCTCAAGCGTTTTCAAACCGCGCATGATGAGCATGGCGTTGAAGGGTGCGAGCACCGCGCCGGTCATGTCCTTCACGCCGACCATGCGAACCTCGGTCATATCCTCTGCGGACCCAATTGCGACACCGGCAATCAAGTCGCCATGGCCTCCCAGATATTTTGTTGCAGAATGGACGACGATATCGGCGCCGTGTTCGAGCGGGCGCGTCTGGACCGGTGTGGCATAAGTATTGTCGACCACAGTTTTCGCGCCGTGGCGCTTCGCGATCGCGCTGATCGCGGCGATATCGACGAGGCGCATGTTCGGGTTCGCGGGCGTTTCGAAATAGACGACTTTGGTCTTGTCAGAGATGGCGGTTTCCAGCGCCAGCGGATTGGTCAGATCGACATGCGTCACTGTGATCCCGAAACGGCTCAGGCCATGCTGGAAGAATGAGAAGGTGCAACCGTAAAGGGTTTTGTCGGTGATCAGCTCGTCGCCAGCGCGCAGAAAACTCCAGAGCACAGACGTAATCGCGCCCATTCCGGACGCCATCGCCATGGCAGCCTCGCCCCCTTCGAGAGAGGCCATTCGCTGTTCGAGCAGATCGGTGGTCGGGTTGGAGATCCGGGTGTAGATGTGACCCGGCGCTTCGCCAGCGAACCGTGCGCCGCCATCTTCGGCTGTTTCGAACGCGAAAGTTGACGTCAGGTGTAGAGGCGGGGTCAATGCACCTTCAGCGCTCATCGGGTCATAGCCGTGATGAATCGCGCGGGTGGAAAACCCTTTTGTCTTATCGTCGTGCATGAGAATCTCCGTCTGGGGAGAGTTTAGCTCATTTCGGCCCGCAGGAGTTTGCGAAATGGCAAGTAAAATGCTTAAACATTAGCAGAAACTGCCAAGGATGCCGCTATGGATAGCAAAGATCGTCAGATTTTGCGTGAATTACAGGGCGATGGTCGCCTGACCAATCAGGAACTGTCGGAGCGGGTGAACCTGTCCCCCAGCCCGTGCCTGCGCCGGGTTCGACTGCTGGAGGAGCAGGGCGTGATCCGCGGCTATACGGCTCTCGTGGATCAGAAATCCTGGGGATTGCCCGTAACGGTCTTCATCCGCATCAAGCTCGAACGCCACGGCGATGAAGCGGTGAACGCATTCGAACAGGCCATCATCGCGATGCCGCAAGTCATGGATTGCTGGCTGATGACGGGTCGATCGGACTATTTGCTGCGCGTGATCGCATCCGACCTGGACGATTACGAACATTTCGTCCGCCGCGAACTCCAGCGCGTCCCCGGCATTGCGAGCATCGATACCAGCTTCGCCTATGGCAGCGTCAAACACGCCCAGGTGCTGCCGGATGCTTGAACGGGTGAGGGGGGGGGAGGTGACTGTTTTGGGTCATGAGCGGACATTGATGTTCGTAGCGCGTCCGCTCATCCCGGCTTTCGCCGGGATCAACGCAGGAGTGCTATGTCCTCTTAGACGCCGAAAGTGACCCTCAGCGAGTGTCAGACTTGCGCTGATTCTTAATGCCGACAACAGCGAGTGTGATCAGAACGGACAGAACGGCCCACACGATAGCAATTACGACACTTAAGGGTAACACCGTTGATAATAAGGAGGGACCGGTGCCGGTAACAAATTCCTGATAAAGCGTATACAGGATGAGGATGAGTTCTAAAGCACCCACTCCCCACAAGAAGATTGGCTGAAAAGTCTCAGTGAATTGGGTTTCGAAGTCTTGCGGGATTTTCATAGCTGTAGCGATATCCCAGCCGTTTTAGTCAAGGCAAGAGCGCCCAGGGTGATTCAGTCTGAAAAAAACGGCAATGTTGGATCAGTCTAGAAGATCCGCCGTTTTTAGCTTCGCTCAAGCCGAACTTCGTCGAACAAGCGCTCCGTCGAAGCTCACTGTCAACCTTCAACCGCGCAACCTGCCGCTCAAACCGACGATCTCTCCGTCTCGCGTTCCGCTTCACAGCGGGCGCGGATCTCTTCGGTCCGGTTATGCTGACCATCCGGGCTCCAGCCCGGCGCGTTAATGGCGCGTTTGACCCAAGTGAGCGGTCGAAACCCGTCTGAGACGCAATCGCGGACCAGGGCTACAAACTCATGGAACGCGACCGTCAGGGGATTGTAGGAGTTTAGCGGTTTGACGATGCCATAGTCTGGTTTGTCTTCCTCGCGTTCCGGAATGAAGGAGCCGAACATCTTGTCCCAGATGATGAAGACGCCAGCATAGTTGGCATCCAGATAACGCGGATTGGTCGCGTGGTGGACACGGTGATGGCTCGGCGTGTTGAAAATCGCTTCGAACCAACGCGGGCATTTATCGATCGCTTCGGTGTGGATCCAGAACTGGTAGACCAGATTGATCCCGCCAGCGATGCCGATCAGGGCCGGATGAAACCCGAGCAGGACCAGCGACCATCCAACAACGATGAGCCCTGTAAACGGGCCATACCAGGGCTGTCGAAGTGCCGTCGTCAGATTGTAGTGTTTGCTCGAATGATGCGTGACATGTTCCATCCAGAACCAGCGCACACGATGCGCAAAGCGGTGCTTCCAGTAATAGACGAAATCATACAGCACGAAGACAATCGCGAAGCTCCACCATGTGGTGGGCATGGTCATCACCCGGTACGGCCAGACCAGCATCATGATCCAAAGCGCCGCGACTCCGGTCAGAGTGCCGATGATCGCATTCCCGAGCCCCATGGTCATGCTGGTCACGGCGTCGGCGGTTTCGTAGCGGCCTTTCGCGTGGCCTGATTTCACCGCCCACCATTCGATGATCACCGAGAGCACAAAGAAGGGCGCGAACAGCGCTTCGATAGGAATGTCGGCAGGCATCGGATTACGCAGTGGCTTTCTGTTTGGCGTCAGCCCGGATCATATCGCATGCTTTCTCGGCAATGGAGATGGTCGGGGCATTGGTGTTGCCGCTGACGAGGCGCGGCATGACCGAAGCATCGACGACACGCAAGCTTTCAACGCCGCGCACCCGGAGTTGATCGTCAACGACCCCCATTGGGTCACCGTCTGGCGCCATCTTGCAGGTCCCGACGGGGTGGTAGATCGTGCCGCCGGTTTCGCGTGCAAATTCGAGCAGCTCCTCATCGCTTTGCAAGGCTTCGCCCGGTTCCAGCTCGTGTTCGATATACTGTGCGAGCGGGGGTTGCTGCGCCAGCTCGCGCGCCCATCGAAGGCCGTCGACCGCGGTCTGCTGGTCCAGTGGGTCGGAGAGATAGTTCGGCCGGATCGCCGGATGCATATCGTGCGCAGCGGACTTGATGTGGACGCTGCCGCGGCTTTCCGGCCGCAGCTGGCATGGCGCGATGGTGATGCCCGGTTGTTTCTCGAGTTCCATGTCGCCGGTTTCGGTCATCTTCTGGAGGTCCATCGTTGCGGGCAGGATGTGATATTGCACGTCCGGCGTGGCGAGTTCGGGCCGCGTCTTGATGAAGGCCGCAATGTGCGCCGCGGAAAGCGTCAGCAAGCCTTTGCGCTGAGTGAGGTATTTGAACACCTCGCCGATCATGGCTAGCCCGCGCGATTGCTGGTTCACTGATGGGCTGCCAGGTTTCATGCGATAACGGTTGCCGATGACGAAATGGTCCTGGAGGTTTTCCCCGACACCGGGCAGGGCCGACACAGTTTCTATGCCAAGCTCCTGCAGGCGCTGCGGGTCCCCGATCCCGGAAAGCTCGAGCAATTGAGGGCTGTTGATCGCACCTCCCGCGAGAATGACTTCGGCGCGCGCTTTTGCCGTGTGGGTCTGGCCATTCTGTGTGTACTCGACGCCAATCGCGCGTTTGCCCTCGAACAGAACGCGGGCGGCGAGGGCCTTGGTTTCGATGTGAAGGTTCGGGCGCTTCTTGGCGGGATTGAGATAAGCGACGGCAGCGCTGCACCGACGGCCATTTTTCACGGTCAGCTGATAATAGGCGACGCCTTCCTGATCTTCGCCATTCACATCGCGGTGCGGCAAGCCCATGGCTTTACCCGCTTCGATCACGGCGTCTGAGACGGGGTGCTTCTCGGTTACATCGGACACGTTGAGGGGGCCGTCTTTGGCATGGCCGTCCATGCCGTCTCGTTCCTGGTGCTGGCTGCGCAGGAAGTAAGGGTGCAGGTCTTCATAGGTCCAGCCGCGCAGACCAAGCTGGGCCCAGCCATCATAGTCCTGGCGTTGGCCGCGAATGTAGAGCAAGCCATTGATCGAGGATGAGCCACCGAGCACCTTGCCGCGCGGCCAAGTATGCACCCGGTCATGCGTGCCGGGGTCCGGCTCTGTCTCGTATAGCCAATTGACCTTCGGATCTTTCAGAGTTTGTGCATAACCGACCGGAATGTGGATCATCAGAGACGTATCCTTGCCGCCCGCTTCCAGGAGCAGGACCGATGACTTGCCGTCTTCTGTCAGACGATTGGCGAGGACGCATCCAGCGCTGCCAGCGCCTACGATAATATAGTCAAATTCGGTCATGCTGCGGCTCTCAATGCTTTGGCTTCGTGCTTTGTTTAGATTCAAAGATGACACAGGCGTCACCAATTCAAAAGGGGCAACGCTGCGTCACGCTTGACGTGTACGTATCAAAGCCGCTTCCTGTCTTCAGACAAACACTTGGGAGACCGCTATGAGCAGCCTCGGAAATTACGACGAGATCAAACTTGAGCAGGAAGGTCCGATTGCGATTCTGACGCTCCACCGTCCGGAGAAGATGAACGCCTTCACCGGCAAGATGATGTACGAGATGATCGACGCGTTCGATAAGACCGACGCGAATGATGACATTCGCGCCGTGATCGTCACGGGCTCTGGGGATCGCGCGTTTTGTGCCGGCGCAGATCTCTCACAAGGCGCCAAGACGTTCGACTATGAAAAACGCGCTGATACGGGCGAAGCGGGGCGAACCGATAAGATCGACATTCAGCGCGATGGCGGCGGACGGGTCACGCTGCGGATCTTTGACAGCCTGAAGCCAGTCATTGGCGCCATAAATGGCGCATCTGTCGGGATCGGCGTCACGATGCAGCTGCCAATGGACATTCGCATGGCGGCAGATACGGCGCGCTTCGGCTTCGTGTTCAATCGCCGGGGGATCAACCCAGAAGCGGCGTCGAGCTGGTTCTTGCCGCGCATTGTCGGCATCCAACAGGCTCTGGAATGGTGCTATTCGGGGCGCGTGTTCCCAGCAGAAGAAGCGCTGAAGGGCGGCCTCGTGCATTCGGTGCACCCTCAGGCCGAGTTGCTCGACGCGGCAAAAGCGAAAGCTCTGGAAATTGCACAGAACACGGCGGCGGTTTCAACAACCCTGACCCGGCACATGATGTGGCGTATGCTGGGGGCCAGTCACCCTATGGAAGCGCACATTGTCGACAGCGCGGCGATCTATTCGCGAGGCCAGACCGAAGACGCCCGCGAGGGAGTGATGAGCTTCCTGGAGAAACGCGACCCGGTTTATCCAGTTAAAGTTTCGGACGGAATGCCGAGCTTCTTCCCCTGGTGGGATGACGAGGAATTCGAATGGATTGGTGAATAGGGGCCCCTAAATGAGGACGCTGGAGAGTATGGATTTGCTATTCTCTGCGGCGTCGCTATTTTGAATGTCATGAGTAAGAGTAAAGCAAGATCCAAGCGGGTTCTGGAAACCCGGAATACAACTGGCGCCGCCGCCGTCTACGCACTGAGAGACCGCCATTGCAAATGGCCTCAAGGCGAACCTGGCAAAGCCGAGTTCCATTTTTGCGGAAAGCAGAGCCTCGAAGGCTCTCCATACTGCGAAGCGCATCAGCAGATTTCTCTGCGCGCCTGATCGATCAGGTTACAGCTGCATCCAGCAGCAGGTAGGTCGCAAGACGCGGGCTCGCATTCTTGTTTGAGGCGTGCGTGTTCTCGAGCGCGTTGAGGGCGTCTGATTCCTCGAGCGCCAGGAAATCCCGTGCAAGCGTCATCAATTCGAGATTGCCGCGCAGGCGTTGGCGCACGCGTTCAACCTGACGTCCGGCATGTTGTGAAATGGCCGAGCGACGGTGTTTGTCACCTTTGCGGGCGGCAAACGCGATCTTCTTTTTGTCTTTCGGACGGAAGATGTCGTTCAGGCGGATCCCGGATTCCTGGAGCTGACCAAGGATGGTCTCGGCTGTTTGCTCACGCGACAGCGTGGATCTCTCGTCACGCTCCATGTCTGCGATGATTTCGCTCAGCGAGTTTCCGGAGGTCGGGCCAAGCACTTCAACTGCGTCGTCGTCGCCGTTCGCGTCCTCGAACACTTCCGCGTCGTCAGAGGAAAGAAGGATATCAGCGCTGCCGATCTTGCCATTCGCTTCGACGGCATCGTCCGCGTCATCTTCTTCCATCATGGCACGCGCCATACGGTCAGCGCTCGCTTCAAATAGGTCTTCTTCGACGGCGCGGGACGGGGACTGAACGACTTCCTCGGCTGCAGGCTCTTCCGAAGGTATGGGGATCGGCGCCGCTTCAGCGACCGGTTTCTTTTTCGGCGGCACGCTTACGCGTTCTTCCATGGATTGGGTCTTGTCGAACAAAGCCTGGCTGGCAGTGCTGACGCGGCGCTCGGAGATGTCCATTTCGGCGCGGGCTGCCATTCCTGCAGCTCGCACGGCTGCAGCGGCTTGCTGGCCAGCTTCCTTCAGGTCCGCGAGTGCGCGTGCGGCAGACTCTGACGCTTCGAAAGTCTGCTTTTGAATTTGGCTGCTCGCGTCTTTGGCGCCGTCGAGGGCGACTTTTACCGATTCCATCAAGCGATCACCAGTTGTACCAGCTGCGGCGGCTGCGAGTTCGCCGGCACGTGCGGCTGTCTCCACCGTTTTGCGTGATTGCTCGAGTTTTTCTTCCATTCGCGCGATTGCGAACAGCAGCGTCTCGTTTCTTTCGCCAGCTTCAGCGGCGAGAGTGTCCATCGCGGTGATCTTCTGGGCGAGGCTACGTCCGGTCTGATCGAGGCTGCTCAGACGGCCTTGCAGGGCATCTTCCGCCGCCGCGACTTCGCTCGCCGCCGCCTTTGCCGAAGCGACCATCAATTCGGCCTGTTCCGGGATCGCTTCATTCAGCAGATCCGTTTGTTCGCGCAGATCTTTGGCCAGTTGTTCAAGGCCCGTACGCTCATTGCCAAGGCGCTCCGCCAGATCGCGCGCATTGTCGGCGCTGGCATAGGTGACGGATTCGAGGCGCTGGCGCTCATCGCCAATTTCCGCGGCCATGGCTTTCATCGCTGACAGGGCATGCCCCATGGAGCGGTCAACTTCTGCGCTGGCTTTCGACATTTCGTCAGCGAACACTTTGGCGTCCTTGGCCATGGTTTCGGCAGGCAGTAGCAAACGAGCGGCAGCTTCCAGAACTACTGCATTGGCAGCCGTGGAGCGCGCTTGCTCGCGCGCCATCATACCGGCGAGCACCAGCATCAGGCCGGGCAGAATGATCGCGATCAGTCCCGCAATTATGAGCGCGGGCTGTGCTTGGGTGAGCGCTTCGGGCCCGACCAGGGCGATCGTTCCGACAATCGCCGCGACCCACCAAAGGAAGGCGAGGGCAAGTCCGCCCCAGGCGAGATGGCCGGATGTTTTCTGGGCTGCTTCGAGGCGCGCAACCGCTTCAGCAGGCTTCATATGTGGGGAATCGGATACTTCACTCATGATCATCATTATTAACTTGACTGCGGCAAAAATGCGAGGGTTTGGCGCATTTCATCCTTGTCATACTTGCAAAGCCTGAACCACGGGTGAACTTGTCCCCTTCAACCTGTGTGTAAGTATCAGTGTTTAAAAGGAAAATTTGGCCGCAGTTCAGTGGCCGTTGCGATACGATTTTCGCGCGCGGCGCGCAAGCGCCACGATAAAATTCGCCTATTGGGCGAGCCGGGTTACGCGTCGCCCGACTAGGCAAGTTTGGATTGAAAACTCATCTGAAGACCATCCGGTCCTTCGATCATATAGATCCGCTCGCCATGGGCATCCATCGGCCCCTTAGGCTCAAGCCCGTTCTTTCGCGCGGTCTCGGCAAAAGCGTCTGCATCATCGACGACGACCTGGAGCATGGTCATCGCACTGAACCCGTCCATTTCCGGCCAAACCTCAACCCAACTGGAGTCGCTTGCGGGAAAGACTGCGCCCTGGAATGATTCAGAGGCCCCCATGTCGCGTTCTGGCAGGCCCAGTCCTGCCGCGCCAAGAAAGCTTGCGATCGCTTCGGCTTGTTTTGAAACGGTGCAATAGCGAATTCCGAGAAGTTTCATGTGTCAGTCCTTTTCAAGAGTTATTGCCGCCCATCGGCTAACCCGCACTCACAATGCGATCGATCACCCGATCGGGTGATTTTCGTGAACGACGTGCTCTGTTCAAATGATTGGCAGTCATATCCGAGGCTGGTCAACACTTTCTGATTTCGGCATGAAGATAGGATGACGCGATCCATCCTGATCTATGCGGGTCTTCTCGCCGCCGCGGCTTTCGCGCTGCAATGGATCGAGTATCAATATATGGTCCGGGCCTTTACGACCGAGTTCTACATCGTGTTGATCGGTATCGCGTTTACGGTCCTTGGCTTGTGGCTCGGGCGGACCTTGACACCCGCCCACCGAGCACCCGAATTTGTACTCAACGATGCGGCGCTCCGTTCGCTCAAGATTACCAAGCGCGAGCACGCGGTTCTGGAGCAACTCGCGAGCGGGCAATCCAACAAGGAGATCGCCAGCGTTCTCCACGTTTCACCCAACACGGTGAAAACGCATATCGCGAAATTATACGAGAAACTCGAGGTCAGCCAGCGCGTGCAGGCGGTTCAAAAGGCCAAGGATTTACAACTCATCCCTTGAGGTGATTTTCTGGTCATTCACGAAAATCACCCGATCGGGCGATAGATGGAAACGGGGGTTTGGGTCAGGTCTAGCGGCATGATTTGAACAGAAGGAGGCAAACATGTTTCGAATTATGCTGGTCTATGGAGCGATTGCGGGGGTCGTCATTATTGGAGTGATGCTGGCAGGTATGGCCATGAACGGTGGTGCCGGGTCAGAGGTGCAGGGATATCTGACCATGCTGGTCGTGCTTTCTCTGATCTTCGTTGGAATAAAGCGCTACCGCGACAAAGATCTCGGCGGCGTCATCAAATTCCTGCCGGCTTTGGGGCTCGGCGTTGGGATCGCGGCTGTTGCCGGCGTCTTCTACGTTCTGTCCTGGGAAGCGAGTCTGCACATGACGGACTTTGACTGGATGGAGGACTATAAGCAAAGCGCGATTGCCGGTTACGAAGCCAAAGGCCTGACCGGTGAAGAGCTCGCTGAAAAAGTCGCGGCGATGGAGGCAATGATGGCGAATTACACCAACCCGCTCTTCCGCCTTCCGATCACATTCCTGGAGATCTTCCCGGTCGGCTTGGTTGTCGCCTTGGTCAGCGCAGCGCTGCTGCGCAATCCTAAAGTGTTGCCTGCCAAGGCGTGAATATCGATCACATTTTGTCATTTTCGCAAGCCCTCCGGCATGAGAGGGCTTGCATTGTTGCGGTTGCAATGGTTTTCCGGGGGCATCCAAGTTCGTTACGTGACAGAAACGGGCATGGCTCGATTGACTCAGACGGGAATCGACCCATGTTTAGGCCGTTTGACCGCTCGGCTGCAGTGGCGAACACGGCACATAGAGAGGATCAACCATGGCTGCGCTGGACACTCACTCAAAAATCGACCTGATCGGGTTCAACCTGAAAATGCTGGCCAAGGGGCAGCAACGGTCTCTTCTGATCAGCGCTGGGGCGATGGAAGACAAAGAATTTCTGCTCGATGCGTGTCGGAAAATGGCAGAGGTCGGGGTGGGGCTGTACGCGACACCGGGCACGCACAGATTTCTTGCTGAGAATGACGTCGAGTCGATTGCCGCTCGCAAGATTTCAAGCGACGAAGAGCCGAACATCAAGACGCTCATCCAGGACGGTAAAGTCGATTTCGTCGTCAATATCCTCACCGGCGACTCCACGTATGATGAAGCCTCTGATGCAGCCAGTATCCGGTCGCTTTCAGTAAAGCACGGGATCCCGCTTTATACTGATCGCGCCGTCGCCAAAGAAACAATCGAACTGGTCCTCTCCGATCTCGAAAAGGGGACATACTCCTACTCTATCCGCAGCGACGATCGGCCGTGGGATTTGCGCCAGCGCTTCCTGGAGCTCGTCCGTCAGCGCGGCGGGTGGTCCAACCATCACGGCCATTTTGACAAAGCCTATCTGATCTCGCCGGAAAACCTGGCGCTCGGGTTTGCCGATATGGAAAAGAAGTGGGAACTGTATCGCCACCTCAAAGAGAATTACACGCACGAGGACCTGGTTGAGCGGATCTCTCGCGCTTTGCAGACCGTGGTGGACCAGGGCTCGCAATACTGCCGGACAATGGTGGATGCGGACAGCATTATTGGCCTCAAGCCGATCCATGCCGCGGTTGAAGTAAAAGAGCGATTCAAAGACAAGATCCGGTTCGAGATTGGTGTGCAGCCCCTCGAAGGCGTCCTCGATGAATCGTCGCGTGAGCAATATATCGAAGCTTGTAAGCTCGCTGATTTCTGCGGAGGCCTGCCATCGCGTGATCGCCCGCAGGAAGGAAAGCACCTCGATATCGTTATGGAGACCGCCAAAGAGCTCAACAAGATGGTTGAGGTCCATGTCGACCAGGAGAACAACCCGTTCCAGCACGAGACGGAACTGCTTTGTCTGAAGACGATCGAGCATGGCATGCAAGGCCGGGTCTACGGCATTCACTCCATCTCGGTCTCGGCCAAGGATGAAAGCGAACAGGACCGCATCGTCGCACTATGCAAGGAAGCAGATGTTGGCATCGTGATCTGTCCATCCGCAGCGCTCTCGATGAAGCAGCTGCCGATGCAGGGGCCGCTCCACAATTCAATCGGTCCATTTGTGAAATTGAAGAATGCAGGTGTTCGTACCTATCTCGGCATCGACAATATTGCGGACCTGTTCATGCCGGTCGTGGACGGCGATATGTGGACCGAAGTGCGCATGCTGATGGAAGCCTGCCGTCATTATGATCTCGAACAGATCGCTGACTGGGCGAGCGAACCACCGCTCCACATTCTCAGTGAGCAGGCAGCGAAAGTCGCGGCAGAATAATAATCCGAGACATGACGTCTGCCAAAGAGCGCTTAAACGAGGATGGCTTCGTTTGGTTTAGAAACGCTCTCTCCGGGGGGGAGTTTTCGAAGCTTGCGGAGCATTGCGAGTTTGTAGGACGCCCGGGGCATCGACCGAAAGCCAGTGACAACCTGCTAGCGCTCCTGTCTGCAGGATCGCGAGTTGGCGACCTTTGTCACAGTTTTCTGCCTGATTCAAAACCTGTCCGGCTGGTTGCCTTCGACAAAACTGACGACTCCAATTGGGCGGTGCCATGGCATCAGGACAGGGTAATTGCGGTCGCCGAAAAGCAGAGTGTTTCCGGGTTCGAAAATTGGACTAAGCGAGGTGATTATTGGCACGTTGAACCACCTGTTGCGTTATTGAGGAACATGATCTTCGCTCGCGTTCATTTTGATGCGAGTGACGCAGAGAACGGTGCATTGGAAATTGCGAAGGGCACTCACAAACTTGGGAAAGTAGCCGCTGCTGAAGCGAGGCGAGAGGCTGAACTGCGGCCAATGGAAGTCTGTTCTGCCCAGCCAGGTGATGTCCTTTTCGTCAACGCGCTCACATTGCACCGGTCGAACACCGCAACAGTTCCGTCTAGGCGCAGAGCGCTGCGCGTTGACTATGCGGCTTTCGACCTTCCAGCTCCGCTGCGATGGGCGTTCTAGCGAAAGATACCTGCGGCCAGACGAAGCATTGGTTTGTGGCGTCGGGTCTGACATATAGATCGCAGAGAGGCGGACCATGGTGGCCCGCCTTTTTGTTCATGGAAGACAATGCTCGCTGAGATCGGTCAAATTGCCCTCATCCTCGCGCTTTTCATAAGCGCGCTTCAGGCATGGATGGGATTGCACGGCGCGCATATCGGCGATCGCCGCGCTATGGTGTTCGCGGACCGGGGCGCGATCGCGCAGGCTCTGCTTTGTGTCCTCGCTTTTGGGTTGCTCGCATACGCTTTCATGGTCTCTGACTTCAGCGTCCAGCTGGTCACTGCCAACTCGCACACCAGCAAGCCGATGATTTACAAGTTCAGCGGGACCTGGGGCAATCATGAAGGCTCCATGCTGCTCTGGGTCATGATCATGGCGCTGTTCGGGGCGGCGATGGTCTGGTTTGGCAAGACGCTGCCGGCGGGGCTGCGCGCCCGTGCCATCGGCGTGCAGGGGCTGACGACGACGGGCTTTCTCGCCTTTTTGATCTTCAGCTCAAACCCATTCACGCGGATGTCGCCCATCCCGGAGAATGGGGTCGGGCTGAATCCTTTGCTTCAGGATCCGGGCCTCGCGATCCATCCGCCATTTCTGTATCTTGGCTATGTCGGTTTTTCGGTGGCGTTTTCGTTTGCTGTGGCCGCGCTGATCGAAGGGCGGGTCGATGCGATGTGGGCGCGCTGGGTTCGGCCCTGGGTGTTGCTTGCCTGGAGTTTCCTGACCATCGGGATCGTGCTCGGCAGCGTCTGGGCCTATTATGAGCTCGGTTGGGGTGGATGGTGGTTCTGGGACCCGGTGGAGAATGTCAGCTTCATGCCATGGCTCGCCGGGACGGCTTTGCTGCACTCAACCCTTGTTGCGCAAGCTCGCGGAAGTTTCATCCGGTGGACGCTTTTGCTGGCGATCACGACGTTCTCGCTCAGCCTCGTCGGCACTTTCATCGTGCGATCCGGCGTATTGACCAGCGTGCATGCTTTCGCGGTCGACCCAGGGCGCGGCATCTTTATTCTGGCGCTGCTAGTCTTCGCGACCGGCGGAGCCTTGTTCCTTTACGCACTGCGGTCCGGCAGGATTGCGCATGGCGCTGGCTTCCAGCTCGAAAGCCGCGAGAGTGGGCTCGTCCTGAACAATGTCCTGTTAGTGGTCTCCACCGCGACAGTATTCCTCGGAACGTTCTACCCTTTGGTGATCGACGCGATGACCGGGGACAAGATCACGGTCGGACCTCCATATTTTGAGCGCACGTTCGGCCCGATCATGGCGGTGCTGATTATTTTCATGGCGGTTGCGCCTTTGATGAAATGGCGCGCCGATAGCTGGCGCCGAATCCAAAAGGCGCTGCTGATCATGCTGGCCCTTGCGATTCCAACCTGGATCGCCGTGGCGGTGTTCGGCAATTCCGTTCTTGGCGGGTTGGGAATTGCGCTTGCCGTTTGGCTGCTTACTGGCTCGGTGTTCAACTACGCCCGCAAGTTGCGGATCGGAGACGCCAAGAGCACGGCCGGCAATCTGCTAAAGCGATTTGCGATCCTGCCCGGAGCGGCGCACGGATTTGCCTTGGCGCATATCGGGCTCGCGCTCACCACCATTGGCGTGGTTTCGATGGGCGTTTGGGCGGATGAAGAGGTCGACCGCCTGAAGCTAGGCGAGAGTATCTCGGTTGCAGGTTTTGAGTTTCGATTAGAAGATGTCCGGCGCGCGCAGGGGCCGAACTATATCTCGGAAACGGGCCAGGTCGTGATCGAGCGAAATGGTCGCCGCATCGGCGTGCTCAATCCAGAGCAGCGCATGTATCCCGTCGAGCGCAACAACACGACGGAAGGGGCGATGGAAGTTGGCGCGACCCGAATTCTTTATGCCGCCAAAGGTGACGGCAATCTGGAGGATGGCTGGGTGGTCAGCGTCTACTACCATCCAATGGTGATCTGGATCTGGATTGGCGCGTTGATGATGGCGTTCGGTGGACTGATAGCGGTGGCCGACCGTCGGCACGCCTATGCCAATCGCAAAGCGCCCGTTCCCCAAGCGGTCGCGGCGGAGTAATCGATGGCCTGGTCGCGATTCATTCCTGCTGGAGCTTTCGTCGTCCTGGTTGTGTTCCTTGGGATTGGATTGACGCGTGACCCGAGCCTGATCCCGACCGAGATGATCAATCGCGACATGCCTGCTTTCGAGCTGACTGAGTTATATGATGAGACCCAGCGCGTGACCGACGCTGACCTGATCGGTGAGCCGGCGCTGGTCAATGTCTTCGGATCCTGGTGCGTTGCGTGTTTGCAGGAACATCCAACGCTGATGCAGCTCAATCAGGACGATACGGTTCGGATCGTCGGCGTGAACTGGCGCGATGGCCGGGACGACGCGATCAAATGGCTACAGCGTCATGGCGACCCGTATGAAACCATCATTTTTGATGGCGAGAGCGATCTAGCGATTGAGATGGGCATCACCGGCGCACCTGAAACTTTCATTCTCGACCGCACGGGACGCATCCGGTTCAAGCAGATCGGGCCGATCACATCCGATGTTTGGCGGGAGACCATTCGGCCCGTCCTGGATGCTTTGGCAGCGGAAGAATTGACGACACCTGCGCCAGTGCGGGTCGAATCGGACGCGGTCGTAGATTCTGACGTCGAAAACATCGTGCTCACGGACCTGGATCTGATTGTTGCCCGAACGGAGACCGTTTCGAAGACGCTGCGCTGTGTCGTGTGTCAAAACCAGTCCATCTACGACTCAAATGCGCCGCTGGCGCAGGATATGCGCCGACTGGTTCGTAAGCGCGTAGTCGCAGGTGACTCCGATGAGGAAGTGCGCGATTACATGCGGTATAGATATGGCGATTATGTTCTGATGAGCCCGCCGCTGCAGCTGAACACTTTCCTTCTCTGGCTGGCGCCGCTTGCACTGGTTCTGGTCGGGGGGATCTGGTTTGTCTTGCGAGGCCGAAACGCGACGCCAGCGGTTGACGACACGCTGACTGAAGTCGACCGAAACCGCGTTGCTGCAGCGCTCGCGAAGGCCGAGACTGAGACATGATCTGGCTTATTCTGCTTCTGCTGGCGGGGCTCGTCGCCGCTTATCTCTTACAGCCCTTCTTTTCCAATGCGGACGGACCCGAACGAGACCGTATCGCTGAGGCACGGGCGCAGCGGGCCGCCATTGATCTCGATGAGGCCGAAGGACGCCTCACCGAACAAGCCGCGGCCCAGGCACGCGACGCGCTTGATCGGCGCATCCTCGAGATTCTCAATGACACCGAAACGGCAAATCCGGTTCGAAATCTCCGCACCGCCGCAGTGTTTCTGGTTCCGGCGTTCCTGATCCTCGGCGTAGCGAGCGTGTATGTCCGCATTGGAAGCCCAGAATATGAGCGCGTGACGGTGGCTGAGTATCAAGCCGCGCAAATCGCCGAGTTGCCCCAGTCGCTCGACGGATTGGTCGTTGAGCTGCGGAACCGCCTAGAGAGTGATCCTAATCCACCAGCAGATGGATATGTCCTGTTGGCGAGATCCTATTTGCGGCTCGGAAATGTTGACGGGGCCATAAGTGCCTACGAGCGCGCGATCTCGCTCTCAGATGGCAATGAGCAAGTCATTTCCGAACGTGACCGCTTGCTCGAAGCTCTGCGCGATCGCTCGGCGGCTCCTGCGATCGATCCCGAGGCGGCTGAGCGCATCCAAGCGATGACGCCAGACGAACAGGCGGCGATGATTGAATCCATGGTCGAAGGACTGGCGGTGCGGCTGGAGCAAAATCCTGAGGATGCGGAGGGATGGGCCCGTCTGATCCGGGCAAGGCTGGTGCTGGGACAACGCGATCAGGCCAAGCTTGATTTGCAGCAGGCGCAAGAGATTTTCGCGCAAGATCCAGAAACGCTCGCGCAGCTCGAACCCTTCCAAGCTGAGCTCTCCGCTCAGGAGTAACTCCTGGATTTTTCTGGGGTGTGATGCGTTTCGCGCAAGAGGTAAGTTGACACCGCTGTCACGGTTCGCCTAGTGCTGACTCAAGGACAAACTGAATCTGTCCAGGGAGGAAAACCTATCATGTCATTGGACACCATCGATCTGGTGATCGTGGGGCTATACGCCGTCGCGCTGTTCGCCATAGCTATCTTTGTGTCCCGCGAACCTGCGGGCGAACACAAGAACACAGAAGACTATTTTCTCGCTGGTAAGGCGCTTCCGTGGTGGGCCATTGGTGCCTCATTGATCGCTGCCAATATCTCAGCCGAACAAATTATCGGGCAGTCGGGGCAAGGCTTTGTCGTTGGTCTCGCGATCGCGGCTTACGAATGGCAGGCGGCACTGGTACTGATCATAACCGCGGCTTTCTTCCTGCCGATCTTCCTGAAACGCCAGATCTATACCATGCCGCAATTCCTTGAAACGCGGTTTGGGGACAGCGTCAAAGCGACCATGGCGGTGTTCTGGATTTTCCTGTTTACCGCGGTGAACCTGACAACCGTTCTGTATGGCGGATCGCTTGCGATTAATGCGGTGACGGGGCTCGGTGTGTTTACAGGTATGGCCATGCTGGCCGGTTTTGCGCTGCTCTACTCATTGTATGGCGGTTTGAAAGCGGTCGCGATGACCGACATCATTCAGGTCGTTATTCTGATCCTTGGTGGCTTCGCGATTACAATTCTCGTGCTCGGCATGGTTGGCGGCGACGGTGGCGCATTGGGTGGGCTGTCAATCCTGATGAACGAGTTGCCAGGCCATTTCGAAATGATCCTCGATCGAGATCATCCGAATTACGGCGACTTGCCGGGGATCTGGACTCTTTTGGGTGGGCTATGGGTGCTCCACTTCTCTTATTGGGGGTTCAACCAATACATCATTCAGCGCGCGCTCGGGGCGGAAAGCCTGGCCGAGGCCCAGAAAGGGCTCGCATTTGCGGCTTTGCTGAAGTTTCTCATTCCGCTGATCGTTGTCATTCCTGGTATCGCGGCGCTCTGGCTCGCGCAAAACGGCCTTCAAGGGCTGAGTGAAGATGCACTCTCAGCCAAGCCGGATAGCACCTATGGTGCACTCATGGCGCTGATGCCGGTTGGGATTCGCGGGTTGATTTTCGCCGCGCTGATCGCCGCCATCGTCTCGTCGCTCGCCTCAATGATCAACTCGATTTCGACCATCTTCACGATGGACATTTATCGCGACTATTTCGTCAAAGATAAGGATGAAGGACATTATGTCTGGGTTGGCCGCGGAACTGCCGCAACGGCCATGCTGATCGCTTTGTTCCTGGCCATTCCATTGCTTGGTGGTGGAACAAGTATCTTCCAGACCATTCAGGAATATACAGGCTTTGTCGCGCCCGGGATCGTAGCGGTCTTCGTGCTGGGCTTCTTCTGGAAGCGAACCAACACCGCTGGTGCATTTGCATTGCTGATCTCATCTGTTGTCCTATCGCTACTCTTCTTCACAGCCTCAGGGTCAGATGGTGGCGGTGTCGCAGCGGTCCTTGGTCCGATCTTCAACCCGATCCTTGGACTGGCAGATTTCGATGTCACCAACATGCCGTTCGTTGTCCGGATCTGGTTCATCTTCCTGATCTGTGTGCTGGTCGGCGTCATCGTATCTCTGATGACGGCCCCGCCAAGAGAGGACCAGCCGGTAGACCTCAGTGATATCGACTTCTCCACCTCCATGACGTTCAAGGTCACTGCGGCCGTGGCGGTTTCGATCCTGGTGCTGCTCTACGTGGTCTTCTGGTAAGCCTCGAACTAAGGAAATTGTCGAAGCGGTCTTCCACTTTTCAGTAAAAGATATATCTTTTGCTGAAGGAGGCCGCTTTGGCGCAAACACTTTTCGACAAGCTCTGGGAGCGGCATCGCGTTTGTGATGTAGGCGACGGCTACGATCTGATTGCGATCGATCGATTGCTGTTGCACGAGCGAACCGGCGGGGTTGCGCTGAAATCATTGCAGGAAAGTGGGTACAAGGTTCGTGATCCTTCCCGGGTCTTCGCGATCATGGATCACATCGTCTCCTTCCGCGCCGGGCGGGGGCGAAACGATGCACGGAGCCCGGGTGGGGAAACCTTCATTACTGAAACCCGCTCCATGGCGCAGGCGGCAGGAATTCACCTGATCGATACAGACGATCCAAACCAGGGCATTGTACATGTCGTGGCACCAGAGCAGGGGATTGCTTTGCCGGGTCTCTCAATGGTTTGCCCTGACAGTCACACTTGCAGTCTCGGTGCCCTCGGTGCGCTTGCTTGGGGAATTGGCTCAAGTGAGGCGGAGCATGCGATGGTGACCGGTGTTTTGCGTATGCAGAAGCCAAAGCAGATGCGCATCCAGATTGACGGGGCTTTGCCCGTTGGGACGAGCGCGAAAGACGTAGCGCTATACCTCATCGCTCGTCATGGAGCCGGCGGAGGGCAACGCTGCGCGATCGAATTTTGCGGGAGCGCGGTGGAAGCGCTGGACGTCGAAGCGCGCCTGACGCTGTGCAACATGGCGGTAGAGTTTGCGGCGTTCACCGCGGTGATTGCGCCGGATTGGAAGATTCTGGACTATCTTTCTGGGCGTCCCTTTGCGCCGGATGATAAGATCGGCATCCCAGCGGAATGGAGGGATCTTAATACGGACTCGGACGCAGCCTTTGCCCACGAGATTGTACTGAACGCGGCGGACATCCAGCCTCAGATGAGTTGGGGAACCAGTCCTGAAGAAAGTGCTCCGCTTGGGACTGAAATTCCAAAAGACGCGCGATCCCAGGCGTTGGATTATATGGGGCTCGAACCCGGCCAGGTTCTCAATAATCTTAAAATCGACGGTGCCTTTATCGGCTCCTGCACGAACGGTCGCCTGTCTGACCTACAGGCTGCGGCAAAGGTCCTGGAAGGCCGCCGCGTGGCGGATGGCGTTCGCGCGGTTTGCGTGCCTGGATCTCAAAATGTGCGCGCGGAGGCCGAAAAACTTGGTATCGACAGGATCTTCAAACAGGCGGGCTTCGAATGGGGGGAGCCCGGCTGCGCGATGTGTTTCTATGCCGGTGGTGAGACGTTCGCGCCAGGAGCCCGGGTCGTCTCTTCTACCAACCGGAATTTTGAAGGCCGCCAAGGACCCGGCGTGAGGACGCATTTGACCAGTCCGGCCATCGTTGCTGCTTGCGCCGTTGCCGGTAGAATCTGCGCGCCTGCTAACTTGCCGATGCTTCAAAAGGAACCCGTCTGATGCCGCAGCCTTTGACGCTTCATAAAGGCCTCGCTGCGGCGATCATGCGGGACAATATCGACACCGATCAAATCATCCCGTCTCGAGAAATGAAGGCGGTGAGCCGCGATGGGTTAAGCGAAGGTCTCTTTGCGGGCTGGCGGTATACTGAGCCGGGTGGGCGCGAGCCGACGTCTGACTTCATCCTCAATCGACCGGAGCAAGCGGATACGAGTATTCTGATCTCTGGCGAGAACTTTGGCTGCGGGTCATCGCGCGAGCATGCGGCCTGGGCGATGGCGGAGTATGGAATTCGCGTGATCATCGCCAAGAGTTTCGGTGAGATTTTTCACGGAAACTGCTTGCGCAATGGGATCCTGCCAATCTCTTTGCCGCCGGAAGAGGTGGATAAACTCGCCGCTATTGACGGGGCCGTCATATCCGTGGACCTGCCAGAGCAAAGCGTTGAGTGTCGGCAATTGCCTGGCTGGAATGCCAGGTTTGAAATTGGCGATTATCCAAAGCGGCTGCTGAGCGAAGGGCTGGAGCCGATTGCGCTGACCTTAACGGACAAAGCCAAGATCGAACGGTTTTTCGAACGCGATTCCAAACGCAGACCGTGGCTTTATTCTGCAGCTTGAGAGGTTTTGTGGGGCGCCGTATCGACAAGCCCGCGCTCGATCAGGTCCGATATCTCACTTTCGGATAAGCCAATAGACTTCAAAACGGCCACAGAGTGTTCGCCAATTTCTGGTGGATTGAGCGCGAGGCCCGGACGGTTGCCGTCGATCGCAATGGGCATGGCCGGCAGAGCTATTTCGCCGCCGTCCGGAATGGTCATGTCGAGCAAACCACCGCTCTCGGTCAGGTGCTGGTCGGTGAACAGGTCTTCCGGTTTCTGGATCGGCGCAAACGGCAAGCCGGTCGTCTCCAGCTTGGCCATGAGTTCATCCTTCGAAAACGTCGCGAACAGCTCCCGCAGGGGAGGAATGATCTCGTCGCGGCGCGCCACGCGTTCATTATTGGCGGCGAGGGTTTCGTCCTTAGCCCAATCGGTCAGGGAAAACGCTTCGCAGAATGCGCGCCATTGGGTGTCGGAGACGACGCCAACAAAGACTTTCTCATCATCCTTGACGTCAAATACGTCATAGACGGCCCATGCCGAGATACGCGCTGGCATCGGCGCGGCTGGTGTGCCGGTGACAGCATACTGCGCCATGTGCTGGCCGACGAGGAAGACGGTCGTCTCGTAGAGCGACGCACTGACATGGCGTCCTTTGCCTGATCGGGTGCGGTCTTGCAGCGCGGCAAGTACTGCAATGGCTCCAAACATACCGCCGGTAACGTCAATCACACTGCTACCCGCGCGCAGCGGACGCCCGGGAGGGCCAGTCATATAGGCGAGACCACCCATCATTTGGGCCACTTCATCAAGCGCTGTTCGATGCGAATAGGGGCCGTCGAGAAATCCTTTTTCCGAGCAATAGATGAGTTTCGGGTTTCGGGAGGAAAGAGCCTCATATCCAAAGCCCAGCTTTTCGAGCGCGCCGGGTCGGAAATTCTCGATGAAAACGTCTGCCTCGTCGATCAGCTTCAGCGCGAGCTCTTTGCCTTCGGGAGACTTCAGATCGATCGATAGGCTTTTCTTGTTTCGATTGTACATGGAGAAATAGCCGGCGCCCGATCCTCGCAAACGGCGTGTCTTGTCGCCGCCCACTGGCTCGACCTTGATCACGTCTGCACCGAGGTCCGCGAGCACGAGTCCGGCTGCTGGCCCCATCACCATATGCGTGAATTCAACGACCTTGATTCCAGACAGGAGGCCTGTTTCAGTGCTCATACGATCCTCTCCCATTGGACTGTAACGCTAAAAAACGCTGTTCCGCACATCTTTAATAGATATATCAATTGCATTAGATATATCATTTGGCAATCGGGTCACGCCGTTCGGATCATTAAATGAGGCAGAAATCATGACCACAAGTAACGTTTTGATCAGTGAAGTCGGTCCACGTGACGGTCTCCAGAACTGCGATGGGATTATGCCAACCGAAGACAAGAAACGCTGGATCTCGGCGCTCGCCGCAGCGGGGGTGAAAGAGATCGAGGTGGGCTCCTTTGTCTCACCCAAGCTGCTTCCTCAAATGGCGGATACAGGCGAAATCGTTCGACACGCCGTTCAAATTCCTGAGCTTGAAGTTGCTGTTCTGGTCCCGAACCTGAAAGGGGCGCAACTCGCGATCGAGGCTGGCGCGCACAAGCTTACATTGCCGCTATCCGTCAGCGAAACGCACTCTTTGCGCAATATTCGTCGCACTCATGATCAGGTGATCGATGAAGCGAAAGCCATCGCCAGTCTGATCGCAAAACAGCCTGAAGATGAGCGACCGCACTTCGAAGGGTCCTTGTCGACTGCTTTTGGCTGCACCCTGGAAGGGCCCATTGATGAGCAGGTCATTCTAAAATCTGCTGAGCGCCTGATGGCTGCCGGGTGTGACGAGGTCGGACTGTCCGACACGACCGGCTACGGCGACCCGGCCTCCATGCGTCACCTGATCCGGGCCGTGCGCGGAGTGGTAGGCGACGAAAATCTGACCGGCGTTCACCTGCACAATACGCGGGGGCTTGGTCTCGCGAACATCATGGCCGCTTATGAAGAGGGCATCACCACTTTTGATAGTTCACTCGGCGGACTTGGCGGCTGTCCGACGGCTCCCGGCGCAAGCGGCAATGTCGTTACAGAAGACCTGGTCTTCATGTTTGAATCCATGGGCGTGGATACAGGAATTGATCTTGAGGCCCTGATGGCGACACGCGATATCGTTTCGGCCGCGCTTCCGGGCGAGGAGCTTTATGGGTTTACGCCGCGCGCCGGATTGCCGCTTGGCTATAAAGGTGCACCGGTGCCCGCAGCGGCGGAATAGCGGAGACCTATTGAGCCAGTCTGGGGAGGTGAAGGCTTGCAGAATTTACCAGCACTGATCACGCTACTAATCTATTCAGCCATCCTGTTCGGGGTAGGGCTGTGGGCGGCGCAGCGTGCAAAGTCTCAAGAAGACTTCCTGCTGGGCGGGCGGAATCTCGGACCATGGGTGGCCGGGCTCGCTTATGCGGCCTCTAGTTCGAGTGCGTGGGTCTTGCTCGGATTTTCCGGTTTTGTTTTTGCGGTCGGGCCTTCAGCTTTGTGGATGGTGCCGGGGATAATTGCAGGATATGCGGCTGTCTGGCTCTGGGCTGGCGGCGTGCTTCAATCCGCCAGCCGCGACGAAGGGCAATTGACCCTCACCGAATTCATGACGCAGCACGCGCATCCTGGATCAGCAAGGCTCATTCGGATCGTCGCGTCGATCCTGATCGCGATCTGTTTCTCGTTCTACGTTGCAGGCCAGTTCCAAGGAGCTGGAACCGCGATCAATGATCTGTTCGAGACAGGCTTTGTGCCCGGGGTTGTCATCGGGGCGTTGATCATTCTCGCCTATGTCTTCCTGGGAGGATTTCTCGCGGTCTCGCTGACCGACACCATTCAAGGATTGCTGATGGCTTTTGTTGCCGTCTTGTTGCCGGCCTTGGCGTTCTTCGAAGCAGGGGGGCTGTCCGGGCTCTCACAAGCCATGACCGAAGCGCCGGAAGCATATGGCAGCGTCTTCGGAGCGCGCACAGGTTGGGCAGCAGCCGGGTTTGTCCTCGGACTGACGGCGACCGGATTTGGCGCGCTTGGCCAGCCCCACCTCGTCGCGTGGATCATGGCAACAAGGGATACCAGCGCGCGTGTTAAAGGCGCGATTGTGGCTATGAGCTGGGCGGCCTTGGTCTTCGCAGGAATGGCAGTGCTGGGCCTGTCGGGCCGTGCAATCCTTGGCGGCGACGCGGCGCCGGAAAGTGTGTTCTTCACGCTCGCAGGAGATCTGCTGCCGCCAATCTTTGCAGGCATTGTCGCGGCTGCCACCTTGTCAGCGATCATGTCGACTGTGGACAGTCAATTGCTGGTCGCGGGCGGTGCGGTATCTCACGATCTCGGTCTTGGCCGCGCGCTTGGAGGGCGAGAGGTGTTGGTATCTAGGCTCGCCATTGTGGCGGTCTGTATTGCGGCAGTGCTGCTCACTTTGTTCGCGCCATCGAGTATCTTCAAGCGGATCCTGTTCGCATGGGTCGCTCTTGGCGCAGCGTTCGGGCCAATCGTCGTGGCGCGAACGCTGGGGTTCAAGCCGCGGGGACGAACCGTGCTGGCGGGAATGGTGACCGGGTTTGGCCTCGCAGTGGCGTATGAAGTCGGCTGGATTGGCGCGGGTCCCGGCGGTATATGGACCACGATTGCGCCATGGATCGGCGCGTTTGCAGCCATGGGTTTGGCTGGCGTGACGAGAAAAACTCGCGCGGCGAGCGAGTTAAGGGTTGGCGAGAGCAAATAACCGTGCCACTTAAATGATATATCATTTGGAGGTGGACCTATGAAACTCATTTCAAAAATCGCAGCAATTGGGGCATCGGTCGCCGCTTTGTCGGCTTGCGCAACGCTGAGCCAGGCACAAGAAGCCGCTCAGCTTGATCCAACGGACGCTGCGGACTCACTCACGATTATGCGCAAAGTGATGTGTTCAACCGTGGACGACCAACCCGAAGTCTATTGGTGGCACGGCATCGCGCTGACCCGGAAGCAGGGTGAAAAGGACGTTCACGTCTTCGATGTCGAAGGCATGAATATTCGCGCCTGCTCGACGCTCGAAGATGAGACCCTCGGTACAGGCCTGCATCTCGTTTCGCGCGAGATCCTGCTCTACAAGGACAAGGATACAGGCGAAGTCCTCTCGACCTGGGACAATCCATGGACCGGCGAGACGGTTGATGTGCTTCACGTCGCGAACGACCCTGTGAACTTCAAGATGTATGAGACCAATCGAGATGGCTCTCCGCTGCAATGGGGTGGTGAGATTGGCGAAGACGGAACTTGGTGGATGCGGAGCACTGTGCCGCTCTGGTATCCAAACCCTCTGGGCGGTGATTTCCAGAAAGAGATTGGCGGGACCTATCACGCGACGGAGATGTTCAATTTCTTTGGACGGACGGATGACTTGCTGGATCCCAACGAAGATTCTGCGAAGATTACTGTTGGCTGGGCTCGAATGGCGGACTGGCTACCGTGGATGAACATGAATGGCCGCGAAGGCATGCTGTATATGCACACCGCAGGATACAAGCTGGAGAATTATGACCAGTTATCCGATACG
This sequence comes from Hyphomonadaceae bacterium, assembly GCA_043513745.1. GTDB lineage: Bacteria > Pseudomonadota > Alphaproteobacteria > Caulobacterales > Hyphomonadaceae > Henriciella. Next base: position 2,236,400 of record CP121341.1, read on the forward strand.
ATGAAGGCGGAAATCGCGACCCATTATCCAGAATATACAAGCCCGCCACCTTCCGGTGATCCGCGCAAAAACATGACTAGCTGGAAATATTACAAAGGGATCACGGACGGTTCGATCGCTACACCAGACCGCACGAGCGAGTAGTTCCACCTAGTGTTTCAAAAGCAAAAGCCGGGCCCGAAAGCCCGGCTTTTTTGTTGGGCCGCTCTAGAAAGCCTTTTGCCATCCGAGCGTAAAGGTGAGGTCCGTTTCCATTTGGGGACCATTGAGATCTCTCATAACGGGAAGCCCCAGTTCGGCTGCGATCCGGTGTCCTCTTTGCCAGCCGGTTTGCCCCGCAAGATTGATCCCGAGCAGTGCCTCGACGGTCTCGCCGCCATGATTGGCAGGGTCAGCGGTTTGAACCGGTGCACGAATGAGCGGATCATCGCCATCGATCTGGCCGACCGATCTTGCTTTCAGTCGCCCCGAAAAGGAGACCCAGGGCCGAGGCTCATAGGCAAGCCAAGCCGTAGCTTCGGCAACATCGCCGAGCGTGTATCCCTCATCATTCTCGTCGAGCCTTATGATGGCGGATGCTTGAGCGCCATAACTCCAATCGCCCATACGTGAGCGCGCCGTCAGGGACGGTTTAAGGTCAAAGCTGCCAGACCTCAACTGCATCGGATAGGGCAGGCGAGGGCTGGGTGTTGTGCCCATGGGCGTCAGGATCTGGTCTGTTTCCTCGATTGAACCGGTGGGGAGAGACAAAGCGAGGCCGAAATTGATCTGGCGATGTTCGAAGGATCCATCATCCAGGCCGATAATTGCGCCAATCGTGGTGTCGCCAATCCCCGCCGTCTCGGTCGTGAACTCGCCAAGACGCGTGGTGCCCATCGACCCCTGGAAGGTGATGTGATCCATCTCCTTGGACACATACATTCCCATCGCCATCAGCGTGATGCGGTCGGTCAGACCATACATGCCGCCAACCATGTGCATCTGCATCGGCATATCGGTTGGAACAACCCGCAGAGTGGGCGGCATCATGGGCGGGTTGGCGAAAGGATTGGTGACAGTGGTGACGATGTCTTCCGGGGAAAGATTGTCATCGCCGTCCCGGTTCCCGGACATGTCCATGTACATGTAGCGATAGGAGGTCATCCACTCGCCTTTTTTATGACGATGATCCGCCATGACGCTGATGGGAGCGTGGTCGGAGGCGTAGGTGACTTTGCCGCCATCGCCTTCATGCGCAATCGCGGGGAGCGCGCCACACAGCAGGGCAGCGCTCGCGAGGAGTTTGATTTTCATAATTTATCTCACAAACAGGTCGGCACGAACGTGCCGAATTTCAGGGTTAGGCTGAGTGTTTGTGAGATGCTGGTGGGCCTTGCGGCGGTGCGCCTGGCCAAAGCGGAGATCTTGGAAAGACCGCGGCCGGTAAGTGGGAAGGGAGCGGCTGCGCGAACTGAAGCGCCCGGGCCTGCGACGAGACGCGCGGCGGCGCAATTGCAACCGGCGGCGCGCAATCCCCGCAACACGAGTCTGGATCTTCCTGAGCGGGTTGGACTGGCAGGTCCAGTGTCACCGTTCGGGGCGAATCGGTGCTGCACAGCATGAGGCTGAGCGACTCGCCATTTGTGACCTTCAGATGTGCCTGCGCCCCATTCGCGAAATAGCCGAAAGCGGCTACGGCGAGAAGGAGTATCCGAAGAGCGGTGAAGAGTTTCATTGCGTGTCGATTACGCCGCTGCCGTGAGACTGTCGCTGCGCCACAATGTCCTGAGCTCGGTTGAGGTGCTAGAACTCCTGGTCTTCGTAGGACTGCCAGTCTCTGCTGACAAACCGCTCATCAACCAGCGTTCGCTGGAACAGGCGATCACCTTTGAACCATTGCCAGACGCGGGCGCGGGCCTGACCGTCGTCAGAGAGTTGGATCATTTCGTACAGATACAGGTCGGGCTCTCCGGTGCGGGTCCAGTTCAGCATGGTCGTGCGGCCAAAATCATCGAGCGCCACATCACACGCCCAGCCATTGATAAACTCATTGTCCCATTTGAGGCGTCCGTTTTCGACCATGGCTGGAAAGTCGCGCGTATCCGTTTTTCCATCTGCCCATCTATACAGATTGGTCTGATGATAGGGGTGCCCGGAATTCGGGAACCGGCAGATTAGGCGCGAGTCATGCTGATCGATCTGCGCGCCATCTGCACCATAGAATCGATATGTCCCTTCCCACACACCTTCGTGCCGCGCCAAGAGCGGCATGATCTTCTTCAATTCGTTCGATGTCATCCCATCAGGCATGCGGATACTCCTAATAAGTGTGCCGATTTTGACACGGTGGTCGTTGCGATTGTCCGGACAAGCCAGCTTGCCACTTGTAATGTCTAAAAAACATGCGACAAAAGATATATCATTTGCAGAGGCGTTCGAGGAAAGCGCCGCAAAAAACTGGGAGACCCGCATGTCGAAATCGATTCTGATGGTGGGCGCAGCCGCGCTGGCCATGACCGCCTATAACGCCCCTGCGCTTGCACAGGATTTAGAAGATGAGCCGGAAGCTCGTCAGGACGTGATCACGGTGACCGCCCGGAAAACCGAGGAGAGCGTTCAGGAAACACCCGTCGCTGTCTCTGTCGTATCCGCGGATACAATCGAGAATCTGTCTTTGGTGGATCTGTCAGATATTTCCAAACTGACGGCCGGATTGAGCTTCGACAACGAGTTCGGACGGGATTCGAACCGCCCGGTGATTCGAGGGCAGGCAAATATTCTCGGGGCTTCCGGGGTTTCTTACTTTATCGACGGGGTGCGCATATCCGGCGCAATCACTGATTATGATCTCAACGATGTTGAGCGCATCGAAGTTGTCAAAGGGCCGCAAAGCGCGCTCTACGGACGCAATACATATTCTGGGGCGATCAACATTATAACGCGCACGCCGCAGGAAGAATTCTCAGCGCGCGCCAGCATCGACCTGGCTGATCACGGGCAACAGGATCTCAGTCTTGGCTTTGGTGGTGCAATCAACGATTTCGTCGCGTTCGGCGTGAACGCGCGTTTCTACAATTATGATGGTGAGTTTACCAATCAGTTTGATGGTCAACTCATTGGCGAAGAAACGACGCAATCATTCTCGAGTGTCTTGTATCTGACCCCTAATGACGATTGGGATATCCGCCTGCGCGGTTATTACTCCAACAGCGATGATGGGCAGCCGGCTCTGTTCGCCACGACTGCGGCCGAGAACAATTGCTTCATTGACAATGGGTCATTGTATGGTGGGCAAGGGCGTTACTTCTGCGGCACTGTCCAGCCGCGCGATGTCAGCTCGGACTATCGTCTTCAAGTCGGCCCAAATGCAGGAACCGAAATTGAGAACACCCAGCTCAGTCTGTCGGTAAACGGCGACCTGAATGACAATTGGTCGATCACATCAATCACGGGCCTCAATTCTCGAGACGTGAGCCAGCAAACCGACGGCGACTATTCGCCAACGCGTTTCCAGGCGACAAACTTCGTGCCGGGTGGATTCCCGATCAATATTATCAGCTTTTCGCCATTCTTGGCCCTGTACGGCTACCCGACCAGCATCGCTGACTTCACGTTCGCCAATGCGTCGGAAGAGGAAGAACTGTCGCAAGAGGTGCGCCTGAACTATCAAACCGATCGCTTCAGAGCTCTGGTCGGCGCCTACTATCTCAACGGAGAAGAGAAGAGCCGCGACGCGCGTTCATTGCCAGCCGGGGCTCAAGCAACGGCGAGTGCCAACTTCGCCGCCGAGCTTGCATCACAGCAGACAATTTGCGGCTTCAATCCGACCTGTATCGGCATCGTTCCTTTGGGATCACCCATCGTTGCGGTACCATCGGGGTCGAGCACTTTCGACATCGAAAACAAAGCGGTATTTGGACTTGTTTCCTATGACCTGACGGATGCCGTATCCGTAACGCTCGAAGGGCGGTACGCTGAAGAAGATATTGAACGGTCGGCTCCGGGTGATCCTATTCAAACCGCGAGTTTCGACAACTTCGCACCGCGGGCCACAATCGACTGGCAGGCGACGCCAAACAATCTGCTCTATGCGGTATACGCAGAAGGACAGAAGCCGGGTGGATTTAACTCCAACCAAGCCCAGCTCGCAGGTCTCGGAACGTTTGAGGAAGAAGAAGTGCAATCCATTGAGATTGGATCCAAGAACGTTCTTCTCGGCGGGCAACTCACGGCCAATTTCGCTGGCTTCTTCAACGAAGTCCAAGGCTATCAACTCACCCAGAACGTCCGTGTAAACGACACCAACACGACGTCGGCAACGGTCAATGCAGGTGATGCCGAAATTCTCGGTGTTGAAGCCGAGTTCCAGTTCATTCCTGATGGTTTTGAGGGCCTTACGGCCACATTGAACTATGCCTGGACGGATACTGAGTTTACCGCCGGTCGTGATCAGAATGAAGGCGTGTTGCTGGATACTTTGGACGACGGTCTGGTCAACGGATCCGTGGGTTGTGAAATTTTCGCCGATCCAACAGATACAACATCAGATTGTCTCCAGAATGCATTCGGCTCTATTGTCGGACGCGAAATTCCGCGTACCGCTGAGCATCAAATGTTCTTCGATCTGGACTATCGCGGACCGACTGGACATGGCGACTGGGATTTCTTCGCCGGTGCGAATGTCTCCTACGAGTCGAGCAAGTTCTCGCAGGTCCACAATCAGGCGGAAACGGGCGACGCCACCTTGGTCGGAGCTCGCATCGGGGTTACCAATGGCCAGCACACGCTTCGCCTCTGGGGACGCAACCTGACCGACGAAGACTCCTCTCCATTGGTGCTGCGCTATGCCGACGGCGGTGATAGCTTCAAGCGAAACTTCGTGGGTACGCTTCGCCGTGGTTCACAAATCGGGGTAACGCTCAGCACGGAATTCTAATCCGTCCTGCGGTAGCGTGGTGAAAACTCTCGGAGGGCGGGTCTATCGATCCGCCCTTTGAATTTGCGAAAGGATAAGTTGATGTTGAAAACGGGTCTGATAGGTGCGACCGCAACAGGATTGCTCGCCGCATGCGCCACGGCGCAAGAGAGCCCGACATTGCCGGGCTGGCTGGAGAAGGATTTCAGCGAGCTCACCAACCAGTTCGAGGGGCGTTGGGACAATGACCGGCACGTGTTCTTCGCAGACGCGGCCGGACTGGATGAAGCGACCCTGGCGCCGCGCCAACACATTGAGATCACCCGAGTGGCGCTGGCCGGGGATGAGAAAAGCGCGCCCGGTACGGTCAAGTTCAAAGCCATTCGGACCGTGGATGGCGAGGCGCCTGCCGAACTGATCCATACCTTCACCATCGACGCTGAAACACAATCGATCCGGCAGAGTTTGGCGGCGCCTGCAGGCCTGCTGCCACCGGAGCCAATTGACTGTCAGATCAACTGGGCGCGCTCGAGCGGGCAGTTCAAAGGGGCGGCCTCGGGGGAGGGGTGTCCTTCCAACTTTAGTCGTCCTACGGACGGTGGCGCGCTGAATGTCACGCTGACGCTGTCCGAAAACGAATTCTGGGTGCAGAGCGCGCGAGGCGACGCGCTTGTCGAAGCCCGGATGCGCCGGGCCAGGCCGTTCGAGTGCTGGACCGCCATTCTCCGCGGCGCTGAGCATGGAGATAGCGGTGAGGGGATGAACGATTGGGATTTCCGGCGCGGGGTGAAACTGCACGACCAAGGCGGGGTGGCTGAACTCATGACGGATGAGGACACACCGCGTCGCATCCGTTTGAAACTGCGCGATGTGGATTGGCCTTACGGGACGAACCGGCCGTCACTCATCATGTATGTGCATGAAGGCGAAAGCGACCGCGCGGTGTCTTATACCTGGACAGAAGCTGGCGCCGAACGGATTGGCATCAATTTGCGATGGATCCAGGCGAGCTGCACCTACACACCAGATGTCGATTAGAGCGGCAGCTCTGTCGTATTCTTCAGGCACTCCATGGCAAATGTCGCGCTAACGTCCGCGATTTCGATCTGTTCGATGAGGGATTTGTAGACCCGGTCATAGTCACTGACGGATCGAACCATGATTTTGAGCAGATAGTCGACATCACCGGCCATTCGGTAAAACTCGACGACTTCCGGGATTGCCGCCACGGTCGAGGCAAATGATTGCAGCCATTTGGCTGAGTGATCGCGGGTTCGGATCGCCACGAACACGGTCTGACCGAGATCCAGCTTGTCCGGGTCACAGATCGCCACGCGCGACTTCAATATGCCGCTCTCTTCCAGGCGTCGCACGCGGCGCCAACACGTGTTCACGGAAACGCTCAGCTCCTCAGCAAGTGATTCCAGTGAAGTCGTTGCATCGCGTTGCAGATGACGCAGAATTTGGCGGTCGGTTTCATCAATCATACTCATATTGTAAGAGATAATCGAAAATAATTACTAAATATACCGGGAAAAACGAGATATTCATAATGATTTTCGACAATTTTTCGATGACCTTCCATGCGATAGGAGGCCCGCATGGCATTTTCGAGTTTCGAACCGGTTCAATTCTGCGAACAAACACGCCTGAACTCCCTTGCTGGCATGATTGGGCGAACTCCTCTGCTTGCGGTTCACGTGCGGTGGAAGGGCGAACAGCGGATCATTTATGCCAAGGCCGAACACTACAATCTAACCGGTAGTATCAAGGATCGGATGGCGCTCAACATTCTGAAATGCGGCTACGCCACGGGCGCCTTGACGCCTGGCGATACGATTGTTGAAGCTACCAGCGGCAATGCGGGGATCGCGATGGCAGCGCTCGGACGCGCGCTGCGCCACCCCGTGCGGATCTATATGCCGGACTGGATGAGCGAAGAGCGCAAGTGCCTGCTGCGTTCTCTGGGCGCGGAGCTCTGCCTCATCAGTCGGGAAGAGGGTGGGTTTCTCGGCGCGATTGCCGCGACTGAAGCGCTGGCTGAAACGCGCGACGACGTCTTCCTGCCGCGCCAGTTCGCAAATTGTGAGAATTGCAATGCCCATGAAGCGACCACCGGTCCAGAGATCCTGAGCCAGTTGGCTTCGATTGGCCGAGTTCCAGACGGCTTCGTGGCCGGTGTCGGAACAGGTGGGACCGTGATGGGGGTCGGGCGTGCCCTGACTGACGCGCATCCAGGCGTAAAAATTCATCCCCTGGAGCCAGCCGAGTCGCCGACGCTTTCGACCGGGTACAAAACCGGAGCCCACCGCATTCAAGGGGTTTCGGACGATTTTATTCCAGCGATCGTAAAGCTGGATGAGATTGATGAAGTTGTGGCTGCGAGTGATGGCGACGCCATCATCATGGCTCAAAAGCTTGCTTCCGAGCTTGGTCTGGCTGTCGGCATATCCTCCGGTGCCAATCTGATTGGCGCTTTGGCCGTACAGGATCAACTCGGAAGCAAGTCATGCGTCGCGACGATTTTCTGTGACGACAATAAAAAATATCTTTCAACCGACCTCGCGCGGGAAGAGCCGGTGAAGCCCGGTTACATCGCGCCTGAGGTTGAATTTATCGGGTTTGAAACGATCCCCTACGCGGCCGCCGCAGCTTCAATGATCGCGTAAGCGGCCCGCTCGCCCGACTCCATCGCGCCCTCCATCCCCGTATGCAGGTAGGATGTGTGCTCGCCCGCAAAGTGCAGATTGCCAGCGGAGGCAACGACCCGTTCCGCCCAGGGCTGAATCTGGCCGGGAGCCCAATGCATATACGCCCCGCCCCTTAGTGGTTGGGTTTTATCCCAGCGGGTCACTTTGTGCGCCCGCGCTTTGATCCCGCGGGTCTCAGAGAGGGTTCGTTCGGCAAGCTGCATCCAGTCGTCATCGCTGGCGCTTGTCCGGGTGCCGATACCATTGATCCAGCAGGTCAGTGCTACCGTCTCACCAGATTTGTTCCGAACCGGGAAGACGCGCTCGATCGGCGTATCCGACCACATCATGAGGGGAAGACCATCCGCGGGCCCGTCCTCCAGCTCCAGATAGACTTGCTGGATCTGTGTATACGCCATGTCGTCGATTATCGGTTGGATCTGAGGCGTGCCAGGCATCAGAGTCAGTGGCAAGCGACGCAGCACAGGGAACGGAAGCGTGCAGACGCAATACGGGGCGCGGTACGCGCGGTCTCCAGTGCGGACGGTCACGCCAGGCCCCGATGCATCGATCCCAGTCACGGCTGTGCCATTCAAAACCGCGCCATCGCCAAGGCTGGTTGCCATGGCTTCCGGCAAGCGCTGTGAGCCACCTTCGACCTCTTCAGATGGTCCGCTGGAGGCATCCAGCTGGAACAGCGTCATGCTGCGCCACACGTTCAGCATGGAGTAGCTGCTGAGCTGGTTCGCATTCAACGCAATATCACACAGGGCCCGACTTTGTTCATCAAAACCCTGTTGGCTCAGAAACTCATCCGCGCTGATGTCAAACTCGGGACTGACTTCCCGCCAGGCATATTGGTCTTTTAACGGGTTTGCCGCGGCCGCCGCCATGAACAGGGCGACGTCCGGTGTGGCGCGCTTGAAGGCGTCCGGGAAGGGATTATCAGCGGAGGTTGCCCATTCGCGTGCATCAAACACCTGCCCGTTCAAGACCATGGCCTTGTCTCTCGATCCACCTGGTTTCGGCGGGACAATTTTCAGACCCAAATCGATGGCGGTGGAGCGCACCCTGGCATAGGATTGGCCGACCTGCTGTCCACCGGCTTCCGGTCGCCCCGGGACATCGTCGAGCGTCCACATCCGCCCGCCAATTCGATCAGAGGCTTCCAGGACGAGAACCTTCATTCCATCCGCTTGAAGCATACGAGCGGCGTGTAGACCTGCCAGTCCGCCACCCAGGATCAAGACGTCAGCATCATACGTCTCTACAATTGCAGGGGCGCAAGCCGCGGTGGCGGCGAGGCCACTCATTGCCACGAAGTGCCGTCTTGTCAGTTGCATACTCGTTTTTTCCTCGACGTCCGGATCAAATGATATACCAATAGACATCAGGAAACGAAAAGCGCCAAGCGCGAATTGAGCATTCTGGAGGAATTCATGGAGCAAGACGGCGAATTCAAACGCGGCTGGCCGGTTTTGGCCGCTGCTGCTGTCGGTGTTGGGCTCGGCCTGTCGCCGCTGCCATTCTACACGATTGGCGTCATGATCCCGCCATTGCTCGGTGAGTTCGGGCCGATGGGGTGGTCAGCTGGCGACATTTTGAACGCGCTTGCCATCTATACGTTCGGAGCCTTTTTTGCCTCACCCTTCATTGGTGTTCTGGCGGAAAAGTTCGGTGCGCGGCGCGTGGCGCTTGTCTCGATTGTGACCTTTGGCCTGGCTATGATGGCACTGGCGCTCAATACCGGATCGAAGACACTCTACATTGCCTTATGGCTGGTGTTGGCTTTTGCTGGGGCAGGCACCCTACCAATCACGTTCACGCGGCCTGTCGCCAACTGGTTCAAGGATAATCGCGGTATCGCGCTCGGCATCGCGTTGATCGCGACCGGTGTTTTCGGAGCCTTGGCGAAGTTCGGATCGCAATTCATCGTCTCCAATGAGGCGTTCCATTTTGTCGGCGGATCAGGTTGGCGCTCGGCCTATGTCTTGCTCGGTCTCCTGCCAATCGTGATCGCGTTGCCTCTCTCTTATCTCAGCCTTCGAGACGTCAACGACGAGCCCGCGAGTGAAGCCTCGATCGTCAATCTGAAGTACCCGGTGCTCGGCATAGCGTTGCTGGGAACGATTGGTCTGGTCTGGATGGTTATCAATCAAGTCGTCCCACTCATGAACCAAAACGGATTGCGTCTGGAATACATTATGGCGTTCGGGTTCTGTGGCCTGGTCTTTGTGCCGGTGATCTTGATGCTGGTTCTGGACATCAAGAAAGCCCCGCCAGAAGTTCAGGAAGGGCAGGCGGTGGAGCTGCCCGGTTTGACGCTGCCTCAGGCTCTCAAAGAATGGCGTTTCTGGGTTCTCGCGATCTCGTTTGTGCCGATCTCTTATGCAATCGGCGCGATTATTCCAAACATTGAGCGCGTCTTGCGGGCTAATGAATTTGGTATGGACGAAGCCGTCGGCCTAGCCACGCTCACCGGCCTGGCCGTGCTCGGTGGACGCATTATTGGCGGTTATCTGATTGATCGCTTCTGGGCTCCTGGCGTCGCATTCTTTTTCCTGGCTTCGCCCGCCATCGCGCTCTGGATGCTGGCGCAACCGGGGGTCACACCGACAACCGCAACGATCGCGATCTTGATGATCGGGTTCGGAGCCGGGGTCGAATATGACTTCATGGCTTACATGGTCTCGAAATATTTCGGGATGAAATCCTATTCGGCGATCTATGGCGCGATCTATGGTTTCTTTGCGCTCGGAGCCGGCTTGGGGCCGAGCATCATGACCGATATTGCCGATGGTCGCGGCGTTCATTTCCTGGGCATAAATCTCGGCATTCTACCGGGACAGGATTGGAATTTCACGCTGACCACCGCTGCGATCATACTGTTTGTTTCGACGATTCCGCTGCTCTTCCTCGGGAAGTACAAGTACACAGACGGTCACTAGGCAGACACGGACGCGTCCAGCTTGCCGAGTACGAGATCAGCGGTGTCTTTCGGAAAGGCATCCATGAAGCCATAGCCCCATTGCGGGCACTCGATCACTTCGCCGTTTCGCAGAAGCGGGCTGGCTCGCCGGGTACACTCCGTCAGGTCATCGACCGGGTTCAGCAGGGTTATTCTGTGCGGTAGTTTGGTCAGCGCCTCGTCAAACGGCTTGCCCCAGGCAAACGCCGCGACGTGGCCCCATTCATACGCCTCTCCACCCATCATGTTCATGTACATGGAGCGGTCCATCATCTCGAGCGTCTGACCAGGCCCTTGGCGCTCAGTCACCCGTTCCCAGCTCACTTTGAACCGTGTGTGCTCGGCGTCGAGTGGGATAGGCGTGAACATGTCTTTGAACATTTCGCGCTCTTCGTCGGTGAGAATAGCCGCTGAGACCATCGCGATGGCGTGCACACGATCAGCCTGGGTGAGGGCCATCTGCGCAGCGACTTTTGCACCTGTGTGATTGCCGAACAGATCTACGGTCTTCAGGCCAAGACCATCTGCCAGGTGCCACATCTCTTCGGCATACATCGGGATGGTCGTTTCCTCTTCAGACGGGGCAGCATCCGACATGCCATAGCCAGGATAGTCGGGCGCGATCACGGTTCGATCACGGCTGGCTTCACGCATGAAGATATCGAACTCGAGCCCGCATTTCGGGCTTTGGTGAAGGCAGATGAGCGGCGGTTTTCCGGTCTCGTCTCGGGCCTCGGCTATCCGGTAATGGATCTGGCCATGCGTGCCGTCGACGTAGCCTTTGCGCACCATCACACTTGCTCCGGGGAGACCGTGACGACAGCTTTGCCCTTGTTCTGACCATTCATCAGTCGCTCGAACAGGGCAGGCGCATTGTCCAGGCCGTCCGCGCGGTCTTCAGCAAATTTCAACTGACCGCTGGTTATCCAAGGTGCGGCTTCTGCCACATACTCGTCCCAGCGCGGATAGAAGTCGTAAACCACAAGCCCGAACAATTGTGCGCGTTTGCCGATTATGAGGCCCGCGTTCAGAGGATGCTGGCTCTGCGTCTCGGTATGGTAGGCATCGACCAGGCCGCAGAGGACACCCCGCGCATAGGTGCGGGCGTGCGTCAGGGCGAGCATGGCCATATCTGCTGAGACATTCTCGAAGAAGACAGACAGGCCATCAGGTAGGGCTTCGGCGAGGCGATCGCGCCAACCGTCTGCTTTATAGTCGATACAATCGTCGAAGCCGTAAGTGTCCGTAACCAAAGAACATTTCTCTGGTCCACCAGCGATGCCGACCACTCGGTCCGCGCCCTTTATGCGGGCGATCTGGCCCACGGTCCCGCCGACTGGGCCGGCTGCGGCATCGACGAGCACGGTGTCGCCTTTGCCTACTTTGGCGAGCTGACTGATACCTGACCAGGCCGTGAGACCTGGCATGCCCAGGACGCCCGCATGGGCGGCAAGCGGGGCCACGCTCGGATCGATCTTGCGGGCATCCACTGCGGGGATCGCGATGAATTCCTGCCAGCCGCCTTCCATGATATGAACCCAGTCACCTTCGGTAAAATCGGCTGAGCGGCTTTCCATGACCTGGCCGATCACCGCGCCGGGAATAGCGCCTTGCATCGGGGTGGGTGCCGGCTCTCCCATATGCCGTCCGCGCAAACGGGACCCCACATATGGATCAAGCGAGAGATGAACGACGCGTACCACCAGACCACCTTCAAGGCAGGCCGGTCGCTCGGCATCGATAATGGCGAAGTCACCAGCGACCGGTTTATGGTCGATCGCGTGTCTCAGAGTTCCAAGTTTCATGCCTTATCCTTCAACCATTTCGATGAGTGTGCCGTCAGGATCCTGGAGGACGCCGACGCGCTTTCCTTTGTAGATGACACCATCCCGAACACTGGGCGCCGTCAGCCACGGGCCGGGCAGGGAGTCGAACTCCGGATGGAAGAGTGTGCCGATCGCGCACCCAGGCACCAGCATGCCATCATGCCGCGGCCGCTGAATGGCGGCGTCCGGATATTGGTCTAGTTCCAGAAAAACATCTTTGCCGTGAATCAGCGTGCAGATCCTGTGCAGCTCGTCCAGAGGCGTCCCATAAGCCTTGGCGATCATCGTGTACGGGATCTCCATTTCGCGCCCAAAATCGAGACCGCATTTTTCCTGCATCCATGTTGCGGCGCGATCCATGTTTGAGCTGCCCATGACCAGAATGAAAAGCTTGTCGATCAGGCTACCCGCACGAGGCAGATTGTATTCCGGTAGGTCGTCATTGATTTGCGTGAGGTAGACGATTTCTTCGTCTGGGCCTTTGACCTGCATCGGGTGGATCGCGTCGAGGCCTGGGATCTTGTTCGGTGGCCCAATAATCTCAAACGGGCTCTCCAGCATGCGAGCGTTCACAGCCATCACATCCTGGACGCAAATCTCGATCGCGTTCCAGCCGTAGGACCGCAGGGCTTTGAAGCCTTCGACAGGAGGCTGTTCGATAAACCGCAAAAAGATGTCAGCCCCTGAGCTCGGCTGCATGACGGCGTAAGCGCAGCCCGAAGAGTTCGGTGTCTTCCAGCTCGCGGCCAACGCATTGCTGATCTCGCCGCGCTCAACGACGGAGTAGTCGAAGAACCGCGAGTAGAGATCGACACTGCGATCAAGGTCCGAGACCGTCACCGTGGCGGCGCGCAAAAGTTTCATGGCTCCAAACCCTTTGCAAAGCCCTCAAAAGGGCGGCATAAGAAAAGATATATCATTTGTTTTGGCTGCGGCTAGCACTTCTGGGAGAAAAGATGATGAGCGCTTACATGATTGTCTTCGCAAAGATCCACGATCGGGAGCGTTTTATCAATGATTACGGCATCCCGACTGCGAAACTGATCGGCGAATATGGCGGCGAATATGTACTGCGCGGTCCCGGAGTCGAGTCGCTTGAGGGCGGGTTGTTCGATGGAGCGAGCGCGGTCATCTCGAAATGGCCAAGCAAAGATGCCATCAAGGCCTTCTGGAACAGCGACGCCTACGCCAAGCTAAAAGCGGCGCGCCAACCGGTCTCTGATGCGCACGTCATGATCGTGGAGGGATAAGATGAAACGTGCTGTGACGGCTCTGGTGAGCGCCCTTGCATTGATCGGATGTCAGACACTGACGGATCCACCGCTGGATCAAGAGACGGTGGTGGAAACCGCTCCGGCAGTTGAGCTCGGCCAGGCAGCGCAAGTCCAACCGGACTTGGACGGCAGACAGATCATCGCATTAGCGCACGAGGCGGCGGGCGGAGAAACATTTGTTTCTCCAGGGTCGCTCTTTTTATCAGGTCACAACACGATCTACGGGAAGGGCGGTAGCAGTACGGTCTGGGATCAGTACGCGATGTGGCGGGTCTTTGCTGATGAGAAGAGTGATGCACATGTCGCAAACGGCAAAGTGCGTATCGAAGGTTGGAGTGAGGGCCAGCTGGCGTTGCTTCTGAGCTTCGATGGAGAGGCGACCTACAACCAATCAGGCCGAATGGAAGACCAGTCCGCGAACGCCATGTGGAGCAATAATTTTGGTTTCGGCGCGATCCGCAACGCGTTGGACGAAGGCTGGACGCAGATGCGGCGCTCCGATCGAACGATTGATGGGAAGCCCGCCTACATGGTCCAGCTCACCGATCCTGAAGGCGGCAAAACGCTGTTCGGCTTTGATCAATCTACGATGCAAATCCTTTATGTCGGGTTCGATACGCCACGCGGGTGGCATGAGCGGCGCTATTCTGATTATTTCTCCAAGCCGGAGATCAACTGGCAGCAGGCTGGGCGCGTGCGCCTCTTCTATGACGGTGTGATGTCGAATGAAGCGATCTGGACCGACTTTCAGGTTGGCGCGGACTATAGCGATGAGACATTCGTCATCGAAACCGTTCCGGTCGAGCCGAGCTTTTAAACTTCTGACGCGAAGGAAGATTTGCCAATAACCTGTTCCTGCCCCACCTAGGGACAAACAGGAATAGGAGAGTGTTATGGCAACAGGCCGCGAATTTGATGTCATCGTCTACGGATCAACCGGTTACACGGGCCGGCTGGTCGCTGAGTATTTAGCTAAAACCTATGGTGTCGGGGGTGAGGTCAAATGGGCCATGGCTGGCCGCAGCCAGGAAAAGCTGGCCGCTGTGCGCGACGAGATCGGGGCACCCGCCGAAACGCCATTTGTTGTCGCTGACGCAAACGATCCCGCCAGCCTGAAAGCGATGGCCGAGCGCGCCGGGTGTATCTGTACAACAGTTGGCCCTTACCAGCTATATGGCGAAGCGCTTGTCTCCGCCTGCGCGGATGCAGGTACGGACTATGTCGATCTGTGCGGCGAGCCGGGCTGGATGTATCAGATGATCGAGAAATATGAGAGCGCGGCGCAGGCCAGCGGTGCGCGGATCGTATTCTCGTGTGGCTTCGACTCCATCCCGTTTGATCTTGGAGTTTGGTTCACCCAGGAAGCCGCGAAGGAGCGTTTCGGGGCTCCGGTTCCGCGGATCAAAGGCCGCGTTCGCAAGATGCAAGGCACGTTCTCTGGCGGAACCGCCGCCAGTTTGAAAGCGACGCTCGCTGCGGTGAAAGAAGATCCGTCCTTGCTCGGCGTGCTGCAAAATCCGTTGAGTCTGACCATGGGGTTCCAGGGCCCGGACCAGCCGCACGGCATGGCCCCGATCGAAGACAAAGACATTGGCAGCTGGTCTGCGCCTTTCATCATGGCGTCGATCAACACCAAAAACGTTCATCGCTCAAATGCGTTGATGGGGCACAGTTATGGCGAAGATTTTGTCTATGACGAGATGATGCTCACCGGTCCTGGCGATCAGGGCAAAGCCGCTGCCGAGGCGGTCGCAAGTATGGATATGATGGGCGGCGATGGCGGCCCGAAGCCGGGCGAGGGACCAACCAAGGAAGAGCGTGAGAGCGGTTTCTATGACGTTATGTTCTACGGGACCTCCGCCGATGGCCAGGTCATTATTGGCGGTGTCACCGGTGATAAAGATCCAGGATATGGCTCCACCTCGAAAATGATCGCTGAGAGCGCGATCTGCCTCGTGAAGGACAATACTGGAACCCCAGGCGGCATTTGGACCCCAGCACCAGCCATGGGCAGCCATCTGGTCAAACGCCTCACCGAGAAGGCTGGCCTGACGTTCGAGATCGAAAACTAGTCGGATACAACCTTGATGATTGATGCAGCGCGCGTGGCTTTCTCGCGCGCTGTTTCGATTGTGTCAGCGTGGGCGATCGCGACGCCCATGCGGCGTTTCTCGTATGAGACGGGTTTGCCGAACAGCCTCAGTTGCGTGCCCGGTTCGCTCAACGCTTCCGCAACGCTCTCAAACGCAACACCTTCGGCTTCCACGCCGCCATAGATCACAGCGCTCGCACCGGGGCGGTTCAGGCTCGTGTCAACTGGAAGGCCGAGTATGGCGCGGGCATGCAGGGCGAACTCACTTTGATCCTGTGTGGCGAGCGTGACGAGACCGGTATCATGCGGGCGTGGGCTGACCTCGGAGAACCAGACTGTGTCGCCTTTGATGAACAGCTCGACCCCAAATACGCCGAAGCCGCCAATATCATCGGTGACCTTTCGGCCCATGTCTTGCGCGGTTTTTAGCGCGGCGTTCGACATTGGTTGAGGTTGCCAGCTTTCGACATAGTCCCCGTTTTCCTGACGGTGACCAACCGGGGCGCAATAATCCGTGCCGCCCGCATGTCTCACCGTGAGCAATGTTATCTCATAGTCAAAGTCGACGGCGCCTTCGACAATGACGCGAACCTGGTTGCCGCGGCCAGCGGTCAGCGCGTGATCCCAGGCCGCCGCGATGTCCGCGGCGCTTTCGACTTTTGATTGTCCCTTTCCTGAAGACGACATGACCGGCTTCACGAAGACCGGATAACCGATGCGATTGGCTTCAAGCGCCAGCGTTTCAGCATCGCTCGCAAACGCATAAGGACTGGTCTTCAATCCCAGCGTTTCGGCGGCGAGGCGGCGAATGCCTTCCCGATCCATCGTGAGCTGCGTGGCCCGTGCGGTCGGGATGACCGTGGCGAGGCCTGCCGCTTCAATCACGGCCAGTTCGTCCGTCGCAATGGCTTCGATCTCCGGCACGATCAGGTCTGGTTTCTCGTCTTCAATCACGGCGCGCAAGGCAGCGGCGTCGGTCATGTCAAAGACACGCGATCGATGAGCCACCTGCATGCCAGGTGCGTTTTCGTAGCGATCGCAAGCAATCACTTCGACGCCAAAACGCTGCAGTTCGATCACGACTTCCTTGCCGAGCTCGCCCGCGCCGAGAAACAGCACCTTGGTCGCTGACGGCGAGAGCGGTGTACCAATCCGTGTCACGTGGTCGTCGCTTTCTTATGGCGCTTTTTGATGGTGCCTGAGAAATTCAGAACCGGGCGCCCATCGCCGGTGATAACGCCGCGCACAAAGGTGATTGATTTGCCGCCACCCATGACCTCGCCGCGTGCTTCGATCAGCTCACCCTCAAGCGCGCCAGACAGGAACTCCGAGGTGAAAGCGACCGTGACTCCATAGCCATCATCTTCGCCGGTATGTGCGAGCGCGAACAGGGCGAAATCTGCGAAGGTCATCAAGGCTCCGCCATGAACCACGCCGCCTGCATTCATGTGTTTTCGCTCAGCACGAAACGCAGCGATCATGTTTCCATCATCGTCTTCGCGCAAATAGAACGGGCCGGCTGTGTCATGTTCGAATGGCTCGTTCGGCCAAGTCGACCATCCAGTGAACTCGCCGTCGGTGATGGTGGTAGCATTCATCTCGGTCACTCCTTGAGGCTACTGATAGCGCGGCAAAAAAGTTTCGCCAGCGTGACGATGCGTCAGGGTTCGACTTGGTGGTCAGGTATGCGTATTGTGCGGGTCAGGAGGAAGATACTGATGGCTTTTGATCCCGAGATTCGCGACGCCCTGATCGACCAGGTTCGACGGTTTGTGCGCGAGCGTTGTGTTCCGGCAGAAGCGCAGGTTGCAGAAGATGACCTTGTGCCCAGCGATCTCGTTCAAGAGATGAAAGACCTCGGGCTGTTTGGTCTCGCTGTGCCGGATGAGTATGGCGGCCTCGGGCTTGATATGGAGACAGAGTGCCTGGTTGGGTTCGAGCTTGGGTGGACGTCTCCTGCGTTCCGGTCCGTGGCGGGAACCAATATCGGCATCGGCTCACAAGCCCTCGTTTTGTTCGGCACAGACGAGCAAAAAGAAAAATACCTGCCCGGAATTGCCAGCGGCGAATTCGTCACCAGCTTTGCGCTTACTGAACCGGAGGCTGGGTCGGATGCGGCAGGGCTCCGCACCAAGGCAACGAAGGATGGTGATGCCTACGTGCTAAGTGGCGGAAAGCGGTACATCACCAATGCCAACGTAGCAGACTTGTTCACTGTCATGGCGCGAACCAATCCAGACGAGCCGGGTGGTAAGGGCGTCTCCGCGTTCATCGTGCCGCGCGATACGCCGGGGCTCAGCGTCGGCAAGCCCGAAAAGAAAATGGGCCAGCAAGGCGCGCACATTTGTGACGTCAATTTCGATAATGCGCGGGTTCCCTCAGAGATGATGATCGCTGGTGAGGGCGAAGGATTCAAAGTCGCGATGAGCGTGCTCGACAAAGGTCGTTTGCATATATCCTCCGTCTGCACAGGCATGATGGACCGCCTGATCAGTGAAATGGTGACCTATGCGATGGAGCGCGAGCAGTTCGGCAAGCCGATCATGCAACACCAGCTGATCCAAGCGATGATTGCTGACAGCCAGGCCGAAGCTTACGCGGCTCGCTGCATGATACTCGATGCGGCGAGAAAGCGTGACGCGGGCGAGCCGGTGACCATGCTGGCATCCTGCTGCAAGATGTTCGCGTCCGAGGCGGTCGGGCGAGTTGCAGACCGGGCTGTGCAAGTCTTTGGCGGCGCGGGCTATGTCTCAGACTATGGCGTTGAGCGATTCTTCCGTGACGCCAGGATCTTCCGGCTCTATGAGGGCACGACGCAAATCCAGCAAATTATCATCGCGCGCGAGCTTAGCCGCGCTGCGAAACGAGGAGAGATTTAGATGGCCGACACAGAGCACGAGTTTGCCCCGGAAGATGTAGGCCTCAATCGCGAGCGACTGGACTTCATCTCGGACTATTTTGACAAAGCGTATGTCAGCGAAGGCAAACTGCCCTGTATGGCGACCATGGTCTCACGCAATGGCCAGATCGTGCATGAATCGTATCGCGGAAATACGCAATTGGACGGTGGCTCACCGATCGGACCCGATACGATTTTCCGCATCTATTCCATGACCAAACCGATCACGTCCGTTGCCGCGATGATGCTGCACGACGAAGGGGGCCTCAGGTTGGATCATGAAATTTCCCGCTACATCCCTGAGTTCGCAGACGTCGAAGTCTGGGACGGCGGCGACTTGAAAAACTACAAAACCCGCAAGCCGGATCGGCCAATGACGGTCCGCGATGCGTTTACCCACACCACCGGCGTTACTTACGGGTTCCTGTTTCAGCACGAAGTCGACGCACTCTATCGCGCCGAGAAAATCGGCGGCATCGGAGAAGGCGAGGGGGAAACCCTGGGCGATATGTGCGCACGGATTGCGAAGCTGCCTTTGGTCTTCTCTCCCGGCGACCGTTGGAATTATGGTCACTCGACGGACATTCTCGGCCGCGTTGTCGAAGTGGCTAGCGGAATGTCATTGGATGTCTTTTTCCGTGAGAGAATCTTCGAACCACTCGGCATGACCGACACCGACTTTTTCGTTCCGGAGAACAAGCTAGATCGTCTCATGGCCTGCTACGCCAAAGACCCGATGACCGGCAAAGTAACAATGTCCGATGGGGCCGGCAGTGACAGCAAGGCCTACAAGAGCCAGCCCAAATTGCTGAACGCGGGCGGCGGACTTGTGTCCACGCTGAGAGATTATCACAAGTTCTGCCTGATGCTTCTACAAGGCGGCAGCCTTGAAGGTGCCCGCCTGCTTAGCCCCAAGACCATCGAATTCATGCGCATGAACCATCTGCCCGGCGGTAAGACAATCAAGGAAATGGGCGATAAGACTTTCTCCGAAGCGCGTATGGAGGGAAATGGATTTGGCCTTGGTGGATCGACGGTTGTTGATGTCGCCGAAACGCTGACGCCGGGGTCGGTAAGCACATTTAGCTGGGGTGGCCTCGCCAACACATTCTTCTGGATTGATCCGGTGGAAGAGGTAATCGCGATTCAGGCGACGCAGATGATTCCGACAGGGTGCTATCCCATCCGTCCGCAATTCCAACAGCTCGTTTATGCGGCGATTGACTGGTAACGCATCAGATGAATTTCGCGAAAGCTTGACCGCGGGATAGGGGTATTTTGTACCTCTAATCTAAAAAATTGACTTTTTACCTTGCGTGCCAGCGCTGTCAGGGTTGCCAAACCGAAATAAAAAACCATGTTCCCTCGCGTAAGTCCCAATTTGCTCAGACGTGCCTGATCCGAGCAGCCGAATAATGGGACGTCGCAGGAGGAAGTAGATGACAAAACAGGACAACCCATTTCACACCTATGTCGAAGATCTGTTCGCTAATCTCGGACGCATTCGAATTCGAAAGATGTTTGGCGGCGCAGGGGTCTATTCCGGCGAAGACATGTTTGCGCTGATCGACCAGGACCAGATCTACGTCAAATCAGACGATGCGCTGAAAGCCGACCTTGTCGACGAAGGCGGTCAGCCGTTTGAATGGACCAATCCAAACACCGGAAAAACGATTACGATGAGCTACGTCTCGCTGCCTGTAAACGCACTGGACGATCGTGACGAGGCGTCCGGATGGGCCCGAAAAGCGTTGGACGTCGCGGTTCAGGCGCGCAGAGCGAAAGTGAAATCGCCCCGCCGCACCACGTTCTAGGCTGAGATCAGGCCTTTTTGAAATTTGCAGGGCGTTTCTCGAGGAACGCCTTCACACCCTCTTTGAAATCTGTTTGCCGACCCGCTGTACGCTGGGCATAGCGCTCTGCCTGTAACTGGCTATCGAAATCATTGTCCTCTGCCTGCCAAACCAAATCTCGGATGAGCGCCAGGGCCTGAGTCGGTCCGTCTGCCAGCCGTTGGGCGTATGCGCGGGCTTCGTCCATGAGCTGATCATCAGGAACGACTTTGTTGATCATGCCCCAATCGAGTGCCTGGGCGGCATAAACCTTGTCGCCAAACAGCGTCATCTCCATGGCTTTTGCCCGTCCGACCAACCGCGGCAACAGGAAAGTTGATCCGCCATCTGGGACCAGTCCGATACGGCGGAAGGCCTGCAGGAAATAACCGCCCTCGGCCGCAATGATGAAGTCCCCCATCAACGCGATAGAGCAACCGACACCGGCCGCCGCGCCGTTCACCGCGGTGATGATGGGGTGAGGGTGGGTGCGCATTGCTTTAATGAACGGGTTATAATGGGTGTCGAGGCCCTTGCCCGCATCCGGCTTGCCTTGTGGTCGATCACCGGGATTGGACGACAGATTGGCGCCCGAGCAAAATCCGCGGCCATTGCCCGTGATGATCGTACAGCGGGCTTCATCGCCGGCTTGCTCAATCGCCAGCAATAACTCCTCAATCGTATCCATACCCGCCGCGTTCATCGTCTTTGGGTCATTGAAGGCAATCGTCGCGATATCGTCGCGTACGTCATAGGCGATCTTTTTGAAGCTCATGGAACTCTCCCTGTCATTGCGAATAATCTATTCGGCAATCGCTCTGTGGAAACCGTGACGTGGGGGCAGGATGGATTTGTTTTGTCATGAAGGCATTCTGCGTTATCCTTTACGTCAACGATAAGAAAGCCTCGGAGGAACAAGATGGCATTGGACGCAATCTCTGCAGATGGCATGGGTGCCATACTCGCCAAGCAGAAGGCCGCTAACATTCGCGACGGGATCCCATCCGCGGAGCAACGCGAGGTCTGGCTCGACAAATCGATCGACCTGCTCGTGACCCACGGAGAAGCGCTGTCGCGCGCCATGGCTGAAGATTTTGGACATCGGTCGATCGATCAGTCGAACCTAACCGATATTGCCGGTTCAATCGGTGCGTTGAAATTCTCGAAGAAGCATTTGCGCAAGTGGATGCGCCCAGAGAAACGCAAAGTGGAATTCCCGCTTGGCTTGCTCGGGTCCAAAGCGCAGATCCAGTATCAGCCCAAGGGCGTGATCGGGATCATTAGCCCGTGGAATTTCCCGGTAAACCTGACGTTTGCGCCGCTTGCCAATGTCTTCGCGGCTGGCAACCGCGCCATGATCAAACCGTCTGAGTTTACGGAACGGACAAGCGAGCTGATGGCTGAGTTGATCGCGAAATACTACACGGAAGAAGAAGTCGTTGTCGTGACCGGCGGACCAGACGTGGGCGCCAAGTTCACTCAACTTCCATTCGATCATATGGTCTTCACCGGCGCGACCTCGATTGCCCATCATGTCATGCGCGCAGCGGCTGACAATCTTGTACCGTTGACGCTGGAGCTGGGCGGCAAATCACCCGTCGTTCTCGGCAAGTCGGCGGATCTCGACAAGGCGGCTAGCCGGATCATGGCGGGTAAGACCTTGAATGCAGGTCAGATCTGCCTTGCGCCGGATTATGCGTTTGTCCCCGAAGACAAGACCGGAGATTTCGTTGGGGCTGCGCAGGCGGCCGTCGGCAAGATGTTCCCGGAGGGCGTGAAGGACAACGATGATTACACTTCCATCGTCAATCAGCGCCACTTTGACAGATTGAATTCCTATCTCGACGACGCCCGCGAGAAGGGGGCTGAAGTGGTCGAAATTAATCCGCAGAATGAGAATTTCAGTCAGCAGCCCCATCATAAAATGGCGCCGCACATCGTCCTCAACCCGACCGACGATATGAAGGTGATGCAGGACGAGATTTTCGGGCCGATCCTGCCGCTGAAAACCTATACAGAGACCAGCGATGCCGTTGCCTACATCAACGATCACCCTCGGCCACTCGGGCTCTACTATTTCGGCGACGATGCGACTGAGCGCGATATGGTCCTGAACAATACCACCTCAGGCGGCGTGACCGTCAATGATGTGATCTTCCACGTGGCGCAGGAGGACCTCCCGTTTGGCGGCGTCGGACCGTCCGGCATGGGGGCTTATCATGGCCGCGACGGTTTCATGGAGTTCACGCACAAAAAAGCGATCTACACCCAGACCGGCAACGAAATCCTCGCCATGATGCGGCCGCCTTATGGCGACAAGTTCCGCAAGCAGGTCGCCGGACGCTTGAAGAAATAATCCAGCGTCAAATCTTCAAGAAGGGGCCGTTTCCTCCGAGACGGCCTTTTTCTATTCCAGCGGCAAGTGCTCTGAAATAAATCGATCCATTTCGCGTAAGGTCTGCATCCGGGTGTCTGCGACAGAAAGCCAATGGTCTTCGCCTTTTAACTTGACCAACTCGACCTGCTTACCAGCGCGTTCCAGGGCGCTTTTCATCATAGTGCTCTGACTTAGGGGCACGATCGTATCATCGTCTCCATGCAGTAACAAAACGGGAGCAGTGACGTCTTCGGCAAACCGAACCGGTGAGATTGAGCGCAGTTTATTCTGTCGAGCATCACCGTCCGCCATGGCGTTTTCCCAGTAGCTGAGCACCCAATGGTGTCGACCGTGATCGCGTTTTTCGTCGCGAAGCATTCGATTGAGGTCTGAAACCGGGGCGATGGCAATGACGCACTTGTATAATTCCGGAGTAAAGACCGCGCCTGCGAGGGCCGCGTATCCACCATAGCTGGAACCAACGATGCAGACCCGCTCCGGATCGACGAGTTTGGAGCTCACCAGCGCATTTAGACCATCGGAAATATCATCCTGCATTTTGCCGCCCCATTCACCTCGACCGGCATCTTCAAAAGCCTGACCGAACCCTTCCGAGCCCCGAAAATTGGGTTGCAGGACCATATATCCGCGATTGGCAAAATATTGCGCCATCCAATTGAAATCAAATCGATCGTAACTTGCTGGACCACCGTGCGGCAGGATGATTGCGGGCAGCGGCTCGGACGACTCAGCATCGAAGTTGGGAGGCGCCGACAGGATCGCCTGAATCTGTAAATCATCGCGCGCCTGATATTTGATGTCCATCATGACTGCCATCGCGTTAGTTGGGATGTTCGGTCGCTTGTTGGAAACGATTGAAAATGCGTTGGACGCTCGATTATGGACAAGCCAGACGTCTCCCAAGTTCGCGTCGAATACGTCGTACAGCACCACGTTGCGGTCCTTCGACCAGGAGTCTACCGTGAGCGTACTGTTTGGGAGTGCTTCCTGCGTAGCTTCATAGCTCGATTGAAGATCTGCATCTAGAAAGGCGTACTCTGGAACGACTCCCGCATATTGCACGCCTACGACTTTGCGGTTCTCGTCCGTGAGAACTTGTTCAATTTCTCGGTCGCGTACGGGAATGACCGGGCCCTCGATCGCGCCATTGATGCCGAGTTTCATCAAACCGGTAAAGCCAGCTTCATCGGCCTGTACAAGAGAGAAAACGAGGCCCGACTCGTCGGGCATAACACCATATAAAGAGAACGGAATCTCCCGTTTCTCCTCAAACGCGAGCGTCCATTTTTTGCCCGATCGATATTGAACCCGAAACATGTTGGACTTGTCTTGATATCGGACGCGCGCGAGGACTTTGCCGTTTTCGCCAACGAACCAGTCTCGCGTATCCGGCGTGCCTTTGATTAAAGTCCTGCCGGACCGCTCACCGAGTTTTACCCGATACAGGTGGAGCGACGGCGTCTCTGATGCTTCACCATAAAAAGCAGGCATCAGGACTTCATCAGAGCGGCTGCCGCGTCCGACAATTCGACCAATTCCTGACTGAGCCGGGAAGAGACCTTTTGTCCGATATAAGAGCTGTTCGACTTTGCCCGTTTCGATATTTAACGTGAAAGCACCGCCATATTCGTATTCGCCTCTGAATCCGTAAGTTTTGATTGTGTTTGAGGCTCTCAGAATGACGTGCGAGTTGTCGTAGAAAGAAACATTTCGGGCTTTGATTGCGCCGATGCCAACGCCTTTGATCAGTTCGCCGGAGGTCACATCGGTGACGAGCAAATATGTTCCGTCCTCCCGGTTAGAAATCGTCGCCAATTTCGAGCCATCGGGTGAAATTTCTGCGCTAGAAACACCTGGAAGCGCGCCATAGGCCTCAAGCGGTGGCTTGGGATATTCAGCGAACGTTGGCAGCACGCAAAACAGAGTTAGAAAGAAAAAGCACGCGGTCTTGAGCATATCACTCCCCATGAAATACAGGGGTAGCTTAGGTGCAGACTATATTTGATCAACCGGGTTTATTGATGCTATTTCAGAAATGCCGGGACGTCGTCGCCGAAGCCGCGGAGGTCGTCCGGGGCGGGGTCCAGGATGAGGTCGTCATCCTTGCGCTTGTAGTCGCGTTTAGGACGCTCTTTGCGTGGCTTTTCAGGTGCCTCAGCTGCGGTCTTTTCGGTCGTGACCTCAGCTGCTTCTTCGCGAGGCTCGCGCGCAGGTTTGTCAGACCGTTCTTCCCGGTCGATGCGTTCTTTTCGTCCGCGGCCTCGGCCGCGTCCTTCGCCTCGCTCGCGTCCGCGGCCACCGCGTTCGCTGCGGCCACGTCCCCGGCGGCTATCGGCGTCGGATGGAAGACCTTCAAGCTCTTCCACGAGGCCATCAGGCATAAACTCGGCGACATCAGTATTGATCAGCATCATCACGCCGCGCCAGGATTTCTCATCCATCGGTCCGACAAGCGTGAAGCTCTCGCCTTCGCGCCCGGCCCGGCCTGTACGACCGATGCGGTGGACATAGTCTTCATCCTTGGGCGGCGGGGAAAAATTGAACACGTGACCCACATCTGGAATGTCGAGCCCCCGCGCGGCAACGTCTGACGCCACAAGCAATTGCAGGTCGCCATCGCGGAACCTGTTCAACGTGTCCGTACGGGCGCTTTGCGGTAAGTCGCCGTGAATGGGGGCGGCGCTGAAACCATGCGTTTGCAGAGACTTGGCGACGACGTCCACTTCGCGTTTGCGGTTGCAGAAGACGATGCCATTTTTCACATCGCGGCTTTCAATAACCCGGCGCAGCGCCGTGCGCTTGGCCTTGTCATCGCCGCGCGGCAGTTTCACCACGTGCTGAGTGATGGTTTCTGCCGTCTTGGAGTGGCGGGCAACCTCGATGCGGACCGGATCCTTCTGGAAAGTCTTGGCGAGGCGAGCGATCTCTTTCGGCATCGTTGCAGAGAAAAGCAGAGTCTGCCGGTTCGGAGGCAGGAGTTTGCAGATCTTCTCAATGTCCGGGATGAAGCCCATGTCCAACATGCGATCGGCTTCATCGATGGTGAACACTTCGACGCCGGTGAGCAGGATTTTGCCGCGCTCAAACTGGTCGATCAGTCGGCCAGGCGTTGCGATCAGCACGTCGACGCCGCGCATCAACTTTTGTTCTTGTTCCTTGAAACTCACGCCGCCAATCAGCAGCGCCATGTTGAGCTTGAGGTCTTTGCCATAGGTTTCGAAATTCTCCGCAACCTGGGCGGCGAGTTCGCGTGTCGGGCAAAGGATCAGGCTGCGCGGCATGCGAGCGCGCGCCCGGCCCTTTGTCAGGCGGTGCATCATCGGCAGAGTAAAGGCGGCCGTCTTACCGGTTCCGGTTTGGGCAATGCCGGTCACATCGCCGCCTTTCTTGATCACAGGAATAGCTTGTTCCTGGATCGGCGTCGGATGGTCATAACCGGCGGCGTCAATGGCGCTTTGGATGCGGGGGTCGAGGTTGAGCTCGGCGAAAGTAATCTGTGGGGTATCAGTCAAAGTATTGTCCAGCTGTGGATTGAAAGGTCGGTCACATCAAGCTGTTCCGGATTGAACAGCGGGGCCGACTTCGAATCACTGCGCCGGCAAACATGTTGCGGTGCACATAGTGCAAAAAAGCCCACCAGCAAAGGTGGGCTCTTCAGTCGGTGAAAAAGTGTGGCTTCAGCGCGCCACCTGATCAGTGCGCTAAGACGCGTCCGCAAGATTTTGATTAGCGAAGTCCCAGTTGACCAGATTGTCGAGGAAACTTGCCATATAGTTGGGGCGCGAGTTCTGATAATCGAGGTAATAAGCGTGCTCCCAGACGTCCATGGTCAGGAGGGGCGTAACACCAGCTTCCGTCAGCGGGGTCTCGGCATTGGGGGTCTTGGTGATAGCGAGCTTGCCATCTTTCAGCACGAGCCACGCCCAACCTGAGCCGAACTGGCCGCCGCCGGCAGCTTTAAACTGGGTTGCGAATTCGTCGTAGGAACCGAAATCGCGATCGATGAGCTCGGCAACTTTGCCGTGCGGTGCGCCGCCGCCGCCTGGCTTCATTGAGTGCCAATAGAACGTGTGGTTCCAGACTTGAGCGGCGTTGTTGAACAAACCTGCTTTGGAAGCATCACCTGCAGCAGCATTCACGATCTCTTCCAGAGAGGCGTTCGCGAGATCTGTGCCATCAATCAGTTTGTTGAGATTGGTCACATACGCATTGTGGTGCTTGCCGTGGTGGAAATTCAGCGTTTCTTCTGAAATATGCGGGGTTAGGCCGTCGCGGCCATATGGGAGTTCGGGAAGGTCAAAAGCCATGTCATTGGTCTCCATGCAGAATTTATCGCTGTTCTTGATCAGCGCTTGCCACAGATATGGGTTCGATGACCAGTCCTGCCAGTGATTCTTTGTCAGATATTTGGGATCGACTCGATTCCCGTGTGAAGCGTGTAGACGAAGAGCGCTGGCTTTCCAGTCGGTATGCGTCCGTGTCTGAAAGGCGCTCTTTGGTCGTGCTTTATGCCTTTTACTATGAACTGGCGCGCGTTCGCGTATCCGTCACCGACCCGATCATGGGGCAGATTCGGTTTCAGTGGTGGCGCGATGCTTTGTCTGAGCTCGCAGAGGGCCAACAAAGACAACACGATGTTGTCACAGCGCTCGCTGCAGAGTTTGACGCTGAACGGCTGAGCCCCGATCGGTTGCAGTCCATCGTCTCGCAATTTGAAGCTGCTTTCATCGCCTCGGATCGGGCTCAGGAACCGGAAGGCGAGCTGGCATTATTGGCAGCTGAAATCTCTTCCGCATCAAAAGCAGAAGCCGCGTTCGACAAAGGCATCGCCGCTCAGTGGGCCAGTCTCCGACGCGGAGAAGAGATCGCTGAACCGATACCTCGTGTTCGAGTTGCGTCACGCTTGCGTCCTGCATTGGCGCATTTTCGCTTACGTCATCTCTGGAAACGCGGCGGCAAGATCGGGCGGATGCAGAGGCGCCTCTCTATCCTTATGGCGATACTGACCGGCGGGATCTGACCGGGAGCGACAAAATGGTGAACAGTGTTCACTTTTTGGTATGGATCGCTAAATATACCCGCAGATAGATAGCGACGAGGCCTCCCATGTTCCGCAAATCTGCATTGATTTCACTCTCCGCGTTGCTTCTGGCGATGCCGGGTCATTCGGAAACACTTCAGCAAGCGCTTGATCAGGCGTTCCAGACGAATCCGGCCCTCGCAGCGCAACGCGCCGATGTTGGTGTGGCGCGCGAACAACTCAATCAAGCGCGCGGCGCGCGGGCCCCGACGGTCGACCTGTCAGGTTCAACAACGTTTGAATCGCTCGACAGCAATCAGCCAATTGCCTTCAATACGGGTGAAAACACACTCGCCTCAGCGCAATTGCGGGCGACGTTGCCGGTCTATACAGGTGGGCAAATCAATGCCGGGATTGCACAGGCCAAGGCCGGTATCCTGGCTGCTGACGCTCAATATGATGGCGTAGCCCAGGATCTGATCCTAAATGTCGTTACAGCCTATGTCGACGTGATCCGCGATCGCGAAGCCATCCGTATTCGCGCAAATTCCGTTGCTCTGCTCGAAGAACAATTGCGAGCGGCGACCGACCGCTTTGACGTTGGATTTGCGACCCGCACAGACGTCAAGCAAGCTGAAGCCCGCTTGCAGGGCGCGCGCGCGTCTCTCGCGGGCGCTGAGGCGCAAATGGAGGCATCTCTTTCCATTTACGAGCTGTTCGTGGGGCAGCCCGCCGGCGACCTGGTGCCAGTTCCAGACGCACCCAGCTTGCCGGACAGTTTCGAAACATCCCTGCAATCGGCATTGACGGAAAACCCTGACCTGAAGGCGCTTCGTGAAGCGGAACGTGCGGCAGAGCAGGGCGTCAAGTCAGCGCAAGGCGCAGCACGTCCGAACCTTTCTATTGTTGGTTCTGCCAGCGTTCAGGAGACTTTTGACCAGGAAGCGACGGCGATATCTCCGACTATGGGGATTATCACCCTGCCGCCAGACAATTATCGCGACACACAGCTTCGCTTGTTGGCGCAAGGGACGGTTCCGCTGTTCCAGGGTGGCATCTTACGCAGCCGCGTCCGGGCAGCCCGCCTGGAACGTGAGCAGGCCCGCCTGCAAACGATCAATGCTGAGCGGCAAATTACAGCCAGCGTCGCTCAGGCCTGGTACGCCAACATTGCTGCGGAGCAGGCGATTTTCGCGTCTGAGCGCCAGGTCGAGGCCGCTGAGATCGCTTATGAGGGCGCGCAGGAAGAGCTGAGTGTCGGGACACGCACGACGCTGGATGTCCTGGATCAGGAGCAGCAATTGCTGGAGGCCCGCCTCGCCCTGATCAATGCTCGTCGCGACGCCTATGTGGCGACACACCAGCTATTCCGCGCGATGGGAAAACTGACCCTGTAAAGACCGGTTAGGCACCGCGCGCGGCCTGTGTTAAATTTGAGTCGTAATTGCTTGTTAACCGAGCTGCAGTAGCCGGTTAATAGAAAACGAATCAATGGGAACGGCTATGGCGGAGCAAGCGCAAAAAGAACCGACCATGGAAGAGATTCTATCTTCCATCCGAAAAATCATCGCGGACGATGATGCCCCGGCGCAGGACGCCGCAGAGGCAGACACGATCAGCGAAGAAGAACTCGACGTGTTTGAGGATTTCGAAGTGCAGGAAACAGCTTCCGACGACACGGTCATCGAGTCCGAGGAAGATGTGTTGGCGGCCATTAGTCAATCGATGGACGATGCGTCCGACGATCTGGACGCGGCCGTTGCCGACCTCGTCGCCGAAGAAGAGCCGTTCGAGTTTGAAGTCGAAGAAGATACTTTTGAGTCGTTCGCTGCGGATGATTTCGAAGGCGTCGAAGATTTCGCCGAAGTTGAAGACAGCTTTGAACCTGTCGAAGAAGAAACACCCGTACTGGAAGCTGAGCCAGAGCCGCAACCAGAACCTGTCCTTGAAGAGGAGACACCCATGTCTGCAAAGCCCGCCCCGCTGACCGATACAGCGACTGTCACTGCAGCCGCCGGTGCGCTTGGAAAGCTGCTCTCAAATGTCGAATTTGGCGAAGATGCTGGCGGCGCAACCACGATCGAAGGATTGGTCCGCGAGATGATGCGCCCGATGCTGAAAGAGTGGCTGGACGAGAACCTGCCTGGCATCGTTGAGAAGCACGTGGAAGCCGAAGTACAGCGTATCGCACGCATGGCTGGCTAGACCGACTGAAATCCTCTGCTAAAGAGACGGGCGCGCCAGACACGGCGCGCCTTTTCTTTTATCTGACCGACCCGGACCGCAAACAAATGATCGACCAGCGTTTTGACCCGAAAGCTCACGAGCAGCGTATCTATCAACGCTGGGAACAGGCGGGCTGTTTCAAGCCGAGTATGGACACAGCGGCTGAGCCCTACGCGATCATGATTCCGCCGCCGAATGTGACTGGCAGCCTTCATATGGGCCATGCGCTCAACAATACGATCCAGGACATCCTTTGCCGGTTCGAGCGGATGCGCGGCAAGAATGTACGATGGCAGCCGGGCATGGACCATGCGGGGATCGCCACGCAAATGGTAGTCGAGCGCAAGCTCGCGGCCAGCGGCAACCAGGATCGTCGCAGCATGGGTCGCGACGCCTTTGTCGAAAAAGTCTGGGAATGGAAGGAAGAGTCCGGCGGAACGATCCTGAACCAGCTGAAACGCCTCGGCGCGTCTTGCGATTGGGAGAATACCAAGTTTACGCTCGATCCTGAGATGAACACCGCCGTCAACAAGGTGTTTGTTGACCTCTACAATGAAGGCCTGATCTATCGCGCCAAGCGCCTCGTTAACTGGGACCCGCATTTCCAGACCGCGATTTCCAATCTCGAAGTCGAGAACAAGGAAGTCGACGGCCATATGTGGCACTTCAAATACCCGCTCGCTGAAGGGCAGACCTATACCTATGTCGAGAAGGACGAGGACGGGACTGTCACGCTGGAAGAGACGCGCGATTATATCTCGATCGCCACGACCCGGCCTGAAACCATGCTCGGCGATGGCGCGGTCGCCGTGCATCCAAGCGATGAGCGTTATGCTCCAATTATTGGCAAGCTGTGCGAGATTCCGGTAGGCCCCAAGGAGCACCGCCGCCTGATCCCAATCATCACCGATGAGTATCCCGACCCTGATTTCGGCTCGGGCGCAGTGAAGATCACCGGGGCGCATGATTTCAACGACTACCAAGTCGCCAAACGCGGCGGCATCCCGATGTATGCGCTGATGGATGAAAAGGGCTTTATGCGCGCGGATGGGCAGTCCTATGCCGACGAGGCTGAGATTGCGCAGCGTATCGCAGAAGGCAAAGAGGATTTCGACGAGGCCAAGATCGCCGCCATGAACCTGGTTCCGGAAGCCTATCGCGGGCTGGAACGCTTCGAGGCGCGCAAAGCAGTCATCGCGGACATCACGTCTGAGGGCAATGCGGTGATGATCGCGGATCCAAAGCACAAGGATGAGGAAACCGAGGCGCCGCTGATCCCGCTGGTTGAGAACAAAAAAATCATGCAACCGTTCGGAGACCGCTCCGGCGTTGTTATCGAACCGATGCTGACCGACCAATGGTTCGTCGATGCTGAAACGCTCGCCAAACCTGCCATTGAAGCAGTGCGCGAGGGACGGACCAAGTTCGTACCGGAGAATTGGGACCGGACTTACTATAACTGGATGGAGAATATCGAGCCCTGGTGCATCTCGCGCCAGCTCTGGTGGGGGCACCGTGTACCGGTTTGGTATGACGAAGATGGGAACCGCTATTGTGCGCCAACCGAAGCTGATGCGCAGGCCATGGCGGGAGACGGCGTCGTCCTGAGCCAAGACGAAGACGTCCTCGACACTTGGTTCAGCTCTGGTCTCTGGCCGTTCTCGACGCAGGGGTGGCCGGAAGAGACAGATGGCCTGAACGCCTTCTATCCCGGCGCAACTCTGGTCACCGCCTTCGATATTATCTTCTTCTGGGTCGCACGGATGATGATGCTCGGCATCAAGTTCATGGACGGCGAAGTGCCGTTCAAAGACGTCTATATCCACGCCATCGTTCGCGACGAGTCGGGTAAGAAAATGTCCAAGTCAGAGGGCAATGTCGTCGACCCGGTCGATCTCATCGATGGGATCGAAATCGATGAACTGGTCAAAAAGCGCACAACAGGACTGAGACAACCGGAAAAGGCGCCTCAAGTCGAAAAGGCGACCCGCAATCGCTACCCGCAAGGCTTCGACGCGTATGGAGCCGACGCGCTACGGTTTACGCTGGCAGCCATGGCGACGAAGGGCCGAGACATCAATCTGTCCGTCGACCGGGTCGCGGGCTATCGTAATTTCGGCTCCAAACTGTGGAGCGCGACGAGGTTCGCACAAATGTACGAAGCCACGTTTGGCGCTACCGTAAACCCGGAAACATTACGGTTGGCGCTGAATGAGTGGATTGTCGGCGAGCTCTACAAATGTTGCGCGCAGGTCTCTGAAGCGATTGAAGACTACCGCTTCAATGATGCTGCCGACGCGGCCTATCACTTTGTTTGGGACGTATTTTGCGATTGGTACCTGGAGCTTTCCAAACCGATCCTTCAAGGCGACGATGGGGCTGAAAAGGACGAGACCCGTCTGGTTCTTGCCTGGACGCTCGAACAAATCTTCGCGCTCTTGCATCCGTTCATGCCCTTCATCACGGAAACCCTTTGGGAGCAGACAGCCGATCGCACAGAGTTCCTGATGCTGCAGAGCTGGCCGGGTCTCGCCAAGGGCTATTCGAACACAGCCGCTGCGGACGAGCTTGGTTGGGTCCTGAAGACCATCTCGCAAGTCCGGTCCACACGCGCCGACGTTAATGTTCCCGCCGGTGCCAAGGTGCCGGCAAGCCTGGTTGGAGCCAACGCGGAGACCGCTCGACGCCTCGCTGCTCATGGCGATGTCATCCAGCGTCTGGCGCGTCTCGAAAAGCTGGAAATCGCTGAACAGGCCGCGCCCGGATCGGTCAAATCCGTGGTCGATGAAGCAACAATCGTCCTGGAGATCGCAGACCTGATCGATGCCGGCGAAGAAATTGCCCGCCTCGACAAGCAACTCGGAAAACTTGGCGGTGAGATCACCGGGCTCGAAAAACGCCTCGGGAACGAAGCGTTTGTCGCCAAGGCGCCGCCAGAGGTTGTCGCGGAACAACGTGAGCGACTGAAAGAGCTCGGAAGCACCCGAGAGAAGCTCAGCGCTGCGCGCGATCAATTGGCAACCTTATAAGGCCGCAGACTTACATGACCGGGGTGGTTGCCTGTGGGCTGCAGAATGCCGTTGTGCGCTCAAACTCGGCTGGAGCGACCTCGAACTTTTCGAGATCCGTGGCCGTATCGCGCCAGCCTCTCAAGCGATCGATCTGGCTAAGCATTCGTTGCGCCGGGCTGAATGCTGGATCCGCAAGTCTGTCATAGCTTGGATAGTCAAACTCGGGGCGCCCCATATAGATCACATCACCGCCTTTGATGCGCAGCAGGATGCTATTGTCTGCCAGGCAATGCGAAACAGTTTGCGTGGCGGGTTGCCCACCCAGTGATGGGGTCCGAAACGTCACCTCGGACAGGACGTAATACCCGCGGGGCAAGATCACGCTCTGGGTGAAATAATCCCGGGCCGTATCTTTGAACGGCACACCTTCGGGGCGTGCAGGAATCTTCGTGATCAATCGCAGATAGTCGCGGTTTTCCTCGCCGAGCAGTGGCTCCAGTCGATCTTCGATCAGGGCGACCGGAACAAAAACCAGCTCCAATTCGGAGTAACCCGGGCGTTGAAACTCCTGGGGACGCAGAATGATTGGATTAATATGCAGCTCGCCTTTGTCAGGTCCGATCGCTTTCACGGTTACGGTGTTGAGGCGGCGCTCAAGATCCTGAGAATGAGCTGGTTGAAAACAAACCAGTATTGTAGCCATCAATACTGCCAGCATTACGTGTCCCAGCATTCGCTCGCACTCCTAAATCGATGCTCGCTTTTATATGGCACGTTGGTTAGGTTTTGGAGTCTCAATGTCAGACTTGTGAAAGAAGGATCACGACATGCCCATTCGCGCCCTCGCACTTTCCATGTTTCTTATTGCAGGTTGTCAGGCATCCAGTGTCATTGCGCAGGAGGGAAACGCCGTGTCGAGTGAGAGCGAACAACCCGAATGGCGGCTGGTGATCCATGGCGGGGCCGGGGTGATCCTGCGCGAAAATATGACGCCGGAGCGCGAGGCTGCCTACACCGCAGCGCTGGAAACAGCGCTTGAAACTGGCGCCACTGTTTTGCGGGACGGCGGCTCAGCCGTAGACGCGGTTCAGGCGGCGGTGATCCCGATGGAGGATGATCCGTTGTTCAATGCCGGGCAGGGCGCCGTGTTTACCGCGGCTGCGGAACATGAGCTCGACGCCTCCATCATGAGCGGCGCAGAGCGCGACGCAGGCGCGGTTGCGGGCGTGAAGCGCGTGAAGAACCCGATCCTCGCGGCGCGCGCGGTCATGGGTCAATCTGAACATGTCATGTTCGCAGGGGCCGGTGCTGACGCGTTCGCGGAATCTGTCGGCATCGAAATGGTCGACAATAGCTATTTTGACACCGACCGGCGGCGACAATCGCTCGAACGTGTCCTGCGCGAACGTGTGCGAACCGATGCGGACCGTCATGGCACGGTCGGTGCGGTGGCCATCGACCAGTTTGGTAATCTCGCTGCTGCGACCACCACGGGCGGTATGACCGCCAAGGCTGCAGGCCGAATTGGCGACTCGCCTCTGATTGGGGCTGCAACCTATGCGCAAAATGGCGTCTGCGCCGTTTCAGCCACCGGACATGGTGAGTATTTCATTCGTGTGGCGGTCGCAAAGACCATCTGCGCGCGGGTTGAACTCGCGGGTGAAAGCGTCGGAGACGCAGCCCAAAACGCGCTGGATCAAGTTGCTGAGCTCGGAGGTGATGGCGGCGTGGTCGTGATCGATGGAAATGGCGAGTATGAGTATGTTTTCAACTCTAAAGGCATGTATCGCGGCATGATTGACCCTGAGGGCATGGAAACCGCGATTTTCGAGCAAGAATAAACCCTTTTGACGGGGTGACAGCACCGTGCGGACTGGCTAAGCGTCGGCGCAGTAAAGGAATATCATCATGAGCAAAACCTGGGACAAATCCAAGCTGCCTTCTCGCCATGTGACGGAAGGCCCCGCCCGAGCGCCGCACCGTAGCTATTATTATGCGATGGGCCTCTCGACCAAGGATATTCAAAAGCCATTTGTTGGTGTGGCGAGTTGCTGGAATGAGGCAGCGCCTTGTAACACCGCCTTGATGCGTCAGGCGCATGCGGTGTCTGAAGGCGTGAAAGAAGCGGATGGAACGCCGCGCGAGTTTTGTACCATTACAGTCACCGACGGTATCGCAATGGGGCATGAAGGCATGCGCTCATCGCTGGTGAGCCGAGACTGGATTGCTGACACGGTTGAGCTGACGATGCGCGGACATTCTTATGACGCTCTGGTTGGCGTCGCTGGATGTGACAAGTCACTCCCCGGCATGATGATGGCCATGCTCCGCCTGAACGTACCCGCGGTGTTCCTGTATGGCGGTTCGATCATGCCTGGAAGCTTCGAGGGGCGGGACGTCACCGTCCTCGATGTGTTTGAGGCAGTTGGCGCGCATGCCGCAGGCTCCAATGATATGGACAGCGACAAGCTACGCGCGCTGGAAAAAGTCGCTTGTCCTGGAGATGGTGCCTGTGGTGGACAGTTTACGGCCAATACAATGGCCTGCGTGAGTGAAGCGATCGGTCTGGCGCTACCGCTTTCCTCTGCGATGCCGGCCCCATGGACGGACCGGGATGGCTATGCACGGGAATCTGGGCGCGTCGTCATGGATCTTGTTTCCAACAACCTTCGTCCACGAGAGATTTGTACGCGAGGAGCGTTTGAAAATGCAGCCATTGTGGTCGCTGCGACCGGTGGGTCTACCAATGCCGCACTGCACCTCCCGGCGATGGCGCATGAGTGCGGAGTGGAATTCACGCTGCGCCACGTGGCTGAAGTGTTCGAGCGCACGCCTTACATTGCTGACCTGAAACCAGGCGGGAATT
This sequence comes from Hyphomonadaceae bacterium, assembly GCA_043513745.1. Lineage (GTDB taxonomy): Bacteria > Pseudomonadota > Alphaproteobacteria > Caulobacterales > Hyphomonadaceae > Henriciella. The sequence continues at coordinate 2,272,396 of CP121341.1, forward strand.
ATGTCGCCAAGGATTTCGGCGAAGCGGGCGGTGTTCCGATGCTGATGCGAACCCTGATGGACGCGAAGATCGTCAATCCTGATTGCCTGACGGTCACAGGGAAAAGCTGGGGCGACTATCTTGAAGGCGTAACCTTCGATGAAACGCAGAAAGTTATCTACCCGGCAGGCAAACCGATTACGCAGAATGGCGGCGTGGTTGGTCTATGGGGATCGTTGGCTCCGGATGGCGCGATCGTGAAGGTCGCCGGGCTAGAGAAGCTTCAATTCACCGGAAAAGCTCGCGTGTTTGATGGCGAGGAAGCGTGCTTCGAAGCCGTTACAAATCGCGAATACGAAGCGGGAGACGTGCTTGTCATTCGCTATGAAGGCCCAAAAGGCGGACCGGGAATGCGCGAAATGCTGTCGACCACGGCAGCAATTTATGGCCAGGGCATGGGCGACAAGGTTGCCTTGATCACTGATGGACGCTTCTCAGGCGCGACCCGCGGGTTCTGCATCGGTCATGTCGGTCCTGAAGCCCAGGAAGGCGGTCCGATCGGACTTCTCGAAGATGGCGATATCATCATGATTGACGCCGAAAAAGGCACGATCGATGTCCGCCTCACGCCAGCCGATCTGGAAGATCGCAAACGCAAATGGCAGCCGCGCGTCACCGCGTATGGCAATGGTACGTTGGCAAAATTTGCGAAATTGGTCGGTCCTGCCCATCTTGGCGCGGTAACCCATGAAGGGTTTGCCGGAGAACGCCATGTCTACGCCGACATCTAAAGGTCCTTGGGAAGATACAGATATTGATCCGTTGATCCTCGCCGCCATGCGCGGTTTGCCAGAGGATTTTGCGAACTTTCCGCGCATCTATCAGGATGAGCTTGCGCCAAAACTGCAGGCGCAGGAAGCGGAGCGCCTCGCGGCGGCCAAGTCTGCTGTGCGATGGACCTGGATCGGCGTCGGCGTTGCCGCGCTTGGGACGCTACTCGGGTTTCTGGTTTTTAGGGTGCCACAGTTGGCGATCGTTGCGGGCGTCATCGGGTTTGCCGTCCATGGCGCGGGACGCGGACCGCTCAATCAAATCGGAAAACGCGCGAAGCGGTTGATTGTTGAGCCGGTCGCCGCGCAGTTCAATCTGCTCTTTGACGCCGACCCGGGCCCACAAAGCTCTGTTGCTGACCTGCACGCAGCTGGTCTGATCCCGAATTGGGATCGAGCGAACTATGAGGATCGTCTCGACGGAACGCGCAATGGGGTCGATTTCCAATTCTTCGAGACGCATCTTGAGGAGAGACGACGGACCACAGACTCCCGCGGTCGATCCCGGACCCGGTGGGTTACTGTGTTCAAGGGACAGTGCTTGAGATTTGAGTTCCACAAAGCCTTCCAGGGACGAACACTGGTCTTGCGCGACGCAGGAATGCTCAACTTGTTTCGGGGCGTGAACGTCCTGCAACAGGTAAAGCTCGAATCAAATGTGTTTGAAAAAGCCTTTCAGGTCTTCTCTGACGATCAGGTTGAGGCCCGCTTTCTGCTGACACCGGACCTCATGCAGAGGCTTATCGATCTGGAGAAAGTCTTTCATGGCGGCAAACTACGGTGCGCGTTTCAAGACGGGGAATTGCTGATCGCGGTTGAAGGTGGCGACCTATTCGAGCCTGGAAGCCTGTTTACGCCGCTGGATAATCCTGATCGGGTTCGGGAGTTGCTGGATGATTTCGCAGCGATCTTCAACTTGATCGATAGTTTTGCAGATCCAGAGCAGCTCAAGCGCAGCCAACCAAAGGACGGTGGTGGCTGACGATCCGCAACGTGGTCACACTTTCGTCCAGATCAGGGCGTTTGTGTTCAGGAAGGCTTCAGGTCTGATTGCATAGAGAATTTTGTATGAAACCAGTGATTTTCTCCTTCGGTGCGCTCGGCGCCCTTTTTGTCCTCGCTGCGCCAATGGCGGTCGCGCAATCTTGTTCTCAGCAAGCTGCTCAACTACAGGAGCGCCAGGGCGCTGCGCAGGAAATGGCGGATGCCCGGCTAACGCTCGTCGACGAGGTGGAAGCAGCGGGAGATGCCTGGGAAAACGCCGAAGCGCTTCGCAATTTCAGCGATGAACAGGCGGCAGAAGCCGATGCAACCAAAGTGGCTTACGAAACCCTCAAAGCCGATTTGCTTGATAAGGAATCCTCGCTCCAAGGTCTGGTCGTTTCGCTGAACGAAGAAGTCATCGCATACAACACCAAGTGCGTCAGAAACTAGGTTTCGATTTCGAAGTGTTGTCGCGCGGAATCAGTCGCGCAGTTCAATGATCACTGGCACATGGTCTGACGGCTTTTCTAGGCCGCGAGCTTTGCGATAAATCTCAACACTTTCCAGTCGATCCGCTGCTTGCGGACTGAGCAGATGGTGATCGATACGGATGCCGTGATCCTTCTGCCAGGCGCCGCCCTGATAGTCCCAGAATGAATATTCGTGGCCGCGATTGTCAGCCGCTTCAAACGCCTCGGTCAGACCCAGATGTTTCAATCTCCGGAATGCGGCGCGGCTCTGCGGCAGCGCGAGTGCGTCATCGGCCCAGACCGTTTCTTCCCAGCAGTCTTCGGCGCGGGGAATGATGTTATAGTCGCCGCACAAAACCAGGGGTTCTTCTGCACGCATGAGTTCCTGCGCGTGGACCTTCAAGTGGCCCATCCAATCCAATTTGTAGTCGTATTTCGGACCCGGTGCTGGATTGCCATTCGGCAAATACAAACCGCCAACACGCACGGGACGATCCGAGAGCACGAGGGCCTCAATATAGCGGGCCTGCTCGTCATCTTCATTACCGGGCAGGCCGCGCACAACGTCTTCCAGTGGGAAGCGCGATAGCATCGCGACGCCATTATAGCTTTTTTGCCCATGCGCTTCGACATTGTAGCCGAGCTCTTCGATTTCCAGGTAAGGGAAGGCGTCGGTCTCGCACTTGATCTCCTGCAGACAGATCACGTCGCAATCGATGGCTTTCAGCACCTCGATGACCGTGGGCAGGCGGGCTTTGATGGAGTTGACGTTCCAGGTCGCGATTTTCATGGCTTCTGTTTAGCGCGGTTTGTCCAAAGCGCCAGCCTTGGAATTCGTGCTTGACATGAAACTTTATGGTTTCCTATAAAGAGAAACTGAAAGGTTTCACATCATGCAGGAACAACTTATCTTCCGGGCCATTTCCGATCCGACGCGGCGCAGTATCATGGCAATGCTTTCAGACGGTGAGCGGTCTCTGAATGACATCACGGCGAACTATGAGATGACACGACCAGCGGTCGCCAAACATCTGAAGATACTGGAGCGAGGCGGTCTGGTTAGTGTCCGCTCGCAGGGCCGCGAACGCTTGCATCGCTTGCAACCAGACGCGCTAAAAACCGTCGCCGACTGGGTAAACTTCTTCAGCCAGTTCTGGGACGAAAAACTCGAAAACCTAAAACAAGCAGTGGAGATGGACGATGAGTGACGCAGTGATGGTGAAAACGATCTATCTGAAAGCGACGCCGGAAAAGGTTTGGCGCTACATCACGAAAAAGGAGTTGTTAGCGCAGTGGTTTCACGAAACCGACCGGGACCTGACCGAGAAATCTGCGTTTCAGTATTTCAGCTTTCATGATGACAAACCGGACCGCAAATTGATGTGGGGGGACGTGCTTGAAGTCGATCCTCCGCGAAAGTTGGTCCACACGTTTACCCATCAATGGCTGAAAGGCGTGATTACGACGGTCACCTGGGACTTGATGGCGGTCGAAGGCGGTACGCAACTGACGCTCACTCACGCGGGCATCAACACGTTCGAAGAGCTCACTGGACACGACAAGGGTTGGGACGAGCACTTGCTTCGTCTACGCATGATGCTCAGCTAGGCAGGAATCGAAAACGGCGTTGATCGCCATACTTCCAGATACGGCTGTCCTCCAAAGTACCGAGGCCGATATTGTGGATGGCTTTCCAGCGGCCGCGGCGATCCTTCCGGCTTGAGAGGATGCCAATATGAGGCAGGCTGCCGTTTACACGGCAGGTTATAATGTCGCCAGGTTGCCAGTCTGAGGCAGGCAGCTCGTGCCCTTGCCGGCGCAGCCAAGTCTCAACATTCGGAACTCGGCGATGGTCGATATTACGGTCGGTGCGCGTGAGCCCCCAACGTTTTGGATAGGCCGCGAAATTCGCTGCCATATCCTCGTGCACGTTTTTCTGGAAGTCGAACTCGAAAGCGTCGCGATAGGCGCGAATGACTACGTCGATACACACGCCGCGGTCTCGCGGGACATCGCCCATAGGATAGTCGAGAGGGATATAAGCCCCATCATAAAGCGTGGTGACACCGATCTGGCTGCGGGCGCGTACGATCAAGCTGGCCGCCCTCGTATCTCCGCGGGCCGCCATGTGCGGCAATAGAGGGATTGAAAACAAGCAAGCGAGTGCGGTACGGCGAGTGGGTTCCATGCACCGACTGTCACCCGCCACTATGGCGCGAATAGGGAGGAAACGGGGCTAGAACCCTCTCAGCTCGGCAAACTCCTCGAGCTCGGCGCGTTCGGTATAGAGTTTGTTCACCGGGTCATCTTTGTCCGGAACGCCGACAGCCATGCCGCACCAGACCATTTCATGCTCTTCGAGGCCAAAATGCTCTTTCAGGCTTGGGCGCAGGACGCCCCAGCATTCCTGCATGCACGTACCCCAGCCTCTCTCTTCGGCGAGAAGCGCCAGGGTTTGCATCAGCATCCCGGTATGTCCCCACTGGCCGTGTCCGACGCGCTCATCCAGCACAAAGAACAGAGCGACGGGTGCGTTGAAGAAATTGTAGTTGCGCATGAACCATGTCATCCGCCCCGCTTTGTCATCTCGCGGGATACCTAATTTCTCATACATCATTTCGCCGACCCGAAATCGGCGCGCATTCTGGGCGTCGGTGATGTGCTCGGGATAGATTGGGCGATCCGTCGGCTCACCGCGCGGGTTTCCGGACAGTTTGGCAGCGGCGAGTTGCACCACTTTATCGCGCTCCTCGCCCGCGACCGCGATCACGCGCCACGGCTGTAAGTTACCGCCAGAGGGTGAGCGTTGAGCATCTTTCAGCCATTGCTCCACTTCTGCCTGGGGAAGCGGTGTGTCCAGAAAGCCGCGGGTTGAAATGCGTTGCTTGACGGCGGTGCTGACATCCATCTGGGTGTTCCTCATGTCTATTCCGGTGCGACCTTACTCGCCCGCACGGCACAGACTAGGGGTCTCGTGGCGAGAAGCTTGGAGGCGAGTTGCGACCTGCCGGATCTGACAGGCGACTGGATCGCCCGGGCATAAGACGATGTCTGTCCAAGTAGCAAGTGAACACGGAGCTCAGATCGAACATGAATTCAGGACCCAGCGCGGCAATCAGGGTCGCTCGCACACTGTTTCTGGTTGGCGCCGCAACTTTCGCAGCAACTCTGTCTGCGACAGCGGATACCGATCATCCCGTACGCTATTTGCACCTGCAAAATGACGGCAGCTACGTCATCAGCGACATCGAGCTAAAATGGATTACGCCGGACGGCGATCGCAAATCCAATATGTTCACCAGTGATCTTGAGAAGGCCCGCGGCTTTTGCCTGGACCTGGAAAAGTTTGGCGATGTTCCGGACGGTTCTGAAGTTTGGCTGAAGGCGTATATCGCCGCGGGTGACAATGAAAGCTGTCGCAAAGACAATCCGCGAATTTACACCGCCGGCCTCCCGAGCAAGAGCCAAACGTACACCCAGTTTTACAAGATGGGCGGCCAAACCCTCACCAATAATATGTGCAAGCTGTCTAGTGGCACGGAGGGTAACGCTGAATTGTCCGACAATATCGGCAATTCAACAGAATGTCCCTCCTATTGATCCTTACTTCGGTCTTTGTCGTCGATCACTCACGCTCATTCTTCTTTGAATAAAGCGAGCGCTGTCGCGGTCATACTTTTCACGCCTGTCTCGATAGTGGGCTCATAGTCCGGGGCGAAAAAGGGTGAGTGCAAAGAGGGCAGACCGAGCGCGCTGTCCTGTGCGGCTTGCCACTTACCTGGTTCAACAGCGCCGACCCAGAAGATCAGGCCCGGGATATTGGCGTCGGTTCGGCCATACTGACTGAAGTCCTCGCCGCCCATAACAGGATCAACCTGGTCGATATTCTCTGCCCCAATGACGTCCGCGATCGCGGCGGCGGCCTTGGCGGCCAAGGCTGGTTCATTATAGGTCGACGGTGTGTAATCGGGCTCGATAAAGATTTCAGGCTCCGGTGCGCCGAAGGCCAGTGCCTGCGCCTTGGCAATTCGCTCAATGCCTTCCAGAAGCATGGAGCGGGTCTCGTCATCGTAAGAGCGCACGGTCAGCAACAGTTTGGCTTCGTCCGAAATGATATTGTGCTTCGCCCCGGCCTGGAACGAGCCGACCGTAACAACAGCCGGTGTTTGCGGGTTCACATTGCGAGACACCAAGGTCTGAACGGCTGTAACGATCGATGCCCCGACGATGACCGGGTCCTTCGTTGTATGTGGGTAGGCGCCGTGTCCTCCCACGCCTTTGACCGTAATGTCGACGCTATCGACATTCGCCAGCGCAAATCCGGATGAGTAAGCGACTTTGCCGCTCGGAACGCTCGCAGAGACGTGCAGGGCCAAATTGTAATCGGGCAACGGGAAACGTTCGAACAGCCCGTCAGCGATCATGGCCTGGGCGCCATTGCCAAGCTCTTCAGCGGGCTGAGCGATCATAACCAATGTGCCCGACCACTCATCTTTCGCAGCGATCAGATTGCGAGCGGTGCCTACCCAGCTCGTCATATGGATGTCGTGACCGCACGCATGCATCACGCCATTGGTGACGCCGGTCCAGGTTTCGTCGACAACTTTTGAGGCGTGCGGGACGCCTGTCCGCTCGGCCACGGGGAGGGCATCCATATCCGCACGAATGAGGACGGTTGGCCCTTCGCCGTTCCGGTAAACTCCGACAACGCCGTAGCCGCCAACACCGTCTCTTACGACGCCATTGTCACGCAGCGATTTTGCCCGGGTCCATTCATCGCCAAGGCCGGTGGTCACTTCAAAGCCCAGGCTTGTCAGTTCGTTCGCCATGATGGTCGAGGATTTGACTTCCTTGAACGACAGTTCGGGGTGTGTGTGGAAGTATTTGTACAGGTCGATCAAATTGGTTCCCGAGGTCGGCATATCCGCGGTTATTTCGATCTGAGACGAGCTTGCCTGCGGGGATTGCGCATGCGCGCATGCGCCCAGCCCGGTTAAAAGCGCGAACGAAGAAATTACTGGAACTGATCGAAACATGAGCCCTCACTTATCAGCATATTAAGGTAACTCTGCCATGGTTACGGGAATAAAACTGGATGACAAGGGGCGCGCTTAAAGCGTGTTCGAAGGGTGACAATGACACTTCGCGGTACACTCAAAGCGACTTTCGTTGCTGTTAGCATTTTCGGTCTGACCGCTTGCGGTGGAAGCGAGCCGGTTGATCCAGCCATGTTCGACGCTGAGGTTCAGCGCCTCGCTGATGAAGGCGACATGTATGGCGAGATCTTCCTGGTTTTGAAGGAACGTCGTCCGACAGTTTACGGTAAGTTTCGGAAAATCGCTGTTCAGGAGTTTGGCCGCGGCCGACCTGTCCGCGAAGCGAGCTATGTTGCCGGCCTGCAGATGCGAGAGGTGTTCCTGGATGAGATCCTGCATCTGTCGCGCAGTGCCAGCGATGACAATGTCAAAGCGATGATCGATGTGATCGTCACGTCTTATGAACATCTGAATGCTGAGGACCCAGCTGACTGCGTTCGCAGCATTGATGGCTTACCGCCAGAAAAGGTCGAAAAGTTTCCTGCGGAACTCCGCAAACGCGAAATGCAATTGGTCGTCGACCTGTTGAACTCGCCGAAAGTGATGGCAAACCGTCGGGCAGCGTCCGACAAGGAAGTCATCAATTGGATGGTCAATCTGGCATCTTCTGAACCAGAGATCGCAGAGATGTTCGAACTGATGGAAAACGACGGCAAGCGCCGCGCCAAGGACAACGAAAAAATCTGCAATGGCATGATCACGGTCTATAAGCGTCTAAGCTACAAGACGGCTGAAGATCGCGGCACCCTGTTCCGCGGCATGGCCCTGATGGCCCTCAAGCAGCGTCAGTTGCTGAAGAGTTCAGAAGAGTCCGAAGAGGCCGCCAGCTAGGCCTCCCAATTTTGGATTTGTAATACCGGTCCGTCTTGTTAAGCTCCTCGGAGTGATGAAGGGACCGCGTCATGTCTGAAACACCGACTGCAACACCCACGCCTGAGAAGTCAGCGGATACGCATCCGCACGGGCATGTTCAGGATGCGCTCAACCAGCTTTCCACACTCAAGATCTACACCCATTCGCCTATCCTCTACTGGTGGCCGATCTGGGTGCTGGGGTTTGTGTTTGGATTCGTGTCCATGTTTGTGGGCGGCGAGGGGACGGAAGCGGCGGCTAGAGTTCAGGGGCAGACCTTCGTCTTTCTCCTGGTGTTCGTGATTTTCTCGACCACGGTTAAGCTTCGCGGGGCGAACTCGGTCATCCTGGGATTGATTTTGCTGATCGGCGGCATCCTTCTAGCGACCGCCAACCTATCAGGGCCAATCGCTGCATTCATCGGTGGATTGGACATACGCATGAGCCCGGCCTTCTATTGGTTTGTCGGCTCGGCGGTGTTCATCATGTGGGCGGTGATGATCTTTGGTTTTGATAAGGTCAAGTTTTACGAAATAGCGCCAGGGCAAGTGCGAGAGCGAGTATTTTGGGGCAGCGGAGATCGTGCAGAAAGCGGCGCCAATGCGCGGTGTAAATACCTCAAAGACGACTTCCTGCGCCACCGTATCCTGGGTCTGATCGTAACCGGCGACATTGAAATCACGCTCGGAGACGGTGAGGTCTGGTACCTGCACAATGTCTTGTTCGCTAAAGAAAAAGCGAATCGCATCAACGAATTGATCGTGACGCGCCCGGTCGACTAGGTGGTCAAGCTGGGATGAACCTGCGGTGTGTAACCGTGTGCCAGAGCCTGGCAGGTAATGTGCGGTGTCAAACGAACCGCGTGTTCAGGTAGCGCCTGCGCGGCGCCATAGCCGGAAAACTGCCATGGATGGGCCTGTCCTTGCCATTTCAGGAACGCCGCCGCGCCGGTCGTGAACATCGCGCCATCCGGTAGATCCGCGGTGGCCACCTGTTCGCGTTCAGACTTGCCTTTGAGTACGGACTGGATTTCGCCCGCAATCGCGTCACTGAGATCGCTCGCCTTGGGGCGATAGTGGAAGACGCCGGACCGCACCAGGGCTTCCCGAAACTGCTTGGCGTCTGCGTATCGGCATTCGTAACAAGGCCGGTGACCCGCGGCGAGCGCCGTGGCTTCGTCCAAAAAAAACAGTTCAGTATAGCTGTTATTGCCCATCAGCTCTCGTCGTCGGTTTTTGAACTCCAGCACGCAGGTGATCCATTGGCGCGTCTTCCAATGCGTTGGCTTCAAAACCTTCTCTTCAGTATGGAAGCAGCCGCCGCGATTGCCCATGAATGTGCCGCGCTCAGAAACCGCTTGGATAAGCCCGAATGGATCTACGCGGTTCTGCAGGGGCATGGCTTAGCTGACCTCTCCGCCGAACCGCTCAGTCCATTCCTCGACCATGGCATCTTCAATCTTCTGGAATAGAACCGGCGGCGCTTGGATAGGCATACCGTGCGGCAGGGCATCAAGCAGTCCCTCATCTTCCGGTGATGGCCAATTGCGATTGCCCTCTGGTATCCCAAGCGTATCGAGAATCGTCTTCGCCGTGTTCGGAATCAGTGGCTGGGCGACAATCGCAAAGAGCGCAACCAGATTGAGACCCGTCCGCACCCCGACAGCGGCGCCATCGACGTCAGACTTGTACTTCACCCAAGGTTCGGCGCGGGTCAGGTATTCGTTCCCTGCGGCCCACAGCGCGCGGGTTTCTGCGGCGGCTTTGCGGAACTCCATCGCCTCATAGTGTTCTGCGATGCGGGTCAGGCTGGCTTTCAGCTCGCGCTCCATCCAGGCTTCGTCCTCGCCGGGCGTGCCTGCAGCGGGTAGCGCGCCGTCGAATTTGCTGACCGTGTATTTGGTGATCCGGTTCACGAAGTTGCCCAGCACATTCGCAAGATCGGAATTGATCGCGGCCTGGAAGCCTTCCCAGGTAAACGCCGCATCAGAGCCCTCTGGTGCGTTGGCCATCAGATACCAGCGCCAATAGTCGGCGGGCAGCAAATCCAGTGCCTGATCCATGAATACGCCGCGTTTCTGGCTGGTCGAGAACTTCCCACCATACCAGGTCACCCAGTTGAAAGCTTTGAGCTTGTCGACGGTCTTCCAGTCTTGCTGTGATCCGAAAATCGTCACGGGGAAGGACACCGTGTGGAAGGCGACATTGTCCTTGCCCATGAACTGAACGTACTCAACGTCATCGGCGCCGTGTTCAGTGCGCCACCAGGCCTTGGCATCGTTTCCTGTCGCGCTCGCCCATTCTTCGGTCGCGGCGATGTATTCGATAGGGGCGTCGAACCAGACATAAAAGACCTTGTTCTCGAACCCGGGACGGATTGAGCCGTCTGGCCCGGTGACTGGGACCCCCCATTTCAGATCGCGTGTGATGGCGCGGTCTCGTAGACCCTCATCCAGCCATTTCAGGGCAATCGATCGCGCGAGTTGGGGCCAATCGGTTGAGGCCTCGACCCAGTCCCGAATCTGGTCCTGCATTTTGGACTGCAGCAAGAACAGATGAGCTGTGTCTCGGATCTCGATATTGGTGCCACCGGACACTGCGGAATAGGGGTTTTTCAGATCCACCGGGTCCAACAGGCGCCCGCAATTATCGCACTGGTCGCCGCGGGCTTTCTCGTATTCGCAATGAGGGCAGGTCCCCTCGACATAGCGATCTGGCAGGAAGCGTCCGTCGTCGACGCTGTAAACCTGCTGCGACACGCGCTCTTCGATCAGCCCATTGGCTTCCAGAGCGTGGGCGAATTCTTGGGTCAGCACCTTGTTTTCGTTGCTTGAGGAGCGACCGAACCAGTCATAGGAGAGTAAAAACCCATCGCCGGCTGCGCGCTGCACTTCGTGCTGCTCGTCACAATAGGCCTGAACGCTCATGTCTGCCGCCTGCGCTGCGAGTTCGGCGGGCGTCCCATGTTCATCGGTGGCACAGATATAAAGGACGTCATGCCCCTGTAGGCGCTGGAACCGCGCATACACGTCTGCAGGCAGCATCGAGCCTGCGAGATTCCCAAGATGCTTGATGCCATTGATGTAGGGCAGGGCAGAGGTGATCAGGATCCGGCGTTTACTCAAGATTCATGTTCCCGTACAAAGGTTTACGCTGCGTTAGATGGATTCGGCCGCAGAAGCTGAGCGTTGTCTAGTCGTGCGATGGGATAATTGGAACATCCTTAAGGAGGGAACAATGCCAAAAATTGCAGGAGTAAATATTCTCGGGCTCGTACTCGGGGCACTCGCTATGTGGGTCCTCGGCTTCATCTGGTACGGGCTATTGCTGTCCGACGCCTGGATGGCGGCGAGTGGATTCACGGAGCAGATGTTTGAGGGCCAAAGCCCATTATGGATGCCGGCAGGCTTTGTCGTATCCCTGCTTCTGACATTCGGTCTCGGATGGCACATGAAGCAGAAGAGCATTACCAAGCTCGATACAGCAGCCCTGTTCGGTCTCTGGATGGGCTTACTGATCGGCGTGCCTTTGATGATGTACGGCTACGTTTATTCACCGGCACATTCCTGGGAACTATTGCTGATTGACGGCGGCCATACGGTGCTGACATTTGTTGCCGCTTGCGCGGTTCTGTCATTCTTCGACTAGATTTCGGGTATCACGACCAGAAAGAAACCCCCGGGTGGCTCATTGCTGCTCGGGGGTTTTAAGTTAAGCCCTGCATAGAGATCAGAGCTTCTGGGAGGAACTTGTGCGTCAGCTGATTTCCGGTGACCACGCGGCGAGGCGGATCTCGACCTTTCGGTCCATCGGAGACCAGAGCGAACTCGCTGGTTCGGTCACGTGAGAGGCAGCCTGAACCTGCATACCATCGAGTTGATACTTGGCGAGCGCCGATGACACGGTTTTAATCCGCGCGGTCGTCAGCGACTGTGCTTCGGCATCTGACCGGGCATCGGCGGCCGAAGCATTCAAGGAAACCTGACCGAGGATACAGCCATCCAGGCGCGCCTGTGCAGCTTTCAGCGTCGCTCGAGAAGCTGGGGTCAATGCGCTCGTGCCTGCTGGAAAATAGACCTGGAGCGTTTCATTGGCGCAATTGGACACCGCTGGCGGCGAGTAGACCTGCGTCGGAGGCGCCGGCAGCGGCTGCGCCGATGCAATGCCTGCGGTGGTAATCAGAGTTGCGGATGAGATCAGTGTTTTGAACATTTTCAGCTCCCGTCTTGCTTGAGAACAGGAAACTCAGGTCAGAAGGCAAAAACATGCCCGATCGGGGGTCAATTGTGGCAACTGCATGATCTTGTGATGACGCCTTGCGCTTTGTCGAGGCGCAAGATAAAGGAGCCGCCAGTGCCCCTATAGCTCAGCTGGTAGAGCAACTGATTTGTAATCAGTAGGTCCGCGGTTCGAGTCCGTGTGGGGGCACCATCAAAACAAATAAAAAGTTGTTTTTATTGAATATAATCACATTATTCGACCATGGGCCACCTTTTGGTCCACCCTACACTTGGCGACATAGTGTTCAGCTATGTGGTCACTTGATGGACATTTGATTGTGGGGCTACACTATCGGTGCCTAGGTATAGTCGTAACCTTGGGCATCGCGATGCTCTTCAATCTTGGAGACATCGTGATGAGGATACTCTCAAAGCGCCAACTGAAAGAGTTAGTCTTGTATTCACCCCAACACATTGCACGTCTAGAGAAGGCGGGTAAGTTCCCGAAAAGGGTTCAGCTCGGCCCGAATAGAGTGGGATGGGTCGAGAGTGAGGTAATGGACTGGCTTCAAACTCGGTTGGAAGACCGACAGGGAACCTAGCCGACTCTTCCGAGAGGGAGCTGGAGCGGCCGAGTTTTAAAGCTTGGCCGCTTCATTCTATTAAAGTTGGAGGCGCGTAGGCAATACGTGTCGCTTATCAATCCAAACCAGTGCTGTGGGTAACTTGTTTTCCGCATTGAGCACGGCGCGAAAGGCAGTTTATAAGTGTGCGCACATCATTAAGCGAAGCCATGCATACCCAGAAGGAAACACTGTTATCGAACAACGGAATCGATTCATTTTCACGCTTCTCAAAATGCGAATGCTTGTAGGGTTGCTTGGAGAAAAGGCGCAATCGGGTTGGTGGCCAACAGTTCTCTTTGAGCCAGCCAGCAAGTCTTTTTTGGAGCCTGCTTTTCCCAGAACCCTTCAATTGGCCCGCTACCATGCTGTCACTGAGGCCGCGCGGCGAGTTCATGATGAAAATCTAAGTGTCGGCTCCTTCCACTTGTTTCGATTGTCAGAGGAAACAGAGCAAGATCTTCATCAATTGGCCCTGACAGATGATTCGGGATTGCTGGATCCAACACAGGGTGATGCGATGGGCGATCTGAGGGTTCTCGCTAGCGATGCAATTGGTGATGCGATTGGCCCTGTACTGGTCGGTTCGATATCTGAAATCGCAGATAGGGCCGGAGCGATCGTTGCCGCTTATGTGTCGGCACTAGACTCGGGAAACCGAGTATACCCTTACCTACTTCGATAAAATGGAAACTCGCGCGCTTTACACAACTAAGCTGCAGGCAGGCTTAGGGTTGGTTTTTGAAACGAAAGCTCTGCTAGAGTTGTGGCAGCCTGGAATGTCCACAAAGCAGCTTTTTGAGAGAGCTCTAGCGTCTGGCGCATTTCCAAACGTAACAGCGCGTCGTCTGCGAAATATCGTTTCAGAGTGTTTTGCGCCCAGATACCTTTCTAAAAGATCGCCTCATCCGGCCCAGCACCTGAAGCGGTTGATGGCCACGTCGTCGAATGGTGAGTTTGCGCAGCTCATGCTTTTGTTCACTGCGCGCGCAAATGCAATCCTCGCCGACTTTATTAGAGAGGTATATTGGGCGCGATATGCTGGCGGATATCGTGAAGTCTCGACTTTGGATGCTCGCGCTTTTGTGGAGCGAGCTGTTGATGATGGCAAAACCGTTAAGCGATGGTCTGAATCAACGGTTCGCCGCGTCTCAGCATATTTGACAGGATGCTGCGCGGACTATGGATTATTACAAGGTGGTCGCAAATCCACTCGCGAAATACTACCGCTTAGGGTTTCAAGTTCAATCTGCGCTTTTATAGCCTACGATCTTCATTTTCGAGGTGTCGGTGACAATTCCATTCTTCACCATGAAGACTGGGGATTATTTGGTTTAGAGTACAGAGATGTTCTGGACGAATTGAAGCGTCTCAACTTAAAAGGATTTGTGCTGGTTCAATCTGCTGGTGACGCAACCAGGATCGATTGGAAGTTTAAAAGTATGGGGGAGCTTTGCGATGTCATCGCTGAAAGCTGATTTTGACGAGTTACGAAAGCGCGTTCAAGTTGGCCGCGAGTTCGATCATGCGAGCTTCGAGCCAATCCACTATCTTATTTTTCCGCCAGATCAGATCTTAGAAGTAAAACGGCAAACCCCGGCATGGATCGCCAAACTTCATCAAGATGGTTGGGCTGTAGAGACTTTCTCTATTTCCAAGCATATTTGGGCTCTTCTGCAAGAAGACCCGTTTTGGCCGCTATGCGTTTCACAAGACGAAGAGGCTCCACAGGATTGGGAGCGAACAAACAAGGCACTTGCTGACATAATTAAATCCAAGTCTGGGCTCCTCGAGCATCTAAAGGATACGCTTGGAGCCTTAGAAAGTGAGCGGAACACAGTCCTGCTGGTTACAGATTTGGAGGCGCTGCATCCATTTTTGCGAATTGGGGTGATTGAAAGCCAGCTCCAGGGCATGTTTCATGTCCCAACAATATTCCTTTATCCGGGGGTTCGCACCGGAAAAACTCGGCTCAAGTTTCTGGGGTTTTATCCTGAAGACGGCAATTATCGCTCCGTCCACGTCGGCGGCTAGAGGCAGAATATTTCGAGGCATGAAAAAATGACTATTAGAACCCTCTTCGATCCGAGCAGAGATATCGACAGGACCATTGAGAAGGTTATTTCGTTTGGCGCCGCTCAGGAAGACCGATTGAAGTCAGAAATCGCAGAGTATGTGGTCACTGAAAGCATTGAGGACCAGTTCGAACGGCTGCTAGATCGCATGCAACTCGCAATGGAGGCGGGAGGCGAAAATGAAGTGGGGGTATGGGTCTCAGGTTTTTATGGATCGGGCAAGAGCTCATTCACGAAGTATTTGGGGCTGGCTTTTGACGATCAGTGCATGATCGATGGCACGCCATTTATCGAGCATCTTCAAGATCGCCTAAAAAAGCCCCAAACCAAAGCCTTGCTGAACACAGTTGCTCATCGGTTCCCAGCAGCTGTTGTTATGCTCGATTTGGCAAGCGAGATGCTCGCGGGTGCGACGATGGAGGAAGTGTCCACCGTTCTTTACTTCAAAGTCCTTCAGTGGGCTGGCTACTCGCGCAATCTCAAAGTGGCAGCATTTGAGCGTATGGTTGAAAAAGATGGTCGAACTGAAGAGCTCCATGGGCTTGTTGCCAACGCGCTGCCTGGAGCCACATGGGACCGCGTACAGAACAACCCTCTGGCCATTGATGGCCTGGTTCCCAAGATCGCGCACGAAATGTATCCCGCTTTGTTTCCAGAAACGAAAAGCTTTTCTTCGAGCACTGAAGGGTTTTTGCAATTCGAAGATCAGCGCGTTCAGGAGATGATCGACATTGTTCGTTCAAAGAGCGGCAAAGAGAATATCATCTTTATCGTCGATGAGGTTGGTCAATATGTTGCCTCGCGCGACAATCTCATCCTAAATTTGGATGGCTTGGCGAAGAACTTGAAACGTCTTGGAGATGGCAAAGTCTGGATCATCTCAACGGCGCAGCAGACGCTCACAGAAGACGATCCGCGCGCGGCTCTGAATTCCGATAAGCTCTACAAGCTTAAGGATCGTTATCCTATACAGATTGATCTGGAATCCAGTGATATCAAGGAAATTTGTTATCGGCGGTTGCTTGGAAAATCACCAAGCGGTGAACAGCAACTTGGGGAGTTGTTTGATGCGCACGGTCAGGCTCTACGAAACAACACGCGGCTACAAGATGCAAAGTATTATAATGCCGACTTCAGCCGCGAAACGTTTATAAACTTATACCCATTCCTGCCGGCACACTTTGATATTCTTCTTCACTTGCTCGGCGCTCTTGCCAAGTCCACCGGCGGTATCGGCCTCCGATCTGCCATCAAAATTGTGCAAGATGTTCTGAAGGGTGAGGCGGGATCAACCGCGATGGCTGATCAGCCAGTTGGTTGGTTGGCAACGACCGTAACGCTTTACGATGAGCTAGAGAAGGATATTCGACGGGCTTTTCCATCCGTTCATCAGGCTGTGGGTAAGGTGCTTATCCGCTTTCCAGATAATGATCTTCATCAAGACATCGCAAAATCAATTGCGGTCCTCCAGATCCTCAGGAATTTGCCAGTAAACGTAAAAAACGTTGCTAGTCTGATGCACCCATCAATCACTGCTGCCTCTCAGCTTGAGAAGGTCAAGGAGGCCGTCGATGAGATGTTGGGAGATACGCTGGTTCCGATTGGAGAGAAAGATGGAAACCTCGTCTTCTTTAGCGACCAGCTTCGCGACATAGAACAAGAACGCGGTGATCTCGCACTCCGGTCAGTCGATGTTCGGCGGATCTTTAGCGATGGTGTGCGGGAAGTGTTTGACCCTTTGCCGAGGGTGAGTTTCCACGGGACGTTGGCCGTAGCAACAGGGATCAAAGTGCAATCTGGCAGTGCATTGACCAGCCTTGCCGGAGATCAAAACACGGTGCAAACCGTTCTAGAGCTTGTGCCTGCGTCCGATTATGAAGCCGCGCGTAATAGGATGCTTGACGAATCGCGCAGCCGCACAGGACGCAATACTATTGGTTTGCTCGCGCGCTCGGCTCCGGAATTGGATGAAATAGCTAGCGAAATCTACAGGTGCCAACGCATAGCTGAACTGCATAGGAATGAACCCGACCAGGAGGTCCGAGACTATTGTTCTGGTCAACTGGAACGGGCGGCAAGCCTTGGCACGCAACTTCAAAGTAAGATCAAGCAAACTCTTCAAGCAGGATCATTTGTCTTTCGTGGTCAGGTCACAGCTGTGTCCGCAATGAACCCTAATCTACTTGACGCGACCAAAAAGCTTCTGAACGACGTGGCGACGCAAGTGTTTGATCGGTATGGAGAAGCCCCTGTTCGTGCCGGTACCGATATTGCCGAGAAATTACTGAAGGTTGCCAATCCAGCAGCGATTAGCAATGAAATCGATCCTCTTGGACTTGTGCAAACCACTTCCGGTCGAGCGTCATTTAAGACCGACCATAAAGCGATGACCAGCATTCGAGACTATATCGAAAGGCATGGCGCCAGAGATGGGAAGAGGCTGCTCGACGACTTTAGTAGAGACCCTTTTGGCTGGTCGCCTGATACGACACGCTACATTCTCGCCGCTATGCTAATGGCCGGAGAGATCAAATTGAAGGTCTCTGGTCGAGAAGTAACGACTGCCGGACAACAGGCGATCGACGCGCTCAAGACAAATAATTCTTTCAAACAGATTGGTGTTGCGCTTCGCGATGAGCGCCCTTCGATTGAAACTCTTGGCCGCGCCGCAGACCGCCTGACCGAATTGATCGGTGAAACTGTGATTCCTCTTGAACAAGAGATTAGCAAGGCCGCGGCGAAACACTTTACTCGTTTCCAACACAACTACGGCTCGCTGGGAGAGAAACTCGACGGATTGGGTCTTGCTGGACGTGACCGAGTGAGTGTGATGAATCAGGAGCTTGCGGACGTCCTGTTCACCGATGCATCAGACGCACCGCAGAGACTCGGTGCGGAGACGTCAGCCGTCTTCGACAACCTCAAATGGGCGCTTGAGGCGAAACGCGCGCTCGAAAATGGCCTTGATGGAACTGTGCGCGCGCTCCAGTCACATTGCCAAGAGATCCAAGCGCTCCCGGATACAGGCGTACCAGGTGAATTGCGGAACGATTTGGACGAAGACCTGGCCGCACTCTCCGACCGCCTGAAAACCGATGATTTCTTCAAACACAGCGCCGACTTGAATTCGCTCCTGACGCATATCAAAAGCCGCGTTCGTGAAGCAGTGACTTCTCTATCAGAACAACAGAAACAGCGGATCAAGGATGGGGCAGAGGAGCTTCAACGACTGCCGGAATGGAGTGAATTGACCCAGGAGGAGCGCGGTAGCGCGATTGGTCAGTTGGAAAGCCTTGCACTAACGGCGACTGAAGACCTCTCTGGCCTGCGCCAGTTGCTCGCCCGTGACTATGATATCAGTAGCACAATAGAGGAGCTTCGCCGGTCGGTTCAACGGCAAGGTCAGGAACGCATACGCCAACGGATCGAAGACAAGCGCGCCGAGAATGACCAGAAGGGTCCGGCCAAGTTTGAGAGAGCGATTGCTGTGCCAACCAAATTTACGACTGCGGCTGAACTGGATGAGTTTATCCTCAAACTCAGCGAGATTAAATTGCAGCTGGCGCTCTACGACGAGTTCGAAGTCTCGTTCAGTGTCGACAGTAAAGATTAAGCATGGCGTTTGATCAGTCCACTCGTAACCGCCTCCAGCGCTTCGTCACCGGCGCACGCCGCACGCTGGAAGAGGAGTTTACCCGTCAGCTCCAGAACGACTACGGGCTGGATCCGGTTTCCGGCACGGCGTTCCCGC
Source organism: Hyphomonadaceae bacterium (assembly GCA_043513745.1). Lineage (GTDB taxonomy): Bacteria > Pseudomonadota > Alphaproteobacteria > Caulobacterales > Hyphomonadaceae > Henriciella. Next base: position 2,291,275 of record CP121341.1, read on the forward strand.
TCGAAAGCCTACGCCACATCAACGATCAACAGCGCGAGACGGCGCGGATCCTGCGCGACACGCTGGCCCACTACTGCGCCAGCGCGGACACCGACACAAAGGCTGGGCTCGACCGCATCGTGCGCGAACAGGCCTTCACCGTCCTGAATCGCCTCGCAGCCCTCAGGATGGCCGAGGCTCGCGGGCTGCTGATGGAATCCGTCGGCAACGGCTACCAGGCCAAGGGCTTCCAGCTTTACCTGCGTCTGGCAGGCACCGGCCTGGGTGAAACCGGCGACGCTTACCGCGTCTATCTCCAGAGCGTCTTTGACGAGCTGTCACAGGATCTACCCGGCCTCTTCGACCGCTTCTCGCCTCAGGGCCGCCTGTTCCCGCGTGAGGCCGCGCTCATCCAGGTCCTCACCCTCATCAACCACGGCGAGATCGAACCGCTCTGGTCTGAAGACGAAACGATTGGCTGGATCTACCAATACTTCAACTCCAAGGAAGAGCGCAAAGCGATGCGCGATGCGTCCCAGGCGCCGCGCAACAGCCGCGAGCTGGCGGTGCGCAACCAGTTCTTCACCCCGCGCTATGTGGTGGAGTTCCTGGTCGACAACACGCTGGGGCGGCTCTGGTTCAACTGGACCGGTGGTCAGACCGGCCTGCGCGACCGCTGCCAATACCTGCTGGTGAAACCAGACGAGCAGCCGGAACCCGCCAAACGCCTGCGCGACCCGCGCACGATCAAGCTGCTCGATCCGGCCTGCGGGTCGATGCACTTCGGGCTCTACGCCTTTGATCTGTTCCTGGCGATCTATCGCGAGGCCTGGGCGTGGGAGCAGACCCATGGCCCCGGGTGCCTGGATACCGAGACCGGCGGCAGGGCCGATCTGAAACCGCTCAGCCAGACCTATGCCGACCAGAACGCGTTCCTGCACGACGTGCCGCGGCTGATCATCGAACATAACATTTATGGTGTCGATATCGACCCGCGCGCGGCGCAGATCGCATCGCTGGCGCTTTGGCTGCGGGCGCAGCGTGCCTGGCATGAGGCGGGCGTTAAAGCCAAGGACCGGCCCCAGGTTGGGCGTGGGCGTGTGGTGGCGGCCATAGCACCCCCGGCCGAGGTGGACCTGCGCAAGCGGTTCATGGAAGAGCTCGACGCCAAAGATGCAGAGCTGTTCGAGAAGACGCTGTTCCTGCTCAAGGGCCTGCCAGAGCTTGGGGTTTTATTGCAGGTTGAGAAAGAACTGCCAGCCCTTGTCCGCGCCGTGTTTAGCGAACATGGTGACCTCTTCCGGGAAGAGGATATGGCGAAATGGCAGAAGGCTGAAGCTCGATTGCACGAAGCCCTTACAGAGTTCGCGCGCGCGGCACGGTCCACTTATCAGGGGCGACTCTTTGCAGAAGATGCGCTTCAGGGCCTTCGAATGATCGATCATTGCCGAGAGCTATTTGACGTTACGGTAATGAATCCACCGTTTGGTGCTCTTGCAACAGGGACCAAAGCCCAGCTCGGTAAAGCTTATCCAACAAGTAAGAATGACTTGTTAGCAATCTTTGTGGAGCGCGGACTGGACCTAATGAGAAAGGGCTCTCGAATTGGAGCGATAACTTCTCGCACAGCCCTGTTCTTATCAAGCTACAGCAAGTGGCGTGAGGAAGTTGTACTTAATAAGGCTCGCCCTGAAGTAATGGCAGACTTGGGCTTTGGCGTTATGGATGATGCAATGGTGGAGGCCGCAGCGTACGTTTTGGAAAAAAACCATGACTAGTTTTCTCAGGCTTATTTTGGAAAAAGACAAAGCTGTCAGTCTTGCTGAGTGCTGCTCCTCACTGAGAGAGGGGCTAGGCGATGCGAGGGTGTTTAACATCGACCCAACTCTTTTTCGCATGGTTCCGGGCGCTCCTTTTTCGTACTGGGCTGGTGAGGATGTATTGTCCATGTTCCGGAACCTACCACCATTAGAGAGTGAAAATCGAACTGCCCAACACGGTGGTTCAACCAAGGACGATTTTCGCTTCGTTCGCCAATGGGTGGAGGTGGAAAATACGCTTGAAGGGCGCTGGATGCCCTTCGCCAAAGGTGGTGCATTCTCCTTATTTTATTCTGATGTATTTCTCACAGTTAATTGGCATGAAGATGCCCGAGAGCTGGAGGCGGCCCTACTTCATAAGTATCCATACCTTGGGAACTCCGCAAATTGGGTCCTTCACCGCGAATGCCACTACGGCGTGCCTGGTTTGACATGGCCAAGCAGAACTTTGAGTGGGCTAGGAATGCGAGTGATGCCTGCTGGATGTATATTTTCCAGCAAGGGCCCAGCAGTATTCATAGATGACGGTGACATCGACTCCACACTTTCTTTGCTAGCGGTTCTAATTTCAACGCCATTTCGCTATCTTGTATCTTTACAGATGGCATCTGTTTCCTACGAGGTTGGTGTAATACAGAATACGCCAGTGCCGAAGATTGCGAGCAACCATAAGAGCTTGCTTTCTGCGCTGGCGAAACGCGCTTGGTCTTTGAAATTTCAACTCGACACAGTAGACGAAACTTCCCATGCATTCTATTTGCCTGTAGCCTTGCGAGATCGTCTTGGTTCGTATGATCCCCTGTGCAGTGAAAGCCAGCTAAATAGTATAAGGTCAGAAATTGACGAAATTGCCTTTGGCATCTACGAATTTGGAGAAGAGAACCGTGCTGCGGCACTCGGGCTATCCGGCTCTATTGACGAGGAATCTAGTTTACCTGCTGAAGACGGACACGATAGTGAAGCCGACGTTTCTGCCGAGGCGGTCGACCAAACCGACGGGCTGCTCAGCTGGGCCACTGGCGTAGCCTTTGGCCGCTTCGACTGGCGCTTGGCCACGGGTGAACGCGCAGCCCCGCCCGAGCCAGAACCCTTCGACCCGTTGCCCGCCAAAAGCCCCGGTATGCTCCCCGATGATGCAAAGCCGTTCCATGCCCATTCCAGCATCTTGGTGGACGACCAGGGGCATCCGAATGACCTCGCCCGCCTGATCGAGGAAGTGCTCGCGCGCGTCGAAGCCCCAGTGCCCGCCGATGTGCGCCGCTGGCTGCAACGCGACTTCTTCAAATTCCACCTCGGGCAGTACAGCAAGAGCCGTCGCAAGGCCCCGATCTACTGGCCGATCTCGACCAGTTCGGGCAGCTACACGCTCTGGCTCTACTACCCCAACCTGACCGATCAGACCCTCTTCACCGCCGTCAACGACTTCATCGAGCCGAAGATGAAGCAGGTCGACCAGGACGTCGTCGCCCTGCGCACGAAAGGCAGCGCCCGGTCCCGCGACGACGAGAAAACCTTCGAGGCGCTCCAGACCCTCGAGCTAGACCTGATCGAGTTGCGCGACACCCTGTTGGCAATCGCCCAGACCTATCACCCGAACCACGACGACGGCGTCCAGATCACAGCCGCCCCGCTGTGGCAGCTGTTCCGCCACAAGCCCTGGCAGAAGGTCTTGAAAGACACCTGGGCCAAGTTGGAAAAAGGCGATTACGACTGGGCGCACCTCGCCATGGCCTACTGGCCGGACCGCGTGCGCGAGAAGTGCGAGACCGACAAGTCCCTCGCCATCGCACATGAGCTGGAACACCTCTACGTCGAGCCCGAACCCAAACCCACAAAGGCCCGCGGCCGCAAGAAAGATGGGTAACGCATGAGTATTGCCACCTTCATCCGCGACACCGTTTTGCGCCCCCGTTTGGTTCAGGCAGGATGCCTTGTCGTCTATGATTCAGCCGACCGCTATCGTGAGCTTTGCGCCGAAATGGCGGAAGAGCGCGTTCGTGTCATTGATGCATCGGAGAGTAGCATCCGTAGCCGCCAAGAGGCTATAGTATCTCTCGGAGAGATTGCCAAAACCAAACGAGACTTCGACGCTTTGTTGATTTATGTCCCGCAGCCGATTCCAGAGACTGATGAGGCCAAGCAGGTTGATCCATTTTCCGTCTTTGGTGAAACTGGTGCAGTGTTTCCAAATGACGACGGAGACGATTATCTCAGCCTGTGTTTGCGAGCCAAACCGGATCATATGACCGCGGTGCGGCGCGTGTTTGAACAGTCAGATGGCGACCCGACTTTTTCAGTGATTGATGCAATCGGCGGCGGCATAAACTGGCCACAGCTTCGTTCCATTTTGAAAGTGGAATCGGCGGGAGAAATCCTTTTCTCTCTTCTGGCGCCAGATGCAGATCAATCAAAAGCACTTTTGGTGCAGGACAACTGGCGCAAGGAAGCGCGTGAGTTTCTCAATGCAACGCTCGGAATGAGCGTCAAAACGCGCGCGAAAAGCTGGGAAAAATTCGCTGAGGAAGTCTGGCGCTTTGTGCTTTTCAGCGAGTTTGTTTTCGATTTGCCGTGTGATTTGCCGAGCTCGTTGCAGGGTGTCCCTCGCGCGCAACCAGAGGCAAAGCCGATCATCGAAGATGTATGCGAGCGATTACGAAACAATCGTAAAAGCCGCGATTCCTATATCGTACGGGCAGAAACCATCGAAACAGAGTTAGATCTTCCGAACCAGTGCAGGGCAATAAAAGATCTCGGCACCCGAGACACTTTTCCATTTGAAGAGCGCACTTTTCTCTCAGTCGCGATCGAAGGAATTAAATCAGACGATATTCAAACCGCACGTCATGTACTGAAGCGACGAAAAGGGTCAGTTTGGCTCGGCCAAGCGGAAAGCCAAGTACAATGGGGGCTTTTGAAAGCCGGTCTGTCCTTGATCGAAGCGTGCGAGGACAATGAACGCCAGCTTGTGCAAAACGCTCGTAGCCAAGCCAATTTGATAGATTTTTACATCAACTCTCTTCGTGAAGTAGACCGCCTCCAGCGTGAATTCGAACAATCGGTCGGAGAATATCTCGACGCTCAAGACCTAATGCACGATCTCATTGAGCACGCTCGAATGCGTTATCGTCGTTTGATTGAGAAAGTTCAGGCTTCGTTTGTGAAGCACTTAGAGGCGGAGTCCTGGCCGCCACCAGCTCGTCTAGCGAATGCAAATGTTTTCGATGAAATTGTTGCGCCTCGATTGAAAGAACGTGGTCGGCGTGTTGCTTACCTGATGATTGACGCTTTGCGATATGAACTCGGCGTCGCGTTGGAAAAAATGTTGTCTGAAGATGGCCCGGTGGAAATCAAGGCAGCTTTCGCGCAGATGCCAACGATCACGCTGGTAGGCATGCCAAGTCTGCTTCCAGGTGCGGGAACGAATTTAACGCTGCAGACAGATGGCGGTGACCTGGTTCCGCTGCTAAATGGCGCACCGATTAAAAACGTCAAACAAAGGATGGCGGTCCTGAAGACCAAATATGGTGACCGCTTCCAAGAGATGCGGCTAAGTCAATTTGCCAGAACCAAAGCCAAACTAGCAGATTCTGTCGACTTGCTGGTTTTGCGATCTACAGAAATCGACAGTCAATTGGAGAATGAACCTGAGACGACGCTCAGCCTAATTCCCGGATCGTTACGACAAATACGCATAGCGCTCCATAAACTGCGCAAAATGGGCTTCCAGGAAGCAGTGATTGTTACCGATCATGGGTTCTTCCTGAATGCACAAGCGGAGGCTGGAGATGTCTGCATCAAGCCAAATGGGAATTGGCCAGTGGTGGCACATGATCGGATGATGCTTGGGTCAGGAAGTGCTGATGCACATAATGCCGTCATCGATGCTGCAAAACTTGGAATGAAAGGCGATTTTTCGCAGATCGCTATTCCGCGGAGCATGGCGCCTTATCGGTCCGGACACTTATACTTCCATGGAGGTGCATCGCTTGCCGAGGCTGTCGTTCCAGTCCTCATCGCCAAACTTGATACAGGAGACGCGCCGAGTGAAGGGCCGGTTTCTGTGGTTCTATCTTACCGCAATGGTGCAACGCGGATCACAACACGGGTTCCGGTCGTCGAGCTGAGCGCTCATTCTGATGACATGTTCTCAATGGATAAGCCGGTAGAAGTTCTTGTTCAGGCGCAAGATGCAAAAGGTAATGTCGTCGGTGAACCTCGCCCCGGCGGCGAGGTCGATCCTGCAACCCAAATGATCTCGCTGCTCCCTGGGCAGGCATTGCCGATACCGCTACGGATGGACCCAGACTACGAAGGAAAATTCAAGATCAAGGCTTTTAATCCTGCAACGATGGTGAGCTTTTTCGATCTGGAACTAGAAACGGACTATACTGTATGAGCGACCTCGACGCCCTTGATCAACAGCTGATTGAAAATTTTGAAGGTAAGGTGGTTCGAAAAGACCTTCTTCATAGGATCAAGAAAGGGACGAATGTGCCTACGTTCGTTCTCGAGTTTCTGCTGGCGCGGTACTGTGCGAGCGATGACGCAGCCGAAATCCAAGCGGGAATGGAGGCGGTTTTCGCAACCCTCCAAGACAATTATGTTCGGCCCGATGAAGCCAATGCAGCGCAGTCAAAAGTGGCGACTAAGGGGAAGCACAAATTTATCGACAAAGTTCATGTCCGATACGTCGAAAAAGAAAAACGTCATTGGGCGACGCTAGAAAACTTCAACTCACGGCGCATCGCCGTCAGTGAGCGATTCTACCGAGACAATGACCGCTTGTTGGAGGGCGGTATTTGGGCGGAAATCACGCTCGCCCACAATGAAATCGATGATGACGATTATGCGTTTTATATTGAAGACCTGCGTCCAGTTCAGCTTACGCGATTTGATTTCAGTCAGTACTGTGAGCGCAGGACCGATTTTACGCGAAATGAATGGCTAGATGCGATTATGCGCTCCGTAGGGCTCGAGCCTTCTGAACTTTCTCAACGTCTAAAGCTGCACTTCGTGGCGCGCCTGTTACCGCTGGTTGAGCCCAATTACAACTATATCGAGCTCGGGCCGCGCGGAACAGGAAAGTCCTATTTCTTCAGCGAATTCTCACCGTATGCTACACTCATTTCAGGCGGGCAAGCAACAAAGGCCACACTCTTTTACAATAATGCGCGTCGCAAAGTTGGGCTCGTGGGATATTGGGACACGGTCGCTTTTGATGAAGTTGGCGGTATTAAAATTAGAGACCCCGATACGATTCAGATCATGAAAGATTTCATGGCCAACGGTCGTTTTTCCAGGGGCGTTGAGGTTATTGCGGATGCGAGTCTGAGCTTTGTTGGCAATATCGATCTATCCGTTGAGCAAGTGGTTAACTCGGCCGAATACGACCTGTTCCAACCCCTTCCAAAAGAACTTGATTTGGCCGTCATGGACCGGTTTGCAGCTTACATCCCAGGGTGGGAAATGCCAAAAACGAGTAGTTCGTTTTTGACGAACAGGTACGGCTTTATCACAGATTATCTGGCTGAAGCATTCCACTATCAGTTCAAGCACACAAACCGGTATGAAGAGGTGAATCGCCGAATTCGCTTAGGATCGGCTGCCGAAGGTCGGGATGAGAAAGGCATTAAAAAAACCGTTGCTGGGTTCTTGAAAATCCTTCACCCGGACGGAGCGCCCACCGATCAAGAGTTTGAAGAATACGTTGCTTACGCGGTGGAGTGCCGCCGCCGTGTAAAAGAGCAGATGAACAAGCGGAAGCCAGATGACGAATTCGAACAAATCAATCTGTCTTTTTTCACGAGTGAAGACAAAGAGGTTATCGTATACTGCCCAGAGTCGAAGCACGCTGTTGCAACGCAAAATCCAATTCGACGAAGAATTGAAGGCCGCGATGATTCCGAATCGACTGCTGGTCCGGATCCCGCAGGCGATAAAACCGTTTCCGCTCAGGCTGAAGGTCCAAACGAAACGCCATCAAGCATTACAACGAGAGCTGCGAGAAAAGAGGAACGACATTTCACCATTCTCTATGGCGATACCGGACACAGTTACGATTCAATCATGGGTGAGTACATGATTGGCGCTAAAAGCGTCGTCATCGAAGACCCATATATTAGACAGCAGCATCAAGTTCAGAATTTCGTGCGGTTCTGTGAAACATGCCTCAGTGCTGGGACAATCAAGTCAGTGAAGCTTGTCACACGGTGCGATGATCAAGACCAATATGCGGAAATCTCACCCAAGCTGGATGATTTAAAACAGAGCCTTTTAGAGTTGGATATCGTTTTAGATATTGAGCTCAATACCAATATCCATGATCGTGAGATCCGCTTGGACAATGGCTGGGTCATTAAGATTGGCCGGGGTCTAGATATCTATCAAAGGCCCGAAAATTGGTTTTCTGTCGGCGTTTATGACATGAGTTTGCGAAAGTGCCTGGAAACCAAAATCGACATTTTCAAATCTGAAAACGCTTCAGGTTAGCGCCGAAGCTAAAGTGCCTTCCTTGGAAGATGGTGAAGTCTCGCTTACTTGGCATCTGCCATAGCCTGATGAAACGCTTCTCGGTTTTGGATGACCACAGGCGTTTCCTGGGGTTTATCTAGCCGATCCGCTATGTCGAGACGAAGCCGTTTCTCGAAATAATAAAGGAGGGCGCACCGGACGGGAATGGTGAGCTCATGGCTGGGCATCCCATAGTCCAGAGCGATTACGCGCTGCTGGCTCTCGCTTAGTTTCGGATTGGGGATCAAGGTGACATCGAAGAATCTAAACCACGCATGATCGTCTTCAGCGCTCTGGTCGGCTGCTTGTTCTTCTCTCGTGCCTAGGCAACGTGATAGCAAAAAGTCTTTGAATTGGTTCTCTAGATGACAGAATGCCCGCAGGTGCCAGCGCAAACCATCGTTTCCGAATGCATGTGGGGTAATGCGCCGCCAAAGAGGATCGGGTCTTTTCACATTCATCGATTGGTACTCGATTTCTACGGAGTCCGTGTTCCGGATTGCCGCCAGGATTGATCGCAGGATCTGCGCGTCGAGCCGTCTTTGAGGAATTGGTACCCGGTCGATTTGAAGAGCCGTATCATTCCATCCGTTTGCGTCTGTTTGAACTGCCTGCGCGAGATATGCTTCGGCATTCGGGTTTGAAAACACCGGCTTGAACGTGTCGGATGCGAAGTAGCGTTTTTCGCTCCGGTCATAGTCCAGGTTTTTGGGAGCGAGTTCATTGTATCGCGCTAGATCGTTTGATGCCTGTGGAACGGAAACCCCAAAATGTTCTGTGATTTCAGACCTGTTTATGCCGCCGTCCCAAAACACGCGCGATTCTATGAATTCCAAGCGCTGTTCGACGCCCCATCGGAGGTTTTTTTTGGCGTTTGGCATGACGATCCTCGATTAGTAAAGAAACTATATTGACATAGAAACTATATACGTATAGAAACTTAACGTATCGGAAAAATGGCGTCAAGCGCAGGAGATTAAAATGGCTGGGAATGATCGGTTTGTTGTGAAGCACCAAAAGGGCTGGGCGGTAAAGGCTGGCGGCGCCAAGCGCGCAAGCAGCGTGCACTCAACTCAGAAAGAGGCAGAGCGCGCGGCAAAGACAACCGTCCATAACAAAGGCGGCGGCGAAGTGCGTATTCAGGGACGAAATGGCCAGTGGCGCGACTCCGACACGGTTCCGCCTGGCAATGATCCGCACCCGCCAAAAGATAAGAAACACTAATCGATCATACGTGGCCCTGATGGCACGCATCATCAACCGGGCATTGGAAGAGCAAGATGGCATTCAAGTTTATTCATACTGCAGATTGGCAGCTCGGCGCACCGTTCGCGGGGTTCTCCAGCGACCTATCGGGCGAGCTCAAGGCAGCACGTCGCGAGGTTATCCGAACCATTGGTACTGCCGCTGAGCAAGAAGGAATTGCTCATGTCGTGGTGGCTGGTGACGTATGGGACAGCGAGACACCCTCTGACCCGACTTTGGTGCAGCCGCTAGAGCTTATGGCTGACGCTTCGCATGTCACCTGGTGGCTGATGCCCGGCAATCATGACGTGAATGGCAAAGCCCGCCTTTGGTCCCGAGTGCAGAATAAAATGCCCGATAATGTTCGTCTACTGCTCACGCCGGAACCTGTGGAAGCCGAGCCAGGGGTATGGTTCATCCCAGCGCCCTGGGAGAACAAGGCACCTGGACAAGATCTCACCTCTTCTATGGATGCAGCCGAGACGCCTGACGGCGCGATCCGAATTGGTATCGGTCACGGCAGTGTTGAGGACTTTTCCAGCGAAACGGCCGCGGTGACAAAAATTTCAAAGAGCCGCCCAGACACAGCCAATCTCGATTATTTGGCGCTCGGTGATTGGCATGGGATGCAGCAAATTGGTCCGCGGATTTGGTATTCAGGAACGCCAGAGCCGGATCGCCATGTCGACAATGACCGCGGGTCGGTCCTCGCGGTGTCGATTTCAGATCATGGCGAGTTGCCTGACGTGAAACAAATCCGTACGGCAAAGTTCGATTGGCCGGTACGTTCGATCAATTTGTACAGCGCTGAAGACGTGTCAGCTTTACCGGAGACAGTCTTATCAGGCGGATCTGCAGGGCAAACGCTGGCCCAAGTCACTCTGTCCGGTCGGATAACGATGGCAGACCGGCAAATGCTCCACCAATCTATAAAGGAGCTGGCCGCGCGGCTCGCTTTCCTCGATGTTCGCGATGACGAATTGGACGTCACGGTCGAAGCCACAGACCTCGATACGCTCGACGCGACCGGCAGTGTGCGTGCAGCCGCTGAGGAGCTTCTTGCGCAAAAGCAAAACACCGACCTCTCCCTTAAGGCCCGTAACAAAGCTGCGCGTGCACTGGATCTTTTGTTCTCATACGCGTCGCCGACATCGGAGGCATCATCATGAAGCTCACAGCGATCAGATTGCGCAACGTCAAAAAGTTCGGGGCTGAAGGGCTTGCCGTTGAAGGCATTGCCAACGGCCTTTCCATCCTGTCGGCGCCTAATGAATTTGGCAAATCGACATTATTCGACGCTGTTCGCGTTCTACTTCTGCAAAAGCATAGCGCGAAGAACAAAGACACAAAAGCGCTTGAACCGCTTTCAAGAAGTGGCGCTCCCGAAATTGAGATTGACGTTGAGGACGGCGCGAAACGCTACCGGATCTGGAAGCGGTTCCTGAGCGTACCAAAAGCTCAGGTCGTCGATCTAGATACTGGAGATATTGTGGCTCAGGATGGCGCTGCCGACGAGTGGGTGTTGGCGCTGATCGGTGCGGATACGGACAAGTATGGTCCGGTTGGCTTATTATGGGTCGAACAAGGTACGTCGATGAGCCAGCCCGAAGGTGGAGAAAACTTGCTGTCTTCATTGTTGGAAGCGGAGGTAGGAACCCTTGTCGGAGGAGACCGCGCACGCACCTATTTGCAACGTTGCCGCGATGAATTGGGAAGCCTCATCACAAGTACGGGCAAGCCAAAGACAGGCGGCGCGTTTAAGTCAGCTGCTGATGCTTTTGAAGAGGCCTCTCAGAAACTCAAAGATCTCAAGGACAAAGCCGCAAGCGCTGATCAACTCGCGACCACGTTGCAGCAGACCGAACAAAAGCTGAAATCCTTGTCCGACCCGGAGGAAATTCGTAGGCGCGAAGAAGCATTGCAAGAAGCTGAGATGGCTTATCAAGCGGCCAGTCAGTCAGCCAGCGAATTAGCTGTTATGGAGGCAGATGTTGCAACCAAGCGACGCGAAGCTGAAGACGGCGCCCAATTGCTGAAAAATCGCAATGAGCTAGAGGCTGCGGTCGCCGCTGCTGAACAAAGCTGCTCTCAAGCGCAGGCGCGGGTTGATGAGTTCACCAGCAAAAGTGCCGAAATAAAAACCGAGCTCGATACGGCGCGAACCCATGCGGAGACCGCTAAAAAGGCCTACACCGATGCACGTTCAGCGCAGAAGGTGGTCAACGCGCATAACACCGCGAATACAGCTTGGGAGAAGCACCAAAAACTCAGCCAAAACCTGGATCGTGCTCGCGAAATTCGAACAGAACTTTCAGAGATCAGCACGAAACTGGCGTCGAACAAGGTCACCGACCGTGTGCAGCAGCAGATCTCTGAGCTTGCCCGCGAGCATGACAAGTGCCAAGCCCGGTTGGATGCGGCTAGACCGTTGTTGCGTCCTTTTTTGACGGACACTGGACGGGCGAGCGTGACCATCGATGGGCAACCACCCGAAGCCGACCAGATGCGAATCGCCGGGACCACTGAAATTGCCCTTGGCGGGTTTGGTCGAATCGAAATCGAGACGCCTGATCCGGGCGACGCATTGCAAGCCTTTCGTAAAACTAAAGCAGACTTGGATCGCGCTCTGGAGTCTGCTGATTGCGCGACGCTGGAAGCCGTTTCTGCCAAAGCAGTAGTACGTCGCAAGCTCGAGCAGAACAAATCTATCCTTTCCCGAGAACTCGGCGACATAGCGCGCGATGGCGTTGAGCACCTCGCTGAGGAAGTCGCCGAGTTGAAAGCGCAAATTCCTCAAGACTTCGATCCAGAAGCTGCGCAGCCAGAAGAGCCAGGCAATCTCGACCAATTGGAGAGGGAGAGAGACGATAAGGTGGCGGCGGTTTCGCGACTGGAACACAGCCAAGCTGGCATCCGTGAAAAGCTCGCGGAATTGAATGCTGACCTCAGCCATTCGGCCCGACAGTTGGAAGACGCCCTCGTTGCCGCAGGTCCGAGAAAGGGGTGGGAGAGCGTAAAGTCTGAGCTCAAGTCAAAGGCCGATCAGACGCAAAAGGTTGCGAAGGAGGCTCTCGCAGTGTTTGAGCAACAGCGCGACGCTGCGCCGGACCTCGCGACCGCCAAGCTCACCCGTGACCGGTTGCGACAGGCCAAAGAGAACGCGGCAGAACAGCTCTCAAACGCGCGTGCCAACCGCGAACGGCTTTTAGGAGAACTTCGGGGCCAAGAAGCTGAAGGGATAGGCGAGCAGGTCGCGGAAGCCGAGGCGATCTACGAATTCAATCAGCGCCGCGTCGAGAAACTAGAGCGGCAAATTGAGGCTATGCAATTATTGGAAACGACGCTTGAAAGCTGCCAAAGCCGTTTGCAGGAAGCGTATTTTAAGCCCGTGCAAGAAGAACTTCAGCCGCTTCTTCAGATCGTTCTGGGGAACAATGACATCGTGCTCTCAGAGGCGTATCAGGCTGAGAAGTTGCGGCGGGGCGATTATAGCGAGACGATCGATATGCTTAGTGGTGGCACTCGTGAGCAAATTGCTGTGCTCACGCGGCTTGCCTTTGGACGCCTTATGGCCCGTCAAGAAAAGCCAGCTCCTGTCTTCCTAGACGATGCTTTGGTCTATTGTGATGACGATCGGCTAGGTGCGATGTTTGACGCTTTGCACGACGCTTCACATGACGTCCAGTGTATCGTGCTCACCTGCCACCAACGTGCATTCTCCGACATTGGCGGAACTCAACTTGAGCCTTCGCCTTGGCCCGCAACGGCCAATAGTTCATAACCGTATTCTTTCTTTGCTGATGGGGATACGGCGCGATTTCAGCTGGGATTCCTGTATCCCCATCGTGCAGCTATTTCGATCCCCATACATAGAAATACATAGCCTCTCATACTTTCGCCAGGCACTGTTCTCTATCTCCATGACTTCATATGTATTTGCCATATGAACCCACCCTCACCACCCAATAAACATGGCGCCTGTGAAGGGCGATCACTTGCATAGCTCAAAAGCCTGCGCTTAAGTCTCTGAAACAAATAGGCTTATGGGGGCTAGATGGATGAAGCTACTTCTAAAACGAGAGCAAACAACAGGCCGAGTGGGCCGAGTAAATTTCAAACTTTGGGCGAAGATCGAAATTGATGAAGATGAACGTGCTTTGATGAGCCGATATAAATTTGATCAGGCCCTATTGATGGGAGAGGACGATCCTTCCTTGCTGCGTAAATCGGGATTCTATGGTCTTTTGATCGCGGCTATTGCTTATGTCGTGTTCGCGGTCATCTTGCCCTCAAATATAGCCCTTCTATTTGGTTTGGCGGCGGGCGGCGGCTTTGCCTATTGGTACTATAATGAAAAGCGCGACCAGGTGTTCGTGCGTGACCTCATGCATGGTCGTCATTTTAAATGTCCTGGCATTATTGAGCTGACCAAGAAAGAAGCTGAAGTGTCTGAAATCACCGCCATCTTTCGCCAAGTGATGGAGAGCGCCAAACATTGGGGCGGCACTCAAACGGAAGACATTCCAGTATTGACCCGCGATGAAGCTAGAGAACTCATTCTCAAGGTGTTCTGATGCCGATCCATTTCGGTCCGCGTCTGCACAAATTCACGCACAGTCTGTTCAAGCCTCGCGATGAGGTTGAGACGACCGAGCTGTACAACAAAGTCGCAGGCCAGTTCCTCCATCATGGAATTACCGATTCTGACGAACGGGCGCGGGTGATTTCAGCGCTGTCGCAATGCGTCAGCGAGGGATTGGACCTTGATACAGGCTCGCCGCGTTATCAATCGCTCAGTTCATTCGTTCAAAGCATGATGGACTTTGAAGGGATCTGGTGGCTGCCTGAGATTGATTGGACGGTCAAACGCGAGACCTCTGATTGGTGGGAGATCCGCGACGCGCTGAACCAGCAATATGCGTGGATCCGCGATTTTGACGTGACGTTCGATTTGATCGCCAATGCCTTGATCATCGCACTTCAGCCCATCGCCCAAAATTGGACGGAGACAGACGCAGAAGATCCATATGAGCTGACAGTCGAGACATCGCTGTTAAGCCGCGTGAGCGGCCTTCCAGAGGCTCTGGAGCACATGCTTGGCATCGTGAACGCCCAGGAATTGACCGAAGCGGATCTGTTCGAGCGAACACGCGACCAATTTGAACGAAATCTGATTGTGGCTTCGGGCGGCAACCTTGCCGATCCGCGATCCTTCTCAAAGACGCCTGTCTTGCCGACGCGATCGCAAATCAAGGACCCGACCGAACTGGCCGAGACGTATCTTGGCGCAACGCCGTTCATCGATGTCTTGTCTCAAACAACGCGCCTGGCAATCCCGACCAAAACGCGGTTTGAACATATGCATGTGGTTGCGGGAACCGGGCACGGTAAATCGCAAACGCTGCAATATTTAATCGCGCAGGACCTGCCGGCGGTTGCGGCGGGGGAGCGTTCGGTGATCGTGATCGACAGCCAAGGCGACCTCATTCGAACGATCTCCAGGCTGGAGGATTTTTCGCCAGGTGGGCGCCTCGCCGACCGCCTGGTACTAATCGATCCAACCGATGTTGAGTATCCGGTTTCGCTCAATCTTTTTGATGTCGGCAAAGACCGGCTCGAGGGTTATGAGGCCTTGGAACGCGAGCGCCTGACCAATTCCATTCTGGAGCTCTATGATTTCGTGCTTGGCACTTTGCTAGATGCCGGCATGACTCAGAAGCAAAGCGTCATCTTTCGCTATGTCACGCGGCTCATGCTGCACATTGATGGGGCGACCATTCATACGCTGCGCGAGCTGATGGAAGAGGGCAGCGAGATCCGGTTTGCTAGCGATATCGCCAAACTCTCCGGTTCGGCGCGGCATTTCTTCGAAACCGAGTTCGCCGACCGAGAGTTCAAACAGACACGCAAACAGGTTCTTCGACGTCTCTGGGGCATTCTCGAAAACCAGACCTTCGAGCGGATGTTCTCGCATCCTAAATCCAAGCTCGATCTCTTCTCTGAGATGAATACCGGTAAAGTCATTCTCATTAATACCGCCAAAGACCTGCTGAAAGAGCAGGGTACTGAGATCTTCGGGCGTTTCTTCATCGCGATGATTGCTCAAGCGGCGCAAGAGCGGGCGACGCTGCCCGCGAGCAAGCGATTACCGACTTTCGTCTATGTCGATGAGGCAGCCGACTATTTCGATCGAAACATCGGCGTTATTCTCAGCCAGGCGCGCAAGTACAATGTCGGCATGGTGCTGGCCCATCAATATCTCGGTCAACTCGACGGCAAGCTGCAGGAAGCCTTCAGCGCCAATACCTCCATCAAACTCGCTGGCGGTGTCTCCGCGAAAGATGCTCGCGCGCTTGCCCCTATGCTCTATTGCCAACCAGACTTGATTGAGGCTCAACCGAAGGGCAGCTTTGCGTCCTTCGTGCGCGGGACGACCGCGTCCGCGCTGCCGCTCTCGTTCCCATTCGGGCATATGGAGGCGATGGAACGCATGAGCCCGGCGCAATCAAACGCGGTGAGGGCGGAGATGCGGTCGCGCTACGCGGTGCATATTTCTGAGCTCGGGAAGGTAGATGCCGCAGATGATGATCCAGACGCAGAATCAGAACCAGACCCTGAGTCTGCGGTCGAAGACCCCGATCCGCCAACATCGCCGGCGCCTTCGTCAGATATAGATATAGAGCCTGGCGATCAGTGGTGATTTTTTTGAAGTTCCCATAGCAGAGCATGCCGGGATGTAGCTGTTCATAGGCTGAAATAGCAAACGTAGGCGGGGCGAGATTCAGCACCTAAGTCGTGCCCTATGATGACTGATCTGGATCGACTTGGAAGACGAAATCGATTGCGATCGCGCTCGACCGGAAAGCGCGTGTCGCTGACCAAGCGAGATTGGATTTGGCTGCGGGCGCTTCATCGTCATGGCCCGCTACCGACATCGTTTTTGCTTGAATTTTCAAAGCCGCTTCAGATGAATGAGAAGCGCGCAAGAGAGCGCCTATGTGATCTTTTCCATGAGGACCACACCCCACATAACGGGGCTTATCTTACGCGTCCTCTTCAGCAGTTCCAGACTATTGATAGTCGCTATAACCAGCTGGTTTATGATCTTGCACCGACCGCTATCCGGGCCCTCAAGCAGCGGCAAGATTGGTCGGAAGGGTCAGGGCCACAGGGCGGCCCTTGGTGGCACAGGCTGATGATCAGTTCGGTGACGGCCAGTCTCGAACTCGCAACCATAAACCGAACAGATCTGAACTTTATCCCACAGATGCAAATCCTGGAGCGCGCGCAAACCACACTCGAATATGCGGTCGAGTGCGCGGACCCAAGATCGGGTAAGCGTGTCAGGAAAGTCCTGAAACCGGATGCGTTGTTCGGTCTCGAATACCGATCAGAAGGACGCAGCCGCTTCCGATTCTTTGTTGTTGAAGCAGACCGAGCGACCGAGCCACTAACCGCATCTAACTTCAATCGGAAGAGTGCAGAGAAACAAGGAATACTTTACCAGGCTTACATTGGCACCCGTGCCTACCAGGAGCATTTAAAGCTGACCTCGCCTTTGCTGGTGCTTAATGTAGTCAGCGATTCAAACCGTATGGTAAAACTTCTGGAATTGGCGAACCGAAAGCTTGGCGCCCAAAGCTATCAGCTTTTCCAGGCTTGGTCAGAGTTTGCGACACCAGCGCGCCCGTCGACGCCAAATTTGAACCTCTTGGCGGGGGTATGGGAAAGGCCCGGAAGGCCGCCAGTTTTGATCGACCGGGGATAACGTTGTCTAGCTCGTTGAGTCGAGATGCTGTGCGATTGTGAGCGTTGGGTCCCTTAAAACCTCGTTGACTAAGGTCAAAGCATCGAAAATTAGGAGGTTTAAAGGCGCCGGATCATACCAAGCATATCCGCGTGGCAGACGTGGTTTCAGATCTGGATAGATCTCACTCAGCTCTTTCGCAAAGGCATAACGCGCTTTTCCGCGCCGGTTCATGAGGACACAAATATCGTAAGCATAATTGTGCGAGGCGATGGCTTGTAGCGTTGATGTTATCGCACGCGCGCGTTTGCCTTTCTTGGAGGCTCCCGTGATTTTCTCGGTAATGATCAAAGTAGGTTCATATTGATCGATCCACTTTTGAAAGATCTCTCCTGCGCAAGCCGTCGATCGCCACGCCTTTCGCGAAACACCCCAAGCGATCAGTTTGCCGTCATCAAAAACGACATAGGCGATACCTCGGGTTGCTGCTGCCACAGCTAGAATTCTACGCATCTCCATTTTGCTCCGGCTTAAAGATCAAGGCTCGCTTCAGTCTCTGGAGGGTGTGGTTTCGATTATGCGTAGGCGCGCTCATCCGCCTATGTTCCGGAAGGGATAGGAGGCGGGTTTTGAGGGCCAACCGGGCTTGTCTCATCTCCTCCTCAATGTGGGTGTCAAACTGGCGGTTGAGGACGATGGCAAGTTTGCATAGCTCGGATAGATGCGGCTTTTGCAGGCCACGTTCGAAATCCGAGAAACGCGATTGCTGGATCTCCAAAAGATGGGCGCAATCGCTTTGGGTGAGCCCCGCCTTGCGTCTGGACAAACGAAGATCGAGCGCGAATTGGGTGGTCATAGTATTTGGATTATTGGCTAATGAAATCAGTGTATCGCGCTGACCCATTCGCCTGCAGACGGACCGCTATCGAATTCGGCGATATGTGCCTAACAAACCGACCTTTAAGTCTGCGCGGGGCGCGGTGAGTGCGGAAAGGTGGAACCTTTCCGTCATCAGGTCTTCGCGTTCTGCTGCGCGCGGTCTTTGCGTGAGAGGTCAGGATCTAGGGTATTTAGGGAAGGCTACCGTATTCAGCGATAGGGAGGCAAGACGACTCGCAATGCCGCCTGAGCATGGGCACAAGCGTTGTGTGATCAGTTTACGCGTTTGGAAAGCGCTTTGGCATTGACGCGCCAGCAAAAGTGATGCGCAAAAAATCGCCTTCCACCCAAAGATGAAAGGCAATTTTCTCAATATTCTTCTGCCAGCATGATGGTCAGCGCTCGATGCGTGACGTCTGCGTCGGTAGGATCCGGGGAGGCTCTCTCGAGCTTCAGATCGTAGTAATCGATTTTCCAGAACACATGATGGTCGTCGATGATAACCGCGCCGAAGTCGTGTTCTTCATACGGGTCATTATCAACGGAAAATCGATCAAACGCGCGGATTGCTGACAGGATTCGACACACCACTTGGTCTCCCAGCGCTTGGACGCCCATGGTTATCAAAATGGACCCATGCCCCATGCCGTGCCGGCGGAATTTATCGTTGAGCGCGCGCACTTGCGCCGCACCGCTCGCGTATTGTGACATCGCTTTCTCCTTTTACGAGGGGTGCGTCTGATGGATTTCAGGCACACCCCTCGGTTCTGAGAGAGCAGGAAAGATCTCGGATCTGCGCTCAATTCTACGCGCGCCGAAGTTGGTCGCCAGACGGCCCCATATCTGCGGACGCGATAAATCGGAGAGGGTGGGTTCGGAGTGTCTGGGCGATATCTGTTCGACACCACATACTGTTCTGATGGATTTAGAGTTTAACGATTTCACACCGATCGGAATTGCTGATCGAAGATACAGCACGCTCGATTTTGGAATCCGGCAGGCCGATCGACTCCTGCATATGTATATCATTGGCCAAACCGGAACTGGGAAATCGACGCTTCTGTCTAACCTAGCGTTGTCTGACGCGCGTGCTGGACGCGGCTTTTGTTTGATCGAGCCGCACGGTGATTTGGCTTCCGAGCTGTCCGGACGATTGGGCTTCGATCATCTCTATTGGGATGTGGCCGACAGCGCCTCTCCGCTTGGTTACAACCCGCTGTCTTGGGTCTCGCCGTCTCTTAGGCCGATCGTGACATCCGGATTGATCGAAACGCTCAAGCGGCAGTGGAGCGACGCTTGGGGCGCCCGAATGGAGCACTTGCTCCGGTACGCGATCCTTGCGCTTCTGACTCATCCTGAAACGGATTTGCGCGATATCACGCGCCTCTTTTACGATAAGGCTTTTCGCTCAAGCATCGTATCGCGATTAGATGATCCACAGGTGCTGGAATTCTGGACCAAAGAATTCCCAAACATGAACTATAAAACGGCGATCGATGGGGTTGCCCCAATCGCTAATAAGCTTGGAGCCTTCCTTGCCAACCCGGTTGTGCGTAAGTCGCTCTGTGAGCCCGCGGAACCGATCCGCTTTCGCAAGATTATGGACACTCAGGGAAGTTTGATTGTGAACCTCGCCAAAGGGCGGTTGGGCGCTGATACCTCCAATGTCGTGGGTGGGCTGTTACTCTCGAGCATCATGCATGCGGCTTTCTCGAGATTTGATATGCCTGCGCAGGAGCGAACCCCGTTTTTTCTCTATGTCGATGAGTTTCATTCTTTCTCGACATCAGCCTTGGCGGGCATGCTGTCAGAAGTGCGGAAATATGGCCTTGGACTTGTTTTAGCCCACCAGCATGTTCAGCAAACCGATAGTGACGTCTTTGAAGCAATCATGGGAAATGTGGGGACGATGATTGTCATGCGGCTGGGTGCTATGGATGCGCCCATGTTCAGCCGTTAACTCGATGATATTCCGGCAAGGGATTTGATGAATACTCCAAACCACCGAGCCTTTGTGAAACTCATGGTCGATGGCCTAAAAACAAAGCCATTCACGGCTGAATTGCATCCTCCCGCGTGATCAGGGTTCATTGTTTTCCGGTGCCTTCAGTGCGAGCTTTGCTTTGATCAGAAGCGAGTGCGCACAAGCGAAAAACCAAGTCTGGCGTGCAAAATTTGTCGAGCTGCCATCGATCCCAATAGTCGATGTCGTCCGCGCCTGCTGAGCTTTCCGCGGCTAACCGAGCGATCGCCATGATCGTGGTAAGTTCAACTCCAACTTCATCATTCGTGAGGGCAGAAAAATCGAGCTTAGATAGCCGCAAGGCTTCTGCTTGAGGCACTTTTCGCGCAGACAGTCGCTCAATCTTCTCTTCGGCAGATTTGATTGCGGATTGATCTGGTTTCTCAAGTTCATTTTGCTTCTTGAGCGTCTTTTTTGCGTTGGCGAGCTCAGTCGCCAACATTCTTGGCTTCCGATCAGCAATGGGGGGTAAAGAATGGGACAAGTCTAGTCCTCCGCTTTAGCACTTTGGCCAGGATGGCCGGGCGGCAAGTTGGTGATTTAAATCGCCCGATCGTTTTGTTATCGTAAAAAAGCGAACACGCCAATACTAATTGGGGGCCGTTCGGAGTTCGCTCAAAGAGGTCTTTAAAGAATGAGCTGGGTTAACCCTGCAACACTTGCCGTTGCAACGCCATCCTGGATCAACTGTTTCTTTCTTTTCTTGGACATCGAGTTGCCGCGCAATAGAGTCTGAGCATTGCGCGCCAGGTTGATCATTCCAGCCACCCCCATGCTCTCTACGAAGTCGGCTCCTTCTCTCGGCTGCACCCCGCTCGATCCGTCACCTTCTAATTCGCCATGCGAATTAACCGAAGAGACTGCGGCTATTTCAGATCCTTCACCGTTGGAAAAGAGGCTCACATCTCCGCTCGCTTCATTGTGTTCTTTTACGAAAGCGGCGTATTTTTCTCCCGACAGGCTCACCGTGACCTCTTCGCCGGTTTGCGAATTCTGAAGGGCCACTTCAGCTCCAGCATGGTCCGGCTGCTGGTAAATAGTTACGACATATATTTGTGAAGCGGGCGAGGTTTCGATTTCGGCATTCATATCGCGGTATATTCGTCTCGCTTTGTTAGTGAACCCGCGCACTCGACTGATGCGCAGGGACCAAACAAAATCTCGTACCATTTCGGTCGAAGCATCGGCCAACGTTCTATCTGTCAGCCGGATTGCGTCGAACGCCCTCTGCTCTTCACCATCGAGAGGCGGCGTATGTTTGGACAACAATTTCAATATTGTAGTTGAAATCGCATCTGTTCGGCGTGGTACGCCCACCATACCCGGTCGGTATCCGGCAGAAGCGGCAAAATCTTGTAAGTATTGATTCAAATTCCGTATGCGGTCGATTTGTTTTCGGAGCTTGCTCAAAGGCATTGGTGGCCAATCCGAAACCTTTTCAATAGATAACTCCAATTCATCCGATAATGCGGCAAACACATCACGATGGAGGACCGACGCTGATATCGGATCAAGATGGCGCTGCGGAGCGGATTGCTGTCTAAAACTCGTCGCTAAAAGCATCAGGGTATTGATGACATTGCTTTCCTGATCATCCAGCTTTTTGGCGTTTCGCTTTTTCCCTGTGAATTTGCGTAGAAACATCCGCGTGAAGAAATAGGCCAATCCGCCACCAATAAGTCCAACAAGGGCAACGATGGGACCGCCGACAGCCATCGACCCGCCAATCCATTTGAGAGCCGCACTGTTAAATGCTGCGCCCGACAGGGAAGAAATTGCGGTGCCTGTGCTTGCGGTACCAAAAATTGACGCAATGGAAAAAATTCCAGCTGTCGCGCCTGCTATACCCAATTTGGCTGCGAGACCGCGCACAATTCTTTCCGCGGTACCATCTTTCTGATTCAGCAAGGCATCGACGGTAGCTTCGCAAGTCATCGCCGCCTTCTTGTAAAAGTTAGTGGCGGATGGCTCATCTATCAAAGTCCATTGCTTATCTATATGGCGCTGACCGGCGTTCGCGGCGGCTTTAGCCCCTTTCGCTGTGATGCTCCCGGCCCCCTTAACAACAGGCTTGCCCAGCACATAGGCCACCTTGAACGTCTTGCCGATTGTCCATCCAATCGACGCGCCGATTGCACGCGAAACCTTATGCGCTTCTTTCTTGTTTTTCGGTTGATCCGCCACGCTGCCCCCAATTTTAGCTGCGAAACTCGTAAGCCTCTTTATTACCCGCTCTTAAGTGTATTGGATCCGCAAGTCTCCTAAGTGCTGGAATTTCATTTTTTTTGATGACCAATATTTACATGGGAGTTTGCTCATTCTCGCGTTTGTCGGTTATTATTCAATGGCGTGATCTAGACAACTATAGGGGCCATTGTGTTTTCAAAACTGGAAAACGTAGAACGATTTCTCTCAAGCCACAGTTTCCAACCCGCCCGCGTACAACGACAATACATTTGGACCGAAGCTGAATGCGAGACTTTCCATAATGATTTGATCGAAGCATTCAAATCAGGCGGCAATGATGACTATTATTTAGGACCCATGATCCTCGGGACGGAAGCCGCTAAAGAAGAAGTCCAAGTCTACGACGGGCAACAAAGAATCACGACTCTGACGATCTATCTCGCTTCAATCGCGCAAGTTGCGAGCGGTCCTCTGCAGAACGAATGTGTAGGTTTGTCTAGAGTGACCAACCGGGCTGGAGAGGTGCGCCCGCGTATAGACCTTAGAACGCGAGGCGGCGCACTCACTCGCGTCGTGAGAAATACAAAAGCAGGCCGAAACAGCAAATCAAATATGCCCGTGGACTGGAGAATCCTCAGTATTGAAAGGATGTTTCTAGCTCGATTGCGCGAAGTAAAAGATCTCGAAGGATTCGCGAAATGGTTGCTGCGACATGTTATGTTGAACGTGCTTTGGGCGGAAAATGAGAAAGGACTGACGCTATTTGATAGAGCCAACAATCGCGGTGTTCGTCTTCAGTGGTACGAGCTTGTGAAGAGTGTGGTTACGGAAGCCCTTGGTTCAAATTTCCAGGCGCAACCCAAAAAAAACGTGGCTCAGTTTTGGTACGAAACCGAACGCGAGACAAAACATGAATTCCCGGACCTAATCTCTAGCACAGCGTTCATACGCTATGGCGAGTTTGACTCCGCCCCCGCGCTCGCGGCGTTCGAAGATGAATTCAACTCTGAACAGGACGCAGAACATCTATCAGCGGTCGGCAGAGATTTTTTCTCCAAGATGGGAGCGTATAGAAAAGCGGGCGAACGCTTCAACAACCACTATAAATACGGGAATAGGATCCGAACCGAGGCCGATCTCATTGAATTTCAACTCCTCTCACTCGAATTCCCGCATTGGAAACCGCTCGTGATGTATGCGGAAGAGCGAGGAGTGGGAGACCGAAACAAACTGATGCTCTTAAAGAAAATCCGAAACCTTTCTTTTCGAGCCCATCTTCTCGGATGGCCGAATTGGCGTACACGTTTGCGAGATATGTTCGGGTATGCGTTGCAAAACCTTAAAAATCGGATTGAGGCAAACAAAGCCATCGATGTGGAGCTACTGGATTTCATTCCCGAGCAATTGGCGCAAGCAAGGGGGGTGCTTTCCAGCTCAATAACAGATCCTAGCACCTACCGTCCGCTCGTGAAGCTTTGGGAATCGGAACAAGCGTTTCAACGCGGCACTTTAGACGGCAACGCACAATTTTTGTCCCACGTTGAGCATATATTGCCGCGAGCTCCGAGGGGCGATTGGTGCCGCGCATTTCCCGACGAAGACCAACGTGCGGAGATGCGGAACAAACTCGGGAACTTCTGCTTGCTTTCGAAAGATGCGAATTATCAGCTCGGCAATGACGAGTGGGCGCCAAAACGAAAACTATACCGAAAAGTTCCTAAGTGCTTTGTCGGAGCTCACATCGCCGCAAGTCACGCCGATTGGACTGCTGATGTCGTGAAAACCCGAACTCAACAGATGGCGAGTGACATCGGCCAGATCATTGAGCTCTAATCTGTGCGTCTCCTCAGGCCGTCAGGCCGATTCTTGAATTTGGTATGATTGCAGAAGCTTCGGCTGAGACGAGTTGCGAGACGGTAGATCTCAAAGGTCTATCAGCTGTACAACGGTCTCATGAGCGTCCTCGAGTTCATTCTGGAACTTTAAAGCGTCCATGAGTTCGATCCGATCGTTCTTGGTGAATAACCAAAGCAATTGGTCAGCATCCGAAGCGATCGCTCCTGTGACATGAGCGATCACCGGATCCGGCAGGATCAGTCGGTCTTCTGGATGAAACTGACCTGATGCGAATTGCGTTCTGATTGCGACGCTAAGATCCGGATTTTTTTTCTCCGCTTCCAGCAGGCGTTCAAGATATTTGGATTCATGCAAGCCCGTTGCCGACCCATCGGGGTTCAATTGCCATAAGACTTTCTCACGAGCTCGACTCTTGCCAATCCAAGACAATGCGGTTCGACAGTCCACGGGCAGAGGAATCGTGCGATCAGAAAGCGTGACAGGCACTCTATGCGTTTGACCCGCCTCCGGACTGGTGATCGCATGTCTTTGCTTGTTTGCCATAATCTACAATAATTCCAGATCGAGAAACGTCTCTCATAGCCTCTATTAGGTGCTATTGACACCGTTCTGCCTTTAAAGCACAGTTATTCCAAGATTTCGAGTCCGATTCGCGAGGAGCGCATTATGGCAAAATCTACTGGACGCGTTGCGCTGACTCTTCGGCTCGATCCTGAGGATAAGGAATTCTTTGCTGAGCAGGCAGAGCGTTGCGGTCTGGAGCCGAGTGTCGCTATCCGGCAAATCATAGAGTTATACTGCCAAAGAATGCGGGATGGCGGCGATTTCATTGACGCCTTGCATGAATTGAAATCCGCTTGGAAAGACCAGCGTCGAGCCGCATAGCCTAGTCGTACGCAAAGTCGATTTTATTTGGTGAAAACAAAGTTGAACGCTGCGGGGCTTCACCCGCCGCGTCCCGTTGTGGCGCTTTTTCCAGGGGGGCCTTGATTCAGCGCGACAAGGTTAGGTTCATTTTGTTTTGATCGCAAAGATTAACAGATCAGTCCATTTCATTAACCTTAAGGCAATGAATCGATGCGATTAGCCTCTTACGGCATCTAACAGATGCTCAATTATAAGGAGGCCATTGATGAAACTTTTCTTCGATTACAATGATGCAGTGTGTGAAGCTGTTCGTATCGCCCAGCTGATTGTTGACCTGGAGTCTGAATGGGATCGATTATGGGATTGCGAAACTTCAGACTATGAAATCGGTCTGCACCGTGACGCAGAAATCTATGAGGCGCTTGAAGACGCACGCGATCGACTGGCGAATGCAACACCATCCTCATTAGAAGGGGCCGCCGTTCAAATATTTGCTGCCCAGCGCGACTTTTTCGTTTCAAGTGAGGAGAGTCTGGAGCGTGCCCATCGTCTATCCCATCAAGCGGCCACCTATTTGAGGAGAGTTTCGGCGTTGCCGACGGCTATGATTACTGGGCTGAGCTTGTTGCGAGACGAAACGTCGAAGCCGACCCGTCAACCATCGGTTCAGTGGGGTACCTCATGAGTTGGTTCTATTCACTCATCATGGTTTTGAGCTGTCTGATGTTGGGGTTTGCGATTGTATATATGGCAATCGATTGGGCGGCGTCGCTTAAAGTAGATTGGTTTGTAACGCTGGATGGGAAACGTGTTCCAAAGTCTATGGGCTTCGTCGAGCATGAAGAAAGCTATGACTTTCCCACTGCCCCAGATCCTAAACGTACCCTTTGTAAAATCCCAGATTGCGACAAGGCTCATTATTCAAGGGGGTGGTGCGCAACTCACTATCGACGTTGGAAGCGTCACGGTTCTCCGTTGGCCGGAAAGGCAAAACGTCAGGGAAAGTCGATGCAATTAGTATCGAAAAATATGTTAGCGTCTGAGAACGCTTTTTTGCAGTAGACGTGGGGGATCGAAATGGTGCGATTAACAAAGACAGAGTTTGTCGAACACCAGGCTTGTCCGAAGGCTCACTGGCTTAGGCTCCATAAGCCAGGCGCGGTCGAACGAGCGGGTCCAAACGCATTTGATCAACTTCAAATGCAGTGGGGTTATGACGTCGAGCATATCGTACAGGACTATGTTCGATCATTCGAAGATGCTGATCTTTTCACATTCCAAGATGAATTTGAGACTGAAGATGGGTTGTATGCCCGTGCCGATCTTGTCCGCGATAATGGTGATGGTTCGATCAATATCTATGAAGTGAAATCGTCGACATCTCTGAAAGAAGAGAACGGTCCGGACCATGTTGACGATGCAACCTTCCAGACTGTCGTTGCAGAGCGCTGGGGGGCCTCCGTTCGGTCTGTCTTTGTTGTGCATCTGAACAAAGAATATGTGCGCCGGGGCGTTATAGATCCGTCCGAGTTCATCGTCTTCGAAGAGGTGACAGAAAAAGTCCGAGATCGATTTGCAGACATCGCTTCGGCCGCGGATCAAGCTTTGCGGCTTATAAAGCAGGAAGAAATTGATGAAAGTTGGTGCGACTGCTTGCACAAAAGCCGTGGCAATCATTGTGAGGCTTTTGATTATTTTAATCGCGAGATTGATCAGCCTTCGATCTATCTTATCCCCAACCTCCGTAAGGCAAAAAAGTTCGCAGAACGTGGCATAACGTCATTGCTAGATGTCCCCGAAGATGAGCTGTCTCCGACACAAAAGCCGGTCCGTCTTTCTGCTGAACTCGGGGAGCCAGTTATCAATCAGGACAGCATTCGTGCATTCATAGATGAGCTCGAATGGCCGCTTTACTTCTATGACTATGAAACCGTTCAGGCGCCGATACCGCGAGCGGACGGGCATTCACCCAGAGCACAAATTCCAGTTCAGTTTTCTTTGCACCGACTGGATGCGGACGGCACGCTCGCACATTCTGAATACCTCTGTATGCATAATGGTGATCAAGAGGCCCTCGTTTTAGCACTCAAAGAGAATATAGGACCAAACGGGAGCCTGGTTGCTTGGAGTATGGGCTTTGAGCGGGGGCGCAATAACCTGCTTGGAAAAATGTTCCCCGAGCACGTTGAGTTCTTACATGGCATGTCAGATCGAACCGTAGATCTAATGATTCCCTTCAAATCGGACTACGTCGATATTGCTTTCGAGGGGTCAACGTCGATCAAGAAAGTGCTTCCGGTTCTGTGCCCGGATCTCAGCTATAATGACGATGCTGTGCACGATGGTGGAATGGCTGTGGCCGCTTGGGTCGAAATGGTGGAGACCATCAATGAGCATAAACGTGAACGGCTCGCGCGAGAACTTCGAGAGTATTGTGAGCTCGATAGCTTGGCGATGGTTCGAATCTTCGAGTTTCTCAGACAGATATAGGTATGAAGTATGTCGTTCTTTATTAGAATATTGAAAGCCCTAAGCGTTGTTTTAGCGATTTCAGCAGCGCTATCTTCGTTCGCGCAAACTTCAAATGGCCAGCAGCTAGATTTTGATGACCTTCATAGTCGCGCATCGGCTGGTATGCCTATGACGTGTTCGGAAATAGAAACGGTCATGGTTATTTACATTGCAGGCTCATGGCCTGAGGTCGCTGAAAGCGTAGGATACGACATCGGCATAGACCCAACAGAATGGACGCTTGAGAAGCGTCGTATGTTCTTTGGGTTCCTCGAAAGCGTGGCCGAAAGAGGCCATATTCCAGCAATGCTGGTTCTGTCTAATGCATACGCTGATGGGGCGCCAGGGCTTCCCGAAAATGACCGCCTTGCTTACGAATGGGCGCTGAGAACCGCCAAGCTTGGATCGGTCGATGGGATGCTATTCGTAGCCGCAAGCTCATTCTTTGGCGATGGAACTGAAAGAGATATTCAGCGTGCATATCGCTGGGCTTTGATTGCAGAAGCCCAAGCGTTTGGAAATGAAAATGCCAGTATTACCGATGGCAACAAAATTTCGACGACAGACATTAAAGAGGAAGTCCGCCAGTTCCTCTCATTCGAGCAAATTCAGCAGGCGCAGGATGAAGCCGCTGATTGGACGGTCGAGCAACAAACGCCGTATTGTTTGGATGATGTTGGTGCTTCGCTGAACTGATCTTCATGGTGCGATCGGTTGATTTCCAAAGCAAGCCGCTCTTGCCGCTCCAATAACTCGAGTTAACCCCAATCATGTCCCGAAGCGCGAATCGCCCCTGCAAACCTTTCAACCGGACCTTCGGTATAATCGCAAGATGATGTCAGGCCGCAATCGTGGATATCACGGAATATAATTGGCGATTGTGGGAATTGCTTTCAGGTGTTGGCATGGGCGAGCTCTGTAGCAAATTCTTCTGCGTTTTGAATGACAAGCGGTGTCTCATGCGGGGGGGCGGACAATGGGTCGATATCGAACCGAAAGCGCTTTTGAAAGTAATAGAGCATCGCCTTACGAAGCATGATCCGAATCTCGCCGCGCTTCATTCCATAATCCATTTCTACCGAAGCGCGTTGGGCTTCACTGAGACGCGGATTAGCGACAAGCACGATTTCAAAGTCTTCATGCCAATTTCGGTCTAGAATTGGATCCTCTCCGGGCGCGTCGGTCGGTTTGGCATTCGCGCAACGCGACAGAATAAAGTCTTTGAATATGCCGTCGATATGGCACCAGCCGCGCACGTGCCAGCGTTGTCCATCGAACCCAAACGCATGGGGGCTGATCTTTCGCCAGACGGGGTCGGGTCGATTGGGATTCATGGATTGGTACTTGATCCTAAGGATCGTTTTTTCGTCGATCGCCTGGACGACAGAGCGAAGTATGAGCGGATCGATTTGGCGTTGGAATGTCGGAACGCTTTGAGCATCCGGTCGCTGCTTCAGCCATCCCCGATATATTGAATAACGACCGCTTGTCGGCTCTAATGCTTGCAGGAAGCGCTGAGCATCCGGGCGCAAGAAAACTGGCTTGAAGCTCTCTGTTTCGAGATAGGCCTTTTCTGAATGGCTATACTCGATGTTTCCCGGGGCGTGATCTTGGTAGAGCCGAAAATCCTTAGCGGCCGCGGGTTCGGAAATACCAAACCGCTGCATGATGTCTGACCGATTGATGGAGCGGCTCCAGAAGACTTGGAACTCAATGAATTCCATACGCCTACGCACGCTGTAACTTAGTTTTCGGCTGTCAGGCAAGCCCATCGCGATTCTCCTGTTCATGCACTTTATATACGTATAAAAAATATACGGTCAAATCCAAAAATTGGAAATTCAGGGTTGAAACATATAAAAAGTATACGTATATAAAGTATACGGACAATGAATTTGGAGATGGCCATGACTGTGATCGCGCAAACCCTGAAAACCACAAAATTTGGACAACCACAGGTGTCAGGTCGAATGACCATGATCCCCATTGAAGGCACTGGGACCGCTGTAGAATCTGACTATCAGATTTCCAATGTCGCCTTTGAAGATGGGACGCTCTCAATCTCAGAAGTCGATGACAGCGGTATTGTTGGTCAATTGCTGGCGCGAAACGATGCGATTAAGCCAGTCTTATTGCTGGATGGCATTGCTCTGATCGGTGCAAAACAAAACCGCATTTTGAACACCACGGTCATGGTTCCCGCGACCGATATGGTTAAACTTCCTGTCTCTTGTGTGGAGCAGGGGCGTTGGAGTTATTCCAGTCGGTCTTTTCGGCAAAGCAAAGATGCTTTGTTCGCAAAAGCACGCTCGAGGAAAGCTGAGTTCATGGCCCATCAAAAGATGGCTGCTGGCGCAAACATTTCCCAAGACGCCCTTTTCGCAGCAGACCAAGGTGCTGTTTGGAGAGATGTCGGCCTAGCGCTTGGAAGATCTCAAGCCATAAGCGCGTCATCCAATATGGAAGCTGCGTACGCTGTGGAGGAGGACCGATTGCAATCCTTTGAGCAGGCATTTTCAGCCACTCAGAACCAAATCGGCGCAGTGTTCTGCATTGATGGAGTGCCGATCGGATTGGAATTTGTTGAAACGCCCAACCTGTTTGCGAGCACTTTTGATCGTTTGGTGCGAAGCTATGGACTAACCACACTTCAACATGATGAAGCCCAGGATCGGAAATGCGCAACCAGCGTCGAGCAATTCGTTGAACGATTGGCAGAAGCTCAATTGGTTTCAGCACCATCGGTCGGTATTGGAGACGACATCAATGTCGTGAGTGATGAGCTCTCGGCAACCGGTCTCATAGTAGATGGCCGGGTCGTGCACCTGGCAGCTTTCTCCAAAACGCTTTTTGCGAATGCAGCTTAGTTTTAGGAGGGTGGGGTAATGTCCAATCCAAGACGACGCGCGGATGTTCAAAGCGGGCTTATCGTTGGCGCCCTTCTTGGGGGCGCGATCGTCGCCATAATTGCATTCTACCTGGGTTGGTCTGATTGGAGCGAGGCACATACAGCGCGTACCGAACGCGCTGAACGCATTTTCTTGCAGATCGATCGTGATGGAGATGATCTCATTCATCTTGAAGAGATTTTTGGCCAGCGCCATCGCAGCTTCGCCAAACTTTGGTTGATAGAACAATTACAGGCGCCCGCGAATGATGGATCATTCGTTGATAAGAATCTGAGCGAATGGGACCGGATCCTGGATAGCGAGGACTGGCCTTGTGACCTAGCGATGCGTCTAGGGTTTCGGTTTGCGACGATCGATCGAAACGATGATGGCGCAATCTCGAAGCCAGAATTTTTCAAGACGATTTCTTAACTGAGAAGGGGGGATCATAATGCAGATCAATTTCATCTTCGCGCACCTACAAATTTGGGTGTTGCTTTTTACAGCAGCCCTGTCGCTCCTTGGCGCGTTTTACATAGGCTCGCAGACAATTGGCTATGTCCATCGGCTGAACGAACGCAACAAACCAAGATCGCCGGATCGTTGCGATTTTCTAGTGTTACATGCGGCGGAGCGGCTCGCTCGGAATAGAGGAATTTGACATGCAGGACATTCTAGGGCGCCTCGAGCTGATGAGCCAAGGCGAAACCGTGATCGTTACGCTTTATCGCGACAGGATTGAAGGCGAAGATGACCCCAACCTTTTCCAGGCCAAGATCCAGGGTCAAGACCAAGTTTGGACTGGGATACTACGTATGACAAAGCCAATGGACGGGCGCTTGGATTATCGCCCCGTTGAGGATGACTGTCCCCTAATGGTGCTGACGGTCTTGGCGCAAGGCAATCCATACATGACTTATCGGGGCCGAATATTTATGGCTATTTCTTAAAAGCGCCTGCTTCTTATAATGGACAGGTGCCCGAACCGCACGGTGACTTCGAGGAATAAATGGAACGGGACTATTTAAAGCAGCTTTTGGATGGAAACGGTTTCAGCTGGAGGGAAGAGGGTAGCAATTTCATCGTCGATCCGGACCTCGATAAGTCTCAAACAGTGAATTTGCCGGTCGAAACGCTTCCCGAGAATGTTCAGTTTATGGGGGCATTTTCGATTTGTCTGGATAATATCATTCGGTTGCCCAAAGGCGCACGTTTCCTGAACGAGGGTTCGGTAAGTTTGAACCAGCTCAGCTCCGTACCAACAGGAGTACAGTTCAAAAATGAAGGTGACCTGTCACTTAGAGCCCTTAAAGAGCTGCCCGATGATATAGACCTCGGTACAGTACAGTCTGTTTATCTCGACCAGTTGCAAGAGGTTCCACAGAATTTTGTCTTTACGAATCGGGGATGGTTGGCGCTCAATAGCTTAATCAGAGTTGCCCCTGGAGTTCGCTTCGAAAACGAGGATGGCGTCTGGCTGCTTTCATTGAAGGAAATAGGAGAAGCGGTTAGATTTCTGGGTTCGAGAGACTTAAACCTGAACAGCGTCACCAAGATCGCTGATCGCGTCACTTTCAACAACAAGGGTTCAGTCTCATTGGAGGCCGTAACTTCACTCGGCCAAAATACCGTGTTTCGAAACAGAGGGAATGTCTCTCTTGGAAAGTTATCGGATGTTACGACTGGGGTGACATTTGAGAACGATGGCAATGTAGATCTGAGTGCTGTTAGGAATGTAGATGCGAGCGTTCGTTTTGCGAACGACGGAGATGTTCGCCTGGATGCGCTCGAAACATTACCGGACGATTTTATATTTGAACAAACCGGCAGCCTTTATCTCAACAAAATCAGAGAGCTGCCTATTGGCATACGTTTCAGCACTAAAGATGAAGTTTCTTGCAAATCGAGGACCCTGTATCTCGACAGTCTTCAATCGCTTCTCGATGATTCTTGCTTCGACTTTGACGGAGGCATCCAGCTAAACGGCTTGAGATCGCTACCTGATGGTGCGCACTTCACCAATAAGGGGCACTTATCTCTGAACGGTGTTGAAGTTTTGCCGGCGAGGTTTTGTTTTGAAAACACCGATCGACTATCCCTTAATGGACTGACCTCTCTGCCTGGAAATTTCTGTTTTGATTTCTCCGGGACGCTAATTCTGAACTCCGTAAAAGTACTGCCGCAAGGCGCTAATTTCACCAACAAGGGCGCTCTCTCACTAAACGCTCTCGAGGTGCTTCCTGAGGGTGTTTGCTTCGGCATAACGAGCACTTTGTCATTGAATGGACTCAAATCACTGCCGGAGAATTACGTTTTCAAGAATTTTGAATCCGTTCGATTGGATGGATGCATTACAATCCCTGAGGGTGTTTGCTTTGAGAGTATAGGACAATTGAGCTTGGACGGCCTGAGGCAACTACCGAAATCAACTCGCTTTTCTAGTGTCAAATCGGTTTCGCTCTGTGGTTTAGAGGCAATGCCTGAGACTATTGTGTTTCGCGATGTCGAGGACCTCTATTTGTCCGAAGTGAATTCTTGGCCGGTTAGCTCATGCTTTGAGAATTCTGGTGATATTGCTCTGTTAGGCGCTAACCAACTTGTGGGTGATGTGAGCTTTCAAAACAGAGGAAATGTTTGGATCGAAAGCGTTACAGAGATCTCGGGAAATGTGAGCTTTAGAAATTCTGGAAACGTGGAAATAGAGCAGATTGTCAGTCTGCCGAAAGGATTTGAATTTGAAAATTCTGGCGATGTGCAAATTAATGGCTACCGCTATCTTCGATCGGATGAACAGCAAGCGCTAAAATTGCTCGCTTCGGAAATCGCGCAAGGGATCAAAGAAATCCAAGGCTCAACACGTATAACGACAAGTGGATCTCGGCGGAAGGTCGATGAAACTATCCAGGATTTACTCGCTGTTGAATGGTCATGGCCTCTGCGAACCGAAGTTTTGACCTGGAAAGAAATCGATCGACGAAAGAGTATGATTGGAGGCCCGCTCTTTACATCAAAGGACTTTCCATGGCCGATTGGATTTGTCCCCGATGGGGATTTGCTTGCGCCTCTACTGCAGATTGACTTGCAGTTTTGCGGTTCAGTTAAAAACATCGATCTTGGAGACGGCATGCTTCAGGTTTGGGTTTCGGATTTCGAGAAACACCTGTGTCGGACCCGATTGGTGCCCAAAAAAGTGATTGAAGAATCTGAACTCATGCCGATACCGGAGGACTTCGCCGATAGCAGCCATGCCAATAGTTTTTCGTTGGAGGCCTATGTTGAACCACTTGCGCGGCGCGCGACACAAGTCGTCGACGTACAAGGCAAAATTCTGACTTGGCCGACGAATTTACGCTACAATTTGGAGGAGTATTTTCTGGAAGAGGATTCTGGTAATATCCCTGTGGAAACCAAAACCAAGATAGGGCATTTATTGAGCCGATTGCCTAGTGAATCGCCGCGACCGGAACCGCATGTTTTCGGAGGGTTTCGGGAAATCCAGTATTCGGCGAATGAGAAACCGGACTGCCTCGTTTCGCTAGATTCAGACGACCACATATGTTTTGGTGACTTGGGTTCGGCACAAATTTTCTACCAATTAAAACCCAATGGCGAGTTGAAATTCTCTTTCGACTGGAGCTGCGGATAGCGCTCTATACTGTCAGATTCGCGACCGTCTGGGCGGACTATTATGTCCCAGTATCATTGTTTCATATGGAAGATGAGATGCTCGAAAAATATTTTGAAATTTGTCGGCGTGTGCACGAGCAAATGCAGCGCGATGGCACTTGGCCCTGGGAAGCGGACTCGCGAGAATTTGAAGATATGATAGACTCCGAGGACACTCTCAACGATGTATGAAAACGTGTTTTGGATACGTCCGCGTTTCGACGGCCAAGCAAGGCGAGGGCGTCTCGCTTGAAGCTCAGCAAGAAGCCATAAAGGCTTTTGCGAGTCGCCACGATATCATCATTTCAAAATGGTTTGAGGAACGAGAAACTGCCGCGAAAAAAGGGCGTCCGATTTTCAATCGAATGGTTTCAGAACTTCAGCGCCGTAAAGCCGATGGCGTCGTTATTCATAAGATAGACCGGTCCGCGCGAAACTTTGCCGATTGGGCGAGAATAGGAGATCTCGCAGATGCTGGGATTGATATACACTTTGCCAATGAAAGCTTGGATTTCAGGTCCCGAGGAGGACGTTTAACTGCTGACATTCAAGCAGTGATCGCGGCCGATTATGTGCGAAACCTGAGGGAAGAGACAATCAAGGGAATGAAGGGACGCCTCAGGCAGGGCCTATACCCGTTCAAGGCCCCGATTGGTTATTTGGATAATGGCGGCGGACAACCCAAAACCGTCGACCCGCAAACAGCGCCTATGGTTCGCGAAGTATTCGAGCGATATGCGACCGGGAACTATTCGCTTCACTCCCTGACAGAAGCGATGCGTCGAACGAACTATCGCAAGTCGTGTGGCAAGCCGCTCACAAAATCGAATATAGCGAAGATGCTGATCAACCCATTCTACATGGGCCTAATCCGCATTCAGCGAACCGGTGAATCTTTTCACGGCGTGCACGAGCCGATCATTCCTATTTCGCTATTTGAAAGCGCTGCGGACGTTCGTAACGGACGCGATAACAAGAAAAGCACACGGCACAATTTCATCTTCCGAGGCTTGTTTCGCTGCGGGTATTGTTCTGGTGCAATGATCGGCGAGCTACAGAAAGGAAATGTCTATTATCGGTGCCACCAGAGAGACTGCATCACAAAGTCTATTCGTGAAGACGCGTTGCTCACGCAGATCTGCGGTTATCTCAAGCGTTTCACCTTGAAAGAGAGGCAGGTCGAGCTCCTTAGAAAACGCTTCTCTCAAAGCCTTAACGCCCAATCGAAAAATAAAACCAAAAAAGCGGTAGAATTCGAACTCCAAAAAATTGAGACGCGACTTTCCAAACTGACCGACAAGCTGCTTGACGGCATTGTTTCAGACGACGTCTTTCAAGCGAAGAAAGCAGATCTAATAATGGAGCAGCGGCGATATGAAGAGATGCTCGAACGCCAAGAAAGTTTGGGCATAAAAATGGGACGGATCGATAAATTCCTCGAACTCGCAAAAAGCCTTAGTTTGCTTTGTCAGTCTGCTTCGCATGACCAAAAGCGCGAATTGATCATTTTCGCGACATCGAACCGAAGTGTCTTTGGAAAAAACTTAGAGATTGAGCCATCAGATTGGCTGTCGTGCCTGCAAGATCAGCTAGCTGTTCCCGTTGGTGACCCAGACAGTGACGCTTCTCGAACTTTTCTAGATATTATCGCGCGAAGCGATGAACCAGAAAAACAGACAATAAAATCCGTAGTCGAGCAGCTTATGCCTCAAGTCTCCCAATATCGACAGGGTATAACAGCACAGCGTCCCGCCCGCGGGATGTAAGAATCCCGACTTAACAATGCTCAGAAAGGAACGGTGATGGCGCTTTCGGGTCTGGTCGAAGAAGACCTCATACGGGTACAGCTCTCCGCTCTCGTACAACCAGGAAACAACGGTCGTCCGATCCTCGTTCCTCGGCTCGTGTGGTAGGCGTTGTTGTATCGGGATTGAGCTCTTTGGGTTTGCTGTCGCGCATTGTGAGCTTCCCGAAAACGTCAATTTCTGAGTGTCTCTCCGTACGCCCCAGTCCTTTCTCGATACGCATTCAATCGACATGAATACCAGAGCGAAACCCGCGTTCTGGGAGGACCGGAAATTGCACGACGAGCTCAGGCGTCCGCGGTTGCGATCTTCTGTGATTGAATTAGATGCTTGTTCAGTTCCACTCAGCATGGCGGTTATCCACCAAGTATCGAAACCCAATATTTCGCACTATACTCACGCTTTCGCAGATGCTGGAGACCCATCTGATTACATTGATCATCGCGGAATTACACCAACACTCAAATTCCGGCCTCGCGTTCGCGCATTAAGTATCCAAGTGCATGGAAAAGAGCGTTAGTGCCTCGTGTTGAATGGACCATTGAATAAAAATTCGTTGCGCCGTCTTGAGCCCAGGAAAGTTCTTGTTCTCGGAAGTTCGCTGTCTTCCAAGTCGGCGCGCCTGCAACTTCATGCCAGTGTTTCTGATAACTGCGGCCGTAAAAGACCACATGCCTCGGGCAATTGCGACTAATTAGCGAATGGAGCGCGGGAATGCGGACCTGCAGCATGTTCGCCGCGTAGATTTCGCGGTTCGCAAGCCAAGGCGGGTCGTCAGCACCATTAAAGTGGTTGCCGTACAGCCAGTTGCCAACGTTGGGTGATGGAAGTGGCAGCAACTCGGTAAGACACTGGTTTCCATCGCCTCGCGCCCAGGAATTCCTCTGGGTCTCGCGGACGAGTTCCAAATCGGGGTCTTCGCCGTTCTGGTAAACCAGGAACGCCCGGATCAGTTTGCCCCAAGTTGTTTGAATTTTGGGGCGAGTGGGCTGAAAACACTCATCAAGGCCGAACTCGACGTGATAGTCCACAACGTCTTCGAACGCTTTTTGTCCGCGATTATCCCATGCCTCGATTCGATTGTTGACTTCATGAATCGTGTTCCCTCCGCCTTCCTCCATTCCGATGAACCAGACAGGCGCCTTTGGGTTTCCATAACCGAAGAAGTTTTGACAGAAGAGTTCGATCATTATTTTACCCCCGTTTGCAACCACTTGGGAAGCACGTATATGGTTTGCAAGTATCAGGTGCGTTTCAAAACAATTCAAAGAAGGTGTTGCAACGCGACCTGAGCACTTGCCGTTGTATATCAGTGTTGCGAAAGTGAGCCCGTGGCACTCGAGTGTGGAAATGGCGCACGCTTGGCCGACCCAATTTCATTTATCCCTGTCGCGGGTTACGAACTGCGCCCATTGGCTCAAAAGAACACGTCGTTTGTCTAGCAGGTCTGAACGCTGATATGCGCGCTCGACTTTGTTGCCGACCGAATGTCCAAGGCTCATTTCTTTGACCTCCCATTCAGCGTCCGTACGCTCTTCGGCCCAGCTTCTAAACGTCGATCTGAATCCATGTGGGCGTGCATCGTACCCGTTATCCTTCATGAACTTCGACATCATTGGATCGGCTAGAGGGCGTCCACGTTGTGAAGGAAAGATCAAGTCGTTCATGCGGGTGCGCTTCGCAACTTCCAGCACCGTCAGAGCTTCGCTCGAAACCGGCACCCGGTGTTGAGAGCCTTGTTTGGTGCGCGACGCAGGAATGGTCCAGATATCACCATCAATCTCATCCCAGACGGCGTGACGCACTTCGCCTGAGCGAGCCACAGTCAGCATCAGGAATCGCATTGCGAGGGCCGTTCTAGCCTCTTTTCCACACAAAAAGTGATAGAACTCAGGTGCGTCCTGGTACGGCATGGATGGAACGTGTTTGCTCACATGTCGCTGTTTGCCCAAAAGCGCTTTTGCTTTCATGGTCGCCTGCAAGTCGACGTCCAATCCCAACGCTGCAGCATGTTGGAGGGTCAAGTTCAGACGATTGAGCGCTTTTCGAGCGGTATCTGCTTTATCGTGCCAAATTGGTTCCAACGTTAACCGCAGCATATGCTGGTCCAAGTCTTCAACGTGGCGATTGCCGATCTTACCGATGACATGATTTCGTAAGGGCGACATCCAGCGTCCTGCTTTCCCGTCACCTTTCAACTCGGCCTGTCGGGATTTGAAGCAGCTCTCGATGGCGTCCTTTACCGTCATACGTTTTGGCTTCAAGCGCAGTCCGGCGCGCTCTTCGATGGGGTCTACGCCAGCGCGAACTTTGCGGCGCGCTTTAGCTGCGAGCTCTCTGGCTTCGGCGAGGCTAACATCTGGGTATGGGCCGAGGCCCATTTCACGTCTACGACCATGTATCACCAGACGTACAAACCATTTGCCGCGATGTTTGTCTCGCTTGTGTAACCAGAGCCCATGGCCGTCGCTGAATTTGCCAGCATCGAGCTGCTTTGCCTTCATCGCATTGAGCGCGTTATAGAGCACAGTCCACCTTATTTTCTTAACTTTTATCCACCCTTCAGTCCACCCTTCGTGTTGTGAAGGTCTGGAATCTTATGTTCTCGAGTGAGAAGTCCATGTCAAGAAAAAATAAATGTATCAGAAGGTTGTAGAGATGATATGTTCAACTATGAGAAAATTCTCGTTATTCTGTGTGGGGGCACCATTTTCTGTTTCCTGGCCGCGACCTTCCGTGGATCCACTGGGCTCATCTGTCCGAAAAGAACCGTAGATTCGCGTCCATTTGCGGTTGTGGAGTTTGTCACACACCGCCGCGAACTTTTCGACCGGACGCAGCGTAAATCATTGACAAGCAGGGGCTCCCCGTCGTGTCATCGATTTGAGGTTTGCGCAAAGAACGTAAATCCGCAGAAAACACATCATATTTGGCGCCATGAATCTTCGCGCCATGGGAGGAGTAAATCTATGAAAGTCTCACGACGCTCGAATTCCGTCTTGCTCGCCGGTGCGTCCGCGCTGGCGCTCAGTCTGGCGGCACCATCTGCGCTGGCGCAGGACCAGGATCAGGACGAGGATGCGCGTACACTCGGCACGGTGGTTGTGACCACGCAGAAAACCGAGGAATCGATCCAGGATGTTCCGATTGCTGTGTCCGCGTTTGATGAAGAAATGCTGGAATCCATGCAGCTCGCTGGAGGTCCAGATCTGGTCAAGGCCATTCCGAACGTGAACTTCACAAAAGGGAACTTTGGCGGCTTCAACTTTCGGATTCGCGGGATCGGTGTTGATGCGGTAACGACCAGCGCGGACGCAGGCGTCGGCATTCACATGAATGACGTACCGCTGTTCACGAATAGTTTCTTTGAGGCAGAGTTTTACGATGTTGAGCGTGTCGAATCGCTGCGTGGTCCTCAGGGTACTCTGTACGGACGGAACGCAACCGGCGGTGTCGTCAACGTCATTACGGCCAAACCTGTGCTCGAAGAGTTTCAGGCAGATGCGCAGCTGACATACGGCAACCATAACACCGTCAAAGCCAAGGGCATGCTTAACTTCCCACTTGGAGAAAAAGCAGCGCTGAGATTGGCTGGGTCTTACCTTTCGCGCGACGGTTACGTAACAAATCTCACCACCGGGAACGATGTTGATAGCCGCGATCTCTATTCAATTCGCGCTTCGTTGGCGTTCGAGCCAACCGATCGTTTCCGTGGCCTGTTGATTGCCGAGCACTTCAATGAAGATGACTCGCGTCTACGCTCCGGTAAGCAGCTTTGCGATCAGGACCCGACCAGAACCAGCTTTGGTGGCATCGCCATTTCAGCGGTGGACCAATTGATCACGAGCCAAGGTTGTGTCGACAACTATCTTGGAGCGCCCGCTTCTCTCGAAGGCTTGAACAACGCCTCGACGCTCGGTGCGCAGTATGGATTCCTGGCAGGCTTGATCGGTAATGTTGATCCGCTCACCGGTAACGCGATTAATCTGAATGCGAACACCGATGGTATTCCTTCTGATTTGCGGGCTATCGAAGCGCTGTTTGATCCGACGTTTGAAACCGAGCAAACCTTGCTGACTTGGAAGGGCGAGTTTGATCTGACGGACAGCCTTACCGTGACTTATCTTGGTAGCTACAATGAGCGGTCAAATATTTCGCAGGAAGACTATAACGAACAGTCTTCGGATGTTCCGTTCAACACAACGCCCGGGCCGTTCTCTGCGTTCCACCCAATTGGTGGAGCAGGCGTCGCTGCATTGTACCCGGTTCTGTTCCCCGGTGGTGTCGTGAGCGATCCACAGTTGGGCGCCAGCAATTTTTACGGTGCGGCGGATATTTCAGGCTCCGAAACTGAAGCAACTACCCACGAGTTGCGGCTCCAGTCCGACTTCGATGGGCCGTTCAACTTTAATCTTGGCGCGATCAAGGTTGATGGTGAAACCAACCAAGGACCAGCGCTGCAGGAAAGCTACTATGTGTTCTTCAACACCTCTACGGCTTTCAACTCACTAACCAACGCTGCGTCAGTCGGCGCAGGTGGGCCGGTCGCCTTCCCGATCGAAAGCTTCGCCAACGTTGGGGCAACACCGATTGAGAATCTCGATGGTGTTTCTCGGCAATACTTCCGCTCGATTACACCTTACAAGCTCGACAGCTTCGCGCTGTTTGGTGAAGGGTACTTCGATGTAAACGATGAGCTAACCATTACGGCTGGTCTGCGTTACACCGACGATGAGAAAGAAGTGCTTCGTATTCCGACCTTCCTGTCTGTACCGGCATCGGTTGTCGCCGATCCGTTGGCGGGAGCAGGTGTTGCGAACGCGTCTTTCCAGGAAACCACGGGTCGCCTCGGCGTCGATTGGTCCCCGGATCTGGCCTGGTCAGAGGATAGCTTGTTCTATGCGTTCTATTCTCGTGGCTATAAAGGCGGTGGTATCAATCCGCCGCAGCCAGCTGGTGTGAACCTGTTCGCGGAAGCGTTTGATCCTGAATTCGTCGATTCATATGAGATCGGGACGAAGAACACGCTCGCCGGTGGTGCGATGCAGCTAAACGGTACCGCGTTCTTCTATAACTATGAAGGTTATCAGATTTCTGCGATCGTCAATCGAACCTCCGCAAACTTCAACGTGGATGCTGAGATTCAGGGTCTTGAATTGGAGACGATCTGGAACCCGGCATCGACGTTTGTCATCAACGCCAATCTTGGCTTCCTCGATGCGCAAATCGTGGACACCTGGGGCGTTGACACACTCGACCGAACCAATGGCCGGAGCGACCTCGTCGTTCTCAAGCAGTTCGTCGGTGCATCGAATTGTGTTGTCTCGGCGGCCGGTTATGCGACCCTACTCGGGGCCATTCAGGCCGGTACTGTTCCGGGCGTAACACCTGGTGCAACTCTGGGCCTCTGCTCTGGCGCGTTTGCTGGCGCAGAAGCCGCCTTTGGTGTCGCGGATATTACTTACATCGATGGTAATGGTGTGATGCAAACCATCGGGGGTCTGACCCCATTTGACGGTGAGGCGAAGAACCTGGATGGCAACAATCTGCCGGGTACACCAGAAACGACCTTCAACTTCGGCGCCGAGTACACTTGGGAAAGTGTCTTTAACGACGCTTGGGACATTCGTCTTCGTGGCGATTACTACTACCAAGCGGAAGCGTTTAGCCGGGCATTCAACACAAACCGCGATCTTCTGGAAAGCTGGGATAACGTGAACGTGTCTCTGGAGCTGATGAACACAGAGAATGACTGGTCGATCGAATTGTTCGGCAAGAACCTCACAGACGAAGAAGTCATCACCGGTGCTTACCTGACTGATGATAGCTCAGGTCTGTTTACCAACGTGTTCCTGACCGAGCCGCGCACTTATGGTGTGACGGTCTCCAAGCGCTGGTAAATCGTTAACATCCCGGCGTGGGCCGGGGGGACGTAAGATGAAGGGCGACCCGTATCGGGTCGCCCTTTTCGTTTTGGCCATCCGATTTTTCCGCGAAGGTGTTGGCCGGCCAAGAAAGCGCGCTATAGAATGGCGCTAAAGCAAGATCACAGGAGAAGCGCGATGCGCGAAGTGAGCCATTTTATTGGCGGCAAACAGGTGGCCGGCACGTCCGGCCGGTTTGGCGATATCTACAATCCTAACACGGGTGAGGTTCAGGCCCGTGTCGCGCTGGCTACGGAAGGCGAAGTCGCGGCCGCTGTGGAGAATGCAAAAGCGGCGCTTCCTGGCTGGGCGAACACCAATCCGCAGCGCCGCGCCCGCGTGATGTATGAGTTCAAACGCTTGCTCGAAGCCAATATCGATGAGCTTGCCGAGTTGCTGTCCTCAGAGCACGGCAAAGTCATCGCCGACTCCAAAGGCGACGTGCAGCGCGGGATCGACGTGGTTGAGTTTGCTTGCGGCATCCCGCACCTGCAGAAGGGCGAGTACACGGAAGGTGCGGGCCCCGGCATCGATGTTTACTCTATGCGCCAACCGCTCGGCGTTGTTGCAGGCATCACACCGTTCAATTTCCCCGCGATGATCCCGTGCTGGATGTTTGCCGTGGCGATTGCCTGCGGAAACACGTTCATTCTCAAACCATCGGAGAAAGATCCGAGCGTGCCACTGCGTCTGGTTGAATTGTTCCGTGAAGCAGGCGCCCCGGAAGGCGTGCTCAATATGATCAATGGCGACAAGGAAAGCGTCGACGCCATCCTGACTCACCCGGATATCAAAGCCGTCAGCTTTGTAGGCTCATCCGATATCGCTCAGTATGTTTATTCGACGGGGACAGCGCACGGTAAGCGCGTTCAGGCCATGGGCGGGGCGAAGAACCACGGCATCATCCTGCCGGACTGCAATATGGAGCAGGCGGTTAAAGATATTGTCGGCGCGGCGTATGGCTCAGCGGGCGAGCGCTGCATGGCGCTGCCGGTTGCGGTGACGGTCGGTCAGAAAACCGGCGATGAGTTTGTCGAGCGCATGCTGGACGCGGCTCGCGGCCTGAAAGTCGGCGTCTCCACCGATGCTGAGGCACATTATGGCCCGGTGGTTTCTGCGGCGCACAAAGCCAAGGTCGAGGATTATATTCAGATGGGCGTCGATGAAGGCGCGGATCTGAAACTGGATGGGCGCGGCCACACGCTGCAAGGTCACGAGAATGGCTATTTCGTCGGTCCATCTTTGTTCGATCATGTCAAACCTGGTATGAGAAGCTATGAAGAAGAGATCTTTGGACCCGTTCTGCAAGTCGTCCGCGCTGAAAGCCTTGAAGAGGCGGCTCGTCTTCCTTCCAACCATCAATATGGGAACGGTGTCGCGATCTTCACGCAAAATGGCCGGGCCGCTCGCGAATTTGCGGCGCAGGTGAATGTCGGCATGGTCGGCGTAAACGTGCCGATCCCTGTGCCGGTCAGCTATCACACATTTGGCGGTTGGAAACGCTCAGCCTTCGGTGACACCAATCAGCATGGGCCAGAGGGCGTGCGCTTCTGGACCAAGATCAAGACGGTCACCTCGCGCTGGCCGGAAGGTGATATTGGCGATCAGGCTTTCATCATCCCGACGATGCAGTAGCCGCCGGTTGATCGGTCGCTCATGCCAAGCACATTTGTTCTCGGGGGCGCGCGGTCCGGAAAAAGCCGGCGCGCCCTGCAGCTTGCCGAAAGCCTGAACACGCAACGTGTATTCGTTGCGACGGCTGAGCCACTGGATGATGAGATGAAGGCTCGGATTCTGCGTCACAAGTCGGAACGGAGCCTTGGGTGGGACACGATAGAAGCACCATTGGAGCTTGTTGCGACGCTCTCGCGCGATGACGTGCCTGATAAGGTTTGCGTCGTCGATTGCCTGACGTTGTGGTTATCAAATCTGATGCATCACGACCGGGACGTAGACCTCGAGACAGAGCGGTTATGCGCGCACCTGAGTGAGCACACTGGATCCATCATCCTGGTATCGAATGAAGTCGGCCTGGGACTGGTGCCTGAAACCCCTTTGGGGCGCGCCTTCCGCGATGCTCAAGGGCGGCTCAATCAACGGGTCGCAGACGTTTGCGACACGGTTGAATTTGTCGCTGCGGGCCTGCCGATCAAGCTAAAAGGCTGAGCGCCTCATTCAGTCGCGCCAGTTGGATCTCATTTGCGGGAAGGCCGATCCTCAAGTGAGCGGGCATGTTCTCGAAGCGCCGAACATACAGTCCGGATTGCGCCAGATGCCGCCAGGCTGCGTGGGCATTATCAACCTGAATAAGGCGAAACAGGTCAGTCCCTCCGATCACTCGCATTGCGTTAGACTCAAGAACCAGGTCGAGCGCCTGCCGGGCGGATTGCAACATAGCACGCGTATCTCGCTGCCAGACTTGGTCACGAAACGCCTCTGCCCCGATTTGCAGCGCTGCGCTTGAAACCGGCCAGGCACCGAATAGTTGCGATACCCGTTTTAACAGGTCTACAGGCGCGATAATGGCGCCCAATCGCAAGCCTGGTAGGCCGTAAAATTTTCCGAACGAACGCAAGATGATCAGTCCTTCGGCGCCGCCATGCGCGGCTAAACTTCGGCTGGGCGTGAGGTCGCAATACGCCTCGTCAACAATGAGCCATCCACCTCGAGCGGCGAGTCTTTCTCGCGCGCGGAGAAGGTGCTCCGTTTCGAACACGCGCCCGTTCGGATTGTTGGGATTGCAGACGATGACCGCATCGACGCTGTCGGCAAGCGATAGAGGGTCCTCGGTTTCAATCAGGTCGCTTCCAGCGTGCCGCCAAACCTCAGAATAATCGCCATAGCTCGGGTCGAGAATTGCAACCCGCCGACAGGATAGAAGATGCGGCAGCAGCCGAATGAGCAATTCACTTCCGGGC
The DNA here is from genome assembly GCA_043513745.1 of Hyphomonadaceae bacterium. Taxonomy (GTDB): domain Bacteria; phylum Pseudomonadota; class Alphaproteobacteria; order Caulobacterales; family Hyphomonadaceae; genus Henriciella. The sequence continues at coordinate 2,336,101 of CP121341.1, forward strand.
GCGAGGCAGATGCTCTCAGTGGGCGCATGGATTGCTTCAGAAAGAGCATTTCGACAATTGTTGTACGCTGCCTGCGTTGGAAGCCGATCATAAACTGCTGCGTCCAGACCGCTTCCTCGATATGGCCACGGATTGATGCCGGTGGAGAGATCGATCCAAGGAGTGGGCGCCTTGGGAAACGCCGTTTTCATGCGATCAATCGCGCCGCCATGTTGCCAATCAGGTCGCATAGTGAACCCCTAGAAGTAATGCGATCACCACTGCGCCGGCCAAGCCCACCGCGGCGCAATAAAGCGCCAGACCGCGCTTGAGATCGACAGCGCCGGGATCGCGTTTGCTCCCATTGAGCCACGGCTCATCATGTATCTGACCCGAATAGAAACGCGGCCCAGAGAGTCGAATACCCAATCCACCCGCCATTGCCGCTTCCGGCCACCCTGCATTCGGGGACCGGTGCTTGCCCGCGTCTCGAACCATGCCGTGAAACGCGGACGGCTTGAGGCTGGCGAGGGCGATCAATGCTCCGGTCATTCGCGCCGGGATCAGATTGACAAGATCATCCACTCTAGCGGCGAAGCCTCCAAATTCCGCGTGGCGGTCGCTGCGATGACCGATCATTGAGTCCAACGTATTGATAGCCTTGTACGCAGCAATTCCTGGCAGTCCGAAAATCACTCCCCAAAAGACCGGTGCAATCACGCCATCGGAAGCGTTCTCGGCTAGACTTTCGAGGCTGGCACGTACGATCCCGTCTTCCTGGAGTGTCGCGGGATCACGTCCCACGATTTGGGCGACGGCGTGCCGCGCTGAGTCAAGATCGCCAGTCGCCAACGACTGCCAGACCGCTGCCACATGGGCGTATAAACTTCGTGAAGCGATAAGGCTGGATGCAATAAGAGCTTCGATCGCGAACCCCCACCAACTCTCTGGCAAGATGGCGCCAATCAACCGAGCCAGTCCCGCAGCCACGCTCACCACGAAAACCGTTGCGATAACGCCTGATGCATAGCGCACAGGGCGAGAGTTTCCCGCGCGATTAAACGTCCGGTCGAGCGCGGCGATCAGGGTTCCCAACCAGACGACGGGATGTTGAACGCGCTTATGAAGCCAGTCGGGCCAACCGAACACGACCTCGATCGTCCAGGCCGCAGCGATCAAGCTCAGCCCGGTCATGCATCCTTCCGCACCAGCGCCGGTGTTGCGGCGAGGTTGAGCAGTGCGTCGACATCTATCGCTTGTGAAACGCCCTCCGCGAGATCGTCGAGAGCCGTTTCGATCCTGGCATTGAAATTCATCGCAGCGTCAGGTTGAGCGCCCGCTTCTGATAGCCAGGACTGCCGAAAACCATCCGCCTCGAAGACGCCGTGCAAATAAGTGCCCTGAATTCGGTTATCGGGAGACCTCGCCCCTTCGGCCTGTCCGCGGACAATCGCAAACGGTTGGGCTGTGTCGGGACCGTCCGTCTCGCCGACATGAATTTCATAGCCGCTGATCGCCTCACCGGTGCGGGCGCAGTTGCCGGTCGCTGCAACGACCTGCTTGACGCCGGTCATGACCGTGCGCACGTCGAGGAGGCCAAGACCGACCTCATGTCCGGCAGGGCCATCATGGCCATCCGGATCGTAGATATCAGTACCCAACATCTGAAACCCGCCACAAATTCCGAGCACGCGTCCGCCCGTGCGCGCGTGCGCGATGATGTCATGATCCCATCCCTGTTCGCGGAGGAACCGCAGATCTCCAATGGTCGATTTCGTCCCGAACAAAATTACGAGATCAGTATCGCGCGGCAGGGGCGTGCCAGGTGGGATCCAGCGAAAGTCTATGCCAGGATCCAGGCGAAGCGGGTCCGCGTCATCGAAATTTGCGATGCGAGACAGCATGGGGGCGACGACTTTCAAACTGCCCGTTCTAGAGCGAGGCAGGTCTTGCAGCGCGACCGCGTCTTCAGCTGGTAAGATCGCGGGCGCGCGTAACCACGGGACGACCCCGAAACAAGGCCATCCCGTTCGAGCTTCAATGGCGCGCACACCGTCTTCGAAAAGCGCAGGATCTCCGCGAAACTTGTTGATCAGAAACCCTTCGATCATCTGGGCGTCTTCAGGCGCAAGCACGTCCTGTGTGCCGACCAGACTGGCAATCACACCGCCCTTGTCGATGTCGCCGATAAGGCACACCGGGACACCGGCGCGGCGAGCAAACCCCATATTGGCAATGTCGCGATCCCGCAGGTTGATTTCAGCCGGGCTACCGGCGCCTTCAACAATGACGAGATCGTTTGCCGCGATAAGCCGCTGAAAGCTCTCGAGTACGGCGCCCATGAGTTGATCGCGCGAGGCCATGTAATCAGCGGCCTCCATCGCGTTGAGCGCTTTGCCGTGCACGACCACCTGCGCGGTGCGATCAGTTTGCGGTTTCAGCAGGACGGGGTTCATATCCGCATGTGGGTCAAGCCCGGCGGCGCGAGCCTGCAAAGCCTGCGCGCGGCCGATTTCACCACCGCTCGGGCAAGCCATCGCATTGTTGGACATATTCTGCGGTTTGAACGGCGCGACGCACAGACCGCGCTGTTTTGCGATCCTGCAAATCGCTGCGACCAGGATGGACTTTCCAACATCCGATCCGGTTCCTTGCAGCATCAGCGCTCTGCCGATCATAAGGCGCCGTCCATGATAATCCGTCCGGCCTCAATCCTGGCAGAGACGCGATAGACGTCGGATAGCCGCTCAGGTGTAAGCGTTTCCGCAGGTGGGCCATCGGCGATGATCTGTCCATCTTTCATCCAGATGAGGCGCGTCGCATAGCGGGCGGCCAGCTCGATATCATGAAGTACGAGCAAGGCGCCGCCGCCATCGCTGACATAGGATTTTATCAGATCGAGAATGCGGAATTGGTGGCGAGGATCAAGCGCGGCTGTGGGCTCATCTGCGATCAGAAGCGGCGCCTCCGTTGCGAAGGCACGGGCACAATGAACACGCGCCAACTCGCCACCTGAGAGCGAGTCTGTCGTCCGGCGCGCCAGATGCGTCAGGTCGCAGGCCACGATGGCGCGATCCACGGCGGCGGCATCGCTTCCGGTCAGTTTCCCGAGCGTTGCGCCATGGCTGAACCGACCAAGGGAAACCACGTCGTGCACTTGATTGGGCCAGGCGAGGGGGCGAATCTGGGGCAGGTAGGCGATTTGCCGTGCCCGCTCAATCGGGGAGAGTTTGGATGTGTTTTGTCCCCCCAATGAGGCGGATCCCGATACCAATGCCTGAAACCCCAGCGCACCTCTGATAAGGCTGGTCTTACCCGCACCGTTGGGGCCGAGCAGTATAACGAGTTCACCCGGTGCGAGCTTGAAGCTCGCATCGCTGACCAGCGTTGCATCGCCCGCTTTCAGAGAGAGGGTTTCAACAATCAAATCAGTCATGACCGGCGCGCCTCTGCATTGCGATCCAGACGAATGCTGGCGCACCGATCAAAGCCGCAACGACTCCGAGCTTGAGTTCGTTCGTGCTTGGCAGGATGCGAACAAAAATGTCCGCAATCACCAGAATTAGCCCGGCAAGCAGCGCAGATGGAATGAGCGACCTGGCGGGATCGTGCTTCACAAACGGACGGATGACGTGCGGCGCAACAATGCCGACAAACCCGATCGCCCCGGCGAGCGCGACGGAGCCACCGGTTGCGAGGCCTGCGCCCAGAACGGTCCAGATACGCTGATGCTGTAGGTTAAGTCCGACGCCTGAAGCGGCTTCTTCGCCAAGCGTCAAAGCCGACAGGCCGCGCCGTGTGGCGAGTAATAGGGCGACGCCACCGCCAATGAATGGCAAAGCAAGGCCGATCTCATCAAAGCTACGATTGGCGACCGAGCCGAGCATCCAGTTGATCATGTCTGCCAATGAAAACGGATTGGGCGCGAGGTTCATAAGGAGGCTCATCAAGGCGCCGGAGAAGCTCGACAATCCGACCCCAATGAGGATCAGGGTCACGACCGATTGTGTGCGCGTCGCAGCGAAGGCCAGCAAGGCTGTGGCGATGAGCGCGCCCGTGATTGCGGCGAAAGGCAAGACCCAGGGATTGAACGCAACCAGCCCAAAATAAAGGGCAGAGGTCGCGGTGAGAGATGCCGATGCCGATACGCCCAAAACACCTGGTTCAGCCAACGGGTTGCGAAGTAGGCCCTGAAGCGCGGCGCCGCTAATGCCGAGCGCCGCACCGGTCAGGAAGGCAGCAAGTGCGCGAGGAAGGCGGATCGTCCAGACGACCAATCGGTCTGCTTCGTCCGCGCCGCCGATGAAGGCCTGAAACACGCGTTCGATCGGCATTGCGGTTGAGCCGAGCAGGCAGGCCGCAAATATCGCCAGAACAGATAGAGCGCAGAGGCCGGGAGTAAGCCAGCGGTCAACCATCGATCTGCGCTCCCTCGGCCAACGCCTCGACGGCCTCGAGAATGAACCAACCTCCGCAGGAAAGCCACGCGCCTTGTAGATTTACGCGAGGGGCTTCGGTCAGCTCCCTCTTCGCAATTGGGTGGCGAGAGGGGCTCCATACGTTTTCATGATTGGTCTTTGCTTCGAAGAATGCTGCGACCACGAGTTCAGGACGCTCGTAAGCGAGACGCTCCAGAGGCAGACTATGCCAGCCGGGGCGGTCCATGAAATTTTCTAGTCCGGCCGCTTGCATCATTTTGTGGGCCATCGTTTCGCCGCCCGTGGTGACGCCGGTGGGGGTCATGTAAAGCGCTGTTTTTCCACTTGAACTGGCCTTTATGCGATTGAGACGGTGTGTGAACTCCTGAACTAATGCGGCTCCCCGATCGATCTGGCCCAGGCCGGTGGCGACTTCGGCAACCACGTTTGGAATGGTGCCGACGTCTTCACCATGGATGGATGTTGCCCAACCGATTTGCAGAACCGGAATTCCGGCGCGTTCGAAAAACGAAGCGGCATTGGGGCCACCGCCATATGATCTCACGACAAGATCCGGTTTCAGGATCAGTACGTCTTCGGCCAGAGGGCGCACTTTCGGAAGGCCATCGGCTTCGGATCGCATGAATGAGAAATCGCGCTCGGCATCCGGTGACAGTGCGAGAATTTGCTCGCGATCAGCCAATTTGAGAACATACTGATCGGAGCAAAAATCCAGGCTGACGATCCGCATCGGTCGGTCGGACAAGGGGGAACTCACCGACTCTGGCTTGCCGCAAGCGCCAAGACCAATGCAAACGATGAGAAAAGTCAGCCTGAACATCCGATCAGTACCTTAAGCGGATACCAATGGATCCCGATAGATCCGGCGTGCCGTAGCCGCGGATCTGCTGATATTCCTCATCAAACAGGTTCTCGATCCGTCCAAATAATTCGATACGGTCGTTTAGATCGTAGCTTCCGGTGACATCGACGCGGGTCCAGCTGTCGACCGTCGTGGTTGCGCTGTTTTGTTCCTCGCCATTGTAGCGAACGAGAACCGCGCCAGAGAATGGGCCATCCGGATCCAGTGAGAGACGGACATCCCCTGAATGCTCTGGCTGACGTCTGAGTTGATCACCGTCAGTGTCAGTGGCGTCAATGTAAGCATAGCTGACATCCACGCTGGCCCAATCAGTCAGGTCTGCGCGCCCAGTGAGCTCAATGCCCTTGGTTTCGACTTCTGCTTCATTGAAATACCCAGTCGGGGCGTAGCCGATCAGATTTTCGATGTCAGTGTCGAACACGGTCACGCTCGCGGCCAGTCGCCCGTCTGCGGACCGCCAGTCGATACCTGCATCAAACGCTTCCGAAGTTTCCGGCTGAATATTCGGATTTGGAGTTGCAAAGCCGCCGCCAGACAATTGAAATAGGGTCGGTGCTTTGAACCCTTGCCCCCAGCTGGCTCGGAAGGTCCATTGCGGATTTGGATTGTACGCCGCTGCTGCACGTCCGGTCGTCTCCGTGCCGAAACTGCTATGGTCATCAAATCGCAATCCTGCGGTCAATGTCAGGGCATCGGTGGCTTGCAGCTCATATAGACCGAACAGTCCGTCTATCGTCGTCTCGTTACCGTCAAATTCGGTTTCCTCACGCTCTGCGCCAAATGCTAGCGTATTGGTCTCGTTCACGTCGAACGTGCCTTGATAGCGATAGATCGTGCGATCCCCGGTGGCGTTGAAGCTTGGTGTGCCATTGCTGAAATTCTGCCGATCAATCTCGGAAACTCCGACCAGCAACAGATTGTCCAGACTGCCGTTGAAGAGCGTCCCGGTCAGCGAGACACTTCCAGACACTTCTTCGGTTTCGGAAACATCGGGCAAATCCCCGACACTTTGCGGCGCACCCGATACAAATCCGTCGAAAGCGGACTCAGCATCAGTCCAGAGAATGTCTGCGGACAGGCGCGCATCGCTCCCAAAGTTCAATCCGCCCTTCGCAGACACGGTCAGCGATTCAAATGGATCGTCTTCGGTGTTGCCGTTGTTTTCGTCGGCTTTTGAGATGCCATCTGAGTCGGTTCCAGTGACAGCGAGACGAAAGTCGCCGGCCTCGGACCCGTTTTCAATGGAGGCGCCGCCACGAAACGTGTTGAAGCTTCCATATTCGGCAAAAGCAGTGCCACCGACGCCTTCTTCAGGGCGTTTAGTCGTAATTGAGACAACGCCGCCAATCGCGTCAGTTCCCCACAAGGTTGATTGTGGGCCTTTGAGGATTTCGATCCGCTCAACGCTCTCGGTATCCACACGCGCAAAGTTAAAACCGCCGCCGGGTGAGGATGGATCATTCACCGGCACACCGTCAATCAGAACCAGAGTCTGTTCACTCGCAGCGCCGCGAATCCGCACAGATGCAGAGCCGCCAAATGCGCCATTCTGATTGATGGTTACGCCCGGGGCCGCAGCGATTGCATCGAGCACAAAGTCGACGCCAAGCTGATCAATATCGTCGGCTGTGATGATGCTGACCGATGATCCAATTTCCGTGTCGGTTTGGTTCAGGCGAGAGCCTTCGACAATCACGGTATTCAGCGTGGTGGTTTCATCACCGCCTTGCGCGAGTGCAGGTGCGACGATGGATAAGGAAACGGCGCTGAGTAGCGCGGTTTTGAAGTACATGAGGAAAACCCTCTCAGCGCCACGCCGCCCGGAAAATGGCGCACTGAAAACGACACAATGGCCTCACAGAACACCTGCGCGAGCGGCCAAGCCAATATTGCTGCCGTTTCAAAGGAGAGGTCTCTAAAACCTTCCCGACCGCTGAGACTCTTCCCGGCCTCCGGACGAACGACGCGATGGCAGGTCTCCTGGCTCGCCAATCTTCGCTTCCGACCGCCTTCCCAAGGAATTCCTCAGTGGCTTAGTGGCCCGTCGCTACTGGCTTACAGTTGCGGGTACAGCGCCGGATTTAAACCGGCTTCCCTCTTAGCCACTCTCTCGAATGGCACCATCTGTGGCGTTAGATGCTACAGGCATGTGCGCTTGTCAATTTCCGCGCGTGTCGCGGGTGGGGACTAAAAATCAAGACCGCGCTGCGCTTTGATTCCGGCCTTGAAGGGGTGTTTCACTTCCCGCATTTCACTCACCAGGTCCGCGTAGTCGCAGAGTTCTTGTTTCGCATCTCGTCCGGTCAGGATCACGCTGGTGCGCGTTGCTCGCTGGCTCAGGCCGTCGAGCACGGCTTCCGCTGACAAGTAATCGTAACGCATGGCGATGTTGATCTCGTCCAGGACAATCAGGTCATAGTCACCGCTGGACATCATCACGCAGGCTTTGGCGAACGCGGCTTCCGCCGCTTCGATGTCCTTGTCTTTATCCTGAGTATCCCAGGTGAAGCCGTCGCCCATGGTGTGCCAGTCGACGCTGCCGAGCTTATCGAAGAATTGTCGCTCGCCAGTGATCCACTTGCCTTTGATGAATTGCACCACACCGACAGACTTCCCCCATCCGAGTGCGCGGATAATCACGCCAAACGCCGAGCTCGACTTCCCCTTGCCATCGCCGGTATGCACGAGAACAAGACCGCGATCTGGATCGCGTGCTTCAGAGGTTTTGCGTTTTTGTTCCGCCTGCAGCTTTTGCATATCGGCTTTGTGATGATCTGGGTCGCTCATTTGAGTTCCTGCGATGTTTCCGGCAGGCGCACGAATTCGCCAAAACCGATTTCGGTTTGAAAGTCCTGTACTCCGGTGCCTTTGGCGAGCGCGGAGCGGATGACTCCTGCATGCGTAATGATGAGGGTCTGGACCTGTGTCGACTGAATGTCCAGAAGCGCAGCATCAACGCGGGTTTTCAGCGTCTCAACAGATTCGCCGCCATGCGGCCGGGCCCGGAAAAAGTTTACAGCCCACTCGTCGAGCTCATTGCGCGGAATATCAGACCAGGCCCGACCTTCCCAGGTTCCGAAATCCATCTCCATCACGCGTGCATCCAATCTTACGCTCACGTTGTGACGTGTCGCGATCCGTTCCGCGAGTTTGCGGCAGCGTTGGAGCGGGCTTGATACAATTGCGCCCGCGCCCGGCAAGCGCTCGAGAACCTGCGCTGCCTCATGATCAAAACTGTCAGCGACATCGAGGTCGGTATGTCCGTAACAGGTCCCCGGCGCGACCCGCGGCGTGGTGTGGCGCAACATTAGGACAGCCATGCGACTAGTCCCAGATAGAACCCGATCTCGCTGGCTTGCTGAACCGCTCCAAGCGTGTCGCCCGTGTAGCCACCGAGTTTGCGCTCAAACAGAAGACGCATGCCGATGTGTCCGGCAGTAGCACCCACCAGTCCCACGCCGATTGAGCTCAAGGGTAGGAAGAAAGCCGCTGCCGTGACCGTCACGATGCCGGTTAGGATGACGACCATCAAGCTGAAGCCAGAAAGGGTCTCGGCGACGGGTTTCGCTTTGCCTTCGGCGCGCGCATATCGGCTGGTCGCGATGACCAGAACGCTCGACAAACGGCTCAGGCATTGTCCGGAGATCAGCGCGACGATGACCCAAAGGTCTGGTAGAGGTATCAGGCTCGCGAATTTGAGGGCAAGGGCCATCACAAGAGCTGCCGTGCCATAAGTGCCCAGCCGGGAGTCCTTCATAATGGTCAGCGCAGTGTTGCGGTCGCGACCGCCGCCAATGCCGTCAAACGTGTCAGCAAGTCCGTCCTCGTGGAAAGCGCCGGTCAGCAAAAGGCCGATCGCCATCGTCAGCACGAGGGCCAGGCTCGTCGGCAATACCAGGCTTAATCCCCAAAACGTCGCTGCGATCATGGCTCCCAAGAGACCGCCGACCAATGGGTAGTAGCGCGGCGTCGCGTTCAAACGCTCCGGCGAGTATAGATCCGACGCCGGCACTGGGAGGCGGGTCAGAAACTGAATGGACAGCAGGAAGATGGCGACTTCGTTCCTCATCCGGGACCGCTCACACCGGCGGAGTCAAAGCTGGCCATTTCGCGCAGCATCGCAGCGGCGGCTTTGACCAAAGGCCATGCCAGCAAGGCGCCTGTGCCTTCACCGAGGCGCAAGTCCAGATCCAACAATGGTCGCGCCTCCAACGCGTTTAGGACCTTCCGGTGTCCGGACTCAGCAGAGCAATGGGCGTAGATGAAATTCTTCGAGCACTCCGGGTGGAGTCTAAGTGCGCATAACGCGGCTGCGGTGGCGATAAAGCCGTCAACAATGACGATGCGTCCGGCCTCTGATGCACCGATCATCGCGCCGCACATCATGGCGATTTCAAAGCCGCCATATTCTTGTAGGGCTACCGTCACCTCGAGTTGAGGCGACGTACGGTCCGCTGCCTGATTCAAAAGCGTGGATTTGCGCGACAGCCCTGCATCGTCGAGACCTGTTCCGCGTCCGATCAGCGTTTCGATTTCTATGCCAAGCACCTTGGCTGAAACCAGGCTTGCGGCAGAGGTGTTCCCGATGCCCATCTCACCGAAACACGCAACGTCGCTGGTCAGCGCGCGCCCTAGATCCGCCCCAGCTGTAAGGGCGTCGTCCAGTTGATCGGAAGACATCGCTGCATCGGAGATGGCGTTTCGGGTGCCCGGAGCGATACGTTTCTGGATCAGACGCGGGTGTGAGATTGGTGGGCCCGATACGCCTGCATCTACAACTTGCACGCCTGCGCCAACGCTGCGTGCAAAGACATTTGCCGCCGCGCCGCCATCCAGGAAGTTCATCACCATTTGCCGTGTCACTTCACTCGGGAAGGCGGAAACGCCCGCTTCTGCCATGCCGTGATCGGCGGCGAAGATGGTGAGCGTGCAGCTGTCCGCGGAGGGCGTCAGGCTTTGCTGGATCTCTGCGATCTGCGCCGCAAGCGCCTCAATCACACCCAGGGAGCCAATAGGTTTGGTTTTGTTGTCGAGCGCTGCGCGCACCTTGTCAGAAAAGGTCAAAGTTCCAGCTATCTTTCTCTCGATTTGTGCGTTGGCGAGGCGCCCCACGACATGCACAAGTTGCTGTCCCTGACCGGCCTTATTCAATTCGAATCGATGCGTCCAGTGCAGTCGCCGTCGTCATCAAACCTGCCATGTGCCCGGATGACGGTCCAGAAATGCACCGATCCAGTCGGCTTCCAGGTGGCTTTCCAACAGCACGACAATGCAGCCCCCAAAGCCGCCTCCTGTCAGTCGAGCTCCGCGCGCTCCGCTGTACACCGCGTCGGAGATGAGCACGTCTATTTCTGGGGTCGAAGCCTCGAAGTCCTCAGCGTAAGAGCGGTGGCTTTCATTCATTAAGCGCGCAAATGCTTCGAAATCGGACGCCTTCATCGCTGCGATGGCCTGTACCGTTCGCAAGTGTTCACTGGTGACGTGTCGCGCGCGCTTTTTGAGCGGGTCCGGCAGTGCCTCCATCGCGTCTTGTTGCGCGGAATCCAGGAGGCAGAGCGTGTCCGTTTCCAATGCGTCGGCTGCGCTCTGACACTCTTCGAAACGCGCCTTGTAGCGTCCGTCTGCAAGCTCTCGACGAATGCCAGAATGAATGACGGCAAAGCTCCAACCAGCAGTAATGTCGATTACTTCAAAGCTGAGATCCTGCGTATTGAGGGCGAGGGCAGAGCCGGGACTGGCCAAGCCGACCGCCATTTGGTCCATGATTCCGCACGGCATGCCGATATACTCATTCTCGACGGCGCGGGCATGCTTCGCGACATCGACCGGATCAGCTTTGACGTTTGCAGACTCCGCCGCAGCGCGCAGAATCGCCGTGATCAACGCAGCTGACGAAGACACCCCGGCGCCATCTGGTACGTTGCTCTTGATGAGCAGATCGACGCCGCCTGACAGCCAGCCAAGGGCATCGGCCTTCCAAAGCGCGCCCATCGCATAATCGGTCCATTCATTGCGTTTCGGGTCGCCTGTGGGGCGTTCAATTCTGCCGTTGAAGCGCGTAGACTGAATGGATGTCGTGGATGAGCCGTTGGGGGCGAAGGCAATGTCAATTTTACGCTCGATCGCGGCGGGTAGAACGGCGCCGCCATTATAGTCTGTATGTTCGCCGATCAGATTGACTCGTCCAGGAACGGATGCGGTCGCAGTCGGCGCGCGGCCATAGACGGCAACGAATTGAGCGGAGAGGCTCATACCGCTCCTCGCAAGGCGTCGGCGGCCTGTCTTGGCATGACGTCGACGGTGAACACGCCGGTCGCCTGTTCCACCGACGCTAGATATTTCACGCGATCTGGCGCTCGCAAGAGCGGGTAGAATTGAGCGGTGAACTGGAACTTTCCATCACGGCCATAAGGCGCGGCGTGCAGGCTCAACATGCAGGGCGTTTCGCGTCCGAAGAACGCATCATATCGGCGCACCGTGTCGCCAAGTAGGTGCGCAAAGCCGTCGGATTGCTCTTCATTCAAGGCCCAGGGGCCGGACACGGGTTCTAAGGCGGAAATCCAGACTTCGTAGGGGAAACGAGCAAAGCGCGGTGAATAGGAGGCAAGCCCTCCCGCTTCTGCGATGCGATACGCGTCACCCCAGATTTTCACATCAGCGGCGAGATCATAACCTTGTTCGAACGCATCCGACGCGATCTGCTGCGGCGACGGCACGATAGGGAATCCGTAGATCTGTCCATGCGGATGGTGCAGCGTCACGCCAACTTCATCGCCGCGGTTCTCAAAGGGAAGCACGAAGGCGCAGCCAGCGTCGAACATCGCTTGATAGCGATCGATCCAGGCCGCGAGCAGGAGGCGGCGTCTATCCTGGCTCAGCGTTGCTAGTGATCCGTCTGGTTCGGGTGAATAGACGATTACCTCGCAGGCACCGCGCGCGGCGTGCATCTCGAGCTCCGAACGGGTCGGTTCGGTTGCGCCAGGAAAGAGGCTGGGAAACCGATTTGAGAACACCGCCAATTCGAAGGATTCGAATGGGATCTCGGTCAGCGGCGCACCATGCACACTTGGCGCAAGTGGATTGGCTGCGGCGCCCGGCTTAAAGGTTCGGTTTTGACGGCCCGCGGCATAAATTGACCAGTCGCCACGTAGTGGGTGACGGCGCAGCTCCGACCCCTGGATCGTCTGAAGATCTTCACCGGGAACTCGGGCGCCTTCATGGCTCTTGAAACCGTACAGAAAGAGGTCGCGGCCATCGCTTTTCTGATGATGACGGCGGTGAACGTCCCGGCCCGAAGCGGTGCGCTCAAGAATTGTCCACTGGTCTTCCATCGTGTCTTTTCCGGCCTGTGTCTGAGTCAGATTTGGTAATTGGCTCCTTAGAGCGTTCGTATTCGATCACGCCGGAAATGGCTATGCTGGATCGAGAGATTGTTGCACCTTATGCCGAGGTATGGCTGAGTAAAACGGAGAGCGTGGGGCGCCGCAAAAACGTAATCTGCTACCAGGCGAGTGTATATTTCCCACTTCATATCTTCGAATACGACAATAGTGTTTCCTATTTCCAACATTTGTGTTCTTTGCAGAATGTCTCGAAGAGGAAAGCGATTGCGATTTGGAAGAGGGCAACATGAATGGGTCATCTGACTTTGTCACGCTGACAGCTGGCAATACCAGCCTTGTTCTGAACTGTGCTGTCGGTGCCCGGCCATGCACCCTGTACTGGGGGGAGAAGCTCGTCCAGTCGGATCCTGAGCTGCTCTTGCGCATGATGTCTCGTCAGCACGCACCCGGAAGCGCTGATGCCGAAGTCGAGAGCTCGCTCCTGAACGAAACCGGAGCCGGAGTCTCCGGCTCCCCAGGTTTCTCGGCGCACCGGAATGGAACCGCCTGGGCGAGCTTTTTCCGCGTCACAGAGGTGCGCCAGTCAGACCCAAACCAGGTCGAAATTGTCTGCGAAGATAAGACGACGAAAGTGCGAGCGACACATCTGATTGGCGTCGATCCCGGCAGCAGCGTGATGACCTGTCAGACCGAGATCGAGAATTTCGGAACCGACGGTCTCGCGATTGACTGGTGTGCGTCCGCGAATTTACCGCTGGATCCGCGGGCCACGCGCTTGTTTGGTTTTACCGGGCGTTGGTCGGGAGAATTTCAGCTCGAAGAAGTCGCGCCATTTCTCGGCAGCTACGTTCGCGAGAACAAGAGCGGTCGCACGAGCCACGACAGTTTCCCGGGCCTCGTCCTGGGCGCTGCCGAAACGAACGAGCAGGCCGGGCCATGTTTCGCATTTCATCTCGGCTGGAGCGGAAACAGCCGCGTTCGCGTTGATCGACTGAGTGATGGCCGGGCGTTCGTTCAGATGGGGGAATATTTTTTCCCGGGGGAGCTGTCTCTAGCGCCAGGCGAAACCTACCGGACGCCGTGCCTCTTTGCTGGGTTTGATGGCCGAGGATTCAGCGCGCTCTCTCGTAAGTTTCATCACCATCTCAAGCACACGATTATGGATGGTCGTGTTCAGCGCAAACCGCGTCCGATCCATTATAACACCTGGGAAGCTGTCTATTTCGATCATGATGCCAATAAGCTTTTTAAGCTGGCTGAAAAAGCAGCGGAAGTCGGCGCGGAGCGCTACATTCTTGACGATGGCTGGTTCGGGGCTCGCCGAAACGACAAAGCCGGGCTCGGGGATTGGTGGCCATCTGAGGATGTCTACCCGGAGGGGTTAGAGCCGCTGATCAAACACGTCACGTCGCTGGGCATGGAGTTCGGGCTGTGGTTCGAGCCTGAAATGGTCAACCCGGACAGCGAGCTGTTTCGCAAGCACCCGGACTGGATCCTCCAAGCCGAGGGGGTCGAACAAGTGCCCTTTCGGGGGCAGTACGTGCTCGATCTCACGCGACCAGAAGTCAGTGAGCACCTTTTTGAGCGCCTGCACAAACTGCTGAGCAACCATGATATCTCCTATGTGAAATGGGACATGAACCGGGATGTTCATCACCCTGGCAGTCGTGGCCGCCCAGCGATTAGTCGGCAGACAAGCGCGCTATATGCGTTGATCGACCGCGTACGCACAGCGCATCCTGATCTGGAGATTGAAAGCTGCTCATCCGGCGGCGGCAGGGCCGATTATGGCATTCTTCAGCGCACGGACCGGATCTGGACATCCGATAGCAACGACGCGCTTGATCGTCAGAGCATCCAGCGCGGGGCATCGCATTTCTTCCCGCTCGAGATTATGGGCGCGCATGTCGGGCCGGAAACCTGTCACATTACCGGACGCCGTCTCAAGATGGAGATGCGCGTCGCGACGGCGCTGTTCGGACACATGGGGATGGAGCTCAACCTGTTGTCGGAGAGCCAAGACAATCTCAACATCCTGAAAGCGGGTATCGCCCTGCATAAACAGCATCGCGCCCTCATCCATGGCGGCGACTTTTATCGACTGGATACGCCAGAGCACGTCAATGCCGTGGGGGTCGTGGCGCCCGACCAGTCAGAGGCCCTGTTTTCCTGGTGCAATATGACCGGTCATCGCGAGACGTTGCCAGGGCGATTCTATGTTCCAGGTCTGGATCGCAGCAAGTCTTATCGCACCAAAATCGCCTGGCCGAAAAAGGTCCGGTCGGTGTCACGCCCCTCGGTTCTAGAGGCGTTGAGCCTCAACGAGGAGGGGATTGTTTTGCCGGGTGAGGCGCTAGAGCATGTCGGATTGCAAGTGCCTTTGCTGCATCCAGAGACTTGTTTGATTTATCATTTTGAGGCGATTTGATCTGCGGTTTGGCGTGCGAAACGGAACTTGTCCGGGCATCTCACCAAAGCGGAACCGAAGAAAGTAGGTGGAAATGAGCGACGCTGATGTATCCAATCTTCCGGGGCGGCAAAAGGAAATCCTCGAGCTGATCCGTTCGCAGGGCTATGTTGCAACCGAGCAGCTCGTGCGCCATTTTGGGGTGACTCCGCAAACCATTCGCCGGGATATCAATCTGCTATGTGAGCTAGACTTGATCGAACGGTTCCATGGTGGTGCCGGGCGCATCGGCAATGCCTACAACCAGCCTTATCAGGATCGCCTGCAAGAGGGCATGGATGGCAAGCGCAAGATCGCTCGCATGGTCGCCAAACGTATTCCCGACGGCGCGTCTTTGTTCCTGAACATTGGAACCACGACGGAGGCGCTCGCGGCAGAACTGGTCGGCCGCAACGATCTGCGCATCGTCACCAACAATATCAACATCGCCAACATGATGCGCGAGACCGATGGGTCGGATGTTATGATTGCTGGCGGTTTTGTTCGCCAGTCTGATGGCGGCATTGTTGGTGAAGCGACGACTGAGTTCCTGAAACAATTCCGGCTCGATATCGGTGTGATCGGCATCAGCGGTATCGATGAAGATGGCACGCTTCTCGACTTCGACTATCAGGAGATCCGCTCGGCCCAGGCGATTATTCAAAACTCACGCACCGTCTTCCTGGTTGCTGATGCAGCCAAGTTTGGGCGCCGCGCCATGGTGAGGCTGGGCGACTATTCGGACATCGACCACCTTTACACCGATCAGGCGCCTCCGGAGGCCTTTATGCAAGCCATCCGGGAGGCCGAGATGGAGCTCCACGTCGCGGATGATGCCTAGACCGTCCTATTGAGCGGGTGCCGGCGCAGACCGTCCGATCGTGAGTTCGGCCTTGCGGCCAAAAATAATCAGGTTGGTCAGCAGCGCGGTGCCGATGCTGACAACCAAAGTCACAAACATGTAGTGGATATAGTGCACGCTTGCGAGCGATGCGCCTAAGCCTTCACTCGGCGAAATTCCGACATAGCGGTACAGTTTGAAGCTGAAGACCGCGTAAGCCACAACCCCGGTGACGACGCCAAGAATGGCCGCCCATGCGCTGACATTTCGAAACGCCAGACCGACAATGAAAGCAGACAGGATTGGCATCGAGAGCAAGCCATAAAGCTGCTGCACGGTATTGATGATGCTTTCCTGTGAAGCAAAAACTGGAACCAGCGCAATCGCAAGAACCGTCATTGCAACCGAGACATACATGCTGAGCTTCGGGACGTCTCGGGCTTCGTCGATGTAGGACTCATGGAAGTCACAGACGTAGAGCGCTGCCGATGCGTTCAAAATGGAGTTAAAGGTTGTCAGAACCGCCGCCGCAATCGCTGCTGCAAAGGCGCCTGAGAGAATTGGCGGCAGGATGTCCCCCACAATCATTCCATAGGCTGCATCGCCGACATCACCATACAGCTTGTAGGCGACGACGCCGGGCACCACTGCGATTACGGGTACGATGAGGAGACGTATGCCCGCCGCAGCGAGGATGCCTTTGCGGGCTTCCTCAACGCTCGGCGAGGCCATCGCGCGCTGGGTGATGGTTTGATTGGTGCTCCAGTAGAAGATCTGAATGAAGATCATACCGGTGAGCAGTGTATGCCAGGGAATAGGGGTCTCGCTCCCATCCTCCAGCTTGCTGCCGATGAACATATTCATGCGCTCTGCTGGCACGCCAGAGAAATCCCAACCAATGGCGTTCAGGGCCAGGATCACAACCAGGACTGCGAGTGAGAGAATGAGAATCCCGCTATACGTATCGGACACCGCGACGGCGCGGAGGCCGCCGAGAATGGCGTATAAGGCGCCAACGATGGCGAAGGTGATGGCCATCACGAAAATGGTGGAGTCGACTTCCACTGCGGTGCCCACGAACAATCGTTCGCCAAGCAGGCCTGAAAAGTCTGCACCCGTTGTGGATTTCAGAAACAACGAGCCGCCGTACAGAATAGCTGGCAGGAAAATAAACAGGTTCCCAAGCAAAAACAGAACAGAGATTACGGCCCGAATATGCTTGTTGTCGTATTTCCGCTGAAGCAGTTCCGTCGTCGTCGTGCAATTGTTGCGGTAATAGATCGGGATGAACACGTAAGCGAGGATGAGCAGGCCTGCCACGGCCGCCAGTTCCCACCAGGCGAGCAGCAGCATCTGGTTCCCATTCATACCGACCAGCTGATCCGTTGAAAGATTGGTCAGCGTGATGGAGCCCGCTACGAAATACCAGCTGAGGCCGCCATTCGCGAGGAAGTAATCGTGGTCCGATCCACGATCTCCCGACGGTGCGTTTCGACAGTTGAGATAGGTTAGAAAACCAATCACGGCCGTAATGAAAAAGAAGATGCCGACTTGTAGTGCGTCCATGCTGGAAGGTCCTCCCGTGAACCTCTGTGATGCTGGTGCCGTGTATTCTGTTATTCGGCCTTGTGTATGTCTTATGCGAATTTCAGGCGGATGCGAGCGCTAAGATCCTCGCAAATCTGATCATTGCGTTTGGGCTGCAAGCCGGGTTTTGAGCCGGGCCTGAAACGTGTTGATGTCTTCCGGGCTCATGTGCAAGCCAAGCTTGGTTCGACGCTCTATGATGTCTTCCAGAGTTCGAGCAAATTCTTGCTCGATGAGATAGTCCACCTCCTTTGCATAAAGTCCCGCGCCAAAGTTTTCGCCCAGATCAGTTGGTGATTTGCATTCCCTCAAGATTGCATGAATTCGCGTGCCATATGTGCGGGCAAGGCGGTGCCGTGTCGGCTGATCCAGCCAATCATAGGTCTCAGCGCATTGGTTTTCGAACACAGTGAAATCAGCGTCAGGAATATCGCCTCCAGGCAGCGCCGCGTGCTCGGTCCAGTCGCCGCCATGTTGAGGCAGGGCTGGCTTGAGCGCTTTCAGGGCGTCTTCGGCGAGTTTTCGATAGGTGGTGATCTTGCCGCCAATGACGGACAAGAATGAAGCGTCATCTCCGCCTTGGAGTTTGAGGACGTAATCACGCGTCACAGATGACGCATTCTCAGCCTGATCTTCGAACAAGGGACGCACGCCCGAATAGGTGGAAACGACATCATCGGCACTGATTTTCTGGTCGAAATATTCGTTCGCGAGATTGCACAAATAGTCGATTTCGTGAGGCGACGCTTTGACTTGATTGAGGTCGCCTTCAAAGGCGAGGTCGGTTGTTCCAATCAACGTGAAGCGATTGTCCTCATAAGGGATCGCGAACACAATTCGATCGTCGCCGGATTGGAAGATGAAGCAGCGCTCATCGTCGAACAGTTTGGGGACAATGATATGGCTACCTTTTACAAGTCGAACCTGAGGGGCATTGCTGGATTTCACACCAGCAATCCCGGCGACATGATCGACCCAGGGACCAGCGGCGTTAATGACGGTTCTGGCTTCGACCGTCAGGTCGGGTTGCCCGTCAACGCGCAAGGTTGCGGCCCAACCGTCGTCCCTTCGCTCAACGCCAAGGCATTCTGTCCGCGTCATTATGGTCGCGCCGCGATCTGCAGCGTCCATAGCGTTCAGGACGACCAGACGCGCATCCTCTACCCAGCAATCGGAATACTCGAAACCTTTGGTGAATTCCTGTTTTAATGGCGCAAAGAGGTCGCTGTTCGATCTTTTGCGAGTCTTCGTTGCGGGAAGGAGCTTACGCCCGCCAAGATGATCATAGAGAAACAGGCCCAGCCGTATCAGCCAGGATGGGCGGAGATCTTTGTGATGAGGCAGTACGAATCGAAGAGGCCAAATGATGTGGGGGGCTGCTTTCAGCAACACCTCGCGCTCCATCAGGGCCTTCCGAACCAGCGCGAAGTCATAGTGTTCGAGATAACGTAATCCGCCATGGATGAGCTTGGTGCTGGCCGAGGAGGTGTGTGAAGCGAGGTCGTCCTTTTCGCACAATAGTACTTTAAGGCCGCGGCCTGCTGCGTCGCGTGCAATGCCAGCTCCGTTGATGCCGCCGCCAATAATCAGGATGTCGTACAAGGCGTAAATCCTATTTCGTCACAGACGTCCTAAGCTTACCTGTTATGTTCGTAAACGATAAAAGTGAGTGCGAATTCGAATATTCCTGTTTGCTATTGAGATAGGGAGCCTGAAGTGGTTGACAGCGCTCAAGAGTTTGTTCGAAAACGAACACGCTGAGACGAGCGTAGCGATCATCAAGTATTGATCGACCGCGATCAGCACCGATGAAAGCTGCGGAGGATTTTATGGCGGAACCTGACCTCATTCTGGTGATTGATGAAGGTACAACCTCGACGCGCGCGATTGCATTCGATCGATCGTTCGCGCCTGTAAGTCTCGCGCAAGCAGAGGTGCCGCTGACCTATCCAGACGATGGTTGGGTTGAGCAGGACGGCGAAGAGATTTGGCAAAAGACCCTCCAAGTCTGCCACAAAGTGATCTCAGAAATTGGCGGTGCGGAGCGCATCGCCGCGATCGGGATCACCAACCAACGCGAAACCACGCTTGTCTGGGACCGACAAACATCGGCACCGATCGCGCCAGCAATTATCTGGCAAGATAGAAGGACGACAGATCGCTGCGAGGCATTGAAAGCCAAGGGGTTTGAGTCGAAGGTTCAACAGGAAACGGGACTGCTGATCGATCCTTACTTTTCAGGCACCAAGGTTGCCTGGCTGCTGGATCATGTCGAAGGCGCCCGAGCGCGCGCGGAAGCAGGCGAACTCGCGTTCGGAACCGTGGATTCCTATCTCATCTGGCGGCTGACCAGCGGCGGCGTCCACGCAACTGACCTGACCAATGCGTCTCGTACGCTGCTCTATCCTTTGAGCGTGGATGCCAATACAGATTGGTCGAGCGAGATGCTGAACATGTTGAATGTGCCGGAAGCGCTTTTGCCCGATGTGAAGCCCAGCGGCGCGCATTTTGGCGAGACGGATCCTGCCTTGTTCGGGCGCGCCATCCCGATCCTGTCGGCGATTGGCGACCAGCAGGCAGCTTTGGTCGGGCAGGGATGCCTCGCGCCGCAAACTGCGAAAATAACCTATGGTACGGGTGCTTTCCTGGTCGCGAACACAGGTCAGGACGTGCCGGCGTCAGAAAACCGTCTTCTTGGTACGCTGGGGTACGGAATCGAAGGTGGCGGGACGGCCTACGCGCTTGAGGGCGCGATCTTCAATGCGGGCACCGTGATCCAATGGCTGCGCGACGAGTTGGGGCTAATTGCGGATGCTGCGCAGAGCGAACGAATGGCCGCGGACCTGCCGGATAATGCTGGTGTCTACATCGTTCCAGCTTTTACCGGACTTGGCGCGCCGCATTGGGATGCGAATGCGCGGGGCAGCGTGACTGGGCTCACCCGGGCCGCGAGCGCGGCGCACATGGTTCGCGCCGGTCTGGAGTCAGCGGCGTACCAGACGAATGATTTGCTGACGGCCTTTTCCGCAGATGGCGCCGATGTCTCGGTATTGCGTGTGGATGGTGGTATGGCCGCCAATGACTGGTTGATGCAGTTCATTTCGGACATTTGCGATCGCCCGGTCGAGCGTCCAGACTTCATGGAAATGACGGCGCTCGGCGCCGCCGCACTGGCGGGCATACGGCTTGGATGGGTCAGCGAGGCAGAATGGGGCAATCGGACAGCTCCAGGGCAACGGTTTGAGCCGAAAATGGCGCCAGATGTTCGCACGAAGCTGATTGATGGTTGGCAGCACGCTCTACGGCAAACTCTAACCGCATAGATCCGGGGCGGCGGCTAGACGGTGGCGAGAAGTGAGGCGTTTCCACCCGCCGCGGTGGTGTTTATCGTGACGACTTTCTCCACCCAAAAACGAGCGTTCTGATCGTCCACCGATAGGAGCGGGAGAATCGCGCCTTCGCGTTTTGCAAGGAGTGCGGATACAGGCCCAACCAGCTCGCCATCGGCGACCACGCCATCAAAATCGCCGTGGAGGACGAAATCATCCAAGGCGCGGTTTTCGAGCGCTACGTGGATATTCCCGGTGGCCTGCACGCGCTCAATTTGTCGCTCCAACGTGTCCGGTGCATCGCCGCCAAGGCAGAGAAGGTGGCCGCGCGCGTGGTAGGTCAGACGGTTGTCTTCGCCCGTGGGGCCGGGGAGGTGCTCGCCGCTGACCGTTAAGTCTGTGTCGGAAGCGGCGGGGCGCTGGCACAAGCGCGCCAGATAATTGGGACCGCCCGCCTTCGGGCCGGTTCCAGACAAGCCTCGTCCCCCAAAGGGTTGAACGCCCACCACCGCGCCAATCTGATTGCGATTGACGTACAGATTGCCGACCTGGGCGCATGCGGCCACGTATTCGATCCGCGCGTCCATGCGAGTATGGAGTCCCATGGTCAGGCCAAAGCCGAGGGTATTGATGTCGGCGAGTATGCGATCGAAATCCTTCGCCTTGTACCGAACGATATGCAGCACGGGCCCGAAGATCTCTTCCTTGAGATCGCTGATCTGCTGGAGTTCAAAGGCGATTGGATTGATGAAGGTGCCGCCTGAAGGCGTCTCCGACTTGCCTTCTGCCACCACGAGGAAGTGTTGGCGCATGGCGTCCACGTGAGCATCAATGCGCGTTTTCGCATCCAGATCGATCACGGATCCAAGGTCGGTGCATAACTCGGCGGGGTTGCCAACAGTAAGGTCCACCACCGCGCCTGCCAGCATAGTGTTAAAGGCATCAGCAATGTCTTCCTGAACGCAAACAATCCGGCAGGCCGAACAGCGTTGCCCGGCGCTCTGGAATGCAGATTCAACCACGTCTTTCACCGCCTGTTCGAGCAGGGCGGTCGAATCCACGATCATCGCATTCAGACCGCCCGTTTCGGCGATAAGCGGAATTGTTCCTCGTCCGGTCTCAGCCAGTGTCGAGGCAATTCGCTTGGCGGTTTGCGTTGATCCGGTGAAACAAACGCCATTGATTTCAGGGCTTGCGGTGAGTGCTGCCCCAATGCGTCCATCGCCAATCAGCAGGTGAAGCGCATCATGCGGGATGCCAGCCTCGTGCAATAATTTCACTGCTTCAAACGCGATCAAGGGGGTCTGCTCCGCTGGTTTGGCGAGCACGCAATTGCCGACCGCCAGCGCTGCGCTCACCTGGCCGAGGAAGATGGCAAGCGGGAAATTCCACGGACTGATGCAGGCCACTGGTCCAAGCGGTTGCAGCGCGTTTATCTCCGGCCGCTCAGCCTGATTGGCGTAGTATTCAAGAAAGTCGATGGCCTCTCGGATTTCCGCATCCGCGTCTATCCAGGTCTTGCCGGCTTCCGCTACACACAGCGCCATAAGGCGTTCTTTTTCTCGTTCCAAAAGACCCGCGGCACGGCGGAGCGCTACGGCGCGAAAAGCTGGTGATTGGTCCGGCCAGGCGCTTTCCACGCTCGCCTGGAGCGCCGTTTCTATTTCAGCTTCGGTGGACTCCCTAATGGTTCCTACCAGATGGGACGGATTGCTGGGGGAGTAGATTTGTTGCGCGGGACCGATACTTTCGGCGCCGTTGATGATCCCGCCAGCCTCCAGGTCCGTCGGTAGCGGCGTCGCTTCGAACCTGGCGGCGATGTCTGATTGGCTGAGATCGAGACCAGAAGCGGCGAGACGTCGTCCGTCGAAATGGTCGCGCGGCGCATGGACCATGGGATGCGGAGTGTAGGCATGCACACTCGCGATGGAGATCGGGTCTTCGATCAGGTCCTCATCAGACACAGAAGCGTCCAGGAGCTGGTTCACAAATGAGTTGTTGGCCCCGTTCTCCAACAAGCGCCGCACGAGATAGGGGAGGAGGTCTTTGTGGCGACCGACAGGAGCGTACGTTCGAATTTTGAACCCAAGATTGTCGGCAAGGATCTGATGTAGGCCGTCACTCATGCCATACAGGCGCTGGAATTCCATGTTTCGTTGATCACCCGCCATGTGCGCGATCGCGGCGGCGGAATGGGCATTGTGCGTGGCAAACTGCGGATAGATCCGGTCTCCGTAGGCGAGAAGTTTACGGGCGCAGGCAAGATAGCTGATGTCGGTGTGCTCTTTGCGCGTGAACACCGGATAGCTCTCGAGACCGAGCTCTTGCGCGCGTTTGATTTCGCTATCCCAGTACGCGCCTTTGACGAGGCGAACCGTGATCTTTTGATCGTGGGATTTCGCTGCCGTGTAGACCCAATCGATCACCGGAACTGCGCGGCGCTGATACGCTTGCACAGCAAGGCCAAGGCCATCCCATCCGGATGTCTCCGACGCCGCAAGCAGCTGCTCGAAGATCAAAAGCGACACTTCCAGTCGATCGACTTCTTCGGCGTCGATGGTGAGACCAAGATTGGCGCTCTTCGCGAGCACGCTTAGCTCGAGAACACGTTCAACCAGAGCAGGAACGCAGGTTTCTCGCTGAGCATATTCGTATCGCGGATGCAGCGCCGATAGTTTTACAGAGAGGGCCGGGGCATCGTGCAGTGGCGTACCTTGAGGCGTGCTATCCGCGAGATATTGCAGCGCCCGCCTGTAATCCTCGAAGTAGCGGGCTGCATCGGCCTCGGTCAGCGCGGCCTCTCCGAGCATATCGTATGACAGCGTGGACCCTTTGAGCTCAGCCCGTCCGGCGCGTTTCGCTGCGTTAGCAATGGACGTGCCCAGAACGAAATGGCGCCCTAGAAGCCCGACGGCCTGTCTGACCGCGCTTAGCATCACGCGATCTCCGAGCCGTGCCAGAAGGTGCGCGGCATTCACCCCGCCGGTTGCCTGGATCCAGGTTTTCGCTAATGCCAGTCCGGCGGTTCCGAGTTTGACCAGCGTATGCCGAGCACCGAGATGGTCACCCCAGCGCCCAGCCAGAAGTTTGTCTCTCAAAAGACGCGTCGCGGTGGCGGTATCGGGCGTCCGAATCAATGACTCAGCGAGGCGCATGAGCAGAACGCCCTCCTCAGAGGACAAGCTGTATTCCTGCAAAAAGGCATCAATGACGGAAGGGCGACGAACCGACTCGCGAAGTTTCACGGCCATGTCGCCGGCGTGCTGGTGAACGGTCTCGCGATCCGCATCAGTCAAACGGGCGGCTCGAGCGAGCTCTTTCGCGAGCTCCGTTTCGTCGCTCAGGTAGGCGGACGTCAGAGTTTCGAATTTCGGGTGCGGTGAACCATCGCTGAAGGCCATGCGGTAACTCCATTTGACGGAGCAATATTACCATGCAATGGGGGTGTGAATGTATGCATAATCTGACAGTTTCAGAACAAATGATCCTATTTTCACCAAAAAATAATCCATATGAACTATTTTGATCGACATGTTGGAAGATCTGGATGAATTCGATCGAAAGATTCTGCGCGCGATGCAGGCAAATGGTCGTTTATCGGTTGGTGAATTGTCGGAGGAGGTGGGTCTCTCGAAGACCCCCTGTCTGACCCGTCTGCGCAGATTGGAATCCAAAGGCTATATCCGTCACTATAAAGGCGTTCTGGATCCGACATTGATCCGCCAGGACTATGTGACATTCGTTCAGGTGAAGCTCGAAGCGACAACGCGGCGGCATCTCAATGCGTTCAGTGATGCGGTGCAGAACATTCCACAGATTCAATCGTGCCACATGATGTCGGGTGGCTATGACTTCCTGCTGAAGATCCGCACGCGCAACATGAAGGCGTATCGCGAACTGTTGGGAGATGTTCTGTCAGAGCTTCCGGGGCTCGCCCAGACGTCGACTTTCCCGGTCATGGAGACGGTGAAAGACACGCACGACTATGCCGTGCTAGATCCAGAATGATCTGTTTTTGAGAGAAGTGGCTCCGCGAGTAGGACTCGAACCTACGACCGGGCGATTAACAGTCGCCTGCTCTACCAACTGAGCTATCGCGGAACAGCGAGCCGCCTCATTACCAAAACCGATTACCCTGTCAAACCGGGAAAGTCATCTGACTGAAAAAAAATTGGCGGAACATAAAAATGTTCCGCCGAGGCATTGGGTGATGGTGGGTGTCTCCAATAGAAGACATTAACTTTCTCGTACAAAATGGTTAACAAGCCTTAAACGAATTCAAAAAGATTTAAGCGATTCCGCAAATATCTTCAGGAAACGCCTGGTTCTGGTGGGGATTTGGTAAGGTTGGAGGCTCCGGCCGGAATCGAACCGGCGTACACGGATTTGCAATCCGCTGCGTCACCACTCCGCCACAGAGCCTCGCTGGTGAGCGGGGTGCATAGCAGTGACATGACCGGGTTGCAATCGGGTAAAGTGCAATCTGCGAAATCGCCATATTGCAGCACGGGAATCCTGTGCTATTGCCGCGGTTGGAAGAGAGTTTCTTAAAGGGCTACCACATGGACTTTGCAAATCTTCGCCAGGTCATGGTCGATTCACAGGTTCGCGTTAATGATGTGACGTCGACGGAAGTGGTGAGCGCGTTTTCAAACGTGCCGCGCGAAGTGTTCGTGCCCAAAGGTATGCGCGCCTGCGCGTACGCCGAACTAGAGATCGAAACCAGCGAAGACCGCGCCATGTGGTTGCCGCGGGACCTGGGCAAGATCCTCCGCGGGCTCGAGCCGCAATCGAGTGATGTCAGCCTCGTGATTGGGGCGGGCGCTGGCTATGGTGCGGCGCTCCTTGGCTATGCCACTGACGCTGTAATTGCGTTGGAAGATGATGAGGCATTGGTTGATGCGATGGCGGAACGCTTCGCTGAAATCGGCATGGATGAAGCCGTTGCAGTACAGGGCGATTTGAGTGCCGGTCTTCCCGACCAGGGGCCTTTTGATGTGATCCTCGTGGCCGGCATGGTTGAAACGGTGCCGCAGGCCTGGCTTGATCAGCTTTCTGAACGTGGTCGCCTTGGCGTCGTGGTCGCAACGGGGCGCAGCGTTGGAGCAGCCCGCATCTATAAACGTGCGGGTGATACCTTCTCTTATCGGGAAGCGTTTGAATGCTGCCCACCCGTCCTGCCGGGCTTTGAGAAAAAGTCTGAATTCGTCTTTTAGGCGCGGCGCAACCGCTTAGTCGGTCAGACATCGAACAGTATTTCCAGAAACGATGTTCAGCGTCGAAGCGGACGTGCGTGGCATCGTATGGGTGTTCACCCTATGCCATGCCGAGGCGGCCAGCTAAGAACGGATCAGGTTGTGAGGACGCCTCTTGATGAGCCGACTTTTTGAAGAACTGGACTACCGCGACACGCCAATCGGTCCGATCAGCCTTCGGCGACGATTTCATTTGACGATGAAAGTTGACGTCTACGAGATTATCCTTGGCGAAGAGCACCTGATGTCCAGCCTGTTCAACGTGTCGGAGGTCGCGCTGGCGCGTCTGGGACTTGAAAAAATTGACTCTCTGAAAAACGAAACCGAAGAACGCTGGGATATTGTGGTTGGAGGGCTTGGGCTCGGCTACACCGCCGCCGCGGTGCTCGAAAGCCCGCAAGTCGGGTCTTTGCTTGTGGTTGAGCTGCTCGATGCTGTCGCTGACTGGCACGAAGCCGGGCTGGTTCCGCTTGACCCACCTTTGAGCGCTGATCCCAGATGCCGCGTCCTGACAGACGACTTCTTCGCGCTGGCACAATCTGATCAAGGCTTCGATCATACAACCCCCGGACGGCAATATCATGCCATTCTGATCGACATTGACCACACACCTGATTGGTTGCTCGACGCTCGCAGCGGTCATTTCTACAGCGAAGACGGATTGAAGCAGCTCCGTCAGCACTTGAAACCAGGCGGCGTCATGGGGCTTTGGTCCGATGTTGTGCCGGATGACAAATTTCTTCGCAGGCTGTCTGAGGTCTTCGCTGAGGCTTGGGCCGAGCCGGTGACGTTCCATAACCCGCTTCAAAACAACGACTACACACAGACAATATATCTCGCCAGAACCAGATCCTGAGCGCTTGCGGAAGGGCAGGCGGCGCATCCGCGATCTGGTATCCGAGTGACGCTCGAACTGGTCTGATCGCGGCGAACCTTCAGTTTACCAAATCTGCGATAGTTTGGGCCGCAAGAGATAGATGGACCGGACCGTGATGACAGACCCCGTGCGTGAAACCGACTTGTACGAGCCGATTAAAAAGTTTCTTCAAGGCCAGGGTTATGTGGTGAAGGGCGAGATAGGCGCAGTCGACGTGGTTGGCTGCCGCGGCGATGAGACACCGGTTTTAGTCGAGTTGAAAACTGCCTTTTCGCTGTCCTTGTTTCATCAGGCGATGGAACGGCTCGCGGTGTCGGACCTGATTTACATTGCTGTTCCGCACAAGCCGGGAAAGGCCTTCGCGCGCTCCCTAAAACGGAACATCGCGCTGTGCCGGCGGCTCGGGATCGGACTGCTCACGATCCGTTTAAAAGACGGGTCGGTATTTCCGCATGCTGATCCTGGCCCATACCGCCCGCGCCGCTCGGCCGTGAAGAAACAAAGATTGCTCAAGGAGTTTGCGAAACGTGTCGGTGACCCCAACACGGGCGGCGCGACCCGGCGCGGTTTGATCACGGCCTATCGTCAGGACGCCCTACGCTGTCTTGGCCATTTGGGCGTGCACGGCGCGTCCAAAGCTTCCATCGTGGCCAGCGCCACCGGCGTTGAAACCGCGCGCCGGATTATGGCCGACGACCATTATGGCTGGTTTGAGCGCGTCAAAACCGGCATCTACGACGTCACGCCCAAAGGCGAAACGGCGATCCGAGACTACAAAGCAGAACTCACAAAACTGGCGGCTTAACACGCCTCAAGTCGACAGCTGAGCTCGCCAAATTTGGAATCGTTTCTGGAATAGGCTACCCGTATTTCGATCGGAGGCGGGTGTGCTGTCCGGCTTCAGGATACGCTGAAGAGCGTGGGGTGCCAAAATGGGGATCATTCCCGGAAACAATGTTGACCGTCGCGTCTTTCTCAAGCTCGCCGCGGCATCCGCCTCCTTGGCAGCTTGCTCGCGACAACCCAATTCGCAAAAGAAGCATGTTGCGGTGATCGGAGGAGGGATCATTGGAACATCTATCGCGTACCATCTGGCCATTGGCGGAGCAGATGTGACTTTGCTGGAGCGGGGAAAACTCGCCGAGCGCGCCAGCCGCGGTACTTTTGCATGGATCAATGCAACCTGGGCCAAGCAACCGAAACACTATCACGCGTTAAATCAATCGGGGCTGGCGGGCTGGAAGCGATTGCAATCTGATTTGGGCATTCCGGTGCGATGGGGTGGATCGCTGGAGTGGTTCGGTTCGGCGGAGCGGCAAGCTCGGTTGGAAGAACAAATTGCCGAACAGGTCGAATGGGGCGAGCCGGCTGAGATGATAGGCCCAGCCGCGCTGACGGAGCTTGAGCCGAACGTCCATTTTGGTGGAGCAGAATCCGCAGCATATTCACCAAATGATGGCGCAATTGACCCGGTGCTTGCCGCGCGAATGCTCGCCGATGGTGCCACACAAGCGGGCGCAATCATTCGAGAAGATTGCCAGGTCGAGGCGGTGCAAACGTCAGACAGTGGCATGGTCGAACTGGCCACCTCTTGCGGCCCGGTGACTGTCACAGACTTTGTGCTCGCGACGGGCGCAGACCCGGACGCCACGCAGAAGCTGGCGGGTCTGAATATTCCGCAAAGGAGCACGCCCGGAGTCATCGTCGTGACGAGACCTTTGCCTCCGATCATCAATCGCATCATCGTTGCGCCAGGCGTTCACATTCATCAAAGAGATGATGGACGAATTGTCTTGGGAGAACAGGACGGCGCACCCGATACCGACGCGCATGCCGAACGATTGCGTCATCGTCCCAACCGGTTTCCGGAACCAATCCTCGCCGAGCAACACGCGTTTCGCATTTTGGGTGTCGCGGAACAATTTGTTCCGGGAATTCTGTCCGCTGAAATTGAAGATGTGTTTATTGGCTGGCGGCCACTTCCGGTCGACGGTCACCCCGTCTTAGGACGAAGCTCTGCCGAGCCGTCAGCCTACCTCGCCATAATGCATAGCGGTGTCTCCCTGGCTCCGATTGTCGGAGAGCTCGTTGCCATGGAAATTCTCAGCGGGCAGCAGGCCGCTGGTATAGAAGAGTATCGCCCAGACAGGGACTTTCAGTCCATACGGCGATATTGAGAGAATGCTGTCAGAGAGGGGCGCCGAAAGAAAAGCGGGCTACACAATCTAGCCCGCTTTTCTGATTGTCGCCAACGTGACCGCCGCCGCGATGTTTCGTCAAGAAACGCTTAGCGCATCTGCACCGCATAGCGCACGCTGCCGGAGGCGCTTTGCCAGACCGCCGCCCTGGCATTGGCGAAGGTCAGTTGAGCCCCTTCATCACTGCGATACACTGTGTCGCTGACCTTTCGGTAAACCACGGCTTTGCCCGACGCGGTACTGCGCATTAGAATGAACCCGTTTCCAAGCTGCATCGTATAAGGCACGGAGCCGGCGCCGGTTTTCATATCCCAGCCACCGTTCACGTTCAGAACGTCTGCATCTGAGCTGGTCTCCGAACCGAACACAGGTGACAGTCTTCCATTCGACGTGTTGGAGTTGCTGGATGTATCCGACGTGATCGTTCCGTCATCGTACGCGTCTTCATCATCCTTATCGACACCAGGCATGATGAGCTTCAGGCCTCGGTCACAATTGCGATCTTCACCCATATATTTCAGTGTACGAAAATTCTGACGGAAGCAGATTCGTTCCTGAACATCGCCATCAGAAACCCTTTTGTAATCGCGTTTATCAAGGAATGTATCGCGATCAAATTTCTCATCACGGCGAACCGACCCGTTCTCGAATATGTCGACAATGATGTGGTCCCGCGTGCGTTCTTTCACAGTGATGGCGAGCCTCCTCGAAACACGAGCATCATCCTCATTGACCTCGAACCAGTTGCCGATCGCGCAGCCCATCTCATAGTCGCAGACTTGATTGGTCGTCGCGCGAACATATTCCGGGCCAATGCCTTCACCGACGACGCCGGTGACGGTCAGAGTCATTCCCTGATAGTCAAAGTCCCAATTGCCGTTGCCGTCTAAATCCGTGTCTTTTCGCGCATACCACAGCCCGATTACGATTGACGGTTTGACGGGCACGCCTTTCACGTTGGCGCTGGGCACCTTGATGTTGCCTTTGCTGCCAAGAGCCAGAAGATCAAGCAGATCAAACGTCCAACCATGCACCTTGCCGCGCAGCTGGTTGACCTCGCTCTCCCACATACCAAGCGTGACGCCAGCTTCAGCATTGGCCTGTAGGCCGTAAGAGACGGCACCGCCTGAATACCATTTGGAATCATTGCCAAGGCCAGGTGTCGACTCACACCGGAAACCGGCCCCAACTTCTCCAGAGACACCGATGCCAAGTTGCGCACCACCAACGACACCCACCGTGTATGATTGGTGGTTACGGCCTACGCAACTGACCCCTGCCGGAGCTGGCGGGCTGTCTTCATCGCTATCATCGAGCGATTCTGCGTAATCCTCATTTTCACGCAGCGCCACGGCGCTGTTGACGAAACCCTGGATCGCATCTGGTCCCATTGCTTTGAAGTCGGCAATGACCTGTGCTTTCAGGGCCGCCTTTTCGGTCATTTTACATTGGCCGGACATCGTCCATTCAAGACCGTCCTGACACGCCTTACCTTTATCCGTGACGCGACAAGCACCGGTTTCAACCGTTCCGCAAGGCTTGCAATAGCCGTCGCGCTGCGTCGTCCAGGCCTCGCACTGGCGACCAACCTCGATTGCTGGACAGGCACGCTGATTGAGCGAGCCACAAGGCTTGCAATAGCCGTCAAACTTTCCAAGTCCGCTCTCACAAACTGTGCCGGAGGCCAAGACAGGACAGGCGCGTTCGTTTTCGCCACCGCAAGGCTGACATGTGCCACCAAAGTTTTGCAGACTGCCTTTGCATTGGTCACCTGCTTTCAGAGCGCGGCAAGCTTTTTGCCCTTCGCCGCCACAGCTGCGGCAAACATTATTGCCGTCCGGCTCATATTCACCGCGGCAGGGGTAACCGAACTCGAGCTTCGGGCAGGCCTGCTGATTTGCTCCGCCGCAAGAATAGCAAACCCCGTTTTTTGTCACGAGGCCGTTGCCACAACCTGAGGGAATACGGCCAATTTCACAGGCCGGTTGCCCGTTGGACTTGCCACAGGGTTTGCAATAACCTCTGAGCGGCGCATATCCTTTCCCGCAACGAAACCCGATGCGTGAGGCGGGCCAAGCCTTCTTGTTAGCTCGTCCCCAGTTTCGACAGTACCCTTTGTACTTTTTCAGCTTTCCGGCGCATTGAGGGCCTTTCTTCCAGGCCGCACAGGCCTTTTCATTGGTTCCTCCACAGCCGGCAGACGCTGTGCCGTTGCCTATCCAGAAAACAGCCAGACATAGAAAGGCGATTTTCAGGAGTATCGAGATCTGCGATGATATTCTGAACATGGAAAGGCTCCCCATAAGCTAGAAATGCGAATTCAGCATCTCAGATCACGCAAAAAACAGTATGGGGGCAGATACCCAATTTCGAATAGAAGAAGCGCCCCTGGGCATCGCCCTCGCCATTGAATTCTCTGGAATCGCTTGTTTTCGTTTCCAAAAACCTGTCATAGTGAAGCTTGAGATTCAGGGGAAAGGACTTCGCCATCGAGCAGGTCACTCATCAAGCAGTTCTTGCTGACGATCATGCAATCGTTCGTGAAGGCGTGAAGAATGTGCTGGCTGAGATCGGTCAGATCACCATTGCGGCGGAAGTTGCCGACGGCTTGAGCGCCATCAGCGCCGTTAAACAGCACCAACCAGACCTGCTTGTCCTGGATTCAGCAATGCCCCACGCAAAAGGCATCGAAGTGCTGGCGGAAGCCCGGCGCTGGAGCAAACAGACGTCAGTCGTTCTCTTGACCGGGTTCACCTCAGCCGGTGTCCTCGCCAGCTGGCTCGATGCGGAAGTTGAGGGCATTCTGCTGAAATCGTGTTGCCCTACAGAGATGAAAACCTGTTTCGAAACTGTGCTGCAAGGTGGCCGCTATTTCGCGCGAGATGCGCTCACCATCCTGGAAGAAGCAACCGGCAAGACGGCGCTGACAAACCGAGAGCGCGAAGTGCTGTCCCTAATCGCAATGGGATATCAAAATTCGGGTATTGGCGAACGCTTGAGCATTAGCCCGCGCACGGTCGAAAAGCATCGTGCGAGTCTCATGGAAAAAGTTGGCGTCAGTTCGCTCGCAGAGCTTATCGCCTACGCGCTCAGGGAAGGCCTGATCGCAGAGCAGACTCAATTGTGATTGAATTGCAGAATTGGGTATCCTCCCCCATGGCGGCATGCTCGCGCATTGACCAGATTGCAGCATGGTAGAGCGTCTACTTTCTTTGCCCCGGTCATGGTCTGACTTTCGCGCACCAGTGTTCAGGATTCCGCTAACGCTGGTTCTGGTGACCGCGATTTCGCTATTCATCTGTTCGCTTCTGGCCACAAGCGAGGGCGTTATCCCGCCAAATGACGGCGTCATCGAGTTGCCATTGGAAGGATTCTCTAGTGCTTTTCTAGGGGAGTATGGAGAAGCGTTGTATCCGGCAGATGCGGACGCGACCATCCTCGACGTTAGCGAAAGCGATGCCTGGGAGAAACTGCAGACCCGGTATGTCAGTTTTGGCTCTCTCGCTGATCCAGCCTGGCTGCGCGTAAAACTGCGCAACATCAAAGACGAGCCGATCACCGTTCGAGTGGACACCCGACGGGTCGCCTTCAAGTGGATGAAGCTTTACCTCACGCCCGATGGGGGGCGAACGGTCAATCAGTTTCTCGATTATTCCTATGACGCCCCGTTCTCGAACAGACCCGTTAATCACCGCATTCTGGTCGCGGATGTGGTTTTGCAGCCCGGTGAACAAACAGATCTCTATGTTCACTATGAAGGACTCTACATTTCGATGCTGCCGATCCGCGTGGCGGCGCCCAGTAGCTTTGAGCTGGCCGACAAGTATGAACTCGTTTGGTCGGCGCTATTCTATGGCTTCATGCTGGCAGCGTTCTTTCTCACTATCCTGACCTGGTCTCTGACGGGATGGCGGCTGAGTGTCAGTCTCGGCGTCTTTCTGACCTTTAGCCTGTTATCGGTCTGGTCGGTTGAGGGCTATATTGATCAATTCCTGGTGCCGACAAAAAACCAGGTCACGGCGCATCTCACAGACGCGATCTATCTCTGGAATTATGCGGGGCTTTTGCTGCTCAGCCGCAACATCTTCGACCTGAAACCTAAAGCGCCAATCATCGACCGCATCATGCTCGGTGCGATCAACTTTATCTTTCTTGTCTCAATTTTGCATTTGCTGTTCGGGATCTTTCCGCGCGACGGCTTTGTCGTGATGTCTTTTGCAGCGCGCGTTTCGAGCGTTGCACTCTATGCTGTGGTCGGAATCTGGGCCGTCGCCAACAATGAAAAGGGGGGGACGATCTTCACAGCGAGCGCTGTGCTCTTGACCATGGCTGCGGCCTTTACGGTCTTCATCGATACATTTGGATTTCAGCAGGGTGGAATTCCCGGCACGATGCGCATTTTGGTGACGATCGAGACCATCGCCTTCGCCATCGCAATTGCTCAGAATGTCGCTGCGATCCGGTATGAGCGAGACGCCGCATTGGTGGCGGATCTTCGAGCGACCCGTGAAAAGCTTCGATTGAATGAGGCATTACGGGACAGCCAATCTGCTTATGAACGGGCTCGACTACGGGCGTTTGACTACCGCAATCGTCTACAATCGGTGAGCCATGACATTCTGCAACCGCTCAGCTCATTGAAGGCGGCGTTGAATGAAAACCTGCCAGCAGACAGCGCAGCGCGGAAACCTTTGTCAGAAGCGTTTGAGTATCTGCAGGCCCTCGCGAACGAAAACTTGCCGGCCGCGAAACGAGCAGCAAGCTCACAAGACCAAGAGAATGAAACGCCGATTACTTTGGTACTGGATGCCGTGGTCGCGATGTTCGTCAGCGAGGCCGCCGCCAAGGGCATCGATCTGAATCGCCACCTCGACCTTGATGATACGATTTCCGCAGATCCTGTTTTGCTGATGCGCGCTGTCAGCAATCTCGTTGCCAACGCTATTCGTTACACATCTGATGGCGCGGTGACTGTGTCCGCTGAGAAGAGCAACGGCGCGGTCACAATTGAAGTTAGTGATACGGGACCAGGCCTGTCGCGCCAGCAAATCGAACAAGTGATGCAGCGCGGCGTCAGCGGCGAACAATCTAACGGGTCTGGTCTGGGGCTTTCAATCGTTCAGGACGCTCTGGACGAGCTGGGCGGCTCATTTGAGCTAATCTCGACGCCTGGCATTGGCACGACAGCACGCTGCCATATCCCGGTACAACACGCCTCAGAGATTGGGTAGTCGCCCCCATATCCCTCCCGCGTCGAACTCGTAATCTCTCCTCAGACACTAATGCTGAGGGAGACTCGATCATGAGCGCAAAAACAAATCTGACCCCAAGACTGTATGCCGGAATCGCCGCCGCCGGCCTGCTCGCGACTGCCGGATGTGCGGGCACCGAAGCCATTGCGGCGGGAGCGATGGGTGATGCATTCGCGGCCGCTGCAGGCATTCCCCAGATGGACGCGTTCCTTCCATATGAAACGCAGGTTGCACCGACCCAAGCGCTTCCAATCGATGGCGATTACACAATCTCCACGCTCGGGAAGCGTATTCGCATCGACCGCGGACGTAGCTATGCGCTCGACCCATGGACGCATGCCATGACGCTGAAGATCCGCCCCAATATGGTGATAGGGAAGGATTTTCGGCAGATTAGCGCCACAGAGTATACGAGTCAGGACTTGCCTCTGTTGGGAACGGCAACAATGAAAGTGCAGCCAGATGGCCGCATCGCCGTGAACGTAGCGAGCATCCCGCCCTATAGCTATTTCCTGATCCCCGCCGAAGGTAGCACCGCACCCGCACCGGGCGGAGACGAACCGCCCACGGTTGATCCTGACTGCCAAAATCTCGACATCGACCCAAACAGCGGCGAACTGATCTGCCTCGACTAGGTGACGGCGCTCCTGAGGTGTAAAAGATGAAACGTCGGATCCCGCTGAGTGCAATTCTCTTCGTCGCAACTGTCTTTATAGCGGCCTGTTTAAAGGTGGAGGGACAGACAGAGGCTGCCCCTGAACAAGCCCGGGGCCCGATGAGCGAGCGAGAAATCAACTTCGGGCCGCCTAAGCCGCCCGCAAGAAGCGAATTCTTACTAATAGCACCAACCGCAACGGTCACTCGCGATCCGGAAACGAAAACGATGACGGTGGCCCTCAGTCTTTCAGATTGCGTCGGAGGTCTGAGGGAGCCTCTGGATGACGATTTGATGGTCGGTGTGAACCATCTGGAGCACAAAATCCTGGTGTTCGGCGCTTTCAGATACAAGGCGCCGACGATCGTGCCTAAGTTTTGCCGCGTGAATCCAGACAATCCAAAGCGGGTCTTTCAGTTCGAGAATACTGACGCGGATAAGTATGAAATTCTGTATGAGAGACGAAGAGATAGAGGCAAACCGGGGAGTTGGTCCCGCATCGTCAGTGGAGGGCAGCGGAGCGAAGTGGATCTCTCCATTGCCACCTCGGAGTAAACACACCTCCAGGCACGCCGGGAGAAGGGCCAGTGAACGCAGTGTACGAGGTGTCAAAAGCTCATGAGTCTGAAGAACTTGGTCTTTCATCCAGTGTCGGCTTTTGCGAGTGCGTTGCTGTGTTCCAGTTGCGCAGCTTCCAGTCTTGACCTCGGCGCTGAGGCGCAACCGCTATCACCAGCTGAAGTTCAGTCCAAGGAGGACGCGCGGCAGCCGGACAATCCGCCCGACGATAAGCTGGTGCAAACGGCACTAGCACCTTTGCGCGCAATTCATCCTGGCAGGATGCGCGTATTAATGGATCATGCGTCTCGGACATTGACGGTCGAAGTATCGTTCGATCCGTGCAAGCCGGGCGACTTTGTGTATGCGCAAAACTCGTTGGACGTGGTGGTCGACCCTTTCGACCGGAGCGTGACCCTTAAGGGCGTTGTTGAGTATATCGAACAAGTGCCATCAGACCCGGCGACTTGCGAAAATCGTCCAGATCCCATCGTTTTTGTTTCAGAGAACGCGGAGCCAGGACCCTACCTTATCGCGAATAGAAGCGCCTGGATGGGCCGCGGAGGCAATGGTCTCAAAGCGCGTGTGATGGACTTCAGGACACCAGCGCAGATGGAGACGGACAGGCAAGACTGTCTGTCTCAAGACAGGGCAGAACTCGGGCACATTTCTGGTGTTTGGTTCCTACAGAGCGATCCTGCCAACGCCATGACCCTTTCTGGCAATGCGTCTGCGATGACCCCCGATGACGTACTGCGAACCTGGGTAGGGTCGTACAGACCTTGGGTGATTGAGTCAGACGCGCCTTACTCGTTCAACCTTCCGTCGTTTGGGTACGCGGTTTTCCAGTCCTCATCTTGCGCGCTAATCTACACGCCAAACAAGGACAAACCGACGGACTTTCTAATCCGGCAAACCCCTGGAGGTCAGTGAGCCAAATAGGTTATTAACGGCACCGTGCATCCCGGGGCGGTCATGTGTCAGCGGCGAACACTAATGTCGGCTCGGTTCGTGGCGACCTAAGCTGTTTTCGCCGCTTCGGCTTTGGGGTTCGCAATCGTGCCTTTGTCGGGATCAGGTAATAGTTTTGTGGCTTGGACCTCTGTGCCCCGTGCCTCAGCGATCAGCTCCGCAGAGCGGGTCTCGACGGCTTCCGTCAAACGACGAAGCGCCTCTTCCTTCGGTAGGCCAGCAGGGATGGGTTCGAGAAACTCAATCACGGCGGTGCCCGGCGTTTTTTCGATCTCCTCCTGGTTCCAGAAGCAGTTGAGGTTGGTCGCAACCGGTACGATCGGGACATCCATCGCCCGCTGTATGTGCCAGACGCCGGGCTTGTAGCGGAAATGAAATCCAACCGGTGCGAGGTGACCTTCCGGGTAGATCAGGACGCGGCGTCCGTCTTCGCGCGCACGGCTCATGCCTTCGGCCAGTGATGCGGCCTTGCGTTCGCCCCCGCCACACGTGTCGATGACGATGGCGCCGAGCTTTCGCAGAATGCCGCCGATCAACGGAAATCGCTCGAGATGATCACCGGTCACAAAAGCCAGGTTCTTCACTTCGGGATAGACCATGAAGCCATCGCCCCAACTGGCATGTTTGGGGGCGAGGATGAAGGCGCCATCAGGCAGGTTCTCGCGACCGCGAACTTCCTTTTTGACGCCGCCGATCAGGTGCAGTGCGTGATTCACCGCGCGGGTATAAGAGCGGATGATTGCCGTCACCGGACCGCGCCCGGGCAGGGCGAGGAAAGGTAGGGAGGCGATGACGTAGATGAAAGACAGGACGTAGTAGACGCCTGTGAAAAGCAGACCGCGGATCATTGTGATGTCTCCTGGTGACTTACTTCTGAAGAAGGATGGCCATGATGGTGCGGGTGAAGGTCTCAGTATGCCGACTGAATGGACCGGGCAGGCGGTTGTAGATCTTGTTCAGGCCCGACTGCATGACGACACCCAGTGACATCGCAGCGATGAGCGCTGGATCACCTTTCGGGATTTCACCGCTGTCCATCAGCATCGTGACCAACCGTTCGACGACTGATACGGGATCATCATCGCGGCGCGTATCGTGCGGGATGAATTTATTGAGCGAGACGAGATGAAAACTGAACAACAGCCAGTCTTCGTCGGCGAGCTCGCAATAGGCTGTAACGGCGCGGCGAACGCGTTCTTCGATTGTGCCCTCTTGTGAAAATGCCTCAAGCATCATTTCAGCGAGACGGTTATGCGTCTCCATGAACAAGGCGAGCGCCAGCTCATCCTTGCCCTTATAATGCCGATACAGAGCGCCTTCGGATACACCCGCCTCGTCGGCGATCTCGCGTGTCGTGGCGGCATCAACGCCCTCGCTGATAAACAGTTTGAGCGCGGCGCGTTCAATCTTTGGTCGCGCATTTCGGGCGCGGGGACGTTTCTGATCTGCAGTAACCATGGGGTATCAGCTCCAATTAGTGAGCGTTTGATAACATGCTGATTCTGGAATTGCAAGTGATTAATTGCTCACAATAACTGTTTGACCCTCCTTCGCGTCAATGAGCAATCTGGAACAATAAAGACATCATGGGAGTGACCAATGGCCGACGGACATACGCCAGTGCAGGCAAAATTTCGCGAAATGCTGGAAGGCACGAAGGAAGACTGGGACATTATTGCGGAGCACTCAAAAGGCTTCAACAAAGGTCTGGCAAAACGCGTTCTGGATCATTTGCGGCTGCTGGACGGAGACTATGGCGGGTTTCCCGTCGATCGCCTGACCCATTCGCTGCAAACCGCGACGCGCGCTCATCGAGACGGCCGGGATGAAGAGTATGTCGTCTGCGCGCTTCTGCACGATATCGGCGATACGCTTGGCAGCTACAATCACCCGGATGTGGCAGCCGCGATCCTGAAGCCGTTCGTGTCCGAAGAGAACCACTGGATGGTCGCTAATCACGGCATGTTCCAGGGCTACTATTTCTTCCATCACCTGGGTCTGGATCGAAACATGCGCGATCAGTTCAAGGATCATCCTTATTACGAATACACCGCGCAATTCTGTCACTTGTACGATCAGGCAGCTTTCGATCCTGATTATGAAAGTGAGTCACTCGAGTTTTTCGAGCCCATGGTTGAGCGTCTGTTTTCTCAGCCTAAGAACTCGATGTATTTGAAAGCGCTGGAAGAAAACTAGGGCCTGTCAGGACAAGTTTTCCGATATCGCCTCTTGAATCGCGTCATCTTTCACGTGATCTGAGGCGCGAGTGAACGCATTCGCCCAATTGCTAAAGGGCGGGGGCGTGGATATACGAGCGCAATTGATTTGTTGAAGGTGACTCTTTCATGCGGAAAATTGCTTCCCTGACCCTCGCGACGCTGGCGCTTTCGCCAGCTGCGTTCGCCCAAGAAGCTGCGGCCGGCGGCGGGCTCATGTCGAGCCTGATTATGTTCGTGCCTCTGATCTTGATCTTCTATTTCCTGCTTATTCGGCCACAACAACAGCGTCAGAAAAAGCACCGGCAAATGATCGAGGCTGTAAAAAAGGGCGACACCGTCGTCACGGCCGGCGGCTTGATCGGTAAGGTCACGCGTGTCGCTGATGCGGAGGTCACGATCGAGGTGGCCGATGGTGTCCGCGTACGATCGCTTAAAGGCATGATCGCTGACGTGCGGGACAAAAATACTCCTGTTGCAGCGAACGACTAAAGTAAGGGCCTTGTTGCCATGTTGAATTTCCCGCTCTGGAAAGTCGGAATAATCGTCGTCGTCTTGTTGTGGGGCACAGTGCTGGCCCTGCCCAACATGTTCTCAGACGGGTTTCTCGGCGTTGAGCCGAAGGAAGTGTCGGATCCGACCAATACGGCGGCTGTCGCGGCCTATGAGCAGCAACTACAGGAGGCGGAACAGTCCTGGTGGTTCCTGCCGAGCGGGAAGCTCAATCTCGGCCTCGACTTGCAGGGCGGTGTTTACCTCCTCATGGAAATCGATCCAGCGGAGATCGCGGCGAACCGACTGGAAACGGTGCAGGCGGACATTCGTTCAGCCTTCAACCGCAATCCTCTAATTGAACGAAATCCTCCGGTTCAGAACGAAGACCGGCTGACGATTGAAATCCTCAATCCGGAAGAGGACATGGACGAGGCGGTACGTCGTCTTAATCGGCTGAACCCGACCATTGGTACGACCCAGACCGAACTGTTCGACGTCCAGCAAACGGGCGACCGGTTCATCCAGCTGACCGTTCCGGGCAATGCAAGAACAGCGCTTTCGAAAGATGCACAGAGTAAAATGATGGAGATCATTCGACGCCGGATCGACCCGGATGGCGTGGCAGAAATCTCGATCACGCCGCAGGGCGACAATAGGATCATTCTGGAGGCTCCAGGCGAGGCGGATCCGAAGCGAATTAAAGAAAGGCTCGATCAGGCGGGTCGCTTGACCTTCAACATGGCCAATCTTGATAGTTCGGCGATCCAGGCCGCGATAAATTCAGGTCGCACGCTGCCTAGACAGCAATTGGTCGATTCAGTCGATTATGGGCAAATCCTGATCAATCGGATCCCGGAACTGACCGGGGCGGATATCGCAACGGCCAATCGCTGCTTCGATGAAGCGAACTTCCCAGCGGTTTGTTTTCGCTTAAACAGTTCGGCGGCGACCAAGTTTTACAATCTCACGCGCAACAATACCGGCAAGAACTTCGCCATCGTTCTCGATGGCACGTCTATGTCTTCACCGACGATCCGGACGCCGATCCCGGGCGGTAATGTTATCATTGAGGGACGCTTCACGATTGAGGAAGCCGAAGACCTTGCTGCGATTATTGAAGCGGGTGAGCTGCCAGCAAAACTGAACTTCCTGGACGAACGAACCGTCGGGCCAACCCTAGGCGCTGAATCGATCGCGGCCGGCTCACGCGCCAGCTTGATCGGCCTGGCTTTTGTTGGGCTCTTCATGGTTCTCGCTTACGGGCTCATTGGCGGGTTTGCCGTCGGATCTCTGCTCTCGAACATCGTGCTAATCATTGGTGCGCTGTCTGGCTTTGGCGCGACGTTGACGCTTCCTGGTATTGCCGGGATCATCCTGACAATCGGTATGGCGGTGGACGCGAACGTGATTGTGTTCGAGCGCATCCGAGAGGAGCAGGCGTCCGGACGATCGCCCGCAACCGCTATTCAGGCAGGCTATGAACGCGCACTCTCTGCTATTCTCGATGCGAACATTACGACATTTATCGCTGCTTCGATCCTCTACATGGTTGGATCTGGTCCGGTGAAAGGTTTTGCCGTGACCCTGGCTATCGGGATCCTGACCTCAGTGTTCACGGCGTTCGTCGTAACGCGGTGGCTCACGGTTATGTATCTTCGCACCATGCGCCCCAAGCAGCTGTCCATGTAAGGAAAGACACGCATTATGCTTTTACGACTATGGCCTGAAAAAACTGCTGTCTCATTCATGAACCTTCGCTTCATTGCGCTGGTCGTGTCCGTCATCGCATTGCTTGCGTCGGCCGCATTTCTCACCACGCGAGGGCTCAATCTGGGCATCGACTTCGCGGGTGGAGCTGTCATTGAAATCGACAAGCCCGAAGACGTTTCTGCGGATCAGATCCGTAACCGGGTGACGGAATTGGTTACAGGCGATGTGCAGGTGAACTCTGCTCGCGGCACCGGAGCAAATGCGCCGGAAATCGCGGTTATCCGGTTTGAACCGCAACCTCCAGTCGGCGATGAAACGCCCGATGAAGCCCAGAACCGGGCAGGGGATGTTGTGAGCGCTGCGATGCGCGAGCTGGTCGGGGCGGAGAGATTCAATCTACGTTCGGAAGCCTCCGTTGGGCCGAAAGTGTCCGGTGAATTGTTTCGCTCTGGGATCATCGCGCTGACGGTCGCCCTGACGCTGATGATGATCTACATCTCGTTCCGGTTCCAATGGCAGTATGCGCTGGGCGCCGTGGCGGCGCTATTCCACGATGTTATCCTGACCATGGGCATGTTCGCCTTGACGGGTTTCGAGTTTAACCTGGCCACTATCGCGGCCTTGCTGACGATTGTCGGTTACTCGATGAACGACACGGTGATCGTGTTTGACCGGGTTAGAGAAGAAGCTCGGAAATACAAAAAGCTTGAACTGGCCAAAGTCGTTGACCTCGCCATCAACGCGACCATGTCACGGACCTTGCTAACATCGAGCACGACTTTGCTCGCGTTGCTATCGATCTTCTTGTTCGGTGGTCCCGTGCTTCGAGGCATGAGCTTCGCGCTCATCTTCGGCGTGATTGTCGGGACGTATTCTTCGATCTTCGTGGCTTCAGCTGTTGTATTGCTGCTGGGTATTGATCGCGGCGACCAGCCAAAGCGTGAAGTCGAAGGGTTTCAGGGCGTCAGTTAGACGCCCCTTCAAGTCGATTGGTGCTTAGCCGTGTAGGCGTCCGCGAACCTGATCTTCGAGGGCCTGACAGACTGCATCGGCCACGTCATCGGCTGAAGACCCGTCACCCAGAGCAGCAGCGCGGCAAGCCTGAACGTGCAGGTTTACCAGTGCCGCTTCGGTCTGCAGGTCATCAACGCCAGTCACTAGCTCCTGCAGGGATCCTGACAGGCGAGTGAGTGCGCCGCCGCCATACGCGCCAGAGGCGCCATGCAGATTGTGAAGCGCGCGTCGAAACGCGTCAGCAGATTCGTCATCTGCCGGTTCTGCGCAACAGGCTTCCCAGGTGCTCTGCAACAGGTCGAGATCGTTCTGTTTCCAGGATTCGACGGCTTCGGATGGCTCAAGCTCAACTTCATTAGGGGCGGGCGCTTCAGATTCAGCTTCGGCGGCACCAACCACTCGCGTGATATCGAGCTCGGTGAGGAGATCAGAGCCGGATTTCGGCTTCTTGAACATATTCAATAGCGACTTAACCATGCGTCGAGTTATAGCAAACACGGCTTAACAAACGACTGATTAAATGGCGAAAAAGGGTTAAGCTCAGAAGGCGAATTGTTCACGCAATATGCGCTCATCGAGCGCGTGCCCGGGATCAAACAGCATGGTCAGGTGCTGTGTGCGATCGGCGCGGATGGACACGCGCGTGACATCTCTGACTTCCTGATTGTCAGCCGCGGCAGCGACCGGGCGTCGCCGCGGGGCGATAACGTCAATGTCGACTTGAGCATCATGTCGGAGCAACGCACCGCGCCATCTGCGGGGGCGAAAGGCGCTAACCGGGGTAAGCGCGAGCAAATTGGCTCCAATCGGCAGGATCGGGCCGTGCGCCGAGAGATTGTATGCAGTTGAGCCAGCGGGAGTCGCGACCATGACGCCGTCGCATGAAAGCTCGGCCATTCGTTCCTTGCCGTCGACTATGATCCGGAGCTTTGCGGTTTGTGCGGTCTGGCGCAGGATGGACACTTCATTGATCGCCAGGCGCTGATGGGTTTGGTCGTGCACATCCGTCACATCCATTCGGAGCGGCATGACGGAAGCGCGTTCAGCGCGATCGATGCGCGCGATCAGATCGTTTTCGTCATATTCATTCATGAGGAAGCCAACTGTTCCGCGGTTCATGCCATAAACCGGCTTGTGGTCTTCAAATCGCCGGCGCATTGCGTCGAGCATCGCGCCGTCGCCGCCAAGCGCAACAATGACATCCGCTTTGTCCTCATCATACTGCCCATACTTCTTGGTCAGGCGGCTGAGCGCTTCCTGAGCTTCCGGACGTTTTGAGGCGACAAAGGCGATACACGTGGTCATGCGACCCTATGTCGGGGGCATCGGACGCGGGGTCAAGCATCGCCTTCAATTGCCCAAACGGAAGCTTGTCGGTACAATGGAGCCAACAGATATACCGGAGGAAAGTCCATGGCAGACGGAATGCAGATCACCAGCCTTAAAGGTCAGGTTAGCGAAGAAGAGTGGAAAGTTCGCGTGGATCTCGCTGCGATGTACCGTCTGACGGCCTTGCATGGCTGGACAGATATGATCTTCACGCACATTTCGCACCGTGTTCCGGGTCCGGATCATCATTTCCTGATCAACCCATATGGCATGTTCTTCGAAGAGATCACGGCGTCCTCGCTGGTCAAGGTAGACCTTGAAGGAAACGTGGTTCAGGAAACGCCATATTTCATCAACCCTGCCGGCTTCACTATTCATTCTGCTATCCACGCTGCGCGGGACGATGCGCACGTTGTTATGCACTTACATACCGATGACGGCGTTGCCGTCTCCTGCAACAAAGAGGGTCTGTTGCCGCTGACACAGACCAGCATGCTGGTGCGTCACGATCTGGCCTTTCATGACTATGAAGGCGTTGCGCTGGACCATGGCGAGCGCGAGCGCCTGGTCGCGGACATCGGCACCAAGAACAACATGCTGCTTTACAATCACGGAACTCTGACGGTCGGCGGTACCGCAGCTGAGTGCTTCCTGCGTATGTTCTTCCTGGAGCGCGCTTGTTCCATGCAAGTGCGAGCGCTGACGGCGGGACGCGAAAATATGGTCATTCCGTCGCAAGAGGTACAGGATGTCGTGAAGGGGCAGGCGAATCCCGAAGGCACCAAAACGCTTGCAAACATGCTCGCATGGCCAGGCTTGTTGCGGAAACTGGATCGCGAAGCCCCAGGCTATGACGTCTAGAGAAAATTTTTATACGGGTATTCCCGTATGGGTTTTCGCAGTAGTGCGTCCATTGATACCGTTTCAAATTTAAGGGCTATCCCTTACATCCCGGTTCGTACGCAACGGAACAGATCTGCCATGAAACACTTGAAAGCTTTCGAAAGCGCGCTGGATACCATCCACGATGAGGGGCGCTACCGGGTTTTTGTCGATTTGCATCGGCATAAAGG
The DNA here is from genome assembly GCA_043513745.1 of Hyphomonadaceae bacterium. Taxonomy (GTDB): domain Bacteria; phylum Pseudomonadota; class Alphaproteobacteria; order Caulobacterales; family Hyphomonadaceae; genus Henriciella. The sequence continues at coordinate 2,380,531 of CP121341.1, forward strand.
CGAGTTCCCGAAAGCGACTGCGCGGTTTGAACATGGCGAACGCGAGATCATCGTCTGGTGTTCAAATGACTATCTCGGCATGGGCCAGGATGATGATGTCATTGACGCCATGCATGAGGCAATCGACAGTTTCGGCGCTGGCTCCGGCGGCACACGAAACATTTCGGGGACCACCCGTTACCATGTCGATCTGGAGCGCGAGCTCGCTGATCTGCATGGCAAATCTGGTGCGCTTTTGTTTACGTCTGGCTACGTGTCGAATGACGCCACCCTGTCGACGCTCGGCAAGATCCTGCCAAATCTGATTATCTATTCTGATGCGCTGAACCACGCCTCGATGATTGAAGGAATTCGTCGTTCTGGTGCGGACTATCGCGTATTTCGACACAATGATGTCGAGCACCTTCGCGCGCTGATGGAAAATGATGAGCCGGAACGACCGAAAGTCATCGCTTTTGAGAGCGTCTACTCAATGGACGGCGATGTCGGTCCGATCGAGGCGATTTGCGATCTGGCGGATGAGTTCGACGCGCTGACCTATCTCGACGAAGTGCACGCCGTTGGCATGTATGGCGAAGAAGGTGCGGGCGTGGCGCAACGCGACAATGTCATGCATCGTCTCGACATTGTTGAGGGCACACTTGGCAAGGCATTCGGCGTGATGGGCGGTTATATCGCCGCGCACGAAACGATCATCGACGCAATCCGTTCGACGGCCTCAGGGTTTATCTTCACAACGTCCACATGTCCCGTCATGGCGGCTGGCGCCCTCGCAAGCATTCGCAAGCTCCGCTCTGATGAAGGTCGTAAGCTTCGCAAATCTCATCAGGCGCAGGCGGCTCTGTTGAAGCAGAAGCTCCGGGATGCCGGACTTCCACTAATGGAGAGCGAGACTCACATCGTGCCGCTTCTGGTAGGCGATCCTGAGAAGTGTAAGGCTTTGTCGGACACATTGCTGTTCGACTTCGGCATCTACGTTCAGCCGATCAACTATCCCACCGTTCCAAAAGGGACAGAAAGGCTGCGGTTCACACCGGGGCCGGTCCATACGGAAGCGATGATGGACGACTTGGTCGCTGCGATCCTCGCGGTCTGGAAACAGCTGGGATTGGACGAGCAGGCCGCTTAGTCGGCGCGCTTTCGACCCAGCCCAATTTCCTTGGCGAAGGCTGAGCGCCGCTTCGCATAATTAGGCGCCACCATCGGATAATCACTCGGTAGTCCCCAACGTGCCCGGTATTCCTCCGGCGTCAGATTGTAACGGGACCGCAAGTAGCGTTTGAGCATTTTCAGCTTCCGACCATCTTCAAGGCAGATGATGTGATCCGGCGTGATCGATTTCGAAATCGCGACTGCAGGGTCTGGGCGAGGGGGGGCGGCTGGTTCATCTGAGGCCAGTTCCAGTACAGTTTCGTGCACCGTCTGGATCAGATCAGGCAGTCCGCTCGCAGGGACCGGATTGTTGGCCACGAATGATGCGACAATATCCGTCGTCATCTCGAGCAACTCGGCATTTGATTGCTGGGGCATGTGTCGGCTCTTTAATATTTATCTAGAAACCCGCTCTCCGTCGGGCTCGGAAACTATAAAAGCATCGAATCGAGTAAGAATTCAACCTTAAGGGAGTAATAAAACCGAGATTTAAATCCTATTGGTCGCCTAGTATTCAGAACCGAAAAAGACTCCTTGCAGGGCGCGGCGTGTCGCCGTACATGATCGATCAGAATTAGGAATTGCGACATGCCAGACACCAGCCATCCCGCACGTTTCGATACTGCGACTTTCTTTTCTCAATCCCTTCAAGAGAGAGATCAGGACGTATTCGCCGCGATTGAAAAAGAGCAAACGCGCCAGCAGCACCAGATCGAACTCATCGCCTCCGAGAATATCGCCTCACAGGCTGTTCTCGACGCACAAGGCACCGTGCTGACGAATAAGTATGCCGAAGGCTATCCTGGCCGGCGCTACTATGGTGGCTGTGAATATGTCGACATAGTCGAGGACATCGCACGTGATCGTGCCAAGCAAATGTTTGATTGCGGGTTTGCGAACGTCCAACCAAATTCAGGTTCGCAGGCTAATCAGGCGGTCTTCCAAGCGTTGATTCAACCCGGCGACACGATCTTGGGAATGAGTCTGGACGCTGGGGGGCATCTGACCCATGGCGCACGGCCGAACCAATCGGGTAAGTGGTTCAACGCTATCCAGTACGGCGTGCGCGAAGATGATCATCTGATCGATTTCGAGCAAGTCGAAGCGCTTGCGAAAGAGCACAAACCGAAGCTGATCATCGCGGGTGGTTCGGCCTATCCGCGTCGAATTGATTTTGCGCGGTTCCGCGCGATTGCGGATGAAGTCGGCGCAATCTTCATGGTTGATATGGCGCACTTTGCAGGACTGGTGGCCGGTAAAGCGCACCCCAATCCGCTCGATCATTGCCATGTTGCCACGACGACCACCCACAAAACTCTGCGCGGACCTCGTGGGGGCATGGTGCTGACCAATGATGCCGACATCTCCAAGAAAGTGAACTCAGCCGTCTTCCCCGGGATCCAGGGCGGTCCACTGATGCACGTCATAGCAGGGAAGGCTGTGGCCTTTGGAGAGGCGCTCACGCCGGAGTTCAAGCAGTATGCTGCAGATGTGGTCGAGAACGCAAAAGCGATGGCCGCGGCGGCGAAAGAGTCGGGAATGGATCTCGTCTCGGGCGGCACAGACACGCATGTGGCGCTGATTGACCTACGCCCGAAAGGTGTAACGGGTCGCGATGCCGAACAGGCATTGGAGCGGGCCTACATAACCTGCAACAAGAATGGCGTTCCGTTCGATCCAGAAAAGCCAATGGTCACGAGCGGAATTCGTGTTGGCTCTCCGGCAGGGACGACTCGAGGCTTTGGCGTTGAAGAGTTCACTCAGATCGGAAAATGGATCGGCGAAGTGGTCGACGCGGTCGCCACGGGTGACAGTTCAGCGACTGAAACCAAGGTTCGCGCAGAAGTTGAAAAGATGACGGCTAAGTTCCCGATTTATAACGGGTTGGGGGCCTAACCGATTGCGTTGCCCTTTCTGCGGTTCTGAGAATACAGCGGTCAAGGATAGCCGCCCCGCAGAAGACAATACAGCTGTGCGCCGTCGACGTGGCTGCGACAGCTGCGGAGCGAGGTTCACGACGTTCGAGCGCGTTCAGCTGCGTGAAATCATGGTCGTTAAGCGCGATGGAAAGCGGGTACCGTTTATGCGCGAAAAGCTCGCCCGAGTGATCGCCATTGCCTTGCGCAAACGCCCGGTCTCGGCGGAGCAAATTGATCAGATCGTCTCCGGAATTGCTAGAAAGCTCGAGAGCAGCGGAGAGATTGAAGTTGCGTCCCAGGACATCGGCGAGCTGGCCATGGAAAGCCTCCGGGTTGTCGATCCGGTCGGCTATGTACGCTATGCCAGCGTGTATCGCGACTTCGACGCGCCATCCGATTTTGCGGCCTTTATCAAACAATCCGAGTTGGATGAGGACTAGCCGATAATGTCCCGCCCACAGGTTACGCTGAAAATTGCCACCAGCATGGATGGACGGATCGCGCTCGCCAATGGCGTCAGCCAGTGGATCACGAATAGCGAAAGCCGCGCACGTGTACATCGTATGCGCGCCGATCATGATGCTGTGCTTGTAGGTGTTGGAACCGTATTGGCGGATGATCCATTGTTGACAGCGCGAACCGTTCCTCCGCCAGAGCGGCAGCCTGTTCGAATTGTCGCCGACAGCCGGCTGCGAACACCGGCGCATGCGCGGCTTTTAACGTCTCAAGGTTTGGGGCAGGTTATTTTGGCCAGCGCGGAGTCTCCGTCAGGTTATCCGGAACGTGCAACTCAAGACGGTCCCGAAATCTGGGTCGTGCCAGGCGAAGACGGCAAAGTCTCGCCGCAGCGACTGTTGGATCGATGTGCGGTCGAAGGAATTTCTCGGATATTTCTCGAGGGAGGCGGAAAGCTCGCCGCGAGTTTCATCAAGTTGGGCCTCGTCGACACGATCCACTGGTTTCGGGCGCCAATTCTGATCGGCGGGGATGGCTTGCCTGCCGTCGGGGCGCTCGGCCTATCGGACATGCCAGATGCGCCGCGTTGGCGCACTGCCGCCACGGAACGGATTGGGGATGACACCCTGGAGACTTATGTTAGCGCCTAAGCTCGGCAGGAGGGCTCTATGTTTACAGGTCTGGTGACCGATGTCGGCACGATTCGGAAAGCGGAAGATCGTAATGGATTGCGCCGTTTTGAAGTTGGATGTTCCTATCCCGTCGAGAGTATCGAGATGGGCGCCTCGATCATGCACGCAGGCGTGTGTCTGACCGTTGTCGATTTTGGCCCGGATGGAGATGGCAGCTGGTTCGCGGTCGAAGCAGTGCCTGAAACCCTGTCATTGACGATCCTTGGGCGATGGGAGGCAGGTAGCGCCGTCAATCTGGAACAGAGCTTGAAGCTCGGACAAGAGCTTGGCGGCCATTTTGTTTTCGGGCATGTGGACGGCGTCGGCGAAGTCATTTCCGTCGAGCCGGAAGGCCAGAGCTACCGGATTACAATTCGACCGCCGGCCGAGATCGCTAGATATTTTGCAAAAAAAGGGTCGGCTGCCATAAACGGCGTTTCGCTGACCGTTGCGGATGCGCTTCCCAATGGAGACTTTCAGGTTGCAATCATTCCACACACCTGGGACGTGACCACACTCAGAGAATTACAGCCGGGGTCCCGGGTTAATCTTGAGATCGATATGCTGGCGCGCTACGTGGCCCGCATGATTGGCGTCGATGCGCCGACACCGCATGACGCCGAAGGAGCCAAAGATGGCTGAAGACTTTTCTGCAGCAATTTCCAGCATTGATGAGATCATCGACGATGCCCGCAACGGCAAGATGTATATCCTCGTCGATGCAGAGGATCGCGAGAATGAAGGCGATCTGATCATTCCGGCCAACTTCGCGACGCCAGAGGCCATCAACTTCATGGCGAAGTTTGGCCGGGGGCTGATCTGTCTGGCGATGACTGGCGAGCGCGGCCGCGCCCTCAATCTGGATATGATGGCACGCGAGAACCGTGAAAGTATGGGAACCGCGTTCACGGTCTCCATTGAGGCCGCCGAAGGCGTCACCACTGGCATCTCCGCGCACGACCGCAGCCACACAGTTCAAGTCGCGATTGATCCCATGTGCGACGCCGCTGATATCGTTTCTCCAGGCCATGTCTTCCCGCTGATCGCCAAGGATGGCGGCAGCTTGGTCCGGGCCGGACACACCGAAGCAGCCGTGGACATTTCTCGCATGGCGGGCCTCTATCCCGCCGGCGTGATCTGCGAGATCATGAATGATGACGGTTCCATGGCGCGCCTGCCCGAGCTGGTTTCATTTGCGCAGCTCCATGGATTGAAGATCGGCACAATCGCTGATCTGATTGAGTATCGCCGTAAGCATGACCGGTATCTTGAGCGCCGCGTCGAAGCACCGCTCGCGAGCGCTTATGGCAATGGATTCAAGACGGTTATCTTCCGCAACACCCTTGATGGCAGCGAACACATCGCGATTGTCCATGGTGGGATTGAGCCGGACAGCACGACGATCGTTCGAGTGCACCGCACCGACGTGCTTGCCGACATCCTGGGCGAGAAGGGCCCACGCGAAGGGCTGGTCGAGCGGGCGATGAAGATTATCGCAGACGCCGATGAGCCAGGCGTTGTTGTTTTCGTCAACACGATGCGCCCAAACGCTCTGGCTGAACGTCTCGGCATGAAAACCTCGGAGCCAAGCGACACCCATGCGCCTTTGCGCGAATACGGCGTTGGCGCTCAGATTCTGCGCGAGCTTGGTGTGCGCAAAATGATTTATCTCTCAGATACTGAACCAACGCGAGTTGCCGGGCTGGATGGCTATGGGCTGTCGATCGAAGGCTGGCGTCCCCTCTCTGACCAGGAGCCTAATTAATGGCACGTCATCGCATTTTGATTGTGAACTCTCCGTACTACGCGCATATCTCCGAGGAACTTGAACAAGGCGCGCGCGAAGCTTTGGACGCATCCGACGATGAGTGCGAGGTGGAAACCATCATGGTTCCCGGCGCGTTTGAGGTGCCCGGTGCCATCGCGATGGCCGCCGACAGTGCGAAATATGATGGCTATATCGCTCTGGGTTGCGTGATTCGTGGTGAGACAACCCATTACGACTATGTATGCGGTGAGAGCGCGCGCGGATTGATGTTTCTGTCTACCGATCGCCGGCTTGCGATCGGTTACGGCATCGTCACCGTTGAGAATGAAGCTCAGGCGCTGGCGCGGGCTGAGCGATCTCAGAAGAATAAAGGCAAGGATGCCGCAATCGCTTGTCTCGAAATGCTCAAACTCCGCAAGAAGTTTGTTCGGTAGACGCGGGCGCTACTAATCGCAGTGACCCTGCACAAAAGGGCATGGCCTTTTCGGGCCACCGATGGCAAGGACGCGCGATGAGCGATCAGAAACTCCCATTTGAGGTCATTCGTGCCCGGCGTGCCGGTGCGCGGCTTGCGGCTGTGCAAGCCTTGTATCAAATGGAACAGACGGGTCAGAGCGGGAAATCGGCGATCCGCGACCTGATGGATGACCGTCTCGGTCTCGGCCCGGACGAAGCTCCTGTTGAAGAGGCCGATCCGGACCTCTTCAAGTCAATCGTCAATGCCACGATCGAGCACCAGAGCGTGGTCGACAAGGCAATTCTCGCGCGCCTGTCCAAAGGTTGGAAACTGTCGCGCCTCGACTCTACGACGCGGTCCATACTGCGCGCTGCGACTGCGGAACTTGTCGCGCATCAAGAGCTTTCCCGGCGCATTCTGCTGGATGAATATGTCTCACTCGCCCACGATTTCTTCGACAAGACCGAGGCAAATTTCGTCAACGCCGTTCTCGACAATGTCTCAAAAGACTTGCGACCCGAAGAGGCTTAGGTCTTAGTCTCTGGCGGAGACAGCAATGGACGAAACTGCCTGGATCAGACGCTATATCGCCCCACTGGTAACCGCCGTGGGAGCAGACGAGTTACGTGATGACGTCGCGCTGTTGACCGCGCTTGGACCAACCATCGCCACCATGGACACTCTGGTCGAGGGTGTGCACTTCCTACCGGCAGACCCGATATCTACAGTGGGCCAGAAGCTCGTCCGTGTGAACGTTTCCGACATCCACGCCAAAGCAGCTGAGCCTGTAGAAGCGCTTTTATCCATCGCTTGGCCGCGAGGACGATCCGAGCAGGCGTTCAGTGAGCTTTTGTCAGGGATTGCGAAAGATCTTGATGAATTTTCGGTGTCCCTCATTGGAGGCGATCTGGTTCAGCATTCAGGCCCGCTGACTTTGACCCTCGCCATAACCGGGCGGTGCATCGGAAAATCACCAATCCGTCGAAGTGGCGGGCGGATTGGCGATGTTCTATACGTCAACGGAGAGATTGGCTGGGGGCATATCGGTTTAGAAGCAGCGCGTACCGGCAGCGACGAACAGATCGCCCAGCGTTATCGAATACCGAGGATCAGCCCGTCCTTCTCTGCCCAAGCGGTTGCGGACGTGGCGTCAGCAAGCATGGACGTCTCGGACGGCCTCTTGATCGACGCTGTGCGCCTTGCTGAAGCCTCCAAATGTGGAGCGCGGATCGATCTGGATCGGGTGCCTCTCGCGGTGCCCACCGAAGAAGTACCGGATATTTTGGCGCAATGTACGGGCGGAGATGACTACCGGATTCTCATCAGTGCGGGGCCGAATCTGGAGATTCCCGGCTTCTGCGCAATTGGAGCGCTGACCGAATCACACGGTCTCGTACTGCGACATGGCGGGCAGCAAATTAACGCTCCATCAACCCTTGGGTTTGAGCATTAGGCAGAATTGTAGAGTTACGACTCGCGCCTAGCGCGATTATCCTTGCGAATGCGCTGTGGCTGTAGCAGTCATGGTCTCACAAACACAAAAGGCAGGGCTGTGAGAGATCTGTCTGATATAACAGGGAGGAAGGGCTAAATGACCCTCTGGTTTTGGATAGCCTTAGTCGCGGCTGTGCTCGCGATTGGCTTTGGATGGCTGCAGAGCCAAACCATTATGAAAGCGGATGCGGGTAATGACCGCATGAAAGAGATCGCTGCCGCGATCCAGGAAGGCGCAAACGCCTATCTCAGCCGCCAATACCGCACGATTGCGATCGTGGGTGTCGGCGTCGTTGTGATTCTGGCGGTTCTGTTCCGCAATTGGGAAGTGCCACTCGGATTCGTGATCGGCGCAGTCCTTTCTGGTGCAGCTGGCTTCATCGGGATGAAAGTGTCCGTGCAAGCCAATGTTCGCACAACTCAAGCGGCCAGCGTTTCATTGCAAGACGGCCTGTCTATGGCGTTCAAGTCGGGCGCTGTGACTGGTCTGCTCGTGGTTGGCCTCGCCCTGCTGGGTGTCGCGGCTTATTACGGTCTGTTGGTTGGCGTAGTTGGCTATGAAGAAGGCAGCCGTAAGGTCGTCGATGGTCTTGTGGCTCTTGGTTTTGGCGCTTCGTTGATCTCTATATTTGCGCGTCTTGGCGGCGGTATCTTCACTAAAGGTGCTGACGTTGGAGGCGATATGGTTGGTAAAGTGGAAGCTGGTATCCCGGAGGATGACCCGCGTAACGCTGCAACCATCGCAGACAATGTGGGCGACAATGTCGGCGATTGTGCCGGAATGGCCGCCGACCTGTTCGAAACCTATGCTGTGACGATTGTTGCGACCATGGTTTTGAGCGCGATCTACTTCGCTGGAACAAGCTACCTCGGCGCGATCCTGCTCTTCCCACTGGCAATTTGCGCGGTGTGTATCATCGCATCGGTCATCGGCACGTTTTTCGTGAAGCTCGGTAAAGGGTCCACCAATATTATGGGCGCCCTTTATAAAGGGCTCATCGTGACGGGCCTTCTGACTGTGGTTGGTCTCGGTGTCGCTGTGAACTATGCGCTGCCGACCGGCTTTGGTGAGCTTCCTGGTGCCGCAGCCGCGCTCGGTTTGACCGGAGCGGTCACCGGCATGGATCTATTCCTGTGCGGTGTCGCTGGTCTTGTTGTCACGGCGCTGATCGTGGTGATTACGGAATACTATACCGGCGTCGATTATCGCCCGGTGAAGTCAGTGGCTGAAGCTTCCACTTCTGGCCACGGTACGAACGTGATCCAGGGCCTGGCCGTCTCGCTTGAGTCAACCGCGCTCCCAGCGATCACGATCATGGCAGGCATCATCCTGACCTTCAATCTGGCTGGCTTGTTCGGTATTGCGATCGCAACGACCACCATGTTGGCGCTCGCTGGCATGATTGTCGCCCTCGACGCATTTGGTCCTGTGACTGACAATGCCGGCGGGATTGCTGAAATGGCTGAGCTGCCAAGCTCTGTTCGTGACACGACGGACGCTCTCGACGCTGTCGGGAACACGACGAAAGCCGTGACTAAGGGTTACGCTATCGGATCTGCGGGCCTCGGTGCGCTGGTGCTGTTTGCGGCCTATAATGAGGACCTCAAATACTTCGCTGTGAACGCAGCGGAGAGTTCGATCCTGCATGGCGTAACGGTCGATTTCTCGATTGCGAACCCATACGTCGTGGTCGGTTTGCTCTTCGGTGGCCTGCTACCGTTCCTCTTCGGCGGTATGTCGATGATGGCCGTCGGCCGCGCCGCGCAAGCGGTGGTCGAAGAAGTCCGCTCGCAGTTCAAGAACGATCCAGGCATCATGGCCGGAACGTCCAAGCCGAATTACGGCAAGGCGGTGGATATTCTGACGTCGGCAGCGATCAAGGAAATGATCGTTCCGTCACTGTTGCCGGTTCTGTCCCCAGTGGTGCTATTCCTGTTGATCTGGTGGATTGCAGGTGTTCCTGCAGCGCTTGCTGCTGTGGGCGCAATGCTCCTCGGTGTCATCGTGACCGGTCTTTTCGTGGCCATCTCAATGACCTCAGGCGGCGGTGCCTGGGACAATGCCAAGAAGTATATCGAAGACGGTAATCATGGCGGTAAGGGCTCCGAAGCTCACAAAGCTGCCGTAACCGGCGATACAGTTGGCGATCCGTACAAGGATACAGCCGGTCCGGCTGTGAACCCGATGATCAAGATCACCAATATCGTGGCGCTCTTGATGCTCGCTGTTCTGGCGGGCGGTCACTAGACCCGGCTGAAATCTAAATGGTTAAAACCCGCGTTTTCGGACGCGGGTTTTTTCATGGCCAATCGTTAACGATGATTGGTCTGGAATTTGCTGTGTATTCGGGGGCTAGCCACAGATGAACCCGAATGGTGTTAACGAGTCTAACAAATTTTGCGCATTCCGAGCAAACAAATGGTCGCTATGTTCTGACGCCATTTGCTTGGGTGTTTGCGCTTATGTTTTCGCTCAGCCAATGGGCGACGGTGGACTCCGCGCCGATTGTGGGTGTGGTGGCAATCGCGCCGGATAAGGCTCCAGACGACCTCATCACCGTAGACCCAACGGACGAGATTGGGCCTCCCGATGCGACGACTGATATCGTAGACATCGTCCCGGTTCGACCGGCACCGTCGCCGCAGCCGCGCCCCATTCGGCGCGGATCGTTTTTCGCAGACTTGCGCAAGCCGCTCGATTTCAATCAGTGGCGGGTCTCCACCCATAAGAACGACAAACAGAACGACTATTATGGAGGCCCCTGGAAAATCGAGAACATTATTCAGGCGCCAGATCGGCTGATCCTGAAAGTGATTGCGGGCAAAGACGGCCAGCGTCCCAGTATGGCTGAGATGCAGACTCGCCAGAAATATCACTATGGTCGCTACGAAGTTATCATGCGCCCCTCGACGGAAAGCGGTGTGGTCTCGACTTTCTTCACCTATACCGGCCCTTGGGCTGGTGATCCGAAGGATGAAATCGATATTGAGTTTGTCGGTAAACGGCCGAAAACAGTTGAGTACAACTATTGGAAGAATGCCCGAAAAGGGGCTTACAGCCGCGAGTCCCTCGACTTCGACATTTCATCGGGATTGAACTTGTACGCGTTCGAATGGCACCCTGATGAGATCATCTGGTTCGTGAACGGTGAAGAGCACTACCGGTCACCGCGGGACGCTTCGCGTATTCCATCCCATGCCGGGAATATATTCATCAGCGCGTGGACCGGCGTCGAGGGTATGTACGCCTGGACGGGACCAGCGCGGTTCGAAGAGAGCGCACAGGCCGAATACGCGTGCGTGTCTTTCACCCCATTCGACGGGGATTCTTATTCATGCTCAGATTTGTGGGCTCAGGATCCGCAGTTTCAGCGAGATGATCCGAACTTATCCAGCGACTAACGACGCCCGGTTGGATTGCCTGGCGTGCGTTCATCTGTTTGTGGCAGAGCGACCGCGCCGACCGTGCCGAAGATCTGTTCAAGCAGACCCAGCTCGCGGCCACGCGTTGGGGTTTCTCGTGAAGCGTAGCGAATGACCGAGCCATCTGATTCGTCATAAGTCAGGAGCTCTTCGACGACATCGTCTTCTCCAAACCGGATCGCGGTGATCGAGCGCGCTTTTGTCCGCGGTGTCAGGAATGCGATGCGCTCTCGCTGGGTGGTCACGTAGAACCAGGTGTTCTCATCGAAAACGCTTTCCGTAGACGCCGACCCCAGTTGGGCCAGGACGCTGGCTCGCGAATCCTCACCGACTTTGATATTCTGCGGCAGAATCTCGTCGGCGGTGTACCCGTGATAGTCCTCGATCGGGCTAATGCAGGCCGTTGTGAGGCTTGCGAGTGCGAGAGATGCGAGAATGACACGTCGCGCCATGGGGGAACTCCTGATAACTGAGCTGGAGATAAGGCCGAAAAGCTGTAAATGGCAAGCGTCAGGAAACACCAGAGACAGGACGAAAATAGGGCGGTTCATGTTTGGTTGGTTCAAGAAAACGAATGCGGACGCGCTTGCGGTTCGAAAGTGGCGAGATGCTGTGACTGTAATGGCGCGGGAACCCGAACCATTTTTACGGGGCTGGATGGCTGATACGATCTATGGGCGCTTTCATATGGTCGCCCTTGTCGCGACGCTGGCCATGCGCAGATTCAGAGAGCAGGGGCGTGAGGGCCGGGCGCTGTCCAAGGCATTTTCCGAGATGTTGTTCTCAGACTTCGACCATTCATTGCGTGAACACGGTGTAGGGGATTCCTCGATTGCGCGACGTATCCGTAAAATGGGGGAGGAGTTTTATGGGCTCGCCACCGCAGTCGACGAAGCGCTAGAGCAAGGCGGACCAGACAAGCATCTTGCTCACGTCATTCAGCGCAACATTCAGCATGATAGCGGAAAAGCGTTGGAGCTTGCGACCTATGTTCTCGATTTGAACGAGCGGGTGGAGCGGGTTCCAGCCGAACTCGTTCTCGTTGGACCCGACGAAATGTGACTTCGCGTAAACTTAGCGCCAGCGCAGCACATTCTATCCGTTGCCTTTCCGAACAGTCGCGAATAGGTTGCGCCGACTTTTAGGGCTTTGTGGAGTTCCGCCGAATGGCCAGCCTTATACTGTCAATCGACGCCATGGGCGGCGATGCGGCCCCAACGGTCGTACTTGACGGTTTGAAAATTTTTGCCTCGCAGCGAAAGAATGTCCTGTTCGAAGTGCACGGACGGGCACAGGATATTACACCCGGAATCGAAGCGCGCGCCTTGATGGATCGCTGCACGGTTTTTCACCACGATGATGTCGTCGATATGAGCGAGAAGCCTTCTGCAGCACTACGCCGGGCCAAGACGACCAGCATGTGGGGCGCCGTGCAGGCTGTAAAAGCCGGACGTGCCGGGGCGGCGGTTTCGGCAGGCAATACCGGCGCGTTGATGGCGTTTTCGATGATGTCGCTGCGAAAGATGGACGGAGTCCACCGCCCAGCCATGACGGCGATCTGGCCGACGATGGAAGGCCGGTCCGTCGTGCTCGACGTGGGCGCAAACCTCGATGCGGATTCAGATCAGTTGGTGACATTCGCTATCATGGGAGAAGCCTACGCCCGAGCCGTGACCGGAAAGGCCAAGCCTTCGATCGGATTGCTGAATATCGGCTCAGAGGATGGCAAAGGGCGCGACACGCTGAAACTGGCAGCCGAGCGGCTACGGGAGTCGGAGTTAGGGCTCGACTTTCGGGGCTATATCGAAGGCAATGACATTGCGCTGGGCGCCGTAGATGTCGTTGTAACCGACGGATTCACCGGGAACGTGGCGCTCAAGACTGCCGAAGGGACCGCGCGTTTGGTGGCGTCTTACGTGCGCGAAGCGCTGACGTCCGGCGTGATTTCGAAGGTCGGCGCAGCGCTCGCCAGTTCGGGTCTTAAGCGGCTCAAAGAGAAAATGGATCCGTCAAATGTGAATGGCGGTGTGCTTCTCGGGCTCAACGGAGTTGTGGTCAAAAGCCATGGCGGGACCGATGCTGACGGATATGCGACGGCTGTCAGGCTGGCCGCAGATCTCGCCGCAAGTCTGTACATGGAAGAAGTCGCTGCCGGTCTCAGCCGAGACCGCGTCGAAGTGAGTTTAAGCGAGGTCTCAGAATGAGTGCCATCAGAAGTGTCATTCGCGGAACCGGTGGTTATCTGCCCGAGCGGGTGATGACCAATGCCGAAATGTCGACCATTGTTGAGACATCGGACGAATGGATCCATGAGCGGACCGGAATTCGGCAACGCCATATCGCCGCTGACGGCGAACTAACATCAGACCTCGCTACGAAGGCGGCGCAGTCGATCTTGAAGGATGCGGAGATAGCTGCTGAGGACGTGGACCTCATCGTCCTCGCGACGACCACGCCGGACAAGACATTTCCGGCAACAGCGACCGCGGTGCAAGCCAATCTTGGAACGGGACCGGGAGCTGCTTTCGACGTCCAGGCGGTGTGTTCTGGGTTTCTGTTCGCGCTCGCCACGGCGGACTCGATGTTGAAAACGGGATTGTTCAAAACCGCTTTGGTCATTGGAGCTGAAACATTTACACGTATTCTCGACTGGTCGGACCGCGGCACATGCGTTCTCTTTGGCGACGGCGCCGGCGGCGTCGTACTCACCGCTGAGAGCGAAAGCGATGCAGGCGATCGCGGGATCCTGACGCACCATATTCGTACAGATGGCACCAAGAGCGAGCTGCTGCATGTCGATGGCGGCGTATCTTCAACCGGCACGATCGGACATGTGCGGATGCTTGGAAACCAGGTGTTCAAGCACGCGGTGACGAATATTTCGAGCGCGATCAATGCAGTCTACGAAGAGACCGGAATTAACTCAGACGATGTCGACTGGTTCGTGCCGCATCAGGCCAATCAGCGCATTTTGAACGGCGTCGCCAAGAAGATGAAGCTTGATGAGAAAAAAGTCATCTCGACGGTTAGCCAGCACGGCAACACGTCTGCGGCTTCAATTCCACTTGCTTTAAATACGGCTGTCAGCGATGGTCGTATTCAACCGGGCCATTTGGTGCTCAGCGAAGCCATGGGCGGCGGATTTTCCTGGGGCGCAAGCCTCTTCCGCCTCTGATCTTTTGGATTTCGTTAAGAACTCGGTCGCTATTGTTAAGGAAGAGGAGCTCTAAACGTGACGAATGAAACGCTCACCCGTGTGGAACTAACCGACGCGATTGTGCGTGAGGTCGGTCTGACACGGCAGGAATCCTCGCACTTGCTCGACCGAATGCTGGAAATGATCAGCGAGAACCTGGAACAGGACGGGACTGTAAAACTGTCCCGCTTTGGCAATTTCAATGTCCGAAAGAAAGCGGCCCGCGAGGGGCGCAATCCAAAGACGGGAATTCAGGCAACAATTTCGGCGCGCAAGGTTGTGACTTTCAAACCTTCTCCGATGCTAAAAGATCGCGTCGGAGGCTAAACGCGAGACCAAACAAGATATGCCGAGTTCTGCTGCCCGCAAGATTGAAAAATCCGCTGACGCCTATCGTTCAATCGGGGAAGCTGCTGAAGAGCTAGGCTTACAACCGCACGTCTTGCGCTATTGGGAAACCAAGTTTTCGAAATTCGTGAAGCCGCTGAAACGCCGCGACGGACGCCGCATGTTCCGTCCAGAAGACATGGCCGCTCTTCGGGCCATTCAGTCGCTCGTGCACGATCAAGGCATGACGCTGAAGGGCGCTGGAAAGCTGCTCAGCGAACAAGGTGTGAACTCTGTTCTTGGCGGCGAGGCCCGTATTGTAGCGCCGGCAGACTCAGGCGAGGTTGAAGCGTCCATTAGTCCAGCAAGAGAGATGCAGGAAACCGTGCGCAAAGCCTTTGAAGCATCACAGTCTGACATGCCTGCAAGCGGCACGCAGGAACGTCTGGAGACGATCCTTTCTGATCTGACCGACATCAAGGCCCGTCTCGACGCGGTGCGCCTCAAGAACGCGGCTTGATCAACGCATAGAGCGCCGTCTTTTCCCATTGCCAATTTTGAAGATGCGCCTATACCACCGGGCTTGGTCCGGAGCGTAGCGCAGCCAGGTAGCGCACTTGACTGGGGGTCAAGGGGTCGCAGGTTCGAATCCTGCCGTTCCGACCAATCCTAGCTGATGATCAGGTAGGTTAAACCACCAAACAATAAGAAGAGTGGCCCGTAACAAACCAGTGTTACGAGGATCGCGTTATACCGTTTCTTTTGCAATGGTCGCAGCATAACAAGATCCATGCATAGACGGTGCCAGTAAGGATTCTGTTAACCTGTTGCGTTCGCGCAAAAGGGCGCTTGTCTCGCGCCGCAAGCCCGTTTAACGAGGGCGCCGTGCCCGCGTGGTGAAATTGGTAAACACAGCGGACTTAAAATCCGCCGCCTATTATTGGGCTTGCCGGTTCAAGTCCGGCCGCGGGCACCATCATTTTGATTAATGATAAATAAAATCAATGTGTTGATGGCGATACCGATGTTGTAACCACCTTTGTATCCACCAATGTGCCTTGATAAGTTCGCCCGCTTTCGGCGTCAAAGCGGACATGAGCTGCGTTCTTGAAAACGAACTTCCTCATTCCTTCTAGCGGTTTTACTTGAGCGATCTCTAATTGGTGATCTTCTCAATCCCCGAAAAACGAACCACAAGACCCTCACCCCGACGCAATGGATATGCTGATTGAGGTCTGTCCGGAATGAATGGATCATTGGCGTTGGCAACGCCGACAGACGCAAAATACCCGCCGACCGAATCCGCCGCCAAATTATCTTGTATCGATTTTGTGTTTTCGGGTGGACTAGGATTTGGCGAAGGGTAGCGGGCGACGCGTATACAGACCCACGCACTACCGTCATCATCGGCGAACCAAATTGAGGGATCCAAATCTGGTGAGCCTTGGGCAGAAAGAATTTTGTGCCCCGCTTTTTCTAGTTCTTTCAGGACAATCTGGACGGCAAAGTCTTGAATTTCAAAATCGCTCATCACAACGGCTTCCCGCCCCACTAATGGGAACGGATCTAATTCCTCACCCGTTTCAGCATGAAGTAGCCCCCAACCAGACTCAACCACATTCCATGCTCGTCCTTCAGATTCCAGCGGCAGGATAAATGGATGTGCCTTGGCCTGAGCACAGAAGGTTAGAAGCGCCTGTCGATTTCCCTCAAAATCTTGATCGTTTATATTCGCACTGGTTAACTGGCCTAAGAAAAGCTGGTTTCCAATTCTAAAGCCAAGATGGTGGATGGAAGGGCCTTCTCGAGCAGAAAGCAGCCAGGATACAGTTCCATCTTGAACGCAACTATCGATGTGCGATTTGGCGCGGGCCAAGGCTGCAAGAAAATTGTCGGAGTACCTTCGTGATTGAACAATGTGGAGATTATTGCTCTGTCTCGCCGATATATCTGAGGTTTGACTGCTTTTTTCCTCCTCGAGCAGGCGATCGGTCACTCGATTCAGAAACTCAAGGGGCATTTCCCAAAATGCCATTTCGACATGATCTTTAAAGTACAACCAACGCTCCTGGGGACCCATAACGTGAATCTCGGGGGCCCACTGGACTAAAGGGCGTGCCTCCCAAACTTCTTTTAACTCGTCTTCGTTCATTTGTCGGAGTAATTCACGGGAAGGCACCTTCATGGGAGTATGAGGCCTACCTGGAAGCACTTTTAGAGGTGCTGGTGATACTGCCTCGCCCGCGGACGCGAGTCGTTCAGCGCGCGTTACTTCGTCATTGTTAGGCTCGTCCCGTTCGTCTATTGCAACTTTATCTTGTTGGCTGCGAACTTCTGCCACTAAATCGGTTGTTGTTTCTTTTGCCTCGAACCAAAGAACCCCAAGCTCCATGAGTGTGCCCATCAATTCGGGATCTCGTAGCGCCCGCTTTCGGACCGCTCTCGTTGTCAGACGACGGGACCAGTTGAACATTATTATGGCAGCAACAAAAGCAACCACAGAATACCACCAATCAACGAAGAAAAGCAGTACTGGAATAGCAATTAGACAGAGCGGAAACAGCATTGTCACTGCTGATGGTAAAAATCCAACTGACACACCTTTCGAGGCAACACCGATTGCCATTCCTCGGTCGATCATTGAGACGACCTTGCCTTCTTTATACAATTCGGACAATCGCCGTGGCTCGAGTTTGTTCAACTCCTGATCGAAGTCACCCAATACATTACGCCGCCACTCGGGTAGCATTCATCACCTCCGTGTCGAGTAAACGTCCTTTGGTTGAATTTCACTGAAACCGCCAATCTGTCAAACCTTACACCTGACTGATCCGGCAAAATCAGCAGCATAAAACCGATAATAGGTGTGGTATAAACAAACTCCGCCACGGTCTCGCACACCGGATTAGTGTCACCATTATCGCCGACCTTATTTGCTTCTTTTTAGAGGCGACCATGAGAAAAATCTCGGCTGCGGAGCGCCTTTCCTCATCTGTTCTCAGCATATTCATAGCCTGTTCCATGCATGATTAATCTTGCGCTAGGGATTAGGTTGCAGCCAGGTTGGCGCGCATCATGGCAATCTCAACCAGACGATGACGAACTTATCGACTGATGCGAGAGAAACCGATCTTCGAATTTTCGAATCCAAATCAAATTTATTCAAGCGAATAGCCTATTCCGCCCGGGCTGAAGTCTGATATGATCATGCTATGACTCATGGTGGAAAGAGACGCGGCGCTGGGCGCCCGAAAGGAAGCAAAAGTAAGCGGACTTTGCAGCTCCAGGAAAAGGCGCGAGAACTGGGCGTGTGCCCTGCCGAGGCCATGATGCTCAACATAAAGTGGGCGCAAGAGCAGCTCGTTTTGGAAAATGAGCGCGGGTTCTCACGGGTTGAACTTCGGGATATGATCCACAAGAATGCTAAGGACTTAGCACCTTACCTGTATCCTAGGTTGGCGAGCACACAGCTAGAAACTCAGGAAAATCAGGAAATTGTGGTCGTAATCAATAAATAGAAGACCAATTGCCCTTAGTTGCTTTTATTTTGCAAGCCGTGCGGTGAATGCTAAATGTAGCAATCTCATCATATTGAATAAACTTTTTGATTCCACTAGCTTTCCTGTTCGGTAAGCTGAATCTTAGAGGCTTGGGGCGCAAGCCTCTACTTGCGTCCCTTCTTCTTGTCTTTGTGCCCGTTGGCGTGGATTCCATTGTCCGACGACGGACCTTGTTGAAATATAAATTATCTGGATCGGTTATGGTTTCATTTAGAAAGGATTTGCGAACTGGCCGAGTCAGCCTGTCACCTGAGCTTGATGAGAACGAGCTCTCCAGCATCGGCCTCGTAACCGCCCAGTGGGCGCTATTGGAGGACATTGTTCTGAGTCACTCTCGGTTTATTTGTGGGGAGGTCAAAGTGCCTCTTCCGAAGGACTGCGCAAGCCTATCATTCCTCCGGAGGCGCAAAGCATGGCGAGCGTTGGTAAAAGAGTACATCGCTGAGCCAGAGCAAACGCGACTTCTTAAAATCGCTGATGAAGTCGCCACTCTCGAAAAGGATCGTCACAAGATTACTCATGGTGTGTGGGACTGGAGCTACGAAGACCCGAATAGCGTAACTGTTTCTGGCAACAGAGAGCCGCACGTATATGAGAAGAAGTTCAACGCCAAATCCTTGTATGAGCTAGCCGATAGAATCGGAACCGCTAGCGCCGCCATACTTTACCCAAAAGGCGAAGAAAGCTTCTTCAGCGCTATGATCGACGACGATGGAAATTTTGGATTCGCCGGACTATCGAGGCGTCTAGCTCGGATCTTGAAAGCCGACCAATCTCCTGATCCTCAGGATGACCCGAAACGCAAGCCTCAAGAGTAGATGCCGCCTCGACGCGCATTCGTCCATCTGAATGCAAGGCGCAACGGGTTCGGCCTTGTTTCCGGCGCTGCCAATTGCTTGCGCTCCGCTCCGAGCCGGCTCATGTGCAACCGTCTGCTCCGCTGCGATGAATGAAAAATTACCGATCATCATAGAAGCGGCCGGTTGTTCGCCATCCGCTTTTCACCTAAAATTCACCAGTCGTTCGAGGAACGGGAGGGGCGAATGAGAAGCCGATCGGTATTGCGGCTTGGATTACTGGCGACCATTGTCGCAGCTTGCGATGTACCCGCGGACCGCAAAAACCCCGTCACTGGAACACATACGTACGTCGTCCAGGAAGGCGATGTCGCTCTCGAAATGCACTCGTTCTCAGATGGTTCTTGGGAACGAATGGCAATTGTTCATGGATACTGGGATGATCTAGATGCCTGCTTGGAGATCGTTGCACTGATGAATGAAAATCTACCTAGGGAATACAGATGCAAGGCTATGGATTAGTCACACCGTTCCCGAGCAACGGGTTAGGGCTTCGCGGCGCGACCCTAACCACAGAAGGTCACTATGGCTCTTCGTAAACCGTGCAATTTGCTCTTAGCATGAACCAAGTTCGAGGGGCGTTTTCGAGGTTTCCCTGTTCGGTGAAGTCCATCGTGCCGTCAGCATTCAATACGAACAGTTGACTGGTCCATCCAGGCCATGAGCCCCAGCTAGGGCGAAGAGGTCGCGACTTGCTGTCCATCCAGCCATCAAACGCAGCAAGTCCTTTGTATTCGAGCACGGCCCCAATGGTTCCAGGTCGAATCTTATCCTCCTTCTCGACCGCCCTGATCCAGAAGGTTCGCGGCGCATTGGACCACTGTCCGGAGACTCGCTGAGAAGGGTTTGTGTACATCGCATGTTCTGTCACGCAAGCGTTGAGACGATACCAATCATGGTCCATCGTTTGCGCTTCGCCCACTGAGAGACTCAAAACCGCGGCAGATATAGAGATTATCCATTTGTCCAAGGAGCAGAGTTTTTGACGGGTCATAAGCAATCCGATCAAAACTGCTGTACTTGCGATTTTGGTGTGAAGGGTTCGCAAGTTCCTGAGTAGGATAGGATGTGCAAATCAGTATCGGGGTACACCATCCGATCACTTATTCGCGCCGATATGCGATTGATCTGAAAGTTGCGGCGAACGGTCCTTCCATTTGCACCCTCGAATTCTCCCGAGGCTATGAAGAACTCGTTGCTGAAGTCGCAAATGATGAGTGACGCTTCTGTTTGTAGTTCCGCTTGCTCGTGAACGTCCGATCCAACACATACTAGATTCTGCGCCACTGCATATTCGTCGATCACCGCGATTGCGTGTTTCTCAGCAAGACTGCGGTTCAAGACTTCAAAGTAGATTATTTCATTGAGAACCGGCATTTCAAGCGGGCCTTCAGACCCCGAAACATCGCACTTAAGAAAGAGGGATGTCTCATCCCCCTTTTGCGCTATCGCAAGCGGTGTGAGGCTCAATACCAAAGCCATTCCCACACAAGCCGCCTTCATCATAGTGAATCCTTTCCTCGCTAGTTATGCAA
Source organism: Hyphomonadaceae bacterium (assembly GCA_043513745.1). Classification (GTDB taxonomy): domain Bacteria; phylum Pseudomonadota; class Alphaproteobacteria; order Caulobacterales; family Hyphomonadaceae; genus Henriciella. The sequence continues at coordinate 2,401,346 of CP121341.1, forward strand.
ATACCAGATCATCCGTGATGCTGTCTCGATCCAAATCAAAAAAACTGATCTTGTTCGAGCGGGTGTTACACGCCTTTTTCGCAGAATAACATGTCCTTGACGGGGCCCGCCATTCTGCCAATCTTGCCAAATGCCTCTACTGGCAAGATTGGCAGAATGGCAGGCCGCGTCTTAGTCTCAGTTCCGGCTTCATCGGCTCAGCTCGAAAACAGAGCTGAATTCACCTCAAAGTCTTTCGCGCGGCTCCCAGTTTCCAGCTGTCGCACCCAACCAGCCTCAATGAGTACAGTGGACGCGACGTCGAAGTCTTGCGCAGCGCCCTTCCGTGATGCGCCAGCAATCCCCCATTCGCGCCGCGCCTGTCGCATGTTGAAAGCCCTCAAACCGTTTACACGGCAGTAGTTCAGCATGGCTGATGCGATCGAATCCTCAATGGACAAATCGATACCGAAGTAAGTGCGCTCAATCTGAGGAACGAAATAATCCTCAATCAAGGTGAGTGCGGCAGAAACAGTCTGCCTTTCGATCTTCACCGGCACGCCTTGATCATCATCGCCGCCAAAAGCGAACTCAAGAAGGTGCAGGCAGCCTGCGACTCGCGCCGTCATTCCTGCAAGCTTTCCATAAGCGCTCCCGGCCTTACTTCCTTTGCCGACCCGCCGAGAGAACTTTGTCCCGTACCAGGCATCGAACAGACTGAACCCGACATCAGAAAACCAAAGCTCGATCGATTGTCCGGGAGATAGCGCTCTGATTGAATCCAAGCGATCGAGCGCGGTAACCATCTGGCCGTGATTCGCCCCGGTTGGAATAGATGTCGGACGGGTTGTGTCCGGCCAGAAGACTAACAAACGCGCCGCAAACCCGTCATCATCACCGAAATGAGTTAGCAGCGTTCGGAACCTGTCCGGTTGAATCCCACCAAAGAGTGAGAAGCAATGGTTTTCTATGTGCAGCGTACCAGCCTTAACCCGGTCGATTGTGAAGGCACCCAAATCGTACGCCTCCAGATAGAACGCCCGATCACCGCCTGCGCCATATCTTTCCAGCCCCTCGATTAACCCAGCAAGCTCATCCCGTTCGACGAGGAGTCCATCTTTGGCGCGCGTCTCGACACGAGCCAGCGCTTCAGCTGTTGTATCATTGACTAGCAACCGCGGAGGGGTTTTCAACTCCGCACGCAAAGCGGTGACCTCTTCGATGCTGGCGTCACGCATTTCTGCTTCCGCAATCTGATGTTGCAAGCGCTCTACATGTGCTTCAGCCCAGGTCTTCTCTAGAGCACGGAGTTTTCGGCGAATGGGCTTACAGGCGGGCGTCTTCCCTGTGCTTGGAAACCCGACAATGACCGACCAGGGTGCCACAGGCTCGCTCCAATCGTCATTGATCCGGACGTGGCATTTCTTGCCGACAATTGCTCCAACAGCGGCGAAGAGCATGGCTGCAACATAGTCCGGCGGCGCGCTTGCTCCCCTAGCAGCACACTCAAGGTAGGCGGCTGCTTTGCCCAACGCCTGGATGGGGAAACGCGGCGCAGATGGTTCTGCTCGATTCAAGAATGACATGTCCGGCGCTTGCCAGCTGGCGCCAACTGAGCTGCTCTCTGCCCATCCATCGCGCGACTTGATCGCGCATAGAGCCGAACGGCGAAATGAATCATCCGCCATCACTTACCCTCCGCATAAGCGACGCGCTGTTCAGGCGTCGCGCCGATGAGCCCAAGCTCGTCATCTTCAATCAACTCAAGGAGCATGTTGTTGATCAGGCTGAGGCGCGCACGAAACGGAGCGTCAGCAAAGACGTCGATGCGCAGTTCGTACAGCAGCCCACAAATGGCCCCTAGGGTGCGACGCAGCTGAAAATGACTAGGGGGAAACTTGCCAGAGCGGTTTAAGGGAAGAGAATTGGTCATCAATCATCTCCCTCGACTGGCAAACCTGCCAATCCAGCATAGAGCTTGGCTGTTGATCGCGGGTATCCTCGACGCATGAGCATACGCTGTCCTGCGGTTGTGCGATTGTTCAACCGGCGCTGAGCATCGCTCCAATCGTACAAGAGCAGTCCATTTGTGCTGCTGGGGCGTTTGGTGTATTTCTTTCTCATTGGGTTATTCCTTGGAATTTCTTGATACGCGCCCGCCTCAGGTCGCATGAATCAAAGCCCGCCAGCGGTCAGAGCTCGGCGGGCTTTTCTATGAGTTGCGAGCCGACTTGGCTTGCTCAATCACCTGCACCAATTCCGACCGGGGCCATCGCGAGAGATGTCCAAGTTTAATAGGGCGGGGCAGCTTTCCGTTGCCAACGTGGCGCCAAAAAGTCGGTTCACTAATTGTGAGGAGTTGAGCGCCTTCTTTGGCGGTCAGCAAAGGATCAACATCCAAATTGTCCTCTGACGACAACAGGGTATATGAATTGGTATTGGTTTTAGAGATAGTCATAGATCAGCCTTTCGAAGTTGCGATAGGCCAAGCGTATTCATGGTCGAGGCTGACAAAAGCGAACCCAGAAAACGTTTTCGTTCGCCCCTATTCGTGAGAACCGGTACCTCGCCCGATTTTCTGGTAGCGAGCCGCCGCCTCAAACATCATCCGCTCGAGTTCATTTCCGTTGATGTCGTTTAAATCGACCAATTCGAGATACTCAGCTCGTTCCGTTACCCACTTCTGCACCGCTCGTTTCGTCACATCATAGGCTTCCGCCACCGTTGAGGTAGGTTTTTCGTTCTTAATCTCTCCACGTTTGCACGCCTGCAAGTAAGCAATCGCCCAAGCAATGTCTTTTGCCTCCAATAAAGAATGACGTAAGCCCCGAACGCCAATTCCTTTGGTGTCTGGAGGGATCTTACCATCGGCTAACCGGTCGCTTATCAAAAAGAATCTGTAAGTGACTTCGTCTAATAAATGGCTCAGTGCTTCGGAAACCTCGTGCTGACGGATTTTTCTCTGTAAACCTTCATGCACAATTGCCCACCAATACCGAATCTCATGAGATTTTTGCGGATCGGGCTTCGCGGTTTTGAAATCTAAGTGTTCTAACAATGACTGTTGAGTCTTGAGTGCTTTCAGGAGCTCGCTGTCGTCGTATTTTCTAAGTTCGTCGCGGCTTGCCATTCCAAAAAAATCGTTCATTGCCCTTCACGCCCGGTGCACCAACCACCCCACAATTCCATGAGCTCTCGTCTTGCCTCGATTTGATCCGAGCGCATGTATGCTCTGGTGACCTTGCTTCCAACTTGATGCGCGAGACACATTTCGGCGAGCTCCCATGATGCATCTGTTTGTTCTGCCAGCCAGGTTCGCAGGCTGGTCCGGAAACCATGCGGCCGCGCCTCCATTCCCTTCCGCTCCATAAAGCGGGCCATCGTGGCATCCGAGATCACGCCCTTGCGAACAGAAGGAAACAAGTAGCCATCGCGCGATAGCGGTAGCGCTTCACGGAATATGGCTTTAGCTTCCGACGACAGCGGCACTCTGAAATCAGTGACCTGACCCTTGCGGCCCTTCATGTTTTCGGCTGGCACAGTCCAAGTGTCTGCATCGATTTGGTCGATGTGAGCAAACCGCACGGCCTTCGATCGCATGCCCGTGAGCATCAGGAATCGTAATGCGAGATGTGTAATCGACCCATCATCAAGGCTCGCATAGAATGCCGGGACGTCCTGCCAGGGCAGCGCGGGGACATGTTTTACCTCATGACGTTGTTTACCTAACAACCCGCGGGCCTTTTCGGCTGCTTGTATATCGACGTTCAATCCCAAATTGGAGGCGTGTCTCATCGAGATCGCTATCCGATTAAGCGCCTTGCGAGCGGTATCGGCTTTTTCGTGCCAGATTGGTTTTAGTGCATCCCTGATCTTGATCTGATCAATTTCGACCACAGGGACGCGACCGAGTTTGGGCAGTACGTGCAGTTCTAGTGGCGAAAACCAGCGGCCGGCTTTACCCTCATTCTTTAGCTCAGCTTTGCGGCTTTCAAAGGCATCTTCGGCAACATCTCGAAACAGGTGCAAGGTCTGCATGCCTTCCAGTCGTCGCTTCTCGCGCTCCACGATAGGGTCTTTGCCTTCTCGCACTAGCTTCCGAGCTTGAGCTGCTGTTTCTCGAGCTTCCTTCAATTTGACATCGGGGTAGGGACCGAGACCCATTTCGCGTCGACGGCCGAAGACGGTCACCCGCAGAAACCACTGCGCACCCCCGTCTTTTCGCTTGTTAAACCATAAGCCCTGACCGTCATTGAATTTGCCCGGCGGCAATGCTTGTAGACTTACCGCTGAAAGCCGATTGATTTTCGCCATGTGACCACCTCTCAATCCACCCCAACCAAGCGATATGATAAGAGGGTTCTTGAGGCATCACAATCGGTGTTGGTAACGGATCCACAGTGTGACGGGCTGTTGACGCAAATTGGCAATAACGTCTGATTGTTCGTGAAAGACAATGATTGGTGCAGTCGTTGCCGGCCGCGGGCACCACTTTCTCATTTCAAGCGTAGCCTAAGGCCTTGCGCCCGCCCGGCGATCAAGCCAAACAGACGAAATGAGCGAGACCCCAGATCAACCCGTCCCGGATGACGAGGAGCAGCGCGCGCAACTTGCGAGCGACTTGCGCGATGCCATCGATCTTGGGGAGGGAGACTGGATCCGCGACACGCTGGACGATATGCACCCTGCAGACGCGTCGGACTTGCTGGAGCACTTGTCGACGGAGCGGTTTGAGGCAGCGGTTGAGCTGCTGGATGGCGATCTACCTTCAGAAATCCTGATCGAGCTACGCGAAGAATATCGCGAAGACGCGGTTGAGATAATGAGCGACGAAGCGGTCGTAGAAGCGCTCGATGATCTCGAAACCGACGATGCGACAGCCGTTCTTGAAGACCTCGATGAGGATCGTCGGGAGCGCATTCTCGATGAACTGGAGCCGGAAGACCGGGCTGTTCTCGAAGCGAGCTTCGAGTTTGAGGAAGACACTGCTGGCCGCCTTATGCAGCGAGAATTCCTGGCCGCGCCGGAATTCTGGACAATTGGGCAAACAATTGATTTTGCTCGAGATAATGCTGAGGATCTTCCCACGGACTTCTACGAAATCTATGTGGTCGACCCTACAAACAAGCCATTGGGCTACGTCCTCCTGTCACAGCTCCTGCGAACCGGACGAAAGGTTAAACTGGCCGACATTATGGGGTCGTTCAACTCCGATATTCATGTCGATATGGACCAGGAAGAGGTCGCCTATCAGTTCCAGAAATATGCGCTCGCCTCCGCTCCGGTGAAGGATCATGACGGCAGGCTCGTCGGGATGATTACAGTGGATGACATGGTCCACGTCATACAGGAAGAAAACACGGAAGACCTCCTTGCGCTTGCGAACGTGTCCTCCGCGGATGGCTCTGACACGGTCTGGGAATCGGTCAAAGCGCGTGCACCCTGGCTTGGTATCAATCTCATCACGGCCTTCGTCGCGTCCGCCATCATTGCTCTCTTTGAAGGCACGCTCGATCGTGTGGTTCAGCTCGCCATCCTGATGCCCGTGGTGGCCGCTCTGGCTGGCAATGCCGGAAGCCAGGGGCTGGCCGTCGCAGTGCGCGCCATTGCAGAGCGCGAAATGGAGGGCAAAGCTGGCCGTCGCGCAGTCGTGCGGGAGACGCTCACCGGCGTGGTCAATGGTGTGATATTCGCGATTGGTGTGGCCCTGGTCTCCCTTTTCTGGTTCCAGGATGTCAAACTCTCGATCATCATCGGCATTGCCATGTTTGCGAGCTTTGTCTGGGCGGGTGTCTCAGGAATTCTCGTTCCTCTGACCCTGAAACGTATGGGCGCGGATCCGGCCGTGGCGTCATCGGTCTTCGTTCTAACGCTTACCGACGTGATGGCGTTCTTCAGTTTCCTCGGGCTCGCGACTCTATTTTTGTTGTAAAAACGGGTGCTTGCAGCCCGGCGCATAGATTGCACTCACCTCAGGAATGGATAGATAATCTGTCCCAAACCGGAGCAGGTGATGGCATTGAATATGCGCACATCTCAAGCGGGACTTGACGTCATCAAGGCGTTTGAGGGGTTTCGCGCACGCTCAGAAGCATTGCCCAATGGTCGCTGGATCATCGGATACGGCCACATGCGCCGTGCTCGCCAGGGGATCCGGGTCAGCGAAATGGAAGCTGAAGCGATCCTCCGGGAGTACGATCTGCCGCCGGTTGAGCGATATGTGATGCGGTGTGTCCTTGCACCGATGTCTCAAAACGAATTCGACGCGCTCGTCTCACTGGCGTTCAATATCGGTCCGAAAGCCTTTGCCAGTTCGGACGTCGTGGCGGGTATCAATGGCGGAAATCGCCTCGAAGCAGCTGAAGCGTTCGATCTCTGGCGCCGCGCCAAAATTGGCGGGCGCATCCAAATCGTCGATGCTCTGGTCCGGCGACGTGCCGCCGAGAAGGCGCTGTTCCTGAATGCGCCAGGCAGGATGCCGGTGGCCTCGTCCAGGCTGTATCGCGCGCTGCACGATTCCGAAGCGTTGTCCTACACGCCTGAACCACGTGAAATCCTGGTTGAGCATCATCCGGGATCACCTCAAAAACCCATGCAGATCGACGAGACGCCCGAACAACCGAACCGCACCGCAACAGAAGAAGCGGCAGAATCGGTACGCCAGCAAATGGTTCGCATTCTTGGCGAAACTCACGATCAAAGTGAACGCGACGACTCAACGGACGGTGCGACGCCTGAAGAAATCACAGCAGCAATCTCAGAGCTAGCTGGTGAAGATCAGGCCCGAGGCGTCCAGAAATCCGTCTGGCCACAACGCGAAGACTTGCCGCCTCCGCCATTCATGGACGAGGACGCCTTCGACGCTGCGCCAGATGCAAACTCCGCAGCGGCCGAGCTGACACCCGAAGTCATTGACGACTTGGAAGAGGTGGAAGTTTCACAAGACAGCATCAATCGCGCCATCGAAGTGAATGAGGCCATCGAAGCCGAAGAGAGAACGGGGAGTATCCTCGCCGCGCTCCCATTTGGTGTGCTGGCTCTGATCGGGGCTGTGCTGGGTGGATATGGTGTGGCGGGCCAGTTTGGCCTGATCAACAGCCGAGAATCCGGGACCAGCGGTTTGGAAAGCTTCTTGCCTATCTTCTTGATCTTGATCGGTCTGATCCTGCTCGGTGTGATGGGCTATTATTTCATTCGAACGTTGATGTCGGACGACTGACTGCAAACGCAATTGGCAATAAAGCGAGCGATTGATACGCTCGCTTCTCATTGATCGATGTAACGATTTACGAGGTGGGCCATGTTTCGGTTGTCTTTGCTTGCATTCATGAGCCTCTGGTTTTCAGCGGCATCGCTTGCGCAAGAGCACGCACCGCCACCTTCCAGCACCGCAGCTGAAGCACTTGAGCAGTGTCTCGCGCAAGATGATGTCGAAACCTGTACCGGGGCTTGGGTCGCTCCGTGCAGCGAAGACGCACTGACAACGGTGGATATCCTTGCCTGCTACGGGCCAGAACTCTCGTTCTGGGAGGCGCGTTTGTCCTCAATTCTGGTGGAGCTCGAACAGAAATATATCGAGCTTGATCAATTCGATGATGCAGCTCGCGCGCTGGCACCTCGACTGGAGATTTATCAAGAGCAATGGGAGGCTTGGCGTGCAGCCAAGTGTGGCTTCGAGTATTCTAAGTTTCGCGGCGGCTCGCTCGGACGGATAACCCATGTGGATTGTCAGCTGACTGAAACTTCGACCCGGGTTGCGGAGTTGCAAGCGTTGCTGGAAGAGGCTGGTCTGTAGCTAGACCACCTGCAGCGTACAGCATTGGCTTTTCAAATCGCTTTCCTTGAGCGCGATCATGGCCGCCTGGTAGCCGGCCTCCACCGCTTCATCAAATGCTTTCCAATCGCGCAACTCGATATCTTTCAGCTGGGGCAAGACCAGAATATCGACCAATTCACGCCCGGCATTCGGGTTCACGCTAACTGTAGCCGACCGCATGAGCAGGCCTGCGATCGGTGGGGCGTTGGAGAAACCATGACGTGCGATCCAGCCGAAGAAGCCCGGTGGATCAACAAATTCTGAAGCATCGAGACCTTCCGGCGCGCGGGCAACATCGCATCCGACAACGAAGCCACGCTGGAACTCGCGCATGACATCGGTCGGGAAGTTGTTGAGAACAGCGCCGTCCACGAGGACTTCACCCTCGTCGATGACGGGGGGCAGTATACCTGGAAGGGCGATCGTGGCGCGAAGGGCGCCGCGCAACAAACCGCGCCGGTGCACCCGATAGGCGCCGTCGGTGAGGTTTGTGGAGACTGCAAAGAATGGGAGCTCCAGATCACCAATCTCGGCGTCGCCGAAATGCTCTTTCAGACGGGCATCTACGCGGTGACCCTTGACCATGCCGACGACGGGTATGTTCCAGTCACCCAGCGGATTGGTCTCTACGAAGCCTTTGCGAATGCGGTATTCAATTTCGGCATCGTCCCATCCCATAGCCACGCAACCCGCGACGACAGCGCCCATCGAAGCGCCTCCAGCAAAATCGATCGGGATGCCGAGTTCTCGCATCGCTTTGACCACACCGATATGTGCGTAGGCGCGCGCGCCACCACCAGAGAAGACGACGCCCACGCTGCGCCCGGCAATGGTGCGCGCGAGACGATCACAATGCTCGCTGTTCACATCTTGCCAGTGGAACACGCGAGCTGCACCAGCGGCGCGCAACCAGTCTGCTGGGCGGCACGCGTCGCGATCTTTGCCGTGGTGCAGAAGCAGAACATCAACCAGTTTTAGAGATTGCGCCGGAGAGTTTTCTTCCGGAAAGAGCGGATAAGACGGTTTCGCATCTGCGCGTGCGACGACCCAGATCCGGTCGGCCTGGCGCATGGAGAGGCGGTACCAGGCATTATCTCCCAACGTCGAGATCAGAATGACAATGTCGTTTTTGGCTTCGAGGGAATCGAAAAAAGCGGAAGGTTTTTCATCGCCCTCGGATTCCTCGACGATACGCGTCTTGATGCCCAATTTTTCGAGCGAGCCACGAAGGGACTCAGCTCTCAGCCCGAGATCAATGGTCGGCGAAGTGCCCACCAAGGTGAACACTTTTGGAGCGGTGCGTCGATTGCGTTGATTGCCTTCCCGCAGACGCGACAAGATTAGGCGGATCATCGCGTTCAGAATTTCAGGTTCAGCCGAACTGATGCGCTGGAAACCCTGGCGGGAGATTTCGAGAACTTCGCTGTCCCTGAGCGCATAGACTGATGAAGAATGCGGGACATTGTCGGGCGTGCCATCGCCATCAATGTCGACGCCGCCCTGAAACATCGCCATTTCACCGACCGGTTCGCCGGCGCGAATATGACCCATGAACTCGCTGCGACCGTCGCGCATGGCTTTAAAGGCGCCAAACGACCCAGACAAGACGAAGAAAATTGAGTCCGACATCTCGCCAGCGCGGAACAAAGGCCAGCCCGCCGGCACGGAAAACCAACGCGCTTCCTTGCCCGCTGCCCGCAAGGCGCGGCGCGGGACATCCTCAAGGAACTTAATTGAGGCAAGGGCAGGGACTACGTCCAAACTCATGCCGCCAAATATACGCATTAATCGCTCTCCGTCATCTCGAAGGATCAATGCAAATATGGGGCAATTTCATGAAGGAATTGGTGACATTCGGTCACAAGCCCGGGATGACAGGCCATGCGCACGCCGTTAAGGCAGGAAGAAATTGGTTGTGGGAGTAACCTTTATGCCCGTCTTGAAGTCCAAGATTGATGTCGCCAGCGCAGCATATTCCGCCAATCGCCGTGCGATGGAGGCTTTGGTGGCCGACCTGCAGGGGCGCACCGCCAAAGCGGCTGAAGGCGGCTCTGAGCGGGCGCGAGAGCGGCATGTCTCGCGCGGCAAGCTGCTCCCCAGAGAGCGAGTCGAGAAACTCCTGGACCCGGCAACACCGTTCCTGGAAATCGGCGCACTGGCGGCGCACGATATGTACGATAACGAGGCGCCTGGCGCGGGTATGATTGCCGGCGTTGGCCGGGTCGAGGGGCGTGAATGTGTGATCGTCTGTAACGACGCCACCGTTAAAGGCGGCACGTATTATCCGATGACGGTCAAAAAGCATCTACGCGCTCAAGAGATCGCGGAACAGAACAATCTGCCTTGCATATATTTGGTCGATAGTGGAGGCGCAAACCTCCCGCACCAATCCGAGATCTTTCCGGATCGAGAGCATTTTGGACGGATCTTCTACAATCAGGCCAATATGAGCGCGAAAGGTATTCCTCAGATTGCTTCCGTCATGGGGTCTTGCACGGCAGGCGGGGCCTATGTCCCTGCCATGTCGGATGAAACCGTGATTGTCCGTAAGCAAGGAACGATTTTTCTGGGCGGACCACCTCTCGTGAAAGCGGCGACCGGCGAAGAGATTTCCGCTGAAGATCTAGGCGGTGCGGACGTCCACGCGCGGCAATCAGGCGTGGCGGATCACTATGCGGCCAATGATGATCACGCGCTCGCGATTGTGCGCTCCATCGTGCGGACGCTGCACCTTCCCAAACCAGAAACGGTGGGTCTGCAGGAACCGGCGGAACCGCTCTACGACCCGGCTGAGCTGCACGGACTGGTCCCGCAGGACGTGCGTGAACCATATGATGCGAGAGAGGTCATCGCGCGCCTCGTCGACGGATCTGAATTCCACGAATTCAAGAAACTCTATGGCGACACACTGGTGTGTGGTTTCGCGCATCTCTACGGGATGCCCGTCGCCATTTTGGCGAATAATGGGATCTTGTTCAGCGAAAGCGCGCAGAAAGCGGCTCACTTTATCGAATTAGCCGATCAGCGCCGCATTCCGCTGCTGTTCCTGCAGAATCTGACCGGTTTCATGGTTGGGTCCAAATATGAAGCCGGCGGTATCGCTAAGGATGGTGCGAAGATGGTGACCGCGGTGGCGACGGCGTCCGTGCCTAAACTAACCTTGGTCACGGGTGGCTCATTCGGGGCTGGAAACTACGGGATGTGCGGCCGAGCCTATAGCCCGCGTTTCATGTTTATGTGGCCAAATGCCCGCATCTCGGTGATGGGCGGCGAACAAGCCGCATCTGTCCTAGCAACAGTCAAACGCGATGGCATGGACCGCCGCGGCGAAAACTGGTCTGCAGACGAAGAAGAGGCATTCAAAGCCCCGATCCGCGATCTCTATGAGCATGAAGGGTCACCATACTTCTCTACGGCGCGCCTTTGGGATGATGGGATCATTGATCCGGCCGATTCCCGCCGCGTTCTGGGGCTTGCGCTCTCCGCTGCATTGAACGCGCCGTTTGACGAACGCGGATTCGGCGTTTTCCGGATGTAGAACGCTGCGCGGAGACGCGCCCTCGGATTAATTCTTGGATAGCCGGCACCATCAAGGCGTGAGCAAACGCTCGCATCTCGTGATGGGTCTCGGCGTATTGGCGGGCATGCGCGCCATTCCTGCAAAATTGTCGTGAAGAGCGAGTCATCCAGCTTTCGGAATCGTCACGGGTGTTCGGCAGTCGCGGCAGGCAGTCTCAGGGTCGCCACACAAAGTGGTGTGATTGAATTGGAGAATACCATGACCCGTTATCTTTTATTGTTAGGAATATCGGCCTGCGCGTTTGCCGCATCTGCCGGAGAAGACGTAAGGTTCCAGACAGTCGACGCCAACAAAGACGGCTTTGTTTCCGAAAGCGAGTTTGTCAGCTGGAAAACAAGCACCGGTGAGATGTCGCCCGCGGATGCGCTGATCAAGTTCATCGAAATCGACGCTGATGCGAGCGGTATGATCTCGGAAGCCGAAATGGACGCGGCCAAAGCGCGGAAATCAGAAGAGAATTCTGAATCCGATAAACAAATGTAAGGCGCGAGCAAATCTGTTGATGCCTGATGAGGAGCCCGTAGTTACGGGCTTCTCGCATGCTGAAGTGGATCATTACAAAAAGGTAACTACAAATGTAACACACAAGATTGTTACATCTGTAGTGCGCCTCCCTTTCAAGGGCGCTCACTCAAACTGTTCCAGGGAGGAACTTTCGATGAAAACCAAACTTTTGACCGGTGCGTTCGGTCTGTTTGCGGCAAGCGCGTTTGCTGTTGCTCATGCTGGTTCGCCGGCCGATTACTTTAACAAGATCGATGCAGATGCGAGCGGCGTGATCACGCAGGCGGAATATGTCGCCTTCAAGACCGCGGACGGTAAGCACAGCGCCGAGGAAGCCGGTGCGAAATTCGCCAAGGTTGCTGGTGACGATGGCGAGATGACATTGGCCGAATTCGAAACGGCCGTAAAAGCCAGCAAGAAGAAAAAGCACGGCGACAAGGATAAGGAGCGGTCTTAGAAACCGTCCTCCTTTTCTAAGCCCCACGACTCTCCAGGAAGCGCTCGCGATTTTCGCGGGCGCTTCTTTTTTTGTCGCGGGTCAAAAGCCTTCGCTTCAGCGAATTTGGCTGTACAGTAGTGGTCTAGGAGAAGCCCTATGAGCGAATACGAAACCATCAGTCTCGATGCGACCCGCGCTGGAATTGCGATCCTGACGCTAAACCGGCCAAACAAACATAATGCCTTCAACAGTCAGGTGATCGAAGAATTGACTGACGCCCTAGAGACACTGGAAGAGCAGGATACGCTGCGAATGGTGATCTTGCGCGGGGCGGGGAAAAGCTTCTCAGCTGGAGCCGACCTCGAATGGATGAAAGCGGCCCAGCACTGGACGCGCGAGGACAATGAGCAGGATGCACTGGCGCTCGCGGAAATGCTCCGCAAACTTGCCGAGTTGCCCCAAATGACCCTGGCGCTCGTTCAAGGGGCAGCGATGGGCGGCGGCGCAGGTTTGGTCGCCGCGTGCGATGTGGCCGTTGCGGTCAAAGGGACCAAGTTCCGATTTAGCGAAGTGAGGCTCGGGCTGACCCCCGCAACGATCTCGCCGTTCGTGATCAGCGCGATCGGTCCGCGCTGGGCGAAGGCCTTGTTCGTGACTGCAGAGATGTTCGACGCGGAGTATGCCGAGAAAATCGGATTGGTTCAGTATGTCGTATCCGATCTAGAAGAGCTTGCTGGCATGGAAGAGCACATTGCCGACCTGGCTATGGGAGCTGCACCTGGTGCCATTCGCGACGCCAAGAACCTGGTCCTGGACTTCACAGACGAGCCATTCAGCCCGGCTCTGAGTCGCGCCACGGCGAAACGCATCGCTGAACGGCGCACAAGCGAAGAAGGTAAGGAGGGGCTGGCAGCCTTCCTTGAAAAGCGCAAACCCGATTGGGCGAATTAGATCATTCGACGCCGGGTAGCATCCCGACAGGTAAGCCGAGATCTCTCAAGAATGAGATCGCGGCATCGCATGGATTGATGCCCGTCATGGCTTCAATCTGATGCTGGAAGACGAACACCACGACGCCAAACATGATGGCGTAGATGAGAAACTGCATCGCCGACTTGAGCAGGAAAGCGCCTGCGCTTCCGGCGACGAGTCCAACGCCGCCAAGGATCAACGCACCGCTAACCGGCGTCAGATCGCTGACGTCCGCTGCCTGCGTATATCCAATGTAACCACCAACGCCAGCTCCGATAATTCCGGCTAGGCTGCTAAGGCGAACGCCAGATGCATATGCCATTTGTTTCCCCTTACTCTTTCCTCATGAATAGCTTAGGCGGTAAGAGGAGGCCGGGGCAAGGCTTTATCGCCAGCCGGCAATCTAGACGCTTAAGGACGAAGCCCAATGTTTTCATCGCTCTTGATCGCTAATCGCGGCGAAATTGCGTGCCGGATTTTGCGTACCTGCCGGGCGCTCGGGATCCGGGGGATCGCTGTTTACTCCGATGCGGATGTCCACGCGAAACATGTCCGCGAAGCTGATGAAGCGGTGTGGATTGGAGCAGCCGCGGCAACCGAAAGTTATCTGGACGGTGAGCGAATCATTGCTGCCGCGAAAGAGATTGGCGCTGAAGCGATTCATCCTGGGTACGGCTTCCTTTCGGAGAATGCTGCATTTTCACGCGCGGTTGAAAAGGCCGAGTTGATCTGGGTTGGGCCAAAGGCAGAGACCATCGAAGCTATGGGCCTGAAAGACCGGGCCAAAGCGATTGCAGAAGATGCTGGCGTGCCGGTTCTACCAGGGTATCGAGGCGACGCTCAGGACGCGGCCACGTTGACCAAAGAAGCGGAGAAGATCGGATTTCCGCTGTTAATCAAGGCCGTCGCCGGCGGCGGTGGAAGAGGTATCCGACTGGTCTCAAATTCAAAAGAGCTCGCATCCGAACTTGAAAGCGCTGTGCGTGAAGCAGAAGCAGCGTTTGGCGATGGCCGGGTCATGCTGGAAAAACTCGTCGAGCAACCGCGGCATATCGAGGTGCAAGTCTTCGGCGATCGTCACGGCAACGCGGTTCACCTGTTTGAGCGCGATTGTTCGTTGCAACGCCGCCGTCAGAAAGTGATTGAAGAAGCGCCGGCACCCGGAATGCCCGAGGATGTCCGCAAGGCCATGTGCGATGCGTCGGTGAAGCTTGCCAAATCCGCGGGATATGAAGGTGCGGGAACGGTGGAGTTTATCGTTGATGGCGCAAAACCGCTGGCGCTTGATACGTTCTGGTTCCTGGAAATGAACACGCGCTTGCAAGTCGAACATCCGGTCACTGAGATGGTGACTGGGACAGACTTGGTCGATTGGCAGCTTCGCGTCGCGAATGGCGAGAAACTTCCGGCAAAGCAGAAAGATATCAAACTGCTCGGCCACTCGATTGAGGCGCGTATTTGTGCGGAAGACCCCGCCGACGGGTTCCGCCCCGGTGCTGGCCTGATCGAAGAGTTCGGAATGCTGGCTGATCAAGACGCCGATTGGATCCGCTGGGAAGCAGGCTTCGAAAGCGGCGACCGCGTGCCCGCTGTATACGACTCGATGATTGCGAAACTGGTTGTTTGGGGAGAGGATCGAGAGCAGGCGAATGACACTCTCATTGATACACTCGCGCATTTGCAACTCGTCGGTGTGCCAGCGAATATCGGCTTCTTGCGACGCTGTGCCATGGCCGACGCGTTTCTGGACGGGACCCACCACGTAAATTGGATCGCTGAGCAAGGTGACGCGCTCAGCCAAGCCCCTGAAGCGCACCGACATGCATCTGTGATGGCTGTGTCAGATATTCTGCTTGGTGAGGACGGCCACGACCCGTGGACAGTGCGAGATGGCTGGCGCTTGAACCGAGCGCCGGTAATGAAAACTGCGGTGGCCGTAGGAGACGATGCCGATTGGTTCGACCCATCCGAGCATACGCTTGGCGAGGATCTCTCGATGCCGTTGGTTACCGACCTATCGGCGCGCCGGTTTGCAGTGACAACGGGCGGCGACAGTGTCCTCGCCGAAGTGCCTGATTTCGAAGCGGAGGCAGAAGCACTGGCAGGCGGCGACGCTGTCAAAGCGCCGATGCCGGGTAAAGTCATTGCTGTGAACGTGAAGGCGGGGGACACGGTTGAAAAAGGTCAAGTCGTCGCCGTGATGGAAGCGATGAAAATGGAGCACTCCCTCACCGCACCTCGAGACGGTGTCGTCCAAGAAATCGGTGCGGATGTTGGGGCGCAAGTGCCAGAAGGCGAAGTGCTCGTGGCACTTGAAGAGGCGTAAGCGATTGTGATTCCACATTGGAATCTCAGTCGGATTTCCTAAAATAGCTTTTAATTATAGGTGTTTATGCCTGCGCGGGAAGGTCTCACACTTCAATACTCTAAGCGCCCTTGAGGACGAAATGTGCAGATTCAGCGCAGAAGGGTTTGTTGGCTCACCTGACCGTGTGGATACGTTAGTATGGGCCGTGACGACGCTGATGCTCAATGGTCAGGGCACGCCTCGCATTCGCGCAATCTAGCGCCCGGTCCGAAAGGCTTTGCGACCGAGGTATTTGTTTTTCGTGGGTGCGGGCTCTTCCGCCGATGCAGCAGGTTCCGCAGCTGCGTTTGGTTCAGCGTCTCCTGATAGGACCTTGCGCACGTGCGACAATGCGGAGCTGCCTGTGTTCACTTCGATTTCTGCTGCAGTTTTATCCAGCCGTCTGGCAAGAAGCTTCACGTGATAGGGCGTCAGACTATCCAGTGTTTTCTCAAACATGTCTTCGCCGAGTGTCTCTTTTAGCGTCAGCAAATCATCGCGCGTCTGTCCGGCAGCTACAATTTGCTTTCGAGCGAGTTTGATTGCTGCTCCGGAGAGATCAGAATCTTTGACGCGCGGGAACAGGGACTCATGCGCCAGGATCGCTGAGAGCGCGGTGCGTGCATCTGGAATTAGGGCCATGATTTATGCTGCTGCCGGTTTTGATTGCGCCGCGAGTCGGGCTTGCACTTCCTGATATAGCATATTCACAGTCGCGAGCGCATCCCCTGGCCACTTCTGGGCCAGCGTTGGGTTCGCGCCTAGCTCGACAGGGTTTGCTGCGAAGTCGGATTTTTGCGGGATGACCGTCTGGAAGATGTCATATTCGCTCTCTGGATCGGCAGCACCATCGCGCATGGCCTGGAGAACAATGCTCTGATGCGTTGACCCGTCAAACTTGGTCGGCAGCACAACCGGTCGGTTAGACAGGCCGCGTTTCTTGAGGCTTTCGATGATATCCCCGGTGAAGAGGTCGAGCCCCAGCGTCGACATGAAGTCAGGAATTGTTGGAACAATAATCAGATCGGAGGCGGACAGAGTTGCCTCCGTCATGGCCGAGATACCTGGAGGGCAGTCGCAAATGACGATGTCATACTGTTTGCGAAGATCGGCCATATCCTGACGCAGACGAAGGCCAACGCGGCCTTCAATCGCCGTCATCGAATATCCCTGTTCCGTCAGAATATAGATCAGCTCTCGCTCCGCCCGGCGCAAGCCAGGCGTGGCCGGAACAAGCGACAGGTCCAGTGGTTTGCCCATAAAGCTCACATCACTCGCATGCGGCACGATGAATTTGGTCATGTGCGCAAAGCACTCGCCCAGAAAGTTCTCGCGAAGATAGTCGGATACATTGGTGTAATTGTGGATCGCATCGTAGAGGCGCTCATCGCCATTCTCGCCATAAATCAACAAGGATGCGTTGGCCTGGCTATCCAGATCGACCACCAGAGTCTTGTAGCCTTCAGCCGCGAAGGCCTCTGCCAGAGAAACCGTTGTTGTTGTTTTGCCCACGCCGCCTTTTGAATTGGCAACGGAAATGACCCGTCCGAGCATTGATGCCCCTTTTCATTCTACGTACCGATGTCAGAAATAACGCTGCCCAAGCCCGCAGGCTGGGGAACCAGTACACTCCATACCCATCAAATCGCCTGAAAAAACTTAAGAAACCGGAAACGAATCCGGCCGGGTCGCGACCGACGTAAGTTCCATACCGTTAAGAGCTCTAAGCGGTGTCGGAGAGGCTTATGAAGCTGCCCTGGTCCAAACCAGAAATGAAAAGTGGAGAATCCTGGATCGCATTGGCCGGGTTTGAGTTTCCGGAAGCCTCTACTCACACACTGCGCACGGCTGTGTGACCTATGGTGATTGGCAGTTGTTCGGAAGCTTTTCTAGATGGTCTGCATCGAACAAAGCAGAACCCGATTTAGGAGACTTAAAATGAAACTCACACAAGCCGCTTTCGCAGCACTCGCGCTCGGTATGACAGGCATGATGACCGCAGCCCCCATCAGTGCGCAAACAGCAATTGCTCAGCAAGCCGCCTTTGCGACTTCAGGCGACTTCATCAAGAAGTCCAAAAAGCTCAAAGGATCCTGGTCAGTGGTTGAGCGCGACGGGAGGTCTTTCATCGTATTCGCAGATGACTTTCGCGCCGCCAACGGCCCAGACCTGAAGATCTTCCTGTCGCCTAGGAGCGTTTCCGACGCAACGGGTAAAAATGCCGTCGACGGATCTCTCAACATCGGCGAACTGAAAAAGACCAAAGGCGCGCAGGAATATGAAGTCCCAGCGGGTGTGGATCTGTCTCAGTATGGCAGTGTCCTGGTTCACTGCGAAGCCTATTCCGTCCTATGGGGCGGCGGCAATTTGTAGGCGCTCTAACCTAATCACACTCACTCAAGGCCGGTCAGTTTTCTGACTGGCCTTTTTAATTGGGAGATCATCAATCGAACCGATATCGGAAGGGGTGTATGCACGCCTTTCGAGTGATGAGCTGCCAAGCGGGTGTCTTTCCGGCATGTCAACACAAGGCCGAGTGGGCGAGTGGGGTTCCATTCCGGTGTGAGCAGCTTAAGTGTGCACCGGAATGAGTCCGGAACACACGCGGCGATGAGTAAAGATCTTTATAAAATTCTCGGCGTTTCGCGCACAGCTGGTGCCGACGAAATCCGTCGCGCCTATAAACGCAAAGCCAAAGACTCCCACCCTGATCTCCATCCGGATGACGCTCAGAAAGCCGAAACCTTTAAATCGGCCTCTGCAGCTTATGAAATCCTCGGCGATGAGCAAAAGCGCGGGCAATATGATCGCGGCGAGATCGACGGCGATGGCAATCCAACCGGATTTGGTGGACATCACGGGTTTGGAGGGACGGGCCAGACCGCAGGCGGTTTCCAGGGCGATCCATTTGAAGAAATCCTGTCAGGCATGTTCGGCGGCGGACGCCGTAGGCCAGGCCCGCGCAAGGGAAGTGATATCCGCTATCGCGTCGAGATTTCCTTTGAGGATGCTGTCACCGGCGCGCGTCGGGAGATGACCGTGGCGGATGGCCGGGCGCTGAACGTTTCTATCCCTGCAGGAATAGAAACCGGGCAAACGCTTCGCCTGAAAAGCCAGGGAAACGCGTCTCGGAGCGGCGGGCCGCCGGGGGATGCACTTCTCGAGATTATCGTACGGAAAAGCAATATCTGGACCCGCGACGGGAATGATATTCGCATGACTGTGTCTGTACCGCTGAAAACAGCTGTGCTCGGCGGGCAGGTTGAAGTGAATACTCCGATGGGTCCGATTGCCCTGAAAATTCCAGAAGGGTCTAATTCCGGCGCGGTCTTGCGTTTGCGCTCAAAGGGCGTGCAGATGCCGGGAAAAGCGGGTCATCTGTACGCGCGTCTAGAAGTGCAAATTGAAGATCCACGCGACTCCGGATTGCGAGACTGGGCAAAGGGATAGCCAGTATGACTGAATTCCATCATGGCTATTCACTATCCATTCAGAGGCTTTTGAGCATATCGTGATCGTGATGAAAAAAATTGCTGCCCTCTTGATGTTTCTCGCCATGGCGACGACGGCTGTGCCCACTCTGGCGCAGGCGCAATTGGGAAATTCTTTCACAGCCGACCAGGCCCGCGACGCCCGAGACAAGGGCAATGTCGTGCCGTTGCGCGATATCTTCCGGCAACTCAAACGCCAGTATGGTGGCTACCAGGTCGACGCAAATCTCTACAATCGGGATGGAGGTCAGGTTTACGTCATCGACTGGATGACGGAAAAGGGCGAAAGACTGCGAATCACTGTCAATGCTCAAACTGGACGTATCATCTCTACGAGCTAGGGTATAAATCATGAGAATTCTTGTTGTTGAAGACGAAGCAGACCTTCGCCGCCAGTTAGCGGATGCGCTCACGCATGCCGGATACGCCGTCGACCTCGCCGCCGACGGTGAGGATGGGCACTTCCTGGGCGATACTGAACCCTACGATGCGGTCATTCTGGACCTCGGCCTTCCGAAGATGGACGGCGTGACAATTCTTGAGCGCTGGCGCGAGGATGGCAAAACTTTCCCCGTGATGATCCTCACCGCGCGTGATCGCTGGAGCGAGAAAGTTGCGGGATTTGATGCCGGCGCCGACGATTATGTGACCAAGCCGTTTTACACGGAAGAAGTCCTCGCGAGACTGCGGGCGCTCTTGCGCCGTGCGTCGGGGCACGCGGTGGCGGCAATTGAAGCTGGGTCGCTGCGTCTTGATACGCGGGCCGCTCGCGCGACGGTCAATGGCGAGCCGATCAAACTGACGGCCCATGAGTACAAGGTGCTGAGTTATCTGATCCATCATCAGGGCAGAGTTGTTCCGCGAACAGAGCTTGTCGAACACATCTATGATCAGGATTTCGACCGCGATTCGAACACGATCGAAGTGTTCATCGGACGCCTTCGCAAGAAAATCGGCAATGATCGGATTCAGACCGAACGGGGCCTCGGATATCGCTTGGTCGTTCCGGATGATGAGCGTTCAGGCGTTGTGACCTAGGCCTGTTTCGGGCAAGTCTTTACGGATGAATACCTTGCCCCCTTTCCGAAGAAATGCGCGACGTCTGTCGCTGGCACGCCGAGTTCTGATCGGGGCGCTCATATGGAGCGTGCTGATCGTTGCAGGTGGCGTGTTCGCTATTTCGGCGGTGTATCGCGCACAGACGATCAACCTCTTGGATGCGGATCTTGATTCGACGCTGGTGACGCTCGCGAGGGCGATAGAACCTCTGAACGACAATTCAGGACGGATTAGGGACATTCCCGAACGTCTGCCAAGTGATCCACGATTTGAAACACCGTTGTCGGGCCAGTATTGGGTCATCATCGCCGTGGGGGATGATGGATCATACTCTGATGATATTCGCCCGCGCAGTGTCTGGGACGGCGAACCACCGCTTCCTCCGGAGCTTGCTGCGGCGGCGCTGGATCAGCCAGGAGCAGTCATCCGTGGGAATGAGAGGGAAGGTCCTGCCGGGGAACCGATCCGGATCGCTGTTCAGTCCATAACGATCCCCAATCGAGACAATCCCATCCTGCTGGTTGCGGCGTCGGACGTGACTCAATCGAATGCGGGGGCTGATCAGCTTCGCACGATCCTGATCATAGCCATGACGACGCTAGCAAGTGGAACCTTGCTGGCGATGGCGCTTGGACTTCGATACGCGCTGCGTCCATTGGACCGAATTCAATCCGACATTTCCGATATTCGCGAAGGGCGACAGGCCAGCCTGGCAGGCGATTATCCGGAAGAGGTTCAGCCGTTGAGTGCCGAGCTGAATAAACTACTCGAACACAACCGATCGGTTGTTTCCCGGGCCCGCACGCATGTTGGCAACCTGGCTCATGCCCTGAAAACGCCGTTGGCTGTTTTGCGCAATGAAGCGAAAGGTGACACGCAGCTTGATGATGTCGTGCGCCGACAAACTGAAACTATGCATTCCAATGTTGAGCATTATTTGCGCCGAGCTCAGGCTGCCGCGCGGGCAGAAGCGCTTGGTGTCAGAACGCAAGTGCTCGAGGCCGCCGATGGCATTGCCCGCGTCATGAACAAACTGTTCGCGCGTGAGAACAAGCAGGTCACCGTCGAAATCCCGGCCGACCTCTATGTGCGCACCGAGCAACAGGATCTCGAGGAAATTCTCGGCAATCTGCTAGACAATGCCTGCAAGTGGACCCGCCACCACGTCAGAGTAAGCGCCAGTTCGGATGATGATGGGATGATCGTCATCCACATCGATGATGATGGGGCGGGGCTTTCCCCGGATGAGCGCGAGCAGGCGGTGAAGCGCGGCATTCGACTTGATGAAACCGCCCCGGGGACCGGGCTGGGTCTCTCTATCGTGGCGGATATTGCGGGCATGAATGGCGGCAGCCTGATTCTGGATGAAAGTCCGCTTGGAGGTTTGCGTGCCACGGCGAGGCTTCGCCGCGCCTGATCAACGTGCCGCAGGGCGCTTGGCAATCAATTGACTATATTGACCGTATGAGAGCTCGTACAAAAAGACTTTACGCTGTTGGGCTAGCTGCCGTTCTGGTGATCTCAGCTGTTGCTGTCGCCGGAGTCGCGCTGCGCCAGCACGCGGATTTGTTCTATACGCCGCAGCTTCTGGTCGAACGGGGGATGCCGGAAGTCGGACAACGCGTGCGGGTCGGAGGATTTGTGCAACTCGGTTCCCGACGAAACGGCGAAGGAGCCGAAATGCTCTTCGTCATCGAAGATGGATCGGGCGAAACGGTCCAGGTATCCTATACTGGTCTGGTTCCGGATCTCTTCCGTGAAGGGGAGGGCGTCGTCGCGACCGGGCAATTTGAAGCCGGACACACACTCTTTGTTGCCGAAGAAATCCTCGCCAAGCATGATGAGAACTATCAACCCCGCGAATTGGAAGACGTCGAACGTCCCGTAAGTGCCAACGCGTACTGATCACGACAAAGAGAGCAGATCTTGATTGGTATGGGAGGTCGCCGCACCCTATCTTCGTCTGAGCAAGATGGAGTTGGGATATGCAAAGCGAGCGCGTGGAGTTTTCGAATGCCAAAGGCGAGACGTTATCCGGGGTGATCGAAACACCCGAGGGCGAGGCCCAAGCATGGGCGGTCTTCGCGCATTGCTTTACCTGTTCCAAAAAGAGCCTGGCCGCCAGCCGCGTCGCGCGAGGCCTTGCCGAGCAAGGCATTGGTGTTCTGCGGTTCGACTTTACCGGTCTTGGAGATTCGGAGGGTGATTTCTCCACCAGCGGCTTCTCGGCGAATGTCGGAGATCTGGTCTCGGCGACTGAGTGGATGGCCGACAAGAACAGGCCCGTGAGTCTGATGATTGGGCACTCTTTGGGTGGAGCGGCCACAGTCGTCGCGGCTGGGCGTGTCGATAGCGTCACGGCCGTGGTAACGATCGGTGCGCCGTCTGATGCCGGGCATGTGGTTGAACAGTTCAAGGAAAGTGTTCCGGAAATCGAGGCAAAAGGCGCCGCGCAGGTCAATCTTGCAGGTCGACCTTTCACACTGAGCCGCGAATTCCTGACGGACGTCCGAGCCGCCAATGTCAAAGATGCCGCGGCGGCTCTGCGCAAGCCATTGCTCATTCTCCATGCCCCGGGCGATGATGTCGTCGGCATTGATAATGCGACCGGGCTGTTTCTGGCGGCTAAACATCCAAAGAGCTTTGTCAGTCTCGATCGGGCCGATCATCTGCTGACGGGCAAAGAGGATGCGCGCTTTGTCGTTGATGTCATCTCAGGCTGGGCCGGACGCTATTTTCCTGAACAACCAAAACAAAAAGCGGCGGCAGCGCAGGCGCACGATATCCTTGTGCGCGAAACGCTCGCCAATGGACCTTTCCAGAATGAAGTGATGATTGGCGGACGGCGATTCCTGGCCGATGAACCCGCCAGCGTTGGCGGCGCTGATACAGGTCCGGACCCATACGCATGGGTTTCTGCCGGATTGGGAGCCTGTACCTCGATGACACTACGCATGTATGCAAACCGCAAGGGATGGCCGCTTGAGCGCGTCACTGTTGGACTGGAGCACGCCAAGAAGCACGCTGATGACTGCGTCGACTGCGGTCCGAAAGACCGAATCGACGTGTTCACGCGTTCTATTGAGATAGAAGGAGATCTTGATGAGGCGCAGAGGCAGCGTTTGCTGGAGATTGCCGACCGGTGCCCTGTGCACCGCACCCTTGAACATGGCGCGAAAGTGGAAACATATCTCGCCACAAATCCGGCTTAATGATCTTTAATGAGTGTTAGGCTGTTACTTTCGTAAATTTCGTACCAGATAGGTACAACACATCTTTGGAGGCATGGAAGTCGATGAAATTGTTTGGCATTTCCCGAAATGCAATGGTTGCAGGACTGGTTGGAGCGGGCGCTATGGGAGCGTTTCTACTGGGGCCGCAATTCCCAAACGCCGACGCCAACCCGATTACGCTGGAAGCGCCCAACGGCGCGCCCGTATCGTTCGCTGATCTGATTGAACAGGTCAGCCCTGCGGTTGTCGGTGTTCGCGTGCGGACTGAAATTCAGCTCTCGGATCGGGAACTCACCGATCGCGAGCGTTTTCTTGAGCAATTTGGCGAGCAGTTCGGTTTGATCCCACGCGAAGAAGCCCCGCGTCCTCGCGAAGGTTTTGGGCAAGGGTCAGGCTTCTTCATTTCAGCCGAAGGCCATATCGTCACCAATAATCACGTGGTCGACAATGCCGTCGAGATCGAGGTGACGACAGACGACGGCTCCGTTCTCGAAGCTGAAATCGTAGGAGTCGACTCAGAGACGGATCTCGCCGTGTTGAAAGTCGTGAGCCCCGGGCCCCACCCATACGTCGAATTCGGAACCTCGAAGGAGCTGCGCCGCGGAGACTGGGTCGTCGCAGTGGGAAGCCCGTTGGGATTCTCTGGCACAGCCACCGCGGGCATCGTTTCCGCTGTTGGCGAGCCGGGGGACATACGCCGGTCGCAGTCTTACACAGACTATTTGCAGATTGATGCCGCAATAAATCGCGGGAATTCTGGCGGACCGACCTTTGATATGAATGGCCGCGTTGTCGGCGTGAATACCTGGATTGCGTCTACAACCGGTGGCTCGATTGGGCTTGGTTTTGCGATCCCATCAGAGCTGGTTGATCAAGTCGCGACGACTTTGATCAATGAAGGCAAGGTCTCGCGCGGTTGGCTCGGTGTCACAATTGGCAATGTCAGTGAGGACATGGCCGATGCGGTTGGCCTGAAAGACAATCGAGGCGCAATCGTCTCGAGTGTTACAGAGGACAGCCCGGCTGATGCGTCCGGGCTCGAGCGGGGCGACATTATCGTCAAGGTCAATGGCCGCCAGGTCGATGATGCGACAACAACAACGCGCATGGTTGGTGCTCTGGCAGTTGGCTCGAAGAACAAGTTCGAGATTTATCGCGATGGCAAACGCCGCGTCATTGACGTCACCGTCGGAGATCGCAGCGAGGGCCTCGGCCAGATTACCACGCTCGCATCTTCGGATTCATCTGAACCGGAAGAGAACGAGAGTGGACCTCTCGGTGTATCACTAAGCCCGTTGACGGCTGACGAACGCGAGCGCCTGAATCTGGACTCCAATGAAAAAGGCATGCTGATCACGGGTCTCGATCCTGAGAGCGCGCTTTACGATGCGGGTGTCCGTGAGGGAATGGCCATTCTGGATGTTAACTACAATAAACTCGACAGCATCGACGTGCTGGAAGAAGAGTTGGAAGAAGTCCGTTCCAGTGATCGCAATCGTTTGTTGCTGGCAATCCACGACGAACAAGTTGGCACGCGATTCGTTGCGATCGATGTCGACGAAGACGAGTAAGTAGAGGAGGCTGCACAATGCATGTGCTGGTAATTGAAGACGATCGTGAGCACGCTCAGTTTATTGAGAAAGTGCTTAGCGAAGCAGGACATAGCGTCGAGACCGCCGGAGACGGTGTCGGCGGCCTAAGTCGAGCGCGCGAAGACCAGTTTGATGCACTTGTGGTCGATCGCATGCTCCCCGAAAAGCCGGGCTTGCAATTGGTCGAGGAATTCCGGAATGGCGGCGGAACCACCCCGGCGCTGTTCCTCTCGGCGCTCTCTGACGTCGACAATCGCGTAGAGGGTCTCAAGGTTGGCGCGGATGATTATCTATCCAAGCCGTTCGCTCCTGAAGAACTCGTCGCGCGCATCGAAGCCCTCGGGCGCCGCCAGGTTTCGGGTGAGCCTCCAGTGACAGTCCTCAAAGTCGGCGATCTCGAAATGGACCTGCTGGCGCGCAAAGTGACACGCGGTGAAACCAAGATCGACCTGCAACCGCGGGAGTTCAAACTGCTTGAGTACCTCATGCGTCATGCCGGTCAGACTGTGACCCGGACTATGCTGCTGGAGAAGGTCTGGAACTATCACTTTGACCCTCAGACCAACGTAATCGATGTCCACATTTCGCGTTTGCGTGCGAAAATCGACAAAGAATTTGAACAGCCGCTCTTGCAGACGGTACGCGGTGCGGGCTACTGCCTGCAGGCATGAAGTCAGGCCCCTTCGCGTTCGTCCGGACCACAACGTTTCGGCTGGCGCTAGTTTATTCAATCCTATTCGCGCTGTTCTCGGCGGGGCTTCTTGCATACCTATTTCAGGCTACCGTAGGGACCATGCGTGCCGACGCAAAAGCGCGGTTGGAGGCTGAGTTTCGAACGTTGGCTGTCGCTTGGAATACGGGCGGGCCAACGCGGCTGGAGCAATCTCTGCTAGAACGTGTTCTCGTCGATTTGCGGGATTTCACTTATCAGTTCGAAGACGCCAATGGACGAACGATCGTTGGCGACATGCCGCGCATGCCGGTTGAGCCACTCGAAGAGTACGGCACGCCGCGCGTGGTCACGTTTGAGATCGAGCGCCCGGGTCCTGAAGGCGGGACCACAATCACTCCGATCGAAGGCCGCATCGTGCGACTCGGCGATGACAGCGTCATGTTGGTCGGGATCAAGATGGACGAGCGGGTGCGCCAGGTGAACCGGATCACGCGCGCCGTTGCGACGGCCGCGCCAATCGGCTTTATTCTAGCTTTACTCGGCGGATTTTTCAGTGCTCGCTATGCCGCCCATCGAGCTGAAAGTCTGACTAAGACAGCAGAAGGCGTGATGTCGGGCGACTTGTCACTGCGCGCGCCAGTAGGGGTCTCCGGGGACGAGTTTGACCGGTTGGCTGAACAGTTGAACGCGATGCTGGAAAAGCTGGAAACATTGATGGCCGCAACCCGTCATGCAGGCGATTCCATCGCGCACGATTTGCGTTCACCCTTGTCTCGGTTGCGCAATCAGTTGGAAGCGCGGTTGCGCGGACCGATCGATGAAGTTAGCGCGCGCGAAACGCTGGCTGAAACGGTTGAAGAGGTCGACAATGTGCTCGCGACCTTCAACGCGATCCTGCGTCTCTCTCGCGTCAATGAAGGGGCGGAGGGCAAATTGGTGCCTCTGGACCTGACCCAGCTTTGCGAGGAAATGTCGGAATTGTTCGAACCGGCTTGCGAAGATGCCGGGATCGAATTCACAGCGAATATTGAGCGAGGCCTGGAAATGATGGCGGATCGGACGTTGATGGCACAAGCGGTGTCCAATCTGCTGGATAACGCGGTCAAATACACACCGTCCGGGCAGAGCATTCATCTTAGCGCCGCGCTGAAGGATGAGCTGATCGAGGTTATCGTCGCCGACACCGGGCCCGGTATTCCTCAAACAGATCTGGAACGAGTGAAACAGCGATTTGTGCGCCTGGATGAGGCACGTACTCAGGTTGGATCGGGACTGGGGCTAGCCTTGGTCGAGGCTGTTTCAGAATTACATTCCGGGACTTTCACGCTGACTCGCGGTGATGACGATACTGGCCTAAAAGCGACCCTGACGTTTACACCCAAACGCTAGGTGAGAGTTTGCTAAAACCGGTCGCCATTTCAAGTACACCTGCCGCTGCGATCGAAGCCGCCGCAGCTGAGGCACCTTATCTGGCCGATTTGGCGCACAGCGTCGATGGGTACGATGATCCTGACGCGCTGTTGAGCTCGGCATTTTCACTTTGTGAGCATGTCGCGGCGGGTGACGTTGATCCGGCGACTACGCTGCGCCTGGCCAAGAAACAGGCGCACCTGGCCATCGCTGCGGGCGATTTGTGTGGGCGCTACTCGCTCGCTCAAACCACCCGCCAGATTACCGAGTTCGCCGATGCCAGCATGGACGCTGCTCTGACCGCCTCACTCGGCTCACGCGACTTGTCAGCAAGAGGGCTGTTCGCCGTCGCCCTCGGCAAAATGGGAGCGTTTGAACTCAACTATTCCAGCGATATCGATATTGCGGTGTTCTTTGACCCGGATCTGTTTGATGGCGGAGAGCGAGAACCTGTCGATGCCGCCATTCGCACAGTTCGGAAAATGATTGGTTTGCTCGATGATCGTACGCCTGACGGATACGTGTTTCGGACCGACCTGCGCTTGCGTCCTGATCCTAGCTCAACTCCTGTCGCCGTTTCGACACGGCGGGCTGAGCTCTATTATGAGAGCGTCGGCCAGAACTGGGAAAGGATGGTCTGGATCAAGGGGCGCGCCGCGGCAGGAGACCTTGAGGCGGGCAGTGGTTTCATTTCCGCCCTGGAGCCTTTCGTCTGGCGCCGCCATCTCGATTATTGGGCGATTGCCGATGTCCAGGCGATCAAGAACATGATCAATGCGAAGGCTGGTGCCCATTCGCTCGACGATGTCGCACCGGATGTAAAACTAGGCCCGGGCGGGATTCGCGAGATCGAGTTTTTCGTTCAGACCCAACAAATCATCCTCGGAGGCCGTAATCCGTCCTTGCGGGTTCGCGGAACGCTGGAAGGCCTGCAGCGATTAGTGGATCTGGGTGCGGTCGAGGTCGGCGCCGCGGCGGAGCTAACCATGGCCTATAACGCGCTTCGGACTGTGGAGCACCGGGTGCAGATGCTGGATGATGCGCAAACCCACACGCTCCCGAGCTTTGAGGCGCGCCGTGCAGCGGTGGCCACACTTTGTGGCTACAGTTCGCTCGATGCATTCGACCGGCATTTGGTCGATACGCGCAAATGCGTTCACACGCATTATCGCGCTCTGTTCGCGGATGAAGCGCAGAAAAGCCAAAGCGCCGTGGATGGAAACCTGGTTTTCACAGGCGTCGACAACGACCCCGACACGGTCAGAACTCTAAAGGAGCTCGGTTTTACGGCCCCGGAAACTGTGATCGAGGCCATCCGGCAATGGCACCGCGGGCGGACGCCCGCAACGCGGACCACGCGGGGGCGAGAGCTACTGACCGCAATCTTGCCGGACTTGCTGGCAGCAATGGGAAAGACAGGCGAACCCGATGAAGCGTTTCGCCGGTTTAGTCGATTTTTTGAGGGGTTACGGTCGGGCGTGCAGGTTCTTTCCATGCTGGTGGCTGAAACAGCCCTCATGGATGATCTTGTCACAACGCTAGCCATTGCACCGCGGATCGCAGACATTCTTGCCCGTCGGCCAGGTTTGCTGGAGGCATTGCTATTCGTCTCTGACCGCAAAGAGACACCCAGCATCGACGCTGATACCGAATTTGAAACTGGAATGGAACTTGTGCGACGTTGGCAGGGGGAACGCGCGTTCCTGATTGGCCACCAATTGTTGCACGGACAGATTCAGGCACGCGATGCGGCCGCCGCCTGGACGGAACTGGCTGATACCTGCATCGACCTGATGAGCCGCCTGGCGGAGTTTGAAACCATTCGACGATTTGGTCCGCCTCCGGGGGCGTGGTCTGTGATTGGGCTGGGCAAACTGGGCGGACGTGAAATGACCGCGGGCTCTGATCTCGATATTCTTGTGATTTACGATCCGGATGGCACCGTCGATGCGCAGAAATGGTTCACGCGGTTCACGCAGCGTCTGATCACCGCCTTGTCCGCAGAAACCGGAGAAGGGCGTTTGTACGAAGTCGACATGCGACTGCGGCCGTCGGGGCGCGCTGGGCCTGTCGCAACGTCGATTACCTCTTTCGAACGATATCACATGGAGGAGGCCTGGACCTGGGAACATATGGCGCTGACCCGTTTGCGCGCTCTGGCGGGCGACCGCGATCTCGGAGGCCGCATAGCCGTGATCGCCGAACGTGCGATTCAGTCCGGTGACGAAGCAAAGCGGACGCAGGATATCCTCGATATGCGCGGGCGGCTTCACCGCGATAAACCTTCAGGGGGGCAATGGGATCTCAAGATGCGTCCAGGTGGTTTGCTTGATCTGGAATTCATTACTCAATACGCCATTCTGACCGCTCAAACGCCGCAAACTCTGATGCCAGAGCTGAGCCGCACTCATCAACAGTTGGCAGAGACCGGTGAATGGGATGCCCAGACTTATGCCGCCATGTCGGAAGCCTTCACGGTCTTGCAGGCGCTTCAGCAGGTTCAACGGATCGCGCATGTAGGGGCGGTGACAGAGGCTGACTTGTCCAGCGGATTGAAAGACCGCCTATGCCGCGCCATTGGGAGCCCCGATTTTGCGGACTTATCCAATCAACTTGAAGAAACGTGCGATCGCGTCACTGCACTTTTTCAGGAAAAACTTGGATCCATCGCGACGGATTAGATCGCTTCCATCGTTTTATTACTGAGTTGAAAAGAAAGGCTCATTGATATGAAGAAACTTACGATTGCAGCGCTCGTCACACTTGGTTTGGGCGGCGTTACCTACACGGCTATCGCGCAGCAGGGCGGTCTGGGACCGCACCCGCGTCTGGAGGCCGTAGATGCCAACCAGGACGGAAATATAACCAAAGACGAAATTGCCGCACACCGCGCCGATAAGTTCCTTAGCGCGGATACGAACGGAGACAATCTCGTTTCAGCTGATGAGTTTGAAGCCTTTGCCGAAGCCGAGCGCGAACGCAAACGTGAAGAGCGCAAGGCCAAACGCTTTGCCAAGCTAGATGCGAATGGTGATGGTATGATCACCGCGGAAGAGCATGCCAGCGCCGCAGATGAACGCATGGACCGCATGTTCGAGCGGATTGATTCTGATGGCGACGGCGTCATCACCGAGGCTGAGCGCGAAGCTGCCAAGGGCAAAATGCGCGGAAAACGCGGCTTTGGTCGCCGGGGATAGCATACGGAGGCGGGGTTACTCATCCGCCATCATATCCCTGGGCAGGTGCGAGATCTCCTCCCACTCGCACTTGCCGGGGAATCCGTTAGGTTATCTGCGTGTCAGGGATCGGAGAGAGCGACCAGATCGCCCGCGCCGCGGGTGGCGACAGAGCAGCGCAAGCGGCTCTGGTCAATCGAAATATGCCGATCGTCTTTCGCGTTGCCTATCGCATGCTCCAGGATCGGGCTGAGGCCGAAGATGTGACGCAGGAGACATTCCTTCGGGCCTGGAAGCAATTGCCAGACTGGCAACCTAAGGCCAAATTCTCGACCTGGGCGTGCACTGTAGCCCTGAATCTCTGTCGGGACCGTTTGCGGAAAAAGAAACCAGTGTTGATGGATGAACTGCCCGAGCGCGTCGATACTGCGCTCCGCCCCGAAGAGGCGTTGGCATCGCGCCAGGGTTTCGAAGGAATTGCTGAGAAGATTGCGGCATTGCCAGAGCGTCAGCGTGAAGCCCTGAGCCTGTGTGCCCTGGAAGGTATGAGCAATATTGAAGCGGCCGCCGCGATGGATGTTGGTGTCCGTGCATTGGAGAGTCTGTTGGCGCGTGCCCGAAGGTCGCTGAGAGCGAGCTTAAGCGCGCAGATGGAAGGGGATTGAGAATGACGGTGACTGGAATGACCCATGAACGCCTTTTGGAATTGATCGCAGCCTATGGCGCTGAGCCGATGGGTTGGCCTGAAGATGAACGCGACGCGGCAAGGACGTTGCTGAATGCGGACCCCGAGGCTTACCGTCAGGCGCTGGACGAGGCCTGCGCGATTGAAGAGGCGCTGAGCCTTGAGAGCCTTCCTGAACCCTCCGCAGCGCTCACGGAGTCGATTTTGGCGGCAGCCCCAAGCGCGCCGCGAAAGCGCACTGGTTTGTTTACGGGACTCGCCGCAATATTGTTCCCGCAGGGCATGCGTTGGCCTGCTGGTGCAGCGCTTGCAAGTCTGGCGATGGGCCTCGTTGGCGGCTATGCTTACGCTTCGACGGGCATCGGTTATGATCAGGCCGACAGCGCGTACTATGCAGCCTTCAGCTTCGATAGCGGCGAAGACTGGATTAGTCTGGAGTAGGGGATGAGTGACGCAAAAACATCCAAGTTGCCGATCTGGCTGGTCGTTTCGCTGATTGTGAACGCCCTCCTCATTGGCGTGCTGATCGGCGGGGGGCTCGGACAACGTAAGGCCGGGCCACCTCCGGGCGGACCGGGCGGTAGCGAGCAGGCTTTGATTCGAGGTATCGAACGGTCCCTGCCGGACGATCAGAGGCAGATCGTCCGCCGGGCGTTTCGGCAGGCCTTTGCCGAGTCGCGCGACCAACGGATCGCTGTTCGAGATGCGCGTCAGAGACTGGGACGACTGCTAGCAGCCGAAGCGTATGACGCTGAAGCTGTGCGTGAGAGTTTCCGCCAATTGCGCGAAGCGGACGCGGAGATGAGGGCGCAAATCCAGGATGTATTGGCCGAACAGTTCGGAACGCTAACCGCTGAACAACGCCGCGCCATTCTCGAAGATCTCAATCGCCGCAGCCGAAAGCGCGGTGGACCAGAAGACGGACGTCGCGGGCCGCCTCCACCGCGCCCTCGTGACTAATCTTTAGATTTATGCGCCAGAGATGCGGCGTTGGCTTCCCAGTTCTGACCGTCAAACCTGTTGATCCTGACGTCCAGGTTCATCCAATCGTCAAGACATCGCCAGGTCACGGCATACCCATCCTGGTTGGAGCGCGGTATGTAGAAGCTCTTAATCCCGCACGTCTTGCAGAAACGATGTTTGGCGTCGCCAGTATTGAAGGTGTACTCGCTTAGAGCCTCGGCACCGCTCAAAAGCCGAAACCTGGATGACGGAACAATGACGTGGATGTTCCCGCTCATCGCGCATATTGAGCAATTGCAGTCTTCGACATCGAAGGATGGTGGCAGGTCGACTTCAAACCGAACGGCTTTGCAGTGGCATCCACCCGTGTGTGTTTGAAGCGTGCTCATCGTCACTCTCTAGCCAACCCAGACAGGTGGGCGTCGATGGGCCCAAGGGGCTGCGCGCTCCAATTGCCCGGCGAGTTGATAAAGCTCCCATTCCTGTCCGCAACGCGCGCCGAACATCATACCGATGGGCAGGTTTTCAGCCGTCCAGTGCAGCGGCACGGACATGGCAGGAGAGCCAGCCTGGTTCGAGATCGCGCACCAGGCGGCGAACGATGTCACGGCCTCGGTGTAGCCTTCCATACTCGCAGGCGCGAGCGACAGAACGCCCAGTTTGTCGGGGACGCGCGCTGTAGTCGGCGAAAGGATCATGTCGTAGCCGCCTTCGACCAGGAAGCGGTCATAGATGAGCCCGGCTGTGATCGACGACTGTGTAGCTTTCATCAGTTCTTTCATCGGCATCGAGTTTCCGATTTCGACGAAGCGGGCTGTGACAGGCTCCATATCGTCTGGGCCCAGGGTGCGCCCAAGCGCTTCACCGCGGGCTTCCATGACCATGGCGATGGCTGCTGATACGGTCGCCATCAGGCCTTTGCCCAAGGACTCCCCGTCAAATTCTGGTCCGGCGATTTCAACTTTATGACCTAGGTCTTCCAGCAGTTTTGCGGTCGCCGCCAAACCCGCAGCCGCATCAGAATCGGGCTTGGTGCCGTTCGGTGCCGTGTCCCAAAGCGCGATCTTGAGCGGCTTCGGATCTTTATCCAGCGCGCTCAGATAGGACCGGGTTTCGGCTGGCGCGTCATAGCGTGATCCGATCTCGCGGCCGTGCGTGACGTCTAGAAGGGCGGCGTTGTCGCGAACGCTGCGGGATACAGCGTGATGTGTCGACTGACCATTCCAGCCTTCAGTTGTCATCGGCCCCATGGGCGTGCGCCCGCGCGATGGCTTCATGCCAAACAAGCCGGTACAGCCCGCGGGAATGCGAATGGACCCGCCGCCATCACTGGCATGCGCGAGCGGAATGACCCCAGCGGCGACTGTTGCGCTTGCACCGCCAGAAGACCCACCAGACGTACGGGTTGTGTCCCAGGGATTGCGCGTCTGACCGTATAGCGAGCTTTCCGTCGTGGTGGTCAGGCCGAACTCGGGGCTGGTCGTCTGGCCAAACAGCGTGAACCCTGCCGCCTTGTGGCGCTCGCACATGACGCTGTCATGCGGGGCGATGTTCCCTTTGAACGCGAGAGAGCCATTCGTAATCGGCAGACCTTTGATCTCAAATCCGAGATCTTTGGCCGCCATCGGGACCCCTGTGAACGGGGCGTCTGGCAGGCCATCCGCGATCTGTTTTTCTGCGTAAGATGCGAATATTTTTGAGAAGCAATTCAGCTCCGATTGGGCCGCGTGTGCGCGGGTCACAGCGTCGTCGAGTAGCTCCGTGGCGCTAACCTCGCCTTTGCGAACCAGCTCGGCGAGCCCGAGCGCATCGTAGCTTGCATAATCGTCCATCATTCCCTCCGAGTTCTTTGACCGAAAGGATGGACCGTAACCGGTCACTTGAAAAGCCTCACCTCGTGTCAGGTTTTTTCGAACACGAGTTTTGTCCATTCAATCTGATTGGCGCGGTTTTCGGCCTGGATCGATTCTGCTCGCTCATTCAGCAGATTGGTGAGGCCGTGCTGCGCGGCGAGGGCGATGGTTTCTTCGCCCGAGACATCGAACATGCGTCGTCCCTGGGGAACGGGACCATGGCGTTGGCTCATGGCAATGCGGCCGCCTGTCGAAAGAAGCTTGGAGAGATTGGCCATCCCCGCGGCGCGCTCATCTTGGGTGAGGTGCATCCAAACAGCGTGCATGAGGATGAGGTCGTACGTCTCCCCGCGCGCCATCACATGTGGGATCGAAGGCAGGATGTGATCCAGCCACTCAATCTCAGACGCAGGGTGTAAAACCGCAGCGCGCTCTCTGAGTTCGTCAGTTGGCTCAACGGCTAGAACCGAGTGCCCGAGAGACGCGAACCAAGCAGCATCGCGTCCGGTTCCGGCTCCGATATCCAGAATGCGCGCCGGTGCGGACGGAAATAGATGCACCCATGGCTTATGAATGCCCGCCGGATTGCGCGACTCATAGCGTTCGAACAATGCGTCGACTTCATTTGCATAACCGGCATTGGAGGGTGCACGCGTCATTCTGCGGCTTGAACTCCATCATCATCGCCGAGCGCTTCCAGCATTGTCACTGCACAATCAGCGATGACGCTTCCGGGTGGGAAAATGGCGACGGCGCCCGCGGCGTAGAGGGCATCGAAATCCTGCGGAGGTATAACACCGCCAACCATGATCTTCGTCGCCGCGGCCCCTTCATTGCCAAGCGCACGTTTCAGCTCGGGCACCAGGGTCAAGTGACCCGCCGCGAGAGAAGAGGCGGCAACAATATCAACCCCCGCAGCCCGCGCGTCTTTTGCGGCTTCTTCAGGTGTCTGGAAGAGCGGACCAATCTCGACTTCCCAGCCAAGATCCATCAGCGCAGAGGCGACGACTTTCTGACCGCGGTCGTGGCCATCCTGTCCCATCTTCGCGATATAGATTTTTGGGCGGCGGCCATGCTCGGCGGCAAAGGCTTCGGCCAGGCCAACCGCTTCCTTGGCGCGCTCCGTCGTCTTCACGCCAGCGCCATAGACGCCTTTGATCGAGCGGATCACCGCTTTGTGCCGGCCCTGGCTGCGTTCGACCGCTTCAGAGATTTCGCCAACCGTGGCTTTCGCTCGCGCTGCATCAACCGCTAGCGCAAGCAGGTTGCCTTCTGTGCCAGCGGCAGCCGTCGCAATTGCGTCGAGCTTGGCATCGACCTCAGCGTGGTCGCGATCAGATTTCAGCCGCGCCAGCTTGTCGAGCTGCATCCGGCGAACGGTCGCGTTGTCGACTTTTAGAACGGGCACGTCTTCGTCCTGATCGAGCAGGAATTTGTTCACGCCGACGACCGTCTGTTCGCCGCTATCGATCCGGGCCTGTGTGTTCGCGGCCGCTTCTTCGATGCGCAATTTCGGAATGCCTTCCTCGATCGCCTTGCGCATGCCGCCGAGCTTCTCGACTTCTGCGATATGCTCGAGCGCGCGGGCCGCAAGATCGTGGGTAAGTCGCTCGACATAGTAAGACCCGCCCCAGGGGTCGATGGTCTGAGCGGCCCCGGCCTCCTGTTGCAGGAAGAGCTGGGTGTTGCGCGCAATTCGGGCCGAGAAATCTGTCGGCAGCGCGAGCGCTTCATCAAACGAGTTGGTGTGGAGGCTTTGCGTCTGCCCACCCGCCGCGGCAATCGCTTCGAGGCAGGTGCGGATGACATTGTTGTAGACATCCTGCGCCGTCAGCGACCAACCAGACGTCTGGCAATGGGTTCGCAGCGATGTCGATTTCGGGTTCTTCGGCGCGAATTCCTCGCTCACAAGCTTCGCCCAGATAAGACGTGCCGCGCGCATCTTCGCGACTTCCATGAACGTATTCATGCCGATCGCCCAGAAGAAGCTGAGCCGCGGCGCGAATGCGTCGACGTCCAGGCCAGCATTCACACCCGCGCGGATATATTCGATACCGTCGGCAATCGTATAAGCGAGCTCAAGGTCGGCCGTCGCGCCTGCTTCCTGCATGTGATAGCCGGAAATCGAGATCGAGTTGAACTTCGGCATGTTCTGCGAGGTATAAGCAAAAATGTCCGAGATGATCCGCATGCTGGGCTTGGGCGGATAGATGTAGGTGTTGCGGACCATGAATTCTTTCAGAATGTCATTCTGAATGGTGCCGGCGAGTTTTTCCGGGCCGACGCCCTGTTCCTCCGCCGCCACGATGTACAGCGCCATGATCGGCAGCACGGCGCCGTTCATGGTCATTGAGACGGACATCTGATCCAGCGGAATGCCAGAGAAGAGCGTGCGCATGTCGTAAATGCTGTCGATCGCGACACCGGCCATGCCGACATCGCCGCTGACGCGAACATGGTCGCTGTCATAACCGCGGTGGGTCGCGAGATCGAAGGCCACCGAGAGCCCTTTCTGGCCCGCGGCGAGGTTCCGGCGATAGAACGCGTTGGAGTCTTCCGCGGTGGAGAAACCGGCATATTGGCGGACGGTCCATGGCCGCTGCGTGTACATGGTCGGGTAGGGACCACGTCCAAACGGCGCGAGACCGGGATAATCGTCGAGGAAGTCGAGGCCTTTCGTATCCGCAGCGCTGTAGGCCGCGGCGAGGTCGATGCCTTCGGGCGTTGGCAGCTCGCGTGGGCGAGACTCTGACGCACCTGCCTCTAACGAGCCGAGATCGAGTTTCGTGAAGTCAGGAAAGTTGGTCATTTACTTCACTCCCAATTCTGCCAGAGCGACCGTCAATTCATGCACCACGTCGGCGCCCATAAAAATGTGGCGATCGATCTCAGTCGCTTCAAACTTGCCAGCGAGCCAGAGCGAAACGGCGCCAGCTTTCTTCAATGCTCCGGCGGCGGACGCGGCCTCATCGGGATAGCGTTTGTCTGAGCCGCATAGGACGGCGATCTTACACCCGCTCGCAACGAACGCGGCGGCGAGCTCTGCGCTGCTTTCCGGTGGCACTGGTGCTGCCTTCGTTTCGAGACCGCCCGCGGCGAAGAAATTGCGAGCAAAATCAGCGCGCGCCGTGTGCTCCGACACGGGCCCGAGCGTCGCCAGGAAGATGGATGGGCGTGACCCGGTCAATTGAAGATGCGCCTCTGCGCGATCCCGCAACGCCTCGAACGGGGCAGCAATGGTCATCGAGTCGAGCGCCTCTGCGGTCGTGTCTTCGCCCGGTTCGGACTTGAAATTGGGGAGCAGCGTGTCGACGCCTACCGGGTCGACCCCATCGCCGGGTGGCGGTGCAGTGATGTCCGCGACGGGCGCTGAAATTTCTTCCAGCAGCGGGAATTCGCTAACCCCGGTTACCGCCACTTTGCGGCGCGCGACATCTTTCACGAGCGCTGCGCGTTTCTCGGCGACCCGCGCTTGCAAATGTCCGCCGACCAGGCTCTCGACAAGGCCGCCTTCGCTTTCAATGGTCTGGAACTCGGCCCAAGCCGCCCGCGCGAGGTCTTCTGCAAGCGTCTCGCTGAACCAGGCCCCGCCACTCGGGTCTGCGACGCGGCCAAGACCGCTTTCTTCCATCGCCATGATCTGGGTGTTTCGAGCGATCCGTCGACCAAGCTCTTCGGGCCGCGACAAACTCTCATTGAACGCGCGCACTGTGATCACATCGGCCCCGCCGGTGGCGGCTGCAAAACAGGCGGCAGTGCCGCGGAGCATATTCACCCAGGCATCATAGCGCGTAAGCATGCGCGAACTGGTGACCGCATGCAGTTTCATTGGTTGTGTATCAAGGCCGAGGGCTTCCTGCACCCGCGCCCAGAGCCGCCGCGCCGCCCGCAGCTTCGCGATGCCAATCCCGTAGTTTGCATCTACGGCAAGTCTGAACAGGATTTTTGATGCTGCATCGTTCGGGCTGAGGCCTGCATTATCAAGCCGGCGGAGCAGGTCGATTGCGCCGGCCATAAGCGCGCCGAGCTCTTGGGCTTCGCTGCCGCCAGCTTCGTGAACGCTTTGCGCCTCGACCTCGAGTGATGTCGCGTTCGGGAACTTGCTCGACAACGCCGTGACCATGGCGGCTGTTTTGTTCATGGCCGCGTCAACGCCGCCGGCAATTTGACCAGTGGCCATCAATTGGCGGATCGGCGAAATGTTGAACGCGAGCTTCAGATCCTTGGATGAATCCTGCGCTTCAGCCCACAGAGCCAGAAGTCCAGCTGCGCTCGTGCCAGATCCAGCGCCGAGATGGCCAAGCGAAACGGTCGCGAGGTCTGCGCGGACGCCGCTCAGGGCCGTAGAAATCTGGTCCAGGTCCGTGATGATGCAGCCGGTCGTGCCAGAGCATTCGATTTCAAGGTGGATCGACGTCACGCCTCGTTCAAGATCGCGCAGGATTTCGAGATTGGTCGTCGCCGGGTCCGGGTGTGAAAAGGCTTGGCGAATATCCCAGGGGAGAAAGCGATCTGGAGTACCCGTCGGGCCTCTAAGGTATGGGGCATCGCCCGGAACGCCACGCGGGTTTGAGCCGCTCTCAAAGTCGGTTTCGCGATACAGCGGGTTGATCTTGATGCCGTCGCGGGTTTCGCGTGTGATCCGCTCAATGCCGCCGCCCTTGAGGGCTTTTCCGACGGCGGCGAGCCAGTCCGCTTCGGTGGCGTCTTCAAACCGGTTCGACAAAGAAAGTGTACCATCCGCCATTTCAGCTCAACCTCGCAGGAATCTCTCTCCGCGGATTTGGCCCAGTGTGGCACCGCTGGCAAGCATTCCGCTACGGAAAATCTGACTTCGCGTAACTCATGTACCGTGCGGGAAGGGCTTGCCTAATGCCTGCCTGGAGCTAGGTTGGCGCTAACGTAAACGGCAACTTTCAGAAGGTCTCTTATGGCGCTCCCTCCCATCCTGCAAAATCTCCGCATTCCCGTAATTGGCAGCCCGCTCTTCATTATCTCAAACCCTGACCTGGTGATTGCCCAGTGCAAGGCGGGCGTTGTGGGATCATTCCCCGCGTTGAACGCGCGGCCTGAGTCGCAGCTCGACGAGTGGTTAGATCGCATTACGACGGAACTTGCCGAGCATGACGCCAAGAACCCAGACCGCCCATCGGCGCCGTTTGCCGTGAACCAAATCGTTCACAAGACCAATAACCGCCTCGATCACGACGTTGAAATGTGCGTCAAATACAAGGTGCCCGTTGTGATCACATCGCTCGGTGCGCGCGAGGAAGTCAATCAGGCGATACACTCTTATGGCGGAATCGTTTTGCACGATATCATCAACGCCATCTTTGCGCGCAAGGCGCTTGATAAGGGGGCAGATGGCTTGATCGCGGTAGCTGCAGGCGCAGGCGGTCACGCCGGAACGATTTCTCCATTGGCCTTGATCCAGGACATCCGCGAGTTCTTCGACGGACCGTTGGCGCTCTCGGGCGCTATGGGCAATGGCGGCGCCGTGGCGGCCGCACAGGCCATGGGCGCGGATCTTGGCTATATCGGTTCTGCTTTCATCTCCTGCGACGAAGCGAATGCCGTCGATGGTTACAAGGACATGATCGTCGAAAGTGATGCCAAGGATATCGTCTACTCAAACCTGTTCACGGGTGTGCACGGTAACTACCTCGCGCCATCGATTGCGCAGGCCGGCCTCGACCCTAACGATCTGCCAGAGAGCGATCCAAGCGCGATGAATTTCGGTTCTGGCGGCAATCAGGAGCAAAAAGCCTGGCGGGATATCTGGGGTTGCGGCCAAGGAATTGGCGCCGTCAAATCCCGCATGAGCACCGCTGAATATGTCGATAAACTCGAAGCCGAGTATGTCGCTGCGATCGAAGCGCTGCAACAGCGTCGCGCTTTCAGCATGGCTGATGCATAGAGCCTAAATCGCTTCGAATCCGACCGGATTCTCTAAAGCCTATCCTCACCCATAGATCGGGATGAGGGTAGGCTTTGTTGTATTCATCTGTCAGCGCAGCGCGAGGGGCCCTCGATAACGCGTGGGCGTGGCCAAGCTTTGAGATCGCGGAATTGGCGTGTCGCTGCGGTGATCGCTTTTGCACGGGTGAGTACTGGCACGAGCCGGGCTTTCTGGATCGGTTGCAAGAACTGCGTGGGCGCAGCGGCAGACCGCTGGTCATTTCTTCGGCGCACCGCTGCCCGCAATGGAATGCCTCAGTCGGCGGGGCTCCATTCTCACGGCACAAACAGATCGCGGTCGATATTCGCATGAGCGGGCATGACCGGAGGGGTCTTCGCGCGCACGCAGAGCAACTGGGGTTCACGGGTTTTGGCCTCGGACGGAACTTCATCCATCTCGACCTCCGCGCGCGCCGATCGGTTTGGTATTATCCAGGGAGTAAGCATTTATGGCAGAACTAATTGGGATCGCGGCCGGCGCAGCTGGCGGCGGCTTATTCGGCGTATTCGGCACTGCGCTGGGGCGACTGGCCGGCTATTTTGAGCGCCGCCAGACGATCGCGCACGAAGAGAAGCGTTGGCAACACGAGGTGCAACTGCTCGAATTGCAGCGCCTGGCCGATGCTGCGGAGACCGAAGCGGAATTGGCTTTAGAGCATGCTGCCGGGCGCTGGGCTGGGCTACAAGCCAGCCTCAATGCCGATGCGGCGATCCGCGGAAGTTATCCCTGGGTAGACGCCGTGCGCGGCCTCACGCCCGATGCTAACTTTGCTCTTGTGGGGGATCACATCTGTAATCTGGTTTTCCGCCGACCCAACCGATCGCAGCAGCCTGACCGAGACGGCGTCCTTCGCCGCGACCGCCGCGACCCTGTGGTGGTTCGGCGATCGGAGTGCTGGTCTGAAGCCGGGTAAATAAGAAGAGGGCGGCTCTTTCGAGCCGCCCCTGACCATTGAGTATTGCGTTTGATTAGAGCCCGCCCGGACCACAATCGTTTTTCAAGAATGACAACATCTCTGTATAGAGAATTTTGGCGTTCTCGTAATTGATCGTGTTCGAGAAGTGATCAGCATCCTCAAGCACAATGTACTTGTGGGGCTTGTTGTGTTTCTTCAATTGACCCACGAACCAATCACTTTGGTTGATCTGGACGCGTTGGTCATGTTCGCCGTGGACAACCAGAACCGGAATATTCGCATCCTCTACGTGATCCACCGGGCTGATGCCGCCTTCACGGGTTCGTTTCAGCTCATCCCGCGTGATGCGATTGCCGCTGAACTCAGCATTCGCCGCATCCAGGTCTGACACACCGGCCCCGGCAATTGCGCACTGATAGATCTGAGGTTCGCGAATGGTCGCCATCATCGCGGCATATCCGCCATAGGACCAGCCGAACATGGCGATGCGGTCCGGATCGACGAGGCCTTGGCGGACAAGATGCAGAGCGCCATCATCCTTGTCATCCTGGGGCTTGCCACCCCAGTCCTTGTAGATGCCCGCTGCGTGCTCAAGGCCGTACCGTGTGGTACCGCGATATCCCGGCTGGAGAACCATGTAGCCATTATTGGCCAGCATCTGTCCCCATTCATCATACGTGATGTGTTCCGGAACTTCTGGGCCACCATGAGGCAGCACGATCAGCGGGAAAGGTGGCTCGCCGCGTGGAGGCGTCGTCAGATACCCCGGGATGCTTTTACCATCGCGCGATGTCCAGCGAATGAAGCTCACGTCTCCAAGGTCTTCGGGTTTCAATAGAGGGTTCTGTGACCCAATCTTTTGGATCGCTCCATCATTTAGCAGGTAGTAACTGCCCGGATCTTTGCCCTCATTCGCGAAAATGACCATTTTGGATCCGTCCATGGATCGGTTCGAAATAGTTATTTCTTTACCGGGTAGAGCGGCTTGAATGCCTTCGAATAAGGCTTGCTCTTCAGGGTCGATCCAGGCGATTTTCCGTTCGCCTTCCTCATAGTAGACGAATCCTGCAATGTGACCTGGCTTGTTCGGGTCGCTGGAAAACCAACCGCCAGCGATGTCGCCATCTTCGCGGCGATAGATTTCTTCTTCAAGCTCACCCGTTCTGAGATCCATCAAGTAGACGCCAGTTGTATTGTGACCTTGATTGGACAGCACAAAAAACTTGTTGATATCCAATGGATCATCCGCGATTGGCGTGATGCTCCATGCATCATCAAGCGCCGGCCAACTGGTGATTTTTCTCCAGTC
Organism: Hyphomonadaceae bacterium; assembly: GCA_043513745.1. Classification (GTDB taxonomy): domain Bacteria; phylum Pseudomonadota; class Alphaproteobacteria; order Caulobacterales; family Hyphomonadaceae; genus Henriciella. Next base: position 2,443,302 of record CP121341.1, read on the forward strand.
GTCGCTGCCTTTGTCGCGGACATAGAAAATCACTTCGCGGCTACCTGGATCGAATTCTGATCCGGCGCGAATGTCCCCATCCCGGTCCAGCGTGAAGCCACCAATGCGGCTGCCCGCTTTCGCTTTAAGCTGTAAGCGATGGGTCTTGATGTCCATGTAGTAGTAATCGGGGGTCAGAGCCTCGGTTATAGCTTGGCCTTCCGAAAGTCCTCCGCGGACTTTCCCGGTTGAAACGATTACCCGGTTAGGTTCGGCCTTCAAAAGGCGCGCTTCCAAGCTCAGATCGGTGTACCTGAACTGTTTGAATGACCAATTGTCGTCATCTTGAGCAAGGGTCGCGGACCGGTTCTCATAGACGCCCTGGTTCGTGTCGATAATGTCTTCACGAACCTGTTGGCGGAAGTTGACCCACATGGAGTCGTTTCCGATCCACTGAAAGCTCTGAATATCCATCTTGGACGAGCCGGCCGTGAACGGCGTTGCTGACATGTCATCCACTTTCAAGATTTGGATCACAGCGTTGGCGTTTTTCGCGGGAATGAAGCGGTAAGCGAGATATTTCCCGTCTGGCGAAAGCTGCACGTTTGTCATCGTTGGCAGAACAGCAAAGTAGTCAATAGGGACGGGCTTGGCGTCTTCGGTCTGGGCGTTTGCGGGAAGCGCAACCGCCACGGAATTCATGAAACCAAAAGCAACCAGAGACTTCAAAGCTGTTTTGAAATGCACACGCATAATTGCGAGTCCTCCATTCGTTGGGAATGAAACAAATAAAAGAGGCGGCGGTCGGTGGTGTCAATGAATGAACCACACAACCGCCGCCCCCAGCAGTCATATTATTGTGAACTTAGAACGACTTGCGCAGGTTCACAAATACGCTTCGGCCGATGAAGTCCTGACCGAACGGAACGTTGGTTCCTGGGACAGCGAAGATCTCGCCGCCATCAACCAGTGCTGGCTGCTCGTCCAGGACGTTGGTTACACCGACAATCGCGGTCCAGGTGTCCTGATTGTAGCGAACTGAAGCGCTGTGCAGGAAGTAGTCTTCGATGAAGTCTACGTCACGGCAGTCCACGTCGCCATTAGCGGCACCGAGGCAGGTTTCACCAGCGCCGAAGGCATCGGTGAACTGAGCCTGCTGCTCGCCAACCCAGCGGGTGTTCCAGGTCAGACGGAAGTCGCCATAGTCAGCAAACGCGCGGACAATACCTTGCCACTCAGGGTCATAAGCAGTCCCTTCGAAGCGGTTCTCAACCGGATCCGCACCAGGCGCACGTGTGATAGACGTTCTTTCAATCGTGTAGTTGACGTCCGCATCAACACCGAAGCTGAACTCCTGAGCGCCAATATTGAACTCTTGCTCATAGAGTAGGCCAACATCGATACCGCGAGCGATCTCGGCATCCTGGTTGATGAACGGCGTATCCAGCTCAGTGATGAAGCCGGTTGCCGCACTACGACGGATCAAGCCGCAAAGCGCAGACTGCGCGCTTGGCTGGTTCACGAAGCAGTCGTTGATAACCGCTTGAGCGCCCTGACGAATGATCGTGTCTTCAACTTCGATGTCATAGTAGGTGACCGAAGTTGTCAGATCGAACGCATCGAAGAATGGCTGCTCGAACACGATACCCAGTGTTGCAGACTCAGACGTCTCTTCCTGTAGTGTTGCGCCTTTAAAGCTAAACACTTCGGTAGATGGTGAGCCGGTCGTTGCACCGAGCGACGTTGGGTCGACACCAGCAGCTTGGCAGTTTGCGAGGATCAGCGGATCCCGCAGATCTGCAGCTGGATCGTAGACACCGAGACCAGAAATCGCAGCTTCAGGAACGATACAAGGGTCGCTCAGGTTCAGGAAGCCTGACTGGCCGAGCGTGAACTGCTCGCGAAGGTTTGGTGCACGGAAGGATGTACCGAACGATCCACGGACCGTCAGGAAGTCAGTTGGGCGGTAAGCACCACTAATGGAGTATGTCCAACCGGTTCCGAAGGCAGATTCTTCTGTCCAGCGACCAGATGCGTTGACGGTCAGCTCTTCCGCGAGGGGTTGACCAGCCAGAAGTGGGATCTCGATCTCACCAAAGGCCTCGAGAAGGTCACGTGAACCCGTCGCGCCGCGGTCAGAGAAGAAGCCGACAATCTGGCCGAGACGCGCAACGTCGTCTGGCAGAGATTCCAGAGAGTCTTCGCGGTACTCGAAGCCGAGCACACCAGCGGCTGTACCAGCTGGCAAGCTGAACAAGTCACCGGTTGCGATACCCTGGAAGATCGTTTGCTCAACGATGGTGTTGAACGTACGGCTTGAGATCAGGTAATCATACTCCGCTTCGGTTGCGAGGTTACCACCGCCGATACCATACAGAGTTGGAGAGAATACGTTGATCGGCACACAGTTTGGTGTGTTGTTGAAGCCGTTGCCCTGGAATGGGACACCGTCCTGATCAGGGATACCGTCACCGTTGCCGTCGAGACCACAAATGAAGTTTCCTGGGTTGTTTGGATCTTCGATTGTCGTCGCAATGGACAGACCGAGACGCTCGTCATTCAATGCTCGCGTACGAGACTGACCGGTCGCACGATCGTAGCTCGCAGACAGGTCATAGGTCCAGTTGTTCAGGCCAAAGCCTTCAAGTTGCAGGTCGCCGCGCAGTCCGGCCACCATACGGAACTGAGCCACTTCAGCCGTATTTTGAGCATCTTCGGGACGCAGGTTCAGGCGCGCCTGATTCCTGATCGCGCGTGGGCCCGTGTCTGCTGCGAAGAATGCAGGGGTCGGGAAACCGCCAAAGAAGATGGCAGACAGCTGATCGTTGAAGGCCTGTCCACAGTCAGCGCCATTGATACCACATGGGTTGAATGGGTTGCTGGCTGGCGTCGCAATGTTGAACGCAACAGTTGCCTCATCCTGCTGGATGAACTGACGGTTCGAATAAAGCGCCTCGAAGTAAGCGGATGTGTTGCGGTCATCAGCGAAGTTGAACTCGCCATATGTGAACGCAGAGAATGTTTCCACTTGAGCCTGAACGTCCGCAACCCGCTGCTGCGGCGTTGCAGAGTTCTGATAGAAAGGATCAAGGATATTCGGCGATGAGATCCCGGTTACCGGATCTACGTATTCAAAGCCAAATAAGCTGCTTTCCGAATAGTTAGGAATGCCGACATTTGTTGAGCCTGGCGTGTAGTAAAGTGAACCAAACTGACCGAATTCTGATCCTTGGGCATCCAGCCAAATACGGTTGATACCGAATGCGAGGTTACAATCTATGGGTCCAAGTCCGACACCAATGTCATTGCCGGCAGCAATGTTTTGCTGGCGGACTTCACCGGCGGTTGTGATTTCCAAAGGTGTCCGGCAATCGCCAAATACGTCAGGGCGATCATTCAGTTTCAGGTTGTCTTGTTTGGACCACTCACCCGCAAAACCGATGAATCCGCGGTCATTGCTGGTGCCCCAGTTTGCAGACACAAACTGGCTGCCGCCGCCGCCACCTTCGTGAGTAGGTGCTGTAACAGACCCTTCGATTTCAAATCCGTCGAAGTCTTTACGCAGGATAACGTTAGTCACACCCGCAACGGCGTCAGAACCGTAAACCGACGATGCACCGTCAAGAAGAACATCGATACGGTCGATCAATGAGCTTGGGATCAGGTTGAGGTCAGGAACGCCAGGCGCGCCTTCCACACCAGAGGCACCGAGACGACGACCGTTGATTAGAACCAGCGTACGCGCTGCGCCGAGACCGCGAAGGTCGATGGTTGAAGCACCCGGGCCGTTATCGAGAACGAATCCGTTAAAGGTTGTGTCGATCTGCAGGCCGGTTGCGGCCGTGCTTTCCTGAAGCAGGCTTGCCGCGTCTACCAGACCAATGTCACGGCTGACTTCGCCGCTGATGACCTGCACGGGTTTGATCGACGTAAACTCGCTGCGTTGAATGCGTGAGCCGGTTACGACCACGCGTTCTTGGCGAGCTTCGTCTTCTTCAGCGACTTCTTCGATTACTGAGACTTCTTCGTCAGGTGTTTCCTGGGCAACGGCGGCGCCCGCCCAAAGACCGCCAGCGGCTCCGGCTAGAAGCGTAGTTGCAAATAGATTCTTCTTGAGAAGACCATTAGCCATGATCTGTCATCCTCCAATAAACTGAGCGCTCCCACTCCTGGGACCCTCTCGAAATGCGAATTGTAGTTACGCAACTCTGGTGTTTGAGCCGACGAAGAGCAGGCGTCAATTAACAGATCACAGAATTGTCACTTTCCACTCCAACTGAATTTTCTGTGTGTCGAAATTGCCACAATTGCGCCCAATTTTCCGGGACAAACGTGCGGAATTCAAGCAGGCGCTGCAATATTTTTGCGCAATAACCCAGTTGCTGAGGCGGTATGGCGCCCCGCCGCCGGGACAGCGTCCCGACAATAGATCGATTTGTCCTGACATTATGTGTCAGGAGGGGGTGTTGAGAAGCTATACAACCGTTGTTCGCGCGCTGTTATTGACTAGGTTGTCGTTTGGGTCTCGATGATCGCGGGGATCGCGCACAATGAATGTCTCTTCTGTACAAACCGGAATCGCTCGTGATGCTGTTGGCGGGCTTCCCAGCAGCGAGTGGACGCCGCATCGTCCGGATCGGCGATGGGAGAAACTCGAAGGCGGGATCGAGCTTAAGGTGCACGCACCTTATGAGCCGGCAGGGGATCAGCGATCCGCTATTCCCGAGCTGGTCGAAGGTGTGCAGCAGGGCGAGCGCGATCAAGTGCTGCTTGGGGCCACCGGTACCGGCAAGACGTTCACAATGGCCAAGATCATTGAGGCGACACAGCGGCCCGCCTTGATCCTGGCACCCAACAAAACCCTGGCCGCGCAGCTTTACGGCGAGTTCAAATCTTTCTTCCCGGACAATGCTGTCGAGTATTTCGTATCCTATTACGACTATTACCAACCCGAAGCCTATGTGCCGCGTCGCGATCTCTACATTGAGAAAGAAAGCTCCATCAATGAGGCGATCGATCGGATGCGCCATTCGGCGACGCGCGCCATTCTGGAGCGAGACGATTGTATCATCGTGGCCTCAGTATCCTGTATTTACGGAATTGGATCGGTCGAAACATATACGTCGATGACGCGCAAGCTGGAGGCCGGACAGCGGATCGATCCGCGCGAGGTCGCCAAATTGCTGGTCGATCTCCAGTACAGTCGTAATGACATGGCGTTCCAGCGCGGGTCATTTCGAATGAAGGGCGATATTATCGACATCTTCCCGGCCCACTACGAGGATCGCGCCTGGAAGCTTTCATTCTTCGGTGATGAGCTTGAGAGCATCACCGAGTTCGATCCGCTGACCGGCCGCAAATCCGAAACGCTTCCGGCGATCAAGCTCTACGCGAACAGCCACTACGTCACGCCGCGGCCGACCCTGAACCAGGCGATTGAGCATATCAAAATCGAACTCAAGCAAACGCTCGAGCACTTCCAGAAAGAAGGAAAGCTGCTCGAGGCGCAACGGATTGAGCAGCGTGTCCAATATGATCTGGAAATGCTGGCGGCGACTGGAAGCTGTAACGGGATCGAGAATTACAGCCGCTATCTCACCGGCAGAAAACCGGGTGAACCGCCTCCGACCATGTTCGAGTATCTCCCGGATAACGCGCTGGTCTTTGTCGATGAGTCTCACCAGACCGTGCCGCAAATCGGCGCGATGTATAAAGGCGATTTCAGCCGGAAACGGACGCTGGCCGAGTTTGGATTCCGCCTGCCGTCCTGTCTCGACAACCGCCCGCTCAAGTTCGAGGAGTGGCAAGCCATGCGCCCGCAGACCGTGCATGTCTCAGCGACGCCTGGGCCTTGGGAAATGGACCGGACCGGCGGTGTCTTCACCGAACAGGTGATCCGGCCCACTGGCCTGCTCGATCCGACCGTAGAGGTGCGTCCGGTATCGACGGGCACAACGAACCAGGTGGATGATCTTACCTCAGAGATCCGGAACACGACGGAAGCGGGATACCGGACTCTGGTCACGACGCTGACCAAAAAAATGGCGGAGGACCTGACCGAATACCTGCACGAGCAAGGCATCAAGGTCCGATACATGCACTCCGACGTCGATACGGTTGAGCGAATAGAAATCATTCGCGATCTTCGCTTGGGAGAGTTCGATGTGCTGGTGGGCATCAACCTGCTACGCGAAGGTCTCGATATTCCAGAGTGTGGTCTGGTTGGCATTCTCGACGCGGACAAGGAAGGCTTCCTGCGGTCCGAAACCAGCCTTGTTCAGACGATCGGCCGCGCGGCACGAAACGCCGATGCGCGTGTCATCCTCTACGCTGATAAAATTACCGGTTCAATGCAGCGCGCGATGGACGAAACGGAGCGCCGCCGCGAGAAGCAGGACGCCTACAACAAGGAGCACGGCATCACGCCCACCACGATCAAGCGGGCTGTTGCGGACATTCTGGGCGAGCTTGGAGAGAAACCAGGCGGACGGACGCAGTTGAAAGGTGGCAAGTCACGAAAGAGGGCGGTCGCCGAGGAGCAAGCCAGCTACGAAATCGGCCCGGATGGCAAAGGCCACAACCTGCGCGCTGTCATCGCGGACTTCGAGAAGCAAATGCGTGAAGCGGCAGCCAATCTGGAATTCGAAGAAGCCGCCCGATTGCGCGACGAAGTGAAAAGACTGCGCGAAGAGGAGCTTGGTCTTTAGGTCGAGCGGTCGCCGATAAGACGAGTGGAGTCGCTCGAGCCAGCAACACGGCGCTACATTGGGAAAATCGTGTGCCCGCCATCCATAACAATGCCTTGGCCTGTCATGAAGTCGCTATGCTGAGAAGCAAGGAAAACGGCAACGCCTTCCATGTCTTCCAGTTTTCCAATTCGTCCAATCGCGGAGCGTCGGCGAGCGGAGTCTTGAAAGGCCTGGCTGGTGTTAAGGGACATTTCTGTCTCGATAAAACCTGGCAGAACTGCGTTCACGCGGATGCCGGTTCGGCCGAGTTCCACGGCCAAAGCTTGCACGAGGCCGAGCACTGCGGCCTTGGTGGTGGAGTAGCCCGCCGCCCCGCCGGTCCCCATGATTGCGGCCACCGACGACGTCACGATCAGTCTTCCACCTTCACCGCGTTCCATCATGTGATCGGTTACCGGGGCCCAGGTCTGGACGACGCTCATCAAGTTGAGGTCTATCGTGTCGAGCCAGGTCTGACGGTCCGTCTTGTGCGAAAACCCGCGATAGCCGCCGCCGCCTGCATTGGCGAAACAGGAGTCGACTTTGTCAAATCGCGCGAGCGTGGCTTCGAATGCCGCGGCGATTTGGTCTTCCTTGGTGACGTCGGTGACAAAGGCTTCTGCGGTGCCGCCGAGATCTTGAAGCTCTGCCACGGCGCTTGCATTCTTCTCGGCATTGCGGCCCCAAATTGCGACGTTCGCGCCGCATTTTACCAGCCCGCGGCAAAACGCAAGACCAACCCCGCCATTGCCGCCCGTTACGATAGAAGTATGACCTGACAAATCAAACATGCTTAGCTCCCTGTTCCATTTCCGCTGAAGTTTTGTGACGATACGCCAGATGAGGCCTCAGCGGCCTGAAACGCGAGGATGTTTCCATCGGGATCGCGACCAAAAAAAGCAGGCGAACCGTCCAATTGTTCCGACTCGAGTTCGAGCGTCCCGCCCGCTGAAAGAAATTTGGTCCGGGCGGCGTCGAGATCCGCGACATCGAACACGATCATACTGTAACCGATATCGGTGAGCGTTCGTGGCGCATCATTCTCCTGTGGCGGATGGCTGACATATTCGAAGATCTCAAGTTCGAGGTTTCGTACCTGAAACCAGGTCATGCGTATGCTCGAATTGGTCAGGCCCGATACCTTGTCGAATTGTTCGCCCGACACTCCATTCGGGCCACCGACCTGGCGCGGATTGGGCGTGTCGAGCAAGATAGAGTAAAACGAGGTCAGGCGATCCATGTCGCCGGTTGCCAGCGAAACGTGGCGAATGCGATAATTATTCGGCGGCCTGCGATTCTCAGGAAGTTTTTCCTTATCGACTTCTTCTATTTCGAACAGGATGCCATCCTGGTCTTGGGCGTAGCCGTAATAGACTGGATTTCGACCGATCAACTGAACGAGTTCCGGATCACCGATCGGCGTCGCGCCGCCGTCGAGTGCGCGTAGATACATGTTTGTGGATTGCGCGACCTGAAAGCAAAGGTGTGCAATTCCGGGCCCCTGGACAGGCGGTGCAGGGGCGGGGGCGAGGCCGGCGGTATGGTCAAACTGCATGAGCCGAAACTGGGCATTGACGGAGCGCAGCATGCGCGTTTGCGCGCGGACCTCGTCGGTGCCAACCAGCGCGCTCATGGACGACGCTGGAATAAATGGGTCTGACCCGACGAGTTCAAGATCCATTGTCTGAGTGTAGAATTCTGTAGCGCGGTCCAGGTCTGTTACCGTCACGCCAACATAATTGACTCCTTTGATCACCGAGTCCGAACCGAGCGGCGTTTGCGGCGCAGGCCCGCAGCCAGACAATAGGGACAAAGTCGCGGCGATAGAAAGGACTAGTCTGATCATTTGGAGGTACTCGATTCAAGAGGTGGCGAGAAGGGGAACGCTAATACGACATATCGTCAATAACAAGCTGTTGGCCACTGAAAAATCGCAAGTTTCACGATATAAATTAGACGATTGGTCCATTTTGGTTGGAGACGAGCTATAATGCGCTTTGGCTCAATCGAGACCACCGCAGCGCGCGGATCCACACCAGCACGGTGATCAGGCCAAGCGCGGCGTTGAGGCCCCAATAGGTCGGGCCGACAGAGCCATTGGCGAGCCCAATGGGTGAGAAGAGCAGATACAGTCCAACCACCATGACCATGAGGGTAACGCAGACCGGGCCGGTGAACCGCCACGGGGTCAGGCTAACTTTCTCATTCGGCGTGAATGTCCAGGGAGTCTGGCGCGGCGCGAATTGTCCGCAAAGCAGCATGATGCCCACTTCGACAGCGAAAAGAATGGCGTAGAGGTGGAGGAAATGTAGTGTGACGACATCATCGAAGACGAACTTGAGCAGCCCGTAGGCGATAACGTGAAACACAATAACGATCTTGGCGCCAATAGCCGGAACACGGCGTGTAAACAGGCCCACGAGCACGATTGCGATGATCGGGATATTGTAGAACCCGGTGAAAATCCGAATGATTTGCCACAATCCCTCCGGCGCAAACCAAAGCACGGGCGCGACAATGAAGGAGAAAATGGCGATCACGACGCTCGCAATCATCGCGATCCGAACCGCGTGCCCGTCGGACAGCGGCTGGCCTCGCATTGGCGCGTAGATGTCCAGCGTGAACATGGTGGCCGCGCTGTTCAGCAGTGAGTTGAACGATGAGAATACCGCGCCCATCAGAACGGCGAGGAAGAAGCCCATCATCCAGACCGGGAAGACGTCTCGAATGAGTGCCGGGTAAGCCTGGTCAATGCTCGTGAGCCCCGGGCCATATAAGTGGAACGCGATAACGCCAGGGATCATCATGAAAAACGGCACCAGGATTTTGAAGAACCCTGACATCAGGACCCCTTTCTGTCCTTCCGCCAGGTTGCGCGCGGCCAGGGTGCGCTGGATCACGTATTGATTGGTGCACCAATAGAATAGATTGGCGAAAATCATCCCTGTAAACAGCGTCCCGAAGGGCGTTGGAGATTTACTGTCTCCAATGGCGTTGAGCTTCTCGGGTGTTTCAGACGCGATCGTCCGCAGTCCGGAGAAGAAGCTACCATCTCCAAGGGCAATCAATCCGAGAATAGGCACCGTCACACCAACGATCAGGAGGCCTAGTCCGTTGATCGTGTCTGAGACCGCGACCGCCTTGAGGCCGCCAAACACAGCGTATATCGAGCCCACGACGCCAATCGTGACGACCGTGATCACCAATGCTTCAAACTGCCCAACGTCAAGAATGGCCGGGACATCGAACAGCTTAATCACCGCTATTGAGCCGGAATAGAGCACCGACGGAATCGTTACCAGGCCGTAGCCCAGCATGAACAAGACGACGGAGAACCGGCGAACATCTGCATCAAAGCGATCGTTCAAGAACTGCGGCAGCGTTGTGAACGCGCCGGCCAGGTATTTCGGCAGGAAGATCACGGCCATGGCAACCGTCGCTACGGCCGCCGTAACCTCCCACGCCATGGAGGACATGTTAGCGCCATAGGCCGATCCATTCAGACCGATGAGCTGCTCGGCGGAAAGGTTGGTGAGCAAGAGCGAACCGGCAATGAAAATGCCGCCCAGATTTCGGCCCGCGAGGAAGTAGCCATCCTTGGAGTGCGTTTCACCTCTCGCGCTGCGATATGAAATCCACGCCACCAACGCCATGAACATGACGCAGGTCGAGAAGACTAAAATCAGATCCGATTGGCTCATGATGCTCGTGATTGGTTCCGCACCGCAGCGCGCGCTATTCCGAAGCATCCGCAAATTGAATTCGGTGCGGGCCTTCTAGTCATTGGCTGCGCGCTGCTCTGGCCGTGAAATCTTTGATCGGGTGAAATGATCATTCCGCGCCATAACCAGAGCTCCGAGGATCATGCTGACTGTCAGTTTTTCCACCTGCTCAAGATCGGCATTCTTTCTCAAAAGGTATTCGCCTGCGGACGCAGGGATCCCGAACGAAATGTCGGTCATCATCGCGGCGACGTCGAACGGCATATCAAGGTGATTTGCGAGGATCTCAGCGAGGTAGTTCACGGCGCCTTCGCGACTGTACTCAGTCGGGTCATGGAGATTTGAAACGCTGGGTTCGGCCAAGAGGCGCTCGATAATCAGGCCGCGATTGGAGATGTATTTGAGGTATTCGTGCGTCACGTTCTGGACGATTTCTTCCAGCGTGGTCGCGTTCTCCGCGGCTGCGAACTGCAACCGACGTAGCTCTTTGTGCTCACGCTCCAGCAGCTCTCTAAGAAGCTCTGTCAGATTGTCGAAATAATTATAGACCAGTGACTTGCTGACACCGGCTTCTTTGCCGATGCGTTCCATGGACAGCTGCGCGACCCCTTCACGCGCGACGATCTCCGCGGTGAAATCGAGGATGAGCGATCGCCGTTTCTCGGGAGAGAACCGTTGTCTTCTTTTCTCGGATTTCGCGCTCATTTTGGTCCTTTCGAGTGAACTCACAATGCAGATCGATCGAGCCAGAGTAGATCATCAATCGATTCCGAAGCATCGGCGCTGACATTCTGCTGCAAAGAGAACAGTGTGCCATCGGGATCATATCCGAACGCCATGCTCCAACCTTCTTCTTCAACGGGGGCTCCAGCAAATTCGACACCGCTTTGCTCAAGTCGGTTGATTTCGGCCGTCAAATCGCTGACCTCGAAAGCCACATACGCATATCCGATTGTATCCAGCGTGGCAGGGGCGGCTCGCTCGGCGGTTTGAGGCGCGTCAAATTGCCAGAATTCCAATCCGAGGTTCGGCACCATCGACCAGCCACCTTTCATGATCAGCCCATCGATATCACCAACTGAGTCCGCCCAAGCGCTTCCCGAAATCTCTGCCCGATTATGTGCCGGATAGCCGAGCAGTAGCTCATAGAAGTCGAGCATACGGTCCAAGTCAGGTGTCGCGTTAGCGACGTGACCGATCCAGGCATCGTCATCTCGCTTCGTTTGGTCCTGGACCTCCATCTCGATCATCGTGCCATCAAGATCAGTTCCATAGGCATACGCCGTTCCATAGCCACGATCAGCCGGTCCGTCGCCGCGCGTGATCATGCTGAGGCCCGCGGTTTCGAACTTGGAATAGGCGGAATTACTCGTCTTGGATTGATAGCAGATATGCGTGTACCCAGGACCGGTGATCGATCCGCGCGCACCGGCTTCATCGCTGTTCAGATCAAAATCGACCAGTTTCAGGTAGACGGTCGGCGTTTTGATCAAAGCGACTTCGGCGGTGCCAGGGTTGCCTGACAACAGCGCCGGGTCGAACTGCGCGCTATCGATGCGATACCGTTTCACCAGTTCATAATCCACAGCCTGTTGGTAAAAGGCGATGGTGCGGTCAATGTCAGAAACAGAAGACATCACGTAACGGACGCCCTTGATAGAGGGCGTGGAAGAGGAAACCGGGTCTGGTTCCTTATTCAGTGCGGCCTCAGGTGTTGTATCGGTCGTGCAGGCGGCCGCAAACAAGAGTGCGGGCAACAATATCGCGCGAAACATCGTGCTCTCCTTCATTCCTCTTCCAGCTCGAACACCAGCAGCGCATTGCCGGGCAGCAGCCTGAATTTGTCATACCCCGAATTGATAATCAGCTTGTCACCGATCAGGACCGGGCCAGCACTATCAATAGAACCGCCAAACGCGGGTACAGAATTGACGGTCTCGAGATCGGACATCGTATCAAATGACCAGAGAAGGTCGCCAGACTGCGCCGAGTAGATGCGCATCGTCGCGTCCAGTCCGCCCGCGAAGACCAAGTCGCCCGTTGCGGTGACAGGCGCAGAGGCAGCCGGGAAACAGCGTGCACTCAGCTCGTCGCAGAGCTTTTCTTCGATGGTGGACCAGATCGGCGTTCCTGTTGCGGCGTCATAAGCGTGCACGCCGTGGCGAGGCGGGCCGACGGTCATGTGGTGACCAGGCGTATCTGCGATGCCGACGAACAGGGTCTCGCCATCTGAGGCCATGCCCCAGTGAATGCCGCCATTATAGCCTCCCATGCCAGCGCGCGCAGACCAAAGCGTTTCACCCTCATTGTCAGGGTCCATGGCGTAAACCATGCCAGACTTCTGGCCGGCCAGGATAATGTCCTTGCCGTTCGGAAGCGTGGTCAGAATAGGCGGGGCGCCAAAATCAAAGTCTGGCCCGCGGTCTTCGGGACAATTGGCGTTGGTGCTCCCGCAGGCGCCGTTCCAGGTGTCGCCGCTGATCGTCTGATTTTTCCAGACCAGTTCGCCGGTTTCCAGAGAAAGCGCAATGATCGCGTCGCTCAGCTCATTCGCGGGCGCGGTGTAGTTCTCACCTGAGCCAAAATAGAGCAGGCCGCGCTTTTCATCGACTGTCGGGACAGACCAGACCGGCGCGCCTGAAGGGCCATGCATCTGCGTTCCCGCGGCATTGATCCGCGTCGGTTGTGGTTCGGAGACTGTATGGAAGGTCCAGTGGCGCTCGCCCGTGTTGGCATCAAGCGCAACGACTCCACCTCGAAAGGTGCAGCACTCATATTCGGGATTAAAGGCGCTGACGACTTCAGTTGATGACATCGGCACATAGAGCCGATCTTCATGTAGCGTGGGCGATCCCGTCAAGGTTGTCACAGGATGATCTTTCAGCGAGGTTTTCCAAATCTCTTCTCCAGTTGCCGCGTCGATGCTGTAAACATTTGCGTTGAAGTCGGTAAACAGGAGGCTTCCTGGCAGGCCCTGCGCGTCTGGTTTGATCGACGGGGCCACCCGCACTTCAGCCTCCGCATAGTAAGTCCACCATACGCATCCGGTGTCAGTGTCCAAGGCGTACACAGTGCCATCCTGACTGCCGGTGAAGATCGCCTCGTGAGTCGCAGCCGGTTGCGAACGTGCGCGGACGGCATTGGGGAAGCCAAATGCCCATTTCAGGCTCAATCGATCAATATTCTCGGCAGTGATTTCGGTCATATCTGATGTCCGAAATCTGGAGTTGCGTAGATCGCCGCCCCAACGGTTCCATGCGGCTTCCTGCGAAAAGCTCAAGGCGCCTTCACAGCGAGGCATATCGACCGCGCGCCGCGCCGCATCATCAGCGGCCGCGCCAAGATAGGTCGCCAGAATTTCCTTGTCGAAGCTGGACAAACGGACCGATTGCGGGGCCATAACGCCATCCGTCATCGCGGCAATCAAAGACGGGGAAGTCATTCGCTCGAGCGTTTCGCGGGTTGGGGCCTCCGGTATCGTGCCGTTATGGCAGATCGCGCATTGGTCCTGATACAGGCTCTCTGCGTAGGCGTCGGTGAGCTCCGCGGAAACGGCAGTCTCGTCGCCCGAACTCGCCTTGGCTTCGTTTTCTTTTTGAGATGTATCGGCTCCAGTACAGCTCGCCAACGCGCCAAGGATCGTCGCCAGGATGAGTGAATTGCGGTAGCTTTTCGACCTCATCTATACCTCCCTTTGCAAAGGCGATGGATTCGGTTTCGAGACCGCCTTTTGCCTCTTATTGACGAAAAGGCGAATAATGTACAGAGTGTTCGACCACGCTGGACAGGATCAATCCGGCAATTCTGCGAGGTGGCTCAATGACGAAACTCTCTAGCGCCTTCGGATTGCTTTCGGCCGCGATATTGAGTGTGGGGCTATCGGCCTGCCAACCGGAAAATCCAATTCAGAGTGATGATGTCGTTGAGGCTAGCGCCAGCGATGACGCGGCCATACCCGCCGACCCGGCTGTAATCTTTGCCAATGCCCAAGTTGATGAAGGTGCGCCTTATCGGGAGGGGTATTTCCAGCACAAGGGCGTGACCCTCCATTATGTCGAGGCAGGGCAGGGTGACTTGGTGCTTTTCTATCATGGCTTTCCATCATTCTGGTTTTCATTCTACGACCAGATGGAGGCGTTCCGAGGCGGCTATCGCGTCGTCGCGGTTGATGGCCTCGGCGCGGGGCTGTCGGATAAACCCGACGATCTGGATCTATATCGCGCCGAGGCGCTCGCAGAACACTTGGACGCGCTGGCTTTGCACTTGGCCGGAAGCCAGCAGTTCACCTTGATTGGCCATGACTGGGGAGGCGCATTGGCAATGGCTTTCGCAGAGTCGCGCCCAGAGCGACTGCGTGCAGTTGCGTCGTTCAATGCTCCGTCGATGAATGTCTTTCTCGATTTGTTGCGGCGTGATGAGCAGCAACAGAAGACCTCAACCTATATGGCCGTGATGGCGAAAACACCTCAGCAGGCAGTCGTCGATAGCCCGCCAGGCGAGCGGATATGGAGAGACTCCTATACGGGTCTCTTGTCGCGTGGAGAGCTGACGCAAGAGGAATATGATCTGTTTGGACAGGCGCTGCGTCCGGCGGCGGCGTCGAATGGCGGATTTAACTGGTATCGCGCGAACGTTCCACTGCCACCCGAGATCTCTGATGAGCATTATTGGCCGAACCCGCCGCGACAGATCACCGTGCCGGCGCTTTTGGTTTGGGGGACAGAGGATCGCGCTTTCGTACCAGCGTTCATCGACCAAATGCGAGGAGCCATTCCGGACCTCGAAGTCGAGATATTTGACGGCGCAAATCACTGGACGACGATGAGCCATCCCGAGCTCAGCAATCAGGCGATTGCGCGCTTGTTGGAGCGGACGGCGGACTAGAAGCTCCACCGCCGATGTCTTCTCTAATTTGACGGAATGTTGAATAGAGATTGAGGCCTGACTAACAATCAGAGGGCGAGGCACTTGTGGTCTCAGGTTCGCTTCCCTGCAGCTAGCGGCGTCGCAGGAGGCGTTGCCGGCATGCGGCCATATATCTCGGGCAGTGAACAGGTCTTCATTTGCGGCAACACGCGTTGGCCAAATTGCACACACTCCTCAAGGTGAGGATATCCGGACAGGATGAAGGCCCGGATGCCCATATCTTGATAGGCTTCCAGCTCGCTCAAGATCTGATCCGTGGAGCCGACCAGAGCCGCACCACAGCCGGACCGGGCGCGACCGATCCCCGTCCACAGGTGTGGTTCTACGTATCCAAACTGGTCGGCGACCTCTCGCGCCCGAGCCTGATGTGCGACGCCAAGGCTGATGCTGTCATGAGCGCGATCACGAATAATTTTGCCATATTCGTCATCGAGCCGGGACACCAGGTGATCGGCATATTCGCGCGCCTCGGATTCTGTGTCCCGAACGATGACATGGACACGCAAACCATAGTCCAGGACACGGTTGTGCTTTTCGGCGGCGGCATTTACCGCCCTCATGCGATCCTTCAGATTATCCTTGGTCTCGGGCCACATCAGATAGACGTCGCAATGCTCGGCGCAGAGCTCTATCGCGGGTGGAGAATATCCGCCGAAGTACAGCAGAGGACCGCCTGTCTGATATGGCTTGGCGGGTTCGGTCGGGACGTCCTTGAACGTGTAGATCTCGCCATCATGATTGATTGTGTCCTGGGTCCAGGCCTGTTTCAGAATCTGAACGACTTCGCGAGAGCGCTGATACCTGTAATCGCTTTCGGCGACTTCTCCGGGAAAGTCCGAACTGATGATGTTCAATGTGAGCCGGCCTTCAAGCATATGGTCCAGCGTCGCAATGGTTCGTGCCAGCATGATCGGCTGCATCTCGCCGCAACGAACGGCAGCGAGCATATTGATGGAGGAGGTGAGCGGCGCGCACCCGGCGACGAAGCTGAGCGTATCTTGTCCGACTTGATAAGAGGACGGACAGAGGATGTTCCGAAACCCTTGCTTCTCCGCTTCCAGCAAGATGTCACGGCAGTGAGACCAGCTGGACTTCAGGGCATCATCAGGCACACCGAGATATTCGAAATCATCCGAACACAGCGCCGAAAACCAGGAAACTTCGACCGCATCCAGGGCTTCGGATTTTACGGGAACGACCGACATCGAACACTCCAAAAATACATTGTTCCTGATTTCATTTCACACGTTGCCAGATCCACCAAGAGGAATGTATCAATTATGGATCAATTTATGGAGACCGGTTTGGGAAATGATGGGCCGAAAGCCTTACCTAAGGCGATCCAGGTGAGCGAAATGCTGATCCGGGAAATCGCTGCCGGGAGATATCCGGACGGAACGCGATTACCCACTGAACGTGAGATGGCGCAAACTCTCGGGATCGCCGTCGGTACACTGCGCCGGGCGCTTTCGATTCTCCAAGATCGTGGATTGCTGCGACGGGTGCAAGGGTCGGGAAATTACGTTCAGGCTCAAGCTGAAGTCGAAAGCGTGTATGAATTCTTCCGCCTGGAACTGCTCAAGGGCGGCGGGCTGCCAACCGCCGATGTGCTTGAAGTTCAGCGGCTGAAAAAAGATCCATCCCTCCCGCATATCGGGCCGGGCCCGCTGGCGCACCGTATTCGGCGCTTGCGATATCTCGACTCTGTGCCGGTAGAGATTGAGGAGATCTGGCTCGATGGTCGGTTTGTCGACTGGGTCATGCAGGATGAGCTGAACCATTCGCTGTATTACTACTACAAAGAAACACTCGGACTGGTCATTGGCTCGGTGACGGACACGATCGGTGTCTCCGAGGTTCCGGAATGGGCACCGGCGAGATTTGACTGCGCAGCCGGAAAGCCCTGCGGCCTTGTTGAACGGATCGGATACGACCTTGAAGGCGAGGCGGTCGAGTATTCGCGAAACTGGTTCAATCAGGATGTCTGCAGATACACCAACCGGTTGGGGAAACGGCAAGCTTCATGACCATAAAATATGGATTGATCGGGTGCGGGATGATGGGCATCGAGCATTTGCGCAATATCGCGCTTTTGCCTGAGGCTGAGGTGGTTGCGATTTGTGATCCCGATTCAGAGCAGCGTGGGCGGGGTTTGAATTTTATTCCGAACGCTAACGCATTTGATTCAGTTGAGAATCTGCTCGCGGTTCCGGACCTGGATGCGATCGTGATCGCCAGTCCGAATTTTCTACACGTAGAGCAATTGACGGAGATTGCCGCTCGGCGAACTCTGCCCATTCTTTGCGAGAAACCGCTATATACTTCCGCGAATGAAGAGGCCGAGATCGACCGTCTTCAACGTGACTACAGCGCGCCGATCTGGGTTGCGATGGAGTATCGGTACATGCCGCCGGTCGCGGCCTTGATTGAACGTGCTGATGAGGTCACCGGGGGGATCAAGATGTTGACCCTGCAGGAGCATCGTTTTCCTTTTCTAAGCAAGGTCGGTGATTGGAATCGCTTTAACGCAATGACCGGTGGAACCCTCGTGGAAAAGTGCTGTCACTTCTTTGATCTGATGCGGTTGATTATGAAGTGCGAACCGATCCGGGTCAGCGCATCGGCGACGCAGTTCGTCAATCATGTTGACGAACGTTATGACGGCAAAGCGCCCGACATTTGGGATGGTGGTTATGTCATGTTCGATTTTGAGAATGGCGCTCGCGCAATGCTGGAGCTGTCTATGTTTGCTGACGGTTCAAAATGGAATGAAGAGATCCATGCGATTGGTCCGAACGGAAAAATCGCTTGCCGGTTGCCAGGCCCTCAGCGGTTCTGGCCAGAAGCTCTAGGCTCTTCGCCGGTGCCTGAACTGAGCATCTATCCGCGGTCTCCAAAGCGGCCACAAACGAACAAGATCGAGCTCGACGAGGCTTTGGTGGAGGCCGGCGACCATCACGGGTCGACTTACTATCAACACCAGAAATTTCTCGACATGGTCCGCGACGGCGGCAAGCCAGAGGTTTCTCTCGAAGACGGAAAGCGCGCCGTCAAGATGGGGCTCCTCGCCCAGGAAGCCGCGTCGACGCACCGGGTGATAGAGTTCTAAAGCGCGCTGCATCAACACCGATTGGGTCATCTGACCCAACCCGCACAAGATTTGATCAACGAAAGCGAGAATGTATGTCGGTAGCCAAATGACAAAACCAGATTTGTCGTTATATTCAATGTATTGAAAGCTCGGGGGATGATGAGATTGGCGGCAGACAGTTTCAATGGCGAGACCGGATCTCCAGTCCTGAAAGTCTTCTTCAGCTATTCGCGAACGGACAGAGCGCGCGCCGAGCCGATCATTCGAGCTCTGGAACAAGCCGGGTTCGACGTTTGGTGGGACGGCATGTTGGCGGGCGGAGCAAAATATATCGATAAGACCCAAAGTGCTTTGCAAGATGCGGACGCGGTCGTCGTCTTGTGGACGGAGACCTCTGTGCAATCGCACTGGGTGCAAGATGAAGCGATGCATGGCCGGGATAATAAATGTCTGGTCCCGATATCGCTGGATCACACCGAGCCGCCGCTCGGGTTTCGACAGTTCCAGGTGATTGACCTGTCTCGATGGGATGGTTCCCAAAATGAGCCTTCGATTCAAAACGTCATTCGGTCCGTGGAAGCATCAGCTGAGCGCGTTGATCACGTTCCCGACTTGCTGCCGGAGCGGTTCACCGACCAGCTGTCGCGTCGCAGGTTGCTTCTGTTTGGAGCTGTTGGCGGTTTGGGCTTAGCGTCCGCGACTGCGATATGGGCTCCCTGGAAATCCCAATCGACAAAGATTGCCGACGGAAGCATCGCGGTTCTACCCTTCGAGAATGACAGTCGTGACCCGGATCAGGATTATTTGTCGTCTGGAATAGCGAACGAATTGCGCAACTCGCTCGCTCGCAATTCGGGCCTTCGCGTAATGGCGCGATCCTCCTCTGAAAACGTCAAACGCCGACAACTCACACCTGATGCGATTGCGCGAGAGCTCGGAGTGGCGTTCGTCGTTGAAGGGGCGGTTCAAGTGATCGAGGGACGCGTCGATGTCGTCTCCAGCCTGATTGAGAGCGTCACGGGACACACACTCTGGTCCGGGGCGTTCAGTCAACCGATAGAAGAACTGTTGGATGTGCAACGCACCATTACCGAGGCGATTTCTGCGGAACTGGCGCTGGGCGTATCCACGGCGCAAGGGCAGGCGAAGATTGGTGCCGCGACCAATGCCGCGGCGTTCGATTCCTATCTTCGTGGCTGGACAATTTACAGGAACTCGGTGGCGACTGATACAGACCTGCTTGCGCTTGAGCGGTTCGACAATGCGATCGCGCTCGACCCGGGATTTGCGGCTGCACATGCGGCGCGATCTGCAACTTTGACCGTTTTGGGCAACACCAGCGAAAGCCGCGATCGGGCAAACCTCTATTATGAGCAGGCGATGCAAGCGGCCAGACGGGCCATCGAACTGGGTCCCGATCTGGATGAGGCGCACTCTGTCCTGGCATTGGCTTTGTTCGAGACACAGCTGAATATCCCGGCAGCGTTGCCGGTCTATGAGCGTTCGCTCGAACTCGGCCTCGGCTCAGCGATCATTCAAGCCAGGTACGCTGAATATGCAGCCCTGACGGGGCGGGCAGCTGATGCGCGGCGAGCAATTGAGCTTGCAGCCATGCTGGATCCCTTAAATCCAACGATTCATCGAAGCCTCGGTAACGTTCATTATGCTGCTGGCAGATACGATCAGGCCATTCAGGCGTACAAGCGGGCGCTGGAATTGTCCGATGAGCTTAGCGACGCGCATGCCTGGAGCGCCTTTGCCTACCTCGAGCTTGGCCAAGCAGATCTTGCTTTGAATGCCTGCCAAGAAGAACCGCATGGTCTGATCAAGGTCACATGCCTGGCCATCGTTCATCACAGACTTGGTAATGATCAACAGTCTCGGGTCTCGATGACCGAGCTCATCGAGACCTATGGCGACAACGGGCTTTATCAGCAAGCGCAAGTTTTGGCCCAGCGCGGAGATACTGAGGCAGCGATAACCACACTGCAAATCGCGCTTGAGAAAGGCGATGCCGGACTGACTTATCTGGGAATGGATCCGCTCCTGGACCCCATTCGCTCGCATCCTGATTTTATTGTCTTGCAAAACACGCTTGGTTTCACATAGTTAAAAAAAGAGAGACGGGGAGAAATTATGAAAATCAGAGACATAGCATTGGTTCTTGGCCTGGCGGCGTTCGCAACAGCATGTTCGCCAGCGGCGGATGAGGCAGCCACAGAAACTTCGGAAGAGGGTGCGGCTGCTGACTCTCAGGACTCTGAGGATGAAGAGCAAGGTAAGAGCCGCGGCCCGGGCCGCTGATTCCTGACACCCGTAGCCGACCGAGTTTTCGGTCGGCTAGAAGTCCGACAGAATGTGCTGTCTGATCCAGTCTGAATAGTTTTGCACGCGTGTATACACGCCCGGCTTGCCGTCTGCGGTGCACTGTTTTTTACCCCAGCTAACAATTCCCACCAGTTGACCATTGTGAATAACAGGGCCGCCGCTGTCCCCGCGACAGGTCTTCTGCAGGTCATCCTGTGCACAAAACACATTCTCATGCACGCGGGGCACGCCGTTTGATGTCGGACCCATTCCGTCCAGTTCACTGCAGCTTGCATTGTCGAGCACGGTTAGGGTGACGCTGAGCAGGCTGGCATAGGGATCTTCACCAACCACCTGTTCCGTCTTGCCCCAGCCATACACCGTGACCTGGTCGCCAGGAAACAGGTCATGCGTGGGCGCTGCAACGTTGAGGTAAGAAACGGCAATCGGTTCAATCGGTCGATCTTGAACGGGCAATGTCAGCGGCGAACCGGGCGGGGCTTTGGCCACGTCAAAGATCATGCTTACGTCACCGGTCGCGAGATCTGTGATCCGCACTGTGCCATCGTCGCTCCAGGTCAGGATCTGCTCATCGGCGCTCATGAAAGCGGCGCCATTGACCCAGCCATCGTGATAAATCCGGCGTATCTCCCCTCCTGTTGCGGTCCGCCACACACGCGCCGTTCCGTCCTCGCTCCAGGTCAGGATTTTCGACTCATCGTCGGACACGAGGGCGTCTCGCACGAGGTTGAGGTGATCGATGCGAGCGATCTGTTGACCATTTGCGAGATCCCAAACAGTCGCCCCGGCAGAGTCCTGTACCAGAATCGATTGCTCGTCCTGCAGGAAGGTGCCTTTGATCAAAGCCAGCTCTTGCGACATTTCCGAGATGATTGCACCGCTCTCAACATCCCAGACGCGCATTTTTCCGTAATTCGTCCAAGTAAACAGCCGGGTTCCGCCTTGGATGAATTTGGCACCTTCCACATACTCGCTCCACAGCTCGTCGGGTTGAGGTATCCGAGTATCCAGCTCCCCGGTTTCCAAGTCCCAGATCCAGACATCCGATTCCGCGAACCGGCGGGTCAGACTTATCAGCTTGTCGCGATCACCGCGCTTTACAACACCAGCGTCGAACACAAAGTTTTCGACCGGCGTCTCGTCAATTTTTTCTGGAACCGGTTGCCCCTCTGCAGCCAACTGATCCCGCCGCTCCTGGGTGAGCCAGGGCGAATCCATGGGATGTGCAACCCGGGCAAGCTCGCTGCCGCTTCCCGCATCGAGCAATGACAATTCGCTATCCAGACTGACGAGCACACCTTGAGGCTGTATGCCTTGCACCTTGATGCCTGCGGGCCCCTGGGTGAATCGATTCTCGCGGGCGGGCGCAATCGTCCGCTGCACCCAATTCTCATCGAGATTGGACGTGTTCCAGCTTATCAACTCGTGTTGGATCACATTTGTGTCCGGTGAGAACGCATGTCCCAGGCTCACGAGGAAACTTTCGTCCGGTGAAAGTTCGAGCTGTCTGAAATTCAGCATCCCGCGACGCGCAAGATTGAGCGAGTTTTCAGACAAAAGAGTTTCGAGCTCGATCTCAGAAAAATTGTTAGTCCAATCATTTCGAAATCGCAAAATGCGACGACCGCTATCGACGAAAAAGGCGGTTCTGACTTGTAAGGAGTGGCCATGAAAAACGCTGGGCCGGCCGCGGATCATCCGATCAGTGGTTTGTATGGAACTGAAAGTAGGGCGGTTATAGACACGCGGCGCGCGCTGTGCCGTTAGGAGCGCATATCCTGCCATATCCCCTTCAGACAGATATCGTTCGCGATATCCGCGGCCAAGGTCTATCGGAGATTTCTGAGCGCGCTCAGTTTCGGCACCGTTAGCAATATTCCAGCCGCGCACAGTGCCATCTTCGCTCCAGGTCTTGAGAATCGTCTCATCCGCGATGAGTTCGATCGCCTCTATACCAACATTTTGATAGTAGGCTGGTGGCAGAGGCTCTTGGAAATCGTCAGGCGAACTCTCAAAATGCAACAAGGCAATATCGTGCTCGTAAACAACGCCAGCGGCGTCTGGGCGGCAATCTTCATTCGAATAGCAGATCACGCGATCAATCGGGAAGGTTCGACCATCATTTCTTTGCAGATTGCTCATGCCCAGGCGGACTTGAAAGCCTGCTTCGACCATGCCCTCGTCGACGCAGTGCGCCGCTGTGATTACCCAACCCGGCGCAATCAGACTGCCACCGCAAAAGTGGCGTTCTTGCCAGTTTGACGATGCGACTTGGCCGAGCTCTTCGGTCTGGTAATTCTCCGGGGGCGTGATTTGAGCTTGAAACGGTGCTTCGCCGCGTGAAGCGACCGTGGCGTTGACGGGAGCGACAAAGTCGCAGTGCTCCATCCAGGGAGCGCAGTTGCGATGAATCTGCTCCATATGCCGAATCAGGCCCCGGAATCTCTCCATCTCTAACGCTCGAAATTCGCTGACGTCGATATCGTCAAGTGAAGCGGATTCATCAGCTGGGGGCACTGGAGAAGGATCAGGTCCGCTGCACGATAGGGGCAGCAATGCCGCTAAGCCCAAAAAGATTGCAGTGCGAACCTTCATTCCGTCCCTCCAAGGTTTCAAAAACCATATGGCGGAGGCGGGTATTTGTAACCCCGAAATTGAGTTGCGAGCCCCGACACAGGTCTTGCGTTAGGGCCAGCAAAACGGCCTGATTCAGCTACACTCGCGGCGAAGTCTCGCGCGGTAGCGATGCCTTTATGTCCGTTTCGGTGGTCTTTTGCTGCGTTTCTTCTCGCCGTTTGGGCCGCGCGGCTTTTTGGGGCCGGAGCGCTTTTTCTTGAACGAGCCACCGTCGCCCTTGTCTGAAGCGGGACGCCTGACTTTTTTCGGTCGTTTGTCAGAGAAGTCTTTGTTTCTCTTGGGTCTCGGCTCAGCGGCGCTGGGTTCATCCGCTCGGCCAACCCAGATGCTTTTGTCGATAATCTGACGTTCGCCTGCGGCGTCGATCAAACTCTGCGCGGCTTCGGGTTTCAGTTCGACATGCGTTGCGTCAGGATCAATCCGAATGGCGCCGATACTGTTGCGGGAAAACCCACCGGACTTGCACAACATCGGAATTAGCCATTTCGGATCTGCTTTTTTCTTGCGCCCCACGCCGAGTTTGACCCACTGGCCATCGGGGAAGTCAGAGCCGCGGCGACCGCCATGCTCGCGTCTCTCCTCGCGCGGAAACTCCCGATCTGGATCGTATCGGTCCTTGCGAGAACGACTGGGCGGTTGTGCGCCCGGGTCTTGCAGGATTTCGGGCGCGGAATCAGTTGAGCGGGTCAACCGAACAATGGCTGCGGCCAGATGTTCGGCGCTGTATTTTTCGAGCAGCGCGCCTGCGAGACCTGCCTCCGTCGTGTCTGGCGGAGATTGCAAGACGTCGCTGACAAGTAATTTGGCATTCAGAGCCTCTTCGATCTCAACTGCGGAAGGTGGCAAACGCCATTCTGCTTCGACTCTGGCATCGCTCAGGAGACGTTCTGTTCGGCGCCGTGCACGGATCGGTACGATCAGTGCGCAGACCCCATGTCGACCCGCGCGACCTGTGCGCCCGGAGCGGTGAAGGAGACCTTCCTTGTTGCGGGGCAAGTCAGCATGAATAACCAAATCCAGCCCCGGTAGATCCAGTCCGCGCGCTGCAACATCCGTGGCGACGCAAACCCGAGCACGTCCATCGCGCATCGCCAACACGGAATTGCTGCGCTCTTTCTGGCTGAACTCTCCAGACAAGGCGACGACGGAAAACCCTCGATTGGTCAGGCGAGCTGTGAGTTTATTCACCGCATCGCGGCGAGAGCAGAACACAATCGCATTCGGCGCATCGTGGAACAGGAGTGTGTTGATCACCGCTTTCTCGACATCTGACGGGACCACGGTCATCGCCTGATACGTGATGTCTCCATGCGCCGACTGGGCGGAAGTGGTGTTCACGCGCACAGCGTCGTTTTGATAAGACTCCGCCAGCCGGGCGATAGGTTTTGAAACGGTGGCTGAAAACATCAACGTCCGCCGTTCTTCTGGGGCCGCGTCCAGGATGTATTCAAGCTCCTCTCGGAACCCCATGTCCATCATCTCATCGGCCTCGTCCAAAACGACGACTTGGATGTCACCGAGATCCAATGATCCGCGGCGGATATGATCTACAAGGCGCCCCGGTGTTCCAACAACCACGTGAGCGCCGCTGGATAGCGCGCGTCTTTCATCACGAATATCAACGCCGCCAATACAGGACACCACGCGTCCACCTGCGGGCGCAAATAGCCACTGCAACTCCTTTGTGACTTGCAGAGCAAGTTCCCGGGTCGGCGCAACAATCAATGCAGCGGGTATATCGGCTTTTGGCAAATGCGGTTCGCCCCTCAGGATCGAGCTTGCCATTGCGAGCCCGAAAGCGACGGTCTTGCCGGATCCAGTCTGGGCGGAGACCAACAAGTCGCGACCGAACAGAGAAGGGTCCAGGACGGCTTCCTGAACCGGGGTCAAGGCCTCAAAGCCTTTGTCTGCAAGCGCCTGAACGAGTGGCGGAGCAATCTCAAACTCGGTTTTCATTGTCGGACTTTCACATGCTGTTGACGCATCCCGCATGGTCCAGGCTGGACGACGAGGTTCAACCCGCATGCAGTTACTCGGAAACTGTATCTCTGCATAACACTATATGCACTTCGAAGTGTTCAGACCCGATGTGGCACCAGACTCAAAGAAATCTTGATGTCTCAGTAGGGCATAGCGCAGACGCTACGCTGCTTTTCATAGGGCGGGGCACATTCCCATCCATCTCCGGCGTCAGTCAAATGACCAAATTCCGGGACCGCGACTTCGAAGCATTCATTGCCGCGCGCGAAAAACCCTCTTCGACATTCCCACCCTGAGCCATAAGGCACATCGGAAAGATATGCGTGAACCGGCACGATGATGCGGTCGCAGCGTCCGCCAGATTTTCGAAATCCTCTCAAACACTCCCAGCCGTCGCCATAGGGGCTTCCCGACAAGTAAGCATTTTCAGGGAGATTGATCTCGACGCAATAGGAGACATCTCGCCGATATCCACGTTCGCATTCCCAGCGCCGACCATCCGCTTTGAGGTAGGCGTTTTCGGGGACGATGACTTCCCGACATGCCCGGTCAACCGCCTGAAATCCTCGCATACAGTCCCAGCCCAGGCCGAAATTCTTATCATTGAGGAATGCGTTGGCGGGCGCGACGATTGTCTCGCATGCTCCGCGTGTCTCTCGATAGCCCTGGTTGCAATCCCATCCAGCGCCATAGGTCTTGGGCGACGCGTTTTCCGGAATGACGCTTCCATTGGTCTGCGCGGTGGCGGGGATCGTGATAGATAAAAGGCTTATCGCGGCCCAAAACCCGAAACTCTTGCGAAGTAAACTCTGCATCATACTACTCACTTTCCGGCTCATCGCCGTTGCCGCTCCGGGCAGCGCGAGCCGCTCGCTGAGCTGCGATGTATTGATCAGTGTCTTTGGCGATCGCCTTGTCCAACTCTTCAGGATCAACAGCCCAATAATTGGTTGGACTCATTTCACCTTCGGCAGGGTGTGCGATGAGTACGGTCTCGATCGGTCGAAAGTTTATGACCGTGCCACCAGGAATTGGTTCTTCTTCGGTCTCAATTGTGTACTGGCCTGGCGAAAATGCGTGATTGATGCCGCCAAGTTCGAACGGAAAATGAAAGGTCACTCGTTTTTTGCTGACACGTTTCATCAGTATCTGCTCCCGAGTTCCGGATATAACCGGCTTGAAAACCCCCAGAGCAGCAGTTGGCAAATCTATTGCCTTATTGTCTGAACCCCATTTGAAAGTCGCATAGGCGCGAGGTCACGATTGGACCTCGCGCCCACGAATTAGCTAGGCTTCAGCGATCTGATCGACAGCTTCTTTGCCTTTGCGTGGATCGACGGCAGTGGTGAAAGTCACCTTCTGGCCTTCGGTCAAAGAACGCATACCGCAACGCTCGAGCGCGCTAACATGTACAAACATGTCTGGCCCGCCATTGTCAGGTTGAATGAAACCAAAACCTTTTTGGTCGTTGAAGAATTTAACTGTTCCTGGGGTCATAGAGAACTCCATAGTATTTGCCGCGCGCGAGATTGCGCACGATTGGTCGAGTCTTTTTTAGGAGTTGTCTAAGTTGCGTGCGCTGCGCAATTTACCGCGGCAGCGTTCGAAGCCTGATCGTCCGGCGAAAGTTCGAACCACACCCGTCTAGCATTTCGAACAATATAGCAAGCCCTTATGTGGGTGACGCGGTTTTGAAGCTGCTAACAGCCTGGTGCGAGCCATGCCCCGCTCGGTGAAGGAGCGGAACGGGTGCTGGGGTATCCTGAAGGCGAACTCCGATCGCTCAAGGTCGACGGGCGAAGACCTGATCGAGAACTGGCAGAACAAGTAAACACCATCGTAGAGACTCTTCTGGTCGGGACACACGCGCCCGCAGAGGCTGAGCCATGTCATCCGACAGGCCAGGCTGTTTGACCGAAAAACTGTATTCGAGTAGCGTGAAATTCGAAATTACTGGCCGAATTCTATTTTGGTCAAAGTAATCGCATAATGGTTTGCGATTGATTATTGAGGCCTGATGGTTCGAGATAGCCTGTTTTGGAGGCGGCCTCTCCTGAATGCCAGGTAGGGCGGGTGTCATGATGAAATCCACGGCGACTGAATCCCAACAACGCACAGTGGTTTGGATCGTATGGGGGGCGTGGGCGTTTACGAGTATTATCAAGGCGAAGCGCTCTACGAAATGGCCCGCGGCGCCGAACCGGTATTGGGCGAAGATATTTTGCACGCCGCCATTCGAAACCGTAAAAGTGAACTTATGACGGCCCTAGGGGTTCTGATGCCTATGGCTTCCGGTAGCGCCAATATCTACGCGTTCAGACAATCGGATTTACACAATCTGCGCTATCTCAAGAATATTCGAACGGGGGAAGATATTGTCCGCCGAAATGGCGCCGTTCTTGAAAATTTGAACGATCTAGCCCGTGCTGAACGGATTAATGTAACGTCGTATTATATGGACTTGCTGCGGCGTTCAGAAACACCGGGTCTAGGTGCACTAAGCGCTGCTCACGCAGAAGATTTGGCCAGGTTCAATGCCCATTTTGAACGTTTGGGTATTTCTTCGCCGACTTTGAGAGAGGTCCCAGCGCCTGCACCTGTGACCGACCCTATACCTTCATCGGCCATTAGCACGCCAGAACCGCCTTCCGCGCCGCCACCTGCGCCATTTGATCCGGATGCAACGGTCGTGGTCGATCCGAATACGACAGAACCGAATATGATGGCCACCACGATCGGCCCTGCCGTGCCGCAACCGGCAGTTACGCTATACGACTTCCCACGTGTCCAAGTTCCGAACCCGAACGCAGCAGCCGACATATTCGAACAGGTGCCGGGAGCAAGATTGCTTGAGCGCGGTATCGATGAAGGCCAAATCCAACGGATAGTCGAGCGTGGCCGTCAGGGTGAATGGGTGTCAACGGATGACTTGCTCGACAAGCTCGACGCCATGCGTGTCCAGCGCATGAATTCGCAGAGCGCCCCGCCGCCAGAGCCGGACTAGTGTGTCCATCGCGCCCCTGAAAGACTATGGCCGTTCGTCCAGTGCGCCAACATCCAGGATGGGGGCAGCTTCCAAGTCTTCTGCGTCGAGAAGAGCTGCGACGCGCTCCAGCGACGAAACCAGCATCGCCTGGTGCCAGTCGGGGAGGGATTCAAAGCGCGTTTGAAACGTATCCTGCAGCAGGTCCGGCGAGGAGGTGATGACACTTTGTCCCTCGGGCAAAAGAGTAAGCCAGACCCGGCGGCGATCCTCTTCACACCGGCGGCGCATGAGGAGGCCACGCGCAACGAGCTTATCGACCAGGCTGGTAATCGTCGCGTGCTTGAGTTGCGTGAGTTTCGAGACGTCGCCAGCGGAGATCTCCCCACGCTCGGCGAGAATCTGCATGACCAGAAGCTGCGATGGCGTCAGCTTGACCTGGGCGGCGAGCATCTTGGAGGCTTGTTCCGTTTTGCGCTGGATCTGTCTCAGCGCGATCAGGGCATCTTCAGATCGGATACTCATGCCTAAGATCCTTCCTCATTCAACTTTGTTCCCCAAGCGCTTCTTTTAGCGGGGCAAGATACGGCTCGAACGGCCGCCACTGTTCCTGACCCGCTCGACTAATGGGTTGGCGCACTTGCTCGGAACTGGCGGTTCGAACGGCGCGATCGGTTTTATGAAAGTCTACGCACGCCGCCTCAAAGGGCAATTCACAATAATCGAGCAGGCGGCGTATCTGTTCCTCGAGGTTTTCCAGAACATCTTCATGTTGCACCCGAAGGATGCGGCCTTCGGGTAGAACGCTATCCCAGTGCGCCATCAGGTCGACATAGCCGCGATAGTACTTTCCGATCTCGTCCAGGCCGTAAGTAAATTCCTGTCCCTCGGCAAAGAGCTGTTTGTACCCCGACCAGCAACAATCCAGCGGCGCGCGCCGTGCGTCGATGATTTTGGCATTCGGCAGGATCAGATGGATCAGTCCGATGTGGCGGAAATTGTTCGGCATTTTGTCGGTAAAGAACGGCGCGCTGCGGCGATGTACTCGCGTGTTTTCGATATAGTCTTCGCCGAGCGCGTGAAGCTCATCTGCGGAGAGCTCGGCCAATACTCGCGGATAGCGATCGCGATCGGTCGCCAGATTACGGCCGCGCAAACGATGCGCCAGAGACAGGATATTAGGTAACTCCAGCGTGCCGTCCACCTGGCTGTGAGAGGCGAGGATTTGTTCGATCAGGGTCGAGCCGGCTCGCGGCAAACCGACAATGAAGATTGGATCCGGCGCCGGGCAGCCTTTGCCGCTTTGCGCGCTAATCATCTCAGGCGTGCAGAAGCGCTTCTGGGCCTCAAACTCATCCTGCATTTGCGGGGTCGTGTAGCGCGTCTGTTTCTGTTTTAGCGCGTTCCCAAGCTGATAGTTCTGAAAGGCCTGCTCGTGATTGCCGAGATCCTCAAAAGCTTTGCCGAGAGCAAACGCGATGTGGATCTGCGACATGGTCGTCAAGTCAGCCCGTTCTTGCATGGCCTCCATCTCGCGCACCTCATCATCGGAGAAGCGATAGGTCTTGAGGTTGGCCAGCGCGTACCATGCATCTCCGTAATGCGGGGCCGTACGCAGCGCGGCTTGGTAGGACGCAATCGCCTCGTCGGAGCGGCCACAGGTTTTCAGCGCATGGCCGCGCGAGGTAAGCGTCGCAGGATCGTTCGGTAGTTTGGCGAGCACTTTTTCGAACGCGTCCAGCGCCGTGTCATAGTCGCCCGCCTGCATGCTCTCGATCGCGAACAGTGACTGGAAAACCGGGCTTTCAGGATCGCGCGCCAGCAGGGATTTGGCTTGCTCAAGCGCTGCAGTAAATTTCTGACGCTTGCGCAAAACCTGAATGTGATCGATCCGCAGCTGGATATTGTCCGGGTCGAGTGCGATGGCGGTCTCGAGCAAGAAGTCGGCATCTTCGTGTACGCCAAGGCGAGAGCCGATATCGGCAAGCAGGCGCATGCCTTCGATATTCTGCGGCTCCTTGCGCAGGAAGGTCCGCGCAATCTTCTCGGCGCGTAGAATGCGTCCTTCGTGCAAGTGATTGGTCACGGCGAGCAATTCACGCGGAAGGGCATTGATCCGTTGCAACTGAGCGAGAGCCTGGTCGGCCTCGGCGGTATTGCCGGCAGCGCGAAGCAGGTCGGCTTGTGCTTGCCAGCTGGCGGTGAGCGCGGGATTGCACCGCGTCGCATTCTGGTAGGCGAGGAGGGCGCTTTGATTATCGCCCGTCGCTTTGCTTAGGTGACCTTCTTCTTGGAAAGCTCGGCCATAGTCGGAGGCCACCTGTTTCAAGGCTGCCAGATGAGCGCGGGCCTGGTCGATATTGCCGAGATAGCGCGCGGCCACTGCCGCCATGTAGAGACCATCCTGATCGTTACTCTCAGCTGCAAGAAGATCTGCCGCGAGCTTTGACGCCTCGGCAAAGTTTCCCGCCTGCATGGCAGCTTGCGCCCGCTTGAGGCTTTCAGCACGGGAGGCAGCAGCGTTAGAGTTCATCGGTCGGTCCATACAAAGGCAGCGTTCTGACGGATCAGAACGCTGCGCTTCTTATCTAAATGTGGGTGGCTTTAGAAGTCATAACCGACACGAACACCTATTGTACGCGGACGCAGCGGCGTCACACGTTCGCGGTCGAACACGAAATTGTTGCTGAGTTCAGCATACTCGTTGGTCAGATTGGTCGCGAACAATTCCGCCGACCACTGATCCGCCGTGACACCAAGCGTGCCGCCGAGTGTGACATAGCCATCGATGTCGGCCTTGTTGATCTCGATAATGTCGCTGACGGAGTCATCAGAGAAAACCAATTGCGGCATCACATGTGCGGTGAGGTCCGATCCGGCGATTTGTGTCTCCAGATCCCACTCGTAACGCGCGCGGAGGTTGCCTTGCCAGGCTGGCGCGAAGGCGAGGTCCGACCCAACCAGCACGTCATTGGTCGGTGTCAGAACGTCCGTGACTTCCGTGTCAAGAAGCGAGAACGCGCCGGCAATGGTCAGACCCTCAACGGCATAGGGCGCCCAGGTGAAGTCACCTTCGATGCCCTGGATCTCAGCGTTCGCAGCATTATCAGAGAAGAACAAGTTGACGATGGACGGATCAAAGATCGTCGTCTGCAGGCCTTCGACTTTCACAAAGAACGCAGAACCGTTGAAACGCAGTGAGTTGTCGAACAGCTCTGTTTTCCAGCCGAATTCATAGTTCTGGACGTCATCGGTATCGACCGCGAAGGGCACAGTGTAGCCGTTCGGCCCGGCTGCGCCACCAGGGCGGTTCAGCAGGCCTGGGCGGAAGCCTTCAGAATATGTTGCGTAGAACAACAGATCGCTGTTCGGCGTCCAGGTGCCGGTCAGCTTGTAGATTGCGCCGTCGGTCGCGGCCTTGTCTGGCGCCCCGACCGTATTGTTTGGCGCGAACTGTGCGGAGATGTTGGTTCCGAACGCTTGAGCGTCTGTCGCCGATCCAAGGTTGAAGAATGAGGAGTTGGCCGAGCCCTCAAGATCCACTTCAATGTCATACCAACGGGCGCCGACAGTGACGGCAAACTGATCCGTCAGATCAAACGTCGTTTCACCGAACAGACCTAATTGCTCATCTGTGCGCAACACATCATTCCGGAAGATCACGCCGGTTGGGAAAGGACCCGGATCACTGAAATAGCCAGGTGCAGCATTGCCAATCTGGCCTGTCACAGCCGTGTTCGTCAGCGGGTAATTTGGAGCGAAGCCTGTGGTTACCCCGTCAAAACCGACGGCGAATTCTGAGCCAGGATAAGTGAAGTCGTTCAACTCGGTAAGTTCAAGATCGGAATAGAACGCTCCAAATGTCGCGCGCCATCTGTTTTCACGAGGCGTGTTAAATCGAAGTTCGTGGGTTTGAACTTTGGTCTCTGTGGAAGAGTTCACGAACAAGTTTGGTGCCTGACAGGTACCTGCGGGTCCCCCGGCGCCGGGATAAGTCACCGAACCATCGCAGATATAATAAGGTAGGTACTGACCCACGAAGAGATAGTCGGAATAGTCGACTGTCTGATCGGTTGTTCGCTCGGTGTAGGCGCCTGTGTACAACGCTTCGAGCATGCCGAGACGGCCTTCCAGCGTCCAGCTCGTATTGTGGAAGCTGTCTTCTAGATCATCGTCCGAAAAACGCTCGATGTCATAATCATCAAGCTCCGGATCAGCGAAAAAGACGCCTTCGCTATCAAGCTGCTGCTGCGCATGCGAGACGAGCAGGCTCCAATCGGAATTGAAGTCATACTGACCCGCCACGCGGAACCCGGCATAAGTCGTGTCATTGAAGTCGTTCTCGACCCGGCTGGAATTGTTAGCCGAGAGGAAGGTCACGCCAGACAGATCAGCGCCCGCCTGAAAGCCGCCCCGGTTCGCCGAAACAGGGACCCCATTGTCGCGAACCGTGCCGGCTGCGCGGAAACGGCCTGACTCAGCCGTGCTGCGCGTGCCGCCAACATTATCGATATAGCCACCCTGTCGGTCGGTATAGACGACGCCCCGAAGTGCAAACTTGTCGGTCACGGGCACGTTGAGCATGACCTCAACGCTGTTGCTCATTTCTCCGCCTTCAGTGAAGGACGTCGATGCTTTTAAAGACGCGTCAAATCCGCTGAAATCTGGCTTGTTGGTAATGAGGCGAACCGTACCCGCTTGTGAGCTCGCGCCAAAGAGTGTGCCTTGGGGCCCCGACAGGACTTCGACGCGTTCCAGGTCAGCTGCATACACATCCAGATTTCGCCCTGGCTGAGCAAGCGGTTGTTCGTCGAGGTAGAAAGCGACGTTCGGGGCAAGGCCGGCAACGCCTGCGGTTGTCAGGTTTGGCGTGGTTGAGGCCAGCCCGCGGATATAGATCGTGTTCTGACCTGGACCTGAGCCGCCGGCGGTGACGCCTGGCAATTGAATCAGGTAGTCCGTGAAATTCTTCACCCCGAGAGACTCAAGCTCTTGCTCGCCAAGCGCGTTGACCGCGACTGGAATGCTCTGCGCGCTTTCTGAGCGCTTGGTAGCGGTGACGGTGACCGTTTTCAGACGGCGTGAGTCGGCTTCGTCGGCGTCCTGGGCTACGGCGCTCATGCCAAATAGACTCGTCATGGCGATCAGTGAGACGCCACTCATTAGTCGAAACATATTAAATCCCTCGGGGGTTGCTACGATCGCGCAGGCCAGCGCCTAATTACGCAGGGCACACAAGAATCGCGATCGGTCGATGGTGCCCGTTACCTATCAAATAGTTCGAAGATAGAAAGAATGAGCGCTGCTATTCGTAGGCAAATTACCGGATTCTCAAGCGCAATGTGCCAAATTTGCCGCAGTTACGGGCCGTAAAGCCAGGAAATCGGAGGAGCCGTGTGTGCCTGATACTTTGAGGATCGACATAATTCGTGCATGACAAGCACGAACAAACCTCATGGGTGAAGAATGCCGGACACTGAACACGACGAGACCGGATTAATCCCTTATGAAACCGAGCATGAAGTCGGTCAGGACAATGTCGAAGTTCTGGGACTCGATGTGCACAACCCGGTCTTCTTTCTCGCAGCGACTCTTGTCTTGCTGTTTAGCGGCCTGACCCTGATCTTTCCCGAAGCATCCGGTGCGATGTTGAGCGAAGCGCGGGCTCGCACACTTCAATCATTCGATTGGCTGTTCGCGGTGACGCCGGTGCTTGTCTTCACGTTTTGCATGGTGCTCGCCGTATCGCCTTTGGGTCGCATTCGTTTGGGCGGGCAGGGCGCTGCGCCTGATTATAAGATTCATTCCTGGATCGCGATGCTGTTCGCTGCAGGTGTCGGGATAGGCTTTATGTTCTGGGGCGCGGCCGAGCCTCTCGCATATCATACCGACTGGTTCGGCATGCCTCTCGGCGCCGAGCCGGGAACGCCCGACGCCAATCGCCTGGCGTTTAGCGCGACGCTGTTCCACTGGGGGATCGCGCCCTGGGCGATCTATGCCGTGGTCGGATTGGCGCTCGGCTTTTTCGCGCACAATAAGGGCCTGCCACTTTCGTTTCGATCGGCTTTTTACCCCTTGCTGGGCGAGCGTGTTTGGGGCTGGGCAGGCCATCTGATCGACTTGTTCGCTGTGGTCTCTACCATTTTTGGATTGGCGACGACGATCGGCCTCGGTGGCACGCAGGCGGCGAGTGGCCTCGGGTATATTTTCGACTTTGAGCCCAATGTCTGGATTCAGATCGGCTTGATTGCTGCGATGACAGGTTTGGCGGTCATCTCTGTCCTGCGCGGCATGGATGGCGGGGTAAAGCTGCTCAGCAATATCAACATGATCGTGGCGTTCGGCCTACTGGTGTTTGTGATAATTGCCGGACCGACTGTACTGATTTTCACCGGCATGGGCGAGAATTTCATTGCTTACTTAACGGACACTCCTGCGCTGACAAATTGGGTCGGACGCGAAGACATTGGCTGGTTCCATGACTGGACGATTTTTTACTGGGCCTGGTGGATTTCATGGTCACCATTTGTCGGCATGTTCATTGCCCGCGTATCCCGTGGTCGTACTGTGCGTGAATATTTCACGGTCGTGCTGCTCGCCCCATTTGCGATCTGCGTGGTCTGGTTTTCCGCGTTCGGAGAAACTGCGGTCTTTCAATATGAGAACGGCATAGGTGACCTTTCTGGCGGTATCGTGAACTCTGCGACGGTTCTGTTTCAGATGCTCTCTGCGATGCCCGGCGCGGAGATCACGTCCATCATCGCGATCGCGCTGTTGATTGTGTTTATCGTCACCTCGGCGGATTCCGGGGCCCTGGTGGTTGATACCATCACATCTGGCGGCAAGACGGACGCCCCGGTCACCCAACGTGTCTTCTGGGCCTGCATGCTGGGGCTGACAGCCTCGGCGCTTTTGTATGGCGGCGGTACGTCGGCGCTCGAGTCGCTGCAAGCGGGAACGATCGCGGCGGCACTGCCGTTCACCGTGGTGTTGCTGGTCTGCTGCCTGAGCCTCTATCTCGGCATGCGCGACGAGCTGCAGACGTCGGTGGCAGACGAATAACGCGCCTATGAATACCGTCCTTTCGATCGCAATTTTCATCACGCTGTTTACATCGGTGATCCTGGTGATCCGCTTTCGGAGCGTCCGCCTGAATGGAAGTGATCCGCTCGCCCTAACGGCGTTTATCGCGATCCTGTTTACGTCAGGGCTCGATGTCGGACTGATCATGTTCCCGCTCACAGAATTCCCGGTCTATGAGACTGAAACGGTTTACGGGTTCACAAATGCGCTCGCGATTGAATTTGGGTTTTGGGGCTTTTTGGTATGGGGCTTCTACTTTCTGACGACGTTCTATTTTTGCGTCGTTGAGCCGAAGCTGAAACTGTTCGAGATTGGCTGGATCAAGCTGATCAACAGTGCGGTCATCATCGCGACGTGTGCCTTTACCGGCTTCTTGTTCCTCAGTTATTTGCCAACCTATATTGAAGGGATCAGCCCGCCGTTTCGGTACGGGCTGGTCGCGGCTGTGGTCCTTGGCGCGGTTCTTTCGAGCACTGATATTCGCTACGTAAAATGGCTTGGATTGGGCTCCAGTGCAGTTTTTTTTGGTCTGATTGGATTGCTCTGGTTGAGCAGTGGAGCGGGTTTTATCGGGCTCGCTGAAAGCGCTGCGAATATTGGCGGCTATTTCGCGAACTTGCCGAAATTCACCCAGCCGCTTTCAGACTATCATGCGTTCTATCTTTTCTGGTGGTTTGCCTGGAGCATCATGATCGGACAGTTCGTCGCCCGCTTTGTTGGTGGCTTGCGCGTTTATCAATTGATGCTCGCCTTGCTGATCCTTCCATCCATCCCGATCGCGATGTGGTTTTCGGTACTCTATTTCTATCACACCGAGGCAATCGCGCTGGCGGGCGGCCTACAGCTCAGCATGGTCGTGGTGGGCGTTATTTTTGTCGTCAATTCGCTCGACTCGCTGACCCGGCTTTATTCCG
The DNA here is from genome assembly GCA_043513745.1 of Hyphomonadaceae bacterium. Taxonomy (GTDB): domain Bacteria; phylum Pseudomonadota; class Alphaproteobacteria; order Caulobacterales; family Hyphomonadaceae; genus Henriciella. The sequence continues at coordinate 2,479,673 of CP121341.1, forward strand.
AGAATCTCGGCCTGACAGTTAAACGCCTGGGTGGACCGGGATACGTGGCCGCTCATTGGTCGCTCCTATTCGGTTTGATCCTCCTCTACCAATTCACGCCCCTGAAAATTGAGTGGATTGGCCTTGTCGTGATCGGCATCTATTGCGCCATCTATGCGCTGACCTTTATCAGGCGCGAGAAGCTGCGATCCCCAGCGGACATGCAAACGGACTAAAATGGACAAGACTTTCGACTATATCATTGTCGGCGCTGGCTCAGCGGGCTGTGTTCTGGCAAATCGGCTATCAGCGGATGGTAAGCACTCCGTGCTTCTTCTCGAGGCGGGTGGAAGTGACCGCAACATCCTGATCGCTATGCCGACCGCTCTGTCATACCCAATGGCGTCCAAGACTTATAATTGGGGCTACGAGTCCGATCCGGAGCCCCATGTCGATAATCGCCGCATCACGTGTCCACGTGGTAAAGGCTTGGGCGGCACCTCATCGATAAATGGCATGGTCTATGTGCGCGGCCATGCATGTGATTTCGACGAGTGGGAAGCCGCCGGCGCGACGGGGTGGGGTTACGCCGCTTGTTTGCCTTACTTCAAGCGCGCTGAGACGTGGCAAGGCGGCGAAGATGACTATCGAGGCGGGTCAGGACCGCTCGGCGTCACTGGTGGCAATAATATGGAGCGCAATCCGCTCTATCAGGCGTTCGTGGATGCAGGTGTCGAAGCCGGATACCCACGCACCGACGACTATAACGGGTATTGCGGTGAAGGCTTTGGCCCGATGCATATGACTGTGTCCGGCGGCGTCCGCGAATCCACGTCGCGCGCCTATTTACGACCGGCCCAAAAGCGTCCCAACCTGACCGTCCTCAAGCACGTCCTTGTCGACCAACTCATACTGGACGGCAAACGCGTCACCGGCGTATCAGGCACGCACAAAGGTAAGCCCATTCAGTTGAGTGCTGGCAAAGAAGTTATTCTAAGCGCCGGGTCGATCGCTTCACCTATGATTTTGCAACGCAGCGGCATCGGGCCCGCCGCACTCCTTTCGCGGCTCGGCATTCCGGTGCGCCATGATCTCACTGGTGTCGGCCAGAACTTGCAGGATCATATGGAGGTCTATTTCCAGTTCCACTGCAAGCAGCCTGTCAGCCTCAACAGCAAACTCAACCTGTTCAGCAAGTTTTTCATCGGCGCGCGTTGGTTCTTCTTCAAATCCGGCCTCGGCGCGACCAACCATTTTGAGTCTTGCGCTTTTATTCGGTCTCGCGTTGGCCTGAAATCACCCGACATTCAGTATCACTTTCTGCCCGCCGCGATGCGCTATGACGGAACGCCGTCGATTGATGGCCATGGGTTTCAAGTCCATGTCGGCCCGAACAAACCCAAAAGCCGCGGGCGGGTCGAAATCACATCCGCCGATCCAGCCGCGCATCCGAGCATCCTTTTCAACTATTTGCAGCACGAAGACGACATCGCTGCCTGGCGGCAATGTATTCGGCTGACCCGCGAGATTATCGACCAGCCCGCCCTGGATGCGTATCGCGGTGCCGAGCTTCAACCCGGTCTCGATGTGTCCTCAGATGACGAGATCGATGCTTGGGTTCGGCAGAATGTAGAAAGCGCCTACCACCCCTGCGGCACCGCGCGCATGGGGCAGGGCGACGACGCCGATACGGTGGTCGACACCGCCTGCCGCGTTCGCGGACTCGAAGGTGTGCGCATCGTCGACGCCTCCGTTTTTCCGACCGTTCCTTATGGTAATATCAACGCACCCACGATCATGGTTGCGGAGAAAGCCGCAGACCTGATCCTCGGCAAACCAGCCCTCGCGCCAGTCTCAGTCCCGGTCTGGATCGACGAAAAATGGCAGGACCGGCAGCGGCCCTCCACGCGGGACGGGGATTGATCGGTTACTCACGTCGGCCATCATCTGGTCGCTTGCGTTGACAGAGAACGCTCCGAGACTAACGGTTTGCGCAAGTCGATGTGATCGCATTGAAGATCGAAGTTGCCGCTAACAACTTGCGGGCCAAACAAGGAGCAGACATGCTGCGATTTATCCTTTCAGTCTTCGCTCTGTTGCTCATTTCTGGCTGCGCCTTTTTTATGCCAGATAGAATTCACTACACGGTTGACCCTCGCGCTGATGCCTCCTGCATCGATTGCGTCTCTGCGCGTCTTAGCTCGGATGTGATTGGCGTTGCTTTGTCTGGGGGCGGCTCGCGTGCATCAGTATACGGCGCGGCATCGCTCGAAATCCTCGCGGAAGAAGGACTATTGCAGCGTGCGACGTATCTTTCGAGCGTATCAGGTGGCGGCTTTCCAGCAGCATATTACACGCAAAAAAAGCCGACTGACTTTGCAGCATTCAAACAGGCGATGCGATTTGATTTCCTGGGGAGCATGACGGTTCGGCAACTCGAGAAACCCAATCGAATCTCAAGTCCCACGCGACGCCTCTCCTCTCTTCAAGATGTGTTGGATCGCGAATTCCTGAACGGCGCTACGTATGGGCAGCTGCCCCAGACACCGATCCTTCTTGTGAACGGGGCGCGTTATGACGATGCGCGGCGCTTCGTCTTTTCGAATGTCGCCATACCTGAAGAACAGAGTAGCTTGCGACAATTCTCTGAGCAAAACCTGCGAACCGCTTCTTTTTCATTGCCAGGCTGTACCCGCACAACCCCTAAAGACTTCCCCGTCGCACTGGCGGTCGCCACGTCTGCGGGTTTTCCACCCTTGCTCGGTCCGACGTCCATCAAGGCAACCGATACGTGTTCTGGCGATGGTACAGCCTACTGGCACATAGGCGATGGAGGCATTCTGGATAATTCAGGCGTAGAGTCGATCGAAGACTACGCACTTCACGCGCATCTCGATGGACCGCCAGTTCGGCGTTTGGTTATTTTCGCAATTGACGCAGGACGTTCTACGGCGCCGACTGAAATGATGGCCCGGCGAAACCTGAAGCTGTGGACGTCGGACCCAGGGCGCGTGGTCGAACTCGTAAATCAGCGAGCAAACGCCTATCGCGAGGTCGCAATCAAGAAAATGGCCGATGAAGCGGGGATAGATATCACCATCATCAAAATGCGGTATGTCGACGCCAATATCGGCTCATGGCCAGCTTCGTGTAAGCAAGCTGAAAACGATCCGGAAGCGATTAAGGCGGCGATTGCGAGCGTTCCGACCAACTTGAGGATCAGCGACTGTGATGCTGATCTGATCGAGGCAGCTGCCCAAGACGTTGTACGTCGTGCTCTGGATCAACACCGCGATCTTCTAAACTCGCTATTAGACACCGAAATCGCTCAGTCTCCGTGACGAGGGCGGGCCGTCGAGTTCGAACTCATCTCCATCATTGTGTCTAAGAGGGGGCTTTGATCCTGGCGCTATTCGGGTTGCGTCGTATTCGCCAACGCCTCCGCCGTCTCGAATGCGGCCAGGAAAGCTTCCGGTTGATCCAGCATGATGAAGTGGAAAGCGTCCTGGATCGCGATCAATGAGTGGTTCGGAACGGTTTCATATAGCTCCGCGTAGAGCGTCCTGATCGAAGCCATATTGTTGATCGCGTCGTCATCGGCAAAAATGATCAAAGTGGGAATTGAAATCTGAGAAATGTCCTGTCGAAGGTCGGTGACTAGTACTTCCGACATCGCCTGAGCCATGACCTCGCGATCACTTTCGACCGACCAGTTCAGTGCCAGTTTCAAATCAATCTCGCCTTTGACCAAATCCTGCAGCGCTTCAGATTGTCTGAGTGCAAACAGGTCATCTGGCTGTGCGATCAGGGCGGCTTTCATCATGGCTGCGACGGGGGCCATGCTGTCCGCGTTGGCCGTTGGATCCATTAGAACCGAGAAGAATGGCAATACGTCTACGATAATGAGCTGACGAAGATTTGCATCGGGCTCCAGCGCCGTCTTCATCGCTACGAGCCCACCCAGGGAATGCCCGACCAAGACCGAGGAGGACTCCAACTCGCTTGAATAAGCGGCAATCCCGTCCGCAAGATCATCGAGTATGTTCTCATTGCCAGCGTTTCCGAGCGCGGGTGCCCCGGCAAAGCCATTCACTTGAATGGCGTGCAGCGTGTATCGGTCTTTTAGGGCGTCGACCGTGCCGTCCCAAACGGCGCGGCTGGAGGCGAGCCCCGGCATTAGAATGATATCCGGTCCGCTACCTGTGACCTCGATCGAGAAATATGGATTTTCAAACTCGGCACTCGTCTCGGATAAGACTTCGGTACTTACCGGAGCGTCAGAGCATGAAGCGAGTCCCAGCAAGGCGATGTAAACCGTCAGACCTATGGATTTAAACAATCAATTCACCTGCGCAGCGCGAGCTACGTCCCGTTCATAAGTGCGTGCAGACATTAGCAAAGCAAAAACGCTCAGGAGATTTAAGACAAGCATGATTTCCAGCGCGGATTTGAGCGGCGTGGGACCTCCAGAATTGGTGAATGAATCGCTTAGCCAACCAACTATGGTTGGACCACCCCCGATCCCAATCAAAGTCAGACAGAACAGCATGAACGCCGACGCAAAAGCCCGCATGCGTAATCCCACCAGCTCCTGCGACGCGGTATAAGCAATACTGGCATAGATCAGGCCAATAAAGCTCGGAATCAGGTTCCACGCATATGCCGCGTTGATTGTATTTGCCTGGAGAAACATCCAGGCGAAGGGAAGCGCAATCGCGGCGCAGATTGCTATGATTAGCGGGCGCCATGCCAAGCTGCGGCTCGAAAGCCTGTCGCAAACTCGGCCCAACAGGATTGCCCCAACGCTTCCCACGCCGCCGATCAAAAGACCCAAAGGGATCGCGATGTCAGCCGGTCCCACCTGATAGGTTCGTTGGAGATGGCTCGGCGTCCAAGCCAGAAACGCGTTCGCCGAGATGCAAATCAAACAACATCCTGCCAGCAACCAAAGAAATGAGCTCTGCTTGGCGATGAATGCCATGGTTTCACCAATGCTCGACGCGTCTGCGGTGCTCTCGCGTGCTTCAACGGCGCCGCGCGTTGGTTCGGAGACTGTCAGCCACACCGCGAGCGCGAGCAGGAGGCCTGGAACGCCGGCGACGAAGAAGGCCACCCTCCACCCGAACGCTTGATAAACGAAGCCGCCGATGACAAACCCGGCGAGAATACCGAGCCCAATACCGGAAGTGTAGATTCCGAGGGCGAAGGCTCGTTCTTTCGGCGCATATAGATCGGAAATCATCGAAGTTGCAGGCGGTGTGCCGCCCGCTTCACCAATCCCGACCCCCATACGCGCAATCAACAGATGCCAGAAGTTCAGGGCAAAACCAGAAAGCGCGGTCATCCCTGACCAGGTCGCGAGCGAAAGGGAGAGAATTTTCTTGCGGCTACCACGGTCCGCCCACATCGCAATCGGGATCCCGAACGTGGCGTAGAAGACAGCGAACGCGAAACCCGTGAGCAAGCCGATTTGGCCATCGCTGATTTGGAGTTCGGCTTTGATCGGCTCGATCAGGATTAGCAGAATCTGTCGGTCAATGTGATTGAACGTGTAGACGAGGGTCAGAATGGCGAGCACATAAGCTCGCCCGCCAAACTGACCCCCGGTCTGGGAGGAACTCACCGCGGTCATTTTCCGTCTCGTGAGCTTAGAAATCCACCGACAGCGTCGCCGTCACGGTGGATGGTGCGCCGTAGAATGCTGAGTAAGCACTATCCACGCCGAGCTGGCTTGGGGTTACAAAATTGTACGCTGCAACCCGGTACTCTTCGTCTGTCAGATTGCGACCGTGCAGACCGAGACGATATTTCTCGCTCGGCGACGTCCAGACAATGCTGAGATCTGCGAGCGTGTACGCGTCGGGATCAAGCGCTGGTCCGCCATTTGGGAACAGAACATTGGTCCCCGCATCGAAGCCCGGATTTGCGACATTGAACAGGAAGTACTCATCGCGATAGGACAACGCGCCGGTAATGGACAGTTCGCCATTTTGACCAAGATCATTGGTGTAATTCAGAGAGATCTGGCCTTGCAGCTCAGGCGTGTTCTGGGTCTCGAACTGACTGGCGATGTTGGTACCGGCTGAAAGGATCTCCGTGATCTCGGCGTCAATGATGCCAAGGTTGCCGGACAGCGTGAACAGGTCGTTGATAAACCATGTCCCCTCGAGTTCGAAGCCAGTATACTCCGACGCACCTGCATTGAAGACGGAAGAGACGAATGTGTCGTTCACGCCGTCATTGTCGGAGTCCGCGCCGCTTTGAACGGTAATCTGCTGGTCCGTATACTCGGCGAAAAAGATCGCAGCGTTCAAGTTCAGCGCGTTGTCAAAGAAAGATCCTTTGGCGCCGATCTCATAGCTGTCGACAAATTCTGGACCGAACCCTTCCTGAGACAAGCCCAGTGGATCGAGGTCAGCGCGGGCGCGAGGATCGAAACCGCCCGCTTTGAAGCCCTGAGCATAAGTCGCGTACAAATTGAGATTTTCGTTTGGCTTGTAGGACAACGAAACTCGCGGCGTGAATTCCTCGTCAGAGCGCGTGAGGTTTTGGAAGTCGGTCTGCGTCACGAAGAATGCCGAGCTTGTATTGCTGGCGTCGAACGACCCGGATCCAAGTCCCAACCAGAGCTCACGCAGAACATCAGCGGTCGTCTCGTCCTTGGTGTAGCGACCGCCAACCGTCAGTGCCCATTGCTCATCAAAGTCGTAGGTGAAGTCGCCATAGACGGAGAAGTTCTCTTTTTGCTGATCACCACCTTGGAATACGGTCAGTCCGAGGCCGCCGAGAATGACGTCGAATGCGCCGCTTGCATTGCCGTCAAGATAGTAGATGCCAGCAACCCCGTTCAGGCGATCTCCACTATAGAGGAGTTGGAATTCCTGGCTGAATTGATCGTCCATATAGACGGCAGGAACATCGAAGTCCGGCTGCGGCAGGGCGTCGAAATCGATCGGTGTCGTGGTTTCACCTTCGCGGTACGCCGTGATCGATTTCAGCGTAACAGAGTCATTCACAGTCCATTCCCCTGTTAGAGAATAGCCCTCTGTCTCGACGGAGTTATCGTCGCCCAATCCGGCACGTGTGTCGAAAACATTGGACGTAACTGGCAGTGTGCCGTCGGCGCTCGGGATCAAGCGGTGTCCGTGCTTGGCGTTGGAATCATCTTCGGAGCGATCATAAGAAGCGCGGAAGAACAGGTTCGCGGCCGGCGCCCATTCTGCGCTCACGCGATAGGCGAGCACGTCTTTGTCGTAGTGCTCTGCGCCGGTGTTGAGATTGGTTCCGTATCCGTCACGAGTGTATTTTGCGACAGCGCCGCTAACAGCAAACGTGTCGCTGAGAGGGGCGGATCCAGAGACGATCAGGTCGGCTTGATTGAAGGTGCCGACATTCACCTTTGCTTTCAGATCCGGCTCATCTCCGATCCGGCTCGTCACATATTTGATCGCGCCACCGATAGTGTTGCGTCCGTAGAGAGTGCCTTGCGGGCCCCGCAATACTTCGATGCGATCAATATCAAAAATGTCGAGGATCGCGCCTTGTGGGCGGGCAATGTAGACATCATCCACATACAATCCAACGCCTGGCTCAAACCCCCAGAGAGGATCTTGTTGACCGACGCCGCGAATGAACGCGATCAGGGTCGAATTGGATCCGCGAGCGACTTCGATCGTCGCGTTGGGTGTCGCGCGCTGAATAGAGGTAATGTCTACGGCGCCTGTGACTTCGAGATCTTCGGCGCTGAACGCAGAGACAGACAGCGGAACATCCAAGGCGCTCTCTTCGCGGCGCTGCGCCGTCACCGTTACGGTTCCAAACCGGCGCGCTTCTTCATCACCAGTTTCAGCGTCCTGAGCCGACGCCAATCCATGCCCAAGGCTCAGTGCGAGCGTCGACGCCACGCTAAAGTTCAAAAGCTTCTTGACGGAAATAGCCATTATATCCTCCCACGGAATTGTTCTTTGTAGAGAGCACTAGGGAGTAGGGGCGCCCTGCGGCTATGACCCAATAGCTTTTGCGGAGTGAACACTTTCGCTCACGCGCTTTCGGGTAGGCTCGCCTTTCTGCGGGCATATTGCGCTGGCGTTTCGCCTTTCAAGCGTTTGAACGCCCGATTGAACGCGCGAACATCGGAATAGTTCAGGACCTCGCTAACATGCGAGACCGAGTATCCCTTCTTAAGGAGTTTGGTGGCTTCCTCGATGAAGTGCAGACTCAGCAATTCTCGAAAACTCGTTCCTTCCTGTTCCAGTCGACGTCGCAATGTTGCGACACTTATGGAGAGGCGGTGCGCAACCAAGTCTTGTTGAGCACAGCCATTCCGGATCAGGTCGAGTGCCATCGTCCGGTAGGTCAGATTCGTCGTCGCAGGTCCGATTTGATCGAGGTAGGCGATCACGCGGCTAAACACGCCTTCAGCGCTTAGATCGATCTCACTCGGTGGTGGCATATGCGAATGAGCGAGATCATGGTCGAAACACAGCTCATAACTTGCCTGTCCGAATGAAACCGGGACCGGCCAAAATTCAAGGTGTGACGGCAGACTCTTTGCTTGAGGACGCTTCACCACGACGCGGCGAAGCGCTGTTGAAGCCAGACCATCGCTCAAGCTATCCAGCAGGCACTGGACCTTGATCAGAACACACTCGCCGACGAAATGGACCATCTCGGGATCATTTTTCATCGTATAGGGAAATGACGTGTCATCGATAATCAGCGAGACCGTGCGGTCCGTGGTCCGTACGGTGTTGTAGCGCTCCCCGTGCATCATGTTGAAGTATTGAGCGAGGTGATTCAGCGCGTCGTGCAGCGTGTTTGATCGACTCATTTGCGAGGTCACAAAGGCACCCGTTTCGTAGGTCAGCTTGCGTTCGGACAAATGCGCTGTGAGATCGTCTAGTTGTCTGGCGACTTCCCCCTCGATCCGGAAGAATCCAGCCAGGTCGATTTCCGCCTCCGCACGAACATGTTGTTCGCAAAGCCAATCAAAACCCAGGCTCTTCAAGACTCTGTTTGTATCAACTCCAGACCGCTCCGCTTCGTTGAGCAAAGCGTCAAGTTGACGACCTGAGACAAACGACGAGTGCATCCAGCGAATACCCGGTTTCTGTTGCGTGGTGGCTATCCACCTCAATTAGGCCTGTCTATCACAGCCTCGCAACGCCGAATATAGGGCTTAAGGCCTAGTCACTGGTGCAGGGATGACGGGGCTCGGAGCAGGGGCCTTTATCTAATTAGAAGCTGGCCAATTCACGAGCGCAGTTCCCCCCCCCTGGCGATTTCCTAACTATCCCTCAAATGTGTCGCTGCAACTAGAATTCGCGGATTGAAATGGTGTTTGCCATTCGATCAGTTGAAGGTCGTCGATTTCGACATTAGCCGCAGCGCCTTTTGATTGAACCTCCAGCAGAGCCCGGATCGAACGGGCTCTGTTTCTTGGGCTGTCAAAGCTAAAATCCAGATCCTGTTTTTCACCCGCGTTGAGCGTCGCTTTTCCGACATGGATTTTCCGCCCGTTTTGCAGCGCGTCACTTAGACCCTGTCCGTCCGCACGAACTTGTAGATAGACGTTGACTTCTACTTGCGCCGAGGCCGAGGCACTGACGCGGATCGACATGGGTGTAGCGCGGGTGAAGACGCGCTGGAACTTTCGCATACCGGTTATGAGGCTCTCATTTTCAGTGAGATCGATGTGTAGCGCATTGTTCCAGGGAGCCGTCTGATCGGAGAGGATGCTGATCCGCTTATCCAGATCCAACCATGACCGGTCTGGTGCATCGAAGAGGAAGTATGAATCGAAGTCTCCACGCGCCAATAGATCCTGGCCGGTTCGAAGTGCGCCGGCTTGGCAATCGATCACGACATCAAATTCACTCTCGCTCACCGGAGACTCCCCAGACCGCGACAAGATCATATGTCCGCCGGACTTTGCCAGCTGAGTGGCTCGCTTCGCGGAGAGCTTGAACAGTCTTTGATTGATAGCGTTTCGCATCGGGCCGACGGCCGGCGTGGGGTGATAGCCCTTGATATAGAGCGGCACCGCTTCGGCGTGATTGACCTAGCCCCCTGAATTGCAGCCATGTTTTGGTTATAGAAATAGGCTGTTCAGGAGAGAGTTATGGCTCGTAAACGTTACACGACCGAGGAGATCATCAGAAAGCTTCGCGAAGCGGATGTGTTGATCGGGCAAGGTCAAACCGTGTCGGATGTTATCCGTCATCTTGGGGTGTCAGATGTCACCTACTATCGCTGGCGCAAGGAGTATGGCGGCCTGAAGGTTGATCAGGCCAAGCGATTCAAAGAGCTGGAGAAAGAGAACGCTCGATTGAAGCGTCTGCTGGCTGATGCAGAACTGGACAAGTCGATCCTGCGGGAAGCTGCATCGGGAAACTTCTAAGCCCTGAGCGCCGCCGCAAGTTTGTTGACCACGTCAAAAAGAAACTTGGTGTTTCCGAGCGCCGGGCTTGTCGCTGTGTGGGCCAGACACGATCCACACAATGGCGACGACTGAGGATCGCTGATGATGAGCACGCTCTGACATCAGCGATTATCGGCCTTGCGCGTCAGTATGGTCGCTATGGCTATCGGCGGATCACAGCATTGCTGCGCACTCAGGGCTGGCACGTGAACCATAAACGGGTTGCACGCATATGGCGGCGTGAAGGGCTGAAGGTCCCGGCCAAACAACCGAAGCGAAAGCGCCTCTGGCTAAACGATGGATCGTGCATGCGGCTGAGACCGGAGCACAAGAACCATGTCTGGGCCTACGACTTCGTCCAAGACCGTACGCATGATGGAAGAGCGTTCCGCATGCTGACGCTGATTGATGAGCACACCCGCGAATGCTTGACCATCGAAGTGCAACGCAAGCTGCGCTCCGGTGACGTGCTGTATGCTGTTGCAGACGCAATGCTGAAGCACGGCGTGCCGCGCTACATCCGATCTGATAATGGTCCCGAGTTTATCGCCGTGGCCTTACGGGAATGGTTTGAACGGATCGGCGTGCAGACCCTCTTCATCGAACCAGGCAGCCCCTGGGAGAATGGATACAATGAAAGCTTCAACGGCAAGCTTAGAGACGAGTTACTCAATGGCGAGATATTCTGCTCGATGAATGAGGCCAGGACACTCATCGAAGAGTGGCGTCGGCATTACAATACCGTGCGGCCTCACTCATCACTCGGCTATCGTCCACCAGCACCGGAAACCAAATCACCCTTCCAAATCCACGCTCAAAACACTACACAGAAACTGGCTGCGCTATAGGGGGCGGGTCACTAAACTCGTATGCATCAGGATTGTTCTGCAGCTGCGTCGCAATCTGACCACCCATCGCACCAATTTCTTTTTCCGCTGACAATTCCTACCCCCGAGCATGACCTCTCGCGAGTTTGTGCTAAACAAAAGAAAATACTCATCAGTTCGAAGGGGATGCGTGCATGAGGTTTTACTTTTTGATTGTAGCAGTTTGTGTTTCCTGCGTTTGCCCGCCGGAGGCTGTGACCGCTCTCGTGGCGAGCGCCCAGGGCGTTGAGACTGAAGCGACGAGCCAGCCCTCGAATGGATCTGAAGTTATTGGCGAAATCGGCGGCGGCGGAGTATGTAAACCACGTCCGCTGCGAGATTACGCCGAAAAAATGATTGGGGCAGACCCAACCACTGCGGACCTTTGGCCAGGCATCGTAGCGCTGGGTGCGGAATCCTCGGATGGAAGCAAGGCTTTCTACAATTGTGGCGGTGTATTGCTCGATTCGCAGACCGTGCTGACGGCGGCCCATTGCCTGAATGCATCCGAAGAGGATCCCGATACCGGGCAATGGAGTTTGGTTTCTAACAGCGGTGAAAGATGGCCAATGGTGGTCCTGCCCAACACGGACGATTTAGCGCTCGACGCGCAGGACGCTGCCGTAAAAATTGTTAGCGGCGAAGTCTTCTCGTCGGGTGGGCAAACATATCGTCAGGACCAATCTGGCAATCAGTATAATGATATTGCCGTTCTTAAAACGGATCGCGCTCTGCCTGGGCCATACGCACGCCTCTCGGGTAATCTGCAAGCGGATCCGGCGATTGAAGGACACTTGCTCTGGGCCGCGGGGTTTGGGACCACAGAAGTATCAGACGGCGGGCTGATCAGCATCAATTCGCGGCGCGGAGAGGGGCGCACACGAGCTGCGTCCAGAGACTTAAAAGACGCCATATTGCAGTTCAAGCCACAAAAGATCTGCGCCGGGACACTTGGGCCCATGATCAGCGACACGATGCACGTGTGCGCGGGATGGGATGAAGGGGGGCGTGATAGCTGCCAAGGGGATTCTGGTGGGCCGCTTACCGTGCTCGATGCAGACGGGTGTCCGGTCGTGGTGGGGCTCACCAGCTTTGGGCAAGGGTGCGGTCTTCCTGGTAAATACGGGGTATACACTCGTGTTTCGCAATATCGCGAGTGGATTGAAACTAAGGTGCCGAGCGCCGAGTTCGTCGACGCGTCTCCGCCAGCGGTGGGGCAGGAAGCCTTTAAGCGCATGGTTGATGCGGTGATCGCGGCGGGTGCAAATGCGAATGCGGGGTTGGAGGTCACTTTGCTTGAAAACGACATTGAGGTTTCCGGTCCTCTTATCGCTGGGCGCTCTTATGAGTTTTTGGTCACCGCCGAAAAGCCATCAAATCTGATGATCGTCGACAAGAATGAGAGCGGTTTTTACGATCTTGTTTTTCCGTATTTTGAAGATAACGACGAGAAGATCGGACCGGAATCGCCCATCCGGATTCCGCTGACGGCCCAGATCCAGGACACTGGCGCATCTGTAGAGGCCGGCAGTCTCAATTTTGTTCTATTGCCGCGTTCTGTAGATATTCGAGAGGTGTTTCTCGCTCCGTCGAAAGTGGGCACCAAATCCTTGCGTCCACGCGCTGCGCCCCCTGGTAAGCAATTGTCGAACGAGATGGCCAGAATCGCGGACCTGCTTGATGCCGGGGACGAGGAAATCGGATCGGATGCTGTCGCGTCGCGAATGCTAACCTATGAAATCCGCCGGTAATTCCCGCAGCGCGTCTCAGTTCTTATTCTTTCGGAAGAACACCTCTCCGCCCACGGTCGCGTCAGCATAAACGGGTTTCTGACGCCCTGCGGTTCTTTCGAAAACCGTATCCTGCACCCGCTTGAAAATAGCGCCAGCGGGTTCATCCATCGACGTGATTACGTTCGCAAGAACTTCGGAGTAAAGTCCATCATCGGCTGCCGTTTGGCCAGGAGATGTGGCGAAGGCCTGCAGCGCTCCGCTGACCCAGCCGACCGGTTGATATGTCGGAATCAGACCGCGACTGTCTTCGCTCATCACGGTGCGGCACGCATCAAACACGATGACGGAGGCGCCACTTACAGACTCGGAAAGGCGATTGAAAACGTCTTCGAACCGGACGCCGCCATCGGCAATCGCACCAGGCGTTGCCCCGACTGTATCAACCGGGATGATGAAATTGGTTTGATCTACATTTGCGCCGTGGCCGGAATAGTAGAAGAAGGCGATGGTCTGTTCTCCCACATCGGTTCTGGATTTTAACGCGCGGCCAAACACTCGTAGCTCTCGCAATGCAGTGCTGCGGTTGAGATCACGGCAATGACGGACGTGGAAGCCGACTGACGCAAGCGCTGAAGTCAAGCGCTCGCCATCGGTATGGGTCAGTGAAAGCGTTGTTATCGGGGCCTGATAGCTCGCATTGGTCATCAGCAAGGCTCGCCGATTGGGATCTGCGCCGGACCTGAGCGTGTCTGAACACATCTGGGCCGGGGCAGTCGCCCCGCGCTCAACAACTGACGCTTCGAGTTGTGACGACATATCAGCAACACGGGGCGGTATGACAGGCTCTGGCTCGGCAAGCAGAGACTCAATCGTGCTCACAAGGACGGGAACACGCAACCTTTCAACTTCGCGGTTGACCCGTTCCCCCTCTGACAAAGTCGAATGAGAAACACTGTAGGTCAGTGCGCGTCGTCCTTCCTTGTTGGGCGTAACTTCAAATTCCCATATGGTCGGGGTATCACGCTGAATGGGTTGCCGGTCCGGGCTTATCGGAACGATATCGAAACCAGATCCAACGAGTGAGACGCTCATTTGATTGGATATAGATGCCGTTGTGAATTCGATATTGAGGCGGCTTGGAGCATCTGGGTCCATGAAGCCGGAATCCATCACCGTTGCGATTTGAACATCTGCGATGCCTTGTTCGCTCTCGTCTGAAATCGGCAGTATTGCGAGTTGCAGAAAATAAGGTTGCGTAACAACCATTTCGCTCGGAGCATGATGGCCGATTCGTCCGCGCAACTGTTCGAGATCACGTTCTGTGATCATCTCAAATCGATCTTCTAAAACACCCCTCCAGTCTCGGCAGGGGGGGACCAGATGCTCTATGCGTTCATCCTCCGATTCGAACTCTATGTTCAGATGGCAGGTCGAAGCGCGCGATGCCCCAACGTCCCGATACGGGCCGGCCAACGTGAGGGCGATATCTAGTAATTGTTGTCCGAGGTCACCCTCCCGCTCGACCCGAGCCTGTGAGAGCGGAACGTCGTCAAAAAAACCGCTTTCGCAGGTGATGATCAGCTCTGACGTGTCAGCGAGACGAACTTGACAATAGTCACCTCGCGGCCCTGCCGCAGTAGCCATCTCGAGCACAAAGTAGAAAGGGTCGAGACGTCCATCGATACAAAGATAGTTCGACCCGAATGCCCCAAGAGTCTTTCGATCGGCTTCGCAGGCGAGGTAAGCTGGGTCGTTGGGATCTTCGGGCTGCCACCAATCTTCCGCCGAACCGGGCGGGGATGCTGGCGGTGTCTCGATACCGAGCTCCGACAAGCGCGCATCACGCTGTGTCTCGAGCGCGAGTCTCCGGCGATTGAGCGTTAGAAGCTCCGTCATTGTGTCTGGATCACTGAGATAACCCGAAGCCGCTTCTATCTCTTCTTCGATCTGCCGGATTCGTTCGCCGAGATTGAGCAGTTGCAATTCGAGACGGTCCAGTACCGCATGGTCGATCGAGCTGACTTCCCACGCTGAAGCGTCTATTTTGCTAATCGCCGCGGGCCGAAAGTAACTGGACGGGTCTGAGACCGACGCAGTTTTTCCGGCTGCGCTGCGCAAACGGTCTTGATCGGTCGCCACGGTTTTATGGGTTGCGCAGCCCGCGAGAAGCGCCATCGACAGTGAAGTGAGCCAAACAAACAATGTCTTCATCTTGGTAAAACCCCTAGTCCGCCCGACCTTTCCAACCCAGAAGCGTGTTCCGAGCCGATGACGGGACTGCAGCGAGTTTTATGTCGCCCTCAACCTATAAGTCGGCAAGTTGGTCGGGGGCAAGTTGATGCTTCGCGCTGGAACGTTCAGACTGGAAAAGCGATGCGCGAATTGGATCCAATTACACTTCGTCGAATTGATAGACGATGTTGAAGCTGAAATCCCTCGAGCTGAGATTGAAGCTCTGCTCCTGACCGACCCTGTCGATGGGAAATGAACGATCTTGAAAACCAGCGGACTCATCTTCGCCGATCGGGTCATTGTCAACGAGCCGTGCCGTTAAGCTGATCGTGCCGTCAGACTTGGGTTCAAATTGAAATGTTATCGATTCATCTATGACGAGCTGATCGCCTGTACTAAACTCCTTCGAAGCTCCCGCCCAATTGTAGATCCATTGAGGTGGCTCACTCGCGGATATTCGAGCGCTAATTTGTATCCGACTCATATCGACTGCGTTGAGTGGACCTTCATCGTCGGCCAGCAGGCACTCAATGCGCTTGATCGTAAGTTTCAAGTCTCTCGGTCCGACGTTCGAGATGCGGGACTCGATCAATTCCAGAAAATTGCTCTGCGGAAATTTCGTCTTGAATTCCTGAAGCTTGGCTAGGCTTTGAGAAGATAGCGCTTGTCCAAGGGCGATCGCCTCATTTTCGGTGAGCAATGCGTCGGACGGACATTCATTGAAGCAGAACCAGTCCGGCAATCCACCGGATGTCATAAAGGGCTGCCCATCGAATGATCTCTGTCGGGCGACCTCTTCGATTGCTGCAAGCATTGAGAAACTCGCTTTGCGCCCTTCTTGGCGAATCTCGCGCGCCAGAACATTCGCGAACAATCCGTCGTCCGGAGTCGTCGACCCGGGCGCGGTCGCGTAAGCCACAACGACACCATTGCCCGCCTGAACCGGCACAAATCCTTTCGTTGTACTCTTTGAATATGATTGCTCGAGCTCATTGCGACAGGCATCAGACACAAAAATGACCGCTTGCGCGCTTGAAGCCGCCAGCCCCTGGATCAAGTGATCGACGCGGATACCTCTGCGGATCACTTCTCCCGCTGTCCTGAATTCTTCTCTGGCGGGCAAGAGGAAATTGCGGGCACGGTCGTCGACATTTGCGGTCGCTCCATGCATCGACGCATATACAAATGCGACGACATCGTCTCCGTCTGCTGCTTCAGCGTCTATCGCAAGCTCAAAGTCGGTGATCGCCTTCGACATGCCAGCGAAATCTGCATCAAGAACTTTGGTGACCGAAAACCCAAGAGAGCTGAGCGCGGCTTCAACCGTTGCCGCGTCATTGTGAGTGTTCGAGAGCCTGCCCACAGCGCGCGGATAGTCCTCATTTGCCATCAAGAGCGCCAGACGCTTTTCTTCCGCCTCAGACATTCCAGCGAAGCCAAAGTGAAGAGCCAACAACCCCAGAAGGACGAAACCAGTTTTCAATTTGTGCATGATATCCCCGTTTTTACCAAAGTATCCCCGCCTGATCTGACTGACCAAACCGTAATACTAGTATCGACGTTTTGAAATAGCGAAACGGGTTCTTGGTCCTCGACCGAGCCTAGAGAAGTGCAGGTAAGGCTCGCTTTCCTCTGACATTTTCCCTCCAGCCTATATCAGCGAGAGTGAACACTAAACTCTGGGAGGCCATCCAATGCTGATTTCAGGGCAGATCCCCAAGCTTCAGAGATGGCCGAGAACGCTGTATCGGTCTCTTCAATTCGGAACTCCGCGCCAGTCACGAGTGAATTTGCTTCGTAAACGTGCACATCCAGAGGCATTCCGACGGACAGGTTCGCCCGCAGAGTTGAATCGAAGGACACACACAGCAGGCGAAGGGCTTGCTCGACGCTCATCGCCGGATCGAAGGCCCGGAGGATGATTGGGCGTCCATACTTGGTCTCGCCGATTTGGAAGAATGGCGTTTCAGCGCTCGCTTCGACAAAATTACCCTCCGGATAAATCAGGAAAAGTCGCGGCTCCATGCCCTTGATCTGTCCGCCCATGATCAGCGTCGCGCGAAACGCGGATTCGGCGTCTTGTCCTTCATCCGCATGGGCATTGACGACTTCGTTGAGCGTATCTGCGATCAGACGCGCGGCCTGGAATAAAGTCGGGACTTGCAGGAGGGTGGGGTCTCGTTCTTCCGGGGCTTTGGAGCGTTCATCCAGCAGGCTGACAACGGCTTGCGTCGTGGCAAGGTTTCCTGCGGTCATTAAGGTGATCACGCGCTCGCCCGGCGTAGACCAGGTGAACATCTTTCTGAAAACTGAGATATTATCGACGCCCGCATTGGTACGCGTATCAGACATGAAAACGAGATGATCGTTCATTTTCAGTGCGGCGCAATAAGTCATTCGGTCTTGTCCTTGCTTTGACCGACCAGCCCTATTGTTGAACCTGGATGGAGACAACCAAATTTTCCCGTCCGGCGCCGACGGTCAGGCCTTTGGTCGGTGCCACATCAGCATAATCTGACCCTTGAGCAATGCGGACATACCGTTCATCCGGGCTGATGCCGTTTGAAACATCGAAACCCACCCAGCCAAGTCCATCAAGATAGACCTCGCTCCAGGCATGGCTGGCCTCCTGAGAGGTACGATCATCCATTAGCAGATAGCCACTGACGTAACGCGCGGCGAACCCCTTTTCGCGAACCACGCTCAGAAAGATGTGACTGTGATCCTGACATACGCCTTTCTTGTTATCGAGGGCTTCACCTGCTGTCGTCGCGACGCTGGATTGTCCCGTCACATAGTTGACGCGCTCGCGGATCAGCTGACTAAGCGCGTGCAGCTCCGAAATCATGTTTTCGGCGGGTACCGTGATCGATGCGGCCAGCTCACGCAAACCTTCTGTCATTGGGGTCAAAACCGATTGTCGGCGGTAGAACCAGAGCGGCATGGCCTGAGCGTGCGCCCCGAGGACCCCGTCAGAGCAATGTGTGTCCACCTCTCCGGAGACGCTGATTTCGAGCAACTGCGCGTCGGGAAGTACGCTGATAAGATCGGTTTTGTTCCCGTGCTGATCTACAAACTGGGCCTGTCCGCGTGCGCCGTCGAGTGTGACCTCCCATTCAATCACAGACTGCGCCGACGAAGACTGCGGCGCTGCGCGCAGCTGCAACAGGCCATAGGATGGCGGGTCGTCATAGTGAAACTGGGTCGTATGCTGAATCTGCAGGCGCATGTCAGCTCGCGAACCTGTAGTCTTGCTCAATCTGACTTGAGAGCGCCGCATTCCGAGCGATGAAATCAATCAAAAACTCGTGCAATCCAGACCCTATGATCGCGTCACTGCTCGATTCGGTAATGAGGGCTTCGTGACTGGCGGCGAGATCGTGCGCGGGCGTGCGCCGTCCATATTCGCGTTCCAGCGCCGTCAGCGTCTCTACAATCTCGTCATAGCAATAGGCGATCGATCGCGGCAGCCTTACGTCGTGAATGAGAAATTCTACGATTGCGGCGGGGCTCATTTCTCCCCCGTAGAGCCAATGAAACGATCGTTCTGCCGAGGCCGAGCGCAGTATCATCTCCCATTGAACGCGGTCGAGCGAGGATCCGACCGACGCGCTCGATGGTAAAAGAACATAGTATTTCGTATCCAGAATCCGGGCTGTATTATCTGCTCGCTCAATCAATGCGCCCAGGATGGCAAATCGAAAAATGTCATTGCGTAGCATTGTGCCATTGATGCTGCCACGCACCAGTGCCGCCTGCTGCCTCACGGAAGATAGTAGATCGGGCAAGTCCGTTCGATGTTTCTGCGCCTCGCGATCGCGCTTGAACTGGATCCAGATCTCATTGATCGCTTCCCAAACATCGCGCGTCAGCGCGGTACGGGTCATACGAGCATTCTCTCTCGCCGCGGCAATGGAGGAATAAAGACTGCTCGGATTGTCCTTATCCGCAACCAGGAAATCGACTGCCCCGCTCGTGCTGAACTTCTCATGACATTGCAAATAGAGGTCTCGGGTTCCCGCTGTGGTCAGGACTGACTCCCACTCGCTTTCGGCGGTGCGAGCGCGTGTCAGGGACATTCGGAACCCGGCATCGACCAGGCGAGCTGTGTTCTCGAACCGCTCCAGATATCGCATCATCCAGAACAGTCCCGAAGCGGTTCGACCCAGCATCTTATTCATCGCTGAGCACCCAGGTATCTTTCGTACCGCCACCCTGGCTTGAGTTCACAACCAGAGATCCCTCTTTCATGGCGACACGGGTCAGGCCTCCCGGAACAACATCGATCGATTGCGGCGACACCAGTACGAAAGGCCGCAAGTCGACATGGCGGGGCGCGAGCCCAGCATCTGTGAGAATGGGTACAGTTGAAAGCGCCAGAGTCGGCTGCGCGATATAGTTGCCGGGCTTCGCTTCGAGCTTCTTGCGGAAAGCTTCCAGTTCTGCCTTGCTCGCCGCCGGTCCCACCAGCATGCCATACCCGCCCGAGCCATGCACTTCCTTGACCACCAAGTCTGCGAGATTGTCGAGGACATATTGCAAAGAAGACGGCTCCGAACATCGCCAGGTTTCGACATTCTTCAAGAGCGGTTTTTGTCCGGTATAGAACTCGATAATATCCGGCATGTAGGAATACAGCGCCTTATCGTCAGAGATGCCGGTGCCAGGCGCGTTGGTGATCGTGACACCTCCGGCGCGATAGATGTCGAAGATTCCCGGTACGCCCAAGAGAGAGTCTGGATTGAAATTGAGCGGGTCCAGGTATTCATCATCGACACGGCGGTAGATGACATCGATGGGTTCAAAACCACATGTGGTCCGCATGCAGATGCGCCCATCTACGACTTTCAGGTCATGGCCCTCGACCAATTCTACGCCCATCTGATCAGCCAGGAAGGCATGCTCGTAATAGGCAGAGTTGTGAATGCCGGGGGTCAACACAGCAATGGTTGGCTTTCCCGTACACGCCGTGGGTGCAGAGGCTGCGAGCGCCTTGCGTAATAAGGACGGATAATCGCTAATTGTCTCGACGCCGACGCGCGAGAACAGTTCCGGAAACATCTTCAGCATCGTTTCCCGGTTTTCAAGCATGTATGAGACGCCGGACGGGGTACGGGCATTGTCCTCCAAAACGAAAAACTCATTCGGCCCAGTTCGCACTAGGTCTGTGCCAACAATATGCGTGTAGATCCCGCATGGCGGGTCGACGCCAACCATTTGCGACAGAAACGCTTCATTCTCCATTATCAACGCAGCAGGCACTCTCCCGGCTCGAAGGATTTCCTGACGGTGATAGATGTCGTGTAAGAAGGCGTTGAGCGCCTTTATACGTTGCTCAATGCCTTTGGTGAGCGTTCGCCATTCTTTCGCGCTGATGATCCGAGGCAGCAGGTCAAACGGGATCAGGCGTTCTTCTGCATCGGCTTCGCCATATACGTTGAATGTGATCCCGGTTCGCCGAAAGAACTCTTCTGCTTTGTGCGATTGGTGCTTCAATCGCGCCGGATCGATCTCGGAAAACAACTGGTGAAACGCCTTGTACGGCGCGCGTACTTCGTTTCCGTAGCCATGCATCTCATCAAAGAAGTCATCACCATCAGCCATGCCCTCATCACGCACATCTGCACGGCTCTCGCAAGGGGCGACACGTCAGAAGTGTGGGACATCCGTCGACTGCTCGAAGATTGGGCGGAGGAGACGCGAGAAGAGAAATGCTGATCGCCAGTAGGCGCGGCCAAAGGAGTTTTAATTACTGTATTCGTGCAGGATGAACAAAGCTCGCATGCGTTGTTTTTAGATGACTTTTGCCGCGCTGACCGGACCGAAAAGTAGTGCTCGAAGTGTCAATTCCGGGTCCTTTGACAGGACCTCCCGGACCTTGCGTCCGCTCTTGAGTCAAAGCGGACATCCTAAACAGTTTCGTCCCACATTTGGCTTAGCCGAGACGCTGCATTAATAATCCCGACCATCGAATAGGTCTGGGGGAAGTTCCCCCACAGCTCGTTTGTCTCCGTGTCGACATCTTCTGATAAGAGGCCAAGTTTCGTTCGCGCAGACAAAACCGCTTCAAACATCGTGCGGGCATCCTCAAGCCGGCCAATCCTGGCCAGCGCATCGATATGCCAGAACGTGCAAGCAGTGAAAGCGGTCTTCGGAAATCCGAAATCGTCTTCAATTCGGTAGCGATAGATATGGTTGCCGACCCGTAACTCTTCATCGACGCGTTCGACAGTCGCGATGTAGCGCGAGTCCATCGGGTCAATGAAACCAATCTCCGCCATAAGCAGAACGGAGGCGTCCAAATCTGTGCCGCCAAATGCGCCAGTGAACGCCTGCCGTTCTTGGTTCCATGCCTTTTCCAAGATCGTCGCACGAATTTCATCGGCGCGCTTGCGCCAGTGCTCGGACCGGTCTCTGCGCTCCAGCGTTTCAGCGATTTTCGCCAAACGATCGCACGCGGCCCAGCACATGATTGCAGAAGATGTATGCACATGGGCGATGCCGCGAAACTCCCAGATCCCCGCATCGGGCGTGTTATAGACCTGAAATGCGCGTTCGCCGACTTGTTCAAAATGTTCAAACTCCAGATCACCGGCTTTGGCCAGCAACCGGTCATCAAAAAACGCCTGTGCTGCGCCAAGAATAACGTGCCCGTAGACATCATGCTGTATATGCTCCGCAGCCTGGTTGCCGAAGCGTACGGGCCCCATGCCATTGTACCCCGGCAGACGCTCGGCGATTACTTCCGTTAGGTCGTTTTCCAATGCGATGCCGAACACCGGCTGAATGTGGCCGCCTTTGGTCATCGCCACCGTGTTGCGCAAATAGCCGAGATACTTTTCGAGCGTACCCACCGCAGAGAGCCGATTGAGTGCCGTGACGGTGAAATAGGCATCACGAAGCCAGCAAAAGCGATAATCCCAGTTGCGCTGCGACCCGGCATGCTCAGGGATGGAAGTGGTCAGCGCCGCAACGATGCCGCCGGTTTCCTCATAAACGCACAACTTTAGCGTAATAGCGGCGCGAATGACGGCGTCCTGCCATTCCGGCGGTGTTGCCAAACGGCGCGACCATTCCTGCCATGTGTGCAAGGTCCGATGCAGCCAGTCAGTAGCGATGGATTCAGGATTGTCCG
Source organism: Hyphomonadaceae bacterium (assembly GCA_043513745.1). GTDB lineage: Bacteria > Pseudomonadota > Alphaproteobacteria > Caulobacterales > Hyphomonadaceae > Henriciella. Next base: position 2,502,038 of record CP121341.1, read on the forward strand.
ACAAGGATTCGTCAGGCCCCAGGACGAAGCTCAATTCCCGGTCGAGCACGAATTCGCGTTCATCCATCACGAAAGACACTGGCGCGTCAGTGGTCACCCGGAAATCACAATCCTCATCCGGGAAACGAATGTGCGATACCCCGCGGCGGCGTAAGATCGCGCGTTCGCCGCGATTGCTTTCAGCGCGCAGAAAGACAGTAATACGCGGCATCCCGGTCAGAGGTGTGATGCGCCGGACAATCGATGCGGGTCGGAACACACGGCCGCGGTCGAAGAAACGCGGCGCAAAATCGGTGATCTTAATGGATGAACCGTCGGCCGATGTCAGGACGGTTTCGATGATAGCTGTGTTGCGTACATAAGTCTGTTCCGCACTGACTTGATCCGCCAAAGCGATTGAAAATGCACCATTTCCGCCGACCAGCGCGTTGAATACCGGCTCGCCGTCAAACCTTGGTAGGCAGAGCCACTGAATCGACGCGTTCGGATCGACCAGAGCGGCCACTGTCCCATTGCCGATAATGCCGAGTTCAAGCGTGTTCATTCAATTGCTCCCGTAGCCACCGCCATACAGTTACTGTGTTTGCGAAGCGGTATTCAGCGCAGGTCTCCCCTTCGCCGACTTTGATGCCGATCCCGCCAAGTTTTTGCGCGGCCCGCATGGCATCCTCGTCCGTCGTATCATCGCCAATCATCACCGGAACCCGACCCGAAAAAGGCGATCGCGACATCAAGGCCGCCAAAGCTGTGCCTTTATCGGCGCCGGTCGGCTTGAGTTCAATCACACGATTGCCGTGCTGGAATACATAGCCGTTCGCCATTCCTGCAAGCTGTTCAGTCGCCTCGGCAAGTTCAGGGCCCGCCATTGGATTTTGCCGGTAATGTATGGCCAGGACTTTACCTTTTTGTTCGAGACGAACACCTTCGAAATTTCGTATGAGATTTTCGACGGCGTTGACCAGAGTGATCGGCGCGGCCTCACCGGTCGCAGCTGGCATTTCACCTGGCTGGCACACGTCGTGACCGTGACCGCCGGCGCGCCAAACGTCGATCGGGGTGCGGAAGCTCAGGTCATGAAGGCCACGCCCACTGATCAGGACAAGCGCCCCGTCCAGATACCGCGCCAGTCCGCGGAGGCATTCTTCGCCGCCTTGCGGTAGGAAAACCGTATCAGGATCATTCTGCAAGGGTGCCAAAGTTCCATCAAAATCGAGAAACAGCGCATGCCGTTTCACCAAAACCGGCGCAATCTTTTGGTCGGTATTAAAATGATCGATCATCCTGTTGACTATTTCGAAGCCACGTGGAGCGCATCCAGGTCTTTCAGGAATTTCTTTCGCCACCAGGAAATATCTTGCTCCATGACAATCTTCCTGAGGGCCCGCCACCGTTCAACACGTTCTTCCAGAGGCATGGTCAATGCCAGATTGATCACCTCGGCGAGCTTTCGCGTGTCATGCGGATTGACCAATAGAGCGTCTTTCAATTGTTCCGCCGCGCCCGCAAATTCAGAGAGAATAAGTACTCCTGGATCAGCCTCATCCTGTGCCATGACAAATTCCTTACAGACGAGGTTCATGCCATCGCGAAGTGGCGTGACCAATCCAACCCGCGCGATCCGAAAAAGTCCGGCCAGCTCTTCACGTTCGTAGGAACGGGCCAGGTAACGCAGCGGAATCCAATCGAGATCGCCATGATCGCCATTGATGCGGCCGGCCAAACGATCAAGCGTTTGTCGTAGCTCCCGGTATTCATCCACTTTGCTTCGCGACGGCGGCGCGATTTGTGTGACAGACACCTTTCCAAGCGTTTCGGGATGATTGTCAAACAATTGTCCGACGGCTTCAAACCGCTCCGGCAGGCCTTTGGAATAATCCATGCGATCGACGCCGATGACGAGATTGCGCCCGCCGAGGAACCGACCGATCCGGTCAGAGGCTTCTACGGCCCTTTCGGTTCGTGCAGCTTCGGCAAAACCTTCGGCATCGATACCAATCGGATAGGCTTCGATCTTGATGGTTGTGTTAAAGGCTTCATAGATGCCGCCGCCCTGATCGACGCCTTTGCAATCTTCAATCAGATACCTGGTGAAATTTGAGCGATCCTGTTCCGATTGCAGGCCAATCACTGAATAGTTGCACATGGCGCGCGCGATCCACTGATGCTCCGGCAAGGCACGAAACACCTCAGGCGGCGGAAAGGGGATGTGGAGGAAAAAACCGATCGGGCCATCCCATCCTGCCCGCCGCATACTGTCGCCCATTAACAGAAAATGGTAATCGTGGACCCAGACTGAATCCCCTTCGCGCAGGCGCTCAGTAACGATATTGGCGATGCGTTGGTTTACGGACGCATAGACCTCGAATGCCTCGGAATTGAACGCGGCCAGATCCAGACGATAATGGAACACTGGCCACAACACCGAATTGGCATATTGCAGGTAGTACTGGTCGTGTTCTGTTATCGACAAGTCGGTGAGAACAAACTCGACACCATCATCCTTCAAATGCTGAACACTGCGCGACGGTTTCTCAACCACGTCACCCGACCAACCAAACCATACACCGCCAGTAGATTTGAGGGATTCCCAGACGGCGACTGCCAACCCTCCTGCGCGCGCACTCGGATCCGCCGCAGTCCGGTTCGAAATTGCGATCAGCCTACCCATGTTTTAGTCTTATCAAGGCCCGCGCATTTATGCACGCGAATACCGCAAACGGCGTGCGTAAACATTGGACTCGCGCGTGCTTGATCACCGCAGCTCGATTCTTAGGCAACATTAGTCGAATCCGCACCAGCGTATCGATCGATCGCCTTGCGAGGTCAAAAGGGGCCACCCACCGTTCCTAACCTCTGCCTTTTTGGGAGTGCTGTCAGTCTAATGCGGACGAGTCCCCAGCATCGAGTGGAGTAGGGGGTCTTATCCAGCCAGAATCTGGCGCCATTCAGAGAGAGGCGTTTCTCATGGATTTGAACGTTGAGCGGTGATTATAGCGAAATGGGGTCTTGGGCATAGACCGAACCTAGAGCAGGGCGGTTAAGGCTCACTTTCTGCTAACTACTCCCTTACCAGAGTTTAGCGTTCGCTCTCGTTGACACTTTGAACCAGTTTCGGCTGCTTCACCGTCTGGATTAAGCCGCAGCATCAGCCGCCTTCTGATTCACATATAGGTCGCGCGTGAACGAACGTCCGGCAAGCAGGAAGAACGCTCCAGCCAGCGCAAACAGGCCGGTCGCCACGACGCAGGCCCAGCGGACACCATAGGCTCTGGCCTCGCGACAGGCGCTGACGAGCTCCTGGGTAAGGCTTGGGTCGGTGAGGCTACAGGTTGCAGTAATCTGTCCGGCAAACGGACCTGAATTGATCCAACTGGTTGAGAGCGTGTCCGCGATTATGCCAAGCGCTGGTGGGCCGATCCCATAGCCGATGAGATTCACCACGAAGAGCAGAACGGCAATCGCCGTGGCTCTCACGCGCAGGCTCACAACCGCCTGGGCGATGTTATATTGCGCCCCAAGGTAGAAATATTGCAGCGTGCTGGCGACCATCAGCAAGACCAGCATCAGCGTGCTGTCGCCAACCAGAAAGGCGGAGGCATAAATCGGTGCACAGAACAGGAAAGCGATCCCCGGCACCCAGGTCGCCGCGGTCTCGGAACGTTTGGAAGCGCGCTCGGTCAGATAGCCTCCGAGGAACGCGCCAAGGGTGCCCGCGAGTCCGACGGGTGCCATGAACATCAGCGCCGTCTCAGCGGGTGTGAACCCTTGTGTGAAAACGACGTGTTGAGGCTGTAATCCGACAAGCGCATAGCCCGCGAACGCCGCAATCGTGGCACCCGTGGTCATCACCCAGAATGTACGCTTGGAGAAAATTTCGGCGATCGCTTCTTTAAAGCCAGCCTTTTCGACATGCGCGGCGCCCGGCGGGTCCGAATACCCTCGAGGGGGTTCCTTGATGGTCAGCAGGAAAATGATTCCAATAAGGATGCCGGGTGCGCCAATGAAGATGAAGGCCTCGCGCCAGGTGAAGAAGTCGAGAATAAATCCACCAAAGACTTGCGCCATAACGCCGCCTGCGGTGACGCCCATCGCATAAATGCCTAGCGCGGTCGGCCGGGCGGACGGCGCGTAATAATCGCTGATCATAGAATTCGCGGGCGGGGTGCACCCGGCTTCGCCAATACCCACAAGCATGCGTGCAAACAAGAGAGTGACAAAGCCGACGGTAAATCCACAGAGCACCGTCGCGAATGACCAAAGGATCACGCTGACGCCGATAATGAGTTTGCGGCTGACTTTTTCTGAGAGGTTGGCGATTGGAATGCCCAGGAGGGTGTAAAATAGGGCGAATCCGATCCCCGAAAGAAGGCCAAACTGAAACTGCGACAGTTCGAATTCATTGATGATCGGAACGCTGACCACGCTGATCAAAATTCGGTCGATGAAGTTGAACGTGTAAACCACAGTCAGCGACATCAGGACGTAGGATCGATAGTTGAAGCTGCCGTAACTCGTTCCGGTCGACGATAAGGATGCGGCGTTTGTCCCGCTGGTCGCATCGGCAACTTGGCTATTCATGCTTGATCCTCCGCTAGCGATGAACGTCAGGAATTAGATCCTCGCGCGCTCCGCCCGATTATGTTTATCCTTCTCGATTTTGGCCGCGAATGGCGGAATAAAAATATAAAAAATATTCCGCCCTGATAGTTTGACCCTATCGACGGGATCTGGAGTGGATCGTCTCTGTCCGATTACTCTGCGGGTACGGTCGTTTGGTTAGATTCCAATTCCAGCCTTCGGGCGACATCGCCTGGTGATCCTGATCCACGGGCGATCAAGGCATAGGCGGTCGGGACGAAAAGCACCGTAACGAGGACAGCCGCAATGACGCCAAACAGGATGACAATGCCAATCGCCGCGCGGGTCTCTGAACCGGCGCCGCTGGAAAGGATAAGGGGCAGGGTACCCGCGGCGGTTGTCAGGCCTGTCATCACAATCGGTCTGAGGCGATCCATGGATGCTTGCTTGATGGCGGCCCGAAAGGCCATGCCTTCATCGCGGAGTTGATTGGCAAATTCGACAATCAGAATGCCATTCTTGGCGGCAAGCCCGACCAGCATGATCAGTCCGATCTGGGTGTAAATGTTGATGCTGGTCCCGGTATACCACAAGCCGAATAATCCACCCGCCAGCGTCGCCGGCACGCAGAGCATGATGATGATCGGGTGACGATAGCTTTCAAACTGCGCCGCCAGCACGAGAAACACAATGACGACGCCTATCCCAAACACGAAGAGTATTGACGATCCGGAGGTTTTGAAATCGAGCGACTGACCTTTGAAATCGATCGTGGCTTCGATCGGTAAGACGTCGCGCGCGATAAGCTGCATGCCATCGAGCGCATCGCCGAGGGATACTCCAGGGGCCAGCCCGGCTTCGATCGTGATCGCCCGCACGCGATTGTATCGGTTCAAAGTTGGGCTGTCGGCCAGGGGCTCGATGCCGATCAGGCTCGCCAATGGTACCAGACTACCGGAGCGCGACGAGCGGACATAGATGTTCTCAATATCGTTAGGATTGTTCTGGTCGGATCGAAGGCCCTCCAGGATCACATCATACTCTTCACCGTTCTCAATATAGGTTGTGACCCGCCTTGAGCCGAGCATGGTTTGGAGCGTCACGCCGATATCGGCCACGGTGACACCGAGATCGGCGGCGCGGTCATAATCAACCTGAATACGGTATTGGGGCTGCGTTTCTTTGTAGTCCCAATCAATGTCGACCAGACCGAGGTCACTGTTTTCGAGCGCGGTGACAAACGTGTCGCGCCACTCGACAAGTGCTTCATAGCTCGGCCCGCCAATCACAAACTGGACCGGTTTTCCGGTTCCCCCTCCAAGACCTTGTCGCATTCGCGCAAACCCTCGAACCCCGGGCAAGTCGGAGAGCCGTCGATTGACCTCTGCAACGATTGTGTCGGCCGGTCGTCTTTGGCTCCAGTCATTCAGAACGACAATGATAAAGGCCTGGTTGAACGCAGAAGATCCGAACCCTGGCGCGCGAAACAGCAGGCGATTCACCTCAGGTGGTTTACCGTCCTGGCTCTCAGTGTAAGGCAGCAGACGACGCTCGATCTCGTCAATATAGCGCTCCATATAGCTGTAGGAAGCGCCTTCCGGACCGCGCACGACAACAAAGAAAGCACCACGATCTTCGCGCGGGACATACTCTTCGGTGACCGATTGCGACAGGTGATAGGTCGCCCCGAACAGACCGGAAAGCAGAATGGCCATGATCAGCGGACGCGGGATCAGGATATTCAGCAACCAACCATATCCGCGCCTTATTAAGCCAAAGGCACCGTCAACCAAACGCGGCAAAAATGACGTGATTGTCCATTTGTCTGCGGGCCGGCTGAGCAGTTTGGAGGCCATCATCGGGGTCAGCGTCAAAGCCAGCAAACTCGAGAACACCACAGCTGCCGAAATGGTCAGCGCAAATTCCGTGAACAAACGGCCGATATCACCTTGCAAAAACGTGATCGGAACGAATACGGCGACCAGCACCAAGGTCGTCGCGACAACGGCGAAACCGACTTGTCGCGTGCCTTTAAAGGCCGCGACGAGCGGTGTTTCGCCATACACTTTCATACGCCTCGAGATGTTCTCAAGAACGACGATCGCGTCGTCGACCACCAGTCCGATGGCAAGCACCATGGCCAGCAGCGTAAGCAAATTGATTGAAAATCCGAGTGCGTAAAGAACGATAAAAGTGGCAATGATCGAGATTGGCACTGTGATCGCGGGGATAATCGTCGCGCGGGCACTGCCGAGGAACAGGAAAATCACCAAGGTCACCAACCCAACGGCAATCGCAAGGGTCGTATAGACTTCCCGGATCGATGCAGAGATGAACACAGAGCTGTCAAAGCTTCGGGCGATCACCATACCATCCGGGAGAGTCTCGTTCAGTTGATCCGCCAGTGCTTTTGCGGCATTTGCGACCTCTACTGTGTTGGCGGTGGACTGTTTGACGATCCCCAGTCCGACCATCGGAACGCCATTGCCGCGAAACATGTTTCGGTCTTCCACCGTTCCGCGCTCAACCCGCGCGACATCGCCGAGGCGAACAAGATAACCGTCCTGACCCTCTGCCACGACAAGGCCTGCAAAGTCTTCGGGAGTTTGAAAGGCCCGGTCAATCCGGACGGTGTAAGCGCGCGTGTCAGATTCAATGCTGCCCGCGGGCGCTTCGATATTCTCACGACGCAGGGCTTGTTCGAGGTCGTTGACGGTCAGGTTTCGCGCCGCCAGCGCTCGCCTATCGATCCACACCCGCAAGGCGTAATTTCGGGACCCGCCGACGCGGACCCGGGCGACACCGTCTAGAGCGGAAAAGCGATCGACAAGATTGCGCTCGGCATAGTCGGAAATTTCAGGAGTGGTGAGGTTCTCGGCCGCGAGGTTGAGCCATATGATCACGTCATCATTGGAGTCAGCTTTTTCGACCTCGGGTGGATCGGCTTCCTCGGGCAAGTTGTCGAGCACGCCGGAGATCCGATCGCGAATGTCGTTTGCGGCGACATCGATATCCTGATTGACGCCAAACTCGATTGAGATGCTGGAGCGCCCGTCGCGCGAATTGGAATTGATGAACCGAATGCCTTCAACGCCGGCGATCCGGTCTTCGATGATTTGAGTGATGCGCGTTTCTACCACACTCGCCGATGCGCCAGCGTAGCGTGTGTCTATGGTGACAATAGGGGCATCAATGTCTGGGTATTCTCGCAAGGACAGCCGATCAAATGCGACTACGCCAAGAATGACCAGAATGAGCGCAATCACGGATGCGAAGACCGGGCGCGTGACCGCGGTGTCAGAGAGGAGCATGACTGACCCTCCTAATTGGATGCACCGAAAGAGGCGGACCCCGAGTTTGGTCCGCTGCTTGCCACTGCACCACTGGGATCGAGCAGGCGCTTATCTTCTACTTTCAGTTCAGACCCTTCGCGAACGCGAATGATGCCTTCAGTGATGACCTGATCGCCTGCCGCCAGACCTGAAAGAACTTCGATATAGCCATTGGCGCGTTGACCCAGTTGAACTTCGACACGGCGCGCTTTCAGGACGTCGCTTTCTGGTGTTACGCGCCAAACGAATGTTCGCGGGCCGACAGGTTGCACGGCGGATTCCGGCACGGCCAGGCTGGTGCGTGGCTCTGCACGCACGGACACCCGCATAAACATACCTGAGCGCAATAGACGCTCTGCATTCGGTATGGTCGCGCGCGCCCTGATCGATCGCGTGACAGGGTCGATGCGATTGTCGAGTGTTTCAATCTCGCCAATGAACGTGTCGCCCGGCAAATCATCGGTCTGAGCGCTTATGGTCGTGCCGGGTTGAATTGAACGCGTGAATATCGAGGGCACATCGAAATCCAGGTTCATTTCGCTATCATCGATGAGTGTGGCGATGACATCACCTGGACGTACGAATGATCCGACGCTCACGCGCCTAAAGCCGAGTATTCCATCAAAAGGCGCGACCAGAACGCGATCCTTCTGACGTGATTGAAGCGCGCGCAAATTGGCTTCCGCGCTGTCGAGATCGCGCCGCGCGCTGTCCAGTTCGGACTGAGAAACCGCTTCGGCAGCGGCAAGCCGCGAAATCCGTTCCAATTGCCGTGCCGCTTCTTCAACATCCGCTTCCGCTGACTCGACCAGTGCCAATTGCTCGCGCTGGGCGAGGGACAAGAGCGTTTTGCCTTCCCTCACACGCTCGCCATCATCAAAGTAGAGAGCCGTAATTCGATCTGAGGCGTTCAGTGACAAGTCGACCTGCTCATTCGGTTCGAGCGTGCCGAGAGCTTCGATGTCACGTGAAAAACTTCGTTCGGTGACGGGTTCTGCAAATACGCTCGCTGGACCGCCGCGTTGCGCCGCGGCGGGTAGCGCGATTAGCAAGCTTATGAGTGCCATACTCAAGAATGACCGTATCATACTGACCTTACTCACTTTCCGGCGTCGCAGGTGCGATCACCTCAGCGTCCCAAATTCCGCCTAATGCTCTATACGTAGCAATCGCTTGTCTGGTTGTCGCGAGGCGATTACTTTCCAATCGATCTTGTGCGTCCAGCAATGTGCGCTGAGCGTCGATTACATCTAGGAAGTCATCAAGACCTTCGTCAAATCGCAATCGAGCAAGGTCGAGGGCTCGCGCTGCTGAATCTGCGGCCGCTTCCAGATCAGGCCGCCGTTTCTGCTCTTGCCTATAGGAGACCAGAGCGATTTCGATCTCTTGCAGGGTGTCCACGATCGTGCGCTCATAATTGGCAAAGGCTGCGCGTGTCTGGGCGTCCGCGATCTCAATGTCGCCGCGGACACGTCGAAGATCCAGACCCTCCCAGCGGATCGCAGGACCGATCCCAAAGCCGAAACTGTCAATGCTGGTATTGTCTTCGGTGAAGAGTGATAGCAGATCAGCATTGAATGTCAGTGTTGGGAACAACCGTGCGCGTTCGACCTCGCCAAGCGCCAATCGACGGGCAATATCTGCTTCTGCGGCGCGTATATCAGGTCGGCGGCGAATAAGATCTTGCGGCGTCCCCACGCCTAAACTTTCAGGCGGGGAAGGTATGACAACATCCAACCCCGGCTGTCGCAGAAACGCCTCAGACGCAGTAAAGTCCGTTCGACCCGTCAAAGCCGCTAACCTTATTCCGGCCGAACGGATGGCGATTTCCAGAAGAGGAAGGGATGCGAGCGTCGTTCGGTATTGAGCCTCAGCCCGTTCGACGTCGAGACGTGTGGCACGTCCATTTTCGAACAATACTTTCAACAGCTCGAGGCTTTCGCCTTGTAGCTCGGCATTAGACTGGGCCACGTTGAGACGAACCTGATTGCCGCGATAGTCGACATAAGCGAGCGCTGTTTCGGCTGCGACGGTCACAGCAACATCACGCCGGATTTCTGACAATTGCTCGACTTCAAATATCGCGCTGTCAATAGCAGCCGATATGCCGCCAGCGGCGTCGAATTCCCAGCTGGCACCGATCTGTCCACTTCCGCTCAGCTCCGTATTGGCGCCTTCTCGTGCCGCCCGCCCTAGTTCAGCGCTGGCGGCTGAATTTGTCGAGAAAGAGCGTTGTAGCGTCTGGCGCGCAAGTGCTGCGCGGGCCGTCTCGATATTTGCCGCCGCAACCGCCAGGTCTTTGTTTTCAGTCAGGGCGGTGGTCACCAATTGATCCAGCACCGGATCATCAAAGGTCTTCCACCAGGTCATCGATACGGGACTTGCAGCGACGCCTTCCGTTTCTGTCGTGGAGAATGCGTCTTCGGAGACCGGAAATGCCGGTCGCTCAGGCACTGGCGGCGCGCTGGCGCAGGCGGCAGTGACGAAAAGCAATGCCGCCGCGCAAGAGAAGTTTCCTGTCAGGTTCATACCGAGCTAGTTAATGCGTCCATCGCAAAAGTCAGCCTGAAAAGTCGGCGATAATACGAGACGTGACCAAAAATGAATTATGCTAAGTGTTGTCAAAGGAACGAGATTTCGTCGCGATTTCCCGTCTTGTTCCGATTACTTTTGAACAAGCACGCCGTTGCTTCTAAAGCGTCGAGGAAATCCGCCACCTGAACAAGCATGATTTTGGTCTCAGGATTCGGGTTAAGTATCCAAATATGACTTTCCCCTGGCAATGCCGACCAGAGTGAACTATTCCGAAATCAGTCGAACCTTGGCATCTCGGGTTTTTATGCGCCCGTTTTCAGTAGCCACTTCCAGTCTGGGCCGCATCGAATGAGCCGTCTCGTCCGTGTTCATTAGTGTCGCGACATCCGCAGCACACCGATCGTATTCGACGACTTTGACGCTGTTGAGCCAGTGTTCGATCGTATCCGCCCTGACGATCAAACGGACGCGGTTCCATCTGTCAGCTGGATAATACCGTTTTGGTCGTCCTGGTTCTGATAAGTTTTTCGCAGAGTGTTTCCCCGGAACGCTGCCCATTAGATCTGATTCAGATCGCTGCTCTGCAAGCGAGGAATCATCCAGAATTTTGTAGGCGCTGGAACAAGTTCGGATCGTTCTAACAAGCTCATAGTTGAGCGCACCTTCGGCTGAAGCACCAACTTGCATATCCATGACAATCTCGAAATTTCCATCAGGTGCATCGAACGTCGCCGTGCCATTTACAAACTGAAGCGAGCGCCATCCGTGCGCGGCTTCAATGTCGCTCACTTCGTTTTCAAGCCAACCTTCGACGAGGCCATTTCGGCGCTCGAGCCAAAGCTCGTTTGGCGTTGGATCTTCGAGTATACGAACGCTCCGCCATTCGGTGTAACTACCCAGATAGGCCGCCTCTTGGCCAATCGAATGCACCTGTAGAGCGATCAAGCCCGTATCATGATGATCGCCAACCATGTGGGCGCAGGGAATGTTGTTGACCCATGTCGCCATAACGGTGCCGACGGCCTCGATTCGATATCGATTCCACGTGCCATGTTGGTACGCTGCCTGACAGTCGACATTGCGTGCCATGGAATGTCGCCAGACATGCACGCCCTCGTGATAGATACCGCCGGTCCAGCGTCTTTCGGTAGGGTCAATATCCAATTGATATCCGACGAGACCGCTCCAGGTGCCCGGCGCCAGCTCGGTCCTGAATTGAACACCGGAATTGGCATCACCGATCGAGCGAGACTCAAATTCGAGCACAAAATCAGAATACATATCGTCTGTGGCGAGGAAACTATTTGGCGTGGCGAGAACATTCGTGCCGCGAATGGCGCCATCAATGATCTCAAATGGTGCCTTTCCATTTACTTGGGTCCAACCGTCCAGAGTTTCTCCGTCCGTGAGCTCAACCCATCGTGTTTCTGGAATATTGTCCGCGACTGAATGGGTGCATCCAACCAGAAGCGCGATGGAGGCCAGAAACCCAGGCACCACGCTCTTGGTTGATTTCAAAGCGGAGTTTGCTTGCATCATAGTGTGCCGTCCTTCAACAATTCGACCGCGTGTCTGGCCGCTCTGGCGGTCAACGCCATATAGGTCAGGGAGGGGTTGGCGGTTCCGCAAGAAGACATGCAGGCGCCGTCAGTGACAAACAGATTGGGGACATCGTGGGTCTGGTTCCAGCTGTTCAAGACTGAATTTGCCGGATCGCGTCCCATGCAAGCTCCACCCATTTCGTGGGTCTTTCCCCCGACCATTACGTGTTCGTCGTCGGGTGTTCTGACGGAGTTGATATTGGTACAGCCGCCCGCAGTGAGGAGCGATACCGCATCCCGTTCGGCTTGCCGGATCATCTTCCGCTCATTCTCCCGGATATGACAATCGAGGTGCACCAGCGGGATCCCCCATTTGTCGGTCTTGTTTGGGTGCAAGCGCGCGGTGTTGTCTACGTAGGGGAGCATCTCGCCAAACATGCCGATACCAAACGTCCACGACGTCCAGTTGCTCACATCGGACTTGGCTTCGGACCCGATGCCTGCTCTTGAGCCCGAGTGACCAATGCGTTGTCGGTTGGCGCCGCCTTGAAACCCGAAACCGCGATCGAAATCTTGGTCTTCCAGGCGATCATGCCGATAATTAGGGATGTAAATTCCGGTTGGTTTGCGGCCGAACTCGAAGCGGTCATCCAGTCCTGAGACACTGCCGTTTGCGCCCGCATGACCAAAGTGGTCCATAATATAGTTTCCGACTTGCCCTGACGAGTTCGCGAGACCGTTTGGCGCTGCTTCCGACTTTGAGTTAAGCAGAATTTGCGTCGACGCTATCGCAGATGCGTTCAGGAAAATGAGGCGCGCTGAATAGAATTGTTCTTCTTTGCTGTGATGGTCAATGACCTTTACGTGCGTTGCGCGGTTCGTCGCCGGATCGAATATAATTTCACTGACAATGGAATCAGTTGCAACGTTGAGATTCCCAGTTCGCTCTGCTGCTGGCAATGTCGCTGACAAGGATGAGAAATAAGCGCCGTAAGAGCACCCTCTCATACAGTAATTTCTGGACTGACAGGCGCCCCGGCCAAGTTCCGTGTGGATCGGACCGGCCTCGCTCAAATTTGCGCAGCGGCCGATAATCATTCGCCGGTCGCTGAAGCTCTGATTAATGTTTCCGGCCACCACCTCCTCAGCGCAACTCATCTCCCACGGCTTTAGAAAACTCCCGTCAGGCAGATCTGGCAAACCGTCCAGAGCGCCAGAGATGCCCGCAAATTTTTCAACATGATCGTACCATGGTTCCAGATCGTCATACCGAATTGGCCAATCGACGCCGTGACCGTCTTTCGCATTCGCTTCGAAATCTTTCGGACCCCAGCGATAGGATTGACGGGCCCAGGTCAGCGAGCGGCCACCGAGCTGATAGCCGCGAGTCCACATGAAAGGACGCTCTTCGGGATAGGAATACGGGTGTTCTTTTTCGTCGACAAAGAAGTGGATGAACTCATTACGATACGTCCATCCCTTCCGTTTCAGCATACGATATCGACCTTGATCGTCGTAGATTTCGGGAACCATTCCGCGGTTCTCCATATCCCAGGGCGCTTGGAAATCCGTGTACTCTTGGCTCGGATGATCAAGGTGGCGGCCACGTTCGAGGACGAGCGTTTTTAAGCCTTGTTCGCACAACTCCTTCGCGGCCCATCCGCCCGACACTCCAGATCCGATGACAATCGCGTCAAAATCAGTGCTCATCAATTCTCTCTTTAATAGCGATTTTCTTCGACCAAAGCGGCATATTCGGCTTCAGAGATGTTGCCCCGATATTGCCCGGGGGTCAGGACGAAGTCTAAATTCGCCTCTTCGCTGGTATAATGAATGTGGAAGATCAGCCATTTCAGTCGGCGATACGATTCAGCGATGTCCATATTTTCCGAACGTGAAAAACTGGTTCGGTCGATTTCGCGCACGGTGTCGACGCGCAATGCCGCTGGCAATTCTGAATACTGCGAACCATGCGCGGTCACTGCGTACTGGTTTAATGCTTGGGTGAATTGTCGAATTTCCAGTTTGGTCGAGTCTCCCGCCCAGGTCGCCATCAGTTGATCAAGGTAGAGAACGGACTTGGTATCTTTTGCACCCGCCGTATCCGTCTGCGGAATCATAATGTCTGCAACATCCAGCAGGATATTTCCTTCGTCGGGTTCGAAAAATTCAAACGCCTGATTTGCCGCAAAATCAATCTCAATTTCAGCTGTGCGCCCGCATCCTGACACCGCAATCCCAGCGGCGGCCAAGAAGCCCGTGTTCAAGAATATTCGCCGCGATATTTTTGCGTGTGTCATGACGGCCCCGCTCCAAACTATGTTCATATCGTGGGCAACAACCAGCCGCAAATCAAGCGGTGTCCAAGATGCTTTCAGTCGAATGCGAACCAGTCTCCAGCATCGAGCGGCGTAGGGGGCCTTACCCAGCCAAAAGCTGGCGCCATTCGGAGAGGGCGGCATTTCTCATCGATTTGAACGTAGAGCGGTGGTTGATGTGGCGGTCTAAGTTGAAATGATTGTGGAATGATGCGTGGGTCGAGGCGAACTTCTGTAGATTGCTCATCCTTCGAAATCTAGACATCGCTCGCTCTCGTCGTCGGAAGGGCAGATGGCTGTTCTCTGCCCGATTGTTCAAGTGGCGACCGACCTCCTGGCGGTCTTCATTCCCTATCTCTTTCATGGCGCCGCCATACGAGCGAAGTCGGTCCGTGATCACCCGTTTTGGTGCACCGAATCGCTTCATCGCTTTCTTCCGGAAGGTAAGCGCAGCCTACTTATCGCGGGTCTTGGTGACGTAGCTTTCCAGCGAAGATCGGACCAAATCGATCGACCCAGAGACGCACACTTTCATGGCAAACATCGATGCCGCGCTCATGCAACAGGTCTTCAACATTGCGCAGAGAAAGCGGAAACCGAACATACATCATCACGGCAAGCTGGATGATTTCAGGCGACGTCTTGAAATAGCGAAATGGGTTCTTGGCCATAGGTCGAGCGTAGAGCAGGGCGGTTAAGGCTCACTTTCCGCTGACAATACTCATCTAGATGCTCGCCCCAACTGCAACCGATAGAGCGTGGTGCGCTCTTGTCCGCCGGTGCGGGTTACGGTGAGTTTGATCATCCAGACGGGGCTTTGCGCAAATGCGCTGGCGGGAATTGTTGCGAGGGCGCCGTCGACGATCGCGGTCCGACCGGTCGAGATGGTTTGCCAATTCGCCGGCTCGTCACCCGCACCCATTTCTAAAGTGTATCGGTCTAAGCGATCAGAGTTGGCGGTGCCGATAACCTCTGCGGCGGGTTGACCATCAGATTGCGTTGCCCGGACATCTGTAATGGCCGCAACTACAATCGCCGCTGGATCCGCTTGCAATGCTGCAGTCACGTCTAGTGCGCCATAGCCAGTGAACTGATCATTTCCTGGGGTTCCAATGTCCCGTGCCGATTGCAACAGCATCTGGCGCACCTGATCAGCGGATAGCGAAGGGCTCCTGGACCAGATTAACGAGGCGGCGCCGGTGACCAGAGGCGCGGCAAATGACGTGCCTGTGGCGCGATAATATCGTCTGTCTGGCCCGACGACCGCCGCGCCGCGCTGATAGGTGTCAGCCACTGTCATTAGGGTATCGGTGGCCTGTGCGCGGAGTGAGAGGATCTCTTCGCCGGGCGCCGCAATCGAGACTTGTGGGCCCCAATTCGAATAGTCTGCGCGCTCGCCGGTGCGATCGGTCGCCGCCACGCAGATCACGGCTGGATGATTCACTAAGCCGTACGTGTCGAGGCTTTTGCCTTCATTACCAGCCGCGACGATGATGAGAACACCTTTCTCAGCGGCGTAGTCGAGGGCATCGGTTTCGAGTGTGCTGATACTTTCGCCGCCCAGGCTGAGATTGATGATTTTTGCGTCATTGTCGGCCGCGTAGCGAATGGCTTCAGCGATATGGGCGGCGCGTGTGCGCCCAAAATTGTTGACGGCTTTGAGAACCATGATCCTGGCGTGAGGGTTCAGTCCAGTGATGCCGATCCCATTATTCGTCTCGGCGGCAATCAGACCTGAAGTGAAGGTGCCGTGGCCGTCATAATCCCATGGCTCATTCGTGCTCGCTAAGAAGTCCCAACCAATCTTGTCGTCGACATAACCGTTGCCATCATCGTCGCGGCCATTGCCAATGATCTCATCCTCATTGATCCAGAAATCCCCCCAGGAGAGGTCGAGGTGATTCCAATCAATCCCGGTATCGATCATGGCGACAATTACCGGTTCTGGCGCGTCGCCTAATTGCAGCCAGACGGCAGGAGGGTCAGGCATGCCGATCGCTTCAAAGGCCCATTGATCCCGGAACGACTGTCCCCAGCTTCCGGAGGAATGGAAGAAGGGGTCGCCGATCCGGGGGGATTCATCTTGTGCAGAGCTTTGGGCCATTTGAAACGACGCCAGGAGGCAAAGGCAGAGGAGGCGTAAAATCATTGCGCCGCCTCCTTTTTCTCACGGCACGGTCCCAGCCCTGTGGCAGCGGAAGGAGACAGTGGACCGCCGCCTTCTAATCGAATGTTGAGGGCGTCACCGCCAGTGAAACTGGTGTCGAAGTTTAGGCGGAGCTGGCCTTGTCCATTCGCATCGAGCGTGGTTTGCGGCGCTTCGGCGGCGCTAGCATCCTGCGCGAGCAACCCAAACAGAACTGGCGCGAGCCCGTAGAATGCCGAACTGTCCAACATAGATTCCAGGGCGTCGTCTTCGGCTTTGAGCCGGGCCTGTTTCCATAAGTCCATCAGAGTATCGACCCCGCGCTGGCCCGCCACTTCGCGCGCTCGCTCCAGGGCTGCGGCGCTATTTGGTTGTTCGGCAAGACCGCGGAAGAAATCATCCCAGTGCTGCGCGGCGGCTTGTCCCGCGTCAGACCGGAAGGCTTGTCGCCCGGCTGCCCCTGCGCGCTCAAGGGCCTGATGCGCTCGGAACGCGTCATCGCCGCTCGCAAGAATGACATCGTCAACCTGTCCGACCACATCATCGAAGACATCATCTGCGAACCTGACCCACAACGCGCCCCATTCGGGCGATGCGTTGCCCATTCTAGACGGGATTTCTGCCCCAGCCGTGATGCGAGCCGCTTCGAAAGCTTGCCAGGCTTCGTCCATGCCTTGTGAGCCAAAACGGAATCCGGTTTCGCCAGCGGCTTGGGCTGTATTGAAGGCGCCCGTCGTCGCTTCTGATGAGCCCCCCATAATCACTTCGCTGCTTTCCCTGACCACCGAGCTTGTGCCACCGGACGCAGTCGCCGCGCTACCGCTCGTACTGGCGCGCCCAGTCGCTTGCTTGGTGAGCTGGATCAGCCCGGTATCCAGCGTGACCGCTGTTCGCTCAGCCACTTGTGCGCCGAAGACACGCGTCGCACCGCCAACCACAGCTTTACGAGCGAGATTTACGACCACCGCGCCGCTGGCATAAAGGCCGGCGTCGATCACATAGCCGGCCGAGGTGATGTTTCCGAGAGAATCCAGATGTTGCTGCGCCGAGTCGCGCTGCGTTTCGTATTGAACTTTCTTGCGGTTGAGCACGGTCTCTCTAAAGGAACCCGGTGCGGTGTCTTCCAGCAGCTCATCTACGACATCCAGTTTCTCTTCAGCCGAGACCAGGGAGAAGGTCGACTGCCGGACCAGCGCGTCATTGCCGTATGAGACGCCGCTTCCCACCGAGACCCAGCGCGTGACCCATGTCGTCCATTGCTTGGCGTCTTGCACGCTGTCATCAAATCCAAATCGATTTGCGATATTTTCCCATGCGGCGTCGTTGATTTCGCTGGATACTTCGGACAATTCATCCGCCTGCGCCTGTTGTTGCGGGCGGTCGAGTTCATTCATCTGCTCGATAATTGGCGTGGTTTGATTGTGAATGCTGGCCTGGATCTCTGTGATTTCAGAAATAAATCCGCGGAGTTGTTGAGCGCGGGATGTATCACCGTCCTTGATCGCCTGATCGAGCTGTTCCTGATAGCCCGCCAGCGATCCATTCATGCGGGTCTGACGATCAACGAGAGCGTCATATTGTGATTGAAGCTGGGCGCGGACGGCGGCGTTCTTCGCGGCGGCAGCGCTTGCGTCGACCACCGGTGTGCGCGGCACGACCGTGCCATTTTCCAAGACCGGAACCTGCGTACCGAACTCCATCGCCATTTGGTCGAGCAGTTCGCCTAGCATGAGCTCTTGATACTGCTCTTCGCCATAGATCGAGCTTTCGATCAATTGCTGTAACTCGGCGTTCAAATCCTGGATGGCCCCAATCGTGTTTTCGGGACCATTTGGACCAAAGTTAAATGTTGGCCCCGTCCCCGGACCTGCGCCGCACGCGGGCGGAAACCCACCATGATCCTCGAGCAGGGTATATTCCTGCCAGGTTGGCCATCCGGTTATGAATGGATTGAACAATTGATCGATGATCGCGTTCGTTACGGACGCTTCGGGATCATTCTGGGTTCCGGCAAATTGGTCGAGGGCCCAGCCGTAGTAAAACAGTTCTGAGAAGGCGAGCGCCGCGTCCCAATCGAGGGAGGGCTCTCCGGGCAGGGCAGGGGGCACGGTTTGAACTTGTACATCCGCGCCTGGTGGGCCGCCAATCACGACGTCGACAGGAACCGGCGGAGGCGCTGCTTGAGGGTGTTGATCCTTTGATCCGCACGGCTTTACGATCAACTCAATTGAGCGAGTGGCCGTCTTCTTCTCTCGAGTGCCGGTTTCAGCCGCATCGAAGCGAATCGTATATGTGCCGGGCTTATCCGGGGCGAGCATGACCAGCACGAACGTGCTGCTTCCCGGTTTGAGCTTCATCACCTTGGGCGCTCCGCCGGGCAGGATCGTTGCGGTGACGGTCAGCTTATCGGCTTCCCGGTCGCTGACCTGCGCGCCGACTGTTATGAGTCCACGCGGGCAAACTTCTTTCGTGATGATGAGTTCCGTACCCGTCATGTAACCGATAGCGCCAACGACTGGCGGGTCATTGCCAATATGGATTTCGGTTTCAAATGGGACGTTGTTAGGCGGAGACTCTTGCGGACCTTTGCCATCAACCGCGTTGGCCATGATTTTGTGTGGTCCGGAAATTGTGGTGTGCGCAAAAGACTCCGGGTCGATCTTGAAGCTGAACCCATCTTTGTCGCTGGTCGTCTTTTTGATTGATCCTGCGGTAAGTTTATATATCGCGCCGCCAGCGTCGCGTGCATCGATCGTGATGTCTTCAATGTCATCTGCACCATTGCCATCGCTGATCACACCGATGAGTCCTACGGGCATATTGTCATTGGAGTGAAAGGCGTCACGCGGGGTGGGGCTCAGGAAAGCTTTTGGCGGAACGTTTTTGACGGTGATTGAGACCGATTGATCAATTGTATTTTGCGGTGTGCCCGAATCCATAACGCGGATAAGGGGTTCAAAGATGCCATGCTCATGCGGCGTCTCGATCGCGGCGTCGCGTTTTACTTTGAAAACATACTCGCCTTTGGTCGGGTCAAAGCTCACCTGTGAGACAGAAGACCATCTCGAAAACGCATTTCTCGGACTTGTTTTCAGCGTTGCTGGGTGCTGGGTCAGGCGGACGCGATTACGATCGATTTCGTTGACATTGTTCTTGTCCGCATTGCGGTCCACGATTGTGACCTGTCCATCAATAGAGACCGTCTCGCCCGGCTCGACGGCGAAGGTGAAGGGCGCGCTTGTGATTTGGGGCGCGACATTGTTGACCTGAACAGATGCGGTTGTTCTGCCGAGCGTAAAGCCAGGCCCCGGAACGCCGACAGGGCGTCCCTCTATCTGAACGCTTAGAACATAGGCTTGATCGGCGCGGATCTTCGCGACTGCAATTCTGATAGACGGCGCGGCGGTGCCAAGTCCGTTGACCGTGTAGGCTGGGGCTGCGCCATCTTCAGCGAGCGCACCCGCACCGAGTACCGTGATCTTGGAGATCGTGACCGCCTTGCCGCTCGCAGTTGTCGCGCTCACGCCGAGATTGATAATTGCGCCCGGATCAACGGGCCCCGGGACTCTGATCGTGACAGCGCGGATCGGGTCCGCCTGGGGGTCACAATCCTTATCCGGCGGCGGCGCATTTCGAAGGTCGGTTTGTAGCTTACGCAAGCCGTCTTGAATGCCCCGCAAGTTTGTTTCGATCCGCGCGATATCCTCTGACCCAATCGTCAGGTCCTTGCGATCGAGTTTGAGCCCATCGAGGATGCCAATGTCGATACTGCCGCCGACTTGCCCCTCACCGGCGCGTCCATATTGCTGATTTTTGGATTTTAGGCGGATTAGTCGACCGCGAAGCCGCGCATATCGTGCCGACATTTGCTGCAGAGCTTGTTTGTCAGTGTCCTTGTTCGGCGTTTGGGGCGCGCAGACATAGCTCGGCCTAATTGTGAACAAGGCGACATCGCTCAAGAGCTGCCCAGTCTCTGCGTCAATATCGACAAAGGCTGCCTTTAGCTCGGCAGCTTCCGATTCCGCTGATGCGCCCGGCGAGAGCAAAACGCCGCTGACGAGCAAGAAGAGGAATGTGAGCCAATGTTTCATATAGGCGTCTTCCGTTATCTCTTTTGAAGGCGACCAAAGATGAATGAAGGCTGCGACCAGACGGTCGCAGCCTTCGACAAGCTAAAAGCTCGCAAGGATTCCTATTTTAAAGGATGTCTCGTCGAAACTGCCACCATCGGTAATTTCTGCTGCCCGCCCCTCGACGAAAAGATTGTCGCCGGTGAATGGAATGAACCCCTCCAACGCATCGCCGCGCGTCCGCCAGCCTGCATCGGCATAGAGCATGATGTCCTTCTTGCCGCTGCCATTTGTGTCAAACATAAATGCGGCGCCAGCGCCTAAACCGGCAGTCCATGTGAACAAATCATCTTCCGAGTTAACATCGAGTTGGAAATTGGCGCCGGTTCCGCACGGTGCGCAGACAAAGTCTTGTCGCCCATCGAGCTTCATGTTGGCGTGTTGCACGCCGAATTCAGCCCGCGGCCACCATTTGAAGTTCTCGTTCAGATAGAAGGGGCGGAAAACGTCGACCCCAATATCCAAATAATTTCCTTCAAGATTGATCAAGCGTGTATCAGAAATGCCTGCGATGGCGAGCGGTTGTGAGATCCCGGAAGTCGTTTGCTCCAAATGCGTAAACTCAATCTTTGGAGACCATCTAATGCCGCCGTCAAGCTGCCAGCGGTCGCTCGGAAAATAAGATCCACCAAGCCGCCAGTACTCGACATCGTTTTGGACCTGAACGTCTAGGCCAGAGGCCCCATAGAGAATACCCGTGGTGTTGTCGTTCGGATTGAAGTCCAAATTGACGTTGCCAGTCACGTCAGTGCCTTCAGCAACGCCTCCCAAATAGTCTTGATCATCCTCGAAGTATTCCGCGGTGAATGAGACCCCACCAAATCCGGGTGCGGTATAGGTGATCCCGCCAACGATAGACTGACCATCAACATCCGGAGCGGTTTCAACCACGAAGAGCTCGTTACCGCCCGAAATCCGCAGACCGAACCCGACGCTTGGCACGTCCACTTCGCGATAGGCCGTTCCTAGATGAACGCCCCAGCTTGGCAGCTCGGCATCCAGCGGTATGGTTGATGGATTGAATCCGGGAATGTCTGAAACGCTTACGGCCCCCGTTCCGACATCCAGTCCTAAAGTTTGACCCGCGCCAATCGCCGGCAGGCCGAAAACTTGACCTTCATCCCCTGAGCCGATCGTCAGATCACCTTGTGTGGTGGCGTCATCGGACAGTGTGAGCTTAATAAAGATCCCGCCGCCTTCATCCTCTTCTTCTTCCACAACTTCAATGTTCTCAACGGTGCCGGTGACAGGCGTGAAGCTAAGGAACTTGCCCGGCACTTCCTCTGCTCCATCCCCGGTGAGTTGGATCGTCTCCACATAAGCTGCCCACGCTGACAGCGACCAAAGCAGTGCGCCCCCCACCAAAACGGCCATTCGCGGAAAAATCGTAAGTATAAAAGCTCGGTTCATAGAGGTCCCCTCTTTGATGCATGATTCCATCGATAGAATACGAGAGGGCGAGACGCGCGCATGACCCATATGGACTATTCAAACTGAAGACATCCTGATTTCATTGCAAATTTAACCAATATGTTTGTGGCAATTCTGTTGGAAACGGGTATAAACAAGTAGATGCATAAGAGAGATGTAGATCATGAGCGATCATCTCATCGACGCAATTTATGAAGCGCCACTCGTACCTGCTGGCTGGCGCAAAGCGTTGTTACAGGTCGCAGACACATTTGGTGCAACCGACGCCGCTCTGTACGCCAGCGACGAGCGAGGTACGACGCTGCAAAGTGCCGTTTCCGGGCGATTGCCGCACGCGGTGCATCAGACCTATTTTGACGATTTTGTCGACCGCGACACGCAAATCTTGCGTCTGCTGAAACTCAAAGAGGATCAGGATATTACCGGGCTTGATCTGCTCGATGATGAATCTGCGCAGCCGTGCCCAGTCCATCATGAATACTTGGTGCCACACCGCATATCGTCGCAAATCGTCTGGCTGCTCAATGGGGCAGGACAGCGAAAGTACACACTGGCGCTGATGCGAGCAGAATCGCATGGTCCATTCGATTCATCGATCCGTCACAGGTTTGGAAAAGTCGCTCGACACATCAAGCGGAGCATTCGTGTCAATTCTGGACTGAAAGCGGTCCAGGAAGAGAGCATCAATAATGATGTTGTCCTCTCAATGAGCGGAATCGGCCTGGCCTTGATTGAAGAGGACGGAGGCCTGCGCGCCCGGAACGACTACGCACGAGCGCTTTTCGATCGATCGTCGGCACTCCGAAATGCGTTGAAGGCTGGATTCCGGAAATCAGAACTTGATTATTGGCGACAGCTCGAGACACCGGTTTTCCAACTGAACGTATTCGACCCAGATCTGCGGACGCAATTCGAAGTTTGTCTGCATCGTCGGCACCGTTCAAACGCCAGTATGTTCGACAAAAACACACAATCCGGAGCCCTGTGTATGATCCGCGTCGGTCAGATTAGTGCCGAACAACACGGCACTATCTGGCGGCACAGGTTTGGCCTCACCGAGACGGAAGTCGAGCTGGCTCATCATCTCTTGAATGGCGACTGTTTGAACAGCTTCGCCAAGCAACGAGACCGGAGCGTGCATACCGCGCGAAATCAGCTAAAATCACTGCAGAGCAAAGCAAACTCACGCACTCAAATCGAACTTGTGATGGTCTTGCGAGATGCACTCGATCCCATCGCGTTGAGCGATCTGCTCAGCTGAGCGCCTCGAAAGCATGAAAACGAAATACACGATCGCAATTGCAGTCTCTATCGTGATTGCGAATATTGTCGGGACTGGCGTCTTCACTAGTTTGGGGTTCCAACTTGAGACCACTCAATCCGAGTTTGCCCTTATGTCACTGTGGGTCATCGGAGGCATAGCGGCGCTTTGTGGCGCGCTATCCTACGCTGAAATCGGCGCGGCGTTTCCCAGGTCCGGCGGCGAATACAATTTCCTGACGCGGATCTATCATCCTGGCGCTGGGTTTGTTGCCGGATGGGTGTCATCGACGATTGGGTTTTCGGCCCCGGTCGCGCTGGTCGCGATCACGTTCGCGGCGTATTCAAGAGCCGCATTTCTGCCAGATATGGAGCCCGCGAGCACGGCATGGATCGAGCGGGCTTTGGCGGTGTCTCTCATCTTGGTCGTGAGTGCGATTCACGCCAGCAGGCGGCGCTTTAGCGGCCAGTTTCAATACGCTTTCACGTTGATCAAAGTGCTTTGTATTCTCGGCTTCAGCCTGGCTGTGATTTTCGTGCTTGATTCGATTGATTTGGCAGTCTTTGCGCCGTCGGCTGATGATGTTGCAACGGTGACATCCGGTGGCTTCGCCGTCGCTCTTATCTACGTCACCTATGCCTATAGCGGCTGGAGCGCGGCAACCTATTTGACCGGCGAAATGACGACGCCCCAGAGCACGCTTCCGAAAGCCCTTTTGTGGGGCACGAGCGTCGTGCTCGTACTCTACCTTATGCTGAACGCCGTTTTCTTACTCGCGGTCCCTAAAGACCTCCTCGTCGGCGAGGTTGAAGTCGGAGTGATTGCCGCTCGGCACGTCTTCGGGGAGGCGGGGGCCAAAGTCATGGGGGTGATGCTGGCGATTCTTCTGATTTCGACCGCCAGCGCGATGACCATGGCGGGGCCCCGTGTGCTCCAGATGATTGGCCAGGACATTTCTATTTTCAAGTTTCTAGCCAAGGAAAATCGCGATGGCTTGCCGATGAATGCCATCGGGTTTCAATCAGGACTCGCGATCGTATTTGTGCTGACGGGCACCTTTGATCAAATTCTCGTCTTTGCCGGCTTTACCCAGGCTCTGATTAACCTGGTCACGGTGGCAGGCGTCTTCGTTCTGAGAACGCGGCTGAAACACATAGTGCTCCCATTCAAGACTCCATTCTACCCGTTGGTGCCGCTGATCTATCTCGCCTTGACGGGGTGGACCCTGATCTACGTTGGCCTCCAACGACAAGTGGAGGTCCTATTCGCTCTATTCGTGCTAAGCGCCGTCGCCGCAATATACTTGGCCAGTCGAAGATACGATACGCCGAGTTAAAGCAGCATCTATGCTCGTTGTGGAGACCGGCGTATTCAACCCGGGGTCATTTCCCACATTGGCGAATTATCGAATAACCAGATGCTCCTAACGTCCGCTTTGGGTCAGGAGGAGACATGTCCGCAATGGGCGCTGACTCCTGATGATGCGCACTTGCGCACTAGGGGGCTCGGCCTCGGTCCAAAATAAGATCGCCGCGGACTTCATCTCGAAACATAAGTTTGTCGCTCCCGATAAGGGACATCTGGGTTGGAATCTTACTCTCTGTTTCCAGAGCCCAGATTCTGGTGCCAACCTGCCGAGCCTGAAAACTTTGAGGCGGTTCGGGCTCGGATTCTTCCAACCCATCTCCATAGAAAAAGAACTCGAAAGATCCAGAGGAATCGACGAAGAGCTCTACAGTGAACTCCGACACAGGTGTACTCCACCACCAGCCAACCAAGGGGCTGAAATCAGTCTTCATGTTCGCAAGCTGGCGCGCGGCCTGCGCCGCGTATGTGCTGTCAGGATATTTGGACACAAAGGCCTCAATCTCAGTGAGGTTTTCCGAATCTTGAATCTCCTCCCATAGTGATTGAGCGGGATCTGTTGTGCTGGTCCGGCATTGCCCGCTCAAACAGTAGTCCCCAAGAAGCTCGTCATAATAGGCCGGTCGTTGGTCGTGATTTATTGATCTTGCGAGGTCTCGAACGTCATCTTTTACATCGCGGGCGATTTCTTGCAGCGGGCGATCGGTCTCCCGCAAAAGCGGCAGCAGGGTGCGCGTAAAGACCGAATAAGACGCCTCATCGTCCTGACCAAGCCGGTCGAGTGCCAGCTGCCGATCCCCGGCAGCAAACATGAGCATCATGCCCTCCGGTGCTTGGACCGGCATCATGCCTATTGGAGCAAATCCGCGGGTTCCCATGTCGAACGGGTTCTCGCGGCAGGCATCGATAATGCCGAGCATGAGTCTAGGACTTTTGGCGTTCAACGGTGCGAGGACCCTATTGCTTAGCGCCCGCGATTCGTCGCGCAGCTCGTCAACTGAGCCTCCGGCAGGTGCGTCCGCCATGATCAGGTAGTTTTCGGCTCCGTCTGACCAGCCATGGCCTGAGAATACAAAGACGACCTCATCGTCTTCTTCGACGGACTCAATAAATGCACCAAACGCGCGGTTGAATTCCCGCCGGTTCGGGTCTTTCAAGAGCGTGACCTCGAATCCGAGGCCCTCGAAGAGTTCCTGATATCCCAGTGCATCTCCAACGGTCTTCCGAAGATCGGAAAGATGCTCATACTCACCCACGCCAACTATGAAGGCCCGCTTATCGGCCTGAGCGCCAGAACCAAACAGAAGGCAGAATAGAAGCAACTGGATAAGACGCATGCGCCAAGTACAGATCAATCGGTTGAGCGGATCAAGTGTTTATGTCTGCTTTGACGCCGAAACGGGTTCTTGGTCATATACCGAGCGTAGAGCAGGGCGGTTAAAGCTCACTTTCCGCTGACAATACCTGGTGAAGGCTCAAAAGCTGGTGGTTAAACCGATTAGTTGTTCCAAGTCGCCTTTTTGCGATAAATTGTCGACGGGTTGATTTGTAGTTGTTTGGCGGCGGCGATGATATTGCCGCGGCAAAGCGCAATGGCTTTCTCGATCGCCTTTTTCTCTGTCATCCAGAGCGGCTCCAGGCCGAAGTCGGCCTCAGCAAGCTCGGATTGGTAAGCGTCATTCGGGCTCGGAGTCTCAGATGGTGTCTGAGAAATCGGCAGCGCTACTCCAGCGGTCGGGAGATCCGAGCGTTCAATTTTGCCGCCATCCTTCAGAACGGCGATTTGCCGAACTAGGTTCTCCAGCTCTCGCACATTGCCTGGCCAAGGATGACTGATGAGCCACTCTTCTGCGTCGCGGGACATCCCATCGAACGATTTGCCTTCTTCACTTGCATAGCGAGCGAGGAAATTCTCCGCGAGTAAAAGGATATCGGCGCCACGCTCGCGCAAGGCGGGCAGGGCCACCGGAATGACGTGGAGCCGGTAATACAAATCTTCGCGCAATGTACCGGCGCGAACTGCCTGCAACGGGTCGCGATTGGTGGCGGCGACAATCCGTATGTTTGATTTTCGGAGCTTGCTATCACCGACGCGTTGATATTCGCCAAGCTGAAGAAATCGCAGTAATTTGGGTTGTAACTCGATTGGCATTTCCCCAAGCTCATCGAGGAATAATGTTCCTCCCTCGGCTAGCTCTGCAGCACCGGCGCGATCGGTCGTGGCGCCCGTAAATGCGCCCTTCACGTGGCCAAATAGCTCGCTTTCGATCAAATCGTGGGGGATCGCGCCGCAATTGATGGCAACAAATCTGGCTCTACGACGTGGACTTAAATCATGGACCGCGCGCGCGATGAGCTCCTTGCCGGTGCCGGTTTCGCCGGTGATGAACACGCTTGCTTTTGAAGGTGCGGCCGCCTCGATCGATTTGAATACACCCTGCATGACAAGCGATTTGCCAATGATTCCGCAGAAGTCTGAGCGATCGATCTCAGCTTCGTATGTCTCAACGACTTTCTTCAGTTGGAAATTTTGAACCGCGTTTTGAGCCGTTACGCGCAAGCGGTCTTTGGTGGTCGGCTTCACTACAAAGTCGACCGCGCCGCGCCGCATCGCGTCCACTGCCACCGACATAGAGCCGTTGGCGGTGATCACGATCACTGGCGCTTTCAGTCCCTGATCAATCCATCGGTCGAGCAAGTCCAAGCCATCTGCATCCGGCAGTTTCAGATCAAGTAGGATACAATCCGGCGCTCGAGATTCGACGGCATCAATAGCTTTGGCACCGGTGTCTGCGATCTCGATCTCACTAAAGTCGAGGCGGAGGTGCGCTTCATATGTGCGCGATAGAGACGGTGTATCTTCGACGATGAGTAGGCGACCGAGATCAGGCATCTAATTTACTCCCAGATAGTCTTGATTCAACGCATCGCGAACGCGGTCGGCTTCGGACTCTATCGACTTTATCAGAGTCCCGATCCGTCCTTGGATGCCTGATTTTGCTAATCGCTCTAGTTCGGCGGCAAGCCGACTGAGTTCCGTCGCGCCGATGTTTGAAGCGGCGCCTTTCAGGGAATGAGCGTGGTGTTCCAGCTCATTTGCATTGGCGTCGTGGAGGCCTGGGATGCGCCAGCTGAGTTCATCGAGAAATATCCTTCCGATTTCGGAGAATGTTTCCAAGTCGCCGTTCCAAACTTCCTGAATGGCATCCGTGTCGAGTGAGGCCACGATCGACTCCTTTGTTTCTGCTTCCATATGATCCGGGGCGCCAGACAGCCATTTGCTCAAAGCATCGCGTAAGGCTTTTGGACGTACGGGTTTGGTCACATATCCAGACATTCCGACCTCGAAGGCGCGATCTCGGTCGCCCTTCAGCGCATGTGCAGTCATCGCGATGATGGGTGCCGTATATCCGTGCTGTCTAAGAATTCGGGTCGCCTCGAGTCCATCTAAGTTTGGCATCGAGACATCCATCAGGAGCACATCGAATTCACCGCTCAATGCAGCGTCGACCGCAGCGGCCCCGTCGGCAACATGTTCGAACTCCAGTCCAATTCGGTCGAGCATTTTCTTTGCCACCATGGCGTTAGTTTCGGAGTCTTCGGCGATTAAGACGCGACCGTGTAGCTTGGTATCGTCTGGAGCAACCTGAACGACTGATCCCGTCGCCGCGCTTGCCCGTTCGACCGGAATTGTAAAAGTGAAGGTTGAGCCCACGCCGGGGGCGCTGCTAATCGAAATTGTGCCGTCCATTATGTCAGCAAGCTGCCGACAGATTGCTAAGCCGAGACCTGTGCCACCATGAGATTTGGAGCGCGAGGAATCCGCTTGCTTGAAACGCTCAAACAACACTGCCTGGTCCCGCTTTGATATACCGATACCGGTATCGGTCACTTGTAAGGTCAACGTCTCATGGCCGTCGGCTTTTTCGACGGCAATGCTCACGTCCACAGAACCGCGTTGCGTAAACTTGAGGGCATTACCTACGAGATTTATCAGAACCTGCCTGATCTTCCCGACATCCGACCGGATCATCTTGCCGTCAAAATCAACTTTTGTGGTCAGCTTCAGTTTTTTCTGCTCAGCGAGGGGACAAAAGACTTCATTTACAAGCGTCGAGAATTCATTTGGATCAAAAGCGGATTGCTCAAACTCAACTTCACCTGCTTCAATGCGGGATAGATCCAACAAATCGTCAATCAACGTTAAGAGCGTTTCAGCTGAGCGTTCGGCCGCCGTGATAAGGGACGCGGATTGTTCGCTGACATGGTCGCGTTCAATGAGCGAGAGCGATCCGATGACACCGTTCAATGGGGTGCGCATCTCATGTGACATGTTCGCCAGAAAGTCCGATTTGGCTACATTAGCCTGCTCCGCAGCTTCCTTGGAATCGCGAAGCTGTTGCTCTTTGGCAAGTCGGTTCGAAATGTCTCGAATGACGCCGTAGTAAAGTGCGCCGTTCTCACTTTCGATACGCCGCCCCAGCACTTCTGCAGGGACGCGGTTTTTACCGGCATTGAGAAAATCGATTTGTATTCTGACCGTCTCTCCGTTCCCCGCAGTGCTCATGCCTGCCAGCGCTTTCGAAAGGCTATCCGGCGCGACAAATTCTATGGCTGGCACTTTCAGCATTTCTTCCTTGCTTAAACCCGCAAGCTTACAGGCCTGGCTGTTAACATCCTGAAGTTTGCCGTCCCCATCTATTACGACGATGGCATCAGGGGAGAGTTCGAAAAGGCTTTGAAAGCGCTCTTCGGACGCGCGAACTCGTTCCTGAGCGGCTTTCGCTTCCGTGATGTCCCGTAAGTAGGCCGAAAAGAATTTTGTGCCGCCGAATTCGACTGGTGAGATGGCGAGCTCGACGAGAAGTTCATTGCCTGTCTTGTTGGTGGCAGGAACCTCAATCCGCTTGTTCAGGACAGCATGCTCGCCTGTTTTCAGATAATGCGTGAGGCCGCTGTGATGCGCTTCCCTGAGATTTTCTGGGATAATCAAGTCGGCAAGCGCTGCGCCAACAGCCTCGTCTCGAGTATAGCCAAACACCCGTTCAGCCGCGGGATTGAATTCCACGATCTGGCCGGACTGATCCATCATTATGATGCAATCCAGAGCGGCATCAATAACAGCATTTCGCAGCGCATTGTCGCGCTCGATCGCAAAAATCGTTTTATCGGCATCAGCCATGTCGGATTCCTTGCCGCTATCGAGGTGACGCGGATGGTTTATCTTGGTCATTGCGGGTCCCATTTGCTTGTGCAGTGCGTGATGCAATTTCCAAGTTTGGCGTTCGCTCGAGTAAATTCCGTATTAATACAGCGGTTTGCCGGGTTTTCGTGGGATCCTTCCCGGGTTGAATTTGCAATATGCCATATGAACATTTGCAAAATGCAAATGTTGGTGTTGCAAATTGCGGGAGTGGATTCTCGGTCAATAGGCCCCGCGCGCGGTCAAGACCGCGATGGGTGTGCGGAAAAGGATCGCAATGTCGAGCCAGATCGTACGTTTCTGTAGATAAGCAACGTCCAGCACGACCTGGCGATCGAAAGGCAAATCGGCCCGGCCTTGAATCTGCCAAAAGCAGGTAATTCCCGGTTTGCCGCGCAACCGCCGGCGTTCGACTGATGAGTATTTTTCGACTTCTACCGGGAGTGCAGGGCGTGGTCCAACCAGAGACATATCACCTTTCAAGACGTTCCAGAGTTGGGGGAGTTCATCGATCGAGAACTTTCGGATGAACTGTCCAATTTTCGTGATGCGCGGATCTCTTTTGAGTTTGAAAGTGATGCCATCATTTCGATCATCGGCCATCTTGCTGAGTTCCGTTTGGGAAGGGCCGTCTACACGCATGGATCGAAATTTGACGATCTCGAACGGCTTTCCGTGCTCTCCCACTCGAATTTGACGATATAGGGCAGGGCCCTTGGATTCGAAGCGAATTGCGAGCGCCGTGCCTATCAGAAGCGGGGACAGAAGGGCGATGCCAGCTGCAGACCCAAAGATGTCCATAGCTCGGGCCAAAGCCCGATCCACAGACTTGATAGTGCTGAGTCGCCGTTTTCTAAGAGCATGAAGGGCGGCATGCGCCGTGAATGTAATATTGCCGACCAGGTAGCGTTTCCACATTCGCCGTGGTTCGCATTTGAAGCGATATAGCCACTCCATACCGGTCCGACGCATCCATTCTGGCGCCCTTGGAATGCGTCCGGAAACGAAATCAAATAGACCGCCAACGCCGATGACGACGGGAGCATGAAGACGGTGTCGAACCCGAGCAAGCCAAACGTCTTGCGCGGGAACACCGAAAGCTACGAATACTACCCGCGCTCCCGATGCATTGATCTCTGCAATAACGTCCTCTTCTTCGCGAGGTGAGAAAAATCCATGCCGGTGTCCAGCGACGTTTATCGTCGGACACTCCGCTTTCGCATTTCGAGCAGCAGCCTCGGCTATCCCAACTTGGCCACCCAGAAAAAAGACTGGAATTTTGCGGAACGCGAGACACCGGCAGAGCGGTGAAAACAGGTCAGTTCCGTTGAGATTTTCGCCAAGCTTGGCGGAGCTCAGCTTGGCAGCTAGTGCAATCCCAGATCCGTCCGGCAATAGCGCATCGACATTTTGAAGCGTATCGCGATACCGCCAATCGGCCCGAGCAAGATTTGCGCAATGCGCATTAAGGAAAGCGATTTGCGTGGGTGTTCGGGACTGCGCACGGGCTGCAATCCAGTAGACCGTTTCGGCCATTCCGGCTTTCGCGATATTGTATCCAAGCACCTCGCTTGTTTCGAGCTCTCGCTGGGGCCCAATGGCTGGACGACGCACGGGTGCCATTTCGAATGGGACCGATTGAAAGTGTGCGTTTTTCATGTTCGCTCTCCTGCGTCTTAGTCTGACTCCATTGGTCGCAGAAAACGTTCCATCGAAGCGAAATCCCATAAAATTCATTAAAAACAGACCATTATGGGTTGTGGGCCGGCGCTGTCGAGCTGCAATGGTCGCAATTCGCCGCAGTTCAGCGCTGCATTATGCAAGGGTTTTCGCGAATTGCAGAACGCAGAAGAGCGACGTGCCAGACTGAAAACACAATAAGAACAGGAGCTTAGGCGGATCTTCGCGCGCCTCAGGAAAGTGCGGCGATTCTTGAAGGAGGAGTGGAGAGAATTCTGAGGATATTGTTTTGATCGAAACCGCTTTTACCACGCTACGCAGCCTCGCGCGTCAGATAAGCCGACACAAACTGGTGAGAAATGTTGGTTGGCTGACTGGAGCGGAGCTGGTGAGCCGCGTCGGACGCATCTTTGCTGCGATTATCCTGGCGCGCCAACTCGATGCCGTAGCGTTCGGGATCGCGGCGATCGCCCTCACGATTTTCGAGATTATGCGAGTATTTACTGAAAATGGAATTGGGGCCACCGTCATACGCGCCAAGCCCGACACCTTTGATCGCGTCGCGAACACAGCCCACCGCTTGATGTGGCTGGTATGTCTCTTCCTGTGCCTGATCCAAGTCGGCGCAGGATTGGTCGTCGAATGGGTGCTTCCAGAGCGAAATGCCGGATTCATGGTTGCATCGCTCGGGTTGGTGTTCCTGATCATGCCGTTCGGTGTGATGCACGCTTATTGCCTTCAGCGCGAAGAACGGATGAAGACGCTGGCAAAGATCAGCACCATGCAAGTCGCGACCGATCACATACTGACGGCCATTCTTGCACTCTTGGGTTTTGGTGCGTGGGCGATCGTACTACCAAAAATTCTTACCGCTCCGATTTGGTTGATAGGCATGTTGCGAAGCCGAGCCTGGGCACGAAATCGTGCCGCCGGATTTGCAGAATTATCTGGAATTCTGAAATTCTCTTTGCCGGTGCTTGGCTCGGAATTAATGCGCGCTTGTCGTGATCAGCTCGACAAAGTGATAATCTCGATGACCCTCGGTGTCGAAGCGCTGGGGATCTACTATTTTGCATTCAACGCTGGATTGGGTGTTTCCACCGCGCTGAATCACGCATTCGCCAACGCCGTTTATCCGCATCTTTGTGCGGCGCGCGAAAAAACCGAAGCGTTCCGTAAATCTGTCTATCAGCTCGGAATACCGTTCGCTCTTTTGTACTGTTTGCAAGCTGCATTAGCGTTGCTTTACGTACCGATCGTATTCGGATCGACCTGGGTCGCCGCGGCTCCACTCGTTGCAGTACTTTGTCTTGGTGGCCCCGCTCGCTTATTTGTTGATACGGCTCGAATGAACGCCCGAGCTCAAGGTCAATCTGGCTTAGAATTCCAAATATCTGCGGGATTTGCCGTCAGCGTCCTGATCCCGTTTGCTGTTTTTTCATCGCACGGACTGTTCGTAGTGGCCGCAATTTCAGTGGCGATGGCGTCGATATTCGCGCTGGCTGCAACTCATTTCTCTTTGACCAAAAGCCCTTTGAAGGCGTCGTCTAGCCTTGGAGTGAACGCATGAATATTCGTCCCGACGTCTCCATCATCATGCCCGCCTACAAGGCAATGGCCACGATCACCGAGTCCATCCGCAGCGTGCAGTTACAGACTCACAAAAACTGGGAGTTGATCATCGTCGATGATGGTTCTCCGGATGACACGGCCCTGACCGCTAGAATTGCGGCGGGCGATGATCAGCGCATTTCGGTCATTCAACGCAGTAATCGCGGTCCATCCGTCGCGCGAAACCATGCTGCTGGTTTGGCCCAGGCAAACGTGTTGGCTTTTCTCGACGCAGACGATCTCTGGGCCGCAGAACGGCTTGAAGGAATGCTGGAAGCGCTCGCCTCCAATGCGCACGCTGGCGTTGTGTTTAGCCGCACGCGATTTATCGATGCTGAAACCCACAAACAAGGAACACTGACTGCGCATCAACCACGCCTTCAAGCTAAGGATTTGTTTGCTGAGAACGCGGTTTGCAGCACGTCTAATGTTGTCTGCCGAAAAGCTGTGTTCAAGCAGACAGGTGGGTTCAACCCCCAACTGGCTTTCGCCGAGGATCAGGACTGGTTACTCCGGATCGCGCTCGGCACTGAGTGGGAAATCGTTGGGCTCGATGAAGAGTGGTTTTTCTATCGCTCGTCAGATGAGAGTCAGTCCGCGGATCTCGATCAAATGCGGCACGGTTGGTTGCGCATGGTAGATGCAGCGTGTCGCGCATTCCCAGAAAACGCACCGGCCGCTTCGCGCTTGGCGTATGGTCCAATCCACCGGCAGCTAGCCCGTCGAGCTTTGAGAATGGCTCAACCCGCGACTGCGATGCGATATCTTGCATTGGCGCTTCGGTACAATCCTGGCCTGTTAGTGCGTCAACCGAAGCGTACGTTTCTGACGCTTGCCGGCGCCTTTATTTCATTCATCCCAAATCCCAAACTGAAGGAGCTTGTCGCAAAATGAGCAACCCAACCGTTTCTGTCGTCATGCCGGTTTTCAACACGGCTAAATACGTCCAGGAGGCCGTCGAGTCAGTTTTGGCCCAAACTTTCGCGGACTTTGAACTTCTGATTATTGACGACGCTGGCACCGATCAATCGATTGAGCTGTGTCGCCAGTACGATGATCCACGTATCCGAATCATTTCACAGAACAATCGCGGTCTTGCTGGCGCGCGTAATACCGGCATTCGAAACGCCAACGGGCAGTTTATCGGATTGCTCGATTCAGACGACCTATGGGAATCTGACAAACTTGAGCGGCACGTCGCGCATCTTCGGAGATCGCCAAATGTCGGCGTTAGCTATGCCGCTTCGAGAATGATTGATGATGACGGACAGCTATTGCGAACTGTGCAGCGTCCGAAGTTACGAAATGTCGTCGCGCGGGATGTTTTCCTGCGCAATCCGATCGGCAACGGTTCAGCCCCGATCATTCGTAAAGTCGTGTTCAATGATATTGCCGTCCTCAATCCCGACCGGGAAGAACTAGACTATTTTGATGAGTCGTTCCGCCAGTCTGAGGATATAGAATGCTGGTGCCGGATTGCGTTGACGACCCGCTGGCGGTTCGAAGGCTTGGCAGGGAGTTATACGCGTTATCGGATCAACGAAGGTGGCTTGTCCGCGAACGTCGTCAAACAGTTCGAGACATGGTCCCGCGTGCGCGATCGCGTTCGTGAACTTGATCCGGTGTTTGCGAAACAATGGGCGCCCTATGCTGAAGCTTATCAACTCCGGTATCTCGCCCGTCGTTGCGTTCGAATGGGCGAAGGGGCGATGGCATGGTCTCTCATGAGCGACGCATTGTCGATGTGCCCGAAAATCCTGTTGGAAGAGCCGGCGAAGACGTTGACTAGCCTGCTCGCTGCATCGGTCCTGCGCTTTTTGCCTCCTGCATTGAATCGCCCCTTGCAGGCGCTGATTTAGAGGCGCGAAGTATGCAAACCGAAACGCACTTCGTGCACATATTAGATGACCTTGCTATGGGCGGGGTCACCCGCGCCTTGAAGAATTTTGAGCACCCATTTCTGACCAAAATCGGAGTGCATGACATAGTCGATATCCGCGCGGACAATGTTCGCGCGTCGTCAGAAGAAGACATCGCGATCATACACTTTACAGCGAACTGGAAAAAGCTTGGCTGGCTGCTCGATTTGCGTCTGCGAGGAGGGTTCTCCCGGATCATATTGATCGAGCATTCCTATACCGAGGGCTACGAATTGAGTGAAGTCGGTCCTAAGCGGCGGTTTCGTCAAATGCTCAAGATCGCCTACAGCATGGTCGATCATGTGGTTGCCGTCTCAGAAGCGCAGAAGACGTGGATTTTGAAACAAAAATTGGCCTGCCGCGGAAAAGTTATTGCGATTCCGCAGTCGCGATGCTGCCATGAGCTGCTGCAAATGCAGCCGTCGCAGCGCAGCGTAGGGCCGCTCAAAATCGGGGCGTTTGGACGTTTTCATAAGCAAAAGGGTTTCGATTTGCTGATCGATGCCATGGCGCAGATTCCTCCCTATCTGGCGGAGTTGAAGCTTGCAGGAACTGGACCCGATGCGGCCAAGCTGCGGGCGCGGTCGCAAGATTTGCCAAACGTGCAGATTGTGGACGCTTTCTCGTCGCCCAGTGCATTTCTTAGCGAGGTCGATACCGTCGCTATTCCTTCGCGTTGGGAAGCGTTCGGACTGGTTGGCATCGAGGCACGGGCATCTGGACGCCCAATTGTAGCGGCTCAGATTGATGGCCTGATCGATCAGACGGATGAAACTGGTTTCCCTCACGCGCCAAATGATGTTCCAAGCCTGGTCGATGCAATAAAGCGTGCTGCGACCGCAAACGACATCAACCAACGCGGACAAACCGCGCAGAAGCGTGCCTCCTGGGAATACGAAGAGATGATCGAACGCTGGGTTGCGTTGCTACAGTCGGCTTGAAGTAGAGTGAGTTTAGATTTGCGAACGCGAATGTGGACCGAGACCCAACCCCGTCTGGTCTGATCATTGCCGTATGTCGCTTTCGAACGCGAACACCGGCGCGCGCTTTATGTCTCGAACGAACTTGTAAGGCCCATGCGTTTCGCTGTCTGCCTTCGCTCCATCTGATCGCTTTAAACCTATCGCGGTGCGTCGCGACCTATCTGTGCCTGGGATTGCAGCTCTCTCGCCGCGGTGCCCATCACAATCAAACCCGGCCACATTAGGTAAGCTAGAATCTCTAGGTTCTCACCGATCGAATAGAACGTCATCAACAGCACCATGCCGAACGCAATTCGACCGGCCTTTGAGCGGCTCACAGCAAGCAGAGAATACTCAAGTAGGCTCCATAGCAACGGTATCGCGAGTGCGAAGGCGCCGACGGCACCCTTCACAAACAACAAGCCATACCAGGTATGATGACTGCCAATCGGCATGAATTCGACTGCGTGCGGTCCACGTTCGACCACGCCATGTCCCCACATCCGGGCCTCGGTCCACCATCGATCAAGCGCGATTTCGCCGAGCAACTCGCGTACTCGCGTTGAGTCCGCACGCATTGATTTTACGGAGTTGAGCGAACTGTCGATCAAATCGATCACGCTCTGAGCGAATGGAGTCAGTGTCAGCAATCCGATAGTGGCCAGGAACCACATGACAGGACGCTTCGCCTCGCCGATGGCAATCACAACGGGCCAAATGAAAAGCGCCGCCGCCAAGGCGAGTCGTGATTTCGAAGTGACAATCATCGCAAGCGCCGAAACGATGCCCGTCCATTTCCAGAACCGACGTTTGTCGGACAAAGCGAAAATCAGGTACATGTTCCCGATCATCCCCGCCGCGGGCGACCAGGGGGTGAAGTATCGAAGCCGCGTCGATCCATCCATAGGCTCGTAGGAATAGAGCTGAACTGCAAAGAACTCCGGCCCCGGACCGCCGACGAGTTTGAGCGGTGACACGAACAATACCTCAGGCAAACCGATTGTTGGCGCAATCAGGAACACAGGCGTGACTGCTAACGTTCCGAGCGCTACCCAGCCGGCGGCCCGGATAACGGTTTCGACCTGAATGTGCAGACACGCACCGACGAGCGGAAATAAAGCGAGCAATGCCCAACCTTTGGCCCATCCAATATTGGATTTGATTGTTTGTCCCAAGCCAAGGTTTTGATTCATGTGCCCCATTTCAAGCGCCAGCAACATGACAAGCATCCCGACAATCCAGATCCAGACGCCACTGGGGACTGCCGGGACGAAGCGGGTGCTGACGTCATCGCCCGACAGGTACATGCGAGCGAATAGAAGCCCTGTCAGACCGACGCCAAGAACTGGACCGAGAACGTACAGTCCTCCAAACAGATAGACCAACCAGGTCGCGGCCAGCGCGACCCCGACTATATGGTCTTCAGGAGCGCGCGAATAACGGGCAGTCTTATCCATAACAGGGCCAATCCGATTGCGTAGAAGAGCATCCCGGCAATTGTACCGAGGGCGATGAATTTTTTTGATGGCGACGCTGGCGCCTGCGGCAAAGCGGGGGCCTCGACGGTTTGCGTTAGCGGGTATGAGGCAAACACGTCAGTGCGATTGGTATCGATACGTGCGAGTGCGGAGGCGAATACGGTTTCAGCAACCTGATGATCGCGCATCAAACTGTCGAGCTCAGTTGCAGGCGCGGCGAGCGCTTCAACGCGCGTCTGGGTGGATATTAGCTGATCACGCATTGTATCGCGTCGCTTTTGAAGACCCGCTACATTGACGACAGCTTCGACGAGCCTCGCAATCAATTCCGACCGCTCATTTGTTGAGGCGTAGTATCCTCGATCCATTTTCGCAAAGGCTTCGAAGCCAATCAGGAGGCGACCTCGGTCCAGCATACCAGCACTCAAACC
This sequence comes from Hyphomonadaceae bacterium, assembly GCA_043513745.1. Lineage (GTDB taxonomy): Bacteria > Pseudomonadota > Alphaproteobacteria > Caulobacterales > Hyphomonadaceae > Henriciella. Next base: position 2,539,959 of record CP121341.1, read on the forward strand.
GGACAGTTGTTTATTTGCGGCCAGAACATCTGGATGGTTAGGACCAAACATGTCGCGCAGCTCTGAACGCGTAGCAGTGGCCTCCGAATGCGATACCAGAATACTTTGAAATGCATTGTCAGAGAGCAGTGTGAGAATATCAACTGCCTGGTCTTCTGAGATGCCGAGAATTTCCGACAATCGGTGCACTTCGCTCTCGGCCACTTCCAGTTCTGCCTGCGCGCGGTCCAGTTCGATTCGTAAAGTTTCAGTTTGCCCGACGAGTTCACGAAACTGGTCGACGGATATCAAGTTGTACTCGCTCTGAAAGGTGATGATCTTGGATTGTGCTTCGCGCACGGACTGTTCAAACCCGGCCAGCGTTTCACGATACGCCATATCGCGCAGTGTCTGTTCTTCGCGGCGAAGAGCGGAGAGTTCCTGTTCGAACGAAGCCAACCAAGCGTCGGCTAGGTTTTTCGCAAGCTCCGGCGACGCTGCGGTGACCGAAACATACATGAGCTTGGTTTGGTTCGCGAGTTTGATGCTTGGCGGTGAGACCTCGGCCATAGGTTGATCGACGGCGGTCGCAACATTACCGCGCAAGCGATAAGATTGTAGGAGCTTCTTGTAGTTTTCCGTCGGACTGAGGCTCTGACTTCCAAACGGCGAGGATGTGTTGCTCGTTGCCTGTCCCAGAGAGTCAAGATTCACCGACGCGCCTGAACCAGCGCCGGGTAGGATCAGTGTAAAGCCAGAGCTATACGTCTTCGGTGTGAGGAAGAGGAACGCCGCCGCAAGTAGCGCGATCGCAATCCATCCGATCAGCAAAACCATACCGTAGCGCACGAAGCGTCCTTGCGACGGGCCACCTTTCAAAAAGGACCACGTGCCCGTCATCGAACAACTCCTCCGAGAACCGCCGCATTCAGGATTGGTGCTGCCGCTTCGCCGACCATGGCCATGACATCTCGGACATTTGTTACGTGAGAATCGTAGCAAGCGATGGCATCATTTGGCAGCAAAACCGGATTGAAATCGTCACGATCTGAACGCCGCACGAGATCTTCTATCGACCGAGCGATGACTTCACTCTCGCCCGTGACTGGATTGCGGGACATAAGGACCCCCCAGCGCCGCGCATTGGTGGCTTGAATGCCGCCGACGCAATTCGCCGAAACCAGACCCTGTAAGAAGCGAGTTCCGTACGGTAGCTGCGTCGCATAATCCCCGATGGCAGAGTTTGCATTTGAGCGGGCCGGGCTGGTCAGATTTGACATGAAAACGCGGATACCCGGCGTGGTGATGCGAGACGGGCGCGCGAGTGCCATCTGAAAGCAGCCGCGCGAAGGTACATGCACGCGGTCACCAGCGACCAAGAGTGGGTCTTCCAGTGGGCCGCCATCCAGTGCGCCCGACATGTCGAACACACGACGACGGCCTTTCCGGATCAATACGATATTGCGAATATCCGCGTCCGGACGCACACCAGCGGAGGCGGAAAGAGCAGTGCTCAACCGGCGTTGAAGAGCGACGTCACCGGGTGCGCCCAGTCGCATTTCAGGGTCTTTTTCGGCTTTTTTCTCGTTGAGCAGTACATCTCCAGACTGAAACACCGCGCCAGAAACAGAGACTTGAATGGGAGCCCAGTGCAGCACGCTTGTCGAGACCTGGACGAAACTGGATTTGAAGTATCCACCGCTCACGAGCAACCGCGCAACGGCATCTTCCACTTGTGTTTTGGTCGCTCCCGCTGCGGGGATGTCGCCGAGATAAGGCAAGCGGAGATAACCGGATTGGGAGATCACGAAATCGCCTTCGAACCCTTCTCCGCGAACGATAGTGAGACGGATGAGATCGCCGGGAGACAGAAGTGCGGGTTCGTCAAATGCCGCGCCGAAACCAACGTCGGAGGGTTGACCGGTCAAGGCCAAGTCCAGATCTTGACAGCGTCCAAGATTTTGGGACGACGCCGAGGTGTATATGCGCTTTTCGTCAGCGTCCGACATTGACTGGCGTTGGGCCTGATAGGGCGCCGCATTTACGCTGTTGAGGTTTTGAGGGCGCTCAAAAGAGTTTGCGCAGGCTGCCAGGATCAAGAATACACCGATGGCCAATGAGCGAATAATTGTCTGAAACGACGAGACCATCTCAAGCCTCCGCTGCGTTTAGGGATCGAAACACTGCGATGGCCCATGGACAATCGGTTCGAACGACTTTGAAAACCATCCCGCGATCGATCTGTGTCTTCACGCGAACCATACTGCTCGATATGGCCGCAGCCTGGTTCATCACGCGATAGAACCGCATCAAGACGGTGTCATTGTCGATTTTATTACATACGGTTGCCATGAAAGCCTCCTGTTCAGGCCTTCAGTATTGCAAGATGCAGGGTCAATTATATTATGCCATTAAAACAGCAACTTAAGTGATTTCAAATGGCGTGGCGCCATACGACCGAAGTCGGTCAGTGATGACTGTTCTCGGCGCACCGTATCGTTTCATCGCTTTCTTCAAAAAGGTAAGCGCAGCCTGCTTATCCCTGGTCTTGGTGACGTAGCTTTCTAACACTTCACCTTCGTGATCGACCGCGCGCCAGAGGTAATGTTGGACGCCACTGATCTTCACGAAAACCTCATCGAGATGCCACTGCCATTGAGTATGTTGGCGCATGTGTGATGCGCGCTTGGCTTGTATCTTACCGGCGAAGATTGGCCCGAAGCGATCGACCCAGAGCCTTACACTTTCGTGGCAAATATCGACACCACGCTCGTGGAGCAGGTCTTCAACATTTCTGAGTGAGAGCGGAAAACGAACAGACATCATCACCGCAAGTTGGATGATCTCGCGCGACGTTTTGAAATAGCGAAACGGGTTCTTGGTCATGGAACGACCGTAGAGCAGGGCGGTTAAGGCTCACTTTCCGCTGACAATTCCTATTCCTCCTTTTGCGCCTGGTTTTATGCGGTTCGCCGTGACGATGGAAACCGAGCGCACATTATCGCCGCAAGTTGGTTGATCTCGGGCGATGTTTTCAAATAGCGAAACGGGGAGTGGGTCATATACCTAGCCTCGGCCGGCGCGCTTTAGGCTCAATTTTCGCTGAACACCCTCCCGAAAAACTAAATAGGCTGTGAGACGACCGCGATGGCTTCCCCAGACGCCTTGCTATTGTCTATGAGCGGACCTTCACCCAACTGGCCCTTACAAATGGCAAGGCTATTTTTAACGATATAGTCGCAGCGTTCAAAACGGCGGGCGCGATATTTCTCGAAGGCCTCTTCTGGTGTTTCTGCTTTTGAGAGTTCGTCAGCGATCACCAGCGAATCTTCGATCGCAAGACCCGCGCCTTGACCGAGATGCGGGGTGGTTCCGTGGACCGCGTCTCCCAATAAGGCGACCCGGCCTTTATGCCATGGACCTTCTAGCATCAACCATTCCAGAGGGCGATAGACGACGCCGTCATTATCGGTGACATGCTCAACCAGATTTTGCACCATTGGGGACGGCGTGGTCATGCGCTTTCGCATCTCACTTGCGAGATTTTCGGTCGGAATTCGCGGATTGTCCGGCTCCGCGGTGGTGACATACATATACATCAGTTCGTCTGTCATCGGCACCAGGCCGACGCCGGGTGTTCCATTATAGACCCAAAGTCCTTGAACATCGTCGGGCCGCTTGAAATTGTAGCGCCAGACCGCCTGTCCGGTAAATTCTGGCTTTGGGGCGTCTGGAAAAAGCGTATTTCGGGTTTGCGAGTAAATGCCATCGGCGCCGATAACGAGATCATATCGCCCTTCACTGCCATCAGAGAAGACAACATCGACATGGCTGCCCGTGTCAGAAATCTTCTCTGCGGTGAGCCCAAGTCGGATTTTAGCTCCTGAGGACTTGGCGCGGTCCCCGAGCACGCGCTGCAACGCGGGTCGTCCAATGCCCACACAGGCCGGATAATTCTCAGTCAGTGCCGGGGTTGGAATGTGAGCGACTTCGGTTCCGTTGGGCAGGAAGATCTTCACATGATCAAATCCGAAACCAGCATCAACATAATCATCGATAACGCCCAGCTCAGCGACCGCGCGCACGACATTGTTTTGCTGGATGATGCCCACACCGTACACTGACCATTCTGGATCTCGCTCGATAATTTCGACTTCGAACCCTTTGCGGCGAAGGGCAATGCCGGCAGTGAGCCCGCCGATGCCTGACCTAGCCCCCTGAATTGCAGCCATGTTTTGGTTATAGAAATAGGCTGTTCAGGAGAGAGTTATGGCTCGTAAACGTTACACGACCGAGGAGATCATCAGAAAGCTTCGCGAAGCGGATGTGTTGATCGGGCAAGGTCAAACCGTGGCGGATGTTATCCGTCATCTTGGGGTGTCAGATGTCACCTACTATCGCTGGCGCAAGGAGTATGGCGGCCTGAAGGTTGATCAGGCCAAGCGATTCAAAGAGCTGGAGAAAGAGAACGCTCGATTGAAGCGTCTGCTGGCTGATGCAGAACTGGACAAGTCGATCCTGCGGGAAGCTGCATCGGGAAACTTCTAAGCCCTGAGCGCCGCCGCAAGTTTGTTGACCACGTCAAAAAGAAACTTGGTGTTTCCGAGCGCCGGGCTTGTCGCTGTGTGGGCCAGACACGATCCACACAATGGCGACGACTGAGGATCGCTGATGATGAGCACGCTCTGACATCAGCGATTATCGGCCTTGCGCGTCAGTATGGTCGCTATGGCTATCGGCGGATCACAGCATTGCTGCGCACTCAGGGCTGGCACGTGAACCATAAACGGGTTGCACGCATATGGCGGCGTGAAGGGCTGAAGGTCCCGGCCAAACAACCGAAGCGAAAGCGCCTCTGGCTAAACGATGGATCGTGCATGCGGCTGAGACCGGAGCACAAGAACCATGTCTGGGCCTACGACTTCGTCCAAGACCGTACGCATGATGGAAGAGCGTTCCGCATGCTGACGCTGATTGATGAGCACACCCGCGAATGCTTGACCATCGAAGTGCAACGCAAGCTGCGCTCCGGTGACGTGCTGTATGCTGTTGCAGACGCAATGCTGAAGCACGGCGTGCCGCGCTACATCCGATCTGATAATGGTCCCGAGTTTATCGCCGTGGCCTTACGGGAATGGTTTGAACGGATCGGCGTGCAGACCCTCTTCATCGAACCAGGCAGCCCCTGGGAGAATGGATACAATGAAAGCTTCAACGGCAAGCTTAGAGACGAGTTACTCAATGGCGAGATATTCTGCTCGATGAATGAGGCCAGGACACTCATCGAAGAGTGGCGTCGGCATTACAATACCGTGCGGCCTCACTCATCACTCGGCTATCGTCCACCAGCACCGGAAACCAAATCACCCTTCCAAATCCACGCTCAAAACACTACACAGAAACTGGCTGCGCTATAGGGGGCGGGTCACGGGCGCTTATCCAGCCAGAAGCCCACGCCATTCCGAGAGGGCGGCGTTTCTCATCGATTTGAACGTTGAGCGGTGGTTGATGTGGCGGTCTAGATTGAAGTGATTGTGGAACGAAGCGGGGATCGAAACGAATTTCTGTAGGTTACTCATCCTTCGAAATCTGCTCATCGCTCGTTCTCGTCGCCGGAACGGTAGGTGCGAGTTTTCAGCTCGGTTGTTGAGATGGCGACCGACCTCCTGGCGGTCTTCGTTTCCGATCTCTTTCATCGCGGCGCCGTAAGACCGAAGTCGGTCAGTAATGACGAGTTTCGGCGCTCCGTATCGCTTCATTGCCTTCTTCAAAAAGGTAAGTGCCGCCTGCTTATCCCGATTTTTGGTGACGTAGGATTCTAAAACTTCGCCTTCGTGATCGACTGCGCGCCAAAGATAGTTCTGTACGCCTTTGATCTTCACAAAGACCTCATCCAGGTGCCATTGCCACTGCGTGTGCTGGCGCATGTAAGACGCGCGTTTCGTTCGGATCTTTCCAGCAAAGATTGGACCAAATCGATCGACCCAGAGTCTCACGCTTTCGTGGCAAACATCAATGCCGCGCTCATGCAGAAGATCTTCCACATTGCGCAATGAAAGAGGAAACCGAACATACATCATCACCGCAAGTTGGATGATCTCGCGCGATGTTTTGAAATAGCGAAATGGGGATTTGGACATAGACCGACCTTAGAGCAGGGCGGTTAAGGCTCACTTTCCCCTGACAATTCCGTGTGGGGTCAATTGAATTTCTGGATTCAGAAAATCAGACCTCCCATAGACGCTTAAATTTCTGTAGAACTGGCCTTATGAGCCAGATCACTTCTCTTTATGTGCACAAGGTCCTCAGCCATGTCAGCGCTGGCGTTGAGACCCGTGACCTGGTGCAAGACCTAGGGCTCACCCCAAACGGCCCGGTCGATCCGAAGCTGATGGTCTCGGCAGACCAGTTCTATGACTTTTTCGCGACGCTCGCGGCCCGCGATCCTGATGGTGTTTCATTGCCCCTCCGCATCGGTGCGACGATGCGAATCGATGAGTATGGTGCTTTTGGTTTAGCGTGGAAGTCCGCCCCCAATCTGCGCGGATCATTCGCGAGATCAGAGCGCTATGGCCATGTCCTGGGCAGCGCCGAAACCTATTCCCTTGAGCAAAGCAATGACGGCTGGTTCTTCAGTCTCGACAAGACTGGCGATGGCCGTCTCGGCATGTTGCTTTCGAACGAGGCGAGCATGTCGGCAGTCGATGTGATCAGCAAGGAAGTCAGTGCTGCGCGCTTTATGCCGCTAGCCGTATACTTCAAGCACGCCTCACGCGGTGACATCTCTGTATACGAAGAGCACTTTGGATGTCCCGTCTATTTTGAAACGGATCGCGACGCGCTTCTCGTCAGTGAACACTCCATGGACGCCCCCAACAGGCTTGGCGACGAGACCATTGCCAGTTTCTTTGACCGCCACCTCGAGCAGGAACTTGCCGCGCTTACCAATGATGAGGGGCTTGAGCAAAGCGTACGGCGCGCGGTGGCCAATGTTCTGAGCGAAGGTGTGCCAACCCTATCTTCGATCGCCTCAGAATTGGGGATCGGTTCTAGGACCTTGCAAAGACGTCTCTCAGATCATGGTCACTCGTTCCAAAGCGTTGTTGATACTGCCCGACATGAACTCGCGCAGCGGCTCTTACGCGAAACCGAGTACAGTCTTGCCGAAGTCGCGTTTCTGACGGGATTTTCAGAGCAGAGCGGGTTTACCAGAGCTTTCAAGCGCTGGGCCGGGCAGACCCCACGTTCATACAGGCTGGAAACTAGCACCGGCCAATAGCCGGAAATTGACGCGATCTGTCAAAACTCTGGCACGCTTGGGCAAGAGTAGGCGGCGCATATTTCATATCCATTGACTTGCAGAAACCAAAAAGGAGCAAGTCAATGAACTTCCTGCGCAAAAAGAAAAACCTCACGCTCATTCTGGGAGGTACAGGAAAAACAGGCCGCCGCGTCGCGGAACGCCTGAAAGCCAAAGGACATGAGGTCCGTGTCGGCTCACGCTCAGCCGTTCCATCTTTCGACTGGGATAATGAGAAGGGCTGGGATGCGGCGCTGAAAGATGTAACCGCAGTCTATATTACCTATGCCCCTGATCTTGCCATGCCCGGCGCGCCTGACGCGATCCAGGCTTTTGTTGATCTCGCCGAGCGGCGCGGTGTGAAACGTCTTGTCCTTCTGTCAGGACGCGGCGAAGAAGAGGCGCAGGCCTGTGAGCGAATTGTCCAGACTGCGGGTCTCGAATGGACAATTGTTCGAGCCAGCTGGTTCAATCAGAACTTCTCCGAGGGCGCGTTCATTGACATGGTGCTCGGCGGCACAATCACACTGCCTGCAGGCGATCAGGTTGAGCCCTTTGTGGATGTCGACGATATCGCAGATGTCGCGGTCGCTGCCTTGAGTGAGGATCATCACCACGAGCAGGTCTATGAGGTTACAGGCCCTCGATTGATGACGATTGCCGATGTCGCAGCGGACCTGTCCCGCGCAACAGGGCGTGAAATCAACTATGTAGACGTCCCGCACGAAGCATTTGTCGGCGAAGTCGCGGGTTCAGGCGCGCCAAAAGATGTTGTCTGGATGTTGGACTATCTCTTCTCCACCGTTCTCGACGGGCGCAATGCCTATCTCTGTGACGGCGTTCAACGCGCGCTCGGTCGTCCGCCTAAGGACTTCGCAGACTATGCACGCGATGTTGCTGCCACAGGAATTTGGAGGACAGCAGCATGAGCCGGATTCTGACGAGAGGCGCCTTGACCGCTTCAGGTGCAATCCTGACCCTGATCGGCGGCGCCCTCATGTTCGCCCCGAAGGCATTCCTTGAGACGAGTCACGTGTTCATAGACAGCGACCCCGGCCTGATGTCTGAGCTGACAGCGCCCAGCGGTGTGCTGATCATTACTGGAGCGTTCATGATCCTCGCGGCCATAAAGCTGCGTTTTGCCAATCCGGCGCTTTCAATAGGGGCGATCGTTTATGGTAGTTATGGCGTTGGCCGTCTCATCAGCATGGTGCTTCATGGCTTGCCTTCAGAGTCGTTGATCACCGCTACGGCTATCGAACTTGCCGTCGCCGCCTTGTTGATCGTGCTTCGACGAACCACATCTACTTCGAGTAGCCGGGACACGACCGGCACATATCTTGGCGAGGTGATCGTATGACCCGCAAGCAAATGTGCGCTCTGGCCGCTGTTTCAGCCATGCTGTTTCTGACTGGAATAGCGGTCTTGAAGCTGGGCAACGCAACAGCCGAAGGAAACAGTAGCCCGATCGCCATCCTCACCTCCAGTATCGTTCTGTATCTAATGTATCTGTTCGCGACCTTACGAGGTCGAAAATAGACAAGTCCGGCGAAAATTCGGCTTGCTGAGCTGACAACGCTCGGAAACGGATTTGCGCCAAATACTCCAACCAAATCGAAAACCCCGACTTCAGCCTAGGAAATGAAATGATGACCTACGTAATCGCCAATTGTAATATCAAAGACGCCGAGAAATTCGCCGAATACGGCGCTCTAGCTGCACCAACGTTCACGCCTTTTGGCGGTAAGCTTTTACAAAAGGGCAAGCTTACGGCAACATTGTCCGGGCCTTCCGGCGCAGCCGTTACCGCCATATTTGCGTTCGATAACCCAGAGGCGGCCATGGCTTGGTATGCGAGCGCTGCTTATCAAGCTCTGTTACCTCTGCGTGATGCTGCCTGTGAGATGTCTCTCTCAATTTACTCAACTCCTTAGAGACTTCGAAAGGTATTTGAGGGGGGTGTCAGGCTACTGCTAACCCGTCTTTGAGTTATCCATTCGCGACCTTACCGGGTCGGAGCGATCGTAACGAAAAGCCTCTGGCAGGTACTTCGTTCGATAGGCCTGAAATAGGCCTCTCGGTTCCCACTGAACTGTTCTTTCAATTGTAACTTCAAGAGAAATCCAATGACCTATAAATGGACCCTCTATTTTTGCCTCTTCCTCGCGCTTTGGAGCGCAGTGATCGGAGGCGTATTCTCAGCCTTCTCCGAATTTGTGATGTCTGGGCTGCTGCGAACCGCTCCGGCTGGTGGCATCGAAGCGATGCAACACATCAACCGCACCGTGATCAAAACCCAGTTCGTCGCCGGGATTCTCTCCATCGCGCTCTTTTCAGTCCTGTTCGCGCTCTACAGCACAACAATCTTCGAGGGTGCCGCGCTAGTTACGCTGATCCTCGCACCGATTGTGTACCTGCCAACGGTCTTTTTCATGACCATTTTTGGCAACGTTCCGATGAACAACAAGCTTGAGCGTCTCAATCATAAAACTTTCGAGGCGGAGACTTATTGGATCGACTATGGCCGTGACTGGACCCGCCTGAATCATATCCGGACGCTCGGCAGTATTCTGACCGCCGGTCTCTACATCATCGCGGCCGTCACACTTATCACCAGTGGGCAGGTTTAATCATGGCCGCCACACACATCTTGCATAGGAGTCTGACAGGCCTTTTGAGCGCCCTAGTGCTCGCAACGAGCCCAATGGCTTTGGCGCAAAACGTCAATCCATCTGCTGCAACCATCGATACAACGGACGCGGATCGCTTTGCGACCTTGTTCGACGAAACCAGCGGGGCGCCGACTGCCGCACAACTTGAAGCCGATTATCTGGCGAATGCTGAGCCGGGCCTGGCGTTGCTGGCGCAAACTCGCTTCCGAGGCGCGGAACACCTTGCTGCGGCAATCGAAGAGGACCCGGGAAAGTATCAGCGAGCCATCCGCGTTTACCTCCCTCTGGCAAAATCTGCACAAGGCGAACTGCGGGCTATCTACGCAAAGCTTCACGAGCTTCTGCCGGAATATGAGCTGCCTCAAGTCCATGCGGTAATCGGCGCTGGGACATCAGCAAGCACCGCCGCTCCAGGTGTGCATGTGCTTGGCTTGGAAGTCATTTGCGCTGCCAAAACCACCGAAGAAGAAATCAGGGAAACGTTCCGTTTCTTCTTTGCGCATGAAAGTGTCCATGCCTTCCAGGGCATGCCGAGTGAACATGTTTATGCGATAGATCCACTTCTTGTGGCGTCGATATACGAAGGTGTTGCAGATTATATCGCGATGACCGTAACCGGCCGTGTGCCGGACACAGAGCGTGACCGGTGGGCGCGAGAGAATAGCGACATGCTCTGGTCTCATTATGCTGCCGACCGTGAGGTCCTCAGAAAAAGCGCTGAACGCGGAGAAACGCTTGCGACCCTGTCTCCGGAAGCCCGGGGCGCATTTAGACAGTGGCATTTCAATGCCGGGATCGCGCCGTCAGGTTGGCCCGATGAAGCTGGTTACTGGATAGGTCGTCAGATTGTGACGGCCTATGTGGAGCGATCCGCCAACAAGGGCTTGGCCATCCGCGAACTGCTGAACCTTCAGGACCCCATTGGGGTGCTTGAAGCATCGGGTCTTGCCAGCCGCCTAACCAATAAGCCGAATAGCGAGGAGAAACCCAATGATTAGAGTATTGGTTCTGTCACTTGTAACGCTAAGCGCCGTCGTCGCGTGGAACATATCCGTCTTCTTCGCCACAAGTGAAGGATGGTTGAAGTCGCCGATTGTGAAGTCGGACTCGGCACAGGCATTTGCCGTCGCCGCAAAAGAGGCGGTCACCGATGAACACATCGGCAATCTAGGCATGATCTTGATCGAAAGCGGTGAGGTCGCCGAACGCTACTTCATGTCTACGGAGACACCTGTCGACGGATCTTCCGTATACCAGGTCGCGTCGCTCGGAAAATGGATCACCGCCTGGGGGGGCATGGTGCTGGTCGAAGAGGGAGCAATAGATCTCGATACGCCGATCTCTGAGTATCTCACCCGCTGGCAATTACCCGAGAGTGCGTTTGACCCTTCAGGTGTCACGGTTCGGCACTTGCTCAGCCACACAGCCGGATTGACGGATGGTCTTGGCTATGACGGATTTGAGCGCTCGGAGGAGATTCAGTCTCTTGAAGCATCACTGACGCGCGCGCTCGATGCGTCGCCTGGAAACTCAGGCGTGGTTGAGCTTGGCGCAGAACCCGGCAGCGAATGGAATTATTCCGGAGGCGGATACACGATCCTGCAATTGGTAATCGAGGAAGTCTCTGGTCAGTCTTTCGCAGAATTCATGTCCCAGCGCGTATTTGTTCCACTCGGAATGGAGCGCAGCACCTTCAATCATGAAGAGGCGATTGCGTTTGGGCTTGCGCAGAATTTCGACCTGAACGGCGATACTGAACCCTTCCGCTGGTACACCGCCCTTGCCGCCACATCCCTGTTCACGTCAGCAGATGACCTCGCCCGTTTCATCACGGCGCAGGCAAGGCCGGGGGGGCAATCAGTCCTTTCGGATCAGTCAATCGAGTTAATCCGCAGGCCGCACGCCTCACAAATGGGCGCAGACATCTGGGGGCTCGGAGCGATGCTTTACGCTCCAAATAATAACGGTGGATACATCATTGGCCATGACGGAAATAATGGTCCAGCCATCAACACGGTGGCTCGCATGGATCCGGCGACCGGTGACGGGATTGTTATCCTCTCGACGGGAAGCGAGATGCTCACCACCGAATTGGCCGGAGAGTGGGTGTTCTGGAAGACCGGCAATATCGATAGCCTAATGTTCCTGATGTCATTTGAAGTCATGCTTCTGTGGATGGGTGTTGGATCTCTTATCATCGTCATTCTCGCAATCGCCTTCGGCTGGCGAAGAGGAAAGCCAAGACTTGTTTGATCCGTAAGCCGAGCATTCGAGGGCTCTTCTAGCTCCGAAATTCTGGCGCGATCTGTCAAAACTCCGTCGCTTGGAGGCAAGAATTGATCCGACGTTTTCCATATCTGTTGACCCGTACAATTGAGAAAGGAGTACATTCAAATGTTGGATAACATGGCTGCACCTTATGGTGTTTTTTTATTGAGAGTGGCGCTTGGCGTCATGTTTCTTGCCCATGCGGGATTGAAAATCTTTGTCTTTACCCTGGCTGGAACAGTTGGATTTTTTGAATCGGTCGGACTGCCTGGAATAATGGCATATGCCACCATCTTCGCTGAGCTGGTCGGTGGCGTAGCGCTGCTTCTCGGTCTTTTCACGCGGCAAGTGGCTGTAGCACTTATTCCATTGCTCGCGGGGACAATTCTGTTCGTTCACGGGGCAAATGGTTGGGCCTTCGCCAACGAAGGCGGCGGCTGGGAATACCCCGCTTTTCTGATCGCTGCCTTAGTGGCGCAATCGCTACTTGGTGACGGAGCTTTCAGCCTTCGTTCCCCTCGCAACCAGCGCCGTGAAGCGTTGGCCTGAACACCAATCTCAGATTTTAACCCAAGAAAGGAATCCATTATGTTTGGAACAAAAGTAAACTCGCAAACCATTGAAGCGCTTGATGCGGAACTCAATGAGGCCATTCTCAATGGAAAAGGGCTCGAAGCTTTCGAAAGCTACTATGCCGAAGATGTGGTGATGCAAGAAAACGATGCGGAGCCTACCATTGGGAAGTCAGCGAACCGCATTCGGGAGCAAGAATTCTTCGGTGCGATCACGGACTTTCGCGGCGCAGAAGTGCTCGCAACTGGTTCAGGGGAGAACGTAACTTTTTCCCATTGGTACTTTGACTTTACGCACCGCGATTGGGGTGACCGCAAATACCGTCAGGTCGCGGTCCGCACATGGAAAGACGGTAAGATTGTCCGCGAAGTGTTTCATTATGGATAAACGTGTCCTGCCCGGATCCGGCGCTCGCCGTGCGCTAGGTCCGGCGCAGCTATTCTGCAACTGGAAGTTCTGCTCATGACTGAATACGCATCCCTCTTCATTTCTCATGGCGCGCCGACGCTACTCGTTGAGGATAGCCCAGCCAGACGTTATTTGAGTGGCTTGGGCAAAGAGTTCGGCACCCCGAGAGCCATTTTGGTAATATCTGCTCATCATCATAGTCGCGGAAACAGCGTCGCCGTAACCGCAGGCGCGACGCCCGAGACAATCTATGATTTCTCTGGGTTTCCAGAAGAGCTATACCAAGTCACCTATGCGGCGCCAGGCGATCCCAAGCTTGCTTCCCAAATTATCGATCGTCTCAAGGACGTAGGCCTTGCCGCCGTCGCTGACGCGAGCCGAGGTTTTGACCATGGCGCCTGGGTGCCATTGCATTTGATGTATCCAGATGCCGACATTCCGGTCGTTCAGGTTTCAATTAACATGCAAATGTCGCCTCGATGGCATTACGATCTTGGGTTGGCGCTCGTGCCACTTCGTCAGGAAGGAATTCTGATCATCGGATCTGGAGGGGCAACGCACAATTTGCGGGAGTTTTTCAAAGGCGGCTATCATCTGGACGCGGAAAGTCCGGACTGGGTAACGACATTTGCGGACTGGCTTTCAGGCCGAATAGGGGTTGGCGATGTCTCAGCGGTTCTGGATGCTGTCGAGTCCGGTCCTGATGGACATAAAAACCATCCCACGATGGATCATATCCTGCCGCTTTTTGTGGCTATGGGTGCCGGTGGTGAACAGGCGAAGGGCGTAAGGCTGCACAAGAGTTCGACCTATGGTGTGCTGGCAATGGACGCTTATGCCTTCAGCGAGAATTGAGGAGATTAGCCGAAAGCCCCATTATGCTCTGTCTTGGTAGCCGCGCAGCATTGGTTATTTCATTGATATCAATTCAGGTAATCTCCGGGTGATGTGTTCTGCAAAGGCGTTCACGGCAGGAGGTGTTCCGCGGCGAGACGGCTGCAGCAGACTGAGTGTTGCTTCACCGGAAAGCCAATCAGGCAGCAATCCGACAAGTCGACCGATTTTGACATCATTTTCGCACACATAGGCTGGAAGTGATACGATGCCTAAACCAGCAGCGCACGCTTCCTTGAGCGTGACCATATCGTCACTGCTCAGTCTGGGAATGAATTGAATAAGTTTTGAATCTCCGTGGTTATTATGCAGTTTCCATTGCCCGACATCGTTGCGCCATCCGAGACAAAGCCCGCTATGAACTTTCAAGTCGTCGGGTGCAGCTGGTTCGCCGAATTCTTCGGTGTAGCGAGGCGAGGCGAACAATCGCCAATCGACTTTTGCGACTCGCTTCTGGATGAGGCTAGAATCTGGCAGGTTCTCGACGTGCCCTCGGATCGCGAGGTCCAGGCCTGCGTCGATGAGATTGACCAGCTCATTCGTAACAAATTGTCCGATTTCGACCTTCGGGTGTTGGCGAAGGAAGTCTGAAACAAGTGCTTCCAGGGTAAACTGCGCGACGCCCGGTGAGCAGGATATACGCACTTTCCCCGTCAACGCTTCGCTTCGCTGCTTGATCGCAACTTCCGCCGCATGCACTTCCTCCATGACGGCCTTAGCGTGACGGAAAAATTCGATGCCCGCGTCAGTGATGGCGAATTGGCGGGAGGTTCGCTGGATGAGCCGCGCTCCCAGGCGCGTTTCCAGTTGCTGAATGTGGCGACTGATCCGGGACTTCGGGATGCCAAGCGTGCGTCCTGCCGGTGCAAATCCCCGTTGCTCCACCACATGGAAAAAGTAGGCGTAGTCGTTCAAATCGAATGTCGGATCCTGAAGCATGGTTCCATTTATAGAACGATAAGTCCTATGTACAGGAATTTCGCGTAGGTCGTTCCGATAGTATGTCCTTAACTCGAGAAGAGGAGAGGACGCATGTCGCACAGTTCATTGGCAATAGATCAGGATCATCACACCTCTGAACAGGCAATGTTCGTCGGAGGACTGAATGTTATTTGGGCGCGACCTGACGCATTCCCGTTTGACCCCTCAGTGTTTTCAGAACCATTCAGGCAAAACCCTGCAAGTCTGTCCTGGGCAGAAACAGGACAATCCGTGGGTTTGCGCTCCCGCATCGATTTGGCAGGTAGAGTCCGCCGTGCGGTCACCGATACGCTCAGCCAGGGCGTGCCCACACTTTCCGCTATCGCTTCGGAATTGGGAGTAGGGCCGCGGACCTTGCAGCGACGTTTGTCCGCCAGCGGACATTCGTTCCAGGGCATTGTTGATATGGCCCGTAAGGACCTTGCGCAGCGGCTATTACAGGAAACAGAACTTTGCCTGGCCGAAATCGCATTTTTGACGGGGTTCTCTGAGCAGAGCGGTTTCACCCGCGCATTCAAGCGCTGGGCGGGGCAAACCCCTCGTTCATACAGGCCGGAAACGAGCTCGGCTCGGCAATCAGAACCTGACTCGATCGGTCCATACTCTGGCGTTTCAGAACAACAGAACGCTCCTCATTACTGCAATCAGCTGACTTAACCAAACGAAAGAGAGGGAAGCAAATGCCCTATGACTCATACAATGCACACGAACAATCGGACCCTGTTGAATTGACGAAAGTTCAAGGGAAGCCATTTTCGATCGGCGCAGGGTTTGACGCGTTGAGTTTCACACACGCCATGTACGCGGGAGCAATGGATCCCCTGATCATGGTGGACCATTTCACTATGACAGCGCCCACATTTGGGCCTCATGCCCACGCGGGCCTGTCGGCTGTATCAATCCTGTTCGAGGATAGCGAAGGTATCTTCAACAATAGAGACAGCCTCGGAAACGATATCGATTTAATGCCGGGAGATCTTTACTGGCTGAAGGCAGGACGCGGCGCTGTCCACGATGAAAAGCCACGAACGGGCGCACGCACTCACGCGCTGCAGGTCTTCGTAAATTTGCCAGCGCGCATGAAGTATGACGCGCCAGACTCTCTTCATGTCAAATCAACTGACATGCCGGTGAGTGTCGGCGAAGGGTATCGCGCTCGCCTGGTACTTGGTGAAAGCCATGGGATGAAAGGCGCGAAGTCTCCCGCACTCCCAATGACCATCGTGGATGTAAATCTCGAAGCAGGCGCTTTGTTCGAGCATCAAGTGTCAAGCGGACAATCTGCCTGGATATTGGGGGCCGACGGCGCCATTGCCATCCGAAACGGCGATGCGACGGCAGATCTCAAATCCGGTGGTCTCCGGAAACACAAAAGCGCATTTTGTCTTTCTTCAAGCCGAACCCTTGCGTGAACCATTTGTGCAGCGCGGTCCTTTCGCGATGACCACCGAAAAGGAAGTTGTCGCCATGTTTGCCGCGCATGCTGCAGGCGAACTTGGATCAATCGATGACCTCTAACTCGAATTTCAGCGTCTCAACCAACCATAAGGAGTGAACCATGACTACGACGCACTACAACCCTGAGCCATTGACCGCGGATAACGCAGCTCTTGTTCTGATAGAACAAGCACAACGTCGGCAGAGACGCTTTGGGGCCCTGCTTTTCCAGAGCTGCAAGCAGCACTTCCCGATCACACATTCATCGATCGCACAACGGTGAATGCCTGGGACGACCCCCGAGTCGAAGCAGCGATACGAGCGACCGGACGAAAGAAACTGATCTTCGCGGGAATCTCCCTCGAAGTTTGCGCTGCGTTCCCAGCGATGCGGGCCGTGAGAGAAGGCTTCGAGGCCTACGTGGCCGTGGATGCGAGTGGCAATTTCAATTCCACCAAACGGGAAACCGGGATGGCGCGCCTTGTTCAAAGCGGCGTTGTAATCGCAGACGGGGCCAGCCTCATGATCGAAATTCTCGCTGACAATGCTTCACCAAAAGCCATGGAGGTCTACTCCGCACTCGCCATGGATTGGTCGATACTGGTTGGTCAGGTCCGATCCAGCGCTATCGAGCAGGCAAGTTCTCAATAGTTTTTCGGGTCTCGAGGAGGGGGCAGGAGTGTTCCGGCTCCCTGACATTTCCAAATCAGCGAAATAATAGGAAACAAAAATGCCTACTACACCGGACAATCCGATAGACCCGTGCAGACCGTTGCCGAGACACAAAATGGCAGCGCTGACCTTCATCGGTCTCTTGGCTCCTGTTTATTTCATACCGCAGTTGCTCTCGCGGCTATTCCCGGATCAAACACTAATCGTCACTGGTCTGGCTGTAGGACTAATTGTTGCTCTGATGACCTACGCGATAATGCCGATTTTGAAATGGGTCTTCCGAAGTTGGCTCAAGCAGACGCATTAGGCTCCAGAGCAGTAAATTGGTTCAACGGCCGAGATCGGTCCGAACCGACCTTTCCTATATCGAAACCCAATGTCCGAACTCAGTACAAAGCTCGCCTTAGAAGGCGGTTTAAAGCGTCCCGAAACTGCCGTTCGGGCTTTTGCAAGGAACCATAAGTTTCGGAAACTTGGAAATGAACTAGATACTGCGATAATGCGATCATACGGTCAGGGGGGTGCTGTCAGTCTAATGCGAACCAGTCTCCAGCATCGAGCGGCGTAGGGGCTCTTATCCAGCCAGAAGTTGGCGCCATTCGGAGAGGGCGGCGTTTCTCATGGATTTGAAGGTGGAACGATGATTGATGTGTCGGTCTAAGTTGAAGTGATTGTGGAAAGAAGCGTGGGTCGAAACGAATTTCTGTAGATTGCTCATCCTTCGAAATCTCGACATCGCCCGCTCTCTGTGGCGACCGACCTCCTGGCGGTCTTGGTTTCCGATCTCTTTCATGGCGGCGCCATACGACCGAAGTCGGTCAGTGATGACTGTTCTCGGCGCACCGTATCGTTTCATCGCTTTCTTCAAAAAGGTAAGCGCAGCCTGCTTATCCCGAGTTTTGGTGACATAGGATTCCAGCACTTCCCCTTCGTGATCGACCGCTCGCCATAGGTAATGCTGCACGCCATTTATCTTCACAAAGACCTCATCTAAGTGCCATTGCCACTGAGTATGCTGACGCATGTATGACGCGCGCTTAGTGCGGATCTTGCCTGCGAAGATCGGACCAAATCGATCCACCCAGAGCCTCACGCTTTCATGGCAAACATCAACGCCCCGCTCGTGGAGTAGGTCTTCAACGTTCCTGAGTGAAAGCGGAAACCGGACATACATCATCACCGCAAGTTGGATGATCTCAGGCGATGTTTTGAAATAGCGAAATGGGTTCTTTGTCATGGAAACATGCTAGAGCAGGGCGGTTAAGGCTCACTTTCCCCTGACAATTCCCTTGCGACGGTTATTTGTGGCGGTGTTCGCAATGACTGTAACACCACGCAGCTTTGCTCCGCAGCGGCAACGATCGCATCAATATGCTCCTTTGCAACATCGCCGGTCGGTACCAGATTCACCGAAACGCTAATCTTTTGAAACGCAGTCGGAACATCCGGATCGATCCGCAGCGTTCCACGCAAATCAACCTCCGCTTCGACATGAACTTCCAGGGTTTCAATTGCCAGCCCGAACATGTTGGCGATGACGCGGATGGTGCTGTCGAGGCAACTGGCAATGGCTGCGCTAAACAGCTCACCTGGCACCGGCAAATCACTTTCGCCGCCCACGCCCTGGTGCAGTGAGATGGGCATTCGGGTGGAATTGGCGTCGCCGAATTCAATCTCGGCATATAGCGGCTGATCGGGCCGTACGCGATCGCAGCGAGTGGTCGCATGGTCAGAAATGTACGCCGCTGAAGGCAGTCGGGCATAGCTTTCGCGTAGGGGCGCCTGGCGCGATTTCATGTCGACCATGGCGGGTTTTGTAATCGTATCTAGCATTTGCATCTCCTTAGGTTTGCTGGATGTCCTAAGTTTGGTCGAACCGATTTTTTTATGATACTTGCAGGCGAGTAGTAACTCGTGTGCGAACACGATAGTGTTCCACTACGCAAAGCGTAGTTGGAGGGAGGCGAACGATGTCAGATCTGGATTTGGCTGTCGAAGACAAACCGCAAAAACTCAACCAGAGCGGCAGCTTGTGCCCGGCTGTCAAAGCAGCAGATATGATCGGCGATAAATGGACTCTATTGCTGATGCGCGAGCTATTTATGGGCGCCAATCGATACAACGCGTTTCAGCGCGCCTTGCCCCGCATCTCCCCGACTGTTCTGAGCAAACGATTGAAACAGATGGAAGAGGACGGGCTGCTCATAAAGAAGACCGTCGCAGGTGAAAAAGCCACGGAATATCGCCTGACCAAGTGCGGGCGCGAGCTCGCGCCGTTGATCAATTATATGTCAAAATGGGGTTTGCGTTGGGCCCGGCGGCGAATGAATGAAGAGGATTTGGACGTTGGCACATTCATGTGGGACTTTCACCGTTCGCTCAACACTGCGGAACTTCCGGATGGGGAGACCGTATTTAGCGTCACCATTCCCGGTTTGGACGCGCATAATAAGTGGTGGCTAGTCGCTAATGGCGACACCGTCGATTTGTGCACCGATGACCCAGGAAAAGAAGTCGACCTTTATATCTCCGGGACTCTACCCGTCTTGGCCGAAGTATGGATGGGCGATTGTGATGTCACCGCCGCTGTGAAGGCTGAAGATATGATGCTGACCGGGGCGAGCTATCTCATTCGATCAGCTTCGCAGTGGTTCCCGAAATCACGTTACGCTGATGTCCGTCCGCGCCGTTTCGTTGGCGATAAGGGCGCAGGGCCGCTGCCGGAATAATGCCGAACTACGCATTACGTAGTGGCTTACTCTGAATCGTGTAGCGGCCTGCTATCTTTGTATGAGTATCGCCAAAATAGGGTTTGCGAGAAGGTCTCCTCGTCGCTGGACAGTCCGGCCTGACACTAACAAGGAGAATAGAATGCCACTCGTAACCATTGACGTAATCAAAGACGTTTTCACCCCTGAGCAAAAAGCTGAAATGATCAGCAAAGTGACCGACACATTGGTCGAACTCGAAGGCGAAGCCCTACGTGGCGTGACTTGGGTTCGAATCAAGGAATTTGAACAAGGCGATTGGGGGATTGGCGGCCAATTGCTCACGGCGAGCGCGGTTCATCAAATGGCGAGCGCTGCGGCTTAGCCGACAATCGAAACTCTTGTGCGGCGTGGCCCCGATTTGGCCGCGTCGCATTTTTTGCATGCCCACCGAGCAATCTGGCCTCTGAGCGATTTTGGCCGTCAGTGGCTTAAATTCGCCCCAGACCGGACTCTGGGTTGGGGAAGGACCGATACTCTAAGGGATTACGGGTTCATCTCCAGCCATCTCCACGAGCCCCATTCGATTGCCTGCAGGATCCAAGAACAAACCTAATACGACAACGTTTGGCACCTCGAAGCGGGGTACGTCTATTGAGCCACCAGCAAGAACTATCTCGTCTAGCTTTGCTTTGACGTCCGGCACTCCAATGTATAGGAGTTTTTCGGATGGATCTTGGCGAATGGTGGCATCCAGTATTGGAAGGTTGCCCGGAGCGAAATTTCCTGGCTTTCCACATGGCCATTTGAAGACTCGTTCATAAAAGTTTCTGAGCGCCGCCTCGTCTGGCCCGGCAATATCGAAAAACACAATTGGTGCAGACATAATGTGATCCTTCGCAAAAACTCACTCTCGATAACTTTACTCTAACGTCCGGCCATCAACAATAACTGCCTATGCGGGCGCAAAATCGAATCTCGTGCAGCGGCTTAAATTCGCCCGTGCGCTCAATAAGCCGTTCGCGATTTCAGGGGCGCGCGCCAGCAGGCATTAACTCAGAGGCCTAAATTGGCTACCGGCTAGACCGAGGTGGACCATCGTTTGCTTTTTGGTGGTCATAATGCTCAGCCTCCTTCGTTCAAAATTCATTTGACGCTTCCTGAAATGTGCGTAGCTGAGATTTAGTATCGATTTTTCTATTGGGCCACTAGGGCAAAGCGACATGCCCCCTGATCGGAGTATCACTTAAGATGTCTGGATCAATCACGAGGATAAGCGCGTTCGGCCGGAGCGCATCGCGGGTGCGAGAAACGTGCGGCGGCATGAAAAAGCGAGGTCCCTCAAGACGCGCGCCCAAACGACCTAAGCCAGTGCCTCAAGACCAATCCGATTTTGAGCCGATTTATCCGGAACGCCGCAAACATCAACGATGGGCGAAACAGGCACGATAGATGTCAATTGGCACTTCAACTTAGCAAATCGTCGGGGGCCCTTGGGTCTAGGTCGGCTCCTGCGACAGACATTGGAGCGGTGAGGCTCCAGTCTTCTTGAGCCGCATCTGTGGGACCTGCTTTGGATGCTCGTCGCACCAACATGCTCGCTGCGAGTATCAGGAGTAGAACGCCGGCGAGCAAAAACAGGCCTGCCGCTCCGAACCCGGCGCGCATCGCCAATCCTGATGCGATGGGTCCAATGACGGACCCGGCAGCCCAAACAAAGAGCAGGCCTGACATCAGCTGAGTGACGTCCTCTGACCGGACACGGTCGATCCCGTGTGCGACGCTAATGCCATAGAAAGACAATGATCCAGCTCCCCATAATGCAAGTAAAGCAAGCATCACCGGCTGGGAAATGTCGCCAGACATTAGGCCCAATCCAAGAGCGGCCGCGCCTGATGACACAGCCATTCCGGCAATCACTGACCGTCGATCGACATGATCAGAAAGTCTGCCAAAAGGCCACTGGCTGATCAGGCCGCCCGCGTTGGCAACGGCATAGGTCAGGACAACAAAATAAGTTTCTTGTCCGTTGAGCGCATAAGTCCCTGCATAGATCGGCAATAGCGCCAGCGTTCCGGTGTTGATCACGCCCGCAAGAAAGACACCGATAGCAGCAGAAGGAACCCGTCGAACGAGCGATCGAACAGATTGTGGTTCAACCTCGTCGCGAGAGGGTTCGGGTTGATAAGTTAGGCAAATCGGGATCAGCGCTGACGCCAAAAAGATGCCCGCGAGAATATAATTTCCAGGATCCAATGCACTGTAGCCAATGACCAAAACAGGTCCTGTAAACAATGCCAGTTTCGCAACCACATGATAGAACCCCATCACGCCGCCGCGCTGTTCGGGCTCAATGGCTTCTCCCAACCAGGCCTCGGCAGCGGTGAACATCATCGCAAACCCGATGCCCTGAAGGATCCTCACGACAGTCCAGCCCGTCGCTGTAGGGGCAAGATACAAACAAAGAGAGCCGATACCACAAATAGCGGCGGCCACTGAGAAACAGCGTATGTTGCCAATTCTACGGATAATGCGCGGCGCATACGCAGCACCAATCATAAAGCCCGCCGCATGCAGCGCGGCGATTATCCCGATCCAGGTCGTGTTTAGCCCCATGTCTTGGAGCCCAAGCGGTGTCACAATACCAAGAATGCCTCCTGCGAGCTGCAAGAACCAAACAGCGCTGATCAGCGCAAATGCAGATCGATATGCTCGCATTGAACATCTCCAGAACCGGTCATCGCCTGTGGCATGGATTTGATCGCCCAACTACTACTATTTATTGCAGCGAAGATTTTGGCGCGCGCGACTGAAACCGCCCAGAAATATGCAGAGCATTTTCAAGTGCATTGCAGAAATCATGGCGACTTGGGCGGATCATAGAGGCCGTGTTTCAGTCGATTTACTCCGTTGAGCCAAATCACGGAAAATTGAATTATTCCGATTGCCACTGACTTGAGACGGTGAGACTATAAACACGCCCGAGATCCCCAAAGGGCGTTCGCGCCACAATCAAGAGGCGCCATTCAAAGTGCATTGCTATGGCTTTTGTTCGACGAACAAACGAAAAACCAAGCTTTCAATCATTGACGAGAATTGGCCAAAGAAAGCCGTCTGCGTCGAACTCGAAAGAGCTGGAAACCCCCAATAAAACAAAGAAATAGATTAAATGTGTTGCTACCCCGAACCTAAGTTCGGGGTAGTTTCAATTCTACCAAAGTGATCGGACGCAATAGATGTATGGCTCCCGTTTCGAGGGTCTAATGTCCGCGATGAAACAATCGACGACTTCTTGGCGCCGCTATGGGTAGAAGTGAAACACGGTGTCGTGGGGGTTGATGTTTCAAGGGTCCGATTGTGAATTGGCGATAGTCACATGTCAGCTCTTCTCCTGCATTGATGTCTCTGAGCGCAACGCCGATTTCCGGATTGCTATAGTCGGTGTTCGGGGCATCATCATGATTCATGAACCTGCCCTCATCGGAATCCAAAACGATGAGACTTGGATTGTTTGGATGGACATAGGTATAGCGCTCCAAGAACTCCCGAATGTGGTTAGGCTGCGTCTTTGGATAACCGATCGGAAATACTTGATCGAACTCTGGGTCAAATTGCCAAATGATTTCGCCTTGGGAAATATGATGAGAGGTAAACACTCCCAGCCCCTCTATGGTTGAGGGAGCAAGGTAACACCGCACTGTCATCATGCGGATTCTCCATTTCTAGAGTGCGCCGGCTACTCTCCGGACGCTATGGTGAGAGGAATAAACCTCCTCGCGCGAGTAGGACGCCCATTCGCCTAAGCCGCAGTAGTGGGATCTTGGCAAGCGATCTTTGATTTCTGAACGATTACAAAGAGTTTAGAGATGTCGACCGTGTCGAACTGTTACCTAATCGACTGAAGCGGAATTGACCTCTGGGTCGCTCATTAGTGTCTTGAAAAAGAGAAAGTTTCGGTTGAAATCTATGATAGGTTTTGCCGATTAGTCATGCCTTTGTGCACACTCAATAAGCCATACCAATGAGCCGGAAACAGTTTTCTTCAGGCATGCTCTAAGTTTTTTCGCGAGTGGTATTGAAACGAGGCGCTAGCAGGAGCACTTAATCGATTGGCGTTAGCAGTCGCCGGCACCGAGTGCCAAAAAGGGCTGGGTTGCAGCCGCGTCTCAGCGGTGCCCAGACCGACCTGCTATTGGCAAGGACCAATAAAAAATGAAGTTCCGTCCATTACATGACCGAGTGCTTGTGCGCCGGGTAGAAGAAGCTTCAGAAACTGCCGGAGGGATCATTATTCCCGACACTGTCGCTGAGAAGCCTCAAGAAGGCAAAATAGTTGCCGTTGGTAAAGGCACCATCAGAGAAGACGGTTCCGTCCACAAGCTCGATGTCAAAAAAGGCGACAAAGTCCTGTTTGGCAAATGGGGCGGCACCGAAGTCAAAGTCGACGGTGAAGATCTGCTGATCATGAAAGAAAGCGACATTATGGGCGTCATCGAAGGTTAAGCCCTTCTGATCGCTTTCTCACGACGCATTCGTTTTAATCTCTATTTGAAAGGTGTCCTGAAATGGCTGCCAAAACTGTAAAATTCGGGTCTGAAGCCCGCCAAAAAATGCTCAAGGGCGTCACGATTCTGGCTGACGCTGTGAAGATCACTCTCGGTCCGAAAGGCCGTAACGTGGTTATAGAAAAATCTTACGGTGCGCCGCGCACCACGAAAGACGGTGTCACGGTTGCAAAAGAAATCGAGCTTGAAGACAAGTTCGAAAATATGGGGGCACAAATGCTGAAAGAAGTGGCATCAAAGGCTAATGATGTTGCTGGTGACGGCACAACGACCGCGACGGTTCTTGCCCATGCAATTATTCGAGAGGGTATGAAGCGGGTGGCTGCGGGTATGAACCCGATGGACCTCAAGCGCGGCATAGATAAAGCGACGATCGAAGTCGTGCTGGAGCTTGCAAGAAACTCTCGGAAGGTAAAATCCAATACCGAAATCGCGCAAGTAGGCACTATTTCTGCCAATGGCGACGCTGAAATCGGCGATATGATTGCCAAGGCGATGGAAAAAGTCGGCAATGAAGGCGTCATTACTGTCGAAGAAGCCAAGTCTCTCGAAACTGAGCTCGACGTGGTTGAAGGCATGCAGTTCGATCGCGGTTACCTGTCGCCCTACTTCGTCACCAATGCCGACAAGATGACGGCTGAGATGGAGGACCCATACATCCTTCTGCATGAGAAAAAGCTGTCTTCGCTGCAAGCAATGTTGCCAATCCTGGAAGCTGTTGTTCAGTCTCAGCGACCAATTCTGATTGTTGCTGAAGACGTCGACGGCGATGCGCTGGCTACTCTGGTTGTCAACAAGCTGCGAGGAGGATTGAAAATCGCTGCTGTCAAAGCCCCTGGTTTCGGCGATCGTCGTAAAGCCATGCTTCAAGACATCGCGATCCTGACAGGTGGTCAGGTGATCTCTGAAGATCTCGGCATCAAGCTCGAGAACGTCACGCTCGATATGCTCGGTACAGCCAAGCGCGTGAGTATTACCAAAGACGACACAACCGTTGTCGAAGGTGCTGGCACCAAGAAAGACATCGAAGCGCGGGTCGGTCAGATCCGTAAGCAAATCGAAGATACGTCTTCTGATTATGACCGTGAGAAACTGCAAGAGCGCCTGGCGAAACTCGCTGGCGGTGTTGCCGTGATCAAGGTTGGCGGTGCCACTGAAATCGAAGTGAAAGAGCGTAAAGACCGTGTCGATGATGCGCTTAACGCGACCCGTGCTGCGGTTGAGGAAGGTATCCTTCCGGGTGGCGGAACGGCTTTGCTTTCGGCGGCTGGTAGTATCGACCTAATCGCAGAGAATGAAGACGAGCAGGCCGGCATTGATATCGTGCGCAAGGCGCTCGAAGCTCCGGTTCGTCAGATCGCTGAGAATGCGGGTGTTGAAGGATCTGTCGTTGTTGACACAATCCGACGCGGAAAAGGCAAAGGCTTCGGCTTCAACGCGCAAACGGAAACCTATGAAAACCTGATCGAAAGCGGTGTCATCGATCCGGCAAAAGTGGTTCGCGCTGCGCTGCAAAACGCTGCCTCTGTTGCTGGTCTGCTCGTCACGACCGAAGCGGCAATCGCTGAAGCTCCAATTGCCGACACTGGAGGTACGGCTGGCGGCGGCATGCCAGACATGGGCGGTATGGGCTTCTAACCTGTGTCATCTCTGGGGGACGGTCTTAAGGACGAAACAGAACCCGGGACGCACATGGCAGAAAACTGTCGACGGCACTAGATTGCTCGCGCCGTAGTTTGCTCGAACTTCATTCCCAAACGATATCGGGCGGCTGAACTTGGTCGCCCGTTATTCTCACCTTCTTTTCCAGGAATTTGATCATGTCAGTAAACAGCATTTTACAATCAAAAAGCAAAAAGTTTCCCTCTGTTCCTTCAAACGCGAGCATCCGCTCCGTACTTCAATATCTGGAAGAACAGGATGTCGGCGCCTTGGCCGTTACCGATGATGGCGATACCTTGTTGGGCATCATATCTGAGCGAGACATCGTTCGTGGTTTGAGGACCATCGGTGACGATGTCCTAGATGCAGACGTGGGCGACTTAATGACCAGGGATGTCATCACGTGCAATGTTCACGACCAAGTGGCACTCGTCCGTACTATTATGGCGCAGCATAACATCCGACACGTTCCAGTTATCGACAATGACCGACTCGTAGGGTTCCTCAGCATTCAAGATGTTATTCAGCACCGGTTGGATGAAATCGCTACTGAAGCGGAAGTTATGCGCGGATACATATCTGGACGCTATTAGGAGGCTGTCGGAGGAACACTGAAACGGGTATTGTCAACGTAATTGAAAATACCGTTCGACTAACTACTCTGCTTGGCGATCCCATCGTTTGGACCACACCGGCGCCTTATCCCTGGACGATCTTCGCTGTTCTCGGTTCCATTGGCATTTTGGCTTATCCAAACGTCAAACAATGAGGTCTGAAACGTGAGCAACATTTGTTTGCTTCACATTCAAATTAGCAAGAATCGGGTGGCGTCTTTGCGCGAATCTTTGATGGTGAGCGTTGGTAGTCTTGTGTGGCCGGCTACCGAAATCCAAAGCCGCAGATTTGAAGTTGGAGCATAAGCGACCATGGAAGGTTTTTCGAATACGCCGGAGCCACCATACTACGCGGTGATTTTCACAAGCGTTCTGGGAGATAGTCGAGACGGGTATGACGACATGGGAAGCGCGCTGGTTGAGCTGGCGGAGCGTCAATCTGGATATCTGGGTATCGAGACCACCAGTGGCGCAGATGGTTTGGGTATCACCGTTTCATACTGGAACGATGAAGAGAGCATTCTCGCATGGAAGCAGCAGACGCAACACCTGCTGGCACAAAAGAACGGCATCGAGAGATGGTACGACCACTATGAGTTGCGCGTCGCGAAGGTCGAGCGGGCTTATAAAGGGCCTACCGGGCGGTCTTTGGGATAAGGCCGCTTGGCGAGCAAAAGAAGTCATTAGCTCAGAGGCAAAAAAACGCCCTAAACCCGCCGTTGATCGTTTCCGCAAATTGAGCAAGTGACGACATTCGCTTTTGCGGCGATTGAGTTTCGTTGGAGTGTGCCACCAGCCTTCTTCTATTGTTCGTTGTCGACCCGATCTGCGCAGCCGGCAGGATCAGTCTCATCACCATGCAATTCGCGAAGATAAGAGTAATGGGTGGCACAGTACGGACAGATGATGTTGTTCGCGTCACCCATTTGCAGGTAGATATGTGGGTGATCATGTGGCGCACTTGCGCCAATGCATACGAACTGCTT
Organism: Hyphomonadaceae bacterium; assembly: GCA_043513745.1. Classification (GTDB taxonomy): domain Bacteria; phylum Pseudomonadota; class Alphaproteobacteria; order Caulobacterales; family Hyphomonadaceae; genus Henriciella. Next base: position 2,567,678 of record CP121341.1, read on the forward strand.
CTGGGCGATGTATATTTTCCAGATCCCGATATCGTTTTTGTATCTGATGATTGTCGGACGCGTTCCAATCCCAGCATTCATTGCAGCGGGCTTGTCTTTAGGGCATCTCGCAGGTTTGACCGACTTGAGTGTATGGCCGATTGCAGTCCCACCCATCGCCAGAATAATTCAGGTGCGAATTCGCAGGCAGGTTTACCCGAGTGCAGTCAGACCCTGTCTGCAAGAACCCTCGTTCACAAGCCCATCCTCCACCATAGAGGCTGCTGGTAAGAAAACCATTGGCAAGGACATCTATGCGCTCGCAGGTTAGCCGGACTTGCGCGTAACCGCGCTCACACTCCCAACCTGCCCCGTATCCACGGTCCGTCAGATAGGCATTTTCGGGAAGCGGGATTGCCTCACATGTATCTCTTTCTCGCTGATAGCCTCGATCACACGACCAGCTCGAGCCGGAATAACCAAGATACGCGTTTTCGGGGACAGCAAACGGGTGACATAAGTCAGCTTCACGTTCAAATCCATAATGGCACTCCCAGCCGCGTCCAAACGCAGAGTTCGTTGCATAAGCGTTGTTCGGGACCGAAATCTCGAGACACTCTGATCCATTTGATCGATACCCCGCGTCACAAGTCCAGCCTGATCGACTTTCTTGGGCCGTGGCATTTTCTGGAATTTCTCCAGAGGCCACCTGGCTTCTAGCGCCTTCGACCGAGAAAATTCCCAAGAGGCACAAAAGTCCTGCTCGCAATAGTTTTTGAGACCCGCCTTTTCGCGGGCAAGTGGTCGACGACAGGGCGTTCGTTTCCGCCATTGTGTTACTTCCTCTGCCCCTTTTTGGTGTTTTGCCGACGACGCTCTGCCAGTGCGTCATCAAGGTTGGAATACGTGTACGGCCCGACTTTGTATTGAACGGTTTTCACGGCAATTACTCCTTCTGGCAGGTCGATTGCCCCGGCCAGAGCGGGTGCGTCGCCCGCGTTCTTCTCATTATTGACCTTAGCCTGTTTGGGTGCGGTCTTATTTGATGCGTTTGGCATAGTGTTCAGTCTCCATTTTGATCTTGTTCAGATGGCGAATTAGCATTCCGTCTATTGTCAATTCTCGCAGTGATCTGATGGCTATCGACAGAACACAAACCCGCAGGGTTTATTGGTGGGCATCTCGGATCAGCGCGAGTAATTCGTCCGCTGAACCAAGGGCGGTCAGTGTATCGCCTGAGCTAAATGTCACGGTGCATTTTTTCTGGTCGCGGCTTTGAACGTCGCGCAATCTCGCAATGTGCGCGGGATTAATGTGCTCATCTACATTTCGATCAAGGTTTTGGAGCGTGATGAAGATCATATCTTTGTCTTTCGTCGCAGATGACGGAGCTGAGCTGTTTCGAAGCGCAGCTCAGCGCTTATTTGAATTGAAGTTTGCCCGCTGTGAGCTTTTTGGAAGCGGGATCAACAACAAGTTCGAATTCGACGGTTTGGCCTGCGGATGCGGAAGCGACGCCAGCTTTCACCAAGGCATCAGACAAGAAACGAATATCTCTTTCGCCATCTGCTCGTTTTATAAGTCCAAATCTTCGTTCGGAATTATAGTACTTTATTGTGCCTTCTATCATGCATACTCCTCAATGTTCTCTATCGCCCTTCCGGACGAAGGAGGTTGACGGGCTAAACCGTTGCAGGGACGGATTTTCGTTGCAAAGTCAGGTCGAGTATTTTGAGAACCACGTCTCTATAGGATAACCCAGCATCAATTCGGCATGCCTCTGGGAAGTAACTGCTGTCCCTCGTCATTCCTGGGACTAGATTGGCCTCTAAAAAGTGAGGAACGCCCCGAGCATCCATCTTGATGTCAATCCGACCGAAATCACGCCCGCCCAGAGCACCAAATGCACGTAGAGCGAACTCTGCAACTCGAGAACGGAGCTCCCCGTGGACGGCCTGAAGAACTTCTCGGTTTGCGGCTTTCGCTTCGGCTCCGAGGATTCTGTCGCCGTGTTTGTTAGGTTGGGCGATAATCTCTACCGGTATTGCATGTGGTGATTGATTGGAGCCTTCGCCAAGAATCGCGACGGTAAATTCTCTTCCTGTTAAGACCCGTTCCACAAGCGCGACTCGGCCAAAGTTATCGACGACGGAACGAGTTTTCGCCTCGAAGCTGGGGAAATCACGAACGATAGAATCGTCGTCAATTCCATTCCCATTCGCCGCGTCCAACGGCTTCACAAACAGTGGATAGTCGAGCGGCAACTCTTCATCGACGCTGAACTGCTGAGGACGCGCGAGAAAAAACTCTGCCGTCGCGACGCCTTTGTTTCGAAGAAAGGTTTTCGCGATGCTCTTGTTTGAGTCAAACTCCAGCGTCTTGAACGCTGACCCCGAGTGCAATAATTTGTTGCGATCGAAGAAATCAGATAACCAAATTACTTCTCCGCCGAGATCATCAAAAATATATTTGACGCAAAGGATTACCAGATCAGGGCGTCGATCAACGATTTCTCGAAGGTCACTCTTAGACGTAACTAGGTTGAACCGAACACCTGAATGTTCTCTGCCCAGAACGTCCGCGATACCTCGGCAGGTCTCGACAGAGCCGAAACCGCTCTCTCGCATGCCCGCCGTTTCAGTTGTCACGATCTCTATTCCACCCGATTTCGGCGCGGGCGATTGAATATTTGATGTACGAGTTTTCATCGCGTTTTGCCAACGCATCCACGCAACTGCTTTTCATAAAGGGGATTGCATCGCCAATCATCACCCGAGTCTGTCAGATGAGCGTTGTCAGGAACAACGACCTCCACGCACTCCAGCGCGCGGGCTGAAAACCCACGTGTACATTCCCATCCCGTTCCATAGGATAAATCCGTGAGGTAGCCATATTCAGGCACATTGATCGCCTCGCACTCGTCATGGATTTTTCGGTAACCGCGTGAACACGCCCACCCAACTCCGTAAGTGCTTCCGGACAAGTATCCGTTAGTCGGGACATTGATCTGTCGACAGACGTTACTTTCCCTCGCAAACCCGCGCACGCATTCCCAGCTCTCGCCATCTGCCTTAAGGTAGGCGTTTGCGGGAATGATGACTTCTCGACACGCTCCGTTTGCGGCCTTGAACCCGCGAAGACAATCCCAACCTGTTCCGTACTGCCTATCATTGAGGTATGCATTTGCTGGAGCGACCACGGCTAAACATGTTCCAGCTGCTTCTCGGAATCCAGTATTGCAGGACCAGCCTTGGCCGTAGGATTGCTCGATTGCGTTGTCCGGGACGGTTGGGGCAACTGTTGTTTGCGCAGACGCAGCGGCAAATGAAGCGAGCAGCAGCATCGTTGTAGATGCGACAATGGATGATTTACGCATGATCAACCAGCCGAGGTAATTGCAATACCTATTCATTCTCTGTTTCCTGGCTTGAGGTTTGCCGGGCGCTAGCGGCAGTGCGTTTAGATTCAAGGAAACGATCGGAGTCTGCTTCAATCGCTTTCGCTAGGGCTTCGTGATCCACTGACCAATAATGGGTTGCGCCTGGCTTTCCTTTTGGGGGGCGCTCCACGAGAATTGTCTCGATGTGCCGATAGGCTAGAAACGACAATCCGGCGATCGATTCCTCTTCAGATTCGATCGTATATTCCCCAGCCGGTAGCTGCTTTCCAATGTCATCAATCGAAAATGGAAACTGGAAGGTGACCAGCTTTTTGTTGATCCTTTTGACCACGCGCGTACTCCCATAGTCAGACTATCGGGTCCAACAATCCGCAGGCGCGCGCACGGGCTTCCACGAAGCCGAAATGCCGGAGCCCGAGTGCAAACTATATTGTTCGATTTGGCCGCGAGATCGAAACTACTCAGCGCATTCATCCAGAAAGCGCCAGCGAAGACCAACTTTGTATATGGTGGGCAAAGTTGGAATTACAATAGCTTCGATTAATGACCATCCATACCGTTTGCGAGGTGGTCCACGAATTTGAAATACCCCCCCGAACGGTATCGCTGTTGATCAGCTCAGCGTCCTTCACTCGCCCCAGAACGGCCGCTTGCGGTTTCTGAAAAGCTAGCAAAAGGGTGGTGTCAGACTAATGCGAACCAGTCTCCAGCATCCCATTGTGGGCTTGTCGTTCAGGCAGCAAGAAGTTCGCGCCATTCGAGAAGGGCAGCGGAGCGAAGGTCTTTAAATCTGGGTCTGCGTTCGATGTTTCTCTGGTGATTGAAGTGGTTATGGACTGAGGAATGGACGGCGACGAACTTTTGTAGACTTCGCATCAACCTGAAACGAAGCATGGCTCGTTCTTTCCTTCGGAAGGGGAGGTGACTATTTTCGGCACGGTTATTCTTGTGCCTGCCAACCTCCTGGCGACCCTCATTTCCAATGACCTTCATGGCCGCCCGGTATGAGGCCAGTCGGTCGGTCACGACGACCTCCGGATTGCCGTACCGCTTCATGGCTTTCTTCAGGAATCGCAATGCTGACTTACGATTCCGCCGTTTGGTAACGTAGCTTTCCAGAACTTCCCCTTCGTGATCGACGGCGCGCCAGAGATAGTGCTGCTTGCCGTTAATCTTGACGAAAACCTCATCGAGATGCCAGCGCCACTGGGGACTTTGCCGCATCGATTGAGATCGTTTCGTGCGAATCTCTGAGACAAAAATCGATCCAAACTGTTCCACCAATAGCGTACGCTCTCAAGGCTCACGTCGGTACCGCGCTCATGGAGCAGGTCTTCGCCATTTCGCAACGAAATTGGAAATCGGACGTACAGAATCACCGCCAACCGGATGATTTCAGGTGAGGTGTTGAAATAGCGGAATGGATTTTTCGACATGACGCCGAGACTAAAACCGGGGCAGGGTTGCCTCAAGCAATTTTACTCTGACAGTTCCTACTCGATGCCTTTCGCTGCATCGTACCGGGTCATTCGCCCGCACCCAGAATGCGATGGGCAAGATCGAGTTTTTGCTGTCGCGACAGTTCTTGGTTTCCAGCCATCAGGTCTCTGATCGGGTCTGCACCGGGGCCGTAATCAAACATACGGTTATCCGCTGCTTCGTCTCCATACTTCAACGAAAATGCAGCGGGTGACATTTGTTTTACGTCGAGAACGAACTGCTCAAGAGGTACGCTCAGACCGGAATAGGTGGTCACAGTCTCTTCGTGAGTTGTCGTCAGCTCATTTGCGTGTTTACTTTCGCCGCTTTCCGCACAACTCCAGACCAGAAAAAATAAAGCCAGAACCGTTGCACTTGATGATGTTTTGATCATCGTCACCCCCATGCTGTTTGTTGGTAAAAATGCACTCTAGTCATCATCAGTCAACGGTCAGCGCCGCGCACGTTTCAACCGAGCAACGCGAAGCAGGGCACTCTCTGCCGCATCCTGCTCTGCGGCCAGCGCGGGGTCATCTGTAAACGCAATGAAAGCCTCTCGCATAAAACAAGGGCCATCCAGCGCCGTCATGGAAACCATTCAAAACCAGACGTTTACGCAAGGCGAGTTCATTTACCTTGCGCACGGGTAAGTGCGAAAGGCTTTCAGGGTTGTACCGAGTATAGACTTTTGAGCCAGAAGAGGGCTCATAGAACCGGGGCAAAAACCGGACTCACCATGAAATACCTCATCGCAACGATCTACGCCTTCATTGGCTTTGCCGCAGCGCAAGCAGACGCCATCTATCGATGCGAAGTCTTGAGCGTGTCGCAGCTCGAAACTAATGGCAAGCTCGTCAAAAATGATTGGGCGCGCACCATCGACGACCTTGATGAGGTGATCATATTTGACTCAACATCAGGGCTATTAAGGTTTCAAGGTGAAACCGGCTCGTATGAGTTTCAAGTTTTAGAGGCCGGATCATCCGCCAATGCCATGAAGGCAGTCAGAATTTTTAAAGGCCCCGCGAGCACGGTTATGGAGCTCTTTCGGATCAACACTTTTTTAGCTGGTGAATTCATTTACGTTGATGGCGATCTGGTGCGAACCGGCAAGTGTGAGGTGCTGTGACTAGGAGCGACTGACAATGGCTGAATGGCTTCAAGAGCAGGGCGTGTTTCTCGGCATCGTCATCGCATGGCTCATCGGCTTTTACCTCGTCGTGCTCAGTCTGGCCGCCCTGTTCAAAACGTTCTGGCAAACCAAGTGGAGCGACCGACGCAAGGCCGCCACCATCGCTGCGACGCTGCTGGCCATCATTCCCGCCTTACTGATCGGCTGGCAGTATCAGTGGAACGTCCTGATTGCGTTCTGCCTCGGCCCGCTCATGACGTGGAAATATGCCGACGATGAAAAGCGGTATCGGGACTAACGATTTTACAACCTCAACAAAGGAATTCGCCATGACAGAGTTTTTCGCATTCATCGAAGAGGCACTTACGCTGCCACACTTGTTGATTTTGCTCATGTGGTTGCACTTTGGCCATGAGATTAGATCGTTGCGAAAAGACATTGGCGAAGATTTCAATCGCATCAACATGAAATTGGGCGTCTGATGGACGCTCGTCGCCATATGCATAAGAGCAATACCGTGAGGCGATATAACCCCGCCTTGGCCAATAAATCCGCCGCGATATGCTGATGGCGGATCGGAATATCGAGTCTAGTATGTGCGAATTGGCTTGAGCTGTGAAAACTCTCTTTTTCGGTGTGCTGGTTATAGTCGGTATAATCGGCTTAGCGGTATTCTTGCGGTCACCGCTTGCGTTTGTTGTCTTAGCGCCTTTCGTGCTTATCGCGGTCGGCGTTGAGGTCGTTTCGATGCTCAAGAAGGCCCACAATAGAAACAAGCACCGAGGCGCACTTACGTGGTTAGGCGGTATATTCGCAGCACTAATGGTGATCGCGATTATGGTGTTTAATGCGGCCTGATCAGGCCACGCCACGAACACGCCGCCCAGAATCAATGAAGCCCCGCCACCCAATTAAGGGCAGCGGAGCCATGGGTGATCAAGGGCCGCGTTTGCCCGATCAGGAATGATGCCGCAATCAGATTAACGGCGACGGCGGTTGGATTAGAAAATGAGGGGCGTGGCTGGTGCCTTCGTCAAAAGAACAATGACGAGCGGCCTATTTCGTCCCACAACGGTAGCTCGTAATGACTTCTTTGGGTCAGAAGCGGACGTGCTGAGGCATCCGAGTCTTCCATGCTACAGCAGAGTGCTACATAGCTCTTTGGGTCATGTCGAAGTTCAAGTTATCGCCTCCCCAGCACGACGCAGTGTTCCACGTTGCCGCATCAATTCTTAAGGGGAATTTAGATGATGATGCGCTCGCCTCATTCGTAGAACAAACCGATTCAATAGCTTTGAAGCACATCGCCCAATGCGAGAGCGAAATTAGGTCGACTATATACAAGGCGCAATACGAGCATAGTCGACGTCAATTATGGAAACGACGAGAGGATCACCGCTTTGTCGTTCCGTGGTTTGATCTGTTTAGTGGCGATGGATTTCGACGCGAGAGAGCACTTCGAACAATTAAATCCGGAGCACCAACCGCCTTTCTACTGGCGATTCTGCTGCGCAGATTAAACGACTGGGTTCCTCAAGTAAGAGAGGCCGCCAGAATCGCTGTCAAAGAGGTTTTGGCCAAATCGGATACCGAGATTATCGTGTCGGTAGCTTGGGTATTGTTGCCAGTTCGGTCCACATGGGGGCGATTGGAAGACCGCGACCTTCAAGTCTTGGATACTATCACGGACCGCGAATCCGTCGCGTCGCGCTTAGCTGATACAATCGAAAGGGCCGATAGCGGTCCCGCTGCCACAATTCTTCGACAGGCAAGTCGGCGTCCCGCATTGGATACGTTTTTACCTCGACTGGCAAAGCAGGCAGTACAACCTGCTGTTCGCGCTTTAGCTCACCGAATGCTTTTACAACGACAAGCGGTTTGGCAGGTGGGGTGGCAGTGGCGATGGACTGACAAATCTCTCGGAGAACGAGTGAAAGAGCCAAAACTATCGATCCGCTCAATCGATCATGGACTGTCTGACGCAGAGCTAATCGAAGCGGCGGCTAACGATCCGGCAGCTTCCGTCCGCAGGGTTGCTGGTGACGGACTTGTCACCAGGAAAGGTAACCTCACCGAATTTGAACTTGAAATTGCTAGACAGCTAGAAACTGACCCATATCCGTCAGTCGCTGAGCGCGGGCGTTTTGTTTTGCAAGAAGATGCGTCCAATTGATAGATAATGTCCGCTTTGACGCCGAGAGCGGACATTGTTTGGAATGAGTGCTACCCAGAAACGATGCAAAAGAAATTTCTCAAAGCGGCAGACGGCCTTCGTAGATTGGCGACAGGCTTCGGGAGCTGTCTCGCGACTGATTTGATCACCGTCGATGGCAGCTTAGTCGGCTATATGTATCGAGAAGAACCTGACAACAAATTTGACTCTGGATGGCGGTTCTTCGCGGGAACCGAAACCGATGAATACGCGAATGATCCAAAGAACATCGAAATGTATGATGTGAATACGATCGCGAACTACGATCCTGCGATAATCTCGCACCTAACTGAACCACCGGGAGTGGCGTTTGTTCGGATGGGCGAGAAATTCGTTCGGGATGAAGAGGTTTAACGTCCGCTCCGACGCCGAAAGCGGACGCTGCGACGGATTCGCTGCGGGGTGCGGTTTAAAGTGGTTTGTAGAAGGCGCCGGAGAACCTTGTTCCCTTTAACTCCTCCAGGGTTTTGCCGTCATTTAGAGCTGAGTTGATCGCATCGACCTCTGCGCTAAGACTGGCGATCAGGCTAAACTGACGTCTTGAATTTTGACTTAAACGGATCGTTTCGACGAACTCTTCAACTATCAACCAGGTCGGGTCATCGTCGTATCGGATTTCTGCGCTCCACGAACCATTGGGTCGTCGTCGCTTGTAGGTGGCGGATAGGTCCATACCAACCTCTCTCGCAAACCCTCTTCCACACGCACAAACCAGATAATCTGCGAGGAGCGTCGATACCTTAGTATCGCACCCTACAGACGCAAAGAAGTCTTTAAAATCGAAATTCTCGGGCTTTTCCGCACTCTCGATTCTCGCGCAGGCTTCGAACAGAAGTTGGGTTATATGTTGGGATTGCATAGTTGGATGAATTCATAATTTTCTCATCGGCGCAACGTCCGCTTTGACGCCGAAAGCAGACATGGCACGAGCGACTGTTCTGGGGCGAGTTTAGGACATTTGGTCTTCATCTATTTTCGGGCACAATTTAGATATACGCCATCGAATATGCCGACGAGCCAATCAACGTGCATCATTATTGTGTGTCTGATTTCGATATTCGTCTCAGCGTGCGATGGATTGCGAATGCACAGTCAATACGAGGACCTGAATGCAGTTCGCGAAGACGGAGCGTTTGAACGAGGTTGGTTTCCCAGTTGGATGCCCGAGACAGCGGTCGATATTCATGAATTTCATGACCTAGACACTAACCAACAGGCGATGAGTTTTAGGCTCAAGAATGACGCTGAGATCGAGTGGCCCGCGCACTGCACCCCTAGCCAACACCCAATCAAACCTCGCTTTAAAACAAAGTTGTTTCCGAAGGCCGTGCACAAACTGGCGGGAGCACAAAACTGTCGAGACTATTACGCCGTGCAGGATGCTAATCGGATTGTGCATATGTGGTCGCCATTTTGAGTTAGCGTACGACAGAAGCGATTGCGTGCGTCCTAAAAAGGGCGACTTAAGTCACTCGCTTATGTCCCCACCAACGCCGGAAGCGGACGCGCCGCCCACGCAAATAATAGATTTGGTCGGCGGGACAGCGCCAATCCGGCACCTAGGCGGGCCGGAAACTGGTGAAACAGGCAGTGTTGCGGCAACATTTGCCGCCACTCGCCTTTGAAGACATTACAGAAATCAAATTGGTGGCCGTTTTTCTTACCAGTTTCTTGCCACTCAGCGCCGAAAACGGCCTATGTGAGGGCGTGAACGTCGCCAGATGGATTCTGCCATTTGATGCCCTTTCGAGTGCGGCGCGCATTCTGGCCGCTCAGTTCGATCAGGGCGTAAACCATGGCGTCGCCATTATCGGGTGATTTGCCTTTGCGGCGAGTGTCGCCGGGCACGAAGCTCATCAACTGGTCAAACAACTCGGTGCTTTTTTCATGGCCAGCGGGCCGCTTAGGCGCGTCGTCGCCTGTCGGCCAGTGTGCGCACAATTCATCGGAAAAGCTCACCTCGCCGTTCTCGAACGTGCCCACGATCTTCTCAGCGCGTACCACCTTGCCACGCTTGGCGCGCACTTCCTTGACCCGGAAGGCCCGGCGCATCTCAGGCGGTGCCGCTGTGCGAATGGTGTGCTGGCACATGTCAGCGCCAAAGTTGGTTTCGACCACAATGCAATCTGCATCGAAATAGCGATAGGCCCAGACCACCATGTAAGCCCACTCGGCTGGCGTGCCGTTCAGCGATAGGTCGGCCAGAATGTGAAACTCGTTGTGGTAATCAATCCCAGCCACCACGATGCCGGTTTTGTCGCCCTTCACCGTGCCGCCCGGATCGACGGACACCACAATGCGTTTCATGGCATGGATTTCTGGCGTCTCTTTCTGCCGCGCCTCTGCAATCATGTCTGGCGTCCACAGGCTGTCGGGCAAGGCAAGCAGATAGTTGCCTTCGAAAAAGCGCTTGCGTTGCAGCATCGACATGCGGCCCAGCAGGCGCAGATAGTTCTCGGACAAGTGCGGGTTGTCGGTCGGGTTCATCTGGATCGTGGCATAGTCGGCCATGTCATCAACAGGGTGGCCATCAATCGGATTGAGCCCGGCGATAAATTCCTGATACGACCAGTGCGCGGCGGTCTCCGGGTTCAAATCGTAGTAGGCTCGCAGCGCCAGCGGCTTACCGTTATCCTTGTGCACCGTCTGCGCCAAGCGAGACCGCACTTTCTCGACCGTTTCAAAGCTGAGCTGGCTGCACTCGTTCAGATAGATGGTCGCATACTCGGAACCAAGAATCTTGTCGGTGCGCTCATCGTCATCGAGACCTTGAAACCAAAGCTCGGCACCGTTGGGCAGCGTGGCGAACTGGTCGTGCTTGTTCACCTTGTAAGGCAATTCCGGGTAGGCCATGCGCATGACTTCCGGCAGCGTTTTCATCATCAGCTTGGTGCGCGCATCGGCATGACGGAAGCGGGCCAACAAATGCTGCGAGTTCGGTGCAAGGCTGGCACGCTTCACAATCGTATGCACGAAGCCAAACGTCTTACCGGATCGAGAACCACCAAACGCCATGGTGTGCGTTTGCAGCCCACGCAGTAATTGGCGCAGCTCCTCTTGCTTCTCAGTGAGGCTAAAGGTCATCGTCGCCTTCAAGCACGGTTACGATTGCAGTCTTGATTTCCTGCTTATCTGTCAGGCCCAAATCGCGGGCAATGATGTTCGATTCAAGCATACCAGCAGCCGCGCCGCTGAACTTCTGATCCCAAATCACTTTTTCCGCGCGCGTGGTGACCCCCAGAAAATCTTTCTTCTTCCGATAGTTCCGCCACGTCTCATCACTGATTTGCAGGAATAGACAGAGGCTCGAAATGGTCATCGCTCTCATGCGCGGTCTTGCGGCGAGTTTGTGCTTGAGCTTGTCTTTGAGGACTTCTGCATCGACGAGTGGGTTTGCTGCGACCCAATTGAAATATTCGACACAATCGTTCCATAGGTCTTCTGGGTTTTCGTATAGTGCTGGTCTTCCGTGAGAGGCTCTTGCTTCCCAGAATCGATTATTCTTTGGCGCTGCCATGAGTGGTTGTTCCTCTCTATGTGAGTGGTTGAGTTTTTGTTTATTGGCCAGAGTAAGGAAGCATCGTTGGCGCAGCGTCGTGATTATTGGCGTGGAGCTGAGCTGAACGGGTGTTTCCACTATACTGTTTTGCGTTGATAGGGCCAAGCGTTTATGCGTGGTGTTCGAGACAAACGAAGGGACTTGAGGTGATGCGTTCAACACTATTAGCGTCGGCGTTTGCCGTTGGGGTTTTTGGTCTGTTACCTCAAGGGGCGAATGCTCAAAGTTTTCCGATAACGCCGCATAAAGATATTCTGACGACAGGGCAGGTGATTTCGTCTCATTTAGTCAACGGCGAGCGCCAGTCGGATCAGAAATGGATATTGCTCATTCGATATGGCGGGGCGCTGTGGAATTGCGAAGTGCTTGGCACTTTAGCTGGAAACAGCGGTAAGTGTCGGCAGGTGTCGATTTACCCCTAGGCGTCTTTGTCACGGCGTCTTCTGACCATGAACACGGTGGCGACGAATAGGCCGACTGTTCCGGCTGCGGTGATTGCGGCTGATGCTGAGTTGATGAGTTCGATCATGTTGGTGTCCTTCCGTTGAGTGGGTGGAAGGTGTCACGCGGACCATACCCTAGGTTTAACAATTTAATCGAGTTCGTCGCGCTTCCTGCGCACTATGGCGAGGGTGGCTAAGAACAGTCCAAATGTGCCAATCGCGGTGACTATGGCTGCGGCGCTGTTGATGATGTCGTGCATGGTGATTCCTTTCGTTCAGAACAGGAAACACCCATAGGGTTAAGCATAAGTGGCAGCCGTTAGGGCTTATTTAACTAAATGTGCGCCTCGAACGGCTTGCAGGGCGGCGTCGTAAAGCGTGGGTCGGTCGGCTTTCAGTTCAAGCGACGTTGAATTCTCGGCAAAGACGTGGCCTGTGAAGATGAGCGTATATCTGGCTCGCACTGCGTCCATGCCTACCTTGGTCAATCTGTGTACCGTGCAGCAGTCGGTTTCTGTGCTGTCGGGCGATGCCTGCAAAATCCAATCGCCGTGGGCGTCATCATTGATCAGGGCCGTTATTGGCCAGCCAGTGACCGCAAGTCCGGCCTTCATATCTAACGTGGTCATTCTTCCATCTCCGCGTCAGCGTCATCGACGCCATAGGCCAATTGCGCAGCAAGCTCAGTTGAGGCGACATGCAGAGCGCCAAGCATTTCGAGACTGCCTTGGTAGGTGTCGCCATTCCAGCCGCTCTCAATCTCTCCATCAGCGAAACGGCCAATGACGAATGCGCCGCGAAGGTTTCCGGCCTTGGCTTCCGTCAGCAGGAATTCGAGGTGTTCGACCAACCCGGCATTCGGAGTCGGCTCATGGTCGATAGGATCGCCGGATAGAGTGAAAATCTCAGCCATGTCGCTTTGCCTTTTTGGAGTGCAGTCTGCCAGATCGGTGAAAGCGCATCGGATCGAGAAATGCCGCCGACAATGCGGCTCGGCGTGCGGTGCGCTTGAATGATTTTTTTGACGGGTAGGTGAGCTTTGACATTTCGGGTCGCTACTTCACCCGGTTCAGGTGCATACGGGCCATTCGGACTCGCGCCCGCTGAGTCGCGGCCTTATTGAGCGGATGCAGTTTGCCCAACCGGTTATTGTCGGCTTTTACAACAGTGCGCTTTTTAGCGCGGTCTGAGATGTTCGATTTCATGCAATGGCCCCCATGCATTTGAGTGATTGATCGGGTTAGCGTTCCCGGCCCCAATTTCGGCCAAGAATCGTGTCAGCAGTGCCGGAACGAAAGGCATCGAAATGACTTCAGACGTGATCCAATTGGTATTGATCTTCGCCGTGTTGATATTCGCGTTCTTCAGCGTGAGAGGGGCCGCGCACAGGATGCGCACGATACAGACAAGGCCTGATCAGCCATGGCGCAAAGAGTATCGCGGCCACTACATGTCGACCGCACTGATTGGCATCTTCGTTCTTGCAATTTTGCACGCAACGTTTCTTTTGAACGTATCGCATATGACATGCGATGTTCGCCCTGAAGGGATGCCCCTGTTTTTAGAGGTGTTGGACATAATGGCGAAAGGTGCGCTGCTTGACCTGTTCGAGAGTTTCGAAATCGATCTCAGTAGCTTTACCACCCCTGATGAATGGTCATTCGCTTATAGCTGCGTTCAGTTCATTTGCCGCACGGGATATTCAGTCGCCTATTTCGTCATTGGCTTCGGCGCGTGGAAATCACTGCAAGACAGGTTTCAGAGCCGTGAAAGCTAAGCCTGTCGCTTCCAACGCTCAACCATGTCCATTACCGTGTTTCGGTCGAAGCGGTCGGCGCAGGCATCCAGCTCAGCGAATAAATGCGACTGCGTGACTTGAAGCGGTGCAGCCAGCTCACTCACTGGACGGCGTGCAGCAGCGTGCGGCGCAGTCAGGTCAGCGCGGCGAGGCGGTTTCAACTGGTATAGCGTTGCAGACATGGCGCGGCTTGGGTTGCTTCGATACAGTGTATATCACTTCAATACCTATCTTGCCAAGCCGCGCGGTTGTCATGTGGTTTACGCCGTCAGGCGGCCATGAAATTCAGAGTAGCCATATTCGCGCTCTGCGGCCTTGCGTTTGGCCACGGCGATGGCCTTCTCCTTGAACGCACCAAGGTATTTAGTGCGGCCTTTTCCAATTCCGATTGTAGCAACATACTTCCGTTGGCATGGATCGTATCGGACCCCATAAACTCCGGTCGGATGGCCCTTGCGCAGCTTCATATTGCGGCTGTTCTGTTCGGGCGTGACTTCACGAAGATTGGCGATGCCATTGCCTGCGCTGGTGCCCTTGATGTGGTCTAGGGCCATCGTCGGCCAGCGGCCATAATAGTGACTCCAAACAACGTGGTGCGCGGCAAAGCCGACTCTAAAAATGTCACCGCGATAATGTTTGCTCGATAGATCGAGTCCGTTGAACGCAGGCTTGCCAGCATAGCGCGTGTTGAAGCCCTTCGAGGCATCTCGCTTCCCAATGTAGTGATGTGGATAACGGCGCTTCCAAGTCAGCTCGCCAGTCTCATAGTTGCAGTCTAAAAGCTCGCGCACTAATTCCGGCGTAATGTCTTCACGTTTCATGATGGTCTCTCTGTGTAGGATTGTGTTGGGGTAGGGGTGGCAGATTCCTGCCGATCAAGAGACACATTGGTGGTGCGCCGTAAGGTGGTTGAGCAACGCGGGAGTCGGTTGCCTCGCTGATCTGTTGTAACGGTAAGAAGCCGTCGATTTGTCTATACCTGGTATAGCGTTTGCGTCGCTTTACGGCTTCGAAGCTATATCAGGTATAGCGGTCTCACCCTCGTCAGGCAGGCTCCAGGCGACAGAATTCTTAAGTCACTCGGTGTTCGCCGCGCGGGGCGTTGTTTTTTGCTCTAATGGAGCGTTTTACAGGTGGCCGTATTCGTCACGCACGAAGCGTTCGGCGTCTCTCATGCGCACCATGCGCACACCATTGCGAACGGTGGTCTTGAGCTTACCTGCGTCGCACATGCGACTAAACCAAGCCTGGGAGCCGTCTAGCGTCTCGATAAAGGCCGCAGGGGTAATGAAGGCTTGGTCAGGGAAGTCGCGGCGCAGACGCTTAATCATCCACGCTACACCGTTTTTCGTTAGCCGAAACGGCGGCGCATAGTCTGTAATATGACGCCAACTCAAGCCCTGTGCGGCGCGGGAAATTACAGCTTCTGACACTCCATACTCCTTCGCAAGTTTTGCCAATGTTACACCCCGACTGCGATTGTCGCGAATTCTGATCACTTTGGCCTCTGTCAGCTTGGCTGAGTGCGCGCGGGTGCCCCGCATGGCTGTGTTGCCCTCGATTGGGCCGCCACACTTCGAATAGCTTTTGCCCTGCACAATATCCACAATCGCTTGATACGAGACGTTATGAACCCGGCCAATGTGCACAGTGGTCTGACCGTTTGCATAATCCTGACGAATGCTTTCGACTTGTTTGGCGGTAAATTTGGGCGAACCGATTGCAAACATATGGCACCTTTAAAAACTGGGCGGTGACGGCTGGCCACGCCAGCGAACCATGCCGTCACCTAGCCCGCCTAGAACCTGTATTGAGATTGGAGAACTGCGGCGGGATTCTGTTGTTCGATAAGAGCAAAGCCGTGCGCCAGAAATTAGGGCACAAAAAAACCGCCTTGGAGTTGGGCGGGTGCACAGCGCTTCGCTGATGTTGGTGTTTTACCCATCCTTTTGCGTAACTACAAGGGGGAAAATCTAAAAAGATGCACCTGCAAAAACCCCTCGCCAATTTGGGCAACGGCCATCCTTGTAACGGTTTTAAGTGGTCAGCTCGTAGCGTCCTCCGATTTTTCAGCGAACCCGCGATAAATCCAACCCATTAGGCCAGTTATCAGCCACAGGAACGCAGACGCGCCCAAAAAGAACGCCGTGCCCATAGCGCGATCATCAAGACGTTTGTCAGAGAATTTTTTGAGCCGGGCTTGGCGCTCGCGACAGTATTCTGTTGGGCGATTTTCTGCACCAACGCAATTCATCATGTAAATCACATTGTCGCGCACCGGGTTGCGCGCTTCTAAGATGTACGCGGCGAAAAAGCCGCCCGCTGTGACCAAAGCAAATAAGCCAATCAATGCGATTCGGATTCGGCCCCAACCGTCACTGCGACTGCCCATTATCAAATTCATAAATGGTTCCCCAAGCTCGCCCTAGGCCGCTAGATTGGCCTTCTTCTGACAAACAAGTCAAATCAGCTAAAGTCCGTCTCAGCCCCAAGGAAGAGGTCTGCTTTCGGCGTCAAACCGGACATTTGATCTCGCGCCAATTGGTCTTTAATCCAGTCACCAATGGGCTGGAGCTTTCATGAATCGCGAAATTGTTGGGTTTTTACTGCTTGGATTGATCTGCATCGAAGTGCTGTTCTCTAACGCAGGCATGAGCATCACGTCGCCGTGCGGAGAGAATTGCGGCCTGAAGGTCGTCAGCGATCCCGTCCCAATGATCGGCGGAATGGCGCTCGCGATATTCCTGTTCACGTACAAGCAGATCGCCGCCAATCCTCAGCGTGATCGACCGGTCCTGATCTGGAGGCGCCTTTCAGCGTTCTTCCTGGACATGTTGGTCGTGCTCTCCGTGGCCATGCCACCAATCCTGCTCGTCATACTTGGGGTTAGATTCTTCGACGTCGGTGTCTGGGAGTGGAACTTTCAAATGGTAGACGATCCAATCTCCGGACTAATCGAATTTGTCGCTGTGCTGTGCATGTTTGTGACGCTGTACGTGTACTTTTGGCTTCACAATCAACACCAGCGCGCAACGATCGGCCAGTACATTATGGGATTTCAAATCCTGAAAGACAGTGATCATCCTCGGTTTGGTTGGTCACCGGTGATCGCGTACATTGCACTTTGCAGCGTCCACATGTGGATATGGTTCAAAAAGCAAGAAGACTCGGATCGAGGCTGGTACTGGTGGGATCGCGCAGCCGGTACGCGAGCCGTGATGGTCTCAGCATAGGGGATCAATCAGCTGGTATCGATGTCTGCTTTCGGCGACCAAAGCGGACATTAGCGAGTTACAAATCTTCCGGACAAACCTCCCAAAAGTCTGACCAATAAATATCAGCGTCGCTCAACAATTTGCGATAACTGACGCTGGGCTTCGGATCGACCGATCGCAGAGCCAGCAAGAATGACGATGGCGGAGCATAGTGATGATCCCGCATATAGTGAAAGATTAGGTTTGGGGCAGCGAAAACGCCATGCTCTTTTGACGTTATCAGTATCTCTGCACCACCTTGAGTCATTAGTTCATCTCGGTGCTGCATGTGATGCAACTTCTTGTCGAACCACTGCTCACACAAAGGACACGCGTGAAGTCCCCGAGACCGATAAACTTGTACTTTGCAGTACTCCCAAATTACGTCGAGATCGTCTTCTCGGGGTTGAGCTTGCGGAAAGGAGTGGGATTCGGAAAGCCAGCCCACGTTTACTGTCCCTGGTAATTGAGGTTTGGCTCCCCAATACGAGTAGGGGCTCAGGTCAGCGAAGTGGGACATGCGATCTCTATGGAACTTCTCAACAGCGTTTACAAGATGACCGTTGATCGTCGCGCTCGCGGGAGTCTGCTTTCGGCGTCAAAGCGGCCGTTTGCAATTGGATTACACTGCCCTCGACAAGTCCCGCGCTTCGATCATGTGCAATCAACGCGCATTTCCCATCCATTTGCGCCGAAAAAGAAGTTAGCGTTGCCCCCTGCCGGAAAACCGAAGCTCCCGCGTGGGGTGGAGTCCAAAAAGAACCCAAACTTACTGTCTTCGACCTCTTGAGGGCTCTGCCACCATTGCGCATGGCCGCCAATTTTGATGGGCATCGTTTGTTGCAGTGTTGCACGCGCTTCAAAGCCAGCATGATCGAAGAACCAACTAGAGTCGTTTTGGCAAGCGACCGAGCTTGGTATTTGATCGGCGAAGTCCTCCCAGTCTGGCAAGTCATGATTGTGGAGATGCCAACGAATTGGAAATGTGGGCAGGGTTTTGTGTTGGCGGTAGCCCAGTCCCACAGGCACTAGATTGTCGAGTGATCCGTAGGTTCGGATAACGAAGCCGGTTCCATTCTTGGCTTCCCAAATGTGTTCGGTTTCCGGATCAAACCACAATGTCATCAAGGTGATGCCGTCCAAAAACTCCGGCACAAATGGGAGCTCATCCGTCTTCACTTGGAAAATCGGTAGCATTTCATTTCCAGACGCATCGCATCTTGGAATGCCTTCGCCTTCCATACTTAAGAAATTCCCTCCCCACCAACTGGCACAACGGTCTTCTGTGTTTTTGGGCCGAAATCCGCCGAGCTCTCCGAAATTCGCTGGCAGGATTACTTCTTCAAGCCGCGCCCTCGCGAGCTCCCACTCCTCTTGCGAGGGGAGAGGTGTTGTTGCGTGAGGTTTGTGGTCAGTTTTCGCATTCGTGTGGAGCGCGAATTTCGAGAACCACTTTGGCAGGAAAGACATTTCGATCCACTTCATCCAGTCAAACTCGAATCGTAACACCAACTCTCACCGCATTAAACTCGCTGGTGATCAGCTAGAGTCCGCTATCGGCGTCAGAGCGGACATTATTTAGCGTCGTGAATCTTTTGTAAAACCGCAACACTGACGTCATGGTGTCACTGTTTTATACTCATGCGTCTGCGGCGCACCTCCAAGTGTTCCGCCGCAAAGGGGGACGCACATCATTCCATCGCGTGGCCCGCTGACTGCTGAAAGTGGTCAGCGGGCCTTTCTGTTCCAAACGCCGTTGTGGAGGGAGTTTATTACGCTGAGCCAATGTCCGCTTTCGGCATCAAAGCGGACATTGGCTGTCTATTCATAGCTTAGCCATTTTAGGTCCAGAGCGCATTTCACGGCGCAAGCGGATGAATATAGATTTCCGTCAGCCTTTCGGTGAACAGCAATGAGAATTTCGTCACCGACCTCGCCAGGTAGCCCGCACTGCTCATCGTGGATGAGTAACCAGTCTCGCTCGGGACCGCGATAAGACTGAATCGGTTTGACAACGAGCTGCCTGATGGGAGTGCGTTGGTTCTTCGATTGTTCGTAATTTCCATCGCCTGGCTGAGGATAACTCGCGAGAATCTCGACTTTCGCGAGATGCAGAAAAACACCGTACCCGTCGCGAGCGTCGCTCACGGTTTCACAGGTTCCGCACGAACACGCGTCAGCCTGGAAAGGCGAAAGCAGCCACAGCCCTATTACAATCAAAGATGCGCGAACCTGCAGCAACACTGTTTCCTTTGCAAACAGAGCCCAAACAAGTGCAATATTATTACGCGGTCAAGACTCGTATTGTGCCCCGATGTTGGCCTCTGGCCCGAGTCTGCTTTCGGCGTCAAATCAGTCATAAGCAAACGACTTAAGTCGCTGTAAGCAGGACGCTGGTGTGCGGCTTTGGTGCTAGGGGAGCGGCAGAAACTCCTTTACTCAATTTCTGAGTCCTAGCTTTTCCCCTCGCCAAATCTTGCCTGCCGATTTGACTAAGAGCATTGCTTCGATAGCATCCCGCGAGACCTGTTTCAACGTTGCGAATTGGCTTTGGTGTCGGTTGGTAATTGGCTGAGTATCGCCCCAAAACAGTCGCTCTCCCCATGTCTGCTTCCGGCGTTAAAGCGGACATTGCGGTGGCGACAACAGTGCTATTGGCTTAGCATGATGCCATGACTGATTTTAACGAGCTGATCCCCGAGCTAAAGGAATGGAACAACGGCGCGGGAATCGATCCCGAAAGTTGGACGAGCAACAGTGGTCGGTTCGATCTGGCGGTGGGTTACTCAACATTTTTTTGGCCGAGGTTTGTTGAACACAAAGGCTATGTCTTGAGAAAAGGATTCTCGGAGAAATCTCTGCGCAGTTTTGAAAGCAATCCCAGATCAACCAAGCAGTCGATCGAATGGGTTATGAATCACATTCATATAGAAGACCTCCATCCTCACCTTGAAGCTTCTGAGCATCAGTTGGTTTTCTTAGGTAACCTCCTATGCGAGATTCACCGAGTGAAGCTCAGCCACGAATTTCCTGATCGCGAGTTTCAGGTTGAATTCAAAAGCGAACCGAATCTGAATTACGAAGATTATCAAATGTCGTTTTGGCAGAAGCGTTAGCAGATCGCGGTCCGCTTTCGGCGTCAAAGCGGACGTTACAACGTAGTCCCGATATTGAGTTCGAACTTAAAGTCTGAGACAAATTCGCTTGATGAGAGCGCCTGTGCAAAATCGGGGATGTTCAAAACTTCAGAAGAGAACCTTTGCCAGAATGCCGAAACCGATTCATCAGGCAGATTGTATCCGTCCAGCTGGATCACAATGGCGCTCCCAATCGAGTCAGGAAACTTTTCAGCGACCTGACCGTCGAGTGCAGCTTCGAGGCAATTGTACAATCGATCCTGTAACCGCCTCATTTCCGATTCAAAATCCTTCCAGGGACCCTCTTCGACCAGCACTAGCTTCCACTCGTTGTCTGAGTTGCCGCGCGCAATAAAGTCGATGGTGAGTTCGTTCGATGACGGCATACGTGCGCTCCCATAAAAACTAACCGAAGCACAGTATTGGAGAAACACCAACCGCAGCTATCGGCGTCTGAGCAGTCACTAGACGCGCCGATTGCGCTACGACTTCCAAAACAACCAGAACCTGCGTTTACGCTGAGGCTCGGGAAGGCCTTTCATTCTTATCTGCTTCACGGCAGTTTCGGCGTCCTCAAGTATCCAATCCCGCGACCCTGGCATAATCCTTCCGAAGTCAACGTTTCCAAGGCATTGCCATATTTCGAACGGAATAGAATTGCCGAAGCCCACAGATTTCAGCTCCTTCGAAATCGAAATGGCGAATACTTCAAGCGCCTCCATGTCTGCATCGCTTTCACCGCACTTTCTCTCCATCTCAATGAAGCGCTCAACGTCGGTGCACATCTGATCGATGGAGTAGGTCATCATTTTCAATAACGTGCGCGTTGTCGCGGGCAAAGGCTAAGTCTGCTTCCGGCGTCAAAGCGGACATCCATTGAAGAACTCAATTGCCTGATGCTACGCTAAAAAAATGGAACGCCCTCCATTTCACCACAGTTTTTCTCAAACGATCAAAGTGTTAGCGATATTGTTTCTGCTTTCGACGAGTATGATGGCATTCTTGCTGTTTGTAGTAGGCGTGGAAAACCTTGATTTCGGAACGGACTAGCCTTGCGATTAGTCTGCGATCAGCGTCAAAGCGGATACTAGCCAGGGCGCAGCGATATGCTTGAACATTCGAGGCGGACTTCTCCCCAATCACCGGACAAGTGCAGTTTGTTATCTGTGACGTTGAAGTGGTCGATGTTGCCGAAATCGATTGCGCCATTTGCATCCGTGAACGGTCTAAAAGACTTCTGAATCCAATTCACATGTTTGCAGTTACCCAACTGAAGAACCAACTTTTTGTAGCAGTATTGCTCATTCGGCTTCGGCGGATGGTATTCTGGGTGTTCCTTGGTAAGCACCGCTTCCAATTCGAACTCAATGGAGTTTTGGATTTCGCTCAATCGCACCACCCATGAATCTTCTAAATAGATGTGCTGCAAACAGGCTATTTTTTCATAGTAATTATTCGACGTTTCCATCTCTGCGATTTCACATGCACCGGTCTTTGATTCAAGCAGGTGACAGCTTTCGGCGTCAAAGCGGACATGCGGAGTTGCAATTCTCGGCACCTGTGGAACGTTTGAAGCAACTCAAATTTGAATTGGTGGACAATCACATTGAAAATCACACTCTTCTCGGTGTTGTTTGCAGCGATGGCTTCAGTCGTTGGGTGCACACAACCAGTAGAAAATATGTCTTTGCAAGACACAGTTAGCGCAGACCCGCCGAAGTTCTGCGGTCGAAGAGTGTGCGTGATGACTAAGATGCCAGTATCTTCAATTTCTGAACAACGCGGCCCTGATTTTTCGGTGTACCGCCTTGAGTACATGGTTGAACGTGAAGGCGATTACGATGGGACAACCATGCGATTTGGTTTTTATGAGGGAGACCATCCAAACGTAAGCAGCATAATTGAAAGTAGATTTTGTAGCGTAGAAATCACCGACGAGATCACGATTGAAGGATTTCGATCGAGCGACCCTCAAAGCACGTCTTTTTTGGCCACTCGCGAATACACTGAAATCGATGATTTCATTCTATTAACGCCAACCAAAGCACATTTTTGGTTCGAAAACTCGCCTTCAGAGTGGCCAACAGGTTTCAACGAATTGCGTTTTAGCTTTTTTGGTGAAGCACTAGATTTTTCCGAATGCATGGCCCGCTGAGTCCATTTCTGGTCTCGGCGTCAAAGCAGACTTGGCATATATTGTCATGTTCCTGGGAATGTAGTTTTAGACCGGGATGTCGGACGCATTGAACAAATTCACCAAGTGGCGAATTGCCCGCAAACCGAAGTTGGAAGCCGCTGGCTATCAAGTCAGCTTTTTTGATGGAGCGGTAACCGCAAACTCTGCGCAACGAATTGATGTTGAGAGTGGCGAAATCATTGCGACCATCTGCGCCTGGCAATCAGAAGATGTCGAATTTGATGCGGTCCAGGCTGCCACCGGCGACACGATACTTGTCGATCGAGCGCCGGAGGCAATGCCGTTTTTGGAGAAACTGGACTACTACCTTAGCTTCGTCCTTTCCAATTCACATTGAAGTCTGCTTTCGGCGCCAGAGGAGACATCAGTCGTCTCAGTCCTGCCAAATCAAACTATCAGATTTTATGGAGTTCACGACCAACTCAGCACGCTCACGAACCCCTGGGACCTCAGTTAGACCCATGTGTTCGGTCTCCATCCGAACGAGATATTCTATTGCGTCGCCAATTGGTGCGCCGTTCCTGAGCATGCCAGCGACTTTGACTAGGTAGGTGTCATACTCATCGGCGAAATTGAAGTTCCGCCAATCACATTCAGAATCTAACAAGCCAATCGGGTCCCAAAGCGACCACCCAATGTCGCGAAGCCTCGAGAGGCGAATTTTGGGGCGATCGCTCATTCTTTGGGGTGTCATAAACCAACCGAGTTTTCAAGGAGGCTCCAAGGACCCGGGGCGGTCCAATGCGAAGGTCCGCTTTCGGCGTCAAAGCGGACTTGGGGCGAAGCGTGTGCTAGTATCAACACTAAGCCGTAATCACGTTGCGACGAGGCGCCTATGAGTAAAACGGACTGGCCACAGACTCCGACGCTTCACGTGGCTGACGGAGAGCATGACATCTCGAACGATGGCGCGTTCGACACTTGGTCAAGCCGCATGTCTGAACAACTGCGTGGGAGAGCCGAAAGATTAGGTTGGAAATTTCGAATCAGCGATACCGCATTGAGTCGGAGCGATGAGTTTAAGTTCATCTTTCGCGCGAGGGTCGAATGGGATACCGACGAAGGTCAATTTGACTATATAGTGTTACTTTGGTCGGACTATTCTGGGCTGTCTGGTTCTGTGAGCGGTCCCGCCTCTGAACCATCAAATGATCAGCGAAGTCGAATACCACTTAGCGTTGGTGGCACCACCGTCGTGTTCTCCGACTCGGCCAATCCTGATTGGATTGATGCGTCTTCAAAAAATGCGAATGACCAAAAATAAGGAAGTCCGCTTTCGGCGTCAAAGCGGACATTGGTATCGAGAGTTGAGTCGCGCTAAGATAAAGACTCGCAATTTCCAATTTGATACGAGACGCGGTCGAAAGTTGCGCGCTTTTCTGGATGACAATTGACCCATATTTCGTCAGTACTGAAAAAATGAAATTCCTAGTGACCCTATTCCTGGTAGGCCTTTGGAGCGGATTCTCAACTGCCCATTCTGATCCCTACACGCTTAATACAGGCGAGCGATTGGTGGATTCAGAATACATTTCCACGTGGCCGCTTTTCGGAAAACGACAGCTAGTTTTGCAGGTGGAGTTCGAGGCTGAAGAGATCGATCCCGCGTCACGCAATCTCTCCTTGATAGAGCTGGTCACCGAGCACCTCATACCAACCGCGTTGCGATCGGGAGAGGATAGAATTTCAATCTGGGAAGCGAACAAACAAGTCAGCACGGGTTCGGAAACAGGTGTCGTTGCGTTGAAACTGTCTGCGGGCTCATTCGAGAACTACGATTTCGAAATTGGAGATGACTGGATTTGGAAGCAGACCTCTGGGCCAATTCTCGACTTATCAGTCATGGAGGTCAGACAGCACCACTTCCACGCCGATCTCGGCGCTTTCTTGAGTGACATTTCGGAGACTTCAGTCGAAGAGCGCAAGGTATTCGAGGTGTGGGCTAGTTTTGAAGATGCATCTCCATCGCAATCTGTCGAAAAGGCGAATGAGATTTTCAGGTACTTTTCTGGCTGCACTCGCGACGGCGTGCCAATTGAAGCGAGCAGTTTTCTCGGGGAACGCAATGCGATTGCGTTTAGGATTTATATGGTTCCTGGGGTGCCTTCGTCGCCGTTGCAGTCGCAACCGAGACTCAATTTAACCTATGGGCACCAAGACCTCGTCGCGCATTGCTACTCAATGGACGTGGATGTCCCAAATGATTGGGATGAGGTATTCGCTCGGCTGAACGAATAATGGCCACGCTCCCCTAGCGGTCTTATCGATGTCAAAAGTCGATACGACGCGAGTCACCAAAACTCGCCCCAACTAGGACGAACGCGCAACGTCCGCTTTCGGCGTCAAAGCGGACGTTAGTACCCGCGAGCTTTCGCCACTAATCGTACCAAAGCCACGCTTGATGATAGTCTTTCGGAACGAATGAAGGCGCTCTCCAAACGTCGCCCGGTCTTTCGCCAATGTCGATTGTGTCTGGTTGCACCTTCTCCGGGAACCAGGAACGAATGGTGGCTTCGTCCGCTGTTGTAATGATTAACGTGTGGTCCGAGTTCGGCCACTCAAACCAGGCGCTTTCCTCGAATTGTTTTGCATCCAGTGCGGGATTCTCATCCAACTGAGTCACAGAGATCAACACGTCCCAAACATCCGAGCGAGCTCTGATCGTTTGATGAAACTCATACTGATCGATTCCTTCGGGGTATGGTGCAATATTGTACCAAAGATCGGCTTCACCATTGGAATGCAAAAAGAATTGTTCTAGCGAAAGCAGAGGACGCGGCTCGGGATATTGGTTCTCGCCCATTGCCTCCCAAATGGCCTTTCGGCGTTGAATCGATGTAATCAAATCATCAGGCATTCATGTAGCTCGCTTTTGGCAGGCGATACATCTATCAGAAAACGATCATGGCGAAACCGATAAGTCTGCTTTCGGCGTCAAAGCGGACGTTGGCATTGTTGAAATTGATCCGGATCGCTAGACCGAGGAAGTGGACAAGACTCAGTTTCATCATTTGAACGCCGATTGGAACGCGGAGCCGAATGCTCCCGAGCCCCGTGTTTCTGTTTCTGGTGAAACTTTGCAGTTGGAGTTCTTTCTCAATCCGTTTGCGTACGACGCAGAGGAGGATAAAATTGCTCGCATCTATTTCGAAAAATGTACCCTGTGGCGACTCGGTGGCCCTAATGATGAAGGTTGGTATCGCGGACAATGTCGATTCAGCGAAGTGGCGCCCAGATGGGGGGAGTTTTACGAGATCACCGGTGACGCCTTGCTCGAACACGATGGATTAGTTTGGAACGAAGTTGCTTCATCCCCTCACGCAGATCGACATTTTTTGTTCTATTTCAGAGATAACACTTTTGAGTGCCGAGCGTCGGATTGGCATCTAGATCGTGAAGGATGACGATGCGTCTGCTTTCGGCGTCGAAGGAGGCGTTAGGTTTCTAATACTTGAATGGATTAGATTTTCGCCATTCACGCTCGCGGCGCGCGCCGATCCGAAAAAGAAAAAAGCCAAAGCCAGCGGCAAATGCGCATGCGCTATATATAAGCAAAGTGCCCACCTGATTTACGGCTGCGATTACCGGGATGAATGCAGAGAGCCCAATTGCCATTGCACCGATGTAACCCAACCACCCTTGTGCCTTCGCCCCTGCCGCAATCCACAATCCATAGTTCGCCCATATTTTTTTGCGTTCGCTAGCAGGCATCGACTCCAAGCGTGCAGACAATTCTTTAGGATCAATTCCGTTCTTACGCATAGTGATACGATCCAACCAATGGATGGTGTGTTGGTCACCTGCAATTGTAAGCCGGAAGCTCTTAGAAGATCAAATACCGGTGCTGAGCCTACGTCTCCTCCTGACCCAAAGCTGACGTAAAATCCATGAATGAAGCGTGCGGAAATAGCGGAAAATTCGAGCTTCCGCTGTCAACCGACTCGCAACCACACTCTCGTCTGACAATCAACCGCATCTCAACCACACTTCGAGCTAGACGCAATAAACGAATGCCCTTATTAAGGGGGGATGTCTCGATCAGTTCAGACCATGCAACACCGACAGCGAGCGCTCGACGCTGGGGCCAAGCGCTACAGCATTGTGCTCGGGCCTGAATTTGCCAGCATTGTTGAGCGCCAAGCGAAAATCTGGGGCAGCAACAACGAGGCGTTTCGACAGGCGTTGCTCGCGCTAGAGACCAACACCAGTCAAATCACTGACCCTGAATCGGGGCAGTCGTTCGCCATTGAATCCGATCACATTATGCGACTCGAGCCAATGAGCAGCGGCAAAACCAAGCTCACCTTTATGAAGGGCGACTAGCGGGCGGACTAACCGGCGTATCGCATCGCCGGGGCCCATCACAACGCAACGGAAGGACTTGTCACAACTTAACGTGAGAGGTTCTTACATTGATCACCAACGGTAAAGCCATTGCGGCGGTGCACCCCGATCACGGGGAACGCGACAAAGTTCTAAAATTCATGCGCATCTCGTTTGCTGGCGAGGATGAAGTAAAACGCAACGCCATTGTGGCCGACTTCATCCGGGTGCCTGCCGGGATGACCGGATATGCAAATGAGCGCAGCCCAGTCTATCACAACGTCGAGGCCATGAAGGAGGCGCACGACTATGTAGAGCGCGCCCGCTATCCGGATGTCGTTCCACACGCGCTTGCCATGGCAGTTGGAAAAGCGTGGTCACGCGAGCCAGAAATCAAAGGTGACTCTGTAAAGCCGATCCTCGAAAGCGTCTTTGCGAATGGTGATGACTTTCGATCCGGCGTGTTGGCGGTTTTGGAAGACTATATCCTGACCGGTGGCGGCGGCCTGTTCGTCAACCTCAACTCAAAAGGGCAGGCGGTGATCTATCACTATGCGCCCGAAAACGTGGTGAACTGGAATCATGGCGACGAGGGCTTGCGCCTAGTTGTTTTTGAGACCGAAACGGCTGGTGCAGACCCATTCCTGCACGAAACAGACACTAAGCGATATGTGGCAGGCATTGACGCTGACACAGGCAAATACTTTCAGGAGCGCTGGACGTTCCACCTCGTCGGCGAAGGGAAGGGCGCAAAGCACGAATGGACGTTAGAAACGACTGAGCGCATCTACCCGACCATGCAACAAAACAGCATGACGGCCATTCCTTTTGTCGCAATCGGTGGCTGGGAGCTGAAACCAATCTTCAAGGCGCTAGCGAAATCGGCAAAAGCCTACTTCCGTCACTCTGCCGAATATGCGCACGCGATGTTTTGGAGCGCCATGCCGCAGCCGGTTATCACGTTTAAGGAAAACGGCGACTTTTACGGCGTGGATGACTTCGACCCGGCGAATGCAGGCGGCGCAGACAACGCAGGCGAGGTGGCACCGCCAACCATGAAAATGGGCAGCACCACACCAATCTTGCTGCGTGATGCAGAATTCAAGTTTGTGTCGGCACCAAACGGCTCGCTCAGTGCCCTTAAAGAGCGTCTGATGAATGACCGAGAAGAAATCGGCGGCCTTGGCCTGCGTGCTTTCAACAACTCCACGAACGCCAACCAGACGGCAGAGACAGAGCGCCTGCAACAGTCAGGGGAAGGCTCAATGATCCACTCTGCCTATCGTGAGGTCGCTATGGCCATCACGCGGGCTGTGCGGCTTGTCGCCCAGTGGCGCGGCATCAAGGACGCCGACCAGTTCAGCTTTGAGTTCAACAAGTCCATTCTCTTCGATGAGTTCGACATGAGCGATATTGGCGGCCTGCAAATGCTTCACAGCGAAGGCTATCTAACGCGCCGCCACGTTCGCGATGCCCTACGCAAAAAAGGCATCATCGCCGCGCACGAAACCAACGAAGACTTGGATGAGGAAATTGCCGGAGAGCTTGGCCTTGGCGGCGGTTTCGGAGACGGCGCGGACGATGAACTGAGCGACGAAGACATTCTTGGCGCAGGCGTCACAGACAGCGACGAAGACGACGAATAGTCGCTTTCGCCACAACCCATTCCATTAAAACCTAGGAGAATACACAATGGAGAAATATCTTAAGAACGCCGATGGCTCGTTTCAGCTAGACGAGAACGGAAACAAGATTCTCAACCCGGATTATGTTGAGCCGTCTGGCTTCGAAATGACGCCGGAAATTCAAGCACACATCGACGCCCAGATTGCTGGTCTTAAGCGCTCGCTGGCCACGGCACAGAATTCCGTCGCCACGTTCAAAACCAGTGGAGAAGCGGCCGAGGCTCGCGCCACGGCAGCGGAGACGGCGCTGACCGAATTGCGCGAGAAAATTTCGTCTGGCGATATTGAAATCGAGGCCAAGGAAAAACTGGTGTTCGAAACCCGCATCGACCAGCTCGAAGGTGAGCGCGACCGCTTGCAGACCGAAAACACCGGCCTGAAAGACGAGCTGCACGCCTACAAATACACTGGCCGCATCGAGCGCGCCTCCACAGGCATCATCAAGAAGCAATATGCGGTGCCCGCACAGGCCACGCTTAAGCAGCTCATTAAAGAGGATGATGACGGCACGCTGCGTTGTTACAAGCCAGACGGCACGCCTGCGCTCGATCTGAACACAGGCGATCCTATGTCGGTCGAGGATTTCATGACCGAGGTGTTCGTGAAGGAATATCCAGAGCTGTGCGTTGCTGACGCGGCGCTGCCCAATGGCGAGGGTCCGAAGCCGGGCACCTCACCATCTGGCAACAACCCGTTTGCCAAGGAGTCGATGAACCGCACCGTGCAATCGCAACTGATCAAAAACGACAAGCCGAAAGCGCGGGCGCTGATGGCCGCCGCTGGATATGATGAAGCCAAGATCGAGCGTCTGGCCGGGTAGGAGCACGCGGCCCTATTCAGGTTATCCACTGCAAATCAGAGCGGCGGCCTTCAACCGGGTCGCCGCTTTTTCTATACCGGCTGGCCATGTTCCAACGGAGTCGGCCCGATGTTCTTCAAATCCACGAGCGTGACCACTGGCAAAGGTATGCTGATCAACGCAGACCACATCTACACCATAGAGGCGACAACGACGGGACTTAAGGTGAAATTCGAGAACGGTGAAACCCTGATCGAGGCTGACTTCAATAAGCTGCAAAACATGCTCGCTGCCGTGGTGGTGCCAGACGGCGCTTACCGAGACTGACCGGATTCCAATCCGTTCGCCAAGCGGCGCGTTCGACGGATCAAGCGCGAGTCCATCCCGTGCACGCCATCAATGGCGGCAGCCTTGATCGCGATTGTGCAGGCTCAGCGCGGCGCAGCGGACTAGGTGCCACACTGCCGATTTGGCATCCCGCCAAAAAATCATCATGGTAAGAAAAATCGCGATAAGTGGTAAGAAACCGGATAAATTATAATAAAAACAGTGCGCTATGGCGGAGAGGAAGGGATTCGAACCCTCGATACGCGTAAACGTATACGCCCTTAGCAGGGGCGCGCCTTCAGCCACTCGGCCACCTCTCCGCGAGGAGGAAACCCCTAAATATTTCGCGCATCGATGGCAAGCGCCGATTTGGTGCCAGCTGAGGCTTTTCGCAGATGGGCTTGCAAGCGTGCGGGCGCGGCCCTATTCCCGGGGGCATGAACAAGATTACTCTTCACAAGGGCGACTTGCCCGCTGGGTTAAATCTCGGCGATGTGGTCGCCATCGATACGGAGGCGATGGGCCTCAACCCTGTGCGCGATGCCCTGTGCGTCGTGCAGCTATCGTCTGGCGACGGATCGGCGCATGTGGTGCAATTGTCGCGCGATTATGATTGCCCGAACCTGAAACGGCTCCTGGCGGACGAATCGGTGCTCAAGATTTTTCACTTTGCCAGGTTTGATGTTGCGATGATGAAGAAATGGCTGGGCGTCGATTGCACGCCGGTCTGGTGCACCAAGATCGCATCAAAGCTGTCACGCACATATACGGATCGTCACGGCTTGAAGGATGTCACTCGGGAGCTGATTGGCGCGAATATGGACAAGTCGCAGCAATCCTCTGA
Organism: Hyphomonadaceae bacterium; assembly: GCA_043513745.1. GTDB lineage: Bacteria > Pseudomonadota > Alphaproteobacteria > Caulobacterales > Hyphomonadaceae > Henriciella. The sequence continues at coordinate 2,598,246 of CP121341.1, forward strand.
CTGGGGCGCGGCGGAGCTCAGTGATCAGCAGCTGCAATATGCGGCGAGTGATGTCCTGCACCTGCACGAAATTCGTGACGGACTGTCGGCCATGCTGGAACGGGAAGGGCGCACTGCGCTGGCCCAGGCTTGCTTCGACTTCTTGCCGGTGCGGGCTGAGCTGGATCTGCTCGGCTGGGACGAAACGGATATTTTTGCGCACAGCTAATCGAGTGTGACGGATCTGTCATGACAGTGCCCTGTTCGTGCTCCATTTTTTCGCGTAGGACTGAACGATGAATACCGCGCACACCGAAATGCTCGCTCAATGGGCGCCGCAGCGACAGATGACGCTGGCGCAGGCGCGACGGCGATCCTCGACGGTTGGGCTGCTGCGCGTGGTGTTTGTCGCGTGCGCCGCGATCTCGGCCGGCGTGATTATCGGCCCGATTGCGGCGACAGCTCTGTCCAGCAATGGCCAACAGATCGACCAGGTGGCGGCGGACGAGGTGATCACGATGGTCAATGCACGTTTCACCGGACGCAATATTGCCGGAGACGCGTATGTCATTACCGCGGCAGAAGCGCGCCGGCGCCGCGCAGATTCGAGTATTGTCGATCTCATCAATCCGAGACTGGTTGACGATAAAGGAACCGAAGTTGGGGCTCCGATTGGTGTCTACTACCAAAATTCTGAGTATCTGGATCTGTTTCAGGCGGTGTCTGTCCGAGATTCCGACGGCTATGAGTTTGACACCACCGCGGCACGCGTCTTCGTTCAGCAGGGGCGTGTGCAAGGAATTGAACCGCTGAGCGGTAACGGACCCCTTGGCGATGTGCGCGCAGACTCGTATGAAATTGAAGACAACGGTAACCGTGTAATCCTGCGCGGTAATGTTAATCTGACAATCTATCCTGACGGTCCAGAAACGACTGAGGAAGATGGCACAGAAGAGTAGAGGCGATGTCGATGAGAATTATGGCTGCCGCAGGCGCGTTATCTGTTTTGACCATGGGAACAGCGGTTGCGCAGGTTTCTGGTGAAGGCGGCCCGATCCGCGTGAATGCCGATCGCTCCGAAGTGCTCGACAAGGAACGCAAGGTTATCCTGATCGACAATGTCGACATTACGCAAGGGACGGCGCGCCTGCGGGCGGACGTGGTCACGCTGGAATATGGCGGCGGTGGCAACACATCTACCACTGGTCTCGGGTCGAATTTTGGAGATATTCGGACCATGACGGCGCGTGGGAACGTGTTTTATGTGACTCCAGAGTTTAAGGCGAATGGCGATCTCGGCATCTACGTAGCCGCCAATGATACGATTACGTTGACGGGTAATGTCGTCATGATCCGAGACGAGGATGTGGCCAAAGGCGAGCGCCTGACCATGGAACTGGAAGCCGGAAAGACAACTCTTGATGGCGGCGATAGCCAGGTAAATCTGGTGATCACGCCGAACGAAGACAATAATTGATCAAATTCGTTGTTTCGGTCTAAACGGATTTTAAGCCTGTTATTCTAAGTGGTTAAGCTAGGAGCTGATCACTAAAGGGAGCTGAAACATATGGATCAGACTGGCCAAGGCCTCGTCGCAACTGGACTCGCCAAGACCTTTGGCAAGCGCCAAGTTGTCCATGATGTTTCGCTGAGTTTGCAGCGGGGCGAAGTTGTTGGGTTGTTGGGACCCAATGGCGCGGGGAAGACGACCTGTTTCTACATGATTATGGGACTGATCGGAGCTGATGACGGCTCGATCCGTATCGATGGCGCGGATGTGACGGCCCTGCCGATGTATCAGCGCGCACGATTAGGGCTCGGTTATCTGCCACAGGAAGCCAGTATTTTCCGCGGCATGAATGTCGAAGAGAATATCATGGCTGTCGTTGAGCTGGTTGAGCGCGACAAGTCTGAACGCCAAAATCAGGTCGATTCTCTTCTAGAAGAGTTGCACATCACGCATTTGCGCAAGCAACCATCGACCAGTTTGTCAGGCGGTGAACGCCGCCGGGTTGAGATTGCGCGTGCGCTTGCATCACGTCCCGCTTTCATGCTGCTGGACGAGCCTTTTACCGGGATCGATCCGTTAGCGATCTCTGATATTTCCGATCTTGTCGGTTATCTCAAGGAACGCGGCCTCGGCGTTCTCATCACGGATCACCAGGTTCGTGAAACGCTCCAAATCGTTGATCGTGCGTCGATCATCTATGAAGGCAGCGTCTTGTTTGAAGGGGCGCCGGAAGACGTCCTCAACAATGACGATGTTCGCCGAGTCTATCTCGGCCAGAGATTTGCGGCGTAGGGGATAGAACCATGAGTGCGTATCAACGTTTAGACATGCGCCAGGGGCAATCCCTGGTGATGACGCCGCAACTGCAGCAAGCGATCAAGCTGCTACAATTGTCAAACATCGAACTAGCCGAATTCGTCGCCGAAGAGATTGAGCGCAATCCACTTCTTGAGCGCGGTGAGAACGGCGGGCTGAACGAGCCTGCACCAGAAAGTGACGTCGACAAGTCCAAAGGCCGCGACGAGCTGGCGCTGGATGGATCTGAAGGCATGGGCAATGCCCGGGACGCCGTCGATGCGTCCGATGCGGATATGTATGAGGCGGGAACCGGTTCGGACGAAGCGCGTACGGCAAACAGCCAGGTGTCCGGACCGTCTGCCAGCACGGATTGGTCCACGGTTGGGTCAGGCCGCGGCGGCGGTGAGGATTTCGATTTCGAAGGCTCACTGACCAGCGAGAAATCCCTGCACCAGCATCTGCACGACCAACTTTCCATGGCGGGCCTGAGCCAGGCCGATAGCCTGATAGGCGCGCGCCTGATCGATGAGACGGACGATTCCGGCTTCTGCAAAGTCGATATCCACGAAGTCGCAAAGGCGCTCGGCGCCGACTCCGCAAATGTCGAAGCCGTCCTCCAGGTCTGTCAGGGCTTTGACCCGACCGGCGTGATGGCGCGCGACTTGACCGAGTGTCTTGCACTGCAACTGAAAGAGCAGGATCGCCTGGACCCGGTGATGCAGACCTTCCTTGAAAACCTCCACCTGGTGGCCAAGCACGATATCAAAGGCCTCGGTGAGGCTTGCGGCGTCGACAAAGAAGACGTGATGGACATGATCGCAGAATTGCGATCGCTCAGCCCGCGTCCGGCTTCCGGCTTTGCGACTGAGGCCACGATCGCCGTGGCACCGGATGTTTTCGTCAAGGAAATGCCAAACGGCATGTTTGCAGTTGAATTAAACAGCGAGACCCTTCCGCGTGTGCTGATGGACAAGGCTTATTATGCTGAAGTCAGCGCGCTGCCGATGCGCGATCAGGAAAAAGAGTTTATCTCTGAGTGCGCCGCGAATGCGACTTGGCTGATTAAGTCTCTTGATCAACGCGCCCGGACAATCTTGAAAGTGGCGAGTGAAATCGTACGCCAGCAAGACGCCTTTTTTGCGCATGGAGTGGCGCATCTGCGGCCACTCAATTTGAAGCAAGTCGCCGACGCGATTGAAATGCACGAAGCGCACTCTGCTGAGGCTGTTCGCTATCGGATCAAGCAATTGATCGAAGATGAAGGCGAGAAGGTTTTGTCGGATGACAAAATCGTCGAGATCCTGACCGAATTCGGAATCGAAATCGCCCGACGCACAGTTGCGAAATATCGCGAGAGCCTTGGAATTCCAAGCTCGGTGCAACGCCGCCGCGTGCTGAAGGCGAGCGCTTAGCGCAGGCGTCTCGCGCCGCGTATCGGGTGCTGATTGTGTCCGCTTTGGTGCGCGCGCGGACATGAGCAATCGCTCAATGCACGCAACAAAACATCCTTTCGACGACAGTCGATATACCAGTACGGAAGAACTCATCGTGACTGTTTCCAGTTCGCGAGTGATCGAACAAATCGAGCCGCGATTTCTGGATTTTCCTGCAACCTACTGTCACCCCAGAACCCATTTTGATAGGGAGGGCCCCACATCGGTTGGTTATCCCAGTTTACATTGATGTAGGCCAATCCTCGAACCACATCGCGATTCTCTTGCATCCATTCAAAAAGCGGCGCGTACCACTCATGCCAGAGGTCTTCTGACGACAAATATACCCTGTTCTCGCCGCTCGGACCGTCCAGAACAGGATTGATGTTTGCGCGAAATTTTCGCGCTATATCGTAGCCCTGAGGGGCGGACTCAGCGATAAGTACTGGTTTGTTCAATTCCCTGGCAAAGACGACAACTTCGTTAGCAAGTTCCATGGGTTTTTTCGCTTCGTACGCGCCGTCTACGATCGCCGTCGCATCGGGCAGAGAGAACCAGGACAATGCGAGCCAATCCACATAGTCGTTGCCAGGGAACCAAAGTCGAATGTCCTCGTGCTGGCGTTCGATCAGATCGTCCAATATCGACGCAGATGCTTGCCATACAAAAACGCCGTTGGTCGCGCCGTCCGCTCGAATGATATCAACAATCCTGCGATAGGCAGCGATGTAGTTTCCGGCGTCGCTTTGACCGAGATTCCAAGCGCCGTCGAATTCGTATCCAATGCGCAGGAATACCTGCCCGGGCACAGATTTCATGAGCTCGGAAAGCCGCAAAATTTCTGCGTCAAACTCACCATCGGCGATTCTCCGCAATCCGTTTGGTTGACCATTTTCCGCGATGTACAAACCGATTGCAAAATGCGGCGCGGGAAATGCTTCAACCGATTGGTACGCGTCGACGGGGCCGGACCCCCAACTTGCTTCCGGTGAAACGCTTCTCCCGTCCAGATCACGCCCTAAGCCTCCAAAACCAGGCGCCGCTCGTAAGTCATATAGAGAAAGATATGCCGTCGTACCGTCAGCGGGGGTGCAGCAATCCGAAGCGTAGTAACCGCGAATAGCATCCAAGTCCTGACCTATGAAAAATATCGAGTCGGGTGCGGAGATATGCTCGGGTGCATTGGCTGAACCACGATCAGACAAGGTCGTACAAGCTGCGAGTGTAGTTGCGATCACAAACGCGACAATCGATTTCATTCAGGCGCCCCATCAAATTGGCGAGTGTAACCCATAGAAAGAGTGTGTCACGCAACCTTGTATCTTACTTGGTCCGCTTTAGGACGGCCGAGGTCATCGGTTTTCGTAGAGCAGCTAGGATGCCGGCCTTCAGAGAAAAAGCGCACTAGCGCAACTTCTGGATTTTGAGTTTGTCTTGTTTAGCGCGCTTCTTTTTGGATTCCTCAGAGCGTGTCTAAGATTTCGTAATCTCGCCCATCGCTTCCGCGATCAGGTCTGCTTCGGCTTCTCGTAGGATGGCTTCTTCGACGCTGGCGCCGTGCACGGGTTCCTTGCCGACTTCCAGCATGACGGGAACCGCGAACGGGCTGATTTTTTCGAGATCCTTGTGAACAATCTTGGCCTGGATGCGGACCAGCATGTCAGACAGTCGGCGAATATCCAGGAAGCCGGTGGCAGCGTCATGCCTCGCCGCTTGTAGCAGGATGTGGTCCGGCTCATGGCTGCGCAGCACGTCGTAGATGAGATCCGTAGAGAATGTCACCTGACGGCCGGTCTTTTCCTTGCCGGGCATACGACGCGCGATGAGACCCGAGATCTGCGCACAGTGCGCGAAATGGCGTTTCATCAAAACGGCTTCATCAAGCCACTCTTCCAGGTCGTCGCCCAACAGATCCGGCGCGAATAGCGCGTTCAGATCGACCTGACCCATCGGCTCCATCGCCCAGACCGCCATGGCGTACTCTGACGCAACAAATCCAAGTGGTTTTGCACCCATGCGTTCTAGTCGCCGGGTCAACAACATGCCGAGTGTCTGATGCGCGAGGCGTCCCTCGAACGGATAACAAGCCAGGAAATGGCGGTGGCCTCTTGGAAACGTCTCTATCAGCAGTTCATCCGCTGCTGGGATCGTCGAGCGCAAGTCTTGAATCTCGAACCATTCGCGAACTTGGTCGGGCAAGGTGTGCCAGTTGTCCCGATTGTGAATCATCTGGCGGACACGTCCTGCCAGGAACTGCGTCAGAGGGAACTTTCCGCCATTATAACTCGGGATCGCCGGATTGGTGTCCGCCGGTGTGCGCATTACGAGACAATCATTTTCCTGCACGCCTAAAAAGCGAAGGATTTCGCCTGCGAAGAGAAATGTGTCGCCGGGCGTCATCGTGGAGATGAAGTATTCCTCGATTTCCCCGAGCGTTCGACCGGCGCGAAGTGCGGGGCGCCCAGTTGCCTGGCCTGCGTTTTCGCGCCCGACGCGGCTGGCGAGCCGGACTTTGAGATGCTGCGCTTCGACGATCGCGCCTACATTCATCCGGTGCTGTTGCTGATCGCGCGGTGTTCGCGCGGCCCACAATCCGTCTCGTCCGCGAGTGATGCGCTTGAAACGATCATACGTCTTGAGGGCATATCCACCGGTCGCGACCAGGTCGACAACGCGTTCATAGGTTTCCCAATCGAGCTCTGCATAAGGGGCGGAAGCCGTCACTTCTTCGAATAGGTCTTCGAGGCCGAATCCCTCGCCGCAGGCGCGGCCCATGATATGCTGAGCGAGCACATCGAGGGCGCCGCGGCGAAGCGGCTCTCCATCAATCTCACCTGCCTCGACAGCGTCTTCGGCAGCGCGGCATTCGAGAATTTCGAACCGGTTCGTCGGGACGAGCATGGCCCGGCTCGCTTCGTCCATGCGGTGATTGGCGCGCCCAATCCGCTGGACGAGCCGTGCTGCGCCCTTTGGTGCGCCCATCTGGATGACGAGATCAACTTCTCCCCAATCGATTCCCAGGTCCAAAGTTGAGGTGCAGACGACCGCCTTGAGGTGCCCCGCGGCCATCGCCGCCTCAGCTTTTTGCCTCTGTTCCCTCGCCAGCGAACCATGGTGCAACGCGATTGGAAGGGCGTCCTCGTTGACGTTCCAAAGCTCCTTAAACAGCAGCTCAGCCTGCGATCGGGTATTCACGAACACCAGCGACATCTTTGCAGCTTTGATCTGGTCGTAAACCTCGCCGACAGCGAACCGTCCGGAATGGCCTGACCAGGGGATGCGCTCATCGGAGATTAGAATGTCGACATCCGCGTGAACCCCGCCTTCGGCGACAATAAGCTTTGGCTCGTCCTTTCGAACAGCCAGCCAGGACTGCAATACGCTTGGATCGTGAACGGTTGCGGAGAGGCCAATAAATCGACAGGCTGGGGCCCAGCTTGCCAAGCTCGCCAAGCCGAGACTTAGCAAATCGCCGCGCTTGCTGGGCGCAATCGCGTGGATCTCGTCAATGATCACGCATTTAAGGTCCGCGAAGAATTCAGCGGCGTGATCTGACGCAATAAAGAGCGCCAACTGCTCCGGCGTTGTAAGCAAGATATCCGGCGGGGTCTTTCTCTGACGTTGGCGTTTATGAGAAGGGGTGTCGCCCGTTCGTGTCTCGATTTTGATATTGAGGCCCATCTCTTCAACGGGCGTCGTCAGATTGCGAGCGACATCGACGGCGAGGGCTTTCAAGGGTGAGATATAGAGCGTGTGCAATGCCGGGCGGTCGGAATTTCGCGCGTGTTTCTGCGAAAGCTCGATCAAACTACCGAGAAAACCCGCCAAGGTTTTGCCGCCGCCCGTGGGCGCGATGAGTAGCGCGCTCTCACCGTTTAGGGCCGTTTGCGTGAGCGCCAGCTGGTGACGCCGCGGAGCCCAACCACGCTCGCTGAACCAGGCGTCAAACCGATCCGGAAGGGAAAAAGCGGGAGGAAGCGTGTCGGGCATTGGGTTCTGTCTAACGCATTCTTTGAGGCTGTTGCAGATTTTTCATCTGACATTCAGACGAGACCGGGTTTGAAGGAGAAGAACAAAGTTCAGGAGTATAAATGTCTCGTATCTTTCCGCTCGCGCTCATCGTGGCAGGTCTGGTGGCTCCCGCGTCTGCAGATCCGGTCATTGAGATGATGCGTAGCCTATCCAAAGATGGGCCGATCTACGCGTACGAAATGATTTACTCCGACGCTGAAGTGTCGGCTGTCGGAAAAATCGATCCAAGCCAGCCAGAAGGTCAGCGGATCCTCGTCACCAGTCCGGCAGAGAGTGAGTGGTCAGACGACTTTCGGGAAGGATTGGAAGAGATGGAGTCTGAAACCGACGGCGACATCTGGTGCACGGATTTTGCGGAGATGGTGCCGAACGAAATCTCCGCCCTGGATGAGAGCGATACGACGATCACTTACGCCTTTACGCCGCAGCCAGAAGCTGATGCGGACGGAATGGAAAAGAAGATGATGAAAAAGCTGAAGGCGATGGTCACGCTCGATAAGAGTGACGGCTCCGTTCTTGCCTTCAACATGAAGCTTCCCAAGCCTTACAAACCCGCCATGGTGGCCAAGATCAACATGTTCGAAATGGATGCCACATGCGCCCGCGCTCCGGACGGCAGAACCTTTGTCGAGACGTTCGACTTCAAAATTGCCGGGTCGGCCATGATGCAGAGTTTTGACGAAACGGTGTCTCGCAAGATCACCAGACTTCTGGACCCTGTAGGCTAATTCGCCTGTACCGCTTCCAGCGCTGCCTCGGCGGCTTCGGCTGCGAGGCGGGCCTGCTCGGCGGCATCGAAGGCACCGACCACATTGGCGACGAAGTTTCCGATCTCGAACCGGGCTTCTCCGGCGACATCAAATCCGCGGCGGACGATGACCAGCTCGCGAGACGGGACAACCACCATGTATTGTCCGCGATTGCCGAAGCCTGCGAATGCATCGGCGGGTACGCCGTCCGTGTCGTTCATCAGCCAGAATGATCCGGCATAGCCAACGCCATCACGATCAGGTTGCGCGGGCGCGGGGGTTGTGACGAAGTCGATCCAGTCCGGCGACAGGATCTGCTCACCGCCCCATTTGCCATCCTGCAAATAGAGCTGGCCGAGGCGGGCCATATCGCGCGCGGTCATCCAGACTTGCGAGGACGAGATATAGTCCCCGTTCCAATCCGTCTCCAGGACGGTGTGACGTGCGCCAATCTTCTGCAGCACTTCAGTGTGCGGGAATGCGCGATAAGCGGCATCGTTCCCCATGGCTTCGCGCAGAGCGCGCATTGCAATCAGCGTGTCTACGTTTGAGTATTTGAAGCGAGTTCCGGGGATGGCTTCGAGCGATCGGTCGTCGAGCTGGTCCGCCACCGCGGCGCCACCAAAATAGAGCCGATCCGTTCGGGAACCAGGATTGTTGGATTCGAGGCCACTCGCCATGTTCAAAACGTGGCGTAGTGTGATCGCCCGGCGCGGGTCGCCACCTTTGTTGAAGTCGGAAATGATCGCTTCATTGTCGAGGCCCAGAATGCCGTCATAAACAGCGGCGCCGATGATTGTGGACGTCAGAGATTTGGCCACGGACCAGGTTCGTTGAGGCGTCGTTCGGTCAATGCCGCGAGCATATTGTTCGGCAACCACTTGGCCTTTGTGCAGGACGACCACAGCGCTGGTGCGGGTGCCGGCGCCATAGGTCGCCTCGTCAAATGCAAAGCTGACAGGCACGCCGAGCAAATCGAGCGCGAACGTGTTTTCAGTGAGCGTGACATTGTCGCCGAGCGCCGTCGAATTATCAGGCTCATCCATGCTTGGCATGTTGGCGAAGCTGGGCAGCCAGGCGGTCATGTCGGCGGTCGCGCCCACGGGCAGGGTGGAGCATCCAATTCCTGGCCGCCAAACAGCCGCACGCGGTGGCAGATCATTGTCAAACTCCACCAGAACCGTGCGATTGTCTTCGTCGATCTTCGCATTCGAAACCTGGTTCATCAGTGGGCGATAATCGACATAGATGCCGCTGAGCTCGTTCGCTTGGATCTCGGGCAGGCTTTGTCCAGCGCTGAAATAGCCAGAACATGTGAAGAGCGCTTTATAGCCCGCAACCAGCGCGAGCTTGGTCGTGTCGCTGGGGTCTGAATTCTGAGCTTGGGCCAGTGGGGTGGTCGCCACGGCCAGGCCTGCAGCTAAAGCTAGAATACGACGCATGGGATACTCCAAATTTTTACGCAGAGAGACGCTAGGCCGGTTTGGGTAAATCCTGCAAGCGGCGGAAATGGGGCAGTATCGGAATTCAAAGAACGATCTATATCTATGACAATGATCCGGCCTGATCTCCTTCTGCACGAGACGCCTAAAGGGTTATATTGTCCGCCCGGCGATTTCTATATCGATCCGGTTCGCAGCGCGGTCGACCGTGCGGTGATCACACACGGTCATGCTGATCATGCACGGGCAGGGCACGGCGCGGTTCTCGCCACGCCGCAAACGCTCGACATCATGGCATCGCGATATGGCGAAGCGTTCACGGCAAGCCGCCAGTCCCTGGAGTTTGGCGAGACCGTCGAAATCAACGGCGTAACCGTCTGGCTGGCACCTGCGGGACATATACTGGGATCCGCTCAAGTCGTCGTCGAATGGCGCGGGCTGCGCATGGTGAGCACAGGCGACTACAAGCGCCGCGATGACCCAACGTGCCGCCAGTTTGAGGTCGTGCCGAATACCCATGTCTTTATCTCTGAAGCGACGTTTGGATTGCCGGTGTTTCGCCATCCCGATGACCGCGCCGAGATCCGCAAGCTGCTCTCGAGTGTCGCGCTTTTTCCAGAACGCTCTCATCTGGTTGGCGTTTATTCTCTCGGAAAAGCGCAACGCGTCATCGCGCTGCTGAGAGAGGCCGGGTATGATCGACGGCTCTATATCCATGGCGCGCTAAAGGCGCTTTGCGATCTTTACGAGCGCAGCGGCGTCACGCTCGGCGAGTTACGCCCGGCTACCCTAGAAAAGGGACAGCGCGGTGAGAGTGAATTGTTTCGCGGTGAAATTGTTCTCGGTCCACCGTCGAGTTTCAACGACAAATGGGGGCGTCGGTTCCCGGACCCGGTGCTGAGTTTTGCCTCAGGTTGGATGGGCGTTCGCCAACGGGCGAAGCAGCGCGGCGTTGAGCTGCCGCTAGTTCTGTCGGATCACGCGGATTGGGATGAGCTGACGCAAACCGTGCGCGATGTGGATCCTGAGGAACTATGGATCACCTATGGGCGCGAGGACGCATTGGTCCGATGGGCGGAACTTGAAGGGCGAAAGGCACGGCCTCTGCGTCTGGTTGGGTATCAGGAAGAAAACGAGTGATTCGCGCTATTCAGCGGCGACAAGCTCAAGCGTCTGTTCGTCAGCGTCGAGCGTTTCGGAAATCACTTCACCAATCGTGCACCGGCACTTGCCGCAATTGAAGCTGCAGCCATGATGAGCTTGCACAGCCTCAGGGCTGCGCGCGCCAGCTTCAACAGCTTCGCGGACCCCTTTGTCATTGATACGGCGGCAGATGCAAATGATCATGAGAACGATTTGCAACTTCAAAACGCAATTGTCAAGAATGATTCTCAACTAGGTGTGGATTTTATTGCCGCAAGAAACGGGTGGCGGTCTGCTTCGCGGATTGGCAAAGTGGGCGCATGACACTTGTACTCAAACCTCTCGACGAACGCTGTGTAGCCTATGAGCGGATGGCAGACGCGCTGGAACACCTTGGTGACACCTGGCGAGACTGGCCGGATTTGCGGACCTGCGCCGAAGCTGTCGGGCTTTCATCAAGTCATTTCCAGCGTGAGTTCACGCGTTGGGCCGGCATTAGCCCGAAACAGTATCAAGCTTCTCTCGCCCATGCTGAAGCCGGCGACTTATTGCGACAGGGCGCTAGCGTTCTCGACACGACATTCGAGACCGGTCTGTCATCACCGTCCCGGTTGCACGACTTGTTTATCGCCCATGAGGCGCTGTCACCTGGCGAAGCCAAGAAGGGGGGCGACGGCGCGCGCCTGACCATTGGCAAAGCGGGCACGCCATTTGGAATGGGGGTGTTCCTGATTTCGCCGCGCGGACTGTGTGGCCTGGGTTTTGCCGATGACGGCGTCACGGAAAAGACCGGGTTCGTTCACCCAGGCTATCCAGAAGCCAAAGTTTTCACAGATATGATGGCGCGCTACGCCAATGCTGAGTTCACGCGAGACGATGCGGAGGCCAAGCGCTGGTCGGGGAAAGTCTTTGGTGACGGCGGAGAAGTCCCACTTGCGATGTATGGCACGCCATTCCGGCGGCAGGTCTGGCGCGCGCTATTGGAAATTCCGACCGGTGAAACATGGACATATGGGCAAGTCGCAACCAGCGCTGGGAACCCGAAAGCCGCCCGTGCGGCCGGGACCGCGATTGGTGCAAATACGATCGCTTGGCTGATCCCATGTCATCGCGCGCTTGCATCTGACGGTAGGTTACATAATTACCATTGGGGTACGGCACGAAAACGTGCCATGCTAACTTATGAGAAGGTGCACACGGCGGCGCATTAGCGGCCTCAGTCCACCGGATGGAGTGGACGCGGATGTTCGTCGACAATTTTACTGGCATCTATTTTCTGATGTTTGTCCCGATCGCGATCTGGGCGGGTGTCCTGGCCTGGAAGTGGATTAAGGCACCTGAGCTCGGCGGGGTTGTGTATGATTCCAACGTGGAAAAGGGCTTGCTAAATGGCAATGTTCCGCGTGACGAATTCATCAAGAGCTTTTCCAAAGCCGAGCGCCCGCGCCTGGGGGTTTTCCAATGCGGTGTTGCTCTGCTGGCCTTGGTCATTTTGCCGATGCTGATCGCTGGTTTTTACGGGTTCACGCATGAGGCCAATGTCTGGGGTGAAGACAATATGGCGCTGACGATTCGTCAGCAGAACCTAGGCAATATTCTCGGTGATTTTCTCACCATTCTGATGATTATGGCGATCAATGTGGTGCTGCTGGCGGCTGCCACGTACTTTTATTATCGCAATCGACCGCCATCGCTGCGGTCAGAGATCCGTCGCCTCGAGGAGCAGTACAAATGAGTGTCGAATTTCTCCACACAATGGTCCGCGTTTCCGACATTGACGCAGCTGTACGCTTCTTTGGTGATGGGCTCGGACTGCAGGAAATCCTGAGATACGAAAACGAAGCGGGGCGCTTCACGCTGGTCTTCCTGGCCTCACCGGAGGATATCGCCCGCAATGGCGGTATTCCGGAAAACACGTCACCGACGGCGATGGATATCCCGATGATTGAGCTGACATACAACTGGGATCCGGAAGACTATGGCGGCGGCCGCAATTTCGGCCATCTCGCTTATCGCGTGGGAGATATCTACGAAGCCTGTGAGCGCTTCCAGAAGCTTGGCGTGACGATCAACCGCCCACCCCGAGACGGGCGTATGGCGTTTGTTCGCTCGCCGGACGGAATCTCGGTCGAGTTGCTCCAAAAGGGACAACCGCTGGCGCCGATTGAGCCCTGGGCCAGCATGGAAAACCACGGCAGCTGGTAACTTCAGACCCGCGCATTACGCCAAAAAACTGATCCATATCGAGTGTACGCACGTATTCCGAGCAGGGAGTACGGAGCAAAGATATGATTCAAGACCTGCCAACAGATTGCGAAGCCCCGAGCCTGCTGTCCAATCTCCGTGAATTGGGAACCCCGCTTGAGTTCCTGAAATTCCCTTTCATGACGCCCTCATTGGCGACGGCCCCGAGGGGTGACGGACGGAAGATCGTTTTGTTACCGGGCTTCACAGCGCCCGAACTCTCCATGCAGCCACTGGCGCTTTACCTGCGCTATCTTGGCTATGATGCGTCGACCTGGGGGATGGGCATAAATGGCGGCGAAGTGGACCCGCTCACCGAAACGTTTGGCCGCAACGTTGAAGACATGGCGAAACGCCGAAATGAGCCCGTTACCCTGATTGGTTGGAGCCTCGGCGGCGTCATCGCCAGAGAAACCGCGCGCTTGTTCAGCGATTCCGTTCGCGAAGTGATTACGATGGGCACGCCCATCATCGGTGGGCCGAAATACACGGCTGTTGGCAAGCTGTACGCCATGCGTGAGGGGCTCGATCTGGATGAGTTCGAACTCGAAGTGCACGAGAGAAACTCGATTGGTTTGTCTCAGCCTTTGACAGTGATTTACAGCAAATCGGACGGAATAGTCGGCTGGCAAGCGGCGCGCGACATCTACAATAAGCACGCTCGAAACGTGATTGTCCGCAGCACGCACTTTGCGCTCGGGGCCAGTCCGACCGTCTGGAAGATCATTGCCAAAACCCTGGCAGGCAAAGCGCCGACTTAAAGTTCGCGCACGTCGCAGCCGCGGGCTTCCAGAATGGGTTTCATTTCCCAATAGGCGCGCGGTGTTCTGTAAAGCGGAATACGTGGATGCAGGTGGTGAATGACGTGGTACTGCATCCCAAGAGATCCGATATTTCCAAGGATCGAGCGAAAGCTGCGCGTGTCGCGATAACGGCCCTTGCTTAGGCCAGGATTGTGCGGCGCCCAGCTGAGATAAAACTGGATATAAGTCAGTGCGATATGGCGCGGCAGCCACCAGAGCAGGGCGGCTTCAATCGCATAGCCAGACCAAGCCAGAGCGAACAAGATCGTATAGTGGACGATCTGGTAAAGGATCCCATCCAGCAAGACATCTTGCCGGCCGATGCGCATCAGCATTTCGCCATAGGCATTGAAGCCGCCTTTGGCGCGTGGCTGGCGGTTCTGGATTGATTTCCAGAGCGCACGAAGCGGCCCGTCAGCATGTGTGGAGTAATCTGGGTCGAGCTCAGGATCGTTGGCGTGCTTGTGGTGATCCATATGCGTGACCTTGGCGACGCGATATGGGAGCACCAGCGGGATCGTCGAAACGTGACCGACAAGCTGGTTCAGCCAGCGCAGCTTGGTGCCGGGCTTGGCGATAATATCGTGCTGGGCCTCATGACTCGGCAGATAGCTCAACGTGATGTTGAGCGACGCGATGATGAAACCAAGCCAAAGCGGAATGATTCCGAGAAAGACGAGCGGCCAAAGTGCTAGCCAGATGGCCAAATTCGAAAATGCCCAGAACACTGCGAAATAGGGAAACTTGTTGAGGTGCCGCGCGGCCACTTCGCGCTCAAGACGCATAAGTTCCGCTTCGGAGAGCTTGGATAGATCTTGTGTCGGACTCATACCCATGTTCCCCGGATTTGCGCGAGCAGGCCAAACCCGCCGCCGAGGATCAGCCCGGTCATGAGTGGCGTGAGGCCGAACGGTGGGGTCCAGGACATGTAAGTGATGATTTGCGCGAAGAGCGGCGCGAAAAAACCAAATCCGAAGAGGAGCGGTCCGAAATAGAAAATCGTCTGAATGACCTTTTGCATGCACCCTTATCTCAAAAAATGACGCAGGCGTCAACTTTTGAGTTGTGGCAATCAGGTTTCCTTCTGAAACGCGATGGTCACCTCACCAATGCGAATGCCAAAACGGGTCACATAGGCCCGGTTTATGAGAACACCGTCCTCGAGCAGGTACATCCAGTCGTCGAAGCCGACATTCCAGACGCTATCTCCGACTTTCAGATCAACTTTGTACTTCCAGTTGAACGCGTTCCCTACGACCTGTCCTTCGGCATAGTCTGGGACGTCGCCAGCGGTCCCGCGGTAGAAGCCGTCGCCAAGGATATCGATTTCCCAAACCCGTGTTTCGCGCTCACCGTCATCGTATTTGAAGCGCTCATCCAGGGTGAGGACGCCGTCTTCTATGGTTCCTGTGATGTCGACTTTGAAACTGCGACGGACCTTTCCGAAACGGTCTTCGAAGACGCCATATGCAGTTGTCTTTCCTTCGAAATAGTCCTCGAGCACGAGCGTGCGCGGGGCGTCGGAGAATTCAACGATATTGGGACCTGACACGCAGCCGGTCGCGGCGGCTGCGCTGGTGGCGACAGCAAGGGTGGGAGCAAACAAGTCTGAGAGGCGCATAAGACAAAGCTTTCTTTTTGCTTTGTCTACGCGCCGGATCAGAAACTGGATGTGCTAGTAAAGCGTGGCGAGTGCTTTCGCGTCATAGTCGGCGAGTTCGTCGACACGGCCTTCCCGGATCTTCTCAGCCCAGAGCGGGTCCTGAAGCAGGGCGCGGCCCACCGCGACCATATCGAACTCGCCTTTGTCGAGCCGTTCGATCACGTCGGAGATTGGACGCGTTTTGGAATCCTGTCCGGCAAATGCTCCGATAAAGTCGGAAGAAAGACCGACCGAGCCTACTGTGATGGAGGTCAGGCCCGTCAGTTTCTTGCACCATCCCGCGAGGTTTAGGCCGTCATCGCCGTCCACTTCCGGAAATTCAGACTCCCACCAACGGCGCTGGCTAGCATGGAGAACATCCACACCGGCGTCTGCAAACACGTTCAAAAACGCTTCAAGCTCTTGCGGTGTTGAGGCCAGGCGCGCGGTGTATTCCTGTTGTTTCCACTGAGAGAAGCGCAGGATGATCGGCATATCGTCGCCGACCTGTTTGCGGCATTCGCGAATAATATCGCCGGCAAATGTCGCGCGACCTACAAGGTCGCCGCCATACTTGTCTTCACGTGTGTTCATCACGCCCCAGAAGAATTCGTCGATCAAATAGCCGTGCGCGCCATGAATTTCGATGGCGTCAAAGCCCAATCGCTTGGCTTCGCCTGCTGCGTTGGCATAGGCCATGACCATGTCAGCAACGTCACTCTCGCTCGGCTCGGGCTGAACTTGCTTGCCTTTGTGGGTTCGACCTGACGGGCTGTCGGAAACAGCGTCCGGATCGGGCCCAGTGCCCGGTTTACGCATCATTCCAACATGCCAGAGCTGTGGAGCGATCTTGCCCGGAGTTTTGTGAACCGCCTCAACCACATTGCTCCATCCCTTCAACGCCTCGTCAGCATGGAAGTTCGGAACTCTCGGATCATTTGACGCGCCGCCGCGATCGACGGTCGTTCCTTCGGTCACAATCAGGCCGACATCTGCGTCGCCGCGGCGAGCATAATAGTCGGCGACATCCTCACCTGGCACACCGCCGGGCGAGAAGGACCGGGTCATGGGCGCCATAACGACACGATTAGGAACGGTCAGGCCGCGAATTTTGATCGGCTCGAACAAAGGGGCTGTTTCGGACATGTGGGGAGTCTCTCCTTGTAATGGCTGTGAATGTGAGAACTTGCCCGCTCCCCCGCAAGTCTGACGTTGCGGCAAGATTTGGCCGTTTAATTTTCCTAATGTATTCAGGGAGTATTCACACCGCGCAGCCCACACTCTTTTGCAGGACAATGGGACGAAACCGATGAAACAGACCCTGTTTGCAACCACTTGTGCTTTGATTGGCGCGGCTGCGTGTACGACGCCGGGGATCAGCTACGAGGCCAGGCTGATGCCTGAGAGCGTCGCAGCCGCGGAAACGCGAACGGTACAGGTCGATCGATTCCGCGGACCGGGGGGTGGATGGTTTGCCCGGCAATTTGAATCCATGCTGGCCAACACGGTGTTTGATGGTGCGCAATGGTTCACGCTGGCAGATTTCTCATACGGCGTGCCAGGCGATACGCCGGCGGGGACGTATACCGGGCATATCGACATCGATTCCTATGACTGGAACGAGTATCACCGAACAAGAAGTAAATGCATTGAATGGGATGGACTGTTCGACTGCGAAACGCGCGTTGATGTGGAAGAGTTATGCATCGAAGAGCGTGTCTCTGTTTCAGCGCACCCACGATTGGTCGACGCAGACACCGGCGAAGTCGTGTTCTCCGGCGCTTATGGCGGCGATGCATCGACGGAATCCTGTTACGAAACCGGCGTCTATGATGGTGTTTTCGACAAGAAGTTGAAGCGCAAGCGTCGCCATCATGGCTTGAACGGCTTGCATTCAATTGGCTTTGCCGGTCTGGACGCGCCTGCCGATCTGGTGCGCGAGGCTTTGTTTGAGACTCTACGTCCGATCCGCAACGATATCGCGCCTCGGAACGCAACGGTACGAGCAACTTTCGTAACCGAAGCGCTGGACCCTGTCGTTCGGGCCGATCCGCGATTTGAACAGGCTCTGAAGGTTTCGTCCAAAGACCCCTTCACCTCGTGCGCGATGTGGGCCGGCATGGCCGAGGAGTATCCGGCGTCGCCTGCGGTTACACACAATGTCGGAGCATGCGCTGAAGCGAGCTCGGATTTCCAGGCGGCTCAAGGACACTATGCAAAAGCGGCGGAATACTCGATCCCGTTCAGTGCAGACGGCGTGACGGTTGGACCACAATTCCTGAAAGCGCTGCGCAAGCTGTCAGATCAACGCGTTGGCCTGGAGATCATTGACGAGCTGACCGGCTCGAGGATCCCCATCGAGGTTGAAGAGCCGTCGTCCTAAATCCCAAGGACCGCAAGCACTGCGGCAACCGTTGCAACCAGTGCAAATACGAGCGTCAGACTAACCGCAATCGCTCGTTGGGCTTTTCGCTTCTCGTTAGCGTCCGGAGGGGTTTCGCCGCGTTTGAAATTGGCCAGCGTCCAGCGATTGGTGAAGAACCCAAACGCTGCCAGAAAGGCTGCAACGCCAGATACCAGCGCGCCGCCGAGAATTGCCAGACCTCCCGCGACCAGCAGGATGACGGCAATCGGGTCAGACGCCGACTTAAGCAGACCCCTGACATGCTTGTCGGCCCGCGTTGCATCCAGGCTGTCATAGGAAGTGTTGGGCGCGACAATGGTCACGATCCATGCAGCGCCCACAGCCAGCCCGAGGAGCAAAGTCGCGCCATCCTGGCCAAAGTTTCGAATGGTTTCTAACACGGCGTCCTCCGATCGGGTGCAGGATAAATGGCTCCTGCAAAGTCAGGCAAGGGGTGACCTGATTCGCTCTTTGACCGGTCGGAAAACTCTGGCAAGGTCGGGCATGGGAAGGCAGCTCGCGACGCGCACGCCAACCACCAGCCGGGAGACCTCATGTCCATGCACGCTCTAAAAAGCGAAGCGCCGCTGATCGTCTATCTCGACATCAAGAGCCCGTATGCATTCGTGGCGTTCCGCCCGACGCTGGCGCTGGAGGCTGAGTTAGGCCAGCAGTTCGACTGGCGACCGCTCACCTTGGATATCCCGAGCTATTTGGGCTCTGCGCGCAAGAAGGAAGGTGAAATCGTTGCGTCCGAGGGACGAAGTCAGCGGACGTGGAATGCTATCCGCTATTCTTATCGCGATGCGCGGCGTTACGCCGAACGCCAGGGATTGATCCTCAAGGGAACAGAGAAGATCTGGGATTCGAGCCTGCCAAATATCGGCATCTTGTGGGTCATGCAGACAGACCGTGCGCGCCTGGGTGACTATCTGGAAACTGTCTATCCGCCATTCTGGCGACGAGAGCTCGATATTGAAGATCCCTCGGTGGTCGAAGCTTGTTTGAAGCAGGCGGGTGTTGGAACGGACGGGTTTGCGGATTACGCGTCGGGACCTGGCCGCGCGCTGCATGATGAGTTGCAACCGCAGTATCATCCGAACGGGATATACGGCGTTCCAACCTATGTGCTGGGCGATGAGATCCTCTTCGGCCGCGAGCATATTCCCTACATTCGCTGGGCGCTGTCTGGTCGTGTCGGCGCAGCGCCAGATATTGCTTACGAGATTGCCTGATGCTGACTGTCTATATCGATTTCAAATCTGCGCAGGCTTATCTCGCGATGAAACCCACTTTGGCGTTGGCAGACCGGTTGAAGCTCCGCATCGACTGGCGCCCGTTTCGAACGGTTGAGCGTGATGTGCCGAAGCTGGGCATGGGAGAAACAGTCGGCGAACGCCATCGCAGGGTCCGAGCGGCATCGCAGCGCGCGCTGGCGATAAAGTATGCCGCGCATCAGGGACTCGCTTTGACTTATCCGGATGTCCTCGGTGCGAGCGATTTGTCGCTCGGCGCGCTAGAGCTCATCGACGGAGATCGGATGCCCTTTATCCAGGCCGCATTTGCAGCATACTGGATCGAACACCTGGATCTCAACAGTCCAGAGACGGTGACCCACTTGCTGGCGAACACCGGGACAAAGCTGAGCGACCTGTCGACAGCGCGTAATGCTTTAGACAAAGCTCAAGGCGCAGCTGAAGATGCCGGTATCGTTGGTGCGCCTGCTTACGTCATCGACGAGCAGATATTTGTCGGGCGTGAGCATTTGCCCTGGATCGAGGAAATCGCGACTAAAGCCTAGTCGTCGAAGCCAACAAACACCGCACCTTCCTCAACCGATTTGCGGGTCGAGACCACTGCATTGGCCGGGAAGCTGTCATCGGGCCAGCCCATTGCGACACAGATCATGATGACCTGGTCATCCGGGATACCAGCGTGCTCGCGCACCACGGGCGATTGCATAATGCCTTGTGAATTGATCACGCAGCCTAGGCCCTTCGACCAGGCTGCATTGACCAGTGCGTTGACGACTGCCCCGCAGTCGAATGGGGCGATATCGGAGCCGTGGATCGACTTGTCATAGGTCACCACGACCGAGACGGGGGCATCGAACTGGCGGAACCCGCGCAACACCCAATCTTGCCGCTTCTCCTTGTCGTGCCGTTCTATGCCCATGGCCTGGAACAGCTGAATAGCGATGCCAATCTGTCGCTCGCGATGAACGCCTTCATAGCCCGGGCCGCCCCGAAACTCACGCGAGTCAGGAACGCCGGCGAGATTACGCTCAACATTGCCCGTGCGAATCTTGTCGAGCGGTTCGCCGGTTACAACGTAGAAATTCCAGGGCTGTGTGTTGAGAGACGTCGGCGCGCGCATCGCCATTTCCAGAACTTCTTCGATCGTCTCTCTCGACACGTCCTTTTCCAGGTACCCGCGAATGCTGCGGCGACCCATCACCACGTCTTTATATTCCAATGTACAGCCTCCAGACTATGCCAATAGCCTTATCCCTATCGGATTGAGCGGCGGCGTTAAGACATGTCTCAGCGTGAAGGTGAACCTTTTTGGTTCTCGCAACGACTATCCTTATGAACGGGCTTAGGAGGTCGCGAATGTCCAGGCAGCAAACTGAACGTGTCTATGACGAGCTTCTCGTCACGATGGCGCGGGCAGGCGACCGCCGCGCTGCCAACCGGCTGGCCGCCCGGTGGTATCCCCGCCTGATGCGGACTGCGCTGCGTTTATTACGTGACCGGAGTGAGGCTGAAGAGGCGGTACAGGAAGCCTGGGCCGGCATCTGCCGGGGTTGGGCGCGCTTGTCGGACCCGGCGATGTTTCCCGGCTGGGCGTTCGGGATCTTGCGTCGAAAATGCGCCGATCGGATCCGTCGGGCACAGATTCAGCGGACACGAACGGGCACGCTCGAAGATGCACCTGAGCCCAGCGAACCGGCCCGCGCAGAGCTGCGCCATGAGCTTGATCAGGCCCTTGCGGATTTGAGCGATGAGCATCGCCTGGCTGCAGTCCTGTATTTTGGGGAAGGCCTGACTCTGAACGAAATCGCCGCCGCGACCGGAGTGCCGGTCGGGACGGCCAAGTCGCGCATCTTCAATGCGCGCAAACATCTGAAATCAACTCTGAAAGGAGAGAATGATGAGTAGTTTTGAAGACCGTCTGATGACGAGCCTGAGCGCCGATGATGAGGCGTTCCTGAAGGAATTGGAGGACGATGTCGGCCTGTTCCAACAAATGGGCATGACCTTTAGCGGTCCGCTGCGATACTGGACGGCGTTCGCGTTCATGCTCAGCTTCGCGATTTTCATCCTGTCGCTCTGGGCTGGGTACAACATGCTGCAGGCTGATAACCTGAAACTTGTTGTGCTGTGGGGCGCGCTCTTTGGTTGGGCAAGCCTCGGGGTCGCCATGATCAAGATCTGGTTTTGGATGCGCATGAACCACCTGAACGTCCTGCGCGAACTCAAGCGGATTGAGTTACGAATGGTGAAAAACGATTAGGCGGTTTCGGTCGTCATTGCGACGAAGACGTCTTCCAGGTTGGGTTGTTCGGTCGAGAGATCGGCAACCCCGATCCCGGCGTCTCGAACGCGCTCCAGCAAGCGCCCGATCCCGGTTTCCGCGCTCCGGAATGTGATGTTCAGAACACCTTCCGAGGTGAGTTCGGCGTTAAGGTCAGAAAGATCCTCGGGAATAGAGCTCATCGCTTCTCTTGGCGTGATCTTGAGAAGGCGCTGATCGAGACGGGCGAGCAATTGAGGCGTGGGTTCCTGCGCCAGCACCTCGCCGTGACTGATGATTGCAATTTCATCGCACAGCTCTTCTGCCTCTTCCAAGTAGTGGGTGGTCAGGATGATTGTTGTTCCGTTGGCGTGGAGCTCGCGGACATAAGCCCAGAGTGAACGGCGCAGCTCTACGTCCACGCCTGCGGTCGGCTCATCCAGAATCAGGACCGGAGGATTGTGCACCAGCGCCTTGGCGACCATCAGCCGGCGCTTCATCCCGCCAGATAACTGCCGGACGTAGGCATCCTTTTTGTCATCTAGTCCGACGGCCGTGAGAATTTCCATGCTGCGGCGGTCTTTCTTCGGCACGCCGTAATACCCGGCCTGAAGCTCCAGCGCCTGAAGCGGCGTGAAGAACGGGTCCATCGTAATTTCCTGATTGACCACACCGATCGCGGCCCGCGACGTGCGGGGATGTTTGTCGATGTCGAGGCCCCAGATCTTCGCAGTTCCTGATGTCTTGGTGACGAGCCCTGCCAGAATATTGATAAATGTGGACTTTCCGGCGCCGTTCGGCCCAAGCAGGCCAAACATCGAGCCTCGCTTGATCTTGAGATCAATGCCTTTCAGGGCCCGCATTTCCGGAAGCTTGCCAGAGCCGCGATAGATCTTCTCCAGCCCAATCGCTTCGATGGCAAATTCGGGTTCGGTCATGCAGGGCTCCTCGCGCTCAGGCTGCTCCATATAGGTGGTGGGAATGGATTCGCTAAGTCTTTTGTTTTTTGAGCGCGCGCTCGAAGGCCGGACGGGACCGTAACCGATCCAAATACTTGCGCGCATATGGGCCGAGCCGATCACGGATTGGCGGCAATCGATCTGCGAGATGCAATGCGTAGCCGATGGCTATGTCGGCGATGGTGAACCGATAAGCGACCAGATATTCTCGGGTCTCCAGAGCATTCTCGACATGGCGAAGTCTACCCGCGAACCAGGCGCCATAATCTTCGGCGGCTTGCGGTAGGCGGCGCTCTTCAGGTTCCAGTTGAGTGTATCTCAAGACCAAAGTCTGCGGGAAGGTCAGCGTCGCGTCACTGAAATAGAGCCAGTTCAAGAACGCGCCATACTCTGCGTGATCAACCGCAACATCCAGCGGCGTTGGGCCATAGCGCTGCGTGAGATAATGGCAGATGCCGGTGCTTTCACTCATCCGGGTTTCGCCGTCGACAAGGAATGGGATGGTCCCGAGCGGATTGATCTCTTTGTACTCTTTCGCAAAGACTCGCGGAGGGAAGGGGAGATTGACCAGTTCAAACTCAAGCTCCATTTCTTCCAAGCACCAGAGCGGCCTCAATGAGCGAGCATGAGAACAGTGATAGAGGGTAAGCGACATGGTTTCCGGCTCCTGAACGCGGCAAGAGCCGCATTGACGCGACTCATCGTCAGGCCTAGCTAGCGGTTGCGTGGCCTATTTGGCAATTTCACCTTGGGGAAGAGAAGAGTTTGTCCATGACCAAGACACCTTCGTTTGAAAATCCGGAAATCGTGATCGTGGAAACCCGCAAGGTTTCCTGCAATGGTGGCGGCGGCGCGCTGGGTCACCCAATCGTCTGGTACGAAATGGGCGATGATGACGAGGTCGAATGCAAGTATTGCGACCGGCGCTTCGTCCTAAAAGGCGGCAAAGCTGATCGCGGCTAGTCGTCCGTATTCTTGCGGAAATCCTCACTGGACGGCAGAGGCGCGGTCCCGCTGCGGCGTCCATCCTTGCGGAACGCGCCCGGATGGAACCGATCCCAAATCGTGCAAAGATTGAACGGAGCGGCCAGTTCTTCGCCTGATTTCAGCGTCACTTTGACCTCTGCGTTCTCGATACACCCATAGCCTTTCCAGTTCGCGAGGAAGACGTTCGAGTCCGCCTCAGGGCGCATCGGATTGCGGAATGTTCGATGGTAGAAATAATAGTTCACCGACTCGATCTGATCGAGATAGGACTGGTCCAGATTCAGCCAGACGGATGCTGGGAAATAGTCGTATCCTTGCGGGGTTTGACCTTCTGCGCTGCGGCCAACATGCCCCGTCACGGCGTTGGCCAACCGGTTGACGTCCAGTGGATCGGGCTCAGCTGGCGCGGCGTCTTCGGCTTCTTCTTCCACCATGGGCGCGCCGGAGGCGGAGGTGTTTCCGCGTGGCGATCGCGGATCTGATGCGAGGATGATACTGGTTTCATTCAAAGCCGGTTCGTCAAACAGGCGGTCGGTTGTGACATAGGCTTCCGCGATGAGTTGCCGCGCGGCGCGGTAATCCATCCAGAAGAAGCCGTCATCGCCCCAATCAGTGCCCCAGGAATTGATCACCTTCAGAGCGCGGCGCTCATCGTCATATCCGACCACCGTGACCGCGTGGAAGTCCACCTGGAACTCGATGTCCGGATCGTGGCGATAATTCTCACCACCTTGCCACTGCTCGAAGCTCGGGAAGACCCGCATCGCTATGACGACGGGTTTCTCGTTCGATAGAGCTTCACGGATGGCGAACAGCATGCCGTCCTTTTGCAGGCGGCGATAACTCTTGATCGCATAGTCACGTGCGATTGAGCTCATATCCTCCGCCGGAGGGAGACACTGGCCTTCTTCATAAGGGAAATCATTCATTCGAACCGCGCCGGTATTTGCGACAAATTCGAGTGCGTCCGAGATGCGGCTGCCTGCGGTGCAGTCTTCGCCCTGTTTGATGGAGTTGAAGACAAAAGCGGGGCTGAAATGATCCCAGGCTTGCGGGCTCGATATATTGAACTCAAACGCTTCCTGATAGGTCTTCAGGGCGTATCCAACCGCCCAGCCAACGCACGAACCTTGAGCGCCTTGATGCCCCGGTGTCGGGAAGAAATTGCTGAGATCGACATATTGCGGCAGCCGACCACGCATAAGTGGATCGCGTTCGGGCAGGGCATCATACTCTTCTTCATCCATAAGGATGAGACCTGTCGATTTGGAGGCGGTTACCTGTTCTGATTGAGCCGGCAGCGCCAGGCCCGTGAGACAGATGGAAAGTGCGGCTAAACTGGTGGCGATCTGGCGCATGACGGTTCCCTCATCTTCGTCAGGTTCGAATCTAGATCGCGAAAGTGTCCTATTCACGGCAGAGACGCAACCGATCGCTAAGCGCAAAGGATATATCATTTGACCTTTCAGATGAGCTGGCTCAAAACAGGCTCGGTGATCAAGGTCAGGAGACGAGCATGCGACAGTGGATTTCCGGATTGATGGCTCTGGGCCTAGCCACGGGATGCGCGATGCAGGCGCAAGCGCCGGTCGAGACGAGTACGACGGTCGCAGCGCCGAGCGCCGAGGATCAGAAGCTTCCGACCGATCTTCGACGCGTTTCCCTCATTGTCGACGACATTGACGAGTCACTGAAGCTGTACCGCGATGTGCTCGAGTTTGAGGTCAATTACGACACCGAAGTGACCATGAGCGGCGTCGCGCTCCCGGCCGGCGAACCGGGCGCGAAGGCCCGGCTTGTGCTGATCAGTTCGAACGATAGCTGGGTCGGCTGGATTGGTTTGCTGCAATGGACCGATCCGCCGCTGGAACGCAACTATGCCCCGGAGCGGATGGGAATCGGCGATGCGATTCTGGTGTTCAATACCGAGAAAGTCGATGAGCATTGCGACGCTGCCGCCCAGCTCCCAGGTATCAAGGTCACCGCCGAAGCCGGTAACACGACGTATCCAGCGCGCGGTGATGGGGACCCGATCGTGGTGCGAACGTGTTACCTGTTCGACCGAGACGGCTACTTCATGGAACTCAACAAAGTGCTCGACCGGGACAGTTACAACGCACATTAGCGCCTTGCCGCTGGGACCGATCACGCAACGTCACGGCTTGTCGTTTACGTGCGCGTAAAGCATATCTCTTTCACACTTAAGATGACGGAGATCCAAGATGGCTGAAGCCTATATCATTGACGCTTGCCGCACGCCGCGCGGTATCGGGAAACAAGGTAAGGGCGCACTTGCGCATCTTCACCCCCAACATCTCGCCGCAACCGTTCTGTCCGCAATCCGCGATCGCAACGATCTGAACACCGCGGAAGTCGACGATATCATCTGGGGCACGAGCTCTCAGCGCGGCGCGCAAGGCGCGGACCTCGGACGGATGGCGGCACTGGACGCTGGCTATGATGTCAAAGCCTCAGGTGTGACGCTGGATCGTTTTTGTGGCTCCGGCATCACCACGGTGAACCTCGCTGCCGCGCAAGTCATGTCAGGCATGGAAGATGTCGTCATCGCGGGCGGCACGGAAATGATGAGCTACACCTCGGCGACAGCAGATCCAAAAGTTCCACCGATGCTGGATGCAGGCAATATGAGCCTGCGCGAGAAGCACCCGCAATCACAGCAGGGCGTTTGCGCAGATGCGATTGCAACTCTGGAGGGCATTGATCGCGAAGCTGTCGATCAGCTGGCCGTTGTTAGCCAGGAACGAGCTGCCCGCGCGATTGCTGAAGGGCGTTTCGATAAGTCTGTTGTGCCTGTGCACAACCCGGATGGCACCCTGGCTCTCGACCAGGAAGAGTTTCCGCGCCCGGGCACCACGTTGGAAAGTCTTGGCGGCCTGAAGACCGTGTTCAACATGTTCATGGAAATCCCGGTTGATGACCAGGGAAACACCTATGGCAAGATGGTCACCAAGAAATACCCTGAATTAGAAGGCAAGATGGATCATGTGCACCATGCCGGAAATTCATCAGGCGTAGTTGATGGTGCTGCGGCTCTGCTGATCGCTTCGAAAGACGCTGTCGACAAGAATGGCTGGAAACCGCGCGCGCGCATTGTTGCAACCGCAAATATGGGTGACTGCCCAACCCTGATGCTGAACGCACCCGTTCCTGCGGCTGAAAAAGTGCTGGAAAAGGCCGGTCTGAGCAAAGACGATATCGATGTCTGGGAAATCAATGAAGCGTTCTCGGTTGTGGCTGAGCGATTTATCCGCAAGCTCGATCTCGACCGAGAAAAAGTGAACATCAATGGCGGCGCAATGGCGCTCGGTCACCCGATTGGGGCAACCGGCTCTATCCTAATCGGCACGGCGCTGGATGAACTTGAACGTTCAGGCGGTAAGTACGGCTTGATCACCATGTGTGCTGCGGGCGGAATGGCTCCGGCCGTGGTGATCGAACGCATCTAGTCAAATGTCTGCGCGACCGTTTCGCTCGCTTGTGCGGGCGGTAACGGATCGCGCGACATGCGCCTTGCGGCGACTGTGAAAATCGCAGCTGCGCCAAGGATAAGTCCTGCGGCGAGGATGAACGGTGCACCCGGCAAGTAGGGGCCTGTCTCATCGGTATAAGCCGTGAACAACAGCGCCATGATGGCCGGGCTGATGATTGAGGCAACGCTGTAGAGGCTGGTGATTGCGCCTTGTAGCTCTCCCTGCGAATCTGCCGGCGTCCGACTGGTCATCAATGATTGTAGCGCCGGGCTCAAGAACGCCGAGAACACGCCGATAGCGATCCCGACATAGATGTTGAAACCAGACGTTGCGAAGGCGAGGATCAAGAATGAAGTCACCCCCACGAGAACGGTAAAATAGACCGCGCGCACCTCTCCAAACTTCTCAATGACCGGGCCAGTCAGCGCGCCCTGAACGACAGCCATTCCGAGCCCGTACGCGCTTACAGAAAGTCCGATCAGAAACGGCGTCCAGCCCGCAACTTCGGCCGTGTAGAATGACCAGATGCTCGAATAGGAGTGATTGGCGAGCTGGATCAGGAACAAAGCCCCGAGCACAATCAACACCGTTGGATGTTTGGCGATTGAAATCAGGCTTCCCAGCGGGTTTGCGCGCGCGAAGGAGAAGCCTCTGCGGTTTTCTTCCTTCAGCGTTTCCGGGAACCTGAAATATCCCCAAATAGCGACCAGTGCGATCAAAACCCCGGCGGCGATAAAGGGCAGGCGGACCCAGCTTTCACCCAGAAGACCGCCAAGCGCCGGGCCAAAGATAAACCCAAGCCCGAGCGCAGCGCCGGCATAACCAAAGAACTTGGCGCGCTCTTCCGGTTCGGAGACATCGACCAAACACGCATAGGCCGTCGCATACGTCGCACCACATATCCCTGAAACGATGCGGGCAAAGAATAACCAGCCAAGGGTTGGCGCCCACGCCATAATGAAGCTGTCTATGGCAAAACCCATCAGCGCGATCAGCAGGATGGGGCGTCGCCCGAACCGGTCGCTCAGCCCCCCTAGGATCGGCGCAAATATGAACTGCATAACTGCGAACGTGGTCAGCAAGAGGCCTGCAATAGTTGCCCCTTCGCTGATCGAAAGTCCGGCGACATCCGCAAGCAGTTCCGGCATGATCGGCATGAGCAATCCGAACCCGACCGCATCGAAAAAGATGATCGCGCAAACGAATATGAGAACTTGTGACTTTTGCACTGGCCCGCTCTTGTTCTTCCCCCAAGCGGCGAGGGCTAACACAATTTTTTTCAGGTCAAAATCAAATTTGTTCTGAGGTTACCAAAAAGAGAAATGGGGACATCTAGTACTGCGTTTGATTAAACTGTTTTGAGGCGAGATTTGTATTTTGCAGCTGACAGTCTTCAGGTCGGCGAGGTGTCGGCGTTCGGCAGAACTCGCCTGTTAAGAGAGCAAGACTGGTCAAATTGCATGCAAAGCGTCATAGTTTCCTTATTCGGTTTACCGTAAGGGCCTTGGTAACACTGTGTGCTTGGGGCTTGGGAGAGAGTGATGGAACAATTACAGGGCATGGATGCCTCATTCGTGGCGATGGAAACACCCAGTTCGCCAATGCATATCGGGTCGATCCTGATCTATGATCCTTCGACCGCGCCTGGTGGGTTCGTTCGCTTCAAGGACATTCTGCGCTTCTATGAAGAGCGGATGCGCTTTTCAAAGACGATGCGGCAGAAACTGGTCAAAGTCCCATTCAATGTCGACTACCCGTACTGGGTTGAGGATGCAGACTTCGATCTGGAATACCATGTTCGTCACGTCGCCTTGCCCAAGCCTGGTGACATGCGACAGCTGAACATTCAGGCCGCGCGCCTGTTTGCCCGCCCGCTCGATCTGTCGCGCCCGCCATGGGAAATGACTGTGGTAGAAGGTCTGGACAACGTTCCCGGCATTCCGAAAGGCTCGTACGCAATCATATCGAAAGTGCATCACTCCGCGATTGATGGCATGTCAGGCATCGACCTGATGCAGGCGTTGCACACGCCGAAACCGGATGTCACTCCACCGAATGAGCCTGACAATTGGAAGCCCGAAAAGCATCCGAACCGGGCTGGGATGTTTGCTAAGGGCTATGTTCGCGCTTGGCTCAATCCAATCCGCCAATTGGGCGTCTCGGCGCAGGCTGTCCCGGGACTCTATCGCACCGCTCGCGGCATGGTTCGCGGCGAATTCGGCCTGAAGGCGGCCATCGAGGCCCCGAAAACCCGTTTCAATACAAAGATTTCGCCGCACCGCGTCGTAGATGGGCAAGTCTTTGAACTCGCACATATCAAGGCGCTACGCGGCTTGGTTGAAGGCGCCAAAGTCAATGACGTGATGCTCACCATCATTGGCGGGGGTTTGAACAAATACCTGAAGCATCACAATGACTTGCCGAAAACGACGATGACGGCCATGGCGCCGATCTCGGTCCGAAGCGAAGGCGAAAAGAACACGATGGGCAACCAGGTGTCGGCAATGATCGCGCCGCTCGGAACCCATATAGCTGACCCGATCGAACGTATGGAATACGTCTTCGATCAGACCAGCCGCTCAAAAGAAATGACCAGCGCGCTCGGTGCGCGTCAAATGACGGAAGCGAGTAAGGTTTCTCCCGCACTGTTCATGGCGCTTGGTGCACAGCTTTATTCGCGCCTCGGTGTCGCCAATTACATGGCGCGGCCTGTGATCAATACGGTCGTGACCAACGTTCCTGGGCCACCCGTCCCGATCTATCAGGCGGGCGCAAAACTCGTTTCGATGCAGGGCCTTCTGTGCCTGCTGGACGGCATGGCGCTTGGACACGTGGTGCAGAGCTACGTCAATGAGGCGACGATCACGTTCACGGCCGACCGCGAGGTGGTGAAGGACCCTGAATTCTACGCTCAGTGCATTTGGGAAAGCTTCGAAGAAATGGCCGAACTTGCCGGGATCGATCTGGCGCCGGAAAAGCCAAAGCCGGTGGCTAAAAAGGCCGCTGCTTCAGGCACTTCGCGTGCCAAAACGAAGCGAAAAACGCGTACCGGCACAGCTAAGAAATCCACGACCGCAAAAGCGAAAGCCAAGGCGGGTTAAGGACTTAGGCATCATTTTCTAGCCTTGTCAGATATACCGATACCACCCATGGTGGTGAAGTAGACCGCAAAGAAGCGGCAAACGGGAGGCTAAATTATGGTTGCAGCGACGTTGGCGAGACCGCCACATCCTTTCTGGACTCTGACAGAAGGGCGGGCGGTTTTCGAATTCGGCGCGTTTGGCTTGCTTCGAAAAAGCATGCGCAATCTGCCTCAAGGCGACGGACATCCCGTGCTTGTACTTCCCGGCTTCATGGCCAGCGATCATTCAACGCGTCCGATGCGGCGCCTGTTCAAAGACCTGGGCTACAATGCTTATGGCTGGGGACTTGGTCGCAATGTGAAGTTCAACGAGACTCGCGAACGTGAAATGTCGGACCTTGTTGAGAGGATCTATGACGAGACCGGCGACAAGCTTTCCATCGTCGGCTGGAGCCTCGGGGGCGTATTCGCCCGCGAACTGGCCAAGATGCACCCCGATATTGTCCGCCTGGTAGTGTCTCTCGGAAGCCCGATCAGCAATGATCGACGTCATTCGGCGCCCAGCCGACTGTTTGAAGCCATCAATGGCAAGCAGACGCGGCCCGAAGCGGAAGGTCGTTACCGCGACCTGGAAGCAGCGCCGCCTGTGCCAACGACATCCATCCTGACCAAAACCGATGGCGTGGTCTCCTGGCGCGGCTCGGTTCAGTGTCCGAGCAAGGGCCATCAAACGGAAAATATCGTTGTGCCTGCAAGTCATGTTGGCCTCGGCGTAAATCCACTGGTCATGGTGGCTGTTGCAGACCGTCTGGCACAGCCAGAAGGGCAGTGGGCTCCGTTTGATCGATCCGGATGGCGCGGCCGCGTCTTCAAAACGGCTGCGGAACTCGGATAAAATTCCATAAAATTCAAGCGATCAGCTGAACCATAACCTCATCTCTATGTGCCATAACGGGGCGTAGCGTAATGAACCACGCGCCGTTTCGCGTCGTGGAGTTGAGGGATAAAAATGGCAAAGACCGTCCTGGTTATTGATGATGATCCAACCCAGCGCCGTCTGCTGACGGCCGCTGTGGAGAAGGCAGGATTTGCTTGCCGTACGGCGCCAGACGGTGAAACTGGTGTAGCCATTGCGACCGACGCCAATGCCGGGGCAGACGTTGTTCTGCTCGATCTGACCATGCCGGGCCTTTCGGGTATGGAAACCCTCGAAATGCTGGCAGAACGTCGCCCGGATCTACCAGTCATCATGCTGACCGCGACCAGCGGAATCGACACAATTGTCGCCGCGATGCGGGCCGGCGCAGTCGATTTTGTGGTTAAGCCCGCAAGCCCGGAGCGTGTTGTTGTCTCGATCCGAAACGCGTTGAAACTGTCTTCTTTGACCGGTGAAGTAAAACGCCTCACCCGCAAGGCTGATGGCGGCATGGGCTTTGACGACATGATTGCAAGCGCGCCAGTGATGAACCAGGTTATTCGCTTGGGCCAACGCGCTGCGGCTTCGGATATTCCGGTCTTGATCCTTGGTGAAAGCGGGGTCGGTAAGGAAGTCATTGCGCGCTGTATTCAGGGCGCGTCTGATCGCTCGGGAAAGCCATTCATTTCCGTCAATTGTGGTGCGATCCCGGAAAACCTGGTTGAGAGCATTCTGTTCGGACATGAGAAGGGTGCGTTTACCGGTGCTGTATCGCGCTCAGCGGGTAAGTTCGTCGAAGCTGATGGTGGAACTCTGTTCCTCGACGAAGTTGGTGAATTGCCGCTCGAAATGCAGGTCAAACTTCTGCGTGCGTTGCAGGAAGGTGAAGTCGACCCCGTCGGTGCGCGTCGTCCAGTTAAAGTTGATGTCCGTATCATCTCGGCCACGAACCGCGACCTCGCTCAGCGCGTCAAGGAAGGCGCATTTCGCGAAGATCTGTTCTATCGTTTGAACGTGTATCCGGTAGAAATGCCGAGCCTGCGCGAGCGTCTGGAAGATATTCCGGCTCTCGTGGATCACTTCATTGGGCGCTTCAACGCCTCCGAAGGCACGCGCATTGTCGGCGCGGCCAAGGATACACTGAAAATGCTGTCAGCCTTTGATTGGCCAGGCAATGTTCGCCAGCTCGAAAACGCTGTGTTCCGCGCAGTGATCCTGTGCGAAGGCGACATGCTGCAGCCACATGATTTCCCGCAGATTAGCGGCATCATTCCGGAAATTGCTTCTTTGCCAGAAGTTCCAGCGCGGCCAGACGTTGCCAACGACGTTGTACCGGGTGAAGGCGCATCTTCGTTTGCGTTCGTTGAAGGCGGCGAGGTCCGCAGCCTGTCAGACGTCGAGCGTGATCTCATTGCTTATGCGATCGAGCACTATGCGGGTCATATGAGTGAAGTCTCGCGCCGCCTCGGCATTGGCCGATCAACCCTGTACCGGAAAGTTCGCGAGTACGGGTTGGAAAGCGAAGCAAAAAAAGAAGCGAGCTAAATACGTTTCTGAGGGGGAAGGAAAACGGCGCTCAAAGGGGCGCCGTTTTCATATTGAGTGTGCACTGGGTAAGGGTGATGTGTGGCAGCCCCCTTGGGGCCTAGTCCAAACCTGATGGCGCGAGGCTGTCGAAGACCCGAACGCTCGCCCAATTCTCATTGAACTCTTCGATGAATTGCAAATGCGGCTCGGTCACTTGATAGGCGTCCTGCGCCGCTGTGTCTTCGAACACGATCGTGAGCGCGACATCAAAATTGAGGTCGTTCACTTCACGCTGATAATCGGTATGCCGCGGCCCGGCTGAGAAGTAGACAATGCCGTCATGCGGCGCGAGATATTCATAGCACGCGTCAACCAGCGACTGCACTGCCGTCTCATCCTTGTCCTTCAGCTCAAAGAACACGGTATGCGTGAGATGTGGCTCCGCGTCTGGTTCGGCCTGAACCGACATTGCACAACTGGAGAGCGCCAGAGTTCCGACGAGTAATAATGCGCGCATGTGATATCCTCCTAAACTGCGCCTAACCGTCTGCTGGAACGCGGCTGGGAGGTCAAGATTCGATGCGCGAGGCACGAGAACCTCAAAAGAGTAGGGTTCGGTAAAGGCGGCGAAACGGACAATGCCATCCCATCCCAGCTCCCATCCTTACCGGGGTCGACCCGATATCTCGCTAGTTGATATCGGAATCGCCGAACGAGAACCAAGCGTGCGCCGGGAAGACCGGATGACGTCAAATTGGAAGATTCTGGCGGAGACCGTCCAGGTTTTACGCGATCTTGGATTTAGCCAACCGTCGCCTGACTAAGCCACAGATGCCGTTTCAGGCTCCGACGACACGTCTTCCGGGTAGACGGTGATCCGATTGCGGCCCTGAGATTTGGCCTGACGCAGACAAAGATCGACGCGCTGCATAGCCTGTTCGAGCGTTTCGCGCTTTCGACAGGCGATGACGCCTATACTGGCTTCAAGGTGGATCTCGTGACCGTTGAACTCGACCCGCAGCGTTTCGATCTGGCGGCGCAAGCGCTCTGCGACGCGCACAGAGGATTGGTGTCCGGTATCTGAGAGCAGGATAGCAAATTCTTCGCCGCCCCAGCGAGCCACGTCATCAGTGCCAAAGCGGCTGGTCGTGCGCAGGTGGTCGGCCAGGATGCGCAAGGCTTCGTCGCCTCCGGCATGGCCATATTTGTCATTTATCAGTTTGAAATAGTCGAGATCGATCAACAACAGCGAGATCGGCCGATTGGTACGATCGTAGCGCGCTGCTTCACGTTCGTAGCGATGGGCGAAGGCGCGGCGATTTAGCAGGCTGGTCAACGGATCTGTGGTCGCCAGCTCGTGCAATTGCTCCTGAACACTGATGAGCTTGCTTGAGTAAAGCGCCATTAGTATCGACGCGGGCGGAGCGAGCACACAGGCCGCGATAGCCGACGTCACAATCGCTGTATTGGCGTTGCGAGCCTCCAGATACGGCGCAATGAGCGCTGTGAAATGCACCGTCGCGCAAATCAGTACGACCGACATAAGAACGGCGTAAAGTATCGTATGGAGGCGTGAAGAAGTGCTAAGCATATATCTGTCCCTGCAACACTTGTTACAGGAAAAGTCCGAAATCTGGGTTCAACCGATCGATCAAATTTGATCGATCCCGCCCTAATCTTCGAAGATGATTTCTGGGGCTTTTTTGGTCTGCAGCGCATCGAGCGACAAAGCCACATCGCGGGCGATATCTGTGAACAGCTCAGCATTGGGGCCTGGCACGCTTGCGGCGGGTTCGCCGCGATCACCGCCTTCGCGGATGGATTGCAACATCGGGATCTGCGCCAGGAGAGGTAAGCCAAGCGCCTGCGCCATCTTTTGGCCGCCGCCTTCACCCATGATGGCATGACGGTTCCCGGCGGGATCTTCAAACCAGCTCATCGTCTCAATGATGCCGAGAACTGGCACATGCGTCTTGGCGAACATGGCCGCGCCGCGCCGCACGTCGGCGAGTGCAACTTCTTGCGGTGTCGTCACGATCACGGCGGCCGAGACGGGCACGCGCTGAGCCAATGTGAGCTGCGCCTCGCCGGTTCCGGGTGGGGTGTCGATGATCAAAAGATCCAGCGGATTCTCAGGCGTACCCCATGCCGCATCGTTCAGCATTTGTGTAATCGCAGACTGAACAATCGGTCCCCGCCAGATCATCGGCGAGTCGGGATCGGTGAGATATCCGATCGAAAGCGTCTCAATGCCGTGAGCAGAAACCGGGACCAGCTTGTTTTCGGGCGTCGTACCTGGGCTGGCATCGGCAACGCCAAGCATGGTTGGAATGGATGGGCCGTAAATGTCCGCATCTAGGAGCCCAACACGGAGGCCTTGTTTTGCAAAGCTCGCGGCGAGGTTGACCGAGACCGTTGACTTGCCCACCCCACCTTTGGCGCTCGCGATCACCAGAATGCGCGAAATTCCGGGAATAGGAGCGATTTGCGCGGCTTGTTGCGGCTGGCCCTGGTTCACAGCTTCTTCTGATAGGCGGGCACCCTTGCGGACGCGGCGCGGGCTCGTATGCGTTTTCAGCGATGCCGGTTTTGTGGCAGGCGTGGCTTCGCCCGGTGCGCGCTGCGCGGTTAGTACTGCTTTGACATCCGTGACGCCTTCCAGGCTCATGGCCCGCGCTTCGGCTTCGATCTTCAGCGCTTCGGCGCGTTCCATGTCGTTTGGGTCGGCTTCGATGATCAAAGTGACGCCGCCTGATTCGTCGATTCTGACGCCAGATAACCAGTCGGGCGAACCAAGTGATTGCCGGATCGTGTCTTCTGAGAGTGTTTTCTGGTCTTTCTTGTCCCAAAACATGGGCTATGTCCTTGATGAAGAGGCCTATCGGACGCAAATAGGCACCATACAGACAAAAAGCCAGTGACCTGGTGTGACTGAGAAGGAGGGGCAATGCCCTGGAACGACAATAACGGAAATGGCGACGAGCCGCCCAAAACCAATGGCGGCCCCTGGGGCAGCGGTGGTTCTGGCGGCAACGGCAATGGCGGGTCGCCCTGGGGACGTCCCGGTGGTGGCCAGGGTGGTGGCGGAGGTGGCTCCGACATCGAAGATCAAATGCGGAAAATGCAGGAACGCTTTTCCCGGCGTGGCGGCGGCGGTAGCGGTGGCGGGAGACGCGGCCCGAGCTTCGGACCCGGAGGATTCCTTGTTTTGGGTGTTGTCGCGCTTGTGGCGTGGCTGGCGACCGGCGTCGTTGTGGTCGACGAAGGCGAGCGAGCTGCTGTCTTCCGGTTTGGTCAGTACCAAAAGAACTTCACGCCTGGTTTCCATGTGCATCTGCCAGCGCCAATTGAAACTCACGAAATCCTGCCGTCAGAGAGACAGCAGGAAACCCAAGTGGGGATCAATCAGGCCGAGAGCCTTATGCTGACCGGAGATGAGAATATCGTAGACGTCCAGTTCCGAGTGTTCTGGTACTATGATGCCGATAACCCCGAGAACTTCATTCTGAACATCGACAATGGTACGCCGCTTGTGAAAGCTGCTGCCGAAAGCGTCATGCGCGAAGTCGTGGGCAAGTCCACGCTTGATGCCGTGCTGACAACGGGACGTGGGGAGATTGCTTCGACCGTCCGCGATGAGCTTCAGGTCTTGCTGTCGGATTACGGCGCAGGTGTAAACATCGAGAACGTCGAGATTCAGGAAGCCCTGGCGCCAGCGCCGGTTCGTGGCGACTTTATTGACGTTATCAATGCTGGTCAGGATGCTGAGCGACTAGTCCAGGAAGCCAATCGCTACGCCAATGATATCGTGCCGCGAGCACGTGGTGAGGCGCAGCAGATCTTGCAACGCGCACAAGCCTATCGTGATCAGGTGATTGCCGATGCGACCGGTCAGGCGGATCGTTTCACGCAGATTCTGGCGGAATACCGCAAGGCGCCGCAGGTGACGCGGGAGCGTATGTACCTCGAAACGATGGAGCGGGTCCTCAATCGGACTGACAAACTCATTCTCGATAGCGATTCCGGTGCGGTGCCTTACCTACCGCTCGACCGCGTAAATCGTGGAGGTAACTAGACATGAAACCGTTTGGAATTCTCGGAATTGTCATCGTTTTCACAGCGATTATCGCGCTGTTAAACTCGTTCTTCATTGTCGACCAACGCCAGCAGTCTCTGGTCTTGCAGGTCGGACGTGCGGTTGAAGCTTACAATGAGCCAGGCGCCGACGAGGCGGGTCTTAAATTCAAGATCCCGTTCGTTCAATCCGTCGTGACTTATGACAAACGCAACCTTGGCCTCGACGTCCCAGACATTGAGGTCTTCGCGTCGAACCAGGAGCAATTGATCGTGGACGCCTTTGTGCGTTGGCGCATTTCAGAGCCGCTTTCGTTCTACCAGCGGTTGGGAACGCAACGCGAAGCCCAGAATCAATTGCTTCGGTTTACTGATTCAGCGATCCGTAACGCGCTCGGTAGCCAGCTGCCGGAAGAGATCATCTCGGGGCAGCGATCCGAACTGATGGACGAGATCCGTGAGAGCCTGTCTACGGCGATCGCAGGTCGCGGGATCGACATTATTGATGTTCGCATCAAGCGTGTGGATCTGCCGCCAGATGTCTCGCAGCGGGTCTTCGACCGGATGGCCGCAACACGGAACCAGCAAGCGGAGCAAATTCGAGCCGAAGGCGACGAGCGAGCCAAGCTGGTGCGCGCGGAAGCTGATCGTGAGAAAACCGTTCTCCTCGCTGAAGCCCGGCGTGAAGCCGAGCAAATTCGAGGCGAAGGCGATGCGTCGCGGAACGAAATCTACGCCCTTGCCTATGAGCAGGATACGGAGTTCTTCCGCTTCCAGCGTGCTCTCATCGCGTGTGAGAAAGCGTTCGGTGTCGGTGACATCGGCGACTCGGCAGACACGGAAAGCTCTGGTCCACGGACCCAGCAGGAGCCAACCCGTATCGTCGTCGGGCCAGATCAGCTCGGCCTATGTGACGAGTTTATCGTACGCGCCCGCGCTAACGGTACACCGCGCCGCTAAATCTGCGGAGATATCAAACCAGCCCCGTCCAGCTTATGTTGGGCGGGGTTTTTGATTCGGGAGCTTAAGATCATGCTGACGATTATTCTGGCTGGGATCGGCGTCTGGTTCCTGTTTGAAGGGGCGATCTATGCCGGCGCACCAGATGCCATGAAGCGCTTCGGGGCCTGGTTGGCAGAAATGCCGGAAGCGACCATTCGGCAGTCTGGACTCTGGTCCATGGCGATTGGCGCGCTTCTGCTTTACCTTATGGTGAGATTCGGTGGGTGAGATGGACTTGCGCCTTGCCCAGATACTGCCCTAGTTAGAACTATGATGCGTGTTACACCTGTAGGAGAGCCCGATTGATGCGTCGAACCGTTTTTGCCCTGTCTCTGGCGCTGATTGCCTCTGGACCGGCCATGGGCCAGTCCTTGTCCGACTCGGGCGAGATCATGGATCAAGGCACGCGCCCGGACAGCTTCTCCGAACTCTCGAAACGCCTGATGCCCGCCGTGGTGAACATCACGACCTCGCGCGTCGTCGCGAGCGATCTACCGCAATTTGAGGAAGGGCCGCTGCAGGACTTCAATGAGTTTTTCGGCCGCGATCCAGAAGGGTTCAGTCAGGAGGGGGCGCTCGGATCCGGGTTTGTGATTTCGGCTGATGGCCTGATCGTCACCAATAATCACGTGATTGAGGGCGCGGATGAGATAAATGCGATCTTTTCCGATGGGCGCACGCTACGGGCTGAGCTGATTGGAACGGATGCGGCGACAGACGTCGCGGTGTTGAAAGTGTCTCAGTCAGATCCGTTTCCTTTCGTGGAATGGGCGGATAGCGAGCAGGCCGAAGTTGGCGACTGGGTCATGGCG
Organism: Hyphomonadaceae bacterium; assembly: GCA_043513745.1. Taxonomy (GTDB): domain Bacteria; phylum Pseudomonadota; class Alphaproteobacteria; order Caulobacterales; family Hyphomonadaceae; genus Henriciella. The sequence goes on from CP121341.1 coordinate 2,636,791, forward strand.
ATCGGTAACCCGTTCGGGTTTGGTGGATCCGTTTCTGTCGGTATCGTTTCAGCTCGAAACCGGGATATTCAATCCGGCAATTATGACAATTACATCCAGACCGACGCGGCCATCAATTCCGGGAATTCCGGCGGCCCGCTGTTCAATCTGAACGGCGAAGTGCTCGGCGTGAATACGGCGATCATTACCCCGACGGGCGGCTCGGTCGGGCTTGGGTTTTCCATTCCGTCCAACCTCGCCAAGCAAGTCAGTGAGCAGCTGGTCGAGTTTGGCAAAGCGCGCCGCGGCTGGTTCGGGGTCAACATTCAGGATGCTGACCGCGGGATCGCCAGAGCCTATGGTCTGGAAGACGGTTCGGGCGTGATCCTCACCCGCATCACCGACGACGGTCCGGCTTCCAAAGCTGATTTCGAGATCGGCGATCTGATTCTCGAGTTTGATGGGCGCCCCGTCAAAGACGAGCGAGCCCTCAGCCGCATCGTCGCAGACACAGAAATTGGCAAAGAGGTTGATGTCCTTCTGGTTCGAGATGGACGCACCCGAACAGTCAGCTTTGAGCTCGGTGAGCTTGATGCCGATACGGATGAGGAAGAAACAGAGACGCCTGAGACCGACAGCACGCTGACGGACAATCCGTTGGGTGTCGACCTTGTTGAATTGACGGAAGACGATCGGCGCCGGTACAGAATTCCGGGCGAAGTAAACGGTGTCCTCGTGCGGGTCGTATCCCCACGCGGACCGAGCTTCGGCAAACTCCAAAAGGGCGATGTCGTGATCGAGATGGCGTTTGAGACCGTGGAGACGCCAGAGGATGCGCTGTTGGCCATGGACGAGGCGCTCGGGCGCTCCGACCAACCGCTCTTGCTGCGCGTTTATCGGCGCGGACAGACTTTGTTCGAAGCGATTGATATCGAAGTTCGCGGCTGATCAGTCGCGCCACACGATCTCATCGTCAGTATAGCCTTGGAAATAGAGGGCAGCAGTTAGATCTGTTACACCAATTGCGGCGTCTGCGGCTGACGCGACGATGGGTTTGGCGTGCACTGCCAATCCCAGTCCCGCGGCTTCAATCATTGCGAGATCGTTGGCGCCGTCTCCCATAGCAAGGGTATCTAAGCGCGTGATGCCGTTCGCGAACGCACAATCATCCAGAGCTTCCAGTTTTGCCTCGCGTCCGAGGATCGGGCGGCCAACGTCTCCCGTGAGCGCCGCTCCGTCGTCAATCAGGGTGTTGCCCTTGTCGGCATCAAAGCCAGTCGTCGCTGCCACTCGCGAAGTGAAGAAGGTGAAACCGCCTGAAACCAGAAGACAGAACGCGCCATTGGCGGACATGGTTGCCGTAAGCGTTTTCGCACCGGGCATCAGCGTGATCCGCTCGTCGAAGCATCGTTGGAGGGCGGTGAGCGAGAGGCCGTTGAGTTTGCCGACACGCTCCGTCAGGGCTCCTTCAAAGTCCAACTCTCCGGCCATGGCGCGGGCCGTAATGGCTGCAATTTCGTCTTTCAGGCCAGCATAGGCTGCGAGTTCATCCAGGCATTCCTGCTGGATGATGGTCGAGTCCATGTCGGAGACCAGGAGCTTCTTTTTCCGGTTCGTTGCTGGCAGGAGCGCGACGTCGGCGGTATCGCGGAACGCCTCAGTCAGAATGTTGCGTGCATCCGCGATTTGATCTGGCTGCGCTGAAACCTCAATTTCAATTGCAGACCATTTATCGCCATTGGAAAGTGTACGGATCTCGCCCTTCGGGGACAGGCCAGCGGCGTTTAACGCGCGTTCGAGCGCTGTGCCCAGAAGGTCCAATCCATAGTTCTTCGGCGCCACGGACGTCGCTATGTACTTGGAATCTGTAGTTTTTGCGTTCATCGCAACATTCCTGTCTTTACGCTTTGCGGCGTGCTTCTTACGACTGATTGCATGAAGCCCGCAATCCTTATTCACGGTCCTACCGCCAGTGGGAAGTCCGCGCTCTCTGTGGCGCTGGCAAAGCGATTGGATGGCGAGGTTATCAATGCGGATTCGATGCAGGTCTATCGTGACTTACGCGTGATCTCAGCGCGTCCGGCCGCTGCCGAGATGGATGGGGTCGAGCATCACCTGTTCGGGCATGTGGCTGCCAGCGAACGTTACTCGACCGGAAAGTGGCTCGAAGACGTGCAACCCGTCATCGCCAAAGTGCAACGCCGCGGAAAAGTCCCGATCATTATTGGCGGGACTGGGCTTTACCATCTCGCCCTGATTGAGGGGCTCTCGCAGATCCCACCCGTGCCAGATGATATCCGGGCTGAAGTCACCGAGATTCAAAAGTCCGGCGGCGTCGCCGCCTTGCGAGAAAAGCTCGAGCAGGTGGATCTTGAAACCGCTACGAAGCTCGGGGAGGGTGACCGCCAGCGCCTCGCCAGAGCGCTCGAGGTCTGGTTCGCCACGGGAAAATCGATCACAGCGTTCCACGGTAAAAAAGGGCGAGCCATTCTTGATAATGAAGACTGGTTGGGGGTCGCACTGACGCCAACGCGCCCGCGCCTTTATTCACGCATCGACCGCCGCTTCGAAGGCATGCTGATGGAAGGGGCGATGGAAGAAGCGCGCGGACTGGCCGCGCAGAATCTTCCCGAAGACCTTCCTGCCATGAAGGCACACGGCATTCCTTGGCTGCTATCGTACCTCCGAGGAGAGCTGAGCGCAGAACAAGCTGCCGAGAATGCCAAGCGCGACACGCGGCGATATGCCAAGCGTCAATTCACCTGGATTGGACGGCAATTCCCATTTTGGCCAAGGATTCCAAGTCTTTCTCTGGAACGCCGAATGAGGGTAATTCTTGCCCTTTATAAGGAGGTTGACGGGGGTTAACAGGTAAGTTATGCCCCAATCAACTTTTGGGAGGAAACGCTTCATGCGTCCAACAGTCGTACTCGTTATTAGGCACCTGCGCTGACGGAATTGTTCGTCAGTCGCAGGTGCTTGTAACAAGGGTCTCTCACGCGGGGCCCTTTTTTTTAACTCAAACCCACACGCCAAACCCTGCAAACCTTCAAGGACCAAGATCATGGACACGCAGACCAAACCTAAGGCCCAGACCGATACAAGCCAGATGACCGGCGCCGAGATCGTGATTAAGGCGCTAAAGGAACAGGGTGTGGATGTGATGTTCGGGTATCCGGGCGGGGCGGTTCTCCCAATTTACGACGCGCTATTTACTGAGTCCTCCATCCGACATGTCCTCGTCCGTCATGAGCAAGGGGCAGGGCATGCTGCGGAAGGCTATGCGCGCTCGACGGGCAAGGCCGGCGTTGCGCTCGTGACCTCCGGCCCTGGCGCGACGAACATGGTCACGCCGATTACTGATGCAATGATGGATTCCATCCCGATGGTTGTCCTCACGGGGCAAGTGCCCACGCACCTGATCGGGACTGACGCGTTCCAGGAATGTGACACAGTCGGGATTACGCGATGCTGCGCCAAGCACAATTATTTGGTCACCGATGTCAACGAACTTGCGCGAACGATCCACGAGGCATTCCTGATCGCGACGACGGGCCGGCCTGGGCCGGTTGTGATTGATATTCCCAAGGATGTTCAATTTGCGACCGGTACGTATGTCGGCAAGAAAGGCATTCATAAGGCCACTTACAAACCCCAAACGCAGCCAAGCGCGCACGGAATCAAACATGCGGTACAATTGATGAAAAAGGCGCGGCGACCCGTTTTCTATACCGGTGGCGGCGTGATCAATGCGGGCCCTGAAGCGAGCGCGGCTTTGCGAAAGTTGCAAGCTTTGACGGGGTTTCCAGTAACGTCGACGCTGATGGGGCTTGGCGCGTTTCCAGCGAGTCACGAAGATTGGCTGGGAATGCTCGGAATGCACGGGTCATACGAGGCTAATCACGCAATGCATGATTGCGATCTGATGATCTGCGTCGGTGCGCGGTTCGATGATCGGGTCACCGGCCGGATTGATGCGTTCTCTCCCGGGTCCAAAAAAATCCACATCGATATCGATCCGAGTTCGATCAACAAGGTCATTCGGGCGGATGTGCCGATCATCGCGGATTGCGGCGCGGCGCTCGAGGCCCTGATCAAGGCTTGGGGTAAAACCAAGCCGCAAGATATCAGTGAGTGGAAAGAGCAGATTGGTCGCTGGCGCGCGCGAGATTGTTTCGCTTATGGCAACAGCCAGACTGAAATCAAACCGCAATATGCGATTGAGCGCCTGTATGAGCTGACCAAGGATCGCGATACTTACATCTCGACGGAAGTCGGACAGCACCAGATGTGGGCGGCGCAACATTACCACTTCGAAGAGCCCAATCGCTGGATGACCAGTGGGGGCCTCGGCACGATGGGCTATGGTTTGCCCGCGGCTGTTGGGATCCAGGCTGCGCACCCGAATGCTTTGGTTGTCGACATTGCTGGTGAGGCGTCCGTACAGATGGTCCTTCAGGAGCTTTCGACTGCGGTCCAGCACAAGCTCCCGATCAAGATCTTCATTCTCAACAATGAATGGATGGGCATGGTTCGACAGTGGCAGGAATTGCTGCATGGAGAGCGCTATTCTCACTCCTATTCGGAAAGCCTGCCGGATTTCGTCAAGCTCGCGGAAGCCTATGGCGGCCTCGGACTCATCTGCGATGATCCAGGCGAACTCGACGCTAAGCTCCAGGAGATGATCGACTATGATGGTCCAGTTGTGTTCGATTGCCGGGTCACGAAGGCGGAAAACTGCCTGCCAATGATCCCGTCAGGTGCGGCGCATAATGAGATGATCCTGTCCGAAATCACCGGAGAGGAAATCGATGAGGCCGGTCGAAAGCTTGTCTGATGTCATTTGGTCCCTTTTCCCTGGCCGCAGCCTCTGGCAAAAGCATGCCCCAGACAAAGGGGACCGCTATGGGCCTAGATAACCTGATTTCGTGGATGCAGAACCATATTGAAGTCGTGGTTGCGATCTTGTCCGCAATTGTGGCTCTGACGGGGGCGTTTATCAGCGCGCGCGAGACGCAAAAGCAGCGCGCGCTGCAACTGGAAAACCTGCGCCACAATGTTGATGCTCAAAGCCTCGGATGGGGCAATGCGTGCATCGATGTGCTCAATCGCGCTGCCATGTTTGCACGGACGCGGCAGCATCAATCGAATGATGCGAGCTTCCTCCAGCAGCGGGTCAATTTGCTCTTGGCCATCTCCTCCGCAGTCGAGCGGGGCCGGTTGTTCTTTCCGAACATTGATCCAGCCAGCAAAGGGTCCGAGAAGGAGGGAGCGTATCGCGGGTCGCGGCCTCCGATCCTGGATTCGCTGATGCTTGCCTATTACGAGATTGAGGCGCTGACACGTCAGGGCGGACCAACTGCCGATAATAGCGCCGAGTTCATCGATGACTGTCGCCGCTTACTCGTTTCAGAATTGCAGGCGCATCTGGACCCACGCCGTCGGGATATGGTGGTCGATCGATATGATGATCAGCGCATGGATCATCGCGGCGAAGCTATTGAGCGCGCGAACAGTTTGAAAACGATCTTGAAATCTCGTCGTCCAGGCATTGCCCTTGGCGAACGCAAGGAGACGGTCCAGTGAGTGACAATCCAGCCAGCGCCTATGATATGAGCCATGTCGAAGAGACCGAGGAGCGCAGGACGCTTGCGGTCATCGTCGACAACGAACCCGGTGTGCTTGGCCGCGTCGTCGGGCTCTTCTCCGCGCGCGGCTATAACATCGAGAGCCTGACCGTGGCCGAGGTTGATCGTGATCGCCATCGCTCGCGCATCACAATCGTGACGACGGGAACGGCTCATACGCTTGAGCAAATCGAAGCGCAATTGTTACGCCTGGTGCCGGTCGCGAACGTCACTGATATCACGAAGTCCAAGCGTGGCCTTGAACGGGAATTGGCGCTGATCAAAGTAGCTGGCGAAGGTGAGAAGCGGGTGGAGGCGCTGCGGATTTCGGAAATCTTCCGCGCTCGGGTCATCGATACGACGAATAAGAGCTTCATCTTCGAGCTAACTGGCGCCAGCGACAAGATAGATCAGTTCTGCGCTTTGATGGAGCCGCTTGGCCTCGTCGAGGTCAGCCGAACGGGCGTCCTGTCAATCAAGCGAGGCGCCGAAAAAGGATGAGCGTCCCGACCGTCGAGCCATTCAAAACCAATCAGCATATGCCGGTTCGCCCGGCCGAGAATTTGACCGTTTAAGGAGTATTGTGAGCATGAAAATTTATTACGAGCAGGATGCGGATCTCGCCCTGATTCAAGGCAAGAAAGTCGGCGTTGTCGGCTATGGTAGCCAGGGGCACGCGCACGCCCTGAACCTCAAGGACAATGGCGTAGATGTTCGCATCGGACTTCAGCCAACTTCGGGTTCAAAACCTAAAGCCGAAGCCGAAGGCCTTACAGTGATGAGCCCGAGCGAGATTACGCAATGGGCGGACGTGGTCATGATCCTCGTGCCGGATGAAAAGCAGGCTGTGCTCTGGGCCAATGAGATTGAACCTCATGTTCGCGACGGCCAGCACATCATGTTCGGCCATGGCTTCAACATTCACTACAACCTGATCCGTCCGCCTGCCGGAGTGGATATCTCATTGTCGGCTCCCAAAGGACCCGGCCATACGCTTCGCGCGCAGTACCAGATGGGCTTTGGTCTGCCTGGCCTAGTCGCGATCCATCAGGATGCAACGGGGACAGCTCGAGAAATCGCGCTGTCGTACTCAAAAGGCATCGGTAATACGCGCGCCGGCGTGATCGAGACCTCGTTCAAGGAAGAGACTGAGACCGACTTGTTCGGAGAGCAGGCGGTCCTTTGCGGCGGAATTGTCGAGCTGATCAAGGCAGGGTTCGAAACTCTGGTCGAAGCGGGCTACAGCCCTGAAATGGCTTACTTTGAATGCCTGCATGAAACCAAGCTCATCGTCGATCTCATCTATGAGGGCGGCATTGCCAACATGAATTACTCGATCTCTAACACGGCTGAGTATGGGGAATACGTCTCCGGGCCGCGTGTGGTCGACAGCGAGAGCAAGAAAGCCATGAAGGCGGTACTCGATGATATTCAGAGCGGTAAGTTTGCCCGCGACTGGGTCCTCGAGAACCAGGCCGGCGCTCCAAGCTTCCTGTCTATGCGTGCGCGCATGAATGATCACCTGATTGAGGAAGTTGGCGAGAAGCTGCGCGGAATGATGCACTGGGCGCAGAACGATCGCCTGGTCGATAAAGCCCGCAACTAAACTGGTTCCAATACAAGAGATAACCCCGAGGGGAGACCTTCGGGGTTTTTTCATGCTCGCTATAACGTTGACACCGCTGTCACGTCAGCGCATAGGGTCATTGTAAAATATACTATTGTGAGGGAGCAGAATGGCCGAGTTTATTCCCGTTGGCTCATTCGACATCGTCATCTTTGGCGGCACCGGAGATTTGTCTCGCCGGAAGCTCCTGCCAGCGCTCTATCACCGCTGGGCCGATGGTCAAATACCTGAAGACGCAAAGATTATCGGAATCTCGCGATCTCAGCTCGATGATGCCGCATTCAGAAGCTTCGCCAACGAAGCGTGCTGCGAGGCGTCTCCGGACAGCGTCAACAAATCGGATTGGAAACAGTTCGAGAAACACCTTCACTATGTCACCATGGATGCCACGGATCCGGACGCAGACTGGGCCGACCTGAAGGCGCACATCACTCAGGATGCAGACCGACCGCTCGTCTTCTATCTCGCTGTGACCCCCAAGATCTATGTGCCGATATGCCAAGCGCTCGGGCAGGCGGGCCTGAGCGAGGGCAACACACGCGTTGTGCTTGAGAAGCCGATTGGAACGGATCTCGCTACCGCGCACGAAATCAATGAAGGCGTTGGGGCGGTTTTTGCCGAGGAGTGCATCTACCGTATCGACCATTATCTCGGCAAAGAAACCGTGCAGAACCTAATGGTCCTTCGCTTTGCCAACTCTCTGTTCGAGCCGCTCTGGAACCGAACCGCGATTGATCATATCCAGATCACGGTCTCGGAGCATTACGGCGTTGGGGAACGAGCCGGGTATTATGATGGCTCTGGTGCGCTGCGCGACATGGTGCAGAATCACTTGCTGCAATTGCTCTGTCTGATTGCCATGGAGCCACCAAATTCAATCGACGGCGATGCGATCCGCACCGAGAAAATCAAAGTGTTGGAAGCCCTGAGTCCGATTTTGCCTCAGGCGGCAAAGGAAGACACGGTTCGTGCGCAATATGCTGCCGGTGCCGTGAAGGGCGAGGCTGTGCCCGGATACCTCGAAGAGCTGGGCCGAGAGAGCGGCACCGAAACCTTCGTCGCGATCAAGGCGTCGATTGACAATTGGCGCTGGGCGCGCGTGCCATTCTATCTTCGCACGGGCAAACGGATGAAGGGGCGCCACTCCGAAATCGTCGTGCAGTTCCGCGAAACCCCGCACTCCATGTTCGGGGATACAGAGGCGCAGTCCAATCGCCTGGTGATTAATGTCCAGCCTGACGAGGGCGTGCGACTCTACTTGCAAATCAAGGAGCCGGGCCCGGGAGGGCTTCGCATCAAATCGCTTCCCCTCAACCTGTCTTACGCCGACAATTTCGCGATCCGTTACCCTGACGCTTATGAGCGCCTGTTGATGGACGTCGTGCGCGGCAACCTGTCTTTGTTCATGCGACGCGAAGAGGTTGAAGCGGCTTGGAAATGGGTCGACGGCTTGCTCGAAGCCTGGGAGCAGGCGGACGTGCCGATGGAAAGCTATCAGGCCGGTCTCGAAGACGGACCGGTGGAAGCGCGGTTAATGCTTCGCCGCGATGGCCGCGACTGGTGGGAGGCCACTTAAGCGATGACCATGATCAACGACACGGTCGCAGCCGTCACCGCACGCATCGAGGCGCGCAGCCAAGAAAGCCGGGCCGCTTATCTTGAAATGATCCGCGCTCGTCGCCCAAACGGATTCGCCCGCAAGAAGCTGACAGAAGGCAACCTCGCTCATGCGTCTGCAGGATGCGCGGTCTTGGACAAGACTCAGATCCTGGGATCCGGCTGGCCAAATATCGGGATCATCACGAGCTACAATGACATGCTCTCGGCGCATGCGCCTTTTGAGCATTATCCAGAATTGATCCGCGATGAGGCGCGAAAGAACACCGCCACGGCGCAGGTCGCGGGCGGTGTGCCCGCCATGTGCGATGGCGTGACCCAGGGCCAGGACGGCATGGAGCTGTCGCTATTCTCCCGCGATGTGATTGCGATGGCCTCTGCGGTCTCGCTCAGCCATGATGCGTATGACGTCGTACTTAATCTTGGTGTTTGCGACAAAATCATTCCCGGTCTGACGATTGCGGCTTTGCGGTTTGGCTGGCTGCCTCACGTGATGGTGCCCGCCGGTCCGATGCCATCAGGACTGCCAAATCCTGAAAAACAGCGCATCCGTCAGGAATTTGCGCTCGGGAACGTTGGGCGCGATGAACTGTTGCGGGCGGAGAGCGAAAGCTATCACAGCCAGGGCACTTGCACGTTTTACGGCACCGCGAATTCGAACCAAATGCTGATGGAGGTCATGGGCTTCCACTTGCCGGGCGCAGCTTTCCCAAATCCGGGAACCCCGCTTCGAGAGGCGCTGACACGGGCCTCAGTGCGCCAGGGGCTGCTAAACTCCATCAAAGGCGATTACCTGCCTGCCGGTGAAATGGTGGATGTGCGATCATTCGTGAACGCACTGGTTGGCTTGATGGCGACCGGTGGTTCCACCAATCACGCGCTGCACATTCCAGCCATGGCTGCCGCTGCCGGGTACGATGTCCGTTTGGAAGATTTCGCAGACATCAGCGCTGTCGTGCCGTTGCTCTGCCGGATTTACCCGAATGGACCAGCGGACGTGAATCATTTCCACGCAGCGGGCGGAATGGGATTTGTCGTGCGGCAATTGCTCAAAGGCGGCCTGCTGCAGGGCGACGCAATGGGAGTCGCTGGCCCACTTAGTACTTACAGCCAGGAACCTTGGCTGGATGGCGACGTGCTGAAATGGCGCGAAGCACCCGAACAGAGCGGCGATCTCGATATCGTCCGTCCGATAGAAGATCCATTCGCGGCAACGGGCGGCCTTCAGATGCTGGACGGTCCGCTTGGGCGCGGCGTTATCAAGATTTCTGCAGTCAAGCCGGACCGCCACGTCACTGAAGCACCGGCACGCGTGTTCGATAGCCAGGACGGTGTGAAAGCAGCTTTCCAGGCCGGTGAACTCGACCGCGATGTGGTCATTGTCGTGCGCTTCCAGGGGCCGTCCGCGAACGGAATGCCAGAGCTGCACGGACTGTCTGGAGCAATTGGCGCCCTTCATGACAAAGGTCATAAAGTGGCCCTCGTCACTGATGGACGCATGTCTGGGGCATCCGGCAAGTTTCCGGCCGCCATCCATGTCGGACCTGAAGCGAGCCGCGGTGGTCCGATCGCGAAAGTTCAGGACGGTGACGTCATTCGACTCGATGCTGTTTCGGGAGCGCTCGACATCCAAGTTGAACCGGAAGAGTTCAACGCCAGAGCCGCCGCTCCGTTCCGACCGAATGAGTCGGCGTCCGGCCTCGGACGTGAACTGTTTGGTGGATTCCGCGGTGCGGTTAGCAATTCCGAACAGGGCGGAAGTGTATTTTCAATGTTGGGGGAACGTTGATGCCAGATACAGTACTTGTTGGCGATATTGGTGGAACCAATGTCCGCTTCGGACGAGCCCGTCTGGGGTTCGCAGGGCATCCTGAGGTTGGCGACATCGCGGTCATGCCGGGAGACAGCTTCCGAACCTTCCATGACGCGCTGAGCATGTATCTGAGCCAGCTTGGCAATAAGCGTCCGCACCAGGCATTGTTCGCATTTGCTGGGCCGGTCAGAGATGGTGTGGTTCAACTCACGAATCGCAACTGGATCGTCGACAGTCATGACTTGGTTGAGCGGACCGGTCTCGAACGGATCCGACTGGTGAACGATTATGCCGCTATGGCGCGCTCGATCCCCGAACTCACGGATGAGAGCTTTCGTTTGTTACACGATGGCCACGTGCCGGACGAGCGATCTCCAATTCTCGTAGCAGGACCTGGAACCGGGCTTGGCATGGCGACGCTGCTGCCGGAAGGCGAACGCGGCTGGCGCGTGATGACGGGTGAGGGCGGGCACGCTGCTTTTGCGCCGCGATCCGAGCGCGAGTGGGAGCTGACCAAACGCCTCAAGACAGTGCACGGCTATGTGTCCAAGGAGCTTGTCCTATCGGGATCGGGCCTGAACGCCGTGCATCGGGCGCTTTGCGACATTGATGGCATCGCGTGGGAGCTGACACCGCCTGCGGAGATCATGCGCCGCGCCGAAGCGGGAGACGCCCTGTGCCGGGATATTTGCGAGATCCGGGCAGGCGCGACGCTTGATGCTCTCGGCGATGCAGCATTGATAAATGGCACCCGCGGAGGAGTCGTCATCACGGGCGGCGTCGCAGAGCGTCTGGTGAACTGGTTGGCGCAACCGCGCGCGCTTTCGCGCTTCTTCGACCGCGGGCCTATGAGCCATTACATGGAGCCTATTCCAATTCGTCTGTTGATGGAGAGCGAAGCAGCGCTTATTGGGGCCGCAGCTTTGCACTTTGATGAGGATCTTGCAGCATGATCAATCTCGCGACTTTTCGAGAGGCGCTGCATGGTGCTCCGATTGTTCCGGTCTTGACGGTAACACAAGTTGAGCACGCCGCGCCTTTAGCATCAGCATTGATGAAGGGCGGCCTGCGGAGTGCGGAGGTTACGCTTCGAACGCCTGTCGCTTTGAAAGTCATCGAAGAGATGAAACAGGCCGAACCTGATTTGATCGTTGGTGCGGGCACGATCTGTTCCGAAGGAGATGTCGACGCGGCTTTGAAGGCTGGGGCGGATTTTCTAGTTTCACCAGGCACGGCGCCCGAATTGCTTAAAGCGCTTGCCTACCACGATGGGGTAATCCTCCCGGGTGTAGCGACAGCCAGCGAAGCCATGGCGCGTTTTGAAGAAGGTTTCGGCGTACAGAAGTTCTTTCCCGCCGAGGCCTCAGGCGGCGCCAACTTCCTGAGTTCCCTAGCGGGTCCGCTGCCGCATATTGATTTTATGCCAACGGGCGGTGTGAAACCACATAATGCGCTCGATTATCTGCGCCTGCCGAACGTGATTGCGGCGGGCGGAACCTGGATCGCCTCTCCGCAGGAAATGGAAGCTGGCGACTGGGCCGGAATCGAGACCAAAGTGCGCGAAGCAGCGGAGCTCGGCAAAGGAGCTTAATATGAGCAGAAGAGCAGCGGGACTGCGCGGGCGAAGCGCCAAGATTATTGCGACGCTTGGGCCCGGAAGTTCCGCGCCAGGCACGATCCGTTTGCTCGCTGAAGCAGGCGTGGACGTCTTTCGCCTGAACTTTAGCCATGGCGAGCAAGAGAAACACAAGAAGACCTATGAAGCGATCCGCATGACGGAGGAACTTCTCGGACGACCGCTTGCGGTGCTGGCGGATATGCAGGGCCCGAAAATCCGGGTCGGCAAGTTTCCGGGCGGCGCGCTCAAACTGGACATGCGCGGCGAGTATGACCTGATTGTGGGTGATGAGACGGACTCAGAGAATGTGATCCCGGTTCCTCGTGCAGAGATTCTCTCAGTGCTGGAGGAGGGCGATACAATCCTCGCGGATGATGGTCTGTTGATCTTCACAGTGATCCAAGCAGGTAAAAACCCGCGAGTCAGATCGGAGCTTCCAGGCGTCCTCAAGGATCGCAAAGGCTTCACTGTGCGAGGCAAGGCGCTACCCGTTCCCGCGCTTTCGAAAAAGGATCGCAGCGATCTCGCCTTCGCTCTGGATATGGGCGCGGATATCATCGCGCTTTCCTTTGTTCAGACCGTTGCCGACATTGAAGAAGCGCGAGGTCTGATCGGTGACCGCGCAATGATCGTCGCAAAGCTCGAAAAACCCGCGGCAATTGACAATCTTGATGCAATTATCGAGGCGACGGACGCGGTCATGATTGCTCGAGGTGACCTTGGTGTTGAGTTCCCACCCGAAGAAGTTCCACTTATTCAACGGCGGATTGTCCGGGTCGCACGAAATGCTGCGAAGCCGGTTATTGTGGCGACGCAGATGCTGGAAAGCATGGTTGAGAATGCAGCACCAACCCGCGCCGAAGCTTCGGATGTGGCGACCGCAGTTTATCAAGGCGTCGACGCAGTGATGTTGTCCGCTGAAACCGCGGTTGGGCGCCACCCGGCGACAGCGGTTGCGATCATGAACCGGATTATCCGGGCGGTAGAAGGCGCTGACGACTATCGCCAGGCGCTCGTTCAATATGATGGCGGCGGAGACCAGCGCGATGATGTCGACACCACTGCACAGGCCGTGATGGACATCGCAGAACGGAACAACACGCCACTTGCCTTGCGAACCGGTGATATTTTCAGACTGGCTCAATTCTCCCGAGTGCGAGGCAAGCAGGCCATTGTTTATGGATCTCTCGATGAAAAGCGCCTTCGCCAGGCGCAAATGCTCTGGGGCGTTCATGCAGCGGAAATGGAGCCCGGAGACGATTGGGCGCGCCGCCTGATGGTGAGCGCTGAACAGGACGGACCTGTAACCTATGCCATGTGGCGCGGCTGCGACGGTGTGTGGGCCTGGGAAATGGGCGTCGAAGACGAAGCGCTTTAGCTGCCCTTCACGCGCCTGTGAGGCGATTGACCCCTTTATTCCTGCGCCCCGAATCCCCATAACCAGCGCCAAGAGACTTTTCGCCCTCTAAAGGGCTATTGGAGAATGTCATGTCAGACACTGGATCAAACACGCGGCACACGGAAATTCTGATTATCGGGTCTGGGCCAGCCGGATGGACCGCGGCCGTCTACGCGGCGCGCGCTATGCGCGACACACTGGTTGTGGCTGGATCACAGCCGGGTGGACAGCTGACCATCACGACCGACGTGGAAAACTATCCTGGCTTCGCGGAAATCCAGGGACCTGAGCTGATGGATAAAATGAAGGAACACGCTCTGAAAATGGGCGCAAACCTGGCAGAAGACCACATCACGGACATTGACCTGGATACCCGTCCTTTCCGCGCCGTGGGCGATAGCGGAACGGTCTACACCGCGGATGCCGTTGTGATCTCAACCGGCGCGCAGGCGAAGTGGCTTGGACTGCCGAGCGAGAGCAAGTTCCAGGGTTTTGGCGTTTCTGCCTGCGCGACCTGTGACGGCTTCTTCTACCGTGAGAAGGACGTGGTCGTGGTTGGTGGTGGCAATACGGCTGTTGAAGAGGCGCTATTCCTGACCAATTTCGCGTCCAAGGTGATTCTCGTCCATCGCCGCGATAGTTTGCGGGCCGAGAAGATCCTACAACACAGACTGCTCAATCACCCAAAGATCGAAGTTCGCTGGAATACGACGCTGGACGAAGTTATCGGCGATGAAAATCCGCTCGGCGTCACCGCGGCCCGACTTCGCAATATCGATACGGGCGTCGTCGAAGATGTGCCGGTCCACGGCATCTTCATTGCCATCGGACATGCGCCATCGACAGAGCTGTTCGTCGGCAAGCTGGATATGCACAATAATGGATATCTGATCACGGCACCGGATTCGACTGCGACGAACATTCCTGGCGTGTTTGCGGCTGGCGACGTCACGGATGAGACGTATCGTCAGGCGGTAACGGCTGCAGGCATGGGCTGTATGGCGGCGCTGGAAGCTGAAAAGTTCCTTGAAGAGAGCAAGGCGCTGGAAGCGGTCGCAGCCGAATAGGCTAAAGCATCTCCGTCGCAAGGAGTTGCGTGACCGAACGGTCTTCGTTTTGAATCGTAAATTGTAGCAGCTCGGCTCGTCGGCGCATGACATCTTCCAAGGAACTGTCCGCCCGGCAGTCGAGCGCAGCTTGCAGGCTCGCTTCTATTTCCGCACGGTATTTCTTGGCGTTTAGCGAGGCCAACGCGCGCGCATATTGCCAGTGAATGGATGCGTCTCCGGGAGACGCGTCGATCGCCGCCTGATAGTGGCGTCGTCCTTTCTTTACCGATGCACCAAGAACCGATGCGCCAAACGCACCACCTCGTCGGCGCACTTCCAGATGCCACACCGCCAGGAACCCATTTGCAAATGGGTTTTGCGGGTCATCTTCCAGAACGCTTTCGACAAGCGTCTTGGCTGTCTCACCATATCCGGCGCGCATAGCTTCTCGCGTCGAGAGTGGGCGGGCTTTGAGAGACAGCGCGATGGCAAGCTGCAAACGACCTTCAATGTGAGCTGGATCAACCTCAAGAGCCTCACGTGCAAACGCTTCAGCTTCATCGAGCAGTCTTGGCGACGGAACAAAATCCGGCGCACTCATCGCCTCAGCGAGGCGGCTCCGGGCAACGAAGGCAAGATGATCGGCGGACTCTGTCTGTTGTGCGAGTTCTGCAGCGTCCTCGTAACGGCCCTCCGTGAAGGCAATCAGGTGCGCGTCATCCTGGGCAAAAGCCGCAGGTGAGAGGGCCATGATCAAGGCAATCGTCCACCGCATGGTTAGGATGCTAACGCAATCCCTGCGTCTTCCCAATCAAAAATTCGCGATAGAGGCGAAATCCGGTTTTCGCGATTAGTATGCGATTTCTAGACATGCCGAGTATATCTGGCGCCAATGAGGATTAGCACAGGGCTGATCCGATCCCAGAAACGGAGCCAAGACATGGCGAAGAAAGACAAAAAAGCGAAAAAGGCGAAGAAAGCCGCGAAGAAGGCTCAAGCTCAATTCCTCGGCGCAGCAATCGAGAACAAGGGTCTCGACGTTGCTCACAAAATCTGGCTGGCCGGCGTCGGCGCCTATGGCAAAGCCTATGATGTTGCCACCGAAGGTGTTGGCAAAGTCAGCGGGCAGGGCGAGGTTCTGTTTGAAGACCTGGTTTCTCGCGGTGAAGAAATCGAATCTGACGTGCGTGCACGTTTGAACTCGAACTCAGCGATTGCGAAAATGTCTGAGCAGATGAGCCGTGTTGCTGAAGAAGCATCGAAGGTTCGTGGCCGTGTCAAAGAAGCAACTGAAGAAGCGACTGAAGCCGTTTCAAAATTTCAGGAAGAACAGCGTGAGCGTCTGGAAGCCCGTATGGAGCGGATGCGCGAAGCACTTGGCCTGAAGCAGTTCTCTCTGAAGGGCAAGAAAGCCGACAAACTGCACAGCAAGCTCGACGATCTCGAAGAGCAGGTTGCTGAACTGCGTGCGGATGCAGACGGCGTTGACGAGAAAGTCAAAGCCCGCGTTGAGCGCCTGAGCGAAGAAATCGCTGCGGTTGGCGGAAAGCCTAAGAAGGCGAAAAAAGCGAAACCTGCCAAAAAGACGGTGAAAGCTGCGCCAAAGGCAAAAGCAAAAACCACTCGTGCAACCAAAGCTGCTGCGGCCCCTAAGACGGACGAGAATGGTCGTCTGACCAAGCCGATTGGGACCCCTGATGATCTGAAAATGATCAAAGGCGTCGGTGCTGTGCTTGAGCGTCGCTTGAACGAAGCGGGCGTGTTCCACTTCTGGCAAATCGCTCAAATGCGCAAAGCTCAGATGGACGCATTGGAAGCTGTTCTGCGCTTCCCGGGCCGTATGGTTCGCGACAATTGGAAGGCGCAAGCCCGCGCTTTCGCCAAGAAGGTTGTGAGCTAAAGCCTTACAAATTACTCATGCTGAGGGCACCGGCTTCCCAAAGCCCGTACAATTCGCTATAGAAAATCCCTAGTAGAGTATGCGTAGAGTGTTGAGGGGAGGTCTTTTTGGCCTCCCTTTTTCGTTTCTGAGAGCAGCGGATACCATCTCTGAACCTGTATAAATCACGGTGTCCTGGTGGGTGTGCTTCGGATTTCTACGGTGACGTGATCGATTTGAAATTTCTCTTTCAGGCGCGCTTTAACGTCCCGACGAAGTGATTCGACACAGGCGCCAGCGCCTGCTTCCACGTCTAGTGTGACCAGGGTTTTGGATTCATTCAGCGCCCAGGCGTGGATATGGTCGACCCGCGCAGCGTCTTTAAGCTGGGTTTCCAGATCAGTCTTTATGGCGTCGATTGTCAGTCCGGGAGGAACACCTTCGATCAGGATATGCGCTGTGCTTCGAACCACCCGAATTCCGCCGACCAGAATGATCAGCGCCACGAGAACGGACAAGATGGGATCGATCGGCATCCAGCCTGTCGACATTATGACCAGGGCCGCAGCAATCGCAGCGACCGAGCCCAGAAGATCCCCTACGACATGCCATAGCGCGGCGCGCATGTTCAGATCTTCCTGATCGCCCCCATGCAGGATCCGAAAAGCGATCAGATTGACCACCAGTCCCAGAATAGCGACCCCGAGCAGGAGCGATCCCATGACCTCTTGCGGTTCCAATAGGCGTTGCACCGCTTCCACGACAATCCATGCGGCCAGTACGATCAAGGTCAGCCCGTTGACGAAGGCGGCGAGCACTTTGAATCGTGCCCAGCCGAATGAGCGTGTTTGATCTGCCGGACGATCTGCCAGTTTGAAGCCAACCCAGGCCAGCGCGAGCGCTCCTGCGTCGGTCAACATATGCGCGGCATCAGCCAACAGCGCGAGCGAGCCGGAAATCAGCCCTCCGACCACTTCTGCAATCATGAAACTGAAGATCAGAACCGCCGCAATTGCAACGCGTCGGCGTCCATCAGCAGAATCGATGACGTGATGGGCATGCCCATGGTCGTGATGGCTGTGAGAATGAGCGTGGTTATGCATGGCGAAAGCTTAGCACTCGCCTTGAAAACATCAACAAAAACAGAATGTTAAATAGGTTATAACATCGCTTTTCGGGCTAGCCGATTGAATTGTGTGAATTTTTCCCGCGGTTAGCGCAGTTCGTTTTCTTGCACACTCGAGTCGCCATTGGTTTGGATCTCGTCCTCTGATTCTCCGTCAGCCATCGCTTTGACCAGAGAAACCAGGTGGGATTTGACTCGCTCGTCATCGATGCGGGCAAAGCTTCGTACAAATTCCATCAATAGGCGGGAAGAGCCCAGTTCATCAAAATCGTCGCTCGATGCGTCAGATTTTGCAGGATCGAAAAACCAGCCTGGTGAGACTTCGAGGCACTCGCCTATCAGATAAAGCCGCCCGGCGCTGACACGGTTCGCGCCCGTTTCATATTTCTGGATCTGTTGATACGAAATACCGAGAGCTTCACCGAGTTGATCCTGGGTGAGGCCCATTAGAATGCGACGACGGCGAATGCGGTCGCCAACCAGGCGGTCAACTTCGGCCGCGGTTAGAGCGATTTTTTCCATATCCATTGTGCCTTCCTGAGGTGCGCATGCAGAATAGCGGCGTGGTACCGTGCATGGAGTTAGGTCGATCGGTCTCCATGACAAGTCTGTTAAACTGTTCAAAGTGCGGAGATTAGAGACAGTCTCAGTCTTTACAAAATCGGTCTTCTGGGGAAACTGCGCGCAAGTAAAACGGTTGTCGTCGCAGATGCGTAAAGTTCACCTCACTCTTCTTTCAATTTCCGTGGCTTCATTGATTCTGGCGGCCTGCCAGGGCAATTCACGGCGTCAGGAGCTGGCTTATGTCGAGCGCCCTGTAGAGCTGCTCTATTCGCGCGCTACGGATGAGCTTGATAAGCGCGATTATGATACAGCCATTTTGCTGTTCAATGAGGTTGAGCGCCAGCATCCCTATTCTGAGTGGGCGCGTCGATCGTCCCTTATGTCAGCCTTTGCTGCGTATGAATCGCGCAAGTATGACGAAGCAGTCACGACGGCTCAGCGATATCTCTCTTTGAATCCAGCCGGGCAGGGCGCGCCTTACGCCTACTATTTGATCGCCGTGAGCCACTTCGATCAGATTATGGATGTCGGCCGCGATCAGAAAACTACTGAGCTGGCACGTGACGCGCTGAACGATGTCGTTCGCCGTTATCCTGAGAGCGACTATGCGCGCGATGCGACGATCAAGCTCGATATGGTGAGCGATCAACTGGCTGGCAAAGAGATGGAGATTGGGCGCTGGTACCTGCGCCGTAATCAGCACTTGTCGGCTGTGAACCGGTTCCGCACCGTGGTCAGTGACTATCAAACGACCAGCCACACGCCGGAGGCCCTGCATCGATTGGTTGAGGTCTACCTCGCCATGGGCCTGAAGCAGGAAGCGCTCGCGGCTGGATCTGTGCTGGGCTACAACTTCCCGGATAGCGTCTGGTTCCGCTATTCCTATAGATTGCTCAGCGGCGAAGGGCTCGACTCCGAAGGTGCGAGCGAAGCTCAGAAGCGCACCTGGCTGCAGCGGTTGATCCCCGGCGGCAAATAGCGCTTGTTCTTATTTTGTTCTCATTGTATGAGAGGGCATGTTAAATGCGCTCTCGATACGATCATTTGTCCTGATCGACCGTCTCGATCTTGAGGCATCGACGGGATTCACAGCCCTCACCGGTGAAACGGGTGCGGGTAAATCCATCATACTGGACGCTCTGGGGCTCGTGCTTGGGGCATCGGCGGACCGCAAGCAGGTCCGCGTAGGCACTGACAAAGCGACGATCCGCGCTGAGTTTTCGGTGACGCCCGATCATCCGATCTGGTCGCTTCTGGAAGAGAACGCCATCGACTTTGATCCCGGCGAAACGCTCTGCCTGCGGCGGACGATATCGGCGACGGGGCCTTCGCGCGCTTTTGTGAATGAACAGCCTGTGGCGGCGGTCTTGCTGGCGACGCTTGGCGAGAGCCTTGTCGAAATACACGGGCAACATTCAGCCTCGCAGCTGATGCGTCCTGCAACGCATTTGGATCTTCTCGATGCGTTTGCCGGTCTCACCGGAGATTTACATCGCTGCGGCGAATTCTGGACCGAATATGAGACCGCGCGTCAGGCGCGGATCGATCTCGAACAAACGGTGCAGACCGTGACCGAGAAACGGGAATGGCTCAGCTTTGCAGTCGAGGAACTCTCTAAACTCAGGCCAGAAGACGGTGAAGTGGAAACCCTGACTGCACAACGCTCGGTCCTTCTGCAGTCCGAACGTATTCGGGACTCCGTTGATGAGGCCGCGAAGGCGTTGTCTGAGCCGAAACTCGAAGAGTGTCTGGCAACGGCCTCCCGGGCGGGGGAGAGGATTGTTCGCGTTCCCGGTTTGGAATTGCTTGAAGGAGAATTGCCGGAGTCCGCGGCGGCGATGGCCGAGGCCGTTGAGCGCGCCTTGATCGAGCTGGCGGAGGCGCAGTCTCTCGTCAAAGACCTGGCGCGACATGCGCGTCATGATTCTAGCCAGCTGGAAGCGGTTGAATCCCGCCTCTTCGCCCTTCGCGCCGCTGCGAGGAAATATGATTGCTTGCCCGAATTACTGTCCGAGACATTCGCGTCCTTTAAGGCGCAACTGGCGCTTTGCGAGGCGGAAACTGAGTCTCTGAGCGAAGCCGCTGCGAAGGAGGCGGAAGCTAAGCGCGCATGGCAAGCGCAAGCAGAGCGCATCAGTGCCAAACGCCGCAAGCAAGCCGATCATCTGGCAAAGGCGGTGATGACGGAACTCAAGCCCTTGCAATTGGGCCGCGTGAAATTTCGCGTCGCCTTCCGCGATCTGCTCGACGGCGAGAGCGGTAGCAAGGGTCTGGAGCGAGCCGAGTTTGAAGTTGAAACAAACTCAGGGACTGGCTTTGGGCCGTTGAAGACGATTGCCTCAGGCGGTGAACTGGCCCGTTTGTCCCTGGCATTGAAGTGCGCGCTTAGCCAATGCGGAGACACCGGGACGCTCATTTTCGACGAAGCCGATCAGGGCGTGGGCGGCGCCGTTGCCGCGGCGATTGGAGAGCGCCTCGACGCTTTGGCAGTCGATCGTCAGGTTTTCGCGGTCACACACAGTCCGCAAGTCGCCTCCGCTGCCGCGCGGCAATGGCGGATCATGAAAGAAACGGGCGGCGACGGCCAAACCGTTAGCCGCGTTGCACAACTAGATGACGGTCAACGGCTTGAAGAAATAGCCCGAATGTTGTCAGGCTCCAGCATTACCAATGAGGCGCGCGCCGCCGCATTGAAATTGCTGGAGGCGGCATGAATGGCGAGATAGCGGTCGAAGACCTGTCTGAAGACCAGGCGCGCAAAGAACTTGCGCGCTTGGCAACTGAAATCAAACTGGCGGATGCGGCCTATTATGTCGAAGATGATCCGCACCTGACCGATGCGGACTATGATGCGTTGCGAAAGCGCAATCTCGCCATTGAGGCGGCGTTTCCGCATCTGAAACGCTCCGATAGTCCGAGCGATGCCGTCGGTGCGATGGTGAGAGACGGATTCGGCAAGATTGAGCACGGTGTGCCGATGCTGTCGCTCGACAATGCGTTCAACGATGAGGACGTGCACGAGTTCGTCGCACGCATAAGGCGGTTTCTTGGCCTGCCGGAAGATCAGCGTGTCGATGTCACGGCCGAACCCAAGATTGATGGGCTCTCGCTCAGCCTGACCTATGAGAATGGAGTGTTGCAAAAAGCTGCGACGCGCGGGGATGGCCGGGTCGGTGAAGACGTCACGGCCAATGCCCGCACGCTGGACGATGTGCCGGATCAACTTGCTGGAGACGGCTGGCCAAGCAAAATCGAAGTCCGCGGCGAAGTTTATATTGGCTCAGATGATTTCGCAGCCCTCAATGCTGCGGAAGAGGCAGCGGGTCGCAAGACCTATATGAACCCACGCAATGCCGCCGCCGGAGGGCTTCGCCAAAAAGATCCGGCTGTGACGGCGAAGCGGCCCCTCAAATTCTTCGCTTATGCCTGGGGCGAAGTCTCTGAAGCGTTTGCGGAGACCCAGCTCGGCGCGGTTACTGCCTTGGCCAAGTGGGGCTTCCAGACCAATGACCTGTTCGAGTCGCATGACAGTGTCGATGGATTGCTCGCCGCCTACAGGGACATGATAGAGCGGCGCGCAGCCCTCGGATACGATATTGATGGCGTGGTCTATAAAGTCGATCGCTTGGACTGGCAGGAGCGTTTGGGCTTTGTCAGCCGCGCCCCGCGCTGGGCGATCGCGCACAAGTTTCCGGCCGAAAAGGCGGTCACGACGATTGAGGCCATCGACATCCAGGTCGGACGAACCGGATCTCTTACCCCTGTTGCGAGATTGAGGCCGATCACAGTAGGCGGGGTCGTCGTTTCCAACGCAACTCTGCACAATGAAGAAGAGATCGAGCGTCTCGATGTGCGCGTCGGCGATCAGGTGGAGATCCAGCGTGCGGGCGATGTGATTCCGCAGGTCCTGCGTGTCACGGACCCGGATCGCTCCGACCGCAGTGAACCTTTTGAGATGCCGCATGCCTGCCCGGAATGTGGATCTGAAGCCGTGAGGGAGGTCGATGACAAAGGCAAAGAAGATGTGCGCCGGCGTTGCACGGGCGGACTGATTTGTCCGGCCCAAGCGGTCGAACGGCTGAAGCATTTCGTATCACGCAAAGCGCTCGACATCGATGGCTTGGGGGCCAAACAAATCGAGCTCTTTCAAGAGCGCGGCATCGTTCAAGCCCCGCAGCATATTTTCCAGCTTGAGCGGCGTATTGCGGATGCAGGGTTCGATCCGCTGTCTCAATGGGAAGGATTCGGCGATGTCTCTGCCGCGAAGTTGTTTGCGGCGATTGATGAAAAGCGCGAGGCGCCATTTGGGCGGTTTCTCAACGGTTTGGGAATTCGCCATGTTGGCCAAACCACTTCGGATCTATTCTCCAGAACGTTCGTAAAGTGGGACGAGTTCTGGCGCGCGGTGGAAGCTGCGCGGGATGATCCGGACGGCGTTGAAGAACAGGCGCTAACGTCCATTGACGGGATTGGCGGTGCGGCCGTTGGTTCGCTCAAAGCTTTTGCCAGTGAGCCTCACAATCAGGAAATGATGGCCGAGTTGGTACGCGAAATGACCATCCTCGACGGGGAGGCACCAGCCAGTGAGAGCCCGGTCGCAGGAAAGACGGTCGTCTTCACCGGGTCGCTCGAAGCGATGACCCGGGATGAGGCGAAAGCCCGCGCGACCTCGCTTGGAGCGAAAGTCTCCGGATCTGTGTCTGGCCGGACCGATATTTTGGTCGCTGGGCCTGGCGCTGGGTCCAAACTCAAAAAGGCGCAGGAACTCGGTGTCACCGTGATGACCGAGGCTGAGTGGATCGACCTGGTCAGCGGCCTCTAAAGCGGCGCACAGGCCTGTTCGAGCCACTCTCTGGCTTCGCCATCGACGAGATCGGCGATCTCCGTCAGTACCCGCTGGTGATAATCATCCACCCAATCACGCTCTTCGGTCGTGAGTAGGTTCGTATCGATCAGGTTTTTTGCAAGCGGCGCGAAGGTCAGGCACTCAAAGCCGAGCATTGGACGGTCCCCGCCTTCGATCTCTTCAGCGGGCGTCACATATTGCAGGTTCTCGATCCGGATGCCGTATGCGCCTTCCTTGTAAAAACCAGGCTCGTTTGAAACGATCATCCCCGCCATGAGCGGGATCGCGTTCCAAGCTTTGGCAATGCGTTGCGGGCCTTCATGAACGCCGAGATAGACGCCAACCCCGTGGCCGGTGCCGTGATCATAGTCGAGCCCAGCTTGCCACAGCGCGTGACGTGCCAGTGTATCAAGATGAGTACCTGTCGTTCCGGCCGGGAAGCGCACCCGGTCCATCGCAATATGGCCTTTCAGCACCAGCGTATTGTGTCGGCGCATATCGTCGCTCGGCTCTCCGATTGCTACGGTGCGGGTGATATCGGTCGTACCATCAGGATATTGGCCGCCGCTATCGACCAAATAAAGCGAACCGCGCTCTAGCGTGCGGTTGGATGCGGACGAGACTCTGTAATGGGGCAGGGCGCCGTTTGGACCTGCGCCGGATATCGTCTCGAACGACATGTCCCCATCCTTTCGGACAATCGCGCGTGCCAGTGGGAGCGGCGAACAAGACACGTCGCCGCCGCGGATGTTGAAGAGCCAGGCAATGCTGGCCGGTGCCGTGATCACCGCCGCATCCGCTTTTTCTTCCTGAAGTTGCTTCGCGATGAACGCGCGTTTGTCTTCAGACGCCTCGCCAGCAAAATCGAGACTGTGTGGGTGCACGGGTGCGACAGGTTGAGACGGGCGGTCGCTCCAGGCGCGGTCCAGCGGGTTCTCGGGCACCGCTTTAGCGGTCGCGCCTGCCTTGGTGGCGGATTTCGTGAATGCGGCGACATCATTTGGCGTCATTAGGGCGGGATCATACCCGAGCACCTGACCCGTAAGATCTTGCGCCGCGAGCCAACCAAATGCGCCCGGATCCGGCACAGGAACACATTCGAACAGCGACTGGTCTGTCTGGTCTGCCCCCTGGATTGTGTAGCGACCATCGACAAAGAGGATGGCCCGATCTTTCAGGATCATCGCGGATCCGAACGAACCTGTGAATCCGCTAACCCAGGCGAGCCGCTCATTGGCGTCGGGGAGGTATTCGTTTTGATACTCATCCTCGTGCGGGACATAAAAACCGTCCAGCCCTTGCGAGGCCATTTCCTGACGGAGTTTGGGAAGATTCTCGCGGCCAATATGCGGACCGCCTTTGACGTCAAAATTCTGTTTCATAGAGCTTAGGTAGCGCCGATTGATCGTCTGCGCAAAGCCAGAATTGAGATATGCAAAAATGCATTGAGTTGACCATAATTGTATATGGAAAAGTAATAACTCGACCCTATGTAGGGGGCATACAAAAATACTACCTCCCAGGACTTATGTTATGAAAACAATAAATTTTCTCCGCGGCCAAACAGGCCTTCAAGCTTTCTTCCCGACTGTTTCCAAAAACGTTCAGGAAGTGCAGCTCGTTCACAAAGCTTCGATTTCTGTGACTTCAGAAATGACCAGCGCTGATCGCCCAAACCTCTTATCTAAGCGCTCCGCTCGTTGGGCGCGTCGATCAACACACTAAGTTGACGCGCGCCGCAGCACCAAAGTTGACCAACCATCCTTTCGGATGCGTTTGACCAAATCCAGTCCGCGCCCGGTATATGCGGCGCGGACCAGCGGTTCCTGATGGGTGAGTAAGCCCGACAGGATCACATGACCGCCCGCTCCAATCATTTTGGAAAGTTCTGGTGCGAGGCCAATGAGCGGTCGTGCCAGAATATTCGCGAAGATCAGGTCGTAAGGCGCCGCACTTCGGATAAGACCATTTCCGGCGCCGCGCGTGTGATAGGTGCGAAACCGATTTGCGACATTATTCTTGCGCGCGTTCTCGTTGGCCACGTGCACACTCTGAAGATCGATCTCGGTGCCGATGGCACGTTGAGCACCTGACTTGATTGCGGCAATCGAGAGCACGCCTGAACCGGTGCCGACGTCCAGAACGGTCTTGGGGGTTCCTGATTTCAGGACATGCTCAAAGCCCAGAAGGCAGCCGAGTGTTGTGCCGTGATGACCGGTGCCGAATGCCGGGCCCGCTTCTATTAGGATGTCTGTCTTGCCCGGCGCGGTTCGCGTGAGCGCATGGCTGCCGGCGACAATGAACCGACCAGCTTCCACTGGAGGGAGGCCTTCCAGCGACACCGTCACCCAATCGCGGTCTGCCAAAGCCTCGACGACGGGGTTTAGGTCCGAAGCAACCTCGCGGATCAGCTCAGCGCACGCCTCGGCGTCCGTTTCTGTCTCCGCATAGGCATCGAGCCGCCAGGTGAGACGCGTGTCCTCCTTGGCGTCGACGGCGCCAGCCGGAGATGGATCGGTCCAGGCAAGAGTGTCCCAAGCCGTCTGGATGGAGGCGCGAGGGCCACGAGCAGAGATCTGATACATGGGCGGGGCCTTAGCAGGGCGCTGGCGCGCTGCCTAGAGCGCAATCGCGTCTGTTCATGGTCTGGGCAAAAGAAGGTGAGTGGTCAGATGAGCGAAGCTCTGTATAAGGCCGTCATGACTAGTCGATTGAACATTGCAGTGGCCGGATGCGCAGGGCGTATGGGCCGCCAATTGGTGAAAGCCGCGCACGGGGCCGGACATGGCTTGAGCGGTGGTAGCGAAGCGCCTGGCTCAGCCTATCTGGGCCGCGACTTAGGGTCTGTTGCTGGACTGGAGCCACTTGGCGCCGTGGCTCATGCCGGCATGAGCGAAGCAGGCAAGGGTGCTGATGTTTGGATCGACTTCACGGTTCCGTCGGCCACATTGATGGCGCTCTCCATGCTGCCATCGTTAGGCGTCAAAGCCGCGATCGTTGGAACGACCGGTTTTAGTGATGCGGACCTTAGCCAAGTCGAGACGGCCTCCGAGCGGATCGCGATCGTCAAAGCTGGGAATTTTTCGCTCGGTGTCAATCTGCTCGAGGCGCTCGTTCGACAAGCTGCTGCGCGCCTGGGTGAAGACTGGGATATCGAAATTCTGGAGACCCACCATAATCGCAAAATCGACGCGCCGTCTGGAACTGCGTTGATGCTGGGAGAAGCTGCCGCGGAGGGGCGAGGGAAGCCGCTTAGCGCGCTGCGGGCAGGCCCTTACGATGGCCCAGATGCCAAGCGCGCGCCGGGTCAGATTGGGTTTTCAGTTCGGCGCATGGGCGATGTCATCGGCGAGCATGATGTCACCTTCGGATCGGACATGGAGATGGTGTCACTCAGGCACACTGCGCTCGACCGAGCCGTCTTCGCGCATGGCGCGATCAAGGCCGCGGAGTGGGCGGCGGCCCAGCCGCCCGGTCTCTACGATATGAGCGATGTGCTTGGCGTCTGAAGTTGCCTTACGTTGTCGCAAACTCTTCGGCGACATCTTCGCTTGAGGCCTCTTTACCGCGTGCAATAGCCTCTCGATCCTGCTGGATGATGCGGAAGAGCCGAGCAATATACTCCTGCATCCAAAGGCCGCGCTCATCAGCTTCCTCTTTGGTTGGCGTGAACGCATCGATACTGGCTTTGGAGACCGTTTCCCCACGCTCGAGCAACCGCTCGATCGTATCCATACGTTCGTGCATCACCGCCACTTCCTGGATCAGCGCCAGGTTGATGTTCATGACGCGCTCAATGTCAGGATTTTCCAGGAACCAGGGGCGCTTGCCTTTGGATTTCGAGCCTGCGAGGGCGATGGGATCAATCGTCTGAGTCATGATTAAGCCACCTTCTTTGCGCCAATGACATGCCAGGCGGCCTTACGCCCGAAGTCTTCGCTGTCATCGTCCGCGGCGTCGGGGAAGACGTCCTTGTCCACAATCGCGGCGACGCCGCCATGGATCAGGTGATTGTCTCCGAAGCCCGCCTTTTTCATCCAGGCGTCCAGGTCGACTTCATGCATTTTCGTCCAGAAGGGTTCATTGTTGTAGAACGCGTCCCAATCTCGCATCGCTTGCTCGAAAAGCGGCATGTTTTCAGCGTATTGAGGTTGCTCTACATGCAAGACAATGCCGCCCGGCTTGAGCAGGCGCTGGGTCTCAGCGAAAATCATTGGCATGGTTTTGTAGCTCGTCTCATGCAGGAACATGGTCGACTGGACCCAGTCAAAGCTCTCATCTTCGAAGCGTGAAAGATCTGACACATCGTCCTGAATGAAGGTCACGTTCTCGATGCCCATGCTCTTAGCTCGCGCCAGACCATAGCGCAGCATGGGCGCTCCCGCATCGACGGCGATCACTTCTGCGTCGGGGAAGGCTGCGGCGATCGGCAGGACATTGTGTCCAAGGCCTGCGCCGATATCGAGAATACGCTTTGGCTTGAAGTCATCGCCGAAAGTCTTCTTGACCCATTCAGCAACTGCGACACCGCCGCCATCATTGTAGCGACCCAGCATGCCGCCAGTGGTGGCGAAGATGCCTGCATCATAGTTCGCAGGTCCTGTGACGTCGCCCGGAACCAATTCCGTGTGATAGGAGCCTGGCATGCAGTGATGGTCGATCGCTTCGGTGGAGCGTGGCTGCTTGAACTTCGGGTTAAGAACGAGACGGTCATCATTCTTCGTCAGCTCGGCGACTTTTGCGTTCAATTCGTCCGCCTGACGAAGTGTCACCCAGCGACCGGCTTGTTGGCGTGTTTCCATCGTCGCGCGGCGCAGCGCCGACCACCATTGGAACATGGGGTCTTTCAACAGCGCTTTGCGCACTTCATGGCGGGACTTGAAGTCACGCTTTTGCGTCTTGTTGAAGCCGGGTTCGACGCGAGCCTCGAACGCTTCGCCGACGCCGGGCATGATTTTCGTCGAGAGATGACGATTCATTTGCGCGAGGAAATTGAACCGAGCGACTTCATCGTGATTGGTCTCTGGATAGACGCCATGACGCCCAACCACGCGATAATCCGGCGGACCATCATATTCGATAGCGTCCGGGCGGCGATCTCGTTCTGTGTCAGCCATGACAATCTCCTTTTCGCTTCACAAAATGGCGCGCTTTCGCGACACTTTCAATGTGAGGGCTATGCATTTGCCTCAAAAGATATATCATTTGACGAAAGAAGCTATAGGGAAGGTTCCGGATATGAGTACAAAGATTGTCGCACTGTTCAATTTGAAGCCGGGCGTCAGCGTCGCTGATTATGAAAACTGGGCAAAAACCAGGGACATTCCGACCGTGAATGGCTTGCAATCGGTTGATGAGTTCGCGGTGTTCAAATCAACGGGCCTGCTCGGCACAGACGACAAGCCACCTTACGCTTATATCGAGACGATCGATGTCAACGATATGGACAAGTTCGGCGGCGAAGTCTCGACAGAGACCATGCAAGCTATCGCGGGTGAATTTCAGGCGATGGCCGATGATCTCGTATTCATCATGACAGACAAACTCGGCTAGGGGGATCTGATGGGCAGATTTACCGGGAAGACCGCAGTCATCACAGGATCCGGACGCCGAAAGGGGCTCGGAGAGGCAATTGCGAAACGCCTCGCTGAAGATGGCGCCAACATCGTCATCTCCGATATCGGCGCGCCGCGTGACGAAGCCACTGGCGCGGAGCATATTGGTTCAACTGACGAGATGGAGAGTATCGCAGCGGACATGCGAGCGTCTGGCGTGCAATCGTCGACGAAAGTCTGCGATGTGCGGTCTTTGGAGGACGTTCGAAGCCTCGCTCAGCATGCTGTCGATACTCATGGCAGTCTCGACATCTGGGTCAATAATGCCGGGATTGGCTATATCATGAAGCCACTTCTGGACGTCACCGAAGATGATTGGCGGGCTGTCATCGACGTGAATCTGACGGGGGCATTCTTTGGAGTCAAAGCGGCTGCAGAGACGATGGTCCAGCAAGGGCAAGGCGGCCGGATAATCAACATCGCTTCGCAAGCTGCAAAATCGGGGTTCCCCCATGCCCAGGCCTATACGTCCTCCAAGCACGGACTTGTGGGTCTTGCACGCTCCGCCGCTGTGGAGCTCGGCGAGCATAAGATTACCGTCAACAATGTTTGTCCAAACCATGTCACGACAGGTCTCGGGGCCTGGCAAAACGAGTATTTCGCGAAAGTCGTCGGCGCAGCTTCGGTGGAAGACTATCTCGAGGCGATGGCCGCGCGCATTCCCATGGGACGACCCGGCCTTCCGGAAGACACCGCGAATGCCGTTGCATTCCTGTGTTCGGATGAAGCCAATTACATTACCGCCGAGAGTATGAATGTCTCAGGCGGAGAGGAGCCGCATTAATGGCGTTGCCATCCGATCCAGCGCCGAAAGGCTTCACCTGGCCGAATGGGGCGAAGCTGGCGCTCTCTATCGTCGTCAATGTCGAAGAGGGGGCTGAGCGCCGCATCGATGAAGGCGACAAACGGCCTGAACCGGTCGATGAACTTGGTGCGGTGCCAGGCAAGCCGATC
Source organism: Hyphomonadaceae bacterium (assembly GCA_043513745.1). Taxonomy (GTDB): domain Bacteria; phylum Pseudomonadota; class Alphaproteobacteria; order Caulobacterales; family Hyphomonadaceae; genus Henriciella. The sequence goes on from CP121341.1 coordinate 2,666,504, forward strand.
CGCATCCATGGCAATGAAAGCAACTATCAATACGGCATCAATCGCGGTGCGCCTCGGATCCTGAAACTGCTCGACAAAGCCAGGATGAAGGCGACTTGGACCGTGTGCGGGCAAGCGCTCGAAAAGGCGCCGTGGCTGGCGCAAGCGATTGTCGACCGCGGGGATGAGCCCTGTAATCATGGACACAAGTGGGCGTTCACTGCGTTCATGGACGAGGCGGAGGAAACAGACTTCATCCAGAGAGCGACCGACTCGATTGCGCAAACCTGTGGTCGCAAACCAGTGGGCTGGCTCTCCCGTTATTTGCATACGGACATCACGCGCCGCATCCTGAAAGAGCAGGGCTATCTCTATCATATGGACGACTATTCCGATGATTTTCCTTATTGGGCCGACGTCGAGATGAAAGATGGTTCGTCAGAGCCGATGGTCATCCTGCCATACGCGATTGATTCCAATGATATGAAATTCTGGCTTAGCCCGAGCTTTACCCCCGACATGTGGCTTCAATATGCGAAGAACACATTCAATTGGCTCCATCGCGAAGCGCAGGAAGAGGGCGCGCGCATGATGTCGCTCGGCCTGCACTTGCGCATCATTGGGCGGCCGGGGCGTATCGATGCATTCCAGCACTTCCTGGATCACGTTCGGGCGCACAAGGATGTCTGGGTGGCCACCCGTGAGGAAATCGCTCAGCATTTTGCGGCGCACGTGAAACCCGGCGCCTCATGACTCGCTTAAGCCCGATTGCTTTAGGCGATCTCGACGCTGAAACGCGAGCGATGATCGAGAATGCTGAAGACTTGATGGGGTTCGTGCCGAATGATGCCCTCGTGATGGCGCGGAATCCCGCTCTGACGCGGGCGATGTGGGGATTGGTGGCGGCGGTCTACGGTCCTGGCAAAGTCGACAATGGTCTGAAACGGCTGGTTGGCGAAGCGGCGAGTAAAGCGGCAGGCTGCTTTTATTGTACGGCCCACGCAGCACATGGCGCGCGCGAACAGGGCGTTGCGCAGGAGAAAATCGACGCGGTCTGGAGCTTGGAAGACAGTCCGCTATTTACCGAGGCGGAACGCGCGGCAATCAATCTTGCCATGAAGGCAGGCCTCGTACCGAATGAGACGGAGGATGCAGATTTTGATCGGCTCCGTGCCCACTTCTCCGAAGATGAGATCGTTGAAATCGTCGCCGTGATTTCGATGTTCGGGTTTCTCAACCGTTGGAACTCGACCCTCGACACCGCGCTTGAGCCTGTGCCGTTGGCGTCAGTGGAGGGAATGGAATAGGGACGACAAAACCGAGAATTTCGTCCTTTTCTTGCTGAACCCGAAGACAGTATTTGACCTGGGTTCAGGAACGCTCTAATTTGTCCGGACAAATCCCGGATAAGCTATGATAACGACCTATAAGTCACTTCTATTTGTACCTGGTGCGCGGCCAGACCGTTTTGACAAAGCGGCTGCAAGCGGTGCCGACACCATCATTATCGACCTCGAAGATGCTGTTTTGCCTGCGCAAAAAACCGAAGCGAGAGCGGATGCGCTTGGGTGGTTAGCGCATCGCGGTGACGTCATGGCCGGGATCAGAATCAACAGCCCGCGAACGGCAGAAGGCTGCGCCGACATTGCCGCGCTGGCCGTGTCAGGATGCTCGCCAGATTTTGTCATGGTGCCGAAAGCCGAAACCGGCGTGGATATGGAAATTGTTTGCGAAGCGCTGGGACATGGCGCCCCTCTGATTGCAGTTATTGAGAGTGGCCGCGGCCTGCGCCGCGCCTTCGATATCGCTAAGCAGTCCAATGCTGGCGTCTTGTTTGGGGGCGCGGATTACAGCGCAAGTATCGGCGCAGATCTCTCAAACTGGGACGCGATGATTGTCGCGCGTGGTACCATTGCAGGGGCGTGCGGCGCAGCTGGCGTACCTGCCTATGATGTGCCTTATCTGGATGTGAGCAACACCTCGGGTCTCGAAGAGCAAACCCGTCAGTCGAAGGCAATGGGCTTCACCGGCCGCGCCTGCATTCATCCGGCTCAGGTTGAGACGGTGAACACTGTCTTTGCCCCAAGCCCCGCAGAAATTCTGGAAGCCAAGGCGATCATCAAGGCGCTCGAGGATTCGAAAGGCGGTGCGGTGCTTCACAACGGAAAACTGATTGATCGCCCGATTATTCTGGCGGCTGAAAGGACACTCGCCAAAGCGGGCGAAGAGAGAGGATAAACATGGTTCAGAACTGGAAAGAAGTCGGCCCGAATCGCTATCGCGAGACATTCGGTCGTTACTTCGAAGATTTCAAAGAAGGCGACATTTACGAGCACCGCCCGGGCAAAACGGTTACCGAGTATGACAATCACTCGTTCACATTGCTCACGCTCAACACCCATCCGATGCATTTCGATGCGGAGTTCGCGGCTGCCTCTGAATTCAAGAAGAACCTTGTTGTCTCACCGTACACACTCGCGCTGCTCATTGGCATGAGCGTCACCGATTGCTCTCAGAAAGCGATCGCTAATCTGGGGATGGATGAGGTGAAGTTCACCGCGCCGGTCTTTGCTGGCGATACGCTTTATGCCGAGAGCGAGGTGCTCGGGAAACGAGAAAGCAAGTCACGTCCGGGCCAAGGCATCGTGACCATAGTCACACGCGGGTTCAATCAGGATGGCACCATGGTCTGTACCTTCAAGCGCAACATGTTGATCCCGTCTCGCGGCCAGGCCGTCGAAGACCGAGTTGGAAATTATTAGGAGGCCGAGATGGCAGACACGGCATATATGACCAGTGAGGCCGCGGAAGAAGAACGCCTCATGCTCGATGCGATCGAAAAATGGCTCGAGCAGAAAGTTCGCCCCGTGGCCATGGAACTGGAGCACGCCAACGAGTATCCGATCGACCTCGTCGAAGACATGAAAGAGCTCGGCCTGTTTGGGGCTTTGATCGATCCTGAATATGGCGGTCTCGGCCTCACCGCCTCGACCTATGCGAAGATCGTGACCCTGATTGCAGAAGAGTGGATGAGCCTTACCGGCATCTTCAATTCGCACTTGATGATGGCGCAAATCGTCCAGCGCTTCGGGACCGATAAGCAAAAAGCGCATTGGTTGCCAAAGTTCGCAACCGGCGAAATTCGCGGTGGTCTCGCGCTGACTGAGCCAAATGCTGGGACCGATCTGCAGGCTCTCACAACCAAGGCGACGCGGGTTGGCGACAAGTATGTGATTGAAGGAGCGAAAACCTGGATTTCAAATGCGATCGAAGGCCAATGTGTCGCGCTTCTTTGCAAGACCGATCCTGGCGCGGAGCCGCGCTATAAGGGCATGTCGATGCTGATCACGCAGACGAAAAACCCTGAGACCATGGAAGACCTTCCCGGAGTGGCCAATGGCAACAAGCTGGAAAAGCTTGGCTATAAGGGCATCGATAGCGGCGAATTGATCTATACCGGTTACGAGTGCGATGCAGAGCTCAGCCTTGTCGGCGGCGAAGAGGGCAAAGGCTTCTTCATGGCCACGGGCGGTCTGGAGATTGGGCGCATCAACATCGCCGCTCGCTCTGTTGGGATCGCGCGCCGCGCCTTGAAGGAAAGCATCGCATACGCGCAAACGCGCCACACCATGGGCAAGCCGATCTGCGAACATCAGGCCATCCAGCTGAAGCTCGGCGAAATGGGCGCGAAGACCAGAGCTGCCGAGCTGCTCGTGCAAGACGCGGCCCGTGCATATGACACCGGCCAGCGGATCGACATGGAAGCTGGAATGGCGAAATATTTCGCCTCTGAAACGGCAGTCGAAGTCGCAACGGAAGCGATGCGAATTCACGGCGGATACGGTTACTCTAAAGAGTATGTGATCGAACGCCTCTACCGCGATGCACCGCTCATGTGTATCGGTGAGGGAACCAATGAGATGCAACGCATCATCATTGCCAAACAATTGGTGAAACGGAACCCGATCTGATGACTGATCTGCCTCTGAAGGGCGTTCGCATTCTTTCTGTCGAACAGTATGGCGCTGGTCCTTATGGCACGATGTTGCTGGCGGACCTTGGCGCCGAAGTGATAAAAATCGAAGACCCGTCTCGCGGGGGTGACGTGTCTCGCTCAGTTGGGCCGTACTTGCTCGGGGAGGGCGACAGCGAGTTCTTCCAGACGTTTTCGCTGGGCAAGAAATCAGTCACGCTGGATTTGAAATCTGCAGGAGGACGAGCGCAATTTGAAACGCTGGTCAAATCGGCAGATGCCGTCGCGAACAATCTTCGCGGCGATCAGCAGGACAAGCTTGGCCTGACTTATGAGGCGCTGAAAGGGGTGAACCCTAAGATCGTTTGTGCACACCTCTCTGCGTATGGACGCAAATCGGAGCGAGCTGCGTGGCCTGGCTATGATTATCTGATGCAGGCCGAGGCGGGGTTCATGTCGATGACCGGAGAGCCGGACGGGCCGCCCGTAAGATTTGGGCTGTCCATGGTCGATTTCCACACGGGCAGCCATCTCGCCACGGCGCTGCTTGCGGGTATTCTCGGTGCCAGCCGCTCAGGCGAGGGCTGTGATGTCGATGTTTGCCTGTTCGATACCGCGCTGCATCAACTCTCTTATCCTGCTACCTGGTATCTCAATCAGAACCACGTCACCGGTCGCCTGCCGCGCGGAGCACACCCCTCGATAGCTCCGAGCCAGCTGGTAAAGACCAAAGACGGATGGGGCTTACTGATGTGCCAGACGCCTAAATTCTGGTCCTTATGGTGTCAGCTGACGGGCTCTGACCTTGGCGAGGATCCGCTATTTGCCACCATTCCAGCGCGCCGGGACAATCTCTCAGCGCTTAGCGATGCGGTTGACGCAGTCATGATGGCGAAGACCACAGATGAGTGGCTGAATGTGCTTGGCGGTCATGTACCATTTGCGCCCGTCCTGAACATCGGCCAGGCGCTCGACAGTGACTATGTCGCGGGCGTTGAAATGATCGCTGCGATTGATCACCCGGCCGCACCGGAGGGCATGCGAACGCTTAGCTCTCCATTCCGTGTGAACGGTGAGCGCCCCGAATTGACGCGTGCGCCGCGCATGGGCGAACATGATGGCGAACTGCTTACGGAATCAGAAACAGCATGAAACTGGACGGCGTAAAAGTCCTCGACCTGTCGGCTTTCCTGCCCGGGCCGCATATGACCATGATGATGGCGGATCACGGCGCAGACGTGATCATGATCGAGCCCGCAAACGGAACCGGCGAACCAACACGCGTGATTGGCGAAACGACGCCCGATGGCGTCTCCGTCTGGTTTCGCAACATCGCCCGCGGCAAGCGGAGCCTTAAACTCAATCTCAAAGATTCCGACGGGCTCGACTTGTTCTTGCGTCTGGCGGAAACGGCAGACGTCATCGTCGAAGCGTTCCGACCTGGCGTGGTGAAGCGCCTGGGAGTGGACTATGATGCCGTGGTCCAGCGAAATCCGAGCGTGATCTACTGCTCGATCTCCGCCTTCGGTCAGGAGTCGTCCCTGGCAAAAAAGCCTGCCCATGATACCGCGGTGCAGGCGCTGGCTGGTCTGACCGATCTCTGCCGGGGTAGCGACGACACACCAGCCATGCCCAATGTCCCATTTGCGGATGCCAGTGCTTCGCTGATGGCGCTATCGGCGATCTTGATGGCGCTGTATCGGCGCACACAGACCGGAAAAGGCGACTATATTGACCTCGCGATGTATGACGCCGCGATTGCCTGGACCCCGAACGTTCTCGGCCCCACTTTCGGTGAGAACAGGGCACCCGAACCGAAGCAGATGCGCAGTTTTGGCGGGTCCGCGCTGACCAATTTATACGAAACCTCCGATGGCGAGTATCTTTCGTTCGCCGGGCCAGAGATTAAGTTCGCGACCAATCTCCTGACGGCGCTGGACCGCGAAGACTTGATTGAAGTCGCCAAGGTTCCACCGGGGCCAGGGCAAGCCCCACTCAGGGCGTTTTTCACTGAAACGTTCAAGACAAGAACACTGTCCGAATGGAAGGCATTTTTGGAGCCAATCGATTGCGCCTGGGCCTGGGTTCGAAGTCTGAAGGACGCGTTCGATGACCCGTTCACGGCAGAACGTGGAATGGTATTTACGGACGCGGATGGCAATCGCCATGTTGGCCCACCGATCAAGTTCCGTGACGAGCCACCTCATCCCAATCCTGATGTACCGAGCTTTGGCGAACACAGCGAAGAGTTGGCGGCGTCTATTGGCCTCAACGCCGAAGCCATCGCGAGCCTGAAGGCGAAAGGCACGATATGACCGAGCCGAAGTTTCCAGCGCATCGCGCCCATCTGGGGGTCTGGGAAGGTACGTATCGGCATATCGACCTGTTCGCTCAGGAAGAAGAACTGATTCGGTCCCGCGTGATCTGCGAGTTTCCAAATGAAGGCGATGTGTTCTACCGACAGACCAACGCGCTAACGCATCCAGACGGAAGCGTAACCAATGCCGGCTTCGATGGTGTGGATCGCGGCGACCATCTCTGGTTCGACACGCCGACTTTCATTGGCAAAAGCTGGGAAACCGCGGACGGCGTCGTTCTTCTGAATTTGCAGCGCAAAGATGAGCCGGGTGCGCACTTTGTGGAAGTGATCATTATGGGCGACGGCGGCCAACACCGGGCCCGAACCTGGCATTGGTTCAGGGTCGGACAACTCTATCGACGAACTCTGTGCGACGAGCACCGTGTGGCCTAGCCCTGTGTGCGGTCCAGTCGCATTTCATAGGCGAACCTACCCGCTGGATGTAAGCTTTCTGACAGCAAGATAATCGCGCCAGCGGCGTCTCGATACCGCCGTACCGTGCGGAGCGCTGGAAATCCGTCCGACACGCCCAACCGTTTTGACTGGCTTTTGTTCAGCGCGACAGCTTCCATACGTTGCACGACGCGTTCGACAGCGATGCTCCTGTGTTCTTCAATCCACTCCGAGATTGATCCCGGTAGGCCCGCAATCGTCTCGAGATCTGGCGCGAGATCTGCGCGAATATAAACCGCCGTAATCGCTTGCGGGGGCTGATCCTCCACGCGCCGAAACCCGATAAGTTGAACATAGTTCCCGGTCAGTCCGAGACGATCGAGCGTTTCCTCGTCCGCGGCCTGTTCGGTGGTGATATCGAAATGAGAATTGCGCGCATATTGGAGGATGGTGTCAAAGTCGCCGATCGGCTGCGCGAAAGCTGGGGCGCCGCGATCAGCGACCACGGTTCCGGCGCCGCGGCGGCGCTCGATCAGGCCATCGTCTGTGAGAATGCGAAGGGCATCGCGCGCTGTATGTCGAGAGACCTTGAACCTCTCACAGATATCCATCTCCGTTGGCAGGGCGTCACCCGGATTGTATTTCCCGGACAGGATTTCCTTGCGAAAACGATCCGCGAGCTGGCGATAGCGAGGTTTGGTTTGAGGCATTTAAAGGCCCTTTCGAATCTCATACCAGTCGGCATTGAGTTGCTCGCGAAATGCGGGGTCTGCAATCTCTATAAGAGCCCGGGCGCGTTCATCAATCGACTTATACTTGAGTTCGGCTATTCCGTATTCCGTTACAACCGTGTCGACATCTGCGCGAGATATGGAGATCGCATTGGCGGGGAGGCGCGGAACTATGCGGCTGATGCTGCCTTGTTTGGCCGTAGAAACAAGCGCCAGCACGGCACGGCCACCGTCAGATAAGGCGGCTCCGCGCAGGAAATCGACAAGCCCGCCAGTGCCGGAGATCTGACGTCCGCGAATAAACTCGGCATTGGCCTGACCGAACAGATCGATCTCGATACACGAATTGATCGCCTTGAAGTTCTGGATTTCGGCGAGTGTCGAGATCGCGTGAGTGTAGGTGACGGGCGCAAACAGGATTCGGTCATCCTCGACGGCGCGGATGTATAGGCTGTCTGTTCCAATCGCGACACCCGTCGTCACGGCGCCATAGTCGCTGTCGATCGCACCGCTATCGAGAAGCTCCACGAGTGGGTTGGAAATCATCCCCGCATGGATGCGCAAATCTGTGTGCGACCTGAGGGCTTTCAAGACCGCTTGTTGCACATTTCCCAACCCGAACTGCAACGTGTCGCCTGGGTCGCAAAGGCTCGCAATATGCGCACCGATTTGTGCAAATGTATCAGGCAACTCAGCTTCGTGAACTTGCACCAGTGGGTGTTCAGTTTCTGCGGTTATCTGGAATCGCTCGACCGGGACTTTCGGGCCGTGAATCGGGGCTCTCATCGTATGATTGATGAGCCCAAACAGCGGCACGTCATCGCGCTCCAGGATGAGGGTGGAGAAATCGGCCGAGACTCCGAGACTGACCATGCCCGCATCATCGGGTGGAGTGACCATGACGATACCGCCATCCAACGGCGTTGATGTCAGCCAGCGTGTGCTTTGGGTGTAGCTGAGCGGATGGAATTGTGTGTGGCCATCGTCGAAGGAAGGGCGGAGGGCTGGAGAGACAAAAATGCTCTCGGCGCGCGACGACGGATGCAGGCCCGCCCAGTCCGTTGTGTTCACACCGGGAATCCAGATGCCGAGGAAAGAGACGCCCTCCGCGAGGTCTGGGTTTTGTCGAAAGGCTTCGACCAGCGCCAAGGGTTCGCCACTGCAACCGGCCACATAAACGCGAGCGGTTTCAGGCAAGCTGGCACGGAACGCCTTTAGAGCAGCAGGGATCGGTTGTACGTTCATTTTTTGACCGGTGACGCAAGTTTCTGGTTCACTCAACCACAAACTTTGTGTAAGCACCAGAATATGTCCGGACAAATATCGAAAAACACAGTCCTCACAGAGCTTTCAGGGCTCTTGTCGAAACCTGTCGATACCGGGTCGACCTTGCGTGCACGTCTCCATTTGCTTGACTGGATGGGCTGCGCGATTGCCGGGGCGAGTGAACCCGCGGGCGTGATCCTGCGCCGTGCGCGCGGCGAAGGAGCTGGTGCGCAAGCATTCTATTGGGGCGGGCTCGGCAATATTCTCGAAATGGATGACGTCGATAAGCGCGCTTTGTTGCACCCAGGACCAAGCATCATTCCAGCAGCACTCGCTTTGGCGTCTGTCACGCAACCGGACGACGAAACGCTGCTAAATGCGATCGTCCTTGGATATGAAGCGACCATTCGACTGGGTCGCGCTGTCGGTTCTGGACACTATGCGATCTGGCACAATACAGGCACATGCGGGACGATCGGCGCTGCGGCCGCGAGTGCCGCGCTCCTCAACGCGTCAGAGGACCAAACCTCTCACGCCATGGCTTTGGCGATGAGCCAGGCTAGCGGTCTCTGGCAGACCCGGCACGATCCGCAGAGCATGGGGAAACAATTACACACCGCGAATGCGGCGCGCGGGGGGCTTGAAGCCGCGCGGCTGGCAGTAGCAGGCTTCAAAGGCCCGCTCGATATCCTGGAGGGCGAGCAAGGGTTTTTCAAAGCCACGTGCCCAGATGGTGATCCGCAGAATGTGCTTCGCGACTATACATCGAGCTGGCTGATCCACGACGTCAGTTTCAAGCCTTGGCCGGCCTGTCGCCATGCGCATGCGGCCATCGACGCGGCGCTCGCATTGCGGGGGCAAGTGGATCTGTCCGAAGGCGCGCCAATCTTGGTCGAAACGTATTCCGATGCGCTTAAATTTTGCGATCGTCCGGATCCCAGAACCGTGATTGAGGGCAAGTTTTCACTGCAACACGCTGTCGCTTTAGCCCTGCGATGCGGCGCGCCAAGCCTCGACGATTTTGACCCGGCGGCTCTCGTGGACCCGGATCTTGCAGCGCTTCGAGCGCGCGTGCAGGTTTCGGTTTCGGATGAGTTTAGCGCCGTGTATCCCGATCACTTCGGAGCTTCGGTCCGCATCGGAGATCAAGAGGTCACGATTCCGGATGCGCTCGGTGATCAGGAAAACCCGGTCAATGATGATCTGATCAAGGAGAAAGCGCTCATGCTGATAAAGGCAGGAGGCGTCTCCGAAGGACGCGCTGCGGAGATGATCGCCACGGTTCTGAGCGAAACGGGGACGCTCATGGTCACCCTACGTGCGCTCGAAGAGGTGCTCTCATGACAGACATGGTCGAGGCCTTCGCTCAGCACGCCGCGAATTGCCAGTATCAGGCGATGCCTGACGAGGCAGTGCGCGCCGTCAAAACGTACTTGCTCGACTCGCTCGGTGTCGGCATCGCTGGCGCCGCCGCGCCGTTGACGCAGAACGTGCGGCTAGCTTCAGCAAAGTGGGCGGGCGAGGGCGCTGCCCATATTTGGGGTGCGAACAGCCATCGCACGACACCTGCCAACGCGGCGTTCGTGAACGGGTTCCAGATCCATTGCCAAGAGTATGATTGCGTCCACGAACCAGCGGTCGTCCACCCAATGGCGACAATCCTCGCGGCGCTGATGGCGGAGTGCGATGCGCAGCAAAGTGTTTCAGGAAAAGAGCTGTCTGTGGCGTTGACCGTCGCCGTTGATCTCGCTGCCGGGATCGGTGTGAGCGTCAGCAGTCCTATCAAGTTTTTCCGTCCGGCGAATGCCGGAATATTTGGCGCGACCCTCGGGATTTGTCGATTGCGCGGCTTCTCCATCGACAAAATCAAAGATGCCCTGGGCTATGCGCTGTCTTTCAATTCCGGGACAATGCAGGCGCATGTCGAGGGCAAGCCTGCATTACCGCTGCAGATCGGGAATGCTGCGCGTTGTGCCGTGCTCGCATGCGATTTGGCCGAGGCGGGTGTGCCGGGCCCTCATGACAGCCTGGAAGGTCCGTTTGGGTATTTCAATCTGTTCGAAGATGCATCGGACACGCGCGAAGTCGTCGCCAGTCTCGGCAAGACCTGGCGGATCGCGGAAGTCAGCCACAAGCCCTTCCCGACAGGTCGCGCGGCACAGGGCGGCATTGTCCTGATGCAGAAACTGCGGGCGCAAGGCGTGACGCCGGACGCTGTCGAGCATGTATCCCTGACTGCCCCGCCGCTTATTCATCGCCTTGTTGGTCGACCGCTCACAGACGACATGTCGGTGAGCTATGCCAGGCTCTGCTTCCAGTATTCCGGCGCGGTTGCGCTAAACAAGGGCTCCGTCGGGCTGGATGATTTCTCCGAGACTGGCTTGCGTGATCGAAACATTCTGGCGCTCGGTCAAAAGATCCAGGTGATCAATGACGGATCCACCGATCCAGCGGCGTTCACGCCGCAAATTGCCGTTGCTAACTTGTCAGATGGGACAAAAGTCGAAGCGCGCATCGACGCGCTCTATGGCTCACCGGAAGATCCGATGTCGCAAGAGGCTCATCTCGCGAAGTTTCGCGATTGCGTCGCGTTCGGGTTCGGAGAACCGCGCACGCAGATTGCCGATCAATTGATAGACTTAACCGAAAATCTGGAGGTGATGTCGGACGTGTCCGTACTTAGTCGCCTTGCAGCTGGACTGGAGGCGGCCTGATGGCAGCACAACACAAGACCTACTTTAACAGCGTCGACTGGAACGCGCTGCAGGAAGACCATCCGATTGGCGACGACTTTGTCTCGTTTGCGAAAAAGAGCCAGGATGAAATCCGCGCCCATCAGGAAAAACTGTTTCGCCGGTGTGTTGCCCGGGCTTGGCAGACTCCATTCTATCAAAAGCTCTGGGGAAATGCGGGCGTCGAACCGGGCGATATTAAAGGTCTGGAGACGCTGTCAGCTCTGCCAGTATTCGACAAATCTGACATCATGGACAGTATTGCCCGCAATCCGCCTCTTGGAGATTTTGCAGGGTTCGAGAGCTACCCGGACGGCCGTCCTCCAGTGATCATGCACACCACGTCAGGAACAACTGGAACGCCGCAAGTCCTGCTGTTTGGGGCCAAGAGCCGCGAGGCACAGAACCTGCTGCTGGGGCGCCTATATCGTTTCCAGGGCTTGCGTCCGGATGATGTCGTTCACTCCGTCTACGGACACGGAATGATCAATGGTGGACACTATGTACGCGAGAGCGTGATCCACTGGACCAGCGCGATCTTCATGTCTGCGGGAACCGGCGTGGAAACGCGATCCGCTCGACAAGTGGAGCTGATGCGCGATTTTGGAGCCACCGTTATCGTCGGGTTTGCGGACTATATCAAGAAGCTCGCCCGTGTCGCGATAGAGCAGGGGATTGATCCGGTGAAGGATCTGAAGATCCGCATGGTTTCCGGTCACCTTGGGCGTGAAGACAAGCAAAGCCTGTCCGAAAGCTGGGGAGGCGTCGATTGTTTCGACTGGTACGGCGTCGGCGATACAGGATGCATTGCCGGTGAAGGGCCAGACCGCGATGGCTTGTATGTCATGGAAGACGCGCAGTATCTCGAAGTTTGCGACATTGAGACCGGTGCTTTGCTCTCCGACGGTGAGCAAGGCGATATGGTCTGCACGTGTCTCTACAAGGACGACGTTTACCCGATCATTCGGTTCAATACGCATGATGTGACGAAAGTGAAAACCGGTCAGTCTTCGCTCGGCCTCAATCTTAAGCGTATCGAGGGCTTCCTCGGGCGGTCGGACAATATGGTCAAAATTCGCGGGATCAACATTTTCCCGCAAGCGATGGGTCCACTTCTGGAAGAGGTTAGCAGCTTCGCCGGTGAGTTCATCTGCAAAGCCGAGAGAGACGCTGCCGGGCGCGATGAGTTTATCGTTTGCGCTGAAGTCTTTGGCCCTGTTACCAATCAAGAGGCTGACAAGTATCGCGCGTTGCTCAAGCAGAAAATCGGCATCGATTGCGGGATCGAGCTGTCCGAACCGGGTGGTCTCGCCGCCCTGACGCAGACAGAAGTTAGGCAGAAGCCGATCCGGCTCATCGACGAGCGGTTCAAATGAGCCGACCTGACTATCGCGCCCGAATTGCGCGCTTCAATCCGGCCCTCAATGCGTTCGTTGATCTGACGAACGAGCCTTCCGGAGACGGTCTCGCCTGGGCTGCGAAATCCAATATCGCAGTGAGCGGGCTTCCGTTGACCGCGGGGTGTGAAGCGTATCGGGAGCGTATTGCAGTTTCGGATGCGCCGGTGATCAAACGGATCCGAAATTCGGGTGGTTCGGTGCTCGGTACTGTGAACATGCATGAAGGCGCTCTAGGTGCGACGACGGACAATGAAGCCTATGGCCGCACGCTCAATCCCTGGAGCGCTGATCTAACGCCAGGGGGCTCCTCAGGAGGGTCAGGTGCGGCGGTCGCCGCTGGGATGTGCGATGTCGCGCTTGGAACTGATACTATGGGCAGTGTCCGTATCCCCGCTGCTTATTGCGGCGTGCAAGGGCACAAACCTACGACCGGGTTGGTCCCGGCTGAGGGTGTTGTTCCGCTCTCGACCACGCTCGATCATGTGGGGCCGCTCGCCCGCGATGTCACAACGCTTTGGCATGCTATGCATGTGCTCGCCGATTGGGGTGAAGTCCCGCCGCTTGAGACGGCGCAGTTCGACGGCTTGCGCATTGGTGTTTGGGACGGAGCCGGGGCGGTAGATCTGACGCCCGCAGTGGAGCAAGGTTTCACTCGTATTGTTAGCGAGCTAAAGGCGCTCGGCGCGAACACAGCAACGTTTCAGCCGCCAATCTATGATTACTCTCGCTCCCGTCGTGCAGGACTACTCGTTTCGGAGGTAGAAGGTGCGAAAGAGCATGAAGTAACCGCGACGGGTCCGCGCCCGGATGGGTTAAGCGATACGTTCTATTCGCTGCTCCATTGGGGCGCGCGCCAGTCTGACGAGAAGGTTCAAGCTGCGTATGATCACATCACTGACGTGAAGGACGCAGCATCCGCGGTCTGGGACACGTTTGATTTCATCATCGCGCCGACTGCGCCTCAAGAGGCGTTCGCGTTCACCGATGATGTTCCGGCTAATCAGGCCGACTTCACCGCTTGGGCGGACTTTGCGCGACTACCCGCGACCGCGGTATTTAGCGGGTTCAGCGAAGACGGACGTCCGCTTTCGGTTCAAGTCATCGGACCAGAAAGCGAGGATCGCGAAACATTGCGTGTCGCCGCGGCGCTTGAGGACGCCTTGGGGAAACCGCCTATGCCATCGGGCTATGATTGGTGACTATTTGAACGTGAAGTTCGGCGGGCGTTTCTCAAGGAAAGCCCGATAACCGTCTTTGAAGTCCTGATTAGAGAACCCCTCAAGAAACAGGTTTGCTGCGCCAGGATCTGAGTCCGCCCAGCCGTCTTGAAGACCCTTGATCATGCTTTTCGTGGCGCGCGTGGACCATTGAGAGATTGCGCCGATTTGTTCTGCAAACAAACGCGCCTCGTTTAGGGCCTCTCCTTTGGCCGACAAGCGATCGATGAGCTTCATCGACTTGGCTTCGTCCGCAGGAAAAATGCGCCCGGTGAATAGGATGTCCTTAGTGGCGCCAGGCCCAATCGCTTGTAAGAGGCGCCGGGTATCGCCAGCGGGATAGACGAGACCGAGTTTGCCGGGTGTGACACCAAACTTGCTGCCCTCGCTTGCGACGCGAAGGTCACAGGCCATAGCGAGGCTGACTCCGCCTCCAACGCAGGCGCCTTCAATCGCCGCCAGGGTAGGCTTTGGACATGCTTCCACCGCGTCCAGGGCTGCCGCAATCGTATCACCCGACGCTTTCGCGCTCTCGCGCGTGGCATAGATTTCCTCGAACTCGGATATATCTGCGCCAGCTGCAAAAGCGCCTGCGTCACCGCCATGGATGATCACGACTTTGACGTCTGGATCATTCGTCGCGTCCATCACCAGCTGCGGGATTTGCGCCCACATATCAACGGACAGGGCATTTCGTTTTTCCGGCTTGTTCAGAACGATTTCACCCAATGGCGAATTGACGTCCAGGCGTATGGATTGGGTCAAGGGGCGTCCTCAGCAAACGCTCCGATCGGAGCAGGTGTGCCTGTATTGGCAATTAAGGCCTTACGACGCAAGAAGCGTTGAAATCCGGCTGGACCCATCCGGCTGCCGCCCATGCCTGAAAGCTTGAAGCTGTGCTTTTCGGCTTCGTGGAATAGCGCGGTTAGCGCGGCATCATTGAGAGATACGCCGCCCGCCTCGATTTGGCGCCCGACGTGCTCGGCTTCTTCCAGCGTGCCTGCAAAGACCGCCGCTGACAGGCCGAACTCAGTATCGTTGGCGAGTTGAATTGCCTCATCCACCGTATCGAATGCCATCACGGGCAGGATGGGTCCGAATGTTTCATCTCGCATGACAAGCATGTCGTGCGTGACATCTGTCAGCACGGTTGGCTTCAGCCATCGTCCGCCGCCATGCGTTTCCACTTGTCCTCCGGTCAAAACGCGTGCCCCTTTGGCGACAGCATCATCGATATGGCGCTGGAGGATATCTGCCTGATCTGCAAATATGATTGGACCGATCTCGCCAGCCCCGATGTCTGGCCAGTTCAGCCGAACGGCGTTTGCTTTTTCGACGAGCTTTTTGAGGAAAGCGTCGTGGATTGATTTGGCCACATAAATGCGTTCGATTGACTGGCAGGCCTGACCCGTTGAGAGCACTGAACCCCGCAGCGCTGCATCACTCGCCAATTCGATATCAGCCGTATCGAGTATGATGAGCGGGTCCTTGCCACCAAGCTCCAGGAACGCCGGAATCATATTGCCCGCGGCGGCAGCGGCAACTTTACGGCCGGTCGCGACAGAGCCGGTGAAACAGACGGCGTCGACATGATCGATCAGGTCGCTACCGGTGGCCCCAGCACCTTGAACGAATGTGAGCACGTCTTTCAGCCCAGCATCTTCGATGGCGGCTTGCAGTGGTTCGACAAAACGCGGAGTGACCTCGGACGCTTTGATCATCACCGTACACCCTGCAAGGAGCGCCGGTATCGTGTCGATCATGCTCAGGGTCAGCGGGAAGTTCCACGGGCTGATCACGCCGACGAGCGAATAGGGAACGAATTGCGGAGCATGACGAATGGCAGGGTTCATCCGACCCTCCGTCCAGCCATCCGGCAAGAGGTGAGGGGCTTGGGCGATCCAACCCCGGATCGCGCCAATGGCGCCATCTACCTCCCGCCCGGCAATCTTCCTGCGCCCCGTGTCCACGCAAAGGCGCTCAGCGATGGCATTACGGTGCTGACCGATCACGTCGGCAAGTTTGGTGAGTCGTGCGATCCGACCCGCAAGGCCAAGCTTCTGCCAATCCTGACCCGCGGCGCGTAGTCGATTGGCCGCGCGCTCGATGTCATCGCGAGACGCCGCAGCAAAGGAGTAGTCGAGCTGACCCGTGCGTGGGTCGCGAGCTTGCAGCATGGTCATTCTGGATTGAACCCAAGCGCGCCTGGATTGACGATACCTTTTTCGTCGACGGCGGATTTGATGGCTTCAAGCAGCGCCCAGGTCGCGTCGTCCCGGTGCTCGCGGTAAGGATACGTACGTCCGATCTGAAAGTGTGCCCCGGCATGCCTGGTGAACACGTCGAGGACGATCTGGCGGGCCTTCTTGACCACGTCCGTCGCAGCTGGATTGGTTTGGTGACGCTTGATCTTCTTCATCCACTCTTCGCCAACTGTGTGTTCGTGGATGGGCCAGATCTCTTCAGGCCAGATGAATACAGGCTCGATCAGAAAGCCCGTCGTGCCGAGGCTAGTGATGAGGTATCCAGTAAGGATGTCGTGCTCATCAAGCTCGTCGCGAATGGCTTCGAAACCGGCTTCGATCTCGGCCCAGGTTTCGGCACCCTCTGAAGTCGGTACGATGCCGTGTATGGGCACCCACCGTTCGCCTTGCGGACCAAGGATATTGTTCATCGGACCGAACGGATTGGCACGAATGATCTTCGGAATGGAGTTCTCAATCTCCTTCCCACCGAGATCCTTGGCGATTTGCTTGAGTACCTGAATATCTTCCTTCACGCCCGCGGCAGAGCGCCCCTCCACGCAGATGTGAAGTGAGTAATCGACCTTGTCCATGAAACCGCGACCAGCCAAAGCGACTTTTGCCCCTTCGCGGAGCCCCTTGAGGAGAGAGCCCTGACCACGGATCACATTGCTCAACGCCTTCGCATCAGAGACCAGGCTGGCGCGCGCCAGACGTACTTTGGTCAGGTTCGGGTCAAATCCGAAAATCTCGCAAGCAATATCCTCGCGCATCATTTGCGCCATCGCCTCAGCGCAGGCATCGTGCGATTCAAACTCGAAACTCGCTGTCTCTTCAGCTTTTGGTAGTGGTATCAGGCGGAAGGTGATTTCGGCCTTGTAGCCGAGCGTTCCCGCATCACCGCAAAACAGACCCGTCAGGTCTGGACCGTAATGACGCCAGAAGGGTTTGCCATTCTTGGTGCCTGCCGTTCCCGTTCGGACCAGCGTGCCGTCCGCCAGAACGACTGCGATGGAGAGGACGCTGTCACCCGTCGTGCCGTATTTCCCGGCGCCGAAAAACGCGTTGTTCTGAGAGAGTCCGCCACCAATCGTGGAGCCTATACCCGAGAGAGGCCCCCAGAACGGTGTGCGGACATTGTGAGGCTTCAGCGCCTCGAATAGCTGGGCCCAGGTCACGCCAGCCTGTACGGTCACGTACATGTCCTCAGTGTTGATCTCGACGATTTCTGCAAGCTTCGACATGTCGAGGATGCCGACATTCTCGCGATCTGGCGTGTAGCCTTTTGTGTACGAATAGCCGCCGCCGCGAGGATTGAGAGAGATCCCGCGTTCATGCGCGGCGCGCACGGTGGTCTGGAGCTGTTCAATCGAGTTCGGGCTGGCGACAAATTCCGCCGTATCGCCTTTATGCCAGATGTCCTGGCTCATGAATTCGCGGTCAGTGGCATCATCGCTGAGGCCAGATTCACCGAGCTGTTGTTTCAGAACCCCGGAAAGGTCGGAGGCGGTTTTGAGATCGTCAGGCATGGGTCGAGAGTCTCCTAGAAAGTGGTCGGCGTCCAGAGGCCGAGAAAAGCAGCAATGATGAGCAGGGCCCAGATGCCGGTGACGAGTGGCCGCGCGCGATTAAGCGTGTGGGCAAGACTGCTTGAAGCCGCTTCCGCATCAGGACCGTTCAGCCCCATCAGAGCCGGTCCGAGCGGTTTCAAAACTGAGCGAATGAAAAGACCCAACAGAATGCAGCCGATAAAGGCGAGCATTTTTAGCGCGATGAATAGCGGTAGCGGTGTTACGCCCATGAGGCCAGCGATTGCCCAGCCACCCAGGCCAAGCACAAGCGCCCAGCGAATTACCAGGTCAAGCTTCCTTAGCTTGTCCGAGGCCGCTCCATGTTTGAGGTGAAGATGCCAGGCGAGTGAGAGCCAGAGCAATGCGGCGACGCCAACAGCTGCAACCACCGGCCATCCGAAGGTCACCCAGCCTTTGCGTTCAGCCAGCGCGAGCCCGGTCGGTACTGTTAGGATCAACGCCGTGCGAGGGGCCATATCGACATCGCCGACAATCTTGGCGGCCATCAGGCGGCGATCAGAACTGACATCCGGTTGGGACAGGAAGCGGCTCGTATAGAACGCGCCAAGGTCGCCGCCTAACCAATAGACGAAGACCAGCACATGCAAGAGCGCGAATAGGGCCTGATCGACCAACTCATCCTCCTTTGATTTAAAAGATATATCATTTAAATCGCCGGTGGCGAGGGGCAGATTGTCACTTTTCGGTGGTCCAGTCGGTTTCGGCCGCATTACTGCGGTTGAGGCGCATGTGGTATTCGAACCGATCAGCACGATAATGGGCCGTGATATCCTGTACCGGGCGGCCAGACGCGTCCCTCATGATGCGATGAATTCGCAGCAGGGGCGATCCAGGCGCAACGCCCAGATTTGCGGCTACGGCAGGTTCGGCTGAGGTCGCCGTGATGGTTTGCTCCGCCTCGACCGGGGCGTGCCCAGCCTGTTCAAGCAATTTAATCAATGACTCCGTCGCGAGCTGCGCTTCGTCATAACCGTCCGCCACATCATAAGGAATGTAGGTCACCAAGTATGAAAATGGCTCGCCATCCAAGCGGCGCAGGCGAACGATGCGCTGAACGCTGGTGACTTTACTCTTTAGCTCCAGCGCTTCGGCGATGGCCGGGCTGGCAGTGCCTACCGTGCAATCGAGCAGTTGAACTTCAGTTTCAACGCCCATCCGCGTGAGGCCGTCAATCATGGTCTCGAAGCTGCCTTTGACGGTCGGCGCTGCGACATCATAGATGACGACTGTTCCGATGCCGCGCTGCCTGCGGACCAAACCCGCCACGGCAAGCTCGTTCATCGCGCGTTTGACCGTGATGCGAGAGACGCCAAGCGCCTGAGTAAGTTCTTGTTCAGCCGGCAAGCGATCGTTCAGCGCCAGCGTTCCGTCCATGATTTTGGCGCGCAACAGATCATAGATCTGTTGGTACAATGGAACGTTGGCGGACTCGTCAATGTCTGCGGTTGTGAAAGTCATGTCTGCGCTATCTGGCATAATCGTGTTCCGTACTCGCTGCGGCCTAGCTTTATCGCGCCTGTCGCGTTTGGCAAAGCAAGGAAGATGCCTCCCAACGCGGAGGGCGTCTGTGACCGTTTGTCTGTTTGCTGAACACTGGCAGAAATCTATAAAGATATATCAAATGAATTATGGAGGATTCGATGATCCGGAATATCGCCCTTGCCGCAGTTTCTGTAGTCGTGCTAGGCGCATGCGCCAGCACAGTCGCGGATGCTCGAGAGGTTCAATCGAAAAGCGCAGAACGAGATGTTCTCGAGGTCTGGGTCGATGCGAGGGCGGGGACTGGTGCGCCGGTTCACTGGGTTTCCGAAGGCGGAATCTACGCATATCCATCAGGCGAGAAACTGTTCGGGATGATCGGCTTTGACAGCTCAACTGTCATCTGGCCGCAAGATCCCAGTGAAAAAGTCATTCACCTGACCCGCAAGACGTTCGCCTATACCGATGCCGAAACGGGTGAGGTGCTCACCGAGTATAACGGCCAGTCGGTCGAGCCGATTGCCTATCCTTATCAGATGATCGAGTACCGCTATGAGAACGGGCGTATTTATGGTGACGTCACTCAAGGGACCGGCGACCGGGTTCAGAAGATCATCTCGGAGGACGGGATTGCGGCTCGACAGATCGGCGATACCTGGGCGTATACAGCGGCTGTTTTCCTCGACTTCCCGCTGCCCAATGGGGCGCAGTATCAGGCTTGGGAAAACTACGACTTCTTTATCAATCCTGAAGGCAGCGTTGAAGAACCTCACCAGATGAGCTGGCAGCGCTATGGCGCGCTTCCAGCCTGGGCGGGTGGCGAACAGGCGATCTATCACTTGCTGTCACACCGCGTGGAGTCTCAGGATGAGTTCCCCGTGCAACTGCTGGACTGGGCGCGTGAAACCAAGCCGCAATGGCTCACCCCTCCAGCCGACTTGGATGAAATCAAGGCCATCCAAGAGGGCGACGCGGCAACAGGCTTCAGCGGCTAGCCGACTGTTGGGTGGTCGAGCTCAATCAGCTCGTACCAGGTGGCCATATAGCCGCCGACACCGCCTTGAACAAAAATGAAGTCATCCTTGGTGACCCACATGTCGTAGGAAGGATGTTGCGTCCCACCCATGCCGGGGCCTTCATCATCGACATATCGGAAATGGTAGCAATCGAAGGTGCCGGCTTCCACGGTGACGGTTTCATCGCCGACATATTCGAGGCCGATATTCACTTCCGAAACGATTGGCGGCGTCGCGCCGCGATGATCTGGTGATGGCAGGAAAACGCGAACGTTGCGCCGCGTTGGGCCGCCGGAGCGATCGATCACCCGGCACATCTGGGCGTCACCAATAATCGGGTGCGTGCCAAAACCATCAAATGGTCCATTGGTCTCTGTGCGCTGAGAGAGGCGACCGATCGACGGGCCATAGCTTTCGCATTCAATCGATCCGGATCGGTTTTCGTCGAGATTGAACTTGAACCATCCTGTACCCATGAACTCATCGCCGACGGTCAAACGAACATGGCAATCCATTGGATTGAAGCTCTCATCGGTGGAATAGACGATATCCCGCATGACGGTCGGGTCAGGGTCATGAATCTCGCAGTGCGCCCGCACCGTCATTTTGCCATCGCTATGATGAGTGATGTTGAAAATCTCGTCTCCGCGAACCTGACCCAGCATTTCCGGCTTCTTGGATGTGTAACGGATCCGGCCTCGGATACGGCGATGCTTCATACGGTCGGTCATGCGTTCAGGCCCTTAGAGAGATCTGCAGACGGGCCACCTGCTGCACGGTGGGCGATGGCTTCGGCGCTCTCCCAGATCTTGCCACCGATATACTGACCAATTGAGTTGGAAAACTCGTTATAGGTTATGGTCTCGTACATGCCGGACGTGATGTACGGATCGCCCGCCATCAGCGCCTTTGCGTCCTCAAGACTGTCCGCCAGGACCAGGAATACAGAGCCAACCAGAGCGTCGCCGCCAGGCTCACGGATGGGGCCGGCGGTGATATAGCGTGTCCAGTATTTCTCAACGTGATCGAGATGGCCTTTCAAATGGGTCGCACGCGGCGGCGCGCTGCCTGGGCCGTCGCGGCAAATCACCAGATAACAGGTCTGGTCCAGTCGTGGGACGAAGGGTGGAATTTCCGGAAAGTCAGACATGACAGGGTCTCCTATTTCAGAACGCCCGTCTCAATCAGGCGATCGATGACCGCTTGTTGTTGAGCAATGGCGTCCGTGCGTTCAATCATTTGAGCATCCGGCGTACGATTGGCCGGGGCATGGTTGGCTTGGCCATAGCCGCTGGCAAAGGCAGCATTCGGCAAGCGCGAAAGTGTGTTGGTCATACCGGTCTTGCGGCGGGTGTCGCGCAAGGCACCAATATCGAGCACCGCATTGGCATTGAGGGTCTCGCCCTGATTGGCCTCTGCGAGGGAGCGGCCATACCAGTCCAGAACAATCGACATGCCATCCGTCGATGCTGACGGTACGGGCGTGCCGATGATTTCTGCGCTATTTGCTGAAACGACATAGGCGATGTTTTCAATCGCCCGTGCTTTTTTGGTGATGTGCTTCGGCGTCAGGGTTGGCGCGCCGACTTCGCTGGTTGGATGACAAAAGATCTCTGCGCCCTTGAAGGCCTGCATGCGTGCAATCTCGGGGTAGAGAATTTCCTCGCTGGCAATCGTCCCGAGGACGCCAATCTCAGTATCGGCGACAGGGAAGACCGCGTCCTCACCATAAATGTCCAAATACTTGTCCCAGACATCATACGGACTCGGCGTGTAGAGTGAGATCATCCGGCGATACCGCAGCACGGGGTCGCCGTTCGGGCCGTAAATCACGTTGGACTGGAAGTAGAGGTCAGGAAAGTTTGGATCGGTCTCGTAGTGGTTTGAGCAAAGATAGATCCCGAAGGTTTGCGCCAGTCCCGCCAACTTGTCCGGAACCGCGCCGTCCATCGGGATAGCAGCCTTGTCCTGCCATTCTTCCCGCGTCTCGCCGAGCGGGAAGCCGGTCATCCAATATTCCGGCAACACAACGAGTTTTACATCATAGCCATTGAAGCCCTTCAAAAAGCCCTTGGCGGAACCAATCTGTCCGCGCACCCGGTTGATCGCGCGATCCATTCTCGCATGGGCGTCCTCGATCGAGCTGTCCTGGTTTACCGCATCGCAAACGGTTTGAAGAGCGAGGGCTGAATAACGCATTTGCGAAGATCCTTGGGCAAGGGCAGGGGACATCAATGACGGCGCAGCGAAACTCGCGGCGCCAGTGCTAAGCAGAAACGTGCGTCGGTTCATGAGCCAGCCTCCTGAAATGCCGCGCAGCTGTCGGCGGCGGTGGCAATGGATAGTCCATCCATTTCCGCGAGAGCATCGAGAACCTCGCGCACGGCTTTGATCCGAAATGGTTGGCCCAGCACATAGGGCGTCATTGTGAACGCAAACGCACTCGCGCCTTCCTGGTCGAAACGGTCGACATGATAACGCGCCGTCTCAATGATTTGCGCTGCCCACTCATCTTCTGACTGAGAGCGATCGATGAGGAGCTTGAAATCTCCAAGCTCTCCGTAATGCGGCAATGTCCAG
The DNA here is from genome assembly GCA_043513745.1 of Hyphomonadaceae bacterium. Lineage (GTDB taxonomy): Bacteria > Pseudomonadota > Alphaproteobacteria > Caulobacterales > Hyphomonadaceae > Henriciella. The sequence continues at coordinate 2,689,464 of CP121341.1, forward strand.
ACTGGCGACGTGTCAGTCTTAAACGGGAGCGGGCGTTGATCGGCTTCCCAATCGAGGCAGACCTCAAAGCCTGCGTCTGCAAGCAGGTCCAGAGTGCGATAGCTTTCATTCCGCGCCGGACTCATCCAGGTTGTTGCCTCCGGAAAAGCCTTGCGCGCTTCAGCAATGAGCGCGCTTTCCTCGGCTTCACTGAGACCGTCATGGTGGATGTTAGCCGTTGAGACCCCATGCGCCGCAATCTCATGGCCGGCTTGTTTGATCGCAGCGACCAGCGGCGGATAGCGCCGCGCGATTTCTGCGTTCACTGCAAATGTCGCTTTCAATCCGCGGGTGGATAGCTCTCGCATCAGGCGATAGATCCCGACGCGGTTTCCATAGTCGCGCACCGTAAAATGACGCAGATCAGGATACGGGGTCTTCATTGCGCCGGGATGCTTGAACGGCGCTGCGGGAGGATTGAGAGGAAAGAACTCAACCGGAATAATAATCGTCGCGATCGACTTTGTACCGTCTTTCAGCGCGATGCGATCCCGGCGGTCAGCGGGATCCCATGCGTAATGCGGATTGTCGAAGCCGTTCTTGCGGTGCGGATAGATCAGATAGTCATCAGGCAGGGGCATTCTGAGCCTCGCTCATCAGGAACAGATCTGTGTCATGTGGCTTTCCACCTGCGGCGGTAATCAGAGCATGTGCCTGGCCGCGATGATGCGTCTGGTGGTTAAAGAAGTGGGTCAGGCAAACCCAGAGCGGCACCGAAACATCTGCTTGCAAGGACCCTGAGAAAAACTTGAGCGGTCCTGACAAGTCCCCATCGGGAAGCTGGTCTGCCCAGGCAATGATCCGCTGATCGTCTTTCTTGCGCTCTGCCCGAAGCGTGGAGAAGTTAGTAATCATAGATCCCAACTCTGAATTCGGCGTCGTCGGGCGATCCCACCCATCAAATCGCGCCATCCAGATCCGATCCGCCCACAGAATATGGCTGAGCGTGCCATGGATCGAGTTGAAGAATGCGCCTCGATCAAATTTCCGTGCGTCTTCGGAAATGTCGGCAGCGGCGCTGTACAGGTTTTCATTCTGCCATTGATTGTATCGCGCCATGAGGCGGGCGTGTTCAGCATCGATCATGGCGCAAACCCCGTTCCGCCGGTGGCAACCCCGCGCTGAGCAATATCGGCGAGTGTTTGGTCAAAGTAAGTGTCGCGATAGAATTCCGCGATTTCTGCACCGGTGGTGAACCAGACATCGTCGCGGTGCGAGCAGATGTGCTTCAGCGCTTCCTCAAACACACGCAAGCGATGCGGCTGACTAACGAGATAAGCATGCAGAGGAATGCACATTACCGTCCCGGATTGCTCGCCTTCTTCAAGCAGCTGATCAAAGTGGCGGATCAGCAATTCGGTATAGCGCTGCGGACTCCAACCTTGAACGGAATAGGTGATTACGTCGTTCACTTCGAGCGAGTACGGCATCGAAACCAGCTTGCCCGTTTTGGTCTTGATGGGTTGAGGTTGGTCATCCTGAAACAGGTCACACGTATACCAGAAATCATGCTCCGCGATCAGATCAAGCGTCTTTTCCGTGTGTGTCAGCGCCGGAGCGAGGTAGCCGCGGATGCGTTTGCCGGTGGCTTGTTCGACCGTGCGAATGGAGTCTTCGAGCACAGCGCGTTCCTGGGCCGCGTCCATGCCATAAGAGTACCGCGTATTGTAAATTCCGTGCGAGAAGAACTCCCAGTTTCTGGCATTGACCGCTTCAATGATCTCAGGGTGATGGTCGACCAATCCAATCGACAGAGAGATTGATCCGCGCAGGTCATACTTGTCGAATAAGTCCATAATGCGCCAATGACCGACAGTGTTTCCCCAGGTGCGTTGTGAATATGCAGCGACGTCCGGATTACCGCGAGGCCACCCTGGGCGCTTGTCATTGTGCGGAGGCTGAAACTCGTAATACTCAATATTTGGCGCAATCCAGAACGCGAGCTTCTTTCCGCCCGGCCAAACGATTTTTGGACGCCCTTCATAGGGCCAGTAATCGTAGAGATTGGGATCAGCGTGCATCAGGCCTTATACCCCGCGATCGCATCATGCACTTCGCTGACAGGGACCACGTCCGCATACTTGATCAACAGATCCGTGAGATTCGCGAAGTGATAGCTTTCATGCTTGTCCGCAACGCATTCGATTGGAACGATTGTCCGATAGCCATGGCTCAGACTATCGACAGCGGTGGCGCGAACGCAGCCGGAGGTGGAGCCGCCCGTGATTACCAACGTGTCCACCTTGTGCCAGGTCAAAAAGCTCTGCAGAGGCGTCTCGAAGAACGCTGACGGCATGCGCTTGGTGTAAACCGCATCAACGCTTCTATCGATGGTGACTCGATCGTCGAAAGCATGGCGCTCTGAATCATATTTGATGTTCTGAAGACTGTCGGGCGTGTCCGTGCGCGTTCCCCAAACTCCAGCATCGGCGGCGTTCTCCATATAGGCGACATGCGTCCACACCACGGGTAGTTCTTTCGCGCGAGCGGCCATGGAGATCTCGTTGATATGCTCCATCTGGCGCGGGTCAGTGATGTAGCTGGTCTTTGGAAACAGGTCGGGGCGCGTATACGACTTCTGGGGATCGACATTGATGATGGCGAGTTTTTCGCCAAACCCGAACCGCGCGCGAGCAGGATTGGCGCGGACCTCTTCGAAGATTTCGCGCGCCGTCTTGTCTGATGTGACCATGGTCGGTTGGGAGAGATCGATTGCCATTTCTTTTCCGCTTGTCATTGTGCTCCCTTCAATTGATATATCTTTTGTCAGAAGTCCAGATATCAGGGAGGCATTCATGAAAGGATTTATCGCAGGAGCGGTGATCGGTCTATCGGGAGGGATCGGAATTGCCGCGTGCGTTGGCCTCGAACCTCAAGCCGCGGTCGGGCAATCTGCTGCTGCAGAGTTTGCCGCAGACACGCCAGCCTATATGATCGTCCTCGGCGAGGTGTTTGACCGTCCAGCTTTTATGGAAGGCTACGCCGCAAAGCTTCCGCCGGTCTATGAGACCCATGGTGGGCACTATATCGCTATTGGGGGCGGTCCCGGCATTGAAGTGCTGGAAGGGGATTACAGCCCGCCTAGCTATGTCATCAGCAAATGGCCGAACGCCGACGCGGCGCGAGCATTCTGGGCCAGTCCGGAATATGATGTGCTTCGACGCGCTCGTATCGACAATGGTTGGGGGGACTTTGATGTCCTGTTGGTGCAGGGCCTTCCGGAAGCGCCCACCGCACCCATTGAGTGATAAAATTATCACAGGTTGAATTCATTTGACCGGACAAATCTCGCCAATCTCGCGAAATGGTATATCAATTGATTTGGGTCGCTTGGCTCGCACCGACTTTTGAGGAGAATTCGGCAATGAAAAAGGCACTAATTTGCGCGGTTGGCGTAACCGCACTTTCAACGGCATTTACCACTCCCGCGCTTGCGCAGGATGCGGACGATCAGGCCGAAACCCGGCGTTTGGGCGCCGTGACCGTCACGGCGCAGCGCGTTGAAGAGAATCTGCAGGATACTCCGGTCGCCGTCACGGCGCTGTCGACAGAACAGATCGAAGACAAGCAGGTCCTGAATATTCGTGACCTGACGGCGCAAGTGCCGAACATCAACATTGCCACCAATACCGGCACGGCAAGCGCGGCGAGGATCTTCTTGCGCGGCGTCGGTGAAGACGAAAGCCGTGGGGCGGTCGATCAAGCGGTCGGCGTCTATGTCGATGGCGTTTACATTGGCCGATCCGTTGGATCGCTGTTTGATGTGGTCGACCTTGAATCCATAGAAGTGCTGCGCGGTCCTCAAGGTACCCTTTATGGGCGCAACACGATTGGCGGCGCAATCAAGCTGAGTTCAGTCAAACCTCAGTTTGAGAATAGCGGAAAGTTTGGTGCGACGTTCGGAAACTTTGATCGCCAAGAGTACAAAGTAACGGGCAATATCCAGCTGGGTGATCGCACCGCAGCGCGGGTCACAGGCTTTTCTCGCAAGCGCGATGGTTTCCATGATCTCCGGCCGAATGGCGCGCAGGCAACTGCGGCGCGCGACGGGGTTGGAGCACTGGACACGCTCGCAGTGCGTGGATCCCTGTATCACGAGTTTAATGATGACTGGAGCGTGTTGTTTGCTGTCGACCACACGGACGATCGTTCCGATCCAATTCCAGATTCGATCGTCCCAGGACAGGATGCGGACAACAACATATTCACCATCGAACCATTGCCGGGAACCACTTGCCCTCCAAGCAATCCATTTGATGCCCTTGGTTGTTTCACCGGTTATGATCAAGAATTGCAAAGCACGGGCATTTCGGCCCGCGTCGAGGGTGGATTCGGGACCCTGGACTTCACGTCGATCACCGCATTCCGCGAGTTGGAAGACGAGCTATCTACACGCATCGGATTCCCTTATTCGCAGATGACCGACCAGGATCAGTTCAGCCAGGAATTTACGATTGGTCAAACCGGCCAAAGCTCACTGGACTGGATCGCCGGTATCTATTTCTTCCAGGAAGACCTGTCGCTCGACACGACCTTCATCTTCCCTTTCTCGATCGACTCATCGACCGATTCCATCGCGGTCTTCGGACAGGGTACGTTCGAAGTTAACGATCAGCTGTCACTCACAGCCGGCGTGCGTGCGACGAATGATGAGAAAGACTTCGACGGCGTCGGTCCGTTCGGTTTTGCCCGAATGGACAGCCAGGAGTTTGACAATATCAGTTACACGATCGGGGCAGATTATCGCTTCAACGACGACATGCTCGGATATGCAAAATACTCAACAGGCTTCAAGTCTGGCGGGTGGTCGCCGGATGCATTTAGCGGGACATCGGTGTTCTTGCCTGTGGATGAAGAAACGCTCGACTCGTTTGAAGTCGGCTTGAAAGCCGATTGGAACAACACGCTTCGTTTGAACGCTGCAGCCTTTTTCAATCAGTATGAAGGCTTGCAGATTGGCGCCACGGTTCCAGGTCTCGGCTTCACCCGCTTCAATGTGGATGAAACCGAAATCTCAGGGTTTGAACTCGAAGGTGTTTGGCAAGTCACCGATAATTTCCAGATCAACGGAAACTACGGTCTGCTGGATGCTGAGTACACTTCGGTAACCGGAGATCAAGCGCGAGGTCTGACCAACAACCTGTCGAACCCGATCGAAGGATGCGCCGGCTTGGATCCATCCGTTGATGCTCAAGCCATCCAATGTGCTTTGGGTCTTGATCTCAAGAATGCGCCGGAATTCAAATTGACGCTGGGCGCGCTTTACACCAAGCCGGTCTTTAACGGTGAGATGATTTTCTCCGCAGACGCCAGCTGGGAAGATGATTCATGGAGCCTCGTCGCGAACTCACCCGCGCATGCCTTCATTCAGATCGATACGCTCTACAATGCTCGCTTGAAGTACGAAGATGATCGTGGCTGGTCGGTCGCCTTGTTCGGTCGAAACCTGACCGATGAAGCATACTATCGCGCTTCATCAGCAACGGCGCTGACGACATATGCATCGCCGCCATATGAGTACGGCATCGAGTTCGGCGCAGAGTTCTAGATCGTGCCGAACCTCTTGAACAAGCTCGCAGCCCCAGTCTTTGCACTGGGGCTGTTTGCGTCTTGCGAGGCGATCGAACCGCAGACTACGCCAACGGTCACCCCTGCACCGGATCCGCTCCCTTCGCCAGTGGTGACGCAACCGTGGCTGATGGCGACGGCGAGTGTATCGGACCTTGATCGCACCGCGCAATTCTTTCGTGAGATTGGCGGTTATGAGACCCTCTATCAGGGACCTTTGCAGCAAGGTGAGGTAGCTGCGCTCGGATTGCCCGAGGGTGCAACAGGTGAAGTCCTCACTTTACGCGCGCCAGGGAGCGATGCGGGCTATGTTCGTTTGATCCGTTTCGACAATGCAGGGCGCAAAGTTCTGACCCGGCCAGGGGCCCGCGCTTGGGATACGGGTTGCTTTTGGTCATTCATGGTGCGCGCCAATGATATGGACGCGATTTATGATGATGCGATCGCCATGGGATGGGGCACCGAGACGCCAATCGCGCCGCTGAGTTTCAACGGATCCGAGCTGAGTATCGTCGTCTTCAAGGGGCCGGACGGATTACAAGTTCAGGCCTATGAGCGTCTCAATCGCCCCCCGCCGGAAGGCTTCACTTCGTTTGAGCGTCTGAGCCGCCCATTTAATATCATGCAGATGACCCGCGACCGTGAAGCTGTGCGCGTCTTGATGGAGGATGTTCTGGGTTTCAATCGGGTCTGGTACGGTGCACCTTATACCGATCAGGAGCCCGTCCTGATGCCGCTCGGTATTCCTCAGAACCTAACCACCAGCGTTCCGTACAAGGCCGGGATCTTTTCTCCACAAACACAGACGCTTTATGGGCGTATGGAATACATTGAAATCGACGGCCTGGATGGGTTTGACTATGCTGATCGATGCACCGCGCCAAACCTTGGTTGGTTGTCGGTGACCTATCCGGTGGCGTCAGTTGCGGATGCAAAAGGGCTGATCGAAGCGCGCGGCTGGGACATCGAGATCGAGCCCTACGGCACGATCCGACCTTCTTACGGTGAGTTGAGCGTCTTTTCGATCAAGGCACCAGATGGGGCCACAATCGAATTTGCTGAAATACTTGCGCCTTAGCCGCTAAATTTACCAGAGCGTGGGAAGCCTCTCATCGCGACCTTGCCGGCTTGCGCGCGCTTTCCGATCCACTCGCGCCATTCCGGGAAGCCGCGCATGCGGCCTGCGCTGTCCGTGACGATAAGACCGTCTTCAGCGTGGAAGACGAGCACATCGCCGAGCTTGTCCGTGCCGCGATAGTTCTGCAGCTTGTTACCCTTGCCGCGGGACATTTCTGGTAGTTCGTCGAGCGGGAATACAAGCAGCTTCTTGTTGGTTCCGATGACGGCGACATGATCGCCTTGCGCGAGATCCACGTTCAAGAGCTTGGATCCATCTGGAACGCTGACAACCGACTTACCGGCTTTGCGGTTAGATTCGAGTTCGCTTTCCTGGACGATGAAGCCGTAGCCGGCATCTGACGCCATGATCCGCTTGCGGGAGCCATCGAGCTTGAACATGCCAATAATCTCAACGCTGTCTTCCAGATCAATCGAAATCCGGATGGGCTCGCCATGTCCGCGCCCGCCCGGCAGCTTGTCACAGGTTAGTGTGAACGCGCGTCCGTCTGACGACATCAGGATGAGCTTGTCGGTCGTATGGACTTCTTCAGCAAAGAGAAGCGTGTCGCCGTCCTTGAACTTCGCTGCGTCGAGGTCGAGGCCGTGCCCTTTCATGCCTCTAATCCAGCCCATGGTGGACAGCACCACCGTCACTGGCTCTTTCGGCATTGAGGCTTCCAGAGCGGCACCCACGTCTATGACCGGCGCGGCTTCGAACTTGGCGCGGCGGCGGCCGAGCTCTGTCTCCGGATCGAACACTTTGCGTGCTGCCTTGAGCTCTTTCTTGACCTTGGTCCATTGCCGGGTTTCGGAGCCGAGCATTGCAACAATATCGCTGCGCTCTTCGTTCAGGCTCTCATGCTCCTTGCGGATTTCCATTTCTTCCAGCTTGCGCAATGCCCGCAAACGGAGATTCAGGATGGCTTCTGCCTGGATTTCCGTGATCCCGAACCGGTCGATCATCACTTGTTTCGGATGATCTTCTTCGCGGATGATACGGATCACTTCATCGATGTTGAGATAAGCGATCAGGTACCCGTCGAGCAGGTGTAGGCGCTTCTCAATCTTGTCGAGCCGGAATTCAGCGCGGCGAACCACGACTTCGCGGCGGTGATCGAGATACGCCCGCAGGACCTTTCGAAGGCCCATGACCTGCGGCGCGCCCTTATGAAGGACGTTCATGTTGAGGCTGAACCGAGATTCCAGATCACAGATACGGAACAGACTTTCCATCAACACATCTGGCTCGACGGTCTTTGCACGTGGTTCGAGAATGAGGCGAATATCTTCAGCGCTTTCATCGCGAACGTCGGCGAGGAGGGGCGCTTTCTTGGTTTCGATCAGATCAGCAAGACGCTCAATTAGTTTCGACTTCTGGACCTGATACGGGATCTCGGTCACGACGACTTGCCAAGTCCCGCGTCCCAGATCTTCGACCTCCCACTTGGCGCGCATGCGGAAACTACCGCGTCCGGTTTCGTAGGCTTCGAGGATCGATTCTTTCGGCTCAACAATGATGCCCCCGGTCGGGAAGTCCGGCCCGGGCATCACTTCTAGCAGCTCTTCTGTCGGCGTCGTCTTACGATCGACCAGCAACAAGGCCGCATCGATCACTTCCGCAACATTGTGTGGTGGGATGCTGGTCGCCATACCGACCGCGATCCCGGTTGCGCCATTGGCGAGGAGGTTTGGGAACCCGGCTGGGAGAACGACTGGCTCTTCATCATTCTCGTCATAGGTCGGTTTGAAATCGACGGCGTTTTCGTTGAGGCCTTCCAGCAGGAGCTGGGCGGCTTCCGTCATGCGGCTTTCAGTGTAACGCATCGCCGCGGCACTATCGCCGTCAATATTGCCAAAATTGCCCTGGCCATCGACCAGTGGATACCGGACTGAGAAATCCTGCGCGAGCCGAACCATGGTGTCATAGATCGAAGCGTCGCCGTGCGGGTGATAGTTACCCATGACCTCGCCGACGACTTTCGCGCATTTGCGATAGCCGCCATCGGGGTTGAGCTTCAGCTCACGCATTCCATAGAGGATCCGACGTTGAACCGGCTTCAAACCATCTCGCACGTCAGGCAGCGCGCGCGACGTGATGGTCGACAACGCGTAGGCGAGGTAGCGCTTGGTCAGCGCTTCGCTAAGTGGTTCATTGATAATGCGATCGTCTTCTGGTTCCAGAATGTCGGACATGCGCACCCCTAAATCTCCGGTGGGCGTAGAATCGCCACACTCATGTACAGGTTAACAGAAAACGCCGATTGGTTAACGAAGGAATACCATGCGCCACTGGCGATTGATTTTATTGGCGATCGGGCTCGTGGGGCTGGCCTATCTGGTGCATCGATTCATGCCGACGCAGCACAATCCCTTTCGTCCGCCGGATCTAACCGAACCGTTGGGGCTGGCGACGTACGGAAAGCTTACAGCTCTGAAATATAACGAAGAAATGTGTCGACAAAAGCTGGCCGAGGCAGAGGTTGAGTTCGAAGTCATCGCAGCAGACGGGGCACAAGCGCGGTGTCCATTGGAAGAGACACTGAATTTGAAACAGTCACTCACGCCGTACAGCGCCGCGCCGCTTCGAATGACCTGTCATCAGATGGCAGCGCTGCACATTTGGGAACGGCATGTCTTACGTCCACAAGCTGAGAGACTGTTTGATTCGCCTCTTCGCCAAATACAGACCTATGGGTCGTTTAGCTGTCGCAACATTGCCGGTACACGAACGCGTAGTCAGCATTCCTACGCCAACGCGATCGATATTTCTGGTTTCATTCTAGAGGATGGGACCGAAATCCGCGTGAAGGATCATTGGCGCGAACGCAGCGCGAAGGGAAAATACCTGTCGCGCGTTCACAAGAAGGCCTGCGGGCTTTTTTCGGTGACGCTGGGGCCTGATTATGATGCTGCCCATGCCGATCATTTTCATCTCGACATGGGCAGCACTGAAACGTGTCGCTAGACCTTAGTCGTCCTTACAGGAAAACCCATCTTCGGTGACTTCGTCCACGGTGCCGGGTCCACCGCACACGCGCAGAGCTGTGTCGGTATTGCGGGCGATTTCTTCCGAATCTGACCAGTCGCCTTCATCCACGTGGATGCAGCCGACGAGTCCGAGGAGGGCAACGCTCATAGCGCCAAACAAGACAGTCTTTTTCATTATCAGCCTCTTGGTAATGTACTCTCTGCCCCTTAACACGATCCTCATGTGCGAGGTCACACCTGAATGCAAGTTGAATAGCGCAGAAACTAGCCAATTAGTTTAGGAACCAACCGTGCACGCTCCGGCGGCAATGGCTTGTGGACGCTGGAAAACAGTCTTTCTTCAAGGAAGTAACCGGTCAATTCCAGGGCGGCTTCAATATCTTCCGCCATCGCCAAGGCAGATGAATCAATCAGAAATGCGGGCAGTGGGAACAGGCGTTCGACATAGTCTTCGGCTTCCGATCCTTTTACCGCACGTCCTGTCTTTGGAGAAACGTGCGTGAGGCCATCATTCGCTCCCGACAAAGCGCACTTATCGAGATCAAGTCCGAAGCCGAGAGACGATAACAGCCCGAGTTCCCATTTCGCGTAGAGCGCAGGCCAGACGGGCCAGTTGTCGAGTGCATCGAGCAATAAAATTGTTGGCTGGAAAAGCGCTGAGCCGGCGGCATCACCCTCGTCGACGGCGCCGCGCAGGAGCGCCGTGACTGTGGTGAGCGCCGCAAGCGCCTCAGCGCGATCCAGAAAGCGCCCTGCGCGACTGGTTGTGACTTCAGCAACGTTGAACCGTCCGAGTTGTTCTTCGAGGCGACCCGTCCACGCCAGTTCGACCGTGTTTCCAGCTTCAAGTTGCGGGCGTTTCTTGCGGCTTGCCCCGCCATAAACCAGGCCGGAGCGTCGCCCTTTGGAGGCGGTCAACGCATCGAGAATAAGTCCGCTTTCGCCAAATCGGCGTCCACCCAGAATCAGCGCTTCGTCACGCCATTGCATGGGGGATACCCTTAAGCATCAAATTCCAGTCCGACTGATGCGTAGGCTTCACGTCGTTCCATCCACTTTGGATCGACTTTGACGAACAGGATCAGGTGCACAGTCTGCCCGAGCATCTCGGTTAGCTCTTCGCGTGCGGCCTTGCCGATAGCCTTGATCGCGCTGCCGCCTTTGCCAAGTACCATGCCTTTATGCTGCTCGCGGGCAATGATCACGGCTTGTCGGATTCGGACTGAGCCATCATCGAATGGTTCCCAGCTCTCGGTATCGACCATCAGCTGATACGGAAGTTCCTGATGCAGGCGCAGCATCAGTTTTTCCCTGGTGACTTCCGCGGCGAGCAAGCGCATTGGCAAGTCAGCGGTCTGCTCTGGCGGATACAGCGCCGGTCCTTCAGGCATGCGCTCAGCAAGCTTGCTGAGCAGGGGCACAATGCCGTCTCCGTTGAGGGCGGAGATCATGAAGATATCTTCGTAAACGCCTGCGCCGTTGAGCTCAGCCATGATCGGCAAAACTTCCTCGTGTGGGAACAGGTCGATCTTATTAAGAGCAAGAAAGACTTTCTGGTCGTTTTCCGTCAGCGTCTCCATCACGCGGCGGTCGTCTTCGACCGAGAGCTTTTGCGCGCCTGTTGCGTCGCCGGATTTGTGCGCTACCCAGGCCGAGGCGTCTATCAGATGCACGACCGCATCCGCTTCCTCCGCGCCGGACCAAGCGGCTTTGACCATCGCGCGATCGAGCCGCTTCTTGGCTCGAAAGATCCCCGGTGTATCGACCAGGACGATCTGCGCGGACTCGTGATGCGCAACCCCGCGCACAGGAAACCGCGTAGTCTGCACCTTGTGCGTGACGATCGCGACTTTCGTGCCCACCAGGTGATTGGTCAGCGTCGACTTACCAGCATTTGGGGCGCCGATGATTGCGGCGAATCCAGCATGCGTGATGTCAGAGATGTTTGGTAGAGCGGGTTCGCTTGAGGTCATTTGTTTTCCAGAAAATCCAGGAGTGCGTCAGCAGCTGCGCGCTCGGCTTCGGCCTTGTTACCACCTTTAGCGGTCGCTTCGCCATGGCCTTCAACAGAGGCTTTTACAGTGAAGACGGGCGCATGGTCCGGGCCCGAGGCTTCAAGCGTTTCATAGGCGGCGTAGGGCGCCTTGTTTTGCCCGCACCAATCGCTCAGCCTGGTTTTGGGATTGGACTCCGTCTCATCGGGTTCCTTGCTCATCTTGTCGAAGATCCAGCATCTTTTGATGAACTTTTCCGCCGCATCTAGTCCGCCATCCATATAGATCGCAGCGATCAGCGCCTCGACGGCGTCGGCGACCGCCCGATCATAATTCGCGTTCTTATTGCTGCGCATTGAGGCGTCCATGAACAGGTATTGGCGCAGGTTCAACTCAGCCCCGACTTCTGCACACGTCTGACCACTGACCAGGTTGTGGAACAGCTTGGTCATAAAGCCTTCGCGTTCTTTGGGGTATTTGTTGATCAGCATTTCTGCGATGACCAAGCCAAGGACCCGGTCTCCCAGAAACTCCATTCTCTGGTTCGAAAAACTGGCTCCGCCTCGATACTCATCGATCAGACTTGGGTGAATCAGCGCGTGGATCAGGATGTCACTATCGTGGAACCGATACCCGATCGTGCTTTCCAGCTCACGGCGTTGCGCCTCGCTCAGATCTGGATGGGGCATGATCTTGGCGGCGGCACGCAAGCGGGTGCGTTTTGGGCGAGATGGGCGTTTCATGCGGGAAGGGCCTCAATGATGACGTGCGCTTCAGCCCAAGGATGATCGTCGGTCATCGTCAGGTGAACGTACGCCAGATGCCCCTCTGGGGTGAGCTCATCTAACCTCTTTTTTGCCCCTTCCGTCAACTTTAGCGTCGGTTTGCCTGATGGCAGATTGACGACTTCCATCATTTTCCAATGCACGCCTCGGCGCGGCACGCCGGTGCCAAGCGCCTTGGCGCAAGCCTCTTTCGCGGCAAATCGCTTTGCATAAGTCTCAGCCGTCAGACGCCGTCGCCGCGCCTTTGCGATTTCGCCTTCGGTGAAACACCGGTTCTCGAACCGCTCGCCAAACCGGTCGAGTGATCCCTGGATGCGTTCAATATTGCAAAGATCGTTGCCGATTCCGATGATCATGCACGGGCCTCGTCCATAAGCTCCCGCATGCGACGGATTGCAGGTTCCAAGCCTGCAAAGATTGCCTCGCCGATGAGGAAGTGTCCGATATTCAGTTCCGTCAGCTCCGGGATCGCAGCGATCGGTTTTACCGTATCATATGTCAGGCCGTGCCCGGCTTGGGGTTCGATCCCAATCTCGACGGCGCGCCTGGCACAGTCGGAGATCCGTTGCAGTTCGACTTCGGCAAGCTCGCTTTCTCCGGCGAGGCTTAGCTCGACAAAGCGGCCTGTGTGAAACTCGGTTATGTCTGCCCCCATCCGCTGAGCAGCGATAAGCTGGACAGGATCAGGCTCGATGAACAGCGAGACGCGGCTGCCATTTTCTTTCAAAGCACGTATCATCGACGCGAGCTTATTGTGCTCGCGCGCCGCGTTGAGGCCGCCCTCTGTGGTCCGCTCTTCGCGTTTCTCCGGAACGAACATGGCCGTTTCGGGTTGATAGTTCATGGCGATGACGTGCATCTCGTCGGTCGCCGCCATTTCCATGTTTAGCGGCAGATGCGTCGCCGCGCGGATGGCCTCAAGGTCTGGATCCATGATGTGACGACGGTCTTCCCGCAGGTGGAACGTAATCCCGTCTGCACCGGCTTTTGTGGCGATCTCGGCGGCGCGGGCAATATCCGGATGTGCCCCGCCGCGGGCATTTCGGATAGTGGCGACATGATCGATATTGACGCCAAGTCGAATACGGTCAGTCACTATTTGAGACCTCGGCTGCCAGGCTTGTACGCTGGGATGGCAGCTAGCTCTGGCGGGAGATCATCTGCGTCATAGTCCGGGAACTTGATCGCCGCGAGCGAGACCAGCTCGCACCCGACATCTGCTTCGCCGCCGCTGCGGTCCATGATGCAGGAGCCACCAACCACTGTACCCGGTAGTTTATTCAGCGCCTCCACGGTCTCTCGAAAGGAAAGCCCCGTTGTGACAATGTCTTCTGCAATCAGGACGCGGTCGGTTTTACCGATTTCAAAACTGCGCCGAAGCTCAAACGCGCCATCAACGCGTTCGACAAACACGGCGCGGCATCCGAGGTGACGCGCCAGCTCATAGCTCGGGATCACACCGCCCATGGCGGGGCCAACCACAACATCTATTTTGCCCAGCCTCGCTTGCACCTTTTCCGCCAGTGCGGCGCATAGCTTTGAGGACAGTTCTGGTTGCGAGAAGACGAGCGCCTTTTGCAGAAACACCGGGCTGCGGCGCCCTGAAGACAGGATGAAGTGTCCTTCAAGCAGGGCTTCGGTGTCGCGGAAGACCTGCAAGACCTGATCATTATTCAAATTCACTCTCCTCGAGGCGTTCAACACGTTCAACCACGGCGAGGGCGCGCAACGCGGCTTTGATTTGTTCCAGGTGTCGTAGATCCTCGACTTCGATGTCGAACACAAGCTCCATAAATCCTGGATCGCGGTTGTGTGTCGACACGCCGCGAATGTTGCCTCCGGCCTGAGCTACCACAGTGCATTGCTGTGCCAACACGCCCTTATGGTCTGCCGCGTTGACCGAGATCCGCCCGATCGCGCGCACACCGGACTTGGCGAGTTCTGTCCATTGCAAGTCGACCCAAAGGTCCGGGCGGTCATCATACTTCGCTACTTGTCCGCAATAGATCGTGTGTACGACGAGGCCTTTTTGAGGTTCACGAACGCCGATAATCCGATCTCCGGGGATCGGGTGGCAACATTCCCCCAAATGCAAAGTCACACCGGGGGTAAGGTTTTCGCCCGCGATCAAACTTGGCGCATGTTCGTCGTCGAGCGTGACAGTCTCTTCGGGGTTTGAGGCATCCAGATCGAGCCCCGGAAAGGCGACGCTGATGATTCGGCTGACTTCTTCCTGGGTTCGCCCCAGCGCTTCGAACATGGCCTGAACGCCATCGAAGCCAGCGCGCTCTGAGATCTTACGCATATCGACGCTAACCGGGTCGATCTGGTGCTGGCGCAAGGCGCGTTCGAGCAGGTTTCGACCCAGGCTCGCGAATTGCTGCGTCTCGAACTCGCGCCGTAGTTTGCGTTGAGCAGCCCGGGCGCGGCCTGTGACACAGAGGGTTTCGTAGCCGGGCAGCGGACGCGGATCTTTGCGGCGGATGATTTCCACGACATCGCCGTTCTCAAGCGCCACGCGCATGTTGCGCGGTACGCCATTGATCTTGGCGCCATCACAGGCGTCGCCGACGGCCGTGTGAACTGCGTATGCGAAGTCTAGCGGCATGGAACCGGCCGGCAACAAGACCAGTCGCCCTTTTGGGGTGAATGCAAAGACGTGTGTCCGGTACATCTCCATCTTTGCGTGCTCGAGGAAATCGTTCGCGTCACCGCCATGGCTCAGAAGTTCGCCGAATGCTTTGAGGTTGGCGGTTGGATCAAGACCTGCGGCCCTGGAGCTTTCCATGTCGAAACCATAGGCGCTGTTCTTATAGGTCCAGTGCGCTGCGACGCCGCGCTCTGCCGTGTCGTCCATGTCTTCGGTGCGGATCTGCAGTTCGACGAGGCGGTTGCCACTGGCGCGCACGGTTGTGTGGAGCGAGGCATATCCGTTCGGCTTGGGCACCGAGATAAAGTCCCTGAATCGATCCGGCAGGCAGGCCCATTCCGTGTGGAAGACGCCAAGCGAGCGATAACAATTCTCGACCGTGTCGACGATGACTCGGAATCCAAAAATGTCCGCAACACCCTCAAAAGAAATGGATTTCTTCTCGAGTTTTCGCCAAATTGAATAAGGTTCCTTGCGGCGACCTTTGATCCGGCACTCAATCCCTTCGCGTTCCATAACTTGCCGGATGGCAAGCCGAATACGTTCCAGATCATCCTTGTTGCGAGACTCAAGCGTTTCTAACTGTTGTAGGATCTGCGCACGGGCTTCCGGATTAAGGTGCTGGAACGCGAGGTCTTCCATCTCAGACGCCAGATAATGGAGACCCACGCGCCGGGCGAGCGGTGCATAAAGATCCATCGTCTCACGTGCGACGCGGCGGCGGGACTCTTCCTTCTTCTTATGGTGAAGCGTCCGCATATTGTGGGTTCGGTCGGCGAGTTTCACCAACAGAACCCGAATATCGTTCACGGTGGCCAGGATGAACTTCTGGAAGTTCTCAGCCTGTTTGCTGGCTTCGCTCTGATATTCGAGTTGGCCGAGCTTGGTCACGCCATCGACGAGTTCAGCAACGTCAGTGCCAAACAGGTCTTCGATTTGAGCGAGATCTACGTCGTCGCAGTCTTCCACCGTGTCATGCAGCAGACCGGCCATGATCGTCGCTTCGTCCAGGCGGACGGAAGCGAGCAGGGTCGCGACGCGAACCGGATGGGAATAATAGGGGTCGCCGGACTGGCGCAGCTGCTCGCCATGCTTTTCGCGCGCAAACTCATACGCTTTGTGCAGGCGTGCACGATCAGCATCCGGCTGGTAGGCCAGAACCATGCCGGCAAGTTCTTCTTTGGTTAGGAATGGCTCTTCATCACGTATGCCACGCGGCGGCCTTGAGGCGCGCGACCGGTCTACAGATTTGACGGTCGCATTTGCCATTTACACCTACATTCGGTCGTCGCGGCCGGATTCCAGTTCGGCCTGGTAAGCACGCATGACGTCTTCTTCGGTCGCAGCAGGAGCTGACTCGAGCGCCAGGCGATCGGCTTCGCGCTCTTCTTCCTCGCCAGGACGTACTTCCTGAAGTTCTGCAACGAGAGATTCCTTGACGACTTTAAGGTCGACGGTCTGGTCTGCAATCTCGCGCAGGGACACGACAGGATCTTTGTCATTGTCGCGGTCAACCGTAATCGGTGAGCCTTCGCGAATCATGCGAGCACGCTGAGCCGCAAGAAGGATCAGATCAAAACGATTTGGGACCTGCTCGACGCAGTCTTCAACGGTTACACGGGCCATGTAAATCTCCTGTAGCCCGCCCTTATATGCAGTGCAGCACGCGAGCGCAACCCGCCCTTGCATTCTCAAACAGCTGTATTTACGCAACGCTGCAATGCGCAGTCCGAAGAGCAGGAGATTGAGACCGATCGTGAGTGTTCAAGCCGAAGCCCCGAAAGACTGCGATCTCTGCCCCAGACTGCGTCAGTTCATCCTGGATCAACGTCAAAAAGAGCCCGATTGGTTCAACGGAGCCGTGCCCAGTTTTGGCGATGAGGCGGCCAAATTGCTGGTGATTGGGCTTGCCCCGGGCATGACCGGCGCGAACCGGACAGGGCGGCCATTTACGGGCGATTGGGCAGGAGATTTGCTCTACGCGACGCTTGGCAAGTTTGGGTTTTGTGACGGAACTTATGACCGGCGCCCGGATGATGGGCTTACGCTTAAGGGCGCGATGATAACCAACGCGGTCCGCTGCGTGCCTCCGCAGAACAAACCGGTTGGCGCTGAGATCAATCAGTGCCGCCCGTTCCTGAAGGCTCGCATTGATGCGCTTCCCACGGCCAAAGTGCTCCTGTGCCTCGGAAAAATCAGCCATGATTCGACGGTCCGAACGCTTGGATTGAAGCTGAAAGATCATCCGTTCGGTCATGGAACGGAGTACCAGGTTGGAAGCGTGACGCTGCTCTCCAGCTATCATTGCTCCCGCTACAACACCAATACGCGGCGGCTGACCGAGGAAATGTTCGAAGACATCTTCGCCCGGGCACGCGCACTCGTTGATGCGTGACCTTGCGTCGCCTGTTTGAGCCGTTTAGCTAATATTCAACACGAACTCTAAGGGGGGATCTCCGCATGACTCCACTATACGTCGTCCTGGGCTTAATCGTTCTGCTCGCCGTTTTTGTTATTGGTATCTATAACGGCCTCGTCGCGAAGCGGCAGCGCTGCAATCAGGCATTTGCCGACATCGATGTGCAATTGAAGCAACGCCAGAACCTGATTCCGAATCTCGTCGAAACGGTCAAAGGGTACGCCGCGCACGAGAAAGAAACACTGGATGCTGTCATTCAAGCGCGCCAGGGCGCCGTTTCCGCCAATACGCCAGGCGAGATGGGAGCCGCAGAGGGCATGCTGGGCCAGGCACTTGGACGCCTCTTCGCACTTGCGGAAGCCTATCCGGACTTGAAGGCCAATCAGAACTTCTTGGACCTTCAGGATGAGCTGGCCGTTATTGAAGACAAGATCGCCGCGGCGCGCCGCTTCTACAACTCAGCGGTTCAGGACTATAACACGGCCCGCGAGCAGTTCCCGGGATCGCTTGTTGCTGGCAGCTTCAATTTCGAGCCACGCGAATTCTTCGACCTCGGAGAAGACCGCGCTGCGATGAGCACACCGCCGGAAGTCAAATTCTAGCGCGAGGCGCTCAAATTCGGTTCAAATTTGAGGGAGCGCTTTTCGGAGCGCTCCCTTTTTCGTTTCATGGCTCGAGCTTTATCGAACGAATGTCGGGAGCCAGGTCGCCAGAGCGGGAATAGCGGCAACCAAAGCGATCATGATCAGTTGCAGACCAATGAATGGGATGGCGCCGCGCCAAATGTCCATCGTCTCCACGCCCTCGGGCGCTGCGCCGCGCAGATAGAATAGCGCAAAGCCGAAGGGCGGGGTTAGGAAGCTCGTTTGCAGGTTCAGCGCCATCAGGATGGCCAGCCAGACCGGGTCTGCGCCCAGAATGATGAGCGGCGGTGCTACGATCGGGATTACTACGAAAACAATCTCGATGAAGTCCAGGAAGAAGCCGAGCACGAACATGACCAGCATTGTGATGGCGAGCGCGCCCCAAAGCCCGCCCGGAATACTGGTCAGCAGCGCCTCGACATAATGATCGCCGCCATAGGCACGGAAGACCAACGCAAACAGGCTGGCCCCGATGAGGATCAGGAACACCATGCTGGTGATTTGAACGCCTGATTTCAGCGCGTTGTTGAGCTGTTGTGCGCGGATAAGGACTCGCGCCGCGGAAAGAAGTCCGCCCAGAAATGCAAGCGTGGCAAATCCTGCGATCCCGATCCCGACATAGTCCCCAGCTGGAATACTCTCTCGATTGATCCGCAGATCCATTAAATTAGCTAAGACGCCCAAGATGAGCACGCTGGCAAAGGCTGCCCAGATGCTTCCAAGGTCACCCGAACGTCCATGCTCTGGGGCGAGCCGAAGTCCAGCAAGCAGCAATGCTCCGCCTGCACCAATCGCTGAAGCCTCGGTAGGGGAGGCGAGACCGCCAAGGATCGACCCGAGAACCGCAATGATCAGAAGCAGCGGCGCGCCAAGGCTGCGAGCGATTTCGCCAAATGTGAGCGGTTCGGTATCTTCGTCCAATTCTATTGCCGGGCTTGCGCTCGGACGAAGGATGGCGGTTACGACCAGGTAGAGAAGATAGAGACCGACCAGCATCAGACCTGGGATAAGCGCGCCTGCGAACAAGTCGCCCACCGACACCACGCCCGCACCGCCGCCGGAGCGCATGGCGGCGGACTGGTTGGCGTTAGAAACCGCATCGGCAAGTAGGATCAGGACGATGCTCGGAGGAATGATCTGGCCGAGGGTTCCACTGGCTGCAATCGTTCCGGTCGCAAGTTTTGGATCATATCCCTGCTTCAGCATGGTCGGTAGCGCGATCAGGGTCATGGTGATCACCGTCGCACCGACAATCCCTGTGGATGCGGCTAGCAGCGCGCCAACGATGACTACAGCGTAGCCAAGCCCGCCGCGCACCCGCGCGAGCAAGCGGCTGGCCGTATGCAACAGATCGTCCGCAACTTTAGAGCGCTCCAGGATCACACCCATAAGCACGAATAGAGGAACGGCGATAAGAACCTGGTTTTCCATCGAGCCGAGAATGCGGCTCGGAAGGTTTCGAAGAATGGGCAGGGGAATTAGGCCCATTTCGACACCAATAAAGCCGAAAATCAGCGCGACACCGCCAAGCGTCAGAGCTACTGGATACCCGGCGAGCAGGGCCAGGATGGCGCAAAGAAACATGCCCAGGGCAAGGATCAGTTCGAGTTCCATCACAGCGCCTCCGCACTATGATCAGTATCGGTTTCCGGCTCCCGCAGGCCGCGAATAATCATGGCGGCCTTGATCGACTGGCTGAGGGCCTGACCGATCATCAAGATCGCGAACAGGGGCACCATTGTCTTGAACAGGTATTTGATCGGCAGCCCGTCACTCTCGTTGAAATGCTCCAATCCAATCCAACTGCGCGCGATCAATCCGGACCCTGCATAAAGAATGAGCACGCCAATTGGTAGGATGAACACGAGCGAGCCGAACAGCTCAATCCCGGCTTTCACGCGAGGGCTGAACCGAGGGCGCAGAATATCGACACGAACATGCCCGTCATCGCGAAGCGTCGCCGCTGCCCCCAACATAAACATCATCGCGAAGGTGAAAATCACGCTATCATTCAGCCAGCTGAAGCTTAGCCCAAACACGTAACGCAAGAGCACTGCGGCGAGCTGGATAAGGATGATCAGAAAAGCAGCGGCGAGTGCAAACCCCATCGCTCCCCCTGAAATGCGGTCGAGGATCTGGCTGAGTTTGTCGGATACGCCCGAGAGCGGTTTCGGGGCGGCAAGGATCAGTAGAGGCAGGAGCAATAGCGGCGCGAGACCGTAGCCAGCGAACCGCAATCCTGTTCCCACACTGGAAACGAATTCTTCCATAGACCCCAGCTCCTCTTTCTTATCGACCGGAGCAGCGCCTAAAGTTCGCGCGCCACCATGTATGGACTGTCGGAAATGCTCGCCCAGCCGCGCATCTTGATCAGCGCGTCTTCGAAGCTCTCATAGATCCGGCGTTCCAGGTCACCCGCATTGCCCGCATCGCTGCGGATATCAGCAGACACTTCCTGAACCCTTGCCATCACGTCCTCTGGGAACTGACGGAGCTGCACGCCTTCCTCATTCACCAGTTTCTCGAGATAGACGCCATTCTGGTAGGTGAACTCGCCAACGGATCGATTATTGACCTCGCCCGCGGCGGTGCGAATTATGGCCTGCTCCGTAGGGGTGAGGCTGTCCCATTTGGAACGGTTCAACCCGAGCGCCAAAGCACTACCAGGCTCGTGGAAACCAGGGCCGTAGTGAAATTTCGCCTCGCGGTGGAAGCCGAGGAAATAGTCATTCCAGGGACCAACCCACTCAGTCGCGTCGATCCGGCCTGTCTGAAGGGCCTGATAGATCTCGTTGCCCGGAAGTGCTTCAGCCGCGCCGCCCAATGCACGCACGACATCGCCGCCCATCCCGGGAATACGCATCTTCAATCCGCGGAAATCGTCCAGGTTGTTGACTTCGTTCTTGAACCATCCGCCCATCTGGTGACCGGTATTGGCCGCCTGAAACGCGATCACGCCGTATTGCCCGGAGAGTTCTTCCCACAATTCCTGACCGCCGCCAAAATCAATCCAACCCATGATTTCGGGCGCGGTCATTCCCATGGGCACCGCCGTGAAGAAGTTGAACGCCTTGGATTTGGACTGCCAGTAATAGTCGGCGCCATGATACATATCGACATTGCCTGAAGCGACAGCATCAAAGGCTTCGAACGCGGGGACCAGTTCACCGGAGGCGTAGATTTGCACTTCCATTTGCCCTTCGGAGAGCTCACTGATTCGATCCGCAAGGCGTTGCGCCGCCGTACCCAGTCCTGGCAGATCCTTGGGCCAGGTCGTGGTCATCGTCAGGCGTCGCTTCTTGCGGGTCTGGACAGCAGGTCCAGCAGCGCTATCGCTCGCAGACTGAGAGCAAGCGGATGTGGCCAGCCCAGCGGCCCCCAACGTGGCCGCACCGAGCAGTTTCCGGCGGTCTATCATTTAGTCTCTCCCGATGGATTATTCACTGTCTTCAAGCGCGCGCCATCGTCCGCCGTCAAGCACTTCCAAAGGCTTGAACCGCCGCTTGTAGTCCATTTTTTCGCTGTCTTTGATCCAGTATCCTAAATAGACGTGGGGCAGCCCCAACTCGCTGGCGTGACGAATATGATCGAGGATCATGAAGGTCCCCAGACTGCGCTGACGCAAGCTCGGATCAAAGAAAGTATAAACCATGGAAAAGCCGTCGCGGACGACATCCGTCAGTGAGACCGCGGCAAGCGGAGCGTCATCGCCCTCGCCAAGGCGATATTCGAATAACAAGGTCTGTACCGGGCTGTCATTGATCATCGCGCAAAACTCTCGATAGCCCATGTCAGACATGCCTCCGCCATCATGACGAGATTGTAGGTAGGCCTTTAGCAGCCGAAAGTGCTCGCGATTGGCGCGTGCTTCAATCGGTTTGCGGACGAGGTCGGCATTGACCTTGGTGATCCGCTTCTGGTTTTTGCTGGCTATGGAGTTCGCTACATCGACGCGAACCGACCGGCAGGCATTGCAGGTTGGGCAGGCCGGACGATAGGCAACGCCTTGGCTGCGGCGGAAGCCTGCGCGGCTCAGCTGATCGTGCAATGCGTCCGGATTATCCTGTGAAAGATGGGTGAAGCCTTTGCGCTCGATCTGACCAGGCAGATAGGGGCAGGGGCTTGCGCCCGTCACATAGAAGCGCAATCCACGCCGGAGGCCCGGTAACTGAAAGAGCGATTCGTCTAGCTTCATATCCGTAATTTACGCATCTAAAGGTCAAAGCGCCAAGGGGCTATAACCGTAAATGCGGCCCACATGAGTATGACCAGTGGCCCACCGAAGCGTAAAAAGTCTCCAAACTTGTAATGCCCTGGACCCATAACCAGCATATTTGTCTGATAAGCAATGGGTGTCGCGAAGGCACAATTCGCCGCGTAAATTACCGCGAGCAGGAATGGGAACGGGTCTGCGCCGGTCTGCTCGGCTGCTGATATGGCGATCGGCGTGAACAAGACGGCGGTAGCTGCATTGCTCAAAATGTTCGTGAGGATCGCCACCGCGAGGAAGATCGCGGACAGGATGGCGAGCGTCCCGTAAGGCGAGGCGAGCAGGACGACTAGCTCAGCGATCATCTGCGCGGCGCCGGTCATTTCTAGCGATACGCCCATTGCGAGGGCCGCAGCGATCACCAGATAGATCCGCAAGTCGAGCGATCGCGCCGCCTGTCTATGGTTCAGACACTGAAGCAGGATCATAGCTGTCGCTGCGACAATGGAGGCGAGGGTGATGCTAGCAAGGCCAGTGGCCGCAGCGAGCACCATCAGCACAGTTATCAAACGCGCGACTTGGGCGCGCGTTGTGGTTGGAAACTCACTTTGAGACCATTCGAGCAGGATCAGGTCGCGGCTGGTGCGGAGGTTCCTGAACGCGCTGACAGGGCCGCAAAGCAAGAGCGTGTCTCCAGCTTCCAATCGAATCTCGCCCAATTTGGCGCGGATCATCCGGCTACGGCGTTGAATGCCGAGTGTCACCGCCCGCGTAAGGCGCCGGAAGCCAAGCATTTCAACCGTGCGACCAGCCATTCGAGACCCGGGCGCGATCACAGCTTCGACAAGACCCAATTGATGCTCACCGGAATCGTTCGTTTCGGGAACGCCGCTTTGCCAGATGTCCTGCAACATGGCGGGTTTTTCGGATAACAGATCAGTGAGCGCCTGACGCGTGGCCGCCACGATCACCAAGTCGCCCGGCGAAAGGCGGACTTCGTCATAAGGCGGCAGAAGTGCTCTCTCGCCGCGCTGAATCATACGAACCGTCATATCTTTCAGGTCCGGGAACATGCCCGCGACGGCTTCCTTGCCATCAAGGAAGTGGCCTGGCGTGACTTCGAACTGGGCCACAAACTGCTTTCCAGATTTCACCATGATCTCGGTGAAGTCTTCACGGTTGGGCAATAGAACGCGTGATGCGATCAGCAGATAAAGCATGCCGACGCCGGCCAGCATCAGCCCAAAAATTGACTGATCGAAAAATCCGAGCTCGTTCGGCGTCAGACGTTCGTACGCATCGGCGGCGAGCAGATTGGTCGACGTGCCGATTAGCGTCGTCATGCCGGCGAAAATCGACACGAAACTCAGTGGCATCATCAATCGCGACGTAGACGCCCCCATGCGCGCTGCAATCGCCGACATGATTGGCAAGAACATGATGACCACGGGCGTATTATTGGTGAATGCGCTGGTCGCGAAGACCGCCGCAAAGGTCATCAGAAGCGTTATCATCGGCCGCTTGTCATAGGACTGCACCAAGGCCTTGGTCGGGCCTTCCAGCGCGCCGGTTTGGAACAGGCCTTGGCCGACCACCAGAAGGGCCATGATCGTAATAAGAGCCGGGTTGGCAAACCCGGTCAGGAGGTCAGCGATCGCAATCTCACGTCCATCATAAGCGGTCGCGCCCGGTAGGCTGAAAAGCAGCAGCAACGCGGCGATCACGCTTACAGAAACGAGCTCCATCGACCATCGATCGAGCGTGTAGAAAACAATCGTAACAGCGACGGCCGCGAGGCTCGCCCACATGGGCCAGTGAGCCAGAATATCAGCGGTCATTCAGCCTCCTGGGTGATTCTCATCGCGTGGATGAGCTTTATGCTGACTTTTCGCTGATGACCAGAACAATTGAAATACGCCGATTGGCGCTATCCTGCGGTGCATTTTCTAGTATTGGCCGCGTATCCGCGAGACCTGCAACGCTTTTGATCCGATCCTCAGCAACTCCGGCCTCTATGAGCAAGCGGCGTGCCGAATTTGCGCGATCGGAAGACAATTCCCAGTTGGAGTATCCTGTTGTCAGGCTGGGATTGGAGTCGGTGTGACCTTCGATCATGACAGGGAAGCTCAGGAACGCGATCGCCTGGCCTGCCAGACGGGTCAGTTTTTCGCCCGTCGCATTCAAAGATCCATCTCCGCTTTCGAAGAGTGGCGCTTCGGTCATATCCGAGAGATCGATACGAACCAGGTTTGGTTCAGCAGTCACGGTGACGCTCGATCCGTAAGCTTGAAGCGCGGGATCAATGCGCAGAATCTGCGCGACTGTTTTGGCGTCCATGACCGGGTCGTTGGCAGAGACTTCAATCGTATCGGTTTTTGATCCGAATTGTTGTGCGAGGGCCTGCCGTTCGTCGCCGGTAACGCCGTGAACAATCCACATGATCAGGAAAAATGCGCACAAAGCTGTCAGGAAGTCGGCGTATGCCAACTTCCAGGTGCCCAGCTTTCGGGCGGACGCTGAGGGCGTTCTGCCCTGTACGCGCCGGGATGAATAAGCTTCAGCCATACTTTTCCCAAAAGACCCTTCTGGTCTAGTGAACGCTCATAGGGCATCAGGGTGAATATCGATTGAGAATACCGGGTTGGATTTAGATGAAATTTGTTCGATCTAACCGATCTGCTTGAACAGGAGTGAGGCAATGGCGAAAACCGCTTTTCTAGGTCTGGGTGTTATGGGTTACCCGATGGCGGGACATCTGGCAGCTGCAGGTCACGACGTCATCGTCTGGAACCGGACAGAAGCAAAAGCAGGTCAATGGGCCTCCGTTCACAATGGGAAAGCGGCGGCGACCCCCGCAGAGGCCATTCGCGGCGCAGACTTCGTTTTCCTATGCCTCGGCGATGATCCGGATGTGCTCGTCGTCTTCGATGCGATGGCGTCAGAGATCCGCAAGGATATGGTCATTGTGGATCACACCACCGCCAGCGCGCGCCTAGCGCGGGAACTATACGCACGGTCGGCAGGTGCGGGCGCGGCTTTTATTGACGCGCCGATCTCAGGTGGGCAGGCGGGCGCGGAGAACGGGCAGCTCACCATTATGTGCGGCGGCGATGCGGAACCTTTCTCGCGCGCGGAAGGGGTGATGGATGCCTATGGGAAGCGGATGACGTTGATCGGAGAAAGCGGCGCCGGGCAGCTTGCCAAGTCGGTCAATCAGATCTGTATTGCCGGGATCGTCCAAGGGCTTGCAGAAGGGCTTCACTTCGCCGACCAGGCGGGGCTCGACATCGCCAAAGTGATTGAGGCGATCAGTGGCGGTGCAGCGCAAAGCTGGCAAATGGACAATCGCTGGGAGACCATGCGCGATGGCCATTACGAGCACGGATTCGCGGTCGACTGGATGCGCAAGGATCTTCGGATCGCGCTTGATACGGCGCGCTCAAATGGCGCGAGCGTACCGCTCACAGCAATGGTGGATCAGTACTATGCCGATATCCAGGCTATGGGCGGCAATCGGTGGGATACGAGCAGCCTGCTAGCGCGCTTGGGGCGGAGCAAAGGCTGATGACTCCGCTCCAGATTGCTGATGCAGTTGGGGTGTTTGTTTTTGCGTTGTCTGGCGGTCTTGCTGCCTCCCGACGCGGGCTTGACCTGTTCGGCATTTTTGTCGTCTCGCTTATGCCAGCGATCGGTGGCGGGACTTTGCGAGATCTTCTGCTTGATCGCCCAGTCTTTTGGCTGGAGCATTCCGACACAATTCTCATCGCGCTTGCTGGGGGCGGCTTATCGGCCATCCTGGGAGAGCGGATTGCGCGGTTCAAAACACTGATCTGGTTCGACGCGCTGGGCATGGCTCTGTTTTGCGTGGTCGGGGCCCAGGCTGCGCACGCGATGGGGCATAATCTGGTCGTAGTGGTCATGATGGGGACGATCACGGCAAGCTTTGGCGGTTTGCTTCGTGACGTGGTCTGTAATGAGGTTCCGTTGATCCTGCGAGAAGACATCTATGCAACCGCAGCGCTGTTGGGGGCGCTCGTCTTCTGGGGTGGTATGACCTATGGGCTGACCGTGTCTTGGGCGATGGCGATTGGCGGCGCAACAGCCTTCACAATTCGCGCCTGTGTCATCATCCTGAAGACAATTCAGCCAAAACTTCTGGTGGCGCCGTTCCGCAAGAAACCGAAAGATGATCAATGAGACGACTGGACCTCCATATTAGAGACGGCGAGGCCTTCGAGACCGCGCTGCGGGCCATTCGGGCAGCCGACCCCATCGACTATGTCGTCATCCCGCTCGAGCAAAAAGACCGGCGCTATGTCTCTGTCTTCCTGCGCGACGGCACCCGCCAAACGCTGGTTGATAATCTTCAGAGCGCTCTGGAACAGGAACGAGACTGGCGGATATCTCTGGTTCCGATTGAGGCGACGGTGCCGGATATCCCGGAGGACAAAGATCTGAAGAACAGCAGGGCATCACAGCGCAAGCTCGCCCTTCGCGAAGAAATCTATCAGGACGTCGCCGCGGATGCGAAGCTGGATCGAGATTTTCTGATCTTCGTCGTGCTCTCCACGATTGTGGCCGCGATCGGTCTTCATTCGAACAGTGTGGCAGGCGTAATCGGCGCAATGGTGATAGCGCCATTGCTCGGCCCCATCCTTGGGTTTTCGCTCGGCGCTGCGCTCGGAGATCGTAAGCTCTTATTCGGCGCCGCACGCACTCTGGGGATAGGCGTGGCCGTCGCGTTGGCATGCTCGATCCTGATCTCATTCCTCATACAAGTGGATTTCTCGAGCCGGGAATTGATGTCTCGCGCCGAAGTTCGCCTGGATGGTATGGCTCTCGCCATTGCGGCTGGGGCTGCGGCGGCGCTCTCGCTGACGCGCGGTGCAAACTCGACGCTCGTTGGTGTGATGGTGGCGGCAGCATTGTTGCCTCCCGGGGCAGCGGTTGGTCTGTTCCTGGGGTCTGGAGAGTTTGCGCTGGCCTCCCGCGCCGGGCTGTTGCTCTCGCTGAACGTCGCGAGCCTGGTCTTATCGGCTTTGGTAGTTTTCCGCCTTCGCAACATTCGTCCGAGATCGTGGCTCGAGCAGAAAGGGGCAGACCGGGCGATGGCAATCAATTTCGCGCTCTCGGTCTTGCTCCTGGCGATAGCGATCGTGCTAATTCTTGTTTTGGATCTGGGCGCGACGGTCTCTATCGGCTAAACCCAAGTGAGGGAGGATGGTCATGGCCAAAGCAGAAAACAAAACCAAGCCGACCGAAGTCGATCCAAAAGACTTCGTCGCAGCAGTTGAGCCGGACAAGAAACGTGCCGACGCGGAAGTGCTTTTGGACTTCTTCGGCCGCGTGACCGGTTTGAAGCCGAAGATGTGGGGTCCCAGCCTGATTGGCTATGGCCGCTATCACTACAAGTACGAGAGTGGCCGTGAAGGTGACATGCTGATGACGGGGTTCAGTCCACGCAAAGCCAATCTCGTCATGTACATCATGCCCGGCTATCGCGCAGAAGCGATGCAGGAAAAACTCTCGCGCCTCGGCAAACACAAGCTTGGCAAGTCCTGCTTGTACATCAACAAGCTCGCCGACGTGGATCTGGACGTGCTTGAGGAAATCGTTCGCGATGGCGTCGACTATATGCGCGAGAATTATGAAACCTACGACGCGTGAGCGCGCCGTTTAACCCGCTCGCGCAGCTTCAATCTTCTTCGCAAACCCAGACGCTCCGAGGCAACGCACAGACAAGGTACCAATCGCGGTGTGAACGTCGAGCACCGGTGTTCCGACGCTGTTTCGAGTTTCGACGCCCGTGATCCCGCGCAAGGGGATGAAGACGCTCAAGGATTCCGGATCTTTGTGGACGGCCTTGTTCAGAGTGTTGGGATGAAACTCGACGCACTCGTCGGTCAGATAGAGCGTACCGCCCACCCAGTGCCCTCCCAGAACCATTTTGGTTGCTTTGGCGCCCATGCGTCCGCCTGCGCCGACCAACCGACTGGTGCGGTCGCCGAGCTCGGCGTCTTTCAGTAAGGCCGTAGCCAGTTTTTTGGCGATTACATTCTCAGGTGGAAGCATAAGTCCTTCTCCGCACGGTCCGATCAGTAAATACCGCTGTTCAGGTTTTGACCAGAGGGACAGGCGCGCATGCTTTGGGTCAGCCGCCTCGCGCCGAATTGATCTGGGCGATGAAGCCATCTGCGCCGAGGCATCTGATGGAGAGAGTATCAGCTGAAGTCTCCAGATCAATGATGGTCGCCACCGCGCCGAACCGCTTGGTGACACTGATCAGTTCGGACCATGGAATGACTATTCTCAGCTCATCCATATTTTTGAAGAATGGCTGATTGAGTTTCGATGGCTGAAACTCGAACCCGGTCGACCTTAGGTTTGCCTTACCCGAGATCCACTGACCTCCAATCATCATTTTGGATAGTTTCGCGTTGATCTGACCGTCCAGTCCGAGGATCATCTTGGACAGCCGCCCCATTTTGGCCCCGTCCAGTAAGGCGCTAACGTTTTTCTCGACGAGGATTGCATCTGTTGGAGTCATGAGATGGTCTCCATGATATTAGGCGCGGAAGTCTATGCCCTAAGCTTGCAGTTTCTCAGCCGCAGCTTCGGCAAAGTACGTGATAATGCCACTCGCGCCGGCGCGTTTGAAGCTGAGCAGCGTTTCCATCATAACCCGCTCGCCATCAATCCAGCCATTCTGCGCCGCTGCCTGTATCATTGCGTATTCCCCCGAAACCTGAAAAGCGAAGGTCGGGATCGCGAACGTCTCTGATACGCGTCGGACAATGTCGAGATAAGGCAGGCCAGGCTTGACCATAACCATGTCCGCGCCTTCCTGAATATCCATCGCCACTTCTCGTAGCGCCTCATCGGTATTTGCGGGATCCTGCTGGTAAGTCTTCTTGTCGCCAATCAGAGCCGTCGCAGACCCAATCGCCTCGCGATAGGGGCCGTAGAATCCGCTCGCATATTTCGCTGCATAAGACAGGATCATCGTGTTGATGAAACCGTTTTCTTCCAGCGCGGACCGCAGCGCGCCAATGCGACCGTCCATCATGTCAGACGGTGCTACGATATCGGCGCCAGCGTCCGCTTGAACGAGGGCCTGCTCGAGCAACACCGCGGTTGTCTCGTCGTTTAAGACATACCCGGTTTCGTCGATCAGGCCGTCATGCCCATGACTGGTAAAGGGGTCCAGTGCGACGTCACAAATGATGCCGACATCGGGCGCGGCGTCTTTCATTGCCTTGATAACTGTCGGTACGAGACCATCGGGATTGAGGCTTTCGCTGCCATCCTCATTCTTCTTCGCAGGGTCAATATGCGGGAAAATTGCAATGGCTGGAATCCCGAGCTTGGAGGCGCGTTTTGAGGCGGCAGCGGCCTCGGCCACATTCAGTCGTTCCATACCCGGCATCGCAGTCACAGGAATGCGGGCGTCCTCTCCATCATGCACAACCATGGACCAGATCAGGTCTGCGGGTGTGAGCACATTTTCTGCCGTCAAATTTCTGATCCAGCGTGACTGGCGAAGTCGGCGTAGGCGGGTGGCGGGAAAGGACTGTGGAAATGGTGTCGTCATAGGTTGGCGATAACCGTCCTGACGCGCCGGATCAACGCTTGAAACGAGTCAATTCTTTTGCACCGTCAATCGGTCGGGGATCGCCGGATGCCAAAGCGGAACAGGCTTCGGCGAACCTTGCGGCGCATGAAGCAACGTTTGGTGACGTCCATGAACGGTTTCTGCGCCTCTTCGATCTCGATCATGTAGGGTTCAAGATTGTCCCGCGAGAGTTCGCGGAAGCCGAGCGACGCGTAAAAAGGTCCGTTCCAGGCGAGGTCACGAAACGTCGAGAGGCTTACATGCGGGAGCTTGCGATTCTCGGCCTCAGCCAGCGTGCGGATGACCAAGGCGCGGCCCAGCCCTTTCTGGCCGTGATCAGGGTGGACGCTGACCTGGTCCAGATAGAGTCCGTTGCCGCGTGGCCGGATCAGCGCAAAGCCAATGGCCCAGTCATGCTGGTTGCGTGCAACGAAAACATTTCCGCTCGGAATCTCGACTTCCAGAACCTCTGCAGGCACATGATCAGCGAGCGCGTCCGCCGTGAGGAGCCCCGTTGGCTCAAAAAGAACAGAAGCCGCCTTATCCACTGAGATGAGTGCAGGAATATCATCCAGCTCTGCGGAGGTTATGGAATATCCTTCCGGAAGATCAGACATTGACGCAGAATTCTCCTATGGCATTGCTGCCGCTGAATCAGCATAGACGAGGCGTTTTCCGATGACCACACGATTGAACGAAGAACAGGTCATGATTCAGGACATGGCGAAACGCTTCGCGGCTGATCGCCTAGCCCCTCACACATCGGAATGGGATGAGACCAAGCATTTCCCGGTCGATGTCATCAAGGAAACGGCGAGTCTTGGCTTCGCCGGGATCTATGTTGGCGAGGATGTAGGTGGCTCGTCGCTCGGGCGTCTAGACGCGGCTTTGATCTTTGAGCAGCTCTCTTACGGGGATGTTTCGACCGCAGCCTTCATTTCCATCCACAACATGGCGAGCTGGATGATTGACCGGTTCGGCTCAGACACTCAGCGCAAGGAATGGCTGCCCAAGCTGACCAGCATGGACCTGATCGCATCATATTGCCTAACCGAGCCTGGATCGGGATCTGATGCTGTGGCGATGAAAACGACGGCAGTTCGGGACGGCGAAACTTATGTCCTGAACGGCTCCAAGCAATTCATTTCGGGCGCTGGCACCAGCGATGTGTATGTGCTTATGGCGAAGACCTCAGACGAAGGTTCGCGCGGCGTCTCCGCGTTCATTATCCCGCTCGATACGCCGGGCCTTAGCTTTGGCGGCAATGAAAAGAAGATGGGCTGGAATTCTCAGCCAACACGGCAGGTTCTGCTAGATGATGTAAGGATTCCCGTAGCCAATCGCATTGGCGAAGAAGGGCATGGCTTCAAGTTCGCTATGGCTGGACTTGATGGGGGGCGCCTGAATATCGCCGCCTGCTCCCTGGGCGGGGCCCAGCGCGCGCTTGATAAGGCACTGGCCTATGCCAAGGAACGCGAGCAGTTTGGTCAGCCGATCGCCAACTTCCAAGCGACGCAATTCAAGCTCGCAGACATGGAAACCGAACTCCAGGCGGCTCGCGTCATGCTTTACGAAGCTGCGGCAAAGCTCGACGTTAAAGCACCCGACGCCACTCGCTGGTGCGCGATGGCCAAACGCTTCGTCACTGACACTGGCTTCAAAGTCGCCAATGATGCCCTGCAAATCCATGGCGGATATGGCTACCTGGCGGAGTATGGCGTTGAACAAATTGTTCGCGATTTGCGCGTTCACCAGATCCTTGAAGGTACGAACGAAATCATGCGCGTGATCGTCAGCCGTGACATGTTGAAAGACTAGAACCTAAAACTGCTCAGCGAATCCCTGTATCCGAAACCTTATGGATGACGGGGCAGCCATCGTAGAGCTCGCGACCCTCCGCGAGATTTGTAGCGCAGAGATGCAATGTCTGCGCGGTTTTCTCAGCCTCAATGATGTTGGAATTGACGAAGACGTCGCGAAGACTCGGATCGTTCGATTCAATGTATTCAGTCCGTCGCATTTCGCGATCGTGCCCGTATTACGCATGTCGACGGACGATGAATATGGCCAGGGAATTTGCTTGTCACAGGTCGTTGTCAGCCCGCGATGTCCGCCGACAATGGGAGAGACAGCAATCGTTTCGCCTCTTTCGGGTGTGTTGCTGGAGAACGAAGAGCAGATCGTGCTCAATGCTTTCCTGGCGGCGAAAGCGGCGCTCCCGAATTAGACTTACTTATTGCGCCACTTCTTCGACGGAGTAACGCGACAACGCGTTTTCAGCCGCATCGAATTTCGGCTTAAGCGCCACAGCTTTTTGCAGATCATAATAGGCGTTTTCGAACTGTTCGAGCTTCTCATAGGCCAAGGCGCGGTTGAAGAGGGCCTCTGGAAGTCTCTTGGTCCCGAGATCGACGCTCCGCGTCAAATCGATGACAGCTTCTTCGTTACGATCAAGATAAATGAGCGCGGCGCCGCGATTGATCAGGGCCTCCGGAGAGTCCGGGGCAATCTTGAGAGATTTATCATACGACTCCAACGACTCTTCATAATCGCCCGCGCGCATTTGCAAAATTCCGAGATTTACCAACGTGGACGCCCGATTGAGTCTGGACATGCCGATATTTCGCAGAGCTGCTTCGCATCGTGCAATCGCTCGGGATTGTCCTTTGTTTCCAGTGACCGCGTCCACGTAACATTGTCGGGCGAGCCCGTCGCCGAGCACCAGGGACTGCGCATTGCCAACGCCGGAAAGCGCAAGCAATGCGGTGGTGAGTGCAAACGATCTAACGAGTTTCATGATGCGGGCGTCCTCTTGTAGAATGTGTTGGCGACGTGTGGCGAGCCACCACCGGTACAGCTATTGGAACCACCAAAGAGCTCTTGTCATCCATGAAGGGATGATCCGGCCAAGGGTGGGATAACGGAGGCGCGTTTGGGGCGAGTGGCACGCATATGGTGCGAATGACGAAGACCCGCACTTCTATGATCCGTTCCCCGGGCGCATAAAGGTCTAATGGATTCGAACGCAAATCGTGCGGAGCAGACGGCGGACCGACGTGCCGATCGCATGGCCTATGCCGCAATCGCGTTTTTCGCTGTTCTGTCCTGGGTCATTTCATCAAGCTCCGAGCAAATTGAAGCGCGCGCCGCCGGCATCCAGATCAATGCGATCGAACCATGGGTTATCCATTTCGCGTCAGATATCGCGGTCTTACTGGTTGTGCCGATCATTCCTTCCTTGCTGAACCGGGTCCGGTTCGCGCGCGAAGATGCGTCAAAGACGGCGCTGGTGCTGCTGGCTGGTTTGGTCGTCTACATTGTCGCGCAAGTTTTCCTGCTGGCCGGCGTGCGGTCGGTATTGTGGCCAGTATTTCTGGACGGGTACTATGAGACCAGCGTGGGGGAGCCGCTGGTTTGGCTGTATGAGTCACGCCAGATCGTCTATACATTTCTGCTCAATCTCGCGGCGTTCTATCTGTTTCGAAGCTTGGAGCGATTACGCTTGGATGCCGCTGGTCGGACCCAACAGGCGGAAGACCACCAGCGTCTGGTTCTAAACTCCGGCGGACGTACTCTGATCTTTCGCCCATCGGACATCTGGTGGGCGAAAGCAGCCTCGAACTATGTTGAGATTCAAACCGAAACGGGTACGCATCTCGCCCGCATTTCCCTTTCAGAACTGGAGACACTGATCGGGAAAATCGAGGCATCGCACCTCCGCTGCCATCGGTCTTTTTTGGTGCAGATTTCGCAAATCAAAAAAATCATGCCCCGCGGCAATGGCAACGCGGAGCTGGAGCTCGCGTCGGGTCGCGTGTTGCCGATTGGGCGATCCTATCGGGCCAACGTGGAGCGATTGATAAAAGGTGCTTGAACGCCTTTGACCTCCCCCACGGAAATATCTTATTCTCACTTGGAAAGACGCTCCCACAAGATGGAGCCAAGGGAGGAAGAGTATGCAAATCACTGCTGTGGATGGTCTCGGCGCTGAGATTACGGATGTCGATATCAAGTCTCTGAGTGACGCTGAATTTGAAGCGATCAGGAATGCATTCGCGGAGCATGGCGTGATCTTTTTCCGTGGTCAGGACACGAGAGAAGAGGACCATATCGCCTTCGCTGAGCGGTTTGGAGACATCAACGTCAATCGATTCTTCGCGGCGCATCCGAGTTATCCTCAGATCGCGCTCGTCGCCAAGGAACCGGATCAAAAAGACAACATAGGTGGCGGATGGCACACCGACCATTCTTACGATCATGAGCCTGCGCTCGGGTCCGTTCTGGTCGCGCGAGAGCTTCCAGAGAGCGGCGGCGATACGATGTTTGCGAGCATGTACAAGGCTTATGAGAACCTGCCATCGGACCTGAAAGAAAAGATTGAAGGCCGTACGGCCATCCATTCCGGAAAACATATATTTGGGGAAGGGCCAGACAGCTATTACAACACCACGGATGCCGGCGCGCATGACGAGGGGACAAACCGGATTGGCAATGCATCGGTGGCCGAAGCTTTGACGGATCCAGAACATCCGATCGTGATCAAGCACCCGCTCAGCGGGAAGAAGGCGCTTTACGTCAATCCGGCCTTCACGCGCGAAATCGTCGGGCTTGAGAAGAGCAAGAGCGACGAACTGCTCGCTGAATTGTATGCCCACGTGTTCAAGGGGCATGATTTCCATCATCGTTTCAAATGGGAGCCCGGCTCCATCGCGATGTGGGACAATCGTTCAACCTGGCACTGGGCGTTGAACGATTATCAAGGCCAGCGCCGGATCATGCATCGGATTACGATCGAGGGTTGCGCCCTGGACGCATAACGCTCAATCTCCGCGCCAGGGGAGAATCGAGATGAAGACCTATTGGAAAGGTTTGGGAGCCGGCGCGGCATTATCCGCGGGGCTCGTTGGATGCGTCGTTGGCGGCGAACCGGCAAATATCGAGGATTGGCCCGGGATGGCCTCGTTGCAGATAGAGCACGAGACCGGCGGGGCGTATCACCTGTGCGGCGCGACAATGATCTCGGAGCAATGGGTTCTGACAGCTGCGCACTGCGTCGAGCACGCGAAAATGGAAGACAGCGCATCTGGCGAGCGGCGCGTCATTCAGTACCAGAAAACGACCGAAGCGGGACAAGAGCTACAAAACCTTGGGCAATTGACCATTGTCGCTGGCTTGGGCGACCTGTCGGACGACCCGACTGAGGTGACCTACGAAATTGACGACATGTACATCCATCCGGACTATTCAGTCGGGAATTCACATCGAGGCCACGATGTCGCGCTGCTCAAGATTGCAGGAACTTGGACCGGTGCGACCGCAACGCTTGATGGATTTGTGGCTCCGCCCGTGCGAGTGCGCCGCGATCAAGTTGAGGTCGCCGGATATGGCTTCCTCTACGAAGCGGGAAGCGCGGAAACAGCGATCGGACGACGCGGCGCCGTCAATGCGCCAAGTCTTGCATTGCAGCAAGCGAGCGTTCCGTCATTGAGTCCTGCCGCTTGCAAACGCCGAATGGACGCCACCATTTCGCGCTATGAAGATCCGAGCCAGTTCGAAGGCCTGATGATCAGCGCCGAAACGCATATCTGCGCAGGTGTTGGCGAGCAGGATAGCTGCACTGGCGACAGTGGGGGGCCGCTTGTGCATCGTCCTCCCGAGGGGGAGCCGGTCCAGATCGGCATTGTGAGCTGGGGGCTAGGTTGCGCGCGTCGTGACGCGCCTGGCATTTACGTCCGGGTCGCGCATTACAAGGACTGGATCGTTTCGATCACTAGCGAAACGCCTGGCGCCACCTAGGCGATCATTCCACCGTCAAGAACCACCGTATGTCCGTCGACCCAGGCGCTCGCGCGTGAGGAGAGATAGATCGCCGTGCCGGCCATATCTTCCGGCTCACCCATGCGTCGCCGCGGGATCTGCTTGATGACCGATTCCCGGATTGCGTCCGAATTGGTCGCTTCCTTCGTCATGTCACTGGGGAAGAAGCCCGGCGCGATACCATTCACATTGATGTGGTGACGGGCAAGGTCGGTGGCGAGGTGCTTGGTCAAGTGAACGACGCCAGATTTGCTAGCCGAATAGGCATAGGACGGCATGCCGGGATTGGTGATCCCATTGATCGAGGCAATATTGATCACCCGGGCTGGATCTTCCTTTGACCCACCCGCACGCAAGAGCGGCAGAGCTTTCTGGGTCATGAAGAAAATCGATTTGATGTTGATATTCATGACCTTGTCCCAGCCATCTTCTGGAAACTCCTCGATTGGCGCGATCCAATTTGCGCCAGCATTGTTGACCAGAATATCGAGTTGGCTTTCGCGCTCTGAAATTTCGGCGACGAGCTTCTCTATCCCTGCGACTTTCGACAAGTCGGCCTGGATCGGGATGCAGGTTCCGATTTCTGAAAGCTCGTCGGCTTTCGCTTTCAGACGGTCTTCTTTTCGCGCGGAGATATAGGTTTTCACGCCGTTCTCGACGAAACCGCGGGCGATCATTGCGCCAATGCCACTGGAGCCTCCGGTGACGAGGGCGGTTTTTCCGGAAATGTCGAACAGCGACTTCATGGGTCTCTCCTGCAAATACTGATTTGCACGCAGGCTTGGAGCAGTCGCGCTCCCTTGTCCATTCTGCCGCGAGGAAAATCTTGGCAAAACAGTATTGCCTGACGGGCAGGGCTAGCTACTGGCAATGAATTGCACTAGGGACCGCCCGGTTCCTCCCGCAATTTAGAGACGCCTCATGGCCCGATCCACATTCGCTGACTATGCCGACCGCATCAATCTGTCCAGCTGGGCCCAAACCCAGCGTGCGACGTTCACGCCATCGCGCGTGAAGACTGAGCTGCTCGCAGGCCTCACCGTTGCTCTGGCGCTGGTTCCGGAGGCCGTTGCGTTCGCTTTTGTCGCCGGCGTTGAGCCATTGGTTGGCTTGTACGCAGCCTTCCTCGTTGGTCTGATCACCGCGGTCATGGGTGGTCGCCCCGGCATGATTTCAGGCGCAACAGGCGCACTCGCGGTTGTTATGGTGGCCTTGGTTGCCCAGCATGGCGTCGAATACCTGTTCGCAACGGTGGTGCTGATGGGGGTTCTGCAGCTTGGGGCAGGCGTGTTCAAGCTCGGCAAGTTCATCCGTCTTGTTCCGCATCCAGTCATGCTCGGCTTCGTCAACGGGCTTGCTATCGTAATCTTCCTCGCTCAGCTGGGGCAGTTTCAGGTTCCAGGAACGGCGCATCCGGACGGGCATAGCTTCTTGCCGAATGGCGATTGGCTCCCTGCGGGCGAGATGGCAATTATGCTCAGCCTGATTGCAGTGACGATGCTGATCATCTGGGGCCTGCCCAAGCTGTCCAAAATCGTCCCAGCTCCACTAGCAGGGATCGGCGTCGTCGCGGCTGTCGTAATCGGCTTCGGCATAAACACACCGGTGGTCGGCGACCTCGCCTCGATCAAGGGCGGATTGCCAACCTTCCACGTGCCTGCCGTGCCCCTCAATCTGGCGACGCTTGAGATCATTCTGCCTTATGCGGTTGTGCTGGCCGCAATTGGGCTGATTGAGAGTTTGTTGACGCTCAACCTGGTTGGCGAAATCACTAATGAACGCGGCGGTGCGTCTCAGGAATGTGTGGCGCAGGGCACCGCCAATGTCGTCACCGGATTCTTCGGCGGCATGGGCGGCTGCGCCATGATTGGACAGTCGATGATCAACGTGAAGTCCGGCGGCCGAACGCGCCTGTCGGCTCTATCCGCGGCGCTGTTCCTGCTGGCCTTCATCCTGATCGGATCGCAATGGATCGAAATGATCCCGCTCGCAGCGCTTGTGGGCGTTATGTTTATGGTCGTGATCGGCACGTTTGCGTGGAACAGCCTGCGCATCATGTCCAAGATTCCCTGGACGGATGCTTTTGTGATCCTGCTGGTGACCGGCGTGACGGTCTGGAAAGACCTCGCGGTTGCGGTTGTGGTGGGCGTCATTGTCAGCGCGCTCGCCTATGCCTGGAACAATGCCAAGCGCATTCGCATTCTTCAGCGCGACTCTGTCCGCACGCCAGGCGCGACGGTTTATGAGATCGAGGGACCGCTCTTTTTCGGGTCGACAGATGGTTTCGCCGAACTCTTCCATCCTGATGAGGATCCGGACGTGGTTATTGTTGACTTCTTGCGCTCGCGCGTCGTTGACCAGTCGGCGCTGCAAGCGATCGAAGATCTTGCCGCGAAATATCAGGCGAGGGGTAAGACGTTGAAGCTGCGCCACCTATCCCGCGATTGTCACAAGCTCCTAACCAAGGCCGGGCAACTCATCGTCGATAGCGAAGACGATCCGGACTATGCCATCGCCGTCGACTACAACGTCCGTACCGGTATTTTTGGTGGCGGGCACTAAGGTCAAGTAAGATGCTCGATTGGTCACTGGACCGGCTGGGCGTCTCGCGCTAACGCCGTTGCATGACAGATTCAGTCCTGACCAAAACCGAGGGCGGTGTAGGCTACATCACCCTCAATCGACCTGAAGCGCTGCATGCGCTGAACTTCGACATGTGCGAGACCATCTTGGCGGCGCTGCGCGTTTGGGCGCAGGACCCCGCCGTTCATTTGGTCGTTATCGATCACGCAGATGGTAGCCGCGGCTTTTGTGCGGGCGGCGACATCGCGATGCTTCGCGAGAGCGGTATGAGTGACGGCAAGGAAGCCCGAGCGTTCTTTGCCGAAGAGTATCGCATGAACGCGGTAATCAAGGCGTTCCCGAAACCATATCTTGCGTTGATGGATGGGGTCACCATGGGCGGCGGCGTCGGTCTGTCTGTACATGGGTCTCATCGGGTGGCGACGGAGCGCACCCTGTTTGCCATGCCTGAGACAGGCATTGGTCTGTTTCCGGATGTCGGGGGCGGTTGGTTCCTGCCTCGATTGCGCGGGGAGCTCGGGACTTGGCTGGCGCTGACGGGCGCGCGTCTGAAGGGCGCCGACGTGGCAGCGGCGAGGGTTGCGACGCATTTCCTGCCATCTGAACTGCTTCAGAATTTGAAACTCCAGATCGCGGAAGCGGATTTCTCAGCTGGGGCGGCCGAAATGCTTGGTGAAATCCTGTCCCGCCTGACACATTCGATTCCTGCGGGAAGCTTTGAACCGTATATGGAAGCCATCAACACTTGCTTCGCGGGGGACAGCGCCGAGGCGATTGTGGCAGCGCTCGAAGCCGACGGATCTGAATGGGCGACAAAGCAGCTCGAAACCATCCGCACGAAATCTCCTGAAACTGTGAAGGTCGCGCTTCGACAAGTGCGCGAGGGCGGTGCGTGTGAAACGTTTGAAGACAATATGCGAATGGAATACCGTATCGGCTGGCGTAAGGTTCAGTCACCTGACTTTATTGAAGGTGTGCGCGCCGTGATCGTGGACAAAGACCATGCGCCTAATTGGTCTCCAGATACGCTCGAAGGCGTTTCCGATCACGATGTCGCAAAATACTTCGAACCGCTCGGCGAGAATGAGCTGAGCTTTGACTGATCTGCAAACGGAACTCACCGGCTGGTGCCAGTCCTATGTCGCCGCTTTCAACGAGGGTGACGCAGACGCTATTGCAGCCCACTGGACGTTTCCGGCTCTGACAACCCAGGCAGAGCGGTCCTATACATTCAAGAGCGCAGAACATTTCGCCAAGAATACCGGCGTCTTGCTCGGCTTCTATGAAGCGCAAGGCGTACAACGCGTGGTTCGACAGCTCGAGGCGTGCCACCTCCTTCACGATGGTGTTGCTTCAATGACGGTCTCAGACGTGATGTATGATGCGGACGGGGAAGAGGTCGCCGGGTGGCAAGCTGCTTATGTGTTGCAACGCGTGCGCGGCGCCTGGCGCGCGGTTATGGCGGTCGCTGACGGAGAGACCGATGCGTGGACGGCGCGAGGAACGCCACTCGGGGGTTAAGACCCGCCGAAATGCCGAAATGGTCGGATGTTCCCATTTGGTCTATATTTGAAACGTGCAGAGAGTTACGCTCAAATTGGCCAGATTTTCAATTTTCAGCTTGTTTTGGGTCGAAAAGTAATACTTTCGGCCGTTTTGTTAACCAAGTGAGGCTGAAAACAAGACGTGCTTAACGAATTATAAGGCTCATTACTGTAAATCTACTCAAACTACAACAAAAGTTGAGTGGTGATGGTAATGACAATGACTTATGGCGCAGCTGAAGCTGCGGGCGACACTATGAGCGTCGCAGAATCTTTCGTAAAATCTCTTTCGCTTCTGGAGCAGGCCCATCGCCGTCTCCATGACGTGGTTAAAGATGATCTCGAGCGTGGCGGCGAGCGCCACCTGACTGGCGTTCAAGCGCTTCTTCTCTATGAAATTGGCGAAGACGAAACGCCGGCTTCGACCCTTCGCTCACGCGGTGCATTTGCAGGTACTAGCCTGTCTTATAACGTGAAAAAACTGCAAGAGGGTGGTTACCTGGTGCAGTCTCGCTCAGAGCGTGACAAGCGGACCGTTCGTCTTAAACTGACCGAGCGTGGCCACAAGGTTCGCAAGCGCGTCGTCGATCTGTTCGACCGCCAAGCGACGGCTCTGGAGCCAACTGCCAGCGTTCGCAAGGACGATCTGAGCCAACTGAACAAAACGGTTTCGCGCCTCGAGCGCTTCTGGACTGACCAGATCCGTTTTCAACTATAGGTGAGTGTACTCTGTCCTGAATACTTGATTAGTATTCAGGATGCTTGGGAGAGTGCTACTTATCTTATTCCTGGTGCTGTCGTGGCCTAAAGCTGCGGCAGCTCCTTGGACTCTGAAGCGCGACGCGATTTACGCGCGCACTTCAATTGCGGGCGAGCGCGTCCAAGGCCTTAATGCCTGGCGCGGCGATGTTTACGCAGAATACGGTGTGCGAGACTGGCTCACCGCCTCTTTGAAATTTGAAACTGTGATGTATCCTTCGGCCTCCGATTTTGACGCGGATGGCTGGCGCGCAACCCTGCGGAACCGCGTCTTCCAGAAGGGGGCATTTAACTGGACGATTGAGACTGGTCTGCTTGAAGGCTCTGCAATTGGCGGCAGCAATGGCTGCGATACACTCGGTGTAGAAGCTCGAACCGGAGTCTCATGGTCTGGGAAATGGAGAAAGCGGGAACAGTTTTTGTTTGCCGAGACGGTTATGCGCGAACACGAAGGGTGTCGTCGCTACAGGCAAGAGATTGGGTTCGGTCAGCGCGTCTCGAAAAATATCTGGAGTATCTCGCAGGTCTGGTTGGAGCGCGGGTCGCCGAATGCGTCGTCTCACAAAGCGCAATCTGAACTGTTGTGGCGACAGGATCAAATGGATTACTCGATCGGCTACCGGAACGAAAATAGCGGTTCGTTCGTCGAACAAAGCATCTTTGTTGCTATCGCTAAAACGTTTTGAGGGGTGTTTTTGCGAGAAGTTCCGTCTTAGAAGGCAAATATGCCTGATACGTCGACGTCTATTGAAACTGAGCTGAACCGAAGTGACCTGATCGAGGGATTGGATGCTCTGGAACAGCGGCTGCTTTGGTTGTCCAGCTGGACCATTCATAACGCCAATCACATTCGTCCGAGCCGCGACGGTTTGAAAGTGGGTGGTCACCAGGCCAGTTGCGCTTCGATGACGACCCTGATGGCCGCGTTGTACTTTCATGTGCTTCGGCCCAAAGATCGCGTCGCGGTAAAGCCACACGCCTCACCAGTTCTTCACGCCGTAGAATACCTGTACGGTCGGCAGAGCCAGGATCAGCTGGAGCGTTTTCGCGGCTATGGCGGGATGCAATCTTATCCCTCCCGGACAAAAGACAAGATACGAGTCGACTTTTCCACAGGGTCGGTCGGTCTGGGCGTCGCTGTTACGGCATTTGCATCACTAGTGCAGGACATGTGGTTGGCGCGCGGCGAGATGCAGCCAGAGCAAGCAGGCCGGTTCATCTCGCTTTTGGGCGATGCCGAACTCGACGAAGGCAATATTTATGAGGCGCTTATCGAGGCTTACAAGCACGATATTCGTAATACGTGGTGGATTGTGGACTACAATCGACAGAGCCTGGACGCCACGACCTCGGAGAAGATGTTCGACCGGTTCGACGACATCTTTGAGACCGCCGGATGGGATGTGCTCACGCTCAAATATGGGGCCCGCCAGCGCGCGGCGTTCAAGAAACCGGGTGGCGCGCGGCTGCGCAAGTGGATCGATGATTGTCCGAACGACCTTTATGCGGCCCTGACCTATGAAGGCGGCGCGTCCTGGCGCCGGCGGCTCACTAAAGACTTGAGTCGATCTGCCAAAACACTCGAGCTGATCGACTCCTATGATGACGAGACCCTAGGCAATCTGATGACCGAGCTCGGCGGACATTGCTTGGTGACGCTGCTGGAAGCATTCGAGCAGGCCGCGGCCTCTGAAACACCGAAGCTGATCATTGCCTATACAACCAAAGGTCGCCACCTTCCGTTCCAGGGGCATAAGGACAATCATTCCGGGCTCATGACGCCAACACAGATCGGCGAACTGAGAGACAAATTAGGGATCAGCGAAGGCCAAGAGTGGTCACCGCTGGCTGGTCTGTCACAGAAACGCATGGATAAAGCGAGCGCAGTTTTGGCGCAGGCCCCTTGGTCCGCCGCGAAGAAGGAAAGCCGAACTCCGCCCTCAGTTTCCGTGCCGCCGCTGTCAGAGATGCCGGATCCGGGACGCGGGAAGAGTTCAACCCAGGTCGCATTCGGCAAGATCATGAATGATCTGGCGCGGGGCGATGGCGATTTCGTCTCGCGGATCGTAACCACATCTCCCGATGTCACGGTGTCGACCAATCTTGGCGGCTTCGTGAATCGCAAAGGCCTTTTCTCTCGCTCTGCCAGCGAGGATGTCTTCAAGAAACGCAAGATTGCGAGCCCGCAAATCTGGGCACACAGCCCGAAGGGGCAGCACATCGAGCTGGGGATCGCGGAAAACAATCTATTTCTGATGCTGACCGCACTCGGGCTCTCCAAGGATCTGTTTAACCAACGTATTTTCCCAGTCGGCACAGTCTATGACCCGTTCATCGCGCGAGGTCTCGATGCGTTGAATTATGCCTGTTACCAAGACGCGCGCTTCATTCTTGCCGCGACACCGTCCGGTGTAACGCTCGCGCCAGAGGGCGGAGCGCACCAATCACTCTCGTCCCCTCTGATCGGGATGGGGCAGCCTGGATTGACTTATTGGGAGCCCGCCTATTCGGACGAAGTTCGGGTCATATTGCGCGAAGCGTTTGATGCGGTAGAGCGGGAAGAGGGTGGGTCGTCATACCTTCGACTCTCAACCAGTCAGATCGATCAGATTGATCGCGAGATGCCGGCATCATTGGCCGATGACATTCTGAATGGAGCTTATTGGGCGCACGCGCCATCGGAAGGAGCCTCGCTGGCGCTTGCCTATTGTGGGGCGATGGCGCCGGAGGCTCTAGAGGCGTTCGAGCACCTGAGAGAGGACCTGCCTGATGCAGGGCTCCTGGCCATAACATCGCCGGATGTGTTGCACCGCGACTGGCTGGCAGCGTCGCGGTCGCCTTGGACGGGAGAGGCGGGTCGCACGAGCCATATCGAACGACTACTTGGCGCCATGTCCCCAGGATCAGGCCTTGTCACACTTATCGATGGTTCACCGTCGACCCTGTCCTGGCTCGGATCG
Organism: Hyphomonadaceae bacterium; assembly: GCA_043513745.1. GTDB lineage: Bacteria > Pseudomonadota > Alphaproteobacteria > Caulobacterales > Hyphomonadaceae > Henriciella. The sequence continues at coordinate 2,733,155 of CP121341.1, forward strand.
GTCAAAGGTCACCGCGTCCGGGCGCTCGGCACGGAACGTTTTGGGCAAACCGGCGATCTGCCCGACACTTATGCCGAGCATCGCCTGGATGCGAGTGCGATACTGGACGCAGCGGCGAGCCTACTCGCCTGAATATCCGGTCTCAGCCATGATATAGGCGATAACGGCCGTGCGATCTTCGGGTTTTCTGACGCCCGCAAAGCTCATCTTGTTGCCAGGTAGGAAGTTACGAGGGCTCTCAAGCCATTCCGCAAGGACTTCTGGCGCCCAGACGATCTCTGAATCCTGGACGGCTTTGGAGTAGGTGAAGCCCTCAACGGTACCGATTTGGCGCCCAAAGACGCCATACAGGTTTGGGCCGACAAGGTTCTGACCGCCTTCATTCAGCGTATGGCACGACTGGCAGAGCTTGAACGTGCGTTTCCCACGATTGAAATCCGCACTTTTGTACGGTTCAGGCAGCGCGGCAAAGGCTTCCGATGTATCGACAGCTGCAGGTGTGGCAGTCGTTTCAGACGCAGATGTCTCTGTAGGCGCCGGATTTTCAACAGTATTTTCGGTCGGCGCTGCGGTTTCGTCCGCGCCCCCTCCGCACGCCGCCAAAATAGCGGCTGAGGCCAATGCAAGGGCGCTGGTTCTGAAAAAAGTCATTTAAAAACGGTCCTTTAGATGGATTCACTGGGTTATAATGCCCGGATTTGTGGATGAGGCAACAGTCCAACTTGTCTCAACAAACATCGCTTGCGGTTCGGTCAAATGTCCAGGGAGGCGCCTTGTCGCTTAAACGCCCCTGAATACAGGGAGATAAGGGGGATATTAACCATAAACGGGTACGGTCAGCTCATAAAAATAAAATACCGATGGTGATAAAAATGAAATGGGCTATGACTGGGCTCGCCGTTTTTGCGGTGGCCCAAACAGGTGCGGCTTATGCTGGCCTGCAAAATTCCGATCTCTGGATTGGGTTTTCCGACAGTGACAATGGGTTTTTGCTAGATGAAGACACAGGCGACGTCTGGATGACGGGGCCGTGCCTGAAAACGTTGGAACCTGCAATAAACACGGGGCTTTCGTGGGTCTCTCACACGGTTGAGCTGGTCTCGATTGGCCGCGCTATGGCGACGCTCGATCAGCGATTTGAGCTTGATCTCAACCCAGCTGCGCCGCGAATTGTCGTGACATCCAACGGACGCGGTGGATCGCAGAGTTTTTCCGCCAGAATTGATCGCAATTGTGAGCCAGGTGGCCAGTGTGGCCGGCTGATCGCAACGCAGCAGGCCTGTCAGGGCTAGTTACGCGTCCCTTCGGGGATAAGCAGGATGCGTTTGCGTTTCGGGTCTTCTGCCGCGGCTATCGCCGTATTGTTCAGCGCGTTTATGGGCGCTGAGGCGGACGTGTCCGTCCAAAATCCTGTGCCAGAAACTGGGATCGAGAGCACCAAGGATGGGGCGCTATTCGTAATAGAAGCGGCTGAACCGGTCATTCTTGACCAGGCACCGGAAACCGCGGTGTCTATTGAGCATGTAGATATGATTATCGAGGGTCAGTTGATTTCTGTCCGATCCCGCGTAGCTGACGGCAGCGGGAGAGAATACAACCTGACCGACATCGCCGAAGCACTGCGCAGCCGGACCGAGCTTCAGGAGACATTGCTGGGCTATCACCGCGCGCAGGACGGCGTTTTGATGTCGCTGAACATGTCAGACGGTAAAGTCCGCTCAAATCGCGTCGTGCTGGGTAAGCTTCCAGACTTTGAGCCTCGGGAAAGTGCGGATCCGTGGGTAAACCTGAATGCTGTCACCGTAATGTCAGGCACGCACGCAAAAGAAGACGAGCAGGGGCGTATCGAGCTGACCTTGGATGATCGATTGAAGCCGCAATTTGGCCTCGAGATCTGGGTCAACGGGGCGCCGATCGATACATTCAACAATGAAGCGCGGACCATCGGCCCCGTTCTGTTGGTGCCATTGGAGCCAATTGCTGAGGCCCTCGGGCATGAACTCACGATCTCTGGCGGAACCGTCACCGTTCGCCGCCAGCAAGACCAGGCGGCGATCAAACTGGAGCTCGCGACGGGCCTGATTTCAGTCAACACGACGCCGCGCGGTGTTACGCCGGACATGGAGCTCGCCGAGCGAGATACGCTTCTGTTGCCATTTGGAGCCGTAGAGAGCCTAACAGGGACGCATATCAAGCTGGTTCCAGGCACGAACCGGGTCGAGATTTCGCTCGATACGCGCCTTGATAGCACTGCGCTGCCGGGCGCAAACGTGGCGGCTGAGGCACGTTCGACGCCGTTTACGATGGAAAGTCTGACTTATGAGGTCAGCGACCGCGGCCCGCTGCGCCTGGAAGGGCGTGCGCATGTCAGCACTTACAATCTGAGTGGTCGGATTGAAACCGCAGGCGGATTGCAGAACCTGGCCGCGCAGCAACCGGCATGGGCTTCGGTAGATGTGACGTCGCTTGAAGGATGGGCGGGGACCATAGGTGATTATGGGAGCAGTTTCCGCGAGCTTTCCGGTGTAGGCGGAAATCGTATTCGCGGTGCATCGTGGCGCAAACAGCGCCCGAGTGGTGCAATCATCGCAATCGCCGCCGGCGTCCCGTTGACTGGGTCAGAAATCGAAAGCGATGCCGTCGCTGTGCCGAAGTTTGGCGGCTTTGTCGCCGGTGGGCGATTGATTTCCGAGGACCAAAAACAAGATATTGGTATCGCCGCAAGTCTGTCGGACGACGGAGAAAGCGGCGCCGTGGTCGTGAATGGGCAGAAGTCCTTTTACTTCGATAATCGCGAGACCGGGTTGCAGTCAGCCTACGTGGCCGCGGATGTTGGCGCGTTTACCGGAGCCGCAAGCGGAGCCGATATACGCGCGCGCGGTTCGGCCAGTTATGCAATTAATGAGCAGACCGGATTGAACGCAAGCGCGAGCTATGAGGGCGCAAAATTCTCTGCGGGGGCCGAGCGCGCCAATTTCGGTGGCGTCTTCGATCAGCGTGTCGGCGCGCGAACCAATCTCTCTGCGGGGATAAACTGGCGGGCAGACCAGCCTTGGGGCGCATTCAATCGCGTCTCCTTCGCGTCCCGTGCATCCGTGCGTCACCAGGGCGGCGATGAGGCCTCGTCAGATACGAGTTTCAGCGTCGCTGCAAACTCTCAGATTGGCGAAACGGGGCCGAATGTGTCGGCAGTGGTTCAGACCACTCGGACGGACCAATCGGGCGTATCCAGTGACAGTTCCTCGTTCCGAGTGCGTGGAATGCAGCGCTTTGATTGGGGGAGTGTCACAGCGTCTTATCAGGGGACGAGCTCAAATGCCGCCGAGAACACCCAGCAATTCGTTGCCACAGCGCAGGCCAATCCTGTTCGCAAGCGTCTGAACGAACAGGATGCCGTCATCCAATTCGCGCCAAACGCGACGCTGAACTGGGATGGTGAGCAAACGCGCCTGTTCGCTGGCGCTTCAGCCATTATCGATGCTGGTCGGACGTTCGGGTCGAAGCTCGACCTACAGGGGCGTTTCTCGGTCTTTTCTGATTTCTCGGCGGAGCAGGAAAATGCGGCCACGACCCGTTTCCTGGGTGCGGTTGAGGCGCGCTATCGACTGACAAGAAACGCCCAGCTGACCGCGATCTACACTGACGATTTTGAAGGCCGTAGCGACTTTTCGATCGGTCTGCGCGGGACGGTCAATTTCAACCCGCCACGTCAGAACAGGCTGCCGGATGAGGGCAAAGGCATTTTGAACGGCCGGGTGTTCCTTGATCGAAATCGGGATGGCATCCGTCAGGACAGCGAGCCCGGCATTCCAGGCGTTCGGGTGACGGTTATCGGTACGCGCCTCGCGTTGAATACCTCGCGCGAAGGATACTTCACAATCCAGAACGTCAAGCAGGGTCTCTATGCGGTTACGGTGAGCAAGAAGAGCCTGCCGCTCGGATATATGGTCCCTGAAGATGCCCAGCCACGCGTGACAATTGGCGCCGGACGCCGGACGGATGTCGATATTCCGCTCATCCTGTCTGGTCAGGTTCGCGGGACGATCTTCATTGATGCCAACGCCAATGGCAGCGTGGATTCTGGTGAAAAACGCATGGAAGGACAGTGGGTTAAGCTGATATCGGAAGATGCTGGCGAGACCCGCACAATTCACTCTGCCTCGTTTGGCCAGTATGGTTTTGAGAATGTCGCGCCAGGCGCCTACATCCTTCAAACCACGGTCTCAGGACAACCTGTCCGCAAGGAAATTCAAGTTCACGGCAAGAACCCGTTCGTGATCGCGCCCATTCCGGTCCCGCCCGATCTTGCAGACAATGGGGGCGGGATCGACCTCGCTTCCGGCGTCATGGGAGAACCCTGACGTATTTCTAAACCCCGGCCTGGTGCCGGGGTTATTTTTTAGTGGCGATGTAGCGCTAGGATTGAGCGCGCCGCGTACCGAGCAGCATGATCTTGATGTCGCCGCCCGTCTGGAAGCTGAGGATCAGGAGATAGATCGATAGGAACAATATTCCGCCGGTCGCGCCGAGCACCGCCAATCCAAATCCGAGCGGTGAAAAGTCATTGCGCCAGGCACACCATAGCGCCGACAAAAGCAGAAAGCCCATGAAGTCGAAGTTGAACTGTCCCTGCCAGGTCATGGCCTGGATTTCCGCGAAGAAGAGTGGGATCAGGTTCCAGCCATGTGTTCCGCCTACCATGAGCGTGTAGACGGCTAGAGCGATGAGGATAATGAGAAGGAAAATTCGGAAGGCGGTCATGCCGTTTGCTCCTGTGTAGTGTTTGTATCCGTTTTTGCGGGGCGCCAGAGGGGGCCGACGGCCAGCAAGAGGAAAAGAATGTTGAAACCCGCATTGGACGCGTTCCCTGACGCGATCGAACCGGCGCTGTCTAAGAGGAACCAGGCGACGGCGCCTGCGACCACGGCTTTGCGCACGCCTTCAGGCGCGAGGTCGTACACCCAGTTTGACAGGCACCAGATCGTGACGCCCCAGCCGACCAGAAATCCTCCGGTGAGAGCAGAGAGGAAACGAGTATCGGGAGACGCGTAGGTCGTCGCCCCATCCAAAGGCCAGCTGAGCAGGTCGAGCGACCAGCGGGCAGGTTCCAGGGTTGGCTCCATGGTACCAAGGAAGAAAATTGGTCCGAAGGATCCGACGATGATGGCGGTCACTTTCAGCCAGAGTTTGTGAAACGCGGGTGACATGGGGCGGGGTCCTTTAGCTGTTTCACGAACCATAAAGAGAGTGAGATAACCAAATCAATTACCTCGGAGGTAACTGACGTCATGCTCTGGATGCGCTATTCGCTTCTCATGACCCAATTTTCCGATGCCTTGAAAACCTGGCGCAAAGCGCGCCGCTACAGTCAGCTCGAACTTGCGCATGAGGCCGATGTTTCGTCTCGGCATTTGTCTTTTCTTGAGACCGGGCGGGCAAATCCGAGCCGGGACATGATCCAGAAGCTTGGCGAAGCGCTCAGCCTTCCGCTTGCCGTTCGCAATCAAATGCTCGCGCATGCAGGGTTCGCCGCGCGCTACCCTCAGCGTGATTGGTCGTCAGATGACATGGCACCGATCCGGGAGGCGGTCGACTACATGCTGCGCCAGCATGCGCCCTATCCGGCGATAGCAGTCGACCGGCACTGGACGATCCTGCAGATGAACAAACCCGCCGAGCTTTTGCTCGGGATGATTGGTGCGCGGGTTGGTTTGAGTTTGCTAGATCTCGTTCTGGATCGCTCGGTTCAAGAGATGATCGAAAACTGGCCTGAAGTCGCTCGGCACACAGCGCAGCGATTACGGGTTGAGAGTGCGTCACGCGGAGGTGATCCGCGCCTTGAGGCGGCAATTGAGGAGCTTTCTAAGTTTCCAACTCCGGCCTCCGAGACTGTTGGTCCGGTTATTCCTACAGTCTATCGCGCGGGCGAAATGCGATTGTCTTTGTTCACCACGATCGCGCAGTTTGGGACGCCGGAAGATCTGGCGCTGGACGACCTCAAGATCGAGCTGTTTTTTCCGGCAGATGGCGAGACAGCCGCAGCTTTGGCAGCGTTAGGCGAGAGTTGAACCATCGCGACTTCCCGTAATTAATTCTGCTGCTTAAAGTGAGGATATCAGAGTCGGGGAGAGAGCATGCATTCCATGATCAAGATCGCATTAGGTCTCGCGCTTTTGGGTGCAGCGGTGTTCGTTCAGCCCGCCGAAGCGCAGGGCCGGTTCGAGCAGGGACGGACCGTGACGGGGGACCGATCGGTGCTCGCCTATCGAGACCGCATAATCCCCGAAAACGAGATGACCCGTGATCGCCTGGAAAACCTGTTGCCAGCCTTGATGGAAGAGACCGGTCTCGACATGTGGCTGGTGATCAACCGCGAATATGCCGAGGACCCGGTCTACTTCACGCTGGTGCCGCAGCCAGCCTTTGCGGCGCGGCGCACGACGATTCTCGTATTCTATAAGGATGGTGAGACGTTTGAGCGCCTGACAGTCAATCGATACCCGCTCGGTGACCCGTACGAGGCGGCATGGGAGGGCGGCGATCTCGACGAACAATGGCGCGCGCTGGCTGCATTGATTGCTGAGAAGGATCCGCAGAGGATCGGCATAAATGTTTCGGAATATTGGCCTGTCGCGGATGGTCTGACTCACGGTCTGCACCAGAGATTGGTGTCTGAGCTGCCCGACCATTTATCCGAGCGTTTGGTCAGCGCGGAGGATCTCGTGATCCGCTGGATTGAGACGCGTAGCGATCTGGAGCTGCAGGCCTATGGCCATGTTGTCGGGCTCGCGCGGTCAGTGATCAGCGAGGCGTTTTCCTCGCGGGTAATTACGCCAGGTGTCACAACGACAGATGATGTAGCCTGGTATATTCGGCAGCGGTTCGAAGCGTTGAACCTCGCCCCGTGGTTCAATCCGTATGTGAATGTACAACGTCCCGGTCTTGCCTGTGAGGCGAACCAGCCGTTTTGTGGAATTGAAGGCAAGATCATGCGCGGCGATATCATCCATACGGATGTCGGGATTTGCTATTTGAAGCTCTGCACCGACACTCAGGAAATGGGTTATGTGGCCAAGCTCGGAGAAGCTGATGTTCCGACCGGGCTAAAGGCGGCTCTCGCTGTGGGGAATCAGTGGCAAGATCACCTGACCAGCTCGTATAAGCTTGGCCTTACCGGGAATCAGGTGCTCGCCGAGACGCGGGCCAAATGCGACGCGGATGAGATGAATTGCGCGACCTATACTCATCCACTCGGCTTTTTTGGGCACGCACCAGGGCCGACGATCGGGATGTGGGACAATCAAGGCGACACGCCCGTGCGCGGCGATTGGCCGGTCCATGCAAACACTTGCTACGCTATCGAAGGCAACGTCAAAGCGGCGGTCCCGGAATGGGGTGGCCAGCTGGCGCAAATCAAGTTGGAGCAGGATGCCTGCTTTGACGGTGAGCGCGTCGATTACCTCGCTGGCCGGCAGACCGAATGGCATTTGATTCAGTAGGGGCGGTAGATCACTTCCGGGTTTCGGTTTTGGCGTTCGCCTTGCTAATTCTCGAGGCTAGTCAGCGTGCAAATGCAGCATCCATCGCGGGCTGAGGCTGGTTTGACTGAGCCCCCAAAATCCAGTTGCAAATGGTTCTCACCGACGTGACGCCAGGTCGCACAAATAGTGGGCAGAAATCCAACTGAAAAAGGATAGGATAAAGCGCTGAGTTAATGTTGCGCTCACCCGGAAACCATCCTATCGGAGCGCAAAGATTTATCCGCGACTCTGTTGGGAAGGTGCGCGAAATGTCCGAAGTCGAACGACTAGCGCTAGACTACATGCCGGTGATCCTGTTCCTAGGTATTGGTCTGGCAATGTCTCTCTTATTCATTGTTGGCAACGCCATCCTGGCGCCGAGCAATCCGGATCCGGAGAAAAACTCCGCTTACGAATGCGGCTTCAATGCCTTCGACGATGCCCGGATGAAGTTCGACGTCCGGTTCTATCTCGTCGCCATCCTGTTCATCATTTTCGATCTTGAAGTGGCCTTTCTGTTTCCATGGGCAGTGAGCCTCGGCACGATTGGAGTCTTTGGGTTTTGGTCAATGGTGATCTTCCTGGGCGTGCTGACCATTGGATTTATTTATGAGTGGCGCCGCGGCGCCCTCGAGTGGCACTAAGGAGCGCGCGGATGTCAGGGGAATTCAAACCTTACGCTCTGAGTTCGGGTCGCACTTCTGTCGAAGGCGGGCATGAGGTTCGCCCTGATGATCCTTTCTATGCTGGCCTCTCAGACGAGCTTGCCGACAAAGGCTTTTTCACCGCCAGCGCCGATGACCTGATCACGTGGGCTCGAACGGGCTCGCTGATGTGGATGACTTTTGGACTGGCTTGTTGTGCCATCGAGATGATGCAGGCGGGTAATCCGCGCTACGATCTTGAGCGGTTCGGCATGGCGCCTAGAGGGTCGCCGCGTCAGTCTGATGTGATGATCGTTGCTGGGACGCTGACCAACAAAATGGCACCGGCTCTTCGCAAGGTTTACGACCAGATGCCTGAGCCGCGATACGTGATCTCCATGGGCTCATGCGCCAATGGTGGCGGTTATTACCATTACAGCTACAGCGTCGTGCGCGGGTGCGATCGGATCGTTCCGGTTGACATTTATATCCCAGGCTGCCCGCCCACCGCTGAAGCACTGGTTTACGGCTTGTTGCAGCTCCAGAAAAAGATTCGCCGGGAAGGGTCGATTGACCGCTAGGGAATGCAGAGATGACTGAACAAAGCGAAACCCTGATCGAGCTCGGTGAGCATATTGCTGGCAAAATGCCGGACGCGGTGCGCAAGTATGACGTGAAAGTCGGTGAGCTTACCATCTATGCCGAGCGGGATCAGATCGTTGCGCTGGTCGATTTTCTGAAGCGCGATCAGATGTGCATGTTCGAGATGATGATCGATATTTGCGGCGTCGACTATCCAGAGCGCAGTCAGCGATTTGAGGTCGTGTATCACTTCCTCTCCATGCGTCTGAATCAGCGAGTGCGCGTCAAAATTTCAACGGACGAAGACACGCCAGTTCCGAGCATAGTCGATCTCCACCGCGGCGCCGATTGGTTCGAGCGCGAAGCGTTCGACATGTATGGGATCGTCTTCTCGGGTCACCCGGATATGCGCCGTATCCTCACCGATTACGGCTTTGAGGGTCATCCGCTGCGCAAGGACTTCCCGCTCACTGGCTTCACCGAAGTGCGTTATGACGATCTCGAGAAGCGTATTGTGCATGAGCCCGTGCAGTTGACCCAGGAATACCGCAACTTTGATTTCCTCTCGCCGTGGGAAGGGATGGCATCTCATATCCCAGGTGATGAAAAAGCGACCACCGAAGAGGAGGGCGCCTGATGGCTGACGATATGAAATCCGTGCCGGAGGAAGATCGCACCTTCACGCTTAATTTCGGGCCTCAGCATCCTGCCGCGCACGGCGTGCTGCGCATGGTGATGGATCTGGATGGCGAGCTGGTGGATCGGATCGACTGCCATATCGGCCTGCTGCACCGCGGCACTGAAAAGCTGCTCGAATACAAGACCTATCTTCAAGGTCTGCCTTACTTTGATCGGCTGCATTATTCTGCACCGATGAACCAGGAACATGCTTGGTGCCTGGCGATTGAGAAGCTGGTCGGCGTTGAGGTTCCCCGCCGCGGCAGCTTCATTCGCGTACTCTATAGCGAGCTAGGCCGGATCCTGGAGCACCTGCTCAATATCGGCACCTTCATTCTCGATGTTGGCGCGCTGACGCCGATTACCTGGGCCTTCGAAGAGCGCGAAAAGCTGATGGGCTTTTATGAGCGCGCCTCCGGATCGCGTCTCCACGCGGCTTATTTCCGCCCAGGCGGTGTCCACCAGGATCTGCCACAGGATCTGATCGACGACATCATGACGTGGTGTGAGGAATTCCCGGGCATTCTCAATACGCTTGAGAATCTGATCACCGAAAATCGCATCTTCAAGCAGCGTAATGTCGATATTGGCGTCGTCGATGAAAAGACGATCATGCAGTATGGCTTCACCGGTCCGATGGTCCGCGGCTCCGGTCTCGCCTGGGACCTGCGACGCAGCCAGCCATATGAGATTTACTCAGAGATTCCATCTTCCGTGTTTCCGGTGATCATCGGGAAAAATGGCGACAATTACGATCGCTATGTCGTTCGTATGGAAGAGATGCTGGTCTCTTGTGACATCATGAAATGGTGTATCGAGAACATGCCGAAAGGTCCGGTTCTGGCGGATGGTACCAAAGTATCTCCACCGCGCCGCGCTGAAATGAAAAACAGCATGGAAGCACTGATCCACCATTTCAAACTCTATACAGAGGGCTTCCACGTCCCCGAGGGCGAAGTCTACGCCGCGGTCGAGGCGCCTGCCGGAGAGTTTGGAGTATACCTCGTTTCCGATGGCTCAAACCGTCCGTATCGCGTGAAACTGCGCGCACCGAGTTTTGCTCACCTGCAAGCGATGGATCACATGTGCAAAGGGCACCAGCTCGCGGATACGTCGGCGATCCTTGGCTCGCTCGACATCGTGTTCGGTGAGGTGGATCGCTAGTGTTACCGGTCCCCGCCTCCGTGGCCATTTATCTGGCCTATATCACGGCCGGATTTCTGTTCCTGCTGGGCGCAGTGTTCACGCTGTCACCGGCAAAAGGTCTGGCGATGACCAAGCATCGCGCCGAGAACTTGCCGACAATCATGGCCGGTCGATATTTCTTCATGGTGCTTGTCGCTTTGGGGATTGCGCTTACGGGCACTCTTCAGCAGCTTGGGTTTGTGTTCCTCGGGCTCGCCGGCGTCGCGTTCTTTGATGCTGCGGTTTACGCCCGCGCGAAGACGGCTGTTGCACCGCATCTCGCCGCTGGAATTGGTGCCATCATGGTGGCGGTGATCGCCCTAAAAGGAGCACCAGCATGAGTGCTTTTCCTGAACAGCGTTTGTCGATCATCACGCTGGGTGTCCGTGACCGCAAAGCCATGACCGCTTTTTACGAGACTGTGATTGGTTTCGAGAATGTTGGCCCACCCGGAATGACCATGTTCAATATGGGCGGATTCGTGCTGGGACTTTGGGAAGCGGACAAACTGGCTGAGGATGCCGGCCAGGTCGCGCGTCCCGCTGAAGGATTTCGCAATGCGGCGCTCGCCTATAATGCGCGCTCCATTGAAGAAGTGAATGAGATCTTCGCGCGTCTTGAGACGGCTGGCGTGAAGATTACCACTAAGCCTCATGAATCTTTCTGGGGCGGATATTCTGGCTATTTTGCGGATCCCGAGGGCAATGCCTGGGAAGTCGCATTCAACCCGTTTTGGACTTTTGATGAGGCGGGCCGCGTGGTTCTGCCGACCGGGGAGACAGCGTAATGGCGCTGAGACGATTTGATCTTGAAGCCGGCGGCGATAGTTTCGCCTTTAAGCCGGAAACTGAACCGACAATCGCGTTCTGGCTCGGGAAGTATCCCGAAGACAAAAAGCGCTCGGCGGTTATTCCAATGCTGTGGCTGGCCCAGAAGGACAATGAAGGCTGGTTGTCAGAGCCCGCCATGCGCGAAGTCGCAGACCGTCTCGAGATGCCGTATATTCGCGTCTACGAAGTCGCGACATTCTACACGATGTTCCGCCTGCAACCGGTTGGGAAACACCATATCCAGCTCTGCGGCACGACGCCTTGCATGCTGCGTGGTGCGAACGACTTGAAAGAGGTCTGTCACAAGGCCATCGGCAAGCCAATGTCGGTCACAGACGATGGCCGTCTGAGCTGGGAAGAGGTGGAATGCCTGGGCGCATGCGCCAACGCCCCGATGGTTCAGATCAATGACTATTATTACGAAGACCTTACTCCTGAGAGCCTGACCGAAATCCTCGGCAAGCTGCAGAATGGCGCGGAAGTGAAACCGGGGACTTTCGTCGACCGCTTGAATTCCGCTCCAGAAGGTGGTGCGACGTCATTGCTTGAGGGCGATCTTTACGATGGCTCGCGCAACGCGATTTCTGCCCTTCCAAATCTGCCCAAGGACACTCCAGCAGATCCTGCTCCGCAGCCTACCGCAGTGCCAAAGGCCGCCGCACCGACAAATACAAAGCGTGAAGACGGAAAGACGACCCTGATCAAGGACTCCAAGCCTGCGCCAAAGGTGGAGGATAAGCCTGAAACCGTCGAAGTCGCCGCCGGTGAAGAAGATGACCTTAAGCGCATCAAGGGCATCGGACCGGTGAATGAGAAAGCTCTGAACGAGCTCGGCGTCTACAAGTTCAGCCAGATTGCAGCCTGGACACCGGCCAATGTCGACTGGGTTGAGGATTTCATGTCCTTCCCGGGACGTATTGAGCGCGAGGACTGGATTGCGCAGGCGAAAACGCTCGCGACTGGTGACGAAACCGACTTCTCTAAGCGCGTCGACGCTGGCGAGGTTGAGTCTTCCAAGAATGAGGGGGGCGAATAATGGCGCTTGTTGAACGCCCTGACCCCCGCAAGAAGCTCGTCATCGCAGCCGGGATAGATTTGCTGATCGTAGCGCTTGGCGTCGCGATGTTTGTTGCGTCCGGCAGTATGCTTTGGATATTGATGGCGGTTGCTTTTGGCGCTGTGGTTAGCGTGCCACTGATCCTCTCTGCCATGCGCGAAATTAGGGAGCAAAACGATGCTTCAGGATAAAGATCGCATTTTCACAAACCTTTACGGCGCCCACGACCCCGGACTGGAGGGCGCCAAGCAGCGCGGCGCCTGGCACCTGACGCGCGAAATGCTCGAGCAAGGGCCTGACTGGCTGTGCACGCAGATCAAAGAAAGCGGCCTTCGCGGTCGCGGCGGTGCGGGGTTCCCGACCGGACTGAAATGGACATTCATGCCGAAGTCTGTCGGCGAGCGTCCTCACTATCTGGTTGTAAACGCAGACGAATCTGAGCCCGGCACTTGTAAGGACCGGGAGATTATGCGCCATGATCCGCACTTGCTGATCGAAGGTTGCATGGTCGCCAGCCGTGCGATGCGCGCACACAAATGCTACGTCTATCTGCGCGGTGAATATATCGCGGAACGCGAAGCGCTCGAGAAAGCGGTCAAGGAAGCCTATGAGGCAAAACTGATCGGTAAGGACAATGTGAATGGCTGGGATTTCGATCTCTATGTCCATCACGGCGCCGGCGCTTATATTTGCGGCGAAGAAACAGCATTGTTGGAAAGCCTGGAAGGCAAAAAAGGCCAGCCGCGCCTGAAGCCGCCATTTCCTGCCAATGTGGGTCTCTATGGATGCCCGACCACTGTGAACAACGTCGAATCGATTGCCGTGGTGCCCACCATCCTGCGCCGGGGGCCTGAGTGGTTTGCGGGCTTTGGCCGTCCGAATAATACCGGCACCAAACTGTTCTGCATTTCAGGTCACGTGAACAAGCCGTGCAATGTCGAAGAAGAGATGTCGATCACGTTCAAGGACCTGATAGAAACCCATTGCGGCGGCATTCGTGGCGGCTGGGACAATCTGAAAGCCGTCATCCCTGGCGGCTCATCCGTGCCCATGGTGCCGGCTGAGCAAATCATGGACGCGCACATGGATTTCGACACGCTGCGCGACCTGCAATCAGGCCTCGGCACAGCTGCGGTCATCGTCATGGACAAGTCGACCGACCTGATCCAGGCGATTGCGCGCATCGCTTATTTCTACAAGCATGAGAGCTGCGGCCAGTGTACACCTTGCCGGGAAGGCACGGGCTGGATGTGGCGCGTCCTTGAACAGATGGTCAAAGGCGATGCCCATCACGACGATATCGAAAAGCTTCTCGATGTCTCCAAGCAGGTAGAAGGTCACACAATCTGTGCATTGGGCGATGCGGCGGCTTGGCCTGTCCAGGGCCTGATCCGCCATTTCCGCCATGAAATCGAAGACCGGATCACCCAGTACCGCGCTCCGCGCGCCTTGGTGCAAGGCCACACAGTGGCGGCGGAGTAAGAGATATGTCCGACGATCTTTTCAAACTGAATATTGATGGCCAGGAGGTCGAGGTTCCTCGTTCTTACACGCTGATGCAGGCGTGTGAGGAAGCGGGCGCTGAGATCCCGCGCTTCTGCTATCACGAGCGCCTTTCAGTGGCGGGCAATTGCCGCATGTGCCTGGTGCAATGGCATGGTGCGCCGAAGCCGATTGCCTCTTGTGCGCAAACCGTTGGCGATATGCGGATGAACCCGGACGGGACGCCGCCAAACGTCTCGACCCAGGGCGACTATGTCGAGAAAGCGCGCAATGGCGTGATGGAATTCCTGCTCATCAATCACCCGCTGGATTGCCCGATCTGTGACCAGGGCGGTGAATGTGATCTGCAAGACCAAGCCGTCGCCTATGGCCGCGCTGACAGCCGCTATGAGCTGAACAAGCGCGCCGTTGAAGACAAGAATATGGGCCCGCTGGTCAAGACGATCATGACCCGCTGCATCCAGTGCACGCGCTGCGTCCGCTTCGCGGCTGAAGTCGCTGGCGTCGAAGAGATCGGCATGATCTCACGCGGTGAAGGCGCTGAAATCACGACATATCTGGAAGAAAGCCTCACTTCAGAGCTGTCTGGCAATGTCATTGATCTCTGTCCGGTCGGCGCGTTGACCTCCAAGCCGTACGCGTTCAACGCCCGGCCGTGGGAGCTGCGCAAGACTGAAAGTGTCGACGTCATGGACGCGCTCGGCTCGAACATTCGGGTTGATGCCAAGGGCGATGCCGTGATGCGCATCATGCCGGTCATCAACGAAGAAGTGAACGAGGAATGGCTCTCGGATAAGTCCCGATTCATCTGGGACGGTCTTGCCCGCCAGCGTCTGGATCAGCCCTATGTCCGCAAGGACGGCAAACTGACGCCGGCAAGTTGGGGCGAAGCGTTCGAGGCCGCAAAAGGCGCGCTGTCCGCCCCCGCTGACAAGATTGGCTTTGTCGCTGGAGACCTGATCGAAGTTGAGCAAGCCAAGGCGGCGCTTGATCTCGCTCGTGCGCTGGGTGTTCAGAATACCGATTGCCGCCCGGCGGGCGCGACTTATGGCGCAGACGGCGTGCGTGAGCGCTACATCTTCAATCCGACTTTGCTCGGCGTTGAGGAGGCAGATGCGCTCCTGCTGATCGGAACCAATCCGCGCAAAGAAGCCGCGGTCTGGAACTCCCGCATTCGCAAGGCCTGGCTGTGGAATGATCTAAAAGTCGGCGTCATCGGTGAGGCCGCGGACCTGACATACGATTATGAGCACCTCGGCGATGGCCCGGACGCCCTGAATGGCCTGTTTAACCGGGATAGTGAGATCGCTGAAGCGCTGCGCAATGCTGAAAAGCCGATGATCATTATAGGTGAAGGCGTCCTCGCCCGCGAAGATGGCGAAGCGATCCTTGCCGCAGCGCATGATTACGCGTTGGAAATCCAAGCGATCAAAGACGATTGGGCAGGCTTCGGCGTATTGCATACTGCTGCCGGACGCGTTGGCGCGCTCGACACCGGGTTTGTTCCTGGTGAAGGCGGCGCCGGCACGGCGACGATCCTCGGCGGCGGCATGGACACAATTATCCTGCTCGGCGCGGATGAAGTTGATCTGTCCAAGACCGGCAATACCAAGATCATCTATGTCGGCAGCCATGGCGACGCGGGCGCGAGCAAGGCAGACATCGTCCTGCCAGCTGCAGCCTACACAGAGATGGCAGCTACTTATGTGAACACAGAAGGTCGGGTTCAGATGACCCGCAGAGCCGTACAGCCTAAGGGTGAGGCACGCGAAGGCTGGGCCATTTTCAGAGCCCTGTCAGATGTGGTCGGCAAGACGCTGCCTTATGATTCGGCAGACGATCTCCGCTCAGCATTGCGAGAGGCCAATCCGGTTTTTGCCGGGCTCGGTTATGCTCCAGGCAGCGCTGGGGTCGAGGCCCTGAAAGAGAAAATTTCTTCAAGTGGAGCGGGTGTCGGAAGCGGCGCATTCACGGCGACAATTGGAGATTTCTACATGACCAACCCGATTGCTCGGGCGTCCAAGACCATGGCGGAGTGTTCTCTGCAGAAACAGGGTCTTGAAACCGAGATGGCAGCGGAGTAGGGCGGCGCGATGAGTGGTTTGATCGAACAATATGGCGCGCTGACTGGCTGGTTGCTCGTGCTCGGCCAGATCGGCCTGTTTACGCTGGTCCTGTCGCTCTCGATCGCCTTCCTGCTTCTACTCGACCGTAAGGTCTGGGCGGCGGTGATGATGCGCAAGGGGCCGAACGTCGTCGGACCTTTTGGGTTGATGCAGAGTTTCGCTGATTTCGGGAAGTTTCTCCTAAAAGAGATCATCATTCCGGCGGGCGCGAACAAAACGGTCTTCCTTATCGCACCGATCCTGACCCTGACCCTCGCCTTCGCGGCCTGGGCGGCCATTCCAGTGGCGCCGGGCTGGGTGATTTCTGACATCAATGTCGGAATTCTATACCTTTTCGCGATCTCGTCGCTGGGTGTCTATGGCATCATCATGGGCGGATGGGCGTCTAACTCGAAATACCCATTCCTGGCCTCGCTTCGAAGCGCAGCGCAGATGGTGTCTTATGAAGTTTCCATTGGCCTGATCATTATCACAGTGATCCTGCTCGCGGGTTCGATGAACCTGTCAGAGATCGTCAATGCACAGGATGGCGGGCTCTTTACCTGGCACCTGTTGACCTTCGAGCATATCCCGATCTGGCCAGTCATGGTTGTGGCGTTTGTGATGTTCTTCGTCTCGGCACTCGCCGAAACCAACCGTCCGCCATTCGATCTACCCGAAGCGGAATCTGAGCTGGTTGCTGGTTATCAGGTTGAGTATTCTGCGACGCCATATCTGCTCTTCATGTTCGGCGAATATCTGAACATTGTTCTGATGTGTGCGATGATGACCCTACTGTTCCTCGGTGGGTGGCACGGCCCGATCCCGTTGAGTGCAGATTTCGTCAACATGTTCCCCGAGTGGATCGTGAACCTCGGTCACCTGGCCTGGTTCATGGGCAAGCTGGTCTTCTTCTTCTTCCTCTTCGCGCTCGTGAAGGCGGTGGTGCCACGTTACCGGTATGATCAGTTGATGCGCCTGGGATGGAAAATCTTCCTGCCAACCGCGCTCGCAGCCGTCGTGATTGTTGGTGGATATGTCGTCTATGGAGGGGTTCAAGCGTAATGATTGTGAGCCTTATTGTTTTCGCGCCCGTCGCTAAAGTTCTCTATCCGGCCTGGTACATGACCGGTCACATTGCTTCGACAGCGCTTATGAGTGGAGCTTTGTCATGAGCCTGGTTCAAACCATTCGAGGCGCGTTGCTCACCGACTTCATCTCGGCCTTCGGGCTGGGGATCCGTGAGATGTTCCGGCGCAAGGCGACGGTGAATTATCCGTTTGAGAAAAACCCTCTCAGCCCGCGTTTTCGCGGTGAACACGCGCTGCGGCGTTATCCAAATGGCGAAGAGCGTTGCATTGCATGTAAGCTTTGCGAAGCGATCTGTCCGGCCCAGGCGATCACGATTGAGGCCGAGCCACGCGATGATGGTTCTCGGCGCACCACACGTTATGACATCGACATGGTGAAATGCATTTATTGCGGCTTCTGTCAGGAGGCTTGTCCGGTAGACGCGATTGTCGAGGGACCGAATTTCGAGTTCGCCACGGAGACCCGTGAAGAGCTTTATTATGACAAAGAGAAGTTGCTCGCGAACGGGGATCGCTGGGAACGGCTCATTGCCAAAAATCTGGAACTGGACGCGCCGTACCGGTAGCGCCCGAATTGAGGAGGCGGTTCGCCGCCAGAAGGGAATAGGGGCAAAGGCAGTGGAACTGATCGCCTTCTATATATTCGCGGCCATCGTGACCGTATCGGCCTTGGCAGTGATCATGTCCAAGAATCCGGTGCATTCGGTCCTGTGGTTGATCCTGACATTCTTTACAGCGGCCGGATTGTTCGTCCTGATCGGGGCGGAGTTCCTGGCGATGCTGCTCGTCGTGGTCTATGTCGGCGCCGTGGCGGTGCTGTTCCTGTTTGTTGTTATGATGCTCGATGTCGACTTCGTCGAATTGAAGCAGGGAACGCTGCGTTACTGGCCGTTTGCGACGCTGATTGGCCTCGCCTTTATCGCGGAAATTGCGCTCGCAAGCTTTGCTCGTGACGGGGCGTCGAACGCCAATTTCGATGCGTCTCCGGGCGCCGATACGAATACCGAGGCTATCGGACAGGTCATGTACACCGACTACTTCCTGCTGTTCCAGATGGCGGGTCTCGTCCTCCTCGTGGCGATGATTGGAGCGATCGTTCTCACGCTGCGCGAGCGTCCGGGTGTCAAACGCCAGAACATCGCGCGGCAGACGTCGCGTCGGCGTGAAGATGCGACTGAAAAAGTTGCGGTTGAACCAGGTCGGGGGATTTAGTCATGGACCTCACGATCAATCACTTCCTGACCATATCGGCGATCCTGTTTACGATCGGCGTCGTTGGTATTTTCGTAAACCGCAAAAACATCATCGTTATTCTGATGGCGATCGAGCTGATCCTGCTTTCGGTGAACATCAACCTCGTTGCTTTCTCGGTGTTTACCGGGACAATTTCGGGGCAGATTTTCGCGATGCTTGTTTTGACGGTTGCAGCGGCAGAAGCCGCCGTAGGCCTGGCCATCCTGGTCGTTTACTTCCGCAATCGCGGTGACATTTCGGTCGAGAGTGTCGACCTGATGAAGGGGTAGGGGCGCAGCATGTTATCTGACAACTTCATCACATTCATAGTTCTTGGCCCTGGCCTCGCAGCTTTGATCGCAGGGCTGTTCCAGCGCTTCATTGGCGATCGCGGCGCGATGGTGGTCACGACTGGAACCGTTGGTCTCGCGGGTCTGCTTTCGATCTATCAGCTATTTGTATACGCGTCCGGAGCGGGCGGTGCAGGCCATGTGGAACATGCGTCGCTCGCCGCTGATACGGGCCATGCCAGCGCTTATGTCGGGCAGCACATTATCAAGCTCATGACCTGGATCAGCGTTGGGGATTTCCACGCAGACTGGGCGATACGTGTCGATGCAATGTCGATCGTTATGATGGCCGTGATCACGAGCGTGTCTGGCCTCGTCCACCTGTATAGCTGGGGCTATATGGAAGACGATCCGCACAAAGCGCGGTTCTTCGCCTACCTCTCGCTGTTCACCTTCACGATGTTGATGCTCGTCACAGCAGATAACTTCATCCAACTGTTCTTCGGATGGGAAGGCGTTGGTCTGGCATCGTATCTGTTGATTGGCTTCTGGTATCAGAACAAGGCGCCGAACGATGCCGCGATCAAGGCATTCGTAACCAACCGCGTCGGCGATTTCGGGCTGGCCCTCGGGATCATGGCCGTGTTCCTGGTCTTCGGATCGGTTGAGCTTGAGCCCGTGCTGACGGCAATCAAAGAGAATGCTGAACTGGTGCCACTGGCGCTGGCAGAAGCCGGGCCCGTGCGTGAGATCGTTGTGCCTTTCCTGGCTTGGGATATCCCGGCCTTAGAACTCATCGGCGTCCTGCTCTTCATCGGCGCGATGGGGAAATCGGCTCAGTTCTTCCTGCATGTCTGGCTACCGGATGCGATGGAAGGCCCAACCCCGGTATCTGCGCTCATTCACGCTGCGACTATGGTCACCGCGGGCGTTTATCTCGTCTGCCTCGTCTCGCCGATTTATGAGTATGCACCTGCAGCCGCGATGATGATCACTGTCGTCGGGGCCGTAACTGCACTCTACGCGGCAACCGTCGGTATGGCGCAAAACGACATCAAACGCGTCATCGCCTATTCGACCTGCTCGCAGCTTGGCTACATGTTCTTTGCCGCGGGCGTCGGAGCCTATGAAGCGGCGATGTTCCATCTGTTCACACACGCTTTCTTCAAAGCGTTGCTCTTCCTCGGCGCAGGTTCCGTCATCCATGGCGCACACCACGAGCAGGATATGCGCAAGATGGGCGGCTTTGCCCGCTTCATGCCTCTGACCTATGGCGCGATGATGATCGGAACGATTGCGATCATCGGCCTTGGTATCCCGCACGTCTGGGGGCTTTCGGGCTTCTTCTCGAAGGACGCCATCATAGAGACGGCGTTTGCTGGAGGCATGAATGGCGTGCCGTTTGCGCAGCTCGCATTCTGGTTCGGTCTCGCTGCAGCCTTGCTGACGAGTTTCTATTCCTGGCGTCTGGTTTACATGACGTTCCACGGACCGCGTGCGGAAGTGGATCATCACGATCACGACGAAGCCGAAGCGCACGATGATCATGGCCATGACCACCATCATGGTGATCCGCATGAATCGCCTTTGATCATGCTGATCCCACTCGGTGTGCTATGCGTCGGGGCGGTTTTTGCCGGTTGGTATTTCTACGACGCTTTCGTTGGCCATGATTACAAAGCGTTCTGGGACGGTGCGATCTATACGGCCAAGGAGAACACGGTTCTCAAAGACAAGTACAACGTTCCGGAATGGGTATTCTGGGCACCGCTGGTGGTAACCGTGACCGGGTTCGTCCTCGCGACCTTCACCTATTTGTTCAATCGCGGCGTTGGCGAGCGGATCGCCAAGTCCGGCGGACCGCTGCACGGCCTGTTTGCGAACAAATGGTATTTTGACGAGCTCTACAATGCGACCCTCGTCAAAGGCTCAGCCTGGCTCGGGAACACGTTCTGGAAAGGCGACAAGAAAGTCGTTGATGGTATCGGTCCGGACGGCGTTTCGGCTCTGGTCCGATGGGGCGCTCGACGGATGTCGGCCATGCATACCGGATATCTCTATCATTATGCGTTCGTGATTATCGGGGCTGCCCTGGTCTTCGGCGCGGTCTTGTTCTGGCGCAGCGGAGGCGCGGGCTAATGGATTTCCCAATTCTCTCTGCGGTGACGTTCCTGCCGCTTGCCGGCGCGATCCTGATCCTGCTGATCAAGGCGCTGACAGGTGCCCAGATCCGCGCTGACGGCACAGAAGATGATCGCGTCATGTATGCCGGTCTGCTGTTCTCTGTGGCGACCTTCATCGTCTCGATTGTGATGTTCCTGAGCTTTGATTTGAACGGCACAGGGTATCAATTGGTTGAGGAAGTCGATTGGTTCTCGGGCATCAAGTACAAGATGGGCATCGACGGAATGTCGCTATTGCTCATCCTGTTGACCACCCTGCTGACCCCGATCGCATTGATCGCCAGCATTGGCTCCATCAACAAGCGCCTGACAGAATATGTTGTTTCCTTCCTGGTGTTGGAAACGTTCATGATCGGCGTGTTCTGCGCCCTCGATCTGGTCGTGTTTTATGTGTTCTTTGAGGCTGGCCTCATTCCGATGTTCATCATCATCGGTGTCTGGGGCGGCATTGACCGCATCTATGCCAGCTTCAAGTTCTTCCTGTACACGTTGCTTGGCTCGCTCTTCATGCTGGCGGCCGTCGTTTACATGTATCTGACGGCGGGCACTTCTGATGTTGTCCAGCTTGAGCAATACGCGTTCGATCCTGGCGCGCAAACCTGGCTCTGGCTGGCCTTCTTTGCGTCTTTTGCGGTGAAGCTGCCAATGTGGCCGGTGCATACCTGGCTTCCGGACGCACACGTACAGGCGCCAACGGCGGGCTCGGTCATCCTGGCGGGGATCCTGCTGAAGATGGGTGGCTATGGCTTCTTGCGCTTCAGCTTGCCAATGTTCCCGGATGCGAGCGTCATGTTCCAGCCGTTTGTATTCACCATATCGGTCATTGCGATTGTCTACGCCTCGCTCGTTGCCTGGCGTCAGACTGACATGAAGAAGCTCATCGCCTACTCATCAGTCGCGCATATGGGGTTTGTGACGCTGGGCATCTTCTCGTTCACAGAGATCGGCGTGCAAGGCGCGGTGTTTCAGATGCTGAGCCACGGATTGATCTCGGGCGCACTCTTCCTGATTGTCGGAGTTGTTTATGACCGGATGCATACAAGAGACATCTCCGCTTATGGCGGGCTGGTCCACCGCATGCCGGTTTACGCGACCTTGTTCATGCTCTTCACAATGGCCAATGTCGGGCTCCCGGGCACCAGTGGCTTCGTCGGCGAGATCCTGACTATGGTCGGGGCGTTCCAGGCGAATACCTGGGCAGCAGCTGGTGCGGCGCTCGGTGTGATTTTCTCAGCGGTCTATATGCTGACGCTCTACCGCCGAACCGTGTTTGGAGAGATTACCAATCCGGAACTGGAAAACATCCAGGATGTGAATACCAAAGAACTGATCTGCCTGATCCCTCTGGCGATCGGTACGATCCTGCTCGGTATTCTTCCAAACCTGATTTTTGATATCACGCGTGAGTCATCACTCCACGCCCTCGCCCAAGTGGCTGGAGGATAAGCGGCATGTTTGATCTAGAAACCATTCTGACAGCCATCGCGCCTGAAGTTTTGTTGGCAGCAGCGGGGCTGCTCGGCGTAACGATTGGGGCGTTTCTGGGCGACCGGTTCAATGGCTTGTCGTTCAAGTTCGGCGCACTTGTCCTGTTCGCCGCTGCTGCGCTGGCCGGATATCACTGGGAGGGTGGCCGAGCGTTTGACGGCCTGGTGGAAACGTCGAGTTATGCGAATTTCGCCAAAGTGGTGAGTTTCGTGTCCGGCGGGATCGCCTTGTTGATGGCCGAAGGCTTCCTGCGCCGGCACGAGACGCTGCGCTATGAGTATTCGCTCCTGATCATCTTTGCCGCGCTTGGCATGGGGATGATCCTGTCGTCTGCGAACTTCATGACGCTCTATCTCGGCGTCGAAACGCTCAGCTTGTCGTCCTACGTCCTTGCCTCGTTCCACAGAGATAGCCCGCGATCATCTGAAGCTGGCCTGAAATACTTCGTCCTCGGCGCTCTGGCGTCTGGCCTTTTGCTATACGGCATGTCGCTCGTTTACGGGTTCTCTGGAAGCACAAGCTACGAAATCGTGGCAGAGGCAGAGCCGACAATGGGGCTGTTGTTCGGCATGGTGTTGATGATTACCGGCCTCGCGTTCAAAGTCTCGGCGGCACCAATGCACGTCTGGACCCCGGATGTCTATGAAGGCTCACCGAGCCCGGTTGTTGCGTTCTTTGCCACCGCGCCGAAAATGGCCAGCATGGTTGTGTTCGCGATTGTCTTGTACACAGCATTCCCGCAGGTGACGGCATTTGAAAACTGGCAGGTCATTGTCGGCATCATCGCGGCCGCATCGATGATTGTCGGCGCGTTTGGTGCGTTGCCACAAACCAATCTCAAGCGTCTGTTAGGTTACTCGTCGATCGCCAATATGGGATACGCGCTTGTGGCCGTCGCTGCTGGCGTTCAGTACGGCGCTGGTTCGCTTCTCATCTTCATGACGGCATACGTCATTGCCTCGCTTGGTCTCTTCGGAGGGGTGCTCTCTATGCGCCGCGAAGGGGGCATGGTCGAGGACATCAACGAACTCGCTGGACTGGTTCGCCGTCAGCCTGGACTCGCGAGCGCATTGACGCTCTTGCTGGTGTCGGTTTCCGGGTTCCCATTGGCCTTTGGCTTCCTGGGTAAGCTCGCAGTGATCCAGGCCGGCGTAAGTTCGGGGATGTGGCCGCTGGTCATCATTCTGGTGCTGAGTTCGGTCATCGCGATGTACTACTATCTTCGGATCGTGAAGATCATGTGGTTCGACGAACAGGCGGAGGATTTTGAGCCTGTCGATGGATGGGTGACAACGACCGTATATATCTCTGCTCTGGTCAGCGTTGCGCTCCTGATCTTCGTCGCACCGTTTAGTGAGCTCGCCGAAACGGTCGCAGCAGGCCTGATCTCGTGATCCATAGCGCGCCAGTTTACTGGTACGACGAAATTGATAGCACCAGTGAAGAAGCGAAACGTCGCGCCCGCGCGGGTGAAACTACGCCTGTGTGGATTGCCGCGCGCCAGCAAACAGCGGGGCGCGGGCGCCTCGGTCGGAACTGGATTTCCCCGACGGGCAATCTGTTTGTTACCGTCCTTTTTCCCGAACCTGGCGGGTTAAGTATCGCGAGCCGGATACCATTTGCAGCGGCGCTGGCGGTTCATGACGCGTGCTCAAATGCGGTGCCGGATCTCGGGGCGAAGCTGAAATGGCCCAATGATGTGCGGATCAATGGCGCAAAGATTTGCGGCATCCTGACGGAGACCGGAGAGACGAATGGCGTGACGTGGATCGCGCTGGGTATGGGGATCAACATCCAGCAGGCGCCTGAAGTGACGGAGCAATCGTCAACCTCTTTGAGACAAGAAGGTGCCTCCCCAGGTCTAATGCCTGAGCATGTCCTGGAGGACTTGAAGTCGAGCCTTGACCAACGGGTGGCTCAGGCACGTAACGATTTTGAGCGGTTGCTCGAAGACTGGCTGCGTCACGCGGAGGGCCTTGGTCAGAGTATTGAGGCAGGACCTAAAGACAGCCGGCTGCGAGGTGTCTTCGAAGGATTGGCAGCCGATGGCGGCCTGAACTTGCGTTTGCCCGATGGCTCGAGACAGACCATAAGGGCCGGTGATGTAGAATTGGTGAGGCAAGTAGACTGATGCTTTTGGTCATTGATGTCGGCAATACGAATACGGTGTTCGCGCTCCACGATGGTGAGTCCTGGCGCGCGAGCTGGCGAAGCTCTACAGATGCGACGCGCACCGCGGATGATCACGCCGTCTGGCTCGGTACGTTAATGCGCGTTGATGGCTTGGAATTGAAGCAGATCACGGGCTGTATCATCTCCACCGTTGTACCGCAGGCAAAGTTCAATTTCCGCAACTTGTCTCGCCGATATTTCGACGCTGAGCCGCTATTTGTGGGGGACCCAGAAGTTAAGCTCGGTGTTCCGATCCGTATCCGTCGGCCAGAACAGGTCGGTGCGGACCGTCTTGTTGCGGCGATCGGCGCGCATCAACTGTATCAAGGCGCGAAGATCGTGATTGATAGCGGTACGGCCACGACGTTTGACATTGTTGGTCCGGATGGCGGGTTTGAGGGCGGTATCATTTCGCCCGGCATCAACCTTTCAATGCGGGCTCTGCACGACGCGGCAGCGCAACTTCCGCGCATCGCGATCCAGAAGCCTGCTCAGGTCATCGGCCAGGACACGGTCTCGGCGATGCAGTCCGGAATATTCTGGGGCTATGTCGATCTCATCGACGGCTTGGTGCGCCGCGTGACGGCTGAATACGGCTCACCTCTCACGGTGATTGCGACCGGCGGCGTCGCCTCGCTCTTTGAGGGCGCGAGTGAAACGATAGAGAAATTCGATCAGAGCTTGATGGAGGTAGGCTTGTTGGAAGTCTATCGCCGCAACAAGAAAGACTAAATGGGGCGCATGAGCAAAACCAAAGACGCCGAACTCGTCTTCCTGCCTTTAGGTGGATGTGGCGAAATCGGCATGAACTTGAACGCGTATGGCTATGGCCCCGCGGATGACCGGCGCTGGATTCTTATCGATGTCGGCGTGACGTTTGGCGGTGAAGACACGCCTGGGATCGATTTGATCACGCCGGATCCAGCGTTTCTGGAGGATCAGGGGGATCGGATCGATGCGATCTTTCTGACCCATGCGCATGAGGATCATATTGGAGCGATCGGCCTGCTTCTGCCGCGGTTGCAAACTAAAGCGCCAATCTATGCGACGCCGTTCACTGCGCACCTGGCGCAGGTCAAACTGATTGAGCGGGGGCAAAAAAATACCAGCATCAATGTCATTCCCCTTGGCGCAGAGGTCGAGGCCGGGCCCTTTAAGGTGCGCTATATTACCCTGACGCACTCTATTCCAGAACCAAACGCGCTGGCGCTCGAAACGCCGCTCGGGACCATCTTGCACACTGGAGACTGGAAGATTGATCCTGATCCGCAGCTTGGTGCAGAAACGGACATCGAGGCGTTGTCGCAGCTTGGTGACGAGGGTGTGCTCGCAATGGTTTGCGACAGTACCAATGTCTTCGTCGAAGGCGAGAGCGGCTCTGAAGGCGTTGTGCGAGACAATCTTATTAAGCTGATCGGATCGCTGAGCGGCCGCGTTGCCGTAACGACATTCGCCTCCAACGTGGCGCGCGTGGCGAGCGTTATTGAGGCGGCGCGACAGGCGGGCAGGAGTGTCTGTCTGGTTGGGCGTAGTATGCACAAGATTACCGATGCTGCTGTCGCGACCGGCGTTATTAAGGATATGCCGGATCTGATCAGCGAAGATCAGGCAGGCAGCCTGCCCGACGATAATCTGCTCTTCCTCTGTACAGGCTCTCAGGGGGAGGCGCGCGCCGCTCTCGGCCGGATATCCCGTGATGATCACCGCCATATCAGTCTCGGCGAGGGCGACACGGTTATATTCTCCAGCCGGGTCATTCCCGGCAATGAGAAGGGCATTTTTGACATGCAAAATGCACTGGCGGAGAAAGGCGTTCGGATCATCAGCGATAAGATGACGGATGGCCCCATCCACGTCTCAGGCCATCCGGCTCGCGACGAATTACGCCGGATGTATCAATGGGTGCGTCCCAAGATTTCCGTACCGGTGCATGGCGAACGACGACACATCGTTGAGCATGCGGCCTATGCAAGGAGTTTGCAGGTCAGCGAAGCCGTAACACCGCGAAACGGTGATCTGATCCGGCTCGCCCCCGGCGCGGCAAAAGTCATCGACAATGTCCCTAATGGCCGACTGTATCTTGATGGCAATCGACTGGTGCCGGCTGAAAGTGAAGGTATCCGCGAGCGCCGGGCGCTTTCCAATTGGGGTTATGTCAGTGTTGCAGTCGCGTTTGATGAGAATGGCGATCTCGTTGATGGACCGCTTATCACCGCGCGCGGATTGTCGGAAACCGACGGCAGTACAGCGGATGAAAGCCTTATAGATGTTGATGAAGCCGTTGAAGAGGCGGTCAACAAGATGAAGCGCCGTAGACGCCTGGAAGACGAAGAGGTCGAGCGCACGCTGACCCGCGCCGTTAAAAAGGCATGCGAAAAGACGTTCGGTCGCAAGCCGCTCGTCGATGTGAGTGTGCTAAGGGTTTGATCAAGGAGAAACATGATGTCTGAGTTCAAAATTGGTCCGCTCAATCATGTCGGTGTCGCAGTGCCAGATATCGAGGAAGCTATGGAGACGTATCGGACGCTCTATGGTGCCACGGATATTACCGAGCCGTTCGATATGCCGGCGCAGGGCGTGAAAGTGTGCTTCGTCAATCTTCCAAATAGCCAGATCGAGTTGATTGAGCCGCTGAATGAGCAAAGCCCGATCCACAACTTCATCGCCAAGAATCCAAAAGGCGGTCAGCATCACGTCTGCTTCGAAGTTGACGACATCAATGAAGCAGTTGTGGTTATGAAAGATCGCGGTGCTACCGTGCTGGGCGAGCCGCGTATCGGGGCACACGGAACGATGATCATATTCATCCATCCAAAGAACTCTAATGGCGTGCTGGTAGAGTTGATGGAGACGCCAAAAGACGAGGCGCACTAGATGGACCCGGTCGGCGCCATTGTCGTTTTTGTGATTTCCTGGTGGCTCAGCTTTTTCTGTGTCCTGCCAATCGGCGTCCGAGGTCAGTTCGAAGATGATGGCGACGTGGTGGACGGCACCGATGAGGGTGCACCCAAGGAACCGATGCTAAAGAAAAAAGCGCTTTGGGCGACGTTCGGAGCGATCGGACTAACTGTGATCGCCCACTTTATCGTGGTGCCGTGGCTCGCCGCCAGCTGACAAACGACTGACGAGTTTTTCGAAAATCGAGACACCTTGCTCGAGCTGCGACGGGTCGATGAACTCGTTCGGCTTATGGGCCTGGTCAATTGAGCCCGGGCCGCAGATGACGGACGCCAGCCCGGCAGCGTGGAACTGGCCCGCCTCGGTGGCATAGGCGACGGCTCTCAACGCATTGTCGCCGGTCAGCGCGCGGACCAGGATTTCGGCTGCGTTTTCAGGGTCTGGTGCCAGAGGAGGAACGTTCGCGATGCGGTGAATGTCGATCCCACAACCGGAAAACTGAGCTTTCATAGCTTGGTCGGCCTGTTTAACGGCATCGAAAAACGGTTGGAGAATTTCGTCGGGATCGAAGCCGGGCGGACAGCGCAAATCAAAGCCGAAATGGCAATGCCGCGCGAGAATATTGTGGGCCGTGCCACCCCGGATTTCGCCAATTGTCAGGGTCGGATAGGGCGGATCGAAAGGTGAGTCCGCGCTACCTTGCTGAGTCAACTCGCGTTCGATCCCGCGCAACACACCCATCAGATCGACGGCAATTGCGTTTGCAGACACTCCGAGGTGTGGCTGACTCGAATGCGCCTCGTGGCCATAGACATCGACATCGGTGACCATGATCCCCTTATTGCCGGACACGACTGTCCATAAGGAGGGTTCACCGACCCAGATAGCGTCTGGCCGCGCGCCGTGTTCAACCAGTTGAGCGATCATGTCGGGTGCACCCTGGCAACCGACTTCTTCGTCATAAGAGAAGGCGAAATGGATTGGTTTGCTGAGATTCAGCTTCGCGAATTCGGGAGCGAAGGCGAGGCACAGCGCGATGAAGCCCTTCATGTCACATGTACCTCGGCCATAGAGCAGGCCGTCGCGCTCCGACAGCGTAAACGGATCTGAGTGCCAATCTTGACCGTCAACCGGCACCACGTCTGTATGACCAGAGAGAACGATCCCACCAGGGGTATCAGGCCCGATGCGGACCCAGAGGTTTGCCTTTGTGCCTTCGGCGTTCGGAATGCGGCGACAGACGGCGCCGATCGGTTCGAGTTTGGCTTCGATCCAATCGATCAAGGCCAGGTTGGAAAGACGGGACGTCGTGTCGAACGCGATCAGCTGAGCCAGCACATCGCGGACAATTGGATAGGTGCTCATGACTGCGGTCTATCGCTCAGCCAGTGAGCGGACGCAATGGCTATCGCATCGGCTTGATCAATCGATCCAGACGGGAGACGACCACGCGCGTTCTTGAAGGGTCAGTGGCAATTGCGGATTAGGCGGCGTACCTGCCCGAACCGCATCCCATGTACTCCAGCGACAGGTTGGGTTTTCCAGGACCCGGACATAATAAGCACTGACCTGATTTGGGTCATAGCTCGGATCCTGCCACAAGGCTTTGAGCTCGCCAGTGCCTGTCCCAGGATTGGTCGCACACGTCGAGATGTCTACTGAGGCGCCATTGTCAGCGCATCTATGCGTTTCTGGATCGGGCGCGCTGCCATCGGAACAGGCCACATCATAGAGAGCTTCGCGAGCGGTTCCGTTTTCTGCCCAGACTTTCACGATCTGGAGACGTTGCAACGGTGCGGATAATGGATCTTGAATGGCCCAGGCGAGGAGGCTGGGAGCTTCCGTATCAGATCTTGCAAGGTTCCCACCCATTGGGACACCGCCTGCATAAGCCTGATCGAGCAGGTCAGAGGCGTTGAGAATACTTGCATCGTAATCACCAGCGAAGAGGCGCACTTTCATGCGCGGCCCCGTCGTGCCGAACGTTTCGCGATTGCGCATGCCCTGGAAAAGGTCGTCGCGTGTATTCGCTTCAGCCCATACGCCCACAAGTCCGGACGCGCTGAACTTCGCGCCGGTCAAAACGCGTCGATTGGTGGCATCCGGGACATCTACCCAATCCGTGTAACCTTCTGGTGGAACAGAACTGCGCATCCGAGGGCCAGCGCCGTCGGTGGGGAATTTTCCCCAGTGCGTCTCTTCATCAAGTGTGGCGGCCGCAATGTGCGTGTCACTTGAGCCAATAAAGCCGAATTCATAAGGGTTGGTGCCAAGTTCCTCCGCCAGGGCAATACCGCGCGCCAAGGTCGGGCGAACGTAATCACCTTCATTCACCGTCGATTTCGCTGAGCTACCGATGAAATAGTCATATTGCTCGAAATTGGCCCACTCATCATTCGGGGAGAGTGATGGATGCGTTTCGGATGTGCCTTTGATCTGGGTGATTTCGACGATGGGTTCGTTACGAAGCCGGGTAAGGGCGTACGTCTCGGTTAGAGGTTCGCCGTCGTAGGTCTGAAGCGCGAACATCTCGCCATTTGACCCATTCGAATTGTGCGGAATGGCCAGAGAGTCGATGCCTGTTTCGCGCTGGCCGTCCATCCACGTCCATAGGTCTTCCGGATTGGTTGAATCGAGCGTCGAGAAGATTTGCTCCGGGGCCTGGTCTCTGAAAATGACGTTGCGATGTAAATTTGCAGCGGAGCCGTCTTGCTGACTCACCACGGTCATCGCGGTGAATTCGTATCCAGCAAACGTCGTAAATTCTCCGGGCTTATTATGGCGCTCAGCAGCATTGATCGTCTGGGCCCAGATCTGGTTCATATGATCCTGATCCTGGATATCTTCGATTGGCTGGCCGAGCACAAACGAGATACCGATATTTCGGAAGGTTTCGGCTGAGGCGGTGGCGTCTTCTCCAAAAGCAGCCTGGGCTGTCAGTGTTTTGGATAGCGGGTGGTTCGGATCGTCCATGAAGGGAATGACTCCCAGATACTCGCCATGGTCTGTGACCGCTAGAAAGTCGAGGGGCGGGCCTTTGAGCTGGATTTCATAGCCTGCATCGTGCGGGATGGCCTCACCTTGTGCGAAGCGGTAGGCATCGTCCGGCGACCGGCGCGTTGCGAAGATGTAGGCGTCGAAACTGTTCCCGGTGTGAACATGCAAGTCACCGAAATAGGCGTTCTTAGTCGGCGTGCGTTCGATCTCGCTTACGGCTTCGGGAGCGTCCGCTCCTTCGGTCGGTCCGACTTCTGTTTCAGGTGCTGAGCAACCCGCAACTGCGGCCCCCAAGAGCGCAATAATTCCGACTCGATACATGATGACCCTCCATTCCTTCCCAAGGACAGAGTGCGGTCCATTTCGATTTTTGTCCACATTGACGCGATGGGAACTCGGACCGACGGGCTATTTGGTTCGTAAGTTGAGCCACTTAGCCAACGCTGATCGATTATGAATTACCACGTGACCGTATCCGCGTTCAACGAGGTCAGATATCTCCAGTTTGGCGAGCGCAACGTTCATGGTTGCACGCGAAACACCAAGCGTGGATGCCAGGTCAGACTGCCGAAACTTCAACTTAGGAAAGCTGGTGCCGGCCGGTGCGAGGATCAGGAGAAACTTCGCCACACGTTCGAGCAGGGGAAGGCTACGAACAGCATGCAGCATTTCGAGGATGAGGTGCGAACGCATGAGCGTGGTTTGCATTAGCGCCTGCATATATTGAGTGTCCTCGCGACACAGCGCCTTGAATCGGGCGGCCGGAACTTCCAGGATCGTGGTTGGCCCGACAGCGGATATATCGTGGGTCCTTGGCAGATTGGTGAAAACTGTGAAGTCACCAAACGTGTGCCCGGGCCCGATATAGGAAGTCAGGACAAAGCTCCCATCAGCGCTATAAATGCCCGCTTGCGCCGCACCGTCTTCGATAATGGAAATGCCAGGGTTCTCATCGCCTCGACTGTGGACAAATTGACCGTCCGAAAAGGTGCGTCGATGGCCAACCGAACGAAGCTGCTCCACGCACTCACGCGGCAGGAGGTTCAGATAGGGAGTCGCTTGAAACTCGGCAAAATCAAACATGATTGAAATGTCGCATTTTTGACATTCTTTCTCAAGTCGATCTGTTACGAAATATCCTAAGAGATAAATGACGAGTCGTGCACGCTCGCTTGGGAGGAAATTATGAAGTTTACACGTTCAGCGTCCATTGCTGCGCTCGCCGTCGCAATGACGGCTTGTAGCTCGCCGGATTCTGTTACTGAGGACGCCGCTGTTGAAGCCGCTCCCGCAGATGTGAGCGCATCGACCGAGTACGCCGTTACGCGCAACGCATATTTCGGCGACCTGCACATCCACACACGCAATAGTTTCGACGCGTATATCTTCAATGTCCGCCGCACCGCCGACGACGCCTATCGCTTTGCGAAAGGCGAAACCGTGCAACACCCGTCCGGCTTCGATATGACCATCGCGGGCGGTCCACTCGATTTCTATGCCGTGACGGATCACGCAGAGTATCTCGGCATCCTCCCAGCCATGAATACACCGGGGACCGAGCTCAGCGAGCTTCCCCGTTCGAAAGACATGTTCTCCACTGACCCGGCGAAGATCACAGCGGCTTTTCAGGGTGTGGGCGCGTCGGTTCGATCCGGTGAGAAGATTGACGAGATGTACGACCAACCCCTGATCAATTCGGTCTGGTTGGAGAATATCGATGCCGCAGAGCGACATAATGAACCGGGCGTTTTCACGACGTTTTCTGCTTACGAGTTTACCTCAGTGACGACGAACAGCGAAGACGGAACATTCGGCGGCGGGAACCTCCACCGGAACGTGTTCTTCAAAGATGCAGCCCCGGCTCGTGCCTTCTCAACTTTGGACTCAACCAATCCCGAAGATCTATGGGACTGGATGGATGCCCAGCGCGCCGAAGGGTATGAGGCGATCGCGGTCCCCCATAACCCCAACGTTTCTGATGGTCAGATGTTCAAACTGGAGACCTATGATGGTGCACCGCTGAGCGCCGACTATGCCGACCAGCGCATGCGCAATGAACCGTTGGTCGAAGTCACGCAGGTCAAGGGCACGTCTGAAACCCATCCGAACCTTTCGCCCAACGATGAGTGGGCAGATTTTGAAATCTACACGCGCTTGCTCGGTTCCTATGACGTCTCCGCCACCAGTGGCAGCTATGTTCGCGAGGCCTATGGGAACGGATTGAAGCTTGAAGAGGACGAAGGCTTCAATCCCTTCAAATTCGGCCTAGTCGCCGCATCGGATAGCCACGTGGTTGGCGGCGCTTATGCTGAAGACGATTATTGGTCCAAGGTCGGCATCGTTGATGGTCTGCCGGTCAATCGCGGATCCGTGCCGGTCGACCGCGAAAAGAGCTGGGAAGACCAGCCCATTAATCAGCAAACCCAAAATGCGACCGAATGGTTCTCGCGTTGGTCTGCATCTGGTCTGACCGGGGTGTGGGCGGAAGAGAATACGCGCGAGGCGATCTTCGACGCGTTCCGGCGCAAGGAAACGTTCGCCACAACCGGTCCGCGCATGAAAGTGCGGTTCTTTGCAAGCTTTGATTTCAAGGATGATCTCGCGAGCGATCCGGATCTCGCCGGCAAGGCCTACGCTCAAGGCGTCACGATGGGGAGCGACCTGATTGGAGATGGCCGCGCGCCATCCTTCCTCGTCTGGGCGCTACAGGACCCGAACGCAGCGCCATTGCAACGCGCGCAGGTGGTGAAAGTCACCAGCAGCGACGAGCAGGTCTTTGATGTGGCGTGCCATTCTGGCTCTCCAGACCCGGAAACGCATCGATGCCCTGATAATGGCGCCGAGGTCGACCTTACCACGTGCGCCCCGACAGGTGAGGGCGCAGCGGAGCTGAAAACGGTCTGGAGCGATCCAGGATTCAATCCAGAAGAGCGAGCGAGTTACTATGTGCGCGTGTTGGAAAACCCAACTTGTCGTTGGTCGACCTGGGAGGCTTTGGCAGCAGGGACACCGCCGCGACCAGACGTGCCGCAAACGATCCAGGAACGCGCCTACACGTCTCCAATCTGGTACACACCTGGCAATTAGATGAAGCGCTGGATTCAAGAACCACTGGTTCACTTTGTATTGCTGGCGGTCCTGATTTTCGGGGCCTATCAGGTGGTCACATCGGGACGCTCAACATCCGAGCAAACCATCGTGATCACGCAAGCCGACATGGAGCGGCTCGCCTCTCTATACGCAGTAGAATCGGGAGCGCTACCGACCGAACAGGACATGCGGGCGATCGTCATTGACCAAGTTCAACAGGAGGCGCTCGCACGAGAAGCTGCCAGACTCGGTATGGCCGAGGATGATACGGTCGTGCAACGTCGTCTGGCGCAGAAGATGACATTCATGCTTTCGGATCTTGGGCAAATCAAACCGCCTTCTGACGAGATTTTGGAAACCTGGCTAACTGAGCACGCGGATCGGTTCGAACAACCACTGCGGCTTTCATTCGATCACATCTATTTTTCTTCTGAGAACGATCCCCGCATCGGGAGTCTGCTGACTGAGCTCGCGGAAAATCCAGATATGAATTGGCGAAATACGGGAGATCCTTTCATGCTTCAGCGTCGTTACGCTGATCTTCCGGATCGCGAAATCGTTCGGTTATTCGGCGGGCAGTTCCTAACGGGGTTACAGGCCTTGCCGCCGGATGAAGACGGAACTTGGCAGGGTCCTGTTACTTCGGCTCTCGGAACGCATCTTGTGCGGATCACAGAGCGGGCAGACGCCCGGATGCCACCTCTCGATGAGGTCAGAGCAACCGTTCTGCAAGATTGGTCTGAAGCCGAGCAAAGACGCCGAACAGCAGAAGAGATCAATGCGATCGTAGATCGCTATGAAATCGTCATCGAAGGTGCGACAGACAATTGAGGCTGCTACTCTTTGTTCTGGCGGCTCTCTGCTCAGCGATCAGTCATTCGCCTAATGCAATCGCACACGAGGTAAACCCGGCTTTCCTGGAATTGACTGAAACCGAACCCGGTCAGTTTGATGTCGTCTGGAAACAGCCGATCAAGGATGGCCGCCGACTTAAGCTTGATCCCATCTTTCCCGAGGATTGCGAAGCGTCCTCAATGGCGCTCGAGGGCGCGGTTGGAGCCGTCGTTTCCCGCTGGACGTTATCCTGCACGTTAGACGACGGTGAAATCAGGATTGATGGCTTGGACCGGACATTGACGGATGTTTTTGTTCAGATTCATCGTATCGACGGTAGCGTTGCCTCAGTCGTTCTGAAACCTGCAGCGGCAGCATTCGAGCTTGGTGAGGCAACATCCAGCGCGCCGCTTCTCGCCTATTTCCGGATTGGCGTGGATCATATCATTTTCGGTTATGACCATCTCTTGTTCGTGCTGGGTCTTTGCCTCCTCGTTCGACCATCGCAATTATTCCTCACGGTTACCGCCTTCACCATCGCGCATTCGATCACACTGGGACTCTCGACCCTTGCAGGTATTACGCTGCCAGGTCCTCCGGTTGAATCGGTAATTGCCCTCAGCCTGATCCTGCTCGCGCGCGAAGCCATTACGCTTCAACGAGGGGGAAGATCCCTAACCAGCGAGTATCCTTGGGCGATCGCATTCGGCTTTGGTTTGATCCATGGGTTCGGT
Organism: Hyphomonadaceae bacterium; assembly: GCA_043513745.1. Taxonomy (GTDB): domain Bacteria; phylum Pseudomonadota; class Alphaproteobacteria; order Caulobacterales; family Hyphomonadaceae; genus Henriciella. Next base: position 2,768,269 of record CP121341.1, read on the forward strand.
TTCGCGGGCGCGCTCGCCGATATTGGCTTGCCGAAGGATCAGGAAGTCTGGGCCTTGCTTTTATTCAATCTGGGCGTTGAAGCAGGTCAGATCGCGTTCGTGGTGACGCTCGCAGTGGTGGCTGTTGGTGTCACCTATGTCGCCCGCAACTGGCTGAGTCGAGGCAAGGTCGCCGCGGCTTATCTCGTGGGAGTCTCCGGCACAGTCTGGCTGGTGGAGCGTGTTATTACGTTCTGATTGAAAGCGAAGGCTGACCCTATTTATCATCCAGAATTGGAGGACGTCCCCCCATCAGATAGACGTCTTTGACCCTGCGTTGTGGACAGGTGGTTTGAGAATCTGATTGCGCTGCATTACCGACCTTTTCCAATCGATCCAGGCGTTGCCCCACTGTTCTCAGGTTCAAGCTTTTGGGTGAATCTGCCACGACAAGATCGAATGTTTCCGACATCGGTGTGGGGCCCGGGCCCTCATGCTGACCTCTTAGGAACCAGACTCTATCGCGGTCCTCGATGTTGATGGGAGTCTCAAAAAAGCACTCCGCGCGATCGGTTACAGTCCAGTTCACCTGATCGAGGTCATAGGCGTGGCGATAGAGCAGGAATGCAGGGAGCGTCCAAGCGGTGACAATCAGCATCTCATCTGGAGTGATTTCCTCCGCCACGGTTTGAAGTTCTTCAGAGATATCTCTTGGTGAGGCTGCGGGCGTGAAAAGGTTGTTGTAGCGATACCATGTCACCGAGCCGATATTCATCAATAGAACGGCAGTGAAGGCGATCCACTTGATCCGGTGGGGAATCTCAGCGATCAGTTTTTCCAGAGTATATGCGGCCAACAGCATAGCGATCGGAAGAACATAGAGCGCCAAGCGTGAGATTATGGGATAGACCTGCGCGGCCGCGAACAGAAATCCGACAACAATTGGAGACAGGATCAGGGCTGCTTTCCATGCTGAGCGCTTTGCGACCAAGACGCTTCCCAGGATAATCATGATGACGAATGAATAAGCCGACTCGCGGCCCACCATGGGTGTCAGCGTGTCCTGGACGATTTCTGCATACCAAGCGAAATCACTAAGACTGGTCGGAGGAAAGGGAGCAAAATGACGATTGAAGAAGTGCCCGGTTCCACCTTCATCAAATCCCGATTGATCGATTTGGACTTGAAAGGCCGAAATCGCCGGAATGAGATATATCAGGCCCGCTACTGCGCCGCTCACCGCTATTATCGTTAGCGCCGTCCAACGACGTTCCAATAGGGCTTTCAATCCCAATACGCCGCCGATGCCACCAATCACCATGGGGGCTCCCATCGCAAAGCAGCTGCCCATAATGAAGGTCAATCCGAGAAGCGCCGTGTCTTTAAGAGGCCAGTCTTCATTCTCGAGAAGACGCAGCCCCTGCTTGAGCAGGAGCACACTCAGCAAGAGGTCGAACACATAAGGTTTGATCTCGGCCGAATAGTAAACCGGCATATAGGAGAAGGCGAAGGCAAAGACGGTGATGAAAACCACGGCAGGTGGAAATCTCTCCTGCACCATGCGCCAAAACAGAATTAATGCCGCCAGTCCTGCCAGGAGCGACGGTAATCGCGCGCCATATTCCAGGTTTTGTGTGACGCTCCAAAAGCCATCGGATAGGATCATCCAGACTGGTGGAGCGAACTGACGATAGTCCAGGGCTTGAAAGAAGTCGCCGCCGTCTCTGCTGATAAAGTTTAGCGCAATCGTTGCTTCGTCGAGCCAGAGCATGCGGCCGAACCCAAAGTGAACCAACCGAAGTGTGATACCAAAGAGTAGCGCCCCGAGGATCAAATGGTGCCAGCGGATTGCGCGCAGCCAATTTTTCGCACGTTGATAGACTGGAGTTTTATCCAGTTGAATCATCCTGTTCCTCTTATGGTTCCGCAGCGAACACTCAACCTTTTACAAGGTTTTGGTGTAAATCCTAGTAGAAACAAGGCAACCGAGGAAACAATTGATCAAACGCATGGTGTTTGACCCGTAGACATTAGGATGGCTTAGGAGGCAGAGACCTCGCTCCGCGACACTGGGCGGTGGCGAAGGCTGACCAGGCTGAATGTTACAGCACTATAGATGTAATAGACTTGGTGAAATGCCAGCGCAGCGAGCCCGAAGGGTAAACCCTTTCGACGCGTAAAGAACGAGAGCAGGCGCCAGTTCGCGCCCACCATGATGATCGTCATCGCCATGAAGATCATCGCACCGTGCGGCCAAAGCAAGCTGGTCATCGCCAGCAAAATAGATACAGCCCACAAGCCGGCAATCCCCGCGCGAATGCGTTCCGGAGTTGAGACATTTAAATTGTTCTCGGGCATATCTCGCGTTGCGATCAACCGAGACCAAGGAATGGCCCGTTTCACCACATCGGTCATAACAACCTCACGCAGAGTCCATTCTTTCAGGTGCGTGCAGAGAAGGTCGGGATCGAGCGCAATCTTTCCGCCAGCTTCGCGGATGCGATAGCCGAGCTCAATGTCCTCGATCGAAGGTTTGGTGAACTGGACGATGTCGAACCCGTTCAGGGCCAGGAAGGCTTCACGGCGCACAACACCGCAGCCGGACCAGAAGGTTGTCGCGTCGCGGTTGGAATGCGTGTGATAATAGCGATGCATCAGGTTTTTGTACTGAGAAGCAAATCCGGGAGCAGGCGGGTTCTCGTCATAAGATCCGAACATCGCGTGGACCGCCGGATCGGTAAACGTGAGCGGAATGCGCGTAACTGATTCCGGATGCACGACGACGTCTGCATCTACGAACCACAGCAAGTCACAATCCGTCTTGGTTGCCGCCAGATTACGCGCAGCGCCGGGGCCGCCATTCTTCGCAGCGCGCAGGACGGTGGCGCCAAAGCGCTTTGCCGTCTCCGCGGTATCCGGGTTAGGGGAGCAATCATCTACAACGATAACTTCTTCGACGCTGCCGCCATCGCGCAACGCGATTAACGGTGGCAGAGATTGTTCAAGATAGTGAGATGCTTCATAGGCGGGCACGATAACGCAAATGCGCACGGCATTGCCCTGGCTGACATTCTGCTTAACCAATTTTGTCCCCTTACTATACCACGCACGTTCTGTACGGATGGTGGCATTGGTCCCCAATGCAGACGCAACCTGCACCGTGCTTCAACCTCAGACTGCAAAACTCGCGCCAGAAATTTTAGCTTGCCACCAATTTAGACATTAACGCTTTGTTAGGCGTCAAGGCAAGGCAATTTTGGCTGCTGCGTCGATACCACACATTAAAAAACAGGCGGATTTCGACCGCCTGCTTCTGTTTTGTCTGGCTAATTCGGATCGCGCATTTGCATGAGAGTCGAAATTTAGCTCTTTTCGAGTGCCGGCTTTTTATCAACCTGAAACTCTTCGTGATAAGATCGCTCTACATTCACGTTCCAGATGTCGTGCTCCTCGCCCATGATGATCTTGGACGCGAGCATTGCGGTCAGCATGGAGTGGTCCTGGTTGTTGTAACGGTGCATGCCGTTGCGCCCAACCGTCTGGAAGTTCTCCAGTGTAAGGATCCAGTCCTTGATCGTATCGAGCGCGTCTTTATAGACCGCGTCATAGACGGGGTAGGCTTTCTTCTGGCGGATCACGCAGCCATCAATGACGCTGTCCTTGGAAGCGAGTCCGAGGAATTCCAACTCTTCGGCTGCCTGTTTGATCAGGTCTTCATCGCTGGTCTCCCAAAGTCCGTCGCCTTCGTGGCAGAAGAACTCCATGCCGATTGAGGCATTTTCCGGGTTTGGCAGCATTTCCGGCGACCAGGCGCGGAAGTTCTGAATCCGGCCGACTTTTACTTCCGGGCTGTGGATATAGATCCAGTTGTCATCAAACGGATCCGGATGATCCAGGACCAGCGTGACGATAAGGAAGTCGCGATATTTTAGCTTATCAGCTGCGTCGATCACGTGCTGCGGCGGAGGTGGATCCATGCAGTGGATCAGCTCGCGTACCGGCATTGTATTGATAAAGTGATCTGCGGCCATGCGATAAGGCGTGCGCTCGCCGTTCACGTCCTTGATAACCTCGATCTCGGTCACGCGGTTGCCGTCCAGGAACACGCGGCTAACCCACTCTTCCATGCGAACTTCGCCGCCATTTTCTTGGACAAGCTCAGAGGCTTTTTCCCACATCATACCAGGTCCGAGACGAGGATATTCGAATTCCTCGATCAGGCTGGCAGTGTCATTGGCGCCCGTAAGAGCGTTCCAAACAGCCTTCATAAGCGATAGGTTTTTGATCCGCTGCGCAGCCCAGTCAGCCCGAATTTCGCTACACGGAATGCCCCACACTTTTTCGGTGTAGGTTTCGAAGAAGTGTTGAAATAGTCGCTTACCAAAACGGTTTGAGACCCACTGTTCGAATGTTTCTTCTGGCTTGGATGGAAAGATCTGGGCCTTAACGTAGCTGAGACCCACTCGGATCGATTCAATCAGACCGATATTCATCAGCGCGTTGGTGATCTTCAGCGGATAATCATAATACTTCCCGCGATAGAAAATCCGGCTCTTACGAGGACGCGTAATAAAGTCGTCGGTCAGGATTTCGTGCCAGACCTCTTCGACTTCGCTCACTTTGGTGAAGAAGCGGTGGCCGCCAATATCAAAGCGATACCCGTTATGCGACTCGGTCCGTGAGATGCCGCCGACAATCTTGTCCGCTTCAAATACGACCGGTTTGTAGTCGGTTGAGTTGCGTTGTAATTCATATGCCGACGTCAGTCCGGCAGGTCCGCCACCAATAATGGCAACAGTCGTGCGGCTTTCGCCTCCGCGATCTTCTTGTATGGGCAGCGTTTCTGCGCCTACGGGAGTCCCGTCCATCTTCGAATGTCCCCTGTGATACAGACTTGTCTTTAATGTCCCCGATTAAAAAGCAAGACCCGTGCCAACGATTTAATGCATCCAAATGGTGGCTTGCTGAAAAATCAAGCGGGTTCGCGTAATGAGGGTATCGATTTTCGTCAACACTATGCGTTTGTGAGCGAATCTCGCGAATTCGGTATATAAATAGGGGTTCGTTCAGTTGCTTGGATGAGATACGTTGGCATAGTCTTTGCGTTGTGGGGCGCAGTAATTAGGAGACGGGGACCATGAAAGTCGGCCACGACATTGAAGCAGGTAACGCCAATTGGTCATTTGGCGGGGACGTCGCGGACACATTTGTCGAACACATCCGCCAATCGGTGCCGATGTATGAAGAGGGCCATGATCTGGTCTGCAAATACAGCGACTATTTCATTCATGATGATAGCGTCGTCTACGAAATGGGTGTCTCGACCGGTGAATTGCTGCGTAAGCTTGCGACACGCCACAAAGCCAGAAAAGACGCGCGCTGGATCGGATTTGACACTGAAAAGCCAATGATCACCAAGGCCAAGTCGCACTGCAAGGGCCTGAAGAATGTCGAGCTTTCAGTTGACGATGTTCGGCTATTCGAATTCGAGAAGTCAGATCTGATTGTGTCCTATTACACGATGCAATTCATTCCGCCTCGGTATCGCCAGGAAATATTCGATAAGATTTATGAGTCCCTCAACTGGGGTGGCGCGTTCATCATGTTCGAAAAGGTTCGCGGGCCGGATGCGCGTTTTCAGGACATGATGTCGGCTTTGTACAATGATTTCAAAACAGAGCAGGGCTTTTCTGCTGAGGAAATCCTGTCCAAGACAGGCAGTCTGAAAGGGGTCCTGGATCCGTTTTCCACTGCGGGAAACATTGATCTCCTGCAGCGCGCCGGGTTCGTGGATCACATGACGATTTTCAAGCATATCTGCTTCGAAGGATTTATTGCGATCAAATAATACCGGAACTCTGATCGATCAGATTAGAGGTTTCTTTCGGTTCGTTCGATAGAGCTATCGAAGCGGGACGGCTTAGCGGCAAACGGGACTGGTATGGGTTTTGCTGCATAGCATTTTTAAAGTGTTGATTGGGGAACAAGATGACAGCCATGGTAAAAGAGGACACGCTAGTGAAGGGCAAGAAACGACCTGTTGAGCGCGTCTATGATCTGTCGATCGTGGTTCCTGCCTATAATGAAGTCAACGCGATCGTCCCGACGATCGAGCAGCTGGATGAGATGATCAAATCAGCTGGGCTCGATGCCGAGATCGTTGTGGTCGATGATGGGTCTACCGACGGCACTTACGAAAAGGCCGCTCAGACCGTTGCCCGCGTTATCCGTAAAGAAGAGAATGTTGGCTACGGCCACTCGCTGAAAACCGGAATTGTTCAGTCGAAGTCAAACTTCGTGGCGATCATTGACGCGGATGGCACTTACCCAGCCGACAAGATCCCGGAAATGCTGGAACTGTGCGAAACAGCCGACATGATTGTCGGTAACCGCGGTGCAGCAATGACGGGTGTGCCGCTGGTGCGGAAACCTGCAAAGTGGGTTTTGAACAAGCTGGCGAACATTCTGGCACAGCGCAAAATTCCCGATTTGAATTCTGGGCTACGCGTTTTTCGCCGCGAGTCGATTGAACGGTTCCTGGGCTTGATGCCAGACGGGTTCTCGTTCAGCACGACCAGTACTCTATGCATGATCTGCTCTAACCTGCGCGTTGTTTATACGCCGATCTCGTATGCAAAACGTGTCGGACATTCGAAGATCCGTCCAACGGATTTCTTCCGCTTCATGCTGCTTGTGGTGCGGATCATCGTCCTGTTCCATCCGCTACGCGTCTTCCTGCCGCTCGGTGCGGTTCTGTTTGCGCTTGGGGCTGCGAAAGGGATCTACGACATCTTCCAGATGAATCTGTCGGAGAGTGCGATCTTTGCCTTACTCGCCGCTCTGGTGGTCTGGTCGCTTGGCTTGATTGCCGACATGATCTCGCGCTTGCACTTCAAATAGGCCGATACGGATAGAGCGATCGGACAATGACAACGGACGCCTCGCCTCAGACGATACGATCCAGGCCATATCTGGCCACAGGGTTGAAATTGGTTTTCACCGCCACAGTTCTGGCGGTGATTTTTCACTTTGTTTCAATTGAAGAAATCTGGGCAGGGATGACCCGAACAAGTCCCGTTGTCTGGCTCGGCGTACTCGCAAGCTTTCTCGTTGGGCACGTTCTGGCATCGTTCAAATGGGGTCTTCTCGTTGGTCAGGAGCTGCCATTCCCAATGATCTTGAAGGCGCACTTCGCCGGACTAGCCGCAAATGTGGCGCTGCCTGGGGTCGCCGGCGGCGATGTCGCGCGCGCAGCCATTCTCTCACAAAAAGTGACCTCCAAATCGAAGCTTGTGACCGGGTCTATTCTGGACCGCCTGATCGATGTTGGCGTCCTTGTTATGATCGCGGCGTTCGGCGCCGCTTTACTCGGAACCGCTGGCCAGACGGGAGTGTGGCTGCAGGCCATCGCTGCGGCATTCATTGTTATGGGATTGGTCATCTATGCCGTCCTGCCGACGATCGCGCGATTTATCGAAGCCCGCGCAACGGGGCGGGGCAAGATGGGGCAACTCGTTGCGGACATTGCGAGCTACATGGCCGCGCACCGTACGCGCATACTTATCAGCGCTGTGCTATCGATTGTGATCCAGACCAGCTTTGTGTGCCTAAATCTTGTGCTTTCATGGAGCATGATGGGGCCGACGGACGTCGCGATTTGGTTGTTCGCCTGGCCATTGGCAAAGCTGATCGCGACATTGCCGATCAGTCTCGGTGGTCTAGGCGTACGGGAAGCGAGTTTAGCGGCGTTATTTGCCGCGTTCGCTTTTGAATCTCCTGTGGTCATCGCAGTCGGGTTCGTCTGGCAGACAATTTTGATTTCAACCGGATTGATTGGGCTGGGCGTGCAAGCCTGGTCTGGAAAGTTCAAGTCAGCGCAACAAGGCGCTGAACCATTGGGGACGAAGAATGGCTGATACCGATAAAGCAACAAAGAGTGCGACGCATTCCATCGCTGTCCTGGGCGGTGGCCCCGCAGGCTTGGGGGCGGCGTGGAAGCTGCGCCAGGAAACCGGGTTTGACGTAACCTTACATGAAGGCGCACCGATCGTCGGCGGGAACGCTGCAAGTTTCGATGTTGAAGGCATTCGAGTTGACTATGGCAGCCACCGCTTGCACCCCGTCACAGACCCGGAAATCATGGGACACATCCAGGAAATTCTGGGCGATGATCTCTTGTTACGTCCGCGGCACGGCCGGATCCGTCTGCGAAAATCGTGGATTCATTTTCCGCTGAAGCCGCTTGATTTGGCCACACGGCTTCCGATTCCGTTTGCGTTCTCGCTCTTCTTTGACGCGCTGACTGCGAAATTCCGCGCGCCGAAGACTGACGATCCGACGTTCAAAACAGTGTTGCTCGGCGGACTGGGCAAGACAATGTGCGAAAGCTTCTATTTTCCATACGTGCGCAAGCTCTGGGGCAAAGACCCGGATGAGCTCGCAACGACATTGGCGCAACGACGGGTCTCTGGAAGCTCGCTGCCGAAACTTCTCAAGAAGATTTTTGGCCAGCTGCCTGGTTTGAAGTCGCCGACAACTGGGAAGTTTTACTATCCGAAAGAAGGATTTGGCCAAATTTGTACGGGGTTCGCAGCGGCGGCAGAATCGTCTGGTGCAAACATTGCGCTGAACTCAAAAGTGGTCGGGCTCGACCTCGATGGCAACCGCGTGAAGTCGCTGACGATTGAAACGCCATCCGGTTTGCAGACAAGTTCGCCCGACAAAATCTGGTCGACGCTGCCCATCTCCACACTCATCCGAGCTGCGGGAGATGCGGTTCCAGAAACCGTCAAGACAGCCGCCAAAAACATTGAGTATCGCGGGATGATTCTGATCTATCTCGTTCTCGATACCGATGAGTTCACCGAATATGATGCTCACTACTTCCCGGAAGCTGCCATTCCGATGTCGCGTATGTCGGAGCCGAAAAACTATTCAGCAACTTCCGAACCTAAAGGGCGCACCGTCCTGTGCGCGGAGCTTCCTGCGGACCCCGGCGATGAGCATTGGGACCTTTCCAACGAGGCGCTCGGCGAGAAAATGCGCGAATGGATCCGCGCCGCGGGCCTTGAATTGACTGCCAACACGCTGAAAGTTGAAACCCGCCGCCTGCCATTTGCCTATCCTGTCTATAACCGGAGCTATGCCGATAATTTTGCGGTCATGGACGAGTGGGTCTCCAGTTTGGAAAATGTTCTGACCTTTGGACGCCAGGGCTTGTTCGCGCACGATAATACCCACCACGCCCTTTCTATGGCATATGGAGCTGTCAGCTGCCTCGACGAGGCTGGGAACTTCGACAGTGAGCGCTGGGCCGAACTGCGCGAAGAGTTCGAAACGCATGTGGTAGAAGACTAAAAATGAACAAGGCTGCGACGCACGTCCCCATATTGATGTTTCACTCAATTTCGGAGGCGGGAGGTCCAACCTCCATCGCCCCGGCTACCTTTGAAGCCATGATGACCCTGCTCGCGGAGAGCGACTATCAAGTCGTCTCGCTGAATGAGGTTGCGTCCTGGCACAGAGGCAAAAAAAACCTACCCGAAAAATCGATGGCCATTACGTTCGACGATGGGTTTGTCGACTTCAAAGATCATGCGCACCCCGTGCTGGAGCGGCTCGGCTTTCCGAGTACGCTGTTCGTCCCGACGCGAAAAACGGGCGGCGAGGAGGACTGGTATGGCGGCCACGATGCGACGCGCCCGCTCCTGGATTGGCCTGATCTACAGGTTCTGGACAAAGCCCTGGTCGATATCGCGCCACATGGCCGGCATCACGTCGCGCTCACGTCTATCGACAAGAACCAGCAACGCGAAGAGATCGCTGGTTCTAAACAAGACCTCGAGGCGCAGCTCAACAAAACGGCCACCCATTTTGCACCACCCTATGGGCAGGTGAATGCGTCAGCGCTGGCCGAAATCGAATGCCACTATGAATTGTCTGTGGGCGTAGAGCATGGTGTGGCGACGCGCGCCAGCTACATCCATGATCTGCCGCGGCTTGAAATGTTTTACTATCAGGACCTTAAGCGTTGGCAGGACTTTCTGGACGGGAAAGGTGCGACCTATCTCGCAATGCGTCGGATGCTGCGGGCTGTTCGCCAGCGGATTAAACCGGCTTCATACGCTTAGGCTTTAGTGACAGTGTCCATCGGCAGGCCGTGACGTGCGATTACGTTGCGGGTGTCGATGATCGGAATGCCCGTGTTGCAAAGCGCGGAATAATCCACTTTGTCATGATCGGTCGCGATGACGATTGCCTCATACGCGGTGGAAGTAAGCGCGCTCTCGGAGACGGATTTCCGTCCCTCCAGGGTCGGGTGCTCGTCATTCTTGGGAATGAAAGGCACCATCGGATCATAGAAGTCGACGCTAGCGCCGGCGGCCTCGAAATTCTCGAGAATGCGCAGGGCAGGGCTTTCACGCATATCCGCGACATTCTTCTTGTACGCGACGCCGATCACAAGAACTTTTGCTGCTGACAGACCTTTGCCAGTCGTTCTGTCGATGACTTCACGTGTTCGAGACACAACATAGCGTGGCATCGACTGGTTCACTTCGCCTGCCAGTTCAACGAACTTGGTCGGCAGGTCGTGCTCGCGTGCTTTCCACGTCAGGTAGAACGGATCAATCGGAATGCAGTGCCCACCCAGCCCCGGCCCAGGGTAGAAGGGCATAAACCCGAACGGCTTTGTCGCCGCACCGTCAATGATTTCCCAAATGTCGAGACCCATCGCATCGTAAATTGTCTTTAGTTCGTTCACGAGACCGATATTGACGGCTCGAAAGATGTTTTCCGTGATCTTGACCGCTTCAGCAGCGCGCGTCGAGGATACCGGGACGACCCGATCCACCACACCGCTATAGAATTTTTGTGCAAGAAGGCTCGCCATTTCTCCGTCACCCCCGACGATCTTGGGGATGGTCGAGGTGTTGAAGGTCGTGTTGCCTGGGTCCTCGCGCTCAGGCGATGAGGCCATGAAGAAATCTTCACCAGCTTTCAAGCCGCTGGTTTCCAGAATTGGAACGAGGATGTCCTGAGTTGTGCCAGGATAAGTCGTTGATTCCAGAACGATCAGCGTGCCTGGACGAAGGTGTTTTGCAATCTCGCCCCCGGCAGATTCGACATAGGACAGGTCCGGATCGCGGTGGGATGACAATGGCGTCGGCACGCAAATAACGATGATCTCGCATTCGGAAAGCGCGGAAAAACTGGACGTGCTGGAAAAGGTTTTGCCGATAACGGCCTGGAGAGCTTCATCGCTCACTGCGTCGATGTAGCTCGAGCCTTGTTCGAGGAGGCTGTTCTTGTTCGAGTTGATCTCGATCCCGACGACCGGATTGCCGCGAGTCGCCGCGGTTACGGCAAGGGGAAGACCGACATATCCGAGACCAATAATCCCTACTCGGGCCGTTTTGGAATTGAGCTTTTCCATTAACTCAACGCCAAGCGGAGGCAGGGCGGATCCGCCGGACTCCGGCAGCTCTGATTTTATGTTTAACGTCCCCATGGCTGTGTGCCTCTAAATGTCCCTAACTACAGGGCTAATAGCAAGAAACACGCCATTCAACCGCCTTCAGGTCGTGGATGAGAAAAAGATCCGCCTCGCCTGGATTTAGCGCACCCAATCGGACAGATCCCAATCTAGCAATTGCTCGAGTGCGGCGATGTCATCTGACAGACGTTCGATGAGCACCGCGCGAGCTTCGGGCGGCAGAACGTCCGGTGCATCCATGTTCTTTTTGGCGAGCCAGTCGCGGATCTTGAGCCGGGTATTCTTTGGCACAACAAGTCCGACTGCCTTTGTCACCGGGTTGGATTTCATCAGGAAGTCTTGAATTGCCTGGTTTTTGGGAACTCCGCCTGCATTCAGCTTACCGCTCATGTCTGGAGTAAACGCGGGATTGACGCCGACAAACTCAAAGATCTCACGCATCAAACCATCTGGGTCGCTTTGATAGTCCTCATATCGATGGATGAGTAACTGCTCGCGAGGAAACAGCTCCAGGTAGCGCGCCAACTGTTCACCATATCGCGGGAAGGACGAATAGCCGAAAAGCGGCTGCCAACCCTGTTCTAAGCGCTCTGTCTCTAGGGTGAGCGCCCGACTGAAATCTGCTTCATTTTCAATGCACTGCTTCGTCGCATACATGAAGTGAGAATAGGCTTGTTCGACGGGGTTGCGTAAGATGACGATCATCTTTGCATAGGGTGTGTGAGACTTGATCCGCTCGGGAGCGGTGTCCGAGTAGAGGTATAGCGGAGAGGCCTCTCCGCAGGTCGCTCCAGCGGGAGCATCAGCGAACAGCGCTTGATACGCGGCCAGATCAACCACGGAGTTGTTTATATAGTCCGCGCCGGGCCCTGCGCAGTTGAGCGCCTGGCCTTCAAATGCAAAGAAATTGGGTTCTTTGTGCGCGGGCATGAAGATCTCGGGATGTTGGCGCAAATACGCATGTAGCGCGGTCGTTCCCGCGCGCGCGGCGCCGATCACCAGAAAATCAGGCATTTTTGCTGACATTTCTTCCCCACTTTAGCGCGGCTACCCGCCACGAATGGCGCCACTCTATCCCTGGTTGGATCAGAGTTGAAACAGATATGCACGGCGCGTGCCCATCTCTCGACAATTGCCGCGGATTCAGGCATCTCTTTTGCAGCGTTTCACTCCGCCGCATAGCCCGGCGAATTGGGAGAGATCCAATCGAATGAGTGAAGATCGCCAACAGGTCGGAGCCAGCATTGCCTGGATGGCCATGGGAAATTGGATCGAACAGGCGTTCAACGTCCTGATTTTCGTCATTCTCGCACGGCTCCTCGGCGTTGAGGCGTTTGGTTTGCTCGCAATGGCGGCCGCGATCGTCATTCTATGTGAATTTCTAGTGCGCGAAACGCTAACCGAATACCTGGTGGCCGCGCCGAGCGAAGACCAAGCCCATTCAGACGCGGTGTTTTACAGTTTGATCGCATTCTCCGGGGCGCTGTTTTTGGCGCTATGGGGCAGTGCCGGTCTAATCGCTGGGGTCTATCAGCAGGAAATTGTTGTCCCTCTGATCCAGTATCTCGCCGCATCTGTCATTTTCGTCGCTTTGGGGGCAGTTCCAGCAAGTCTGCTCCGACGACACATGAAATTTAAGGCGCTTGCCATTCGCGCGGTTGCTGGCGTCGTTTGTGGCGGCGTCGTCGCTGTTTGGATGGCGCTCAACGGTTACGGAGTTTGGTCGCTTGTGGCGCAACGACTGGTGCAAGTGGGCGTGAATACTGTCCTTGCCTGGGGCGCTGTATCCTGGCGACCAAAGCTTGCGATTGAGCTCGGAGCCCTGCGCGAGATTTTTGGATTAGGGCGCACCGTGCTCGCATTCCGCGCCGCGCAGATCGCACGCGTGCAGGTGCCAATGGCTTTAATCGGAGCATTGCTTGGCCCAACAGTGCTGGGGTTCTTTTCGCTCGCATGGCGTCTGGTTGAGATCGCGTCGTTCCTGGTTTCAACACCTATCCGAATGGTCTCACAGTCGGCGTTTGCTGCGCGACTGAGAGAGGGCAAACCCGCCCGGGAATTGCTGATAGACGTGTCGAAGCTGTCTGGCTGGATTGCATTTCCGGCGATTTTTGGCCTGCTCGTTCTCGCGTCGCCAATCGTACAGCTGGTGTTTGGAGAGAAGTGGGCACCATCCTCAGATGCTTTAATGATCGTCGGCTTTATCGGCGCCTATTTGGCGATCGAGGTTGTCCACCAGTCTTACTGCCTGGCAGCCCGGAAAGTCGGCACACTCGCCCTTGTTGCGTGGTTAGACGTTGCTCTGGCGGCTGGCGGGGTGTTTGCCCTGCAAGCAAATGGTTTAGTGGGCGTATCCTGCGGATTTGCCGGATCGTTTCTGGTGCTGTGGATCGCGAGATTTGCCATCGTTTCGAACCTTGCAGGTATCGGTTTGACGACACTAGCGCGACAACACGTTCCGCCGCTCGTCACCAGCGCTCTCATGGCCGGGGCAGTGACAGGCTTGCTGGCAGTGCTGCCTGATTGGCCCAATCTGGTTGTGATCGCGCTGAGCGGATTGTTGGGCGTCGTCGTTTACGCGTTTGGAACACTAATTTTGATGCGAAACCGAATAGACTTGGCGCAGCAATTTCTTAGTCGGTCTTGAGATCGGAACCCAATCTCTAGGCTCGACTGCGCCTTACAATGTCGCGATAGGTGGCCTCAAACTCTGAGTGGACGTGCTCGACGTCGAACCGGTTTTCCCGGCTTCGTTTTAGTGCCCCTTCGCTTTTCTCATCGCGCAGCGCTTTCGATTGCAGCAGGGACAGCACAGCGTTTGCCAAGCCTTCGACATCTTCAACTTCGCATAGCGCTCCCACTTGATCGTCAACCAGTTCTGAAACCCCGCCGCAATCGGTTGCAATCACGGGCAATCCCGCCCTGAAAGACTCAACAATCGAGATCGGCAAAGCTTCCCAGCGAGAGGTTAGCAAGAACAGGTCGGACGCCCGCAAATGCTCCGGAACGGTGTCGATAGCACCAAGAAAGTGCATGTTCTTATCCACGCCCGCGGCCATGGCCCAGGCGTTCACGGTACCGGTCAGAACGCCGCCGCCTGCGACCACGAATTGCGTATCGGGCATTTGCTCGATTACGCGCTTGGCGACTTCGATCATGACATCGATACCCTTTTGCGGAGCAAGCCGAGATGGGCTGAAAACGATGTGGCCACCGCCGTTTTTGGCGTACCGTTCCTTCAGTTTAGAAATTGTGGAGTCCGTGACGGCTCTCAATGGCTTTATCCCAAGGCGCAGCACTTTGGTTTTGTCCGCTCGGACCCCATTCTCGATCAGCGCGTCCAAAGATATCCGGCTGGGGGACGCGACGAGATCGGCGCAATACTGGCCAATGCGAGCTGCGCTCGGAATTCTGTCCGGCGCTGACCCATGAAACGTCATGACGATCGGAATATTCCGACCTATTGCGGCAAGTCTGGCGACAAGAGCTGGCGCGGTTTCATGCACATGGATTACATCGAATTTGTGCTTCGCTATAGCCTTGCGAAGCCTCATCGCGTTCCGCAGCATGGCGAAAACCCTTGATGGAAGATTGCCGTCAACCTTGGCGACATCTGCCATTGAGAGAGGGATGAAGTTCTCGGCCTCAGGATCATAGCTGGAGCGCCGTGGTTCTGCAGCATACCAGATCTGATGGCCGTGATCCTCCAGCCACTTTGACAGCTCTAGAACGTGCGTTTGAATACCGCCGCCTTTGTAGAAATTGGTCACAAACTGCAATATCCGGAGGGGCGCTCCCTCGGCTTCAATGGCTTCTTCTCGCCCTGATGCGATAGTCGTTTGCTGCAGCATTTACCACTCACTTCAGCGATTGAAATCGCCGCGGAAACCCCTTGATTGACCAAAATTTACGCAAATTAGGTGCCAGTGGGGAGCTTGCGGTTTGGCACATTTTTATGCGGCTCTCAAATCAGTATCCGCCTCGGCAAAATAACATTGCCAAATTGGCCTAAAACTTGAGTGTAGACGAGCTGTTGGAGTGGGATCGATCATGCGTGCCTTAAGAATTCTGATGTTCACGACGTTTTACCCGCCATATTCTTTTGGCGGTGATGCGGTCGGTGTTCAGAGGATGGCGCAAGCGCTCGTGAAACGTGGGCATCACGTTACCGTAGTGCATGACAAAGACGCCTATCAGACCATGGGCGGAGAGATCGAAGGTAAAACTTATTCAGATGATGGGGTCGCCGAGATCGCTCTGTCTTCCGAATGGCCCGTGATGACCAATCTGTTGACCCAGCAAACCGGTCGTCCATTGGTGCATGGCGGGAAGATCAAGCAACTCATTCAAGAGAACGCCTTCGACATCATATGGCACAATAATACGTCTCTCGTCGGCGGACCGGGTCTGCTCGATTTTGGCGATGCCCTCAAAATCTATGAAGCGCATGAGCATTGGCTGGTTTGTCCGATGCATGTGCTCTGGAAAGAGAACAAGGCGCTCTGTGAGGAGCGCTCCTGTCTGAAATGTACTCTGTCCTACAAACGCCCACCGCAATTGTGGCGCTATACTGGTTTCCTCGAGCGCAAGCTTGAGCAGATCGATCTGCTCATCGCCAAGAGCGAATTCTCACGCCAGAAGCACAGGCAGTTTGGGTTGAAGAAAGAGATGACGGTGCTGCCATATTTCTTGCCGGACATCGACGCAGCTTCGCTTCCGGAGCCCGCGCAGCATGACCGACCATACTTTCTGTTCGTTGGACGACTAGAGAAGATCAAAGGTCTCCAGGACGTGTTCCCGTCACTCGACAAATACGAGGATGCCGACCTGCTCATTCTCGGGGATGGCGAATATAGCGAGGAATTGAAAGCGCTCGCGTCCGGCAATGACCGGATCAAGTTTCTTGGCCGGAAAAACCTCGATGAACTAAACGCATACTATCGCGGGGCGCTCGGATTGATCGTGCCATCTGTCTGCTATGAGACGTTCGGTATCATACTTATCGAAAGCTTCCGACTCGGCACACCGGTGATCGCGCGACGGCTTGGACCGTTCCCGGAAATCGTGGAAGGGGCCGATGCGGGGGCCCTATTCGAGACTGAGGAAGACTTGATACAGGCGATGACTACGATCCAGACAGACGAAACCTGGAGAGAGCGCCACGGCAAACTCGCGCGAGAAGGCTTTGAAAGCACGTGGCGCGAGGATCGCGTGTTGGCCGCCTACGGAGTGGAGCTTGCTAAAGCCGCTCACAAGCGGGGCGACGTCGAACTTGCGCAAGCCTTCGAAGCAGGTGCGTTCGAGAACGGACCTGCTTAGATCAGTGCACCGATCCGGTGCGCATTTGCCATCACACTGAATGTAATCGTGCTTGCCGGGATAGACGGTAGTATGGATGCGTCGACGACATGCACATTATTGAACCCCGACAATCTCCCCAGAGTGTCCGTTTGCAACGTGCCGGGCGCATCAGACATTGGTAGCGTCCCACCTGTGTGGAAACTCGCCCCAGGGCCTTCGAGGCGTTTGGCAAATGTCAGAGGCTGTAGCCCGGCCTTCGACATGGCGCGAGCCAGAGTTTTGGTCGCGCGGTTTATGGTCGGCAGCATGTCCGGGTTGCTGAGGATTGAAGTACGCAAGCGACCTGAATTCGGATCCAGTCTGAGCTCCACCTGATCGCAATGATCCGAGTGAACGAAAGTCTGGGCGACCATCAAGCGTTTTGAAACTGCAGCAAACAGGGCAGAGCCTCCGGGAAGCATTCGTCCATAATTGGCGCTCATTTCGCGGGCGTAGAATTCGTTCCAGCTATAGATCTGTGAGTGCGTCAGGAAGGGAGAGACGTCCGCATTGTCGATCTCGATGAACACCTTTGCGAGTGTGTGCAGCTTCCCAGTTGAGGGATCCACTCCCGTGCGCCACCGATGCAGCAAGGGCAGGAATACCTGCCGACTGTCCTGAAGGGTCAGGGCGGTGGCTGTCTCTGGAACTGAATTCAGAACCAGTCTGGCCGTTGCGTATACGCCCGCTGCGATGAAAACGCGATCAGCCGATAGCTCAGTTCCATCAGCTAGATGTACCCGCGTTGTTTCGCCTTCCTCCGAGACACGGGCCACCATTGCACCCGGTCGATAGGTGAACCGTTCCGATCTCTTTAACTCGGCCAGCGTTTGGTGCGCTGAGTAAATCATCGACCAAGGGCAGCCATGTAAGCACTGGCCACACAAATGGCATCCGCCAGACACCGCTTGTCGTGCTGGTCCGAAGTGAACGCCCGTTTCCGCCATCGTGTCTCGGATTCGATTCAGGCGTTCCAGCAACGCGTCGCCTTGTGGTCCGGTCTCGATGGAAGACAAAGAACCAGCATTGAAGGCGGGGAACAGGTCTTGTAAGTCGCCGCCGCTCGCACCTGAAATCGGCATGAAGCGCGAGACGGCCTGATAATGCGGTGCCAGATCTTGCACACGGATTGGCCAGGCTTCGATATCTTCCTGTCGATAGGGCAGGACTGCGGCGCCCCAGACATTGGAGAGACCGCCGACGGCGTGAGACGCGCGTCCGGCAAATTCGCTCGAAGGGTCAAACGTTTCGTCTTTGGGAACCTGCGCATGGCTTGATCCATGCCGCATGGTGAGATCCCCGGATCGCTCCAATTGAGGCGCTTGCCAGGCGGCAGTATCGTCGTTTGACCAGTCGGCGGGTGGTTTTGCAGCAAACGTGTTTTGTCTTTCAGCGAGAGAGGAAGACAGGGTCTGGCCGCCATCGAGCATCGTGACGCTCTGGCCGCGCGCAATAAGTGCCATCGCGACAGAGACGCCTGCGGGTCCAGATCCGACGATGATATTCATGTCTATCCTCGCTTGAAGATGAGAACGTTTCCGTCGCCGAGTGTGCCCGGAAAACGTTTAACAAGTTCAAGTGAACCAGCGTCGGCCATTGCGTCCATGGAGGGTAGCACCCGGAAATAGCGACCAGGAAAGGCGATGACCAGGTATACTGGTCCTGGTGTCTTCAAAGCGGCGTTGAGGTCTTCTTCAGTCTCAATCAAAGACCAATCTGCGCCGTAGAAACTGTTATACAGGGTGCCAGCGACGCCGATGCCGTAAACTCGTGCTTCAGAGCCTACCTCCGTGCTAAGATAATCCACTGCGCCTGATAGGTTTTGCTTTGGCGCCGTGTAGTTGCGAGTAGCGAGACCGACGGAGAGAAGCGTCATCGCCGCCACCGCCGCAGGGAACACGGTTTTCGCGGGAAGGAAGGTCGCAACTCCGCGCATCCATCCGCATGCTGCGTGGACGCCGACGACGATCAGCAACATGAGAAAACCGATATCGATGAAGAAGAAGCGTGGCCAGATGCGCATGCCCAGCATGAGTAACAACGCCATGGTTAGCGCAATGTGTAGTCCGATGACGGGTGCGAACAGTCGACTCTGTTTGCGCAGCTGAAGCGCGCCAACAAGGCTGAGTGCAATGACGCCGAGCGCGATCAATCCGATGAAAGGGCCCAATGACCCGAGGATCGTCCGAAAGGCCTCGAGCACAGCCCAAATCGGGTTTTGATACTCTTGCATGACATCGACTTGCGAGGTTTCGCTAACCGTGCTCGCGACTTCAAACACGCTGCTCAATATCGGAGCGTAGAAGGCGAGCGTGGCCATTCCGCCGACGACGTAGCCAATGATGGGAAGCTTTATGGACTCATGCATCGGGCCAACGCGCTGGACCGTCATCAGAGAAATGAAGAGCCAGATGAGACCCTGGGCCGCAAAGAAGAAGAACCCGGTGAGATGTGTTGCGACTGCAAGCGTCAGACAGGCCGCGTATGCCAACCAGATCTTCAGGGTCGGGTGACGCATCCCTTCAAGAAAGAAGATCATGCCGCACGTGCTCCAGAACGCGAGCTCGGTATATCCACGGGCGTTCTGGGAGAACCAGATGTGATGAAATGAAAGCGCCAGAAGTAGTGCGGTCACGTGCGCGAGCTTCACGCCTGCCACTCGTTTGGCTAGGATCCACATTGCAGCGATCGATCCCACGCCGAACAGCATGGCGGGCAAGCGAACGCTCCAGGCATACTCACCAAAAATGGTCGCCGACAGTTTCGCCTGAAGACTGTAAAGATAATGATGGTTCATCGAATAGGACGTCATCATTTCGTCCCAGGGGAGTCGCAGATGCGTCTCCACCGTCGTGATCTCGTCGTACCAGAGCGGGGCGTTCAGTCCCCAAAGCCTGAGCCCGAGTGCGAGCATCAATATCGCAGCAAGGATCTGATGATCCCGGTCTGAGAACCAGCGTGTCATGCGTCCAGCGGTTTTTGTGCCCGCACCAGGACCAGCATTTCGAAGTTTGGGTCATGGGTGGCGAGTTCGATCGGGTCAATCTCGCTGGCGCCTAGACCATGCAGGTTACATATGCAGGTGAAGACGTTGCCGACCGTTGAGACCTCGACATGGTCTTTCGGAAAGTGAGTATGGAACAGGCGTCGTTTTGACTGTGTGGTGAAATGCCAATATTCGCCCCAGTCATCGACGCCTTCGCGGCGCGCCACGCGGGTCATACCGTGCGAGGTGCACAGGACCACACCTCCCGGCTTCAGGATCCGGTAGAGCGTTTCAATCGCTTTATCGACTTCGAAGATCATCTGCAGAGTTTGTGTGATGATGATGCAATCAAACGTGTTGTCTGGAATGTGTGGCGCATCGGTGAGATCCGCGACGATGGTCGCCTGCGGATTGCCTTCAACATAGTTGAGTACGTCAGTCTGGGTGACTTTTTCGCCGCCAAACTTTTCGATGTAAGCCGGATCGCCCATTTCGAGGCATCGACCTTTCACATCGGCGGAGTTCTTTTCCAGAAATTCTTCGATGTAGAACCGCTCAATCGTGATGAGATCACGATCCTGGCCAAAGATCGCGCTGATAGGGGACAAGCGACGAAGGCCACCGAAATCGACTTTGCCAACCGGAACCGATTGAAGCTTGTGGATGCGTTGTTGTTTGCGGACCCACTTTCGCAGGCCATGAGGCAACAGCACGGTCGCGGCATCACGCGTAAATTTTTCGAGGCGAGCCATCGGTGTCATAGGACTAATTGGCCTCCAAACCCAAGGCTGCCCGTTTCTCCGTCACAATGTCGGCGATGATTTCATCCAGCGTGCGCATCGGTCGGAAATCGATGGCTGCCTGGAGTTTCTCGACACTCGGAAGGCGCCGCGCCATATCTTCGAACCCTTCCGGATAGACATCCGAATAAGGAATAAGGTCAATTTCTGAAGTCGACCCGGTTGCTGCCACGACTTTTTGTGCCAGCTCCATGATCGAAACTTCCTGGTCCGTTCCGATATTGTAGACTTCGCCGAACGCTTCCGGCTTGTCCATCAGACGGAGCAGGGCTTCGATCACATCATAGACATGGCCAAAGCATCGAGATTGTTCACCTGTTCCGTGCACTTTCAAAGGCTTTCCAGTGAGCGCGTTCACGACAAAGTTCGGCAGCACCATGCCATAGCGTCCAGTTTGACGCGGACCAGTCGTGTTGAAGAAACGGAGCACCACAACCGGCAAGTCGACTTCTCGCGCATAGGCGAGGGCCAGGAATTCATCCAATTGCTTGGCACTGGCATAAGACCAGCGCAGGTTCTTGGTTGCGCCGATGGTCATATCGTCGTCTTCGGAGAACGGAAATTTTGTGGTTTTGCCATAAACTTCCGATGTGGAAGCGATAAAGGTCGGTGTTTTACCCGGGATGGCCGCTTTCAGGACATTCTCTGTGCCGGTAATGTTAGTCAGGATGGACCGGCTGGGTTCATCCATGATCAGTTTCACGCCCACCGCAGCGGCCATGTGGAAGACCATATCCGCGTCGTCGACCAATTGATCGACTAGGTCAGCGTCCAGAACGGACCCCTCGATGAAGCGGAAATGATTGTTTCCTTCGAGGCTCGCGAGGTTCTTTTTCTGTCCAGTCGAGAGGTCATCGAGAGCGACGACGTCATGACCTTCTGAAACGAGTCTTTCTGCGAGGTGGGATCCGATAAATCCGGCTCCACCTGTAATCAGAATGCGCATAGTCCCCTCATAAGCAACAATATTGGTTCAAGTCCCCCGGTTTACGCAATAATAAGGCCAGTCGTCACCTCCGAAAGAGGGCGATCCAAATAATCTCTGGCAGAATGAACCAAATTGACCAAACTAGAGCGATGATGACTTCCGATCGACCAATTCTGCCAGACGTGTTTTTGCCTGAGGCGAGGGCCGGATTTGTCGGTAAAACCGTTATCGTGACGGGTGCCACAGGGTTTATCGGTCGCCGCTTGGTTGTGGCGCTGCTCGATCTTGGCGCCAAGGTCAGCGTAATCTTGCGGTCAGGGCACGGCGCGAAAGCTCTGCAGGAGCAAGGCGTGACGGTTTGGACCGGCGCATTGTCCGATCCCAGTTTTGTAGAAACTGCATTGAAAGAAAACGAGATATTGTTTCACCTCGCCTATGATGTACGCGCGAGTGGACGCGATAATATGTCCGCATTTTCAACACTGAACAGCGCAGTCCAAGCGTCCGACCTGGAACGTGTCGTGCACATGAGCTCGATGGTTGTTTATGATCATTGGCCGGATGGTGTCATAAACGAGGAAGCGGCGGCGACCCGCACCGGACGCGAAGACTATCGCGATACAAAAATCGAAATGGAAGAGGCCTTCCTCGCGAGCGCTAAGCCGGTGGCCATACTGCAGCCCGGTATCGTATATGGCCCCGGCAGCGGCATGTGGACGGATGCGCCTCGCGAAGCGCTGCGACGCGGTCTTGTTATTCTGCCCGACCCGATCGGTCTGTGCCCGGCCATTCATGTCGATGATGTGGTCCAGGCGACCCTCCGTGCCGCTCTGGTCTCTGATCTCGCTCATGAGCGTTTCATCTTGAATGGCCCCGGGAAGTCGACCTGGGGCGATTTCTTCACGGCACATATCAAGGCAATCCGTGAAGGGGCCATCGAATATCGAGCCCTGGATGAGCTGGAGGCCAGGCTTCCCCCGGCGGATGAGTCGTCGCCAGCGAGTGCGGCGCCCTCATTGGCGGCGCGGGTGAGCGGAACACTTCGCAAGAGATTGGGACGGCATCGGTTCGAAGCGATTGTCAGAACTGCGAACCGCGCGCTGCAAAAGTCAGGGCCGGTGTATCCGGATAGGGGAGCGTTGAAATTGTATCAGGCCCGGCCACAGATCTGCGATGCGCATACCCGGGAACGCCTCCGCTTTGAGCCGATTGCGAAATTGGGCGCAGATCGAAAAAGCTGAGGACACCTTCCGCTTGGCTGATTTACAAATATTCGTCACCACACGAGGTAAGGGATTAAGCAGGGTTTGAATTTCTTTAACTTTTCCAAATCACAGTGAATCGTGAAAGGTTGACGATATGACGAACAAGCTGAACGCGTTGTTTCTTCTGGCACTCACCGTTGCGGGTGCGGGCTTGTTGCTGAACAAGGTCTCGATCGCCGTCTTCTTACTGCTAGTCGTCCCCGCCGGCGCACTGTTGTTTACGGTCTCTGCTTTTCTCGTCTTTTTCCTTGCCGTCATCTTCGAGAAGGCACCTAAACAGGCTGCTCGTGACAAGGACGATGTGGAGCATTGGTTGGCTGACGCGCCGCTCCCGCAGTCGCAAGGTTAGCTTTTAAACCAGCTAAATGTGCAATTTTTAATGGAATTTTACTTTGTTCGCGAGGACATTGATCCGTATGGCTGACTTCGAACCTGGATGAATCCTCAGGCGATCGAGAGCTGCGATGAGCTATCGGACTGCAAGATCAGAAAGAATTTCGAAATGTGGGACGCAAAATCTAGAGTTGCTGTGTCATTGACGGCACTATGCCTGGCCTTGGCGGCCTGCTCGGGAGGCGGCGGGAGCTCGCCGGCTCCATCACCCATTGGGGGATCCCCGCCACCACCACCTCCTCCGCCGCCACCTCCACCACCGCCTCCACCCCCACCGCCTCCGCCTCCCTCAACTGGTTTCGCGGTCGATTCGCTTGGGCTTCTGGATGGAAATTCTGGGCAGGGGCAGGAGATGACGCGCGGTATCGTGATGGATTCCGCTGGCGCGATTTACATCACAGGCGGCGCATCCTCGTCGGATTTCCCTGTTACGAGCGGTGCTTACGATACGAGTTTCGCGACGGGTGGGTCGAATCTGGGCTCTGAAGGGCCCATGGATGCATTTGTGGCCAAAATAGCTGCAAACGGGCAGCTTGAATGGGCGACGTTTATTGGCGGACCGAATTACGACCGGGCCTATGCGATTGACCTAGACCCATCCGGTAACGTGCTTGTCGCAGGCCGCGCTGGAAACGGTTTTCCGACCACAAGTGGGGCAGTGCAAACCGGTTATGCCGGCGATAACCAGCAAAACGGATTGTATGGCGGTCAGGATGGCTTTGTCGCCAAACTCTCGGCGGATGGTGGATCGCTGCTTTGGTCGACCTATTTCGGTGGAGCAAGCCGAGGCTTCATTCGCGACATGGACGTAGATGGGCAAGGACGCCCTCATATCGGATTTGTCTCATATGGTTCCAACCCGCACATTACGGGTGATGCAGACCGGGGAAGTCGTCAGGGTGTTGTTGACGCAGGATACGCGATCCTGAGTGCCAACGGACAATCCGTCGATTATGCGACATATTTGGGCGGAAACAGCACAGGCGGCTTGTTCACGCCAACCCCATCGGTGCGAGTGGCATCAGATGGCGGCGCCTTCGTCTCCTGGTTCGACAATGCCACCAATGTGCCAACCAGCTCAAACGCCTACCAGCCAAACAATGCAGGCGATTTCGATATGTTGGTGAGCCGGTTTTCGAACCAGCAAAATCGCTTGTGGACTACTTACTTCGGCGGCAGTCGCCTCGAAGAAGTCGAAACGCATGGATTGGCTCTAACGAGCTCTGACCAACCGGTTATCGTAGGGTTTACAGGGTCAAAAGATTTGCCGACCACGTCAGGCGCGTTTCAAGAAAATCCAGGATCAAGCTCTACGAGTGAAGGCGATGGTTTCATTGCGATCCTGTCGTCAAATGGCCAATCGCTCGTCGCCGCTAGCTATATGGGCGGCAGCAGCCAGGACGAGCTCGAAGGCGTCCATGTAATGGCCGACGGGACGATCATAGCGACGGGCGGGACGCGCTCCTCATTCCTGCCGACCGATTCAAGTTCTGAGCAATCCTTCAATGCCGGCGGCGCAGATGGCATGCTGGTGCAATTCTCGAGCGATCTCTCAGAAGTCCGTTACTCCACCTATATTGGCGGCACGGGCAGAGAGGCTCTCAGAGATGTGACGTCGAATGCAAACGGCGCGATCGGAATTGCCGGGTTTAGTCGTTCTGGAACATTTCCTTCGGTAAACTCCAACGATGTTTCCGTCGATGGGTTGAACGGTGCAGTCTACGGCCAGCTGACGCCGCGCTAGACGAGGACAAGTCGTCCCGTTGACAGATCATGGTCCTGGAACCCAATAGACGTAAAGGTTAGGGGAAATCCGGATGAAGTGGGCTCTGCAAAACAAATACATATTCTGGTTCGTTCTCACGCTGCCGCTCGTCTGGCTGTTGATTGATAACCGGGTATTTGGGGCTAGAGGCGGGTTGTTCTTTTATTGGACCGGCGCGATTTGCGGCATTTTCCTGTTGCTGACATTGGCCGTTACCCCGCTCACCAAGGCGTTTCCGCGAGCACCCTGGCGGAACTGGTTGATCCGGCGGCGCCGCTATTTTGGTGTGGCATCATTCGGATATCTGGTCGTGCACACGGTTTATTGGCTCTATGTCGCGAATTTCGAGCGCATCCTGAAGAGTTTCAAGGAACCCGACCTGATCGCCGCCTGGATCAGTCTCGTGTTGTTCACAATGTTGGCCGTGACATCGAACGATTTCAGTGTTCGCAAACTGGGCAAGGGATGGAAGAAGCTCCAAAACTGGGTCTTTGCGGCGGGCGTACTTGCTTACTTCCATTGGTTCTGGGCCGTGGGTTTGGATCCGCTTACCGTCGCCGTGAATGGCGGCGCATTTGCCCTGCTTATCCTGTTCCGTCTACTCAGGCGTCGCCGGGCTGTATGATGTCAGGCTGAGGACGCCCTGACCCGGCATTCGGACCGTTGCCATACCGCCTTCACCGATGATCGGATCTGGAAGCTCCCGGGATTCAGCAGCGATCGCGTAGGAGACAGCGTAGGCGCCGTCGCTCAGTCCTTGTAGTTGCAGGTCGCCAGGCGCGTCGGCCTTGACGATAACTGTCATGCTACCATCCGGATTGAGAAAGGCGAGGGGATCCATGGCCCGCTCATTGGTCGAGCTTGCTCCAATGCGGACAGCGCCGATGCGAACATTCTGGAAGTACAATTTATTGTAGCGCACCTCTCGCTGCAGACGCAGGCTCGGTCGATTGCTTTTGCGCCCCTCCACGCGGAAGTGGCCGTTTAGAACCCGGCCTTGCCAGGAACTGTTGTTCCCAAGCTTGAGATCCTCATGCAGGACGGCGTGTGTGCCTTTGCCGAACCACCATTCCAACATGGAGGTCTTCTTGCCATGTTTCTCGGCGAGTTTCGCAATCGATCTAAGCGTTTGTGGGTTGGCACCTCGATATCGATGATACGAGATCTCACTAACATATTGCATCGCACCCGGGACTTTCGCGATGGCTTTTGTGTAGGGGACCGCATTTCGCATGTTCGTCACGGATGGCACCACGAAAGAAGATTCAAACCCGGCCTCAATGAGTTTGGGGCCAGCCGCGGCAATCGCCTCGCCGATCATCTTGCCTGACCACATATCCTGTTTCAGGTCAGGTTCGAGGATGACCTCCCAGGTATCCGGCACCAGACCATATTTCTCCTGCAAGTGAAGATAGGTGGCGAGAACGAACTCAGCGTACTCATCCGGATCGTGATGCGGGTTCCAGCCGGTTATGAAGGCGACGTAGCAGATATTGATCCAGAGCTTCTCACCCCGGGCTTCTACCCTTTCCTTGAGAGGGAGAAGGTTCTCCTCCACGTGCCAATCGAGTTCGTTGAAGTTGAACCCTGACCAGTCGATGCTGTTTGGATCGTCATTGTCGTTTTGAACCTGGTATCGGTGGCTCTTCCAAGTGTCATAGTCGATTTCGACTTTTAGCATTTTGTCGATCCAGTCGGTTCGGGTCTCTGCGCCGGAGCGGATCTCCAGGCGGACGCGATTCAGACCAAGTTCCTCGACAGCGCGATCCAAGATCTCGTCATGAACCGGGCCCCATTCTGGGTCGGCAGGGTTTTCCGCCAGATCCAGCGTTGCTTCCCATCCGGTCATGGTTTGATACTGCGTGCTTGGATCGATCGTGATTGTGATGGGTGATGCGTTTGCGGAGCACGCCTGGGTTGAGAGCAAGGCGAGCATTAAAACCATCCTCGCTGAAAGTGTTTGCATCCAGCGGCGCATTGGCTTCACAATCAAACTCGTCTCCTATTCGCTCACGCTTCCTCTCATTGTTTATTCAAAACCCCCAGAACTACAAGAGTGGGCTTGGCATGCAGCTTGATGGCTTGTTGAACTTTGGTACACCGCACATGGGCGCGGGAGGGATTATGAGAAACGGCGAGACGGAAGACCGGCACGGTGTGCGAGACACAGACGTGGCTGACGCTGTTCCATTGGTTGTCGACCTTGATGGAACACTCATTCATGGCGACTCGTTATGGGAGAGTTTTTTCGCACTAGCCAAGGTGAACTTCTTCGGGTTTTTGGCCGCGGCAGGGGCTGTTCGCAATGGCCGCGCCGCCTTGAAAGCAGCCGTCGCTAAGCGTTTTACTCCCAAATTCGAGGACTTTTGCTTTAACCCAGCCGTCGTCGATTTCGCACGGCGCGAAGCAAGCGAGAGACCCGTCATTCTGGCCACAGCCGCGAACGAGCGCTTGGCAAATATCGTTGCCGATGGTCTCGGATACGTCTCTGTGGTGATTGCGAGCGGTAAAGAAAACCGAAAATCCGGCGCCAAGCTGGACGCTATCCAAGCCTGTCTTGCTGAACGCGGTTGGGGTGAGGCGTTTGATTATATCGGCGACCATCCCGCCGACCGACCGATCTGGGCTGTGGCGAGAGGGGTCTATGTCGTCGCAAAATCCGACGATGAAGCCCGATTGCTTGCTGCGGGGCCTGCTGTGACGCGTCGCTTTGACCGAAACGCCGTGGGTGTTTCAGATGTTGTGACAGCCATGCGACCGTCGACTTGGCCTTGGGCATTGCCTCCGTTTGTTCCGTTCATGCTGTCTGGAGCAGGGAAGATTGAGGCTGGGAAAGGCGTCGCGATTGCGAGCTTTTGTCTTTTACTGGTGTCCATTGCTGGGTTTCTGATCAATGACGTGCTGGATATCTATTCCGATCGGCAGTCAGCCAACAAACGAAGCCGTTTGTTTGCGTCCGGAACCCTCAACATTCCGCTCGGCGTGTGTGCTGCGATAGGAGTGGCAATGATCGCCATAGCCGTCGCAGGGCTTGCCTTGCCGTACGCTGCTGCAGCGATCATCGTTCTCTATCCGGTATGTGCGTTCGCTTACACGTTGACGCCGGCACGATGGCGCAACGGACTCAGCCGGTTGGCGAGTGCCTTATACGCAGGAGGGGCAGTTGCGCTTGGCGCTCTGGTGATCGATGTGCCTGTCGGGTCCGAGAACACCGTTGCGGCGATACTCGGCTTTTCAGGGCTCGCAGCGTTTCTTCGATTTGTCAGAATGCGGAGTTAAACGCTGGCCGTTCAGGCCAAGGGGCGCGACCAAACG
Organism: Hyphomonadaceae bacterium; assembly: GCA_043513745.1. GTDB lineage: Bacteria > Pseudomonadota > Alphaproteobacteria > Caulobacterales > Hyphomonadaceae > Henriciella. Next base: position 2,796,534 of record CP121341.1, read on the forward strand.
CGGTCTCGCAACGACTCGGCGAAAGACTTTCGGAACACCAGAACCAATGCCAGCATAAGCGTCATTGTCGTGCCCCGCAGGACTGTCAGGATCAGATTGTCAAACTGTCCCATCGGCGACAGCACACCAACAATCTTGGAGGCCATCCAGATGTGTTGCAGCGGCGCGCTCAATACGACGAGCCCAAGCAATACCAGAGCAACTCTCGAGAAGTGCCGTTGCATCGTGATCACGTACACAACGACCACAAAAAGCAGCGCGAGATAGTGCGGCCAAACGACGGGCGCGTAGACAAGACCAGCGAACAGGCTAGCGACGAAAATCAGGATTCGCTTGGCAGGTGTATCTGCTGCGCCAGACGTGAACCGCCAGACCAGACCAAGCATCAGACCGATCAAGGCGATACGGAATCCGAGATTCAGCCCTGCCAGAACCGCAGGCTGCGCCCTCGTTTCAAGCATTGCATAGTCTGCGGGTCCGAATAGAGCAGGCTCGAACCAGCCAACCGGGTGGGCGTTGTGGTAGGGAATGACGAGGAGCGAACCGCTATGCTCTCGTAATAGATCCAGGAACTCTTGGTGTATCGGCCATCCAAGCACGAGAACTGAGGCAATCATCGATACCGCGCCTGCACCAGCTGACCATATCTTGAAACGCCACGGTGCAAAGAGGAACAGCAATCCAGCGCCCGGGGCAAAGGCAGGCTTGATCAGCACCGCCAGCGCGTAGAGCACGCCCGCCAGCCAGTATCGTTCCTTTTCGAACGCCAACAGGCCGATGGTGAGTATGAGGAAAAGAAATGGCGTGGTCTGGCCGCCGACATGAAACACAGTCCAGAACGGTTGGAAGAGCAGGGCGGCGATACAAAATAGGGCAAAGAACAGGTCTTTGTCGCCATTGGCATGGGCGGCGTATGGATAGAAACGCCGGTATAGAAGCAGGAGGCCAGAAAAGATGCAGATCAAGTTGAAAAGCTTGAACACTATCGCCGCGGTTGCTGGTTCGAAAAACGCGAGCGGGGCGAAGAATAGGCTGCTGATCGGAACCCCGAAATAGAGCATGTTCCCGAATGGATCCTGTCCATCGATTTGAGCGAACTCATCGTAGAGTGTCCCATACTCGCCAACCAATGCCTTGTGCCCTGCATCGTAGAAATTGGCGAAGTCAAACGTCAAACGACGAGGCTCAAAGACCCCCTCCAGGCCTAGAACTACCATCAGCGCGATGCAGATGAAGCCGATCACTTTGGCATTCTTGCGGAATGACGTGGCAAGCATTTCCATCATTTTGCTTCACCGCTTTCCAGACTTGCCCGATATGACGAATAGGCAGCGAGCAGAAGGCTCTCATCCGATTCCGTTGAGATCCAGCCGAGGTCCCTCTTGGCGGCGCTGGTATCGAGTGCCACATCGAGGTCGGCGATTTCGTATTGTTCAGGATCCATCGGCGCCATTTTGATCAGGTTTAATGAACGTAGCGCCAGCTTTGTAAGCCAGCCGGGTGTCCGCAGAACAATCGATTTCGACCCACTATCTTTGATGAAGCCTGAGAGAAGCTCATATTCCGTGGGTGAGTTGTCGGTCCCGAGATTGTAGACGGCGTTTGGGCAACCCGCGTCGGCAGCAATAATAGATGCCCGGGCGCAATCTGCGACGGATACGAACTGAAAGCGGTTTTTACCTGGACCAATAAGTGGAACAGGCCATCCCCGATCCACGAGCTTAAACAGGACCTCGAGTATGCCAAGTCGGCCCGGGCCCAAGATGAGCCGTGGACGGAAAATCGTACAGTTGACGTCGCCAGCTTGTGTGGCGGCATCGATTACGGCTTCTGCTGCAACTTTCGAGCGACCATAAGGACCAAATGGGTGCTTCGGGTGAGACTCTGTTCGCGGAGTTTCCAGAGCAGGTCCGTAGACCATGTCGGTACTCCAGAATACGAGATTACGGTTGGCGTTCTGTTTCATCCAGCCGAGAATCTCCTTGGTGCCGTCCACAGCGCAATAGTTGAAGTAAGCGTCGCGTCCGAACCTTGGTTTGTTCGGCGTAATCAATCTTGTGGCCATGTGATGAACAACATCATCCGGCTCAAGAGCGATATCGGCTAGAGCGCCCGCCACGGCCACGTCGGCGTTCATGTAGGTCACCCGCGGGTGCGAAAATTCCGGGATCGTTTCGTAAGCTTCAGCCAAATCAAGGACCAGGATTTCATCTTCGCCATGGTCCAGCAATTGTCGCACAGTTTCGCGGCCGAGAAATCCGTGGCCACCAATCAGGACGTGCTTCATCTATCCGACTCCGTCTTTTAGCTAGCGGCCAGAACGACGGTTCCGGCGACGATGAGTCCGATACCGGCCATGCGCAGCATGTTGACCTGTTCCCCCAGGAAGAAATGTCCCCATGCGAGGACGATCACGTAGGCTAGGCTGATAAACGGAAACGCGAAACTCACATCGAACCGGGAGAGCGAGAGCAGGTGCGTCACCATCGAAACGGTCATCGTGATCAACCCTAGGATGATCAGCGGATTGAGAATTGCCGAGAGGATTAACGAGACAATTTGAGACCCGTTCATTTCCGCCTCGCCGACGCGATTCATGCCGGCTTTCATCAACAGTTGCGAAGAGGCGTTCAGAACAACCGTGATGAGTATGAAGATGAAGTATTTCGACATTAGTTGGTGACCTCGCCGTCGATCGGTTCCACTCTCACATCGTTCACGACGCTATGATCCGTGAGATACTCGATGCCCGGAATATCAATCAGGAACAGAGCCAGGATGAGAACACCGAGGAAGCCGACATAGGCGAGAAAAGCTGGTTTGCGGTACATTTTCTCGGGGTTGACCGCTAATGAGGCAGGCTGCGACGCGATTTTCAGATACCAGACAAACAGCAACGCGAAGAACGGGAAGGAAAGGATGAACTCGATCCGGTACTTGATCAGGAAGATGCCTAGGAAAAACACCGAGGTCAGCGCGTAGAAAAAGGCCGACAGGAGAAGGCTTTCCTCGGTATAAGTCTTGAACGAACGGCGATAATTCGCGGCGCGCTCCGGATCTCCAATCATGCGGTATTCAGAATAGCGCTTGATCGCCATGAGGTAGGCACCGCCCATCCAATAACTCAGCAGAATACTGGATGGAGGCAGGATAATCGACGAGATTGCGGCCCAGCCAAGCAGAAGCCGAATGGGGTTATTGATCGACTCCGACAAGACGTCGAGGAAGACCTTATCCTTTGTCCGGATGGGTTCGACATTGTAGATCAATCCCATCACCAGCAATGCGATGCTCGCAATGTAGAACATCGGGTTTAGAAAGAACGCGATGCCGAGCCCCAATGCTGCCAGCAGGATGTACTGGACGACCACGTATTTGAGCTTGATCAGTCCCTGCGCTGTTGGTCGCGCCGACTTTGTTGGGTGATGTCGATCGAACTTCCCGTCCAGGAATTCATTGATCGTGTAATTTGCTGACGCGATGAAGCAGGTCGATGCTATACCGATCAGAAGCGTTACGAGACTGGCGAGCTGCGCCTGTTCATCGATCACATAAGCCAGCGCCGCTCCCGGCAGCATAAATACATTCTTGAGCCAGTGATCTGGCCGGGCGATAGCAACATAATCGCCAATGCCCGCCTTGTTTTCTGATACGCGCTCGACCGTCATCGAAACATCCCCTTGCCTGCGCCAAATTATGGGTCCCACATGACAGCGCATTTGTTGCCGTCATTCAAATGCAAGAAAAGAGCCACAAACTTATCCGTGCGTCCATCTCCTGACCTAGCCCCCTTGACCTAGCCCCCTGAATTGCAGCCATGTTTTGGTTATAGAAATAGGCTGTTCAGGAGAGAGTTATGGCTCGTAAACGTTACACGACCGAGGAGATCATCAGAAAGCTTCGCGAAGCGGATGTGTTGATCGGGCAAGGTCAAACCGTGGCGGATGTTATCCGTCATCTTGGGGTGTCAGATGTCACCTACTATCGCTGGCGCAAGGAGTATGGCGGCCTGAAGGTTGATCAGGCCAAGCGATTCAAAGAGCTGGAGAAAGAGAACGCTCGATTGAAGCGTCTGCTGGCTGATGCAGAACTGGACAAGTCGATCCTGCGGGAAGCTGCATCGGGAAACTTCTAAGCCCTGAGCGCCGCCGCAAGTTTGTTGACCACGTCAAAAAGAAACTTGGTGTTTCCGAGCGCCGGGCTTGTCGCTGTGTGGGCCAGACACGATCCACACAATGGCGACGACTGAGGATCGCTGATGATGAGCACGCTCTGACATCAGCGATTATCGGCCTTGCGCGTCAGTATGGTCGCTATGGCTATCGGCGGATCACAGCATTGCTGCGCACTCAGGGCTGGCACGTGAACCATAAACGGGTTGCACGCATATGGCGGCGTGAAGGGCTGAAGGTCCCGGCCAAACAACCGAAGCGAAAGCGCCTCTGGCTAAACGATGGATCGTGCATGCGGCTGAGACCGGAGCACAAGAACCATGTCTGGGCCTACGACTTCGTCCAAGACCGTACGCATGATGGAAGAGCGTTCCGCATGCTGACGCTGATTGATGAGCACACCCGCGAATGCTTGACCATCGAAGTGCAACGCAAGCTGCGCTCCGGTGACGTGCTGTATGCTGTTGCAGACGCAATGCTGAAGCACGGCGTGCCGCGCTACATCCGATCTGATAATGGTCCCGAGTTTATCGCCGTGGCCTTACGGGAATGGTTTGAACGGATCGGCGTGCAGACCCTCTTCATCGAACCAGGCAGCCCCTGGGAGAATGGATACAATGAAAGCTTCAACGGCAAGCTTAGAGACGAGTTACTCAATGGCGAGATATTCTGCTCGATGAATGAGGCCAGGACACTCATCGAAGAGTGGCGTCGGCATTACAATACCGTGCGGCCTCACTCATCACTCGGCTATCGTCCACCAGCACCGGAAACCAAATCACCCTTCCAAATCCACGCTCAAAACACTACACAGAAACTGGCTGCGCTATAGGGGGCGGGTCAGTCGACATGAAATCGCGCCAGGCGCCCCTACGCGAAAGCTATGCCCGACTGCCTTCAGCGGCGTACATTTCTGACCATGCGACCACTCGCTGCGATCGCGTACGGCCCGATCAGCCGCTATATGCCGAGATTGAATTCGGCGACGCCAATTCCACCCGAATGCCCATCTCACTGCACCAGGGCGTGGGCGGCGAAAGTGATTTGCCGGTGCCAGGTGAGCTGTTTAGCGCAGCCATTGCCAGTTGCCTCGACAGCACCATCCGCGTCATCGCCAACATGTTCGGGCTGGCAATTGAAACCCTGGAAGTTCATGTCGAAGCGGAGGTTGATTTGCGTGGAACGCTGCGGATCGATCCGGATGTTCCGACTGCGTTTCAAAAGATTAGCGTTTCGGTGAATCTGGTACCGACCGGCGATGTTGCAAAGGAGCATATTGATGCGATCGTTGCCGCTGCGGAGCAAAGCTGCGTGGTGTTACAGTCATTGCGAACACCGCCACAAATAATCGTCGCAAGGACCTAATCCTTAAACCTCGCTGCGGTGGGGACTTCTCCGCCGCAGCGCCCGCAACCTTTCTCGGCGCGTACGTCGGTCGTTGCGTGAGCGTCCTATTGAGGGCGTGCTCAGACATCGCGAACGCCGGAAATAGGATTGGCTTACTAGTCGCATATGCATGGATTTGGGAGAAATCCATGTCATTAGCCAATCCAATTGAAGCTCAACAGCCATCCGAATACGAAGCGAAACCGATTTGTGGAGCTCCGAGAGGGCAGAAACGTCCTTTTAGACCTCGCGAGGTCTGGGCCATTCGAGCCCGCCTTGAGATGCTTGGCAACGCTCGAAATCTTGCCCTGTTGAACTTAGCGATCGATAGCAAACTTCGCGGGTGCGACCTCGTCAGTCTGAAAGTATCGGACGTATTTTCCGCAGGATCGGTCCGAGAGCGCGCGATGGTGATTCAACGCAAAACGTCACGACCAGTCCAATTTGAAATCACAAAACTCACCGCTACTTCCGTCGTAGCGCACGTCCAGGCTTCCGGTTTGAGCAAAGATGACTTTCTGTTCCCTAGCCGGAATAGCAAAAGCGAGCATCTTTCAACTCGGCAGTATCATCGCATTGTGGATTCTTGGGTTCGTCAAATCGGATTGAAGGTTTCAGACTACGGAACACATTCGCTGCGGCGAACCAAGGTCGCTCAACTCTATCGAAACACTGGAAACCTGCGAGCGGTCCAACTCCTCCTCGGGCATGCCAAGATCGAAAGCACAATCAGATACCTCGGCATTGAGCTGGAAGATGCTCTTCAGATCTCCGAGGCATTGGAACTTTGATGAGGGGCAGTCCAGGGGCGAGTTTAAGCCACTGAGAGGTGGGGCTTTGTAAAGCGTAGACGCGATATCTTGATGAAGGCGAAATGCTTACTGGGCACTCTTGTCACCTTCATTCTGAGATAAGACTCCCTGTTCATGTTCATAGAGGGTGATCAGTAACTCCTCAAACTCCCAGACGGATGGTTCCAGTTGTGCTTGAGAAAGTTGTTTTCTCAGATAAGGCGTAAACACACTTCGATCTTTCGGCCCTACGAAACGTCCTAACTCGTCGAAGTACACTCTCGCAAAACGCCTTTTATCCCCGGAGTATCCTTCCAAAGAGCCACCTATCGCTCGCTTCGTTGCGATATTAAACTCAGGCGTCATGCAATCGGAAACGATCACGTTCTTCAGAGTGATGTTGAGATCGCGATGCACAAATTCTGCGTTCAGATCATCGGGCTCGTCTGAACAATCGTCGCTGACGCAATTCCATACCAGTGGATTAGGCGGTGAGTATCGCCGGAATTGCGCCGGGGTTTCGAAGTCTATGCTCGGCGCGATGGCATTTCGAACCGAATAGATGCGATCCGAGAGCGGGTGCTCTACATTGAAATAGGCCCACGGCAGAGCGCTCAAAGACAAAATCCCCAGAGCGATCATGGAGTTTACAATTGCGATTGCGATTGCGACTGTCGAAAACGAGAACGATTTGGCGGCTGGGAACGAACCGAAAAGACCAATAAGCGTAACGACGATACTCAGGGCGGCTATTGTCGCGAACCAATCATAGACGCCATTCTCGCCTACGAACGAGCCAATCGAAAGGTCTCTTTGATCAAGGCACTCAAGTCCGGCTGAAAATATGAAAAGCGTGAGAGCTCGCTCTAAACAAATTGTTGTCAAAAGAACCAAAAAAAACGACCAGGTGAATATCTGGCATTATCCTATTCTTTTTTTGTGCTTTTTCTTTTCGGCGCATGCGTTCCTCTGATTATTATTTGGGAACGAACGTAAACATTTCTAGTAGGTGCGGAGGTCTTTAACGGGGCGAGTTTAAGTAAGACGCTGCATGAGAGTATTCCGGCGTCGAACCCGAAACTTCTCAGCTACCTTGGATGTGTCCAATAATCATCCAAATTCCGATCGCAACGAAACCGACACCCGCGATTAATTTGAGCGGGAGTGCATTCAACCAACGCTCTGCTGCCAGACCAAGTAAAATCGCGACAGCGGTAGAAGCGACTAACGCTCCGCTGGCTGCAAGAAATACAAGCCAGCGGTTTCGCTCGCCGTCCGACGCGAACAAGACAGTTGCAAGCTGAGTTTTATCGCCAAGTTCCGCCAAAAATACGGTTAGAAAAACTGTGATGAAGCCTGCCATATCTCACTCGCTGTTTCGTCGTACTGTTCAGGTGCGAGCTGATTAGCATTCACTGGCTTTTGACCCAAACCCTGAATGCCACCCTATGACCTAAACCAGACATCACAAGCGTCCATCATAGGGCGTATTTTGCCGCTTAGCTCAGAGGCTGTTCTGGGGCGACCATCGGATACTCGGGGTGAACTCTCTGTCGCAGTAGTTAAATTCACTTGCTTAGGATATGTATGCTTACTATATGTAGGACATGATTACGAAACATGATGACCTCCTCGGAACCTTAGTCCACGACGTGGCCCATCTTTTGCGGCTCGATATTGATCGACGTGTTGCGCCCTTCAATCTCACCCGCACCAAATGGCTGGCGTTGGGGATCATCCACCACAATCCAGGTCTGACGCAGGCGGAGTTAGCGTCAGAACTGGAACTTGGCGCGGCGACCGTTGGACGGCTGGTCGACCGCTTGGAGGACAGGGAGTTTGTCCTTCGCTCCCAATCTCCAGATGACCGCCGCGCCTATACTCTTTGTTTGACGCCTGAAGCGCTCGCGCTCTTCACCTCACTTGATGAAACCGCCTCCAATCTACGTTCTGAGCTTCTCGAAGGACTTACTGAACGAGAAGTTTCATCCCTCAATCGCGGGCTGAGTAAGCTCAAATCAAATCTGCAACGGGTCAGCGCTGCAATTGCGGCGGCGGCTCCAATCCGCGCTGAAACCTGCAGCGAGCTTCAGTCAACACTGCTTTCTGCAAACCTGCTCTAAGGAGTAAAAAAATGTCTGTTCTCAATCTACTCGGTAGTCCGGCTAGGGAGCTGCTTTATTGCTCTCCAGACGACGAACTTTTGGATGTCGTGTGCGATCTGGTGAACAATAACGTCAACGCGATCGCGGTTCTCGACCATGAAGAAAACCTTGTCGGTATTCTAACCGATTATGATGTGATGCGAGCTCTTGCGAATGCGCGCGACGACCTCACAGGTTTCGTGGCCCGCGAATGGATGACGGAGCGCGTAATTGCTTGCGATTTCGACACGAAACTCACCGATGCACTTCGCCTCATGGGTAAGCATGGCATTCGCCACTTGGTGGTTACCGATTGCGGCGTCCCGGTTGCGATTCTCGGGATACGTGAAGTCCTCGCCAAAATTCACGTAAATGACGAACTTGAAATCAGCGTGCTCCGCGACATTGCCGTCGCCGCACGCGCCAGTTTGGCAGCCTAGTCCCCCTTTCCTTACTTGCTGCGACGAGAAAGGTCGCGAGTTGATTAACTAGGATGCCTCTCACCAGCGGGCCGCAACTGAACCTGCGGCCCGCCCTCCTTTCACTCCCGGATGAGATGATCAGATGCAGACGTCGATCTTAAGAGGAATTCGATGCTATTGCCCCGCCTGCGGACGTGGGCGGCTCTATCGCACTTACCTCAAACCATATGATCAATGTCCGTCGTGCCACGCCCATATCGGTGAAATCCGAGCCGATGATGGCCCGTCCTGGCTGACCATACTTTTTTTGGGCCCGTTTCTCGTTTTGCTGACACTCGGCATCTCGAACGCGCACTTTTCACCATGGGTGAGTTATCCGTTTCTTGGGGCACTCATCATTATTCTCGTTATAGGCGCGCTTCCGCGCGTAAAAGGCGGTTTCATCGGCGCACTTTGGCATATTCAAAAATGACCGATACAGCGCGCCCTACAAAGATTGAAGTTACAGCGCTCGCCAAGAAACTGCTTCAGCAGGACCTGTCGGAGCTGACCGAACGCGAAAAGCGTGTCCTGACAGAACTTTCCGCAGGACGGCGTATCTCCCGAAACGTGAATCGGCTCTCCGATGCCCAAATGAGTTTCGGAGATCGTCTCGCAGACCGCGTGGCTGCGTTCGGAGGTAGTTGGACATTTATCGCACTTTTCCTAATGGCGCTGTTCGTTTGGACAGGCGGTAATCTGCTGATCTCTCGCACTGGTTCTGAACCTTTCGATCCATACCCCTTTATCTTCTTAAACCTTATCCTCTCAATGCTGGCAGCGATCCAGGCACCGATCATCATGATGGCGCAAAACCGGCAAGCGGAGAAAGACCGAACCGCGTCGAACCATGATTATGAGGTCAATCTCAAAGCGGAACTTGAGATTATGCTGCTTCACGAAAAGTTTGACGCCCTCACCACACGAATAATGAACGCGATCCGAACTCCGCCGGCCATCGCGTCATCCGATGACCATTCTTAAACTCCAAACCACCAAGGATCAGGACAATGAACAATTATGTTAAGGCAGCAATCGGAACTCTGTTCCTCGCAATGACGCTCGGCGCGATGGGCGAAGTCATGATTTGGGGTGTGCTTAGCATGTTTCATGCAAACACCGTGGTTATCCTCTCTGGTGAGACACTCGGCGCGATTGCCTTGCTCATCGTCGCTGTGCCGGTGTTTCAACTCATTCTGCGCAATGAGCGCAGCTATGGGAATGGACCGAGCTCAGAAGAGCCTGAAATTGTCGCGGCGCCTCCTAAACGTACGCTGTGTCCTAAGCCCACAGCTTTTGTCTAGAAAACCCATCCAGCTTGGAATAGCAGGAAAAACTGTATGCTGAGCGTCCGTTTCAGGGCGCTTTAAGCCGCTGTCCTTTTGTCTGCTTTGGGTCATAAGCGGACATGGGCGTAGGACAGAACGCGGCGCCATATTTCGGTGCCCGGAACTCATTAGGTTGATAGTGCGATCCACAACGCAATTGCGACCAGACAAAGTGAGAATACCAATCGAGCAGTGAGCGATGTTCGCCACTTTTCAAGGTTGTCTCCTGCGGTCGCTCCAAACCCCACAATCGCTACATGCACGATCGTTGCGATTGCCAGATGAAGACCGCCGAGTACCAATATTTGCATCCAAAGTGCGCCCATTTCTTGAGTGGTAAACTGACCAACGACAACGACGTAGAACACAAGCGCCTTTGGGTTCAGGAGATTTGCGAGAAGGCCGCGCTGAAATCCTTTTTCAGCCAGACCAGCTACAGGAGTAGCCGATCCGGTTTCGGCGTAAGCCAGCCAGGCTAGCCAAAGCATAAATGCGACTCCCGCCCAACGGAGGCTATCGAATACAACCGGCATTCCAGAAATTAGCGCTGCAACCCCGGTTGCAGCAGCTAGCACCTGAATTGCTAGCCCTAGAGTGATGCCAAACACGGCCATGAATCCTATTCGCGGACCATGCTGTGCCGAGAGCATCGCAAGCCATCCCATGTTTGGACCGGGTGTCAGTTCGATGACGAACATCGCCAATAGGAACGCTGACCAATCTAGCTCAGATAAGAAAGCCATTTAGAACCATAACGAGATTTGACGGTGAGGGTAGCTATACGCGTTTCGACGCGAGGAGCCAAAAGCCATGTGTTTACGTGCATCTATCAATTTTCATGGAGGAAGGATCGACGGCGCTCAACTCGGCCTAATACCGGCGCTAGGTCCGGATTTTATTTCGGAAACTGCTCTGCGAAGTGCAGCCTCTGCAATTCGTAGGGCTGCGCATAATTCATCGATCGTTTGGGGAGATGCAACACCGATTTCGTTTTTGAAGTATGCAATCGCTGCGAGCATGTCAGCAACATACTCGAGATCACTGGCGGTTAGATTATCGCTTTCCGGCATTTTGAGCTTCTTTTCTCAAATAGGATTCGGTCGCGCGATTATCCGATCGAGACTCTCGAATACACCGATGCCGACGGCCATCGCACTAAGAAACAGGAACACCGGCACGCCGCCGAATGTCAGGGCTGAGATTGCCGGGCCAGGACAAAGGCCAACGAGTCCCCAACCGACGCCAAACAGCACAGCCCCAATTGCGAGCCTGGTATCGATGCGGCGATTGCCCGGCACCTGAAAGCGATCTGCAAAAACAGGTCGCTCCCTTGTCCAGACCAAGCGATAGCCAATCGCAGTTACGATTAGCGCCGCGCCCATAACGAAAGCGAGTGATGGGTCCCAGTGTCCAAATAGATCGAGGAACGCGAGCACCTTAGCGGGATTGACCATTTCACTGATGGTGAGACCCAGGCCGAATATCAGGCCGGCAATCAGAGCAGCTATATTGCGTCCCATAATTACGCCCCCACTACTGATTTAGCGATCGCGACGGTCGCCATGCCAGCCCCCATAAAAAGCGCGACCGAGGCCATTGACCGTGGCGACAACCGCGATAGACCGCACACGCCATGCCCGCTTGTGCAGCCTGATCCCAACCGCGTACCGAAGCCTACAAGCAAGCCGCCAGCAAGTATGAGAGGCCAGCTATTTGTCATCTCGAACGGCGGTTCAGTGCCCCGCGCCATGGCCCATAGTGCCGGTGCTGCGATCAACCCAAGTACAAACATACCGCGCCAGACTTTGTCTCCGCGCTCGGCAAAGACCGCGCCGGAGAAGACGCCACTTATCCCTGCGATCCGTCCATTCAACGCCATCAGCAACACTGCAGATAGTCCGATGAGCGCTCCGCCAAGGGATGCGCTAATGGGGGTAAAATTCTCCATACCAATCTCCTTCTAGATGAAGATGCCGACAGTTGACGAATTTGTAAAGTGTGGGTAACGCTATTCTTGGAGAACACGGTCATGATGTTAGAAACTGAGCACATGCTCCCCCTCGCAGAAGAGGCAACGCGGCTTATGAAGGCGCTGGCTCATCCGGAACGCTTGATGATTTGTTGTCAGCTGCGTGACGGTGAACTGTCCGTCGGAGAAATTGAGAGCATGCTCGACATTCCACAGCCCCGGCTTTCGCGCGAATTGGCGAAACTGCGGGCAGATGATCTCGTCGGCACGCGCCGGCAGTCGAAATCTATCTATTATCACCTGAAAGATGATCGCATCCGCGCAATTGTCGACACGCTTTGTGCTGTCATGCTGGGTCAAACCGCCGGCCATGGCCAATAAGGGGACTTCACGATGAGCATTCCCGACGTTGCCGGCTTTTTTGACTTACCCACCAATACAATCAGTTACATCGTGACTGATCCTGAGACGAAACGATGCGCCGTGATCGATTCATTGCTCGATTTTGATCAAGCCTCTGGACGTACGAAGACCAAGTCCGCCGACAAGCTGCTCGAACATATTCAGCAAAATGATCTCATCTGTGAGTGGATTATCGACACACATGTTCATGCGGACCACCTGACTGCAGCGCCTTATATCCGCGAGCAGCTTGGTGGCAGAACCGCAATTGGTGACAAGATTTCTATTGTTCAGCGAGTGTTTGGTGAAGTGTTCAATGAAGGGCAATCATTTCATACGGATGGCAGTCAGTTTGATCATCTGTTCAAGCCTGGTGAGTCGTACCGTGTCGGAAATATCGAAGCACGAGCCCTCCCCACACCTGGTCATACGCCTGCTTGTATGACGCATCTCATCGGAGATGCCATGTTCGTAGGAGATACCTTGTTCATGCCAGACTATGGCACAGCGCGCTGCGATTTTCCGGGAGGCGACGCGGGGACGCTTTATGATTCAATCCAAATGCTCTTCGATTTCCCGGACGACATACGTATGTTCCTTTGCCACGACTATAAAGCCCCCGGGCGTGACGAGTTTGTGTGGGAAACGACGATTGGGGAACAAAAGCGTTCTAACATCCATGTCAAAGATGGCACCTCGCGCGATGCGTTCATCAAAATGCGCAACGAAAGAGATGCAACGCTGTCTATGCCGAAACTGATTTTGCCATCTGTGCAGGTCAACATGCGTGCAGGTGACATGCCCCCGGCAGAGGACAATGGCATTCGCTATATGAAAATCCCTATAAACGCGCTTTGATATGAAGATCGCGAGGTACTTCCCGATATTAGACTGGGCTCCGAAATATCGGAGTGAGACCTTGGTGAGTGATTTGGTTGCCGCCGTGATCGTCACGATCATGCTGATCCCGCAATCACTGGCCTACGCGTTATTGGCTGGTCTGCCGCCTGAAGTTGGGCTTTACGCGTCCATCCTCCCGCTGATTGTCTATGCAATCTTCGGTTCTTCGCGCCAGCTGGCCGTTGGGCCCGTGGCGATCCTGTCGCTGATGACCGCAGCAGCAGCAGGCAAAATTGCGGCGCAAGGTAGCGCCGAGTATATTCAGGCGGCCATCATCCTCGCGCTTCTGTCTGGTGCGATTCTGTTGCTGATGGGTCTCTTCCGCATGGGATTTCTGGCGAATTTCCTCAGCCATCCAGTGGTTTCTGCCTTTATCACGGCATCCGGCATCATCATCGCGGCCTCTCAGATGAAACACATTTTGGGCATTAATGCCGGTGGGCACAATCTCTACGAAATTCTCGTTTCACTGTTTGAGAAACTACCTGAAACCAACCTGCCAACGCTCTATATCGGTGCGGCGTCCTTGATTTTCTTGTTTTGGGTTCGACAGCTATTCAAGCCGCTTCTGAAATCTATTGGACTTGGCGATAAGACTGCGACCATCGTCGCTCGCGCGGGACCGGTCTTCGCCGTTGCGACCGCAATTATTGCCGTCGCTGTCATGGAGCTCGACAAGCAGGGCGTCCAAATTCTTGGGAATGTCCCGACCAGCCTGCCAGTGATCGGCGTTCCGACCTTTAGCGCGGACATATGGATGCAGCTTCTCGGTTCAGCAGCATTGATCAGTCTGATCGGTTTTGTGGAGTCGGTTTCGGTGGGGCAGACCTTAGCCGCAAAAAACCGAACGCGGATCGATCCCAACCAGGAACTGATTGGCCTTGGCGCGGCGAGTTTTTCGGCAGGTGTATCGTCAGGCTATCCCGTGACGGGCGGTCTTGCGCGTTCAGCCGTCAACTTCGATGCGGGAGCAGAAACGCCTGCTGCAGGCGCGTTTACCGCAATAGGCATAGCGCTCGCGACAGTATTCTTAACGCCTTATCTTTTCTATTTGCCGCAAGCCGTGCTTGCTGCAACCATTATCGTTGCGGTTCTGTCACTCGTGAACATTCCGGAAGTCATCAAAGTCTGGAAATATTCGAAGTCTGACTTTGCCGCCATGGCGGCGACCATCTTTGTGACGCTTTTCTTCGGTGTTGAACTCGGCGTGACGACCGGCGTCGTCCTTTCACTGCTCCTGCACCTCTATAATACCAGCCGCCCGCATTTTGCGCTTGTGGGCCAACTGCCAGGGACCCATCACTTTCGGAATGTGAACAGACACCCGGTTGTGATTTCTGACACCGTGCTCACCGTCCGGATTGACGAGAGTCTATATTTTGCCAACGCTCGCTTTCTGGAAGACACAGTCTACTGCATGCTCTCCAACCGGTCCGATATGAAGCATCTCATTCTGATGTGCCCGGCAGTAAACCACATTGATGCGAGTGCATTGGAAAGCCTCGAAGCGATTAATCATCGTCTGGAGGACGCAGGCGTGACGCTACACCTATCTGAAATCAAAGGTCCCGTGATGGACCGGCTGCAGCGCACGCATTTTCTCGAAGAAATGACGGGCAAAGTCTTTCTCAATCAATATGAAGCCATGCTCGATCTCGACGAAGACTGCGTAACAAACGCGTTCAGCCGGAACCCCACGACCACTCAGCCTGGCACAGACCCTTTGGACTGCTCTAGAAAAACTGGCCCATAGTTTGAGAGAGGATCGGCTCC
This sequence comes from Hyphomonadaceae bacterium, assembly GCA_043513745.1. Classification (GTDB taxonomy): domain Bacteria; phylum Pseudomonadota; class Alphaproteobacteria; order Caulobacterales; family Hyphomonadaceae; genus Henriciella. Next base: position 2,811,860 of record CP121341.1, read on the forward strand.
AAAATGGAGTTGAACCATGGGCAAGAGAGCCAAGCCTGAAGAGATTATTGCAAAGCTGCGCGAGGTGGAGGTGCGCCTCAGCCAGGGCGAGACCATCGCGCAGGCTGTGCGTGCGATCGGTGTAACCGAGCAGACATTCTACCGCTGGCGCAAAGAATATGGCGGCCTTCGTGTTGGCCAGGCCAAGCGGATGAAGGAGATCGAGAAGGAGAATGCCCGGCTACGTCGTGCGGTCTCCGATCTAACGCTGGACAATCAAATCCTGCAGGAGGTCGTCCGGGGAAAGTACTAAGCCCTTCACGTAAACGCGTTACGGTCGATCATGTGGTGGAAGAGCTCGGTGTTTCTGTGCGCCGCGCCTGCCGCGTGGTTGGCCAGCATCGCTCGACGCAGAGACGCGAGAAGACGCACCGGCATGATGAAGGTGCGCTGACAGCGGCCATCATATCCCTGGCGGAGAGGTTCGGCCGATATGGCTATCGCCGGATCACAGCCTTGCTTCTTGAAGCAGGCTGGTCCGTCAGCACAGGCCGCGTCTATCGCATCTGGCGACGTGAAGGGCTGAAAGTCCCACAGAAACAACCCAAACGCGGGCGGCTTTGGCTGAACGATGGATCATGCGTGCGGCTCAGGCCCGCCCACAAAGGCCATGTCTGGTCTTATGACTTCGTTCAGGACCGCACGCATGACGGCAAGGTCTTCCGCATGCTCTGCGTCATAGATGAATTTACGAGAGAGTGTCTGGCAATCCGCGTCGAACGAAGACTGAACTCACGCGATGTCCTGGGCACACTTGGCGAGCTGTTCCTGGAGCACGGCCCACCGGAGCATATCCGATCCGATAATGGACCGGAATTTATCGCCACCGCTTTACGTGAATGGCTGCAGGCACTGGATGTCAGGACGCTCTATATCGAACCGGGGTCGCCTTGGGAGAACGGATACTGCGAGAGCTTCAACTCGAAGCTTCGAGACGAGTTGCTGGCGCGTGAAATCTTCTATGATCTGCGCGAGGCGCAGGTTCTGATCGAGAACTGGAGACTGTTCTACAACACCGCAAGACCGCACTCATCGCTGGGCTATAAACCGCCCGCACCGAGAACCATCTTGCCCGCGACCTTCATGCCGCCTTATAGGTTGGAGGCGGCATGAACGCCGCTATAAACCAACCGTCGATCCTAACATTACGGTTGGGCCAGTCAGATCAGGCAGACCAGCCTCTCGCTTTTGAGTCCGCGTTGTCTTGAAAAGAGGCGAGTATCAATTTTGCTTTTTCGTTTTCTCTTCATGCACCTGATCCAATTTCTTAGACATGGTATCTGTCTCACAATCACGCAAGGCATGGACCCGACAAGAGAAAACCCAATCGACCCACTTTTATGGCAAGAAAGAAGAATTTCGCGGGGCTTGAGGTTAATCGGTTGGCGTTCGCCGAAACGGATCTTTGTGGAATCCAATGCGGTGCCCCTTTCATTCGGGAACTGGGCTAACTGGGTTTCCGGGTCACGGATCATGAGACTCCCTAGAATCTGCCTTTGTGGTTTGATGCTGTAGGCGATGATGCAGAAGGGAGGGGTACTCTTGCTTGTTATAACTAAACGTAGAGGGACCGGTGGTGGGACCTACGCACACATTTTTTTCAGATTCGAAAACTTTTTTGGGAGGCACATATGAGTAAGCGGGCGCAACGTCATCATAGTACGGCTGATGCGATCACTTTCGAACCGGATAGCTGCACATCTCATGCCGGGCTGAAAACGATTGGTGCATTGGGCGGTCCTCCGAATGGGTTCGACGAGAAACAGACGGAGGTCTGGCTTGCTTTTGTGAGCCTGGTCACGAAGGCGGGAGCGGTCCATGAAAGTCAACGCGTACCGCTTGAATTGCTCGTTGATGCATATGTTCAATATAAAGAAACGAGCCGTATTCTCCGCGTAGAGGGCATTTATTATACAACTTCGAGTTCCCACACCTCAAGGCTCAAACGAAAGCACCCGTTGGTCGACGTGAATCGAGCTCTTAGAAAGCAGGTGATGGAGCTATCTGATCGACTTGGAATTTGCGCTCTTACGAACGTGCCGCCGGATGGTTCGATTAAGCGTGAGGTAGATGTGGCGGCTAAGTACTTCTCCCGCTGAAGTCCTGAGTTCTGAACACAGCCGTAAGGTTCGATACTAACGTCTGCTTTGGGTCAAAAGCAGGCGCGCTACGATTCAGACTGGTGTTCCGCTTCGACCATGGATTTCAAAGCTTCATGCGCGTCAGCTTGCGGGTCATGCGAAGACAACAGGGACATCAAACGCATGATTGGTGCAAACAGCACCATCATTCCCTTGAACCGAATTTCAGTGTTCTGCGTCAACTCAGTCTGATCTTCGTGCCGGGCTTTTAAAGTGTACTCGACGTCGAGATTGAACATTTTTCCGGTCATAACCACACGCATACGCTCATTCTCGACATATTCGGCTATTTCACCGGTCATTTCCATCCGCTTGCCGTTTTCGAGAAAGACTTGCTGGAAACGCGAACCGGTTATTTCTGGCGTTTCAACGAGCGGTGTATCCTCAATTAAGTTAGGTACCCATTTCATTAAGCACTCATTGTCTTCCAGCCACAAGAACACCGAGGGAACGGGCGCCTCAATCTGTATGGATGATGACGTTTTCATGTTCGTTCTCTCCCGATTTTAACGACATCACTACCACATATCCCGACGCAGCGCGTGGAAGCGTTTCGAAGCTTAATCACGTTTTCCATTCATTGCCCGCCATAACAGTGAGTTCAATTGGCAGGTTGGAGGGCGCTCAACTCATGGCGCCCAATCGTTTGAAGGGTGGGCGAAGCGGCGCGATCGAACAAGGATAGAATCCACCCGATTGCGAAGAACGTCTCGCTGTATAGTCAGCCTCAGAGTGCTCCGCACATCTGCGTATAAACCCCTATGCCGCCGTGTAATCCGCGACGCTACGATGCGCGCAAATTGCGAAACTCTTGCGAAGCTGCGACATTCAAATCAGCCAATATGAGTTGTCGTCCGCAACGCTCACCGGCTGCCGTCCTGAAAGCCTTCGAGTGATGGTCCAACTCGGTGAATGGAACGGCATTGTGGTGCTGAAAGGTGATCGATTTTGAGTACCCCAGTGTTCCAGACGCGAGAATTGGATAAGGTTTATGGAGGGGGTCCTTCTGCCGTCCATGCGCTGCGCGGGATAGACATGGAAATCCCAGAGAGTGAACTTGTCGTGTTTCTTGGTGCCTCTGGTTCCGGCAAATCAACACTGCTCAATATTCTTGGGGGTCTGGACCGAGCGAGCGATGGAGACGCCTACTTTTTCGGGCAGGCCCTGACCGAGATGAGTGATGGGCAGTTGACCCAGTATCGACGGCATCATGTTGGGTTCGTTTTCCAATTCTATAACCTCATGCCCAGCTTGACGGCGCTCGAGAATGTTGAGCTGGTCACGGAAATCGCGGATGATCCACTCGATCCTGCCGAAGCACTCGGGCTTGTCGGGCTTGGCAAGCGCAAGGACCATTTCCCGGCCGAGCTCTCTGGCGGAGAGCAACAGCGTGTAGCTATTGCACGCGCGATCGCGAAACGTCCGACCGTCTTGTTTTGCGACGAACCCACCGGCGCGCTCGACTCGGTCACGGGACGCCAGGTCTTGCGCGTGTTGCAGGATATCAATCGCGATCTCAAGACCAGCATTATGGTCATCACGCATGCGGCAGCGACAGCTGATATGGCTCATCGTGTGATAGAAATGTCGGATGGTCAGATCCGAGAAATGCGCGTGAACCAGACGCGGAAGTCTGCCGACGAGATCGTCTGGTGAGCCCGCTCGACCGCAAGCTGCTCCGCGATCTCTGGCGGATGAGAGGACAGGCATTCGCCATCTCATTGGTGGTCGCGGTTGGCGTCATGATGCTGGTGATGATGAACGGCATCGTCAATACGCTCGATCAGACCCGTCAGACCTACTATGACCGATATCGCCTTGCCGATATCTTCGCTCCGGTTAAGCGCGCGCCTGATCATGTTCTGCAGGATATTGCCCAGATTGAAGGTGTCAGCGCCGTCGAAGGTCGCGTAATTGGCGGCGCGCTCATCGACATCCAATCTATGACAGTTCCGGTGCGCGCGATGGCGGTTTCGCTACCAGATTTCGGAGCGCCCACTCTCAACGACGTCTATCTCGCCGCGGGCAGACAAATATCGCCACGTCGACGTGATGAGATTCTTCTTCTCAAAGGCTTCGCTGAAGCCCACGGACTCGGACCTGGCGATACGATTTCAGCAACGTTAAACGGATCAAGACGACGGTTTGACATTGTTGGTTTGGCGCAGTCTCCAGAGTTCATCTATGCCACCGCACCAGGTGAAATCATGCCAGATGACAGGCGCTTCGCGGTCATCTGGATGAGTGAAGAGGCGTTGGCGGCGGCTTATGACGTAGATGGTGCGTTCAACCAGGCTCTGATTGATGTCGCTCGCGGGGTGGAGCACAAATCTGTGCTCACCGCTGTCGATCGCATATTGGAGGCATATGGCGGTACGGGTGCCTACGACCTGTCCGACCAGTTTTCCAACCGGTTCGTGGTCGAGGAAATCAACCAACAACGCATGTCGTCCTATATCACGCCGCCGGTATTTCTCGCTGTGGCCGCGTTCCTTTTATATATCGTGGTGTCCCGCTTAATTGAAGCGGAGCGAATTCAAATCGGCTTGTTGAAGGCTTTTGGTTATTCCAGCACTGAAGTTGGGTGGCACTATCTCAAGTTCATTCTGGCGATCGCAATCTTTGGAACGTTTATCGGGTGCGGTCTTGGCGTATGGTCAGGGCGTGCCATGGCCGCGTCGTTTCAGCAGTACTACAAGTTTCCATTTCTAGTCTTTGCGGCCGATCCGTCAGTTTTTTTGACTGCCATTCTGATATCAATGTCATCCGCAACCGCGGGCGGTTTGATCGTTCTGCGGCGTGTGTTTGCGCTCATGCCAGCTGAAGCCATGCGCCCGCCCGCACCCGAAGATTTCTCTAAGTCCGCGAGTTTGATCAAAACCCTGAAAGGCGTGCTCGACCAACCCACGCGGATGATCCTCAGGCGATTACTGCGGCAGCCACGACGAGCGTTAGCCGCGATCATCGGAATAGCCGCCGGAATGAGTCTGTCGGTTGGGACGCTCGGGATCATGAGCGGATTTGAGGAATCCTTTGATCTCAGTTTCACAGTCGTCGACAGGAGCGATGCCACCGTGATCTTCATCGAACCTCTCGCTGATAAGACGATTTACGAGCTGAAACGCCAACGAGGTGTTTTTGAGGTTGAACCCTTTCGATCTGTCTCGGTCGTCTTGAAGAACGGCGTCAAATCCCATCGTGGGGAGATATCCGGGTTGATCGAAGCGCCAAACCTCAACCGAGCCCTCGACGCTGACTTGGATCCCATCGCAATGCACGGGGGTGGGATCGTGCTGGGCGCTCCATTGGCCGAGATTCTTTCAGTTTCGACAGGCGACACGCTTGTGGTCGAAGTCCGTGAAGGTCGCAGACCCGTGTTTGAAGTCCCAGTCACCGGAATCGCCAAAACCCTACTCGGCGCGCCCGCATACATGGATCTTCAAACATTGAATCGTGCGCTGAAAGAGCCAAACCGGGTTTCCGGTGCGCATCTCACGATTGATGAAGCGCAAAGCGCCGAAATTTACGAGCGACTAAAAGATATGCCGGGCGTAGCAGGCGTGGCCTTGCGTGAAGATGTCAGAAAGGCGTTTCGAAAAATCATGGATAGCGGAGCAGGGGCAATGCGCTTCATTATGGCTATTCTGGCGGCAATTATCACATTCGGCATTGTCTATAACTCCGCGCGTATCGCCTTTGCTGAACGGGCGCACGATCTGGCGAGCCTGCGCGTAATCGGGTTTACACGCAGCGAAGCGGCATACGTGTTGCTCGGCGAGCTCGCGCTGCTGACTTTTTTCGCATTGCCACTCGGTTATCTGATGGGCGTTGGCCTCGCGGAAGCGATGGCCGAAGGGTTCAGCACCGACCTTTACCAAATCCCAGCCAAAGTGGGGCTGGAGAGTTTCGGGACAGCGATGGTGGCCGTTCTGGTCGCCTCGGTCCTTTCAGGCTGGCTAGTTAAACGCGACATTGATCGTCTTGATTTAGTGTCAGCGCTCAAATCACGAGAATAGATATGAAGAAATCTCACCGATTATCGCGAAACGCAATCATGTTGGTTTTTGCTGGCGTGATAGCTGTTGCCTTAATTTATGCGGTTTGGCCCAAGCCGCTGGTCGTTGACATGGTTTCGCCAGAGCGCGGTCGTATGACTGTGACCATTGATGAGGAGGCTCGCACGCGCGTCCGCGACGCTTATGTGGTTTCGGCGCCCATTGCCGGCCGATTGATGCGCGTTGAGGTCGAGCCCGGTGATGAAGTTCTGGGAGGTGAAACGGTGATTGCCAACATGTTAGCAAATCCGCCGTCCGCTCTTGATGTGCGCACGCGCGAGCAAGCGCGCGCCGGCGTTAACGCCGCCGCCGCCGCCCTTCGGGTCTCGCGCGCCGATCTTAATAGCGCGCTGGCAGATCAAGATCTCGCCGATGCCGAACTTGCCCGCTACCGCACACTAACTGCCTCCGGATCAGCCCCGCAACGGCTATTTGATCAAGCGCAGCGTGCGAAACGTAGCGCTGATGCTCGCGTCGATACCGCTAAAGCCGCGATCTCTATGAGGGAAGCTGAATTAGCGAACGCGCGCGCGCGCCTGATCGAGTTTGATCAGAGCTCAGGTTCCGTTGGATCAGATGTCGCCGCTGGCGCAATGATTCCACTCTCGGCCCCCATTTCGGGCCGAGTTTTACGAGTTCTCCAGGAGAGCGAGATGACGGTCTCGCCCGGCCAGCCAATCTTGGAGATTGGAGATACGTCCAACGATTTGGAAGTGATATCCGAGCTGCTTTCGACGGACGCGGTTCAAGTTGAGGCGGGCGATCAAGTTATTGTCGATAAATGGGGTGGAGAAAGACCGCTACGCGGGATTGTTGAACGAGTGGAGCCATGGGGATTCACAAAGTTCTCTGCGCTCGGTGTTGAAGAGCAGCGTGTGAACACGATTATACGCTTTGCGGACCCATTGGAGGATCGTTCAGCACTTGGTCATGGTTATCGCGTTGAAGTCCAAATCGTAATTTGGCAAAGCGAAGATGCATTGATTATTCCGTCCAGCGCTCTGTTCCGAACAAACGGTGGCTGGGCTGTATTTGCCGTACGAAACGCTCGTGCTGCGGAGATAGAAGTGTCCGCCCTGCAATCTAATGGTCCACAAACCGCAATCGCAGGCGACCTTAGCGAGCGTGATTTGATTATCCCATATCCGGCATCAGAGCTGCGACATGGCGCGAGCGTGAAACAACGAGACGTGAATGAGTAGGCGAGCACGGCCTCGTAGCTTATGAGCGTCCAGACCGCGCGCTCGGAAAAGTGCTCTACGGGCGTAGATAAACAATTTCATTCAACCCCATCTGCTATGCTAAATATATCTGAAAGTCATGATCGTCATCGGGGGTCCGCCTCTAGGAGCCGCCTTTGGCGATCCACTTCTTGCTCATATCCGCCCAGCCGCGGCCAGGTCGCAAGTCCGATCGAACCGGCCGCAGCAAGCGACGCACCGGAAATGATTAAGCCTCGACGTAAAATCATGATCGCAGATCCTCGAATGACACTGTTCTCCGAAGAGTAGCGATATCCGAGATTTTGGCTTGGTCGGTTGAGCCTGATCAAATCGAGAATCCGCAGCCGTCACAATTGGTGTGATTGACGTAGATCAATCGTTCGAAAGCGAATTGCGGGCAATACTCCCAGACTAGGAAAGTAGAAAACTGATTGCGGAGAGTATCAGATGGCGCTTGCAATAGATCCTCGCTTCAAATTGGTTGCAGCCTTATCGATCGGCGCGGTCGCATTGACGGCTTGTGGGCCATCGCAATCAACTGGTTTTACCTTGCCGGAAGGGGATGCGGAGCGCGGCAAGCAAACCTTCATGGATCTGGGCTGCGGCTTCTGTCACACGGTCGCGGGAGTGGAAGGCTTGCGAGAAGATTTCGAACAGCCCGACCGAACCGTGATTTTGGGCGGCGAGAAGCCCCGTGTTTATACTTACGGCGAACTGGTCACATCGATCATAAACCCGTCGCACAAAATCTCTCAGCCTGAATTGGGCGACGTCGTCGATGATGAAGGCAACTCGCAGATGGTAAACTACAATGACATCATGACGATCACCGAAATGACAGATCTGGTGACGTTCCTGGAGCAGCATTACTCGCTGAAACCATACCAACGGACCCACTATTCGCCTTACGGTCCGCTATAATCAGCCCCTTCTTGTGCCAGCGTAACTCTATCAGGAGAGTAGAGAGGGTTCATGATGAAACTTTTCATTGGGTATGCGACGAAAGAGGGGCAATCTCGAACGATTGCGCGCCACATCGCAGACTTTGCTTTCGATACCGGGCATTCCATTGAGATCTCGTCGCTAAACGATTCGAGTGACCTTGATCTGGATAGATTCAACGCGGTTGTGCTTATCGCGCCAATTCACGCCGGTCATTATCCAAAACCGCTCAGTCAATTTGTATCGCTCAACTCGGAAAAGCTGGAGCAAACGGATACGAGGTTTGTCTCGGTTTCGCTTGCGGCTGCAGGATATGATGCCGACGAGTGGAGGGGGCTCGAGCAGATCGTTGAGGATTTCAGTGAAGCCACCGGTTGGACGCCATTAGAAACGCGGCATGTTGCCGGAGCATATATGCCGTCCAAGTACGATATCCTTACGGGCTTCATTATGCGGCGAATTCTTGCCAAGAAGGATCCAGACGCCAACCCGAGCGTAGACAAGGAATATACCGACTGGGTCGAGCTTAATGCATGGATCAATGGGTGGCTGAACCCTTGAACCGGTCCGATGGGGCCAGGTTAGAGCAAACCGAAAGCGAACAGACTGATGCAGGTCGCAAAGCCAGCGATTGGAACAGCGATCGGAACTTGAAACCCTGAGGTGCGTTTCGCCTCTCCTCGCTTCAGAAAAATTAGCGCCAAGTTCACCGTCGCGAATATCGCTAGCGCAATTTGAGAGGTGAGTTCCGCCAATCGCTCAATAGCGACAAATAGGCTGAGTGACAAAACGATCGCGGTAACCAATCCGGTCGCGATGACCGGCGTGTTCGTTCGCGGGTGAACATACCCCAGTTGAGTTGGCAGCTGATCTTGCTTCGCCAGTCCATAGATAACTCGAGACGACATGATCATTTGAATAAGAACACCGTTCAACGTCGCCACTGACGCGATTAGATTGAAGCTTCCTTTGAGTGTTGGCGATGCATCGGCGAACATCAGATTTAATGGGGCTGCCGATTTCGCTAAAGCATCGATGGGCACGGTCAGAACGACTACCGAAACGACCAAGAGATATAAAATGGTCGCAAGAACTAAAGTCCAGAGAATCGCCAGTGGCATGTTGCGGTCCGGATTGACCGCTTCCTCGGCGATGTTGGCGAGATCTTCAAAACCGACGAATGCGAAGAATGCAAGCAGACTGGCCGAACCGATCCCCATCCAGATATGCCCGTCAAACGGGGGAATGAGTTCATCTAGGCGTTGGATCAATTCTGGATGGCCGCCGAGACCATATATCAAGACCAGTAAAAGTCCCAGAATTTCGAGCACTGTGAATACTGCGGCCATTGCCACTGATTCCAACACACCCAATACGGCAATGCCTCCCAACAGCAACGCAATGCCCACGGTCAGAGCGTGTGCATCGATCCCGGTAAGGTCCTGCAAGTAGGCGCTAGCCCCAACCATTATGGCGGAGGCTGAAATGATGCCAACCAAAGCAACTAGAAGGCCGATGACCAAAGCGACTCGTTTCGATCTGAGTCCTGCTTTCACATAGGCCGCTTCACCGGCGCTGACTGGAAAGCGCGCGCTGAGCTCGGCGTATGAAAACCCCGTAAAGGCAACAACAATGGCCGCACCCAAGAATGCGATAGGGGCGTATACACCCGCGTGCGCAGCGGTAGTTCCGACAAGAACGTAGATACCCGCGCCCACGGTCACGCCCAATCCGTAGAGAATTAGCAATGGCAAGGTGAGGCGGCGCCGGAGATGAGCTTCTTGAGTGTTTGTCTGGGGCGTTGTCATAATCAAAAATCCATAGCGCGCCCGCTCAGTCCTCAACGGCTTGGACCGATGTGTCTTTGATGCGCGTCAAATACGTTTTGATTTTGATCAAATTGGTGTTTCACCCTGGACGTATGATGAGCGTCTCCCGCTCGTCGGATCGATTGACGACACGTCCTCCCCGGATTGTCTTTGATCTGGAGCGAGTAACAGCGAGTGTGGGAGACTCGGGCGCTCATGAGACCAGCGGGCGTGCGACGCAGGAACCGTTCGGCTGCTGGTCTCGTGGCGTTCCATTTTTCCAGCGGGAGCCCCAAAACTCCGACGGTGTCATATAACACAACGAAGGAGTGCGAGCGGTTTAGGCTAGGCCTTTCGGACGCAGCAGGATCAGCAAAAAAGACGGCGGTCGGATGAAATCGAGGTGGCCAATTCAAAGGTGATGGGAATGCTGGAAATCGGATTCTTCACGCTCTCGGTCGCCGCGATCGCAATAACGCCAGCGGAGCGTAACTTATCGAGCCGTTCGGATGTGGCCAGGCAATGCGTCGCGCAGCAATATATGTCTCGATCAGGAAACTGGTCTTTCACCAGGTCTATCGTTCGCAACAATGTGGCGCCCGACGAAATGATGTCATCGGCAAGCACGATAGAACGGTCTTCATCTATGCTCATGTCCGGCAACGCGATCTCAACATTCTCATCACCTTTCCGCACCTTATCTAACGTGCAGAAAGGTGCCTCCAGCTCTTCCGCAATCTTGCTGACCCATTGTTCGCTCTCCGAATCCGGGCCGACAATAAAAGGCGTGGCGGTCTGTGCATCTATCCACCGTGCGACTGGAGAAGTGGCAGACACCACGGTTGTTGGAATATCGTAAAGATCGTCGAGCGACTCATATCTGTGTAAATGTGGGTCGAGTGTAATCAGCTGGTCAAAACGTTCCGAGATAACCCGCGCAAATGCCTTGGCGCTGATGACTTCGCCCGGATTAAATTCGGTGTCTTGGCGCATGTAAGGCAGATAGGGTGCAATTAGCGTGATCGCGACCGCGCCCTGTTGGCGAAATCCATCCGCGAGTAACAGCATCTGCAAGGCCTTCGGGTTCGGATTATCTAGGCGCGCAACCAAATAGACATGTGCTCCGACAACGGGGTCCAGTATTCGGTACAAAGTTTCGCCATCCGGAAAGATGTGCTCCTTAATGTGACCCATCGACAAGTTGAGTTCATCAGCGATGTTCTCTGCCAGTTGTTGTGCACCTGGCATTGTAAAGATCATTTTGTTCATGGTGATGTGAGCTCCACAATACCCGGGTTGGCGCTTATGTAATCGAGCGCATATTCCAATTCGCCTGGCGACTGTGTGTGCAGCGTGAAGAGCGGTTGCCCTTGAACGACTGCGTCTCCGAGATAGACATGCAGATCTATTCCGGCCGCTGGATCCTCGGGCGCACCGGCAAGTTTTGCGGCTTTTGCCAATCGCCGATTGTCGATTTGTGCAACACGTCCGTCACGAGGGGCAGGTACTGCGCGTTGATGAGCGGCTACTGGTGGAGCTCGCAATAACCCTTGTGCCTCACAGATCGCTTCGAAGCACTCATTTGCTCGCCCGGAAATTAGCGTCTCGCGCGCCACTTGCGTACCTGCCCCGATCTCGCTCACTTGCGTCAATTCCAGGAGGGCGCCAGCGAGCAAACATGATCTGTCGCGTAGTTCTGGTGGGGCGTCAGGTTCATTTCTAAGAACGGACAGAACATCTCGCGCTTCCAGTGCCGGTCCAATGCCGCGACCGACGGGTTGTGTGCCGTCAGTAATTTGAATGCTGACTTGTATGCCAAAATGCGCGGCTGTTTTCTCAAAGTGTTGCCGAAGCGATTCTGCTGCTTCGGCGCTTCGGACTTTAGCCGTTGGACCGACGGGAATGTCGATCACCAAATGAGTGGCTCCGGCGGCGATCTTTTTGGAAAGGACCGACGCGATTAAAGGCCCTTCACTGTCGAGATCGAGCGCTTTTTGAATACGGATTAGTTTGTCATCTGCCGGGCTGAAATTTACGCTGCCCCCCCAAATGATGCATGCGCGTTGTTTAGCAAGCACGGCGCGCATTTCATCAATCGAAAGTGCAACATTGGTGATTGTGCTCATCGTATCTGCCGTGCCGGCCGGCGAGGTAATGGCCTTTGAGGATGTCTTTGGCATGACGAGGCCGTTCGCTGCGGCCATCGCCACGACAATAGGCGTCGTGCGGTTGCCAGGTAATCCTCCAACGCAATGCTTGTCGGCGATCACGTCTTCCTGCCAGTCCAGTCGAGCACCGGAATCGACCATTGCCTGCGTCAATGCGATGGTTTCATCGGTGTCCAATACGCGCGCCGAACAGGCCGTGACAAAGGCAGTGAGCTGGATATCAGAGAAACGTCCATCCACGACATCTTGAATGATCTGGCGACACGTGATGTGCGTTAAGCGTTGTCCGAATATTTTGCCGCGAACATCAGCAAACGAAGTGAGCGGCGTGGGATGCGTGATGGAAAGCCCTTCCGAACCCGAAAGATTCAATCGCGTCCAAGCCACCTCAGATAGTCCAATTTCTTCCGGCCCGACGAGATCGCTCGTAACATAGTGAAGGGTCGCGAGTATTTCTGTTGAACCATTCTGCAATCTCACTCGCGAATGGGCAGAGAATCCCTCGGCCTTGCAGGCGGCGCAATCTTTTTGGACGAAGGCGATTGCCTCGTGTTGAGAGTCGATGCCGAGCCGGCGCGCCTTCAAAATGTGCTTTCCGTCGGTTTCAGCCATCATAACTCCACGCGCTCATTATGTTCGGCTACCGTGACATTCCATCCTTTTTGCTCCTCAATGCGGTGTCGCAAGCTGTCCGCGGCGTCAGGTTCTCCGTGGACGATGAAGGTTTCGCGGGGTGGAGATGGAAACCCGCCAAGCCAGGTCAGGATCTCGCTTCGATCTGCATGCGCCGACAGCATGTGCAAGTTAGCGACTTCCGCTCGCACAGGGTGATAACGGCCATGGATTTTAATTTCTTCGGCGCCCTCGAGCATGCGTGCGCCACGCGTGCCACCCGCCTGAAACCCTGCAAACAGGATCGTGTTTTTTGGGTCGGAGGCATACTCTTTCAAATGGAACAAGATGCGCCCTCCGGTTGCCATGCCGCTCGCAGAAATGATGATCTTTTGTCCCTTTTTGATATCAAGTGCCTTGGATTCCTCAGTGCTCCGCGTAAAGGTTGCCAGGCAGCAGCTCGCCCGCGCTTGCTGTTCCGACAATCGCAAGCCATCATTGTAACGACAAAATATATCGCTCGCATCGATCGCCATCGGACTATCCAGGTAAACAGGGAGAGCGGGGATCGCTTTGCGCGTGATCAGGTTGCTCAGATGGAACAACAGTGCTTGCGCCCGGCCAACAGCGAAAGAAGGTATAATAACCGAACCCCCGCGCTTCTCAGTCCTTCTTATGATGTCGGCGAGCGCATCTTCTGGATCTGTGCTGGGATGATCTCGGTTGCCGTATGTCGCCTCCAAGAACAAATAGTCGGCGTGTTCAATGCGAGCAGGGGGCTGCATGATCTGATTGTCCAACCGGCCGAGGTCGCCCGAAAAGACCAGTCTCTTGCCAACGGCATCGACCTCAACAATAGCGGCGCCAAGGATGTGCCCCGCTACGCGAAACCGAACACGAATATCCGGCGTGATGTCTACCCACTGATCAAATGCATGGGGCGTTAGTCGAGGTAGAGCTTTTTCCGCTTGTTGTTTGTCATAAAGCGGCCGGGCCGGTTTGTGTCGTGTGTATCCGCCGCGATTGGCGGCTCTCGCTTCACGTTCTTGCAAGTATCCACTATCGAGCCAGAGCAATTCGCAAAGAGCACCAGTGCCTTCGGTGCAATGAACAGGCCCGGAAAAGCCGTTAGCGACCATGACCGGGGCGTATCCTGAGTGATCGATATGTGCGTGCGTTAGCACGATTGCATCGACATCCCGAGGATCCACGGGCAGGGGCTTCCAGTTTCGCAAGCGCAACTGTTTATACCCTTGAAACAAACCGCAATCGATCAAAACTCGTTGGGTATCGACTTGAATCAGGAACTTTGAACCCGTCACGGTTCCAGCACCGCCCAGAAATCGAACAGAGACGCCCATAATCGCTCCTTCAAAGGGTCACCCAAAATATGCTAAAAGCGACGCTCTAGCGTTTGATCAGGATCAATTGCGGGCAAATGGATGCGAATAGGTTCGACTGAGTTCCAAACTGAATATGGCCTATGATGTTTAAACCGTTTTTCTCCTTGATTTGTTTGAGCCTCGGCGCGTTTGCGGCATGTTCGCCTGAGCCGGTGGTTCCAAAACAAGCTGCATTCGGAGAACCGGGTGAGGTCTTGGCGAAGAGATTGTGCTCGGACTGTCATGCGATCGGTGCCACCGGTCTCAGCCGGCACCTTGAAGCGCCGCCGTTTCGAGATTTTGGTGAGACTTATCCCGTGGAGTATTTAGCAGAATCGTTTGCGGAAGGGATCATCGTCGGACATCCAGACATGCCCGTATTCGAATTGTCTCCGGATGAAATCAGTGCGTTGATCAGCTATCTTGAGAAGGTTCGGGTTTCAGCGTCACCAGCTGATTAAGGGGGTGGCTGGGTGATCACCAAAACAGGCGTGCTCAGAATAGCGGCCAAACGCGAATAGAGCGCATCCATCTGAACTGCCATCTCTTCCTCAATTAGAATCATCGCTGGCGATTGCGACTGGATCTGGAGGCGTAATTGGCTTTGCGGTTCGGAAAACTCGGCGAGCGCTTCGAGCCCTAGTGTCTTGAGAGTTCCTTCCGAGCCCATTAATCGTTTGGCCAGTTCTGCATTACCGAGTCGCTCGTCCCGCGCAAAAGCGATCACGTCGCGCCCCTTGGTTAGCTGACCTCCTGGCGCATAAAGAACACTGTTTGGGATCGAGCCCAGTGCACGTTCAATTCTTCGGAATATCTGTGTCTGGCGATCCAATGCAAAACTTGGTTGGTGGAAGACGATAACGTCCTCGACCGCTCGCCTTCGCAAATCCGATATGCCCTCATTCATCTCGCGAACGGTGATGGTATGCTCAAGACCAAGTCGATCCGCGAGTGATTTGAGACGACGAACTCGATCGCTAGCGTCCATACGAAGTAGAGCATCGTCGTCGATGGTATCATTGTGCACATCTTTGATGAGCATAATGCGGCACTTGTGTGAGATCCGCCGAACCATTGTGAGCGCGGCGAGATCTGATTGCTCGTCTTCTTGCGATACGAAGCTGATCATCATCGCTTCTGCCGTAGAAGATTGGTTAGGCATCGGACAATCCTCGTCGGTTCTCCTTTGTCCGTGGATTTTCGGGCGGTGTGCCCGGCGGGTGATCCTCCGGCGCTTCGTTCGGCAAAGGGAAGGGTGCCGTTTTGACCGGCATCGGCTGTTCGCGATCTGGTTCACGGTAACCTTTGATCGTGGAGGCGTACCGAACGAGCGCGTCCTCGACACTTCGATGCAGGTCCTCATGCGGTTTTTCAAACAATAGTGGAATCGCATCATCCACATTCTCGATCCCGAACACGGCGAATTCGCCCGCCTCGCAGGCGCTGACGACGTCCTGCCGGAGCATGAGATGTTGAACATTGCTTGCGGGGATGATCACCCCCTGGTCGCCGGTTAAGCCACGCTCCTGACAAAGATCGAAGAAGCCTTCGATCTTGTCGTTAACGCCACCTATCGCTTGCGCATCTCCCAGTTGATTGACTGCACCGGTAATTGCAATGGACTGCCGGATTGGCTCACCAGAGATCGCCGACAGGATCGCTAAGAGTTCCGCCAGAGAGGCGCTGTCACCCTCTACGCCTCCATAGGATTGTTCGAGTACGATAGAAGCGTGAAGCGAGAACGGAACGTCTAACGCATAACGTCCCGATAAGAAGCCCGTCAGCACCAAAACACCCTTAGAATGGATTGGTCCGCCGAGGCGGGACTCCCGTTCGATGTCGACGATCTGTCCGTTTCCAGGACGCGTCCGCGCCGTAATTCGATTGGGTTTGCCGAATGAGAATCCCGCAAACTGGTAGACGCTCAAACCGTTTATTTGCCCGCATCGCTCTCCTTCGGTTTGCACAAGTGCAACACCGCGCAGCAGTTGTTCCTGCATGCGGTCGCGAACTCGACTTGCGCGATGGGTTCGTTCTTGTTGCGCCCGCTCAACATGGGATCTCGAAATCTTCTCTCGAGCTTCGGACGCTGCATAGTGGTTTGCCTCCTCGAGCAGTTCCAACGTCCGTTCTGTTTTGACGGAAAGGCGACATGCATCGCCATTCTCTCGTGCCGCGTCCTCGATCAGAAAGGCGAGTGCCGATGGACTGGGTGTCTTCAATCGGTGCTCGTGTGCGAGCTGTTTATACGTGCTGGCAAGCAAGTTTTCGGTTTCGTCTGTCCTGAGGATCGCTGAATCAAAATCGGCAAAGAGTTTGAACAAACTGCTGAACTCCGGATCGTAGGTCGATAGCACGTGATAAATCCAAGCATCTCCGATAAGAATGATCCTTGCTGACAACGGAACTGGTTCTGGATCGAGCGTTATCGTGCTGGATAGACTCAAAGCCTCAGCTAAGTTTTCAGTTTTTATGACTTCGTTTTTCAACGCGCGTTTCAATGCACGCCAGCTCATGGGTTCAGATAGGAGGTTTCTAGCATCCAGGATCAAGAAACCACCATTGGCGTGATGGAGCGCTCCCGGTTTAATCAGCTTGAAGCTGGTCGTGAGGTAACCGCCTTCGCTGCGGTGCTCTAGCCGACCTACGAGATGCGCAAGTGTTGGGTTTGTTTCCTCGATCACCGGTGCGGCCTTGAGGTCTGTTCCTCGCGACACCAGCACGTTTAAGCTATACCGTTCAAATGGATTTTGAGAGTCCAAGATATCTAATCTGGTCTCTGAATCGAGTTCTGAAAGATTGGTGATGGCGAAGATGTACTCACCATTCTGGATTAGGTCGGTCTTCACTGCCTCAAGGTGCGTGCATGCGGATTCAATATCGCACAGGTCCTTGCGCGCGGCGTCAATCGAACGTGTGATGGCGCCCTCGATGGTCTCTTGCTTTAAGGTCCGAAGGTCCGCCCTGAGGGACCTCTCCCAGTCTGGGATGGCACGAACGATTTCCTCTAACCGCGTCTGAAATTCGGAGAGCGTCGCCTTTCGCTCTTCTTGCTGGCTTTCGTCCAAAGCTTTCAAATCACTTGGTTGAAGAACTTCATCATTTTGAGTTGGGGCCAAGGAGAATCCCATCGGTCCGCGCAGAATGGCGATGTCGCGTTCTTCTGCTTCGCGTCCCAGCGTTTCAAATGCCGATTCTTGCCGTTCCTTAAACGTATTCTCGAGTGCGCGTCTTCGAGCTTGCACTTCAGGTTTCTCAAACGCTGCGGGAATCGCCTCACGCAAGTCTTGAATTAGCTCTTCAAATGAATCCGAAACTCGTGACGCAGAGCCGCCAGGTAGGATCAGCAGTCTTGGCGCTGACGGATTGTCGAAATTGTACACATAAGCATAGTCGACTATGCGTCTGTCCGTATCGGCACGCGCCGATAAGTATGGCGTCAGCAGAGTCCTGACGGGCACATCTTTGGGAGCCGCGATGTAGAGATTGTAGCTTTTCTGTTTCATTTCGACCGCAAGCTCAATCGCGGAAATCGCACGCGCTTGCCCGGCAAACGGCGCCATCGCTTCGTCGAGGACGAGCTTACTTGCATCGCAAGATCGCCTCAGTTGATCTGCCTGTAACGCAATAGGTTCGCTATGTGAGGCAATTGCGCTACTCGAACGCTCTGTTGGCTTTTGGTTAGTCATCGTCAGGCGTGCACCAGTTGTTTTGCAAACTAGAACCACGTTTGAAATTGACACGAATTGATGCGCATCAATCGCGCCGCATTTGCTGTTCGGCTCATCTCTGCGCACAGGGATTTGTCGTTTGATTTGAACTGGATCAAATCACTGGTCTCAAAACCTCGCAGAATGTCTCCAACAACAATCGGAGACCAAGAAGATGAGCTACAAGACCATTCTCGCTCCAATGCAGTTCCAAGAGACCGCAAGTACCATCATGGAGAGTGCGATCGTGGTCGCCTCAGAATTTGGGGCCCATATTCACGCCAAACATGTTCGTGCGCCTTTCGTGGCATTTGCGCCTTATGCGTATCATACGATCAGCATGGCGACCGCACCGGTCGCTGTATCAGAACAGTTTGATGCGGCTACGGCTGAAAACGCGGCGAAGCTGAAAGCCATTTTCGAGGAAAGTGCGGTAAACAGCGGCTTGCGCATCATGCCGTTCTCAGAAACCTCCGTTCAGCCAGATAAGACGGCGTGCTGGAGCGACACCACTGGCCCGGTTATGCAGAGTATGGCGCATTTCGCGCGTGTCTGTGATCTATCCGTTGTGACGCTGCCCGACAAAGCTAGTGAACCTCGTGACACCCCGCTGTTTGAGGGCCTGTTAATGGAGTCTGGGCGACCCGTTCTGGTCGTTCCATCCGCAGGGCTCTCATCAATACCAAAACACGTCCTAGTCGCGTGGGACGGCAGTCTGCCGGCGACGCGAGCGCTCCACGACGGTATGCCCTTCTTCAAGGCTGCTGATCAGGTCGTCGTCGCAACCGTCGGAGAAGTCGACTTTGGCATGCCATCGGCTGATAGCGCCGCGGCTTACCTCACCAGTCACGGCGTCAATGCCATTGCGCGCACTGTGGATTGGCCAAAGAAGCCCATTGCGGAACGGTTGTTGAACCAGGCTGAGGCAACGAATAGTGAGTTGGTTGTGATGGGCGGCTATTCGCATGCGAGATTGTTCGAGTCGCTTCTAGGTGGAACGACAAAGCACATGCTTTCTCATGCAGACCGGGCGCTATTCCTCGCCCACTAGGCGGTATCGTTCAGCGCACTGGTTTGGTGTTTCTTCGCAGCCATGTCTGCAATACTAGTCCTCATTACGATTTAGAACGAGCACCGACAAATTGAGGAACATGATAATCATGAGCCGTCTTCCAAGTGATATATTCAAATCAAAACTGATACCTGCGTCGGAGGCTTTTACAGACGTCAGGAGCGGAGAAAACATCGCTATGGGGATGGCGCTCGGCGAGCCGCCAGCCCTGCTTCGCGCTCTTAGAGATGGGATCAGTAAGGCCGGTCTCGCTGACCTGAAGCTCTGGTACTTTCACTCTATGCCTGAGGCGGCGCAAACCGTGCTTCAGTACGAACTCATGGACCGCATCACACCGCACTGCATGTTTATGGGGCCAATCGAGCGTGAGCTTGTCAAACGCGGCGAGCAAGACGGTCGTAAAGTCGTAAACTTTGTCCCAGTCGCCTTTTCGGACGCGCCAAAATTACTCAGCGAACACGTAGCGATTGATACGTTCATCACGACCGTTTCACCCATGGACCGGCATGGATACTTTTCTTTCGGCGCCAATAATGACTACGCCTCAACAGCAGCACGCGCAGCCCATCGAACCATTGTCGAGGTCAATGAACACATGCCTCGCGTGTTCGGTGACTCAATGATCCATGTCAGTGAAGTTGATGCCATTGCAGAGAACCATGTTCCACTGTTTGAAATGCCCGAGCGACCCCCGTCGAAGGACGAGGAGAAAATCGGGGAGATTGTCGCTCAACTCATACCTGATGGCGCGTGTTTACAAATGGGCATCGGCGCGATTCCGAACGTCGTCTGCCAGCACCTGAAAACGCGGCACGACCTTGGCATTCATACAGAGCTGCTTTCGCCCGGTTTAGTCGATTTGATCGAGTGCGGCGCGGTCACAAACCGCCGAAAGAACACGTTTCCCGGACGAACGGTGTTTACGTTCGCGCTCGGCAATAGGCGCATGTATGATCTCATTCACGACAACCCTGCTATCAATAGTCAACCTGTAGACATCGTGAATGATCCCCGTCACATCGCCAAAAACCCGGGCGTTGTTTCGGTCAATGCGACGTTGCAAGTTGATCTTACCGGCGCATGTAATTCAGAGGCGCTAGGTCGTCGCCAATATAGTGGCTCAGGTGGTCAGCTAGACTTCGTTCGAGGAGCCAGGCGCTCCAGGAACGGGCGCTCAATCATCGCCACCTGCTCGACCGCAAAAGATGGTGCGGTCTCAACAATTGTACCCCAACTAAGCGGGGCCGTGACGACACCACGCAACGATGTTGATACTGTCGTGACGGAGTTTGGCGCTGCCCGACTGATCGGGCTGAGCGCAGAAGACCGAGCGCGCGCCTTGATCGGGCTCGCCCACCCGGATCATAGGGACCAGCTTACGGAACAAGCCAAACAGCACAGCCTGATCGATTGAGAGGTCTCAAGCGGCTAAGTCTTCCAACCCATCCAGTTCGCCTGCCTTGGCGAGGAGTTGGGCGCGCTTGCAAACTGCAAATCGTGTGGCCTGCGGCAAATCGATAATCCCGGACTGCTTCAGTTTATTCATCATCCGGCTGACGGTTTCCAATGTCAGTCCAAGATAGTCTGCAATATCGCAGCGGCTCATTCGAATATCGGCATAGCCCGTTTGGGGATTTCGAAACCGTTCATCCAAAAAGATCAAGAATGACGCCGTGCGTTCCATCGCGTTCTTTCGAGCAAGCAACAGCGCTTGTTCTCGTGCGCTTCTGAGCTTGCTTCCCATCATTGTCAGTATGCCGCGCCGAAACCGCATATCGCTTTCCAGATGCCGATCGAAAGCAGCACGGGGGGTGCAAAGAATCTCGACATCCGTCAGAGCTTCAGCACTAACGTCATGCCGCTCAGCGAACGAGATAGCCAGATACTCTCCACCGGACACAAAGGATTGGATGTGGCGTCTTCCATCGGCCATCAGGCGGTAACAGATCACCGTTCCCTTCAGGACTTTGTAAATGCCGCTCAACCTGTCTCCTTGCATAAAGACGTGTTCCTGGGAGCTAAATTTCAGCACGTTCAGGGGCTGTAGCTCAAAACGATCAATCGATGTTCGACATCGATGACGGCGAATTTGAGAATTGGTTTCGACCGATAAAACTTCTTGCCCTGTCATTAGTGTCTCCGTCGCCCTAGAGCCGACATCTTCGTCTTTGCTCATCTCCTTTCAGGTGTGCATGCGGAACGTGAATTTGATTCCGTAGAAGTACGTATAGAGGAGAGAATTCGCTCTAACTTTTGGTAATCTTTAGGCCGCCACGATCGCGGCGGAGCGATCCAAGGCTCGATGAAGAGCCTTTCTCCGCCGTCCCTCCGCATCAGCCACTTTCAACGCCCACACGACTCTCTCCGGCGAGATGTCATGCGGTTCATTGTGTATTGTCTCACCGGGCGCGCACGCGGCGGCGGCTATAGTGTTGAGTTTTTCGTCAGTCACAGGCTTGAGGCCAATGTCGCTGAGCGTCACGGGTAAACCCACATCAAGGCAGAAATCATAGACTTCATCGATCCGGGCGCTGGTTTGGTCGGATAGGAAAAGACCTGCCAAAACCCCGATTGCGACTTTTTCGCCGTGCCAATACCGGTGGGTGTCTTCAAGCGCCGTCAGCCCGTTATGTATCGCGTGACAGGCTGCAAGACCACCGGACTCAAATCCGAGACCAGAAAGCAGAGTATTGGCTTCAACCACGTGCTCCAAAGCCGGCGTCACCACTTCCTGTTCGCAGGCTGTCACCGCAATGCGCCCGTAATCTAGTAGAGTGTCGTAGCAAAGCTCCGCCAGCGCATACGCGGTCATTGTCCCAAGCCGCCCAGTCATATTTGCTGCGCGACGAATGCGACAGCTTTCTGCTTCAAACCAGGTCGCCAATGCATCGCCCATACCTGCGACGAGAAACCTCACCGGTGCTTTCGCGACCAATTCGGTATCGACCAAAACCGTGTCGGGATTATTGGGTAGCAGTTGATAGCGTTCAAATTGACCATCTTCGTTGTAGATCACAGATAGCGCCGAACAGGGTGCATCGGTGGAGGCAATGGTTGGAACGATCATGACCGCGCGGCCCATCGCATGCGCGACCGCTTTTGCGGTGTCCATGGTCTTTCCGCCTCCAATACCGATGATCAGATCGACGCCCGTTGCCGTGGCGATTTCGAGCAGTCGATCAATCTCCGCTTGGCTGCATTCGCCGGAGAACTTTTCAAGGATTGGATTGAACCGGATTAACGGTGCGATGACCTTTTCTTTCATTTCATCAATGACGAATGGGTCAACCAGCACCAATGGGCATTGGCCCAATCGTTCTGTTTCTTCGCCCAATAATTCTAGAGCATCGGCGCCTTGCACATAGCGCCCCGGAAAAATCGATGTGGTGATCATGATCGCCTCCTGCAGCTGGTAGAAACCCTAGAGCGATTACTGGGTGCGAGAATTGAGAAGGATCAAAACACGCAGATAAGCCCCGCGGCAGTCTACCCTCAATAAGGAGGATACTGATGAAGCTGGAAAATGGCATTTGGGTCGCGGTATGTGATGGCGGCAAATTTTTACTTCTGAAGAACCGCGGAGATGCGGATGTGATGGATCTCCGGGTGATCGCGCATGAAGAGATCGATCGTGACGCTTGGCCGGGACGAGAAGGCAGAGGTCCGTCACCAGATGGAACGCAAGCCAAGAAAGGGCGTTCGCAAAGTCTCTCAGTGGAAGAACTTTCAGAGCATCGATTTGTAAACTCCGTTGCCGCTGAACTTGATGAGCGAGTCCGAAGCGGTGCGATCGGTCATATGGTTCTTGTTGCCGATCCTAAGACTCTGGGAAGGTTGCGCGTCCAAATGAATGACTACACGCGCGAAGCGATCGTGGAGGAAATTGGAGGTGACTTTGCGCACAATACAGTTGCGGACGTCGAAGCTGTATTGGCGAAACACTCCGCTGACTAAATCGAAAGAGCGATAAGGGAAAATATCCCAGCTGCGAACATGGCTCCGATCAGAACACTAATGGAAATTAAGTGATGTCCTCTGGAAACCACGGCGAAGAGTGCGCCTTTGAAAACCGTGTTTGTGAATGTAGCGAGTACAATTGCTAGAACGGCCACTCTGGTTGATACGACTGATCCAGCCAGCTTCGGAACTGATAGCGAGACAGCCTCAATATCTATTGCGCCAGTGAGCGAAGAGACAACTAGTAGGGCTTCGCTGCCAAACAGAGTGGCTGCACCTTTTGAAAGAAGCAAAGCCAACGTCAAAATGACTGCGAAAGTAGCGGCCTCCACGAGGTCCAATGGGTTTTTTAATGAGACATCCTCTGGATGGCTCAGCTCGTGAGACCGATTGAGTGTCATCACAAATGCGAAACCGATAACGACGAGCATGGCCACCACAATAGGCGCCAAATCCTTCAAGAGGACAGGTGCGATGATGGTGACAACAATACCGGTTCGTATCAGCATCATTGCCCAGGCCAAACATATCGCGGAGAGACCGACGCCTTGCGCAAGTTTGTTTGCCCGAACCATGCGCGCAATCGCCAGAGTGACCGCTGTCGACGAGACCAATCCTCCGAGGAACGCCGTCAGGAGCAATCCGCTTCTATGCCCAAACCACTTGGTTCCGGCATAGGCGACAAAACTGAGGCCACTGATAAGAACGACCATAAGCCAAATGGTTCTCGGATTGAGCGCTTCAAAGGGGCCGTAATTGTCATTGGGCAAAAGTGGCAGCACGACAATGCTGATCAGGAGCCATCTCAAAAATGCACTGATCTCGGCCTCACTCAATCGCTTTAAGAATGTATGGAGAGGGACTCGGATCCAAAGCAAGAATGTGGTCACCACGCCTCCCATCGCAGCGACTTGAGGATTGCCTAGCACCGCAACGGCGCCGAGTGCATAAGCGAGCAGCGCCGCCATAAGGGTCGTAACGCTGACCTCGTTCGAGCTTTTGAGCTGATCCTTATATCCTTGGCGGAGCAGCAGGGCGATTGCGATCAATCCACCTGTCAGAACAAAGCCATGACCTTGATCGACGAGTGCCAAGAGGCCTCCAAACAAACCGATTAATCCGATTGTTCGAAATCCTGCAATCCGGCTGCCTTCGGGATCCTCACGGTCTTTCCAGCCGCGCTCGAGCCCAATCAGCAAACCGATGCCGAGCGCGGTGGTTAGGCTAAATAGAGTCGCCAGATCAATCATTAAACCTCCGGATTTCGAGATTTAGACACTTTGAGTTTCGTACAATTGACTTGGCTCAAAGCGCGTACGCCGTTGAACGGGAATATGCGTGTTGAAGGGCCGCCGGGCCGGCCTCAAAACCCATGGAGATTGTTATGCGAAACTACATTGTGGGGGCGATTGCTGCTTTGTCGATTGCTGGCTGCGAGTCTGTGCCAATTTACGAGCGAGCCGAAAGTTTGAATGACTTTGGATATTCAGATCAGAAAATTGAGGATAACCGATATCGCGTATCGTATAATGGTGACGCTTCAACGCCGCGCGCGATGGTCGAGAATTATCTGTTATTCCGGATGTCTGAGATTACGCTCGAGGAGGACTATGACTATTTCAAAGTCATAGACACCGATACTGAATGCCACACAGAGTATGAAATGAGGGGCGATGAACCCTGTACTCGCACCAATGCGTATGCGCCCAGGTTTCCCTATTGCGGTTTTGGATATGTTTGCAATCCATCTCAAACGATCCGCGAAACGAAACGATACGAGGCGGTAGCATCGATTACTCTGCATAATGGAGACAAGCCCGAGGAAGACCCGTACGCCTTCTCCGCGCAAGCAGTTCAGGAAAACCTTCGCGACCAGATTGTGCGAGAATAGCGCGCAGCCCTAAACCAAGCGAAGGGCTATCGCTTGATCTCGCACCAATACAATACCCAAAGAAAGAGACATCGATATGAAGCGTGCGCACATTTTGGCATCATCGTGTTGGGCGGCTTTTGCTGCAGTCTTTTTCACTGCGGCGTGTTCAGAGCCCGTTTCAGTCACAGAGGATGAAACCCCGGTGGCCGAACTTATGGGGCAGGGTGAGGCGATGGTCGAGAATCTGTGCGCGGGCTGTCACGCCATCGCTAGCGAAGATACCAGCGCGCACCCCGACGCGCCGGCATTACGCGATCTCTCAAAGCGAGTGCGATTGGAAGACCTGAGGGTCCCGCTGACCCAGGGGATCATCGTCGAGCACCCCGATATGCCTGAATGGGCATTTGAACCGCACCACGTGGAGGCGCTTTTATACTATTTGGAGCACCTTCAATCCGATGATGATTGAGGTGTCTCCGGCCACGCATAGAACGAACCCAACGGGTGTTTGAGGGATTATCCTTATACCGCATCAGGGTATTTTTTCTTATCTTCACCTATGGGCAATTCCCCCCTCAAACGATATCGCCCGAAAGGAGATTATTATGCGTTTTAGTCCTTTAGTGCCATTCAGATCAAATCCAGTTAGCCGATCAGGATCTGGCTTTCGTTCGCCATTCGGAGCCGACATTGAGGATCTTTGGAATCGTCTGTTCGAGCTCGATACCACTGACCGTTTCGGTAGCTTCTCCGATTTTGCGCCTAGCGTGGACGTGAGTGAATCGGAGACACATATCATCGTGAAAGCCGATCTCCCTGGTGTTGAGAAAGGCGACTTACACCTCGAACTACAAGATGATGTATTGACGATTAAAGGTGAGCGAAGCGAAGAGACGGAAGAAGGCGAGAACGAAGACAGACATGTTGTTGAGCGTAGCTATGGTAGTTTCCAACGATCGATGCGGCTACCGTTCACTCCGGTCGAAACGGACATAGATACGCGGTATGAAAAGGGTGTACTGACCGTGAAGGTCGCGAAACCCAAGGACGCCGATACAGCGGCTAAGAAAATCGCGATCAGAGGAAAATGGGTTTAACGCACCGCACTGTCGGGCGCAGAGAGCACTCTTCGCCCGATGTGCCATCAACTATATTTTATCGGGATCGCTAGAGCGGCCCATAGACCGGGAAGTCGGTACGGTCGTACGGCTTCAATGTGTAGTGTTCCTCTAGAAATGCCACCAAGTCGGTGAGCTGCGTGACGGTCATAATGTCATTGTAGTCGCGCATCAGCGTTTCACCATCTCGTTGTACCATCGTTCCGAGTCGGGTTTGCGATACTTTATGCGATGGATTTGCAATTGAAGTCACAAGTTCTCCATACGAATAGACCCTCGTTTTCTCGCCGCCGAGGACAATGGTGCGTTCCGCTTCGTCAAGGCCATCTCGTAATCCTCTAGCGCCATCCACGGTGTGGCAAGAAACGCATCCGAGATCGATAAAGGTTTGGCGTCCCTTGCCGAGATCGCCTTCCGGAAACGTATAGGCCCCAACTTCGGACGGTTGGCAGGCTGATAACATAAGCGCCGAGGCGCCTGCACCCAATGCATATGATAAGCCTGAACGGATAGAGCGTTTCATTATTCAATCTCCTTCTTTTGCGGGTCGCGGTCTCCACCTTATTCTGGGTCGGATCTGACATGGCTTGATAAGGATCAAGGAACCCGCACAATTCGATAACCGTATCGAAGCAATGCGGTTAGCTGCTGTCCAAACAGGTCGCGCGCTCTTGTTGAAAACGCCCGACCGAATTCTAGCAAAGCCTGATGGGAAGGTTCTTGTTTCGCCGTACGGTGTTGCACCGACACGCGAAGAGTGAGGTCATGAGACCTCTTCGGCGAAGGCTTTGGTGACAACGAGCACCGCACATCGCGCGTGGTGAAGCATCTCTGCCGACACTGAGCCGCTGAAGAGTTTCTTGAGCGGACCTTTCTGGTGTGAACCGATCACGAGCAGATCCGCATTTTCGTTTTCAAGATAGGTTTCGAGCGTATCTGCTTTATCGCCCACCGGAGCCATTCCGATGGCATTGGTCGAGAATCTGGCCGCACGCGTTTCCAATGCCCGTAATCGTTGCTGACGCTCTGATTCGTGTTTTTCTATTTCGGCGATTTCGGCATGCTGCGCATAAGGAAATCCAATATCTTCCAATTTCGGCCAAGCGTCGACAACATGCAGTTGAGCGCCATAGCGACCTGCCATGTTGGCAGCCGTCTTCAAAACAGCGTGGCCGAGATCATCATCGATGTCGACTGCCGCTACGATGGTGTTGAACGCGTCTTCCATAGTGCATGCTCCATCAATTGAGGTCAGTATTTGAGGGCCAGAAGACCAAAAACTAGAGCGAGCCGCTTTGATTAGGATCAAGCGCGGGCTCGGTTCGACCGTATATCAACACCCCAGAGATGGCCCTTGGCCAAGTAGCAACGGGACTGAGTGGCTTGCCGACATGTCGGGCTCAGTTCGAACGTAGGGGTGACATTATGAAAAAGCTGCTCTTTGCCGTCCTATTAGGCGTGTTCTTTTCAAATGCCTTTCCAGGAGTGGCGCAATCCGCGTTGGACCTGGGGAGCGACAAGTTCTTGAGTGGATCAAACCCGACTCATGATTCCGCTGGGACGGACGACCTATTTATGTCGGGTGATAGCGTGAAAAGCACCAGTTCTGTTCTGGGGTCGGCCCATCTTGCGGGTCGTAACATTATTCTAGACGGATCCGTGGCAGGAGACCTGTACGCCGCAGGCATGGACGTCACCATCAGCGCGCCGATTGCTGGTGATGCGACTTTGGCCGGTTACTCTGTCACGGTTGGTAATGTTGGAGGTGACTTGCGGGTGGCCGCGAAGAATCTGACCCTTACGGGTCAAGTGGAGGGGTATTCGGTGGTCACCGGAGAGCGGGTGAAGTTTGAGTCTCAGGTCAAAGGTGATGTTCACTTAACAGCCCGCGACGTCGAATTTTCCGAGAGCGCTCAAATTGAGGGCACGCTTACCGTGTTCGAGCACGAGATTGGCGAAACCAGAATCCCGGAAAGCGTGGTCGCCTCAGATCGGGTCGAACGACGGCCAGTTGCGGGTTCGGAAGCCGCCGCAGAGGAGCTTGAGGTCTGGGACCGCGATCATCCTGTGATGAAGTTTGTAATTCGGCTGCTCTTAATTGCGTTCATTGTGGGCTTGATTGCCGCTCTGATGCCGAAAGTGTCAGCCAAAGTGAGGCAAACAACCTTTCGCCGACCGTTATCAACTTTGTGGCTAGGGTTTTTGGCGCTATCGGCTGCGATTGGTTCTGCCATAGTGCTGATGATAACGGGCGTGGCGTTCTTGCTGGTGCCAGTCTCTTTGCTCGTCGCTTTCGTGGGTGGGCTCGCGGGATATATTATCGGCGTTTATTTGGTTGGAGTTGGCGTTCTTACGCTCCTGCGCCGCTCTCCAACCGAGCAGGTGTCCGCACGTTTGCTGGCAGCTTGTTCCGGCGCGTTGGTGGCTACGCTCGTTTCGCGAGTTCCTGTGCTCGGTTGGATCGGGACTTTGACGATCCTTCTAGTTGGGTTGGGAGGCATCGCAGTCTTTTTGTTCCGCCCGAAATTCTTTGTCACCGCTGAGGCGTGAACAGAGCACGTCTCTACTATGCCGGGGATGATAGGAAATCCATGACGACAGAATCCATCTCGAATTCTACATTTCTGGCTGAGTTGATGGATAATCAATCCGTCGATGACTTAAGAGAGGATTGCCGCCTCGCCTGTCGTCGTGTCGGCATAGTCAGGAACAGTTATCACCACTATCCGCCAATTGGAGCGGTCGATTTCACAGAGCAATTGATGATCTTTTCCGACGGGTTCCCTCAGCCATGGATCAATCGGTATGCAGAAGAAAGATACGATCGGTTTGACCCCATTATTAAACGTGCGTTGAACTCTACCAAAGCTTTCTGGTGGTCGGATATTGATGAGTCACGTCTGACTTCCGCTGAGCACGCTTATGTAAGTGATTGGAAGTCGCAACGCTTGGGGGACGGTCTTGCTGTGCCTGTATTTGGACCGAATGACCGCAATGGATATGTCGGCTTAGGAGTCGGTGTTGAAGAGAAAATATTTGATGGTGAAGACCTGCTGCGCCTGCAAACTTTTTGCAATGCAGCGCATCTGCAATACTGCGAAATCACGTCACGCGAACGCGAACATTTCAATCTCTCGCGGAGAGAGCATCAAACCATGAAATATGTCGCGAGAGGCCTGCCCGTGCATGAAGTGGCGGTTGCGATGAATCTCAAGGAAAACACGATCGCGACCTATCTTCGGCGAGTGTATCAAAAGCTCGGCGTAGATAATCGTGTCAGCGCTACATTGCGGTGTCTCGCTTTAGGGTATTTGCACGTTTAGGGCGCACGCCCTCACAATCTTCCGGCGCAATAACCGCCTCTAGTGAAAAAACCGGCTCGCTTGAGCGCGACGTCAAACTCCAATGCCGCTCCCGCTAGGAAGGCTTTTTCCCCAAACGATAAGCCAAATACTCAGTGCGAGCTCTGCGATCGCCATGGTCAGCATAATCAGTATCAAGGCCGCGTCGGGCAGTTGTAAATCGATGTAGAAAAAGACGTAGGAGAACGAGGCGATGATCAAGATGACGCCAAGGATGTTGGGAACATAGTTAGCCCTGAGAATGGCATAACCGAGCACAAGGATGTGAAGCGCGAAGAACACGTAGCCCCAGCGCTGTGTCACTTCGTATCCTTCGGCATCGATCAGTTGAAGAGCCAGAGCAAGTACGCCAATTGCCAACACACCCGCATAGACCAGTCGGAGCCCAGCCGTCAGGAAAGCGAGACTAATACCCGCAGGCTTCAGCACGACATATAATGCCAAGCCAATAACGCTATCGAGCGCAAGCACGATCAGATATCCGACAGCAGCAAACCCAAAGCGTTCTGAGCTCGCTTCAATATCTCGCGCCAGCGCGTTTACGTCACCTGGAATGACGAAGTTGGCGAGAAGAAGATCGTCAACGAGCGTCAAGACAAGGACCGACATGATGAACGCGATTCCGACAACCCGTCCCGCCAATCTGGGAGATATACCGCAAAATGCGTTCCTCGGGATACGCCGATCGTTATCAGCTTTCGGGATTTGATCTCTCATTGATGCAAACAAGCATGAATCTCGACTGAGAAATTGACCTTCATCAATGATTGCACACCGAGAAGCTGGAACTGGTAGTCAGCGAAGATATTCCGCGGAGGTTGCCATGAGCGACACTCAATCAGATCACTTTGCCTCAATTGTCGGGCCAGGAAGGGGCGTTACAGAGGTCGGTTCGATGGCTGTCGCCCGACTGGTGGGGTTTCTGTTCATCGCCGCCACGTCAGCGACGATGATCAGTCAAATTATGATGGAGCCTTTAACCGCTGAGGCGATCCTGGCCTCCGAGCTCGAGCGTCATCGACAAACGCTCGCGTTCGCCACAGTTTTCGAGATCATCAATGCCCTGGCGAGCGCAGGCATTGCAATCGCGCTCTATCCATTGCTCCGACGGTGCGCAGAGGTGCCAGCAACCGGCTATCTCGGGATGCGTTTGATCGAAGGGGCCGTTGGAGTATACGCAGCGATTGGATTGATTATGCTGTTGCACGTCGAAGAGCCGCTCACGCAAGTCGTTATGGCGATCCATGATTGGATGTTTTTGTACGTGCTCATCGTTTTTAGCGTCGGCACTTTCTTGCTTTATCCAATGCTGTTCAAGTTTGGTCTTGTTCCCAAAGCGCTCGCCGCCTGGGGGCTGATTGGCGGAGCAATGCTGCTTCTATCCTGCATATCGCTTCTATTTGGATGGATTGAGTTGGGGGGCACGACGGACCTCGTACTATCACTGCCTATATGGGTTAATGAAATGGCGCTGGCGATTTGGCTCATAATCAGATGGTTTGAAGTGTCGCAAATTGCCAGCGAAATCGACGAAAGAACAAAGACATGAAATCGCTCCAGCTTCGCAGTCAAGATTGCTGATATGCGAGCAATTGCAGACATTGCATTTGCTGTACCTTGCCAATTTAGTCGCCACGCGGTTGTCTCATCTTACACGCGAGAGGATTATTAAGATGCATTGGAACACCCTGGCTGGAGAACTCCAGAATTTGCTGAAACTTCGCTCGATCCCATTCGGGATGAAGATGTTCGAAACGGTTGCAGAAATGGAGGCGGTCGAGCGGGTTCGGCGACCAACAGATATCCATACGCTCGATCAAATTGTCGGCCAGGCAGCCAGACTCGGCAGGACGGTCGGTATTACCGGCGACGATCTTGTTGGCTCTCAGTGTCGCGCCGTCGTTGGTCTCGGTAACGCCAAGGATCCGGAGTGGCGCTCAGGGCAACACATGAAAGGCGTTTGGTTCAAAGATGATGAAGGTGCCGCTGCCCATCAGGAAGCCATGCATTGTGTTGATGATGGGATTTACGCAGCACTGGTTGTGTCTCCATTGGCGTCAGGAAGACTCGATCCACCAGATATCGCTCTGTTCTACGCCACGCCTGGAGCGATGATGTACTTCATCAATGGGATGCAATGGGAAGGCTATAAACGGTTTGACTGGTCCGTCGTCGGAGAGTCAGCGTGCGCAGATAGTTGGGGGCGAGCCCTTAAACTCCGAGAACCATCACTTTCAATTCCTTGTTTTGCTGAGCGCAGGTATGGCGGAGTGCTTGATGATGAAATGCTGATGGCGCTACCTCCGGATCAACTGGAAAAAGCGATCTCTGGAATGAAAGCCCTCGCCAGGAATGGCTTTCGGTATCCATTTGCACAGTACGGCATCCAACAAGATGTGCGAGCCGGTATGGCTGCGAGTTACTGAAACAATACGTACGTCAGGGAAGCGAGCAAAAGAAGACATAAGAAATTCGACCGTGGCAGATCCATTGCAGTCCAACGAGCGGCAGCAAAGGAGAGAAATATGCCGTTCGATCATTCGCAAGAAAAATGGATTCCCTGGAACAAAGGAAAGCTTGTTGGCCAAAAAGCCCCGCTCAAACCGCAGGAAGTTTGGTCCATTCGGGTGCGCCTACAACTCGCAGGGAACCAACGCGATCTCGCTTTGTTCAATCTTGCTATCGATAGCAAGCTTAGAGGATGCGATCTCCTTAGGCTGCGAGTCTCCGATTTGCGCATGGGCGCAGAAATCAGAAGCCGAGCAAAGATCATTCAACAGAAAACGGGCGCAGCGGTACAATTTGAAGTCACGAAACAGACCCGGGATGCCATCGAGGCCTGGATTGACGTGAAAGGCCTCCGACCACACGATTGGCTGTTTCCAAGCAGAAAGGATACGAGGTGTCATCTATCAACAAGGCAATACGCGCGCATCGTTGAGGGCTGGGTCCGTTCAATTGATCTCCCAAGGTCATCTTACGCAACACATTCAATGCGGCGCACCAAGGCGACGTTGATTTACCGCAAAACCGGCAACCTGAGAGCGGTACAGTTACTCCTTGGTCATAGCAAAATCGACAGCACAGTATTGTATCTGGGTGTAGAGGTCGAAGACGCGCTTAGTTTGGCTGAGAGCATCGAGCTTTGATGGAAATTGACTAAGATGCACCCTGGCCCGCGATTGTCGTCAAAGCGGAGCCTATCCTCGATCACGCAGCCAGTTGTATGCAGCGCTTAAAATCCACCCGATTGCGTCCGTTGGATTTGGCATCGTAAAGAGCGACGTCTGCCTGGTGCAAAGCTTCCGAGAATGGACGGTCTGGGCGCAGCAGGCTTCCACCGAAGCTCGCGGTGACGGACACGGAGGCACCGTCCAGGTTCAGCGACAGTTCAGCGATGCGTTCGCGCAGGCGTTCGCAGACGCCGCGCGCCGTTTCTTCGCTCATATCGTGCAGGAGGATAATGAACTCCTCGCCGCCCCAGCGCGCCAGGCGATCGAAGGGGTTGCGTAGTTCCGAATAGGCGATTGAGGCGACATTGATCAGCACCTCATCGCCCACATGGTGTCCAAACCGGTCATTCAGCGCTTTGAAGTGATCGAGATCAAACAAGATCACCGCCGCGGCGTGACCCGCGCGTTTCATGCGCTTTAGCTCATCATCCAGGGAAGCGGAAAAGGAGCGTCTATTCATCAGTCCCGTAAGCGGGTCCAAGGATGCCAATGAGCGAATGGCTTTATGGCTTTGCAGTTTCCGGTGTTCACGGACACCAGCAATGATCGAAAGAGGCACTGTGATCAGCAGGGCGACGCTTGTCGATAAGGTGACGAAGTGATCGGTGATCCACTGCGGATTGGTTTCGACCACCACGGCTCCGGCAACTATGACGAGGCAGATCGCCGAGAACGCCATCACGAGTGGAAAGGCGAACGCGTCTGCCAGGCCGCCAAACTCATCCTTGCCGAACTTGATCCCGTCGATCTCGATCCGTGAATGTCCCGCTTCGAAAGCTTCGCGTCGTTCGGCTTCCCGACGCGCGAATTGGCAAGGCTCATTTATTGTTTTTGCTGTCTGCTCGGGTTCGATCATGCCGGCGCGCTCCGGCGATCCAGCTCATAGGATCGCAGCCACTCAAGGCTCTGTGCAGCGTTCATGGGTCTGGCAATATAAAATCCCTGAACCTCGTCCGCGCCGGATTTTCGGGCAAACTCGATCGCATCCGGTGTCTCGACCCCTTCAGCAACGACTTTCATTCCGAGCATGCTCGCCAGCTTCGCGCTGGTTTCAACAGTGAGCCTCGAGAATTCATCATTCTCGCTTGCCATCAAAAAGCGTCCATCAATCTTCAGTTCGGTGAACGGAAATGTTCGAAGCTGTTCGATGCTCGTCGCGCCGGTGCCAAAATCATCAATGCTCAGATCAAACCCGTACAAGCGCATAAGCGACAGCACTTCCAGGGACTCTGCCGTACACTCCAGCAGGTGGTTTTCGGTAATTTCAAACGTGATTGATTTCGGGTCGAGGCCCGCCTGCACAACGCAAGCGAGCAGACGGTCGGGAAGTCCAGAGTCCTGCACGGCAAGCGGTGTTAGATTAAACGACAGAGTGAGGGATCGAAACGCTGTTTCGCATACATTCGTCTTTTCAGCGGCTTGACGGATCATGGCGCAAAGGAAGTCGATGCTGAGGCCATATTTCTCGATGGCGTCCAGATAGTCGAAAGGTGCAGGACCAGATTCGTTGTCGATATGACGCGCCAGAACTTCGAACCCGGTCACAGCGCCAGACTTCAAATCAACTTTTGGCTGAAAGAATGGGACCAGGTCCCGGTCAGCGATCGCCTTGATCACATTTGATCTGGATAATTGGCGGCCGCTTTGTTTCTTTTCTACCGACCGATCCACTTGGATGAGCGCGTTCAGCTCGTCCAAATTTAGCGGTTTTGCAAGAGTGCCAAGAATGTTGATACCAAGTAGTTTCGCCATGTTTTCGACGGACCGTCTCAAATTCGAGGCTTCGCTTGAGACGATGATCACGCTGCCTTTGAACCCGAGCCGACCGAGTTCACGGATGACGTCGACACCGGTCATGTTCGGCATTTGCAAGTCAATAGCGATCAGATCGACGTCGCCATCCGCGCTCGCCAGCGCTTCTAGCCCTTCGACGCCATCATCAGCCGTTTCGATGATCGCGACACCGCTCGACCGAAGCCCTTCAGAAAGCACAATCTGGAACAGCGGATCATCATCGATCACCAGCGCGCGACCAAACGGGCACATATTGAGGGGTAGATCTTGATTGATCAGAGGTTGGGTTGCAACGTCCATTTACTTCACCAATCTTGCTTGTTTTTCCGTGACGGGTCCGACGCCTTCGGGCACTGGAATGTCGGTGAGGTGATAGTCAGTACGCAGGACTAGGTTTGGGCCGTCCTGCAATTCGAACGTATCAGCGATGATCACCGTGTATTCGGAACGGTCGGCGATTGGGTTGCGGCCGTCGATCAGCAGCTTCCCATTTGGCAGATAAATCGTGCCGACCATCCGGCGGGCATTGTCGCTGCGGATCGTATGATCTGGCCACTTCAGACCATCTGCTTGCCGCATGGCCGATCGTGCGACCTGCATGCCCGCAGCTGACGCACTCTCGACGCGATCAAACTTCTCGCCGAGCTTTTCTTCAAA
Source organism: Hyphomonadaceae bacterium (assembly GCA_043513745.1). Lineage (GTDB taxonomy): Bacteria > Pseudomonadota > Alphaproteobacteria > Caulobacterales > Hyphomonadaceae > Henriciella. Next base: position 2,847,006 of record CP121341.1, read on the forward strand.
CGGAGATGAGTAAAGCAGCAATCCGGCCATCACGCCCTCGCGCGGCGCAGAAACGTCAATATTGGCGTCGTAGTCAAACTGAATCTTGGCATCGTCGCCCGCCAGGTAGAATCCGACATGATCCCCTTTCAGGGTGCCATTATTCGTCACCATCAAGGGACCGCCGGTGACAATGTATTCGCCGGGGCTCAAGCTTGCTTTGCCGGAATCGACAATCAATCCCCCGCAATAGACACCGGGGTCCAGATTTTCTGACCCTGTGATGTTCGTGTTGTGGTAATCGCAAGAAGAATAATCGGGTGACATGCGCATTGCCAGAGGATCATCAACCGCCGCGCAGTCTTCGAGCATGGTGGAGTTCAGATCTTCTGATGAATTCGAAGGCAAAGCACCGCCCTGATAGCCTCCGGCAACGCAAATCAGTTCGGCTTTGACCTCAGCTGTGCTGGCCACGGACATGGATTGGGCGCTGGTGGAGTTCGAATAGATCGCACAGCTCTCCGCGGTGATCCGGGCCATGCTGCGCAGACGCAGTGTACTAATCGCATCGGGAGAGAGCCCGATCATACAAATGTTGCCGCCCTGACCCGACAGGCGGGCTGTGGCAGAGACGCTCATGGCTTCCAGACTATCAAACATCTCTGGAAAATTGGTGCGTGGGCGTGCCGTGAGGTCGACGCGAATTTCGCGGTTCTCTAGGTTCACGTCGGTCACGACGCTTTCAATCAGGAGATCTGTTCGAGCCGAAAAGCTCTTCGCCACGGCTTCAATGCGGGTGCTGTCGTCCGCCGTGATCGCCATTTCGCGCACTGCGGCAAGCGCCGCATTGTCAGCGAGTTCTTGCAACGAAGCTTTCTGATTGGAAACAGACATTAGGTCGAGCGCCCCGCCAACGAGAGCAAGCCCAGCTACAAAGATCACCGCTCCTGGAACGGCGACATTCGCATCGTTTTTTGAGAAGAATCTGACGATCTTCTTCATATTTTGCCCCTCACGAATAGCTCTTGATCGTGCCATCCTGGCGTTAGATTTCAGATTACAACCTAGCATAGAATGGTCAGCGAACCCGAAACCCAATCCGTTGAATTTTATCGAAATTCTGAAAGCCCGATTCCAGTCATATTGACCAAGATGTGAGACATTGACGCTTCGCTCTCTTGAGGATCCACCGCGAATGTCCCGGAACCAGGTCAGATTCTACAACTCGATCGGATTTCGCCTCTCCGCAATCATTGCGGCGGTCATCTTCCTTTCAGTTTCGATTCTGTCCGTCGTCAATGCACAGCAAAGCCTGAGCCGCGAAACGGAGAATTATCGCGCCCTGGTTCGCGGTGCTGCATCAGCTTATGCCGCTAGCGTTGCCGACCATGTTGTGGCGCAAGACCGCATCGCGACCCTGTCTGCGCTTCGCGGGGTTCGGGAACTGCCAAATGTCGAACATGTCGATGTCGCGCTCGCCAACGGTGAAATCCTGGCTGAACTGGGTTCAGGCGCCTGGGTTGTTTCGAGCTCGCGGCAGGAGCAGTCACTCTGGCGCACTGATCATGTTCGTGTGGACCTACCGATCGTCAAAAGCGGATCCGAGATTGGCCGCCTTGGCATGCTTGTCAGCATTGGCCCCCTCAGACAGGAAATTCTCGGCAATCTGCTTGTGACGATCCTGTCGGCTTTGATTGTCAGTCTATTGGGTATTGTCATCGCTCAACTGTTTGTGTCTCGCGTCACCGCTCCGATCCGCAACCTCACCACCGCGATGACGCAGTTTCGCGCGGGCGAAGAGAACGGAGCGACCGAACTGAGAAAGCGGAAGGATGAAACCGGAGTTCTGACCCAATCTTTTCAGGACATGATCACCCGCATCGCGGAACGCGATCAGCAAATCGCCCATCATGTTGAAACGCTAGAAGACACCGTCGAAGAACGCACATCTGATCTGAGACTGGCCAAGGAAGATGCGGAAGCGGCGAATGCAGCAAAGTCGGACTTCCTTGCGACGATGAGCCATGAAATCCGTACACCGATGAATGGTATGATGGTCATGGCCGAAATGCTGGGAGCCGCCGATCTGACCCCTCGCCATCGCCGATATGCGGAGATCATTCACAGATCGGGCAGCAGCCTGCTGACCATTATCAATGACATTCTGGATCTGTCGAAAATCGAGGCCGGGCAGCTCGATCTGGAATCGATCCCTGTATCGCCCGAAAACCTGGTCGCGGACGTGGCAAGCCTGTTCTGGGAACGTGCGCGCGGAAAGGCACTGGAGCTGGCAACATATGTTTCGCCGCGCGTGCCCGCCGAAATTATCGCCGATCCGACGCGCCTCAATCAGATCATTTCAAACCTCGTCAACAATGCCCTGAAATTCACTGAGCAGGGCGGCGTGCTCATCCGCATTGATGCAGAGAACACGGGCGTAGGACGATGCCGATTGGTGTTTGAAGTCATCGATACGGGCATCGGAATTCCCGAGGACAAAATTGATCACATCTTTGAGTCCTTTTCCCAGGCTGACCAAACGACCACCCGGCGCTTTGGAGGGACGGGACTTGGCCTCTCCGTATGTCAGCGGCTGGTCTCCGCGATGGAGGGAGAGATTTCCGTCCGCAGCAAACCCGGCCATGGTAGTACGTTCCGCGTTGAGATTCCGACAACCGTCGCAGCCGAAATTGCGAGCCGTGACAAATCCAAACTCCGCGTGGGAACTCTGCTGCCAAACGGTCTGGTGAAGATGTCGCTCGAACAAATGCTCACCGATTTCGGCTGCGAAGTGGTAGCTGAGCGCCCTGACGTCTGGATAGCCGCCTCCGGTTTGCTGGAGTTTCGCAACGAGCCCTGCGTAATTCTCTCCGATATTGGCGATACTCAGTCCGACGCCCTTCTCAAGGAAGGCCGCGCGGTCGATAGCCTACCCAACCCATATCGACGCTCGGAGGTCGCTGCCTTGCTGGACCGCGCTCAGACCGTATCGTTCCGCGGCGCAAGTGCCATCCAGAGCGGCGGCGCAGCAAGAACGCTTCAAAGCTTTGAAGGCCTGCGGGTGTTGGCGGCGGACGACAATGCAGTCAACCGCGAAGTCCTGCGAGAAGCGCTCGCCACATTGAAAGCCGAGGCTGTCTTTGTCGAAGATGGGGCGCAGGCCGTCGAAGCGTTCAAAACGTCCACATTCGATCTCATCTTCATGGATGGATCCATGCCGGTCATGGATGGCTTTGAAGCAACCCGCCAAATACGGGCAACTGAAGCCGAGTCGGCTACGCGGACGACGCCGATCTACGCGTTGACGGCTCAAGTCGCCGGCATGGGAGATGACGCCTGGAAAGACGTAGGCGCAGATGGCCACATCCTGAAGCCATTCACATTGGAGAAACTGACCGAAGTCATGAGCGGCGTTGAAACAGCTTCCGCGGACGAGCCTGTCATCGAGCCTGGTGAGCGATCAGAAACACTTCTCGACATGGACACGGTCGCGAGCCTTGAGAAATTGGGCGGTGGAAACGCGACCGTCCGCGACAAGGTCTGGACCATGTTCAATGACAAAGCGCCAGGCATGCTGCGCGACCTACATGTGGCCATGGATGGAGGCGACAATGAAACCGTCGCGACCAGAGCCCATGCTTTTAAGTCCATGGCACTCAGCTCCGGTCTCAGCGGTTTGGCACGAGAACTTCAGAGAATTGAGGAATTAGCGAAGCTGGGTGATGTTTCATTCGAGACATCGAACCAAAAATCCGAGATCGACGAACTTATCCAGAACACTCAATCCGAGATGCAAGCCTACCAATCGCTCACGAGTTGATCGGATTAGGCTAACGTTTGCTTTTACGATCAATCGCCGGTTTCGTTATGTCTGCTTTTAGGAACATCCAGACCCGACGGTTTAAGACCGCTTCTGGGACACACCGGAAGCTTTACGCCTGAAATTGGGACAAAAAGACAATCGCGACAAAAACGGAGCTTTAGGAAAGGCGGGGGATTAATTGGGGGGTAAAATCTGCGCAGCCCCGAAAACTTCATAAAATACAGAAGATTAAGCGATTATATGGCGGAGGAGGAGGGATTCGAACCCCCGGAACGTTCGCACGCTCAACGGTTTTCAAGACCGCCGCATTCAACCACTCTGCCACTCCTCCGCAGCAGGACGCTTCCTTTTCTACAGTCCGCGCAAGAATGCAAGTCCTGTCATGAAATTGCCTGCATTGCGCCCTGATACGGTTAATCAGCTCTTACTCGACGACGGTTCAAGTTTTTCTTCACGTTCACCATACATGCAGGTTGCTATGGTAAACATCGGATCATCGAGACAGAGCTGAATGCTCTCCCCGGACCAGTTAGGGACGGGACCACAGAACGAGGTTTGAGATGAAGACGATCGTCACCCGCGCGGTATGTTTGACGTTTGTAAGCGCCGCGGTTTCCGCCTGGGCTTTCTCCGGTGATGCGTACGCAGACAAACAAGGCGCACCGATCCGGTATGCAAATCCGGCAACGCCGCAATCGTCTCCTCAGACCCCTCAACCTCAGGCCACATCTAACCCCCAAACAGGGCAGGCGACCGTCAACGCAGAGCGCCGCGTCGAGTTCCTGTATCCGGGTGAAGCAGCGCCCATTTCGCCGGCGCCAGCACCAAATACCGTCACGCAGCCTGTCTCAAGCCCGTCAGGAAAACTGGTTCTCCAAGCGCAGCCGGGCGTAACGTTCGCTGCGACGCCGCGGAAGCAAGTCGCCGCCCCCGTAACACAGGCCTCACCGTTGCCCCTTAAAAAAACACCAGAGCTGAGCGGAGGCTCGGCGCCTTCGCAGCCGATTCGCATCGCTTCGTTAAAGGTGGACAAGCCTGCGAGCACCGGAACGCCGCTGACCCTTAGTCGCGTCAAAGTGAACCGAGACGCCCCGATTGGAGAAGAGCGCGGCAAGGCCGGCATCTATACCGACGGTTTTGATGGTGCGCCAACGGCCAATGGTGAGATTTTTGATGAAACCGCCATGACCGCTGCGCATCCAAGCTTGCCTCTGCCAAGCCTGGTTCAGGTGATCAATGAAGACAACCGACGTGAAATCGTTGTTCGCGTGAATGATCGTGGCCCGTTCGACGGAAAACGTATCCTCGAACTGTCGCCACGCGCCGGCACAGTATTGGGAATGTCTAAAGGTGGATCGGCGAACGTTCGTTTGCGCTATCTCGGCCCAGCGCCGTTGAAACAGAACCCAATCGCGGATACGCCTGAGCAATCGGCGCCCCAATCCTTTGCCTCTGTGAGTGTTGAAGACGAGTCGCTTCCGCCTGTATCAGCGCCGACCCGGATTGTTCGTCAGCCTGTGCCCGTCACGACCGTTGCTGATTATGGCGAGCCATCACTTGGTGTGCCGGATCCAGTGGAACCGATGCGTGCCTCGACACCCGCTGTTTCAGGAAATGTCTTTATACAGGCGGGCGCGTTTGCCGATATAGCGAATGCCCAAAGCCTAACCCGTGCGCTCGGACGCGGTCAGAGTGTCCGAATTGAAGAAGCACGGGTAAATGGCAGCGACTATTTCCGTGTTCTCATCGGACCTTTCGCCACCACTCAATCCGCCGAAGTCCAGCGCTCACAGCTTTCGCGCGCCGGGATTGTCGATGGGTTTCTGACCACACGTTAAACACCACCCCTCAAAAGATTGACCTTCGTCACGAACTGGCCCTTTTTCTTCTACAGAAAGAGGGCCTATTTCTTTGTGATGAAAGGACATTGTATGTCGGTTTGGCAACTCCTCCTTGCTCTTGCTCCGCTGCTTCTGTTTCCGGCCACAGCTCCGGCTCAGATTATCGGGACAGAAGCCGAGTACGCCGTGATCATGGACCATGAGACCGGAGATATCCTTTGGTCGAAGAATGGCGACACTCCAATGACGCCAGCGTCGATGACAAAGATGATGACGGCCTATTTCGTCTTCGACCTCATCGACCAGGGTGAGATCACGCTTCAGGATGAAATGGTCGTGAGTGACGATGCCTGGCGCCGCGGTGGTTTTCCCTCCGGGACGTCAACGATGGGCCTGAGCCCCAAAGAACGCCCGACCGTCGAACAATTGCTGCACGGCGTGATCATTATGTCGGGGAATGATGCCTGCATTGTCCTCGCCGAAGGTATTGCCGGATCAGAAGAGGCGTTTGCGCAGCAAATGACAGAACGGGCACACGAGCTCGGGCTGACCAGCGTGAATTTCGTCAACTCGACCGGTCTGGAAGGCGAGGGGCACGTTGTGTCCGCTGCCGATCTTGCAGAATTGGCGCGCCTGACGATCGAGAATTACCCGCAATATTATGACTGGTATGACGACGCCGAATACACTTGGGGCGGGTTTACCCAAGGCAATCGAAACCCGCTTTTGGGAACGATGCAAGGTGCGGATGGTCTGAAGACGGGGCATCTTGATGCGTCCGGATACGGCCTTACCGGCTCAGCTGTGCGAGACGGCAAGCGCAGGATCATCGTGCTAAATGGAACTGAGAGCAAACAGGCCCGGGCGCAGGAAGCTGAACGCTTGATGCGGATGGCGTTCACGGCGTTTGAAACCCGTACTATCCAGGCGGGGGACAAGCGCCTGGCAGAACTGGATGTCTGGATGGGTGCGCGCCGGAGTGTTGGTGTCCAATTGCAGGAAAGCGTGGATGTTACGGCTCACAAACGCGCCTTTTCACGCGGCACTTCGGAGATCGTACATGATCAACTGATAGAAGCTCCTATCTCAGCCGGCGACCAGATTGCCACGCTAGTGGTCACGATAGAGGGCAAGGACCCGATTGAATTACCGCTTGTGGCATCTGAAGATGTTCCTCGGCTTGGCTTTGTTGGCAAAGCGATTGAGGGATTAAGCCGTATGATGGACGGAGGCGCTTAAGGCTGTGACCGATCTGGGGCGGTTTATTACACTCGAGGGCGGCGAGGGCACAGGGAAGTCGACCTTGATTGCCGGTCTTGAACGTGCGCTTTCGGCGCGTGGTCATGATGTGGTTGTGACGCGCGAGCCGGGCGGAACCAAGCTTGCCGAAGCCGTACGAAACCTGGCTCTGCATCCGCCAGAGGATCAAGCCTGGTCGCCTCTGGCGCATGCGCTGTTGATGAACACCTCGCGAGACGATCACCTTCGCAATCTTATCCGGCCCGCTCTTGCGCGCGGCTGTTGGGTGATTTGCGACCGATTTGCGGATTCGACACGGGCATATCAGAGCATAGACGGGGTGACCCCTGAGGACCTCCTGGCGATTGAAGCCATTGTGGTCAGGGACACTCATCCTGATCTTACTCTGATCCTGGATGCGGCCCCGGAAGCGCTGGCTGAGCGGCGACACCAACGCAATGTAAGCGATGTGTTTGAGCGCAAAGCGACCGAATTTCACGAGCGTGTACGCTCCGCTTTCCTGAATATTGCGGAGACGGAACCGGAGAGGTGCGTCGTGCTGGATGCCCTGGGCAGCCCGGACCAAGTTCTGACCGCTGCACTGAATGCGATCGATACGCGTCTGGACCAGTCATGAGCGCGGCGTTTCCGATGATTGGTCATGCGGTAGCCGAGGAACGTTTCCTGGCTGCAAAACAGTCAGGCCGCCTCCATCATGGTTGGATCTATCAGGGCCCGTCTGGGATTGGAAAGTCGATATTCGCCCGCCGGATGGCTGGTTTGATGCTGGGGGCGGCGGCCCCGAACGCAGCAGAAACCGATAAGACCATGCAGCTTATTCTGTCTGGGGGACATCCGGATCTGAAATGGGTCGAGCGAGGGCTCAACGACAAGGGCAAACCGCGGCAGGACATCACCGTCGATCAGATCAGAGAACTCAATCAGTTTTTCGCACTTCGGCCAGCTCTGTCAGGATGGCGCGTCGGCGTAATTGACTCTCTGGATGAGATGAATATCTCGGGCATGAACGCGCTGCTTAAGACGCTGGAAGAACCACCGAATAATGCGCTTCTGATTCTGATTTCTCATGGAACGCAGAGTATCCTGCCAACCATCCGTTCTCGCTGTCAGGTCTTACGGCTCTATCCATTGTCAGAAGAAGACACCAAAGCCGTACTGAAAACCCAGGATGGGGAAACCGAGCTAGCAGCGGAACTCTCGCATGGGCGTCCGGGGTATGGCCTCGCCTTGTCGCAAACCGGTGGGGCGAAAGCCGTTCAGACGGCGCGCGCGATGTTGCGCAATGTGCGCAAGCCTACAGGCGGCGTCGTCTCGGCAGCGCTGACCTCAGCGATTGTGGATGAGGGATCTTTGCGTGCCTATACAGACACATTGCTTGAGTGGGTTGCGGCCAGATCAGAAGCCGATGCGGACCTGTCCAAGACATGGCTCGCTATGCATGAGGTTCGGGCGACTGCGAACGAACTCAATCTGACACCACTTCAAACGGCGACGAAGCTGTTTGCAACTTTGCAAGACGGCGTGAAGGCTGTAAGCGCCTGAGCCCATGTTTGATACGCACGTAAATCTGCACGCTGAGGCGTTTGAGGAAGACTTGCCCGACGTGATTTCGCGCGCCCGCGACGCAGGCATAACGCGCATGCTGGCAATCTGTGAGCGGTTGGATAGCTTTCCTCGAGTCACAGCCATTGCCGAAGCGCATGACGATATCTGGTGCAGCGTCGGCACTCATCCCCACCACGCCAAGGATTTCACGGACACCACCACAGAAGATCTGATGGCTCATGCGCAGAACGATAAGGTTGTTGCGATCGGCGAAACCGGGCTTGATTTTCATTATGGTTACAGTCCGGAAGACGAGCAGGTTGCGAGCTTTCGGACACATATAGAGGCTGCGCGTGAAACCGGCTTGCCACTGATCGTACATACCCGTGAAGCGGACGATTTGACGGCATCCATTCTTGAGGAAGAACACGCAAAAGGCGCGTTTTCCATCTTGCTGCATTGCTACACGGGTGGGCCAGATCTCTGCCAACGCGGTCTGTCGCTCGGGGCATACGTGTCGGTATCGGGGATCCTGTCCTTCAAGAGCGCCAAAGATGTGCGCGCTGTGATCAAGGATGTGCCTTTGGATCGTGTCATCCTGGAAACCGATTGCCCTTATCTTACCCCCATGCCGTACCGCGGCCGTCGCAACGAGCCTGCCTATTTGCCATATGTGGCAGATGCTCTGGCGGAGCTTCATGGGCTCTCACGCGAAGAGATTGGCGCGACCTGTGAAGCGAACGCGTTGCGGCTGTTCAGTAAAGTCTCATGACGGAGCGCGAGCTCAAGATCACGTTGCTCGGTACAGGGTCTTCTGGCGGTGTTCCGCGCGTTGGAGGTGACTGGGGGGCGTGTGACCCCGCTGAACCCAAAAACCGTCGCCGGCGGTGTTCTGCCCTAGTTGAAACCTGGGAAACCCACGCGCCGGACCAAAAGACGGCCATCCTGATCGACACCTCTCCGGATTTGCGAGAGCAGTTGCTTGACGCCGAGGTCGAGCGTCTGGATGCAATTCTGTTTACTCATGACCATGCGGATCAAACGCACGGGATCGATGATGTCCGCGCGCTCGCTATCCGCAATCGCGCTCAGATCAAAGCCTATATGGATGCGGCGACGCACGCGACGCTTTATCCGAAGTTTCAATATGTCTTTGAGGGGAAGGGGGGATATCCGGCCATCATCGACGTCCAACCACTCATCTCGTCATATGAACCCGTCACGATCTCGGGACCCGGTGGACCTTTGACGGCGCTGCCGCTGGATCAGGAACATGGACGCATTCGCTCGCTAGGGTTTCGGATTGGCGATATCGCTTACTGCAATGATCTGAATGATTTTCCGGATCGGACGCTTGAGCAGCTCACCGGGCTCGACCTGCTGATCATCGACGCGCTTCGATACACTCCGCACCCATCGCATGCGCATCTGGATCAAACGCTGGCCTGGATTGAGGCGCTCAAACCCGGTCGCGCCGTGATCACCAATCTGCACGTCGACTTTGATTATCAGACTTTGAAATCAGAGCTTCCGGCAGGCGTTGAGCCTGCCTATGACGGGTGGAGCTTCACGAGTGAGCTTTAAGCCGCCTCGGTGAGGCTCATGACCATTTTACCTACAGCGCCATAGTCCGTTTTTCCTGTGCCGAGCACTGGGATTTCATCTACGTGGAAGACTTTTTTCGGAACAGAAAGCTCTGACACACCATGAGACTGGCACCAGGCCAGGAGCGCGCTGCGGTCGGCGTCGGCCGCGGTGGTCAGGAGAACGACTTGCTCACCTTTGCGCGGATCCGGGATAGCGGCTGCCGCATGCATCTCGTCTGGCCAGATCGCGCTCGCGCAATTTTCGACCACGGCGAGGGAGACCATCTCTCCGCCAATCTTGGCGAAGCGTTTCACCCGGCCCATGATGCGGATACAATCATCCTCGTCCATTACGCAAATATCGCCCGTGTCGTGCCAGCCATCCTGGGGCGGCTCAATAACGCCCGGCGCGGACGAGCGCATATAGCCCAACATAATATTCGGACCGCGAATGCGCAGCTTTCCGCCTTCCTCGATCCCTTCGACGGGTAGGAGTTCATACTCCATGTCGGCCATCAGACGTCCAACGGTGCCAGGCTTGTTGAATTCCATTTGATTGGCCGCGACGACAGGAGAAGCCTCAGTTGCGCCGTAGCCTTCAAGGATCTCAATATCAAACTTTTTGCGGACAAAGGCTCTGGTCTCGTCTTTCACTCGCTCGGCGCCGCAGACGGCAAGTCGAACGCGGTCGAGAGCGCCTTCTTTAGCGACCCGCGCATATTGGCTGATGAACGTGTCTGTCGCGAGCAGGATGGTCGATTCAGTCTCTTCCAAACGTTGAGCGATTTCACGGGGCTGAAGTGGGCTTGGATGAAATACCGCGCGCACGCCCGCAATCAGAGGAAGAATGGCGCCGACAGTCAAGCCAAAGCAGTGAAAGGTCGGGAGCGGATTGAAGACGCGGTCAGTTTTTGGGTCGAGACCGATATGGGACCGGACCTGCTCGACATTCGCGACGATATTGTGATGCGACAGGACAACGCCTTTCGGCTCACCTTCGGTTCCAGAGGTGAACAGGACCACACCCGGCTTTTTGTGGTTCTGCCGCGAGTGGAACAGGCCGGGCAAGATCGGTCCGAGGCCGCCCGCTATTTTGTCCATCAGGCCAAGGCTCTCGCGCACATCTTCCAGATAGATGAATTCGGACACATCCTCGAGTTCAGCAATGAGAGGCTCGAGCGCACCCAATTCCACGAATTTGTGCGCGGTGACAATCTTACTGATTTTCCCGGCTTTCATGGCGGACTTGATATTTGCAGACCCGGCCGTGAAATTGAGCATGGCAGGCAGACGTCCGGACGCGAGCACTGCACAGAAAGCGACGACTGCGCCGACTCCAGTTGGGAGCATAATCCCGACCGTTTCGTCCTTCTTGAACTTCTTGCCGAGTGCGGAGCCGAGCGCAAAAGAGCCGCGTAAGATCGTCTTATAATCCACCTCCGTTCCGTCTCCGTCGACAATGGCGATGGTTTTGCCGCCAAATTCCTTTGAAGCGCGAATGATCGCGGAGAAGATATCTGTCTTGGCGCGATGGGCGCGCCACGGATGCGGGGCAGGGATAGTAGCGTCAGTCATGATCTTGTTATGGTCCGGACTCTAAATCTTTTGCAACAAAGTGTCACAGTCGGTGAAGAGTTCAAGCCCTGAGCAGTTGTATGCGTGTTGATCAGGGGAGCTATGCCCCGGCGCAACTTGCAGTTTTCTCCGATCCGCTCCATTTAGACTGCATGGCGACCCTGATTGATAAAAAGCCCCAATTTCGGCACCCAGAGAAGCGTAATCGCCCAGATACGCCGCTTTTGCGCAAGCCCGACTGGATCCGCGTGAAAGCGCCGACGTCGAAAGGGTATGCTGAGACCCGAGAAATCGTGAAGTCAAAAGGCCTCGTTACGGTCTGCGAAGAAGCCGGATGCCCTAATATCGGTGAGTGCTGGGACAAGAAGCACGCGACCATGATGATCATGGGCGATACGTGCACGCGAGCGTGCTCGTTCTGCAATGTCATTACCGGCAAGCCCGCCCCGCTGGACGAAGACGAGCCGCGCCGTGTGGGTCTGGCCGTCGCTGAGATGGGTTTGGAGCACGTCGTCATCACGTCTGTAGATCGCGATGATCTTGAAGATGGTGGGGCGATGCATTTTGTGCGGACGATTGAGTCTATTCGCGACGCTTCGCCTGGAACGACGATCGAAATCCTTACGCCCGACTTTCTGCGCAAGGATGGCTGGGAGGCGAAGGTCATCGACGCCAAACCGGACGTCTTCAACCACAATCTCGAAACCGTCCCGCGTCTATATCTGTCGATCCGCCCAGGCGCTCGTTATTTTCACTCGCTTCGCTTGCTGGAAAAGGTCAAGGATCGGGATCCGTCGCAATTCACGAAGTCGGGTCTCATGGTGGGCTTGGGAGAGACCAAGGAAGAGGTTATGCAGGTCATGGACGATATGCGTTCAGCCGGCATCGATTTCCTGACCATCGGGCAATATCTCCAACCTACTCGCAAGCACGCGGCGGTCGATCGATATGTTAGCCCGGATGAGTTCAGCGCATATGAAGAAATCGCACGCTCTAAAGGCTTCCTGATGGTGTCGGCATCGCCGTTAACTCGGTCGAGCTATCATGCCGGCGAGGATTTCGCACAGCTGCGCGACGCGCGCGACGCCCAGCTCGGGGCCGATGCCTAAAGTCTCCGAACAGGTTCTGATCCCACATAGTGCGGAAAACCTGTATGAATTGGTACGGGATATCCGACGCTATCCGGAATTCATCAAATGGATCCGCGCTGTATCCGTTGCGGATGAGAAGGCCAGCTCAGAAGGGCATTATTCATGTCTTGGAGAAGCCAATGTATATTTTAAAGGCTTCGACGAACGCTTCGCGACGCATGTGCAGGCGGACCCTCACGCGCGCAGAATAGACGTTAATCTGGCGCGTGGTCCGTTCCGACACTTGCGGAATCGCTGGCAGTTCGACCCTCGAGAAGACGGAAAAACGCGCGTCCATTGCTTCATCGATTATGAATTCAAGAATCCGGTGCTCAGTTTGCTGGCGCGAACGAATTCAAGAATGGCCGTTGAGTTGATCATTGACGCCTTCCGGGCTGAGGCGGATCGGCGTTTCATCTGAGGTCGACGCCCTTTGATGCTAAGAAACAGAATACGTTCAGGTGCTTACTGATGTGAAGAAGATTTCACTATAAGAGTTAAGCGGTTCCCAACACACTCAGTCGATCATTGCCGATGAGCATCATCTAGAGTGGACGTATTTGCTATGAAACCCATCACTGTGCGCGTCGCGGCGCTGAGCGCCGCGAGCGCTATTGTCTTGTCTGTGTCGTCTCAGGCCCAGGACTATTCAACTGCCTTTGATCGCGAGCCGATCCTGACCGCTGACGAACGCCCGAATTCTGAAACAGATCCTGTTCCTTTGCCGGTGGGCATCTTCGTGGTTCAGCCAAATGTTGATTTCGGCATCGGTTGGTCATCGAATATCTTTGCCGGGGCATCGAATGAAGAGGGGGCGACGTTCTTCCAGTTCAAGCCCACTTTCGACGTCAGCTCTGAATGGGCGCGTCACGCGATGGGCGGGTTGCTTCAATTTGATCATGTCGAGAATTCAGACTTTTCGTCGGAAAGCTTCACCGATGTGAAACTCGGGTTGAACGGGCGGCTCGATCTGACCGGAACCCTATCCGTTTCAGGCAAACTGTTCAGCGAAGACATCACTGAAGACCGCACGGCATTGGCGGCTATTGCCGGCGCTCTGGAACCGAATGAATTCAGTCGCAGCGGTGGCGGAATCGACGTGCAGCACGAAGGCCAGAGATGGATGTTCGGAGCGACGGTGGACCTTACTGCATACGATTTTGACGATGTCGAAGTCCCTCTCGACTTGATCCAGGATCAGGATTTCCGAGATCATGATGAAATCGACGGGCGAATTAGAGTCGCCTATGCCGTCGATCCGAATTGGGTCGCATATACTGAGGCGCAACGCATCGAAGCAGACTTCGATTTGCCGGGTATCTTCAACGCGTTCAATCGAGATTATGAGGGCAATACGGTCAGTGTCGGATCGGACTTCCGATTGGGTGACTCCGTCAGCGGTGACATCGGGATTGGATTCATGAGCTACACGTTCACAGACGCAACGTATGCGGACATTGAAGATGTGTCCGTCTCGGGGAATGTGCAATGGGCCTTGGCCGAGCGCACCACAATCGAAACAGAGTTCTCTCGAGGCTTCTTCGATCCGGGCGTTCTATTGGACATCGCCGCGATTGAGACTGGACTGAACGTCCAGCTCGCCCACGGTGTCAGTCCAAATGTGTTCCTAACAGGCGGTGCCGGGTTTAACAATTATGAGTTCGAGAATATCGACCGCAGCGATGACCGGATCGACGTGAAACTCGGCGCCAACTGGCGTCTCAACAAGAGTATCTGGTTGGAAAGCAATTTCGAGTTGCGTGACAGCTCGTCACCCGTCCAGGAATTCACGGAAAATCGGGTGATGTTCCGAATGCGTGTGTTCCCTTAGGCGCGCAGACGCTCGTCGGCGGCGATCGTGGAAGCGATAAAGCCGCCGCCGAGTATTCGGGTTGAACCGCTGGCATCATAAAGCACGCTTGCCTGACCCCGTGCGACACCTTCTTCGGGTTGATCGAACCAGACCGCCGGTAGCCCATTATGGAACCCAAGACGCGCTGGCGCGGGTTCCCGCGTGGAGCGGACGCGAACCAGTGCTTGGTCGCCGCGCTCGCATGCCGCTTCCAGGGTGCCATCGCCCAACCAGTTTAGCTCTTCCATGGTGAGGCCAGCGGTGAGCAGGGCTTCACGCGGTCCGACAATAACCTGCCGTGCGGGCGCATCGATTTTGACCACAAAGAGTGGGTCGCCCATCGCCACACCGAGGCCGCGTCTCTGGCCAATTGTATAGTGAATGACGCCGTTGTGTTCGCCAAGAACGCGTCCATCCAGGTGCACAATCTCGCCGCCGCGGCCTGAGCCGGGTCGTAGCTTCTCGACAACGGTCGCGTAAGAGCCCTCTGGGACAAAGCAAATGTCCTGACTGTCTGGCTTTGCCGCGACGGGTAGATTGAAGTGGTCAGCGAGGGCGCGCACCTCGGTCTTTGGAAGGTCGCCGAGCGGAAAACGAACATAATCCAGCTGCTCCTTCGTCGTAGCGAACAGGAAATAGGACTGATCGCGGCTGGCGTCAGCTGCGCGATGTAGTTCTGGTTCGTTCGTACCGTCGACGCGGCGAATATAATGCCCGGTCGCAAGGCATTCCGCGCCGAGCTCCTTCGCGGTGCGCAACAGATCCGAGAACTTTACCGTCTGATTACAACGGATGCATGGGATCGGCGTCGCACCTGAAAGGTAGGTGTCGGCGAAGTCCTCCATGACCTGTTCTTTGAAGCGGCTCTCATAGTCGAGCACATAGTGTGGGATGCCGATCTGGTCGGAGACATTGCGTGCGTCATGAATGTCCTGACCCGCACAGCATGCGCCTTTTTTCTCGATCGCCGCGCCGTGATCATAAAGCTGCAGCGTAATACCGATCACGTCATAGCCACGTGCCGCGAGCAGGGCGGCCACAACAGACGAATCTACGCCTCCGGACATAGCGGCCACAACGCGCGTTTGAGATGGAGGCTTCGCGAAGCCAAGGGAATTGAGCGCACCGTCAACAGGTGCCGGCTCAGGCGCAGTCAGCGCCTTCAGGTCGATCGTCATATTCGTCTCCAACCGGGTTCAAGGCCCGAAGCAGATGGGATTTGTGAGCTATATAGGCAGAAACTCCCGCGGCGTCATCTCGGTCACCGCATATGCCGACCGTTCAAGCCGTAAAGTATGGCCGGTCGCCGGCGATAGTTACGCGTTCCATGATCCGGATATTTGGGAAATAGTCGCTAGCGGCATAGTGCTGGCAGGCCCGATTGTCCCAGAAGGCGAGTGAGCCCGGGGCCCAGCGGAAGCGGCATTGATATTCTGGCAACCAGGCGCGGTGATAGAGGTATTTCAGGAGTTCATCGCTTGCGTCCCGGTCCATGCCGACAATATGGTCGGTGAACGCCACGTTGACATAGAGGCCCCGTTCACCGGTTTCAGGATGAGTGCGCACCACGGGGTGTTCCTGTGGAGGAAACTTCTCATGCAGAGCTGAGGCATCTTTCTTCAGTCGCCGCGAGAACACGCGGGCGATATCGTGGACCGCCGTCATTTCGCACAGACGTTCTTTCAAATCCGGATCGAGGTCTTCGTAAGCGCGGACCATATTCGAGAACAGCGTGTCGCCGCCGATTTCGGGGAGCTCAATGGCCCGTAGAATGGAGCCGAGCGAGGGCTCCGCACGCCAGGTCACGTCTGAATGCCAATTGTTTTCCTGGCCGCGGGAATTGGGCCCGTGGGCAATTCTCAAGACTTCCGGATCGGGTTGATCCTTCGGCGTCGCTGGATGTATTTCCAGATCGCCAAACGCGCCGGCGAAGGCTAGGTGCTGCTCGCGCGTCAGATCATGTTGATCACGGAAGAAGACGACTTGGTACTTGAGCAGCGCCGCGCGAACTTCTTCCACCAAAGTGCCATCAAACGCGGTGAGATCTGCGCCAATAAGTTCCGCACCGATTGCGGGAGAGAGAAGTCTGGGTTCAAATCGGGTGAACTCGGTGCTTGCGTCGTAGGCCATGTTTCCTCCGTTTTTTTTGAAACTAGCACAGACGAGACGGAGCCCCTAGAGGTCGCGCTAAATCTGCGCCCGGATCATATTTAGGGCCGCTTCAATTGTCGCCATGCGGACTTCGTAACGCCCGATATCGCCGAGCATCAGCATTTCATGCATCATCGCCTTGTTTTCACGCGCACAGGCAATGTGAACCGTTCCGACCGGTTTCATTGGCGTTCCGCCGCCGGGGCCCGCGATCCCCGTTACCGCAATGGCGAGATTGGCGCGGCTTTCTTCCATAGCGCCTTCTGCCATCAGGCGTGCCACGGGTTCGGACACCGCGCCATAATCAGCCAATACATCACCGGCGACTCCGAGCATCTCCGCTTTTGCAGAGTTTGAGTAGGTTACAAATCCGCGTTCAAGAACCTTGGAAGAGCCAGCGAACTCAGTGAAAAGGCCCGCGATCAGACCGCCGGTGCAGCTTTCCGCGGTGGCGATTTTGACCCGCCGCTCCATGGCTTCATCCATAACGAGGAGCGCGAGATTGCGGATGCGATCAGGGAACATTGAGTAACTCTATTTGCGATTGGGGGAGGGGGATAAAACGGCGCTGGCCTGAGCCGCAATACCTTCGCGGCGGCCGGTGAAGCCGAGGCCTTCGGTTGTTGTCGCTTTGACGCTGATGGCGTCCAAGGGCAGACCTGTGATCCGAGCGGTCTCAGCCCGCATAGCCTCTCTGTGGGGTTTTACTTTTGGGGCTTCACAAATGACGGTCAGGTCGCAACTGGAGAGCGCCCAACCTGCCGATGCAGCTTGCTCGACCGCGTGCTTCAGAAAGACCTCCGAGGCCGCGCCTTTCCATTTTGCGTCGCTGGGCGGGAAATGATCGCCAATATCTCCCAGCGCGGCGGCTCCCAATATGGCGTCCGTCAGCGCATGCCAGGCGACATCAGCGTCGGAATGCCCCGATAGTTTCTGATTGTGCGGAATGCGCACGCCGCACAGGATGACCTCACTGCCGGGCTCAAAAGCATGGACGTCATAACCGGTTCCGAAACGGGGTGAAGGAGCAGCAGGCATGAGCAAGGTTTCTAAGCGTTTCAGATCGTCTGGATAGGTTATCTTCGCGAGAAGTTCCGAGCCTTCTACGAGCGTTACATTGCCATTGAGCGCTTCGATCGCTGCCAAATCATCTACAAGGTCATCCGATTGCGAGAGTGCTTCGCATATGTCCGCATGTTTGAAGATCTGTGGGGTCTGGACCCGAAACAGCGCTTCACGGTCGACTGTGGTCAGGCTGTCTTGGCCCTTGCGTTTAAGCGCATCTGGGACAGGCAGGGCTGGCGCGGCCGCGTCTGCTGTGCGCATCGCGTCTATGAGATATGATATGGTGTCCTGCTTTAGTCCGGGCCTCGCCGCATCGTGGATCAAGACCAGGTCTTGCGCTGAGAGGTCGCAAGCTTGCAGGCCCGCTTTGACGGAGATGGTGCGTGTGGATCCACCAGGGACGACTTTGATGGCATCATCCACGCGGCTGCGATATATTTCTGCTTCTCCAGTGGGGACAACCAATATGACTTGCTCGACGCGGTCATGTTCGAGAAACGCGTCGATAGACCATTGATATACCGGCTTCCCGGCGAGGATCTGGGCCTGCTTAGGCAAGTCTCCGCCGGCTCTTTCGCCGCGACCGGCGGCAACGATGATAGCTGCAATACGCATGTGGGCTGAATAACGCGTTGCGGTAAAAAAGCCACATGCCATGCAGGAACGAATGCCAGAACCTCAGTGCTACACTTTTGTGCACTGCAAAAATATGGTTTGAGGGATGTTATGATGAAGATGCCTTCTTTTCAGGCAGAGCGCGTCTGGCTTGCTCCTATGTCAGGATCAACGGACGCAGCGTTCAGGCGCCAGGCGGTTCGCTATGGCGCCCCTGCCGTCGTGTCTGAAATGGTCGCGGGTGAGGCACTGGCGGAAGCCCGGCCGGATGTAGTGCGTAAGACCTGCCGTCATGAAGGGCGCGGCCTCTGGATCGTCCAGCTTGCGGGTCGACGTCCAGAAGACATGAGACGCGGTGCTGAACTCCTCGTAGATGCAGGCGTCGACGTGATCGACATCAATATGGGGTGCCCATCTCGGCAAGTGACTGGTGGCAATTCTGGATCGGCTTTAATGCGAGAGCCAGATCTTGCCCTTCAGATAATCGAAGCGACCGTGGCAGGGGCGGGGCAGACTCCCGTGACCCTGAAGACTCGGCTGGGTTGGGATCACACTCTACTCAATGCGCCTGAGCTGGCCCGTGCTGCGGTCGACAGCGGTGTGCAGATGCTCGCCATTCACGGACGGACCCGTTGCCAGTTCTACAAAGGGCAAGCCGATTGGGCGGCGATTGCAGATACCGTGAATGCCGTTGACGTCCCGGTCATCGCTAATGGCGATATCGACTCTTCGAGCGCTGCCGACGCGGCACTAAAGGCTTCGGGAGCCTATGGCGTGATGCTTGGTCGAGCGGCCATGGGTCAGCCCTGGCTTCTTGGAGAACTCGCGGCCCAATTGGACGGTCGGACCTTCACGCGGCCCAGCTTTTCGCAACAAGCAGACGGGCTTTGCGAGCAGATTGAAGATAGCCTCAGCCTATATGGCCCATCGCTTGGGAAACGGATCGTCAGAAAGCACGTTGCGGCGCATATCGATCAAGTCGATCTGCCGCTCGAGGACAGCGCACGGAGATCCTTGCGAGCGCAATTGTGCCGGATCGATGATCCGAACGAGCTCATCAGACAGATACGCGCGCTCTACTCCAACGCAGAAACAAAGGTCGCAGCATGATGACGACACTGGATTTGGTTGGCTTGGCGCCGTTTGCGCTGCTGGGGCTGGACGAGCGACGACGTGTGAGCGCCGCGAACCCCGAAGCGCAGTCGCTGCTTGGACAGTCTGAACGGGCCATGTTTCGCAAACCGCTCAGCGAGATTCTGTTCCATGACTCACCGATTTTTGCGCTAATGGACAAAGCCATCGGTCTTAAAGGTGATGTCACCGCGCATAGCGTTTCCATCAGTGGGCCAGGCCTGCAAAAGACCCGCGTACTGGATATGCGGCTTCGTCCGCTGCAGGATGGCAGCTTCGTCATCGCGATGACCGAAGCGAATGACTCGACAATTGTGAATAATAACCCGGCTGGTGTTGCGGCGTTTGGACGAATTTTGGGGCACGAGGTGAAAAACCCACTCGCGGGCATATCTGGAGCGGCTCAGCTCCTCTCGCGAAATGCGCGCGACGATCAGACCGCGATGCTCGATATCATTCAAAGTGAGTCTCGGCGGATCGAGCGATTGGTTTCACGTCTCTCCGCATTCGAACTGTTCTCAGCGCCGGCGAAAGAGTCCCTGAACATACACGAGCTTTTGGACAGGGTCGTTATGGCCGAAGAGGCCGCGCAGGCCGGAAAGATCTCGATCGTGCGTCTCTATGATCCGTCGTTGCCGGACATCCAGGCGGATCAAGACCATCTGCATGAAGCGTTTCAGAATGTGGTGCGAAACGCCGTGGAAGCGACACTCACCTTTACGCAAAGCCCGCAAATTCAGATCGAGACGGCCTTCGAAACGAGTTTCGCGATTGTGCGCCGCGACGGATCTGAACGTCTCGGTCGCGCGATCCGGGTCACCATTGAAGATAACGGACCTGGTGTCCCAGCCGAGAAAAAGGCGCGCATGTTCGATATGTTCATGTCGTCCAAGTCGGGAGGGCGCGGGCTTGGGCTGAGCGTCGTCAATGAAATCGTCGCGGCCCATAAAGGCCGTATCAAAGTCGACAGCAAGCCGGGATTGACCCGCTTCTCCATCTACCTGCCACTGCCAAGATCGAAGAAATCATGAGCCAGAAAACCGTTCTTCTTGCCGAAGACGATGCGAGCATTCGTTTGATCGTCAACCAGACCTTGGTGACAGCCGGCTACACCGTTCGAGCAACCAGTTCGCCTGAAGCGCTGGAGCGATGGGTGCGCAATGGTGAAGGCGATGTCGTCGTCACAGACGTCTACCTAACGGACACACCCATTTTTGAACTGCTGCCTTCGTTCAAACTGGTTCGTCCGGATTTGCCAATCATCGTCATGAGCGGCCAGAATACCATTTTGACAGCCGCGTCAGCGGCGCAACATGGTGCCTATGATTACCTGCCAAAGCCGTTTGATATCGACCAGCTAACGGATCTTGTCGGGCGCGCTTTGGAGGATACAAAAACAGCCGCAGGCTCTTCTCCCAAGAAGTCTACCAAGGAAGACGAAGGCGGCGCGGGTGTTCCTTTGGTCGGTCGGTCTGCCGTGATGCAGGACGTGTATCGCATCATCTCTCGGGTGATGAATACTGACCTTACGGTATTGATTGAAGGCGAGTCTGGTACCGGTAAAGAGCTGGCGGCTCGTGCGATTCACGAGCTTGGAGATTCCCGGTCCGGACCGTTCTACTCACTCGATCTGTCTGTGCGTCCGCCTCAAGAAGTTAGCATGGAGCTGTTCGGAACCGACGAGGCTCCAGGGGTCGCCTTCGACCGACAAGCAACGATTTATCTCGATGAAGTCGGAGACCTAACTCAGGAAGCGCAAACGCAGCTCGTCAAACTGATGCGAGAAGAGGGCGGCGCGCGCATCATTGCTTCAACACGGCAACCGCTCTCGGCTTTGGTCGAGGCAGGTGAGTTTCGTGAAGACCTCTATTACCGCATGAACGTGGTCCGGATCGAGATGCCGCCTCTTCGACGGCGCAAGGATGACATTCCTGAGCTGGTCAAAGCCTTCCTCATTCGCGCCGAATCACGTGGGCTTGCGTCCAAGCAGGTCGCCAAGCAAGCGATGGAATTGCTCATGGCCTATGATTGGCCCGGCAATGTTCGCGAGCTGGAAAATTTGATCTTCCGACTGGCCGCACTGAGCCCGGACGCGACCATCACTCAGCGGGATATAGAGCGCGAATTGCGTGCTGAATCTCTGAAAGAGCAGGGGACTGATGCCTCACTGGAAACCGAGATCGAAACCCTCCTGCACCGCTACGTTATGGCGGATTTGCTGCAGGGCGGCGAGGAAGACGGAAAGATCTATCACAATGTGCTGGAGCAGGTGGAGCGACCGCTCATTAAGTTGGCTCTGAGCGTCACCTCCGGCAACAAATTGCGTACCGCGGCGCTGCTCGGGGTCAACAGAAACACCTTGCGCGCGCGCATGGGTGTGCTTGGAATGACAGAAGACTGATTGACGTAAGGGGCAAGTGTTGCTCTAAATCACCACTGTTGCTGTTAAGTGACAGTGTGTGTTTGAGGTCCCGTATTTGGCGTCCAGCGTATTAGCCACTCTCAGACGGAATGGTGGGCTTTGGTTCCAAGGCCTATTCGTGCTGGCAGCTGTTGGCGGTGCAGCGGCGACAATTATTGCCCTTGGCCGCAGCAGCCCCACTGATCCTATCCCCGAGGGCCTAATGTTCCTGTTGATCGGGAACATGGTAATTCTGGTGGTCCTGGCGGGCTTGATTATCTCGCGCTATCTTTCCATCCGACGGCAGCGGGCTGAGGGTGGCGGACGGCTCACCCGGCGTTTTATGCTCCTGTTCGGCACGGTAGCGCTAATCCCTGCGGTGATTGTATCGCTGTTCCTATGGCTGACCATTGCGCGCGGCATCGACACCTGGCTCGGAGATACGGTACTCACGCTCGTCGATGAGATCGGCACGATCACAGCCGAAAGCGGGGAGCAGTTTGCGGCTCAGTTCGAAGCCGATGCGGAGGCCGTCGCTGACGACGTTGACGCGTCCGCCGGTGGATTCCAGGCTAATCCAGAAGCGTTCGAGACCATTTTTAGCGTTCTGGCGACGTATCGAGAATTCTCAGCCGCCTATATCATTGATCGAAATGGGTATCCCCTCGCGATTGCCGAGAATATGAGCTCACCGAACCATTATGGGCGCCCCGCAGCGGAGTATTTCGACGCCGCAGATCGTGGCGAGACAGTCGCCGTACTTAGACCTCAGGCAGGATATACGTTCGCCCTGCAAAGACTGGAGAATTTTGGCGCAAGCTATCTGTATCTGGCGCGGCCCGTAGACCCTGAGCTTTTTGCGCGGCTCGATCGCGCCCGGGCGGCCGGCACAAATTACCGCTTGGCACAGCAGCGTAGCAGTGAAATTCGGACGCTTTTCATCGTTTCGTATCTGCAGATCGTAGCACTCGTACTCTTGCTCTCGGTTCGGCTGGCGCAGGAAATTGCTGAGCGTATTTCGCGCCCGATCAGCCGACTGGCCAGCGCCGCACTTGACGTCAGTGAAGGCCGTCGCGGCGTTTCCGTGCCGCTCCCCGAATCCGACGACGAAGTGCGAGCGCTATCTAACTCATTTAACCTGATGACCCGGCAGCTGGACGAACGACGTGACGACCTTGTCTCGGCGCGCGAAGAAGCTGAAGAACGACGCCGGTTCCTGGAAACATTGTTGGTTGAACTCAGTTCCGGCGTGATCCGCATTGATTCAGCAGGGATTGTCACCATTGCCAATCGCTCTGCCGAGACATTGCTCGATCAGGGGCAGTTGGAAGGACGGCTCTTGCCGGAAATCTACCCGGAAATTTGGAGCCGGGTAGAAGAGGTTCACACCCGCCGAAGTCAGGATGATACTTTCATAAACATGGTGACCGAGGACGGCCTGCGCCATGTGCGTGTAAAAGTGACGTCCGATACCGTGGGCGGATATGTGATTACGCTCGACGACACGACCCGCTTGATCTCCGCCCAACGCCAAATGGCCTGGCGCGATGTGGCGCGCCGTATTGCGCATGAAATTCGTAATCCCCTCACTCCAATTCAGCTTTCCACGGAGCGCATTCGCCGGCGCTATGGAGATCAGATCAATGATGAAGATGGCGTCTTCGAACGTTGCATCAATACGATTCTCCGCCAGGTTTCAGATATCGGGCGCATGGTGCAGGAGTTTTCGGACTTTGCCCGCATGCCTAAGCCAACGCCTATTCGGTTCGATCTAGCGGCGCTCGTGACTGACGTCGTGTTCGCGCAACGCGTGGTGCACCCGGATTATCGCTTTGTGCTGTCCATGCCAGATGAAGGTTTGGAAACGCTCGGCGACGAACGGTTGCTGGGTCAGGCGTTGACCAACATCGTTAAGAATGCTGCCGAAGCGCTTTCCAGGCGCCCTCAGACTGATGAGGCTCAAGGACAGGTCAGTGTCACTGTTGAGCGATCTGAGGAAGACGGATTTATCGTTATATCGATTGAGGATAACGGTCCCGGCTTCCCGAAAGATGCGCGCGATCAACTGCTTGAGCCATATGTCACCGCGCGCGAAGGCGGAACTGGCCTCGGTCTTGCGATCGTGAATCGCGTGATCATGGATCATGGCGGCAGTGTCCAACTCTTAGAACCCACACATGGGGCCCAGGGGGCGATTGTGAAAATTGTTCTGCCACACAGCCTGTCCGGAGCGGCAGACGGAGAACACCAGACTTTGGAGTATGCCAATGAGTACTGACATTCTTGTCGTCGATGACGAACCGGATATTCGCGAACTGATTGCCGGAGTGCTGGAAGATGACGGGCACGGCGTTCGCGTTGCCGCCACGGCTGAGCGCGCGATTGAGGAAGTCCGAAGTCGAACGCCGAGCCTCGTCGTTCTCGATGTCTGGCTGCAGGGTAGTGACATGGACGGACTTTCGGTCCTGAAATACCTGAAGCAAATCGACCCGGTCTTGCCGGTGATCGTAATTAGCGGGCACGGCAACGTTGAGACGGCTGTGGCAGCCATTCGACGCGGTGCATACGACTTTATAGAGAAACCATTCAAGGCCGACCGACTGCTCCATCTGGTGGCGCGGGCGATCGAGTCTTCGAAATTGAAGCGCGAAAATGAGACGCTTCGTAGCCACAGCTTTTCCGTATCCGAATGGATCGGCACCAGCGGAGCCGCTCAAGCTCTGCGCGCGCAGATCGAGAAAGTTGCGCCAACCAATTCCCGGGTTTTAGTTTCTGGCGAGGCCGGTGTCGGCAAAGAGCTTTGCGCAAAGCTCATTCATGAAAATTCGCGACGCGCAGGCGGGCCTTTCGTAGCTGTCAACGCCGCGAATATTGCTCCGGATCAGATGGAGCGCGAACTCTTCGGCGAAGAAGACAATTCGGGCATGCCAGTAAAAATCGGCGTGTTCGAGCAAGCGCATGGCGGCACGCTCTTGCTGGATGAAGTCGGCGATATGCCGCTTGGAACTCAAAGCAAGATTCTCCGCGTCCTGACCGAACAGCGCTTCCAGCGTGTTGGAGGTGGCTCAGATGTAAGCGTTGATGTGCGCGTTATGTCCTCATCTACGCGCGACCTCGAAGAAGCGATTGCGAGCCAGGCGTTCAGGAAGGACCTGTATTATCGGCTAAACGTCGTACCGCTGAATGTACCGTCTCTCGCCGACCGTCGCGATGATATCCCTGCATTGGTGGAGTATTTCAGTTCGCGGATTGCCGACACGTCGGGCCTGACCCCGCGCGCCTTCAGCGATGAAGCCATTGCCGTTCTGCAATCCATGGGATGGCCTGGCAATGTTCGCCAGCTCCGCAATCTGGTTGAGCGGGTGCTCATCCTCTCGCGCGACAGTCAAAGCGCTCATATAAGCGTGGATGAGTTGCCGCTCGACCGAGGGGCAGGTGATGGCGGTGATGCGATGGGGGTCTCAGCCGATTTTGTGGGACTTTCCCTACGTGATGCGCGAGAGCAGTTCGAGCGGGACTATTTATCCCTTCAGATTACTCGATTTGATGGAAATATTTCCCGAACAGCCGAGTTCATTGGGATGGAGCGGTCGGCTCTACACCGAAAATTAAAGGCACTTGGGGTAAATGCCTCAGCGAGTCGCACGGAAAACCGGTAAATGCGTGTAATCATTTGTGGTGCAGGCCGCGTTGGACAGGGCATTGCCCGCCATTTGGCGCAAGAGCACCACGACATCACAATGATCGACGAGAATGATGATCTGATCGAACAGGTTCAGATCGATTTCGACGTGCGCGGTGTGGTCGGGCATGCAGCGCATCCGAACGTCTTGCGCACCGCAGGCGCTGATGCCGCAGATATGCTCATTGCCGTCACGCACTTTGACGAGATCAACATGGTGATCTGCCAGGTGGCCGATACGCTGTTTTCTGTTCCGACAAAGATCGCCCGAGTTCGCGCGCAAGCTTATCTGGATGACGAGTATTCCGAGCTGTTTTCGAAGTCTGCGCTCCCCATCGATCTCATCATCTCACCAGAAATTGAAGTAGGTGAGGCGATCCTGAGGCGTATTCGCGCGCCAAGCGCGGTGTCGAGCATCTCGTTTGAATCGGGAGAGCTACAGGTCCTCGGTATGAAAGTGCAGGAGGACAGTCCGCTGCTGGAGACGGCTTTGGATCAGATTGCTGGTCTGTTTCCCGATCTTGGAGCACGGATTATTGGCATCAAGCGCGGTTCATCCGTCTTCGCGCCACGCGGAAATGATCAGTTGCAGCCAGCGGATACCGCCTATGTAGCCGTTTCGCGGGAATCGACACCGCGTCTGAACAAGCTTTTCAATCGCGACATCAACGAACACAAACGCGTCGTTATCGTCGGTGGCGGTAATGTCGGCTTGTACGTCGCAACGCAGCTGGAGCGCGAGGGCAATGTACGGGTCCGCATTATCGAAGCCGATTCCGAGAAAGCCGACATTGCGGTCTCTGCCCTCAAGCAGACCATTGTGATTCATGGTGACGGTCTGGCGAGAGACGTCCTGGAAGAAGCCGGCGCCGACCAGGCTGATATCGTGATCGCGGTCACGAATGACGACAAAACCAATATGCTGATCGGAAAGCTGGCAAAGCAAATCGGAGCGCGACGGACGCATGCGCTGGTCAATGCTTATGAGCTTGTCGCGATTTCGCAGGACCTGGATATTGATGCCGTTCTCGACCCGCGGGCTCTGAGTGTGTCCAAGATCCTGACCAAGCTTCGCCGGGGTCGCATCCTCTCTGTCGAGTCGCTTGAAGACGGGACCGCGGAAATTGCTGAAGGCGTTACGCTGGATTCCTCGCCTTTGATCGGGAAGCCAATTGACTATGCGCACCTCCCGGACGGCGTTACATCAGCCGCGATCATTCGAGACGGCAAGGTCATTTTCCCGACATCGGCTACCACTGTTCAGACGGATGACCGGCTTTTGATGTTCTACGAAGCCAGCGCCACCCGCAAAGTGGAGCAATTCTTCCGAGTGAGCGCTGATTTCTTCTAGGCAAGGACGCCGCCGTGAACCATCTAGCCATTGTTCGAGTGATCTCCGCGATAGCGCTGGGCTTTGCTGGGCTTTTTGCTGTTTCGTTTCTCGTCGCATTGGCATCCGGTGAAGCGGATCAGCAGATGGTGTTCGCCGGAACGGGCGCAACGATTGGCGGGTTCGGGGGCACCGTCCTGTTGCTAACCGATAAACCTAAGAAGCGGGCGCATGCGCGCGACGGTCTCGCTGTGGCTATTCTGTTCTGGCTCATCGGCGGGGTCATTTCATCCGTTCCGTTTTTCGACTATCTCGGCGCGCCGGATTTCCTGGGGGCGTTTTATGAAAGCGTGTCCAACTTGACGACGACGGGGCATAGCCTCGTCGATCCCGTGCTTAACCCCATGTCGACCAGTATATTCGTCTGGCGCGCCTTGCTGCACCTGATCGGGGCGATCGCTGCCGTGACCATCGCGGCGACGGTCTTTTCCGGGCTCAACCTCGGTGGGCCTGGAGTTCACCGCAACCGCTTCTTTAGTGAACCAGAGGGCAGTTTCTTCGATCCAGTCCCGCGCGTGGTTCGGGTTAGCGCGATCCTGATCCTGAGCAGCACGATTTTGCTATCGGCCTTGCTTCTGGCGATTGGTCTCGCCCCTCGTGACGCCCTGGCCGGTGCAGTGAGTGCGATCACCACAGGTTTGGTTGACCCGGCCGCAGCGGACACCGCTCCGACAGGCGGTGCTTTGCATTCCATCTTCATCTGGCTCGGATTGATTGCCGGAACACTGGGGCTGGTCGCCATTGATGGTGCCGGGCGAGGGCGCGTGCGAGCGATCCCATTTGATCCCGAGACCCTAGCCTGGGTGGGGACTTTGATCCTGATCACCGTTCTCGCTTTCCTCGCAGGGCTTCCACTGTTGGAAAGTGTGGGTTGGGCGACATCTTCGCTGGCGACAAGTGGCATCGCGCTCAGCGACCCGCAGCAATTCTCGCGACTGCCGATCGTATTGGTCCTCTTCCCGGTGCTGGTTGGAGGATCGGCACTATCTGCCGCGGGCGGGTTCAAGCTCGCGCGCCTTATCATCCTCACGCGCCGGGTCGCGCTGGAATTCGTTCAGCTGGGCTATCGGGGGAGCGTTCAGCACTTCAAATTCAGAGGTCGACGTCAGTCCGAGCGAACCGTGATGGGGGTCTGGGTCTATCTCGTTGGCTATATCGTCGCCTGTACGATTGGTACGCTCTTGTTAAGCGCCGCAGGCCTCTCCTTTGATGATGCCATTCGAGCGGGAATCGGGAGCTTGTCGAATGCCGGACACGTGCTGTCCGGCATGAACGCGGAGCTATCTTCACTGGCGCAGATTTGTGCAATCCTAGGCATGATACTGGGGCGTTTAGAGGTGATTGCGCTCTTGCCCGCGCTAAATCCAACTTTTTGGCAACGATAAGCCCGCCCAGTCTTGCAAACTGAGGTCAATCGTTATAGCGCCTGCAATATAAAAGAAGGGCAGACGAACAATGTCTTCAGATAAAAAGCAAAACCTCCAGGATACTTTCCTTAACGCAGTCCGCAAATCCAAGACTCCGTTGACAATATTTTTGGTCAATGGCGTGAAGTTGCAGGGCGTCGTCACCTGGTTTGACAACTTTTGTGTGTTGTTGCGCGGCGATGGCCGCCCACCGCAACTGGTTTACAAGCACGCAATCTCTACGATCGCACCGGGTGCTCACGTTCAGCTCTTCGATGAAGAAGATAGCTAGGTCATTTGACGCAAAAACCGATTGATCTCGAACAGCCGCCAGAAACGGCGGGGATCATCATTCCATGGACCCAGGTCGCAGATCGGCCGGGCAGCGAACGGCTGGAAGAAACATCGGGGCTCGCAGAAGCGCTTGGGTGCGAGCTGGCTTTTCTGCGGGCCGAACAAGTCCGTAAGCCGACACCGGGGTATCTGTTGTCTGGCGGTTTGTTGGATCGCCTCGCAGAGGATGTGAAGGGATTTGATTGCTCAATGGTGATCATCGATGCCTCCCTGTCGCCAATCCAACAGCGAAATCTCGAAAACCGACTGGGCGTAAAGGTTATTGACCGTACCGGGCTCATTCTTGAGATCTTTGGCCTGCGAGCCAGAACCAAGGAAGGCCGGTTGCAGGTTGAGCTTGCGCGTTTGCTTTATGAGCGTTCCCGCCTGGTGAGAACCTGGACCCATCTTGAACGACAACGCGGTGGGCGAGGCTTCCTTGGAGGCCCCGGTGAAACTCAGCTCGAGGCCGATAAGCGTATGATCGACCGCGCGGTGGGGCGCCTGCGAAGCGATCTGGAAGACGTGAAGCGGACGCGCAGAGTTCAGCGCGAAGGTCGAAAGCGCCGCGATAGCCGGGTGGTGGCACTGGTCGGCTACACGAACGCTGGAAAGTCGACCTTGTTCAATCGGCTAACCGGGGCGAATGTCATGGCGAAGGATATGCCGTTTGCTACACTGGGTACGACGATCCGAAAGCTCGATCTGCCCGTGACCGGAGAAGCAAGCCTGGTGGATACTGTCGGGTTCATATCTGACCTGCCGACGCACTTGGTTGATAGTTTCCGGGCAACGCTTGAAGAGGCTTTGGAGGCAGATCTGCTGATCCACGTTCGCGATCGCTCCGGCGAAGCAGATGAGGAGCAAAAGCGGGATGTCCTTCACGTGCTCAATCAGTTGGCGGAGTTAGAGAATGTCGATTTGCCGCCAATGATTGAGGCCTGGAACAAAATCGACCTCCTTCCAGAATTTGTGCGCGAAGGTCTCATCGCCGAGCTGACAGAGCGTCGGGAGGGGCAAATCGCGGTGCCAGTCTCGGCTATCACCGGAGAAGGCTTCCCGGACTTAATCGAAGCGATAGAACACATGCTGGACGAGGGGCGAGCCCGCGTTCGCGTAAAACTGACCAACAATGATGGTGCATTCCGAGCCTGGTTGTACGAAAACACTCAAGTTGAAGAAGAAACTTACTCAGAAACGGGTGAAGCGAGGCTCATCCTGAGCCTGACGCGAGATGAATTTGGACGACTGGCCGCGCGGTTTCCAGCTGAATTAAGAGCACAGATCGAGAAAGCGGATTGAATGAGCGACAAAGATATTCTGTTTCTGCTACCGCCCGGTTTTGAAGACAATGACCGGCGCGAGTTCTGCCCCGAATGCGCAGAGATGTGGGGCGTGCTTCATTATTATCCTGCGATCAAGGAGGCGGTAGATATTCGCTATGTCGGCATATCGCATCCTCGCGATCCGATTTGTGAGGTTTTGGGAGAAGGGCGATGGAATGCGCCGACCCTGATACTTTCCCCTACGCACGAAGAATTGGTCGACGCACCTCGCGTGAATGGGGTCGCATATCTCGGATCAGCGCGGGAAATCGCAAAGTATTTTGCTATCCGGTTCGGGATCGCTGTTCCGCGAGGGAGTTAAGCGATATGCACACCTTGCAACACGCTACGAATGGACAAATATAAGGGCGTCTGCCAGACCCTTGGCCAAATCGATTCCGCTTGAAGGTAGTTTTATGTTCGATCCACGCACGACTGATGTGAATCTCGTCCCAACAGTTATTGAGCAAACCAGCCGGGGAGAGCGTGCATTCGACATTTTCTCGCGTCTGTTGAAAGAGCGCCTGATTTTTATCACTGGCCCGATCGACGATACGACGGCTTCGCTTGTTTGCGCGCAGCTTCTTTTCCTCGAGTCCGAAAATCCGAAAAAGGATGTTGGCATCTATATCAACAGCCCTGGTGGTTATGTGACGGCGGGCCTCGCGATCTACGACACGATGCAATATATTCGCTGTCCGATCTCGACTTTATGTATCGGTCAGGCAGCGAGCATGGGCTCACTACTGCTGGCAGCGGGCGATAAAGGGAACAGAATCGCGCTTCCGAACTCTCGCGTCATGGTTCACCAGCCATCTGGCGGATATCGCGGCGTGGCAACAGATATTGAGCGTCATGCCGAGGAAATCCTCGACCTGAAGCGACGTCTCAACGAGATTTACGTGAAGCATACGGGCCAAGACTATGAAACAATTGAGAAAAAACTCGATCGTGACACGTTCATGACTGCGGATGATGCGAAAGAGTTCGGCATTGTCGATACGGTTTATGAGCGTCGTGCGGATTTGGCGGAAGATTAAACGGCACTCATCCTGCATCACGATTGAAAGCTAAGACTTGCGTGACAATGTCAGGGTTCTAAAGTTGTAACTAGTGTCTGGGATTCGTTCCCGGTAAATCGCATGTTAAGGCATGCGTGTCATAGAGGTTGCCAATGGCAAAGCAAAACGGTTCCAGCGGCGATTCAAAGAATACGCTCTATTGCTCTTTCTGCGGGAAGAGCCAGCACGAAGTTAAGAAACTCATCGCAGGGCCTACGGTCTTCATTTGTGATGAATGCGTTGAACTCTGCATGGATATTATCCGTGAAGAGAACAAGGCCTCTGGCTTCAAGGCGAAAGAGGGCGTCCCGACACCTCAAGAGATCTGCGAAGTTCTGGATGACTATGTCATTGGACAGGCTTACGCGAAACGGATTCTGTCCGTAGCGGTTCACAATCATTATAAGCGGCTCGCCAATCCAGGCGGCGCTGACGGGGTAGAGCTCGCCAAATCGAACATCATGCTGATTGGTCCAACAGGCTGCGGTAAGACACTCCTGGCGCAAACTCTGGCGCGCATTCTGGATGTGCCCTTTACCATGGCCGATGCGACAACTCTGACCGAAGCTGGTTATGTCGGTGAAGATGTGGAAAACATCATCCTGAAACTTCTTCAGTCGGCAGACTATAATGTGGAGCGCGCGCAGCGCGGCATCGTCTATATTGATGAGGTCGACAAGATCACCCGCAAGTCCGATAATCCATCCATTACTCGGGACGTTTCGGGTGAGGGCGTGCAGCAAGCGCTCCTGAAGCTGATGGAAGGCACTGTTGCAGCGGTTCCACCTCAGGGCGGCCGCAAACACCCTCAACAAGAATTCCTGCAAGTCGACACCACGAACATCCTGTTTATTTGTGGAGGGGCGTTCGCTGGCCTCGACAAAATCATTTCGTCACGGGGTGAAGCGACCTCCATCGGCTTTGGTGCTGATGTGAAAGATCCTGAAGCGCGCCGCGTCGGCGACGTGCTGCGGACCGTCGAGCCGGAAGATCTTCAACGCTACGGCCTTATTCCAGAATTTATCGGTCGACTGCCAGTCTTGGCGACGCTCGAGGACCTCGATGAAGACGCGCTGATTACCATTCTTACGGCGCCTAAGAACGCTCTGATCAAACAGTACCAGAAACTGTTTGAGATGGAGGATGTAACCCTGACCTTCACGCCGGACGCTCTCGTGGCCGTCGCGAAGAAGGCGGTTGTTCGCAAGACGGGTGCGCGTGGTCTTCGGTCTATTATGGAATCCATTCTGCTCGACACCATGTTCGAACTGCCTGGATTGCGCGGTGTTGATGAGGTTGTGATCAATGCGGATGTCGTCGACGGCAACACAAATCCGCTTTATGTGCACGCCAAACAAGTTCAGCCGAGCGAAGCGTCCTAAAAATCGGGCGCTCATAAGACCGAATTGTCAGATTTCCACCGTTTTTTGGTGGTTGAACTCGTCTTGTGCGAACATCAAATGAAACAGACGCCAGAATCATCCGACAACAGGATGAAGGTGATGGTCGCCGCTGAGCGGGACCAGATGCAAAGGAGTCGATTATGACGACGAAAACCCTCCCGGTTCTCCCGCTGCGAGATATTGTTGTATTTCCAGACATGGTGGCGCCGCTTTTCGTGGGCCGTGACAAGTCTGTGCGTGCGCTCGAAATGGTGGATGAGAGCGACAATGAAATTATGCTGGTTGCCCAGAAAGATCCCTCGACGGACGACCCTGGTGCGGATGATCTGCACCCTGTCGGTACGACCGCGACGATCCTGCAACTGCTGAAGCTTCCTGACGGCACTGTGAAAGTGCTCGTCGAGGGCAGCCATCGCGCCCGTGTGAATACGCTCGAAGATCGTGGCGACCACTACGTGGCTGAAATCGGCGTGATCGACGCTGACGATGGCAATACAAGCGAGCTCGAGGCGCTGATGCGCGCCGTGGTCGAGCAGTTTGAAAGCTATGCCAAGCTAAACCGCAAAATCGCGCCCGAATCCGTCTCGACGATTTCGGAGATCGTTGAGCCAGGAAAACTGGCTGACGCTGTTGCATCACAGCTACAAGTAAAGCTCGCAGAAAAGCAGGGCCTGCTTGAGCTGTCTGACGTCAAAGATCGTCTGGAGAAGGTTCTCTCGCTCATGGAAGGCGAGATGGGCATGATGCAGATGGAGCGGAAAATAAAAAACCGCGTCAAGCGTCAGATGGAGAAGTCTCAGCGCGAGTATTATCTGAATGAGCAAATGAAAGCGATCCAACGCGAACTGGGTGACCAGGGCGAAGGAGAGCGTGACGAGGTTGGTGAGCTCGAGGACAAGATCCGGGATACTGGCCTGTCTGAAGAGGCGCGCACCAAAGCTGAGCAGGAGATCAAAAAGCTCCGTCAGATGAGCCCGATGTCGGCAGAATCGACAGTAGTGCGCAACTATCTTGATTGGTTGCTTTCTCTGCCTTGGGACAAGCGCAAGGATATCTCCACGGATCTCAATGCCGCTGAGACCCAGCTGAATGATGACCATTACGGGCTTGAGAAAGTCAAAGAGCGGATCCTCGAATACCTCGCGGTTCAGAAGCGTACGAACAAGTTGCGCGGTCCGATCCTGTGTCTCGTCGGACCACCCGGCGTTGGTAAAACTTCGCTCGGTAAATCGATTGCTGAAGCCACGGGCCGCGACTTTGTGCGTGTGTCGCTTGGCGGCGTGCGTGACGAGAGCGAAATTCGCGGTCACCGCCGGACTTATATTGGGTCGATGCCTGGTCGGGTTATCCAGAGCCTGAAAAAAGCGAAGACGGGCAACCCGCTCTTCCTATTGGATGAGATCGACAAAATGGGCATGGACCACCGTGGTGACCCGTCTGCAGCTTTGCTTGAAGTCTTGGATCCTGCGCAGAACTCGACGTTCAACGATCACTACCTCGAGGTAGATTATGATCTGTCGGACGTGATGTTCGTGACGACAGCCAACAGTCTCAACATGCCGCAACCGTTACTGGATCGGATGGAGATCATTCGTATCGCAGGCTACACTGAAGACGAAAAGCGAGAGATTGCTGTGCGTCATTTGTTGCCCAAGATCCGAGCCGATCACGGACTCGACGAAACCGAATGGGTCGTTCAGGAAGATGCGATCAATGACTTGCTGCGCTATTATACGCGTGAAGCGGGCGTGCGGTCTCTCGAACGAGAACTGGCGAAACTCGCGCGCAAAGCCGTGCGTGAACTTGGCAATGAAGGCGTAACGCAAGTTGTGGTAACCCCAGAAAATCTTGCTGATTATTCCGGTGTTCGGAAGTTCCGCTTTGGACTCGCGGATGAAGAAGACCAGATTGGCGCTGTAACCGGTCTGGCCTGGACGGAAGTTGGCGGCGATCTGTTGACCATTGAGGCGGTGTCCATGCCAGGACGCGGCAACACCAAGGTCACGGGGAACCTGCGGGACGTCATGAAGGAGTCGATTTCTGCGGCCCAGTCATTGGTGCGGTCGCGGGCGGTGGATCTTGGTATCAAGCCGAGCGTTTTCAACACGACGGACATTCACGTCCACGTGCCGGATGGCGCTACACCGAAGGACGGACCGAGCGCAGGCATCGCGATGACGACCGCCATGGTCTCACTTCTAACCAGTAATCCGGTCCACCGGGATCTGGCGATGACGGGTGAGATCTCATTGCGCGGACGCGTTCTGCCTATTGGTGGCTTGAAAGAGAAGCTTCTCGCGGCACTGCGTGGCGGCATCAAAACGGTGCTCATCCCGCAGGAGAATGAGAAGGATCTTGCCGACATTCCTGAAAATGTCAGAGAGAGCCTGACCATCATTCCGGTCTCGGATATCAATGAAGTGCTTGCACGGGCATTGACCAAGTCTCTGACCCCAATTGAGTGGTCGGAGAAGGATGAAGAAGCGCTTGCAGCGACTTTGTCGGGACGGCCAACGCCAAATGATGGCAATCCTTCTGTTCGCCATTAAACAGTACTGAAAAATCTTGGCGGCCTCTGTTTTTTCTGACAGAGGCCGTCTTGCTTTTCTGCGTCAGACGAGGCAAAGGAAGCGTCCCGGAAGGGCGGTTAGCTCAGTTGGTAGAGCATCTCGTTTACACCGAGAGGGTCAGCGGTTCGAGCCCGTTACCGCCCACCATTTTCCAGACTTACAAGACGCGCGTATCCAAGCTTTCGCCTTGCTCCACCAGAGTTAGGTCTGATCCATTGCGTTCAAGCACCGTGATGCTGCAATAGTTCGGACGGAATACGGTCACCGCTGACGCGCCTGTCAAATGCCCAACGATCGCGTTGATAGCGATGAAATGGCTGAAGACGACCGTATTATCAGAGAGTTGCGCGACTGTCTTGATGAGGTCGCTCCGCCAGTTCTGGACCAGATCGGGCGCCTTATCCCAGTCACCCGCCATGAGATTTCGCAGCCACGTCCGACGATCCTCGACATCACCCGGCGTTGGGATCTCTGTGACGTATGGCTCGATTGTCAGCGCTTTTCCCGACACTTCGCCATACGCCGAAGCTGTTTCCTGACATCGCGTCATTGGACTGGTCAGCGCAGCAGAAATATCCATCGCAATCAAACGCGTGGCGACGGCTTCTGCTTGTATCCAACCCTTATCGGATAACCCCGGATCGGGGTGTTCGCCCCAGCTTGCGGCCGCTTCTCCGTGTCTTACAAAATAGATCATGCAGCAACGAGTTGTGGGTCTTGTTCGTGTTCGCGGAAGACTTCCAGCGCCTGTCTATAGAGGACGGGCTTGGCGATGTTCAATCGTTTGCGAACCTGATCGATCGGCTGATCAAGCAGCGAAACAATGTCTTCTTCGACGATTCGTCTCGCGGCTTTCCCGTTGCGGCGCCCTTCGGCGAGAACGTCTCGCACGCGCGCCGCTTTAGGCGCCATCTTGGCGATCTGTCGGTTGCCCATAAAGGCGATGAAACTGATGCCGAGGCCGCCATGCTGTCCGTGCGTATAACCGAGTAGGGCGTCTTCGCCGAGGGCGTCTCGGCCATAGCCAGTCAGGACGTGATACATATCATGCGTATCGCGCAGACGGTTGACGTACCAAAGCAAGTCATCGTCAAAATTCTCATGTTCTTGTCGGTTGGAGAGACTTTCTTCGACCAGGCCATGCGCTGTCAGGCCTTCGCGTTCCATAAACTCGACATATGTCCGTCCAACCGTGCCGATGGGTAGTGATTTCAGGGGCGCGTGATCGTCGAGAATGTCGGGTAGAAATGAACGTTGCTCCAAAAGGCGAGGTCCGTTCTCAGATGCCATGAAGCGCATAAAGTCTTTTCGAGTAGAGCCGCCATTCAGCGCTTCGATGATATGGAAGACCTGTTCGGTATCTTCTTTATCGGCGATCAGGTTCTGCATATGCCGCCACGCTTTAATGGGGCGCCGCTTAGGCTTCGGACGGTTTGGATCAATGAAGGGGACGGGCCGGTTCATTCGTTGGACTCCTCAATACTTGTTCCTCATACCAGATCATCGCGAATCAAACAATGACGCAGGCGTCATGAATTTATGCGTCAATCTTGCTCAAGAATAAGGCACCGCTGCCGAATAAGCGGTCACGCGGCTGTTTGCCGGCGTCTACCGACGTTCACGCTATCGCATCGTGGTCTGAGCCGTCTTATGCCGAGGGCAACTTAGCGATTAAAGGGTTGCGGGAATGAAGAAGATTGAAGCGATCATCAAGCCATTCAAACTGGATGATGTTAAAGAAGCTCTCCACGAAGTTGGGGTTCAGGGGATGACTGTCGTCGAAGCAAAAGGCTTTGGCCGCCAGCGCGGACACACTGAACTGTATCGCGGCGCTGAGTACGTCGTCGATTTCCTTCCCAAGCTTAAAGTTGAAGCCGTTGTTGCAGATGCTGCAGTCACCGGCGCAATCGAAGCAATCACCAAAGCGGCGCAGACCGGCAAGATCGGCGACGGTAAAATCTTTGTCTCGGATATCGGCGAAGCCGTACGTATCCGGACCGGCGAAACTGGCGACGGCGCGCTTTAGCGCCAAACACAATCACTGACAGGAAATATATTGGAGGGCTTTATGGCCGATAGTGTTATGAAAATGATGAAGGATAATGACGTAGAGTTCGTCGACCTTCGTTTTACGGATCCACGCGGGAAGTTGCAGCACGTCACGTTCGACAAGGGCATGATCGACGCCGATTTCTTCGAAGACGGCCAGATGTTTGACGGCTCTTCGGTTGCGGGTTGGAAGGCCATCAACGAATCAGACATGACCCTGATGCCTGATCTCGCAACGGCCAAGATTGACCCATTCTTCCAGCAAACGACGCTGGCTGTGATGTGCGACATCCTCGATCCGATTACGGGCCAGGCCTATAATCGCGACCCTCGGATGACGGCGAAGAAGGCAGAAGCCTATCTCAAGTCGACTGGTGTCGGTGACACGGCTTATTTCGGCCCTGAAGCGGAGTTCTTCGTTTTTGATGATGTGCGTTGGAACACTGAAGCTCACGTAACAGGGTACAGCTTCGATTCTACCGAGCTGCCAGCCAATACCGGCAAGCAGTATGAAATGGGCAATATGGGGCACCGTCCTGGTCCTAAAGGTGGGTACTTCCCAGTACCTCCAGTGGATTCAGAGCAAGATATGCGCTCTGAAATGCTCTCCGTCATGGGTGAGCTGGGTCTCGAGCCGGAAAAGCACCACCACGAAGTTGCACCTGCGCAGCACGAGCTGGGCATGAAGTTCAACACGCTGGTGACGATGGCAGACAACCTTCAGCTCTACAAATACGTGATCCACAATGTTGCGGCGAGCTATGGCAAGACCGCTACGTTTATGCCGAAGCCATACTTCAACGATAACGGCTCCGGCATGCACGTTCACCAATCAATCTGGAGCGGCGGCAAACCAACCTTTGCGGGTGATCAGTATGCTGGCCTATCCGAGACTTGCCTGCACTATATTGGCGGAATCATTAAGCACGCACGTGCCCTGAACGCCCTGACCAACGCATCGACCAACTCTTACAAGCGTTTGGTCCCAGGGTTTGAGGCGCCGGTTATGCTGGCTTACTCTGCACGCAATCGCTCTGCTTCAATCCGTATTCCATTCGGAACCGGTGAAAAAGCCAAACGGATTGAAACGCGCTTCCCTGATCCTACCGCAAATCCGTACCTCGCGTTTGCGGCGCTTCTCATGGCGGGCCTTGATGGTATCGAAAACAAGATCCACCCGGGCGACGCTATGGACAAGGATCTCTACGACCTGCCACCAGAGGAAGCTAAAGCCATTCCTCAGGTTTGTGGCTCGTTGCGCGAAGCGCTTGGTGCGCTCGATGCAGACCGAGACTTCCTCAAAAAGGGCGGTGTGTTCGATGATGACCAGATCGATGCTTACATCGAACTGAAGATGGAAGAAGTGATGCGCCTAGAGCTTCACCCTCACCCGGTCGAGTTCGACATGTATTATAAAGTCTAAACTAGTCTCATTTGCCAACAGACAGAAAAATCGAGCGCCGGAGTAGAAACACTCCGGCGTTTTTCGTTATGAAAGTGAATAAAAGGGCGCGTTCGGAGGTTAATGCGCCATCGTCACAAGAATGTGTGACAGTCGAATCGAATTTTGCATCGTATAGAACAGTTATAGATCAGGGTGGCCGTCGATTATGTTCATGAATTCAGATCCTAACAGCATCTCCTTTACCCGAAAGAGTGGCAAAGAGAGCGATCACATGAAATTGGTGGCCGACTGTTTGGAAAGTCTGCGGTCTTCCGAAAATCTCCCTGCGGGATTGTCACCTGAAACCCGCAATGAACTGGAAGAATATTTGGCTCTTGCGGAAGCAGCACTTCGCCGCGCGCATGTTGAAACCAAGGTTTCCTAACGTCTTTCCGGTCAACCCGGCGTTCCAAATCTCCAATGCCGAGCGAACGCGTAAGTTGTAAACGCTTGCCTCCCACCATTCAATTTGTATGTTTTACTAAATGAGAGTCCCGACGTCGACGATAGGGCGACGAGGGAACAGGTGAGCGGGGAAATGAGAATGCCAGATTCTGCGTATGCAACTGCCAGAGAGACCGTTGGTGAAGACGATATCGCGGCGAATGAAGGTCGAGCGGTCGATTTTACGGATGTTGCTGCCAGGATCAGCCAATCCAAGACGGGAGAAGAAGTCTGGCAAATCATGACGGAAGTTTGCCGCCGGACTGAGATTAAAGGTGCGTGTTGTCGGTGTTTTCCATCTAATGCCAGCGCCGCTCAAACCGTATTTTTCTCAACGACAGAAGGGTTTAGTGAGGAATTGGCGACCGCACTTCAAGACGCTCCTGGTTACCTCGATGCTTTTCTCCATGCATCAGTGAAAAGTCCCAAACCCTTTCGCTGCAGCGATGTGAACACAATTCTGGACGGCAAGTCTCCGCAGATTGCCTCGTATCGCCGAGAAATTGCATCTTTGGGTGATGGCATTGTTGTACCTGTTTTCGGACCTCTGTTCAGGCACGGATACTTCTGTTTCCATGGGCGCGAGGGCCGGGTGTATGACGACACCGAAATTCTAATGATGCACTCGATTTCACAGACCGCTTATCTGAAGCTTCTGGATGTTATGTATCGTGATGACATCGAAGGTCGATCGCTTTCCAGCCGTGAGCTTGAAATCATAAACTTGATCGCCCGCGGGCAAAGCAATCAAAGCGTGGCGGGCGAACTGAGCGTCTCGATAAACACCATCAACACTTACATGAAGCGCATCTTCGAGAAACTGGATGTCTCCGACCGCGTCAGCGCCGTGATGCGGGCTTATGCGCTGGGTTACATCGCCTGATGAGCGGATCGGTTTTTCGCTAGACGTGTTCGACGGCTTTAACTTGCTGCCAATAGGCTTCCTGCTCTTCAAGGGTCAGACTTGAGAAGTCCACCGACCGCCCCTCCGCCAATGATTCCATCGCTCGAAACCGGCGCTCGAATTTTGCGTTGGCTTTTCGCAATGCGATTTCAGGATCCACTTTCAGGCGCCGCGCCAGATTCGCCACGACGAACAACAGATCGCCGATTTCTTCTTCAATATGCGCCTGATCTCCCGACGCCATGGCTTCTTCGATTTCAGCTTTTTCTTCTTCCAGCTTGTCCAGGATGTCCTTGGGGTCGATCCAGTCAAAACCCGTTCGTGCAGCGCGCTTTTGCAGTTTTTCAGCCCGCATCAGCGCAGGTAACGCCAAGGCAATTCCAGACAATGCGCTGGAATCAAACTCGTTTTTCCCTGCTCGCTCTGCAGCCTTGATGCTTTCCCAGTTTGTGACCTGTTGATCGCTCGTCTTCTGTTTCGCGTCTCCGAAAACATGGGGATGTCGTCGAATCATTTTCTCGGAAATGGCTTGCGTTACATCTTGAATGGAGAAGTGGCCTTCGTCCGATCCGATTTGAGCGTGGAACACAACCTGGAGGAGGAGATCTCCAAGCTCGTCTGGCAATTCGCGCATATCATCCCGCTCAATCGCATCCGCGACTTCATAGGCTTCCTCAATCGTATACGGTGCGATGGTTTCGAAGGACTGCTCAAGATCCCATGCGCAACCGGTTTCTGGTGTTCGAAGTCGCTTCATGATTTGCAACAAGTCGTCAAAATCATAAGGCGGTTGAAGTGCTGTATCTGTCATCGCGATACCCTCGAGGAATTCGGTTGATTCTGCGCCTATAGCTCTCATGGCGAGTGGCAAGACCTGGATAGCAAAAATCCGGCATCTGAACATTAGTTTGCTGGGAATTGACATCCGCCCGATGAGCGCTGAGACGATGTTGTTCAATCCGGAGCGAGGAATCGATTTGAGCGAAGTTAGATGTGTTGCGCCAACGGGTTGCCTCCTGGGGGAGGGGCCATTGTGGAGCCCTTCAGAAGGGTTCTTGTGGTGGGTCGACATCAAGCGCGCGAAACTGCATCGTCACAATCCCAAGACCGGTAATACGCGCCGATATGATCTGCCGCTGCATGCGAGTGCGCTGGCACTTTCGGATGGCGGTTTGATAATGATCGGCGATCGCGAAGTCGGGCGTTATGATACCGCGACAGAAAGCTATCGGCCGATTGTCAATCTCAACGAACCCGACGGCTTCAGAACCAATGATGGCGGCCTCGCGCCAGATGGCAGCTTTTGGTTTGGAACGATGGACGATGATGAAGCGTTGGCGGAAGGACAATATTATAAACTCGCACCCGATATGACCGTCGAGCGAATGGTTCTGCCAGAGGTCCTCGTGACCAATACGATGCAATTTTCACCGGACGGGCGCACGTTTTACACGTGCGACAGTTCGGAACAAATGATCCTGGCTTACGATTATGATCTGGGGTCAGGCGCACTTTCCAATCGACGTGTGTTTGCGTCCACGCTGCAGGCGGGGTGTTATCCAGACGGATCAACCATAGATGCGGAAGGGTATCTCTGGAACGCTCAATGGGCAGGCTCTCGCGTGGTTCGCTATTCACCGCAAGGTGAAATTGACCGTATCGTCAAACTGCCAGTGTCTCGTCCCACCAGCTGCACCTTTGGCGGTGAAGACTTGAAGACTTTGTACATCACGTCAGCTCGGATTGGCCTCTCAGATGCGGCGATTGATCGTCAGCCCATGGCGGGGAGTTTGTTTGCGCTAGATGTCGATACTCCCGGTCTTCCCGTGCCGGAGTTTGGCAGCTCTAGATAGCGGAAAGCTTGCGTTTCATGCGCTTTGCACCCAAGTGACTTCACAAGCGCGGAAATGCGCAGTATGGAGCCGGATTACCCCAAAAAGTCAGGAACGCGAGAGAATGGCCGACAAGGACAAAAAGAACAGTGTTGGTCCGATTACCTTTGCCCGCCAGGTGCAGGCAGAGGGTCGGAAAGTTACCTGGACGTCTACACCTGAGACCATTCAGGCGACGATCATGGTGGTCGTTATGTCGATTATCATCGCGCTATTCCTGTTCCTCTCCGACCAGTTGATTGCAATGGTCATCCGTCTTCTCACGGGTCTGGGCAGCTAGACCCCACAATAAGGAGTGCTTCGCCTATGGCTGAGGCTAAATGGTACATCGTTCACGCCTATTCCAATTTCGAAAAGAAAGTGGCGCAAGCGATTCGAGATCAGGCTGCAATGAAGGGCCTCGACGGCATGATCGAGGAACTCGAAGTCCCGACCGAAGAAGTTGTTGAGGTTGTTCGCGGCAAGAAGAAGACGATCGAGAAACGCTATTTCCCAGGCTACGTCCTGATGAAGGCGAAGATGACCGATGATGTCTACCACTTGGTCAAAGACACGCCGAAAGTGACGGGTTTTCTCGGCGCCGACGGCGGCAAGCGACCACTGGCGGTTCCGCAAAGAGAAGTGGATCGCATTCTTGGCACCGCTGACGAGCCGATCGAGGAACGTCCAAAGCCAACCATCGTCTACGAGATTGGTCAGGAAGTTCGCGTCAACGAAGGCGCTTTCCAGGGCTTCGAAGGAACGGTCGAGGAATTCGATCCGGAAACGGGCCGCATGAAGGTGAACGTCTCGATCTTTGGCCGCGCAACACCGGTCGATTTGGACTTTTCACAAGTCGACAAAATCGCTTAACAAGCTAAAACTACCTATTCAGGTAACCCGTGCTCGCTCGAGTGCGGGTTTTCTATTTGAGTTGATCAACTAGACGCTGTGTTGCCGGATCATCAGCTGTCGATACTCCTCGCAGCGCCGGTTTGAGCCGGGTCGCCATGGTTTTCCCGCGTTCGACGCCCCATTGATCGAAGCTATTAATCTGCCACAGCACACCAGCGAGATAAGTTCGATGCTCGTAGAGTGCGATTAAGGCGCCGAGGCGGGCCGGCGTGAGTTCTTCT
The DNA here is from genome assembly GCA_043513745.1 of Hyphomonadaceae bacterium. GTDB lineage: Bacteria > Pseudomonadota > Alphaproteobacteria > Caulobacterales > Hyphomonadaceae > Henriciella. The sequence goes on from CP121341.1 coordinate 2,889,978, forward strand.
GTGTGCAAGACGGTCGAAGGGCGCCCACCAGGGTGGATCTTCTGCCGGGCAATATGAGCGGGTAGATCGGGTTCTTCTGCGTTGATTTCAGCAAGGCTCCGGCCGTTCGCGAGCACTTCTGCCTGCGCAAGCGCATGCGCCGTAAGAGCTTCGACCCCGTCACCATCGCTGCGGCTGCCCGGAGCTAGAATGAACTCGGTCGGTACGACATGCGTGCCCTGATGGAGCCATTGGTGATAGGAGTGTTGCCCCACCGAGCCCTCGCCACCCCAAAGCAGCGGTGCGGTTGGTAGGCGCGCGTCGTGGCCTTCTGGACCAACTGATTTTCCGTTCGATTCCATTTCGAGCTGCTGCAAATAGGTCGGCAGCATGCGCAGACGCCGGGAATAGGCGAGGACCGCGCGAGAGCCAAACCCCATGAAGCTTGTGTTCCAGAAGTCCAGCAGCGCCAGCCGTGCGGCGAGATTTTCCTTTAGGGGGGTGGTTTTGACGTGACGATCCATTTCCGCTGCCCCGGCTAGGAACTCGCGGAATGTCTCGACCCCAAAGCTCGCCATGACCGCTACAGAGGCCGCTGACCAGATAGAGTAACGTCCGCCGACACTCTGAGGCATGTCGAGCGTCGTCGCCGGCACACCGTTCAACCAATTGGTGGCCCGGTCCGGGTTCGCCGTTACCAACAAGAGGTGTTTAGCGGCCTTTGCTGGGCCAAGCGCCGTCTCTAACCAGGCTTTAGCTCGCCCGAGATTGTAGAGGGTCTCTTCTGTCCCAAAGGATTTGGAGATGCCAATGATCAGGGTGGTCGATGGATCGAGTCCGGCGAGCGCTAATTCTAGGTCCAACGGGTCGACATTTGCGCAGAACCTCAAGTCTACGTGCGATAACAACCGGTCAGCAAACGCGTCCGCGTAAAGCCGCGGCCCGAAGTCGGAACCACCTATGCCAATATGCACGATGGCTGAGACCGCCGCGTCGGCAGCAAGCTCGGCGGCTTTTTGCAAGGCCTTGACCGTGGTGGCGTGTTCCGCGGCGGTCAGATCGCTTTCAGGCGGCAGACGCAGCGCCCAATGAAGGGCCGGGCGGTCTTCCGACGGATTGACGATGGCCGCCGAAAACAGGTCTTCTATTGCCCCGGACAGGTTCTCTTGCTGGCCATATTCGAGCAGAGCCGCGTCGACGTCTGCAGGTAAATACTGACGCGAAACATCCGCTGTCCAGCCCGCTGCCTGAATAGGGGCGGAGGTGTGTGCCGCGGCGAGATCGCGCAATTCACTGGCTTTCGTTGTTGCGGCCAGACTGTTCAGGTCGTCAAAAGTCATGAGAATTCCAATCTTAATCGCAGTAATAGACCGTTAGCGCCCGTCCCGCGGCGCGCTTCATAATGCTGATAGGTGCCGAATCCGGCGCCGCGTCAAACACGGCTTTCTTTTCCGCGCCCGTGATCAGTAGCAACACGTTACGTGCATAGGCGACGCACGGCTCAGTCAGTGTCATGCGCAGAAGATTTGGGCCCGTCACGTCACTCTGAATCGCTTCAACCGCGGCGACGACCGTTGTCGAGTCGGACGATATCGCATCCTCATAGCCGCGCCCGCCCTGGAACCAGGAAAGCGTATGGGCGTCTGGCCCCATGCCGAGCAGCATCACGTCTGTGAGCGCGGCGTCCTGATACAAGTCATCGACCTGTTCGACGGCAATGAACGGATCGGAGCCGGGTATCTTCATGGGCGTATATTCAGCCGCGGCTGCATTGTTCTGCAACAAGGTCCGCTCCATCATCGCGCCATTCGAAGCAGGATGGTCGACATCCACCCAGCGTTCGTCGCAGAGGCCTATCTGAACTTTTTCCCAGGCAAGCTCCGCCTGCGAAAGCGCTTCATAGATGGGCCCGGGAGTGGTTCCACCGGACCCCATGAATACAGCGCTGTCCCGCCGGGCGATTGCGTCCTTCAATGCGTCTGCGATCCAGCTCGCAGCAGCGGCCTGGAGGGTCGCTTTGCTGTCGAATGTTTTGAATACATATCCTTGCGTCATGGCTGCAGGGAAGGGCCTTTATTGGGCAGCTTTGTCAAGCGGATTCCGGGTTGTGCAGAATTTGTCTGCATACGACAGCGTTATAGGTGCTTGAAACCTTAGGCGGGCGTGTGTATGTGGCGCGCTTCAACGGGACTCTTCTGGCCCGCTTTGAGAAAGGACCAACGTCCGGTGGGCCGGACACTTGAGAAAAGGAGGCCTGGCATGGCCAAAGAGAAGTTTGAGCGTAATAAGCCGCACGTAAACATCGGCACGATTGGTCACGTTGACCATGGTAAGACGACGCTGACGGCAGCGATTACGATGGTGCTGGCAGATGTGACGGGTGCTGAGAAGCGTTCGTATGAAGACATTGACAGCGCGCCTGAAGAAAAAGCCCGCGGCATCACCATTAACACGGCTCACGTTGAGTATGAGACGGAAAACCGTCACTACGCTCACGTCGACTGCCCTGGCCACGCTGACTATGTGAAGAACATGATCACCGGTGCGGCGCAGATGGACGGCGCGATCCTGGTTGTGAACGCAGCCGATGGCCCGATGCCACAGACCCGCGAGCACATTCTGCTGGCGCGTCAGGTTGGTGTTCCAGCGCTGGTCGTGTTCATGAACAAGGTTGACCAGGTTGACGATGAAGAGCTGCTTGAGCTGGTTGAAATGGAAATCCGTGAGCTGCTGAGCTCTTATGAGTTCCCAGGCGACGATATTCCAATCGTAGCTGGCTCTGCTCTGGCGGCTGTTGAAGGTCGTGACGACAATATCGGTAAAGACAAGATCATTGAGCTGATGGCGGCTGTGGATGAGTATATCCCAACCCCAGATCGCCCAATTGATCAGCCTTTCCTGATGCCGGTTGAGGACGTGTTCTCAATCTCAGGTCGCGGTACGGTTGTAACCGGCCGGGTTGAGACCGGGATCGTCAAAGTCGGTGAAGAAGTTGAGATTGTCGGTATCCGCGACACTCAGAAGACGACTGTGACCGGTGTTGAGATGTTCCGTAAGCTGCTCGACCAGGGTCAAGCTGGCGACAATATCGGCGCTCTGATCCGCGGCATCGACCGTGAAGGCGTTGAGCGTGGTCAGGTTCTGTGTAAGCCAGGCTCAATCACGCCGCACACGACGTTTGAAGCTGAAGCCTACATCCTGACCAAGGAAGAGGGTGGCCGTCACACGCCATTCTTCACCAATTATCGTCCACAATTCTACTTCCGTACGACAGACGTGACCGGTGTTGTTACTCTGCCAGCGGACAAGGAAATGGTTCTGCCAGGCGACAATGTGAAGATGAGCGTTGAGCTGATCGCGCCTATCGCGATGGAGCAGGGCCTGCGTTTCGCGATCCGCGAAGGTGGCCGTACGGTTGGCGCGGGCGTTGTGGCGGCTGTTAAAGCCTAAACCCAGCACACCAAACCCAAAACAAGCAAACCCCGCTGTGAAAACAGCGGGGTTTTTTGTGCTTAGAATCTGCATTCTCAGCAAAACTATTCTGATCTCATTCGCTTCTCGACGCAGTTTGTGTCTTGAGCCACCGCGTTCTCCATGGTTCTACTTCGAGCAGAAAACCGTCTGGGGTAGGAGTTCTTATGCAAATATTTCTGTATGCCGCGCTCGCGTTGGTGCCGATCATCTTCGTGTTCTCGATGTGGCAGATGCGTAAACACCCCAAGGGCCTCTACATTCTGTTTTTTGCAGAAATGTGGGAGCGGTTTTCCTATTACGGCATGCGGGCCCTACTGATTTTCTATCTGACCTGGCACTTCCTGTATGAGAGCGACTTCTCACTGACCCTTTATGGGGCCTATGTCGCGCTGGTTTATCTTGGTCCGCTCCTCGGCGGTTGGTTGGCGGATAAGTATATCGGCTTCCGCAAGGCAGTAACATTCGGTGCGATCTTGTTGGTCGCTGGCCACGCTTTGATGGGCTTTCACGGTCCACCAGCCAAAGAAACGCTGCAGGCGGCGGGACAAACTTTCGCCCTTGAGCGTCCCGATTATAGCGAAAGCCGCGATCAGCGAACCATCCTTGTCGGGGACGAAGTGTTTGACGTTGTTCGTTTCGAACAGCCAGCGATCGGCTCGGCTGAACGCGCGGTTACCTATGTCGATAGTGCTGGGCAGTCTGTTACGTTGGACGGAACAATCACGCGTGAGCGAAGCCCGCTCCACGAAATGATTCTTTTCGCGGCGCTTGCCTTGATCGTCGCGGGTGTGGGATTCTTGAAACCGAACATCTCGACCTGCGTTGGCGCGCTATATGACCAAGGCGATCGCCGTCGGGATTCAGGGTTCACGCTATACTATATGGGCATCAATCTGGGCTCGTTCCTTTCGGGCATTGCCTGTGCCTGGGCTGCAGCCGAGTTTGGCTGGTCCGCCGGATTTGGCCTCGCCGCGGTCGGGATGCTCGCCGGTCTGGTCGTCTTCATCTGGGGACAAGGCTGGCTGGAGGGCCGAGCAGACCCACCAGCCGACGTAGACCTCAAAACACCGGTCTTTGCCGGTTTGAATCGAGAATGGATGGTCTATATCGCAGGGCTCGGCTTTGCGGCTGTTGCGTTTGTTTTGTTGCAGTTCGCGACGCTTACTTCGGCCGCAATGTATCCGGTCTTTGGATTGGTGACGGCTGGGATCGTCTGGTACATGCTGACTCAGCTCGACGCTGACGCGCGAAATGCGATGATAGGGCTGCTGATCCTGTCAATTTCTTCGGTACTGTTCTGGACTCTGTTTGATCAGGGCCCAACGTCACTGAACCTGTTCGCAGGGGCGCACGTGACGAATGAGATTGCCGGACAAGAGTTCCCGGCCGCCGCGCTGCAATCGGCGAATCCCTACTTCATTATCGTCTTTGCGCCGCTCGTCGCAGCGCTCTGGACCTTCCTCGGAAATCGCGGATGGGAGCCGAATAGCTATATCAAGTTCGGCTTCGCGATGATCCAGATCGGCGCGGGCTTCTTTATCTTGAACGTCGGAATCCAGACAGCGGCTCCGGATGCCGCTGGGGCTCTCAGAATTTCTGTGGTCTTCATTCTGCTGATGTATCTGTTGCATACGACCGGAGAGATTTTCCTATCGCCTGTCGGCCTGTCCGCCGTAACGAAAATGTCGGCCAAGCAGATCGTTGGCTTCATGATGGGCTACTGGTTCCTGGCGAGTTCGTTCGCTAACGTCATCGCGGCGCAAGTCGCTAAGGCAACGCAGGTCCCGGAAGGGGCCGCAACAGCGGACAGCTTAGCGGCCTATAATGCGGTGTATCTGCAGCTCGGTGGAGCTGCGGTCATACTGGGCATTATCTTGCTCGTGCTGAGTCCATGGCTTCGAAACTTGACCAAGCATGTCGAGGGTCAAAGCGATGCGACGGAAGTCGATGCGTCTGGCCAACCAGACAAGACAACCGCGACCAGCTAGTCGCTTCTGATTCAGGGCGGCGCTTAACCCGCGCCGCCAACGGTGAGGCCGCCGACTTTCAGGGTCGGTTGGCCGACGCCAACCGGGACAGACTGTCCGGCCTTGCCGCAGGTTCCGACCCCGTCATCCATGGCGAAATCATTCCCGATCATCTCGACCTGGCTCAGAGCCGTGGGGCCATGGCCGATGAGTGTTGCGTTCTTTACCGGCGCAACCACTTTGCCGTTTTCGACCAGGTACGCTTCCGTGCACTGGAAAACGAAGTTTCCGGAGGTGATGTCGACCTGACCCCCGCCAAAATCGACCGCCCAAATACCTTTCTTGATCGAGGAGACGATCTCTTGTGGATCATCTTGCCCCCCGAGCATGATCGTGTTCGTCATGCGCGGCATTATGGTTGCGTCATAGGACTCTCGCCGGCCATTACCGGTTGGGGCGACGCCCATTAGTCGGGCATTCTGGCGGTCCTGCATGTATCCTTTGAGGATGCCATCTTCGATCAGGACGGTCCGGTTCGTCTGGGAACCTTCATCGTCGATGGATAGCGACCCGCGGCGCGCATCGATTGTGCCGTCATCTATGACCGTAACGCCTTTCGAAGCGACTTGCTCACCGATTCGGCCAGAGTAAACGCTGGTGCCTTTGCGGTTGAAGTCCCCCTCTAGGCCGTGTCCGACTGCTTCGTGGAGCAGAACCGCTGGCCAACCTGGGCCGAGCACGACTTCCATTTCGCCGGCGGGAGCTGGAATGGATTCGAGGTTCACTTCAGCCTTCCGTAACGCGCGTTGCGCGAGGCCTTGCCAACGCTCCGGCGCGATCCACTCGTCATAGGCCGCGCGACCGCCAGCGCCTGCAGAAGCTGATTCGCGGCGTCCGTTTTGCTCTAGCGTGACCGAGACATTCAATCGAACCAAAGGGCGAATGTCATGAAACGCTTCTCCGGCCGGGCGCAGAATATCGATTTGCTCATGGCTGCCTGCCAGCGAGACGGAAACTTGCACCACACGCGGATCTTTAGCGCGGACCCAGGCGTCGATTTCCGCGAGGAGGCCCGTCTTCACGGTGAAATCCGGAGCCTCAGTCGGGTCGATCGGGGCGTAAAGCTGGCGATTCGTCGGTGTAGGACCGGTATCGAGCGAACCGGAATAGCCGCGCTTGGCCTGGCGAGCTGTTTCAGCAGCGCGGCGAATCGCTTCGATAGAGAGTTCTCCGGAATGCGCATTGCCGCTTGCTTCGCCCGCTACGACGCGAAGGCCAAAACCTTGTGTCGTGTCATAGGTTGCGGATTTCAATCGGCCGTCATCGAACACGAACCCCTCTGATCGAGAGCGTTGAACATAGATATCTCCGTCATCCGCGCCGTTGGCGGCATCGGAGAGAAGGGCAGCGGCGTCTTGCGCGTCGAAGGGCAGGGGAGTGTAAGTCATGCCCGTTATGTGACGTTGCCGTGCCGGGAGATCAAGCGCTTCGTTGAGGCGTAGCTGTTTAACTTACGTCTTCAACCGTAAATCGAGTGAGCTGGCGTTCCGCGAGGTCCCAACCAGGTTTGAGCTCCAGAGCCGTAACGAAATCGTCATAGGCGCCCGGGACGTCGCCTGTGTTTTCGCGTGCTATCGCACGATTATAGTGAGCCGCGAAAAGATCAGGCGAATCGAGGTCGATAGCTCTGTTCAACGCGGCGAGCGCCAGATCAAAGTCCTGTCGATAGATCAGCGCCGCGCCCTTATTCAGGTAAGCCGCCCCCATTTCAGGCTGCAGATCGAGCGCGCTTCCATAATCGGCCAAGGCGTCTTCGTAATTGCCTTGGCGCATCCGCAGGACGCCTCGATTCACGTAGGTAGCGGCCCGATTCTCCCGCGTCATGACCTGTTCGCGAAGCGCTCGTGTGCAAACCTCGTCTGCCGTTCTGAAGTTTGTGTAGCCGTTCTTGGTTTTCTGGTAGCATTCTCCGCCAAGGCCTTTGCCAATTATGAACACCTGTGCGGAAGCCGTATGTGCGGCGAGCGCTGCAGCAGTCGCAGCAATCATCAGTTTGAATTTCATGACTGACCTCCTTTTGTTAACCATACAATAGGGCGTGCGAATTAGCGAGCGAGTGCGACATTTTATAAGAGCTGGCTGTATTGGGTAGACCTTCGCGTCTGTCGTATATATGGCATCAGCCAAGACTGGATGGAGTGACTCTTGCGTTACATTCTTGCGTGGATCTCTGCTGTGCTGATGACCGGATCGGCATTTGCACAAGAACTTGTTGGGCAGCCGACCCCTGGCGCCCTTGGATTTCAACCTGCCGCAACGCGGATTATGGAGCGTGTAAACGAATTCCATAATTACCTGCTGGTGATTATCACCGTGATCACGTTGTTCGTGCTGGCGCTACTGATTTGGGTAAGCGTGCGTTATAATCGCCGCGCCAACCCTGTGGCGCGCAAATTCAGCCACAACACGACGATCGAAATCATCTGGACAGCCGTGCCGGTGATCATTCTCGTCGCGATTGCTGGTCCTTCTTTCTCGAACCTGTTTTACCAGGAGAACGAGCCGGACCTGGAAATGATCGCTCAGAGCGGGGACCTCGATGATCCGAATATCTACGTTGATGCCGCTAAAGAAGGCTGGATCACCGTTAAAGCGGAAGGCATGGGGAACTGGGCCTGGACGTACTACTATATGGATGAAGTCGACGCTGAAGGTTATCCGATCCAGTACGTCTCCAACGGTATCCACTTTGGCCTGCCAAGCGATCCACCGGCGACACCAGAGAAGCCGCGCTACCTGGCAACAGACTATCCAATGGTCATTCCGGTGAACCGCTACATTCGTTACCAGACAACCTCTGACCGCGTTATTCACTCGTGGACTGTTCCGGCCTTCGGTGTGAAGACGGACGCTGTTCCGGGACGCCTCAACGAAGGCTGGTTCCTGGTTGAAGAAACCGGTGTGTATTACGGCCAGTGCTCAGAACTGTGCGGTAAGAACCACGCCTTTATGCCGATCGAAGTTCGTGTCGTGCCTCAGGACCAGTATGATCGCTGGATCGAAGTCATGAAGACCGGCGACATCGATGCGGCGACGCAACTCGTACAAGTAATAGACTCGGACGGTGAGGTCTCACGCCTCGCCTCGGTCGAGTAAGAGAGGGATTTAGATCATGCCTATGGATCAAGTTGCTGCTCACGATCACCACGATCACGACCACAAACCCGGGTTTTTCGTCCGTTGGTTCTTCTCGACCAACCATAAGGATATCGGGACGCTTTACCTCGTCTTCGCTTTGATTGCGGGGATTGTTGGGTATTCGCTTTCCGGCCTGATTCGTTGGGAATTGGCTGAGCCGGGTATTGGCCCACTCACCGGCATTGTTGAGATGCTTTACGGGACAACGGGCCCGCAAGCGATCGAACAGGCCAAGAGCTTCTACAACGTGGTCATTACGTATCACGGCCTGATCATGATCTTCTTCATGGTGATGCCAGCCCTTATCGGTGGCTTCGGAAACTGGTTTGTGCCCCTGATGATCGGCGCTCCGGACATGGCGTTTCCACGCATGAACAATATTTCGTTCTGGTTGACGGTCGCAGCGTTCGTCCTCGCGTGTTTTTCGATGCTGGTGCCAGGCGGCAATGGCGTCAACGGATTTGGTGGCGGCTGGGTGCTATACCCGCCACTATCGAGCACCGCCGGACATGCAGGTCCTTCGATGGACCTTCTGATCCTGTCACTCCACACAGCTGGTATCGCGTCTATCCTCGGTGCGATTAACTTCATCGTGACGATCCTCAACATGCGTGCCCCAGGCATGACGCTGCACAAGATGCCGCTCTTTGCTTGGTCGCTTCTGGTGACAGCGATTTTGCTTCTGCTTGCTCTTCCTGTGCTTGCTGGCGCGCTGACAATGCTTCTGACGGATCGTAACTTTGGGTCTCAGTTCTTCGACCCCTCCGGGGGCGGTGATCCGATCATGTTCCAGCACTTGTTCTGGTTCTTCGGTCACCCTGAAGTTTACATCATGATCCTGCCGGCGTTCGGCCTGATCTCACACATCGTCTCGACCTTCTCCAAGAAACCGATCTTCGGTTACCTCGGCATGGCGTACGCGATGGTTGCGATTGGTGCGATTGGCTTCATCGTTTGGGCGCACCACATGTACACCGTTGGTATGCCGTCTGACATGAAGGCTTATTTTGTTGCGGCTACGATGGTCATTGCGGTTCCGACCGGGATCAAGATCTTCTCCTGGATTGCAACCATGTGGGGCGGTTCGATTGATTTCTCTGTCCCGATGGTTTGGGCGATCGGGTTCATCTTCCTGTTCACCGTCGGGGGTGTTACCGGCGTCGTACTTGCCAATGCGGGTATCGACCACGCGATGCACGATACATATTATGTCGTCGCGCACTTCCACTACGTGCTGTCACTCGGCGCTGTGTTTGGACTGTTTGCAGGCTGGTACTACTGGTTCGAGAAGATGTTCGGCATCAAGTATAACAAGATCGTCGGATACGCTCATTTCTGGATTATGTTCGTCGCTTCGAACCTGATCTTCTTCCCGCAGCACTTCTTGGGTCTGAACGGCATGCCACGTCGCTATGTCGACTATCCAGAAGCGTTCTCGCTGTGGAATAGCGTTTCCTCAATGGGTTACGCATTGTCTATGGTCGCTACACTGCTCTTCTTCTACGGTCTGTTTGAAGCGATGATCCGTCGTCGTAAGGGTGAAGCTAACCCATGGGGCGAAGGCGCAACGACACTTGAGTGGACGCTCCCTAGCCCGCCACCATTCCACCAGTTCAACGAGCTGCCAGTGGTCAAGAATGAGGGTGGTCACTAGGCCGCTCACGTAAACGAGCTAAAGCGGCCCTTTGCGCAAATCAGCGCAGAGGGCCGTTTTTCTAGATCCGCAAAGGGTATCGCACTATGTCTCTCGACATGACGGTCACACAACCACAAGCCAGACTCGCCACGGCCCGCGATTATATCGAGCTAATGAAGCCTCGCATCATGATGCTCGTCGTGTTTACGGCACTTGCGGGATTGATTGCTGCTATCGGCGTGACAGGTCAGGGGATCAATCCTGTGCTGGCAAGCGTCGCCGTTCTGGCCGTTGCCCTTGGTTCGGGGGCCGCTGGTGCGATCAATATGTGGTACGACTCAGACATTGACGCCGTGATGGTGCGAACCTCTACGCGGCCAATCCCGTCGGGCGCCGTGCCGCGAAGCGAAGCATTGGCCATGGGCCTGATCATGTCGGCGCTATCTGTCTTGTTGATGTGGATTGCCTCGAACGTGCTTGCTGCCGGATTGCTCGCGCTCTCGATCGTTTATTATGGCTGGTTCTACACTATGGTGCTTAAGCGTCGGACGGCCCAGAACATTGTCATTGGCGGCGCAGCTGGGGCATTTCCTCCAGTGATTGGTTGGGCAGCTGTAACCGGCACGACGCCTCTCGATGCCTGGATATTGTTTGCGATTATCTTCTTCTGGACGCCGCCGCATTTCTGGGCGCTCAGCCTGGTAGCACACAAAGAATATGAAAAAGCAGGTGTCCCCATGTTGCCGGTGACGAGCGGCGCAAAGTCGACGCGTTTGCATATACTACTCTACACGATCCTGCTCGCACCGATCGGTCTCGCGCCCCTCGCGACGGGACTTGGAGGGTGGCTCTATGGCGGCGTTGGGGCGCTCCTCACGGTCGCCTTCCTTTACTTCGCCGTGAAGGTTTATCGCAGCGAAGCAGGCGAAGCTGACGCCGGAGATCCGGAGCGGAAGCTCGCCATGAGCATGTTCGCTTTCTCTATCTTGTATCTGTTCGGGCTCTTTGCCGCACTCATTCTTGAGCACGGTTTCGGGTTATACTTCCCTCTCGGAGGCATTTGATGAACGAACCTGTTTCTCAACCAGGACCTGATGCGGCAGATGTTCTGAAAGCGCAGAAGCGCCGAAACGTCTGGCTGGCCTGGGCGCTTGTTGCTTTTGTAGTCATCGTCGGCGTGACAACCGCGGTCCGAATTCAGCAAACGGACTTCAGTGGCGGTGATAAGCTGTATTTCTCTGGTTATCTCGATGAGGCCGCCAAGGACCAGCGTGATCGTGAAGCGGTTGAGCGCGCTCGTGCAGCTCAAGCGCAAGTCGACGCGCCCGAGCCTGCAGAAGAAGAGGCTGACGATGAATAATTCCCGTATCGCTTTGATCGCAATCGGCGCGGCTGTGTTCATGCTCGGCCTCGCCTTCGCATCAAAGCCGCTATACGACACATTTTGCAGGGTGACCGGATTTGGTGGCACGACTCAAATCGCTGACAAGGCCCCTGACCGGATTAGTGATCGAGAGATATCTGTGCGGTTTGACGCCAATGTCGCCAACGCGCCGTTAAAGTTCCGTGCAACTCAAAACTCTCTTCCCGTACAAGTTGGCGCGCACAGCCTGGCTTTCTATGAGGTCACGAATACCTCTGTCAGCGACGTGAGCGTGATTGCGAGCTACAATGTCACGCCGCACAAGGCGGGCCGCTTCTTCAGCAAACTGGAATGCTTCTGTTTCGAAGAGCGAATCATCAAAGCTGGAGAGACGAAAAAGTTGCCGGTTATTTTCTTCATCGACCCTGCCATTGAGGACGAACGCAACGCAGCAGACGTGAAAACCATAACTTTGTCTTATACGTTCTTCCAGACAGACGATTTCAAGGGTGCGGCGAAAACAGCATCTCTTGATTGACCTATTGCAGAAACAGGGCGCTCCAGTCTAAAAGCGCCGAGAATTGAAACAATTGCCACAAGGGATTCCCTCTCATGGCCGACGACGTCAAACACGACTATCACCTTGTAAACCCTTCGCCATGGCCGCTGATTGGCTCCATTGCGTTGACGACTCTCGCGATTGGCGGCGTCACCTATATGAAGGGCCTGTTCGGGATCGAAGCTGGCCAGCTTTGGACACTTTTACCGGGTTTCCTGATGGTAATCTGGGTGATGACCGGTTGGTGGCGTGAAGTCATCAAGGAAGGGCGCACCGGCGATCACACGCCCGTCGTGGAGATTGGTCTCAAGTATGGCATGGTGCTGTTCATTGTTTCCGAGATCATGTTCTTTGCCGCATGGTTCTGGAGTTTCTTTGAACTCGCGATCTTCTATCCCGCTCGCGTTGGCGAGACGTTCGATGCGACCAGCCCTGTCTGGGAAGGCCTGAACGCCTTCGCGCAGTGGCCGCCAACTGGCGTGACGACGTTTGATCCTTTCCACTTGCCACTGATCAACACGCTGATTCTCCTGCTCTCAGGCACGACTGTCACGGCGGCGCACCACGCGCTTCAGCATGACAAAATGGATAACGCCAAGTTCATGCTCCTGATCACCATTATTCTCGGTTTCGCGTTCACTTGCTTGCAGGTTTACGAATATTCCGAAGCCCAGTTCACTTTTGACGGCACGCTCTATGGATCAGCCTTCTTCATGGCGACTGGTTTCCACGGCGCGCACGTGGTCATCGGAACGATCTTCCTGACGGTTTGTTTGTTCAGGCTCTATGCGAACAATATGACAGCCAAGAAGCATCTCGGCTTTGAGTTTGCAGCCTGGTATTGGCACTTTGTGGACGTGGTCTGGTTGTTCCTGTTCGCCTTCGTTTACGTTCTGCCGCACTTGGTCCTGGGCCACTAAGGCGATGCCTCGCGAGGTCTCGCCGATATCGGCAGGCCTCGGCTGCCGCTGCCCCAAATGCGGGGAAGGGCCCGTCTTCAAGTCCTATCTCGGATTTGCCCCGACGTGCTCTGCTTGCGGCGCTGACTTCAGCAAAGCCGACTCAGGTGATGGCCCCGCATTCTTTGTAATGTTTCTGGTTGGCATACTCGTCACACCACCGGTTCTACTCGTTCAAATAATGTTCGATCCACCGGTCTGGGTGCATATTCTGGTTTGGACGCCAGTCATCATTCTTATGAGCGTCTGGCTTCTGAGGCCGTTCAAGTCGCTTCTTTTTGCACTTCAATGGAAGAATCACGCAGAAGAGGCGCAATGGGAATCGACCGGGACCCACGGAAAATGACCTTTCGTCCGATGCCTGTCCTGACGGGGCTCAGCCTGATCAGTCTGGTGATCCTCTATATGCTCGGGTCGTGGCAGTATCAGCGCTATATCGACAAGATCGATCGGCCTCCGCCAGAAGCAGATGTTGCGGCCGTCGTCTCGTCGCTGGAGATTGAGATCGATCTCAGTCATCCGGGTAACATTCAGCAAGTGTATGGCTTTGCCGACAGCGAACCGGTCTGGCGACAGTATGCGCCCGGGCGCGTTATTCCAACTGATGAACCCGTGCTTGTGATGGTCGAAGCAACAGGGGGCGCGACGCCGGTTGATGGCCTGATAGCCACTCTGCCGCCAACAATCGCGTTCGAAGGCGTCCTCGCGGTGAAAGAACGCAACACAAGTGCGTTTAACGCTCAGGACAATCCGGAACAGGATCAATGGTACACGCTGGCGCCGGAAAAGATGTGGAACCATTTGGCGCTTGAAGATGTGCCGCGTGTTGCAGAGCCCATCATAATGACTGTCAGGAATGCCGCCGACCTCAGCCAATCCAGACTGACCCCCAATCCTTACGCATTTTCGGAGCCGATTGATCCGCTACCGCCAGAACGTCATTTTGGCTACGCATTAACTTGGTGGGGGATGGCACTGGGGCTGATAGGGGTGTATGTGGCGCTGCATCGCGCGCGCGGACGTCTAAAGTTCTAAGATAAGGCCATTCGTCATGAAATATGTTTCCACCCGGGGCCAAGCCGAACCGGTGAGTTTTGTGGATGCCTGTCTGACCGGCCTGGCTCCGGATGGTGGGCTATACGTCCCTGAGGCTTGGCCGCAGATTGAACCCGCTAAGCCGACCGAATCCTATGTCGATGTAGCCACGCGGATTTTGAGCGCATTCGCAGGCGATTCGCTCAGCGCGGAAGATGTACGCGGCTTATGTGAACGCGCGTATGGCACGTTCGCACACCAGAGTGTAACGCCTCTGTCTCAATGCGGTCCGAATACGTTTGTTATGGAGCTCCACCACGGCCCAACGCTCGCGTTTAAAGACGTCGCTATGCAGTTCATCGGGCAGCTATATGATCTGGTGCTCGGACGGCGCGGAGAGCGGATGAGCGTTGTTTGCGCGACATCGGGCGATACGGGCGGCGCTGCGGCAGCTGCGTTTGCAGGCGCTTCGTCCGTCGATCTCATCATTCTACATCCGCACGAGCGTGTCTCTCCCGTGCAGAGACTGTTCATGACGACGACAGGCGCTGACAATATTCATAATCTCGCAGTGACCGGCGACTTTGACGATTGTCAGTCGCTCGTGAAGGCGATGTTCGCGGATAAAGCCTTTGCATCAGAAGTGAGATTGTCAGGCGTCAATTCGATCAACTGGGCGCGGATTGCCGCGCAGGCCGTCTACTATGCCACCGCTCAAGCAGCCGTTGGTCCGGCACGCCCGATCCGCTTTGTTGTGCCGAGCGGCAACATGGGAGATGCGTTTGCAGGCTATGTCGCGGCGCGCTGCGGCCTCCTGGCCGGATTTGAGCTGGTGTGTGCGGTCAATGAGAACAAAACTCTCGCGACCCTGCTCAGCGATGGTCTTATGCAAAGAGAACAAGCTGTGGCGACGCCGAGCCCTGCGATGGATATCTCGGTCCCGAGCAATTTTGAGCGGTTATTCTTTGAGGTATCCAGCCGCGACGGAGACACGGTGCGCCGAACCTACGATCAGTATCGTCAATCAGGTTCTGCAGTTTTGCCCGATTCTGTTCGAGGCCCATTAGGATGTACCGGCTTTAGTTCAGCGGTGATTGATAACGGAGCCACGCTCGAGGAAATGCGCGAGTTCAAGCAGCAGACTGGTGAATTGATCTGTCCCCATACGGCAGTAGCGACGGCGGCTGAACGGCTTCTATCCAAGACAGAGGCCACGACTGTCATTCTGTCGACCGCACATGCCGCCAAGTTCCCCGAGACAGTGCTTGAAGCGACTGGCGATGACGCTCCGCTTCCGAAGCGCTGCGCGAAACTGTTGGAGCGGGGCGAAGTGTTCGACCGTGTTGAAAACGATCTGAAGCTGATCAAGGATCGAATTCGGGGCCAAGTAACCGCCGAGGCATAGGCATGAGCGTACCAATTGGAGAATGGCAGTGGAATAAGAGCACGCAGCGGCTGACAATGTCGCTGGTGCCGCCGCCCCTGGAGAGATTGCTGTCTGGCGATTGGGCACTCGATGATTTGAGCAATGTTCTCGATGGTCTGAGCCGACAGCGCTTGCGCAATGGTCTGGAAACCAGCGACGGCGATGTCGCGCTGGAACTGGTTACAGCGGATGGCAGCGTCGTGCATCTCGCGGGCGGAGCTGTTGACGATTACTGGTCGCGCGGGGTTATTCTGTCCGTCGGCGAAACTGCCGGGGAACCAGAGGACTCAGTTGTGGAACTGTTGCCGGTCTTCCAGCCGATCGTCTGTCTGCGCAGTCAACGCGTAGAAGGCTTTGAGGCTCTGGCCCGCTGGGAGGGGGAGAAAGGCTCTCAGACTCCTGTCGGTGATACGCAAGGCCTTGCACCGTCCATGCTGATCCATGCAGCGGAGTCACTGGTCGGGTTTCGCAAAGTGGCGCGCAATCCCAACTTGTTTGTTCAGGTCAACATAACCAGTCTCGACCTGGAAGACGGTGAGTTAATTGATTTGATCACAGCGCTTCAGAGTGGTCACAAGCTTGCCCCTGGCTCGATCCGCCTGGAACTGACAGAGCAGGACGCGTTGAGAGACACACAGCAGACCCTCAATCGTTTGCATGATTTAAAAGCCGCCGGCGCTGGTATCGTTTTGGACGACTTTGGATCGGGGCACTCTTCCTTCCAGTGGCTTGCGGATTTGCCAGCGGACGCTCTCAAAGTTGACGCATCATTAATCCAGCAATTGAACAATCCGCGTGTGGAAACGATTCTCGAAGCGTTGACCCTGATGGCGAGGCGTCTTGGAATGAGTTCTACGGCAGAGGGCGTAGAGGACACCGCGATCATGCCGCTCCTGCGCACGCTAGGGTTTGACCATGCTCAAGGGTTTGCGCTGGGTCGTCCCATGTCTGTCAACAAGGCCGAGGCCTTCTTAAACGCCTAAGCGAACTTCAAGCGTCGATATGGCGTGCACGAAGTTGCTGGGCGCAAGCTCACTTTTCCCGGTCCAGCGAATGTTCGGAAAACGCCGCAGGATGTTCTGATAGGCTGTTTCCAGCTGCATGATAGCGACGCGCTTTCCGAGACATACATGCGGACCATTCCCGAAGGCCAAATGCTCATTGGCGTTCTTACGCTCGATATCGAACGCGTTTGGGTTTTCGAATTTGGCTGGGTCGCGATTGGCCGCCACATAGTACATCACGACCTTGTCGCCTTCGCTGAGCGCTTGACCGCCCAACGTCGTGGGCTTGGTCACAGTACGGCGCATATAGGTAACGGGACTAACCATCCGGATCGCCTCGTGCACAAAGTTCGGGAAGAGGTCAGGATTGGCGATGAGTTTCTCTCGTTGGTCCACATGCTCGGTGAGTAGTTTCATCGTTCCCGATAGAGAATTCCGGGTCGTATCATTTCCTGCAAAGACGATCAGGAGCCAGGATCCGTCGAGGAACTCATCGGAAAGCAGCTCGCCGTCAATTTCGGCATTTGCGATTGCGCTAAGCAGGTCATTTCGCGGGTTTTTGCGACGATCCAGTAATTGGTGGCGCCCATAGTCGAACAATGCCTGGATCTCATTCATGAATTCCATGATCTGTTCAGGCGATACATTGCCGAGGCCTTCCTGTTGCGCCTGATACTGTGCGTTTTCCAGGAAATGCATCCAGTGAACGAGTTTGGGTCGATCCGCTTCAGGAACACCCAGGATCTCGCACAAAGTGAAGAGGGGGAGTTCGGCAGAGAATGACTCCACCATGTCTACGACGGGGCCTTTGGATTGCATGTCATCGAGCAATTGATTGACTTTTACATCGACCTTTTTTCGCAACTCCGCCACATAATCGGGTCGAAACCAGGCCATGTGCTCCATACGGAGCGGCGTGTGATGCGGACGATCGAGATTGATCAGCGAGTTGAGCGACGAGGAATGGAGCAGGGGATGGCGCGGCACCTCTGGCAACCCATACGACATGAGAATGCCGCCCTTCTGGGACGAGTATGTCGCTGTATCAAGCTCAACTTGCTTGATGAGGTCATGCTGCGTCAGCGCCCAGAACCCGCGGCCATACTCTTCCGGATGCCACATGATTGGCGCTTCGCGTCGCATCTTGTCGAACGCCTCGAACGTGTACCCGCCATTGCTAGAAAACACATCCGATTCATTCAGAGATACCGGAGGTTCGAGCGCGTAGATCGGCGGGTTCGACGGTGGCCCGGACGGGGTTTCTTCCTGGTAGGTTTCGGTGACGTTCTGAAAGCCCATTGGACTACTCCTTCGCGTTTCGTATTCCCCCGCGGACGAATTTGAACCGGCGTCCGATAACCGAAAGACTAGCCTAACGCTTACGGGCGTGAACCCGTGCCCCCGCGGGAGGCCTGCGGCGCTCGCGTTTTGGCTCTGTTTCCTTCGGCAGAAGGTGTTCCGGGATGAACTCCGAAAGCGTGGATCGAAGGTCCTCGCCAGAAATCTCTTCGACGGCGCCGGGGCGTAGATCCGAAAGTTCAAAAGGTCCGTACTGGGTTCGAATGAGACGATTGACCTTAAGTCCCAAATGTTCGAGCGCCTTTCGCACTTCGCGATTCTTGCCCTCGCTAAGGCGAACATTGATCCAGTTATTCGTTCCTGTTTCGCGTTCCAGCTCGGCTTCTATGGATGTGTAGCGGGTGCCATCATCGAGCGTTATTCCGCCTTTTAGTGTATCGAGGTCCGTCTGAGTGATCTTTCCATGCGCGCGCGCTCGATAGTGACGAACAAAGCCAGTTTTTGGCAATTCCATCGCGCGGGCGAGCCCACCATCATTGGTCAGCAACAAGATGCCTTCTGTCGTCAGATCGAGGCGGCCAATCGTAATTGTTCGGGGGAGTGCCTTCGGCAGTTCCTCGAAAATTGTCCGGCGTCCTTCAGGGTCGGAAGTTGTCGTGATTAGTCCCGATGGCTTGTGATACCGCCAGACCCGGGTTTGCTCGTGTGCTTTAACGGGCTTCCCATTGACTCGGATGTCTTCGGTGCCTGTGACCTTGAACGCCGGTGTGTTGAGTTTACGGCCATTGATGCGGACTTCGCCGCGTTCGATCATGGCTTCGGCCTCGCGGCGGGAGGCTATCCCAGCTCGGGCCAGGTATTTCGCGATCCGTTCGCCGTCCTGCCAGTCCCGGTCCGGGCCTGTCGGCTTACGGTTGGGACGCTTTTTACGGTTTCGGTTCGTCTCACGACGGTCCGTCATATGGTGCTCCAATCAGGATGAGAGGCCAAAGGCTGGCGCCAGAATGGCAAATCCTAGCGCGAGTTCCAAGGGGATCCACACAGGTATTAGACCATTTTCCCTGTTTTCTTTGCCATCCAGCAGCAGAGATAGCAATCGACCAAGCCCCGCTCCGATCCAGCCCATAGCGACGGGAAACAGCGCAAACACTTTGTACTGCAAGCCTAGTTCTTCCTGCAGCAGGATGATCAGCACCGTCAGATGGATAAGCAAAAGCAGGCCGCCATATGTAGCGCGAAACTCCGAAAAACCGCCCGGCTTTTCCGGATCAGGATCGGCAACCAATCGTACGACGCCCGCAGCCCATTTCGGCGCAAAAAGCGCTCCAAGGCCAAGCGCGGCGCAGAAGCCCAGCGCAATGATGGCAATCAGATCGAGAAGAGGGGGCATGAGGAATCTCCAAGCCAGTTCGCTCAAGACAATAGGGCGCCCGCACGCAATTGACAGCGATTAAGTGATCCCAGCAGCTTTCCAGGCATCTTTAGGCCACCGACGATGTTGCCAGAACCATTGCCCCGGGTTTTCTCTTACCTCTTGCTCCACAAAGGCGGAGATGCGTTTCACGCAGGCGATAAGATCGGCTTCGGCGTTGCCTGTCTTTTCAGGAATGAAGGGCGGATGCACGGTGACCTCAAAGCGCGCTGGACCTGTTCTGCGCGTTGAGATCGGCACAATCGGGACATCGTACTTCAGCGCTAGGCGTGATGGTCCTTGCGCCGTCATGGCGTTGTACCCGAAGAACGGGATGGCCAAGCCTTCATTGAACTTCTGATCGTTCATCAAGGCGACGGCGCGCCCTGCGCTCAAAGCCCGCATGAGTTCACGCGTTCCAGCCCCTTTGGGTGTGAGAACGCCAATACCGTAGTCGTGCCGCACCTTGTTGAGACGTCGGTCGATGTAAGGATTGTTGAGGGCTCGGTAAGTGATCAAGCAATCAACCGGGCGGCAGCAAATCGCAGCCGCCATAACTTCCCAGTTCGCAAAGTGACCCGTCGCAAAAACAGCTCCGCGATCGGAGTTTTCAATCCCGTCGAGATGTTCGACGCCTGTTACTTTGACACGATCCCCCTCATAGGGGTGGATCTTGGGAAGATGCGGAAGCTCACCCGCTGTTCGACCGACGCTTTCCCAAGACTGCTTGGCGATATATTCGCGCTCTTCTGGCGCCATGTCTGGAAATGCCAGCTGCAGGTTTCGATGAACCGTCTTGTTTTGCGAGAAGAGGGGGCCGATCGTTTTAAATAGCCAGCCTAGAAAATTAGATGCACGGTCCGCGCCCAACGCTTTCATCGGCCACCAATAGATCACATCCCATGCCAGGGCTTCGAACCGCCAGACCATGCGCTGCTGGAAGGTCGAGCGGTTATCGATATCCTTGGGGCGTATGTATTGCTGCGCAGTATTAGCCATGGGCGTCGGGTTTGATCACATCTGTCAGCATTTTGTCGAGATCTGCTCTGCGGTCAAAAATTACTTCGATGGGTAAAGTGACGATACCTTCGCGCTGAGCGAGAGCTAGTCGTGACAAGTCTTTTTCCGTCGTGATCAAGGTCGCCCCATTATCTGCCGCGAGCCGGTTTAGATAGTTGAGGTCGCCGCTGGAAAACTTGTGGTGGTCCGGAAATGGAACTGCATCGCGAATGTCCACTTCCATTGCCCTTAATGTGTCAAAAAATTTCTCGGGTCTGCCAATGCCGGCGAACGCGACATAAGGTTGTTCAGGAGGCGTCTCCGAGGCTGCCACCACCGCGCCGAATACCGGGAGACCGCTTTCTTTGATTTCGTCTGGTGGGGTTCCATAGCCCATAACGACAACTATGTCGGCGCGAGAGAGTCCTTCCTGGACCGGTTCTCGCAGAGGGCCTTTAGGAATGACGTGCCCGTTCCCGAATCCGGCTGATGCATCCACCACGACGATAGACAGGTCTTTGTGGAGGCTTGGGTTTTGATGTCCGTCGTCCATGATGATAATGTCGACACCGTCATTAGACATCTGCTGACCAGTCGCTGCTCGATCAGCGCCTATCCAGGTTTCTCCAGACTGGGCGAGCATCACGGGCTCGTCACCGACATCTTCGGATGTGTGGAGCGCCGGGTCCACTTTGAGAGGCCCTTTGAGTTTGCCTTTATAGCCGCGGCTCAGGGTGGCGACTCTCAAGTTCGTCGTTTGGTTGAAATGATCCCTAAGTGCGGCAACGATCGGGCTCTTGCCGACGCCGCCAGCGGTTAGATTGCCCACACAGATGACGGTTGAGCGCACTTTAAGGGGCTCTGCTTTGGCGATTCTGCGATGCGTGGCTTCTGCATAGATCCAGGCAAACGGGGTCAGCAGCAAGCGCAGAAGCGGCGCCGCTTCGCGTGAGCGGGGATCGACGTCCCGGGCCCAGAAGCGCGGCTCTCTCATTCTGCCTACTCCGCCCGTTGCAGTAATGGCTCAAGGAGTTCGAGCGTTTTCGTCATCGGACCCATCGCGTCTGCCTCCAGAATAGCACTCAATTCAGCAGATACGGGCGCAGCTGGAAAGCCCTTGGCCAAGGCTTCAGCGTCTTCGATAATGGAGAAGCCCTGATGTCCGGAAAGGCGCTCGGTCAAATCCTTGAAGTTGAACAGGCTAGGGCCGGTCAGGATGGGCTTTTCCAGTCTAAGTGCTTCGAGAGGGTTATGGCCGCCTACGCCTGGTGCATGACCCCCGCCGAGATAGACTGTATCCGCGAGCCGATACCACAAGCCCATCTCGCCCATTGTATCAGCGAGCAGGATATTCGTGACGTTAGTGACGGGGTCCCCTTCAGAGCGCCTGGAGATGGCGTATTTCGTACAAGACAGAAGCGCATCGACTTCGTCGCCGCGCTCCGGGTGGCGCGGCGCGATGATCAGGAACGTATCTGATGGCAGGCGCATATAGGCGTCTAAGACCAGGGCTTCTTCACCGGCATGAGTCGAGGCGGCCAGGAGTATTTTCCGATCACCTATTGCTTTGGTGAGGTCATGCAGCTGTTGGTCTTTGACGGCGGGAGTGGGCAGCGCCGATTTCAAGTTTCCTGGATTTTCAACAGATTGGCCCGACAACGCTTCGAGGCCTGTTTTAGTTTGCACATCCGCGGCGATGAGCAAGTCGAAGCAACAGAATACCTCCTTGGCGGTTTTTCTCCAGCGCATCCAGCCTTTGATGCTATTCTCGGTCATGCGCGCGTTGACGAGCGCGGCGGGGGTTCCATTCGCACAAAGCGCTAGTAACAGGTTCGGCCAGATTTCACCTTCTGCAAAAATAGCGAGGTCTGGTGACCAGTGACGAACAAAACGCTTGGCGCCGCCGGGTGTATCGAATGGGGCCATCTGGTGAATGCAGCAAATCTGTTTCAATTCGCTGTCTTCGCTGAAGGCGGAGGATATCAGGTTGGCACCGGTTTTCGTCTGACAGGTCATCAAGATCGCGAATTTGGGTTTGCCAGTGCGGACCAACCGCCGGACGAGTTCCAGAAGGAGCTGGCTTTCGCCTACACTCGCTGCATGGAGCCAAATAAGTTTTCCGTCCGGTCTTGGTGCCAAGGATCGCGCAAACCGTTCGTTGCGTGTCTCTGGGGCTTCTTTCCCGGATTTGACACGCCGACGAAAGAAAACGCCCAAAAAGGGCGTCATCATGAAGGTCAGTATTTTGTATAAAAACAGGCCGATCGTCATCGCGACCTTATAGACTGATTGGTGAGCATTCGCCCACCTTTAGTCTCAGCCAATAAATGAGAGCGCGCTGTTATTAGGCGCGCCCGATGTTGAATCGTCATTCTTATCGCTGTCAGGCGCAAGGGAGAAACCCATCCACGCGAGCAAAACGGCGATTGTGAAATTGCGGACAGCAATCAAGATCCCAAACATGATAAATCCCTACAAATTATCGAAAAACATTAAACTAGAATCGTTTTAACGAAAAGGGGCTACAGCAGATAAAATTGATCAAGCCGATTGATTCGAACAGGAAAACAGAGCCATGCAGATTGATACCGATCATTTGCTGCACATGACTGGCGGCGATGCCAACCTTGCAGATGAAGTGCTGGATATTTTCCGAAGTCAGGCAGAAACCTGGGGTCGAATGCTCTCCGCTGACAATGATCAGAAAGTTTGGGCAGATGCCGCACACGCGCTTAAGGGGGCTGCGCTGAGCATCGGCGCTCATGAATTCGCGGAGGCTTGCGCTGCGGTCGAGACGCGGGGCAGGGCAGATGCGCCCGTATCGAGAGTGGAGGCCGCTGCAATTCTATCTTCGCTCAAGGACAGCCTCGTGCACGTTATCGAAGCGTGCGCGCGCGCCAGCTATGTTTTGTCCAAACCGGGTTTGAGACGATCAAACGAATCAAACTCATAGGCGATGCAGCGATCAATCAAAGTCCGCCAGACCGGCTCGGCGATGGCAGGGGACAGGCCCTGACGCTCAGCTTCAGCTTTGACCTTGGTGACAACGTCCTCGATACGAGGGCGATCAAGCACCGCCTTGCGTGAGCCCTTGATGCGCGCTGCCGCGTCCATAAACGATTGTCGCTCTTCAAGCAGGCTGACCAGGATCCGATCGATGCGATCCACTTCATGGCGCACATCGGTCATGGTCTCAGCCGTTTCGGCTGTATGGCGTTGCTGATCGGATTTGTGGACGGACTTCAACATCGCTTCTGCCCCTTGTTTCTGACCCATATCTAAGAGCTTCCCCAAAAAAAACGATGCGGTGCTGCGACGCGGCAAGTTGTACCGCATACGAAATAGGCCTTCCGAGGAATACTCGAAAGGCCCAGTTCGCAGTCAGGTGGGTTCAGCGCTCGATGAAGGTCGGCATGCGAGCCTGGATTCGACTGTTCCGCATGGTCTCGGCTTCCATCAGAAGTGCCTGGATTTCTGGGTCGTTGAGGACCTGGGCGAGTTGGCCAATTGCTTTTAGCTCTGCCGCAGATGCTGACGAAGAGGCGCCAAAGATCGTGAAGCCGCCATCATTCATTGGGTAAGTCTTTACCCGAATTTCAGCGTCATCTTCGATCTCGGCCAACTCGCGGGCCTTAGCGATCGCGACGGTCAGGCCACCGAGTCCGTCAACGAGGCCTTTTTCCAGGGCGTCTTCGCCACTCCAAACGCGGCCACGTGCAATTTGGTCGACATCGTCGAGCGAGAGTTCACGGCCTTCAGATACCAGTCCGGTGAAGCGATCGTACCCGCGCTGTAACCAGGATCGAATCATCGTGCGCTGCTCGTCGGTGAATTTCTCAGTGGTCGAGAATGCTCCGGCGAACGGGCCGCCAACCTTGATCGATTCAGCATCAACACCAATGCGGGCAAGCCCTTCATCAATCGCCATTTTGCCGCCGAAAATACCGATCGAACCGGTGATCGTCGTCCGGTTTGCGACGATCCAGTCAGCGCCGGTCGAAACATAGTAGCCACCAGATGCCGCAACTGACGCCATTGAAACAATCACAGGCTTTTGTTCTTCAGTCTGAATATAATTTACCGCGTGCCAGATCTGATCGGATGCGGTGGGTGAACCTCCAGGGCTGTCAACACGGAAGACGACAGCTTTGACGTCTTCGTCACGGCCAGCTTCGTAGAGGGCGGCGGCAATCGCGTCAGAGGCAAAGCCGTTGCCTTCCTGGAACAGACTGCCACCTTCGTCGCCGGTTACGATCGGGCCTTGTCCGCCAACAATCGCAATCACCGGCGCGCCGAACTTTGTTTCAGGAGCATTGTAGGATGCCACATCAATCGTGATGGAATCTTCGCCGGCTTGTTCGCGCGCTTTGTCGAGAGCCTGTTCCGGCCATCCAAGTTCCGTCGCCAGATTATACTGGATCATCTGCTCACCGCTGATCGGGCTGGCTTCAAGAGCAGTCCTGGCCTGCGTGACGGTGATGCCGCGATCAGAGGCAATATCGCCTAGTGAAATGTCCCAAATCGATTCGGCGAGTTCCGTCATCGCTCGGCGATGCGGCTCGGTGAATGTTTCTTCCTTATAGACGTTAGGCGCATTCTTGTACTCATAAAGCGCTTCGATCTCAGGCGTGACGGAGATGTTGTCCAAGAGGTTTTTGAAGAACAGAGTTTCAAAAACGATTCCGCTGGCAATCATATCGCTGCCCGGTTGGATCCAGATTTCGTCGGATGGCGCAATCGCGCGATAGCCTGAAGGACCTCCACCATAAGAGCCTTGGCTATGAGTAATGATGAATTTGTCCGCTTCTTTGAATTTCAGGAAAGCGTCGCGATACTCTTCGGCACGGGATGACCCGATTCCAAATTCACTGGCCCGAATGAAGAGACCCTTGACCTGATCGTCGGATGCAGCGGCATCGAGTTTGGAGATAATATCGATAAAGCCCGTCCCACCGCCAAACAGGAGTTCAGGGCCTGAGGTCGGCGCCTGATCTGCATAGCCCGTGCGAAGATCCAGAGTCAGAACAATCGGGTCGCCGTCGTCTTGTCCTGTTTCTGGACCGGCTGTTGACTTCATTGCGTTGCTGACGGTCATCTGAATGAGCCCGACACCAATGAAGAACAGCAGGAACAATCCTACGATTGATCCGATGACGGCCCCGCCCAGGGATGCGAAAAATGTTTTCATGGGAGAAAGGCTCCGTAATGTTTCTTATCGGATAACGATATGGGCGTTAAGATCGGGTTTGTCAAAACACAAAGATCACATCGGTTTTGAATGCGCCTTCCTTCGGGCCCATTTTGAAAGGGCGTGCGAGACCTGTTTCTGCCAAAAAAGCAGTTCATTGAAACTTGGCGGCGATTTGGGTGTTGCAAGCGGAAAATGGATTGGGTATGTCCGCCGCTCAGTTGGGGTGTCGCCAAGTGGTAAGGCACCGGTTTTTGGTATCGGCATTCCCAGGTTCGAATCCTGGCACCCCAGCCACTTTTCTCATCTCACTCGTTTAAAGTGTGTCGACGATCGCGTTCGCGCCATACCGTATCTGCAGATGTCACCTCGATATGTAATATTATTTCAAAAATGCCTCGCAACTGCCTCAATTATGAATGAGAGTTTGACAAGGTCCCGAGCTTTTTGCAGAGGTGACCCTGTATGTGAAAATGACCACGGGTTAATCCCGTTCGCTACGTAGATTAGAAAGACGAAAAGTCTCAGGGTCAAAAAATGGGAGGAGAGGTGGGCCTAGCCCGGTTTCCTTTTTTGTAACTGTGCGGGTTTGTGTGTGCCCCGCAAAGATCGCTTCAACATTCTGTTGGAGTTCAACAAAAGTTTCAGCGACGTCCATCGGCGGCGCACCATTAGGAGAGTGAGAGGCAGACTTCATGAAGAATGTTCTGACACCGGCTCGCGGAGCCATTCTAGCAGCTATTGCCGTCGGTTTTGCCGCGCCATCAGTTGCACAAGGGTTGGACCGCGCGATCGCGACCGGCGAGCAGGCGACCCGCCGCGCCGAACAAGTTCAGCAGCAAATCAACCAGCTCGATGACGAGCGCGCAGACATGGTCGGTGAATTCCGCACCCTGCTTCAGCGTAAAACGGCCGCGGAGCTTTATGCCCGCCAGCAGGAAGCTGCCGTAGAAAGTCAGCAGCGCGAAATCGCGTCCCTGACCGATCAGCTCAGCCGCGTGGACGAGATCACCTCTCAGACCGTCCCGATGCTTGAGACACTGATCGACGATCTCGATGCTTTCATCGATGCTGACCTTCCGTTCCGCCTCGAGGCCCGCAAGGCCCGCGTTCAACGCCTTCGCGACTATATGAGCGATCCTGCGGTATCCGTGACAGAGCGTTACCGTCAAATCATGGACGCCTACACTTCAGAAATGGAAGTCGGTCGGAAAACTGACACCTGGAAGGAAACCATCACTGTTGATGGCGACCGTGAAGTGACTGTCGACATGGTCCTGTTTGGTCGTGTCGCTCTGATCTACATGGATCCAACCGGTCGCTATGCGAAGCGCTACGATCGCCAAACCCAGTCGTGGGTCGACCTTGAAAGCAAATACAAGGCCGAAATCGAAAAAGCGATTCGCATCATTCAGGGTAAGCGTACTCAAGATGTGATGTACGTCCCAGCAACCAAGCTTAACGTCCAGTAAGCCCAATGGAGATGAGGAAAGAACACATGAAACCGTTCACAAAATCACTTAAAACCATTGGCATCGCGGCAGCATTCGCTGTCACGTCAATGGCCGCATCTGCGCCCGCAATGGCGCAGACCCTTTCAGATATTCTTGCGCGCGTTCAGCAGGACAGCCAGGAGCTCTCCGCTGAAAACGAGCAGCGTCTGAACGAATTCCGTCGTGCGACAACAGAGCAAGAAAACCAAATGGCGCAGGCCCGTTCTGAACTGAACGCTGCCAATGCCCGCGGTAACGCGCTCGGCGCACAGTTTGATACTTATCAGGCTGAAATCGACACACTCGCAACTGAGCTTGATGTGCAAGCTGGTGACTTCGCTCAACTGGTCGGTGAATTCCGCGCCGTTGTTGGTGAGGTTCAGCCTCTGATGCGCGAAAGCCTTGCAAGCTTCGAATATCCAGGCCGGTACGAAGGTTTGTCCGAAGTCGCAGAGGCAACCACGCTTCCAACTCGTGAAGAGCTTGACCGTCTTCCAAAAGCGATCCTTCAGGAAATGATCGCACAGTCGGAAGTGAAGACTTTCACTTCGCCGGTTTCTATGGGCGGCGACGATGAGTCTGTCGAAGAAGTTGCAGTCACTCGCGTGGGTACGTTCATCGCAGCGACCGACAATGATGCAGGCTTCGTAACGATTGAGCGTGCAGGCGACGGCGACTTCTTCCTTGAGAAGCTTCAGCGTCAGCCAGGCGGACGTTTCCGCAGCGCGTTCCAATCGCTCATCCGTGCGGATGAGGGACAAACTCTGACTGTTCCGTTCGACCCGAACCGTGGTGAGCTCTTCAAAATTGAAGGCGATAAGCCAGGTCTTGGTGAGCGCGTGAACCAGGGTGGCATCGTTGGTTACATCGTTCTTGGTCTTTTGGTCATCGGTCTGTCCGTTGCACTCTTCAAGATCTTCACGCTGTTCTTCATGGGCAACGCGATCCGCTCTACAGCCAAGACCAAGCAAGCTGGTGACGGTAACCCGCTCGCGCGTGTGTTTGAGGCATACGAGACCAACAAGAATGCTGATCTTGAAACACTCGAACTGAAACTCGACGAACAAATCCTTCGCGAGTCTCCGAAGATTGAGCGTTACAACGACATCGTCAAAGTACTGGCCGCGGTGGCCCCACTTATGGGTCTGCTCGGTACGGTTATCGGTATGATCATCACCTTTACCGCGATTACAAACTTCGGTGCCGGTGATCCGAAACTGATGGCTGGCGGTATTTCAGTTGCGCTTATGACCACAGTGCTTGGTCTAGTTGCTGCGATCCCACTTCTGCTGACCCACGCTCTGGCTGCTGCCATGGCACGCGGTAACCAGCAGATTCTGGATGAGCAAGCGGCTGGCCTTGTGGCTGAACGCGCAGAGCGAGGCGGGGCGGCTTAGGCCGTCCCTTACCCGGGAGCCCAAATATGTTGGGAATGACCGAACTACAGGAGTTTTTGGCCCGCGGTGGACCAGTGCTTCTATGGATTATGGGAGCCACATTCATAATGTGGGCCCTGATCCTGGAACGACTGTTCTACTTCCGTGTGGCACATGCTGCTGTAGCCGAAGAGGCTTTGTCGGAGTGGCGCTCGCGCTCTGACCACAAGTCTAAATTCGCGCACTGGGTCAAAGACAAACTGGTCTCCGAAGTCCGTCAGAAAGCACAAGCGAACGTATCCTTTGCCAAGGCAATGGTTGCACTCGCGCCGCTGCTCGGACTGCTCGGAACCGTGACCGGAATGGTAACTGTGTTTGACAACATGGCGATCACTGACGGCGCGGACGCCAAGGCTCTGTCGCGGGGTGTGTCGCAAGCGACGATCCCGACCATGGCCGGTATGGTGGCCTCAATTTCAGGAATCCCATTTGCCACTGGCATGGACAAGAAAGTCCGCCGCCTGGTGCAAAAGGTCGAAGACCAGATGGAGATTTACTGATGAGAGGACGCGCTACCCGCCCATCCGATGAGGCCCATGTCGATCTGACACCTATGCTCGACGTGGTCTTCATTCTGTTGATCTTCTTCATCGTGACCTCGACCTTCATCCAGGAAGAGGCGCTCGGTGCAGAGCCACCACCACCCCAAACCAACGCGCCAAGTAATCCAGCGCCTGCGATCATTGTTTACATTGATGAAACGGATCAGATCCGCGTCAATCGCAAGCTCACGGATATCTCAGCGGTGCGAGGCGGTATGGAGCGTGCACGTGCGGAAAACCCAGAGAGTGCCTTGATTATTCAAGCCCACCCTCAGGCCCGCACAGGCACCATCATCGAAGTGCGTGATATTGCTTATGACGCCCAAATGGACCGGGTGAATATCGTCCGGTCTGCAGGTTAGAGGAGACTAGTTATGGCTCGCAAAATGCGCGCAGCGGCAGACAGTGCCGAAGATGATGTCAACCTCACACCGATGCTCGATGTGGTCTTCATTCTGCTCATCTTCTTCATCGTTACGGCCCAGTTTATTCGTGAACCTGGTGTCGAAATCGACCGTGTGGAAGTGAACAATAAAGAGCGTCAGAACCCGCTAGGGATCCTGATCGCGATCGATGCGAACAGCGAAATCTATATGAATAAGCAAGTCGTTTCGATGTCAGAAGTTGGGTTCCGTATTCGCGAACTTCGCGAGGATAACCCAAAAGGGCGCTTGGTTGTTCAGGCCGATGCTGAAGCTCAAGCCGGGGTGCTGATCGATCTAATGGAGATCGTCAACGAAATTGACAGTCTGGGGCGCGTGCCGCTCTCGGTTGTCAACAATTAGAGGAGATAATCCATGATTCATGCTCCATGGTTTCGTTTGGTTGTTCTGCCGGTCGCTGCGATCGTTACCGTTCTGCTATTTCGCGGAATGGGATGGTTGATCAGTGCTGATTTCGAGGAACCGGATAACCTCCGGGAATACAATCTCGAAAGCATCACGCCGGAAGCTCAGGAAGAAAACGTGACGCGTCGCGCACGAAGCAAACCGCGTAAGCTGAACAATGCTGATAAGCCTCCGCCACCGCCGAAACTGACGGCCAGCAAGTCGGACATCGATCTGCCTACGCCGAACATTCAAGGTGCACCGCCCAGTGAGCTGCCGCCAACACGGCTCAACTCACTCGCGATTGATCCGGTTGCGATTTCAGACCGGGACGCTCAACCGATTCGTCCGCCTGTGCCGACTTATCCAAGCCGAGCAGCGGAACGCGGAATTGAAGGCTCTTGCGACGTAAGATTTGACGTGGATACACGCGGCAAGCCTTACAATGTTGAAGCAGATTGCTCAGACCGGGTTTTCAAGCGTGAAGCCGAACGCGCGGTTAGCCGCGTCGAATTTGCGCCTAAGATTATCCGGGGTCAGGCTGCTGAACGCCGGAATGTGGTTTATCCACTTGAGTTCACGCTCGCGGATTAATTCGCATATATATCAACAGGGTAGGGGAGGTCGCTCGATCTCCCCTTTCTTTTTGTGTTGACAATGTTACAGAATTACATATTGTAATAATATTACAAGATAGCAGGAAAGGGATTCTCGGATGCATGGAGTTGAACAAATAGCTTTGGAATCCGCAGCACGTCGAAACAGTCTAAAACGCCTGGCTGTCGTTGTGTTACCTGCAGGGCTGATCACGATCTCGCTCTTTACAGCCATGCATCAACTCGTTGCCGTTGATAATTTCACGCCTCCAGAGCAAACGGTCTACGATTTAAAACCCTATATGGAAGCCGAAGCTGGAGAGCCTCCTGAACGTGCAGACCCTAGACCAATTAAACCTGATCCAATCGATCCACCGCCGCAACCGCCACGTCTCGTCAAAGATATCAGCTAAGTCGATTTGCCCACTTCCGGGTATGAGGGCGTAGCGCCCGCTGACTACGGAGCTACTGAGTTCGCCCCCATCCTTCCAGAGCGCGTGAGTGCGATCCAAGTCCGATCGTTGCAACCCGTGACACAACCAGTTCCGGTCTATCCTGGTCGTGCAATTGAACGGGGGCTGGATGGGGACTGTAATGTCTACCTGACTGTTTCCATCAGGGGTGAGCCTTTGAATGTGCAGGCAGAGTGCACGGATCGAGTGTTTGAAAACGCGGCCCGAAAAGCCGTTCAGAAAGTCAAATTTGTGCCCCAAATCCGTGATGGACTGCCAGTTACTGTGACAGGTGTGGTCTATCCCCTTGAGTTCCGCATGGAACAATAAGACACTGCAGGTGTAAAAGTCTGGGAAAATGCTTCAACATTTTGATTGAAGCGCTTGAAATCGGAGAGAACTTCCGGTTCAAAGGAGATTAACCGCCAATCTGGCGGAGAGGAGTGATACAGTATGATCAAGAACGTCATGAAAAGTGCAGCCGCAGTTGCCGTCATGGTCGCCATGGGGAGTGGTGTTGCGAACGCGCAGGCTTGTGAAGAAACCCAATTCAGTTCAACCAATGCAGAGAACTATCTGACGGCTGAGACCGAACTTATTGTCAATGACAATCCACAGGCCGCCCTCGTTGCCTTGAATGCCCTGAAAGCTCAGGAACTCAATTGCTACGAAGAAGGCGCTGCACTGCGTCTCGGCGCGGCCATAAAAATCGAGACCGAAGACTATGAAGGCGCGGTACGTGATCTTCTGACGGCGATTGATCGCGGATACATTCCAGCCTCTGAGCAGAAGACAACCTTCTATAATATCTCTCAAATCTATCTTTCGATAGATAAGAAAGAAGAAGCGCTCGAGTTCTTCAACAAATGGATGGCCGCAGGCGGTGTTCCGGATCGCAATCAGAAATGGACCCTCGCTGTTATTTACCAGCAAATGGATCGCTTTCCAGAAGCGCTGCGTTGGGCCGAGCAAGTTCTGCAAGCCGATGGCCCAGGCGCTGAACGCCAGGTCTATGACTTCCTGATTTTCCTATACGACAAGACCGGAAACCGCGCCAAAAAGGCGGAGCTTCTTGAGCTCCTGCTCGAGCGTGATCCAACCGACACGCAATTGTGGCAGGCCATTGCCGGGGAATATTTCCAGGCTGGAGAAGACCGCAAGGCCTTTGAAGTGCAAAAAGCGATGTATCTCGGCGGTATGCTGACCACCGAAGATGAGCTGATGCGCATCGTCAATTTCTACAACTCGTTTGACGTCCCTTATGTGGCGGCCAAGACGTTGGAAAAAGAAATGAATGCGGGTCGGATCCCCAAGAATTATCAGCGCCTTGAGTTGCTCGCGAACCTGTACCAGGTCGCGCGCGAGTTCGACCGCGCAATCCCAGTTATTGAACAAGCGGCCGAAATGGCATCAGACGGTAAGATGTACGAGCGTCTTGGCCGGTCCTATAGCGAGCTGCAGCAATGGGCAGAGGCAGAGGATGCTTTGATCAAAGCGATCAACAAGGGCGGCTTGCAGAATACCGGCTTGGCTTGGGTTCTCGTTGGTCAATCGCGCTATGAGCGTGAAGACCGCTCCGGGGCTCGCGAGGCATTCCGGAATGCGAACAATCGCGGCGGCCGCGGCTGGCTCGACTTTATGAGAGCTGAAGACAATACGGCGGTTGCACTCGCTCGCTTCGAGATCTTCAACGAAGTCAGCGACTACGCGAAAGAAAAAGAACGTTGCAAGGACCTCGAAGTTATCGGCAACGCGCCAGAAACGTGTCAAACCGTTGATGAGCGTCTCGCCGCAGCGCAAGAGCGTCTGGCCGAGTTTGACAGAAATACCTGATCCGAGTGATCATCGAATATCAAGCCCCGGACTTCGCGGTCCGGGGCTTGTTGTTTTAACGAAAGCGTGAAACCAAACCTACATGGTCGATCTCAGTTTGAAGACTTCTGAAGATGAGGCGATTTGCGAACGCGTCGCTGACCTTCAAGACACGATGCAGGGCCGCACATTTGAGTGGGCCAAAACAAACACGGGCAGCTGGAACCGAGCGGGCCTCGATGCGCTAGCACCGAAGCTTGCTGATGCGTTCAGCGCTCTGGAAGCCGACGTAGAATTGATTGGGTCAGATCCGTTCGAGAAAGTCGCGGATAACGGTCAGGTAGAAGCGTTCGAGACTGGACCCATTATTCGAATATCTTCGCGCCCGCATGCTGATGCACAGGTCATCATGAGCGGTCACTACGACACGGTTTTTCCGCCAGGAACGTTTGAAGCGATCACCGATATTGGCGACGACAAATACAACGGACCCGGACTGGCGGATATGAAGGGCGGCCTATCTGTTATGCTCGGCGCGCTGCAGGCCTTCGAAGCTGGTCCTGAAAAGGACAAGCTCGGCTATCAGATCGTCATCACCCCTGACGAAGAGACCGGGAACTTTGCCAGCGCCCCGTTCCTGACCGAAGCCGCGCAATCAGGCGCCATGATCGGAATGACTTACGAACCGTGTATGGATACGGGCGCAATGTCTGGCGGTCGCAAAGGATCTGCAGTCTTCGACGTCGTGCTACATGGACGCTCCGCGCATGCTGGCCGCGCCAAGGAAGAAGGTCGCAGCGCCGTGGAAGCGGCCGCCCAGATGGTCGTGCGTCTGGAACAATTAAATGGCAAACGTGAAGGCGTAACCTTTAATGTTGGATCAATTGATGGCGGTAGCGCCGTCAACATAGTGCCGGATCTTGCAATCGTACGCTTTGGGGCGCGTGCTCCAGATGCTGATGCCGCGGCGTGGGCGACGATGGAAGTAGAAAATCTCCTCGAGCAGGCACGCGCTTTGGATGGTATCTCAGGCCATTTACATGGTGGTTTCTATCGCCCCCCAAAGCCGCGGAATGCGGCGCAAGATGCGCTTTTCAATGCGGTCTCAGAAACGGGTAAAGCGATCGGCCTGGAGCTAGAATTCGTGGATACAGGCGGTGTGTGCGAGGGGAACAATATCTTCGCTGCGGGTGTCCCCAATGTAGATACGCTGGGTGTTATGGGTGGACGTATTCACTCGGATGAGGAGTATGTCTTGATGTCGAGTTTCGTCGAACGCGCTCAGCTCTCGGCTTTGCTCTTGAATCGTATTGCAGACGGGCGGCTGGACGCTCGAAAAATCAAGGCGTTGATGGGATGAGTTCTCCTTATGTAATGCGGCCCGCGGAGCTATCGGATTTCGATGCGCTGCGCTCGATGGCTGTGGAATCAGGCCCGGGTTTCACGTCTTTGCCGGTCGATGAAGATATTCTACGCAAGCGACTTCTGAAGTCTGTTGATTCCTTTGCGGGTCGCATGGAGCAACCCGAACTCGGCAAATATCTGATGATGCTCGAAAACGTGGAGACGGGTGAGATTGGCGGCTGTAGCGCGGTAAAATGCGGCGTTGGCATCAACTCACCGTTCTTCAATTACCGCATCATCACGCTTGCCCAGGCCAGCCAGGAAGCAGATCGCCGTTTCGATATGGACGCGCTGATACTGACGAATGAATTTGTTGGCTTTACCGAAGTTGGGACCTTGTTCCTGCGGCCAGAACACCGCGGCGCTGGTGTCGGACGACTTCTCGCACAATGTCGTTATCTTCTCATGTCTACGCGTCCGGAATGGTTCGGTGAAAAGGTTATTGCAGAGTTGAGGGGTGTCGTTTCCCATGACGGTGAAACCCCATTCTGGGAGTGCCTGGGCCGGCAATTCTTCCGCATGTCGTTCCCGGAGGCGGACTACCTATCGGCGACGACGGATAACCAGTTTATTCTCGATCTGATGCCTAAGTATCCGATCTACGTGGATTTACTTCCGAACGAAGCACGGGAAGTGATCGGTCGATGCCATGCCGATGGCGTACCAGCCTTCAAGCTGCTGGAGTGGGAAGGTTTCCAGTTCGAACGCGTTGTCGATATCTTTGATGGCGGGCCAATTATGCAGGCGTCTCGAGATATGATCCGCACGTCGCGTGAAAGCCGATTGATGGAGCTTGAAATCGGTGACGCCAAAGGTGCTACTGGGATCGCAGCCCGTGACTCACTCGAAGACTACCGGGCTTGTTTGATTGAGGGTGCCGTCATTGGCGAGCAACGCTTCATGACGACGGCAGATACGCTGGAAAAACTTAAACTGAAACGCGGCGATAAAGCCCGCATTTGGCTCAGGAGCTGACATGGCCAAGAGTGTCTACATCAACGGACGCTGGAGTGATGGAGCAGATGATTGGTTCGAAAAGACCAACCCTGCCACCGGAGAAACGAGTTGGGACGGGCAAGCCAGCAGCCCAGAACAAGTCGCTGATGCGACCCGCGCCGCGCGCGACGCACAAGGCGCCTGGGCCCGCCGCCCGCAGCATGACCGCACAACCATTCTCGAATGCTACGCCGAAGAGATCACAAAACGCTCTGATGAAATCGCAACCGCGATCAGCAACGATATGGGTAAGACGGCTTGGGAAGCCAAAGGCGAAGCCGGGGCGATGGCGGCCAAAGTCGACATATCTATCAAAGCGCAAGTTGAGCGCGCTGGGACATCCTATTCAGAAGCAGCTTTTGGCTCGATGCATCTGACTCACCGTCCGCACGGCGTGATGGCCGTGTATGGGCCTTTCAATTTTCCAGGCCACTTGCCGAATGGGCACATCGTACCTGCGCTTCTGGCTGGTAATACGTGCGTTTTCAAACCGTCAGAACTTGCGCCTTCGGTCGCGCACGTCATGGCAGACGCCTTTGCCGCCGCAGGACTTCCTGACGGCGTGCTGAACATTGTTCAAGGTGGACGCGATACAGGCGCCGCTTTGCTAGACGGCGATATCAACGGCCTGCTGTTCACCGGATCTGCGCAGACCGGTTTGTTCTTCCACAAACACTTCGCAGGGCGGCCAGAAGTCATTCTGGCGCTAGAGATGGGCGGGAATAATCCGCTGATCATCTGGGATCCTGCAGATGTGGACTCCGCGGCCGACATTGCCGCGCAATCCGCGTTCCTGACGACGGGACAGCGTTGCTCCTGTGCGAGGCGAGTTATTCTCCCAACCGGAAAATGGGGCGATCAAGTCGTTGAGGCGATTGTGGAGCGTGCGAAGAAACTGAAGATCGGCGATGCGTCCGAGGAAGACGCCTTTATGGGGCCGCTTGTATCAGAGCAAGCTGCTCAAAATGCAACGGATTTCCAAATGATGCTGTCCAAGAAAGGCGGCAAATCACTACGCCGCTTAAAGCGGATGGATCGCGGCGGTGGTTTTGTCACGGCTGGGGTGATCGATGTCACCGACGCGAACGGTATTCCAGACGATGAGCTGTTCGGCCCTCTTATGCAGATTATCCGCGTAGCTGATTTTGATGAAGCAATCCTTCGTGCCAATGACACACGATACGGACTGTCTGGCGGACTGGTGAGCGACAATGATGCCTTATGGCTCCGCGTGCATGCAGAGATGAAGGCCGGTATTCTCAATCGCAATCGCCCAACCGCTGGCGCGAGTGGCGCGATGCCGTTTGGCGGCCCTGGCTTATCCGGGAACTTTAGGCCCGGCGCCTACTATGCGGCGGATTATTGCGCCTGGCCGCAAGCCAGCCAGGTATCTGATGAAGCGACAAGGCTTGGCGCAATCGGTTTCCCGCAGTAGAGAGCCAGATCCGAAATCGGCTGCGTCCTGAGCCTGTTGAGACGCGCAGTTGACCCAATTCGTTCGGGCGCGGGGAAAGCGCGCCCTTCAGCAGGCACAAGGCAGGGGTTCCCATGTCTTCAACAGAAACTCTGGAAGTAAATTTCGATGGCCTGATCGGGCCGAGCCACAATTATGGTGGCATGTCTGACGGCAATCTCGCCAGTCAAAACAATGCTGGTGACGTCTCCAATCCACGCGAAGGCGCACTGCAAGGCTTGGAAAAAATGCGCATGCTGGTGCGCGCCGGGTTCCTACAAGGCGTGCTGCCGCCACTAGAGAGACCAAATCTCGGGTTTCTGGTCGATACTGGTTTCAACGGTACGGATGAGCAGATCGTGGAAGCTGCGGCCAAGACCGCGCCGTCACTGCTAAAGGCTGCTTACTCAGCAAGCTCCATGTGGACCGCCAACGCCGCAACGATTTCTCCTTCTGCCGATACCGAGGATGGGCGCTTGCACCTGACAGCGGCCAATCTGTCCTCGATCAATGCCGGCGCGTTTCACAATGATGTCGTCTGTGTTGGAACGCTCGACACTTTATTCTTTCACGAGCACGCGTTTGAGGACACTGAGGCAGCCCTCCACGATTTGCGTCTCGCATCGGAAGGGTCGTCCGCCAATCCATGCGCAATGGC
Organism: Hyphomonadaceae bacterium; assembly: GCA_043513745.1. GTDB lineage: Bacteria > Pseudomonadota > Alphaproteobacteria > Caulobacterales > Hyphomonadaceae > Henriciella. The sequence continues at coordinate 2,927,144 of CP121341.1, forward strand.
GGCGGTCCGGCGTGTTTGCGGCTGCGGGTCGTGATGACGGCTGAAGAGCGCGCCGCCTGTCATCAAGGCGTGCTGCTGAATGAAGCTCGGATTGACGAACTTCAAGATGTGGTGCGCGAGACCTATCGTGACCGCCTGAGCGTGTCTGATCTCGCAGATCCGGGTTTTGTAATCGAGTGTCTGCATGCGCGAGAGCGGTTGCTGCGCGTGCTCGATTTGGGACGATTGATCTAGTGGCGACGTTTGAGTTCTCCGTCTCCGCCACCGAAGGCGCGGCACGCACGGGCGTGTTGAAGACGTCGAGAGGCGATATCCGCACGCCAGCATTTATGCCCGTCGGTACCGCCGCGACCGTCAAAGCGCTTTATATGGACCAGGTGAAGCAAACTGGCGCCGACATCATCCTCGGGAACACCTACCATTTGATGTTGCGGCCGGGGGCTGAGCGCGTGCAGCGCCTTGGCGGTCTGCACGCGTTTTCCAAATGGGGTGGGCCGATGCTGACCGATAGTGGCGGCTTCCAAGTTTGGTCGCTCTCTCAATTGCGCAAAATGGATGCTGACGGCGTCACGTTTCGCAGTCATATAGATGGCTCCGAGCATCGTCTCACACCCGCCCGCAGCATCGAGATACAGGCCGACCTGTTAGGCGCCGACATTTCAATGCAACTGGATGAGTGCACTGACTATCCTTGTTCCCATGAGGACGCGGAGGCATCCATGCGGCTCTCGCTCGATTGGGGCGCACGTTCGCTTGAGGCGTTTGGAGACCGCGAGCGCCAGACTCTGTTTGGGATTGTTCAGGGATCGAACTTCCCAGATCTTCGCGAAGCGTCAGCGAAAGCGGTTGCGTCGCAGGGATTTGGCGGCATTGCGCTTGGCGGGCTCGCAGTGGGCGAAGGACATGACCAGATGTGTCAAACCATCGACATGACGGTTCCGCATCTACCGATACATTTCCCACGCTATGTTATGGGGGTCGGAAAACCGATCGATCTCGTCGAAGCGGTGGCGAGAGGCATCGATATGTTCGATTGCGTTCTGCCAACGCGCGCCGGTCGTCATGGCCAGGCCTGGACTTGGGACGGCCCGATAAACCTCAAAAATGCGCGCTTTGCCGAAGATCTGGCGCCGCTCGATGAAGCGGTCGATTGCCCGGCCAGTCAGGACTATTCACGAGCCTATTTGCACCATTTGGTCCGATCTGGTGAATATCTCGGCTCAATGGTGCTCAGCTGGCACAATATCGCATTCTTTCAGGCGCTGATGCATCGAATGCGCGAAGCGATCTCTGAGGGCACATTCGAAGCGCTGCGCAGCGAATTGTCGACACGCTGGGCGCAGACCAAATCAAAACCACGCGCCATATCCGCGTCTTAACGAAACTCGATTTTTGACTCTTCTTCCGACGGGGGAAGGGGGGCGGCGGGATATTCGCAGCCTTTAGCCATGCCGATGCCTTTCAGGAATGTTCGGCGGTGCGATCCGCGTTCATAGGCTTTTCGAACTTTCGTTGCATGGCTGTTGGCGCCGGTAACCGTTCGGACAATGCCGCGATATGGAATAAGGCCGGATGCCCCCGATGCGATCGTATCCAGGAACGCCGTCGACGCGCCATCTGCGGCGCGATCAGATAGGCCCTTTTTGTCCGGCGGGGGAATATCCCAATCGCGTCCAAGCAGTGCATCCAATTCCAGAACTTCCTCAGCGATTTTCTCGCAGCTGCTCTCGACAGCGACCAGATAAGGGTTCCTAATTTGCTTGAATTTTTCAGGAATTTTGGCGCGCTTTAGGTTCACATCCTCAAGCGGCGACAGCGCCGCCTCGCTAAAACCATCCTGAGATTGATTAATCGCGCGCTCTGTGGCGCTCGGTCCGGCCTCTTCCTCTTGCGAGGATGGTGAGGTGGCACATGCTGTGGTGATAATGGCGAGCGAGAGCGCAATATATGAGTAGTTCATTACGTGATTTTGCGGCGTAATAGCCGCGCTGACAAGAATGTTGATACAGGGCTGATTTCAGCAGCAAAAACCGTTGACCACATGCAGGCACTCAACTAAATGGGCCGTTCGGATGCGCCCATAGCTCAGTTGGTAGAGCAACTGACTTTTAATCAGTAGGTCACAGGTTCGAATCCTGTTGGGCGTACCATTCACCGGAACTTCAAGGACCGCCGCTCTCGCGGTCTAATTGGTGTGTTTCCGATGCGCATACATTTCTTCCCATAATGTAGATTATCGAATAATTGGATCCAAGATGCCCCGCGTGACTAACTGTCTGCGGACGCCGCGATTTTGAACGTGCTCGTTTGCGACATCAATCACGGTTACGCGTGGTCCGCGTTCCACCCCACCTACTCGCTGACCAAAGCCTCCGCCGATTGGTAAGGTTTCTTTAATATATTCAAGCGGCGGTAACGGCTGAGTTCTGATCAATTTGTTCATTCACTCTAGCCGTAGTGGGCGCTCTACCCTAAATCAAAAAATATGCAGACAGCCACTTCCCTTTCAGGCGAGCACGCAGAGGACGTGTTTGCACGATTATCTGAGTGGCTGGAGTCAGGACAACGCTGCGCCCTGATCGTCGTGACTTCGACAGAAGGCGGCGCCGTCCGAGCGCCAGGCGCACTGCTGGCCGTGAACGACACAGACAGCATAGGGTACATTTCAGGGGGCTGCATCGACGCAGATGTGGCGCTCCAAGCTCGTCGCGCAATTACCGATGGCGAATCCAGAGCGCTGCGTTATGGTGCCGGTTCGCCGTTTGTAGATCTCCCCTTGCCCTGTGGCGGGGCGATTGAGGTCTTCATCGCGCCGGATCCCGAACCGGATACCATCAACACCGCGTATCAACGTCTAAGCGCAAGACAAGAAATTGAATTGATCGTTCGCTGCGACGGACACGTCTCTTTGGGGTCCGATACAGCCCGACCTCTGGGAGACGATCTCGTCTTCTCTTACGTCCCAAAACTCAGACTTCGTATTGCGGGGCGCGGCGCTGATGCGTTGGCGCTCGCAAAAGTGAGTGCCGCGGCCGGCTATGCGACGCATCTTCAACTCGTCGATGAAGAAGATATCACGACAGCCCACGCAGCAGGTTTTTCCTCGATCGAGCAATTGACGGCGCCGTCGGACCTGTCGGCAAACTCGGACGACGCCTGGACTGCCTTCGTATTGCTATTTCATGATCAAGATTGGGAGATCCCGCTCTTGCGTCAGGCGCTGTTCGGTCCTGCATTCTATGTAGGAGCCGTCGGCAGCGCGAGGACTCATTCGGTGCGGTGTGCGGCTCTGAAAGGCGCCGGTTGCGAAGATGCCGAGATCTCGCGGGTAAAAGGTCCTATTGGGCTGGTGCCCTCGCTTCGGGATGCGTCCATGCTCGCTTTGTCCGTGATGGCTGAGATTGTCGGGTTCTTTCCGGCGAAGTCCACTAGCCGTCGACCACACACGGCCATCCTCATGTTGGCTGCGGGTGCATCCAGTCGGTTTGAGAGCGGAGACAAATTGTTAGCAGAGCTGTCTGGGCGTTCGATCCTTGATCGCGCGGCAACGAACATTCCTGACGATCCAAACCTGACAAAGCTCGCCGTCGTCCCAACAAATGCCTTGAGGCGAAAAAGCGTATTAGAGCAAACTGGGTGGCAGGTTATCGAAAACCCTGAAGCCGATCTGGGGCAGTCGACTACGCTACGCCTCGGCATTCAAGCACTCAAAGATTTGTCGTCGTTCGAGCAGGTGATTGTCGTCCTTGCAGACATGCCGTTTGTTGAACCGTCGCATATCGAAGCGCTACGTGTTTGCGCAGATATCCCGGGAGTGTCGAGCGTGATGTCGAATAGCGCCGGTGTCTTGTCCCCGCCCGCTTTGTTCAAACGCCAGCATTTCGAAGCGCTCGAGGCGCTTTCCGGCGATCGCGGCGCGAAAGCGGTGTTCCTTTCGCTGGAACACGGAAATCGTACCGTAGACTTGGCACCACAGTCTGCTGTCGATATCGATGTTATCGCCGATCTTGATCGCGCATTGGAGTTCACGGATGCCTGACGGACTTGCCAGTCCAAGCCACAAGCCGCTCGTCGATCAGTTTGGTCGTCAGGTGACATATTTGCGGATGTCTGTGACCGATCGTTGCGACCTACGCTGCACCTATTGCATGGCTGAACGGATGCAGTTTTTGCCCAAACAGGAACTGCTGACGATTGAAGAGCTGGATCAAGTTGCGTCCTCGTTTATTCGTCGCGGTGTCCAGAAAATCCGGATCACGGGAGGAGAGCCACTGGTTCGGCGCGGTATGCCGGAACTGATCACGCGCCTCGGCGGATATCTGGGGCACGGATTGGATGAGTTGACGCTCACCACAAATGGAACGCTGCTGGAACAAATTGCGGACCTGCTCGTGGAGAATGGCGTGAAACGGATCAACGTCTCACTCGATTCCCTCGACCCGGAGGGATTCGAAGCGATCACGCGGCGCGGTAAGCTGGAGCAGGTACTCGCAGGGATCGATGCCGCGCTGGATGCCGGGCTTAAGATCAAGATCAACACCGTCGCAATGAAACACGGGAATCTGTCCGAGCTCCCGACAATGATTGAATGGGCGCATGGCAAGGATATGGATCTGACTTTGATCGAAGTCATGCCGCTCGGCGATACAGGCGAAGATCGAATCGATCAGTACATACCGCTGCCCATGGTGCGCGACCAACTCGAAGAAAACTGGACGTTGAATGACATTCCAGCATCTGATGCGAATGCCGGGCCGTCGAGATACGCGCGGGTGAAAGAGACCGGCGGTAAGCTCGGCTTTATCACGCCACTGACGAATAATTTCTGCGCTGGTTGCAATCGCGTGCGCGTCACGTGCACAGGGCGCATCTATATGTGCCTGGGTCAGGACGATCATATTGATCTTCGCGCCGCGCTCAGAGAGTCTGCAGACCCAGTTCGCGCGCTTGATGAGTGTCTCGATCAGGCACTGTTCAAAAAGCCTGAACGCCATGATTTCAGTATCAATACCCGCGGTGAGGCCCCTGCTCTTCCGCGGCATATGTCTGTTACGGGCGGATAATGGCGAAACTTCTCTATTTTGGTCGCCTGAGCGATATCACGGGAGCAGCCGAGGAATCGCTGACGCTTCCGGATACGATATCGACCGCTGGTGAGTTGCGCCACTTCCTCGATCTGCGCTTTGACGCACAAGGCGCACTGCTCGAGTCGACCGTGCGGATTGCCGTAAACAATGAGCTCTGTTTTGACACAACCGCCATTTCAGAAACTGACGAGATAGCATTCATGCCGCCGGTTGGGGGCGGTTAAATGCTCAAAGTATCAGAGGATCCGATCGATGCGAGTGCTCTGCTAAAGGCATTCGAAACTGAAGCGGCTGGAGCTGGCGCAATCGTGAGCTTTTCCGGGATCGTTCGTTCCGCGGCAACGAGTGGCGCGGTCGAGCACCTGTTTCTCCAGGCCTATTCACCGATGACGGAAGACGGCATTAAAGCCGCGATGGACGAGGCCCAATCCCGGTGGCCGATCGTGAACGCTCTGGTCCAACACCGCGTCGGCGAAATGAAGGCAGGCGAAACAATTGTGTTTGTTGCCACAGCCTCCGCACATCGACGCGCATCGTTCGAGGCCGCGGACTTTCTAATGGACTTTCTGAAGACCAAAGCGGTGTTCTGGAAACGGGAAAAGACGGATCGGGGTGACGCCTGGATCGAGCCGCGCGATTCGGACTATGCCGATGCCGAAAGGTGGCGCTAGCCGACACTGCGACCCCATAATCGGCCAGGGCGTTCGTTTTCTCCGATTTTCTTTCGCTCAAGCCTTTACTCGATAAACGATTGGCTCATTATTTACTCCAATGCGTGAAGGAGCGACCTATAGGGGTCCCCGCGTCCAAGTGCTGGAGGATGCACAGTATGGCGACACTCAAGATCAATGGCGAAACAATGACGGTGGATGTGGCGGATGACACCCCCCTGCTCTGGGTTATTCGCGAACAGGTTGGATTGACCGGAGCGAAATATGGCTGCGGCATCGCCCAATGCGGAACTTGCACCATTCACATTGACGGAAGCCCGGTTCGTTCATGCGTCTATCCGGTCGGAGCACTGTCCGGTGAGGAAGAAATCACTACGATTGAAGGCTTGTCAGAGAATGCCAGCCATCCTGTCCAGGAGGCCTGGGCGGAGCTGGATATTCCTCAATGCGGCTACTGCCAGCCAGGTATGATCATGGCGGTTGCTGGAATGCTGAACGACAATCCGAACCCCACGGACGAAGATATTGATGCTGAAATCACCAATATCTGTCGCTGTGGAACGCTGGCGCGCGTCCGCAAGGGCATCAAGCTCGCCGTCGATAAATCATAAGGGATACGAGACATGGCTGATACAGGAATGCTCTCCCGCCGCGGATTCATCGTTGGTACCGGTGCGACCGGCCTGACGATTGGAATCCTTGCAAGCTGCGCCCCCGGTGGGTCTGGCGCAGATCAGGATGCAAGTGCAGATCCGTCTTCGATCGATGAGATCAATGCATGGGTCCACATTGATACTGACGATACCGTCACGGTTCGCATCGCGAGGTCAGAAATGGGCCAAGGCACCCTGACCGGGCTCGCGCAATTGGTTGCTGACGAGCTGGATGCCGATTGGGACAAAGTTACGACAGTTTACCCAACACCTGGCGAGAACCTCGCTCGCGAACGGGTATGGCGCAGCTATTCAACCGGCGGAAGCCAAGGCATTCGAGGTTCGCAGGATTATGTGCGCGAAGGCGCCGCTGCAGCTAAAGCAATGCTGATTGAAGCTGCTGCGAGCGCATGGGATGTGCCTGCTTCTGAGTGTAGCTCGGAAAACAGCATCGTCACGCACGGCCCGTCTGGTCGAACCACGACCTACGGTGCGGTTGCTGAGGCCGCTTCCCAACTTGCTCCGCCGCTAGAAGTTACGGTCAAGGATCCCAGCGAATGGAAGATCATCGGGGCTGCTAAGAAGCGCCTCGACACCGCGGACAAGCTCATCGGCAAGCAAGTCTATGGCGCCGATATTGGTCTCGAGGACGTGCTCAAGGATACCGATGCCACTCCTGACAAACTGCTCAGCGCGTCGATCCGCCAATCTCCAAAAATCGGAGCCACTGTTGCATCGTTTGATGCAGCGGCGGTCGAAGGTATGCCCGGCGTTCAAAAAGTCGTCGCCCTGAATAATCCGTTTGGCGAGGGTCAAAACGCGGTCGCTGTGATCGCTGACACCTGGTGGCAAGCGAACACGGCATTGGATGCCCTCCCGATTGTTTGGGAAGGCGGTGTCGACTTCTCAACAGAGGCGTTTGAAGCCGAACTGGATGATGGCCTCACTTCCGATGACGCCTTTGTTGGTAATGGCGGCGGTGACCTTGCCGGCGCGTTTGCGAATGCCGCACAAATTGTCGAAGCCACGTATAATATGCCGTTTCAGAACCATGCTTGTATGGAGCCAATGAACACAACGGCGCTCTTTACAGGCGATCGTTGCGAGATTTGGTGTCCGACCCAGAATGGTGAAGCTGCGCTGGCGGCTGTATCCGAAGCGTCTGGTCTGCCGATTGAAGATTGTGAAGTCTACAAGATTCATCTTGGCGGTGGTTTCGGTCGACGCGGTGCGCCTGATTACGTTCAGCAAGCCGTTATGCTCGCTATGGAAATGCCAGGTACGCCAGTCAAACTGCTCTGGACGCGCGAAGAAGACATGAAGCATGGCTTCTTTCACCCGACCACCAAAGGGCGGGTGCGCGGCGCCTTGGATGCCGATGGCAACATGACTGGAATGCATCTACGTATTTCAGGACAATCCATTCTTGCGGCGCTTATTCCGCAAGCGCTTCAGGACGGTGTCGACTATGCGACCTTCCAGGGTTTGTTACCATCCGGCGTTGATGAGCGGCTGGAAGACCAGACTCTAAAATACTCCTTCGACAACTTCCTGGTCGATCACGCGATGCGAAATCCGCCCGTCCGACCGGGGTTCTGGCGCGGCGTGAACCTGAACCAGAACGCGATCTATCTAGAATGCTTCATGGACGAGATGGCGCACGCAGCAGGCCGTGATCCGCTCGAGTTCCGCCTCGCACACCTGCAGGACAGTCCAAAAGCTGCGGCCGTTTTGCAAGCAGCTGCCGATCGATCCGGCTGGGGTCAGGATGATGGGAAGCATCGCGGTCTTTGCGTGATGTATGGCTTTGGGGCTTATGTTGCTGCGTGTGCAGAAGTCACCGTGGATGATGACGGCGCGCTCTCAATTGATCGTATCGTCGCGGCGACGGATCCTGGTCATGCTGTGAACCCGCAACAGATTGAAGCCCAGGTGGAAGGCTCCTTCGTCTATGGTCTCTCCGCTATGCTGTACGGTGAGATCACGTTCGTCGACGGCGTCGCTCAAGAACAGAACTTTGACACGTTCGATTCAATGCGAATTGCAGCCATGCCTGAAGTCGAGACGATTATCATGCCGAGCGGTGGTTTCTGGGGCGGCGTCGGTGAGCCGACGATTGCTGTGGCAGCGCCGTCAGTTCTGAATGCGATCTATGCGGCGACCGGGAAACGCGTGCGTCAGCTTCCAATCAAGGATCAGAACTTACGGGATGTCTAAATCGCATTCCCTTGGCGCCGCATTGCTTCTGGCCTTTCTTGGGTTAGCAGCGTGCGGCGGCTCGGTCACTGACCATGACGATGTAAAGAACACCAACATTGCGCAGCTGACGAACCGTTCGGCGTCACTCGCATTGGCGTGCGCTGGGTGCCATTCGGAAACTAGCACGGCTGTCGTTTCTCTCAAAGGTTACGGAGCCGAGGCTCTGCGCGACTCGTTGTTACGTTACAAAGCGGAGACGGATGGCTCCACGGTCATGCACCGCTTGGCACGAGGGTATTCAGACGCCGACATCGAGTTGCTCGCTAATTACTTTGATCAAGACAGGGGTGAGCCATGACGCAGTTGGATCGCCGCTTTCTGCTTAAGGCTATGGGATTGGGTACAGCGTCCCTGGCGCTTCCGACTCAAGCTTTCGCGCGCGCAAAGGCGAGAATTGTGATCATTGGAGGCGGCTTTGGCGGGGCCAGTGCAGCGCAGACGCTAGCGACCCTCCTCCCCTCTTCAAACATTACCCTCATAGACGCCAACGCAACCTATACGGCGTGCCCTTTTAGCAATCTCGTGCTTGGAACAGATCGCGCACTATCGGCGCAGCAGTTTGGTTACGATGGCCTGCGGAGACTGGGGGTAACCGTATTGAACACGTTGGCCCTCGACGTGGATCCGGTGGCTCAATCGGTGACCGTTTCGGACGCGGAAACGATCGGCTACGACCGGCTGATCCTCTCACCCGGCATAGACATGCGCTGGAACGCCCTCGAGGGCTATGATGAAGCGGCTGCGCAGATCTTTCCCCATGCCTGGAAAGCAGGTCCGCAAACTCTATTGTTGCGGCAGAAGCTCGACGCGCTAGAGGACGGCCAACCCGTCATCATGGGCGTCCCGACAGCCCCCTTCCGATGTCCTCCGGGGCCATATGAGCGGGCAAGCATGATTGCGCACTATCTGAAAACTCGGAAACCTCGCTCGAAACTGATCGTCCTCGACGCGAAAGACAGTTTTTCAAAAAAGGCACTGTTTCAGGAAGCGTGGGCCGAACACTATCCTGATCATCTGGAGTGGCGCGGCGCGAGCGACGATGGGACTGTTTCCCGGGTTGATGCCGCGACAGAGACAATCGAAACGGATTTTGAATCGTTCGGTGCACCAGTGATCAACATTATTCCACCACAAAAGGCTGGATCTATTGCCGATCGTGCTGGTGTGAATGACGGCACAGGATGGTGCCCGATTGATCCGCTCGCTTTCGAATCAACGCAGCAGGCGAATATCCACGTCATCGGTGACGCAACCATCGCCGCTCCAATGCCGAAATCAGCATTTTCAGCTAACCTTCAAGCCAAAGTCTGCGCCATGGGTGTCGCCCGCCTCGTCTCTGGACTTGAGCCTGAAGCGACCATTCTCTCCAATACCTGCTACTCGTTTACCACGCCCGATGAAGCCATCTCCATTGCAGGCATTTATTCCAATGAAAACAATATCTTGATGAGTGTCTCGGAGGCTGGTGGCGTAAGCTCGTTGAGCGCTGTTAAGTCTATCCGAAACCAGGAAGCCGATCAAGCCAGGTCCTGGTTTGAGACGATTACAAGCGAGGCGTTCGGGTGAGCCGAGTGGGTTTTCTCGCGGTTCTCATTCTATCCGCCTGCGGGGCACAAGAAGCGCCGCTTATTCGTGCCAGCATGATTTCAGGCGACGCGATCACCCTGCCGCTGACGGAAACGGCCGGAGACACGATCCGTGGGGAACAGCTGTTCATTTCGCGCGATGAGGGCCATTGTATTCTTTGCCATCAGGTCGATGGATTGGATGCAGAGTTTCAGGGCGATGTCGGTCCGGATCTTACTTTCGTCGGTGATCGATTGAGCGCTGGACAATTACGATTGCGGATCGCGGATTATCAATTGGTACAACCCGGCGCAGTGATGCCCTCCTATTATCGCATTCATGACCTACATCGGGTAGGTGAAGCCTATTCAGGAGAGTCTGTTTTGTCGGCTCAGCAAGTCGAAGATATAGTTGCCTATCTGGTAGATCGGAGGGCCTCTGTTGATGACGCATGATACGAGGTTTGACCTTAACCGAAGAGACCTCCTCGCTTTGGGGACCGGGACCGTGTTGATTGCAGCATCGCCGCTGATTAGCCACGCCGAACAGGCCGATCTAGACCAAGCGCGCCGGGAGCTGTTTGGCATGCGACCTGTTTCCGAAGGGCGCGTAACGATCAAACTGCCGCCAATTGCCGAGAACGGATATTCAGTGCCTCTCTCCGTCGAGGTCGACAGCGCGATGACGAAAGAGGACTTTGTTAAACGCGTCGCGATCTTGTCGCCACGAAACCCCCTGCCCCTGATCTCGCAATTCTACTTCTCACCTGGCTCGGGTCGCGCCAAGGTCGATGCGCGCATTAGAATGTCGGGCACACAGAGCATTCAGGCCATCGCCGAAATGAATGATGGCTCGCTATGGTCGGGTAGCCGCGAAACTGTTGTCACGCTCGCTGCGTGCGTGGTGTTGTAGGGGGAAGCATGGCTAGTATTCGTCTTGCCGTTCCAGACGCCGCTAAAGTTGGTGAAGTGATCGAGATTAAAGCCCTTATCCGACACCCTATGGAGAGCGGCCATCGGCGCGGCGCTCGCGGTGAAGTCATCGAGCGAGACATCATTACCCGGTTCGAGTGCCGCTATTTGGATGAATTGGTCTTTGCCGCTGACTTCCATCCGGGGATAGCCGCAAATCCGTTGCTGACATTCTATGTGAGAGCTTCGAATAGTGGAACTCTTGATTTCACGTGGACCGATCAGCATGGCACTGCCTGGTCCGAAACGTCTGCGCTGACGGTCACATGAAGCGCTTCGCTGGCACCACGTTGATCGCGCTGATACCGGCATGCAGCGAACCGCCTGCGGCAAAGAATGCTACCGAAATCGCCGCAGAAGATATTGTTTCTGGATCCATATTCCTGACCGCAGAAACACGCGATCTCCAGGAGGATAATTTTGGCAATCCGGGCTATTTATGGGTCGACCGTGGAGAAGATCTATTTTCTAAGGCACCTGCATCGGGCGAGGCCTGTATAACGTGCCACGAAGCAGGATTATCCGGCGTCGCAGCGACGTATCCTGCCTATGAAGAGAAAGCCGGCAGGGTTCTCAACCTGGAGGGCCGAATCAACCAGTGCCGCGTTACGTATCAAAGCGAACCAGCATGGGAATACGAATCTGAGGAACTCCTATCCGTCACCGCCTTTGTCGCAAATCAATCTCTCGGCGCTCCGGTGTCCGTGGACGTCAGCGGGCCAGCTCAAGACATATACGAAGCTGGGAGAGACTATTTCCAGACTCGCCGCGGGCAATTCAATCTGTCCTGCCAGCAATGCCATACGGAAAATTGGGGCAAACGTCTGCGCGGCGATACGCTAAGCCAAGGCCACGGAAACGGATTCCCGGCTTACCGGCTCGAATGGGAGTCTCTCGGCTCCCTGCACCGACGTCTTCGCGACTGCGATATGGGTGTTCGAGCAGAGCCCCTCCCCTACGGCGATCCGCTCTACGTCGCGGTGGAACTCTTTCTCGCAGCCCGGTCGAATGGTCTCGAAATGGAAAGCCCGGCAGTTCGACGTTGAGGCGCGCGTCTTGCGCTCGTTGATATGTTTAACCCGGAAATCTGGAGTGACTATTCGGAGCGTGGAATTTTGCCCCCGAATCCACCGATTTGCGAACCCGAACAGTCCCATATTCTGCGAGATTTCGTACTAGAGTGTGGTATTCGGTCAGGTTCGCCTGCCATTTCCGTCAGAGAGAGAATTCTCCGGAAATCAATACAATGTTGGATTTTTTCACTCGTATCGCCGCTTCTCGCGTTGTATTTATGACGCAGTGCTCGAACAAATCATCCAATTCTGCTGACGGTTGCAGCGTCAACAATTGACGGAAATGAAAAGTGGCACTTTTGTGACCCCCATCTTCGGTCAGGAGAACCGTGGATTTCTAGAAGCTGCCCTGCGTAGCTTGGTAAAAAGGAGAGAACACAATGGCGAAGTCGAAACTTCGACGTCATTTGGTGCGTACAACTGTAATTGCGGGTCTCGCCGCACCTCTTTTGTCGCATGTCGCAATTGCTCAAGAAGGCGATGATACAGAATCAGTACAAGAAACGATTACGGTTACTGGTTCTCGCATTCAAAACAGCAACCTAACTTCAAGTAGCCCCATCACGAACGTGAACGCGGCTGATCTTACACTTTCGAACACCGTGAATGCAGAGCAGTTTCTTAACCAGCTCCCGCAAGTTATTCCGGGCTTCGATTCGACTTCCAACAACCCTGGTATTGGTGAAGCCACAGTCGACCTTCGTGGTCTTGGTGCAAACCGTACGCTCGTATTGGTAAACGGTCGTCGTTATGTAACCTCCAACCAAAACGCTGGTGCAGTTGACTTGAACACCATCCCTGCCGCTCTCGTAGAGCGTGTAGACATTCTGACGGGTGGTGCGTCCGCAGTGTATGGCTCAGACGCTGTCGCAGGTGTTGTAAACTTCATTATGAAAGATGACTTCGAAGGTCTCGAAGTGTCTGCTGGTTATGAGTCTACCGAAGAAGGTGACGGCGCGATCTACACAGCCGCTGCAACCATGGGCGGTAATTTTGATAGCGGCCGCGGTAACGCAGTACTCAGCATCGAGTACACACAACGCGAATCTGTCCTTCAGGGCGATCGCGCTGGTTCATTCTTCACGCTGGCTGACAATGGTGTTGCCGCTGGCCTTCAGGAAACCGGTTCGGTCAACATCCCGTCGACCTTCGCACTTGATTTCGACGTCGACTACACCTCGATCCTGGGCATCAACGCACCATGTGGCGTCGAAGGTACGGTGGATGATGGTACTGGCGTTTGTACGACAGACAGCTTCGGTTTCATCTTTAACCCAAGTGGCCCTGGCATTCTGCCATTTATCAACGCTGGTCCAAACACCAACCGTTATAACTATGCTCCAGAGAACTACTTGCAGATTCCGCAAGAGCGTTACTCTATGTACACAAATGTCTCTTACGACATCACTGAGAACTTGGAAGCATACGCTCAAGCCGTATTTGTAACCAGCCAAACTGAGCAGCTTCTGGCACCAACGCCGATCTTCGGCGCGATCACCGTGAACTTGGACAACCCGTTCCTAGTCGGTGATACCGAAGCGCTTGCTGCACTGAACGCAATTTCTCTGGGCAATGGCGGTGGAACACTTGCTGACGCTGATGGAAACGGTGTGCCAGATGCAACCTTCTCTGCCGGTCGCCGTTTCCAGGAAACTGGTGGTCGTCTATCTGACATTCGCAATGACAGTTTCCAAGTGAATGGCGGTCTGCGCGGATCTCTTACAGATACATGGTCCTGGGAAGCTTTTGCATCGTTCGGTCAAGCCGAAACTGCGGTTAGCCAGACTGGTAACATTTCGTTCTCTGCTTACACCGCTGCTGTCGCAGACGGTACGGCCAATATCTTCCAAGAGAATGGTCTGACGCAGGACGTTGTTGATGCGATCTCTGTAACGGGCATCATCACGGGTCAAACAGAACAGTTCGTTGCATCAGCATCTGCAAGCGGCGACCTGTTTGGTCTGACATCTCCAGCTGCCGAAAACCCAATCATGGTTGCTTTCGGTGGTGAGTACCGTGAAGAGAACCTGTCCACTCGAGGTGCAGGTCTTGGCCCAGATGTTCGTGGCTTTAACCAAGCTCCAGACATTTTTGGCGATTTCGACGTAAAAGAACTATTCGTCGAGATCAACGCACCTCTCGTTGAGAACGCGCCAATGGCTGAAGAAATTACCTTCACCGGTGCGTATCGTGTATCTGACTACTCAACTGAGGGTGTTGGACAGGTCAGCTCTTACGCTGCCGGTCTTAGCTGGACACCAATTCCAGAACTCCGTCTGCGTGGTCAGTTCCAACAAGCTGTTCGTGCGCCAAACATCGGTGAATTGTTCTCGCCACAAACCAATGGCTTCCCGAACATCGCTGACCCCTGTTCTGGTGGAACACTTGGTGGGTTTGATCCTGCGAACGCAGCCGTAATTACTGCGAACTGTGAGAGCAACCCAGCGGCACTGGCTAACGTTCCTACTGGAGCGACCGGTACGCCGATCCAAGTTAACGCACAGATCGAAGGTCTGTTTGGCGGGAACCCAACTCTGCAGGAAGAAACTGCTGAAACGCTTACCTTGGGTGCAATCTGGGAGCCATCGTTCATCGATAATCTCGCAGTCACCGTTGACTACTTCGACATTCAAATCGAAGACGTCGTTGCAGGTGTGCCGTCACAGCGGATCTTCGACTTCTGCTACATCGATGGCCTGCCAGAGTTCTGTAATGCGATCCGTCGTAATCCAGACGGTACGGTTCTCAACTTTGATTCGTTCTCTCGGAACGCGGCTGAGTTGAGCACTAAAGGTATAGACATTAGCGTCGATTACTCTTTCGACACTGATAGCTACGGAACCTTCGGGGTCTACTCGCTGGTCACCTATACAGACGAAAGCAATTTCATCCCGCTGCCAGGTGAAGATCCAATCGAAGCGGTTGGCTTCTACGGAGCGACTGTAGGCGAGCCTACTCCAGAATGGAGCTTCAACACTCGCTTTGACTGGGCTCTTGGTGATTACGGCGCACGTCTGCGTTGGACGCGTATCTCTTCTGTTGAAGACGATCTGTTCGCAAATGGCGGAACACCAGACCTGTTCATCACGGGTGTGGATGCCTACGACCAGTTCGATCTGACCGGCTTCTGGGATGTGACGGATAACGTCTCGCTGACGGTCGGTGTTGAGAATCTTCTCGACGAAGACTTCGTCATCATCGGTGACGATTCTGCAGAGCAGTCGAACACATATCCTGCGACTTACGACACTCTGGGTCGTACATGGTTCGCACGGGTCACTGCATCCTTCTAAAAACGGATCCAATCCTTTTAGAAATCGAAACGGGCTCCCAAATGGGAGCCCGTTTTTCTTATCCCGGCATCAAATCGAATGGAGCGGTAATTCGCTCAACCGGGCCTTCTATCGGTACAGTCCCATGCCACATGAAGGATGGAAACAGCACCAATCGTCCAGCCTCAGGCTTTATCCACTTCAAAGGCTCAAGTGAAGGTGACGTTTGATACGGTGGCTTGCCGAAGTAGATCCATCCCGCCTTGGAATCGGCCCCAAAGTCCGGGACCTTTATATAGTAAGCCGAACTAATCCACCCTTCCGGATGAATGTGACTTTCATGATATCCCTGCTCCAACAAGCGCACAGACCACATACCTGAAAATGAATACTCTCCGCGATTACGAGCGGATGTTGGGTGATCATTCGACGTCCCTATAGAAAACAAATAATCTTGTATCGGTTTATCCAACGCTTCAATGTATGCCCTTACAATCTCGCTTTTATCCGCTAGCAAACTCCGCGTCGTTTGGGTCCCGCCCCGCAACGATTGCTCGAGGGGGCGTCGTTCAAGCTTATGCTGTGCGAGCAAATATTCAGAGAATGCGGCGTTAAAATCGCTCAGCGTTTTGTAACCGTTAGGAACGGGGATTTGATGCGCCTGAATCCACGGACTTTTGCATGCCAATGGATTTTCAAGGTCTCGATCCAGTAGGCGTTCAGCGTCAGCAGAATATGCGATCCAGTTTTGTGCGACCGGCCTACTTTTTCGCAACGGTGTCACCATCTCGAAGACTCTCTGCGCGTTGCCCGACATCAACTCAGAAATTATGAGCGCTTCCCATGCAGCGTCATTGCCTTGATCGAGCGAGATTGCCTTCCTCGCGGCATCCTGTGCCAAAGGTATTTGATCGAGTTTCTGGGCGATCAAAGACCTTAGGACCTGCCCATTTGAACTTTGAGACAATAGCGCGGAACTTTCTCTCCATGTCGCGTCAGCGTCTGGCACGAGATCAGCTTCAAGAAGCAACTTGATACGTTCTGCGATCAGTTCATTGGGACTCGCGCTCAACAGCTGATCAAATTTCTCAACTCGATCAGTCATCCAATAGAGGCTGGCTAGAGTCCGTAACGTGTATTCACTTGGCGTGGATGCGTGTGCAAACAGCAGTTCGGGTTCTGCTTTTCCGAACTCGCCGAGTTCTAAGAGCGCTCTTCCAAGCATAAACGCGATTTCAGGCTGACGCCCGGCGGATATTAGCTTTTCGAAGCCCTCAATCGCTTGGTGAGTATCCCCTAGTTCCAAAAAACAAGTAGCTAGACCATAGAATGCAACCCGGCTGTTAGGGGTCGCCGCGAGGATATCAGACCAAGCGATTTTCGCCTGCCCCCACTCTTCCTCCGCCATAAGCGTTTTCGCAAGACCGATCCGCGCCGCTGTCAGATCGGGTGAGAATGATAGCGCTGCTTGAAACTTGTCGCGCGCTGATAAGATCTCTCCTCGCTCCAGTTCAAAGTGCCCCCAATTGTTTAGAACATTTGCGTCTTTGGGAGCCAAAGTCGACGCGCGTTCAAAACAGTTTGAGGCGTCGTCAAATCGCGATAAACGTTGGGCGCTGACGCCGGCTGCATTTAGGGCAACCGGGTGGTCCTGGGTAGAAAGAACTAGATAGGCATTCTCGAAATCTTGCTTGCGAAATGCATCTAAACCCAGCTGTATTGTCTTCTGGGAAAACTTTCCATTTTGCTTAGTCATGTCATGGCAGCTAATGCAAAACGCGGTCACTGGAAACATAAGAATGGATTCGATCGAGCAGCAAAACCACGACTGGTCCAATTACTGGAACGGGCGTACGGCGTCCGAGACCGGCGAAGTCTTTGGACTCATTGAAGTAGAAACCAACGATGATCTGGCTTCATTTTGGCGGTCAGTCTTCGAGGACTATCCGGCAAACAAAGTTATAGATCTAGCGTGTGGAGCGGGCTCGGTGCTCCAGCATGTCGGTGATCCCAACACAAAAGAGCTTATCGGGGTCGATATTTCCCAAGCGGCCATCGATATTGCTGTAGCTAACGTTTCTGGTCTTCGCGGAATAGTCGCCAGCGCTACCAATGTTCCGCTCGCCAGTCAGAGTGCCGACCTGGTGGTTAGTCAGTTTGGGTTCGAATACGCGGGCAAAGACTGCGCTTCAGAAATCGCGCGCCTCTTAAAACCTGGCGGCATGTTCATCGCTGTGGCGCACATGAAGAACAGCGCGATCGAACAAGAATGCAAAAGCCGCTTAGCGGGTCTGGTCAAAATTGAAGATAGCAAGTTCGTCGAGAGGGCGAAGGTGATGATCGCTCAAATAATTGCGTTTGAGCGAGGACAGTCGAATCAGAGTCGGGAAGACTTGACGCCGCTGATAGACGACTTTTCCGAGGCGCAAACCACGTTGGTATCTCTTGCCGAAACCAACCGGATTGCTACGCATCTGTACACGGGCACCAAACAACTATTTGAACGCAGATCCTCTTATGAATACAAAGACATAGAGGGCTGGTTGGACGGCATGCAACTCGAGGTCAGCGCCTATAGAGGGCGTATGGAAAGCATGATCAATGCAGCTCTAACAGAAAGTGAAGCGCTCGAACTCTTGAATACGATAGGCGTTGACGAAGACTGCCATATGGCACCATTTAAAATGGACTCCGATATTGTCGGCTGGATCCTTAAAGCCAAACGAAGTGCGGTTTAAGGTCATGCCAGTGACTATTGAGATTCACATTAGACGATGGTGCTTACGATCGGCTCAAACAAAGGAATTCAACATGCGAGCAATTTTTGTGTCATTGGGCTTGATGATCATGGTTCCCGCAGCTGCGTTGGCCCAAACCGATGTTTCAACAGAGATGATTTATGAGTGCGCCAATATCGATTCCGACGCCGAGCGGCTCACTTGCTATGACGATGCCGTCAGCAGGTTCCAAGCTGCAGAAGCGTCCGGTCAGGTCGCCATCATCGATAAGTCTGATGTCGAACAACTCAATCGAGAATCTTTTGGATTATCCTTGCCGTCTATTCCCAAGAATATCCTCCCCAAATTTGGTAAGAGTGAATCAGCCGATTTGGATGAGATCTTGGAGCCCGTCTCTCAGGTTACACGTTTGCGTTTTGAAAACTTACGCATCACGCTCGAAAATGGCCAAGTCTGGGAGCAAACAGACGGTAAGCAAATAGTATTCAGCGAGAAACGGGGCGCCGAAACAGCTGCAATCAAGCGGGCTGCATTTGGAAGTTTCAAAATGAAGCTGGACGGCGGGCGTTCTTTTAGAGTCAAACGCATAAAGTAAGTTGCCGCCTTCTTCTTCGAATGCGAATGCTCTGAATTTCGATGTTCCACATATATCGAAGAAATTCGAATTTGGGTTGGGCTCCGGTGCGATTAGGAATCGCGTCAGTACGCGAGAGATTTGAATACTCGACGCGCGTCGGAGTTCCAATCAGAGTGATACTGATTCAGCAGTTCTTCAGCCGGCGTGATCCCGGTTTCAATTGTGCGATCTAGCTCTTGAAGAAATCCAGTTTCATCGTCTCCGGACACGGAAAGTTTCGCCCTTGAACGGAGCCCCTCCCGCGCAATCTCTAGGACCTCTGCCCCCAGGTCTTGCAGTGTTCGCCCTCCAGGCACTGGAGCTTTTAGACCGATCGTTCGCACGGTCTGACGGAGGGCTTCACGATCACCTGCGGTCCAGGACTTTACCAGCTCCCAAGCCGCGTCCAGTGCGTCTTCGTCGTAGAGCAAACCCGTCCAGAAAGCAGAGAACGCGCAGAGGCGTGACCATGGCCCGGAGTCGCTCCCCCGCATCTCGAGGAAACGTTTCAAACGCACTTCTGGGAAAATAGTCGAGAGATGATCTTCAAAATCTTCAATTGCAGGTTTTTCGCCTGGAAGGATTGGGAGCTTGCCGTCCATGAAATCCCGAAAGCTTAAGCCCGAAGCATCCAGATATTTTCCGCCGCGGCGAACGAAATACATGGGAACATCCAGCGCATAGTCGACATAACGCTCAAATCCGAACCCATCCTCGAAGACAAAAGGCAGCATGCCCGTGCGATCGGGGTCGGTATCGGTCCAGATCTGAGACCGGTAAGATAAAAAGCCGTTAGGACGTCCCTCCAGGAATGGAGAATTGGCGAACAGGGCGGTTCCCAGCGGCTGCAGCGCTAACGAAACACGGAACTTTTTCACCATGTCCGCTTCTGAGCCGTAATCGAGATTGCTTTGCACGGTGCAGGTGCGGAACATCATTTGCCGTCCTAGACGACCGACTTTCTCCATATAGGCGCGCATAATCTTATAGCGGCCTTTCGGCATGATCGGGGTCTCTTCCATGGACCAGATCGGGCTGGCGCCGAGCCCGATAAAGCCGATGCCAAGCGGTTCTGCTATTTCGCGAACTTCACTCAGGTGCTGTCCAACTTCGTTACAAGTTTGGTGGATGTGCTCGAGCGGAGCGCCTGACAGTTCGAACTGTCCGCCCGGTTCCAAGCTCACGCTGGCACCGTTCTTTTTCAGACCAATAAGATAGCCATTTTCTTCGATCGGTGACCAGTCGAATCGGTCGCGCAAACCTTCGAGCATCGCCTTGATCGACGCTGCACCTTCATAGGGTAGCGGTTTCAGGTCATTCCAGGTGAATCCGAACTTTTCATGCTCGGTACCGATGCGCCAATCTGCTTTCGGTTTGCTGCCGACTTCGAACCATTCCACCAGTTCCGTCTTTCCGGAGATGCGCGGTGCGTTTTCGTCAATATCTGTCGTTGGAGTTGTCACGCCCCTGCCCTCCCGGCACTTATTCTGCTTCAGGCAGATAGGGTGCCTTCTGCCAATCTCCAAACAACGATTGCCAAAGGGTGAGCGCGGACACAACCGCTGTCTCTGCGCGAAGGATGCGCGGACCCAGCGTAATGGGGATCACGAAATCGAGAGCGCGGAGCATATCTCGCTCTTTTGGTGAAAACCCGCCTTCTGGACCGATCAATATGCCTGCGGTTTTGCCGGTGAGTTGATTCGCATGGTCCGCCAGTGGCGCAGATCGACCACCCTCGTCGCAAAAGATAAGTGGGATCGTTTTATCCCATTCGGCGAGCGCCCTTGGCAGAGACAGGGCTTCTTGAATATCTGGCAGATCCATTCGCTCGGTCTGTTCTGCTGCTTCGATCGCCAAAAGGCGCATTCGATCGGTTCGAACGCGTTGGCTTTGGGTATAGTCAGTCAATATCGGCCGAATATCCGACACTCCGAGTTCGGTGGCCTTTTCAACGATAAAGTCGGTCCGCGCTTTTTTGACCGGCGCGAATAGCAGGGTGAGCTCGGGGCCGTTCTCCTGCGGCCTTAGGTTCTTTGTTGGAGTGAGGACGGCGATTTTTCTATCAACCGAAAGGGAGCAGGCCCACTCGCCGTCTTGGCCATTGAAAACGCGGACCAAGGCCCCTTCTGTTAGGCGCATGACCCTTAGCAAGTACTTGCTCTGCCCTTCCGGCAGCACAACCGGGTGATCCAGCCTAAGGGGCTGCTCTATGAAGATGCGGGCGATATGGCTCATCCAGCGGTCTATAGGCCGCTCTGATTGCCGCGTTAAGTCATGGCGCGACAAATAAAAACCGCTATAGAGAGCGCATGACTGAGTTTGATTCCCACGAGGACGAACGTCGTGGCATTCCGCTAGACAGCGCCCTGCCCGGTTGGTTGCGTCAGTTGCCAGAAGAGAGTCGTCCATATGTGGCGCTTGCGCGCTGGGATCGCCCAGTCGGCATATGGTTGTTGCTGCTGCCTTGCTGGATTGGCCTCGCTCTCATGCGGGTTCCGGGTGGATTTGCATGGATGGATCTGGTGTGGATCATCCTGTTCGCCATTGGTGCTATCGCGATGCGAGGCGCCGGTTGCACATGGAACGATATTCGAGATCGCGATGTGGATGCCGAAGTCGCCCGAACAGCAGAAAGGCCACTTCCTGCAGGAGATTTGACCTTATCCCAGGCTTACGTGTTCCTCGGGGCGCAGCTCGCGGTTGGCTTCTTCGTATGGGCTTTCCTCCCGTTTGATGCCAAAATAGTCGCGCTGCTCGCGATACCGCTGGTCGCAGCCTATCCGTACATGAAGCGCATCACCTGGTGGCCACAGGCCTGGCTAGGCTTCACGTTCAATTTTGGCGTTCTGGTAGGGGCCGCGACGGCGACCAGCGTCACAGGCGCAACTGTGGTCCTCTATCTCGGTCTAGTTTGCTGGACCGTCGCATATGACACGATTTATGCTCTGCAAGATCGAAATGACGATGAACTGGTTGGCGTGAAATCGACCGCTCGACTGTTTGGAGACAAGGTTCTGACCGGGATTTTCGTCTTTCACATGGCGGCGACGGCGCTGATCTTCCTTGGAGCATACTTTGCGGGTGCCGGTCGTATTGGGGCGCTTCTGGCTCTCGCCTTCCTGGCGCATGGCATTTGGCAGGTGTCGACCCTCTCCAAAGACCGCGAAGCATTCTCTCTTGCTATGTTCAAGTCGAATGTCTGGGCCGGCGCAATCATCCTAGCCGGCCTGACAATCGCGGCATTGCTCTAGGACATGCTTGTCTGCCCTTAGGAAAAGGCTGTATTATCGAGATATGGCCGCTGCGAAACGAATCCGCCCGCTTGATCTGTTCAGCCGAGAAGAATGGGACCATGTGTCCCGTCGATCAGACCTTTTGGGGCTTGGAATGGTTGTCCACGCCTGGGTCGTGATCGGCCTCGCTATGGCGGCGGCGATCTGGCAACCATGGCTGATCATACTCGCCGTTCCAGTTATTGGCGCGCGGCAGCTCGGACTGGCCGTTCTAATGCATGAGGCTGCCCATGGCGGCCTTTCTCAGAACAAAACGCTGAATCATTTCTTTGGACACTGGCTTTCGGGCGCCCCGATTGGGGGCAGTCTGAAAGCATATCGTCCGTATCACCTGCAACACCATAAATTCGCACAACAGCCTGAAGATCCGGATCTCATCCTGTCGGCGCCGTTCCCGATCACTAAATCCTCGCTTCGTCGCAAGATCATTCGCGATTTAACCGGGCAGACTTTTTACAAGCAGCGTGTCAATCAGTTATCGAATGCGCTGGGCATAGGCATTCGCAATCAAAAAGGCGCTGAAAACCGCTCTCAGAACGCGCGAGAGGCGGTTATCCCGTTTCTGGTTACCAACGCAGCCATATTGGCGATTCTGACGCTCCTGGGGCATTGGTGGGCGTTCTTTGTCCTCTGGATCTTGCCCATGGCGACTTGGAACATGATGATCACGCGGCTTCGCAACATTGCCGAGCATGCGGTCGTTCCAGATCATGATGATCCGATGCGGCACGCGCGCACCACGCGAGCGAGCCTGCTCGAACGGGTGTTCATAGCCCCTTACTGGGTGAACTATCATTGTGAGCATCACATGTTCATGCACCTTCCCTTCTATCGCCTGGCCGAAGCTCACCGGATGTTGGATCAGAAAGGCGTGACGGCCCAAATGGAGGTCCAGCGAGGATATTGGGGCGTTCTACGGTCCGCAGCGAACAAGCCTCAAGGCGTTCCTGCGACATGAGTAATGTTGTCAAAACAGCGAAGAACGTGCTGGGAAATGAACTCGCGTCTTGCAGTCACTCGCCTTTGACGGGCTTCTTCCGTGACGGTTGCTGCAATACCGGACCGATGGATCATGGGATGCATACTGTCTGCGTGACTGTCACCGCCGAGTTCCTTCAATACAGCTTCAATCGCGGGAATGATTTGATCACGCCCCGCCCCGAATTTCAGTTTCCCGGTCTCAAGCCGGGTGACAAATGGTGTCTTTGCGCATCCAGATGGGAAGAAGCTCGCCAAATGGGCGTCGCGCCGCCGGTTGACCTGAGCGCAACACATTACAAGACGCTTTCCATTGTGGATCTGGCGCACCTCAAAGCCCACGCGGAAAAAGGATCTACCCCATGACGCTACATATCGAAATGGTTTCTGATCTGGTTTGCCCCTGGTGCTGGGTCGGGTTGCGCCGCCTCAAAGGGGCCATGGATCTAGAGCCTGATCTTGACGTCGAAATTCTGTTTCGCCCGTTTGAGTTGGATCCGTCCATCCCCCCCGGCGGAACAGACTACAAGGCCTATATGAAAGCACGATTTGGATCGGATCAAAACCGGGACCGCGCAAATTCGATGCGCGATGCCCTCATTCAATACGGCCAGGAAGAAGGCATTCCGTTCGATTTCGAGAAGATCTCTTGGCGCCCCAATAGCTTTAACGCACACCGACTTGTGCATTGGGCGCAAGGTCAGTCGCGTGGCATGGACGCCAAGGAAGCGCTTTTTGAAGCCTATTTCTCCAAAGGTCTCGATATTGGCGACCATGAAGTTCTGGTGACGATTGCGTCTGAGATTGGTCTCGATCCAAACATTGTCTCAGACCTGCTCGCCAGCGATGCGGACGTCGATACTATTAAAGGCGAACAGAATCTGTTCCGACAAATGGGCGTCTCAGGCGTGCCAACCTTTATCGCGATGCGGCAGCTCGCCGTGCAAGGGGCAGAGAGTTCTGAGAAACTCGCCCGGTTCCTCAAGAGCGCGGCCTCTCAAGTACCGCAGGAAGGGCCGTTAGCCGGCGCTTAACTGAGCTGCAGCTCTACCAGTTTCCGGTAAACCCCGTTTCGCTCCATCAATTCATCATGGGATCCCGTTTCAACGACGCGGCCATCGTCCACGACGATGATACGATCGGCCGCCCGGACCGTTGAGAGGCGGTGAGCGATGATCAGAGTTGTGCGGTTTGCGGCAAATTCGGCGAGCGCCGCCTGAACCTTGGCCTCACTTTCCGCATCCAGCGCCGAAGTGGCTTCGTCCAGCATCAGAATAGGCGCATCGCGCAGGATGGCGCGGGCGAGTGCGACGCGCTGTCTTTGACCACCCGATAGGTTGCGCCCCATCTCCCCTGCTTGTGAGGCGTAGCCATCGGGCAATTCCAGGATGAAATCGTGCGCGTTTGCAGCGCTCGCGGCGGCTTCGATCTCGTAAGCATCGGCGCCCAAGCGCCCCAAGGCGATATTTGAAGCAATCGTATCATCAAACAAGGCGGTATCCTGCGATACGAGGGCTGTCGCCCCGCGTAGGGAATTCGAATTCAATTCGCGAACATCAAGCCCTTCAACTTTCACGCTTCCCGTCGTGGCGTCATACAGCCTTAGGATCAAATTGAAGATGGTGGACTTTCCAGCACCACTCGGCCCGACTATGGCGACTGTTTCTCCGGGGCGGGTTGCAAAACTCAATCCCTTGAGTGCTTCGGTTCCGTCCGGATAGGAAAAATGCACATCTTCAAACGCTATCTGGCCGTTGGCGTTGGCGATTTTTTGCGCTTCTGGCTTGTCTGTCACAGTCGCCGGAGCGTCTATGATCTCATAGACCCGGTCCGCTGCGGCCGCGCCTTCTTGAGCCACCGCTGTAATGGATCCGAGCGCACGCACTTCAGGTGACGCAACGCCGATCAAAGCGATGATGGCGAGCAAATCTCCCAGCGTGTTGGTTCCTTCGGCAATCCGGAAGGATACAAAACCAAGCAGAGCGGCGATCGCAATCCCGCCAACGACTTCGAGGACAGGATCGACAGCGGCGCGCTGAGACAACACGCGGAGAAAAAGCCGAGATCGCTCGGCAAAACCGGTCTTACCGCGCTCCTTCTGGTATCCCTCCAACCCGTAGGCCTTTACGACCCGCGCAGATTGCAGACCTTCCGATACCAACGCCGTGACTTCGCCGATCTGATGCTGCGCTTTCTTGGAACGCGCGCGAATGGAGTTCCCAAGCGCAATTACCGGTCCTAGCGCAAGCGGGTAAACGACCAGGATGATGACTGCCAATTGCCAGTCGACGATCAACAGCACCACAAGCACGCCGATAATCGTTACGAGGCTTTTCGTGAAGTTATTCGCAAATCGGAGAGCTGCATCTCGGATCGCGGTCACATCGTTGATGAAACGCGAGACAAATCCTCCGGAATTATCCCCCGCCACACGGGCATAATCGCCATCCGTGAGCGCATCGAACTGAACGCTTTGAATGGATACCAGACCGCGCTGTACGCCGGTATTGTTCAGCATATTCATCGCATACATGGATATCGCCCGAACGGCGGTCAGCGCGATGATGGCGTAGATCCCAAACCAGATCCAGCCGCTTGAGGCGGTCAGGCCGACGCTTTGCGCGATCGTCTGCACCGAATCGCAGGCGTCTCCGGTGCCACCTTCAATCTGACATTGGATAGAATTACCGACATATCCCAATACAGCGCCATATCCGACAGCGCAGATTGACGTCAAAACAGCAAACAGGGTTCCAGCAATGAACCAGTTGCGATGCGGCCAGAAATGTTTGCCCAATAATCGGGCCAAAGACCGCCTGTTGCGTTCTTTGGCGGGACTAGATGTGATGATGATCACCTGTCTCTGGATCGAGCAGCTTGTGCGCATGCAGAATGAAGTAACGCGTCTCCGCGCTGTCTACCGTTCTTTGCGCCGCGCCTTTCCAGGCATCATACGCTTCTTTGTAGCTGGCAAAGGCCCCAACAAAGTCGATTTTTGAAAGGTCTTCGAACTGCACGTCGGTGACGTCTTTCAGTTCACCTCCAATGACGAGGTGAAGGAGTTGTTTTGAAGTAGCAGTTTCGCCCATGGCCTGGCGCTCCGTCGTCTGTGTCTGATCATAAGGGCGCACGGTCCAGTTTGGATCTGGCAGTCTGACGCCTTTGACTCGCGCTGATAACAGGGAATGCAGGGCCTTTCCAGCCGCCAACAGACTTCTTTGTGCAGGTTCGCCCCGATTGAAAAGGTAGGGTTCACCAAGGTGGGTTGTCGCGACGCCACCTGCCTCCTCTACGATCAGCGTTCCCGCAGCAAGATCCCAGTCGGATTTGCGCCAAAGCGTGAGCGCTGCATCTGCCTTTCCGGCGGCCACCCAACACATGCGGATAAGCGTCGCGTTAGGTTTGGGACGAACGAGATCGACAGCAGGCCACGGGACGGGCCAGGCTGGATGAGTCAGCATGCCTTCATTGGTGATGATGCTGCAGCCACTTTCCTGAGCGCAATCTGTCACCTCGATGGGCTTGCCGTTGAGCCAGGCTCCACCGCCACGTAGGGCCGAATAGGTTTCACCAAGCATAGGTGCACGGACCACTGCGGCGCGCGGAAGACCCTCGTCAAGGACACCGAGCCCGATGCACCAATATGGCTCCTGACGCATGAATGCGCGGGTTCCATCAATCGGGTCCACGATCCAGACACGCTTTGCGGTGCGAGTATCATTGTTGATAGCCGTTTCTTCGGAGAGCCAGCCATAATCCGGGCGGGCGCTCATCAATCGTTCCTGGATCAGATTATTGACCGCAAGGTCGGCCTCGGTGACCGGATTACCTTTGGACTTATCCCAGAACCGAACGTCAGAACGTTCAAAATAGTCGACAGCGAGTTCGGCCGCTTCACGGGCTACTGATCTCAATATCTCAAGATCTTCTCGGTCGAGATCACTCACCGGCAATCGACATATCCTCAATCAAAAGCGATGGCGCATCCCGAGACCCTCGAAACTCCAGATCGGACGCTGGCACCAAGCGAGCGAACATGCCGGGTAGATCCCCAGCGATGGTCACCTCGGAGACGGGATACTGGATCTCACCGCCTTCGAACCAAAAACCCGCGACGCCGACAGAGTAATCGCCCGTGTTTGGATTGATTGACGGCCCGAACATGTCGGTGACCAGAAGGCCCTCGCCTGAGCTTCGCATCATCTCTTCAGGAGTTTGTGTGCCCGCTTCGATATAGGCGTTGGAGACGCCTACGCCCGGCGTTGATCCAAAACCGCCGCTAGCATATCCGTTCGGTGCCACACCCAGCTGCTTGGCCGAAGAGCCGTTCAACAACCAGCGTGTGAGGACGCCATTTTCAACCAGTTTCGCTCGGGACACGGCGCGACCTTCGCCGTCATGCGCCCGGCTACCCATCCCACGCTTTCTGAAAGGGTCATCGATGAGGTTCACTCCGGAGGCGAACACTTGCTTTCCCAGAGAGTCTTTCAGGAAAGAAACCCCGCGTGCCACGCTCGGTCCACTAATTGCTGATAGGTACGCGCCAATAAGGCTGCCAGCGACACGGCGATCATAAATGACCGTACCCGTTTGTGTTTTGACTTTACGCGAGCCCAGACGCGCGACAGTGCGTTCCCCGGCAATGCGTCCGATCTCTTCCGCCGAGGGTCGGTCTTCCAGGCGTCTGACAGAACGACTTTCATAATCGCGCTCCATCGCACCATCTTTCTCGGCCACGGCGGCCAGTCCAAGACCGGTCGATCCACTCAATCGATATGAAGAGAACCCATTAGAGGTGGCCACCCAGCGTTCGCTGGTACTCCAGCCATTGCCGCAACCTGAAACTTGTTGAACGCCTGGAACTGCGAGTGCCGCGGCTTCGGCCGCAATTGCATCGCGTTCCAAGGTCTCCGTTGGAATTTCGCCATCGCCTGAGACATCAAGATCGGGAAGATCCTTAGCGAGATCTTCTACTGGAGCGAGACCGCAATACGGATCTTCGGGGACGACTTTCGCCATCGCAACGCAGCGTTCCGCGAGCGCGGTAAGGCCAGCTTCGGATACGTCCGAGCCAGAAACGGAGGCTTGTCGCTGACCAAACATGCAACGCAGAGAAACGCCTTGCGCTTCGGAGCGTTCAATGCCCTCCAGCTTGCCTTCCCTTACATCGACGCTGACGCCGTCTGATCGGCCATAAGAAACATCAGCGCCGGTCGCACCGGCCTTGCTGCAGGTCTCAAGCAGATTGGAAAGGATCGATTCGGGGGATAGTTGATCTGTCGTCATGCGCCTCATTTAGAGAGCGCCTTTCGGATTGCCTACCCCCAGTCTGCGCCCTTGCGCTTGACGTCGCAGGGGATCAGACGCAAATCGCCCAAATGAGCGAGATCAAACCTATCCACATTATCGGCGGCGGCATGGCTGGCTCCGAAGCCGCCTGGCAAGCCGCGAATATGGGCGTACCCGTCATCCTGCACGAAATGCGCGGGGTAAAAGGGACGGATGCACATCAGACCGACAAGCTCGCGGAACTGGTCTGCTCAAACTCATTTCGCTCTGACGATCATGAACTGAACGCGGTGGGCGTCCTGCATGAAGAAATGCGCCGCGCTAATGGCATAATCATACCAACCGCTGACAAGCACCAGGTTCCGGCCGGGAGCGCGCTAGCAGTGGATCGCGAAGGCTTTGCCGAGGCCGTCACGGCGCGGCTCGAAGCCCACCCCATGATAACCATCGTGCGGGAAGAGATCGCTGGCCTGCCGTCTGAAGATTGGGATAGTGTGATCATCGCGACTGGACCCCTGACTTCCCTGCCCCTGGCTGAAGCGATCCGCGCGCACACGGGGGAAGAGGACCTGGCCTTCTTCGATGCCATTGCGCCGATCGTCTACATGGACAGCATCGACATGGACAAAGCGTGGCGTCAGTCGCGCTATGACAAACCAGGACCACACGGCGACACTGCTGCCTACATCAACTGCCCGATGGATGAAGCGCAATACAATGCCTTCATTGATGCGCTGATTGAGGGCGAGAAAACCGAATTCAAGGATTGGGAAAAGGACACCCCCTATTTCGAGGGATGCCTTCCGATTGAAGTCATGGCTGAGCGGGGACGCGAAACGCTTCGGTTTGGACCGATGAAACCTGTCGGGCTCACTAATCCGCACAATCCGGAAGTGAAGGCTCATGCAATTGTACAGCTTCGACAGGACAACGCGCTGGGGACCTTGTGGAATATGGTCGGGTTCCAGACGAAACTGAAATACGGAGCTCAGTCCGAGATCTTCCGTGCCATTCCCGGCTTGGAAAACGCGCAATTTGCGCGTCTCGGCGGTATTCACCGAAATACGTTCCTGAATTCACCCAAATTGCTCGACGAACGACTTCGTCTAAAGTCCTTGCCGCGTATACGCTTCGCCGGGCAAGTCACGGGCGTTGAAGGGTATGTCGAAAGCGCAGCGATGGGACTGCTCGCAGGTCGGTTCGCTGCAGCTGAGCGTCTAGGCAGAGACGTGAGCAATCCTCCCGAAACCACCGCACTGGGCGCGCTCGTGAAGCACATCACAGGTGGTCACCTAGAAGGCAAAGCGACGTTCCAACCGATGAACATCAATTTCGGCCTCTTTCCGCCAGCTGACCCAGATACGGTCCAAACCAAGGATCCCGAAACCGGTAAACGCCTCCGAGGCAAAGACAAAGGCCGTGCGAAGAAGCGTTCGCAGGCCGCTCGCGCGCTGACCGATGTGGATGCATGGCTGGCGCGGCAGATGGATTCGGTTCCTGCCTAAGCAGATTTTTAGTGGAAACTGCTAGCGTTCGATATTCCTCGGCCGCATATATATTTGGTGAACACTCTATCCAACACTCCTGACCTCTGGCGCGGTGCCTTGCTGCGACCGCGTGCGGACGACCATAAATATTCACGCGGACACACCGTCCTTATGGGTGCGCCGGCATACACGGGTGCAACGCGTCTCGCGGCCGAGGCGAGTTCGCGAGTTGGCAGCGGCCTCATCACCGTATTGAGCGCCGAACAAGCCCAAGTCTATCGCGCGACGCTGCCTGCCGACATCATGGTGCGCGAAGAAGGACTAGAGGCGATCAATCGACCGAGCGTGATCCTGGCAGGACCAGGCGGCTGCGATGCTCAATCCGCCGAGATGATTAAGGCATCCGATCCGACGCTAGGATTGGTGATGGATGCGGACGCGATCAGGCTCTGCGGTGAACTCAAGCACGCGACTCAGGTGATCACACCGCATTCTGGCGAGTTTGAGCGCTATTTCGGAAAGCTTGGCGACGATCCAGCGCAAAAAGCCATGGACGTCGCGAAGCAATTAAACGTGGTGGTCGTATTAAAGGGATCGCGAACGCTAATCGCCGCGCCCGACGGGCGCTTGGCCGAGAACCGTCACGCGTCTCCATATCTCGCCAAAGCCGGAACCGGTGACGTGCTTGCAGGCATGATCGCTGGATTACTCGCGCAAGCGATGCCTGCGTTCGATGCAGCTTGCGCGGGCGTTTGGTTGCATGGCGACGCCAGTCTACGCGTGGGCCCAGGTCTTATCCCGCAGGACCTACTGAACGAATTGCGCCCAGTTCTGGCGGATCTGTTAGCTTAAACGCGCGGCGACGTTCCCAAAATGGCGACCAATGTTTTCGTAGTCTTTGTGAGGCTTCCAGCGCATGACGCCGCAGAACCCACATGTCAGGAACAACGTAATATCCGCGATTGAGAACCGATCTGCGGCGACCCAATCCTTACCGGCCAGATGCTTGTCGAGACGTTCCGCAAACTTCTTCACGCTCTTCTCGGCTTTAGCAGCGGCTTCGGGAAGTTGAGGGTTTTCCAGCGGCGCCATAATCGGATGCGCGTTTCGGAACCAGGTCGCGAATTGCATCATCATCATGAACTCCACGCGTCGATCCCACATCTCGATCAAACCTTTCTCGAGCGCATCAGATCCCATCAGGTTCGGGTCCGGGAACATGTGCTCGAAGAAGCTGCAGATTGCCCGGCTTTCGGTTATCGTTGTCCCATCATCGAGCACCAATACCGGTACCTGTGAAAACGGAGAGAGTTCGCGATACTCGGGCTGTTTGTGTTCACCCTTCATAATCGAGATCTCTACAATTTCGACCGCATCCAGTTTGCCCTTTGCTTTCAGGAAATTGAAAGTTCGTTCCGGATTGACGGCTTGAGGGGCGTGATAAAGCTTCATGGCGGTGACCTCGATTGGGTTTACTTGAATGTCTTGCGGATCCCGAAGGTGACGTTTAGCGGCTCGCCAGGGAAATAGCGCTCGTCTCCGAACGCGAAATCGGCACGATCAGCGTACACTTCATCGGTTAGATTACGCACAATCACAAAAGCTTCGAGCGCATCGTTGACCGAATAGTTGCCGCGCAGGTTAGTTATGAGATGGCCGGGATAGTCCTGCGTATTCGCTGCATTGGTGAAATACTCTCCGACATAATCTGCAGATAATTGCACGGATGCCGCTTCGTTCGGCGACCAGGTTAGCGCAATATTGGCCAGCCATTCAGGGGCCGTATCGATCCGATTGCCATCTCTGATGATCTCATTTCCAGTTTCACCGAACCGGTCAAACGTATAGGTCTGGTCTGACCAGCTGACATTCCCGCCAAGTGTAAACTGATCGCTCAAACTCCAGTTCGCTGCGAGTTCGATGCCCTGATGCCGTGTGGATCCATCCGTCACGTTCAAGCCGTCTGAATCCCGGAAGAAGAAATTGTCCTTGTCCGCGGTGTACGCAGCAACGTCGAAGACTAGGTTTCCGCCGAGCGCGCGTCCACGCAGACCGACTTCGAAACTGTCCAGTGTTTCAACGTCGGCTTCCGCCGTGCCTTGCCTGGATTGCAGCCTGTAGAGATCGCTCGCCTGCGCCGCACGGCTGCCGCGGGCATAATTGGCGTATAGCGAGAGCGTGTCTGAGGCCTCATAAACGACACCTAGCTTGGGCGTAATGAAATCAAAATCATCCGTTCGATCTGCGGGAACATTGAAGCGTCCGTTGATACCAACCGGCGCGTCCGTCTCGTAGTCGTAGGCATGAACTTCTCCGCGCAGACCCCCGAACACGGTCAGTTGTTCTGACAGTTTCAGATCAATTTCACTCCACAGAGCGCCAACTTGGGTCACGACGGTGTAGTCGTAGTGAACACCGGATGGGAAGCGCGAATCGCCGGGGAAGAAACCGAACGGTTCGGGTTGGAACTCCTCCAGATATCCGCTCGCGAGATCGATATCCAAACCCGTCCGAAAAGTGAAAGTCTCGCTCAATTCGCGGTCATATCGGGTCATCAAGCCGATGGCCTTGTGACCGTTTTCTTCGAATCCACGATATGGCAGGAAGTGCTGGCGAAAATCCATCTGCTGGATGCGTGCAAACGGCGCAAACGAGAGAGTTCCACCGTATTGCTCCCTCTCCAGTCGGATAGCGCCGCGCGCCGACCAAGCGTCGCGATAGGCCAGCGGGTCATCATTCGCACGTGCGAGGTCGCGATCCTCATACGCATCGGGCCCCTGAATGAAATCAGCTGTTTCCTGTTCGAGATATGAAGCAGACCCCCACGCAGTGACATTCCACCCTTTGAAAACCGTCTCCGCGACAGCCGATCCTTTCAACTGCAAGACATCCGTATCATCGCGCCAGCCGATATCCTTTTGTGCGGATAATGATGCGCGGCCGAGATAGCCCTGATCAAAGATGAAATCGCCCTTATACCGACCGAGAGACCCGTAGGAGGCATTTAGGTGTTTAAACGCGTCCCCGCTCGGATCGGCGAGGATGACGTTCACAAGACCGTGGACGGCGTTTGATCCGTACTTGGCTGATCCTGGCCCACGGACAATCTCGATCGCCTCTGCAGTTTCGTGGTGAGGCTCCAACAAGCTGTTGACGTTGCCAAAGGCTGGTGAGCGGGTTGGAACGCCGTTTTCCAGAATGAGAAAACTCCCCTGCCCTGCGCCTCCTGTGAGGACTGGAGATCGAATCGCCAGCAGGTGTTCCTGCCCAGAATTGGTATGAATGTTCACGCCCGGAAGTGTATTCAGGACTTCGGCGGGATGATCGGCCGACACGCGCTCGATGTTCTCCGCATCAAGGATAGAGATCGATCCGGCGCTAAGCGGGCTACGGTCGCCGAAAGTGACGATTGTGGACAAGACGCGGTTCTTGCGGCTGATGCAGAACGGAGAAACAGGACCATCCGGATCCAATCCTCGTTCCAGCATACACTCAGCAACGTCTTCACGAAGCGCATTTTGCTCATCTTCAAATGCGAATTGCGCATTCGCCGTCATGGCAACGCCAAAAGCGGCAGTGGTCAACAAGATCGTTCTGATCATTAGGTTCGGCTAACTCCCGAAGAACAAGGCTTGTGGCAAAGCCCCGACGACGGCGCCTGACAGACACGTTGCCAGCGTGCCGGCCACCAACGTCTTCCAGGCAAGTTCGAGGAACGTTGTCCGGCGGTTCGGTTCAATGATCGACAAGCCGCCAATCAGGATGCCGATAGAGCCGAAATTGGCGAAGCCGCAAATAGCGTGCGCGGTGATCATGGTTGTCCGCTCAGACAGGCCCTCGCCGCCTTCTCCCGCGAGCTGCAGGAACGCGACAAATTCAGTCAAAACCGTCTTGATACCGATCAGAGATCCTGATTGCGCAGCTTCTGACATTGGAACACCGACCATGTACATGATCGGAGCGAAGACCCAGCCGAGCACGCGTTCGATGGAAAGCGGCGCTCCGTTGAAGTCAGGCAATGCGCTGAGACCCGAATTAACGAGGAAGAGAAGCGCGAAGGCCGCGATGAGCATCGTCACGATATTCGCCAGGATTTTCAGGCCATCAGACGCCCCGGTCGCAAAAGCGTCCATGGTGGATTCGTATTCAAAATCAGGCTCATGCGCACGAAGCTTCGAATCGACGCTCTCGGGAACCATGACGAGGGCTAATGCGACGGCCGCGGGCGCAGCAATCAAGGATGCGGCGAGGAGTTGACCAAGCGCGTTCGGCAAGGCTTCTTTCAAGAACACACCATAGAGGACGAGTACGCTGCCGGCGACTGTCGCGAAACCTGCGACCATCAGGATGAAAATCTCGGATCGCGACATGCCTTTCAGGTAAGGTTTCACCAGAACCGGTGCTTCGGTCATGCCCATGAAGACGTTGGCAGAAACCGCCAGTGACGTTGCGCCGCCGAGCCCCATGCCTTTGCGAAAGACGAATGCGAAGCCCTTGGTGACCCAGCGCAGGATATGCCAGTGCCACAAAATCGCAGATAGCGCCGCCACAACGATGATCAAAGGGAGCAAATGAACCGCAAAAATCGGTCCCGGTTGTCCCGTGAACTCTTCCCAGCCCGCCTGAGTGCCAAATGTCGGTCCAAACACGAATTGAGTGCCATAGGCGGTCGCACTGATCAGGCTGTCGACGACGATATTAGCGGCAAAGAGCGCTTCACGGATAATTGGAATACCGAACAGGATAAGGGCAAACGCGAACTGGATGCCAACTGCGCCAAGAGCGATCTTCCACGGAAAAGCCTTCCTGTTCTCGGACAAGCCCCAAGCGATGCCAAAAATCATCACAATTCCGAGCAAAGCCCGTGCGTTATCCCAGCCCCATTCCATCAGCAGATCCTCACTTGGTCGTTTCCCTGAGAAAGGACTAACCCGCTCTTGCCGAGCGGGCCAGTATTGTTGTCAGCAATGTGATCTATCCGAGTTTGCAGATGCAAATCTTGTGGCCATCCGGATCGCGAAAGTAGCCGCCATAGAAGGTTGGCATGCGCTCGCCGGGCTCACCTTCGCTTGGGGCGCCGAGCTCAATCGCCTTTGCATAGACGCGGTCGACGGTTTCACGATCTGCAACGCCAATCGCCGGCATCACCCCGTTACCGTTCGTCGCAGTTCCTTCGTCATAAGGACCGCCAATCGCCAGCATTGGCTGCCCAGGTTCCACGCCGTAGAAGTGAAGTCGTCCATTGTCGAAAAACCGCTTTGCGCCCATTTCGCCGAGGACAGCGTCATAAAATTCAACAGCTTTTTCCGAATTGTTGGATCCGAGGGTGACGTAAGCAAGCATGGGGAACTCCTGTGGGTTTGATTGAGCCTAGCGACCATGCCGCTCCCGCCCTGACAAGAGGTAACGCAGCGTCGACGCTTGACGTTTACGTCAGCGGATGGTGCAAGGCCTTCGCACTCGCACAATGAGTAAATGTTCTAGGAGGCACACCCATGTCCATTCGTTTTGATGATCGCGTTGCTATCGTAACTGGCGCCGGCGGCGGCCTTGGCCGTCAGCATGCGTTGGAGCTCGCCCGGCGCGGCGCTAAAGTCGTTATCAACGATCTTGGTGGCTCTATGGATGGAACAGGCGGCAACTCTGAGGCTGCCGAGGCCGTTGTTGCTGAAATCAAGGCGATGGGCGGCGAAGCCATCGCCAATGGCTCCTCTGTTGCGGATGATGCTGGCGTCAAGAAGATGATCGATGACACGATGAAGGCGTATGGCCGGATCGACATCATCATCGCGAATGCTGGTATCCTTCGGGACAAATCTTTCTCCAAGATGACCACCGAAGACATCAACCTGGTTCTAGACGTCCACCTGCGCGGCACGTTCAAGCCGGTTCACGCCGCCTGGAACATCATGAAAGAGCAGAATTACGGCCGTATCGTCGTCACCACCTCTTCTACTGGCCTCTATGGCAACTTTGGTCAGGCAAATTACGGCGCTGGCAAGCTCGGCGTTGTCGGCATGATGAACACGCTAAAAATTGAAGGCGCGAAGAACAACATCAAGATCAACACCGTATGCCCCATCGCGGCGACGCGGATGACCGAAGGCCTGATGCCGCAGGCGATGCTCGACAATCTCAAGCCGGAATACGTCACGCCAGGCGTGATGAACCTGGTTAAAGAAGATGCCCCAACTGGGATGATCCTCTCCGCCGGCGCGGGAGCGTTCTCGATGGCGCAAATCGTCGAAACAAACGGCGCATTTGTCGGACAAGGCGAGGCTCTGACCGCCGAGGCCGTTGCAGCAAAATGGGACGAAATCACCGATACATCTGTACAAACCCACTTTGAATCAGGCTCGGGCCACGGCCAAAACATCTTTGCACGCCTGCAGGAAGCTGCTGCAAAAGCCTGATTTATAGGCAATTCATTACAAAACACGGGAAACCGGCGGCGGCCTCTGGTCTCGCCGGTTTTTCTTTTCTATGCTGCGCAGGGAAATGGGACTGAAGGGGAGTGCCCGATGCGTGTGCTAATCTTATCACTCAGCGCCGTTTTGCTGGCCGCATGCGGCGGCGGCGATACGCCGGAGACCGAGGCCTCCAAGCCCGAAATTGTCGAGACGATTATCGAAGAAACCCTCCCCGCGATCGACCCAACCGGCGAAGCTTGCGGCGGAATTGCCGGTCTCGAATGCCCTGCTGGTTTCTACTGCCGACAAGAGCCGGGACAGTGTCTGGAAATTCTGGATGGTGCGGGCACGTGTCAGCCGCGTCCTGAAATCTGCACGCGCGAATACCTGCCTGTCTGTGGCTGTGATGGTCAGACTTACGGAAATGCGTGTGAAGCAGCGGCGGCGGGCGCCAGTGTGGCCATTGAAGGCGAATGCGAGAGCCCGGACCTGCAATAACCCCTCAGAGACGCTGAGAGATCCCTTCAGACAGCAGCGCAAGACGATCAGGCATAGGTTCGTCGATGACGTCTTTTGACTTGCTCACGGTTCGCAGGATTTGAGGCCCCGAGCTTGTCTCGATAGGCGTTACAAGCAAACCACCCTTACCGAGTTGCTCAATCAGAACAGCGGGGATGGTTTTAACCGCACCCGTCAGAAGGATCCGATCGTAGGGTCCGTGCTCTTGAAGACCCGTTAAACCATTTCCGTGTCGAATGGAGACATTCTCCACGTCGAGATCGCTTAGGCGTTGCCTTGATTGGTCCACCAGGCGCTCATAGCGTTCGATTCCATAGACATGACGACTGATTTGGCTGAGCAAGGCTGCCGTATATCCAGACCCTGATCCAATGAGCAGAACACGCTCCTGCTTGCCCGGTGAGACCTGCAGTGCCCGCAACAGTTTCGCGGTTACAATTGGCCGGGGGATACTCTGTCCGCATGGGATCGGCAACGCGCAATCTTCGGCCACCATACTCGACAGGTGAGGCGCAACAAAAACGCCGCGATCTACGGTTTCCAGAGCTGTCAGAACGCCGTCATCCGTTACCCCTTGACGCCTCAGCGAAAGCACGAGCCGCGCAGCTCGCATGGGATCAGGAATCAAGTCTGCCATGTCTCACGCATCTCAGCGAGAAACGCATCATGCGTCAAATCCACATGTAAGGGGCTTACGGAGATGTAACCGTCATAGATCGCACGAAGATCGGTGCCCTCGTCCGGATTAGAGAGTTTTCCCCTGTATCCGATCCAGTAATAGGCGTTTCCGCGCAGATCTTCCCGTGCTTCTGTCCGAATGATTCGTTCATCGCGCAGACCCTGGCTTGTAAACCGGACACCGGCAACATCTTCTGGATCGCGGTCGGGGAAATTGACGTTCATGACCAAATCGTTCGGCCACCCCTTTTCAATGATCGGACGCAGTACCTGAGCGCCCCAAACCATCGGCGTCTCCCAGGGACAGGAGTGTGGGTTCTGAAACCCTTTCGATTGGCTCAGCGCGATACTCGGAACGCCGTGCTGCATGCCGAACAGGGCCGCTGCGATCGTGCCCGAGAATGTCGTGTCCTCTGCAATGTTCTGGCCCGCATTAACCCCGGACAGGATCAGATCCGGGCGCTCTGGCATTAACTCGTCCAAAGCGAGCAAGACACAGTCACTCGGCGTTCCATTGACGGCATAGCGCTGTGGCCCTGTTTCTCGCACCCGCACGAATTCGGTGAGAGAGATCGCCCTACCCTTGCCCGATTGCTCGAGTTCGGGCGCAACAATCCAGATATCGTCCGCTAATTGCCGCGCGATATGCTCCAGCACCTCAAGGCCCGGTGCGTTGATACCGTCATCATTGGTGAGGAGAATTCTCACGAGATCACCTCAAGGCCGCCCATGTAAGGACGCAGCACGTCAGGCACCGTGATCGAGCCGTCTTCGTTCTGGTAATTCTCCAGCACCGCGACCAGCGTCCGACCGACGGCAAGGCCTGAGCCGTTCAGCGTGTGAACGAATTCTGGTTTCGGCTTTGGATTATCCTCACTCGGCGCGGGGCGCCAGCGGGCATTCATCCGCCGAGCCTGGAAGTCTCCGCAATACGAGCATGAGCTGATCTCACGATAGGTGTTCTGGCTGGGCAGCCACACTTCCAGATCGTAGGTCTTGCGGGCGCCAAAGCCCATATCGCCTGTGCAGAGCAGCATCCGCCGGTAGGGGAGATCCAGGGCTTCCAGAATGCCTTCGGCGCATTTGGTCATGCGCTCCAATTCTGCGAGGCCCGCGTCCTCATCCCGCACGATGGAGACCATCTCGACCTTGTTAAACTGGTGCAGACGGATCATACCCTTCGTATCCCGCCCAGCACTTCCCGCTTCAGAGCGAAAGCAAGGCGTGTGCGCAGTCATTCGGATGGGGAGTTGGTCAACGGATAGGATTTGCTCGCGCACGAGGTTGGTTAGCGGAACTTCTGAAGTAGGAATTGTGTAAAAAACTTGTTCCAGCCCTTCGGCCGCAGTCAGTATGGCCGCTAAATCGGCATCGTAACGATCAAAAAGATATTCAACGGTCTTTGAATCGATTCCAGTGGCTTTAAATAAATCTTCCTCGAACTTCGGCAGCTGTCCCGTTCCGATCAAAGCCTCTTCTCGGACCAGAAACGGTGGACTCACCTCTTCATACCCGTTCTCGAGTGTCTGCGTGTCGAGCATGAAGCTCGCCAAAGCGCGCTCCAATCGGGCCAGCTGGCCGCGAAGTGCCACAAATCGGGCGCCACTCATCGCTGCTGCCGCTTCGAAATCCATCAGGGGCTGACCGATGGCGTTGGTCAGTGAAGCACCGAGATCGGCATGATCCTGAACATTGTTCCGGCCGCCCTGCCGAGCATTTGGGTCACCCCATTTATGCTGCTCGACATTGCCCGCTTCGTCATCGCCTTCGGGAACATCAGACATCGGGACATTCGGCGTTCCATAGAGCAATTTGTTCAGTTCTGTGCGTGCAGCATCTTCTTGCTCACCGGCGGCTTCTATCACGTCTTTCGCGGCAGCGACTTCTTGGCGCAACTGTTCAAACAGCGCATCGTCACCGCTAGCTTTGGCCTTACCGATTTCCTTGGACTTGGCATTCCGGGTGGCTTCCGCTTCCTGCTTGTCAGCGACCGCTTTGCGAACAGCGGCGTCATGATCCAGCATATGGGACACGACCTCGCCGAGGCCTTTCTGTTTGCGCTCAAAGGCATCACGGAAGGCGTCTGGATTGTCGCGAATGGCGCGGATATCGAACATGGGTCGACCTCTTAATACGGAACGAGATCGCTCCTAATCCGATGTGCCATTCCCGTCCACCGGGTAAAGAAAGTCGGCGAATTCTTTTCTAATCCCGCAGCTTTGCCGAAATCATCATCTGGTAGGGTCATTGCCTGAATGAGGGGATGAGATCATGAAGTGGATTATCGCAATCATCGGGTTCGTGCTGGCGGTCAAAGGCGGCATGGATCTCGGCTCAAACATGAGCGGAAACACGACCACAAAAGCGAGTTTCGCCTATGCCGAGGCGACCCGTGATGAGCGCGCAGAATGGCTCGGAAAAGTAGCCAAGAAGCTTGAATCCAAAGCAAAATGGGAAGCTGCAACAAGCCAGTATGTATCCTACAAGGAAACCAAGGTGCGCCCTGGCGCGAGAGAAATCCAGACCGTCCTGAAGCTGAATTCGGCGTACAATTTCCGGCTTGATTCCAAGACATTGCGCGAAGGCCTGACAGCCGCCTGTCCACACCACGTACGCTTGGGCCTCTATGCCAACGACATCAAGTGGACGCAAAAAATCGTGAAGAGCAACGGCCAAACCGTTCTCAACTTGCCGATTACCCGCGGCAGCTGCGCGCGTTACGTTTCGAAAACGTAAGACCTACTTGTCTTTGACCTGTGGCGCCAAGCGAACGTGTAGTTCACGGAGCTGTTCGTCGCGCACCGGGCTTGGGGCCTGCATCATCAGGTCACGGGCCTGCTGGTTCATCGGGAACAGCGTCACGTCGCGAATGTTCTCGGCATCCGCCAACAGCATCACCATGCGGTCCACACCTGGCGCAATCCCGCCATGTGGAGGGGCGCCATAGCGGAACGCGTTTAGCATGCCGCCAAACTCAGCCTCGACGACTTCCGGACCATAGCCGGCCTTCTCGAAGGCTTTCAGCATGAGGTCTGGACGGTGGTTCCGGATCGCACCTGATGAAAGCTCGATGCCGTTACAAACAATGTCGTACTGAAACGCCTTGATATCGAGTAGCTCTTCATCGGTAGAAGCCGCTTCCAACACCTCAAGGCCGCCCTGAGGCATAGAGAACGGGTTGTGGCTGAAGTCGACTTTCTTGTTGTCCTCGTCCCACTCGTACATTGGGAAATCGACGATCCAGCAGAAGCGAAATACGCCTTGCTCGACCAGGTCCAGATCTTCGCCAACTTTGATACGCGCCGCACCTGCCAGCTTATACGCATCGGAGGGTTTTCCAGCGGAAAAGAAGATACCGTCTCCATCACCCAGCCCGGTATGCTCCAGGAAGGCTTTCAGGTGATCGGCCTCAAAATTCTTGAGCACAGGATCCTGACTTACGACTGCGCCATCGTCACCGGCGCGCAGGCGAGCATAGCCGAGGCCTGGGGCCTGCATTTCTTTTTTTGCCCACTTGTCCATCTCATCGAAGAACTTGCGTGACTGGGTTTCGGTGGCCTTTGGTGCCGGCACCGCGATGACCTTACCGCCGCCTTTGATAATCTTGGCGAAGATTGAAAAGCCGGTCTTGCTGTCATCTTCGAAGAATTCAGTGACATCGACCAATTCGATTGGGTTGCGAAGGTCTGGCTTATCGGACCCGTATTTGGCCATCGCTTCCTTGTAAGGAATGCGCGGGAACGGGCCTTCGGGAATTTTTCGACCTTTTCCCTTCCAGTCCGCGAACTCAGCGAATACGCCGTGCATAACTGGTTCGATGGCCTGGAAAACATCTTCCTGGGTGACAAAGCTCATCTCGATATCGAGCTGATAGAACTCGCCAGGAGAGCGATCGGCACGCGCATCCTCGTCACGGAAACAGGCCGCAATCTGGAAGTAGCGATCAAAGCCAGACACCATCAGCAATTGCTTGAATTGCTGCGGTGCTTGCGGAAGCGCGTAAAACTCACCCGGGTGCAGCCTGGACGGCACCAAGAAGTCGCGTGCACCTTCTGGCGACGACGCTGTCAGGATTGGGGTTTGATACTCGGTGAAGCCCTGCTCCACCATACGACGCCGGATCGACGCGATTACCTCGGCGCGCAGGATCATGTTCGCGTGCAGGGTTTCGCGGCGCAAATCGAGGTAGCGGTGCTTGAGACGAATATCTTCCGGATAATCCGGCTCTCCAAACACAGGCAGAGGTAGCTCAGCCGCTTCCGACTGGACGCTGGCTTCTTTGACGCGCACCTCGATCTCACCGCTGGCAAGGTTCGGGTTCACGAGATCCGCGTCGCGGGCGAGGACTTCACCCTCAATCGTTATGACGCTTTCCGTGCGCAGACGCTCAACCACAGCAAATGCCGGGAAATCAGGATCGAAGACACACTGCGTCAAACCGTAATGGTCGCGCAGATCGATGAACATAACGCCGCCATGGTCGCGGCGGCGATGCAGCCAACCTGAAAGCTTGACCGTTTGACCGACATCGGTCTTGCGAAGTTCGCCGCATGTGTGGCTACGATACGCGTGCATGATACGCTCCGTTTGGGAGGAGAAATAAAGGCGGCTTTTGGCTCCGGTCGAGCCCGAAAGTCAAGGCCTGGCAGCACGTTGAAAGCCGATCAATCAGATTAACTTGTTTTTCAGGCCTCTCGCACAAATTAAGCGGATGACGAATCAATTGCCGCAGACTGCCACCGATCAGGACTCAGAAGCGCTCGATCGCGACCGCGCTGAGGGACATGTCATCGAATGTGACGGGACCGAAGCCCGGATCTCCGCGCTCGCTGGGACCGGTGCAGACGCAGAGAACTATTGGGCCGTTGGCCAACTCATTTCCATCCAGGTCGGGAAGAATCGCGTCGTTGGCCTTCTTTACAAAGTCGAGAACGGCGACATCGGCTGGGATCAACCAGAGAAACGCCGGGTGACTTTGTTCGTCGAACTATCGGGAGAAGTTCGTCAGGATGAGCGACGGGGTGCGATCTTCTCTGGCGGTATTTCACAATATCCGCATGTCGGTGCGGTTGCGCATAAAATTCGCAAACATGATCTCATCACGATCTACAAATCGAGTGATCCCTCAGCGGTTACAGTCGGCTCACTTAGTCAG
Source organism: Hyphomonadaceae bacterium (assembly GCA_043513745.1). Lineage (GTDB taxonomy): Bacteria > Pseudomonadota > Alphaproteobacteria > Caulobacterales > Hyphomonadaceae > Henriciella. Next base: position 2,969,859 of record CP121341.1, read on the forward strand.
GCCCCAGATATTCCAGCCGTTGTTTCGGTCGATGCGCTGCTGTCGCGCCATTTCTCGGTGGTTGGAACCACAGGTACGGGTAAATCGACCGCGGTGACGTTGATCCTGCATCTGATTGCCAAGCACAAGCTCAACCAGCGCATCCTGATCCTTGACCCACACAACGAATATACCAGCGCGTTTGGCGCCAAGGCGAACACGATCACTGCCGACACGCTGGATCTTCCATTCTGGCTACTCAATCTCGAAGAGTTTCAACAAGTTATCTTCCGCGGCCGAGAAGGATCCGATGAGGAAGTCGACGCCCTGCGGGAGTTTATCCCCAAGGCCAAGATCGTTTACAAACACGGCGTTCAAGGCGTTCGGCGCAAATCGAGCGCGAGTTCCGCGTTCACGGCGGACACGCCGGTCCCCTATCGTCTGGCGGACTTGCTGAAACTGATCGAGGAAGAGATCGGCTCTCTTGACGGCGCCCTTCGCCGTCTCACCTTGCGTAGGCTCAAGGCCCGGATTGAAGCCGCAATCAACGATCCACGTTTTGGCTTCCTGTTCGGCTCGCACAATGCGACCGATCGCATTGAGGATGTTCTCGGCAATATTTACCGCGTCCCAATTGGCGGCAAACCGATCACCGTCTTCCAGATGTCTGGCATTCCATCAGAGGTCGTGAACTCAGTGGCGTCGGTTCTTTGTCGGATGGCGTTCGATATTGCGCTCGCGAGTAATTCAAAGGTCAAGACGCTGGTCGTTTGCGAGGAAGCCCACCGCTACATTCCCGCGGATACGCAGACCGGTTTTGCTCCCACGCGCTCGGCGATTGCGCGGATCGCCAAGGAAGGACGTAAATATGGCGTTTCCCTCGCCATCATCACGCAACGCCCGAACGAACTAGATCCGACCATTCTCTCTCAGTGCAACACAATCTTCTCACTTCGCCTCGGTAACGACGCCGATCAGGATGTCATGCGAAAAGCGATCGCGAATGGCTCTCGTTCAACACTCGCCTTTCTGTCATCTCTGGCGGACCGAGAGTGCATCGCATTCGGAAGCGCGATTTCGACGCCGATGCGGATGCGGTTCCGAAACCTTGCAGCGAGTGCGCGCCCATCCAGTCAGAATGTCTCAGACGAGAGTGGGACGGCCGCCGAAGCACATACCAGCCTGACTGAGATTGTTGCATCGCTGCGCGGTACCAACGGGCATGACGAGATCGAAGAGTCAGAAGAATGGATCGTTCGCGAAGATGCTGAACCGTTTCCACAAGAACTGACTGTCCCGGATCAAGTCGCTGAACAAACGGTCAAGCCACGTTCATTGCTACGTCGAAAAACGGGCTAGGCGCCGCATTTTGCAGATTCCCACTCGAAAAACGTCGCGGCTTGCTCTAGGGGCGTTGCCATGTCTGGTGACCCATTAATTCCTATCACGGATCAGGATGACCTAGCAGCGGCGTGCGATCGCCTCGCTGAAGGCAGCTTCCTGTGTGTAGATACCGAGTTTCATCGCGAAACGACCTATTGGCCGGAGCTCTGTTTGATTCAGGCCTCCTGCGAAGATTATGAGGTCATGATCGACCCGATGTCTGACGACCTCGATATTGGACCGTTTCTGCAACTTCTGGCCGATCCAACCCGGCCGAAAGTATTTCACGCAGCGCGACAAGATATTGAGATTTTCAATCGCTTGATTGGTTACCCCCCTGCCCCGGTATTCGATACTCAGATTGCCGCGATGGCCCTCGGGATCGGGGATTCGGTGTCGTACGACAACCTTATCCAGCGAATCCTGAAACGTCGGATCGATAAATCCAGCCAGTTTACTGATTGGAAACGCCGTCCGCTGACAGAAAAACAACTGGTCTATGCTCTCGGTGATGTCACTCACTTGCGGGATGCTTACGTCAAAATGGTAGCGCGACTGGAAGAGCAGGGACGACTTGGATGGGTCGAAGCGGAAATGGCGGACCTTACGGATCCTGCTGTTTACGACACATCACCGAAGAATGCCTGGAAGCGCCTAAAGATTCGCAAGCCGCAGAAAGAGTACACGTCGATCTTCGCGTCTGTTGCGGCCTGGCGCGAGGAAAAGGCGCAAGCCCTAAATAAACCGCGAAGACGCGTTCTAAAGGATGACGCCATCCAGGAGATTGCGGGTCAGAAACCTCAATCTGAAAATGCATTTGATCGTCTGCGCGCTGTTCCAAAAGGGTTCATCCGGTCAAAGTATGCGGATGGCCTTATGGATGCGATCCGTGTCGCCATGGAAGATCCCGATGCGTACGCCCCAAAGCTGCCGAAGCGCCAACAGAACCCGGAAATGCCGGCCGGCGCCCCGGAAATGCTGAAAGTGTTGCTCAAAGCTGTGAGCGAAGAAGCCAATGTCGTGCCTCGCTTGATTGCCAACGCGGCAGATGTCGAACGTTTGGCGCGCGGCGAAACAGGCGATGACATCGCGGCCATGAAAGGCTGGCGGTATGAACTGTTCGGCAAGAAAGCGCTGGCTTTGCTTTCCGGAAAGCTCGCTTTGTCATTCCAGGACGGTCAGGTTCGGCTCTTCGAACTCTGATTTAGTCCACGATCAGTCGCGGATGAAGCTTCATCAGGCCGGATAATTGCGCCAACCGTCGCTCTACCGTTTCAGAAATTAGATCGCTGTAGTTTCGATCCACATGCATGCAGAGCGCGCCGTCTGAAACGTTCAGACGTGCCGTGGCGAGGATCGGACCAGACCGTCCTGAATACACACTCGCCAGCCGCATAGCACAGCCAAGGATTTTGGCACGCCGCTTCATGCTGAGCTTCAACATTCCAGCGTAACCCGGTTCCTCGATGAACTTGAACGTGTATCGCGATGCAGCCGCATAGGCCGCGAAGAGGCGCTGGTTATGAGACAACGCTGGAACTGGCGCGCGCAGGACTTGTTCATAAACAAGATTGGCGCGGTGGTCCGGATGCATGCGAGCACCTGCATCCGCCATCATGCAGATCGCGCGCAACACTGTTTCAGATTGCTTGAATTGCTCAGAAATCGGGTAGATGAAGCTGAAAAGCTCGCGCCCAAAAAGAACCGACTCCTGAGTAGAGCGTAAGAAGAGCGGGATCGCATCCAGCAGGCCGTTGGCGCCGTCGACGTCGAGCGTATCGGCAGCCACACCATCGCGTAGGCCGAACGAAGAAATGACGGCCTTGTCTGTTTCCAGTCGGTGCATCAGCGTGTCCAACAAGATGGCTGCATGTAGCAGAGTGTCGAACCGGCGTTTCGAAACGCCTTGTAATTGCTCGCGGGTCAGTTTGTCGGACTTCGCGAGGTCGGCTGCATCGATCACATTGCGCACGTCCGTCCTCGACATCGTGTATCCATGCGCGACCTTCAGCGGATAGTTGCACAGCATCATGTGAACCGCCGCTACGTTTCGCCAGGCCCCACCGACCGCATATAGCTTTTCACCCTGATGACCTTCGACGAGGTTGCTACTGCCCAGGATCTTGCGCATGGCTTTGGCTCGTTTCTCTGGGCTGAGTTCAGTATCCATGCTCCGTGCGAGGGGGCCTAGGAGGAATGTCTCCCCCGTGGTGTCGTCGGAGAGCGGTAGCAATTCCATACTCGTGCCACCGAGGTCCGCGACAAGACCCTTCGGATTGATAAAGCCAGCTTTGACCCCAACCGCTGACAAACGCCCTTCATCGGCGCCCGTAAGCACTTGAATTTCTACACCCAAGATACGTTCTGCCACTTCCTTGAACTCATCACCGTCAATGGCTTCACGTACGGCTGCCGTCGCGACGGCGCGGACATCCGTGATATTTAGACTCGCCGTGATTGCGCGGAACCGGTGAAACGTCTGTAGCGCCAGCTCCTTACCTGCTGGAGACAAGCGTCCCGTTTCCGCCAAGTCGCGACCAAGGCCCGCCATGGCTTTTTCGTTGAAGTACGGGATTAAGGCCCCGCCGGATTGCTCGTAAATCACCATCCGACACGAGTTCGAGCCGATATCGATGATGGCAATCTTGCTGACGGAAATCATTTCGATTTGCGCTCACGTTTGCGCGGTGCGAGACGCGGCGGTTCACTCACCACCAGCGCCGATCCCCGACCTGACAGGCTTGGATTGTCCATGAAGTAATTGTGCGCGCTAAACCCGCCCTCCGGACCACTTGGGACGATCCGTGTATAATTTCCATCAGCGCCCATTTCCCAGCTCTGCTCGTCATCATTGAGATTCGCAACCATAATCTGGTGGAGCACCTGGCGATGCACGGTGGGGACTTCGATCGGCACCAGTGCTTCCACGCGGCGCTTCAAATTGCGATCCATCCAGTCGGCGGACGACATATAGATCTTGGCTTTTTCGGACGGCAGCGTCTCGCCATTGGCAAAACAAACGATCCGAGAGTGTTCTAGAAAACGCCCAACGAGGCTCTTAACCTGAATGGTCTCCGAAAGGCCTGGAACACCTGGGCGCAAGCAACAGATCCCGCGAACAACCAATCGAATGGGTACGCCCGCTTGGCTAGCTTTATAGAGCGCGTCGATAACGTCCTTATCCACGACGGAGTTCATTTTCGCCCATATCCCGGACGGTTTGCCAGCTTTGGCTGCGCGCGCCTCAGCGTTGATCTTGTCGATCAGAAAGGTCTCCATGGCGAAAGGCGACATGACCAGCTTTTCGAGCTCTGGCCCTTCTTCGGGAGGGTCCCTGTAGGCGGTGATGTAGTTGAACAGTCGCCCCGCATCACGGCCCATGATTGGATCCGCGGTGAAAAGTGCCAGATCAGTGTATATCTTAGCAGTCACCGGGTGATAATTGCCGGTTCCAAAATGCGTATAGGTCTGCAGCCCCGCCCCTTCACGGCGCAATATGAGCGAGACCTTCGCATGGGTCTTGTGGTCAATGAAGCCGTATACAACCTGCACCCCTGCGCGTTCCAAATCGCGCGCAAGTCTGAGATTGGTTTCTTCGTCAAACCGCGCCTTGATCTCAACCAAGGCGGTGACGTTCTTCCCCTCTTCCGCAGCCTCGATCAATGCCGAAACAATCGGTGAGTTCAGCGTTGTGCGGTACAGGGTCTGTTTGATCGCGACAACGTTCGGGTCTCGCGCTGCCTGGCGAATGAACTGGACCACCACATCGAAGGATTCATATGGGTGATGGACAAGGATATCTTTGGCCCGGATCGCCTCGAAACAGTCTCCGCCCATTTCCCGAATTCGCTCGGGGAACCGAGCTTCGAATGGCTTGAACAGTAGATCCGGGCGATCATTCATGACCAAGCCAGACAGGTCCTTCATGCCGAGAAGCCCATCAAGCAGCATGATATCCCGGGCTTCGGCGCCCATTTCCCGTGCAACGAAATCTCGCAACGATTTGGGGCCGTCTGAATCGATGTGTATCCGGACGATTCGGCCCCGGCGTCGTTGTTTCAGAAGGATCTCAAACTCGGCGATAAGGTCTTCGGCTTCTTCTTCGATCTCGATATCGCTGTCTCGAACAATTCGGAACACGCAGTGCCCTTTGGCGACAAAACCTGGAAACAGCATGCTCTGATAGTGCGCGATGACACTCTCGAGACGCACGAAGCGCACCACGCCGGACTTCCTGTCAGGCAATCGTATGAAACGAGCCGAGAAGGCAGGCATCGGCACGAGGCCGACCATGGGTTCTCCCGATCGACCGTTTGCTGGATTGAGTTGGAACGCGACCGCAAAGCCAAGATTTGGAATGAAAGGAAATGGATGCGCCGGGTCGACCGCCTGAGGGGTCAGGATCGGGAAAATGTGGCTTTCAAACCGTTCTTTCAGCCAGACGGTGTCGGAGCGTTTGAGCTCTGACATCGCGAGCACCTCGATTTGCTCGTTTTTTAGCTCAGCACGCAATTCACCCCAGCAATCTTGCTGATCTTTCATCAGGGTTTCAGCGGCGGCCTCGATTTCGAAGACTTGTTCAGCCGGTGTGCGTCCTTCGAGACTAAGTTTTTGAATACCAGCGCGCGCCTGTTCCCTAAGGCCAGCATATCGGACCATGAAAAACTCATCGAGATTGTTCGCTGAGATCGACAGGAAACGCAGCCGTTCGAGCAAAGGATGCGAGACGTTTCGGGCTTCTTCCAGAACCCGTTCGTTGAACTTAAGCCAGGAGAGCTCTCGGTTTATGTAACGTTCGGACGCGTTCGTTGGCACCTTCAACCGATTGGTCATTTGATAACACCTGCTCTGACAGCACTACGAATTCTCTTCCTCCAGGATTTCTCTCGCGAGCGGAATGGTCAGCGGACGTTCGCCGCTGGCGCCTGCGAGGATTTCCACAGAGTGTTCGATGAGCGAGTAATCCAGGCCCAATCGCGTGACAAGGTAGTCTTCAACCGGTTTGGGAAGCTTTAACACGGATCTCGCAAATGCCCGTTTGAGCCGCGTGCGCATCAATTCCTCGTCCGGAGCCGGTATCTCTGCAAGCGGAGCGGCATGCAGACGCGAGTTCAGGTCTGGTGACTGGAAATGCCAGGATGCAGGCGCGCTATGGGAAGCCAGTAAGATGCGATTGCCGTTTCGCTTGACCGCGCTGAGCAGGATGAGGAGGCGCTCCGCCTGCTTCATCTGGTCAACATCATCTATCACGACATCCGATTGACTGAGCGCCTCCAGCGCCTTGTCGTTTTGCTTGGAGAGCGCCACGCCCGAGAGATAATCTGCGCTGCGCTCTAGTGCCCAGGCTTTGGCGAGGGTTGAAACCCCGCTTCCAGGAGCGCCAATCAAGCAGAATGCGTGATAGGGCCATCTGTCGGTGTTTCGGATCGCAGCACAAACAGCGCGATTGGCCGCGGTGATGGCCATATCGTCAAAGCTGAGGCTCGCTTCCGGAAATTGGATTGGAATCTGCCTCGACGGCGGCATGTAGGTTCGCCCTCTGCTCTATTGCCCGCCACTGATCGCGGACGTCATCACCCAACCGATCTCTTCGGCATTGATGACGACCCCCCGATCGCGAAGGTCAGAGGTGAGACGTTGGCCGTCTCCAGCGAATGCAAAGGCGATGAACGCCCCATCGGTAGAGATCGCGCGGGTCTGAAAATTCGAAACCAGAGGCGAACGGACCAGCGCGCCTCGCAGCGTGTTCCACTCAGCCAGAGATGTATAGCGAACGGTCGCTTCAATCAGTGTCCGGCTGGTGTCACGCACGATCGAAGTTCGTTTCCATTCTTCGTTGAGGAGTTCGACAACCGCAGTCTTTGCGCCCCCCAGCGTGGAGGCGCGGCGGGTCGTTCCAATCGTCCGGGTCCCCGAGGGCGTTACGGAAACCAGATCGACCAGATATCCGCCTTGACCACCGCGTAGGTTTGCAAACATGCCGCGCTGAGCGCCATAAAGCGCGATTTCGTCTTGAAGGACCTGCCAGTCCGTATCGGGGCGATATCCCGACGTATCACTGACGAGGAGAGGCACCAGGCTTTCTTTCGGAGTTTCGTCCCAGGCCATCTTCCAGGCGAAATCCATTCCGTTCGAAGTGGTTGTGAACAAGACAGCTCTTGGACCCAGGCTGTCTGTGAATGGGAGTCCGACTTGCGTCAAAGCCAATCGAAGCTGGGTTGGATTGTAAACTACGGCCAGGCTACCGCGATATCGACCCGCGCCCGCGATTTCCTCTTCTACGTCTACGGCCGCAGCGATGCGATCTGCTAGCGCTTGATCGATAATGAGATCTGTCGCTGCCGCCCGGTCCTCTGGCAGAGTAAATCGCTCAATCAGGCGCTGCGCTCCAACCCGTTTGGCATAGGCGAAGGCTTTTTGCTGCGCCTCGCCAACGGTTGGTGCACGCTCGTCCACCGCAATTCCGTGGATCGTATAGACCTCTCGGCTCTGACCTTGAGCACTCATCAGAGACATGGATGCAAACGCGAAGGCAATCAGGATCAGGCGAATCATGTGGCAGTCCTCTAAACTCGAAACTGTTCTATCAACAGTCTTGGTGCGCGTGAACCGTTGATGCGTGCTGGTCAGCAGCCAGAGGCCATGCTAACGCGCGCGCCATGACGAAAAACGCTTCTGATTCCCTGTCCTACCGCGACGCTGGTGTCGATATTGAGGCAGGCGATGAACTTGTAAAAGCCATCGGGCCTCTCGCCAAAGCCACTCGCCGTGCGGGGGTGATGGGCGGACTTGGCGGCTTCGGCGCCCTTTTTGACCTCAAGAAGGACGGATGGCAGGACCCTGTCCTCGTTTCTGGCACCGATGGCGTGGGCACCAAGCTGATGCTCGCCTTCGAAACCGGTATTCACGATACGGTTGGGATTGACCTCGTCGCTATGTGCGCGAACGACGTTCTCGCCCAAGGCGCTGAGCCACTGTTTTTCCTGGACTATTTTGCCACTGGAAAGCTCGAGAACGGAATTGCCGAACAAGTGATCGCCGGAATTGCGGATGGCTGCAAACAAGCTGGGTGCGCCCTGATTGGTGGCGAAACGGCTGAAATGCCCGGCATGTATCCGCCCGGACATTATGACCTCGCCGGATTCGTCGTTGGCGCCGTTGAAAGAGCGGACATACTTCCCCGCATGGACGAAATGCAGGCCGGGGACGTCCTCATCGGGATCCATTCGAGCGGCCCGCACTCAAATGGCTATTCGCTCATCCGCAAAGTGGTTGAGCGCACAGGTCTATCTTACGAAGACGCTGCACCGTTCTCGAATTCAGAAACGCTGGGACGCGCTTTACTTAGACCAACACGGCTTTATTCCGCTGCGGCCCTGCCATTAATCAAGACGGGAAACATCAAAGGCCTCGCCCACATTACGGGCGGAGGGCTTACAGAGAATACCCCGCGAATGTGTCCGGATCACTTGTCGCCGCGGATAGATCGCAAAGCATGGGTCGCACCCCCTGTGTTCGACTGGTTACAGAGCGAAGGCAATATCGTCGAAGACGAGATGCACCGGACGTTTAACATGGGCATCGGTTTAGTCTTTGCAGTGGCCAAGGACGACGCAGATACGGTTGTGACTGCACTCAAAGCCCTCGGCGAAACACCCGTCGTGATTGGCGATCTCGTCGAGAAATGACCCCGCTCCGGCTCGCGATACTGATTTCTGGTCGCGGCACCAATATGGAAGCGATCCTGCGCGCCGCGGAAGCTGATGATTATCCGGCCCGACCAATCCTAGTCCTGTCGAACAGACTTGATGCACAAGGTCTTGAAACGGCCGCCAATGCAGGACTATCGGCAGTTTCTATCGATCACAAAGCGTATGGCAAGGACCGCGAAACCTTCGAACGCGCGTTGCAATCAGTGCTGATCGAGAATCAGATTGAAATGGTGGTCCTGGCGGGTTTCATGCGCATCCTGACACCCTGGTTTGTGAGCCAATGGACCGGTCGAATGATCAATATCCATCCTTCGCTGCTTCCCAAATATCCCGGCTTGCATACACACCAGCGTGCCCTCGATGCCGGCGACGCTGAAGCCGGCTGTTCAGTCCATTGGGTCACAGAAGGTGTCGATGAGGGAGGCGTGATCGCTCAGGCCCGCGTCCCTGTGCTGGCGAACGACACGGCTGATTCCCTGGCCGACCGCGTTCTCGGCGAGGAGCATAAGCTGTATCCTAAAGCGGTTGCCCTAGCCGCTGAACAAATCCGCTCAAAGAAAAAGCCGCTCTCGGTCTGAGAACGGCTTTCCAAATCTGATTTGAGACCAGCTTAGCCGACAATGTCCGCTTCGCTGAAGAACTGAGCGATTTCGAGCGCAGCATTTTCGTCGCTATCTGAACCATGAGCTGAGTTTTCACCGATAGACTTGGCGAACAGTTTGCGGATCGTACCATCTGCGGCTTCTGCCGGGTTGGTTGCACCCATCACATCACGGTAGCGCGCAACAGCGTTTTCGCCTTCAAGAACCTGCACAACGACCGGAGCGGAAGTCATGAACTCGACAAGCTCACCAAAGAATGGACGCTCGCTGTGAACGCCGTAAAAACGCTCAGCTTGCGCTTGAGTCATTTGAATGCGGCGCTGCGCAACAATGCGAAGGCCACCTTCTTCGATGACTTTGTTGATGGCACCGGTCAGATTGCGAGCCGTCGCATCCGGTTTAATGATTGAGAATGTGCGCGTTCCAGCCATGGTAGGCTCCTGTAGTCAAAATATAAGAGAACTTGGCGCGCCTATAGCGATGCAATTCAGCGGCGGCAACCGAAGTCTGCACCGAAATATCCAATCTTCATAAGCCTGGACGAGTCTGATACGGTCAGAGATGATTATGGGAGACGACTATGGGTGGAACACTCAGAATGATGCTCGCCTTCGCGGTTTTAATCGCCGCGGGATATGGGTTGTATTTCCTGTGGACGGGAACGCTTCCGCCGCACACGCTGAAAGTCGCTGGAAGCTATGGCATCCTGACCCTGATCGTCTTTGTCATTACGGTGATCACTAAACCCGCGGGCGAGAAGCACTGAACTAGTCCGCGCTCTTCGGGCGGAATTTGGAAAGATCGACCGTCCAGGGCTCAGCTTTCGCTTCTTCGATCAACTGAACTGAGAGTGGGTGCGATAGGACCGCTTGCGCGTACGCTTCGTGCGCCCCTTCCAGTTCGATACCGTAGGTTCGAAACCGCGTCGCTACGGGCATGAAGAACGCATCCGCGGCAGACCATTCGCCAAACAGATAAGGACCGTCCGTCTTGTATTCAGCGCGGGCACTGGACCAGATCTCGAGGACGCGGTTGATGTCCCACTTCAGTCCACCCGTCATTGTGGGGGTCGGGTGAGAGGACCGAATGTCGACGCCCATATCGCTGCGTAGATCGATAAAGCTGGCATGCATCTCAGCGCATAGGCTGCGAGCTTTGGCGCGTTTGATCTCATCCACCGGCCAGACCTTGCCCGGCCCGGCTTTCTCAGCGAGCCATTCAACGATCGCCAGACTGTCATGAATGACAAGGCCGTCGGTCACGAGGACCGGAACGCGATGCTGATTGGTTTCCCGGAGCAAGATCTCATAGGTTTCCTCAGGACCGAGCGGTAATACACGCTCCTCGATATCGAGCCCTGACGCCCGCGCTACGAGCAGCGCCCGGATCGACCAGGATGAATAATTCTTGTTCCCGAGATAGAGTGTCGTCATTTGCCCGCCTCTTTCCATCCGCGCTCTGCCTGTTGGAAATACCGCGCCGAAAGGCCCGCATCTTTCGCGGCTTTGAATTGTTCTCTTGCTTTTTGGCGCGCTTTGGAGTCGCCATCATCGAACATAACCATGCACCGCTCATAGTCCGCGTCGACCGGCAAATCGACGCCGTCCATTAGCAAGGCAACAGAAGCTTGATTCAGATTATCGGCTGCGCTGCTGATCAGGATGGGCTGATCAGCAGGATCAAGCCCTTCCGCTTCAGACTGGCCGTGTGGCAGGAAGCTCTGATCGTCAAAGGTCCAGAGCGCTTCATCCAGCGTAGCGCGACGAGTCACATCGGGGCTGACCGCAAGCACGCGCCAACCCCGTTCGAGGCACTTCTCGAGCAAAGGCCCAACCGCCCGTTCCAGCGTTGTGCGCTGCAGGTGATAGAACCACCATTCGGGCTTCTGGGCCTCACTCATGTTTTAGCTTTCATAATTGTCGGCAATCCAACGATCGAGAAGTCGTGGACCAAACCCACTCGCCCAACTCGGATCTGTCGGCGCTTTTTCGCCTTCTACCCAGGCGACGCCAGCGATATCGAGATGCGCCCAGGTCTGTCCCTTTTTGATGAAGCGCTGAAGGAATTGCGCTGCCGTGATCGAGCCAGCAGCTCGGCCGCCAATGTTTCGCATATCCGCGAACTTGGATTTGAGCTGACGGTCATACTCTGATCCGAGCGGCAGACGCCAGACGCGTTCGCCCTCTGTCAGGCCGGCATCGGTAAGCTGACCTGCAAGCTTATCATCATTGGTGAACAAACCGGCATGGTGATGACCGAGCCCGATCACGATTGCACCCGTGAGCGTTGCCAGGTCGACGATGGCTGTCGGTTTGTAATGTTCCTGCGCATACCAGAGCACATCACACAGAACGAGACGCCCTTCGGCATCGGTGTTTTGAACTTCGATGGTCTGACCGGACGCAGAGGTGAGAATGTCACCTGGGCGAATGGCGTCGCCGTCGGGCATATTCTCGACCAGGCCAACCAGGCCAACGACATTGGCTTTGGCTTTGCGTTTGGCGAGCGCGAGCATCGCACCGACAACAGCAGCTGAACCGCCCATATCGCCGCGCATGTCCTCCATGCCCGCACCTGGCTTCAGAGAGATGCCACCCGTATCGAAACAGACGCCTTTGCCAACGAGCGCGACCGGAGCTTCCCCGTCTTTGCCGCCCATCCAGCGCATGATACCAAGCTTTGATTCTTTGACGCTGCCCTGCCCGACACCCAGCATCGAGTGCATGCCGAGTTTTTCCAGCTCTTTCTCGCCGAGAATCTCAATTTCCAGGCCATGTTCGGCAAGCTCTTCAATTTTCGCAGCGTAGCTTCCGGGATACAGATCATTCGGCGGCAAATTGACGAGGTCGCGCGCCAGATAGGTTCCGTCAGCGCCCGCATCGAGTGGCTTGAACGCAGTCTTGGCGGCTTTGCTATCCGTCGTGATGAAATTAATGGCTCCGAGGCTCGGTTTGTCCTCGGCCTTCATTTTCGTGCGATAGTTATCGAACCGATAAGCTGCGAGCTTAGCGCCGAGAGCAGCCCGCGCAGCGTTTTCGGGATCATCGATATGTAGGTCGAGAGACTTGAAGCCACTATTGGCGTGCGCTTTGTAGGTGCTCGCACCAATTCGTTCCCAAGCGCGATCGTCGCGATCTTTAGCTTTGCCAGCGCCAATCAAAGCTGCGCGTTTCGCGCGACTTCCCTTGGGCAGTACGACAAAGGCCTGCTGGCCGGTCTTGCCGGAAAAACGTCCCGAAGCGCTCGCCTCCGTCAGCAAGCCTCCGGCATCTTTATCCAATGCTTCGGCCGACGATGGCAATTTTCCACCTTCATCGACCATAAATCCGACGATTTCCGACTTAGAACCCTCGGTGAATGTAATTTTCATGCAACAACTCCATTTGAGGCGCAAAGTAAGCATCGACGCGCGCGACGCAACTCGCTAGTCAGGAAAACAGACAGGAAAACGAACAAATTCAACTATGAACCGGGTTCAGCGTTATCTTTTTAGCCGAGTTTTGCGGTCTGTGCTGATTATTGTCGGCGGTTTGACCCTGCTTGCCATTCTAGCGCAGGGTCTGTCTCAGACGGATATTATCGTCGAGAACCGTCAAGGCGCGCTAACTTTCTTCAAGATTGTCGCTTTGGGGGTCCCGCAAATCGTTGCGCTGCTGACGCCGATGGCAATGTTCGTTGCGACGATTTGGGCGCTCAACCGATTGCACCGCGATAGCGAAATCGTGGTGGCCCAAGCCGCGGGTATGACCCGTTGGCAAGTCGCTTCTCCAATCCTTCGCCTGGCTGTACTCGGCGCTGTTATACATCTTGGGGTCAATCTCTGGGTGCAGCCGTCAGCGCAAAGAGAGATGCGCACAACGGTAAATGAAGCCCGCGCAGATCTGGCCTCGTCGCTTGTTCGTCCCGGACAGTTCACGACCCCTGACGCGAACCTCACGGTGTTCGCGCGCGATCAGCAAGGCCAAGACCTGATTGGAGTACAAATCGCAGAGCGAATAGGCCAACCGGACGCGCGGGATTACCTCGCCGAACGAGGTCGGTTCATCGAAGTCGACGGCCAGCCTGCCATCGTGATGTTCAATGGTCAGATCCATCAACTCGATCAGAATGGCGCGATCAACATTCTAAACTTTGAACAATCGACCTTCGATCTGTCTCCGTTCGTGAATGAAGATCGAAAACTGATCTACAAGGCCTCGGATCGCTACCTGCACGAGCTCCTGTTCATCGATCGATCTAGTTATAACGAACGAAAGAACGAGCTTGAATACCTGTCTGAGGCCCATTCAAGGCTGTCGTCTCCCCTGATCGGCATCGCGATGGCGATGATGGCGATCCTTGCAGTGATGGGCGGTAATTTTAGTCGCAGAGGCTACTCTCGCCGAATCGTCATTGCGTCTGGCGGCGCTCTGATGCTGATCATCATCCAGCTCTCGGTTCAGTCGAGTAGCGGAAGCGCTCCATCCATCAATATCGTGCAGTGGATCGTCCCGATAGCTGCGATTGCGATCCTGTCCTACGTTCTCTTCAATCGCGGTGAACGGATCAAAGGAGCGCCTTCGAAATGATCGGATCGCGCATCCAACGCTACATATTCTTACGCTGCCTCTTTGCGCTCACCCTCGTGCTCGGGCTGTTTGCGATCACCATCATGCTTGTGGATATTGTGGAACAGTTGCGAACCGTGGGTGAAGACGTTGAACTGTCACCGTGGGGCGCGGTCCAGCTGTCTTTGATGAAACTGCCTGGCCTTATAGAAGAAACGCTTGCTTTCGCGATCCTGGTTGCCGCGATGATCGCATACAATCAACTCTCCAAGAGCTCGGAGCTTTCTGTCATCCGTTCTATGGGACAATCGGCCTGGCAATTCCTAGCGCCGGTGATCATCCTGGCAGCGGGACTAGGCGTGTTCGCAATGGTTATCTTGAACCCGCTTGGCGCTCTACTGTCGGAACGATTCGAAGAAACACGAGCAAATCTGCTGCAGGAAGGCGGACAGGTTGTAGACCGGGTCCGGACGGACGTTTGGCTACGTCAGGGCAACGATGACAGCCAAATCGTTATTCACGCCGCGTCGGTCGACAGCACCGGGCAAATCTTCACCAAGGTGCGGTTTCTGGAAGAAGGCCGTGTCTATGAAGGCGCGCGCCCGACCTCCCGGTTCCGCTTCATTCGCCGAATTGATGCTGAGACCGCGACGATTTCGGAAGGGTTCTGGCAGCTTACGAACCTCGTGGAGAATACACCTGACGGGCCGCCGCTCCGCCTCGACAGCTTGGCGATTGAGACCGACCTCGATCCAAATACCCTCCTTTCGCGGTTCACATCTCCCGACACGATCGGTTTCTGGGGACTACCTGGTTTCATCAACCAGACCGGACGAGCGGGCCTCGATACGTCCAGGTTCTCGATGCGCTGGTTCGGGCTGACGTCACTTCCTGTGCTCTTCACAGCTATGGCGCTGATCGGCGCGATTGTGTGCCTTCGTTTGTCCAGGCTGGGCGGGACGAGCCGACTGATCGCGACCGGCGCGGGCGCAGCGGTGGCCTTGTTTTTCGTCACGCAGATTGCCTCAAGCTTCGGATCATCAGGAGCGATCCCCGCGGTCATCGCAGCGTGGTCCCCGGCGCTTTGTGCATTATTCATATCGCTGACCGTTCTCGCCTATCAGGAAGACGGCTAATACCTATGCGCTCTTGACAGAGGGCGCGGGCGCAACCAGTTTCCGGCGCCTTGAAGCCCAATCAGGAGCCGCCCTCCCATGAAAATTGTTGTTGTTGAGTCCCCCGCCAAAGCGAAGACGATCAACAAGTATCTCGGAAGCGATTACAAAGTATTCGCCTCTTACGGTCACATCCGAGATCTGCCATCAAAAGACGGCTCCGTAGATCCTGACAATGATTTCGAGATGGTGTGGCAGGCTGATTCTAAGAGTCAGGCGCGGATTCGAGAAATTGCAGAAGCGATCAAATCAGGCAGCAAACTCATCCTTGCAACCGACCCCGATCGTGAAGGTGAGGCGATTTCCTGGCACCTTCTGGACGCGCTCAAAAAGCGCCGCGCCATCAAAAAGGATACGCCGATTGAGCGCGTTGTTTTCAACGCCATTACCAAAACGGCTGTCACCAGCGCGATGGAAAACCCACGCGAGATTGATCAGGAACTCGTCGACGCATATCTCGCACGCCGGGCGCTAGACTATCTGGTAGGGTTTAATCTCTCTCCGGTGCTTTGGCGTAAACTCCCGGGGTCGCGCTCGGCTGGACGGGTTCAGTCAGTAGCGCTTCGGATCGTTGTCGATCGCGAGCTGGAGATCGAAAAATTCAAACCGGAGGAGTACTGGACCATTGGAGCGAACCTCCGGGCACCAGGCGGCACAGATTTCGAAGCCCGTTTACACTCGCTCGATGGAAAAGCCCTGAAGAAATTCGACCTACCCGATGCAGCGGCGGCGCAAACTGCGCTCGATAAGGTCAAGATTGGCGGCTACTCCGTCAGCAGCGTCGAGGCCAAGCCGGTCAAACGGAATCCGCCTCCGCCATTCATTACGTCCACCCTTCAGCAAGATGCGTCGCGTCGCCTGGGGTTCTCAGCCAAGCGCACCATGCAGGCGGCTCAGAAGCTGTATGAAGAGGGGCGCATCACTTATA
This sequence comes from Hyphomonadaceae bacterium, assembly GCA_043513745.1. GTDB lineage: Bacteria > Pseudomonadota > Alphaproteobacteria > Caulobacterales > Hyphomonadaceae > Henriciella. The sequence goes on from CP121341.1 coordinate 2,986,185, forward strand.
TGCGGACCGACGGCGTGAATATGGCCGAGGAGGCGTACCACGCCGCCCGAGATCACATCAAAAGTGACTATGGCGCAAACTACCTGCCTGAAAAGCCGCGACGCTATTCGTCAAAGCAAAAGAACGCTCAAGAGGCGCACGAAGCCATCCGCCCGACGAGCTTCAGCCTCCGACCAGACGACTATAAGCAGTCCGACGGCGATCTCTGGAAGCTCTATGCGCTGATTTGGCGCCGCGCCGTGGCGTCTCAGATGGAACCCGCCAAATTTGAGCGCACGACGATCGACCTGCACAATAAAGACAAGTCCGCGATGCTTCGCGCGACGGGACAGGTTCTGGTTTTTGATGGTTTCATCAAGCTCTACACTGAAGGGCGGGATGATACGGACAAGGATGAAGACGCTGAAGCCCGCCTGCCTAAGCTAAATGAAGGTGAGCACGCCGACCTCCTGGAAGCGAAAAGCGAGCAGCACTTTACGACCCCTCCTCCGCGATACACCGAAGCCAGCCTCGTCAAGCGACTGGAAGAACTCGGCATTGGGCGTCCGTCCACCTATGCGTCGACCATGTCGACGCTCGTCGACCGCGACTATGTCCGGATCGAGAAAAAGCAATTGGTTCCCGAAGACAAAGGCATCCTGGTTACTTCTTTCCTGGAGAATTTCTTCCAACGGTACGTTCAGTACGATTATACCGCGAACCTCGAAGAGAAACTCGACGTTATTTCCGACGGAAAGCTCGACTGGAAAGCCTTCCTGCGCGAATTTTGGACGCAATTCACAGCGTCGATTGACGAAACCAAAGACCTACGAGTTTCAGCGGTTCTCGATGTTCTGAACGACTCGCTCGGCCACCATGTGTTTCCGCCATTGGATGAAAACGGCAACGTGAAAGAGAAGCCGCGCCTTTGTCCACTTTGCAACGCGGGCGATCTTAGCCTGAAGCTCGGTCGCCACGGCGCCTTTGTCGGTTGCTCGAACTATCCGGAGTGCAAGTTCACACGGCCATTCTCGACGCAGGAAGAAGCTGAAAACGCCATTAATCCAGACGGCGAGGAGATTACGACTCACCCAGAAACCGGACAGCCAGTTCTGCTAAAGTCGGGTCGGTTCGGGCCTTATCTCGAAATGGACATTGGCGAAGATAAACCAAAGCGCTCCAGTTTGCCTAAGAGTTGGTCTCCACAAGAGCTTGATCCTGAAAAAGCGCTGATGCTGATCAGTCTCCCGCGCGAAGTCGGTAAGCACCCGGAAGACGAAGAGCCAATCTTAGCCAATCTCGGGCGCTACGGCCCCTACGTTCAGCACCAGCGCACGTTTGCCAACCTGGCCAGCGTCGAAGAGATGTTCACAATCGGCCTCAATCGCGCCGTCTCCCTGATCGCAGACAAACGCGCTGGCGGTGGACGCGGTGGTCGGGCTGCTCCGAAAGTGCTGAAAGATCTTGGCGCGCATCCGTCCAGTGGCGATCCGGTACAAGTTCTGGATGGGCGCTATGGTCCGTACATCAAGCACCAGAAGACAAATGCGACCTTGCCAAAGGATACGGAGCCGACTGAGATAAATATCGATCAGGCGCTCGAGATCCTCGCAGCCAAAGAAGCTAAAGGCGGTAAAAAGAAACGCGCGCCCAAAAAGAAGAAAGCTCCGGCGAAGAAGAAATAGCGGGTCTGATTACTCAACCGCTCGGCCGCCATTCTCTATGCTCAAGAACGTCGGCAATTCTGGCGCTGGACGTCCTGGCAGCGGCATTGGAGTGTCGAGCCCGGGGACCCAGATATAAGGCGTCAGATAGACCACAAGTTCTTCACGTGATTCCACTGCGCCCTGCTCTCCTCCGAGGAGGTTGAGCAGCGGGAAACGCCGAAGCCAGGGGAGGCCAGATTTATCTGTCAGACGATACCGCGAGTTCAGCCCTCCAATCACAATAGTCTGTCCTGACTGAACGATCATGGAGGTTGTAGCCGTGCTGCGCTCTTTAGCGATGATAATATCTCCGGCCGTCGCCGAGAAGCGCGAATCCTCGAGATTTATATCCACGCGTATCCCGCCATCCGCCATGACGATCGGTGTGATTTCCATAGAAATTCCGGCCGTGATGGAATCTGTCGTGATAATCGAAGAATCATCACCCGACGTGTCCACTCTGGCGAACTGGTCGTCGACGATGGAAATCGTTGCAGCTTTTGTGCTGCGGGTCGCCACATACGGCCGCGCCAGAATTTCAACCGCGTTCTGGGCAGCGAGAAAATCTATGCTTGCCGTGATCGCCGCTGAATTAGCCGCAAGATCTGAGAAAGATGCGACGAGATTACCGCCTGTTTGAGCTGGAACCAGCGATGTCAGGTCAAACTTTCCCGCAGAGCCGTCTGAGAGATTTATTGCGATGGACTCCACGGAAGACGTATCAATGTTCACCACCAGCGCTTCTATGATTACGTGCGGAACCGGGCGGTCGGCTTGCCGGATGATGCGCGCCGCGCGGGTGACGGCAGCGCGCGTCCCAGAGAGATAGACGGCGTTCAGTTCTGGCAAACTTCCCACCGTAAACCCATCCGCTTCATAGTCGTCGTCAGGCGGGAAAAGACTGGAGATCATGGCGGCGACATCCAACGCGGCAAGGTTTTCGAGCACGATTTCCTGGCTTACTATTGAGCTCCAGTCCAGGCTTGCGCCAGCATCGCGATTTGTGTCGTCCTGGACGGGGCGACCTGTCTGGAAACTCAACATACCGGCGCGCCATTCGACATACAGGTCCGTGCTTTCCAACAGTGTGTTGATGGCCTCGACGATTGGTCGATCGCTAAACCGCGCAGAAACGCGCATTCCTAGCTTTGATCTTTGACCGCTAAACTCGACCAGGGGGCTTAGCAGGATTTGAGCGAGCACCGTGTCCAGATCTGCCTGATCAAGATCGACTGACAGCAACGGGAATCCGGAGACAGGGTCAAGCGCGACGCGGAGAAAGCGGATCGTTCCGCGCTCAGCCTCAATTTTTGCCTCTTCGATAACAAGTGATTGAGCCTCAAACGCTTCCAGCAATGCCTGTGTTTCGCCGCCCGTAACAAAATTCGGATCAGCAATGCAGGCAACGCTCATGAGCGGAACGGCAATAGAGGTCATCGCGTTACGCGTGACCCGTCGCCAGTTGATTTTTCGATCTAAGGACATTGATGGTCCGTGCGCCCTCGCGTCATGATATCACCAGCTCATAAACGGATCGGAGCGGCGCACCGCGATGCGCCGCCCCAAAACCGATTAATCTGGATAAGCGCCGCTGAGCTTGCCGCATTTTTGGCCGAGACCGTCGATGGGCTTGTTGTCAGAATTTGTCGGAACCTGTGAAGAGAGTGTAGAAATATCCAGTGACTTCCAACTGTTGGAGCTTGTGGTCCCTGCCACTTTAGCGATGATCTGACAGCCTGGTGTCAGAAACAGGTTTTGATCTTTGCTATTTCCACTGAGAATTTTGAGTTTCAGTTTGTAGGAGCAACTCGCGGGCACCACGAACGTATCATAATTGCCCGCGGGCACGTCGCGGGTGAGTTTCTGGTCTATGTCGGAACATGTATCAGGTGCGTTCGACGGTTGCGATGAATGGGCATCGAGTTCCACCCAATCCAGCGTGTAAACGCCGCCATTGCCCATCACAATCACGCCGCATGAAGTCGAGCTCTCGCAAGACGGATGCGTGTAGCGAGCTTCTTCCGACGTCGCCGCATGCGCCACACCTGGCAGCGCGGCGATGGCCACGACCATTCCGCTAACACTGGCTGCAATCGCTGTACCGGGGATAATTCTCATGACGTTTCCTTCGTTTACATGACCTGAGGAACGTCAGTGGTACCGTAAGGAAGACCGCCTCTCGACTGTCACATCGGACAGTTTTCCTCGCCTCGCTCGCGTCCGAACCTTTGAGGAATCTGATCTCGAATCTGGAGGAGAATATGAAGATAGCTACGATCACGACCGTCACGGTTGCCGCATTGATGTTTGGATGCGCGGGAAACACCGCAAGCGCCGAAGCGTCGATTTTTGAACTGAACATTGCGAATGAGACTGGAACGGACCTCACGTTCCGCCTGCATGGCGGACAATCCAAACATGCGCGCCTGGTGCACGGCAAGTCTGACGTCAGCAGCTATACAATCAAGGCCGGGGCATCTGACACAATTGGCGTGCAGCCGACGGGAAACAAGTGCTCTCCGTCCTGCAGCACCTGCACTCCAACGATTGGAAAGGTCTACGCGTATTACAAGGATGGAAACGGGAACGAACAGCGCAACAACTATTATGAACCGTCCGTCGAGTTTTTCGAATATTGCGGTGTCGCCGCCAACAAACCCCTGACGGTTTACACATCTAATTGGGTTTTTGATCATGGGACCGGGAAAGGAACCGGAAAATTCGATCACACCCAGAAATCCTCACACAATTCATACTCAAACTCCAGCCCCTCGAAAGGCCTGACCGTGGACGGAAAGTACATCTCTGGCTCTGCGACGATAACTTATTCCGACTAGGGTCAGCCAGCTTTCTGCGTGGCGGATCGAAACGGCGCACGGCTCAAGAAGTATCGGGACTGACGCGGATCAATCGGATCGAAGCCAAAGTGGAGCGCCGCTGCGACGACGGCCTGCATGGTTGTGGAGACGCCCAGTTTTTGTCTCGCATTGCCGACATGAAATCGCAGGGTGCGCTCCGAAACCTCCAGGATCGTCGCAGCTTCAGAATAAGTCTTTCCGGCCGCCAGCCATTGTAGGCACTGAAGTTCCCGTTTCGATAAGACGCTCTCAGCATCGCCCGTCTCCGGACCAACACTTGGCCCGGCGATTGGGCGGTTCAGGCATTGATAAACACATGCGAAAACCGAAAGCACCGCGTGAGCATCGTTTAGCATGGGATGTGTTAAACGATCCTGCGTTTTAGCTTCCAGGACCAGCAAGCGCTCACGCTCTCGCGATAGTCGCAGGACGATGAACTCGGTCCAGGCCGCCTCACCGAAATCCTGGATGATCGATTGTTGGTATCGCGTAAGATAGAACGGTTTTGGCGCGTCACCTGATAGCTGAAAAGAGCCGTCTTGAGATTGACGCCAGCGGTGCAGGTCCAATGTATCTCGCGGTTCTTGCTCGATCCCGATCGATATAGAGTCCCTCAGCGCCTCAGCGAGATCGTCAGCCTGGCTGCCGAAGCGAACACCAAAATTGTTCCAGATCATGGAACTGTTCTCATTCATTTTGCGTGAACTCGCCGCTGCAGGGCTCCACTTCATGACGAGGTGCGGGAAGCCAATACTGGCGAAAACGTCCGTTGTGCGATCCAAAAGATCTGACAAAGTCTTACATCTATAGAACTGAAGCAATTCAACGTGCATATTCATCTGCGCTACCCAATTCACCAGAGCGATTCCGCCCCGCCGGTGGAAGTGAAGACAAATGCGCCACACAAGAATAAGCGGACCTTTATACTTCACTCTGTATTTACGCAGTTCAGTACTGATGCAACCCAGCATTGATATTTATCATTGATTCAACTGATAAAAAAAGTGTTGCCGAATTCAATTATAGCGTGAATATATCGTCTCGGTTGTGATCAGGCGGTTAGGTATAAGTTTGGGCGCGGTCGGACTAGACGGCGCGCAACCGCTCAGATTACGTCGTCAAATGACCGCCGACATCATTATCCGATCCGCAACGCCGGAAGATCTCCCCACTCTCCTGACATTTGAGCAAGGGATCATTCGAGCTGAGCGACCCTATGACCATATGCTGAAGCCGAATCCGATCAGCTACTACGATGTCGGGGCGCTGATCGTTGATCCAGATGCAGAAGTCGTAGTTGCAGAGGCTGAGGGCACGTTGATTGGATCTGGATACGCCCGCCGAAAACCTTCTCGGCATTATCTTACGCCTGAAGAGCATGCGTTTATCGGATTTCTTTATGTCGACCCCGTCTATCGCGGACGAGGTGTCAACCAACATGTGCTTGACCACTTGTTCGCGTGGGCGCGCGCGAATGATCTGCTGGAGATCCATCTGACGGTTTACCCGGAAAACGCGTCTGCGGTGCGGGCCTATGAAAAAGCCGGGTTCAGCGCGTATCTTACGGAGATGCGCCTCAATCTGGACGAATAAATCGCCTTGAGCCGCGGATCGCTTTTACTTGAAGAACGCGCCGCCTGACAATTATCACAAGCCAAAGCCCGCAACTTCCTGTAAGTCGCGCGCCATGAGTTTCCCTGATCGACAGACGGTACTGGACTTTCTGAAACAGAATCCAGACGCAACATCCAAACAAGACATCGCCCGCGGCCTGAAAGTGAAAGGCCGTGAACGACAAACCCTGCGCACCATTCTAAAGGAGTTGGAGGCGGATGGTACGCTAACCAAAACCGGAAAACGCGCATGGGCGCGCGCCGACGCACCGCCGCCAACTTCCGTCATCGTATTTGAAAAGACCGACGCGAATGGCGACCTGATTGCTCGCGCGACGGGAAAAGAGGGACCGTATGGTCCGGAGCTCGTGTTTGACGGGTATAGCGGCAAGATGCGCGGCCCTGCCCCCGGAATTGGCGACCGCGGGCTCGCGCGCATCAAACAGACCGAGGACGGTTGGTCTGCGCGTCTGATGAAACTGTTCGAGAAGCGCGACGAAGAGCGTCCGGTCACCGGGGTCTATCTCCGCACCGCGCGTGGCGGGCGTGTCAAGCCAGCCAGCCGCAAGATCAAACATGAGCTGCATGTGCGTGAGACCGATGTTAACGGTGCGGTAGATGGTGACCTGGTGGTCGCCTTGCCGATGCCGCAGCGCGGCTACGGACCGGTTCGCGCCCGCATCACGGAAGTGATTGGCCGCCGCGAAGATCCGCGTGCCTCTTCCCTTCTGGCTATAGCTGCGCACGACATTCCAACTGACTTTCCGGCTGAAGTTCTGGCGCAAGCCAAGTCCCACACACCCGAGAAGGTTCAACGGACGGATCTGCGCGATACACCGCTCATTACAATTGATCCGGCTGATGCGCGCGATCATGACGATGCCGTCTATGCCGAGCGTCTGGAACACGGGTTTCGTGTGATCGTGGCAATTGCCGATGTTGCCGCATACGTAACACCCGACAGCGCGCTTGATGTTGAGGCGCTGAAGCGAGGAAACTCCACATATTTCCCCGATCGGGTTGTCCCCATGCTCCCATTTGACCTCAGTGCGGACGCCTGTTCCCTCAAAGAGGGTCAGGATCGGCCTTGCATGGCGGTCGAGATACAGTTTGATCAATCAGGCACCAAGCGATCACACAAGTTCTTACGCGCCACGATGCGTTCTGCCGGGGCCTTGTCGTATGAAGAGGCCCAGCAGGCCATTGACGGCAATCCTACGGACCGCGCCCAGACATTGCTCGAGCCCGTGCTGAAGCCCCTCTGGGACGCTTATGCGGCGCTTACCAAGTCGCGAGATCAGAGAGGTCCTCTCGAACTCGATTTGCCAGAGCGAAAGGTTGAAATTGCCGAAGATGGAACCGTCGCCGGCATTCGAACGAAAGCCAGGTTTGACGCGCACAAGCTGATTGAAGAGCTGATGATCCAGGCCAACGTCTGTGCTGCGGAGGAGCTCGAAAAGCTCGGAAGCCGGCTCCTCTACCGCGTCCACGATGCACCGTCAGACGCGAAGATTGCCGCTCTGTCTGAGTTCCTGAAAACCCTCGACGTAGACTGGCCGCTTGGGGAAAGAACACAGACCAAACGGTTCAATCGACTGCTGACGGACTTTGAAGACACGGAGAATAGCGTCGCGATCTCTGAAATTGTCCTACGCACGCAAAGCCAGGCGATCTACAGCGCCGACAATATCGGACATTTCGGCCTGAACCTCAGCAAGTATGCGCATTTCACCAGCCCGATCCGCCGATATAGCGACCTGATTGTACACCGCGCGCTGATCCGATCACTCGATTTGGGTCCAGAAGGCCTGACCGATAAGCAAGCGGCACAGCTTGATGAAACTGCTCAACATCTTGTGCAGACGGAGCGACGGTCCATGGCTGCCGAGAGAGAGGCCACTGATCGCTACCTTGCGCTGTTCCTAGCTGATCGTATAGGCGCGGAATTCTCCGGGCGCATCTCAGGCGTCACCGCGTCGGGGCTGTTCATCAAGCTCGATGAAACCGGAGCCGATGGCTTTTGCCCGGCGTCTCGGATCTCGCACGAATATTGGCGCTACAGTGAAAGCTCGCAAGCCTTGATCGGCGATCAATCGGGTAAACGCTATGAACTCGGACAGACCGTAGAAGTAAGACTTTCCGAGGTCACGCCACTCGAAGGTGGCTTGCTTCTGGAGATTCTGTCAGATCCCAAACCGCGCCGTCCCGGCGAAAAACTACAGCCGCGGACGCGGGGGAAGCGCTATGACGGGCGCAAGGGCTCTGGCAAAACGGGTCGCGGCAAAGGAAAGCCGGGTGGTAGAGGCAAAAAGCAGCGATGAGTAAGCCAGATCTTGGGAATGCATACGATCGCGAAGACGCGGCCGAAACTATTGTGACGGATCGTCCAAGTCCGCGTCCCAGTGATGCTGCCACGCTCATCCTGGTCCGACGCGATCAGACACAACCTCGTGTCCTCATGGGGAAACGGTCGGGTCGACATGATTTCATGCCAGACAAATACGTCTTTCCAGGTGGGCGAGTAGATCCGCAAGATGGACGGGTTGCGAGCTATAGCGAGTTGGCGGCTATAGAAGAGGCTCGGCTTCGGTTTCAAACCAAACGCGTGCCGCGGGCGTTCGCCCTAACAGCCATTCGCGAGACTTTCGAAGAAACCGGGCTGTTGCTCGGCAAACAAGCCGAAATGCCACGCAAGGCGCCTGCGGGCTGGGAAAAACTCTATGCGCTCGATATTGCGCCGAACCTGGAACATTTGCGTTTCATCGGCCGCGCGATCACCCCGCCCTATCGTCCGAAGCGTTTTGACGCGCGATTCTTCATGGCCGAAGCAGAATTGACGTTGATCGACGACCGCCCGCCCCTGGACGGCGCAGAATTGCATGATCTGCAATGGGTCACGCTCAAGGACGCAATGGCGCTAGATTTGCCGAATGTGACGCGGTTTATGCTCGGTGAAATCGAAGAACGTCTTAGCAAGAACGACGATCTTGGACCTCCCTTTCTGCGCTGGACACGAAGCGGGCACTCCGCTGATAGAATTTGATGCGTCCACGTGGTTGACTTCCGTCTCACAACCCATCATTAGACGCGTTTTCGAGATTCAGCCCTTAGCAAAAGGCGCACCGTTATGGCCAAACCGGCAACGATTAAAATTCGCCTGAATTCAACAGCAGGCACCGGATTCTTCTACGTCACGAAGAAGAACCCACGCAACATGACCGAGAAGATGGTCAAGCGGAAGTATGATCCCATTGCGAAAAAGCATGTCGAATTCAAAGAAGGCAAGATCAAGTAAGATCTGTCCTCTGATACGAATCAAGAAACCGGGCGTTTTGCCCGGTTTTTTTTATGCTGCGAGTTTCTCGATCCGGTTCCGGCCGTTCTCTTTAGCCTTGTATAGCGCCTGATCAGCGCGGTGGAGCAGATCAGCGAGCAAGGCATCTTCGCCATAGTGCGTGGCGACGCCAGCGCTCACGGTGACGCGAATTTCTTCATTGTTGCGCTCAACCAGGAACGGCTCGGCCGCAATGGCGTGCCGTATGCGTTCTGCCCCGATATAGGCGAGATCGCCGGGCGTTTCTGGCATGATCACCAGAAATTCCTCACCACCCGGACGACAGGCAATATCCTTCGGTCGAATATTTGTGCGTAGGCGTTCTGAGAATTCCTGCAGCACCAGATCACCAGCTTCGTGGCCATGCTCATCATTGACGCGTTTGAAATGATCAATATCGAACGCGACGACGGACACTGGCTTTCCGTCTAGCGCCGAGCGCTGCATCCAGAGCTGTAAGCGCTCAAGCATGTAACGACGGTTATACAATCCGGTGAGCTGATCGATCACAGATAGCTCCAGCCCGGTATCCACGCGCTTTCTAAGGATCTGTATGTAGCGCTTACGGCGAACCTGCGTTGCGACGCGAGCCTGAAGCTCCTGTAGGTCGAGCGGGGTCTGAATGATGTCTGAGGCCCCAATACGCAAACCCTCGGCCGCGCGTTGGTGGTCTTTCTCATCACAGGTCACGATGATCGCGAAATCTCTCGCCTCTCGAAGCGACCTCAGCTGTGCGCAGAGTTTCAGCGCATCGTGCCTCTGTCCCGAAAGTGCGAGGACGATGAGATCAATTTCCTTGAATTTGATCCCGCTTTTCTGAGCATCGATCCACGTCTCTGCTTGATTGCCGACAGCCTGCAACGCGCTCGCCACTCTTCGCGCTTCGGCATTGTTTTGATCGACCACCAGGATACTGGCTGGCTTGGAGAGCGTTACGAGCTCGCCTTCTGTAAAATTAGCCGTATGCGGGTTTGCGGCTTCCCGGGTGCGGAGCTCATCCGCCACGGCATTATACCGTGAGAGCGCTTCGAGCCGGGCGAACAAGGCGAAATCGTCGACGGGCTTTGACAGGAAATCGTCAGCGCCGGCTTCCAGACCCCGCAACCGGTCATCTCGATCGGTCAAGGCCGTCAGCATGACGATCGGGATATGACGGGTGGAGATATTCGATTTGAGCTGCCGACAAACTTCATACCCGTCCATTCCGGGCATCATGACATCGAGTAGAATGATATCCGGTTGCTGATGTATCGCTGCGCTAATCGCGTGCTCACCGGAATGAGACAGCATGACAGTGTAGTATTTCGCTTCCAACTTGGCTTGAACGAGCCGACGGTTAGCTTCGATATCATCGACAACTAGGACACGAGCGGTCATGTCGGCTTGACCTTGGGCATTAGATCATCAACCGTTTTCAGGAATGAACGAACCTGGATGGGTTTGGATAGATAACCTTCGCATCCGGCTTCGCGGACAAGCAATTCATCCGTTCGCATGGCGAAGGCGGTCACGGCGAGGACTGGAATAGCGGACGTCCGCTCATCATCCTTCAGCCACCGAGTGATATCCAGCCCGGATACCTCTGGCAGTTGGATGTCCATGATGATCAGATCGGGCTGTTCATCAACGGCGAGCGCGGCAGCTTTGCCGCCATCCGTGCATTGCAGCGTCTCATACCCGCTCGCTTCCAGCAGGTCGCTGAACAAACGCATATTCAGCGCATTGTCCTCAACGATCAGAACTTTCTGAGCGGTTTGTTTCGCCATAATCGCGATTCCGAATCACCAGGGATCGTTTCTGCCCCGATTCTTTTTATAGCCTGGTTCGTTAACGTTTCTTTTCCAATTGCGCCATTTCGCGGAACATGGCATGAACATTCATGCCCTCGATGTGCAGAGACTGCGACGCTGATGTCTCCAAACAATCGGAGACCTGCCCAAATTGCGGCTCCTATCGAATCATTTCCCACCCTGATCTGGAAACCCTCTCCATCGCGCACATCGATTGCGACGCGTTTTTCGCAGCCATTGAAAAACGGGATAATCCCGAACTGAAGAACAAACCCGTCATTGTCGGCGGCGGCAAACGAGGCGTTGTTGCGACGTGTTGCTACATCGCGCGGGTGAACGGCGTCCGGTCTGCGATGCCCATGTTCAAGGCCCTCAAGGCGTGCCCCGAAGCGGTTGTGGTCAAACCTCGCCGCGAAGCCTATTCGGAGGCCTCGCGTACCATCCGAACTATGTTTCAGTCCCTCACCCCAAAAGTTCAAATGCTGAGCGTCGACGAGGGGTTTCTAGACCTGTCTGGCACCACGCGCGTGAATGATGCTATCCCTGCGCGTTCATTGGCGCGCCTGGCCAGAGACATCGAAACCGAGGTCGGGATCACAATATCTGTGGGACTCTCAGAGAATAAGTTCCTCGCGAAAACTGCCAGTGAGTTGGACAAACCGCGAGGATTTGCGGTTCTGTCTAAACCTGAAGCGGTCGAGATGCTTGCTGAGAAAAACGTCGGGTTTCTGCATGGGGTCGGTAAACAGCTCGCGAAAAAGCTCGAGCGCGACGGATATCGGCTGGTAGGAGACCTGCAGACCACAGAGGCGCGAGATCTCATACGCCGCTACGGTGAAACCGGACTTTGGCTGCATCAGCGCTCGCTCGGAATTGATAACCGGCCCGTTCGTACCGACACGCTGCGCAAATCGGTGTCGGCAGAGCGCACATTCAATGAAGACATCTCAGACTACAAACTGCTCGAAGATCGCCTGTGGCAGGTCTGTGAAGAGACGTCCGTGCGAGCAAAACGGTCAAATGTTGAAGGCTCTACGGTTACTCTAAAACTGAAATCAAAGGACTTTCGTAATCTCACGCGATCGGTAACGATTCCCTCACCCACGAATCTCGCAAACGTGCTCTTCCGGTATTCGAAACCGCTTCTGGCACGTGAGACTCAAGCCGGTCGTCAGTATCGTCTGATCGGGATAGGGATCTCCCACCTCACGGACGCGCGCTGGGAGACGCGCGACCTTGTCGACCCGAGCGTCGAGAAACGCGCCAAAGCCGAGAGAGCAAGCGATGCCGCGCGGTCGAAATTTGGCAATGACTCGGTTGTCACGGGCCGCTCCATTCGACTGGCTCAGCACAAGGCGCAAAAGTCGTAATTCTGGCTTGCCGTTCCCCTGTGAGTGGCGTTAGCAGTGAGGCAAAGCACGAAGGAAATACGATGTCGTCACCAGAATCTCGCCTCGCTGAACTCGGGATCTCACTCCCGAAGCCTATGGCCCCTGTCGCCAACTATGTTCCCTATGTTGTTTCCGGCAATATGCTTTTCGTTTCAGGTCAGGTCAGCGCGGGTCCTGACGGTCTCCTGCAGGGCCGTCTTGGCGAAGACTTATCGCTCGAGGAAGGCAAGGCTGCTGCCCGGCTCTGCGCCATCAATCTGATTGCACAATGTAAAGCGGCGGTCGGAGATCTCTCTCGGATCGCGAGAGTGGTGAAGCTGGGCGGGTTCGTGAACGCGCACGCCGATTTCACTGACCTGCCGGAAGTGATCAATGGTTGTTCCGACCTGATGGTCGATGTGTTTGGAGAAAACGGACGTCACGCACGTGCCGCCGTAGCGAGCCCGGTTCTTCCACGCGGAGTCGCGGTCGAAGTCGACGGCGTGTTTGAAATTGGCTGAGGCGTTCAAGCTGTCTGAATTTGTCTATGCCCATCGTGGGTTGTGGACCGATGGCGGCTTAACGGAAAACAGCCTCGAAGCCCTTCTCGCGGCCGCGGACGCTGGCCTCGGGATCGAATTTGATGTCCGCCCCGCCGCTGACGGAACGCCGATTGTGTTCCATGATCCGATCTTGGATCGGATGACGGACGAGACAGGAAGCGTTGCGGACCTGACAGGTGCTGAGCTGATCGGCACGCCGCTGGTCGGCGGCGGAGCCATCATTTCGCTCGAGGGTCTCCTATCCGCCTGGCCCCAAACAACGCCGTTGCTGTGCGAGCTCAAAGTGGATGGCGATACCGACGCTTCGCTATTTGCTTCGTCCGTCGGCGCGATGTTGATCGATCATACAGGCCCTGCTGCGGCGATGAGCTTCTCGCCCATAGCAGTATCCGCCCTGCCCTCAGGCCTGATGCGCGGACAGCTCGTCCTTCCCTCGGAGATGAGCGGCGCGACAAATCTGACAGACATCGCGGCCGGACCCGTTGATTACTTCGCGTGCCATGTCGGTGATGCGCATCACCCGTCTTTGCAAGCGGTTCGTCAGGAAACCCCACTGGTGACGTGGACCGTCAAAGATGCGGGCACATGCGAAGCCCTGGCATCGATCACAGACAGTCAAATCTTTGAAGGATTCGATCCGGCGCTCGCAAAACGTCACATTTTGCGTACATAAGAACCTCATGGACGAACCGGTCTTCACAGCGCGCATCGTAAGTCAGATGCAGGACATAACCCCTGAGGCGTGGAACGCGGTCGCAAATCCAATTAGCGAACCGTTCGATCCCTTCCTGACATGGGAATTTCTAGAGGCTCTCGAAGCATCTGGCGCCGCAATACCAGAAACCGGTTGGTCGCCCTGTCACGTTCTCATCGAAGATCCGAACAAGGTCATCCTCGCGGCCATGCCAATGTACGCAAAAACCCATAGCCAGGGCGAGTTTGTCTTCGATCATAGCTGGGCGGACGCTTATCAGCGTGCCGGCGGTGACTACTTTCCGAAATTGCTAGCCGCCGTCCCCTTCACTCCGGTGACCGGCCGGCGCCTTTTGACCAAGCCCGGCCCTGATCAAACGCGGCTTGGTAATGCGTTGGTGTCCGCCGCCATTCAAATCGCGGCGCAGAACGACTTCTCGTCTCTGCACATCAATTTTGTTGAGCCCGGCCAGGCCGATCAACTTCAAGACCTCGGTCTGTTGATCCGCAACGACCAACAATTTCACTGGCGCAATGCTGGCTACAAAGACTTTGACGGTTTTCTGGCTGCGCTCTCCTCGTCCAAGCGCAAGAACTTGAGGAAAGAGCGTGCCAAAGCGCAGGCTGGCCTTACGTTTCAGCATCTCACAGGTGATGACATCAAAGCACATCATTGGGATGCGTTCTTCGAGTTCTACATGGATACGGGAGCCCGCAAATGGGGTTATCCATATCTCAACCGAGAGACGTTCACGCTGTTGGGTGAGCGTATGGCCGAGCATATCCTTCTGATCCTCGCCTGCGAGGACGACGTTCCAATTGCCGGGGCGCTCAATCTCATCGGTTCGGACACGCTCTATGGCCGCTATTGGGGGTGCACAGCGCCGCGTCCGTTCCTGCATTTTGAGACCTGCTATTATCAAGCGATCGATTTCGCCATTGCGAACGATCTGTCGGTCGTTGAAGCCGGCGCTCAGGGCGGGCACAAGCTGGCGCGCGGCTATGCGCCCGTGACGACCTCTTCCGCCCACTGGATCGCTCACAAGGGGCTGAGAGAGGCAATTGACGACTATCTCACCCGCGAGCGTCAGGCCGTCGAACACGAAAGCGCCTACCTGACCAAACGAACCCCGTTCAAGAAAGACAATCCATGACCCTCCACGCTGAGTATGATCCCGACAACGTTTTCGCCAAGATCCTTCGCGGCGACATGCCATGCGTGAACGTATATGAAGACGATGTGGCGCTGGCCTTCATGGACGTCTTTCCACAAGCGGAGGGGCACACGCTGGTCATACCGAAGCAGGTCGCTGCAAGGAATTTCCTCGACATGCCCACCGAAGCGCTCGGCGAATACATGGAACGGGTCCAACTTGTAGCCCGCGCCGTCGAACGAGGGTTACAACCAGACGGCGTTGTTGTTACACAGTTTAATGGGGCGCCGGCCGGACAAACCGTATTCCATCTCCACTTCCATATCATTCCACGCTGGAAAGACCGATCGCTTGGCGGGCATGCCAGCGGTCAGATGGCTGAGATTTCGTATTTGGAAGAGATCGCTAACAAAATCCGCCCTTTTGCCGGCTAATGTGCTAATATCGGCCCCGCGAGGGGATAATGCAGTCGCTGGAAGGATTTATAGAACGCACGCAAGCGTGTGAAACCGAACAGGATTTATTCCGCAAGTTCGATGATTTCATGCGCGCATTCGGGCTCTCGCACAGCGCCTATTTCATTATGTCCAAACAGCTGCGCGCCATCGCTCCAGAGACAGGGATTGTCAGGCAAAACTTTCCGAAAGAGTTCGCCAAGGAATACATCTCAAAGAACTTTGCCAAATTCGACCCAATCATTGTCCGATCCAGGAAAGAGTCCCGGCCATTTCATTGGGGGGATGTGCCAAAGTCGCAATCTCTAAACGCCCAGCAGCAGCAAGTTTTTGAAGCGCACAAGAAAGCCAATTTTCTTGACGGCATCGCCGTGCCCGTATTCGGCCCCATGGGGACGATGGCCTTGTTCAGCCTGGCAAGCCAGGGCGCGAAGCTAGACCTGTCCGCCGTCCAGGAGATCGAGGTTCAATTTGCCTGCCTGCAGACCCACAATCGCTACTTCGATCTTGCAGATATCAATGACGAAGCTCCGGAGAAACCTTTAAGCCCAAGAGAGACCGAGGCCCTAACATTGGTCGCCGCTGGTCTCGCAAACAATGCCATCGCAGAACGTCTCGGCGTGACGGAGAACACCGTCGACACGATGCTCAGGCGAGTCTTCGCCAAGCTTGGCGTCAACAATCGCATAAGCGCGGTGCTGAAAGGCATCGGGTGCGGTTTGTTACTGGCTTGAGCGGGCGTTAGAGCCCGAGTTTTTCCCGCAGGATCTTGTTGACCGCTTGCGGATTGGCCTTGCCACCCGAGGCTTTCATCACCTGACCGACAAACCAACCCATCGTTTTGGGTTTTTCCTTCACGGCCTCGGCCTGTTCCGGATTTGCGGCGATGACCTCGTCAATGATCGCTTCGATTGCACCAGTATCAGTGACCTGTTTCAGGCCGTGTTTCTCGACGATATCGGCGGGATCGCCCTCTCCAGCAATCATGCGCTGGAAAACGTCCTTGGCGATTTTGCCGGAAATGACCTCGCCGCTGATCAGATCGATCAATCCGCCCAACTGGACGGCTGAGACCGGTGTTTCTGATAGATCGAGCTCTGCTTTGTTGAGGTATCCGAATAGCTCTTGCGTCACCCAGTTCGCAGCCAGCTTCGGGTCACGACCCTTGGCAACCGTCTCATAGAAGTCGGCGCTTTCTGCGTCGGCGGTCAGGACGCCCGCATCATAACGCGAGAGGCCGTAATCGCTCTCAAATCGAGCGCGCTTCTGGTCTGGCAGTTCGGGCAGGTTTACGCGAATGCCCTCGATGAAGGCGTCGTCGATCTCTAGAGGCAGAAGGTCTGGGTCAGGGAAATAGCGATAATCATGCGCGTCTTCCTTAGAGCGCATGCTACGGGTTTCCCCTTTGTCGGGGTCATAGAGACGTGTCTCCTGATCGACCGTGCCGCCATTTTCAATGATCTCGATTTGCCGACGTGCCTCAAACTCAATCGCCGCCTGAATAAAACGGAACGAGTTCATGTTCTTGATTTCGCAGCGTGTTCCAAGCTCGCCAAAATCGTCGGATTCCCGAAACTTTTCATAGGCGCCGGGCTTACAGACAGACACATTTACATCCGCGCGCAGATTGCCCTTTTCCATATCCCCGTCGCAAGTCCCGAGGGCGACGACGATGGATTTGAGTTTCTTGACATAGGCCGCCGCCTCAAGCGGTGTCCGAATGTCGGGCTTGGATACGATTTCCATAAGCGCAACACCGGACCGGTTGAGGTCAACATAAGTCGCGCCCGGATCCATATCGTGAATGGATTTTCCGGCATCCTGCTCCAGGTGCAGACGCTCAATACGAACCGGGAATGCATAAGCCGGATCGCCATGGGCTGGCTCGACATCAACTTCGATGACGCCCTCACCAACGATGGGATGCTCAAATTGACTGATCTGATAGCCCTGCGGCAGATCAGGGTAGAAATAGTTTTTGCGGTCGAACCGGGAGACTTTGTTGATCTGAGCGTTCAGACCAAGCCCTGTTCGGACCGCCTGTTCCACACAGAACTCATTGATGACCGGCAGCATTCCCGGCATCGCCGCGTCAACAAGCGAAACGTTCTGGTTCGGCTCGGCGCCAAATTTCGTGGACGCACCGGAGAACAACTTTGCGTTCGAAGAAACCTGAGCATGCACTTCGAGGCCGAGCACGATCTCCCAGTCTCCAGTATCGCCTTTTAGCGTAAATGTCGGGCGCTCAGTCATCGCCTTCATCCTCTTTTGAACTCGTTGTTTCTTTACTGGTCTTCTGCGCCGCTTCAACCCGCGCACGGCGCGCGGCCATCCGGCGGTCGATCACATGATCCTTTTTGCCGAAGAAAGGAACACCGCTCAGCGCGGACCCACCATCATCAGCAGCGCGGGCATCAAAAAAGCGGTTCACAACCATCGCGATCCGAATGGACGCATAAGCGGCAGCAACCAATGACAGGGCCCAAATGTGCCGTGATCTCGGATGGAACGGATCTGCGCCCACATTGTAAGCAGTTAGCACCACGACGGCGCAACTGATGACGAACGTCACCGTCGCAATAACCCAGAAGCGCGTGCGGCTGCTCATGCGATCAGCCTACCACCATTTGCTTGGTTTCGCGACGAAGCCTGCAGCCTCCTCAATCGCGCCCGCGACCTGGAAGCACGTCGCTTCGTCCAGGGCTTTGCCGATAACCTGCAAACCGAGCGGCAGCCTGTCATTGTCGACCCCAGCGGGCACCGAGATTCCAGGCAGGCCCGCGAGGTTTGCGGTGACCGTGAAGATGTCGTTCAGGTACATCTGCACCGGGTCATCCGTTTTTTCGCCATAGGCGAAGGCTGCGCTTGGGCAGGTCGGTGTCAGCAACGCATCAACCTCGGCAAAGACCGTTTCGAAATCCTGCAGGATACGCGTTCGAACTTTCTGGGCGCGGAGATAGTACGCGTCATAGTATCCAGATGAGAGCACATAGGTGCCAATCATCAGTCGGCGTTGGACTTCGGCGCCAAATCCACCCGCACGCGTGCCCTCATATGTGCCTGTGAGGTTCTCCCCGTCGACGCGGGCACCGTAGCGCATGCCGTCATAGCGCGCGAGATTGGAAGACGCCTCGGCCGGCGCCACAATGTAGTAGGCTGGCAAAGCATACTTCGTGTGCGGTAGAGACACATCGACGATTTCGGCCCCCATGGCCTTCAACCATTCAATGCCTTTTTGCCAAAGGTCTTCGATTTCCTGCGGCATGCCTTCCACGCGGTACTCTTTCGGCACCCCGATTTTCATGCCCTTCACGCCCTTGTCGACGTGCGACAGCCAGTCTGGCGTCTCGACATTTAGCGACGTGGAATCTTTAGCGTCATGCGAACACATGATTTCCGTCAGCAGAGCGGCATCCGTCACGGTCTTTGCGATCGGGCCGGCTTGATCAAGTGAGCTCGCAAAAGCGACCATGCCATAGCGCGAAGCACGGCCATAAGTCGGCTTGATCCCGACGGTCCCTGTAAACGCAGCCGGCTGACGAATAGAGCCGCCGGTATCCGAGGCGGTCGCTGCGAGGCAAAGATCTGCTGCAACGGCGGTGGCTGACCCGCCGGACGAACCACCTGCCGTCAGCGTTGCATTGCCACTCCCCCGGCGCCAGGGATTGGAGGGTGGCCCGAACCGAGAAGTTTCGTTCGAGGATCCCATCGCAAACTCGTCCATATTGAGCTTGCCGAGCATGACTGCACCTTCGTCCCACAGATTTTGGGTCACGGTGCTTTCATAGGTCGGCGTGAACTCGCCGAGAATGTTGGAGCACGCCGTGGTGCGAACGCCCTTGGTACAATAGAGATCCTTGATCCCGAGCGGCGCGCCATCGAGGCGCCCAGCTTTCCCGGCCGATCGGCGCGCGTCTGAGTCCGCCGCCATCGAGAGGGCCTGGTCGGATGTCGTAACAACATAGGCGTTCAACGCCTGGTTAGACGCTTCAATCGTGTCGACGAAGGCCTGGGTCAGTTCAACAGCCGAAAAATCGCCGTTTTCAAGCCCTTCGAGAGCGCCCGTTAAAGTAAGTTTTGTGAGCTCGCTCATGCGATCTCCTATGTCCAAGTATTTTGGCGCTTTCGTATGCCGCCTTGGGCCCGCGAAGCAAGCCTAAATCGCGGTAGCTTGATCAGTTTGTTGTCGATCATTCATCTGGGCTATGATTTAGTTTCCAAAGGGACGCACCATCGAAACTAGTAATAGGAGCTACTATGCTAACTCATCGTATTGCCGTCGCCGTCCTACTATTCAGTCTATCCGCGTGCGCCACCGACACATCGCCGGAAGCGCTTGCTGAAAAAGAGCAGGCCCGCGCCGACGAAGTCTTCGCCAATGATGTCCGCCGCGGCGAGCAAGTCGATCGCGTTTGCTTTGCGAGTAGTATTGATAGTTTTGGTGAGACAACCCGGCGTGCTGTCGTTATCCGAGAGGGGCGCGACCGGTATCTGATCGAGACGTTTGGCGGATGTTTCGACCTCGATTGGGCCCAGTCACTGGCCATCGACACATTCTCAAGTTGCCTGACTAAAGGCGACCGGATCTTTGCGTCTGATAGCGCCTTCGGAATCGAGAAGCAGGATCTCCGGCAATCGTGCCGCGTCAAAGCGATTTATTCCTGGGATCCGGATGCCGACGAGAAAACCAAGGCTGAAGATGCTGAGAGTGACAGTGAGCCGGAGGCAGAAACCGACGCGGACTTGTCTACGGCGTCGCTGAACTGACGCCTATTCGACCGCTTTCGGCACGACGAAGAAACCTTCTTCCGACTTAGGGGCGTTCGCCAGGACTTGATCCTGAATATTGCCGTCAGTGACGACGTCTTCGCGCATGGGGAGTTTCGCTGCGACAACGGATGTCATCGGCTCTACGCCTTCAATGTCGACTTCATTCAGTTGCTCGATCCAACCCATGATGCCACTCAAGTCTTGAGCGAGCTCATCCATCTTCTCTTCCGGCACCGCGATGCGGCTCAGGCGAGCAATTTTGCGGACATCATCTTTTGTGACGCTCATCGAACAGCAACTCCAATTGACCGGCGCAGCGATACGCGCGAGTGAGGCGGAAGACAAGCCCATGCCTGAACTGAACCTCACTGACCTGCCTCAAAAAGGCCCCCTGCTCGGGATCGATCCCGGCGCTCGCTCGATTGGCGTGGCCGCGAGCGATGGTCTGCGGATGATTGCCACTCCTATTGAAATCATCAACCGAGGTAAAAAGCTCCGCCCTGCCCTGGATCGATTGTTTGCCCTTTACGATGAGCGCGCATGCGTTGGATTGATCATTGGCCTGCCTCTAAACCTTGACGGTAGCTCAGGTCCGCGCGTTCAGGCTGCGAAGGCCCTCGTGTATAATTTGCTGCAGCATCGCGATATTCCGCTCGCTTTTCAGGATGAACGACTATCGAGTGCTGAAGCGGAACGTGTAATGCTCGCTGCAGATATGACCCGGGCACGCCGCGCTGAAACTCTGGATGCGTCCGCGGCAGCGATTATTCTACAAACCGCATTGGATCGTCTCGCAAACTCGATCGATTAACGAAGAACAGCGTCCAGAAGAGCGCTTAGACGCGCTGCAAACTGGTCGCGATGTATCTCTTGGCTCCGCGACAGCACCTCGAATTCGCTACCACGTGACATGGCCACCAACATCCTGGCCGCCTCCAAAGGTCGACTGGCGCCAAGTCGTTCCAACGGATCAGACAACCAGCTTTCGAGCGTACGCGACCACGCTGCGACGCGCATCCGCATTGCTTCGTCGCGTCCGGCGAACAGAACCATCTCGTACTCTATCGCTTCCAAACCCGATTGCTGGGGATTGAGGGTCGTCATACCGCCCAGGAATCGGATGAAATCGTCTCGGGATTGAACCGGTCTGTGCGTAAGCGTCTCCACCAACGTTCGTTGATAGTCGTCGATGTAGAGTGAAAATGCATCCCGCACGAGATCTTCGCGCGTGGCAAAATGATAAGTCGTGGTGCCCGGCGAGACGCCTGCGACGGCAGCGACGGCTCGGTGAGTAACTTTGTCGACGCCGCGCTTAGAAATTATGTCCAGCGCTGCCCGAAGAATCCGTTCTCTATTGGCTCCTCGCGGACCCGGCTTACGCTGCTCTGAGGTATTGGACATACGTACAGCCTTATTGCACAAATGTGCGATTATCGTGTGTTCTATGAGATTAGGACAGATGCGCTTTGGCAAGTCAAACGAGATTCTCAACATATTGGTAATGTTTTCAGCGAGAAATTGCACACACTGGCCAATTTCCTCATAAATCCGTTCGAACGCCCGCTTCTGACGATTTTGATCTATTTGCTTGACCAGTCAGAAACTCCGCCCCGTTAACTTCCAGCGGAATGACGGGGTTCAGATGCTGAGACGTGTTCGGCAATTTTTGGGTATCGCGCTAATGCTGCTCGCGACAACAGGAATGGCGCACGCCATTCCGACAGCGCCCACTTTCGCTCCAGACCCCGAAAAACGTTGTTTTGCCAACGCGATAACGCCCGAAGTGTATGAATCTAAATCTCAACGGGTCTTGGTTCATCCTGGTTTTGAGCGAACGCGCCACATTCCGGCAGCTTTTGAGCAGGGCCGCGTGCGCGTTATGGTTAAGGATGCCCGACTCGCCTATCAAACGGTATCGCCCACTTACGCGTTGAAATTCGAGGATATTCTCGTTGAACCCGCCCGCGAAGTCGTGGTTAATATCCCTGCGAAATACGAAACCTGGACCGAATCGGTCGTAGTTGAGCCCGCGAAAACTGTTTGGAAGCGCTGTAAAGGCTTGTACGGTCATAGCTCGACGCGTTCTGCAGTAAACACTGCAGGTTCAGCGTCACCACTGATTGCCGAAATCTTGTGCAAAACGTCCATTCCCGCAAAGAAACGGATCGTTCACCATACTAGAATGGTCGCTCCTCCCAGGAGAGAGACAAAAACCATTCCTGCGCGCTATGAGCGAGTTGCACGTCAAGTCGTTCAACGCCCCGCATTCGCCCGAAAAACCTCCTTGGCTGCCGAGTTTGCTTCTGTGCCATACGAGAAACAGCTAACCGCCGCGCGGGTTGAGGTCGAAACGATCCCTGCGACCTATGCGGATGTGGACCAGACGGTCCTGATAGCCGCTTCGCAGGTCATACAGGCGGAAATACTCTGCGATCAGTATGCAAGCCGAGAAACCGTGAGAAAATTACAAAGCGCGTTGGTTGAACGGGGCTACAAGATCAGGATTGACGGGATTTATGGCCCCGAGACACAAGGCGCGATGGAACAGTTCCAGCGCGATAACGCCCTTTCGCGAGGATATATGACGCTGGAATCGGTGCGGGCTCTCCAGGTCACGCCTATTCACTGTGCGCCCTCAGAATGTCCTCAAGCTAAGTCTCAAACCACTGTGCTGGCAGCCCAGGCAGCGCTGTCTGAAGCGGGGTTCTTTGCCGCGCAGGACGGGATACACGGCCCTCAAACGCAATCCGCTCTGGAACAATTCCAAGCTGAAAACGGGCTAGAGATTGGCTACTTAAGCGCCGAAACCATGCACAAACTCAACATTCTCTCACGAATATAGCGAACCGATCGGCACCGATGCCACCTCAGAACAAACCTTAGCAATTACACGCTTATACGTTGGTTTTTAACAGTATTTCACCCAACGATCAGTTTTCTCGACCGTATTTGCACTGTTGACGCCTTCTCGCGATGCATCCCATAAGCGGCGGCGATAAGAGGGTTTCATGTACTGGTTCATCATCGCGGCGTTTGCCGGATATTTGTTGGGGTCTATTCCATTTGGCCTGCTGATCACCCGAATGGCTGGCCTCGGTGATATCAGACACGTGGGTTCCGGAAATATCGGCGCGACAAATGTCTTACGGACTGGTCGAAAAGACCTCGCATTTGCGACACTCCTTCTCGATAGTTTCAAGGCTGGATTAGCGGTCCTGCTGATCGCCAGCATATCCGGAGAGCGTAATGTCGGCCTCGTCGCCGGGGCGTTCGCATTTGTCGGTCATTGCTATCCCATCTGGCTGGGCTTCAAGGGCGGAAAGGGTGTGGCCACTTATGCTGGCCTCCTCGTCTTTGCATCGCCGTTGGCACTCGCCGTCGGGGCGCCAATCTGGCTGATCCTGTTTGCGGTGACCCGGATTTCGTCGCTCGCAGCACTGACAGCGGCCGCGTTCGTGCCGCTGGGTGCTTTTCTTCTTGGCGAAACGCAGTTTGCAACTTTTCTGCTTCTGGGCTTGAGTGTCCTGGTCTTCTGGACTCATCGCGAAAACATCAAACGTTTGCTCAGCGGGACGGAGCCAAAATTCGGGAGTAAATCGAAATAGCGCTTCAATCTGGGGGACCAGATCACTCGAAGACCTTGGACTGGCTACAACTTGCGCGCACGCCGCGCATTGGTCCCGTCACTTTCTTCCAACTCCTGGCGCGCTTTGGCTCAGCCGAAGCCGCATTGGCCGCTCTTCCGGGATTGTCCAGCGGCCTGAGAAAACACGCCATTCCCTCACGCGCTGAAGTAGAACGAGAATACGAATCGACACTCGCCTTAGGCGGCGCAATCCTCCGCGCAGATGATGAGAATTATCCAAAGCTTCTTGGACACCTGGCTCCACCGCCCCCCGTCCTATCGATTTTGGGAGCCCCAGCGTTTGCTAGTCGCAGCTGTGTGGCAATTGTCGGCGCGCGACAGGCGTCAGCGGCCGGACGAAAACTCGCACGCGATATCGCTAAAGACTTATCCGCAGAAGGGATCGTGATCGAATCTGGTCTCGCGCGTGGGATCGATGGCGAAGCACATGCTGCCGCTCTGGAGGGTGGAACCGTGGCAGTCCTCGCTGGCGGCATCGATCACATCTACCCGCCGCAACATGAGCGGCTATATCGCAAGATTGCTGAGAATGGTCTGCTGGTCTCAGAAAGTCCCGTCGGCTACCGGGCAACTGCGCGCGATTTCCCGCGGCGCAATCGGATTATTACGGGGATATCCGACGCCGTTCTTCTTGTTGAAGCGGCGGAACGATCAGGGTCACTTATATCTGCGCGAACCGCGCTAGAGCAAAACCGGGACGTGATGGCGGTTCCTGGCTCGCCGCTGGATCCGCGATATGCTGGCACCAATCGGCTTCTACGCGACGGTGCAATACTGGTTCGGAACGCAGAAGACGTTTTGGAAGTCCTGGAAAGCCCATCGCATCGTACGCTGAAAGCGCCTCCACCTCCTACTTATTACGAGGAGCACCAACGTCATGATGAGATCCCGGCAGCTCAAATATCCCGCGTCGAAAGCGTGCTCTCTCAAACGCCGATGTCGATCGAAGAGATTGCGCACACGGCGCAAGTTGGCGAACACCGCTGCGCAGCCATTCTCGTCGAGCTGGAGCTTTCCGGGCGAGCGACGACGTATCCAGGTGGACTGGCGTCGCGCTCCACCTCCTGACAGACGCAGCAAAGACACAACTGACTGTTATTTCACGCACTAAGGTGGAGCGGCGGCTGGACGCTGGCATAGGCAGAGCGTATGCGGTTTAGGACCAAGGAGTTCGGAGTCGCAGAATGCACAAATGGACCAGTTTCCTGTTTTTTGCGGCGGCTATCGCCCAAACTGGTCTTGCGAATGCTCAGGATACGGCTGCGCCAATCACCGTTGAGCAACCAAAAGTCGTCCTTGATGCAGACAATATCTTCGTTAGCGAGGCCGACAACACCGTCATCGCCGAAGGCAATGTTGAGGCGAAGTATGAAGGTCGCATTCTAAGAGCTGACCGGCTTATCTACTTCCGCGATACAGATCGCGTCCGAGCGATGGGAAATGTCGTCGTCATTGATACCGATGGCAGCGAATCCTTCGCAAATGAAATCGAAACCAGCAGCAACCTGATAGACGGCTATGCTATCGGTTTCTCTACGCGCACGCCGGAAGGCGGTGTCGCGGTTGCCGAATCTGCGGTGCGGTCGGCTGAAGGATATAATGCGCTCGAAAAGATCGTTTATACATCTTGCGAAGTCTGCGACGAAAACGATCGACCAACCTGGGCCATTCGAGCGCGCCGCGCCGTATTGGACGATCAGACTGAAATGATGTCCTACCGTGATGCGGTTTTGGAGATTGCAGGACTTCCTGTCCTTTATCTGCCCTATTTTGCTCATCCAGACCCGAGTTCAGAGCGTCGGTCTGGGCTGTTGCCTCCGGATTTCGGATCGTCATCAAAACTCGGCGTGTATTATCAGCAGCCCTACTATTGGGCGATTTCTCCTTATCAAGATCTGACGATTTCGCCGCGTATCATGGCCAATGTTAATCCGCTGCTGGAAGTTCAATATCGCAAGCGATTCTGGTCCGGATCAGTGCAAGCCGATTTCAGTCTGACGGAAGAACAGGAATTCGACTCAGACGGCGAAAAGTTTGGCGAAAAAGAGCTGCGCGGCCATATCTTTGCCGAAGGCGGTTTTGAGATTCGCCCGGGTTGGAGCTGGGGATTCGCGATCGAACAGGTCAGCGATGACCTTTACACACGGCGCTACGACATTGAAGGCGAGAATAGCGATCGCGGCCTGTATGCCGGACAGCCTCGCTATCTTCTCAATCAGCTCTACACCCAGGCGCAGGCGCAGGATTGGTACTTCGACAGTTCAATTCTGACGTTCGAGACCAATCGCGACAATGACTCAGATGCGCGCCTGCCCCGCGCTCTTCCGCTCATGTTTGGCGAGAAGCTAATCGACTACGGCAAGTATGGAACTGTTGCTCTGTCCGGGTCGACGGCAATCCTGGAGCGGGAACTTGGCGTCGACAGCTATCGTGCATCCGGCGGCGTTGAATGGAATGCCAACCGCGTGCTGCCAGGCGGGGTTCTATTGAACCCATTCGCTGAGAGCCGTTTTGACTATTACCAACTTGACGACACCCCGAGCGGCGTCGGTGAAGTGTCTCGCGGCGTCGCCACGATCGGCTCGCGGATATCTTATCCCCTTTACCGGCCAGGAAAGGTTGTGGACCTAATCGTCGAACCTGAAGCGATGGTGGCTTACGGGACATCCGGGGCCAACAACCCGGACATTCCAATCGAAGATAGCCTGTTTTATGAACTGGACGAGTCTTCCTTGTTCGCAGCGAATGCGGCTTCGGGCTTCGATACGTATGAAGGCGGGAGCAAGGCATCCCTGGGAACCTCCATCACCGCGCGCTGGAACAACGGCATGTCCATCTCTGCATTGGGTGGACGGCGTTGGCGCGATATGAGCGACCCCGTTTTCGATGTTGGTTCTAATCTGGACGGGACCACCTCAGATTGGGTAGCCGGCATTTCCGCTGACTTCGGCAACCCTCTTCGCCTCGAGACGCGCGTTCGCCTTGATGACGATGATTTCAAACTGAACCGCATTGATGCGCGCGTAAACACCAATATCTGGCGCTTCCGAGGCAATGCGCGTTACTATCGAATCGATGGCGGCATCACAAGTTCCGGTCTCAATGATGAGGGCATTCAAGTAACCGCGGACTTCAAGGTCACTGATAACTACTATTTCCTATATGGCCTCAGCCGGGATATTTCTGGCCGCGTAAACTCGGCCGGTGCGCTGTCTGATCCTCGCGATATCAGTCAGTCGATCGGCCTCGCCTACGAAGATGATTGCTCGCGTTTTGAGGTCTCCTTTGAGCGATCAGAAGCGCTCGACCGAACGCTTGGACCGACTGATTCTATCAAGTTCAGATTTGCGCTTAAGACCCTCGGCGGACTCGGGTCCAATGATGTTGATTAGGCGCTGATCGCAGGATCGACACATTGCAGCCATGTGCGTTGCGCATTGTTCAGCAAGCGTTATGTTCCGCCTTGTTAAAACGTGGCATGCAACCTGCCGCAGGAGATAGAGTATGATACGGTCAATTGCATTGGCGACATTGATGGCATTTGCGGGGTCCGGCCAGGTTTTCGCCCAGGACGCAGCTCCAACAGCACCTGAAGCCCTTCAGATTGAAGGCATCATCGCCGTTGTGAATGACGACCCGATCTCATTTACTGACGTTCGCCAGCGAGCCCGATTGCTTCTGCTCAGCCTCGGCGGTCAACAGCCGACGCAGGAGCAAGTGCAGCAGATTACAGCGCAGGCCCTTGAACAACTGATCGACGAAAAGCTCCAGTTGCAGGAAGCGGCAGAATATGAAGTCGAAGTGTCTGACAATGACATTGCGAATTCCATCGACCGCCTCGCTCAACAGTCCGGCCTAACCCGCGATTCGCTGGTTACGAGTCTTCTGCAGTCCGGCGTCAATCCTGCCAGCCTGGAAGATCAGACGCGCGCCGATATCGCCTGGCGCCGTATCATGAGTGGTCTCTATGGATCTCGAATTCGGATTTCGGACAATCAGATTCAGGAACAGCTCAAACGCCTCCAAGCTGATGCGAAGAAAGAACAGTATCTCGTGTCAGAGATCTTCCTGTTCGCGCCTACCCCAGAAGACAAATCTCAAGCCCTGACCGCAGCAAACTCTATCCTTGAACAGTTGCGCGCCGGCGCTCCATTTGAAGTCGCGGCGCAGCGGTTCTCTTCCGCGCCAACCGCCGCAACGGGCGGCGATATGGGTTGGGTCGTTCTTGACAATTTTGAGGACGAACGCAGAGCCGTCCTTCAAAACATAACCGGTCCGGGTCTGACCGCGCCGGTTACCGTCGATGATGGCATCTACCTCATGAGCGTCCGAAGCAAACGTGATCCATCAGAAGCCACGACACTGGTCGATGTGAAACGCCTGACGGTCAACAATGGCAGTGACGCTGAATTGAAGGCTGCAGTTGATCGGATCGAGGGATGCGCCGCAGTTGAGACCATCGCAGATGAAGACGAGAATCTTCGCGCAGTTGCGCTGAATGATCTCAATGTGGAAGACCTTGGACCGGAAGCGCAAGCCATGGTGACGTCAACACCGATCGGCGAAGCGACCGATATATTCGCTCAATCGGGCACACTGGCCGTGATGTACGTCTGTGATCGCCGCGACGACGTTGAAGCAGCACCGAGTGCGGATCAAATCGAAGATCGCTTGTATAGCGAACAACTCGGCATGATTTCAGAGCGCAGCCTGCGGAATCTCCGCCGGGAAGCGACGATCATTCGCCGCCAGTAACCAAGTTGACGCAAACGCATCAGCCTCTCGCGGTGACGATGGGAGATCCAGCAGGATGCGGCCCACAAATCACGATCAAAGCCTGGAAAAACGCGTCCGCTTCGGACAGCAAAGCATTCTGCGTGATCGGCGATCCACGGCTCTATCAATCAGACATTCCAGTATGCTCGATCACTGAGATCGCTGAAGCGGAAAGTGTATTTGCGACCGCCCTGCCCGTGCTTCCGCTCGAGATAGAAGATTTCGAGCACATTCAGCATGGCCAACCATCATCGGCTGGCGCAGGCGCAACGATAGACGCGATCCAGAGAGCGACCGCGCTTTGCCTGACGGGCGAGGCCGCGGGCATGGTGACAAACCCGATCTCGAAAGCAGTGTTGTATTCGGCCGGGTTTTCTCATCCAGGGCACACCGAGTTCATCGCAGATCTGTGCAGCGCGCACTCAAACCACTCGATCCTGCCGGTAATGATGCTTGTCGGTGGCGGATTGCGGGTTTCGCTTGCGACGATCCACGTACCCCTGCTGGAGGTGTCCAAGCATTTGACGCCGTCAAGTCTGACCCAAATCGCCAAAACCACAAATACGGCATTACGCAGAGACTTCGGCATTCTGGCGCCTCGTATAGCCTTTACCGGCCTCAATCCACATGCCGGAGAGAATGGCACCATTGGCACCGAGGAGGTTGATCTCATCAATCCGATCGCAGCGCATTTACGAGCGGAAGGGGTTGATATCACCGACGCCCGATCCGCCGATACCGTTTTTCATGAAGCCCTCAGCGGTCAATTCGATGCCGTCATTGCGATGACCCATGATCAGGGACTTATCCCGGTGAAGACGCTCGATATGTGGGGCGGCGTCAACACAACGCTTGGTCTACCTATCATCCGAACCAGTCCAGATCACGGCACAGCGTATGACGCAGCCCGCGCTGGCACAGCTAGGCCAGATAGCCTTGTCGCCGCGATCGATCTCGCTCACAAAATGATCTCAAACCGGGACGCCTATGATGGATGATCGTCCGGAACTGACGCAAGCTCGGGCGCGCAAGGCTCTAGGGCAGCACTTTCTGTTCGATCCCGACATCTTGCGGCGCACCGCGCTCGCTGGTGGTCCGGTCGAAGGTCGAACCGTGATCGAAGTCGGACCAGGCCCCGGCGGCCTTACCCGGGCAATCCTGGATGCCGGGGCGCAATCTCTGACATGCGTTGAAGCGGATGATCGGTTTGCGGACGGGCTGCGTGCGTGGCCTGAGGCCAAAGATGGTCGGCTGAGCATCATCGAGAAGGATGCACGGAAAGTGGCGTGGGATAACCTTCCAATCGTCACCGCATCGTCATCCCCCGTGATGATTATCGCAAATCTCCCATACAATGTCGGCACGCCGCTGCTGGTCAGCTGGCTCAAGGCCGGACCTTGGCGAGGGGAAATGGCGTTGATGTTCCAGAAGGAGGTCGCAGAACGTGTGTGTGCGTCTCCCGGCGAGCGTCACTATGGCCGTCTCGCTGTGCTCACAGCGGCTGTCTGTGAAGCCCATATCGCCTTTACCCTGCCCCCCGGCGCATTCAATCCACCGCCAAAAGTCGATTCTGCGGTCGCTGTGTTCCGGCCGCTCGCTCCTGAATCGCGCTATGGCAACCTCGCAACCTTGGAAAAGATCACCACCGCAGCCTTCGGTCAGCGCCGCAAAATGATGAGGGCCTCACTAAGATCGCTCGCGAGAACGGTGAAGCTCGACACTGTCCAATGGCTCGAATCCTGCAACATAGATCCAACGGCTAGAGCTGAAACTCTGTCTCAATCGGATTTTCGAGCGCTTGCCGATAAGTTTGGGGAGGCGACGCATGCGGGTTACGCTGGTTAAAGGCGATATGCTGTTAGAACTGGACCCCTGCGCGGGCGGGGCCGTCAGCAAGCTCAAACACCGAGATCTTGATGTCTTGCGTCCAGCGCCCGAGCGCGTGGGGCCAGCCTTCGATCCACTGAAATACGCAGCATTTGCTATGGTGCCTTTTGTCGGGCGAATCCATGAAGCTGGGTTCCAGATCAATGAGCGCGAAATCCAACTGCACGCGAATCTGCCGCCGGAGCCTCATGCCATACATGGGCACGGCTGGCAGGACGTCTGGAAGGTCGATTCGCAATCCAAGACCCGCGCTTCACTTTCCTATTACCATGCGGCGGATGCCTGGCCGTGGAGCTATAATGCGCGCCAGGAGTTCCAATTGTCCGACAATCGATTGAGCGTTGAGCTTTCGGTCGAGAACCTCAGTGACACGCCGATGCCCGCTGGATTGGGTTGGCATCCCTATTTCTCTCGCGAAGGCGCTACGTTGATCGTTCCGACCACGCATGTCTGGAGCGTCGATGCAGAAAGCGGCAGCAACTCGCCGGCGCCGGTAAAGATCACCGATGATCTTTCGCGCGCGCGGATCGTGGATGATATGGTTCTAGACACTGCTTTTTCCGTCGAGGCGGGAACGATTGAAATCAACTGGCCAACACACGGCGTCTCCATCAAGTCAGACCCAGTTTTCGAGCATGCAACGATCTTCGTGCCGCCTGGAGAAGACTATTTCTGCGCAGAGCCGATTACCCATGCGCCAAATGCCGTGAATAGCGACCTCGCTGAGGATGTGACTGGCCTGAAATGGCTAGCGCCCGGTGAAACGCTATCGGGTAAGATCAAGCTGACGGTGATCCACTAAAGTTCGCCGAGCAGGCGGCGAACATGATCTTCCAATTTGTGCTCGCGAAGGCGCTTGGTTCGTTCCACGAGCAGGATCCGACGCAGTTTGCCGTACGCCTCTTCTAGATCATCATTGACGATACAATAGTCATAGCGACGCCAGTGCAGGATCTCGGCCTGGGCATCGCGCATGCGCCGCGCGACCATGTCTGGCGTCGAACCTTCACGCGCAGCGAGGCGTTCTTCGAGTGCCTCGATACTCGGTGGCAAGACGAACACAGAAACGCAATCATTCGGCATCTGGTCGTGCAGGGCATCCGCCCCCTGCCAATCGACATCAAACAAAACGTCGTTGCCGGCTTCCAATTGCGCAACGGTGTCTGCGCGCGGGGTCCCGTAATACCGATCGAAAACCTTGGCCCATTCGAGGAACTCTCGCCCTGCAATCATGCGACGGAAGTCTTCCTCTTTCCGGAAGTGATAATCGACCCCATCCGTTTCGTTCGGACGTGCTTCACGGGTCGTAGCTGAAACCGACAACACGACGTCCTCGAACTCTTTCATCAGCATGCGCGCAAGCGTCGTTTTACCGGCGCCTGATGGACTGGAAATGACCAGCATTAACCCCCGGCGCGGTTCAGGATCGGCACTATTCGACATTCGCGGCTTGCTCCTTGAATTGGTCAATCACGCTTTTGAGCGCGAGTCCGGCATTCGTCAAATCCAGGGACGCAGATTTTGAACACAGCGTGTTGGCTTCGCGATTAAGCTCTTGCGCAAGAAACCCTAAATCGCGGCCAACCGAGCCGTCGCTCTCTATCAAGGATTGTCCGCGTGCAATATGCGATTGAAGCCGATCCAACTCTTCCGTGACGTCCGCTTTCGCCGCTAGCACGGCCACTTCCGTTGCCAAACGCTCGTCCGAGACTGCACCCTCTGTATCAAACTCAGCGATACGCGCGCGATACTTTTCTGCGAGCGCAGATTTCTGTGCATCCGCGTATTGAAGGGCTTGCTGAACGAGCGTCGCCATCTCAGACAATTGTCCGACGAACAAAGTCCTCAGCTCACCGCCTTCTTGCGACCGGCGCTCATGCAGGGTCCTAATCGCGGATTTCCCGGTCTCGATTAGCGCTGAGATGGCACCGTCAACGTCCTTCAAATCGCGCATGGAGAGCGTCTCAGCTTCAACTACACCGCGTATTCCCATCAAAGTGGCCAGCGCAGGGCCTGTCGCCAGAGCGCCCTCTGCCCGCTCGTACGCGCCTAGCAAAGTGGCCAGGACGTCTTCATTGATGCTGACATTTTCGGCTCCTGAAAGTTCAATTCTCAGCCCAATCTGCAAGCTTCCGCGCTTGAAGGTCGCGTTAATTGCCTTTCGAACGGCCTGATCGACCTCTTCCAGGCCCGAGGGCGAGTTTACCCGCACGTCGAGGCCTTTGCCATTAACGCTGCGTGCTTCCCAACTCCAACTGCCCCATTCGGCTTCCTCGCTTACGCGAGCGAAGCCAGTCATCCCGGAAATACCCATCAATTCTCCCGTTCGCGCGAGATCTCACCGCGTTCATAAGCCCGGTAAGCCGCAACATTTTTTCGGTGTTCGGCATAAGTTTCAGCAAACAGATGTCCGCCTTTTCCATCCGCAACGAAAAACACGTAGTCGGTTTCCGGCGGGTTCAGGACCGCAGCAATTGCATCGCGTCCCGGATTGCAGATCGGGGTCTTCGGCAGGCCATCAATCTGGTACGTATTCCAGTCGGTCTTTCGATTGATCTCTGATCGATACAGCGTCCGACGCTGGCCTCGACTATTATACAGCGGCTCGCCCTTCGACACGCCATAGATGATCGTCGGATCACTCTCGAGACGCATGCCTTTTTTCAAACGCCCAACAAACAATCCAGCCACGAGTGGACGCTCATCAGCGGACGCGGTTTCTTTTTCAACGACAGAGGCCAGAATGACCGCCTCTTCTGGTGTGCTGATGGGAAGCCCTTCCTGGCGCGCTGACCATAGGTCTTCGAGCAGCGCTTGCTGCGCCGTCTCCATGCGTTCCAGGAATTGGGTTCGCGTCGTGTTGGCGCCGAACGCGTAGGTGTCCGGCAGCAAAACCCCTTCAGCGAATTCGCGCTCCGGCAAATCACCCGTTAAGTGATCCGCCTCTTCGACCCGTCGCAGAATCTGTGCGGTGGTAAAGCCTTCGGGGATGGTCAGGCGGTACTCAATGACGTCGCCCTGGATGAATTGTTCAAGGATTTGTGCGACGCTGGCGCGCGCGGGCACAATGTAAGAACCCGCCTTCAAGTCAGTTTCGACATCGTCCAGGCGCGCCTTTAGACGCAACACGCGCTTGTCTACGATCAGGCCTTCAGCCTCGAGCCGGTTCGCGACGCTAGCGAACGCTTCACCACCTTCGATTGTGAATTCGTATTCGGCCGTCATCGGTCCGGGTTTGCCAAGCTCACCCTGCAACCAATACCAACCATAAGCCGCTGCGCCGCCCGCAATGATGGCGGCGACGATCATGAAGGCAAAAAGAGCTTTTATAAAACGCATGCAGACGCAAAGTCCTGTTCTGGCCCCAGCGCTTAATTGGTCGCGTTAGTCGCCGACCTAGTCAACCTGCTTAAGGATGAGAGATGCGTTAGTTCCGCCGAAGCCGAATGAATTCGTCATCGCTGCGCGCACCTTACCCTTTTTCGCTTTGTGCGGAATGAGATCGATGGGCGTTTCAACGCTTGGATTATCCAAATTCAACGTCGGCGGCATAACCTGATCACGAATGGCGAGCGCACAAAACGCCGTCTCAATCGCGCCAGCCGCGCCGAGCAAGTGCCCAACGGCTGACTTGGTTGCGGACAAGGACAGGTTTTTGGAGTGATCTCCAAACAGACGTTCAACCGCGCCGACTTCGCCTTCATCGCCGCGCGGCGTAGAGGTGCCGTGCGCGTTCACATAATCAATCTGGTCCAGGGTCACACCGAGATTGCGCTCTGCGTGGCCTGCAGCCATCTTCATGGCGCGATAGCCACCCTCAGCGCCTTCTGCAGGCGCCGTAATGTGGTGCGCATCGCCCGTCAGACCGTAGCCTGCGACTTCTGCGTAGATTTTCGCGCCGCGCGCTTTCGCGTGCTCATACTCTTCCAAGACGAGAATAGCGGCCCCCTCACCCATGACAAAGCCATCTCGAGCTTCGTCATATGGCCGGGAGGCGCGTTTAGGTTCGTCATTGAAACGTGTGGACATCGCTTTTGCGGAGCAGAAACCAGCAATTGCCAGTTCGCAAATCACCGCTTCGGATCCACCCGCAACCATCACGTCGGCATCACCATATTGAATGAGTCGAGCCGAATCGCCGATGGCATGGGCACCTGTGGCGCACGCCGTCACAACCGAATGGTTGGGGCCTTTGAAACCATGCTTGATCGAGACCTGGCCTGAGGCGAGATTGATCAAGGCAGATGGGATGAAGAACGGGCTCACTTTGCGCGGCCCATTCTCGTATAGATTGATCGACGATTCATAGATGCTCTGCAAACCGCCAATACCAGAGCCAATCAGAACGCCTGTCCGTTCCTTCTGGTCATCTGTTTCAGCGACCCATCCTGAGTCTGCTACTGCTTCTTCCGCAGCACCGATGGCGTACAGAATAAACTCGTCGATGCGGCGACGCTCCTTGGCGCTGGCGACCGTATCAGGGTCGAACGCGTGAGGATCGTCTTCAGAGCCACCGCCGCGGCCATCCTTGTATGGAACCTGGAAAGCAATCTTACAGGCCGTATTTTCCGGATCGAACGCGTCGATCGGTCCGGCCCCGGACTCTCCAGCAATTAGTCTTTCCCATGTCGCCTCGCGATTAGATGCGAGAGGCGAGATGATTCCAATACCCGTAATGACAACGCGGCGCATGTATCAGCCTCTAACCGATGTGAGCGTTGATGTGAGACACCGCATCACCAACGGTGCGGATGTTTTCCTGAACGTCGTCAGGGATCTCAATATTGAATTCTTCTTCAAACGCCATGACCAGTTCAACGAGGTCAAGTGAGTCAGCGCCTAGGTCGTCAATGAAGCTCGCGCTCTCAACAACTTTGTCACCTTCTACGTCGAGATTTTCGACAACGATTTTTTTTACACGCTCAAGAACGTCAGACATGGATACCTCTCTGATACTGCCTGCTGGATAGGCTCTCGTAGGAGCCATGGTGTTGCGGTTAGCACACACTTTGCGACAACGCCAAGCCCTGCATACTGTGGAAAGTGCTTTGAAATCAGATCATCGCCATTCCACCGTTCACATGTAGGGTTTGCCCCGTCACATATGAAGCTTCGTCGGACGCAAGATATACAGCTGCCGCCGCAATATCGCCGCCCTGCCCCAGTCGACCTGATGGAATCTGGCCCAGAAGCGCCTCTTTTTGGGCATCTGGGAGCACATCCGTCATGGGTGATTCGATAAATCCAGGGGCAATTGTGTTGGCCGTTATACCCCGGCTCGCAACTTCCTGCGCCAGGGATTTCGTGAACCCGATCATGCCCGCTTTGGAAGCGCAATAATTCGATTGGCCTGGATTGCCGGTTACACCAACAATGGAGGCAATTCCTATAATCCGCCCACCTCGAGCTTTCATCATCGGGCGCACAGCCTTGCGGCATAGACGGAAGTAGCTCTCCAGATTCACTCGGATAATGTCTTGAAAATCCTCATCTTTCATTTGCATGAGGAGTTTGTCGCGCGTCACGCCAGCGTTCGCAACGAGGATGTCCAGCTTGCCTGCTGTCTCAATTGCAGTCCCGACCAATGCATCGGCCTGATCAGGATCTGACAAGTCGCACGCAGCGATGTGGGTGCGCTCGCCAAGTTCTGCTGCCAGGGCTTCCAGTTTCTCAACACGGCGCCCCGAAAGGATCACTTCTGCGCCCGCTGCGTGCATCGTACGTGCGATCGCTTCGCCGATCCCGCCCGTCGCTCCGGTTACCAGGGCGGATTTTCCACTCAGATTGAACATTTTTCTGCTCTCCTGCCTTTAAGACGCGCCGCTCAGGCGTTCAGCCACGGCTTCTATTTCATCCGGAGTGCCCATTGTGAGCCCCTCCAATTCACGAACCGTCCGGCGATTCATAACACTCAAAACTTTTCCAGCACCGGCTTCGATCGTCGTTTTTACACCAGCTGCGGCCATGTATTGCACAGATTCTGTCCAGCGCACCTGTCCCGTCACCTGGTCGATCAGTTGCTGGCGTATCGCATCTGGATCCTGCCCCGCGACTGCCGTCACATTCGCCACAACGGGCGCGCTTGGCGCCTGGAGAGCGATACCCGACAGCGCTTCAGCCATAGCGTCGGCTGCTGGTTGCATCAGAGAGCAATGGAACGGGGCAGATACCGGAAGCAGTACCGCTTTCTTCACACCGGCCTCTTTCGCGCCAGAGATTGCCAGCTCAACGGCGGCTTTGGCACCTGAAATAACGATTTGGCCCGGTGCGTTATCATTAGCAATTTCGCACGGTCCTTCTGAAGCACCCGCAGCGCAAAGGGCTGCAGCTTGCTCTGGACTTGCGCCCAGTAAAGCCGCCATGGCGCCTTCTCCGGCCGGTACGGCGTCCTGCATGGCGTTGCCGCGAACACGCAGGACTTTGGCACAGTCGCCAACAGAGATCGCTCCCGCTGAGGCCAATGCTGAGTATTCACCTAGCGAGTGACCCGCCACGAACTTGGCTTTTCCAGCGCCAATACCGTGGGCGGTTTCTAGCGCTCGCATCGCCGCCACACTCACGGCCATCAAGGCTGGTTGCGTATTAGCAGTCAGCTTCAGATCGTCTTCGCTGCCAGACCAGATCAGGCCCGACAAATCCTGGCTTAATGCGTCATCGACTTCTTCGAAAACGGCTTTAGCTGCAGGAAATGCATCAGCGAGCTCTTTGCCCATTCCGATAAACTGGCTGCCTTGCCCAGGAAAAATGAATGCGAAATCGCTCATATCCGCTCCTTAACTGTAATTCGCGCCCGCTTAAGGCGCTCTGTCGTCATACGCAAGTATCGGGTGGCGCGATCCGTTGGCTGGATCTAAATTCTTCCGGACCAATGGAGACCTCCCATGACAGACCAGAAAACCAAAGGCGAAGCATTTCGATCGCTGCATGAAAGTGGCTGCTTCATCATCCCAAACCCTTGGGATGCTGGATCGGCCAAGCTGATGACAGGGCTCGGGTTCAGGGCCTTGGCCAGCACGAGCTCAGGCTATGCTCGGTCCACCGGGGTCAATAATTACGAACTAACCCGAGAGCAAGTTGTCTCCCACGTTGCAGATTTGTGCGCAGCGACGGACCTACCGATATCCGCTGATCTGGAAAACGGGTTTGGCCACACCCCAGAAGATTGCGCCGAGACGATCAAACTGGGAGCTGAGGCGGGACTCGTCGGAGGCTCGATCGAAGATTTCAACGGCGTCCCAGGCGAACAGTATGAGCTCAGCCGCGCCAAAGATCGCGTCGCAGCGGCCGCCGAAGCAGCGAGGGGGCAACCCTTTCCATTCACGCTCACGGCGCGAGCAGAAAACCACTTCACAGGAAATGGCGATCTCGCTGATACGATCACCCGACTCCAGGCCTATCAGGAAGCTGGCGCGGATGTTCTCTACGCACCGGGCCTCAAAACCAAGGCAGACATTCAAGCCGTATTGTCCTCGGTTGATCGCCCAATCAATGTACTATTGGGCCCGAAAGCAGGACTTCTCCCCGTTTCTGAACTGGCCGATATGGGCGTGCGCCGGATTAGCGTTAGCGGGACCCTCGCGAACGTTGCCGTGGACGCCGTGATCAAAGCCGGACGCGAGCTTATGGACACAGGTACATTTGGATTTCTCGACGGTGTGACACCAGCGTCAGAAATAATCGAGTTGATGTTCGGCAACACTAAGCCATAACCCGCGCCACTGCGTGTATTTTCAGCTTGATTTTCAGCCCTGTCTGCGCTTTACGACGCGCTTCGCAAGGTTTGCGGTCCTCGCCTCCGGAATGAGCCGGACAAGAGGGGCCATCGTAGACAGGTTTTCCCGCCAGTCTGCGCCGCGAACCAGAACTTTGGGAAAGACATTATGGCACTATACGAGCACGTCCTCATTGCGAGGCCGGACATCTCACCTGCACAGGTCGAGACGTTGATGGAAGAGCTCTCAGGCTTCCTCGACAAACAAGGTGCGAAAGTTGCAAAATCCGAATATTGGGGCCTGCGCAATCTTTCTTACCAGATCAACAAGCAGCGCAAGGGACACTACTCCCTTTTCAACATCGACGGCCCTGCCGAAGCGATCCACGAGCTGGAACGTCAGCACCGCCTGTCAGATGACATCATGCGCTACATGACCATCAAGGTCGAAGAGCACGAAGACGGTCCATCTCCGATGATGAGCCGCAAAAATCGTCGCGACGACTAGAGGAAGGAACGAACATCATGGCTTCCAGAAACACCTCTGGTATCAACATCACCAACATTCCGGCACGTCGTTCATTCGGCCGTCGCCGCAAGGTTGATCCGTTTTCCGGCGATAAAGCGCCGAAAATCGACTATAAAGACGTGAAGCTTCTGCAGCGCTACATCTCTGAGAAGGGCAAAATTGTTCCATCTCGGATTACGGCTGTGAACTTCAAGAACCAGCGCAAGCTTGCCAAGGCCATCAAACGTGCCCGCATGCTCGCTTTGCTGCCATTCACCGTGAAATAGGGAGATATATCGATGCAAATCATTCTCCTCGAACGTGTTGAAAACCTGGGCGGCCTCGGAGACGAGGTTAGCGTCAAGAACGGGTTTGCGCGCAACTTCCTACTGCCTAAAGGCAAAGCTCTGATCGCGAATGCGCAAAACCGCGCTCGCTTCGAAGCTGAGCGTGAAGCAATCGAGAAACGCAACGCTGAAGCCCGCGACTCTGCGTCTTCCGCAGGCAACAATCTGGACGGAGAGACATTTATCCTCATCCGTCAGTCTGGCGCCACGGGTCAGCTTTATGGTTCTGTCAGCGCACGCGATATCGTAGAAATCGCTGGCGAAGCCGGACACCAGATCAAACGCGAGCAGGTTCGCCTGAATACGCCGATCAAAACGCTTGGCCTGCACGAAGTCGGCATCCGCCTACACGCGGAAGTCCGTGTTGAGATCACCGTAAACGTTGCGCGCTCTGCCGATGAGGCTGAACGTCAGGCTGCTGGTGAGAACATCATTGAGACGCTGCAAGCCGAGCACCACGCTGCTGCCACTGAGCAAGCCTCGGAAATGGCAGAAGCCGCTGCAGAGCTCGACACAGCTCCAGAGGGCGACGAATAGTCGATCTTCATTCGAATTAGAAAAAGCCGCTCCGTTCTTGGGGCGGCTTTTTTGTTGGACGCTCAGAACTTAGTGTCTGCGATGGTGAGACGATGAAGAAGACGATCATGACCATCATACCCGCCTGACGCGGCATGCAGCAGAGAGCGATTGTCCCACATGACCAGCATGTCTTTCTCCCATTTATGAGAATAGACGAGCGCATCGTCGACTTGATGTTGATAAAACTCCATCATCAAAGCGGTGCTCTCTGCAGGTTCCAGTCCAGTGAATCCCTGAATGTATGCCGGCGAACTATAAAGCGCTTTCTCGCCCGTTTCCCGGTGCGTTCGCACGAACGGGTGCTCGCGCTTTTCCAGCGCCTTTTCGCTCGGGATGATCTTCATGCTGCGACCCGCGCTCTGATCGGCCTCGCCATAGGCGCCTTTTGGAGAGTATCCGAGCTCCGCGGAATGGATCGCCGTCAACTGATCGGCTTTGTGTCGTAGCTTGTCCGGTAAGCGTTCGTAAGCGGCGACCTGGTCGGCAAATCTCGTATTGCCTCCATGCGGAGGTATCGTGATCCCGTACAAGACAGTTCCAGCGGGCGGAACCTCCAGAAAGCTCCAATCAGTATGATAAGTTTCGGCGAAGATTGGAGTAGTCTCGTCGGCATTGCGCTGGATCGCTGCAATATGGTCATGTCCCTCGATATGACCAAAGAACGGATCTTCCCCGAAATCACCAAAATAGAGCGTGACGCGCTCGAGATCTGTGTCGCTCAGCTGTTGGTCGGGAAACACAAGCAGCTTGTTGGTCACCCAGTGTGAACGAAGCTCCGCGACGAGGTCCTTGGATAGGTTTTCGCGCAAATCAATACCGGTGACGACTGCGCCGCAAATCGAACCTGTCGTTTCTACTTTGAGACTCATGTTTCTTCCTCCCTCAACAGCATACGCGGGAGGAATGGATAGTCCATTGTCGCGTGGTCTGACGCAGCGCTAACCGGCATGTGCCTCGTATCGGAACTCCATCATGCTCTGCAGGAGCGGGCTTTCGAAATTGCTCGGCACCGCTTTTTGTCCGACCAACCAAGCATAGACTTCCCAATCTGGTGTCGCGAGGAGGCGTTCGAACTCAGAGACATCGTCATCGCTCATTCCCGCCAGATGTGCGTCAGCAAAGGATCCCATCAGCAGATCCATTTCGCGAAATCCACGACGCCAGGCACGAAACTTCACTTTCCGGCGTCGCTCATCAAGTTTCGATTGGCTCATTTTCTACTCTCCTGCTTCGATCAATCTAGAACGGTCGCAGGGATCTGCACAGCGTTATCCTGTCGCGCCAGTGAACACATCTTGTAACCAAGGGTCAGATCGGCGCATAAGATCGCATGCGCGACGAACGCCTCTTCCCTCTGTTTCAACCTCTGGATGCTCTTCCCGGCATTGGCCCAAAACTTAAGCCGGTCCTGGAACGCCTGGTCGGCGGAGACACGGTCTGGGACCTTTTGCTCCACATGCCGGAGCGTTGGCTCGACAGACGCCCCCGTGAAAGCTTCGACGACCTGGTAGCGGAAGAAGTCGCCACGGTGAAAGGCGAAGTTCACGCTGTCAAAGCGCCGTTCAATGAGCGAGCGCCGACCCGCATTCAGCTATTTGACGGATCTGGCTTCCTCACCATTACCTATTTCCGCGCCGATTCCCGGTGGTTGCAAGCACAGTTCCCGGTCGGCAAAGAGCGGATCGTTTCGGGAAAGATCACGGCGTGGCAAGGCGAACGTCAGATGAGTCATCCTGACTTCGTCTTGGATCCTGCGCGCGGAGAATTTCCGCCGCCAGTAGAGCCGATTTATTCCCTGACCGCCGGTTTGACCAATAAGCGCGTTCACACCTCGACAAAGGCAGCATTAGACCTGATTGCAG
The DNA here is from genome assembly GCA_043513745.1 of Hyphomonadaceae bacterium. Taxonomy (GTDB): domain Bacteria; phylum Pseudomonadota; class Alphaproteobacteria; order Caulobacterales; family Hyphomonadaceae; genus Henriciella. The sequence continues at coordinate 3,027,786 of CP121341.1, forward strand.
ACAATATCCCTGAATGGATCGATGCGAACCTTATCGAAAAAGAATCCTGGCCTGGTTTTAAGGACGCCATGACGTGGGTGCACGCGCCAGACGTCTGGGATGAAGTTAGCATACGCAGAGCTCGGACCCGCCTGGCCTATGATGAGGCCCTGGCAAGGGAACTCACCTTTGCCAGAGCGCGGACCGCAAGGCGAGCCAGTGAAGCCAATATCGTCCCGCCTCAGAGCGAGGCCCTAAACCGGCTTGTCTCTACACTGCCGTACAAACCTACCGCGGCACAGATCCGCGCGACCAAGGAAATCATGGCCGATCTGGGCGAGCCGTTCCCGATGCGACGAATGCTTCAGGGGGATGTCGGGTCCGGCAAGACACTGGTCGGAACTTTTTCGGCTGTGCAGGCAGCTGAAGGGGGCTTCCAGACGGCTTTCATGGCGCCGACCGAAGTTTTGGCGCGGCAGCAATTCGACACGCTGGACCAGTTACTGTCTCCGCTCGGATACTCCGTTGCAGTCCTTACCGGGCGCGACAAAGGAAAGGCGCGTGAAGCGACTTTGATGGGGCTCGCCGATGGATCCATTCAGATTGTCGCGGGGACGCACGCCTTGTTTCAGGAAGGCGTTGCATTCAAATCCCTGGCAATGGTGATCGTTGACGAACAGCATCGGTTTGGCGTCGCAGATCGGATGAAACTGATGAGCAAGGGGAAATTCCCGCACATGCTCGTCATGTCAGCGACCCCTATTCCAAGGACGCTGGCGCAGACCGTCCATGGCGATCTTGATGTCTCCGTCCTTGATGAAAAACCTGCGGGTCGGCAGCCGGTCGAAACACGGGCCATCCCAGACACGAGAATAGACGACGTGATCAATGCAGTCGGCCGTGCGCTCGACCGCGGCGAGCGCGTGTTCTGGGTCTGCCCTCGTGTGGATACGGACGACGAGGATGGCAGCTCTGCTGTGGCCCGCGCTGCTATGCTCAAGGATGCGTTACAGACCGATGCCGGCCTCGTGCATGGCCGCATGAAAGGCGCCGACAAGGACACCGCTCTCGATGCGTTCCGGACCGGCGACACTCGTATCCTCGTCGCGACGACAGTCATCGAAGTCGGCGTAGATGTGCCTGAAGCGACAATCATGGTGATCGAACGGGCCGAGGGATTTGGGCTTGCTCAACTGCACCAGTTGCGGGGCCGCGTCGGGCGGGGCAGCGCAGCAAGTTTCTGTCTGCTTCTGTACCGGCAACCGCTAACTGAAATGGCGCGTGAGCGGCTCGACACATTGAGGCGCACGGAAGATGGGCTTGAGATTGCTGAAGCAGATTTCAAGCTTCGCGGCGCCGGCGATCTGCTTGGCAAAGCTCAATCTGGCCTGGTCGACTATCGACTGATCGACATTCAGGAACATGCGGACCTAATTGAAATCGCCGCGAAGGATGCTCAGCTCGCAACTGAGACCGCGGAAAGCATCGCTCCAGAAAGAGCGGAAGGTCTAGGCTTGCTGAGCCAGCTTCTCAGTCCCGACCTCAGGTTCAGCGACTGATGCAGCATCCGCCGCTTCAGGCGGCACAAAATCTGGCACGACCAGCCCAGCGGTCAAAATCATCTTGGCCCCTTCTTCGACGGTCATATCTAGCGAAATGGACTCCGACTCCTCGACGTAAATCAAGAATCCGGACGTCGGGTTGGGCGTTGTCGGGACGAACACACCAATCTTCTGAGTGCCGAGTTTCGCGCCGATTTCGCCTTTGGCATGAGACGAAACAAAGCCAAGGCACCATGATCCTTTTTTCGGATACTCAATCATCACACAGCGGTCGAAGCTGGCTTGCTGATTGTTCGCGAGGACTTCCGTTAGCTGTTTGATTGCGGCATAGACATTGCGCACGATTGGAATGCGACTGAACACGCGATCCGTCAGGGTAAGCAGCGATCGTCCGACCAGGTTGGCGGTGATGGCGCCCAGCACGGTGAGCGCAATCACCAAGACAAGCACGCCGAAGCCCGGAATAGCGTAGTTTGTGTACGTCTCCGGCTTCAACAGAGGTGGTAAGAGCGGACCAACGCGATTGTCGATAAACGTGATCAGGAATTGCAGAATGAAGAAGGTCGCAGCCAGCGGCGCTGCGATGACCATGCCGGCGAAAAACCGCCCTCTCAGCCAGGCGAACAGGCCAATCGGTTTGGGCTTCCCGATACCCGGGATCATCTCGTCAGGGGTCTTTCCCTTAGGCATAATTGGCTCCTCAGCCAGGCTTTCCCGCGCGTTATAGCTTGGCGATACCTAGTTTGACGTTAATTGTGGCAAAGATGGGAAGCAAATCCGACTTTGAGAATAGCCTTCACACTCTTTTCACAAGAGTTTTTGGCGAATCTGCCGAACTGGACTCGTTTCGGCGTCTATCCGGCGGCGCCAGCCAGGAAACCTGGGCTCTTTCCGGCGGACAGCATGAGGCCATTCTTCGGCGCGCGCCCGGCGGAACAAGCGGTGCCCGCTCATCCGCGGCGATAGGCCTACCAGCCGAAGCCAAGCTGATTACCGCCGCCGAATCAGCGGGAGTTCCGGTCCCGAAGGTCCTCTACATTCTCAGCGAAGAGGATGATATCGGCGACGGGTTCGTCATGAGCTGGGTCAAAGGTGAGACGATCGCGCGGCCCATCCTGCGAAATGATGAGTTTGACGCTGTTCGGCGCGTCCTGGCCGGGCAATGCGGTGCGGCCCTCGCGAGCATCCACACCATTCCGATCGAAACCGCGCCGCCTGAGCTGCAATCCAGTGACGGTCTGGCGCAGATCGCGCAATATGAAGACATCTATCGATCATTCGAGGCGCCGCGTCCGGTTTTTGAGCTTGCCTTGCAGTGGCTGAAGACAAACGCTCCCAAACCAATGGAACCTGTTCTCGTTCACGGCGATTTCCGTCTTGGAAATCTGATGGTGGATGAAAATGGTCTCGTGGCGGTGTTGGACTGGGAGCTCGCGCACATTGGCGATCCACGCGAGGACATTGCGTGGATCTGCGTCAATTCCTGGCGGTTTGGGCAGACCGAAAACCGCGTCGGAGGCTTCGGGCAATTGCAGGATATGCTGGGCACCTATAATGCGAGCGCAGGAACATCTATCGCGCCTGCGGACATTGATTGGTGGGAAACGCTTGGCACTTTGAAATGGGGCGTGATGTGCATGATAATGTATGAAGCGTTCCGTTCTGGCGCCGATCCGAGCGTCGAACGCGCCGCGATCGGGCGACGGGTGTCTGAGACTGAGATCGATTTGATAAACCTGCTGGAGACGGCCCATGCATGATCAACCCAGCGTGTCGGAATTGGTCCTGGCGGTGAAGAGTTTCATCGATGAGACGGCGGGACCCAACCTCACCGGTCACGCCGCCTTTCATGCCCGCGTCGCCAGCAATGCGCTCGCAACCGTTTTGCGGGATCTTGAGCTCCGACCCGCAAATGAGGCTGCGGAGATCGCAAGACTGAGAAGCTTGCTGGATGCATCAGAAGGCGATGATCTTGCGACCTTGAACGCGCGCCTCAGCGAGAAAATCCGATCCGGGGACCTGACGCCCCAAACGCCGGGTCTGCTGGAGCATCTGAAAACCACGACGGTCGCGCAGGTCGAGATTGACCAACCGCGCTATTCAGGTCTCAGAACCGCAAAATCCTAGGCCGAGCAACTGCCGCCGCCGAGGACGCAAAAACTCGCACAATAAGAGTGATTCAAGCGCACACTCCGGCGCGCTTCGGCCAGTGTATTGCCGAGCTCGAACTGCTCATCATAGGGCAAGAGTGTGCAAGCAACGACGCTCGCCGATTCGGCACCTTTGCGTTTAACCACCATGCGCTGCGATGCGCACATTAGATCGTTTGGATCTTTGTCGAGGATCCCCCAACAAGCCGTGGTGATTTCAGGCGGGTCTTCGTCCGCACGCATCTCGGGAAACAGAACCAGTTCTGACGAATTATCAGGATCAACCTTCAAAGCTTCCTGTACAATCAGGCCTGCGTATCCTGCGCGTGAAACGGCTTCGTCCTCGTCCCAGACTGTCCGTCCGGCAAGCGCGAGATTGAATTTGTTCGCTGACAACCAGCGCAAGCCTTTCATCGCGAGCTCGAAAGAGCCTACGCCGCGCTCTTCATCGTGGAGCGGCGCCGAATAATGATCGAGGCTCACACGCATGATCAGGCGGTCACCATATTCTGCATTGAGCGCAATCAAACCTTCTCGCACGCGAGGCCGCATCATCGGCTGCATCGCATTAGTGAGCATCAGGACGGAATGCCCGCGCTCGAGCACGACTTGCAGAATGGCGAGCATTTGCGGCGCCATAAATGGCTCACCTCCTGTGAAGCCGATTTCGATACCCGTCTCACCCGCTTCTTCCAACTCATCGAGATAGGGCAATACATCGGCCATGGTCAGATAGACCAAACGATCATTCGTCGGAGAGCTTTCAATGTAGCAGTTCACGCACTCGATATTACAGAGTGTTCCGGTGTTGAACCAAAGCGTCTTCGTGCTGCCATAGCTGACCTCCGCTCGCGTTTCGCCACTTGAAGTGACGTACGGATCGGAGAATTTCGGCGGAAGAGATTCAGTGTCTGCCATGAGGACCTTTTATTACGTCTTAGAGATATCCGAAGTCACAAACACGTGACGCGACATGTCTCTTAGTTCACCGGACCGGGTTCAGGGCCGCTTTCGAGGAAGTGAATCACCGAGTCCCAATGCGCGAGGGCCTCGACGTCGCCCATCGCCGCGACCTCGGCCGCGCGAAGGGTCGCAATCACGCTGGCATCCTCGCCATATTGCGTGAGAAGCGACATTGCCACGTCGCGCGCATTCCTTTCGCCCGACATTACTGCCAGTGCTCCGCAATCCACGGCGTTGGTTTCACATGCTTGTAGAACTTCTTGTACCAGGGTGCAGGCCATTTGCCGTCGCGGGCTTCATCCTGGTCCGGCCGCCCGGTGAACGCCACGACCTTGGTTTCTGCAGGTAGCGCAGGGGTCTTGAACCAATTCATTGGGAATTTCGGCAGCAGCGAATGTTTGAAACTCATACACCACTCATCCGGCCAATAAATCATCTTGGGGACCATCGCGGAGACATAGTGCTGCTCGACCCGATGCTCAGCGTGAACGGATGCGTTGTCTCTTTGGTATTGCTCGTAAATCTCGGTGTGCTTGCCCATGTTCCACCGATAGACCGATGTGTTGCCGATCCCCCGTCCCTTCTGAGTCCAGTTTTCCGCCACGCACATCTCGCCGGGATGATACTCCCAGAAAGGGTCCATGTTTCCAGTGACAACCAGATCTATATCCAGGAACAGGACATCTCCCTCGAGGCCACCCAAGCCTGGCTGCCAAAGGGACAATTTCCGCCAAGGCGTCCATTGCAAAGGCTCTGGAATATCAATGGGGGGTAGCGGCTGGTGCTCGACCTCGGGCATCAACCCGTCTGCGTCGTCGGTGAAGCAGACAAAGCGCAAGTCTCCGCTCGTGTTCCGCCGGATCGCTCGGTAGAGCCGATTCACGAATGGCGCTGGATAACGGGTGCCCCACTTCATGCAAACGACATTCTTGACCATAGAGTCCCTCTTACGGCTCAGCGTGCGTGAACAGACCTAGATCCGCGCCGACACGCCATCCGGAATTCCGCCAATAGGCTGAGTTAAGTTCCTTTTCGATGTCGGGGAACCCGTTGACTGTACGATTTGACGGGTTCGCTTCAGCGTAAGCCAGAATGTTGTCCAAAAAGAACTGCCGCCGGATCATGATAGATTGGTTCGACCAGGTGATATATTTGGCCGAGATTTTAAACCAACCGTCTGGCATTCTTTCGATATCGTGGAATACTTTATCGGGTTCCGTAAGAACGTAGATCGCATTGCCAATCATCTTCTGTGCTTTGCCAGGTCGGAGCAGGCGTCGAATCTGGGCCAGCAATGACGGTCGATAATAGCGCAGGAACTTCCAGGAGGACTGGTCGCGATACCCCGGATGGATCCTGTGGCGAAACCGAAATACTTCCACTTCTTCAGACGCTAGAGCGCGCTGTGCGTTTTCAATCTGGCGTCTCGCTTCTTTCGCGGACTCAATCAGAGGCAGATCGTTTTCGAGGAGGAGAACGATATCGGATGAAAGGCCTTCGGCGAGCATCTTGAAGCCCCCGAGAATGCCGGTATTCGCATCGGATCCGATTACGGAAAGACCAAATTCTTCGGCGAGCGCGCGGCCCTCATCATCCAATTCGTTGAACGCCACGATCGTCTCATCCGCAAGATCGAACAAGCCAGCTTCTTTGTAAGTCTCGAGAGCCGCGCGAAAAGTATCGTAGCGCTTGTAGCACAGCAGTCCGAGGCCAAAGCTGAGGCGCTGTTGATCTGTCACGTCTGGTTCCCTTCTCGCTGCGTTGCGCCCGAGCATTCAAAGATAGCTCGAAACGGATTGAGATGGGAACCGCAGCCCAACAGTCAGAAAGTCACATGAGGGTGGCAGCAGCTTTTTTCCTAATCCGATCAGGTAGTGCACTCGTAGAACGAGTAGGACAGAGCCGATTAGGAGCGCGAAACCCGTGAGCCCATCCCCCGCAATCATGTGGTTTCGCCGTGACTTGCGTTTATCCGACAACCCTGCCCTGGCCGCAGCGATCACCGCTGCAGGTTCGCGCGTGATATGTGTCTACATTCGCGAGACGAATGACAGTCTTCGCGAGATGGGCGGTGCTTCCAAATGGTGGCTCGATAAGTCGCTGCGTTCTTTGACGTCTCAGATCGAGAAACTGGGTGGACGCCTTATCTTGAGATCCGGCGACGCCGAGACCCAGCTTGCTGACATTCTTACCGATACAGGCGCAGCGGCCGTTTTCTGGAACCGTCGCTATGATCTCGCTGGGCGAGAGATTGATGCCGGGATCAAATCTTCTCTCAAAGCGAAGACCATCACCACCGAGAGTTTCAATGGAAGTCTCCTCACCGAGCCGTGGACCCAAACCACGGGCTCTGGAGGGTATTACAAAGTCTACTCCCCCTATTGGCGAGCGGTACAGGCGAGCTACCAGTGCCCCTTGCCCGCGGCACAACCATCAGCACTCGACGATCCCGGCATAGGTTCAGACTCGCTCGACGATTGGGACCTACATCCATCGCGCCCGGATTGGTCAGCTGGATTTGATCCCATCTGGCGTCCTGGCGAGAATAACGCGCACAATCTGTTGGAAAGCTTCCTGAGCGGGCCCGTGGACGCGTATGGCGAAGATCGGAACCGCCCAGACGTTGAGGACGGTACGTCGTCCCTCTCGCCTCATTTAGCGTTCGGAGAGATCTCACCGGCCCAGATCTGGCGCGCTACGATGAGCCGGATCGAGGCGGGAGAAATCGATGAGAAAAACGGCCGCAAATTCCTGTCCGAAGTCGCCTGGCGTGACTTCTCCTATGTGCTTCTGTTCCACAATCCTGACCTCGGCACCAAAAACTATAAGGCCGATTTCGATTTGATGCCTTGGCAAGATGATGGCGCTCAATTGAACGCCTGGCAGACCGGCCAGACCGGATACCCAATCGTCGATGCCGGAATGCGTCAGCTCTGGCATACCGGTTGGATGCACAATCGAGTGCGGATGATCGTAGCGAGTTTCCTCACGAAGCATTTGCTCATTCATTGGCGCCGTGGAGAGGAATGGTTCTGGGACACGCTTGTTGACGCGGATCCAGCGTCCAATAGCGCCAGCTGGCAATGGACCGCTGGATCCGGCGCTGATGCCGCGCCCTATTTTCGGATCTTCAATCCCATCACCCAGGGCGAGAAGTTCGACGAAACCGGAGATTACGTTCGCAAATGGTGCCCCGAACTGTCGCGCCTGCCTCGAAAATATCTCTATCAACCTTGGGAAGCTGGCCCGCTCATCTTGCGTGAGGCTGGGATCACTCTTGGCGAGACATACCCTAACCCCATCGTAGATCACAAATTCGGTCGCGAACGCGCTTTGACCGCATACCAGACACTTAAAGAAAGACGAGACGCAGCATGAAACGGATCGCAATCATCGGCTCAGGCATTTCTGGGCTCGGCGCGGCGTATGCGCTGAAAGACACGGCTGACATCACTGTCTATGAAGCCAATGACCGTGCGGGCGGACACGCGCATACAATCGATATCGATTATGAAGGCTCCGACATTGCTGTAGACGTTGGGTTCATCGTCTATAACGCGCTCAACTATCCCAATCTGATCGGATTTTTCGATGCACTCGATGTGAAGACAGAAGCCAGCGATATGAGCTTTGCAGTCTCCAATCCAGACGGGTACGAATGGGCTTCGACGTTGAACGGCATCTTCGCACAACGGCGGAACTTCTTTCGGCCGAAATTCCACAAATTCTGGCGAACCATTCTGAAATTCAACGACCTGGCTCGGACGGAACTGCAGGCTGGTAAGATAGACGATATCTCCCTCGGCTTTTGGCTTGAAAAGCACGGGTTTGATCAGGATTTCCTGGACAATTACATCCTACCAATGGGCGGCGCGATCTGGTCGACCCCCGAAGCAGAAATGCTCGATTATCCAGCGCGCAGCTTCTTTCAGTTCTTCGAAAACCATCGCCTGATGCATAAAGAGCGCCCGAAATGGCGCACTGTTTCAGGCGGCTCGCGTAACTATGTGCAACGTGTTTCTGGCTTGCTCGGAGATCGCCTCAAGCTCGGGACGCCTGTACAAGCTGTTGCGCCTTTTGGAGACAAAGTACGCGTCATCCTCGCAGACGGTCGAACAGAAGTTTACGATGATGTGATCATGGCAACACATTCGGATACAACGCTCCGGTTGTTGGACGAGGACTATGACACGCAGCGTTTCCTCCTGGGCTCCACGAGATATCGCCCCAACAAAATTTATTTGCACCGCGATCCCAGCCTTATGCCAAAACGCAAGGCGGCGTGGGCGAGCTGGAACGTCTTGAAACAAGGCGGCCCGGACATGTGTCTGACCTATTGGATGAACCGACTGCAAAATCTGCCAAGTGATCGCCCACTTTTTGTGACGCTCAATCCGGAAACACCACCAGCACCGCACCTTACGTTTGCGACCATGGAAAAATCCCATCCGCAATTCGACGCCCCGGCTGAGGCTGGGGTGAGGGAACTGAAGCGGATCCAGGGCACGAGCCACATCTGGCTTGCCGGTGCCTGGATGGGGAGCGGCTTCCATGAGGATGGCTTGAAGGCCGGGCTTTCCTGCGCTTTGTCCCTCGGCGGCCAAGTGCCATGGTCTGCGGAGGGTGTAGAAATATCTGCAACCATGACGCGTGCGTCAGAAAATGATAAAGTGGCGCTAGGAGCCATTTAATCGTGAAGGAACACCCTGCCCTACGCCTGTGGAGAGGTCACACGATCCACCAAAGATCGATCCCGTTCGCGCATCGCTTCAAGTACGGTCTTGCGCTGATCGATGTTGATATCGATCGCCTCGAAGAAGCGGGCCGGCAGAGTTCTGTCTTTAGCGTCGATCGGTCTAACCTGTTCTCGTTCAATCGTCGTGATCATGGCAACGGTGAAAACGTCGATCTGCGCCCTTGGGCTGAGCAGGAATTTGCCAAGGCAGGCCTCGACCTGAATGGCGGCCCCATCCGTCTGGTCACGTTTCCGAGGCATGCCTTTTATAAGTTCGCCCCCATATCGCTCTGGCTAGGGCATGATGGTGATGGCGCGCTGAAAGGCATCCTGTACGAGGTCAACAACACATTCGGCGAGACCCACGTCTATGCAGCGGCCACTCCGGGGGGCGCCCGGCACGAGCACGACACGGATAAAGTATTTCACGTCTCTCCATTCTTTGATGTTTCTGGCGCTTACAAGTTCACGCTGCGCTGGAGCGAGAACGATCTTCGATTGATTGTTGCCACTCAAAACGACGGCGCTCAATCCCACATGGCGACCATCGCAGCGAAGTCGCGCCCCGCGACATCCGCAGCGTTTGTGTCTCTGGCTCTCAGCAAACCGCTTTCAAGCCTCACAGTCACGCTCGGCATTCATTGGCAGGCCCTGAAGCTCTGGCTGAAGGGGGCTAAATATCATTCAAAACCAAAGCAGTCTTCTGTGCGTACAACGATTGCAACACCAAAAAAGACTGTCCCGGAGACAGCCCGACGTCTGGAGAAAACCGCATGAGCTTCACCACCCTGGATCACGCCCTCGAAGAGCAATCAAACTTCATTCAGGCCTCTCCAGAGAGCTTGAGACAGTTGTCTGGGGTCCCCGCTGGGTTCAGGCTTGCCGGGATGATGCTACTCCGTGCGAGACGGGGTACAATCCGTTTCGACCTTCCAGATGGGCGCCGGGTTCTTTTCGATCACGAAGAAAAAGGCCCAAATGCTGTCGTCGGGGTCCACAGCTTCGATTTTGCCAAGCGCGCAATCGCTGGCGGAGATGTCGGATTTGCCGAAAGCTACATGGATCAGGAATGGTCGACGCCGGACCTGACCTCGGTTCTGGAATTCTTCTCTGAGAATTTTGAGGCCGCTGGTCAGCTTGCGGTTGGAGGCATGATGGTCCGGATCAACAATATGATCCGCCACGTTTTCAATCGAAACTCGAAAGCAGGTTCCAAGCGTAATATCGAAGCGCACTACGATCTCGGGAACGAATTTTATGAGCTCTGGCTCGACCGTTCTATGACCTATTCCTCAGCGCTCTACACGGATCCAGCGGCTAGTCTGGAACAAGCCCAGGAAGCCAAGTATGCGCGCATAGCCGATGAGCTTGGTCTGTCGGAAGACAAATCCGTTCTGGAGATCGGCTGCGGCTGGGGCGGGTTCGCGGAATATGCCGCCAAGCATCGCGGCGCTAAGGTCACCTGCCTGACCATCTCTCCGTCCCAGCGCGACTGGGCCATGCAGCGCATGCAACGAGAAGGCCTCTCCGAACGCGTGGATATCCGCCTCGAAGATTATCGCGACCATAGAGGTCAATATGACGGTGTGGCATCCATCGAGATGTTCGAAGCTGTCGGTGAAAGCTACTGGCCAAGTTATTTCTCGAAAGTTTCAGAGAGCCTCGTGCATGGCGCCAAAGCAGCCCTGCAGATCATTACCATCGATGACCAGCTCTTTCCGCGCTATCGCAAACGCGCGGACTTCATTCAGAGATACATTTTCCCAGGTGGTATGCTGCCGAGCGAACTCGCGCTTCGCGAGCAGGTGTTGAATGCCGGACTACGCGTTGAAAATACGCACTATTTTGGCCGGGACTATGCCAAAACCCTGCGGCTCTGGGCGAATGCCTTTGAAGAGAAGTGGGGCCAGATCGAACCGCTCGGATTCGACGAGCGATTCCGCCGAATGTGGCGCTTCTATCTCAGCTATTGCGAAGCCGGGTTCGACAATGGCCGCATCAATGTCGGCCACTTCACCCTAAACAAGTACGCGTAAAGCGCGGGCGCTAGTAAAGCTGGTTCAGGACATACTCAATGTCCTGGCCACGAACTTCAAATGCCAGCTTCACCCAGCGCGACTGCCGATCATACCAAAGGTCGACCGTAAGATCAGACGTCAGCCGATAATGCGTGGCGTCAATCATCTGATCGCCGACTTGAACTTTGTCATCGCCAATGAGTTCGACATCGATATCGAGGACTTCTCCGGTCTCAGTTGAGAGCATCTGGTTCTGATAGACCTGCAAGCGGTTCCAGTGACTGGAAGGAATGGTGCCAAGCGGCAATCTGCCTTCGAACTTGGTGCCATCAACGACGAGATCACCGCCTTCGGCCTCCGCGATGACTTCACCTTTGCGGCCATCATTGTTGGATTTTCCGTTCAGCGCGACAAGCTGTCCGTCGATCCATTCTTCCGCGCTGTCCAGGCGATACTTGAACGCCGTGATCGGGCCAAACTTGACCTGCAGGTCGACATCTGTAGTGACCTCCAGCTTGCCGCTATCATCACGCTCGAACGTCAGAACATGGCTACCAAATGGCTTGCCTTTGCGTAGGACCGTAAAATCGATCACAGCCCCATCCGTTGCAACCCAAGGGGTTGGAAGCGAGGTCTGCGTGGCTATTTCATCAGCCTGGGCCATCGCACCAAGCAACAATGCCGATCCGCCCAGCACTAAATGTTTCAGCATTAACTTAGCCTCCAGAAGGGCAAGGGTTCCTGCGCGACGAAGCAGACACACATCTCTTCGCCATGCGCTGCCGGACGGTGGCGAACACCGGGACGCCCGAGCACCAGGTCACCGCGGGCGTAGACGCCGTGACCATCTTCAAATTGTCCCTTCAGGACAACGGTGGCCTCAAGCGCCGAGTGGCTGTGCTCAGGAGCAGATTGCCCCGGGTCGAGGCGCATGAGCTTTCCTTTGCCGCGGCCACGTTTGGCATAATGGACACCTGACAGGCCGCGCTTCCACGGCACGGTAGAAAACTCGCTGCGAGCAAGTTCGAGGGCTTCTGGGAGGAAAGCGTGTTCACAATCGGATCCGGCCTCAACGCCGAGAACATGGCGCGTTGCATCCCAGATGTCAGAGGTCTTATGCCCCGTTTCAGACAGTAGAATATGCAGCTCCGCCGCGATCGCCATGTCTGAAGACAAGGCACCACCTGCATGATCCATCATGAACGCATGATAAGTATCGGATTTCATTCAGCAAAACTCACGTGTTTGTTCTATGGCTTTTTACGCAGCGGATCCCCAATTGGATCACGAGATCACAGTTGAATTACCGGGCCGCGCGGCCTAGCGTGGCGTCGAACAAAAAAGGCCTGATATGACCATCACTAATTCCGTCCTGGACCTGATCGGGAACACTCCACTTCTACGCTTGCATAAGCTCTCTGAAGAGACCGGCTGCGAAATTCTCGGCAAGTGCGAATTCCTGAACCCTGGTCAGTCTGTCAAAGACCGCCCCGCGCTCGGAATGGTTCGAGACGCAGAGGCTTCCGGGAGATTGAAACCTGGCGGCACCATCGTAGAGGGCACCGCGGGTAATACAGGCATTGGCCTCGCAATGGTCGGTGCAGCGCTCGGCTACGAAGTCGTCATTGTTATGCCGCGCACGCAGTCGAAAGAAAAAAAGGACGCTGTCCGAAATCTTGGAGCGAAACTGGTGGAAGTAGACGCCGTTCCGTATTCCAACCCCAACCATTATGCGCGCTATTCGGGCCGCCTCGCCGAGGAGCTGAACGACAGCAACCCAAACGGAGCAATCTGGGCCAATCAGTTCGACAACCAAGCCAATCGCAAAGCACACTACGAAACTATGGGTCCTGAAATCTGGGACCAGACAGACGGGAAAGTCGATGGCTTTATCTGCGCCGTTGGGTCCGGCGGTACTTTAGCAGGAACCGCGATGTCCCTGCGCGAAAAGTCGGGCGGTAAAGTCAAAATCGGCATTGCGGACCCAGGCGGCGCGGCGCTGTACGAATACTACAAGAATGGCGAGCTGAAATCCGAAGGCACATCGATTACGGAAGGTATCGGCCAAGGCCGGATTACCGGCAATCTCGAAGGGTTAGACGTCGATTACGCATACCGCATCCACGACGCAGATGCTTTGCACATCATCTTTGATATGATCCAAAACGAAGGTCTGTGCCTTGGTGGATCCGCCGGAATAAACATGGCGGGCGCAGTCCGAATGGCGAAAGATATGGGGCCCGGCCACACGATCGTGACGATCCTTTGCGATTACGGCAATCGCTATCAGGACAAGATCTTCAATCCGGAATTCTTGCGGTCCAAAGACCTGCCGGTCCCGCCATGGATGGAAGGTTAAGTCATGGAATCGGGTGATCCTCTGGTCTCTGCCGAATGGTTGAAAGAACAATTCGATACACCGGACCTGAAAATCGTCGACGCCACGTGGGTGCCTCCGTTTTTGACCGGACGCGATAACGGTCGGGAATGCTATAACAAGGCGCATATTCCGGGCGCAGTCTATTTCGACATTGATGACATCGCCGACCAGGAGAGCGAACTCAGCCACATGTTGCCCGATCCCATCTTGTTCAGTTCGAGGGTGCGTAAGCTCGGGCTCGGCGATGGTCATCGGATCATCGTCTATGACAGCAACGGCTTCTTCGCTTCAGCGAGAGTCTGGTGGATGTTCCGCGCCATGGGACATCGCGATGTCAAAGTCCTGGATGGCGGCCTGAAAGCCTGGGAAGCGATTGAGGGAGAGATCGAAGACCTCCCGCCCATGCCTCCTGAACGTCACTACACCGCCCGCAAACGATCTGATCTCGTGCGAGACATGTCGCAGATGCGCCGTCACGTTGAGGCCGGTGACGCCAAGATCCTCGATGCGCGTGATCAGGGTCGCTTTAACGGTACATCACCTGAGCCACGTGCAGGATTGCCGTCTGGCCACATGCCGAACAGTTTCTGTGTTCCTTCATCATCCCTCCTAACCGGTGACGGGCAAATGAAATCTGCCGGTGATCTCGAAGAACTCCTCGCGGACTATCAATCTGGTCCGGTCATCACGACGTGCGGATCCGGCGTATCGGCCGCGGTCATAGCGCTCGCCCTAGCGCGGATCGGAAATTACGACGCGGCGGTCTATGATGGCTCATGGAGCGAATGGGCCGCGCATGACGATAATCCGATTGCGACGGCGTCATGAAGGACGAAACCAAGATCATCCATACGAGGTCTGGCCGCGGACCCGTAGATACTGTCAATCCACCGGTCGAGCGTGGATCCACTGTTTTGTTGCCGACCCGTGAAATCCTATACGGCGATGGCAAAGTCTATGGACGAATGGGGCTTACGGTTCAACGCGAACTCGAAGCAGCACTTTGTATCCTTGAAAACGCGCAGCATTGCCGCCTGACTTCAAACGGCTTGCAATCGGTCGCGCTCGCGCTCGGCGCCATTCTGGAAGCAGGCGACCATATTCTCGTCTCCGACAGCATATATGGCCCCTCAAGGCGCTACTGTACGCGTCGGCTTTCGGCGATGGGCATCGAGGCGACGCGGTTCAATCCGCTAATTGGTGCAGGCGTCGAAGAGCTCATCAAAGACAATACGAAAGCCATCCTGCTTGAGTCGCCCGGTTCTCTGACATTCGACGTTATGGACACGCCCGCAATTACGAAAATCGCGAAAGCGAACGGGATGATCACGCTGTTCGACAATACCTGGGGAGTTGGCTTGCTTCACAAGCCGCTCGATTTCGGCGTCGACATCGTGATGCAGGCCTTGACCAAGTACCCGGTCGGGCACGCAGACGCCATGGGCGGCGCAGTTCTTACAAATTCTGCCAGATTGGCGAACAAAATCGCGATGTGCAGCGAAGATTGGGGTATATCGCTCGGACCGGATGACGCTTATCTTGCGCTCCGCGGATTACGCAGCCTCAATACGCGGCTGAAGCAGCATGAGACGGCAGGCTATATCGTCGCTAAATGGCTGGAGAACCGCCCCGAAGTTCACGCTGTCCTTCATCCTGGCCTTCCGAGCCATCCGGAACATGACCTTTGGAAACGCGATTTTACCGGTGCGAATGGCCTGTTTGGATTTGTCCTGAAGGAAACAACGGAAGCCAATCTAGACAAGTTTCTCGAGCAGATGAAACTGTTCGGAATGGGCTTCTCCTGGGGTGGTTTTGAGAGCTTACTCATCCCGTGCGACGACCAACTCGATCGCATTGACGGTGACCGCATTCACGATCGCCCCGGCCCGCTCATTCGTGTGCATGTGGGTTTGGAAGATCCGGACGACCTACTCGAGGATCTCGACCAAGCCTTTGCCGCGATGAAGGCCTAGCGACCCGGTCCGCGAACCTGACCCTGGTGCAGCGCGCAAATCAGCGTGAACAGTCGGCGCGATGTATCAAAGTCGACTTTCACTTTACCTTCGAGCCGCTCAGCCACGAGATCTGATCCTTCATTGTGAATCCCTCGCCGCGCCATGTCGATCGCCTCGATCTGATGCGGACTGGAGCTCCGGATCGCATCGTAATAGCTCTCACAGATCATGAAATAGTCGCGGATGACGCCTCGAAACGGGGTCATGGATAGCAGGAACATATGCACCGGATCGCCGCTCTCGGTGGCAATCTCGAAAACGAGCTTTCGTTCCTGCATCAGCAGCTTCAGAGCGTAAGGACCAGCATCTTTACCTGCCACTTCGAAGCTATTTTCTTCGAGCAAATCAAAAATCGCTACACGCCGTTCATGCTCAGCATCAGGCCCCGACGCTGCAAGCGTGTCCTCATCTATATCCACACTGACCAGGCGATGTTCGGCCATTGTCTCTTCGCGCTCTAACCCTTGTTGGTCCGGATGGAGACGGATCGCGCGTGCGCGGGCAAGCCTTCAGCCTCTGCGAGACGTAATGCTGCTGGCGCCAGAGCGGCGAATCCCTCCGGTCCCGCCTTTTGTACACTCATTCTTTTTAGAAAGTCATACAAACCGAGCCCGGAACTGAACCGCGCCGCGCGACTGGTCGGAAGGACATGATTGGACCCCGTCACATAATCCCCCAACGCTTCAGGCGTGTGATGCCCGAGAAAAACGGCTCCGGCATGCTTGATGCTTGCAAGGAGCGATTCTGGATCTTGGATTGCAAGCTCCAGGTGCTCGGCGGCGATCTGGTTGGCGATCGCAGCAGCTGCAGAGAGATCCTCCACCAGAATAAACGCGCCATGCGTATCCCAGGCTTGCCGGGCTCGGGCTTCCGTGGAGAGCGATTTCAACTGTTTCTCCACAGCTTCATCCACAGATTTGACCACAACTTCGCTCGTCGAAATCAGGATCGATTGCGAGCTCGCATCGTGCTCCGACTGGCTCAATAAGTCTGCGGCAATCCAGTCCGGATTTGCCGTTTCATCAGCAATTACGAGGATCTCTGACGGGCCAGCAATGGTATCTATACCAACCTGCCCGAACACTTGCCGTTTCGCTTCCGCGACATAGGCGTTTCCTGGCCCAACGATCTTATCCACAGGTTTCAGGCGTCCCGCGCCAAAAGCCAGCGCCGCCACCGCCTGCGCGCCGCCAATCGGATAGTATTCGTCGACGCCCGCCTTGAGCGCCGCATATGCGACAGCCGGCGCCAACTGACCTTTCGGCGCAGGAGCTACCATTGCAACGCGCTCAACGCCCGCAATCTTCGCTGGCACGGCGTTCATCAGAACCGAGCTGGGATAAGAAGCGAGACCACCGGGCACGTACACGCCAACACTGTCCAGTGCCGTCCAACGCCAACCCAGTTGCACGCCCGCATCATCCACAAATTCGTGATCTTCAGGCCACTGCTTCTCATGGTACGCGGCGATACGGTCTGCGGCGAAGTCGACGGCTTCTTTCAGGTCATCCGGGCAAGCGTGAGCCAACCGATGAAGGTCGACATTGTCAGACTGAAGCGTGGTTGGGTCGAGCACCAACTCATCAAACTGCGCCGTGTAACGCGCGACCGCTTCGCCGCCATTTGCGCGTATATCAGCAATCACGTCCCGAACGGTTTCAGCCACGTCCTCCACAGCCCCACGGGGTTCTGCCAGAAACTTTGCAAAATTTTCGTCGAAGCCCAACGTTCGAGCATCAAATAATCGAGCCATTGTTTAACGTCGTTTCTTGTCGTGATCCGGACGGTGCCGGGTCGCCCATTCATAAGAACTATCGAGTAAGGTGACGTCGATGGCTTCGACTTCAAGGGCAAGCTCACCGTCGCCCGCAAACAAGATGTTTAGTCGGCCGCCGGGCGGCTCTGCCGCCGGATCGAAGGCGATCGACAAGACGGAATAAACCATGTCCGGATCCGCTTTACTCACCGCCCGAGTTTTGACGTTCAGCACCGTGTCGAAGGCGAGGATAGACCGCACCCGTCCTTGTGGGCCACGTTTGGTTTTGGCGTCTTCCCATTGGAACCGGTTAATTTCGAGCGTCATGCGCCGCCGCTTGCGGTCAAACTTGATGTTTTCTGCTTTTAAAACAGCATCCTGCACCGCGGAGGAAATGATCTCCAGGTCGCTCGCGTCTTCCGCAATTAGTCTTAGTGCCCTGCCCTCAGCCATTTGAGACGCTATTCTCCATCCACGCGCTGTATTTCAGCGCCGCAACTACTGAGCTTCTCTTCCAACCGTTCAAAGCCTCTGTCCAGATGGTAGATTCGATTCACTTGCGTTTCGCCCTCCGCCGCAAGCGCCGCAATGACGAGCGAGACGGATGCACGAAGGTCTGTTGCCATGACCGGTGCGCCGCGCAATTGATCGACGCCTTTGACGATGGCTTCCTTGCCGCGCACCTGAATGTCTGCCCCGAGACGAGACAATTCCGGGGCATGCATGAAACGATTTTCAAAGATGTTCTCACGGATGACGCTCGTTCCTTCGGCAATCGACATCAGCGCCATGAACTGCGCTTGTAAGTCCGTCGGAAAGCCCGGGTGCGGCTGCGTGTTCACGTTGACCGCCTTAAGAGCAGAGCCATTTCGTTGCACGCGGATCGTTGCAGCCGCTTCGTCCGCGTCAACTGCGACACCGGAGCGCTGCAGAGCATCAATCATCGCGCCGAGCGCTCCCACGGGTGCGCCTTGCAGAGTCACATCTCCACCCGCCGCGGCTGCAGCCATGGCGTAAGTTCCGGCTTCAATCCGGTCCGCCATCACCGCATGGGTCGCACCATTGAGGGTTTCCACGCCTTCAATCTGAACTGTCGCGGTCCCCGCGCCGGAAATATTGGCACCCATGGCATTCAAACAATCCGCGAGATCCGCAATTTCAGGTTCTCGCGCCGCGTTCTCCAGAACGGTTGTCCCTTTGGCCAAGGTCGCCGCCAGCATGGCGTGCTCCGTGGCGCCGACCGACACAAACGGGAATACAATCTTCGCGCCTTTAAGGCCGTGGATTGCCGCGGCCTTCACATAGCCCGCCTCTACTTTCAGATCGGCTCCCATCGCCTCAAGCGCCTGCAAGTGCAGATCGACGGGCCGGGCACCAATGGCGCACCCTCCCGGAAGCGAAACCGTCGCGTGGCCTTCCCGCGCGAGCATCGGTCCCAGCACATTAAAGCTCGCCCGCATCTTCCGTACTTGATCGTAAGGCGCGATGGTTGAGGTCAGTTCTGCCGCGTTCAAACGGCATTCGCTATCGCCCTTGGGCCAGTAGACTTCGACCCCAAGGCTCGCCAGCAGTTGGCTCAGGAATCGCGTATCCGCCAGATTAGGCATATTGGTCAGCGTCAGCGGCTCGCGCGTCAGCAGACACGCCGCCATCAATTTGAGTGCTGAGTTCTTCGCGCCAGAGATCGGGATCGTGCCGTTAAGCGAGTGCCCACCCGTGATTTTCAAACTATCCATGATGTGCAGCTATAGCGTCGCAAGCGGCGAACGAAAGGCGCAATTGCGGCGCACCAACCGCGAAGCTGGGCATTGATTTGACGTTTTATCGAATATCGATATATTCCTGCGCATGACTTCTAGATTTGATCGATTCGAACCCGGCGACGTCGTCGCGATTCCATTTGGAATTGGCCTATCGCATTATGGCCTCGTCACCTCTCGCGGAACGGTGATTTCCAACTCAAGCAAACATGGCGGCGTGATAGAACAAAGCCTGGCAGAGTTTTCCAACGGTCGCCGCATACGTTTATGCGAGCGGACTGATCGCCTGGACGCTGTGGTAGCTGAAACTCGAGCCCGCCGCGTGAACGGCGCTTCGTATAGCCTGACCGAAGCCAATTGCGCTCATTTCACACGATATGCGCGCCGCCAACGACCGACCAAAGTCCAAATTGCGTCAGCGACCGTCTCCGCATTCTCAGATATGCTTTTCGGGCCCAAGCGCCGGTATTGAGCCGTCAGGGCTTCTGACGATCCTTCGGCGTATCCGGCGCCGGTTTTCGCGAAGCCGCCTTGCGCCGCTTCAGATTATCTCTCAGTGCAGCCTTCAATCGCGCATCGCGTTCGGGCGTTTTGGTTTTGTCAGCCATGATTGCAGTCCAAGTCCAGAAACCATCTTTTCATCTGTGTCAGTGTAGGCTAATCCCCGGCAACACAAAAGGCCGCGGTAGCTCAGTGGTAGAGCGCATCATTGGTAATGATGAGGTCGGGAGTTCAATTCTCCCTCGCGGCACCATTCATTTTCGAAAAACTCAACCGAGTTAAGCTTGCGCACTTGGGCGGGCGGACACGGATTCGTGCCAGCGTTTGAGATGTGTGAGACCTTCATCAAAAGGCACGCCTACCAGGCCGTTGGCGAAGTCGAGACTGGCGAGCAAAATTGAGTCCACCACGGTGTAGTCGTCTCCAGCGATGAAGGTGTTCGTCGCCAATTGTGTGTTCAACAATTTGTAGCCGATGCGCACGCGGGCGCGGTTCTGGTCCGCTGCTTCCGGGATTTGTTTGATCAGGCGCGCCGTAAGTGGATGGCCATGGATCCAGACCATGCCGACCGGCACCATAAAATTGAGCTCGACCCGGCGGAGCCACATTTCGATGGTCGCTTTTTCCACTGGGGTTCGGCCAAATAGTGGCGGATCTGGGTGAAGCTCTTCAAAATAGCGACAGATCGCGACGGATTCAGAAATGCAGGTGCCGTCATCCAATTCGAGAACGGGAATGCTGCCAATCGGATTTTTCGCCAGAAATTCAGGGGCTTTCTGTTCGCGCTTCAAGATATCGACCTCGACCAGAAGCACATCTACGCCCTTTTCGGCCAGAAAGATCCGCACCCGCCGCGGGTTCGGGCCGGCTTTGTAATCGTAAAGCTTCATAAATTTAGGCCTCTAACATGATGACACTGCCATTGCGGCCGTAATCATCCTCTCCGCGGTGGTTGCGGCGGCGATTGGAGAAATAGTGGTCCTCCAGGGCGCATGTATCATGCCCCAGATTGTCGACTGAGCTAAGACCTTCGCGTAAAAGCACGGCCTGGACATAGCCCGTCAGATCGAAGTGAGACCGATCATCCCTGCCTGCTTTGAACAGGCGATCTGTCCATTCGTGTTCACCGACAAATGTGTCTCTGAATTCCGGGCCGACTTCGTAGCTCTCTTGCTGGATGGCTGGGCCGATGGCCGCCTGAATACTCTCGCGGCTGGCACCGATGGCCTCCATGGCCTCGATCGTTGCTTCGCATACGCCCCCCAACGCGCCCTTCCAGCCGGCATGAGCTGCGCCGATGACTTTCGCCGCCTCGTCCGCGAAGAGGACGGGCACACAATCCGCGCTTAAAATGCAGAGGGCGAGCCCAGGCTTGTCGGTCACCATGGCATCTGCTTGGGGCCGGGTATGCCAGGGCTCAGTCACCGTGATAACTTTGGCAGAATGAACCTGAAAACAGGAGAGCAGCTTTTCCGCTCCCAGAGCGCTTCTGATCAGATCTCGATTGTCCCGAATGGATTGCACATCATCATCCGACCCCTGCCCGATATTCAAACTCTCATATAAGCCCTTGGAGACGCCCCCTTTTCGCCCGAAAAAGCCATGTCGGACGCCTTGGAGCGTCGATAGGTTATGAGCGAGCGCATGCGGCGGTGACTCAGTCATTACGCTCCGCCCTTCGCTGAATGACAGACCGCCTGAAGCTTGTTTCCGTCCGGGTCGCGCACATAGGCACCGTAATAGTTCGGATGATAATGCGGGCGGAGGCCCGGTGCACCCTCATCGGTTCCACCGTGAGCAAGCGCAGCCGCGTGGAAAGCGTCCACTGCCTCGCGGTTTTCGGCAAGAAAAGCTACGTGCGTACCGTTTCCGAAAGTTGCGGCTTGTCCGTCAAATGCCGGACCGACAAACAGCTTGGGGCCAATGGCTTCACCCCAGGCGGCGCCTTCTTCGCGCTCCATGAACACAGGCAGCTTCAGCGCCGCGGTCACAGCCCGATAGAACACTCTCGCTTTCGGCCAGTCATTTGTGCCGAGCGTGATATGACTAAACAAGAACTCACCCCTCTGTAGAATTCTGCAGGTGAAAGTAGGGTGAGACGCGAATATGGTCCAGACTTATCGCGGCGCCCGCTTCGCTAAAATGCGCTGCAATGTCCGGCGATGCATGTTGAGGCGACGCGCGGTCTCAGACACATTGTGCCCGCACAGCTCGTAAACGCGTTGAATATGCTCCCAGCGGACGCGGTCAGCCGACATCGGGTTTTCCGGTGGCTCTGGCAGTCCTTCGCCGCTATTCGCAAGCGCTCGAACGATGTCCTCGACGTCAGCGGGCTTGGCGAGATAATCCACGGCGCCAGCTTTCACCGCTGCAACGGCCGTCGCAATCGCACCATAACCAGTAAGAATGACGGCGCGGGCTTCCGGGCGATACCGGTGAAGGACTTCAACCACGTCCAGCCCTGAGCCATCCTCGAGCCGAAGGTCCAGGACTGCAAAGGCTGGGGGATTGAGCCGAGCGACATCACGCGCCTCAGATACTTTTGAAGTCGCAGACACCAGAAACCCTCGCTGCGTCAGCGCCCGCGAGAGGCGCTGCAAGAACGGTCCATCATCATCAAGCACCAGACATGTCCGGTCCTCAATGTCTTTAAGGCTCTCATGAAGTTTTACTGTGACGGGAGATTCCATTTCTCGCTCCTTCGTAGCCATTATTCTAGGTTATTTTCCGTATTGTCCAATGGCTGTAATTCAGTTCTAGGCCACACGGCCTGTACGATGGCCCCGTGGCGAGGTGCCGCGCGGTTGCGTGTCGCAATCCGTCCACCGGTTCGTTCAATCAGCGTCTTAGCAATAAAAAAGCCAAGCCCCATATCCCCGCCCCCCAAATGTGCCTCACCTCGCTGTGACACGTAGGGTTCACCGAGCTTGGGCATGACCTCGGATGCGAAGCCAGGCCCATCATCCCGGATCGTGACGATGAACTGGTGCTCGGTCCAATTGGCGACGACGCGCACTTCGGAATCAGCAAAACTGACAGCATTTTCGATGAATGCCCCAAGGGCGTGCAGAATTTCCGGACTGCGTCGGATGATCGGAACTTTGGCCTCGCCATCTTCCATCGCCTCATAAGTAACCTGCACAGCAACACCGAGTCCCTTGTGAGGCGCGGCCGCTTCTTCCACCAATGCGCTCATCGGCATCCGCGCATGGACGATGTCTTCGGCCTCGCGGGCGCGACCGAGCCGCTGCAGGATATCGCGGCATCTTTCGGCCTGCTCCGCGAGCAATGCCGCATCCTCGCGGTGCGGACTGTCATCGGGTAACATGGCCTGCAGTTCCTTTGAGACGAGATGGATTGTAGCGAGCGGCGTCCCAAGCTCGTGCGCCGTCATCGCCGACATCGCACCCAGAGCGGATAGCCTTTGCTCGCGAGACATCACCACAGCGGCCGCGTCCAGCGCGCGCACCATCTTGGCCTCATCCTCGTTCACGCGCTGCGCTGACAGAGCGAAGAAGATGATGCCGATGCACAACGCCGCGAAGTGTCCGCCTTCGAATAGCGTCGGAAGGGTCAATGCGCTGTCCCCCTGCCAAGGCAAGTCGAATGCAAAGAACGGCATCAGCGCCGCCAGCGCGATTGCAAATCCTGCGATCATCGTCGTGTATCGCGCTCTTAAACTGGACGCTGCGACGGTCACTGGCGCGATTAAAAACAACAAGAAGGGATTGGATAATCCGCCTGTCAGACTGATCAGGAGCGCGAGTTGAAGGACGTCAAACGCAAGTTGTACGGCCGCTTCCCAGCCACGCAGGAGCTGTGGACCTGCAGCCGCGAACGAGAGAAAGACGTTCAACCAGGCAGATGCGGCGATCACCGAGAGGCACATTGCAAGCGGAAGTTCAAATCCCAATCCGAAATAGACGAACAGGACTGCAAAGGATTGCCCCGCCACCGCCAGCCAACGGAGCGTCATCAGCGTGCCGAGACGTGTGCTGCCTTGCGCCGCGCCAACATTGCTCAGGCCTTCTGGAAGAAGACTAATCAAGCCCTCATCCATGCTAGCGCGTGTGTCGTTCAGGTCTTCCAATTCCGCTCTCCTGCTGCGGCAACAGGCCCCCTTATCATACTCCGATATCGGGCGCATATCGCGGGTATGAAACTCATTCAATCTATTCCGCTCAGCCTCGCAGGCATTGCCCTCGCCGCGTGTGGTCCGTCGACATCTTCTCCCACTGCAGGCGGCGCACAAGCCGGATGTATGACCCGCGCCTACGAAACGATTGGCGGCCCCATCAGCCTTATCTCGCATACGGGTGAACGAGTGACGGAGGAAACCTTCAAAGGTTCACCGACTCTGATCTATTTCGGGTTCACCTATTGCCCGGATTTCTGCCCGTCCACGCTCGTCGCCCTCAAGAATGCCTATGATCGCCTTCCTGACGGCGTGGAGGCTCCACAGACGCTATTGATCACGATCGATCCGGAACGGGATACGCCGGAGGCTTTGTCCGAATACGTGTCGACCGCTGCATTTCCTGAGAATTTGATCGGGCTAACCGGTACCGAACGGGAAATTGCTGACGCCGCCGAAGCTTTCATCGTCCAGTATGAGCGGATCGAGACGCCGGACAGCCTCGCTGAATATACGATGGATCACACATTGCTGCTCTATCTCATGGATGAGAACTGGGAGCTGAAGACCTTCTTCTCGGAGGTCGAATCAGACCCGGACTATGTCGCGCAGTGTCTCGCTCAGCATATCGGCTAAACGGCGTCCAAAACTTCACACGTCTCGACTCGCGTTCCAGCGAGATATGAGCTCACAATAGCCGCAGGCGCAGAATTGACACCCAGCTTAACGTAGGCACGTCGCCGAAATGTATCGGCGGTCGCAGGCGATACGCCCATTTGCTCCGCAATCTCCTGCTTCGTGCGCCCGGCTGCGATGTGCAAAACAAGCTCCGTTTCGCGACTCGATAAGCCAAAATGAGCGCGCGTTTGCTCGCAAGTTCGGTGGGAGAATAGCGCAAATTTCCCGACGCGGAAAAAGCTTGCCCCCTCGGGCTTTTCGATATGGCGTTTAAGATCTGTCATGCGCCGCGGGGTACGGCGTTAACCCTATAAGACAAGCTAATTGGGCAGTATTTGAGCGCGAATGAGTGTATTTGTCCCGAGAACCAGTGACGAATTCGTACAATACGCTACGCCGGCGCTGCATCTGTCGATATCCGCACGCGGCGTTCGCGTTTTCCGCTCCAGGATTGCCTGAATGACAGATAAGTTCCCGGAAGCTTCTCAATCCGCGCGCCGGCGCGCGTTTTGAACCGGGTCAGGCCGTCGGAGAGGTCCGCGCGGCCAAGATCCAGCTGGCGGATACGCCGTTTCTGCAGGTCGGTCATAATCGTCCACAAAATGAGATTATGCGCGCATACGCTGCGACCCTGCTGTGTCGTGACGCCGGATTGATAGGTCGCCATCAGGCCATGTTTCAAGACCAGCATCGCCGCTACCGGCTGGCCCTCCAGCATTGCTGTGTAAAGTCGAGCCTGTCCTTTGTTTGCCGCGGCATAAGCCAGAATTAATCCCGGCGGATGGGACCGGTATTTCCTCGATTTTTGCTGAGCTTGTTCTGCTTCAAAGAACCATTTGTGTTTTTGCGCATCGATGGACTGATTGATTACACGCAGAGGTGACTGCTCCGCCCTTTTCAGCTGATTGCGCCAATTTTGATGCAGACGTGCTCGCATCTGATTTGGGTCCTGCAAATCCAGGATCCCAAGCTCCGCCCCTTCAACGAGCCTGAAGCCGGGGGGGTCTGTTCCAATGGGAGCATTGACAGCCAAGGGGCCCCTCACTTCGTCGCGAATCCGTCTCAGGAAATCACTCCGAGATGATTCGGAAGCCCAAACCGGCCCTCTGGAAATCAGATTGATGGATCCGATAAGCGGCACTTTGCGCATCTGAATGAGGCAAGTCGCGCCGTCAGCTTCAATTCGTTTGACGGGCAATCCGAGAATTTTGCACGTGCGTTCAAACGCCTCTGATTGCGGTAATGGATGGATCAAATCAGGCATCACGTAAACCTGCAGTTGAATCGCTTCACAATTAGTTAAGGTCTTTAACAGCTCAATAAGGCCCTGATCTCATGGACGAATCTCGCGCGCGAGATACGCCTCATGCGGGAGTTAGATTGGCTTTACCATTGCAGCGATCTATGCTGCACTGCACCAAAGACGGGAATAGTCACTTATGTTGTACACGCTGGTAGAAATGAATCGCGCGGCCCTGGCGCCGATGCGCCTGCTGGCGAAGGGGACAATGCAGAGCCTCGAACACCCGCTCAACCCGTTCAAAAACACAGCCTTTGGACGCGCCACGCACGCTGCGAGCAGCGTCTTTGAGCGCGCGACGCGCTATTATGGAAAGCCTGAATGGCAGATCCCACATACCGAGATTGATGGGGAACTGCATGCGGTAACCCCGGTCACGACCTGGTCGACCAACTGGTGCAATCTCGTTCATTTCGAAACGGAAGGTGCGCCATCCGGGCGCCCGAGACTGCTGATCTGCGCACCGCTTTCGGGACACTTTGCGACGCTTCTTCGCGGAACTGTGGAAGCCTTCTTGCCGACCCACGAAGTTTATATCACCGATTGGAAGGACGCCAAAATGGCGCCTGTCTGGTACGGGCGCTTTGATCTCGATGACTATATCGATCATGTCCGCTTTGCGCTGCAGCATATCGGTGGCGGCGCACATGTGGTTGCAGTGTGTCAGCCGGGCCCGGCTGTCCTCGCCGCTATTTCGATGATGTCAGAAGACGGCGACCCCGCGCTTCCCTCAAGCATGACCTTCATGGGCTCACCCATAGACGCCCGTAAATCCCCTACCGTCCCGAACCTGCTGGCTGAAGAGCGCAGCTTCGATTGGTTCAAGGAGAAAATGATCTACACGGTGCCAGGCCCCTGGCCCGGTATGATGCGGCGCGTTTATCCCGGATTTGTTCAGCTCACCAGCTTCATGCATATGAACTGGGACAGGCACGTCGACGCACAGGCTCGTTTCTTCGACCATCTTGTTGAAGGAGACGAAGACAGCGCCGAAAAACACCGCGTCTTCTACGATGAGTACCTCGCTGTTCTGGACCTGACAGAGGAATTCTATCTCCAAACCATCCGCCGCGTTTTCCGTGAGCATCACCTCGCTCGCGGCAAGTTCAAGTATCGCGGCGAACGCCTGGTTGACCCGAACAAGATCACGAATGTCGGCCTGATGACGGTTGAGGGCGAAAAGGATGATATTTCAGGTATCGGTCAGACCCAGGCGGCGCATGACCTCTGTACCAACATCCCCGACAAGATGCAGACCGACTACGTCCAGCCTGGCGTTGGTCATTACGGCGTGTTTAATGGACGCCGATTTGAAGCTGAAATCGTTCCGCGCATTAATAAATTCCAGGCCAAGATTGACAAGCGTAAGCGCTAGACTGTTGGTGCGCTTCGATCGCGGCTGAGCAGATAGATTGCAACGCCTACTGCGATCAGAACCACGCTCACCGCCACTTCCTGCGGCCGCTCAATCGCCACATAAACGAGCGTCCAGATGGTCAGGACGAGATATATGATCGGTAGGACCGGAAAAAGTGGGACCTTGAAGGGTCGCTCCAGATTTGGCTCACGCATACGCAGAACGAACAGTCCCCCTACGGCCAAAAGACTGTTCAGCGCGAGCGTGAAACCCGCAAATACCAGCACCTGATCAAACGTTGCGGTTAGCACGAAAATTAGTGCCAGACCGGACTGCACCAGAACTCCGGTGGTCGGCATCCCGTCTGAATTGGTTTTCGCCAGAAATCGAAACGCCTTGATATCCTGACCGACCATTTGCAGAACGCGTGGCCCCGCAATGGTCATGGCTGACACAGTCGATATCAGCAGAACACCCAAAACCGCACCCGTGAACAGTGCTCCTGACTGACCGAAAACGTGCCGAGCGGCGATGACGCCGACTTCTACTTCTCCAACCATTTTTTCCATCGGCGTCGTCAGCAAGAAGACGGCGTTGAGAAGGATATAGAGCAACATCACGCCGAATGCTCCGGCGAAGAGAACCCGGGGCAAGCTACGTTGTGGTTGTTCCAACTCGTCCGTGAGATAGGTCGCGACGTTCCATCCTGTGTACGCGTAGCTGACATAAATCAGAGACACCGCAAACGCGCTCGACGTAAGGGCGGCCGCATCGCCTGTACGCGGCAGCAGGGAAACAGGTTGATACTCAGCAACCAGTGCGAGACCGGCAACGCTAATCACCAGGATCACTGCCACCTTAATCGCTGTAAACAGCGTTTGAAACGCGCCGCTCGTCTGGCGCTTGCGCGTATGAACGAGTGTCAGCGAAATGATCAATCCCGCAGCGTGTCCGCGCTCGATCCATGCGCGGACCGTCTCTGAGGCATCCGGCAGAATGGAAGATGTCGTGTAGGCCCCGAAGGTCATGGCGGCTAGTGCGACAGGCGCGGAGAAACCAATCGTAGACGAGACCCACCCCGAGACGAAACCTGCGGACGGGTGGTAGATCCGTCCGAGAAAATTGTATTCGCCCCCGGAGCGCGGCAAGGCTGCCCCCAATTCGGCATAGGACAGCGCCCCGCAAACGGCGATCACGCCGCCAACGACCCAAAGCATAATCAACGCGAACCCACTTTGCAGCGTCGCGAGTTGGAACCCCAAGCTCGTGAATACTCCCGTGCCGACCATATTAGCGATGACAATGGCCAGAGCGGCGCCAGGAGAGAAGTAAGTCTTCATGGCAAAGGCATATCCGGCCTGGATGAGGTGTCTAGTCTGATCGCGAAACTCGCGCCTGCGCGCTTGATCGCGTCAGAAAGATTCGAACGTGCAATTGAGACGTAGCGACAATGTAAAGAAGCCAGTTTTCTTGTTTATTGAACGCTACGGCAGGTTCAGAAATCAGCACACTCAACGGAGCCATCATACTGTTCGACCATTTTCCAACCTCAGAAGTCGAAATCCCAGAATCTCGACGCGCGTTCGGCCAAGGACCAACCGGATTCATGCGAGCGAAGACGTCGGTGATGTACGACATGGTGCCTATCCGTTCGCCTATCGCTACCGGATTGTACAAATCGAAGAATTGGTATTTCGAACGGTCCTTCTTCACACAAACCGAGAACGACCCGATGGTGGTCGGACGCTCGAAAGCCCAGGCAGAAGCAGGCGCGGGCTTGGTCTTTTTGCACCGCTATCTCCGAGGCGGTATTCGGGGCGTCGCTGGCGACATCAATATCGATCGTGATCCCGGGCAGTTGTATCTTTTCGATCAAGCATGCCGTGTAAACGTCATTCAGCTGAGCATGAAAGCGCAAGGTATCTACTTGCCTAAGTCATTGGTTGGATTCAATTCGGACCAGCACCCCCCTATTGTTCGCTTATCAGAATATGGTGCCATTGGTGCCTCACTCTTTCACTCGTTTGATCGACTGATGAACGGCCTCAATCAAAGAAACGCGATAGATCGGAACACTTATGATAGTTTGATCGCATCGTTGCAGTTTGCACTCGGAGCCGAAAACACCGCAGGTGACATTCGACGGCGGGCCCGAAACGCACTGGGCGAGCTGATACGCAAACATATCGAAAGACACGTCGATCAACCCGATCTATCCGCTGCAACTTTACTCAAGAGATTCGGTGTGTCGCGCGCCACCTTGTTCCGGATCTTTGAAAGCGAAGGTGGTGTTCGTCATTTCATCCAACAGCGCCGGTTGCATCGCGCCGTACTCGATATTGCGCAAAACGCTGGCGCGCGCGGAGCTGTGACGGCAGCTGCGGCACGCTGGAGGTTCTCATCCGGCGCCAATTTCAATCGATCCGTCCGAAACATGTTCGGAGTTGCCCCAGGTTCACTTGTAGGCGCCACGGTTGAAGAGGTTCGGTATCCAGGCGTCGGCGACGATATCCACGCCTTTCTACATCAAAGCGACCTGATCGCGGCCTGACCCCTACCCACACCTCCGACTCGCCGCTAATACTCGTGCCTCTGCAAAGGATACGAGCCATGCCAAGCGCGCCGATCAATTCTGACTCTCATCTCTATCTGATCGATGCGAGCGCTTACATATTTCGCGCCTATCATGCCCTGCCCCCGCTGACACGCGCCTCGGATGGCCTGCCTGTCGGAGCGGTATCCGGCTTTTGTAATATGCTCTGGAAACTGCTCGAGGATCTCAAAGGCGCCGATCGGCCAACCCATTTTGCCTGCGTTTTCGACAAGTCTTCCTACACATTCCGGAACGAAATGTTTCCCGAATATAAGGCGAACCGGTCTGAGCCGCCGGAAGACCTTCGGCCGCAATTCCCGCTTGTCAGAGAAGCCGCGATTGCCTTCCATACGCACGCCTTGGAACTGGAAGGTTATGAAGCCGACGACTTGATGGCGACTTATGCCCGCCAAGCCGAAGCCAAGGGCGCGCGGGTGACCATTGTCTCCTCAGACAAGGATCTGATGCAGCTGGTCACCGACAAAATCTCCATGCTCGACACGATGAAGAATAAGCATATCGGGCATGATCAAGTGGTCGAGAAGTTCGGGGTCGGCCCGGAAAAAGTGATCGATATCCAGTCACTCGCAGGCGACAGCGTCGATAATATTCCCGGCGCACCCGGCATTGGCGTCAAAACCGCAGCGACCTTGATCACCGAATATGGCGATTTGGACAGCCTGCTCGCCCGCGCTGAAGAGATCAAACAGCCCAAACGCCGCCAGACGCTGATCGATCACGCCGATCAGATCCGCTTGTCGCGCGAGCTTGTCACGCTGAAAACTGATGTCCAGGTTGAAGTCCCAATGGAAGATCTGGCGGTCGCCGATCCGGACCCCAAAATTCTGCTCGATTTCCTTGAGAAGATGGAATTCAGAACGATCACGCGACGCGTGCGCGAAACATTCGAACTGGAAGGCACGCTCGAAGAAGCAACCGAGGACGAGCCCGTACAGATCGATCGCAGCACCTATGTCTGCATCCGCGGCTTTGATACGTTAGAAGACTGGATCGCCCGGGCGCACCAACAAGGCTACGTTGCTGTAGATACTGAGACCGACGCGCTCGATGCGCATGAAGCCGGTCTGGTCGGCGTCTCTCTCGCTCTGAGCCCGGGCGAAGCGTGTTACATCCCGCTCGCCCATGTTGACCCGGACACGGACCCTGACGCCCCCAGCGACGACATGTTCGGGATCGACCCGCCCCGTCAGATCAACAAGGACAAAGCGCTGGCATCGTTAAAGACACTGCTCGAAGACGACGCAGTCCTGAAAATCGGCCACAACCTGAAATACGATGTCTCAGTCCTGGCTCGCCACGACATCCGTATGGCGCCGATCGATGATACGATGCTGCTGAGTTTTGTCATGCATGCCGGGATGCACAATCACGGAATGGACGAGCTATCTGAGCGCTACTTCCATCATACACCGCTCTCGTTCAAGGACGTATGTGGGACCGGCAAGAAACAGATCAGCTTTGACCGGGTTCCGCTCGACAAGGCGACTGAATATGCCGCCGAAGACGCCGACATCACGCTTAGATTGTGGCTCGACAGCAAGCGACGCCTGCACTCCGAACACATGACGACCGTATACGAAACGCTGGAGCGTCCACTGGTCCAAGTGCTCGCAGACATGGAAGCGAACGGGATCAAAGTCGATCGTGATCACCTCTCGCGCCTGTCTGCGGATTTCAGCCAGTCCATGGCCCGCTATGAGGCTGAGGCGTATGAGCTTGCTGGCCGCGAGTTTAATCTCGGCTCTCCCAAACAGCTTGGCGAGATCCTGTTCGACGAGATGGGGATCGAAGGCGGCAAGAAGACCAAGACGGGCGCTTGGCAAACCGGCGCGGACATTCTTGAAGACTTGGCCGCAGAGGGGCATGACTTGCCCCGCGCCGTGATCAATTGGCGGACCGTCTCGAAACTGCGTTCCACCTATACCGAAACCCTGCAGCAGCAGATCAGCCCGCGCACCGGGCGCGTCCACACCAATTATGGCATGACCGGCGCGCAGACGGGGCGACTCTCGTCCAATGATCCAAACTTGCAGAATATACCGATCCGGACAGATGAAGGCCGTAAGATCCGAGAAGCCTTCATTCCTGAGTCTGGAAACGTACTAATCAGCGCAGATTATAGCCAGATCGAGCTGCGCCTGCTTGCGCACATTGCAGGTATTGACGCGCTCAAAGATGCTTTCAATCAAGGCCTCGATATTCACGCAATGACAGCCAGCGAGATGTTTGACACGCCGATTGAGGGCATGGACCCGATGATCCGCCGCCGCGCCAAAGCGATCAATTTTGGCATCATTTACGGCATTTCTGCCTTTGGCCTCGCGCGCCAACTCTCTATCCCGCGCGATGAAGCGAGCGCCTATATCAAAACCTATTTCAAGCGCTTTCCAGGCATCAAAGCCTATATGGATGAGACCAAAAAATACGCTGCGGAGCACGAACGGGTCGAGACGATCTTTGGCCGGGTCCTGCACCTCAAGGGCATCAAATCGAAAGGCCCGCAACGCGGCTTTTCCGAACGCCAGGCCATCAATGCGCCGATCCAAGGCTCGGCCGCCGACATCATCAAACGCGCCATGAAGTGTGTCATCGCGATCAAGGTGACTATAGTCTGCGAGCTCAAACGAGAAGAGTTGCGGATAATCCGCGAAGTGTATAGCCGCATCCGGGTCGGCGCCCGTGACAATAGAATCCCAGTAAATTTGTCGAGGAAACGCCGTCTGTTCCATCTGATAAACCGGACCACTGCTCGGCATCCGTATGAGGACAACGCGCCCCCCGCGCGCTCTTATTTTTTCAATGGGCACTCTGACTGCGCTGACGGAATTGAGCCATGCATCCCGGTCAGGGATTCCGGCATCCTCCAGTTCTTTTTCTGTAGACCACAAAATGCGACCGCGAAGTTGCTCTAGGTCGATCTTATCAGCATCCAGTCGACGCTCTCGGTCCTCCGAGATGTTTACGTAGTCCACACCTTGGAAAATCGTATCGTGGTTTATCAGTGCATCCAGGGCATTACGAAACCGGTAGCGATTGTCTGTGAAGACAAACGTGTTCGACACAACATCATCGGCTACCGTATCGATCCATCGCGCCCAGTTCCAATTGTCGTGATAGTAGTCGACGAGCTGCGCTTGTTCATACTTTCCACCCTCTTCAAGGATCCAGGATGGAAACAAGGATACCAAGACGGTTCCTTTGAAGTCCGTATTGTCTGCGATGTCCTCGAGCGACGCGAATGGCGGCAGCCCTTCCATGGCCAATTGATAAACGTTGCTGTCGGGATGGCGGGTTTTAGTTGCGGTCAGGTTGATGTTGCCCTGCATTCTTGAAGCACCGAGAAGTACAATCGAGCTTGGATTTTCATCATTCTGCAATTGCGAACGAACCATACTCCAACGCTGCAGAGAATTCGCAAAGCTAGGCTCGACGCCTTTATCTCTCAGCCAATGATCGTAGCAAACCAGCACAATCAAAGACAGAATCCCCGCAGACACTAAGCTGATCAGCCAGTCGAAGTTGGCGGTCGAACTGATCTGCGCAGCGTTAGAATTGAAAGTAGATGAATGCTTCATTTGATCTGCCTGCAACGGCTACACCTAGAATCATTCCGGTGAGCAACAAAGTACGTAAGGGTAATGGGATTGCGTAGGCTACCTTCTCGAAGGACCGTTTGCGAATGTAAGAGTGGAACAAAAATATTACGGTGATGCAGACGGCGATCAGATACTTGTCGACGTCGCTGACATAGTATGGGTTAGTGTGCGGAACGATAATGGCCTTGTACATGTTCAGTGCCTGGCCGAGCGACTCCCCTCTGAATAACGGGGCGCCGAAGGCGAAGAGCCAATATGTCAAAATCCCAAATACAGGCACCAGGATTTTGAGCTTCCAAAACTTCCAGTGTCCGATGGACTTACGCAGGCTCATTTCTGTGCAAATCACCAATGCGTTATAGCCTCCCCAGACGATAAAGGTCCACGCGGCACCGTGCCAAATTCCGATCAGAACAAGCGTAACGATCTGAGCGAACATCGTTGCGTAGAGCGTTCTTTTCTTGGTCATTTTCTTGACGGGGCCATACAAATAATCCCGGAACCAACCGGACATCGAAATATGCCAGCGTTGCCAGAGATCCTGATACCCCAGAGCTGCATACGGAGCGCGAAAATTCTCCGGAAGTTTAAACCCTAAGCAGGCCGAAATGCCGATAGCGATGAGCGTGTAGCCAGAAAAATCACAGAGGATTTGAACCGTGAACGCTACCGCGCCAATTATGACCGTCGAGAGCGGCAAGATGCCTTGTTGCCCAAAAATTTCGTTCACGACCGGCGCTGCAATACCATCGGCGATAGCAACTTTTTCGAACAAACCAAAAACTGCGAGGCTCAAACCCCAACCAAACCGATCTGCTGTTATGTGCGGCGCGTTCACCAGTTGTGGTAGGAAGTTTCGTGCCCGGACAATTGGTCCAGCGACGAGCTGCGGAAAGAAGGTCACGAAGAGAGCGAAATCGGAAAACGACTTGGTTGGTTTCAGCTTTCCTCGATAAACCTCAATCGTATAGCTGAGGGTTTGAAATGTATAAAACGAGATACCGACTGGCAGCAAAATACTCCACGGCATGGGCTCATACTGAATGCCGATCAGATTCAATGCGGCCGAAAAATTCTCGACGGCAAATCCGCCATATTTGAAGTAAGATAATACCCCGAGATTTCCCAGAAAGCTAAGCGCGAGGTACGGCGCACGCTGCCTCTTTGTTTCTAGCCGAGCCATTTTTCGGGCAGTGAAAAAATCTAGAACCGTTGAAAATATTATGAGCAGCAAATACGGCGCATTCCACGCGGCATAGAAAATATAGCTCATCGCCAGCAAGAATAGTTTTCTAGCGCGCCAGTTCGACAGGGCAAAATAAGCCGCAAAA
The DNA here is from genome assembly GCA_043513745.1 of Hyphomonadaceae bacterium. Classification (GTDB taxonomy): domain Bacteria; phylum Pseudomonadota; class Alphaproteobacteria; order Caulobacterales; family Hyphomonadaceae; genus Henriciella. The sequence goes on from CP121341.1 coordinate 3,062,616, forward strand.
ACGACCACACCGAAAAACAAAAAGACGTAACTATTGAAAAGCATAGCGGCTGGCCCAACTAAAGGACACTTCGTGTGCACGACTGACCTTGATTGCAATCTATGTGCCAGAATTCAATGATATTTACATGAACTATTTTCGTGGATTTCGAAGTAAATGCAGCCGCGCGCAACGTCGCTCGAATTGTACTCCACGCCATCACTCTCCGAAGAACCGGTTATATCCAGAAACCACAAAGACTAACCTAGAGCGGACTCAAATCTTACGCCGCAGGCATAGAGAACCACCACCAAACAATCGCTCATTCTTCTCACGGACAAGATCACTCGCGAAAAACGCCTGCTCACACCTAATTCAACTTGTGTTGCTGAAGCGAGCTCATCGGTTTCGAGTGCTCTGGCGACCCCTGCAGAAATTTTTCCGCTTTTTTTCTACATTATATTCAAACACTTGCGCTGTCTGTTCTAGATACAGAACACCTTGATTTAATTCGCAAAAACGTCCAAATCCACGGTAGCCATTGCCATCCAGGAAAACAGCGCGAATTCTATCGAGTGCACTTCGGATGCACTTCTGTTCTGTTTTTGGAACACCACTTTAACCAGACCATTCGCTACAAATAACCCGCCGCCTGGCACGTGTCATACGCGACCCAAAATGAAATTGAACCTTCAACCAACCCGGACCAATTCACGCTCATTTCGCGCTGATTGTAATATTGAGACCAGCTATCCGCTTCTTTGATGTATGAAAACCGCGACCGACCGCAATCGATAATACGCCTTGAATATGAGGTTCCGGACGACCCTCTTCGCTTCGTGCTGACTTTGATCTGGCGATTGCCCAGTTTTTCGAGATCAAAGTACCAGTAATCCGCACTTCGGTCTGATGGCACAATAATTCGCTTCAGCAATCCTCCAGAGGGTGCTGGCGGGACATAAGTGCCGTTCGTAATCTGATCAGCACGTTCTGCTTCCGTCCTCGCACGATCTTCCGCAATAATACGCCGCGCTTCAGCTCGACGTTCTGCCTGAGCAGCATCGCGTTTAGCTTGTTCGGCAGCGGCAATCTTTTGTTGCTCGGCCTCGGCCATACGCTTAGCTTGTACCTCAGCTTCTTTCGCAGCCAATTCGGCAGCTTGCTCGTCTAAAACACTTTGTGGCGTCACAGCACCAAATGCAAACAGAGCTCCAATAAATGCCAAACCAAATACCGCTGCAACGCCTGCCTTCGGCCACCCTCGAATTGGCTTTGGCCTAGTTTTTGGAAAGAACCACGCGAGAACTCCCGATATTAAAATCGCAAGTGTTGTCAGCGCTAAGACAGAATACAGCACTTCCTTGATGGTCTCCATGGCTGACCCGCCCCCTATAGCGCAGCCAGTTTCTGTGTAGTGTTTTGAGCGTGGATTTGGAAGGGTGATTTGGTTTCCGGTGCTGGTGGACGATAGCCGAGTGATGAGTGAGGCCGCACGGTATTGTAATGCCGACGCCACTCTTCGATGAGTGTCCTGGCCTCATTCATCGAGCAGAATATCTCGCCATTGAGTAACTCGTCTCTAAGCTTGCCGTTGAAGCTTTCATTGTATCCATTCTCCCAGGGGCTGCCTGGTTCGATGAAGAGGGTCTGCACGCCGATCCGTTCAAACCATTCCCGTAAGGCCACGGCGATAAACTCGGGACCATTATCAGATCGGATGTAGCGCGGCACGCCGTGCTTCAGCATTGCGTCTGCAACAGCATACAGCACGTCACCGGAGCGCAGCTTGCGTTGCACTTCGATGGTCAAGCATTCGCGGGTGTGCTCATCAATCAGCGTCAGCATGCGGAACGCTCTTCCATCATGCGTACGGTCTTGGACGAAGTCGTAGGCCCAGACATGGTTCTTGTGCTCCGGTCTCAGCCGCATGCACGATCCATCGTTTAGCCAGAGGCGCTTTCGCTTCGGTTGTTTGGCCGGGACCTTCAGCCCTTCACGCCGCCATATGCGTGCAACCCGTTTATGGTTCACGTGCCAGCCCTGAGTGCGCAGCAATGCTGTGATCCGCCGATAGCCATAGCGACCATACTGACGCGCAAGGCCGATAATCGCTGATGTCAGAGCGTGCTCATCATCAGCGATCCTCAGTCGTCGCCATTGTGTGGATCGTGTCTGGCCCACACAGCGACAAGCCCGGCGCTCGGAAACACCAAGTTTCTTTTTGACGTGGTCAACAAACTTGCGGCGGCGCTCAGGGCTTAGAAGTTTCCCGATGCAGCTTCCCGCAGGATCGACTTGTCCAGTTCTGCATCAGCCAGCAGACGCTTCAATCGAGCGTTCTCTTTCTCCAGCTCTTTGAATCGCTTGGCCTGATCAACCTTCAGGCCGCCATACTCCTTGCGCCAGCGATAGTAGGTGACATCTGACACCCCAAGATGACGGATAACATCCGCCACGGTTTGACCTTGCCCGATCAACACATCCGCTTCGCGAAGCTTTCTGATGATCTCCTCGGTCGTGTAACGTTTACGAGCCATAACTCTCTCCTGAACAGCCTATTTCTATAACCAAAACATGGCTGCAATTCAGGGGGCTAGGTCAGATCCAAACCCACTAATTCTTGATTCCAATCAGAGGCTTACGTCCTTGGGGATCGACTACTGATTTGGTCGCCGCGTGCACTTCGCGTGCACTTCGCAGGGTAAAAAAGCTGTGGATAGCCCGTCGTTATTGACCGGTCTGGCGACCCCTGCATATTCAATAGACTATATTTTCAGCATTTGATTCAACAGCTTATGGGGCGCGTTCTATATCCAGAACATGCTGTTCCCCTTGACTATTTTGGCTGAATCGACCGTCAACACTGACGATTGAAGCTTTGTCGCTTTTTCTTACAAAGTGACCCCAGGTTGACCCCTGTTCCAGAACAGAAACACTCAATTTCCATGTTGACTTTGCACAAGTTTTTAGGTCGATGATTGAGAATACGATTAGTTAAATATCGGGGGATTTTCGTGAAAAAACTCACTGTCATTGCAAGCATCACTTTTTTGGCCGGGTGTGCTTCAACAAGTTCGGTTGTTATTCCACAAGTCGCGCCCGGAGATGCCCGCATGGCAATCGTACCATTCGATGGAGAGTACGGCGCTCAAACCTCAGAGTTGATCGCCCTGGAGTTCGCGAAACGTGGCATTGCAGTGATCGAGGGAAGCGAAGTGTTTGACACATTTCGGCTTGATACCGATTTTTCGAAAGCCGAGCCTGAGCGAGTGGCTGCGCTCCGCGAGTATGGTAACAAATTGGACGTAGATTACGTTTTTGTTGGCACCGCTCAAGCCCTGAGCGGCCCGCTTTATTCTTTTGATCACGTTAAGATGACCATGCGAATGATCGACGTAGACACGGGTCAGACACGTTGGATCGGAGAATATGGAAATTCTCTCTGGACGTCTGCAATTTCCACGCAAGGCGACATAGACCGGGGCGCGAAACATATCGTCAAAGAATTCGACAAGAGCGGCGCCGACGACCTAATCAAATGAAAGCGCGGCTGAAATTGTTGATCAATTCAGCGCATTTGGTTTCAGCGAGGTTTATCTTTCCGAGAGTTTTTTTCTGTCGAAAACGAGCTAGTAAGTCGCTCTCTATTTCAGTACGATCATATTCAGAAAAACCGTAAGCAGTGCCAAGGATGTGCTTCCCGCGAAGTTGTCCTTCAACCGACAAGATGTCCAAATTCTGCGGGTGGTAAGCGGTGCCCAGAAACGCAATTTGTTCGCAATCACGAATCCAACTCCGCGCTTTTTCCAGCCGATCCGTGTCTTCGATGCTTTCCGTATAGGTAATGATCCGACCGGCTATATCTTCTAAAGAAAAAGGATCTGCTCCGAACGGCAATAGTTTTGCTCTAACGTTGGAAAATCGGGGTAGATGACCAAGGTGCCCATAAGGATGGTAGATATTCGCGGATGCAACAATCTCCGAAGCTTCTTGCTCAGAAATATCGTACGCAAGCATCAACGCCCACATTAGAAAATACTCTACGCAGCGATCATAGTTGAAGACAATGAACGACACGTCATCAAAAATCTTCGCGCGATCTGGAAAGTCAATGCCCCTTTGCAGGTGTTTGAACAAACCAAACAACCATGTACTTTTTACACCTTGAATATTGAGCGACTGACTTGAATATTTTTGATCCACAAAAAGGCTGGAGTTTCGTTCGGCTGTGCAAATGGCCTTAACGATGCCCAACTTTCCTAGAAATTGGACCTTTTCGTCATGTCCGTGCTTTTTCATAAAATTATCGATGGAATCCGTCAGCTGCACGCCGTCACTGACCAGTCGGCCTGCTCTGAAATACGGGTTGGGATCATGCTCGCCGTTCGATTGAACTCTTCGTCGACAAGCTTGATAGATTTCTTCGTCGCCAGAGATTCGTTGAATCCCGTCCCGAAATGAGATGTTCACCATATCGGCAACAAGTGTTTGAAGGTGCGTTCCTAACGGCAACCCAAACTCGTTACTCGCACCTGCGCCTACCACGAATACAGTCTTGCGTTCCAAGCCGGCAATCCTAATCAGTTTGCAATATGTGATTCATTACCCTCGTTTCAGGGCTCTGGGAAATACTACTGCACGTCAGGGAAGCGATATGGCCAAACGCTTGGAATTCTGAAACTATGATTACCCGAACGACTCAGTGACCGGCTACCCGTTAGGTAGTCGAACCAAATTGACCCCCCGTTGACCCCCGACGTGGCGAATCGGGCTAGATAGCCCGTCACTATTGACGTGTCTGGCGACCCCTGCAGGATTCGAACCTGCGACCGTCCGATTAGAAGTCGGGTGCTCTATCCAACTGAGCTAAGGGGCCTTCAGAGCGCCTGCCTTAATCTGAAACCACGCAGATTAAAAGTGAGCAATTGAGTCTACGCGTGCATCCAAACACGCGTTTCACGCCCTCTAAGTCTCAAGAGGCGACGGAATACGACGGTTTTTACGTTAAACCTTCGTCAGGAACGCATTTGAAAGTCCGCTTTTAGGGATCGACTCTGTTAATCTACCCGAGTCATCATCGGGACACGGACTTGGGAGGACGGTATGTGGGACGGAAAACTCAAGACACTCACGCAAAGCGCCGCGCTGGCGCTGATACTGGGACTAACTGCCTGTGGCGGCGGAGGCGGCGGAGGGACCGTGCCGAATGGCGGTGTTGGGTCATCCCCGCCGCCCCCACCGCCTCCTCCGCCACCGCCCCCTCCTCCCGTGAGCGAAGCATTCTCGACGGCCGAATCCACATCTGAGTTTCTCAACCAGGCGACGTTCGGCGCGACCTCGGCTGATATCACTGCTTTAACCGGCACCGCGCCATCGGATTGGATCCTGGCAGAATTCAACAAAGCGCCGAGCCTTAACCTCGCCTACGTCCTGGCCGAGATCTCCGAGCCGGACGCGCGCGATATTAATGGTGAGCTGACTTTCGAGAAGCGGCAGACTCCGACCTTTTCGTTCTGGATCAACGCGATCGAAGGCGATGATCAGCTGCGCCAACGCATGGCGTTTGCCTTGTCGCAAATCCTGGTCATCTCGCACTCGGAGGGCAATTTCCTTTTCCAGGTGCCCAATACGGTTGCGCACTACCAGGACATTCTGGTCAGCAATGCCTTCGGAAACTATCGCGACCTACTGGAAGAAGTCACCTACTCCCCCGCCATGGGGGAGTACCTCACTTATTTGCAGAACATCAAAGGCGATCCTGCCACAGGACGCATGCCAGACGAGAATTATGCGCGGGAGGTGATGCAGCTCTTCTCGATCGGTCTGGTTGAGCTTGAACAGGACGGTGATATTGTCACGCAAAACGGCGTACCGGTTGAAGTGTATGACAACACCGATGTTACGGGGCTCGCTCGCGTGTTCACTGGCCTGAGCCTAAAAGGCGGCGAATTCTTCTTTGATTTCCGAACATTGCCGCCAGATGCACTTCATACTCCGATGGAAGCCTATCCGGTTTGGCATTCGGATTTGGAAAAGACATTTCTCGGCACAACAATCCCCGCGGGAACCGGGCCGGAACAAAGTATCGATATCGCGTTGGATGCCCTGGTTGATCATCCAAACACACCGCCATTCCTGGCGCGGCAACTCATTCAGCGCTTTGTGACCAGCCACCCTGAACCAGACTATATCGAACGTGTCGCTGACGCATTTGCGAGCGGTGAGTATGCTCTGCCGAATGGGACCACGGTTGGAGACGGGCGACGCGGCGACCTCTCCGCCACGATCGCGGCGGTGCTGTTCGACCAGGACGCTCGGGATGTCACCAATCGGAATGATGACAGTTTTGGGAAGATCCGCGAACCGGTTCTGCGCTTCATCCATTGGGCTCGCGCCTTCGACGCAAACACGATTACGCCCGAGCACACATTCCCACTCTGGAATACCGCGTTCGGAGGTGGTCTCTCGCAAGCACCCTACAAATCTCCATCCGTCTTCAACTTCTATCGACCCGGATATGTCGCACCCGGCACGGAAACCGGAGCTGCCGGCCTGACCATGCCGGAACTGCAATTGGTGAACGCCAATTCAGTGTCGAATTATGCGAACTTCATGACCTATTTCGTGTTTGCGTTCGCTGCCAACAATACCGGACAGCCAGAAGCGACGAGCTTCATTCCAGACTATAGCGATGAACTGGCCTTGGCGGATGATCCGGTCGCCCTGGTCGATCATCTTGATGTATTGCTCACGCATGGGAGCACGAGTGATGAGACCAAAGCGACGATCGTCACATTCCTGAACGATATTGCGCTCGAGAACCCCAGTGACCCGAACTATGATGGCCCGTTCTTACGATCGGCGCTCGCCGTGCTGATGATGATGACGTCGCCGGACTACACGGTGCAGCGTTAGGAGGAGGATGAATTATGAAACCGACAAGAAGACATTTCCTCACCGGTGCCAGTGCCCTCAGCGCTGCAACCCTTACGGGGCTTGGCAGCTCGCTCGCCGCATTTCAGGCCAGCGCGGCAGAAACATCCGGCTATAAGGCGCTGGTCTGCGTCTTTTTCCTCGGCGGGCTGGACGGTCATGATACCGTTTTGCCCTACGATCAGCCGTCTTACGATCGCTATGCTCAAATCCGGGCGCCGCTTCTGGGATTGTATGATAACATGCAAGGCGGCTCGACCCGTGCACGCGATCGCCTGTTACCGCTCAGTCCAAGCAACGCAGCGAGCTTCGGCTCCCGGCAATTCGCGCTCCCGGAGGAGCTTTCCGGCATCAAATCGCTATTTGATTCCGGGAATGCCGCAATCGTCGGAAATGTCGGACCACTGATTCAGCCGCTGACCCGTACCGAGTTCCTCAACGACACCGCGCCTCAGCCGAAGCGGCTATTCTCGCACAATGACCAGCAGTCCACATGGATGTCGAGCCAGCCTGAAGGCGCACAGTTTGGTTGGGGTGGTCGTTTTGCTGATGCTGCACTGGCCGCAGGGGCGAATAGTGGCAGTGCAGATTTTTCAACCATTACCAGCCTCGGCAACGAGCTTTTCCTCACCGGATCGCAGGCACGCCCGTACCAAATTGGTCTCAATGGAGCGCCTGAAATTGATGCCCTGAATTTCTTTGAAGGCAATCGCAGTACGCCAGAAGGTGAAGCGATCTATCAGAAACTTCGGGATCATTTCGAGGCCATGGATTTCACGTCGACAAACCTCATAGATCGGGACGTTTCCAACGCAATGCGGACCGCGCTGACGACGAATGAGACGTTCAACGAAGCGTTCGCTTCGATCCAGCCGTTCGCAACGGGCTTTCCGAGCAGCTTTCTCGGTCAGCAATTGCAAGCCGTCGCGAACACAATTGCCATTCGCGACTCGCTTCTGATCAATCGGCAGATTTTCTTTGTCGCCATTGGAGGCTTCGACACGCACTCCAACCAGGCCAATGACCTCCCCGGACTTCAGACCGAAATCGATCAAGGTGTCGTAGCTTTCTACCAGGCGATGCAGGAGATTGGGCTTGCCAGCGATGTAACCTTGTTTACCGCGTCAGATTTTGGACGAACCCTGGCGATCAACGGTGACGGCACGGATCACGGATGGGGCAGCCATCATTTCGTTGTCGGCGATGCGGTACAGGGCGGTCAGATCTATGGCGACATGCCGCCATATGATTTCGACCATGATCAGGATGCAGGGAGTGGCCGATTGATCCCGACCACGTCTGTCGAACAATTCGCGGAACCACTCGGACGCTGGTTTGGGTTGAATGACGGGGAAATCGCTGCCGCCCTGCCCAACTTAAGCAGTTTCAGCGCAGGTCCCGCTTTCGTTTAGTGGGTCCAGGGCTGTTTGCGATCAGCCGAGAAATTCTCGGAATACGACTTTACCAGACGCTTGGTTTCGCGCGGTTCTTCAACTGAGAAGATCAGCCCTTCGCGCTTCGCATAAGCGATGGCCTGTTCGCGGCTGTCAAAGTGCAGGCGGACCTGGCCGGTCATATCGTCGATGCTGGTCCAGCCCATAACAGGATCTGAGACCCGTTTGGCGCTGGACACGAATTCAAGGACCCAATCTTTGGTCTTGGCACGACCAGATTGCATTGCGGTCTTGGCGGGCTTGTAGATACGAGCGTCCATTTTAGACCGGTCCTTCTGAAGAAACTGGTCGGAGCGATAGGATTCGAACCTACGACCCTCTGGTCCCAAACCAGATGCGCTACCAGGCTGCGCCACGCTCCGGCCTCCCGGTATACTGTCGGTTTTCGGGGTTTCAACCCTGTTTTTGCGGTCTTCGCAGTGTCCTGAATGTCGCATCTGCGCGGGCAGCCAATTTTGTTCCATTTATCATCAGATCAGCCGTAACCTGAACCAGATCGTGTTCGTGACTGATCACGCGCGGATGCGCCTCCAACCAAGCGTGCAGGCGAACCGTCTCATAGAAATGCAAAGTTAGTTTCAGAGTGACCGAAGCGCGCCGGGTGACGCCATATACGGCGACCGCGAGCGATCGGTCCGAAAACGCACTCGCCATACCACCATGCAGAAATCCCATGGAATTGCAGTGTCGGTCCAGAACGAACAATCCGCTGCGCAGATCATCCTTCGCTCTCGCCTCATAAACGGGGCCATTATGATTGGAAAACGCGCCGCGAGAACGAGACAGCACGAAACCTTCCGGCACAATGAGGTGCGCGGGAAGGTCTTCTTCTCTCATGTGGAATTATTCAGCCGGTGTTTCGACGTTACCAAAAATCGGATGCTGGACCGTATCACCCGGCTGAATCCCAAGTTCAGCGGCGAGACCGCCATTAAGCTCCAGAACCGCCTTGACCGGAACGCCTGGCGAAATCGTGCGCAGCGATCCAGGCACAGTGTTCCGCGCGATCATTTCAATGCTGCCATCTGAGGCAATGAACAACATATCTAGCGGGATCAGCGTGTTCTTCATGTACATTGCAGGCTCGCGCTGCGGCGTAAAATCAAACAGCATGCCTTTGTCGGCATCCATGCTTTCGCGGTCCATCAGGCCAAAGCTGATCTCATCTGGATCATTGGCAACTTCGACCGAGAACTCATGCGTGGCATCAACGGTTGAAATAGAAAGCGGGGTCACTTCCATCGGATCCGCGCTGGCGCTAAAGGCAAGCGCGACTGACATCAGGGCGAAAGCGGGAAAACGAAGCAATTTCATACCGGACTCTCTAGCCTCACCGATTAAGGGCGGCAAGCGAGACGCGCACCAGTGCACTATTTTTTGATGAAGAGGACGTTCTCGCCCTTTTGACCGGAACCGGTGACAATATCGAGTTCCATGCCCGTTTCTAGCGTATCCAGACCGGCTTTACGCATCACAGAGATATGAATGAAGATATCAGCAGGATCGCCCGTGCGATTGACGAAGCCGAACCCTTGAGCGGCATTGAACCATTTGACGACGGCGCGCTCGAACACCATGGCCTCTCCCTTATCGCGCAGGACAGCGGTCTTCGGACGGTCCATTTCAATAATGTTCAACACCTGCCAGCCGCGTTCGCGTTCGACGATATCGCAAACAATGCGCGCGCCTTCGTCAGCAGAGTTCTCGCCATAATCACGTAAGCAGGAGACGTGCATCATCACATCCTGATTGAGGACTATGCCCTCAACCGATTCGGGAACAACAAACCCGTACCCCTTGACCGTATCAAACCACTTGATGCGACCAATCAGGCGTACACCCGATTCTGCACTCACCTTAGAAACCTGTTCAGCCGTCTCACTCATGGGCCCACCCCCAATTAACCAAATTGTTAGACTGGACAGACTGCGCTGTCACGCGAGTTTACTCAGACAACGCACATAAATTCAAACTGTCGTGGTAAAAGTGGCACTCCCTAGGGGAATCGAACCCCTCTTTCCAGGTTGAAAACCTGGCGTCCTAACCGATAGACGAAGGGAGCGCTCTGTTGGAGAGCCGGATATATATAAACGTTTTTCGGCTTGCAACCTTCTTTGACGCCCCAAATGCGATTTTTGCAGTTTGTCTCGATTCAGATCGCGGGTTTGCAGTCAGCCCCCGCCCCTTGCCTTCTCGATGAACACCCTAAAGACTAAGCGGATGGAGATTGATCTTACGTCCTCAGATTTGGTTCAGGCGCACATGAGCGACTGGAAGACCGTAGCCGACATTACCGGAGAAGCCTTCGCAGAGGATCCGGTCAATCAATGGGTGTTTGGCAAACCGGGCGCGATCCGCTCGATGTTTCGGGTCATGGCGCGCGAGATGTACTTGCCGCAAGGGCTCTCTCATCTGCACCCTGCGGGCGGCGCGACCATGTGGATGCCGCCCGGAGTCGATGCGGCACCGAGCCAGGTAGGCCTGCTCAAATTTGCATTGGGTCAGCTGCGTCATGGTACACCAGGCGCGATCAAGCGCGGAATGGCGCTCTCAGACCTGATGCAGGCCTGGCATCCGAAAGAGCCGCATATGTACCTCTTCACCATCGGGACCACGCGGAATGCGCGCGGCAAAGGTATCGGCAAAGGTTTGCTGGCTCCGGTCCTCAAGGCTTGCGACGCGACGGGCCTCCCTGTCTATCTGGAGAACTCAAACCCGGCCAATAGCGGTTTCTACGCTACACATGGCTTCGAACGCATGGGCGTCTTCGAGATTGGCGGCGATGGCTCACCGATTATGGAGCCGATGTGGCGTGAGGCAAGAGCCGCTCAATAACGCGCTTCTCCGCAATACTGACAAGTTTTATCCGGATAGCTATAACGCCCGCGAGCATACGAGGGATGCTTGCGCGTTTCCCACTCCGGCCGATACCACCAAACTACCTTACACTCTCGACATTTGAAGAACAGGAATGCGGACGAGTAAAATCCTACCCAAAACAGAGCTGCGACTGCTGATAAAATCCAATAGGCAGACCAACTACTAACGACCGAAACAATAAAGCACACAATACCAACGAGAAAGCATCCAAACACCCAGATCCTGATTGGGTCTTTCTGCATTGGTCGTCATCCCCGACTAAGCGAGTAGTTCGGCGCCTCGCGGGTCATCTGGACATCGTGTACATGGCTTTCGTGCAGGCCGGCTCCGGTGATCTGAACGAATTGCGCTTTCGCGTGCAGCTCTGCCATAGTGGGCGCCCCGACATAGCCCATTGCCGCTCGCAAACCGCCAACCATTTGGTGCACTATTGGTCCAATCGGCCCCTTAAACGGAACCTGTCCTTCGATGCCTTCCGGAACAAGCTTGTCGCTGGCCGCATCCTTCTGGAAGTAGCGATCGGCGGACCCGCGGGCCATGGCGCCGAGGCTCCCCATTCCGCGATAGGCCTTGTAGGACCGACCTTGATACAGAAAGACCTCGCCAGGCGCTTCTTCGGTACCAGCGAACATGGAGCCCATCATCGCCGTCGATGCGCCCGCCGCAAGGGCCTTCGCGAAGTCGCCAGAGAATTTGATTCCCCCATCAGCAATGACCGGCGTTCCGGTGGCTTGTGCTGCCTTGGCGCAATCCTCGATGGCCGTGAGCTGTGGAACACCAACCCCTGCAACAATCCGCGTGGTGCAGATTGAGCCCGGGCCGATCCCGACTTTAACGGCATCTGCGCCGGCATCGATCAAGGCTTTGGTCGCTTCACCCGTCGCGACATTCCCCGCGATGATCTGCACCGAGTTGGAGATCTTCTTGGCACGCGTCACAGCCTCGCCGACCGCTTTGGAGTGACCATGCGCGGTATCGATGATCACCGCGTCAGCACCTGCCTCGATCAGGGCCGCCGTGCGCTCAAATCCTGCATCACCGACCGTTGAGGCCGCAGCCACACGTAAGCGCCCGCCATCATCCTTGGCGGCATTTGGGTTCACGGCCGCCTTGTCCATGTCTTTCACCGTGAGCAAGCCTATGCAATTGCCTGCATCATCGACGATAATCAGACGCTCGATACGGTGCTTGTGAAGCAGCGTCCGTGCATCTTCGATTGGAACATCCATTTTGACCGTGACGACATCGCGCGTCATCAGGCTTCCAACTTGTTGATCTGGATCGGGCGCGAAACGCATATCGCGATTGGTGATGATGCCGACGAGTTTGCCATTCTCGACCACAGGAATACCAGAGAAACCGGTTTGGCTTTTCAAGGCTTTTAGCTCGGCCAGGGTTGCTGATGGCTCGATCGTCACCGGGTTCATCACCACGCCGCTCTCGTACTTCTTGACTTGCGTGACTTGCGCCGCCTGCTCCTCGACGGAGAAATTGCGGTGAATGACGCCGATCCCGCCCGCCTGCGCCATCGCAATGGCAAGCCTGGCTTCGGTGACCGTGTCCATCGCCGCGGAGATCAGCGGAATGTTCAAGCCAATGGATTTTGTCAGCTGGGTTGAAACGTCCACTTCGGACGGTGTGACCTCACTCGCGCCGGGCTGCAGAAGCACGTCGTCAAAGGTGATCGCTTGTCGGATTTTCATGTGGGGAGCTCCCTTTTTGGCTCCCTAATTGAGTCACCCTTTGAGGGCAAGCCCCGTTTTGATCTGAAAGTCAGTGTGAGGCGTCACAGCCGTCTCGGACGGACCGAATGGAAACTCACAAATAGCGATGTTTGAGACCCCGCGATAATGAACCACGGAGAGACGCGGAATAGGCAAGAGGTCGGCTAACGCAACCAGGACCGCCATGTACCTCACACTTTCCGTCTCGGGACGCAGCGCGTTGGCTGTGATCTTCTTCATCACATTTCTGACCCAGGCAACATTGGCGCAGGCACTCCCGTCCGTCTCCGACGCAACGATCGAGATTAGCCAAAGACGGCTGACGTCTCTGGACATGTTCGCTCGCGCCCAGATCCGTGATGGCCAGGTTGGAAACATCTCTTACGGGCTTTGGCAGCGCGGAGCCTTACTGCAGAGTGGCTCCTACGGGCCCGTGCAGCCTCAGGAAGCGTCGCCGGCTTCGGATGAAACGATCTATCAGATCTACTCGATGACAAAGCCCGTCACCGCTGTTGGTATGTTGATATTGCACGAGCGCGGTTACTTCGACCTCGATGACCCCATCACAACGGTGCTGCCAGAGTTTTCTGATATCGAAGTGGTCGCAGACTATGAGGAAGAGGGGCAATTGTTTACCTACCTTCCGCCCAATGCGCCGACATTCCGACAATTGCTGAGCCACACGGCTGGATTCGCCTACCAATCGAAAGATCGAAGCGAGGTTGATCGCCGCTACATTGCGCTGGACGTCTTGAACGCCCCGACCGGAGACGCGCTCGTCTCACGGGTTGCCAGCGTTCCGTTGATGCGCACCCCGGGATCCGAATGGCATTATTCACTCGCCTCCGATCTTCAGGGCGTTGTGATTGAGCGCCTGACCGGTGAAACACTTCAGACCTTTCTGAAACGCGAGATTTTTGATCGCCTCGCCATGCATGATACCGGTTTCTTCACTCCAGACACACATCAGTCGCGCATTAGCTCCATCGCAACTCTGGTGAATCACGAACTCATTCATGAGCGCCCGGAGGATCTGACCCAGACGGCACAGGAGAAGACATATTTCGAAGGCGGGCATGGTCTGGTTTCGACCGTCGCTGACTATCACCGTTTTCTGGAAATGTTACGCCGTGGTGGCCGCACGGGTCCGATCCAGATCTTGCGCCCCGAGAGCGTTGAATTGATGACGACGAACGCTGTTCAATACCAAGGAGCGCCCGCCCCACAACGCGGATATGGGTCCCAATCTGGCCTTGGCTATGGATTTGGCGTCAGCGTCGTTGAAAATCCGGAGGTCGCAGGCCTAAGCGCACCAAAAGGTACGTACTACTGGTACGGCGCCCTCGGCACCTGGTTCTGGGTGGATCCGCTAAACGAGATTGTGTTCGTAGGAATGATACAGACCAGAGCCCCGGTGGGGCCAGACATGCTCGCTGCTACGATGGAGAGCGTTTATGGACCCATCTCCACTCAATACCGCGCAACCGGCTCGTCACGGTAGACCATTATAAATCAAAAAAATCCGATTAAGCGTCGGAAGGATCTGGAGCGCCAGGAACTTCGTCCGCTTGGTCTGATGGACTGCCAGGAATGGCATAACTGCCCTTCAGCCAACGAGACAGGTCGACATCCGCGCAGCGTCTCGAACAGAATGGTTTGAACTCCGCGCTAACCGTCCGCGTTTCGCAGACGGGACATTTCTTCTTACTCATCGTTTCCGCATCCCGCTCTTGTCTGCCACTGTTTCTGCGATCGAGACCCGGCCTCCAAAATGGTGCGCCAGCTCTGCCTTCGCTTCGCTCTGCCGGTCGAGATAAGCCGCGCGGGCGGGTTTGGAAAGCGCCAGTTCGAACAAAGCAGAGGGATTAGCGGCGGCTTCGCGCTGTACTGCTCTGAACAGATCCAAGAGTTCGGTTTCACCGGGATTGACCTTCAATCTGTCCTCGATTGGCGCATCACGCCACGGCGCACTCGCCTCCATTAAACCAAGGGGGGAAGGCCTCAGGACTTTGATGCCGGGAATATCGTACGCCTTAAACGCGGTCTCTGCGATCGCTTTGAGTTGCTCATTCGCAGCCTTGTTGAGAGGGGCGACGCAATCGAGGACCAGATTGCCACCCAAACCTCGCAAACTCACCTGCCGCGCCATTTCGCCGATCGCATCCTTGTTGACCGCTAACGCTCGTGCGCCTGCACTGCCCTTTTGCATGCGGCCGGATGTATCGATATCTAAGGCTGTCAGCGCCCTTGTTCGATCGATGTGGAGCTGACCTCCGCCAGATATTGTGACGGAGGCGGAGAGCGCTTCGTCAAACGCAGCTGCAACAGCCGCTTCATCCACCTGTTCCTGCGGTTGATCAGACATGCCCAAGTCCGAAAGCCAGCTGGTCCAGGCATCCATACTGTTCGGCTCACGGGCGGATTGGACCGCACGGGCGAGTTTGTCTTCGCGCGCTTCGCTGACGATTTCGACGATCATCCGTGCGCCTTGCGTCAGGCCTTTTCGATCCTTGAGACGCAAAAAGGCCTCCTCTCCACTCTCCAATTCCAGGAACGCGCCACCTATAGAATCCACAAAGTCGCGCAACCGTGCTTCGTGTACAGTTCCGTGTCTCGCCGGCGCGCCGATACCGTTCCAACGCTCGAGAAACAGTCGGCAGGGTCGCCCTTTCGCATCAAGCAGGACGCCGCGGCGTTCGCCGGGCGCGGTGTGGACGAGAATGCTGGAATACCGAACTTCGTTCATTCCTGTTTGCAGGCACGCACGCCGAGCACTGGGAGCTTAGTGTCCCAGCCTTGTTTGTCCCGAACGTTGATCAAACCGTTGGCGATCCGCTGGCCACCTTCCAATATCTCACCTGGCTCCATCGAAAGCGAGAGCTCACGCCCGTCTTCGGTCAGATAGCTCATATTGGTATTGAACTGCCCAAATATATCTCCTCCGGCGCCGATCTGCGTCAACGCCAGCGGGATTTCTCCCTGGGCTAAAGCCGCAGTGCCAGACAAAGCCTTCGAGAAGAAGATGAACTTGGAAACATCGGTCTGACTCCAAAGGAAAAGCCCGCATTCGCCAACCAGCAGCTCCTGCGGTCCAAGCGCGGAGCTCGGGACGCTATCAATAGCCGGCTTCATGGCGAGGAGGCGGGCACGCTCTGCTGCCGGATCATTGCCGCTCGACTGACAGCCGACCAGAAATAGCGACAATCCAAAAGCGAGAGAGAGAATGCGGATCATTGGGTCAGTCCTACGGTTCGGGATTGTCGGTACACGAATTCCCCATTCTCGCGGACGAAGCCAATCTGGGTCAATGCTAGAATGATCTGCGTGTCCTGGGTTCTCACGCGGGTGGCGAAATCTCCGCCGCCCAAGATATTCGCGCGGGCATCAATATTGACCTGGTCGCCGACATCAGACTCCCCCGCCATTGCGATCTTAAAGGATCCGCTCTCGCAGGTTATTGGTCCCTCAATCTCACCAAATTGACGTCCATACTGTGAAGCGAGCGTCGACAATGAAGTCGTCGACAAGTTTCCGGACGCAGCCTCACATCCTGATCGCGTGAGTTCGAAAGCCCCATCCTCGACGTCCAGAGTTCCACCCATGGCGCGCACGGCAGGCTCCAGGCCTTCGAGCGAGCCGATCTCCATTCGCATGCGGATCTGTTCGGCGGCAACGGTGCTGCGCGAGAGCGTCAGCGTCGCCGTGCCCTGCCCGCCTGCGCCGCCCCATTGCACATCATAAGACGGCGACAAGGTGACCAGCGAGAGCGGGCGCAGCTTCAGGCTGACATCTCCGATCGGCTGCGTTCCCGCGTAGAATCCACTTATCCGGCCCTTCAACAGTGTCCCATCGACCTTGGCCCACCCGATACCCATATTTCCGACGCCGGACTGATTGAGCACGAATCCAAGCGGTGTGAACGCGAACAATCCAGCAATTAGGGCTAGAATGAACACTATCAGCATCAAGAATTTGCGCATCATAGTCCTCCTGGAACAAGATCGACACTGGCCCGCACCAAACCGCCTCCTGCCTGCTCCATGTTGAAGCGGGTGACTTGGCCTGAATGATTAGCTTGAACGCTCTCCAGCCAGACAAAAATGAGGCGCGGATCGACATCCTCGAAAATCAGCCGAACGCTGGTCGAGTCATTACCCTGCAATCGAGCAATCGATAGACCGACGGTTCCGGCTGCACCGGTCACGGCAGCTTTGAAGTCTTCGATGCTGGCCGAAGTTGGTCGCGCATTGGCGGGCGCCGCTGCCCCCAATGCGCGTTGCAAACCGTAACGTTCCTGAATACGCGCAACCGACCGATCGGCCTCGTTCAGCCGGACTTCGGCTTCCGCCCGCGCCGACATGGTCGGGACCAAAACAAATTGCCACCCGATAATCACGACGGTCAGAATACCTGCGATCGCAATCAACAGGCGCTCCCGCGGGGCCATGGATGTCCACCAAGCCCTCATGTCGATCCCGCCTCCAGCGTAACGTCTCCGATCACGCGACTTCCACTTTGACGGGAGTCTCCGGATCGAGCGGTCAATCCGGACTCGCCAAGGACAGTCATCAACCGATCAACATCGCCAAAAGTCTCAAATGCGATCGAGGCCGTCAGCTGTCGTCGAGCGCGATCATATCTTAGGGTCCTGAGTTCACTTCCTTCGATTTGCGCGAGGCCATTGTAGAGTACAGCGCTCGCATCAAGCACTCCGGGAAACTGCTCGCCCGCACTATCGACGCTACCGGAAATTGCGAGGACTTGCCGTACATCACCGCCAAGCTCAGGCCAGCCGACGCGCGCGAACTCCTGCGCAAGCGTATCCAGCTGATCGGCGCGCGTATTCATCGCCCGCGTCTCCAAAACCATGGACGCAAACCACCCCAACGCGGCGACTGCTGCCAGCGCGCCCGCCAGTTTCCAATGGCCAAACCCTTCCAGATCAACCGGACGGCGGGCTTCATACACCCCTTGGCGCAGGGAAATGCCGCGATCACTCTGTTCGGACCAAGTCGCGAGCTGAACCAGCAGTGCTTCAAGCGAATTTGCGCCGGTTTCCTGCGCGGTCCGCCCGAGCGCCTCGGCCACATGGCTGCCGTGAATTTCTATTTCCGGATGCGAGGTGCTGAGAGAAATGAGCACATCTCGTCCAAACCCCGCATCAAGCGTAAAGCTTCGGCCTCCCAATCGTCCGAGTACAAGGCCAGGTGCTTCATAAAGAACATCGCGCTCGGGAAGCAGGCTATGCGCCGCAACGAGTTCGGCCTCA
Organism: Hyphomonadaceae bacterium; assembly: GCA_043513745.1. Taxonomy (GTDB): domain Bacteria; phylum Pseudomonadota; class Alphaproteobacteria; order Caulobacterales; family Hyphomonadaceae; genus Henriciella. The sequence goes on from CP121341.1 coordinate 3,080,855, forward strand.
TCCAATCCCTGACTGGAAAGCATCGCGATCACTTCATCCAGTCGAGCGGTCGAAATGACATTGATGAGGCGCGGTGCCGATGGGTTTGACTTATCCGCATCAGAGAGAGCCACATGGCTGGACTCCACGCCTTCAGCGAGTTCGTCTTCTATTGCATAAGGCGCTGCGCGGCGCGCTTCGTTTTCGTTGCGCGCGGGGATCAATGCGGAATGACCACTCACGTCCAGGCCGCTCAGAAACACTGTCAGATTCTTACCGCGCGGATCAACGCCGCTGCGGTCTGCACCGATGGCCCAGCCATTGCCCCGCGGCCGCGCAAATAGCAGCGTATCGTCGGGTTGCAGAAGAGCGTAGACGCGCGCCATCAGCCGATCCTTTCCCGGCGGAGCGTTCGAATCGGCCGGCCCGGCTGTATTTCAAACAAAAAGCGCATGGTCATGTCCGAACCGCGATAGGATATATTGGTTGAAACTTCCACAAGACTTGTGACCAGACCGAGGCGATCGAGGCGAAGCAGCGTCGGATCAATAGCCTCCACGATTGGATCTTCCAACAGATCCTCGACTGCGGTCCATCCAGTCGTCGGGCGGGACGCGATCAGATCTCGGGCATCCTCGACCTTTAATGCGTTGGAGAATACCTGCCGTAGAAGCGGCGCATGATGGATCTCCAGCGTATTGATGTTGAGGACCTGAGCCGGCGCATCATCGGGTAGTGCGCAGAGGACCGGACGGACTCGCGCAAATATCTCAGGCGTGTAACCGCGAATGGCCCGTAGCTCGTCCAGTGAATTCAACTTCTGACCAGATGTTCGATAGGACGGGGTCTCGCCTAGATAGTAGGCATCCTCCGCGCCGCCGTTTCCTGGGACTGTATTGTCATCCATCCAATCGGTCAGAGAAGAAACAAGGGCGATCATGTCTGACGCATATCCGTCTTCGATTAGCGAGATCAGAAGGGCTTCGTACGCCTCCTGTTGAGCATGATCTGCAGCAAAACCACCCCGTTCTCCGGGCGTGGTAAGCTTGTTCACATCGAAACAGTTGGTCGTGTCGCGAACGGTCACGATCAACACACCATCCTCCAGCGGGATGGTCTGCGGCGTGTCGAGGCCCGGCATTCCCAATACAAGTTTGCTTCCGATCGGACCGATAATTTCTGTCAAGCGCGCCTTTGCGACTTCTTCTGCAGAGGCCCCGTAAAACGCGAGCTGCGCCTGGGCGTCGAGCGCGCGAGACCGAACAGTGGCCTGGGTGACAGCCTGGGTCACGGCCAACGCTGCGACGGACATCGCCGCGACGATCATCATCACCGTCAACAAGGCGGCGCCGCGTTCGGAAACACCTCCACGCCTCATGCACGCCCCCCGGACAGGGCCGCGAGAGACAGACTGGTTCCGTTTTCGAACCGCACCGTCACCTCTATCAGATCCGGCAATACATCGACGCCATTTTCCCCGCCGCTTTGCCAAAAATCAGAGGACTGATCCCCACGAAGGAACTCGAGCTCGACCGTGCGGACATTGTTGAGCAGCACGCGCGAGGAGATTGGCGTACCGGCGGTTGCGTCGGGGCGAAGGCCGACTTCCCGCACAAGATTTCCATTGCGCAAGACATATTGAACGGCCTGCAATCCACTGCGTTGCTCGACATACCCCGGATTGATCCAGCCGCTTCGGACAAATTGGAGGAACGGTTCTTCATTGCGGGGCTGTTCTCCGACCAGACCGATCGACTCGGAAAAGCCATCTATCGGACGGATCGTCCGATCGCTCATCGCCATGATGTCCTGTCGGATGAGGCGTTGCGCAACATCGAGTTGCCTCGTGATCTTCTCCTGGTCCCGCAGCTGCTGACTGGTCGTTGTCGCGCCAATGAGCAGCGCAGAGCCAGCCGCTGACACCATCGCAAGAATGAACAGCGCAACCAGCGTCTCGGCCAGCGTAAATCCGGATTGGTGTTTCGTGACTGACCTCATCCTCCGTTGCCCTCCGATTGTCCTTGAGACACCGCATCTCCGGGAAGGTTGGCGGGAATGTATTTGAGGCTGATCAGGCTCGCCAAAACCTGTTCGCTATTGTCCGGCCGGACATCGACGCGATAGTTCTGAAGCTGCCCAATTTGTGCCGGACTGGTTGTCCGCGTCCAGACGAACGTCCGCCCCATTTGATCTACCTCACCAGTGGCAATCCCGGCATAGAGCACGGTGCGGGATGCCATAGCGCGTGCTAGCTCATTCTCCGCGACTGTGCGGGCGAGAAGTCGAGTTTCGAGGCTTGCAGCGTTGCGATTGGCGTCCGTCGTCACTTGTAGGAGCGGGATCGCTGCGAGGGCCAGTATCCCCATCGCGGCGACGGTTTCGACGAGGCTGAAGCCACTCTGGGCGGAAAGACTAACGTTCGACAAGCACAACCTCCCCGGTTTCGAGAAGGCTGATATCAATGCGAACGCCACGCGCCCGCAGCTGAAACTCTGCCGGCTGAACGATGCCCGTGGGATCGAAGACAAGCTCGGGCCAGCTGTCAGGGCGTGCGTGCTCTTCGGTCTCTACAGAGATTTGCATGGCGCGCGGCAGGAGTTCTGGTCGTCCCTGAGGACGCCAACCATCTTGCCGCCATTGTACCAGAGTGTATCCGCGATCGGTAAGCTGCAGCCCGAGAGGTTGTCCAGCAAAGATCGCCTGGTCTTGCGCATTTCGAAGCACGGTAGCGAAAGCCTGCGCGCTCGCCTGCTCTTCGGTTGGGCGCTGCGGCAATGTCAAAGTGACGATGCCTGCTGTTAATCCGATAATGAACAGCACCGTCATGACCTCAACAAGGGTCATGCCTTTCTGAGCAAAATGGCGGTGCGCGGCGATCAACGGACTAAGCTTTCAATTCGACAGGCAGGACCCGTCTAAACATCCCAGATACTGATATCAGCATTGTCTTCTTCGCCGCCCTCACGACCATCCGCGCCCAGCGAATATAGGTCATAAGGCCGACCATCTTCACCTGGCACTTCGTAAATGTACGGGCGACCCCACGGGTCATTGGGCAGCTTCTGGATATATCCGCCGGGTCGATAACGATTGCCGTCAGGCGCATTGTCAGGAATGCTGACTAGCGCTTCCAGACCTTGCTGTTCGGTCGGGAAGGCGAACATGTCGCCATTATAGGATTGCAGGGCTCCGGACAGGCGCGTGATATCAGTCACTGCCTTCGTCGTTCGGCCCTGGCTCATCGCGCCGGTTACGTTGATCAGCACGACCGTCGAAAGTAGACCGATAATGAAAACGACCACCATGATTTCCGTAAGCGTAAATCCGCGTTGACGGTTGCGACGCTGGGTTTTTGGATTTTTCATATTCTTCTTCCTCAGGCACCAATAGCCATCGTGTTAAGCTGCAGGATCGGCAGCATGATGGCGAGAACAATCAGGGCGACGACCCCGGCGAGTAATACGATCAGGAGCGGCTCAAGCAGGCCGAGCGCGATCGTGGCATTGCTATCGAGCTCCTCCTCCATGTAGTCGGCTGCGCGGTCGATCATTGCGGGCAAGTCTCCGCCGCGTTCGCCACTTGCCACCATATGGACGAGCATGGGCGGAAACACACCGGTCTGCCGCATGGCGCGATTGAGCGTCTGCCCCTCTTCCACCTGACGACGGACAGTGACGGCCGCTTGCCGGAAGACTTCATTGCCGACGGAGCCTTTGGCGGCGACCAACGCATCGGGAACCGTCGCGCCGCTGCTCGAGAGCGTTGCAAACGTTCGGGCAAATTGTGCTGCATTGGCGCTGCGAATTACTTTTCCGAGCAATGGGAGGCGCAAGACGATGCGATCCCAGCGCATTTTGACGGCTGGTGTCTGAAATGCACCTCGCAGCATCCAGATACCCAGGCCGATCGCAGGAATAATGATCAGCCCCCAACCTCGCATGAACTCGGAAACGGCAATCACGGCATTGGTGAGTGGCGGGAGTTCCTGGCCCAGGGTTTCGAATTGTTCGATCACCGCGGGCACCACAAAAATCAGCAAGAGAACGACGACCAGCATCGCCACACATGCCAGAACGATCGGATAGATCAGCGCCGAGAGCATTTTGTTCTTGAGCTTTCGCGACTTCTCAAGGTGCGTCGCCAAGCGCTCCATGACATCGCCTAGCCGGCCAGATGACTGACCCGCGGATACGACCGCGCGATAGTATGGCGGAAACGCTTTCGCCGACTGGCTGAGCGCTTCAGAGAACGAAAAACCTTCTTGCACACTGCCCCGAACGCTCATCAGCGTTCGCCGCGTGCTTGGCTTTTCGGCTTCACCCGCGATCGCGCCCAGCGCTTCTTCGACGGGCGCCCCGGATTTGATCAGCATAGCCAGTTGGCGCGTTGTCAGCACCAAGTCACTGCCAGACAGAGACCCGCGGCCCGATGCTTTCGCATTGGACTTTTGACGTGCCTCTTTGACGTCAAGCGGCGACAGTTGCCGCAAGCGCAATTCCTTTCGGGCTGAACGGGCTGAATCAGCCGTAATGACGCCGGTCGCGCGCTTCCCGTCGGCACCAATGGCGACATAGTCATAGACCGCCATCGCCTAATGCTCCTCTTCGCGTCGGCAGACCCGCAAGACTTCCTCTACACTGGTCTGTCCGTCCCTGACATATCGCGCAGCGTTGCGAAAAAGGGTATCGTGCTCAGCAAATGCCATGTTCTGGATGTCATCCTCAGAGCCGTCGGCGCGGATGAGATCGCGCAGTCCGCTATTCACCGAAATAAGTTCGTAGACCCCCAGGCGCCCATTATAGCCTGAGTTACCGCAAGCCATGCAGCCAACCGGGCGCCAGAATTGTGGGGCATCTGCCTGAGAGAGGCCAAACATGTTCAATTCTTCGGCAGATGTCGCGTGTGGTTCGCGGCAATGCTCACAGAGCTTTCTGACCAGACGTTGGGCGATAACAGCTTTCAGCGTCGCGGCGAGTACATACGGCTCGATCCCCATATCTCGCAAACGCTGAATGGCGCCGGCTGCGCTATTCGTGTGGACCGTAGACAAGACAGGACGCCCCGTGGACGCAAATTCGAACGCGACTTTCGCGGTCTCTAGATCCCGGATCTCTCCCACCATTACAACGTCTGGGTCGTGCCGAAGGATCGCCCGCAGCGTGGCCGCGAAAGTAAGACCGACCTTGTGGTGCATTTGCGTCTGACTGATCCGATCGAGCCCGTACTCGATCGGATCTTCCAGCGTCATCACATTGCGTTCGCCATTGTTGAGAACGGAGAGCGCGGAATAGAGCGTCGTTGTTTTTCCCGAGCCGGTGGGACCAGTGACGAGCGTGATGCCGTTCGGCTGCGCGAGGATCTCCCGAAACCGATTGAGGGTCTCGGCATCCATGCCAAGTTCATCCAGACCCAGCAGCGCATTACGCGTATCAAGCAGACGCATCGTGACACGTTCACCGTACCGGCTCGGCAAGGTCGAGACACGCACATCGATGCTGCGCCCGCCAATCGACAGCGAGATGCGTCCATCCTGTGGGATACGCTTCTCAGCGATATCGAGACGCGCCATGACTTTGATCCGGGAGGTCAGAGGAGCAGCAAGCCGGCGCGTGGGCGTCAGAACTTCCTGCAAGACCCCGTCGATCCGGTATCGCACCGACAGATTGTCCTCGTGCGGTTCGATGTGGACGTCGGATGCCTTGCGGTTCACCGCTTCGTAAATCAGGCCATTGATCAAGCGAATGACTGGAGCATCATCCTCTCCGTCAAGCAGGTCGGCCGTTTCTGGAATTCCATCGACGAGGCTCGCAAGCCCGCCCTGATTATCGAGGGCGGCTTCAGCCTCATCGCCGCTCACCCCATCGCGGGCATAGTGCTCTGTTAAAGCACGCTCGAACTCCTGGGCTTCCATCGCCTTGAGTTGCAAAGGGCGTCGCAGAACCCGGCGCGCTTCCAGCAGGCTGAACGGATCAGCACCATTGCGCACGCCGACCAATACCTCATCACGCTGTCCTGCAAGCACGACAACGCCCTTGTCTCGGGCAAACGAATAGGAAAGGTCGGTGTCGGCGAAGCTCATAATCTCAGTGTATACCGTTTCAGAACAGAGTTTGACCCCTATTCTAAATCCCTAGTCGACAGGCGGCTCAGATCCCAGAACGCTGCCAATAAAGGCATCCAGACCGGAGAGGCCTTCTTCGTCACCAGCGCGCAGCATTTCTTCCGCGCGGATGTAGCGATAATTGCGTGATGTCATTTCGCGCGCATCCTCACGATTACGCACGATCGTGGGCCTGATAAAGACCATCAAATTGGTCCGATTGTACGAGGTCCCCTCGGACTTAAACAGATTGCCGACAACGGGAATATCGCCTGCAATCGGAACTTTCGAATTCACGGTTTCATCGGCTTGCTCAATCAAACCGCCGATCACAATAATCTCGCCATCATCTGCGAGCACGTTCGTGGTAATTTGACGCTGATTGGTGACAAAATCATCCGTACCGCTGCTGAGATCCGTTGAGATGCTCGACACCTCCTGAAAAATATCCATGCGGATCGTATCATCTGCAGAAATACGCGGCGTTACGCGTAAAATGATCCCGACATCCTGACGCGTCACGGTCCGGAATGGATTGCTATTATCGGAGCTCAGCGTCTCTCCAGTTGTGACGGGGATTTGCTGCCCAACCAGAAGTTCCGAAGTACCATTGTCGAGGGTCAGATTGAATGGCTTGGACAACACCTTTGACTGAGTGTCCTTTTCGATCGCTGTCAGGATGGCACCAAATAAGGTGTCTCCATCGCGCCCCCCGACGCCGAAAGACGCACCGTCCAGACCGAGCAAGGATGTCACGGCGCCTTCGGTGAACGGATTGGTCCCGCCAAATACGGTCGGATCGACCACCGCGCCGGCCAGCTGCAGCAAGTTAGGAGCAGACCGAGAAAAGTTCGTACTCAAAAACGGCACGGTCGACTCGCCGGTTCCGGAGAGGAGGAACTGAACCCCCAATTCTCGCGCCGTTTTGTCTGACATCTCTACGATGATCGCCTCAACCAGCACCTGTGCGCGGCGTTTGTCGAGGGCTTCGACGACGCGCTCCATTGCAAGGATGGTGTCCGGAGAGGCGCTGATCACGAGAGAATTGGTCGGTTCATGGTGTGCGATCGTTGCGCCTGGCACTTGTGCCTCGCCGGGAGACGCCTGGTCCGCCATCGTCTCCGCCAGCCGCTCGAGTATCGGTACGATATCCACGGCATCGGAGTTTTTCAGTTCGATGACACGGAGGCTGTCGCGAATGGGGTCCGTTTTGTCGAGTTCCTGCGCCACACGCAGAGCACGCTGAACGGTCGCCTCATCCCCGCGAATAACGATCGAGTTGGAACTGGTCGACGCCGAGACTTCGAAGCGATTGCCCGGGCTGTCATCACGATCACGAAGAAGGTCGATAAGAATACTCTCCACCTCACGCGCTGGAACATTTCGCAATTCCAGCGTTTCGACCTTGGTGCGGTCATCGGAATCCAGCCCTGAAACGATTTCACGCAACCGCGGCATGTTGGACGCGTAGTCCACGAGCACAAGCGTATTGGAACGGGCATTGGCGACGACTTGCCCTTGCGCATCGACAAGGGGTTTGACCATTTGGGCTGCTTCGATAGCGCTAAAATTATCCAGCTGAAAGATCTCTGTAATGAACGAGTTCGGCCCTGTATTGCGGACGGCCGCTTCGCCTATTGCTGCCTGCTCGGGGACAATTCGATAGACGCCCCGGCCAGCCGGAATGGCTGCGAAACCATGAACGCGTAGGGTCGACAGGAAGACCTGGAAGACCTCGTTCGTCGTCATTGGCGCTTGAGACATCACGGTGACTTTTGTCCGGCGGACATCCGGATGCAGGATGAACGTGTTACCGGTGATGATTGACACATCATCGATCAACGCTGTGATTTCGACATCATTCAGGCTCAGCACGTGCCGCGCCGCCTGCGGTGAGTTCATCTCAGCCATCGCAATACCCTGGCTGGCCAGCGCAATGGCAGATGCTGCTATCAATCTCTTCATCGGAAAACCTTACTCACCAAAACTCAAACGAACGGTTCGCTGAGATCCGTTCCTGTTTACTTCCAAAACCGCTGTTTGCACTGCAGAAATGCGGTCAATCACATCGGTCATATCGAGATTGACAACCGAAGTGCCATTAATTTGCAGCAAGACATCGCCGGGCTCGAGCCCTGCCTGGCGCATAATATCCGCACTGCCGATCGGATTTAGGCGGTAGCCGCTCAAAGCACCATTGGTCATCACTGGGCCTGCATTGATCGCTCCGAATAGCTGGTCCGGACCCGCTAAGCGGCCTGTAATTTGGGCGGTTTCTCGAGATTCCTCACCTGCACTGCTCTCGGTTTCGGCAATGCCGCCATCGGTTACGATCTGGGAGTCGTCCGAAATCACTGACAGCCCCGCGCCGCGCCCGCCCAGCATCAAGGTTTCGTCCGCACCATCACGGTTAATAATCACACGATCAGACAAGATTCTTTCCAGAGTGACTCCAGGAAGGATCTGATCGCCAACCCTGAAATTGGTCCCGATCCCGTCCGGCGTTCGGATAATCGCATTTCCAGCGCCGCCGCCTTCTGTGGACATGCGAAGACCGTCCAATTGCAGATTCAGGTTGGTCTCCGGAACATCCTGAACGAACACCTCACCCTCGCCCTGGTCAAACGGGTTTTCACTGATCAGGACCGTACGATCCGTCGAAATAGCGAGCGTTGAACTGGACCCACGCATCGGCGATGGGAGCGGGCGTTCTGTATATTTTGCTACAGAATCTGTGGGAGAAGCGATGACCCACACGAGTCTGGCCCCCAACAGGGCCAAAATGACTATGAGAGCGAGCTCAACAGCCAAACGCATTGGGCGTTCGACTGCACTCAGTCTCTCAAGGGCCGTTTGGGTGGCGCTAGCCATACCGGTCTCTCCTCACCCCCCAGACTTAACCTTAACCCTAGGCGCTAATGGTGTGTTTTGTCACGCCTAATTCTACGAAAGGAACCCTCACAACTCGGTTAAGACGGGTTGCAAGGGTTTGATATTGGTGTTCACTTTTGCTTCTACGTTACTCGCCGAGGTTTGAGTTAGAACTTTGCGGTCAAACTGGCAGACAAGCTGGTCCCACGGTCATAAGTGTTGAATTCTACCCGTCCGATATCGGTTGTCGTATTCACAAATTCCTCGTGCGCTTCGTCGAGCAGGTTTCGGGCGCTGAACCCGAAGGTCAGGTCCTTACCACCGAAGACGATGTCACGTCGGTACACGAAGTCGACCTGAATGCCGGGATCCTCGATCACGTCTTCCAGCCCGAGCCGCAGGTCACCGCGTTGCAGAACGCGCTCATCGACCCAACCCACCAAAAGGGTCGCTTGCTCGACATCGCTTTCCCAACCGAATTGCAGATTGAAGATGTTTTCAGGTGTGCCCTGCAACTTATCGCCGTCGCTCAGTCCCAGATCCGTCGCCAGCACGTTGCGGTTTTCTGTTCCGGAGAAAACGAAATCGCCATCGTCCACGATCAGTTCAGCCGAAGTGAACGTGTAATTGGTCGAAAAGATCCAATCGCGATCCTGCCACCACGATCCTTCGAACGGCATATCAAAGCGATTGCGATATTCGAGCTCGAGTCCGAACAATTCAGCTTTCGGCGCGTTGATGTAAGTCGTCTGGTAGACCAGCGAGCTGAGTTCGTTGATCTGCTCCTCGATAGGATTGACGATCTCCTTGAAGAAGGCCGCGCCGGTGACGAACTGGTTGCGTCCCATATAGTATTCTAGACGCGCATCATAATTGGTGAACTCGCTGTCCACCAAACCGCTATTACCGCGATAGGTCCGCGAAGACTCTGTGTCGAAATACGACGCTTCGGAGAGTTCGCGGAATTGCGGGCGGGCAATGGTTTCGGAATAACCCAAGCGCAGTTGAAGATCGTCGGCGAAATTCCATGTGAAGGTCAGCGCGGGCAGCGTATAATCATTGTCGATGCGCGTCGCTTCCGGTCCGGGATTGCCGAAACGGTCTGAAGTCTCGACGAATTGCTCGCCGCTCTCCTGGCGCACTCCAACAGTGGCTTTGATGAACTCGGTAACGTCGACGTCTGCCTGCGCATAATACGCCGTGACATCCAGTCCGGCTATGTAGAAGTCAGTGCTTGTGGTCGACTCGTTCAGGAAGAATCGGCTCGGTGCGATATTGTCAGGCGAGAACAGGAAGTCCGGGCGTGCCAAAGGATCGACGCCGTCGGCGGTTGATCCATTGAACCGGAAATTGAACTGTCTGTAGTCGCGCTCGGTCGATGAATCATCAAATCCACCAGACACGGTGAGCTCGCGCGTGCTGCCGAGATTGAATGTATACGTTCCATCCAATCCGAACCCGGTCACGTCATCCACCAGTTCAGTGAACTGGATGTTGTACCGGCCTTGCTGGTTATTGTAGGTCGGAACTCCGTTGATGACTTCTCGCGTCAAGCGGCGCTCGTAAGGCGCATCATAAGTCGACTGCGCAACGGATCCTCGCCATTCTAGATCCAGATCACCGAACACATGCGACCCGCCGAGTTGGAACGAGGTGAGTTCGCGCTCATACCATGCTGAGCGCTCCTGATGGCGGATTTCGTTACTGCCATCCTCACCCACCGAAATCTGCGCGTCTTTGGTGGTGGAATGAACGTAAAACAGCGTACCGGACACTTCATTCAGACCATGCGCGACGGTGATCGACCCAAGACCATTCACAATCGCATCATAGGTGGTCTGATCGACTTGCACATCGCGGTCAAAATCGCCGGAGGAGTTATTGCGGAGGACTTGCTGAGTCGCCTGCCGGGTTGTCCAGCTGCTATCATAGCCCAGCACCCCGATGAGACCGACATCAAACTCTCCGATCGCGAGCGCCTTGCCCCCTTCCAGTTCGGCTTCGAATGAAGGATGGAGGTCGTCCTGCTCAATCACTGACAGCGGGCCATTTACCAAGCTTTCCCCGGCCGCTTCGCGCTCTTCCGCGCTTAAGCTATTGATGTTGGTACCAGACGCGATCAGCGACGCCAGCGGCGCTGGCAGATCGCGCAATCCATCGTCATATCCCGACCAGTCAGTGTCGCTTCCGCTGACAAAGAACCCGGTACTTCCCGTGGTGAACGTGTTGTACCCTGTGCCGATTTTTAGATTCAGGAAATCCTCAGCCGGTTGACCAACCGTCTTGAGGTCGATCAGACCGCCGCCGAATTCGCCGGGATAGTTTGCTGAATAGGTCTTCTGCACCGCTGCACCATCCAACATGCTGGACGGAAACAGGTCGAGCGGGACCGTCCGGCGTAGCGGTTCCGGGCTGGGCAACGGGGAACCATTGAGGAGCGCGACGGAGTAGCGATCGCCAAGACCACGCACATAAGCGAATTGTCCGTCCACCACGCTGAGCCCACTCAGGCGGGTCAGAGCAAGCGCTGCGTTCGCATCCCCTTGCCGCGTCAGGTCTTCTGCTGAAAGGAAAGATGCGACTTGTGAGGTCTGGCGCTGTGGTTCGGGGATGAACGCCCCGCGCACCACCACCGTTTGCAACGTGCGTTCATCCGGCTCTGCCGCCTCTACGGTGCTGTCCTCTGGTTCTTCCTGAGAGACTGCGATTGGCGCCACTGCCAAGGCGAATGCCGTCGAAAGCAAGAGAGAGTGTTTTGATGGGCGTTTCATGAGTTCGGACCTTTATTAGGTTCATCAATCCGTCGGCTGAGTTTCGTGCTTGATTGCTGCGACGGCGGAAAATGGAAAACCGGGAAGAAGCGGTCGCCTCGTCCCGGTCTTATGTTGAGATGCTAGCAGGCGTCGCCATTTGGCAGGCCGCAGGTCCAGCCTTGCCACCAGGTGTCGCTCGCGTTTTCGACTGCGCCGATATAGTCGGTGTTGTCGAAGAACAGGTCGATCGCGGTAAGATCCGTGGCAATTGCAGCGCTCTCAGTCGTCCCATTAATGAACGTCGAGATGAGCGTATTGACCACCGGGAGCGAGGTATTGAACGTGCTGTTCGGAGCAGCAGCGGCGGCGTCTACCGCAGCTTGTGTTTCCGGAGTTGAGTCCGTCAATCCAGCGCCGTTAGTTCCGCAATCCGCCTGAACAGACGAGAAGCTTGGATCGACGCCAACGCCGCCAAAACTTGTATCGTCGCCGTCACCTGCATCCGAGTCCCAGGCAAAACAAGCATCGTCGTATACGATCACGCCGTTCAACAAACGTCCGATCGATCCTGTGTTCGAACGGAACACCTGGTCGCCATCCGTTCCGATAAAGGTAAAGTTGGCGATCAGCGGGTTGGACGATTGTGATGCCGGCGCCGTCACGACGGAGCTTTGCTCAGTGATATTGTCGCCGCGGCCGTTGATCTGGTTGACGATCACATACTGGATAGCGCCCTGGTAGCCGTTGTCGGTATCGATCGATTCATCATTATTGCCCGTCAGGACCAGGTATTTCGCATTGACGGTACCACCGAAAAACTCAACGCCATCATCCGCATTATTGTGGACTTGAATGTACTCAACGACGGTGCCGTCACCGACGCCGCCAAAGGCGATGCCGTTCAGTTCGTTGTCCGGCGTCAGCTCGAAGCCAGCATACTTGACCTGAACGTAGCGCAGGACACCCGAACTATCGCTCACATCATCGCCGCCATAGAGCGCGTCTGGTGAGGTCACACCTTCGATGCGCTGCTGGCAGCTATCGGTGAAGTAGGCCGAGCCACTTAGGCAGCGATTCTGAGGCGCGCTGCCGAGAATGACGATGCCGCCCCACTCCCCATCGGCCTGATCTGCATTTGGCTGCGTGCCACGAATGTCTGCTTCGGATGTGAAGACAATCGGGTTAGACGCCGACCCGAGAGCGCGGATGTCTGAGCCGCGATTGACGACGAGGTAATCTTGTCCGGTATTGGCGAACAGCGTCACGCCGGACTCTATGGTCAGAGTTGCGGATACACCACTCGCGGCCGTTCCGTCCGCCCCCATATCTACGCCGACATCGACCCGGCCATCGAGTTCATACAAGTTTCCTCGCGTGAGGCGGACATCGCTGTTCAGAACGCCAGAAACGACGCAGACTTTCTGACCATTGATTGTGGCGCCATTGTCGATGGTCCCGGTCGGGCAAGTCAGCGTGTCCGAGAAAAGACCAAAGGTCCAACCAGTCGCCCAATTATTGGTTTCTGACTCATTTGGTGCAAACGCGCCTATATAGTCGGTATCATCGAATGAAGCATCAATCGCCGGTAGATCAGTCACGGTGACGCCTTCTTCAGCCGTTCCAGGAAAGAACTTCGCCGCCAAAGTGTTCGCCAGCGGCGCGCTTGTGTTGAACGTGCTGTTCGGCGCTGCGGAGGCTGCGTCGACCGCAGCTTGCGTTTCAGGATCTGAGTCCGTCAGTCCAGCACCGTTTGTTCCACAATCCGCCTGAACAGACGAGAAGCTTGGATCGACGCCAACGCCGCCAAAACCCGTATCGTCGCCATTACCAGCATCGGAATCCCATGCGAAGCATGCATCCTCATAGACAATCACGCCGTTCAGCAGGCGTCCGATCGACCCCGTATTAGAACGCAGCACTTGGTCACCGTCGGTTCCGACAAAGGTGAAATTGGCGATCAACGGGTTAGATGACTGAGACGCTGGCGCCGTCACGACGGAGCTTTGCTCGGTGATATTGTCGCCGCGGCCGGCTGTTTGTTCGACCACTACGTGCTGGATGGTGCCCTGATAGCCATTATCCGTGTCGATGGATTCGTCATTGTTGCCATTGAGCACGAGGTATTTCGCGTTGACCGTACCACCGAAAAACTCAACGCCATCATCCGCGTTATTGTAGACCTGCACATACTCAACGACCGTACTGTCACCCACGCCGCCAAAGGCGATGCCGTTCAATTCGTTGTCAGGCGTCAGCTCGAAACCAGCGTGCTTCACCACGACGTATCGGAGCGTCCCTGAATAATCATCTGCGTCATCACCACCGTAGAGCGCGTCTGGTGAGGTCACTCCTTCAATGCGCTGCTGGCAGCTGTCGGTGAAATAGGCCGAACCGCTCAAGCAGCGATTCTGCGGGGCGCTGCCGAGCATGACGATACCGCCCCACTCTCCATCGAAATTCTCGCCGAGATCATTGCTCGCGTCGCCGTCATTCTGACGTTCAATGTCGAGGGCACTGGTGAACGTAATGGGCTGAGCGGCCGTCCCCGCAGCTTCGAGCGTAGATCCGCGGGTCACGACGAGATAGTCCTGCCCTGTTGCGCCAACGATTGTGGCACCGGGCTCAATGACGAGAGAAGCGACCGAACCAGCGGGATCGGTGCCATCCGCGCCGGTATCGACACCAACATCCACCCGGCCGTTCAACCGGTAAACGACATCATCAACATTGGTCAGCGTGGTGGTCCCAAGCAACGTCCCGGATAGAAGACAGGTGGTGATCGATCCGATCGCGGTGCCTTCAGAGAACCCAGTTGGGCAAGATGCCGTTGCGGAGCCGCCTCCGGTGCCTCCCCCGCCTCCGCCGGTTGGCGGTGTCGTCGGCGTCGTCGTTCCCGGAGAGGCAACCGAGCCCCCCTGAGAACAAGCTGCCACTACCAGACTTAAAGCGAATGCACTTGCCGTTGCTTGAAGTTTCATGAGGATTACCCCTGCGGTTCCCAAAAAGCGATCTGACGTGGCGCTTCCACGACTGATTCAGGGGCCGAATATGGGAACTGCGTGACGGTTTTTTTTCGCTAAAATTACACTTCTGTGACCCCCATCGACACAAAACCGTTGCAATAAGTCACTGAATTTTCGTGTAATAATCCGGGTTCTGAACGTATTGGGACTGCCTACTCGTGTCGCGCGTTAGTCCTTCCTGAATGACTTCGGGCTTTTGGCATTTTTACACTCGTCCGAAATCGGAGCTTTATGGGAAAACCAAACCGTCTGCACACCACGCAGTCCAGATGCCGAAAGCGAGCGCAGGTCCAAATGGAATTGCGACGCGATCCTCATTATTTTGTGGCTTCAGCGCCACGAAAACTGCGCCAATCAACCCCGCCCCAGAGGCGACCAAGAGAATCACCGGCAACATCGCTATGCCTACCCAGGCGCCGCCAGCCGCGAGCAGTTTCGCATCTCCCAGGCCTATGCCTTCATACCCTCGCATCTGGCGCCAGACATATCCCAGCCCGGCAATCAGGACATATCCCAGTGCTGCGCCAGCCACTGCGAAGAGCCAAGAGCCTTCCGAAAACCAAGCGAACGCCATTCCCGATACAATCAGAGGGAACGTTATGACGTCGAACAAGAGGCCGGTTCGCAAATCGAGATAGGAGAGAACGAGCAGGCTCGCCCCCAACCCAAAGCTCGCATAAAGCGCGATCCCTTGCGTTTTCGCAGGCGTGGCAAGCCCGACAAACAAAATTGCAAAAACAACCGACAATCCGGTGATCAGCAGCAAGGCAATTTGCGGCCTAATTCGCACATCGGGAAATGGATCCAACGGTGTGCGATCTGCATCATTCATCGACCGCGATACCCTTTCGCGACGACGAACAGTTCCGGCGACCCGGCCCGGCTGGCAGGCGGTTTGATGTGTTTCACCGTTTTGAACAAATGCTTGAGCCGCTCCATCATTTCCGGGGTCGCTCCACCTTGGAAGACCTTTGAGCAAAATGCGCCGCCTCTCACGAGATGCTGCTCGGTGAAATGAAGCGCAATGTCCGTTAGCGCGGCTGTGCGCAAACTATCTGTCTGTTTGTGACCCGTCGTGTTTGCCGCCATGTCGGACAGAATGAGATCCGGAGGACCGGTGAGCCCCTCCATCATCGCGGCGACGTCGTCGGGTTCATTCACATCGCCTTGCACGATAAACGCGCCTGCAACAGGCTCGGTTTCGAGCAAATCGATGCCGACCACTTCCTTCACCTTGGCGCGAACGCAGGCTTGAAGCCACCCTCCGGGCGCGCAGCCCAGATCGACCACCCGAATGTCCGGTCTAAGGATTTTCGCCTGGTCGTTGATTTCCAGAAGCTTGTAGGCAGCGCGGGCGCGGAATCCTTCCGCTTTCGCTTTCTGCACGTATGGATCGGAAAGTTGGCGCTCGATCCATTTCTTGGAACTCTCAGATTTAGCGCGATACGCAATCACCTTGCGTTCGCCGGTGCGACGACCGGAGCTTTTTTTCTTGTCCGTAGGACCCTTCCAGCGACGTTTACCATCATCACTCATGATTGTGCCTCTTTTGAAGAGTTTTGCGGAGCTTCGGCGGATTTGCCAGATCGCCCGCGCGGACGGCGCTTACGCTTTTTTGGACCCTGCATCATAGAGAGGAGCAAGCCCTCTCGTAACCCTCGATCCGCGACGCGCATCCGTCCACCTGGTGCTAGCGACCATGTTGCTTCAACAATCGCACATCCAGCAAGCATCAATCCGGCGCGATCGGTGCCAATGGTTGGGAACGTGTGAATCTGATCTTGACCGACCTCGCGCAGATTGTTCACGGTGGCCATCATCGCATCATGCGTAATCCAGGCTCCATCGACTTGGTCACGTCGGTATTTTTGCAAGCCCAGCGAAACGCCTGTCAGACAGGTGACCGTACCAGACGTTCCAATCACATGTGCCCGGCCCTCTTCGAAGGATTTGCGGATGTCCGGTGTGTGCTTCCATCGATCAATCAGGCTCATCACGTGAGCCAGCATTTGCGGATACGCCTCTTCTTCCGGCAAGTGTGCAAACGCCTCGGTCAGGGTCACGACGCCAACGGGCAGACTGCGCCACCCGAGAATGGGCGGCTTGCGCAGCAACCCCTTCAATCCGCCTTCGTGAGCTGGCCGAGCATCGACATAGGACAGTTCGGTCGACCCGCCGCCAATATCGATCACCAAGACCCGGTCTGTATCTGGTTCAATCAAATTGTGGCACCCGATCAAGGCGAGGCGTGCCTCCTCTTCCGGTCCGATAATCTTGAACGTCAGCCCGGTTTCGTCTCGAACGCGTTGGATGAACGCGGCGCCATTCTCAGCCCGGCGACACGCCTCCGTGGCGATACAGCGGACGTGCCCAACTCTTTTCGCTTTCAGTTTTTTTGAGATCTTGCCCAGCGCATCCATTGCGCGCTCGATCGAAGCATCGGACAGACGGCCCGTCGCCTCAAGCCCTTCGCCGAGGCGTGCTATTTGCGAATGTGAGTCGAGCACAGAAAAGCTATCGCCGCGACGCGCAGCGATGAGCAGTCTGCAATTATTTGTCCCCAAATCCACCGCAGCATAGAGCGGTGGCTTTCGGCGGTTGCGCGACCCGGTCCGGCGTTTGGCCTTCCGATCATCGCGCACATTTTGTGTAGTCATGTGCTGACCAAATCTTGTATGTTGAATCGAGCTGTAGCACACATAATCATCATGAGTCATGGACCGAACATCATGAAGCGCTTCGCGCGCCTGTTCGGGGGCGAAAAACCCACGAAAACTCAACCTATTGTCGAAGCTTCCGAGATTCCAGATCTGCCGAACGCTATTCCAACGCGTGAGGCGAAATACCAGATCGGACAAGTCCTTCGGCACAGATTATTCGATTTTCGCGGTGTCGTTTTTGACGTCGATCCGATTTTTGCGAACACTGACGAATGGTACGAGTCGATCCCTGAAGAGGTTCGACCGTCCAAGGATCAACCCTATTATCACCTCTTTGCTGAGAATGAGCGGACACACTATGTCGCTTACGTCTCAGAGCAGAATCTGGTGCCTGATGAGGATGATGCCCGGGTCAGCCATCCAGACATCTCCAAGATGTTTGAGTTGACCGATCATGGCTATGTTTTGAAGGCCGCGCAGAGAAACTAGTCCGGTTTGACTGCCTCCGGCACTGCCTTCTGAAATTCCGCCATTTCCAGACAATTCGTCTCGATTTCGAGCATGCGTGAATAGTCCGACAAGTCGATATAGAAACGGCGCGCATTGTACATTTGCGGGATCAGGCAAATTTCCGCGAGACCGGGAGCATCGCCAAACGCAAAGCGCGTCTTTGTTTTGCGTGCGTGCACTTCTAGGGCATCGAATCCTCGAACAACCCAAGTTGCGTACCAATCAGCCACTGCTTTCTGATCCACGCCGAACTCTTCTTTCAAATATTTCAACACGCTGGAATTATTGAGCGGGTGAATATCGCACGCCACCGTGTCGGCAAATGCGCGGGCGCGGAGGCGCATATGAGGGTCAGAAGGTAGGAAGGCCGGCTCTGGATAAGTCTCCTCCAGCCAGTCCAGCACGGCCATGGACTGCGTATGTGCCTGACCGTCTATGATGACGGTCGGAACACGCTGCTGCGGATTGATCGCCCGATACGTGTCGCTGTTTTGCGCCAGGACATCAGGATGAAGACTGACTTCTTCACTCTCAAATGCGAGGCCTTTGAGATGAAAAGCAATTCTCAGTCGGTAGCACGCCGAGGAGCGCCAATAGTCATAGAGTTTTATCACTCGATCCCTCCAAGGATGTGATCAATTGAGACGTTATAGTGCAAGACATATTTAGACTCACTTGCTATATTAGTTGCATGAGCAACCAACTTGATAAACCCGCGCACGCTGCCGAAGACTGGACGATTGATCAGGGCTGGTCAGATTATACCGCTGAAGAGCACAAGGTCTGGGACACGCTTTATGAGCGCTTGATGCAGGTTCTGCCAAACCGCGCTGCTCCGGAATTCCTAAACGGATTGACAGCGCTCAAACTGGATCACGGCGGAATTCCCGATTTCGAATCCATGTCAGACGAGTTGGAAGCCCTGACCGGCTGGCGCGTGGTGGCTGTTCCCGGTCTGGTCCCGGACGACGTCTTTTTCGATCATCTGGCCAATCGCCGGTTTCCGGCAGGCAATTTCATCCGCAAACCTGACCAGCTGGACTATATCCAAGAGCCAGACGTCTTTCATGACGTCTTCGGACACGTGCCGATGCTGACGGATCCGGTCTTCGCCGATTATATGCAGGCCTATGGTGAAGGCGGGCTTCGCAGTCTCAGACACGCATCGCTGAAGAACCTTGCCGCGCTTTACTGGTACACCGTTGAATTTGGATTGATCCAAACGGATGCCGGTCTGCGGATCTACGGGGCTGGGATCGTCTCTTCCCCCGCTGAGAGTGTGTTCTGTCTGGAGGACGAGTCTCCCAATCGAATTGGATTTGGGCTCGAGCGGTTGATGCGCACGGACTACCGAATTGACGATTTCCAGCAAACCTATTTCGTCATCGACAGTTACGAGCAACTGTTCCGCGCAACTGTCGATACTGATTTCGCGCCGCTTTATTCCGACATGCAAGGCAAATTCGATTGTAAGCCGGAAGACGTGCTTAGTTCCGATAAAGTATTGCACCGCGGGACGCAGGCTTATGCGCTGCGAGGCGGACGGTTCGCTGCCTAAGGCAGTAGCAAGCACGCATCTCCGTACGAATAGAACCGGTAACGCTCCGCAATGGCATGCGCATACGCTGCTTGCATGATCTCCGTGCCCATTAGAGCACTGACCAGCATGAACAGACTGGATTTGGGCAAATGGAAATTGGTGATGAGCGCATCCGTCGCTCGAAACGCGTAGCCAGGTTGTAGGAAGATATCAGTCGGACCCGACACAGCTTCGATTGTACCATTTGGCGTCGCTGAACTCTCCAGAGTGCGCAGCGCCGTTGTGCCCACCGCTACGCAGCGCTGCCCTGCACGACGCGCCTGATTGAGCAAATCTGCTACGGGGGGCGTCACCTGGCGCCACTCCTCGTGCAGTGTCCCGCTTTCGATCTGCTCTTCTTTCAGAGGCGCAAACGTTCCGAGCCCGACATGCAAACGCACCTGCTCGCGCTGCAACCCTGCGGCATCAATCTCTGACAGTAAACGCGGCGTGAAATGCAGCCCGGCCGTTGGCGCAGCGACGGATTGAGCATCATCGCTGGCGAAACTCGTCTGATAGGTCTCGCGGTCCGATCCATCGGCAGCGCGCCGGCGCGCGATATAAGGCGGCAATGGCATGGCACCGTGTTGCTCAATCGCTAGGTCTAGCTCAGCCCCCGAAACCGAAAATTCGAGCAGCAACTCGCCATCGGCATGCTTCTCGGCAATCGCTGCAGTGAAGCCGTCCGAGAAATCGATACGATCCCCAGGCTTCAGACGTTTGCCCGGCCGCCCTAAGGCGAGCCATTGATGATCAGACCGGCGTCCAACGAGATTGATATCGACTGAAACATCGCTGCCAGTCTCATCCCGTGCAGGTCGCACACCTTTAAGAGCTGCCGGAATGACGCGCGTGTCGTTGAATACAAGTACATCACCCTTGTTCAGGTATTTCGGTAAATCCCGTACGTGAGCATCGTCCAGCCGCCCGTCGCCATGCACGACAAGCAACCGCGCCGCGTCTTGCGGCTCGACGGGACGCAGGGCGATGTTTTCCTCTGGAAGCTGAAAGTCGAACGCCGATAAATCGGTCAGAGCAAGCCCCTATCCCACCACGGCCGGAACAGTCGGTAGATCGCAGATCGGGGTCCGGCGCGAATCCGCTTCATCGAGCCGAACCTGCCACTCCGCTGTGTCCGTGCGCTGAACAAAAGCTTTGGGGCGATCGGCTTCTGGTAGGTCGGCTGCCATCTTAGTGGACAGCACGACGTCGGGGTTCGCGATCGGGAATCCATCTGGATTTGGACCAAGCTTGATCGACTTGATGACGTCCAGTCCCGAAATTGCGCGCCCTTTCGCCGTGTATTGATAATCCAGGTGCTGACCTTCATCGCTGATCAGGAAGAATTGGGCATTACCTGAGTTGCGATCATCGGTCCGTGCGGTTGAGAGCACGCCCGGGCAATGCGGGATCCAGCTCTCGACCAGGCTATCTTTCGACATTTCCGCCAGGAAGCCTGGCTGGGTCTTCATCGGGAACCCAAGATACAGTCCTGCATCTGCAGTATCCTCAGGGCCGACTGTATTCAGCGGAACCTCCGCAGGATCGCGGCGGAAATAGAATTCGGATTCCATCGGCGCAAGCATCTTGTCTTCACCATGTGTCGCGCCCACGTCGCCGCCTTGCGCCATGAAGCCTTTGATAACACGGTGGAATTCTGTGCCATCATACAGGCCAGAACGGACATAAGTCTTGAATTGATCGACATGAACAGGTGCAGCGACCGGGAGCAATTCAATCAAGATCTGCCCCTTGCTGGTTTCCATGATGACAAGGTTTTCCGGATCTACAGCGCGCCAGGCGTCGGGCGCCATCTCAACATCCGCCATTGTGTAGATCTTCTCATCTTCAGTCTGCGCCCCCGCACAAGCCACAAATCCCATCACTGCCAAACCGCTAAGCAGGGTTCTCAGAGTCATTTTCGATATTTCTCCAGCAATCGCTCTTTTACGCCAGGCGTGACGAAGGGCGTAATGTTCCCTCCAAACCGCGCGATCTCTTTAACGAGTCGCGAGGCCACGGCCTGATGTTGAACATCGGCCATAAGGAAGACAGTTTCAATCTCGCGATTCAGTTGCTCGTTCATCGCAGTCATCTGGAACTCGTACTCAAAGTCAGATACGGCGCGTAAACCGCGCACGATGACATTGACCTTTTCCTCCTCCGCGAAATGCATCAGCAATGTATCGAAGGGTTTAACTTCAATCTTCGCGCGACCCGGTCCTTCGAGTTTGCCGCATTCTTCCTGCATCATCTGAATTCGCTCTTCGAGCAGAAACAGCGGTCGTTTGGCTTCACTCACGGCGACGCCAATGACCAGGCGATCAACGAGCTTCATGCCGCGACCAATAATGTCCAAGTGCCCCAGCGTGACCGGATCAAAGGTTCCGGGATACAGCCCAACGCGTTCCATACTTATCCTCCGCACCCCCGGCTATCGAATTGGAAAAACCCGGGCGTTCTTAGGACTCTTCTGTATCGTCTTCGCCGTTGTCTGCAAGGCGTGCAACAGAAACAACACGTTCAGCATCTTTCGTGCGCAAAACCCAGACACCAGATGTCGAGCGACCGGCAATCCGGATCTGATCAACCGGTGTGCGGATCAGCTGCCCGGCATCTGTCACCAACATGACCTCGTCATCATCGCCGACCATAAAGGACGAAGCGATCTCTTTGATGTGCCCCGTTTTCTTGTTGCCGCCCCAGATATTGTGCGCGACGAGGCCTTTCCCGCCGCGTCCGGTCACCCGGTAATCATAGGCGGAAGAGCGTTTGCCCATGCCGTCGTCCGCAATGGTCAGGATAAATTGCTCAGCTGCGCCGAGTGCGGCGATACGTTCAGCCGACAGCGCAGCTTCTTCTTCGCCATCATCGCCATCGTCCTCGATCACCATCTCTGACAGATCCTCGTCTTCGCCGGTCGCGGCGCGGCGCATCGCCGTCGCGTGCTTCAGATAAGCACGTGCTTCTGCGCTGGTGACGTCGATATGACGCAAGATACCCATCGAGATCACATGATCGCCGTTCGCGAGACGAATGCCGCGGACTCCAGTCGAGTTTCGGCCCGCAAACACGCGAACGTCGGTGACTTTGAAGCGAATGCACTGTCCGAGGGCTGTCGTCAGCATCACGTCCTGATCTTCAGAACACATCCGAACGCGAACGATGCCATCGCCTTCATCCAGCTTCATAGCGATCTTGCCGTTTCGGTTCACACGAACGAAGTCGGACAGTTTATTCCGTCTGACTGTTCCAGAGCGGGTCGCGAACATCACGTCCAGCTCATTCCGGCTCTCTTCATCATCCGGCAGCGGCATGACGCTCTCAATCCGCTCGTCCTTGGATAGCGGGAAGATATTGACCAGGGCCTTGCCGCGCGATTGCGGACTGCCGACGGGCAATCGCCACACTTTTTCCTTGTAGACCATGCCTTCGGAACTGAAGAACAGGATCTCCGTATGCGTGTTCGCCATGAAGACGCGCGTGACGAAATCTTCGTCCTTCATCGAGATCCCGGATCGACCTTTTCCGCCGCGATGCTGCGTTCGATAGGTCGAGAGCGGCGTCCGCTTGACGTAGCCGCCATGCGTCACCGTAACGACCATGTCTTCGCGCTCGATCAGATCTTCATCATCCATATCGGCGCCGCCGAACGTGAATTCAGAACGGCGTGGAACCGCGAACTTGTCTTTGACCTCTCGCAGCTCCGAACGAATGATATCGAGCACCCGCGGTCGCGACCGGAGAATATCGAGATAGTCCGCAATTCTCTCGGCCAATCCCTTGGCTTCATTACCGATTTCATCACGGCCAAGGCCGGTCAGGCGAGACAGTTGCAGGGCAAGGATCGCACGCGCTTGCTCGTCGGAGAGGAAGATCGAGTCTTCGCCTTCCCAGCGTGTTCGGCGATCGGCCACCAGTTCAAGCAATGGCCCCATATCCATGATCGGCCAGGCTTTTTCGAGCAAACGCTCGCGCGCTGTGTTCGGATCTGGTGCGTGGCGGATAATCGCGATGATTTCATCAATATTTGCCACCGCGAGCGCAAGGCCGACCAAAACGTGGGCCCGGTCGCGGGCTTTGTTGAGCTCGAACTTGGTCCGGCGGGCCACAACCTCTTCGCGGAAGCGGATAAAGGCCTGCAAGATCTGACGCAGATTAAGCTGCTCCGGGCGGCCACCGTTCAGCGCCAGAATGTTCGCCGGGAAGCTCGTGCGCAGCTGCGAATAGCGGTGCAATTGGTTCAGGACGACGTCGGCGCTCGCGTCTTTCTTTATCTCGATGACGACGCGGATACCGTGCCGGTCTGACTCGTCGCGGAGATCTGCAATGCCTTCAATCCGCTTGTCGCGGACCATGCCGGCAATCTTCTCGACCAAAGAGGCCTTGTTCACCTGATACGGGATCTCGGTGACGACGATTGCCTGACGGCCATTGCGCATTTCTTCGAACTCGGAACGCGCCTGCATGATCACCGAACCACGCCCTTCGAGCAGCGCCTTACGCGCGCCTGCATGTCCGAGAATCAGCCCGCCAGTTGGAAAATCCGGACCTGGTACGATCTCTAGCAAGGCTTCATCATCGATGGTCGGATCATCAATCATGGCCAGCGTCGCATCGACGACTTCGCCGAGATTATGCGGCGGAATATTGGTCGCCATACCAACAGCAATCCCGCCCGCTCCATTAACGAGCAAGTTCGGATACTGCGCTGGCAGAACCATCGGCTCTTGCTGCGACCCGTCATAATTTTCCTGGAAATCGACAGTGTCTTTATCGATGTCGGCGAGCAGGTACTGCGCCGCCTTCTGCATCCGAGATTCGGTGTAACGCATCGCGGCGGGTGGATCATTGTCGATCGAACCGAAATTCCCTTGACCGTCGACCAGTGGCAAGCTCATCGAGAAGGGCTGAGCCATCCGTACGAGCGCGTCATAAATCGCGCTATCACCGTGCGGGTGGAAGTTCCCCATCACGGCCCCAACAATGTTTGCAGACTTCTTATAGGGCTTATCAGGCGTGTTCCCGTTGACCTGCATGGCGTATAGAATACGCCGGTGCACGGGCTTCAAGCCGTCGCGTACATCAGGCAGCGCCCGGCTGACAATCACGGACATGGCATAGTCGAGATAGGACCGTTTCAGCTCCGTCTCGATACTGACCGGATCAATGCCGTCTTCACCCGGAATAGGGCCTGTTTCTGGATCTTCTGGCGGTGTCGTTTCGTCGCTCACGTGAGAAGGACCTCATCTTGCCGATACGAGCGCCGAATCGCCCGTTCTTATTGAAGAAAACACTAGCAGGATGAGGACATGGTTACAAACGCTTGAGGCGTGCAATTACAGTGACCTAAAAATACGATCGATTGACAAGCTGCATTGCAAATCATTCAATTTCGAAAAGGGAGGATATTCAATGAAAAGAGCCATCGTCATAGCGTTGCTTGCCGCCGGACTTCTAAACGGGTCGGCACTCGCTCAGGAGACCATGGAATCCGTCGTTGTGACCGGCACCCGGATAGATCCGGATGCATTCTCACGCACCTCAGTTCCAAATATTCGCCAGCGAGTTCCTGCTGATTTCGTCTTGTTCGAGGCGACTTTTGTGAATAGCGACCTCGATCTCGCGCAGCGAAAAGCTGACCTCAAAAAGACGTTTCAACTGGTTCGTCGCGAAGACGAGAAACGGCGCAATATCGAAATCCTGGTTGGCGACGCAGAGGAGTCCTATCCACTGGAGTCTACGACGTTCGAGGAAGCTTACGGTAGCTATGGGCAACGCGGTTCTTTCAGTATTGCGCTACGCGTTGATGCTGAACGTGGCGAGACTTACGACGTCGTTCGCAACCGCGTAGAAACGTTCCTGAACGAAATTGAGGAGTTCGGCCGCGTCCAATACTTCATGTCGGATGAGCAATACATTGGGCTGCGTGACCCTGAACGCTTCCGGCCGGAACTCATCGCTGCGATCAGTAACGAAGTAAATGAATTATCCACATCCTTCGCCGCATCTGAGATCACGGTAACCGGATTGGACGAGAAGACCGTGACGCTTCCGACTGGCGCATTATCTTTAGACGTATTCATCCCCTATACTCTGACAATCGTGTCCAAACGATAGAGCACTTGGAGGGCGGACATGCTCGAGCACTTTCTTACGCGTAGGCGAATGCTAATGATCGGCGCGGGCACGGTCCTCACCGGATGCTCTGTCAGATCCGAGGTGGAGGCAGAAGATGCTGCTTTTACCGGCGCATGGAGTGCTGGTCCGACGCTGCCTTATGCTGTGCAGGAAATCTACCCGGCCATGCATGGTGGACAAATTCACTTGGCAGGCGGGTTTATCGCTGAGGAAGATCGCATCTCCGGCGCCACGGATCGCCACATCGCTCTTGATCTCGCGACCGGAATCTGGAGCGACCTCACCCCGCTGCCACTCGCGCGCCATCATCCCAACTTGATAAGCTTCGACGGCAAACTCTTATCCATTGGCGGGTTTGAAGCTCGGAGCGAAAGCGCGGTCTGGGTGATGCAATCTGGCGTCTGGGTATTTGATGAGCTCGGCTGGACCGATGGCCCCACGCTGCCACAGCCCAATGGGGAAAGCGTGACGGGTGTGATCGGTGATCAGTTGCATGTTTGCGGCGGCCGCAATCCGCGCGGGGAAGCAAACGCCAGTTGGAATGACCATACTGATATTGGCGACCATTTCGTGCTGGCAGATCTTGCATCTTCTTGGGAGCGAGCGGCACCTTTGCCGACGGCGCGAAACAGCGCCGCGGCTGCCGTTTTGCGCGGTGCCTGGCATGTCGTTGGTGGGAGAACAGTCGCAGGCGGCAATACGCCGGTTCACGAAGTGTATGATCCGCAAGAAGATCGCTGGCGCACGGCGGCCCCTATGCCGCAAGGCCAGGCCGGACTGGCGGCCGCTGCGATTGGCGGCAAGCTCTACGCCTTCGGAGGCGAGTATTTTGACAATGGCGGCGGCGTTTACCCCGAATGCTGGGTGTATGACCCAAGCGCCGAAGCCTGGAGCGCGATCCCGGACATGCCGCACCCGCGCCATGGTCTCGGCGCGGTTGCGGTCAGTGATAGCATCTATGTGATCGGCGGCGCGCTAAAGGCGGGCGGTAATCAAACGTCACCGCTGGTAGAGATCTTCACGCCTTAGCGCGCCGAAACTTTTAGAGTCGGACGATTTGGTACTCTTGCAGAGTGACCGATCCGTTGCCGTTGGCGTCGAGCGTATTGAACGCGCCCTTCAGACGCGCCGTCTCCGCATCGGTTCCGTTTGAAAACGATGTGAGCTCATCCATGGTCAATGCGCCATCGCCATCGACGTCGACGGCATAGAACGAAATTCGGGTCGTGATGTCGAAGCGCGGCATGAACTCTCGCTCATCGACTTTGCCGTCGTCATTTGAATCATACGCGCGATAGTCTCGGCGAAGGAGTGATCTCGCATCCTCACGGCTCAGCACACGAACATCGGTGCCATCTGGATCCATCGAGAGGGCCGCCACAGGCTCTGACGCCGTGATGTATTCAGACAGACTGATCGAGCCATCGCGGTCGGTATCAATTGCTGCGAACGCTTGTGCTGGATCCGCTGACGCAGTCGTCGCAATCGCCGACATCCCAAGAAGGGACATGGCGCAAATCGCACTGGTGGAGATGGGGTGTTTTTTGAGAAGAGCTGTCATGTCTGATTTCCATTCCTTACGCTGTTGATCGCGTTTGGACGGCGCAACGACATGATCACGCATGAGATCTCGAATGACCTCACTGGCAGAGCGGTCATCCTGCCTGCAATGATCGAGGAATGCCGATTTCGCCTCATGGCTAATCCGAAACTCAATCAGTTCAGTCTTCTTGGGTTCTCGTTTGGTCATAATCTTCGCTCATTCAAACGCAGCCCTAAGCTGCCCTTCTGATGTCGCGAAGTGTACAATAATCGAGTGGGAACGCGAGCTTTTTCGTGTCCCCACACGCGCTGTGAGCCCAATGAACTGGGCCGTTGCGTACAGCCTAGAACGGAATCTCGTCGTCGAAATCCTGGCTGAAGTTCTGGGCTGGGCCGTCCATTTGACGCGCGCCGCCCTGCCCCTGATTGCCATAAGCAACAGAGTCCTGAGAATACCCGCCGTCGCCGCCGCTATTTCGGCTATCAAGCATGGTCAGCGTCGCACCGAAGCCGCGGAGGACAACTTCTGTCGAATACCGGTCCTGACCGTTCTGATCCTGCCATTTGCGAGTCTCGAGCTGGCCTTCAATGTACAATTTCGAGCCTTTTTTGACATAACTCTGGACGACGCGGATGAGACCTTCGCTGAACACTGAGATGCGATGCCACTCGGTCTTTTCCCGGCGTTCGCCTGTATTTTTGTCTTTCCAGTTTTCTGAGGTTGCGAGTGAGAAGGAACAGACTTGTCCGCCGTTCTGAAACTGTCTCACTTCTGGGTCCTGGCCGACATTACCGACGAGAATAACCTTGTTTACTGATCCTGCCATCTTCCGTTCTCCGTTCTTGGCTTCCGATAACTCAAAAGCGCTCTACAGCCGCGAATCGGCTGTGTCCCGCTGAGTTTTCAGATATCCACAAAGGATCACGGAGTCAATACAATGTTCTTCTTATGTTCCGTTCTCGCGAGCGGCTTAGTCCATTGCAGGAAGGGCCAGATCAGGAGCTTCAGCACATCATTTCCTGGTGTCCCTTCGAAGCCAAAAGCGCCCTTGTAAGGCCCCGGCACACGATAGGTTCCAAACAAGACATCCCAGAACGCGAACGTGTTGGCGAAATTGGTGTCATAGGCCGCTTTGTCATCGGCATGGTGCCAGTGGTGGAAGCGCGGCGTCGAGATCACTTTCACCAAGGGGCCAAGGTGCACGTCATATTTGGTGTGGACCCAATTATTATGAAGCACACGCAGCGCCGCAATCGCGCCAATCCCTTCAGCCGGGATGTTCATCCAGCTAGCCAGAAGGATATAGCTGATTTGCATGACAACGACTTCCAGCACATGCATCCTGGAGCTGGTGGTCCAGTTCAGCGTCTCATCGGAGTGGTGCACAGCGTGGATGTCCCAGAAGCCACGTGTGTGCAGCAATCGATGGTTCCAATAGTCCAGGAAGTCGATTGTCAGCAGCCAAGCCAGGATGGTCAGCCAGAGCGGCACCTGATCCCAGAACGCAAGCGGCGTCTGTGGCAGTCCCAGAGCGTCATATCCCTGCCTCGTCACGACAACGCCAATCATCATGGCCGGAGCGATCAGCGGATTGATCAGAGACAAGAGTATGTTTGAGCGAACGCTTGCGAGGAGCTCTGAAGACCAGCGCACGGCGTCGCGGCCTGCGATGACCAGTCCTAGCACCGTAAAAATCACGAACGGGATAAGATAGCCCTTCAGCGCTCCGAACGCAGCCATAAGCAATTCTTGCGTCACGCTCTATGTCCTCAAATCCAATTCAGCGGCGTTTGAATTAACCACTGCTGACATCCACTGACGGGAGGATTAGCAAGTCGCGCTCAATATCTGATCTATGAAATCGGTGAAATTTGATGGATTTCACCGCCCGCGCTGCTATTTGGACGGCTACTACAGGCAAACACGCGCGAGACGGTTGCGCCCAAACTCAAAATGTTCTCAAAACGTTCTTGTCGCCAAATCGGACTCGCGACACACATCACGTCTTGAAAAACTAGAAACGATCAGGTTGCTATTCGCATGCCCTCCCTAGAATCTCCCTTCATTCGCGTTCGCGGCGCCAAGGAACACAATCTGAAAGGCGTGGACGTTGATATTCCGCGCTATCAATTAGTGGTCGTGACTGGTCTGTCCGGATCGGGAAAATCCTCGCTCGCTTTCGACACGATCTACGCGGAAGGCCAGCGGCGCTATGTCGAGAGCCTGAGCGCCTACGCCCGTCAGTTTCTGGAACTGATGCAAAAGCCAGATGT
Organism: Hyphomonadaceae bacterium; assembly: GCA_043513745.1. Lineage (GTDB taxonomy): Bacteria > Pseudomonadota > Alphaproteobacteria > Caulobacterales > Hyphomonadaceae > Henriciella. The sequence continues at coordinate 3,110,287 of CP121341.1, forward strand.
GGAGAGCATTGAAGGCTTATCACCGGCAATCTCGATCGAGCAGAAGACAACCAGCCGAAACCCGCGCTCGACGGTCGGAACGGTCACCGAGATCTATGACTATATGCGCCTGCTGTGGGCGCGCGTCGGCATCCCTTATTCTCCAGCGACGGGCCTGCCTATTGAAAGCATGACGATCAGCCAAATGGTCGATCGCACGATGGCCCTGCCCGAGGGTACCCGGCTTTATCTTCTGGCGCCGATGATCCGCGGCAGAAAAGGCGAGTATCGCAAGGAGTTTGCCGAGCTTCTCAAGAACGGCTTTCAGCGTGTCAGAGTTGACGGTGAGTTCTACGACTTGGAAACGCCTCCAACCCTCGACAAAAAGTATAAGCACGACATTGATGTCGTCGTAGACCGGATCGTCGTGCGCGAAGGGATGGAACAGCGTCTCGCCGAGAGTTTCGAAACAGCCCTGCCCCTCGCAAACGGCATAGCGGTGGCTGAGTATGCAGATCTTGAAGACGGCGAAACCGAACCGAAACGCATAACCTATAGCGCCAATTTCGCCTGTCCCGTTTCCGGATTCACCATTCCCGAGATCGAGCCGCGCCTGTTCTCATTCAACAATCCGTTTGGGGCGTGCCCGACCTGCGACGGTCTGGGTCAACAATTGAAGATCGATCCGAGCCTCGTCGTACCCGACAAGGATCTCGATCTGATGACGGGCGCGATTGCGCCCTGGGCAAAACAAGCCTCCCCTTATCAGACGCAAACGCTGCAGGCTCTGGCTGATCACTATGAGTTCGATCTGAAGACCCCGTGGAACAAGCTGTCTGAAAAAGTTCACGACGTCATCCTGAACGGGACAGGCGACGAAGAAATCGAGTTTGTCTATGATGACGGCCTGCGCCGCTACGAAGTGACGAAGACTTTTGAGGGCGTCATTCCAAATCTCGATCGCCGGTTCCGCGAGACGGAAAGCCAGTGGGCACGAGACGAGATTGCGAAATTCCAATCCGCGGCCGCATGTCCGAAATGCCTCGGCAAGCGCCTCCGTCCGGAAGCTCTGGCGGTGCGGATCGCTGAACTTGATATATCCGACGCTTCCAGCTTCTCGATCAGAGAAGCGGGCGAGTGGTTCGCCAAGGTCAATGACACGCTCACCCCGCAAGCCAAAGAGATTGCCGGGCGTATTCTGAAAGAGATCAATGATCGTTTGATCTTCCTGAATGCCGTCGGTCTCGACTATCTCTCAATGTCCCGCTCATCGGGAACGCTTTCTGGCGGCGAGAGCCAGCGCATTCGCCTCGCCAGTCAGATCGGGTCTGGGCTCACCGGTGTTCTCTATGTGCTCGATGAGCCGAGCATAGGTCTGCACCAGCGTGATAATGAGCGCTTGCTGGAAACGCTCAAAAGGCTGCGTGATCTCGGCAACTCCGTCATCGTGGTGGAACACGATGAGGATGCCATCCTCACAGCCGATCATGTCATCGATATGGGACCGCGCGCCGGCGTCCATGGTGGCCAGATTGTCAGCCAGGGCACTGCGGAAGAAGTCATCGCAGACGAGAACTCGCTTACCGGAGCCTACCTTTCGGGCCGCGAGGAGATCGCCATCCCCAAAACGCGCCGCAAAAACAAGAAAGTTCGCGACCTCACCATTAAAGGCGCGACTGGAAACAATTTGCAGAACGTGGACGCGACGATCCCGCTCGGCACGTTTACCGCGGTCACAGGCGTATCAGGCGGCGGCAAGTCCACGCTGATCATTGAGACGCTCTACAAGGCGCTCGCGCGGAAGCTGAACAAAGCCAGCAAGGCCCCCGCCCCATATGAAGGCATTGAAGGCCTGCAGCACCTCGACAAGGTGATCGACATTGATCAAAGCCCGATCGGACGGACCCCGCGCTCCAATCCGGCAACCTATACCGGCGCCTTCGGCCCGATCCGTGATTGGTTCGCAGGATTGCCGGAATCCAAGCAGCGGGGCTACAAGCCCGGCCGCTTCTCGTTCAATGTCAAAGGTGGACGCTGCGAAGCGTGCCAGGGCGACGGCGTCATAAAGATCGAGATGCACTTCCTGCCAGATGTCTATGTGACCTGCGAAACCTGTAACGGAAAGCGCTACAATCGCGAGACGCTGGAGGTGCTGTATAAAGGCAAGTCCATTGCCGACGTCCTCGATATGACCGTCGAAGAGGCAGAGAAATTCTTCTCCGCCGTGCCCGCGATCCGGACCAAGATGGAAACTCTGAACCGCGTTGGTTTGACCTATATCAAAGTGGGGCAGCAGGCGACGACGCTATCGGGTGGAGAAGCGCAACGCGTGAAGTTAGCCAAGGAGCTATCAAAGCGCGCAACGGGCAAGACGCTCTACATTCTCGACGAACCGACAACCGGTCTTCACTTTGAGGATGTTCGCAAACTGCTCGAGGTGCTGCATGAACTGGTTGAAACCGGCAATACGGTTTTGGTGATCGAGCACAATCTCGACGTCATCAAGACGGCCGATCACATCATCGATCTGGGCCCCGAAGGCGGAGATGGCGGCGGTCAGATCGTTGCCGTCGGCACACCGGAAGAGGTCGCCAAGGTCAAGAAAAGCTGGACCGGCAAATTCCTCGCCCAAACGCTGAAACGGCACGCTGATCGGAAGTCTGCGACCGCAAGCGCCAAACCAGCTGCGAAGAAGAAATCACCTGCAAAGCGGAAAAAGGCGACCGCCTAATTGTTCCCGAAGCGCCCGCGCTGCAGATCGTCCGTTAGTCGGATATCCTCTGGCTCACCGCTCAAACGATTGCGGTAAACTTGGGTATTCTCAAGCACGCGCTGAACGTAATTGCGGGTCTCGCTGAACGGAATGAATTCAACCCAATCGACCGGATCAACTTCCCCGGCACGCGGATCACCATATTCACCAATCCAACGCCGCGGACGCGAGGCGCCAGCATTATAGGCGGCGGCGGTCATGATGTAGCTGCCATTGAACTGGCGCAGCAGCGTGTCGAGATGCGCACCGCCCAAGGTCATGTTGTAGCCGGGATCATCGGTCAGCCAGCTCGTACGGTAAGGGAGCCCCTGTCGCCGCGCTTCCAGGCGCGCGGTGCGAGGGATAAACTGCATCAGTCCGCGTGCATTGGCATGGCTGATCGCCGCCGGGTTCATTTCGCTCTCCTGACGCGACAGCGCCAGCATCAGTGAGCGCTCAACCTGCGGCTCTCGCAGCAACGCATAGTCTACGACCGGATACGCCGCATCCGGCGCGACGACGCCTTTGGCGAGCCCGGCTTTCGCGCCGCGCACACCGATATCGGCATAATGGTATTCTCGGCCAAGCTCAGCGAGCAGCTCAAAATCCTGCGAGCGACTCAACTGATCATCCAAATGATAGGCAAACTTGCGGAAAGACGCATCCCAGCCGTTCTCAGCGAACAAACGCATCGCTTTGACCAGAGACCGCGATTGGAAATTCGCGCGGTCCTCATCCGTAATCGAGGCGGTCGTCACGAGATCGATCGTGCCCTGCATCGCCTTTTCCGCGGCGAGCTGACCGTAATAAGAGAACCGGTATTGCGCAGCTTCGACGTAAGCGGCTTGGGCCTCTTCCTCCGAATTCATAGCCTCAAGAGCGCGGCCTTTCCAATAGTGGGCTCGCGATAGGCTGATCGGGGTCGAAACGCCCTTCTCCAGAGATTCAAAGTGCTGCAAAGCACGCTCCGGATTATCCAAATGGCGGAGGGCGATCCAGCCCGCCGTCCATTCTGCTTCCGCGAAATCGCGACCCGATCTCATGCCATGCGGCGCCGACAGTTCGTAGGCGAGCTGCCAATCCGACTCTTTCAGGGCGACACGAACCTGCGGATGACGGGCTTTCCAGAGCCGGCTCCGGCCCGCAGGTGGAACAGCTTCTCCGTCGATCTGTCGGAGCAAAGGCGTAATCCGATCTCTCAGTCTGGCTCGACGGCGCCACTCCGCACGATCGAACATCAAACCTGGATGCGACTGCAGTTCCGTCGAAACGGAATCAACGGCTGAATCGACGCCGCGCGCGCGGCGAATAAGCTTGGACCTTGCATCCAGCAGCGCGCGCCAATCCGGCGTCAGCAGCGACTTCATACGTTCGGCAGCGGTGGTTTGACGGGTCCAAAGCAGGAAATCTACACGCTTGCGGTGATCGTCCTGGGTCAATTTGTTCTTGTAGCGAGCGTAAGTCTTCTGGCTGACTTCTTTCGATAGCGTACGACCATGCCAGGCCTTGCGGACCTCGACCATGGCTTCGTCATCTCGTCCAAGCGCCTCAAGAGCTCGCGCATTGATGATGTGCCCCGCTCCACTACGCGCACCGCCATGGTTCTCAAACCATTCCACACGGGCACGGGCGTCGAGCGACGAAAGCTCCATGACTTCTTCGGCGCGAGAGCGAATCTCAGTGATTTCCGGCCAGCCCGCGAGCCGTGTCAGGGCCCGGTCCATTTCGTCAAAGGACATCCGCCAGTCGCGACGGGCGCGATACCAGGTCAGAATATCCTTTGCGGTTGAATCTCTAAGCTGAGACTCAGCTTGCCGAACTTCGAACCAGTCGGCTCGATCAACTGCCTGCAAACCCTGGCGCAACAATCCCGCATCACGGGTAGAGACAACGTCAGAGGCAGCAACGAGTTGCGGCTTGAGGCTGGGCGCTGTCGCAACTTGTGCGGCGCTCACCTGGCTCATCACCAAACTGGCGGCGAGAGATGTAAAAATCAGGCTGATAAGTCGATTTCGCATATGCTTTGACTGATTCCCTAGCGACCTTGTCGTTGATACATTCTGATTCCGGTTTATAGGCCCTATATGACCAAACTCGGACCTTTTGCGGTCCGGTTCAACCAAAAGTGTGTATCTGACAGATGTTTCATGGTTCTATTCCTGCGTTGATAACCCCATTCAAGAACGGGGCCATTGACCGCGATGCGTTTGCTGACCTGATAGAGCGGCAGATTGCCGGCGGGTCTGCGGCGCTGGTGCCGTGTGGCACCACGGGTGAGTCGGCAACGCTTTCGCATGATGAACACCGGGAAGTCGTTGAGCTTTGCATCCAGGTTGCGGCGGGCCGTGTCCCAGTGATTGCGGGTGCCGGCTCAAACTCAACCCAGGAAGCGATTGAGCTCACCGAGCATGCCAAGCGCGTCGGCGCAGACGCTGCGCTGGTCATCTGCCCTTATTACAACAAGCCGGACCAGGCGGGGCTGGAGGCTCATTTCAGAGCGGTAAACGACGCAGCTTCAATGCCGATCGTCATGTACAACGTTCCGTCCCGCACGGCGTCTGACCTGCTGCCGGAAACTGTTGGACGATTGGCCAAACTTCCAAACATTATCGGGATAAAGGATGCGAGCAACGACCTCGGCCGCGTCTCGATGCAAGCTGCGCTGACTGCGGGCGAACAATTCACCCAGCTATCTGGTGAAGACCCATCCAGCCTCGGCCATCGCGGCATGGGCGGCGCGGGCTGCATCTCAGTGACCGCTAATGTCGCGCCGGAATTGTGCGCTCAAATGCACGCAGCCTTTGACGCGGGTGACCTCAATAAAGCGCAGGAGCTCGATCAGCGCCTGATCCACATTCACCGCGCCATGTTCTACTCACCATCGCCCGGCCCAGCAAAGCATGTGCTGTCGAAAATGGGTGTCTGCTCGGATGAGGTTCGTTTACCGATCGTGATGCCCGATGCGGAAACGCGCGCCCGGATCGATGAAGCCATATCCGCAGCTGGGCTAGAATAGTCCCATGGCAAAGAAATCCCAAACAAAAGGCCGCTCTGACGGCTTAGTCGCGGAGAATCGCCGCGCCCGCTTTGACTATGCCGTCGAAGACACGCTCGAGGCAGGCATGATGCTGACCGGCAGCGAGGTTAAGTCCCTGCGCAACGGGAAAGCCAATATCGCTGAGAGCTATGCCACTCTCGAGGAAGGTGAACTCTGGCTGATCAACTCAGACATTCCCACATATGAAGGCGCAAACAGGTTCAATCACGAACCGCGCCGTAAGCGAAAGCTACTCGTATCGAAACGCGAGCGAGGGAAACTCGCGCAAGCGGTGGAGCGAGCAGGACGAACCATCGTGCCCTTGAAGCTCTATTTCAACGATCGCGGGATCGCTAAACTGCTTATCGGGATCGCAACCGGTAAGAAAGCACACGACAAGCGCGAGACGTCTGCAAATCGGGATTGGCAACGCCAGAAAGCGCGCCTGATGAAGGAAAGCTAGGCCGTTCGGTTCAGCACGTCGGCGAAGAAGCGCGGGTCCACGTTTCCGCCCGTAAGCACGACGCCCACGGTTTTTCCTTTTGCCGCTTCGGGAAGCCGGAACATCGCCGCTGCAAGCGCCGCAGCACCGCCAGGTTCCACCACGATGCGCAATTGGCGAAACGCGATCCGCATCGCTTCAAAGACGTGCTGATCCGAAATGGCGCAGCCGCCCGCCAGCAATTCAGAACCGATCGCCCAGGTGAGTTCACCCGGCTGTGGTGTCAGGATTGCGTCGCATCTGGACCTAGTGCCGGGCTCGTTGGAAACAATGGAACCCTGCTCCAGTGAGCGTTTCCAGTCTTCATGACCTTCTGGTTCCGCGGTCCAGATCTGCGTTTCCGGACTGACCTTGGAGAGCGCCAGCGCAATACCGCTTATGAGACCGCCGCCACCCGTGCAGCAGATCAGATGATCCAGCTCTTCGCCGCAATCTTTAAGCTGCTCGGCAAATTCCAGCCCAAGCGTACCCTGCCCGGCTATGATCTTTGGATCGTCGAAACTTGGCACCAGCACCGCACCGCGCTCATTGGCAATGCTTGCTGCGATCTCCTCGCGGTTTTCAGTGTTTCGGTCGTAGAGGCGAACTTCTGCGCCATCCGCCTCGACCCCTTCTGTTTTAACGGAAGGCGCATCCGACGGCATCACAATCAGCGCTGGCATGCCCAGACGCCGCGCCGCTCGCGCGACACCTTGTGCGTGATTGCCAGATGAAAACGCGACCACGCCGCGATCCCGCTGCTTTTTTGGGATTTGAAGCAAGCGATTGGTGGCACCGCGAAGCTTGAAGCTTCCAGTCTGCTGCAAGCATTCAGCTTTGATCAGCACTTTCGCGCCTGCGATATTGTCGATCACCGACGAGGTCAGAACCGGCGTGGTTTCGACATAGTCGCGAATCCGCTTGCGGGCGGATACGACATCACGGGCTGACGGAAGCTTCACCTTCATGCGCTGGCGCTACCTTAGGTATCCAACACGGTCAACTTACAGCTTGGCGACCAGATCCCGAGCGCCATCCGCAATTTCTGGATGATCAAGCGCGTGCGCCAATACCGCTTCAAAATAGCCGAGCTTCGAACCGCAATCATAAGGCGCGCCTTCAAACTCGTAAGCGTAGAAGTTCTGCATTTCCATCAATCGCGCCATGGAATCTGTCAGCTGAATTTCACCGCCAGCACCAGCGCCCTGATCGGACAACAGACCAAAGATCTCAGGTTGCAGGATGTAGCGGCCAGTAATCGCGAGGTTGGAAGGGGCTTCTTCGCGCGGCGGTTTCTCAACCATGCCGCTCATCTGGATCAGACGTCCATCGCGCTCGCCCTTTGGTGAAATCACACCATAAGACGAGACACGCTCTTCCGGCACAGGATCCACCGCGATGATATTACCGCCAACCTTGTTGTAAGCATCTACCATTTGCGACAGGCAGGATTGCTTTGCCTTTACGATGACATCCGGCAGGAGGATCGCGAACGGCTCATCGCCGATAATGTCGCGGGCACACCAGATAGCATGGCCGAGGCCGAGGGCTTCTTGTTGACGGGTAAAGCTCGCACCGCCAGCTGGCAGACGGGTCTTTTCCACTTCCGCCAAGATGTCGGCTTTGCTGGCTTTGCCGCGAAGGTTCGTCTCGAGCTCGAATGACAAATCGAAATAGTCTTCGATGGCCCCTTTACCGCGCCCGGTGACAAAGACGATGTGCTCGATCCCGGCTTCGATGGCTTCATCGACAACGTATTGCAGCGCAGGCCGGTCCACGACCGGAAGCATCTCTTTTGGAATAGCCTTTGTGGCGGGCAGGACGCGCGTACCGAACCCAGCGACGGGCAGCACAGCTTTGCGAATTGTCATGATTTGAAGCTCCGAAATCGTTTGGTGGCTTATCTAGCGAGATTTGTGCCAAAAATCACTGGTATTTCAGACGAGCCCACCACCGGTTCCGCCAAGCCAACCGCCGATAAACGCAAATCCTACGAGAAGCGAGACCAGGATAACGGACATGCGCTGGCTAAGCGGCTGGTAATGCGCTTCCAGCTGGTCCTGAAGTTGTTTCGCAGGCGAAGGGACCGGCGTGGTATCTTCATCTGACTGAACAGGCTTCACTTTAGCGCTCGTTTTCAACGCAGCCGCCTTCATTTTCGCATCACCAGTAAAGTGCAAATCAGGTTTACGCTTCGCAGCCATAGATCGTCTCCTCTACAGAGTACGATCTAATCTCAGAACGGCTAATGCGATCTTAAGATGCTGTGACGAAATTCGGGCGCTGATTCGCTAGAGCGAGCTCCACATATGACCACCATCGACAATGATGGTTGTGCCAGTCATGAAGCTGCCTGCATCAGACGCCAGCAAGAGCAGCGGGCCGGACAATTCCTCATGCTCTCCAAACCGGCGCATCGGCACGCGTTTGCGCATGTTCTCGCCCTCATCAGAGTTCAAGAATTCATCATTGATCTCGGTCTCGAAATAGCCAGGTGCGATCGCATTCACACGAACGCCGTACCGCGCCATCTCGATCGCCATGTTTCGGGTCATGTGCTCACACGCTGCTTTCGAGGCGCAATAGGCGGTCATGGTGTACCCCACGCGCCGCCCAGCGACCGACGCGATGTTGATCATGCTGCCGGGTTTTCCCGATTTGACCAAAGCGCCTGCGAACGTCCGCGCAACGAGCCAGACTCCTTTGGTATTTGTGTCCATGACCAGATCGAAATCGTCTTCTTCCATATTGGTGAAAAAGCCTTCGCGACTTAGGCCTGAATTGTTGACAATGACGTCGGCAGGGCCACCAAAGCGCTCGACGGTGGCCTCAAGCGCAGCCTGTATCGTGTCCGCTTTTGTGACATCCATTGACACGGCGAGCGCTTCACCGCCTTTGGCTTCAATCTCAGCCGCCAAAGCTTCGAGCCGCTCCATGCGGCGTGCCGCAAGCACGACCTTCGCTCCTGCTTCAGCCAGGACGCCCGCAAAGTGCTTTCCGAGTCCGCTTGATGCCCCTGTCACAAGCGCAATCCGCCCGGTTAGATCGAACCGATCAGCCATAGTCATTCTCCAAAATCATTTTATCAGCGGGGCTTAAACCGTGCGCTTAGCTTTGTCTTTAGCGTTGGTTGCCTCAATCGCGTCGCGCGCAGCTTGCCACTCAGCATCGCCCCATTGCGCGAGGCCTGAGAAGTTCCCGCCTGTTGCGTTGTAAGCCGCCCCGTCAATGGCGATGGTCTGGCCGTTCACATATTCCGCGCCTGGCCCCATCAGGAAGACGGCAAGGTTCACCAGCTCATGCATCTTGCCGATACGGCCCATCGGGTTTCGACCATCACGGTCCATGTCCTCCGTCGTTTCAGCCTGCGGTGCGAGACGTTTCGTCATGCCTTCAGTTGGAAACGGACCGGGTGCAATTGCGTTGAATCTCAGTCCATACCGACCCCACTCAACCGCCAGCGACTGGGTCATTGTGTTGACGGCCGACTTGGACATCGCGGACGGAACGACAAACGGTCCTCCATTCCAGATCCAGGTCGTCAGGACAGAAATAACATTGCCGCGCTTTCCCTCATCAATCCAGCGCTTGCCGATATTGTGGGTCATATAGAACGTACCCCGGAACACGATGTTGGCGATCGCATCGAAGCCGCGAATGGACAGGTCTTCTGTACGCGAAATAAAGTTCCCAGCGGCATTGTTCACCAGACCAGTGAGCGCGCCATGGTTTATCCAGATCTTGTCTGTCATGTCATTGATCGCGTCAGCGACACGGATGTCACAGGCGTGCGGGACGACTTTCCCGCCATGAGCGCTCATCAGCTCTTCTGCGGTCTCCTCGCAGACACCCCCGCGTCGGCCGCAAATGTGAACCTCTGCGCCGAGTTTGAGAAAGCCTTCCGCCATCTCTTTGCCGAGCCCCGTGCCGCCACCTGTCACAAGAACGCGTTCGCCCTCCATCAAGCCGTCGCGAAACATGAGTTGAGACATATCCATAATTCTTCCCGCCTTTTTTCTGTACCGGAGAGGATAGAGCAAAGCTTACTTACGGAAAGGCAAGCTCGCCAATCGCCAGACCAACCAGAGCGGCAATACAAAGGTAGCTCCGGCTAATGCAGGCTTCCAGAAGTTCCGCGCCGCCCAGCCGGCCAGACCTGCAACCGACTGCAGGAACCGCTGCATTGCACCGATCACGTTGACGTCTGGCGAGGCCGGATCGAACTCGCTTGCCATCACGAAGAACCCGACCAGCACGCAGAGCAAAGCAAGCTTGATCCATCCCCACCAGCTGATGCCCAACAGGCGCAGCAGGATATGACGCTTCGTCTTGGGCAGTTTGCCCGTCTTGGCGGCCGTTTCGCCAATCGTCTCCAGCGCCGGGTCGGTCACGGCCTAGGCGACCTCTTTGACGATCTCGACCTGATGCGGATACGGGATCGAGATGCCTTGCTGATCGAAGGCTTCCTTGATCTGTCTCGTGAGGTCGAACTTGACGTCCCAATAGTCGCTGGCATTGACCCAGTTCCGCGTCGCAATATCGACAGAGCTGTCGCCCAAATTCACGACTTTCGCGAACGGCTCCGGATCTCTCATGATGCGCTTGTCCGCATCGACGATGGATTTGATGATTCCGATCGCCTTATCGATATCGTCGCCATAATCGATGCCGAACGTGACATCGACGCGGCGGGTCGAGTAGCCGCTATAATTCTTGATGACACCATCAATCGCCTGGCTGTTGGGCACCATAACCTGCACATTGTCTGGCGTCGCGAGCACCGTCTGGAACAAGTTGATATCCTTGACCGTACCGGCCGCCCCCGCTGCCTCGACATAATCGCCCAGTTTGTAGGGACGGAAGATCATGATCATCACACCCGACGCGATATTCCCCAGCGCGCCCTGCAGAGACAGGCCAATGGCCAGCGTCAGCGCACCCAGGACGGCAACGAAGCTCGTCGCCGGAACGCCGAAGACCTGCAGGACCGCAATAAACACCGCAGCGGTAACCGCCCATCGCACCAACGATCCGAAGAAGTTTCCGAGCGTATCGTCGATATTCTCCTGCTTCAGCGCAATCGAGCGCACGAGACCGCCAAGCCAGCCCGCCACGCGCAATCCAACCACGAGGACGATAAGCGCCCCGACGGCTTGAGCCCCAAAGCCGAGCACGTCGTCGCCATAATCCGCCCAAAGCTTCGCAAAATCGATATTGTCCATGATCTACCCTTTTGGACTTGAATTGGAATTGAGACGCCACCGCCCGAGATCCGGGATGAGGCGCTTGTTTGAAATAGGAATAACCGCTTCGCGGGTCATCGCAAAGACCATCATGCCGCCATCAGGAAAACACGGCGCATAAGCATCGTCCAACACGTTGAGACCGCCCGTAAACGCGCCCAACGCCGGCATGATCAGTCGCTGTCCATCTGTGACAAAGCAGGAGCGGCGCAAGCTTCGCACGCGGCTCAGCACTTTCGCACAGGGATGCAAATGGCCAGCAATCTCGCCAATCTCGCCGGTTGGTTCATGGCGAAAGACGAGATCATTCAAGCGCAGGACCTTGGCAGCGCGTCCGCCCAGCTCTTTAGGCGGATCAGGATCGTGGTTGCCCTCAACCCAGACCCAGTCTGTCACGGATGTCAGCGCCTTGATCCGCGCCGCATCGCGATCGACCATCCGCCATTCCGCATCGCCGTCGTGGAAACTGTCTCCCAGTGAGATGACGCGCTCTGGTTGGTAGGTTTCGACCAAAGACTCGACCACGGCGAGGGTCGCACTCGTATCATAAGGCGGGATCAGTTGACCCGCAGCCGCGAAGCTCGATCCCTTCTCGAAATGAAGATCGGACACGATTAGCGTACGTTCGGTAGCCCACCAAAGAGCGCCAACAGGTAACGGGGTCAGCATCTCTCCGCGCACGTGAAGATGCGTCTCTCTCGTCAGTTTTTGGGCCACCGCACTCATAAAAGCACCCTGACGCGCACCGCGAGTACGGTCAATTCAGCAGGTTCAGGTTTCCGTGTGGTCACCTAAAAATACCCATGGCCACTTAAGAAATCTGAGTTAGCTTATCGCACAAGGCGCACGAGTCGATCGAACGTGCAGTGAAGACATATGGGAGCAGGATCATGAAACTGATCAGCGATGAAATTCTTGTTGATAACGGAGCGCAAGACCCGGTTCATCCGATGACTTACCCCATGATCGAAACCGATTTCACGCTGTGGAACCCGAACTCGTGGACACGCGGTCATCCATACGACCTTTACACAAAGATGCGGACGGAGGCTCCCGTCATGTGGTCGCAAATGCCGCGCGGAGGTTCCGGTTTCTGGTCAGTCTCTCGGTATGACGACATCAAGACCGTAGAGTTAGCGCCGGATGTCTTCTCATCCCAGCGGGGCGGCATCAATCTCGCCGTCATGGATCGCAAACACTGGCGTCCGGAAATCTTGGTTCGCGCTGCGATGGATAATCTCATCTCCATGGATGAGCCGCAGCACATGCAGATGCGGATCCAACAAAAGGACTTCTTCATCCCTGCTTATGTGAAGGAGCTTCGTGAGAAGGTCAGCAAGAAGGTCGAGTCTCTCTGCGACGATCTGGAAGAGAACGGCCCAGTCGTAGACTTCGTAAAAGTCTTCTCGAACCAACTCCCGCTTTACACGTTATGTGAAATGCTCGGTGTTGATGAGGAAGACCGGCAGAAAATCGTGCACTGGATGCACTATCTGGAAATGGCGAGCCAGTTTATGGCGAACCCATTGCGGACCTTCCTTGGAGAGCCCCTCTTCCCGCTTCGGTTCAAAAAAGTGGTTGAAGAAATGTTTGCGTATGGCGCTCGCGTCATGGCCGATCGCCGGGCCAATCCGCGCGAAGATCTTCTGACCGTGATCGCACATTCCAAACTGGATGATGAGCTCTTGCCGCAAGAGTATCTCGATGGCTCATGGCTGTTGATCATTTTCGCCGGCAACGACACGACGCGCAATTCACTCTCCGGCACCATCAAGCTGATGACAGAATGGCCCAATCAACGCGCCATGGTGTTGGACGATCCCTCCATGATCTCGCGCATGGCAGAAGAGTCGCTGCGTATGGTCTCGCCTGTGAAACACATGCGCCGCACCGCCATGGAAGACACCGAGATCAACGGCCAGAAAATCGCCAAGGATGAGAAAGTCGTGATGTGGTACGGTGCCGGTAATCGCGACCCGGAAGTATTTCCAAACCCGGATGTGTTCGACATGACTCGCGACAATGTCGACAAGCACATCGCCTTCGGCCATGGCGTCCACAAGTGCTTGGGCTCACGCGTTGCGCAGATGCAGCTCCGCGTTGCCTATGAGCACCTGTTTGACCGCTTCCCGAACATCGAGTTTACCGGCGACATCAAATACGGCCCGAACGCTCTGGTTCACGCGATCTCGAAACTGAAAGTGAACCTCTACGGCAAAGGCAATAGCCGACCGACCAAGGTGCAGGTGAAGAAGCTCGCAACGGCCTAGGCTGACGCTTCGAAGACCGGCCACGTGTCGACAATCTGGCCGTCTTCGTAGACCGCAATATCGCCGAACTGCAGGAACACCGCTTCGCTCTGATGTGGTCGAAGGAAGACAAACTCGTCTGCCTTGATGTCGAGGTCTGGTCCGCCATTCAGCATTTCCTGATTGGACGACCGTCCAAAGGTTGGATTGTAGCTGAGACCCGGCGGATCGACAGGATCTGCGAGCCAGTGCCCGCCATAGATGAAGACCGTTTTGTTGTAATTCGGGTCCCAGGCTCGCTTGGCTCCATCCGCGAATTCCAGGCCCGGCATGCGGGTCGTCGGCAAAGACTTGATGACGGGCGTGGCGATGAAACTTGCTGGCAAGTGAGGCTCAAGCAGGTCGCTGTCAAAGTGTGTTGGCTTGACCAGGCAAGATCCCGCAGAAATCTCGTTCGCGAGCTCGGTATCTTCGTAATATCGGTAAGTTGGGCTCCCCGCCGCGTTGCGCGTCAGCCCTCGCATCGTGCTTTCATCAAACACACCTGCCGCCTGATTGAGCGCCTCGCGATACTTCTTCCAAGCCCCGTTCAGCGCCTTGTCGCGCCATCCAAGCGTTGTCGGCAGGGCTGGGATGTGCGGCTCGTAGCCCATGAACCCTGCAAGCTCGAGATTTGCATCCGCGCTGATCGTCTCAAGTGCAGCTTGCAGGTCGGCCCCCGGCTCAAATCCACCACGATGCAAACCGACGTCCAGCTCGATATTCAGTCGCAGCGTTCGATCCAGCGCGCGCGTGAGCTCGGCATATTGCGCCAGGCGGTCGTTGCTATCGATCAACCACTGCACGTTGTCAGCCGCGGGTGTATCCGCCTCTCCGAGCGACTCAAAGTAATTGCGCGCAGCTTGAACCGGCAAAGGCTTACCCAAAAGCTGGCTGGCATCAGGCATGGCCTGACTGAGCGAGGTCAGCATGGGTTGATTGAACGTCATCAGGCGGTCAGTGCTGGCGCGCTGACGAATGTGATCGATCAAGGCCAGCGATGGCAGCGACTTTGCCACGATCCGATATCCCATACCGTCAGGCAGATGCCCCACCAAAGTGTCGATATTTGCATTCAGGCGCGCCCTGTCGATCACTAAAGTCGGGGTCGCAATGTTCGCATCCGTCAACGCTTTCTGGACGTCCAGAAAGTACTGATCGCGTGGGCCGCTTTTATCACCTGGTTTCGACATGAGTGTGCTCACTCCTACAATTGCGGCGCCGCCAAGGAACAGGTTCCTGCGATTAAGTTCAAGCATTGAACGGCTCTCCAAACAGTTCGGCGAGATGCGGATTCAAGAACTTGCCGTCCGGGTCGAGGTCCCGCCTGAGGCTGATAAAATCCTCAAAACGCGGATAAAGCTGAGCAAAGTCATCTCGTTTCAAGGAGTGCCATTTGCCCCAATGCGGTCGCCCGCCGTGCGCGCGGAAAATGGGCTCAAAATCGCTGAAGAAGTAGTCAAACCGCTCATCGACGGCTGCATGGATCGCGATCGACATTTTCGGACCATCATTGAACGGGCTGAGCCACGCATCATCCGGCGCGATCAAGCGGATTTCCATCGGGAAGAAGGCATCCTTCCGTGCATCCATTTTGGCGATGACTTTACGCAGCGCGGCGATCCCCTCGCTCTTCGGCAAGTGGAACTCCATCTCATTGAACTTGATCGGACGTGTGGTCGCGAGGAGCTCCATGGAGGCGTCGCTCACGTCCTCAAGCACGCCGCTCGGAAGCGCCGAACTTGCAATTTTCCGACGGAGCCACGGCCACCAGCCAAACTGGTCGCGCAGCGTTTTGAGTCCTTCCAGCGTCTCATCATCTTCAGAGGGCTGCACGCCCGTCACATCTCCTTCGTGCAGATCGTGGCTGAGCGTCGCCGCGACCCCCGTGCTTGGAAGGTAGAACATTTCAAAATTGCGGTGCGCGGCAGCGCGGGCTTCCAATTCCTCCAGCACAAGATCGATCGGCTCGGCTTTGACGATGCGCCGCAGATTGAATGCAGGGATCGTCTGAACGCTGTAGGATGTGATAACGCCAAGCGCCCCCAGCGAAACCTTGCCCGCGGCGAACAGATCGGGATTGCTGGTACGGGAAACCTCGATCACATCCCCGCTCGCGGTCACCAGTCTGAAGGCATGGATATAGTCATGCAGCGCCGTCAGCGTTTCGCCTGTGCCATGGGTGCCGGTTGAAAAGGACCCGGCAAGCGTCTGATCGACGATATCCGGTAAGTTTGGGAACGCGCGCCCTAGCTCTTGTAGCTTGGCGGCCGTCTGAAACAGGGTGGTTCCTGCTCCAAACTTGGCGATACCGGTCTCGGGATCATAGGCCTGCAAGCCTGAGAGGTAGCTGACGTCCAGAATGACGCCCTCGCTCGGTACGAGGCCTGTGAAAGAATGACCGCTTCCTCGTGGCCGAATTCGATACGGGGTGGAGCGAATGAACTCTGCCAGATCCGTCTCGGATTGCGGCGACGCGAGCTGCATGGGGGTCGCCCTCTGTGCACCGGACCAATTTATCCACGCTTCCTCGCCGGCCGGGGCGTCGGGATAATCGGGCGTATAACCATCGCGCTCAAAGTCTCGCATGCCCCAGGCCACATGCTGACCAACGGGAATAGCTGCAGCAACTCCGAGCCCTGCTCCGACTTGCAACAGTCGCCGTCGCGATACACCCATTGTCTCCTCCCTGATTAATTGATAGTTATCACTATCGTTCTATAGCTACCTGTCAAGATCCAACCCAGCAGAGCCCTCAAACGTGACGCCGAAAACGAGCAAACGCGCAACGCCAAATCAGAACCGCTCCCAGAAGACTATGGAGCGCGTTTTGGCGGCTGCGGCTGAACTGCTCGAGGAAGTCGGCTTTGAAGGCCTGTCTACGAATATGATCTGCAAGCGAGCCGGTCTCACACCGCCAGCCCTCTACCGATACTTTCCAAATAAATACGCAGTGCTGAAAGAGCTCGGCGAACGATTGATGGAGGTCCAGAACGCGCTGCTCAACGATTGGAACCCAGAAGCCGAGCCGCTCGCGCCGCAGATCGAGCATTTCCTGCGCGAAACCCTGCTCGTGACAAGGACTTTCAAGGCTGGCGGCTGGATCATGCGCTCGCTCCACGCGACGCCGGTTCTGAGCAATGTCAGAGTCGAATCCCATCGCCGTATGGCCACGCTGATGACGGAAAAGACGGTGGAGTATCGACCTGATCTTGATCGCAACCAAGTGTTTGCCAGCGCGCGCGTTAGTGTCGAACTCGGATATGCGCTGATCGAAATGTTGTTCGACGAACCCACGATCGATGAAGATGCTGCCCTCAGCATGACAGCCGAGATCCTGGCCGATCATCAACGACGGCTCCTCCAGGCTTAGGGAAACCCTTCCATAGAGGCCTTGCCCTCTCGGTCCGGTCCCGATTAATTGGTCGGATTGCGAAGGCTGGGAGATGGGCATGAAATACACAATTTGGGGTCTGATCACCCTAGCGTTGGCCGCGTGTTCAAATCCTCAAGCGACGGATCGGGAGACAACGACCGAAACCGCCAGCTCATCAGAGCGTGCCAGCCCGGTTACGACCGAAGATCGCTTCGCCATTCTAGCGCTGGATTGTATTCATCGCGAATACCCCAACAAGATCAGCCACGTGCTACAGTCTGCGGATGACGCGCGACCGCCGCATGAACTGACCCCGGCTTTTTACGGCTGTTTTGACTGGCATTCTTCGGTGCATGGCCACTGGCTTTTGACCCGCCTTTTGACGGTTCAACCGGATGGCGTTTACGCAGCAGAGATCCGCGCCGCGCTGGCCAAGAGCTTCACCGAAGAGAACATGGCGGGAGAGCTCGATTATTACAGCGCAGAGGGTCGCGGATCATTCGAGCGACCATATGGCATCGCTTGGTACCTGCAATTGGTGGCAGAGCTTGAGGAGAGCGATGATCCGCAATTACGCGAGTGGCGTGAAACGCTACGCCCTCTGGAAGACGCTATTGTCGGAAAGGTCCGCGCCTGGCTGCCCAAGCTATCCTACCCCGTCCGACTCGGCACGCACAATCAGACCGCTTTCGCTTTTGGGCTGATGCTGGATTATGCTCGCACAGTCGGAAATGACGCATTTGCAAATGAGCTCGCGCAGAAAAGCCTCGCCTTCCATCGCTCCGATGTAAACTGTCCACTCGCCTACGAACCGTCGGGCGAAGATTTCCTGTCACCCTGCCTGATGGAAGCAGACCTGATGCGCCGGGTCATGCCTCAGCAGGACTTCGTCGTCTGGCTCGGATACTTCCTTCCCCAGATCCCGATCGATGGCAGCTCCGACTGGCTCGCGCCCGGCATTGTGCTCGATGCGTCAGACGGCAAGCTGGTGCACCTGGACGGTGTGAACCTCTCGCGCGCCTGGGCTCTTGAAGGCATCGCGAGCGCTTTGCCCGCCGACGATCCGCGTGTGGCAGCGTTGATGGCCGCACACGCCGTCCACAGAGACGCCGGCATCGCCGCGGTGTCGGCTGAACATTATTCGGGAAGCCACTGGCTCGCGAGTTTTGCGACATACCTGACAACCAGGCGCGGCATTGCAAACGCTGGAGCCAGCGAATGAAACTGAATTTCGGCCCCGGGGTTCTGGTCGCCGCGGCCTTTATCGGACCTGGCACCGTCACCGCTTGTACCCTAGCTGGCGCAAATTTCGGCTTTGCTCTTATCTGGGCTTTGGTCTTCGCTACAATCGCGACAGTCATTCTCCAGGATATGGCAGCGAGACTGGGAGCGGGCGCTGAAATCGGCCTAGGCGAAGCGCTGATGAAAAGCGCGCCCTCACCTGCTGTGAAGTGGGCTGTTGGCGGACTCGTATTCGCCGCCCTCCTGATTGGCAACTGCGCCTATGAAGGCGGCAACCTTGCGGGCGGCGCGCTCGGATTCGACGCGCTTTTGTCTGGCGCTTCGCCGGGTCAAAACACGCTCGTGGCCGCGCTCGCGATCCTCGCGGGTGTCGCTGTTCTGGTTGGGCGCTATCAATTGCTGGAGAAGCTGCTCGTGGCGCTGGTGCTGATCATGAGCGCCGCGTTCATTCTTAGTGTCATTTTCACGCGTCCCGACCTTGGCGCACTGTTCAGCGGATTGTGGCCCCGCATTCCAGACGGCGGTACCCTGACAGCGATCGCTCTAATTGGCACGACAATCGTACCGTACAACCTGTTTCTGCACGCCGCCGCAACGCGCAAGAAATGGCCAGGCGGAAACGAGACCGGTCAGGCGCGCAAAGAATCTGCCGTCGCGATTGGACTGGGAGGGCTCGTCTCGATCTTCATTCTCTCCACCGCCGCGACGACGCTATTCAAGACCGGACTTGAGGTCAGCAATGCCGCGGATATGGCGCGGGCCATCGAACCGACATTTGGAGAAGCCGCACGCTATCTGATTGGGATTGGTCTCTTCGCAGCCGGACTGACATCAGCCATCACGGCACCCATGGCCACGGCGTTCGCGCTAAGCGAGATTATCGGTGGCGATGAGGCACGCAAGTCAATGCTGTTTCGTGGCACGGCCTTGGTTGTCATTGTGGTTGGCGCAGCCATCAGCCTCTCCGGAATACGCCCGGTCGAAATGATCCTGATCGCGCAATACGCCAACGGTCTGTTGCTACCGCTCATGGCTGCATTCCTGCTCTACATCATGAACCGCAAGGAATTGCTTGGCATTCACGCGAACACGCTGGCCGCCAATCTTGCCGGAAGCACCATTGTCCTCATCACACTAGGGTTGGGGCTGCGCTCCATCCTTCGCGCGGCGGGCGTCATGGGATGAGCAAGCGGATCGATCTCAATGCCGATCTTGGTGAAGGATGCGCCTTCGACGCGCAACTCATGACTGTCGTGACAAGCTGCAACATCGCCTGCGGCGGCCACGCCGGAGACGAAGCTTCGATGCGAACTGCGCTGACCCTGGCGAAGGAGAACGGCGTCGTTGCGGGCGCTCACCCGTCCTTCCCGGATCGCGAAAACTTCGGCCGCACGAAATCGAACCTGTCGGGGGTTGATCTGGAAACCTCGCTCACCGAACAAATTGAAGCGCTTAAGAACATTTCCAACGAACTGGGGGTGGCAATTGCGCATCTCAAACCACATGGAGCGCTCTACAATATGGCGGCCATGGATGATGGTCTCGCCTGCAGTCTTTGCTCCGTTTTACAAAACACTTTGCCAGGCACCCGATTGGTGGGCCCTCCGGAGTCCAGGTTGCAACGCCAAGCCAGTGAGCACGGAATTGATTTTGTCGCCGAAGGGTTTGCCGACCGCGCCTATGAGGCTGGCCGTCAGCTCCGCGACCGCACGTTGGACGGCGCCGTGTTTCACGATCCGGATGATCAGGTTGCGCAAGCCACCAGCATTGCATTGAGACAGCAAGTGACGACGCATGACGGCGACACAATCTCGTTGCCAGTCCAAAGCCTTTGCGTTCACGGGGACACACCCGGTGCGTTTGAGGCGGCAAAAGCCATTCGCGCGGCGCTGGAAGCACAGCACGTCCTGATATGCCCACCCGACTGATCCCCAGACGCATTGCGGACGACGTGATCGAGCTTCAGGTCAGTTCACCGGTAGAGGCGCAAACGCTCGCGTCAGCTCTCCGTGAAGCAGTGCCTGCTGAGGACGTCGTCGCTGGGCTCGACCGGGTGTCGGTCCAGTTCCATCCTTCGTGCGCTGAGCAGATTGAACACGCGCTTCAAGATGTGACCGTTGAGACCAAGACTATACCTAACTCCGCGCCTCCAATTGAAATCGGCATCTCGTATGGCGGAGAATATGGCCCGGATCTGGCCTCTGTCTGTGAGGCGCTCGACCTTTCTACGCATGCATTCATAGAAGCTCACACTCAGCGCGTTCACACCGTTGAAATGATCGGATTCACGCCGGGTTTTTCCTACATTTCTGGATTGCCCGAGAATTTCAGCGTCCCGCGCCTCGCATCACCGCGTCCTCGGGTCCCAGCGGGCTCGGTCGGAGTCAGCGCTGGCTTCACCGGCATCTACGCCTTGAACGGCCCAGGCGGCTGGCCGCTGATCGGGAAGACAGATGCGGAGCTGTTTCGGGCCAACAACCGAGACCCGTTCCTGCTCACCCCAGGCCAACTCGTAAGGTTCAGAGCTCTATAATGTTGGTTGTGACGAAACCGGGCCTGCAGTCGACGCTGCAAGCTGCTCCCCGGATCGGTTACCGGCACTTTGGTGTTCCTTATGCCGGACCAGCGGATGAACTCTCTCATGCACTCGCCAACCGTCTCGTCGGAAACACCGCGACGACACCTGCGCTTGAAATCACTTTTGGCGGCTTCGAAGCGAAGGTTGAAACAGAGTGTTCAATCGCAGTGACCGGCGCCTATGACCAGATTCATATCTCAGGTCAGACCGCTCCAGCGCACACGACGCTGCACCTGAAATCAGGAGACCGGATAGAGATTTCGCCGGTCACGCGCGGAACTCGAACCTATCTCGCCATCGCGACCGGATTCCAGGCCGATGAGGCCTTTGGATCGAAGTCGACTTATCTCCCGGCGCAATTGGGAGGTTTGGACGGGCGCGCGCTCAAGGCTGGAGATCTTTTGAAATCGGTCGGTTCGCCGGTGCTGACGGAAACCCGTGAAACTCCCGTTTCGCATCGACCTGTCTTTGCACATGCAGTCGCTCTGCGCGCCTGCGCATCGGCTGAGACGGATCTGCTGGATGAGGCGGACCGCAAGAGCTTGTTCGAGGACACGTTCATAGCTGGGCGTCAGGCGACCCGCATGGGCGTTACGCTAACCGGGCGGACGCTTTCCCCGATGAGCGATGGTCAGATGAAAAGCGCACCGGTCTTTCCGGGCACTATCCAATGCCCTCCCTCCGGCACACCTGTTGTTTTGCTCTGCGATGCGCAGACGACAGGCGGTTACCCTCGCATCGGGCACATCGCCCGATGTGATCGACACTTGCTCGGACAAATACGTCCAGGCGATCAGATAAAACTGTTGCAGCGCCGCCCCGAAGACGCGCTTCGCGACTATGCCGAGAAGCGCAAATTCCTGGACACCTGGCTAAAGCCGTAAGGCCTAGATATGCATAGCCCGGCCTTCAGAGGCGAGCACGGCTTCATGCATCATCTCGGAGAGCGTCGGATGCGGGAAGATTGTGTGCATCAGATCTTCTTCCGTCAGCTCGCCTTCCCGCGCAATCACGTATCCTTGGATGAGTTCAGTCACCTCAGCGCCGACCATATGCGCGCCCAGCAGCTCTCCTGTTTCAGCATCGAAGATTGTTTTGACCAGACCTTCAGGTTCTCCGAGCGCAATCGCCTTACCGTTTCCGATGAATGGGAATTTTCCGACTTTCAACTTCTTGCCGGTCTTCTTGGCTTCGTCCTCAGTTAGGCCAACGCTTGCGACTTGCGGATGCGAATAGGTGCAGCCGGGGACGTTCCAATTGTCGAACGGGTGAGCATCGTCAATTTCGCCTGCGATCTTCTCGACGCAGATTACGCCTTCATGGCTCGCTTTGTGCGCGAGCCAGGGGCCGCCGGTCAGGTCGCCAATTGCGTACAGGCCTTTCACGCCGGTGCGTCCGAACCCATCAACAACGACATGTGTCCGATCGATTTTGACACCGAGTTTCTCCAGTCCCAGGCCTTCGGAGTTCGCCACGATGCCGATCGCCAGGATTACGCGGTCTACTTCGATGTTCTCGGTCTTGCCGCCTACAGAAACTTCAGCCGTGACGCTATCCTTGCCTTTCTTGAGGCCTTTGACCTGTGCCGCGGTTTTAATGGTCATGCCTTGCTTCTCGAAAGACTTGTGCGCGAAGGCTGCAATCTCTTTGTCCTCAGCCGGTAAGATACGGTCGACTGCCTCGACCACCGTCACCTCGGAGCCGAGCTCATTATAGAAGCTCGCAAACTCGATCCCGATAGCGCCCGAGCCGATCACGAGCAGACGTTTTGGAGTTAAATCGGGAACCATCGCTTCGCGGTACGTCCAGACGAGTTTCCCGTCAGGCTCCAGACCGGCTTGCGGGATGGCTCGCGCGCGGGCGCCTGTTGCGAGGAGAACGTGCTTGGCTTTGTAAGTTGCGTGCTTGCCCTTGGCATCTTTCACAATGACGTTCGGTGCATCGCCGCCTTTTTCGAGACGCGCCTCGCCTTCGATCACCGTGATCTTATTCTTCTTCATCAAGTGCTTTACGCCGCCAGACAGCTGCGCCGCGACGCCGCGAGACCGTTTCACGACGCCGTCGAGATCAAAGTCTGCTTTATCGACTTTGAGGCCATAGGCCGCCGCAGATTTCGCGAGATGCAGCACCTCGGCCGAACGCAACAAAGCCTTGGTCGGGATACAGCCCCAATTCAAGCAAATACCGCCTAGGTTTTCGCGCTCAACAATTGCGGTCTTCATACCGAGTTGGCTCGCGCGGATTGCTGCGACATAGCCACCAGGGCCGGAACCAATAACGATAAGATCAAAATCAGACATGGCAGTAGAGGTCCTAGAGTTGATATTGTTGTTCGGCTTCACGCCGAATGGAATGTGCTTCGGAGCAGCATTGCTTCACGAGTGCGCGAGCTGCTTTGCGTTCTTTCGTCGCCACTTGCTCGAACCGGGCATCGACAGGGCGCATCCCGGTAAGGGTCATCTGTTCGACTGGCGGCACCAGCAAAGGCGCCATCTCGGTATCCGACCAGCCGGGGAGGCCAAGGAAGAATATCGCGAACTTCGCGACGCATCGTTCGTAGGCGAGCAAGCTGCCCATTTCTTCCCAGAGCTTGCGATCCAGCGCAGGCTTTGCTGCCCGCCACTCATCGCGATAGGCATCCCAGTCCTCGCCTTCTAGCGCACTGAGTAAGGCTCCGTTGGCGGCGCGTGAGAGCTGTTTGTGCTCGGCGCTGCCTTCGCTCAGATCGCCAGCCCATACGCGTTCATCGCGTTTGCGCAGCTGAACGTCGTGCAGGTGTGCAAACTGGTCGATGGGACGCAAGTAAGCGAAAGTCGGCAATGGCTCAGGATTGAGGTCTGGATAGTTTGCTGGTTTGTTCAATGCATCTCGAGAGACTGCTGCGTGCAAATACCCATTCGAGGGAACTTGGGGGCGCGGATCGGCAGGCACATTGAAGGCACCGTCCGGATCGCCTGCCAACGCGCCACCTACTCGAAAACCCAACGGGCTCAGAGGATCGGAAAGTGATGTGCTTTGGTAGGCGGTATAACCCGCTTTGCTTGCTCGAAACCCGGTATTCTCGACCAGGCCGTAAACCCAGCCACCGCCAAAGAAATAGCCGAATACGCCTTGAACGCGATCCAGAAATCCTGTCCGCGGGCCAAACAGTTCATGACGAGTTTCAGGACGCAGCGACTCCACTTCGGGCGAGCGCTTCCAAAAGCTCAGAAGACGTCGCCGGAATGGACGACGCTCACGGCGGTACAAGCCGTTTTCGTCATAGTGACGGGCAAGATCCACCAGGCTCACCATGGCTCGCCTCTAGAGCAACATGCTCTCAGGAGTTTCGACATAGCGCCGGAACGCTTGCAGCCAACGTGCACCCTCGGCACCGCCGATGACGCGGTGGTCGCAGGTCAGCGTGACCGTCATGATCGTCGCCGCTTTTACCGATCCATCATCGCCGACCACGGCGCGTTTTTCACCCGCGCCTACAGACATGATCATGCCTTCGGGCGGATTGATGATCGAAGCAAATGACTTGATGCCAAACATGCCGAGGTTCGAGATCGAGAATGTCCCGCCCATGTATTCCTGCGGCTTCAGCTTACGTTCGCGGGCACGGGTGGCGAGGTCTTTCATCTCGGCGGAAATATCCGCGAGGCCCTTCTTTTCAGCGTCGCGGATCACCGGCGTGATCAAGCCGCCATCGATCGCCACAGCGACCGAAATATGTGCCCCGTTATGATAGGCGATGCCATGGTCTGAATAGCTCGCATTACATTCCGGCTCAGCAATCAACGCCATTGCCGAGGCCTTGATCAAGAGATCGTTGACGGAAACTTTGACCCCTTCGGGAGCCGCGTCGTTGATCCCTTTCCGGGCCGCCAACAGCTTGTCGAGTGCAATGTCGACATTGAGCGGGAAGTGCGGGATCTGCATGAAGCTCTGCGTCAGGCGACGAGCGACTGTCTTGCGCATGCCGTCGAGTGGTTCGAGACGATAGCTGTCGGGCGCGTAGACGCGGTCATCCAGGATTTGCGGCAGGATCAACCCATCCGGAGAGGCGGGCGCACCGCCACTCGCTGGAGCCGAGACGCCGGGTTGAGCCGACTCGACATCCTTCTTGACGATCCGGCCATGCGGACCAGACCCTTTGCCTTTGAGCGCATTAAGATCGACGCCTTTCAGAGCTGCGATCCGGCGCGCGAGCGGGCTCGCCTTGATGCGGTCATCGCCGGCACCAAGCGCAGGCATCTGAACCGGTGTCGAGGCAACTTGCTTGGCAGGTTCCGGAGTCGGCGCGGCTTCGGTTTTTGGCGCGTCCTCAACAGGTGCCGCCGCATCTGCTGGAGCTGCGGAGACCGCACCCGCATCCTCGCCATCTTCCGCAAGCACAGCAATGATGGCGTTCACTTTGACGCCCTCCGTCCCGGCTTCAACCAGGATCTTTGCGACGGTGCCTTCGTCGACGGCCTCGACTTCCATCGTGGCTTTATCTGTCTCAATCTCAGCGATGACGTCGCCGGCTTCAACCGTGTCGCCCGGCTTCACGTTCCACTTCGCAAGCGTACCCTCTTCCATGGTCGGGCTAAGGGCTGGCATGGTGATGTTAATGGCCATTCTTACATTCCCTCACAGACAGCTTTGGCGGCAGCGACGATGTCATCCGCGTTCGGCAAGCTCATAGCTTCCAGATTGCCCGCATAAGGCAGCGGAACGTCTTTCTGAGTGACGCGCGCGGGTGGCGCATCGAGATAATCGAATGCCAACTCTGTTACGCCAGCGGCAATCTCTCCGCCTATGCCCATAGGCTTCCAGCCTTCTTCGGCGGTCACCAGGCGATTGGTTTTCTTCACGCTCTCAACAATCGTGTCCATGTCCAACGGACGAATGGAACGCAGATCGATCACCTCAGCGGAAATGCCCTCGGCGGCGAGCTTCTCAGCCGCGTCCATGGCAAACCCGGTGCATCGCGAATAGCCAACCAGTGTGACGTCCGTGCCTTCTCTGATCACAGCCGCCTTACCGATTGGCAGCGTATAATCTTCCAGATCCGGGACGTCATATTCGAGACCATAAAGCAGCTCATGCTCAAGGAAGACGACCGGGTTCGGATCACGAATGGCGGCCTTGAGCAACGCTTTCGCGGAGCCCGCATCCCATGGTGCGACGACTTTCAGTCCGGGCACATGGCCGTACCATGCAGCATAGTCTTGAGAATGCTGAGCCCCGACGCGCGAGGCGGCAGCGTTAGGTCCGCGGAACACAATCGGGCACCCCATCTGACCGCCGGACATGTAAAGCGTCTTCGCCGCAGAGTTGATGATCTGGTCAATCGCTTGCATCGCAAAGTTGAAAGTCATGAACTCGACAATCGGACGAAGACCGCCGAACGCGGCACCAACACCGAGACCTGCAAATCCATGCTCGGTAATCGGCGTATCGACCACGCGGCGAGGGCCAAACTCCTGCAACAGTTCACGGGTGACCTTGTAAGCGCCTTGATACTCAGCGACTTCCTCACCCATGATGAACACGGTTTCGTCCCGGCGCATCTCTTCAGCCATTGCATCGCGAAGGGCATCGCGCAGGACGGTCTTGGTGAAGGTCGTACCTTCCGGAATATCCGGGTTGGTGAGAATTGCAGCAGCCGGTGCATCTGAAGCGGCTTGCGCTTCAAGGACTTCAGGTTCTGCAACGGGTGAAACTTTTTCGACGTCTGGCGCAGGTGCTGCGGTCACGCTGCCCGCATCCTCACCATCTTCGGTGAGAACGGCGATGACAGCATTCACTTTGACGCCTTCGGTTCCTTCCGGGATCAAGATCTTGGCAAGCGTGCCTTCGTCGACGGCTTCGACTTCCATCGTCGCTTTGTCGGTTTCGATCTCCGCGATCACGTCTCCGGCTTCAATCTTGTCGCCTTCGCCCTTCAGCCATTTGGCCAGCGTGCCTTCTTCCATGGTCGGGCTCAAAGCGGGCATTAGAATATCAACAGCCATTACGCAGCTCCCTGTTCTGGCGTAACAAAGCCAACAATATTTCCTTCACCATCCTCAACATAGGCCGCTCGGCCGACGCCTGGATAGTCTGCGGGCGGCAGGGCTTCCGCCCCACCATTATTCAATGCCCATGCATAACGTTCATCGCAGTCAGCGACTTCAAATGTCATCGTCCCACCGCGAACAGGCGCACCGGCTTCCGGGGAGTCTCCCATGCGGCGCATCATTCCGACCGTCAGAGATTCGCTGAGTTGAGGGCCATCCGCGAGATGGTATTCAACTTCTTCTGCGCACTCCATCGGCGAGAACGTCCAGCCAAGCAAACCCGCATAGAACGCTTTGGCGCGTTCCACATCGTTCGCCTGAATTTCAAAGTGCCCCGACATCTACGCCTCCACCGGCAGAAGGACATCGGTCCATAGCTCGGAAGGATCCGGCTCTGGGCTTTCGAGCGAGAAGTCAGCCGCTTCCTTGACGATCGCGCGGATCTCCTTGTCGATCGCTTTGAGGTCCTCTTCGGTTGAGAGTTCTGCGGCGAGGATCTGCTCTTTTAGTCCGTCAATCGGGTCATTGTGGCTTCGGATGTCATCGACTTCCTCACGCTTACGATATTTCGCAGGGTCAGACATGGAGTGCCCGCGATAACGGTAGGTCTTCATTTCCAGGATGTACGGCCCCTTTCCGGAGCGCGCATATTTGACGGCGCGTTCACCGGCTTTCTTGACCGCGTAAACATCCATGCCGTCGACTTCTTCGCCTTCGATCTCGAAAGAGATGCCCCGCTTGAACAGCTCTGTTTCGGACGCGTGGCGCTCAACGCTCGTCCCCATCGCGTACATATTGTTCTCGATCACGTAGACGACTGGCAGGTCCCACAAGGAGGCCATGTTGAACGCCTCATAGACCTGGCCCTGGTTTGCTGCGCCATCCCCGAAATAGGCGAGACAAACATTGTCCTTACCGAGATACTTGTTGGAGAAAGCGAGACCGGTTCCAATTGGCACCTGAGCACCAACGATTCCGTGACCGCCGAAGAAGTTCTTCTCGCGGCTGAACATGTGCATTGAGCCGCCTTTGCCGCGAGAGAGACCGCCGGCCCGTCCGGTCAGCTCTGCCATGACGCCTTTTGGATCCAGGTCGCAGGCCAGCATATGGCCGTGATCGCGATATCCGGTGATGACCTGATCGCCCTCTTTGAGGCAGGCCTGCATCCCGGTCACGACCGCTTCCTGGCCGATATAGAGATGGCAGAACCCTGCGATCTTACCCATGCCGTAGAGCTGTCCAGCACGTTCTTCAAAACGTCGGATCAACAACATGTCGCGATAATACTTGAGCGCCTCATCCTTCTTCAACTTGGGTGAAGATCGGCGCTTCGGGCTAGCGGCTTTGGCCATTACTGCTCCCTGCTTTATGCATTTTTGCGCTTAATACGCAGACGATTGACGCAACGTCGAGTCTTATCACCTATGCGTATCTGCATTCCTGACAGCGCGGTCAACTAACACTAGCTCACCGGGATACACAAAGCCGAGATCACGTCGTGCGAGATATTCCACCAAGTCAGGATCAATCTGCCCAGGAGTCAAGCGAGCTATGTCTTTTTGCAGTGCAGCATTTTCCGCCACAAGTGCCTCGAGCACTTCCTTCTTGTCGGCAAGCTCTGTCTGTTTGTCGGTCCAGCTGCCAAGCCCCTGCTCTCCCGCAAAGGCGTGGTAAGCGAAGTAAGCGATTGTCAGTGACATCGCTCCAGCTGCCCATTTGGAGGTCATTGCAAACGTGCTCCTACGCTATTCGATAGGAACACCTATTCTGGTTAAATCCGGCTTAACACAGTTGGCAGTCCCGGACATCATCCGGGACTTTCTTAACACCAAACCCTCTGAGACTAGGCGTTGATGAGCGCCGAGCCAGCATAAAGGGCAGACGCCCCGAGCTCTTCCTCGATACGGATCAGCTGATTGTATTTCGCCAACCGGTCTGATCGCGCCAGAGAACCCGTTTTGATCTGGCCGCAATTCAGCGCCACAGCGAGGTCAGCAATGGTCGCATCTTCGGTTTCGCCAGAGCGATGAGACATCACCGCAGTGTAAGCGTGGCGGTGAGCTAGTTCGACCGCGTCCAATGTTTCAGACAGCGTGCCGATTTGATTGACCTTCACCAGAATTGAGTTCGCCGCACCGCGCTGCAGACCGAGCGCCAGACGCTCAGGATTAGTCACGAACAAGTCGTCGCCCACCAGCTGACAGCGGTCACCAACCATTTCTGTTAGAATGCCCCAGCCGTCCCAGTCGTCTTCGGCCATGCCGTCTTCGATGGAGACGATTGGGTAGGTATCGACCAGATCCGCGAGATATTTCGCCATCCCTTCGCCGTCGAGCGTTTTGCCTTCTCCGGCGAGGACATATTTCCCGTCCTTGAAGAACTCAGTCGACGCCGCATCAAGCGCGAGCATCACGTCTTCGCCCGGCTGATATCCCGCCGCCTCGACAGACTTCATGATGAAGTCGAGCGCATCGCGTGTTGATGAAAGGTTTGGCGCAAATCCACCTTCATCCCCTACTCCGGTATTGTGCCCGGCATCACTGAGTGTCTTTTTCAGCGTGTGGAAGATTTCTGATCCAATGCGGACCGCATCGGCAATGCTGTCTGCATTCACCGGCATGATCATGAATTCCTGGATATCGATCGGGTTATCCGCATGCTCACCACCATTGATGATGTTCATCATTGGGGTTGGCAGCACGCGGGCATTGGTTCCGCCAATATAGCGATAGAGCGGCAACCCGCAGGTTTCTGCTGCTGCTTTCGCTGTCGCCATGGACACACCCAGGATCGCATTCGCCCCGAGGCGTTTCTTATTCTCGCTGCCATCGAGCTCGATCATCAGACCGTCAATCAGGCGTTGCTCGATCGCATCCATACCGATCAGCTCATTGGCGATCTCGCCATTCACAGCATCGACCGCATCCATCACGCCTTTGCCCTTATAGGCTTCGCCGCCATCGCGGAGCTCATGCGCTTCGTGGACACCGGTTGAGGCGCCGGATGGCACCGCTGCGCGTCCAAACGAGCCATCCTCGAGCGTGACATCGACCTCAACGGTCGGATTGCCTCGGCTATCGAGGATCTGGCGGGCGTGAATGTCGATAATTTCGCTCATTTCGATGTCCTTTGCGACACTGGAGGATCCGTTGCGGCAGCGTCTAGAGCGCAACGCTGGAAAGAGCAAGTGCGCGTAAGGTTCGTTATGGCTAACGCAATATCATCAGCCCGGCCCGGAATTCCATTGAAATTCATCCAACCCTTTTGACGGGCGCTTCAGACGGCCCCGGTATGTTTAACGCATAAGCAGAACAAAACCTCTGCGAGCTGAGGGCACATGATGGGACGATACAAATGGGCAAATCTGGCAGCCTTTGCGCTGCTATTCATCAGCTGGACGGGCGTCACACCCGGCCTGTCCGATGCATATGCGGATACGGTCACGCATCAGACGATTGTCGTGCGCAAAGGCATGTCTCTGCCGGTCCCAGTGATGGAAAGCTTCGATCGCATAGCGGTTTCTGAGCCAGAGATCGCGGATGCCGCGCCGGTGTCTTCGCGTGAGTATTTTGTCCGCGGGCGCGACATCGGCAGCACCAATATCCTCGTCTACAATGAACGCGGAAACCTTGTTCAGCTCGTAGACGTCCTGGTGATGCCCAACCTGGATGCCGTGCGCAGTGATTTGCTAGCGCTTTTCCCGAATGAGCAGGTCGATCTTCGTCCGGTCGCCAACAAGATACATATCAGCGGTGATGTGGCCGATGAAGAAACCCTGACGCAAATCCTGGCAGTCGTAGACAGCCACGCACCGGGGCTTGCGATCAATGCAATGCAGGTCGAGCTGCCGGCGCAGGTTCTGCTCGAGGTTCGCTTCGTGGAAGCCTCCCGAGATGACATTCGCGAGATTGGGTTTGGGACCGACATCAGCCGACCCGGCGATTTCCTGTTCATGACATCGTCCAGTCTGACTTCAGGTGATCCGGCCCGGGCAATCGGCCAGGTGTTCGGTGGCTCGGGCAACACTACGCTCGACTTCACGCTCCAAGCCCTTGAAGAACAAGGGGTTATTCGGACGCTGGCCAAGCCCAATCTGGTGTCTCAATCCGGACAAACAGCGTCCTTCCTCGCGGGCGGAGAGTTTCCCGTGCCGGTCGCTGCTGACCAGGATACCATCACAATCGAGTTTAAGAAGTTCGGCGTCTCTCTCGAATTCACACCGACCATCGCGCGCGAGGACCGTATCGTCCTGCAAGTTGCCCCAGAAGTGAGCAATCTTGATCCCAGAAATTCCGTACGCCTCGCCAATGTCGAGATCCCGGCCTTGAGCGTTCGGCAAATCCAGACGCAGGTCGAGCTGGGCAATGGCCAGAGCTTTGCCATCGCAGGCTTGATCCAAAACGATTATCAGGCGACCGAGCTCGAAACCCCTTTGCTGGGCGATATCCCAATCCTCGGCAATCTATTCCGCTCGAGCCGCTTCAAGAAGAACGAGACTGAACTGGTTGTGATCATCACACCGCATCTCGTCCTGCCGCCGGAATCCAATGAGCAATTGACGGATCCGATCATGCTCTCGGATGAACCGAGCCAGGTGGACCGCTACGCGTTGAGCCGGATCGAAGACGCGCCAAAGCCAGCGCTTGGCCGTTCGGTGGAAGACAATATCCGCAATCAATCGACAGCCACTGGCCAGGGAGCGCGTTAGTCATGACCGCAGCTCGCCCTGTATTCGCCAAAGCCACGCTACACATACTCAGTCACAACTTTCACGAGCCGATCTCGCAAGCTTGGCGCGAGAAAGGCGGCCAGCAAACGGTTGCTCATGAATCGTATGCGGGCTTGATGGATGGTCTCAACGGTGAAGGCCAACACGTCTGCGTCTTTGAGCACGCCCCAGAAACGGATCTCGCCGAGTGCCTGACGGCGCTCGCCATGACGGGTCAGAATATTCCCACAATTGTAATCGGTCAGAACCTCCCGGTCAGCGCCTTGCGCGTGTTGATGGGCCTGCCATGCTGGGACATTCTCGATACGGAGGTCAGCTATGACGCCGTGCATAAAGCCTTGTCGCGCGCCGCTGACTCGCTCGCACAAGCGAGCAATCAAGCCGCCGCAAACTCCAACTCTCAATGCTGGACTTTTGTGTCCTCCGTTGGCGGGGCCGGCGCAACGCTCCTCGCTTGCGAGACGGCGTACCAACTAGCGCACCTCAAGGAAAAGCCTCGAGTTGTGCTGTTTGACCTGAATTTCGTTGATGGAAGCTGCGCGACCTATCTAAATTGCGAGTCGAATTTTCTACCGTCCATATTCCAGAAGAACCCATTCAACATTGATGACGTCTTCCTGAAAACGATGACGACGCAACATCCGTTCGGTTTTGACCTACTTGCCATGCCGCGCTGGAGCGAAATGGAAACACCGCCATCCCGCGATGTGATCCTACAATGCCTGAATGTCGCGTGTGAAACGTATGATTTTGTCATTGTCGATACGCCGCGCTGGCCCACGGAGTGGAGCAGCGATATATTCCTCGGTAGCGACGAAGTCATCTTGGTGACTGAGCTGTCGGTTCCTGCCCTCAACGCATCTCGGCAGTGGGTTGAGCAATTTGCGTCCGACCCAGAATTCCCTTCCATTCGTGCTGTGTTGAATCGTCGCCAAAAAGGCATGTTCGGCGCCAAGGTGACGGAAGATCAGGCCACATCCGCGCTCGAAATGGAGGTGTTCGCCTCGATCCGATCGGACTGGCCAACCGCTCTGAGTGCGGTCAATTTGGGTCAACCGGTTAGCGACATGAAACCGGGCTCGCCGATTCCGAAAGATATTTCCGATCTCATCCAGAAGCTTCGTCTCGACAAGGCGGCCGAGGACGAGACGGACAGCATGAGGGTAGCGTCATGAGCCGGTTTGTCCTGAAACGTCGCGAGATCGTAGACGCGCCGGTTGAGCCAGCGCTTGATACGACACCGGAACCAGAAGTATCGGTGCCGGAAGCCTCGGCTGCCAAGCCAGATCCGGAGCCACTCACAGAAACGCGTCCCGAGATCGACAGCGATATGCTGGAGGCCAAACTCCAGATCCACAACAAACTGATCGATGAGCTGGATCTCTCCAATCTCGACCAGATGACGCCGGACGAACTGCGAACTCAGATAGGTGTATTCGTCACCAAGGCGATTGCTGATCAGCGCCTCCCCATGGGCGCGGCCGAGGTCAAAAACTTCACCGATGACATCGTCAATGAAATGGTTGGGCTAGGTCCGCTCGAGCCGCTTCTTCAAGACGATTCCATCGCTGACATTCTGATCAATGGCTACAATCAAGTCTACATCGAACGCGGCGGTGAGCTGGAGCTCTCAAACGCTCGGTTCCGCGACAATCTTCACCTGCGTCGCATCATCAACAAGATCGTTTCGGCGGTTGGGCGCCGGGTAGATGAAGGCTCTCCGCTGGTTGATGCCCGTCTCGCGGATGGATCGCGCGTCAACGCCGCGATCGAACCCATCGCCATTGATGGACCGCTGGTCTCAATCCGGAAATTCTCCAAGAAGCCGTTCACGCTCGAAAAGCTGGTCGAGTTTCAGGCCATCCCACAGCCGGTTGCCGACTTCCTGTTTGGCGCCGTGAAGTGCCGTGTGACCGCAATCATTTCCGGCGGAACGGGGTCTGGTAAAACAACGCTCCTCAACGCCTTGTCGGCAGCGATTAGCCACAAAGAGCGCCTCATCACGATTGAGGACGCGGCGGAACTCCAATTGCAACAACCACACGTCGCACGCATGGAAACGCGGCCGGCCAACTTGGAAGGCAATGGTGAGATCAAGCAACGTGAGCTGGTGAAGAACGCCCTCCGAATGCGCCCGGATCGCGTCATCCTTGGCGAAGTCCGCTCTGAAGAAGCCTTCGACATGCTGCAGGCCATGAATACCGGCCACGAAGGCTCAATGGCGACCATTCACGCCAACAATCCGCGCGAAGCGATTACCCGCCTCGAACAAATGGTTGCGATGGGCGGCTTGCGGATCTCGCAGGAGGCGGTGCGCGGCCAGATCTCTGCAGCGATCGGGATCATCATCCAGGCGCAGCGTCTGTCAGATGGATCTCGCCGGATTACTCACGTGACCGAAGTGACCGGCATGGAAGGCGAAGTCATCCAGATGCAGGACCTATTCGTGTTCAAACGCGTCGACACGGGCGAGGACGGCACGGTCATCGGCGAGTTCCGCGCGACTGGCCTCCGCCCAAAATGTTTGGAGGAAATGACGCGAAAAGGCTTCGTCATTCCGGCAGAAACGTTTGACCCCTCCAAACCGCTTCTTAGCGTTGGGGGCAAAAATGGATGAGCAGGTCATTCTTTATGTCCTGGCCTTCTCATCGGTTTTCCTCGGGGCGCGATCTCTGATCGATTTCGGTAAGGAGGCGAGAGACAAGTCGCTCGTCAACAAGCGCCTCAAGGCACAGGCCGAAACCGACTCCATCGCCGAAGCGGTTTTACAGCTACGCCGCAAACGCGGTCTCGACGAAGACGGAAACCGGGTGATCAAGAATGATTGGCTGGGCCGCCTGGTAGCGCGCTCAGGCCTCGACTACAAACCGACTTTATGGCTAGCCATGGCGTTTGGTGCCGGCGTTCTAGGCGCGGGATTAGCGTATTACTTCTCCGGCCTGCTGGCTGCGATCACGGCATTCCCAGCGCTCACCCTCGGTGGCCCCTACCTGGTGCTCAGCATGCTTGGATCGAAGCGCGAGCGTGCACTCGGCGAGCAATTGCCCGACGCTCTGGAGATCGTTGTCCGAAGCCTGCAAGCCGGCCACCCCGTCCCCACAGCCATCTCGCTTGTGGGCAAGGAAACCCCTGACCCTCTCGGGTCCGAGTTTGGACTGGTCGCGGATGAAATCTCATTCGGCTCGAGTCTGGATCAAGCGATCGAGAAGATGGCGGCGCGCACGGAGCATCCGGACATCAACCTGTTCAGTGCCATCGTTCGGCTGCAGACCCGGACAGGTGGCAACCTGGCTGACCTGCTCGCCACGAATTCCCGCACTATTCGCCAGCGTCAGAAAATGCGCCTGAAGATCAAGGCCGCCTCCTCCGAAGGCCGGATGTCCGCACTCATCCTGACCGCGGCCCCGTTTGTCGTGCTCGCAGCCATGCACTTCCTGACCCCGAGCTTCTATGGCGATGTCATCCATGTCCCGATGATCCAATACGCCCTCGGCGGCGCGCTCGTCTGGATGACGATCGGCAATCTGGTCATGCGTAAAATGACGAATTTCAGAATCTAGGAGACACGACATGTTGGAAACGATTCTGAACAGCCCAAGCCTGATGGCGCTCTCGGTGTCTGCGCTTAGCCTCGCCCTCTTTCTGCCCGCGACGATCATCGCCTCTCGGTTCAGGAATCGAATCGAAGGTCGACTTGCCGGAAACTCAGGTGGCGCCACGACGATCTCAGAGAGACCTCGTCATGGCTGGCTCGCTCAGCTCGGGCAAACTGGCGATGGCGCACCAAGTGATGAGGAAACACGCCTGCGCAGCATGATGATGCGGGCCGGATATTTCTCCAAGAATGCGCCCTACATCTTCTTTGGAATTCGCGCGATCAGTCTGATTGCTCCGCAATTCATTCTTTTCATCTCTGCGCCGTTGCTGCCATTCCAACTAACCGGACTGACTTTGCTCAGCGCATCCGTCATTGCAGCGGCGGTCGGCTACATGCTTCCGTCTATGTTCCTCAACCGCCAGATAGAGCAGCGTGAACAGCAGTATCGCGATGGTTTTCCTGACATGATGGACTTGCTCGTCGCGTGTGTGGAAGCAGGACTGAGTCTCGACGGAGCGATCCTCCGCATCGCCGAAGAGCTTCAATTCCGTTATCCGATCCTGTCGCGCCAGTTGCATATGATGAGCCTGGAAATGCGCGCTGGTCGTGATCGTAACACCGCGTGGAGCAATTTTGCCGAGCGGTTGGGCCTCGATGAAGCCCGCTCTTTGGCCACGATGCTGAAACAGTCTGAAGAATTGGGTACCAGTATCGGGGAGACCTTGCGGGTCTATGGCTCTGACATGCGGGAAAAGCGGATGCTGCGCGCCGAAGAAAAAGCGCTCGCTTTGCCCGCGAAGCTCGTTTTGCCGTTGATCATGTTTGTGTTCCCAACGCTGCTGGTCGTTCTCATGATGCCAGCGGTCGTCCGGATGATCTGGGTGTTTAGCGGCGAAGCGCTCTAGCGGTTCGAGCAGCGCCACCTTGTCGTGGCCTGGCGGCTCCATGCTCTGAGGGGGACTTGCTCAAGTTCCGCGAAAGGGCGCGCTCTTGCTCACTCGAACTGAGGCGGCACACAAATAAAAAAGGCCTGGCATCGTAATCTGCTGGAAACCGATGCCAGGCCTTTATTGTGTATGCGAACTCACTGGAGATGATGTGAGCCGACCCGATCCCTGCGGGTCCTGCAATATGGCCGCTTAGGAGGCCGGGATAAGCTTTGTGGGCGCCGATGCTTGCTCAGCCGCCGTGGGTACTTTCACTTCGCTTTCTTCTGTCCCAAGCATGACCTTGATCTGCTTGTCTGCTGGCTTGCGCGCCACCACCCGGCGCGTCACGCGGCGCGGCGTCGTTCGGGCCGCGGCAACCTTCGCAGCGGGTGTCGCCACCTGCTGACGATCAGGCTCACGCGCGCCCCGCAAGGCCAAGGATAAATCACCCAGACCCGAAGCGACAGACAGCTTCTTCGCATCTTCAACACTGACAGCCAGTGTCGCTCGCGCAAAGAGTTGCGGTTGATCGCTCAATGGGTCGTCATTCGAATCAACCGCTAGCACTTCGACATTCTGCAACAGGACTTCAGAGACCAGGTTTACGGTACGCGCATTTCGCCCTTTATCTTGCGTGAACAAGACATCGACCTTGTCGCCGGGGAGGACAAACCCAGCCACGCCGCGCACGTCATCCATACGGATAGTGTAGGCGCGATAGCCGGGCTCAAGACGTCCCGAGAGAGATGCTCGCGTGCCAAGCGGTGAAAGCCTCGAATCAAGGATCGGGTCGCCGGGTTGGAATTCGGTCAGCGCAAGTCTCTGGGCATACTCATTCGACCCAATTTCAAGGCCGTGAGAAAAATAGCCATATGGCGCTTTGCTTTCCGGCCAGCGCTCAACTGAGACATTGTCCACAGAGACGGCGTCGCCGCGAACGATCGCAGCGGAGGCGACGACTACATTCACTTCGTTTTCCACGGGCAGAGATATCTCTGTCACGACGGGATCGGCTTCTGGATCGGATTTGGTCATCTGCCAGGCGACATAAGTGGCCGCGAGGCCCAGCGCGGCGGATGCTCCGAGAGAGATAGCGGGGGACATACGCATGTTCAGCTCCATTCCTATCCTGCAAGTTTACCACCGGGCGGCTAAACGGAGCCCTAGGGCGAACAAGCAAAATAGCGGAGCGCATTAAGCATAAACGCGGAGTTTCGCAGCGCGAAGTGCGACTTGCGCCGCTTCTCATTCGCGCAAAACAAAACCCCTGCCAAACAGGCAGGGGTTATGTACTATACAGACTCTACGCCGAGCTTAGTCTTCAGACGGGTCGAGAATCTGACGGCCGCGATACATGCCTGATTTCAGGTCGATGTGGTGCGGGCGACGAAGTTCACCAGAATCCTGGTCTTCGATAAACGTATTGCCTTTGAGGCGGTCGTGCGAGCGGCGCATGCCACGGCGCGACTTGGTAATCTTACTCTTAGGGACAGCCATTTGCGTGCTCCAAAACGGGTTTCGAGGCGAACCTCGTCAAATTCAAACCGCGCTCATACCGGAACCAGCCACTGCACGCAAGAGGGGATTGCTGCTTAAACCAGCCGCGACTGGGTCACCGCGGCGTCAATAAAGCTCGCGAACAGTGGATGTGGCTCCATTGGGCGCGACTTCAGCTCCGGGTGGTACTGCACCGCGATAAACCAGGGATGTGATTCCAATTCGATAATCTCAGGCAACACGCCGTCCGGAGACATTCCGGAAAAGACCACGCCGTGCTTTTCGAGATCCG
The DNA here is from genome assembly GCA_043513745.1 of Hyphomonadaceae bacterium. Taxonomy (GTDB): domain Bacteria; phylum Pseudomonadota; class Alphaproteobacteria; order Caulobacterales; family Hyphomonadaceae; genus Henriciella. Next base: position 3,148,337 of record CP121341.1, read on the forward strand.
GCACGTAGGCATTATTCACTTCATACCGGTGCCGATGACGCTCTGAAATGTCCAGCGAGCCGTAAATCTCGGCGACCTTCGAGCCTTTCTTCAGGCGCGCAGGATAAGCGCCGAGGCGCATGGTGCCGCCCATATCCGTCGTTTCATCGCGCGTGACGAGTTCGTTTCCTTTGGTCCATTCCGACATGAGGCCAACGATCGGCTGTTCGGTCGGTCCAAATTCGGTGGTCGACGCCCCGTCTATGCCGGCTAGGTGACGCGCTGCCTCTACGACTGAGAGCTGCATGCCATAGCAAATGCCAAAACATGGCACCTCGCGCTCGCGCGCAAACCGGGCAGCTCGCATTTTTCCGCGCGCACCACGTTCTCCGAAACCGCCGGGCAGGATGATCCCGTGCACACCTTCGAGAATATCGATTGGCGCGGTTTCGTCATCAAACTCTTCTGAGTTGATCAGCTTGATCTCGACGCCCACATTATTTGCCAGCCCGCCATGCTGCAGGGCTTCCATAACGGACTTATAGGCGTCTGGCACATCGGTGTATTTGCCGACCAGCCCGATACAGACTTTCCCATCCGGATTGTGCACCGTCTGGGCGATCTGATCCCATTTGGTCAGATCTGGGGCTGGCGCATCGGAGATTCGGAAGTGCTGCAAGACTTCCTCGTCGAGCCCTTCGCGGTGATACGCCGACGGTACGTCATAGATGTGCCCAACATCGCGCGCTTCGATCACGCTGCTCGGGCGGACATTACAGAAGCTCGCAATCTTGCCCTTTTCATTTTCAGGGATCGGGCGATCGCAGCGGCATAGAAGAATTTGCGGCTGAATACCGATTGAGCGGAGCTCTTTAACAGAGTGCTGCGTCGGCTTGGTCTTCATTTCGCCCGCCGCCGGGATGTAGGGCAACAGAGTCAGGTGAATGAAGCAGGCCCGCTCCGGCCCGAGCTCCTGGCCCAGCTGGCGGATCGCTTCAAAGAAAGGCAGGCCCTCAATATCGCCCACCGTGCCGCCAATTTCGCACAAGACAAAATCCACCCCTTCGCCTGCATCAGACAGGACGAAGTCTTTGATTTCATTAGTGACGTGCGGAATGACTTGGATGGTCGCGCCGAGATAATCGCCCCGACGTTCTTTTTCGATGATGGTCGAATAGATCCGGCCTGTCGTGATATTGTCCGATTGGCGCGCCGAGACACCCGTAAAGCGCTCATAGTGGCCAAGATCGAGATCGGTCTCCGCGCCATCGTCGGTGACGAACACTTCGCCATGCTGACGCGGGCTCATCGTACCGGGATCTACGTTCAAATATGGGTCGAGCTTCCGGAGCCGGACTTTGTAGCCCCGAGCCTGCAGCAATGCCCCAAGCGCTGCGGAAGCGATACCTTTGCCTAAGGAAGACACCACGCCGCCAGTAATGAAAATATAGCGAGTCATGGGAATGCAGTTTGCCTGATTCGCGACCCACCCCGATAGGGTGAATCAGGATTAATATAGATTATTGTGGATCTGTCGGTTCCGCGAGTGGATCTTCGTTGACTGGATCCGCTTCTGGAGCAGGTTGATCGACAGTCGTCGTGTCCGATGCAAGTGGGTCTTCCAGCAAGGTCTCGTCGCTGTTCAGAATATCTTCCAGACCTTCGATTTCCAACTGATCTGTCTCAGACCCATCTGGCAAAGTACCTTCGAGCTCGCGCTGAACATCCGTCAGACCGCCTGAATTTTCATGCGTTGCAAGCGTGGTGAGCGTGAGGCTGGAGATGAAAAAGATTGCGCCGAAGATGATCGTTGTACGGACCAACGCACCTTTGACGCCCTGACCTGACATCAAGCCGCCACCAGCGCCGCCGCCGCCACCACCGCCAATTCCCAATGCGCCGCCTTCTGAGCGCTGCATCAGCACAACGATCACTAGGACGATCGAGACGAGAATATGGGCGACAAGGATTACATTGGTCATGTCAGGTTCCTGAATCTCAAGCCGCGGGCCTTACGCTTTTATCATGCATTCGCCAACCCCCGAGGGTCAGTGAATCTCGATCCGATCAGGCAACCGCTGCAGCGTAAATGGCCATGAAGTCGTCTGCCTTCAAGCTCGCGCCACCAATCAGACCGCCATTCACGTTCTCGATGGCCAGAATTTCAGCTGCATTGCCGGGTTTCATGGATCCACCATAGAGAATTCGGATCTCGCGCCCACGATCCTGATAGAGCTCGATCAAAAGCTCACGGATCACGCCATGCACCGTGGCGATTTCTTCGTTGCTTGGCACAAGCCCTGTCCCGATCGCCCAGAGAGGTTCGTATGCTACGACCAGAGTTTCGCTCTCTGCGAGGGTCGGCACGGATTTGCGCAAGATACGAACGACCGTGTCCTTGGTTTCGCCGCGTTGTCGCTGCGCGTAGCTTTCGCCAACGCAAATGATGGGCGTAATCCCCGCGCGCAGACAGGCATGGGCCTGTTCCTGCACATAAGCGCTTCGTTCGCCATGTTCCGAGCGACGCTCAGAATGGCCGACGATCACATAGGATGCGCCGGCATCGGCAAGGATCTCAGCGGAGAGATCCCCCGTGAACGCTCCGGAGGCCTCGGGATGGCAGCTTTGAGCGCCTACATGCAACCGATCCCCGGCCATCTCCTTCATTGGCACAACCAAAGTGGACGGCGGGCAGATCAGGCAGTCGGCCTTGTCTGGGAAATCCTGCAGCATTTGAGTTGTCTTTTTTGCCTCTTCGAGGCTTGATTTCAGGCCATTCATTTTCCAGTTGCCTGCGATCAGAGTACGCACCATACCAGTCACCATCTTGAACAAGTTTGTGCGCTCGCCTAGCAAGCTGTGCTGAAACTCACAAGCGATCCTGAAGTAAAAGGTCTGAAGACATGCTAACTCCGTTGCGCAATATGCTCCGCTCACCAGCGGCCGGCGGAATATTTGTTATCGTTATTATCGCGATGGCGGCCTGGGGTGTGACCGACATTTTTGCGGGCGGATCAGGCAACAGCTTCGCAAAATCAGGTGAACGGGCGGTCACGGACCGGGTTTTCGATTCGACCCTCGAGCGCGTTCTTCGGACACAAACCGATGAGCGTGGACGCTCCTTGACCAAAGAAGAAGCGATGGAGCGAGGAATCGTCGATAGCTTGTTCCAGGATCTGACACGCGAAACCCTGCTAACGGCCTATGCGGACGAACAGGGCATCTCCGCGACAACCGGTGCCATCGCTGAACGCATTCGCACCGATCCGATCTTCCAGGACACGACCGGTGTCTTCGATCCGGTCCGGTATTCGCAACTACTTGACGCAAACGGCTTCCGCGAAGCTGACTATGAAGCCGATCTGGAATCGGAAATGACCCTGTCCAGGCTCCAGCGCGTGCCGATTGAAGGCCTGAGAGTTCCGACCGCGCTGGCCCGTTTGCAAGCAGCCTATTCAGGCGAGCTACGCGGCGCATCGTGGTTCATGTTGCAACAGTCTGAGCTTCCTGAAATCGGCGAGCCGACCGAAGAAGATCTGCTCGAACTGTATGAATCGAGAAAGGCCGTGTTGCGGGAGCCGGAACGCCGCGGGATCAGTCTCATTCATCTCACCGCCGATGACTTTACCGCTGAAAGCGAAGTCACTGAAGATGATGTTCTCGCATTCTATGACGCCTACAAAGCCGATAGATATACGGGGCCTGACACGCGCACTTTCACCGAGTTTGCATTTCCGAGTGAAAGCGTCGCGCGGGCGGCACTCGGCCGGATTGCGGGCGGCGCCGCTCCGGAATCAATCGAAACGGCGCTCTCATCACAAGAACGAACAGGACGCCGGGAACTCATTGCGAATGATCGTCTCGCCGATCAGGTTTTCTCTCCGGGTGCGCAAACCGGCTCCATTCATGGGCCTCAACCGAATGGTGATCAGTATATCGTCATCCGCCTGGAATCGATCACGCCTGGCGACGCGACCCCGCTCGAAACTGTCCGCGAACAGATTGAGACAGAACTGGCGCGGGACCTTGCCATTGGCCTGTTCTACGACGCGCTTCCTCAATTCGACGATCTGCTCGGCACAGGCGCCGATCTGGAAACGATCGCAGAAGGCATTGGCACCCCTGTCCTGTCATTTGCACCGGTCGATACCAATGGCGTCACCAAGGACGGTCGCCGTTTCTTGCCGCTCGTAACTGCGCCGGGACTGCTGCAGATGATCTACGCACAAGCCGAAGGCCGGAAGACGGAACGCTTCGGCGAAGACGAAGCCACCTGGCTTGCCCGGGTCGACACGATTGTCCCTGAGCGCTTGCCCGAGTTCGAAGAAGTTCGCGAGACGCTTGTGGCGGCTTGGAAGCAACAGCAGCAATCACAACAGCTGCAAAACGTCTCGGCTGAGATTGAGGCTGCGATTGCCAGCGGTGAAAGCACGCTCGCTCTAGAAGCCGAGAAGTACGCGAGTGCAGTCGAAAGTTTGCCACGCCCGATCACCCGCGCCAATACCGAGCTTCAGATCCCGCGACCGCTGATCACGGGCATGTTCTCAGCCAACGAAGTCGGCGACACGTTCGCCCTTCCAGGTCTGCAAAACCAGATGATCATCATGCAGGTGACCAGCATCGAGCGGCCTTCCGGCGAAACTCTCGACTTGCTCGCCCAATCCAGCGCGATCGAGATTCAAAACGGTGTCGCGGACGATCTATTCGCAGCTTACTTGCTTGGAATATCTACACACGTTGATCTGGATACTAATCCTGGAGCCTTCGAAGCGTACAAAAGAAGCCTCGTGACCGAACAATGACCCGTGATCAGTTATTGGTCCGGCGACGGCCAGGAGACCTGGAAACACCGGTTTCTGCAATGCTCAAGCTGGGTGCGGATGAACCCGGAAGCTTTCTGTTCGAATCTATTCACGGCGGCGAGCGACTGGGACGGTATTCCTTCATCGGACTGCATCCGCAGCGCTGGATGCGCGTGCTTGATGGGATCGGTGAGGAAAGCGCTCAACGAGACTTCGCGGATGCGACCCGGTTGGACCTCTCTCCCCTCGACGCGCTGCGACGCTTTGCAGAGCAAGGACGAGCCGATGCGAATGCGGATGAAGACCTGCCCCCCATGGCGAGCGGTGCATTCGGCTATATTGGCTATGATTTCATTCAGCATGTCGAGCCGGTAGAGATTACCAACCCCGATACACTTGACGTTCCAGAAGCCTTGCTCGTCATTCCGGGTGTCGTGTTGATCTTCGACCATTTGTACCAGGAACTGATCCTGGTGGGGCGGTACGCGCCTGGCGACGAAGCGACGGCCAATGCGCTGCTCGACAAAGTTGAGACAGCGCTTGAAAGCCCTCCTCCGCTCTCACCTCGGGACGGCACCAGCGAAGAACTTGAGTTTTCGTCAAACACGTCAAAAGATCAGTATTTCGACATGGTCGATACGGCGCGCGACTACATCAAGGCTGGCGATATCTTTCAAGTCGTACCGAGTCAGCGGTTCAGCGCACCATTCGCGCGAAAATCGATCAGCTTCTACCGTGCACTGAGGCGTCTCAATCCTTCTGCGTTCATGTTCCATATGAACCTGGGCGACGTCCGATTGGTGGGATCGAGCCCGGAGATCCTGGTGCGCGTTCGTGATGGCCGTGTCGCGATCCGCCCCATTGCAGGCACGCGTCCGCGTTCCGGTGACCCGGTGGTCGATGCTGAGCGTAAAGCCGATCTGCTCGGCGACCAGAAGGAGATCGCGGAACACCTGATGCTGCTCGATCTTGGTCGCAACGATGTTGGTCGCGTCGCCGCGTATGGCAGCGTCGAAGTAACCGAACGGTTTATTGTGGAGCGCTACAGTCACGTCATGCACATCGTCTCGCACGTCGAAGGCGACCTTCGGGAAGGCCTGTCGGCTGTTGACGCACTGATTGCAGGGCTGCCCGCCGGAACTGTCTCTGGCGCCCCCAAGATCCGCGCGATGCAGATCATTGACGAACTCGAGCAAAATGCACGCGGAATCTATGGCGGCGCGATTGGATATTTCGGTTGGAACGGCGATCTGGACACCTGTATCGCTCTGCGGACCGCGGTGCTGAAAGATGGACAGCTGCACGTTCAGGCCGGCGGCGGAGTTGTGTTGGATTCGGTACCGCAATACGAGTTCGATGAAACTGTACACAAGGCCAATGCCTTGAAGAAAGCCGCGGCGCTGGCTGCAAGTTATGAGTTCGACCAATGAGGCGTTCCAAGCAAATCCTCGTCATCGATAATTATGACAGTTTCACCTGGAATCTGGTCCATTATCTGGAAGAGATCGGGGCGCGGACGAACGTCATAAGGAACGATGAAAAATCCGCTACCGAAGCGCTCGCACTGAAGCCCGATGGAATAGTTCTGTCCCCCGGTCCATGCACTCCAAATGAAGCAGGCATCTGCGTTGAGGTCGTCCAAAACGCCCCTGATGACTTACCGATCCTTGGCGTTTGTCTGGGACATCAGAGTATCGGGGCTGCTGAAGGCGGAGAAATCATCACCGCCCAGGAAATCCGCCACGGCAAGATCAGTCAGATCCGCCATGAGAATGGGCCACTCTTCGAAGGTCTGCCTGAAACGTTCGACGTGGTGCGCTACCACTCTCTATCGATCCGCCTCGAAGACCTTCCAGGCACGCTCATCGCGGATGCGTTCACGGCAGACGGCGAGATCATGGCCGTGCGGCATACCTCGCGCCCCGTCTATGGCGTCCAGTTCCATCCTGAGAGCATCCTGACCGAGCACGGACACGCCCTGCTCAAGAACTGGCTAGAAATCTAGATCGAGTTCGGATTGAGGCTTATCCGACGGCCAGCGTCGCCAGGTACTGATCGATATCGGTGCTTTCAAGTCAATCAGCTTTCGCTCGACAAGATCCCATCCTTCGCTGCGAAGCACCTCGTCGACGGTGGTTTTTCGATCGCACGCCGCTAGAAGCTTCAAGCCATCCTGAATGGCCAGGGTTTCAGCGCGGCAGACGTGCAGCGTTTCCAATCCGGTTTCGATAAAGTGCTCCAACGCGGTTTGCCCGCCATTAATCGCGATACGACCGCCAGATGAGGCCACCATGCGCAACATATTATCGAGCGCCATCGTCGCCGGGTTCCACCACCAGCCGCCTTCCTTATGTTCCAGAGCGGTGACGCTTCGCGTCATGATGGTTCGCGTGCGTTGGTTCACGTTGGGCCGCCTTTCATGCGCCCGGCGTCCAACAATCTCCGCCGCACAGGCATCGAGCAGCTTCTGATACTTCTTGCTCTCAATGGCGGACTGCAAAGCATCCGGGATCTCCCCGGTGCTGGTAGCGATACAATCATTTCGGCAGGTCATGGCATAGCCATGAAGCTCCCACGTCCCCGGGACGCTCATCTCTTTATTCCCCTCAATTCAGCTGTGCTCAGAATAACGCTCAAAACCCCCTAGGCACAATCAGACACTGCTTTTATACCCGCCAATCATGACCATGCACTCAATATCTGCAAGCTTGAAATTGCTCTCTGCCAGACAAGCTCTGAACTCTGAAACCCTCGACGAGGTGTTTTCAGCGATTTTGTCAGGCGATGTGCCCCCCGAACAAATCGGTGCCTTCCTAATGGGACTGGCCGTTCGCGGCGAATCTGGCGCGGAACTGCTCGCAGGGGCCAAGACCCTTCGCGCCAATGCCCGCACGATCGACCTAGAAGGGCCGACGCTGGATACCTGCGGCACCGGCGGCCTCGGCTGGACAAGCCTCAACACGTCCACCGCCAGCGCAATTGTCATCGCTGCAGCAGGCGGGCGTGTGGCGAAGCATGGAAACCGCTCCGTCCCTCCCAAGACCGGAAGTGCTGACGTGCTTGAAGCGCTAGGCGTTGAACTCGATCTCACTGAAGCGCGCTTCAAGGACTGTATCGATAAAGCCGGTGTCGGCTTCCTCTTTGCGCGCTCCCATCACAGCGCGATGCGGCATGTCGCACCGGTGCGTGCCAGCCTTGGGATTCGAACGATTTTCAACCTGCTCGGGCCGCTCTCGAACCCAGCTTCTGCAACTCATCAGGTCCTCGGCGTGAATGAGGCGCGCTGGTTAAAGCCAATGGCCGAGGCGCTTCGCGACCTAGGCGTCACGCGGGCCTGGGTCGTTCACGGATCTGATTCGGACGGCACCGTGATCGACGAGCTGTCCATCGCAGGTCAAACGCAAGTGATCGAAGTAAACAATGGCGCATTGACCGAGCTGACGATCGCTCCAGAAGATGCTGGCCTCAGCCGCAATCGACTCAGCGCGCTGGCGGGTGGTCCACCCGAAGAGAACGCGCTAGCCATCCGAGAGCTGATGGATGGTCGCCCGGGTCCGTTCCGTGACGCTGTGATCCTGAATGCCGCCGCTGGCCTGCACGTCCTCGGGCTCGCGCCGGACCTGAAAGAAGGGGCCGCGAAGGCCGAACAGGCCATCGATTCCGGCGCGGCTTCTGACACACTCAAAAAGCTGGTCGCAGCGTCAAAAGGTCAGCCTCAATGAGCACCGCGCTGGATCGCATCGTCGCCTACAAACGCGACGAAGTTGCGTCATTGAAACTAAATCGGTCCGAGCAAAGCCTGCTCGCAGACGCGCAGACCCAGTCTCAGCCAAGAGGCTTCGCGAACCGTCTGAGCGAGATCGCCGCAACCGGTGAAAATGCGCTGATTTGCGAGATGAAGCGCAAAAGCCCGAGCGCCGGTGAAATCCTGCCGGGTGCAGATCCCACAGTTATTGCTGCGCAGTATGAGCGCGGCGGCGCGGCATGCCTCTCTGTTCTGACCGACGGACCGAGCTTTGGCGGTAGCCTCGCCGACTTCGGCGCCATCCGCTCCGCCGTTTCGCTGCCAATGTTACGCAAGGATTTCATGATCGATACGATCCAGGTTGCAGAAGCGCGGGCCCACGGAGCCGATGCGATACTGGTCATTCTTTCCTGCACCGACGACGCGCTGGCACTCGACCTCACACAGGCCGCGTTGGACCTCCAAATGGATGTCCTGATTGAAACGCACGATGCAGCGGAAATCGACCGGGCTATTGCCCTGCCCTCGCCATTGATCGGGATCAATAATCGCGACCTCAAGATCATGAAGACAGATCTGGCAACCAGCGAAACTCTATCCGGGCTTATCCCAGCGGGGCGCGATTATGTTTCGGAAAGCGGGATCAGTGAGCCAGACGACATCATTCGGCTGCGCAAAACTGGCGCGCGCCGATTCCTGATCGGCGAGAGCCTGATGAAGCGCTCGGATCGAGCGCAACACGTGACGTCTCTGCGCCGCGCGCGATGACGATGGAACTCCGGAAATTCGGAAAACGCGACATTCCGGACCTGTTTTCGTGGTTCAATACAGAGCGTGACGTTCTGCAATGGGCTGGGGCCGCGCTTTCCTGGCCGTTGAAACGAGACGAATTCATTGATCTGATCAAACAGCATCGCGGGCCGACAGCTCAGCGTGAAGTCTGGGCAGTGATACAAGACGGTCGAATGATTGGGCATTTCCAAATTGGGTTAAACCGCAGACTACGCACCGCAGGTCTTGGACGCATCGCATTGTCGCCATCAGCCCGTGGCCTCGGGCTCTCTGGGCCCTTGATGGAATTGATCGTGGAGCGCGCTTTTTCACATGACTGGGTGCACCGCTGCGACCTGCTCGTCTATGCCCACAACCTGGCGGCAATTCGCGCGTACGAGTCCGCTGGATTCGTCCTCGAAGGCACCCGCCGCGAGACCACGCCTATTGGTGAAGAAATCTGGGACACCCACATCATGAGTCTACTAAGACGCGAATTTGACAAAAGAACAGAACGAGAATAAACATAACAGGAACAGATTCGCATTCCTGGAGGAACTCCGTGCTCACAACCAAACAAAAAGAGCTGCTTCTTTTTATTCACGAACGGATTAAGGCCGATGGCGTTTCTCCCTCTTTTGACGAGATGAAGGAAGCGCTGAACCTCGCCTCCAAATCGGGGATTCATCGCCTCATCGTGGCTCTGGAAGAGCGCGGCTTTATTCGCCGTCTCGCCAACCGGGCGCGGGCGCTGGAAGTTCTGAAAATGCCAGATTCAGCGACCCCTGCTGCACCGCCACGCGGACGCCAAACTTTCCGCCCCAGCGTGGTTGGCTCCAAAACACCCGAAATGGGGCGCAACACGATTCCGGTGCTGGGTCGAATTGCGGCTGGTGTGCCCATCACGGCCATCCAGAATGAAGTCGACCGGGTGACCCCGCCTGAGGAATATGCCGACAGCGACGCTCACTATGCGCTTGAAGTCAAAGGCGATTCCATGATTGAGGCAGGCATCCTCGATGGCGATATCGTCATCCTGAGACGCACCGACGCCGCGAATTCTGGCGACATTGTCGTTGCCCTGATCGATGATGAGGAAGCCACGCTGAAGCGTCTCCGCAAGAAAGGCGATTCCGTCGCTCTGGAAGCGGCCAACCCGGCTTACGAAACCCGTATCTTCGGCCCGGACCGCGTCCGCGTACAAGGACAGCTGGTCGCGCTTATCCGCAAATACGAGTAGTGCGCGGCGACGCTTTCGCGCTGTCTCAATAACACTTCCGCCAAGCCCGCTTTCCACAGGCGGGCTTGCTCTTTTTCTGAAACCCATTGGCGCGCCGCACCAGCGTAACACCGTTCTCACGGACGACGTCTGACCAATTGACGACGATCGGCGACTGATCATCGCCGCACTTGGATATCGCGGTACCGGTGAGGGCGACCTCCCAATCTGCCAGTTCGCTGCAATTCAGAGCAGTGTTTTCCCTCAATAGGGCAATCGTATCCCTCTGGAATGGCACGAAACAATTCTCCTCCTCCGGGCAAGAAGCGTTCTTGGCCACATCCGAGAACCGAAGTGGTCCCAGACCATCACCGTCATAAAAGCCGATCCGCTCAACCTTACCAAAGGCGGTTTCGAGATACACATCTCCAGATGGAGCCCAATGGATACGGTCTCGCGCCGACATCAGCCAAACTCCGGTAGCGCTCATTATGAGGATTGCCGCAACGACCGCGCTGCCTCGGCGTCGCACCAAGACGCACATCGAAATCATGGTCGCCGCGAACAGCGATAGGCTTGTGGCGGGCATCTTGGGCAATGCTACGCCGTCAAAGAAACCCCACGCCCTGACCGTATGAGCAATGTTGAGCACCCATTCCAACGAATACCCGAACGCCCTCAAAGCCGCTCCCTCCAATCCAAATGGGGAAAGCAGCAAAGCTCCTGCTGCAAATGGCGCGCTTACGAGGCTGATGATCGGCATGGCCAGCATATTGGCGAGGATGCCGAGCCCCGCCGCCCGCTCAAAATGGTAGAGCGCGAACGGCATGGTCGCGAGACTGGTGACAAAAGACGTTACGGCTATGGATTTGATCCAGAAGCCGACGCCGTGCGGGCTCTTAAGGTCCGCCTGTCTTCGCTCTTTCCACGCTTCATAAGTCGCAATCAAAACTAATGTCGCCGCGAACGACATCTGGAATCCTGGGGTCAGAACGCTCCAGGGCGCCATTACGATAATGATGATCATCGCTATGGCGAGCGAGCGCTGCGTCAGGGCGGCGCGATCGAACAGCACGGCTCCGAAAAACACCAGCGCCATGACATAGGCACGCTGTGTTGAAACGCTGGCACCGGACAAAACCAGATACGCCCCGCAGACCATCAAAGCCGCCGCTGCCGCGGGTTTCTTGACCGAGTATCGCAAGGCCAACGGCTCGATCAGGGCGAGGCCGCGCCAAACCAGAGCGAAGACCAACCCACCGACAATCCCTATGTGTAGACCAGAGATGGCCAGCAGATGCGCGAGGCCCGCACGGCGCAAAGCCTCCTGATCCGCTTGCGACAGAAAACTGCGGTCACCCGACGCCAGCGCCGCTGCAAAACCCCCGGCTCTTTCCCCAGCTGAGGCGCGAACATGCTGACCAAGCCGCCGCCGGACCTTGCCAATCTCTAAATCGAGGGCATCTGATCCATTGGGCGGCGCTCCGACGCCGCCGCCCTGACAGCGTCCCTTTACATATCCAACACCGCCAAGGCCGCTATACCAGGCCTGTCGGTCAAACGCGTAGTCACCCTGGATGACCGGCGCTGGCGGCGGCCTCAACGCCGCCCAGCAACGCACAAAGCGCCCTGGCTCAGTCTCTAGTCGCGAAATTTGGGTCAGCCGCACTAGATCCGGCGTTTGGTCTGCCGATACTCCATCCATGGCATGAACCCGAATAACCAACCTGACACCGCGCTTCGCGGGCTCGATGCGCGTTATCCAGCCTTCCACCATCACGGGGCCGACCGGCTGATCGATTTGCACATGAGACAGGCGCTGCGTCGCCAAACTCCCTGCCAGCGCCCCCAAGGTCGAAGAGAACGCGATAATCGCGATGACATGGAGCAGGGCAGTATGCTGCAGCCGCCGACTAAACAGTGCGGTTAGACCGCTGGAGATCGCGCCCACGACGATCCAGAGCAGCGTCGGTTCAAAGTCTACCGAAAAGTACCAGGCCGCCCCCGTCAGCATGCCGAGCGCATAGAATGTTGGAACCCTGTCTCGCGAGGTGAACTGTAATAAGGACGACGGAAAACGCCGCATCTTTCCTCCCACCCCTTGCGAAACTGTAGCAGAGCGTGTTGAAGCGGGGAAGAATCGTCTGAATCCCGTCCACAAGCTTCGAAAGTCGTCGATGACAGTCGTTACCCGTTTTGCCCCTTCCCCGACCGGAATGCTGCATATTGGCGGCGCGCGCACGGCGCTCTTCAACTATCTCTTCGCCAAACATCACGGCGGAAAATTTCTGCTACGCGTGGAAGACACCGATAAGGCGCGGTCAACCGACGAGGCCACGCAAGCCATTCTCGATGGCATGAATTGGCTTGGCCTTCATGCCGACGAAGACATTGTTTTTCAGAGCAAAAATGTAGATCGCCACGTGGAGTGCGCGCAGCAGATGATCGCCAATGGGACGGCGTTCAAGTGCTATGCGACTCCCGAAGAACTACAAGCCAGGCGCGACGCTGGCGAAGAAAAGCGCAAGGCCGCGAAAGCGGACGGGTTGAGCGACACTCAGCGTGAGGCACTGTTGGCGGAAGCCGATGAACTGCTCGCGCCGTATCGATCCCCCTGGCGCGATGGCGGAGTTCCGCCGAGCCCAGACGCCCCCTACACCATTCGTCTTCGCGCTCCCAATGACGAGGAGATCGCAGTCTCCGATCATGTACAGGGCAAGGTGATTTTGAAGACGCGCGAAATCGACGATCTCATCCTGCTCCGGGCCGATGGGACACCGACTTATATGCTAGCTGTCGTGGTCGACGATCACGATATGGGTGTCACCCATGTAATCCGAGGCGACGATCATTTCCGCAATACGTTCCGACAGCTCCCGATTTACCAGGCGATGGGGTGGCACGTGCCAGAATTTGCGCATGTTCCGATGATCCATGGCTCAGACGGCGCCAAACTGTCCAAACGACATGGGGCGCTCTCCACATTGGCGTACCAGGACATGGGGTATTTGCCCGAAGCCATGAATTCCTATCTCGTGCGTCTCGGGTGGAGCCATGGCGACCAGGAAGTCTTCACGATGGAAGAAGCGGTCGCCGTTTTCGACCTGGATGGCATCAACAAGGCGCCGGGCCGGCTCGATCTGGAGAAACTTGGCGACGTAAACGCTCATTTCATCAGAAGTATCGATGAGACACGCCTCCTCGCCCTGCTCGGACCTGAAATCGAAAAGCTTTCGCCGTTGACATCAGTCCTGACTGAGCGCGTGCAGCATGCGATAGCAACGCTTAAAGAACGCGGGCAAACTCTGCCGGAATTGGCCGAATCCTGCCGTTTTCTTTGGGATAGCAACGCCGAAAGCCTCAATAAGAAAGCCCGTAAAGCCTTACGCGAAGACGGGATCAAACGTCTGTCAGGACTCCGTGAAGCACTAGACGCCGCGGATTCTTGGACTATTGAAGCATTGCAGGGTGTTCTGGACACATATTGTGCAGCGCACACTCTCTCCATGGGACAGGTTGGTCCGCCGCTGCGGGCCGCGCTGACCGGAGGTCTGCCAGCGCCAGATCTCGCGCCCGTCATGTATTGGCTTGGCCGCGACGAAGTCTTGGCACGTATAGATAACCACTTGCCCGCTCTGGGTGGGCTAAGAGAACGGAATATGCATGAGGGCTGAGATGATCAACAAGACCAAACAAACCGATACCGCGAAGCTTGAGGTAAAGGGTAAAACCCTTGAACTCCCCGTTCTGAGTGGCACGCATGGCCCCGACGTTGTTGACGTCAGACGCCTTTACGCGGATGGCGGCGTATTCACGCTCGACCCCGGTTTTACGTCCACGGGCTCTTGCGAAAGCCAGATCACCTTTATCGATGGCGAGGAAGGGATTCTGCTGCACCGCGGTTACCCGATTGACCAACTCGCTGCGCAATCCGGCTTTCTGGAAGTTGCTTATCTCCTTTTGAACGGCGAACTGCCGACCCAGGCTGAATTCCGCGAGTTCAACGGCCGTGTGACTCAGCACACGCTCCTGCACACGCAAATGGACCGATTCTTTGACGGTTTCCGGCGTGACAGCCACCCGATGGCTATGCTGACGGGTACGGTTGGCGCGATGTCGGCGTTCTATCCTGGAGCGATGGACAGCTCAGACCCCGAGGAACGCAACCTCGCTTATATCCGTTTGATCGCCAAAATGCCGACACTCGCGGCTCGCATTTACAAGTACACACAGGGTCAGAAATTCGTCGATCCAGTGAATGAGCTGTCTTACGGCGAAAACTTCCTGCGGATGTGTTTCTCCGTCCCGGCTGAGAAGTACAAGACCAGCCAGACGCTCGCCCGCGCGATGGACAAAATCTTTATCCTCCACGCCGATCACGAGCAGAACGCATCGACCTCGACCGTCCGTCTTGCAGGGTCTTCGGGCGCCCACCCTTATGCGGCGATTGCCGCTGGCGTAGCTTCGCTTTGGGGTCCAAGCCATGGCGGTGCAAACGAAGCCTGCCTCAACATGCTCCGCGAAATTGGCACCGTCGATCGCATCCCGGAATACATCGAAAAATCAAAAGACAAGGCCGACAGTTTCCGCCTGATGGGCTTCGGCCACCGGGTTTACAAAAACTACGACCCCCGCGCGACCGTGATGCAGAAAACCGCTCACGAAGTTCTCGACGAGCTCGGCGTCGATACGCCGATCCTGCGCGTCGCCAAGGAACTGGAGCGCCTCGCTCTGGAAGATGACTATTTCCGCGAGAAGAAGCTCTATCCAAACGTCGATTTCTATTCCGGCGTTATTCTGGACGCCATGGGCTTCCCGACAGACATGTTCACAGTGCTGTTCGCGCTGGCCCGGACTGTTGGCTGGTGTTCGCAGCTGAACGAATTCATTGAAGATCCATCACAGCGCATCGGTCGCCCGCGCCAGATCTATACGGGCGCGGCAAAACGCGACTTCGTTCCTATTTCTGATCGCTAATCACGCTCAAGATCGTTTGCGCCGCGATAAATGGCGCATCTTCATCGCGCTCTCCCATTCGGGAGAGCGCTTTGTTTTGGGCTTCTGTTTGAGCCCGCAGAGCGTCTGCATCGGAAAGTAACGCGCCCGCACGCTCTGCTAGAAGGTCCGCTCGAAAACGCGTCTGGACATATTCGGGTGCAATCTCGGTATCATCGGCAGCGATATTGAGGAGCGTGATAT
This sequence comes from Hyphomonadaceae bacterium, assembly GCA_043513745.1. Classification (GTDB taxonomy): domain Bacteria; phylum Pseudomonadota; class Alphaproteobacteria; order Caulobacterales; family Hyphomonadaceae; genus Henriciella. The sequence continues at coordinate 3,164,052 of CP121341.1, forward strand.
GCTCAGGCTTGTAGAGAAGGTACCGCGCGAGAGACCAGGTAATCCAACCGGTCTTGTACCCGACAATGAAGGGGGTTCCCTGTACTGCAAGTTCGCTGGTGACCGTCCCGGAGCACGCTAGCGCTAAGTCCGCAGCGGCCATGATATCTGCTGCTTCGTCACCCTCATCCGTGATCACCGCCCAGTCGGCTAGATTGGGGTAATCTGCTATGAATTGTGCGCGAACCGACGGCGCTGGCGCCGTGACGATGCGCAGCTCGGGGCGTTCAGATTTCAGCAGCCATGCGGCTTCCATCAGCACCGGAGCAACACGCTTAATCTCGCTCGGACGGCTACCCGGCAGGATCAAGACCATCTGTTCTGATCCCGATAGTCCGAGCTTGCCGCGGAAGGCATCACGATTGCCGCGCTGGGTCCGGCTGAGCGCGGGATTGCCCATTACCGTTACAGGAAGCCCATGTGGCTCATAGTAATCCGTTTCCATCTGATGGATGCAGATCAAATGATCGACGAGGTTAGACAGCGTCTTGGCGCGGCCGGGGCGTGTCGCCCAGACTTGAGGTCCGACCAGTTTGATTAGTTTGATTGCGGGGTTGCGATCACGCACCCGCTGGGCGACGCGCAACATGAAGCCCCATGAATCGACCAGGATCACCGCATCAGGCTCAAAGGCCAGAATTGCGTCAGCAGCGGCGTCGGCCAGTTTCACTACCGTGCCATACGCCTTCAGACCTTCGAATAAGCCGAGAATGGAGAGCGGCGCGATGTCGATCGGCGACTCTATCCCGATCTTCTTGAGTTCTCCGCCGCCAATCCCCGCCAGCTCAACGCCGGGCGCCTGCGATTTGATCGCTTCAGCCGTTTCGCGCGCCAATAGATCTCCCGATGGCTCGGCGGCTACCAGGAAAATGCGCGGCGCCGTCACGCGCTCGAATCCTGCGGGAACCCGAAGAGGAAAATACCGAGTTCATTTGCGCGAGCTTTGACTGAATCGACATCGACGATTAGAGCGCCGCCCGCCTCATAGCCAATGCCTGCGAGGCCTGCTGCGGCGACGCCATCAACTGTCTTCTTGCCAATTGTTGGCAAATCTATCCGGCGTTCCTGTTGCGGCTTCGGGCGCTTCACCAGAACGCCGATGCGTTCCGCCTCAGCGCCTCTGATTTCGCCAGGAAGCTCGGCACAACGCTTGAGCATTTCATCGGTGCCTTCCTGCGCCTCGACACAGAGCACAAGTCCATTCGCAACGATGGCCCCCTGCCCGATATCCATGCGGCCTATCTCGAGGGCGATCTCTGCCGCCTTCTCCAGATCGTCGCGTTGTGCGTCCGTCGGCATCGGCCCCGCTAACAAGCCCCCAGGGGCCTCCAGATGACCCGCTGCCTCATTCGCTCCGATGATCTCGAATCCTTCGTCTTCGAACACTTCGATCATAAAAGTCAGCAGCGCATCATCGCCTTTGCGGGCGGCTGAAATCGCTTTGGGCAGAAGTGTCATGCCTTTCATGTCGGGTTTGAGCGCTTTGAAGTCAGGGCGTTTGACGATGCCGGCAAAACAGACCTGCTCACATCCAGCTTGACGGAAGGCCTTGAATGCCTTTCCGATCTCAGCAAGGCCGTTCACCTCGCCTGGAAACCGCTCGAGCGCTGCTTCCTCGAACCCTCTCAAGCGCAAGACGTAGACACCCTGCCCGCGCGCCATTGCCGCGTCAGCGACCTGGACGGGTAGCTCTCCCAATCCTGCAATGATGCCTAGTGGTGCCAAACGGACCTCCTATCGCGGCAGACACAAAGCGCGGTTCTTGCTGCTGCGAATGAAATCAACGATTTGCATGACTTCTGCGGTTTCAGCAAATGTCGCGGCGGTGTCTTCGAGGCGCTCCGAGAATGTGCCTTCTTTCGCGTAGAGCATGCGATAGGCGGAGCGGAGGCTTCGGATCGTCTCTCTGGAAAAGCCGCGGCGCTTCAGGCCGACCACATTCAGCCCGGCAAGGTGGGCATGATTGCCGACCACAGAGCCAAACGGGATAACGTCTGCGACCAGAATAGATCCACCGCCGACGAAGGCGTGGGGGCCAATACGGCACCATTGGTGGACCGCGACCGCACCGCCGAACCAGACTTGCTCCCCGACTGTGACATGCCCGCCAATATGGGTGTTGTTTGCCACAACACAGCTATCGCCAACCACACAGTCATGAGCAGCATGAGTATGCGCCATGAACAGGCAGTCCGCGCCAACCTTGGTTACGCCGCCATGCTCTGGAGATCCGGTGTGCAGCGTGGTGTGTTCGCGCATGACCGTTCGCGCGCCGACCTCGAGGCGTGATTCTTGACTGTCCTTGTAACCGAGCACTTGCGGCGGGCCGCCCAATACGGAGCCAGGGAACACTTCGACATGCTCGTTGAGGAGCGTGCGCCCAAAGACAGTTGATTTCGGGTGCAGTGTGACATTGTCGTAAAGCACTGCATCTGGCCCGACATAAGCCATCGCTCCAACTGTGACATTGGATCCGAGCTCTGCACCGGTTTCAACGACGGCTGTAGGGTGAATGGTGACGCTCATTTTGGCTTCTTCTTTGGCGCAACTTGTTTCTGAATCCAGGCAATCTCGCGCAGATACTGACGTAAAGGACGGGCTGGGGTTCCTCCCCATGCCTCGCCTGGAGGTATATCACGGAAGATGCCTGATCCGGCGGCGAGGCGTGCCCCGGCGCCGATATGGACATGGTCCGCAATTCCGACGCGTCCGCCCATAACCACGCCATCGCCAATAGAAGTAGTGCCCGAGATCCCGGTAAAGCTCGCCATCATGACGTTACGGCCAATGACAACATTGTGCGCGATCTGAACCAGGTTATCGATCTTGGTGCGCTCGCCTATAATCGTATCATCAAAGGCACCGCGATCGACACAGGAATTTGCTCCGATCGATACCTGGTCCTGAATAATCACACGCCCCCACTGAGGGACGTCTTCAGCGCCTAAAGGTCCGGCGGTTACACCGAATCCCGCCTCGCCAATGCTAACCCCGGAAAGGACAGTTACATCGTTACCAATCAAGGTGCAGCGAACGGCTGCATTCGGTCCAATTTTGGTTCGCGCGCCGATCTGGACTCCCGGCCCGATCACCGCGCCGGGCGCGATCTGCGCGCATTCGCCAATCGCAGCGCCCGCCCCGACCACGGCGGTTGGCGCAATCTCGGCACTTGGATGAATTGACGGGGGCTCTCCCGCGGCGGTCCAGGCCTTCAGCTCATACAATGCTTCTCCGGCGCGTTTGTGCGCATACCGAGGATGAGAAACGACGACCGGCACAACGCCTTCTGGCACTGCCTCTGCAGCCTCTTCTGTGACGAAACACGCGGTTGCGTCGGCGCTGACGTCCATACCCCGTCGCGGATCACCTTCGAAAAAACAGATATCACCTTTGCGCGCCATCGCGGCTGAGGCGATTCCGCGTATCTCCGCATCCGCATCCGCATCGCCGCTTACGTCCAAACCACAGACATCAAGAAGGGTCCGCAATGTCTGCGGACCTTTATAAGTGTAGAAGCGCTCGTCGACTGGCATCAGCCCCCCGATGCTTTACTGCTGAGCAGGCTGCGTCGGCATCTTCTGACGGGTAACTGCGATGGTTGGGGTCGCGGCGTCGAGCTTGGCGATCACGCTTGCAGTTTTGTCTGTCGTCTCATCCGTGAAGATCACAGTCGACCGATCCAGAATAACGTTGGCGCCAGTTTCCGCTACGACATCGCGCAAAATGGGAATAAGCGCATTGTTGAGATCAATCAGCGCCTTGCGCTCTGTCAGCGCCAATTCCTGCGCCGCGATCTGGCGATTGCGATTGAAATCATTCGCCTTGCGAGCGTAATTTTCGACTTCTGTTTTCAAAGCGGCGTCGGCGCGCATAGCTTCCGGCGTCATATTGGCCGTTTTAGCTTCGATCGCCGCACCCTCAGTCTGAAGTTGCGTCGCGGTCGGCTGCAATTCAGCCTGCATGGAAGCCTCGATCCCCTGGATCTTGGTCGCCACGTCAAGACCCGCTTTGCTTTGGGTCAGGATCTGGGTGCGATCTATGACGATGACGTTGGTTCCTTGCGCGTACGCAGCGGAGGCCAAAGTGAACGGTGCTGATACCGCAATCGCGAGAGCCGTGAGAATGGATTTAACGGGAAACATGTGTCTCTCTCCTGTGAGAACAATGATTGAACTAGAAACGAGTAGACGTACTGAAACGGAAGGTCTCGGTTCGGTCGTACTCCTCCTTGCGTAGGATTTGTGAAAAGTCGAACTGAATTGGTCCGAACGGCGAGTCCCAGCCCACTGAAAGTCCTGCAGATGCCCGAAGGCCTAATCCGTCTCTGATTTGCCGTGACGCCGGCAAACCACCCGGAATGTTGTTGATCTGTCCTGCCTGCGTGGTGAAAAAGATTTGATCGTCCAGATCTGCGTCGTCCAGAATACCGACAGACCCTGCTTCGATGAACAGTTTTGTGCGGATCCCATACTCTTCAGGCAGGTAGTTCGGAACCGTTAGCTCACCGGTACCCTGGTAATAGATTTTGCCGCCGAGTGAGTTTTGCGGGATGACTTCAATCACATTTCCATCGGTATCGGCAATTACATCGACCACGCGAGGGCCCAGACCTGCAACATCGAATCCGCGGAATGAAGATCCGCCGCGGAAGAAGCGGTTATTGATCCGAATACTATCATCATCGCCGAACGGTTCGATCGCGCCCGCGGACACTCTTACGCTGGCCCGCACACCCTTGAAGATCCCGCGATAGGTGGCGCCAGAGAGCTCCGTCCGCAAATACTGAACATCACCGCCAAGGCCCGCAATATCTTGCGAAATCGAGAAATCAAATCCGCCCGTTGGCGCGATAGGATCATTTCGGCGGTCCCAATTAAACGAATAGCCAACGAGAGACGTAATATCCGAACGCTCGCTGTTACAAATTGTCGAACGGAAGGAGAATTGCTCGGAACACTGATCAACTACGATCGTGCCAGCTGGCAATGGAACCGTGTCAGGCGAAATCGGGACTGGAAAGGCAGTATCGTCGCTCGGGTCATCTGGTGTTTGCGGGTTGTTCTGATCAATCAGGACATCCTCAGTTGCGAGCGCGCCGGTGGCCTCAATAATTACAAGCTGTGTGTCTTCAACGTTGATCTCGTCGGACTGCAAACGATATCGCAGCTGCAAACCGGTATTGTCGGTGACCGGGAACCCGAAGCTGACGCCCGCACCGATGGTTTCTGACTCGAAGTCCGATACATCCAGAAAGTCGGATCGCGTGGAGAATAGCTCCAATCCGGCGGACAGATTGCGATCCAGGAAGCGCGGCTCCTGGAAGCGGAAATCCACGAACTGCTGACGATCTGACGCCGAGACTCGCGCAATGAGGCTCTGTCCGCGTCCGCGAAGATTTCGTTGTGAAACGCTGAGATCGATCAGGAACGCGTCAACGGATGAGAACCCTGCAGCGAACGAGAGTTCGCCGGTTGCCTGTTCTTTAACTGCGAGATCGACCACCGTTCTATCGGGCCGTGAGCCTGCGCGCTCAGTAATTTCAACGTCTTCAAAATAGCCGAGGGCACGCACCCGGTTGCGAGAGCGATCAAGCAAGACCCGATTAAACGCATCGCCTTCAGCAACTCGGAGTTCACGGCGGATAACGCGGTCAATCGTGCTGGTATTGCCAACAATGTTGATCCGCTCAATGTAAACACGCGGGCCTTCATCAATCGCGAACGTCACATTGACTTTGCGCGTTTCCGGATCGGCTTCAAGTTGCGGATTTACGTCGACAAACGCGTATCCGGCGATACCAGCTGCGTAGGTCAGCGTGTCGATCGTATCTTCAATAAGATCCCCACGGAAGAGGTCTCCGTCCTGAATCGGAACCGCGCGACGCAGTCCATCAGAACTCAGCTTATCGAGCGCCGTTTCAACCTGGACATCACCGAATGTGTACTGCTCACCTTCTTCAATCGTGTAGGTGATATAAAAGTCTTCGCGATCCGGCGTCAGATCCGCCACTGCAGAAATCACGCGAAAATCATAGTATCCGCGGTTTTGATAGAATTGTCGGAGCAGTTCTCGATCATATTCGAGGCGACCAGGATCGTAATTGTCGTTCGAACTGAAAAAGCGCCACCAGCGCGACTGCTTGGTCACAACCTCGCTACGCAGCCGGCGATCGGCAAACTCATCATTACCGATGAAATTGATTGCGCGAACGCCCGTTACCGGCCCTTCGGTCACGACGAAAACGAGATCCACCCGGTTCTGATCAAGCGGTTTATATTGTGGCTCCACGGCCGCCGAGAACCGGCCAGACTGCCTGTAGAGCTCCAGAATACGCTGCACATCCGCTTGCACCCGCGCGGCAGTAAAGATCCCACGCGGGGCAGCCTGAACTTCTTCACGAAGCTTGTCGTCGTCCAGCGCGCGATTGCCCTCGAAAAGTACGCGGTTGATGATCGGGTTCTCGACGACGCGAACGACAAGATCTGGTCCGACTTTGTCGAAGCTCGCATCCGCAAATAGGCCAGTCGCAAACAGCGTCTTGAGCGACAAGTCGATCCGCGAAGGATCGAATGTGTCGCCGGGCGCCACCAGCAGGTAGGACTGCACGGTGCGATCTTCGATACGTTGATTGCCTTCGATTCGGATCTGACGAATCGTTTCGGCAGATTGAGCCACGGCCTCAACAACCGGCGTTGCGGTTATTGCGAGTGTGCTCATCGCCATAAAGGCTGCAGCAAGTACTTTACGCATCGATCCCTCGATCCTCCTTGGTAAGCGTCCTATTCGCTTGTTGGTCTTTGGAAAAGACCCGTTTCCAGAACATCGCCCCAAGTGATGAACACGAACATGGTCAATAGCAGACCGAGCCCAGCCATCAATGCCACTTCCTGCACCTTTTCCGGCATGACCTTGCCGGTTACGAATTCATACGCATTGAATACGAGGTGGCCACCGTCGAGAACCGGCAGTGGTAACAGGTTGAAAAAGCCAATCCCAATCGAGATCAGCGCACATAGTTGCAGGGCTGACCATCCGAGCGCGCTTAGTCGCGTGGTCAAAGGCACAGTCTCTGCACCCAATGTCTGGTTGACGATTCGCCGTCCGGCATCTCCGATTGCAACCGGCCCGCTCATCAAAGCCAGCGGTTCTTTACCGGTGATGATCCGGCCAAGCATGTAAACGGTATGCTCGACCGTACTTTTGGTTTCCAGAACGCCCGCTCCAACGGCGCTGATCGGCCCGTATCGGCGAAACTCTACAGTCTCCATAACCGGAGCCGGAATAATTCCGATGGTTCCTTGCGGCACGATCTGCCCAAGCTGGTTCCGGCGCGTTTCACGGCGCGGTGTTACTGCCAGGGTGAGCGCTTCATCTCCGCGGGTCACCTCGAAATCCAGCGCGCGTCCGGAAGACATGCTGGTGATCACGATCAGGTCCGACAGCGCTTGGATCGGTTTTCCATCAATCGTTCGAATAACGTCGCCCGCCTGCAATCCTGCCTCGGCAGCCGGATAATCTGGTGCGACCTCATATGCATAGACATCGTAAGTTTCGACACCGCGAAATCCGAAGAAGATCGCAAACAGCAAAACAGCCAGAACGAAGTTCGCGGCTGGCCCAGCAAGCGCCACCAAAGACCGCGCGCCCACGCCGAGCTGCGGATACGGTTTACCAGAGGGCCCATCTTCGATGCGGCCAACATCGCTCGGCATCTGGCTTTCGCCCACGAACTTCACGAATCCGCCGAGCGGAATCCAGTTCACACGCCAGCGCGTTCCGTTCTTGTCCTTGGTTTCGTAAATCGGCTTACCGAAACCGATTGAGAACGATTCGACGGCAGCCCCGAAGTAGCGCCCCATCCAATAGTGTCCGAGTTCGTGGATAATCACGACGACACCGAGCAGGAATGCCAGGCACACCAAAAATATCGGGCCTTGCGACAGAATCTCGGTCACGCTGTACGCTCCTGCTTCTGGCTCTTCACTTCTTCCAGAAGCGCGCCCGTCAATCTTTCAGCTTCGGCTTGTATTGCTAGAACCGCTTCCAAATTTCCGCAATCCTCACAAGACATTGAGCCGCTTAGAAACCGCTCCATCACAGTCTCTACGACCCAGCTTATGTCGAGAAATCCGCATTGGCCCGCCAGAAATGCAGCTACAGCACCTTCATTAGCGCAATTTAATGCGATTGGGACGCCTTTTCCGATCCGGATGGCCTCACGTGAAAGCTCAACGGCGGGGAATCTGGCACTATCCAGCGCCTCAAAATCGAGCCGGCTCAGCGCCACCAGATCCAGCCTCTCGACCGGAGTTGGTTCTCGCCGCTCTGGCCAGGTTAAGGCGTGTGCGATGGGCGTCCGCATGTCTGGCACACCCATCTGAGCAAGGACAGATCCATCCCGATAGGCAACGGCTGAGTGTATGATCGACTGCGGATGTACGACCACTTCGATTTCGTCTTCGCTCATATCGAACAGGTAACAGGCCTCGATCAGTTCCAGGCCTTTGTTGAAAAGCGTGGCGCTATCGATGGAGATTTTCTCTCCCATGTCCCATCTTGGATGGGCAAGAGCGCGCCGTGGGGTGACCGCTTTCAGCTCTTGTCGGCTTGTCGTGCGAAATGGCCCGCCGGACGCCGTCAGGATGATGCGCTCAACATCCTCGCGGCGCTCCATGACCTGAAACATGGCATTGTGCTCTGAATCTGTCGGCACAATCGCGACCTGCTTTTCCGCAGCGACCCGGTTAAGCAGCGGCCCTGCACAGACCATGCTTTCCTTATTAGCAAGTGCGACCGAATTCCCGGCTTGCAGAGCCGCAAGTGTCGACGGCAGGCCAGAAATCCCAACAATGGCAGCCAGAAGTCTATCAACGGGGCGCTTGGCCAAATCCTCAATTGCTTCGGGGCCCGCATGAACCTCAATGTCCAGACCGGACAGGGCGTCAGAGATATGTTCGCGTTTGGACGGATCAGCGATCACCACGCAGTTTGGCCGGTGCTGCTTCGCCTGCTGAATCAGCAAGTCGGCATTGCGCCCGCCGGTCAGCGTATCAATTTTAAAAACGGGTTCTGCACCTTGCGCATTCGCGTGCTCGACCACCGACAAGGCCGATGTTCCGATTGATCCGGTCGATCCAAGAATCGAGATGGTTCTAACGCCACTCATACCGCTAGCCCTAGTACGCGAACGAAGTCCGGCGCAAACAGAAATGCCAGCGCCGCGACGACGCAAACCATTCCAAGCCCGTCCACCCGATCGAGCAATCCACCATGTCCAGGAACGAAACCGCTGGAATCCTTGATCCCATATCGGCGCTTGAGCGAGCTTTCGAACATATCACCCATCTGCGCGATGATAGATACCAGTCCACCCACGAGCACCCAGGCGATCAGCATCCCGCCGGTCAGATGTGCAGCCAGTGCGCCACAGAGGGCGCTGAAGATGACAGCGCCGATGGCGCCGCTCCAAGTCTTTGACGGCGAATCCGGGTGGAGCAATGGGCCTCTCAACTGACGACCCGTGAAATAGGCAGCGGAGTCGGACCCCCAAACGATACCCATGAATATCAGGGCAGCAGCGGCGCCATCCCAAGGCCCTTCACGCAATAGAAACAAACACAGCGGCATTCCGGCGACGTAGAGCAGACCAAAGCTCTCCGCTCCGCGCTTTCCTGATACCGAATGGGTAAAACTCGCCGCGATCATGGCTCCCAGCAAAGCCCAAACAGCCCAAACCGGTGCGCCGAGCGCTGCCGGAAAGAATGGCAAAATGGCGAGCGCAACAAATGCCTTCATCGACGGCGATGCCGTCATCCGGATCCACTCGTAAGCCATCAAGGCGGCGAACACTCCGCAGGCAATCGCCAAAAGCAACCCGCCGGTCCAGACAACATACAATCCAAATGGAATGAGCACGCCAGCCGATACTAGCCGTAGCCTGAGATCGCCGAGCTGGCCGTCATGTTGCTGCTGCGGCGCCATGCTCAAGCAGCTCCGGAAGCCAGACCGCCAAAACGACGTTCCCGCTTTTGAAACGTCTCAATTGCCTCAATCAGATGCTCTTTTCCAAAATCTGGCCAGAGCACGTCCATAAACACCAACTCAGCATAAGCGGCTTGCCAGATCAGAAAATTACTCAATCGATATTCACCGCTCGTGCGGATGACAAAATCCGGATCAGGCACTTCGGACGTGTCGAGGAATTGCTCGAAAGACTCTTCGTCGAGCGTATCGGGATTGAGTGAGCCGTCCGTGATCGATTTAGCAGCCTTTTGTACCGCGCGGACAATCTCTTCGCGGCCGCCATAGTTGAAGGCGATACAAAGATTGAATTTTGAATTGGCTTCGGTCCGCGCCTCTGCTCGATCAACAAGCTCGCGAATATCGTCCGGCAAACCTTTGCGTGTGCCCAAGATGCGAACGCGAACACCTTCCCGCGCCAGGCGATCCAGGTCTCGTTTAACGTACGCTTTCAGTAGCCCAAACAAGGCGTTGACCTCGGAGACCGGACGGCGCCAGTTCTCGGTCGAGAAGGAATATACGGTGAGGTTTTTTAGACCGACATCTTGCGCCGCTTCAACTGTGCGGCGGAGCGCTTCAACACCGCGCTCGTGACCGACCGCGCGCGGCAGGTTCCGCGACTTCGCCCAGCGCCCGTTGCCATCCATGATGATCGCAACGTGGTCTGGGAAACTGCCGGCAGGAGGCCCACCCTCCCCGGTTTGGGCAGCTGATGGCGCGGAGGTCAAACCTGCATGATCTCCGCTTCTTTGTTCTTCAGCGCCTCATCGACTTTACCGACATAGATGTCAGTGAGTTTCTGAACCTCATCAGTAAGCGAGCGGTGATCATCTTCGCTGATCTCACCGTCTTTTTCCATTTTCTTTAGCCCGTCCATGCCGTCTCGGCGGACATTGCGGACGGCAACACGCCCGGCCTCGGCATATTTGCCAGCAACTTTGGTCAGTTCGAGCCGACGCTCTTCATTCAGCGGCGGGATCGGAATGCGCAGCGTCTGACCATCCACGACAGGGTTCAAACCCAGCCCGGATTCGCGGATCGCTTTGTCGGCGGCTCCAACCAGGCCCTTATCCCAAATATTCACGCCAATCATGCGCGCATCCATGATGGAGACAGAGCCCACCTGGTTCAGCGGCATCATCGAGCCATAAGCCGACACTTGAACATTATCGAGCAAGTTGACCGAAGCTCGGCCGGTTCGCAGACCTTGCAATTCTGCCTGCAAGGCGCTGATGGCGCCGTCCATACGGCGTTCGAGATCTTTTTTATCGTAACTCATTTTCTATTCCTCACGAACCGGAGATGACTGTGCTTGGGCCTCGACCTGTCAATACGTCCTGCAGGGCCCCTTTATTGTGCAAAGAGAAAACCACAATCGGGATGTTTGTGTCACGCATAAGGCTCACCGCCGATGCGTCCATAACTTTCAGGTTGCGTGCGAGAACATCCTGGTAGGTCAGATGATCATAACGCTCAGCGTTTGGATCGGTTTTCGGATCAGCGGAATAGACCCCATCGACCTGAGTACCCTTCATCATCGCATCGCAGTGCATCTCTGCCGCGCGTAGAGCCGCGCCGGTATCAGTGGTGAAATACGGATTGCCGGTTCCGGCCGCAAAAATCACGACGCGTCGCTTTTCCATATGGCGGATCGCGCGGCGCCGGATGAACGGTTCGCAGATCTCATCCATCCGAATGCCGGACTGAACCCGCGTCTGAACGCCAATCGACTCCAGGGCGCTCTGCATCGCAAGAGCATTCATGATCGTCGCGAGCATCCCCATCGAGTCAGCTTGCGAGCGCTCCATGCCCTGCGCCGCCCCTTTCATACCACGAAAGATATTACCGCCGCCGATCACCAGGCAGATTTCGACACCGAGCTCGCGGGCCGCAGCGATTTCTTCGGCAAACCTCAGGCACGTGGGCATGTGAATGCCATAGTCGGTTTGCCCCATCAGGGCTTCGCCGGAAATTTTCAGAAGGACGCGTTTATACCGTAGGTCGCTTGAGGGTTCTGTTTCACCTGACATGACACGTCTCCAATATCCCATGAGGGCATAAAAGATTCCCGGCCACCTGTCATCGGTGGCCGGGACCCAAAAGCACTTATTTTTTTAAGGCCTTAAGCCTTGGTCATTGAAGCAACTTCATCCGCGAAGTTGTCTTCCGCCTTTTCGATGCCCTCGCCGAGCTTGAACATGATAAAGCCAGCCAGTTCTGCGCCGCTATCGGCCAGGAACTGAGCGACCGTCTGGTCAGGGTTCATGACGAATTGCTGCTCAACCAGAACAACTTCTTTGTAGTATTTCTTGATCCGGCCTTCGATCATCTTTTCGATGACATTGGCAGGCTTGCCACTTTGCTCAGCTTGCTCGGTCAGAACCTGCTTTTCACGTGCGACCAGCTCTGCGTCCAGGTCTGCAACAGTGGCAGACGCAGGAGACGTGGCTGCAACGTGCATCGCAACTTTCTTGCCTGCTTCAGCCAAATCGCCAGAACCGTTCAAGCCAACCAGAACACCGATCTTGCCCATTCCAGGCGCTTCGGCGCTGTGGATGTAGGCAGCAACGGAGTCCGCTTTGATCTGAGCCGCGCGGCGCAGGGTCATGTTCTCGCCAATCGTTCCGACAAGACGCTTGATCATGTCGTCGACTGTGCCGTCTCCATCGGGCGCGCCAGCAGACGCAAGCGCCTCGGTTGTGCCTTCCGTCGTCAGGGCTATCGCCGCAATGTCGCTGAGCGCCTTCTGGAACGTCTCGTTGCGCGCCACGAAATCGGTTTCAGCGTTGAGTTCGACGACAGCGCCGGTCTTGCCATCGTCTGAGACGATTGCAGCAACGAGCCCGTCAGCCGCGGTGCGGCCAGACTTCTTGGCGGCTTTGGACAAGCCTTTCGCGCGCAGCCAATCGACGGCCGCTTCTACGTTCCCGTCATTCTCTACGAGCGCCTTCTTTGCATCCATCATGCCTGCGCCAGTCTTGTCACGCAGATCCTTGACGAGGGCAGCAGTGATTTGAGCCATCCTGGTCTTCCTTCTGTTTAAACCTGTAGGGGTTAAGCTTCGGTCTTGTCTTCAGTCGCGTCTTCGGCCGGTGTTTCTGCCGCGGCGTCTTCGGCTGGCGCTTCCGCAGCAGCTTCTTCGGTAGCGGCCTCTTCGGCGGCATCCGCAGCTGCAACGTCGAGCTCAACCATTGCCTCAATGTCTTCCGCTTCGCCGAGGTCAATGCCGAGACCAGCAGAAGACTCTGCAAGTCCGTCGAGCACCGCGTCAGCAACGAGGTTACAGTAGAGCGAAATCGCCCGCGCTGCATCGTCATTGCCCGGGAATGGGAAATCAGCGTCGTCTGGGTCGCAATTGGTATCGACGACAGCGACAACTGGAATGCCGAGTTTGCGAGCTTCCTTGATCGCAATCGCTTCTTTGTTCGTGTCGATGACAAAGATCAGATCCGGAAGGCCGCCCATATTCGCGATACCGCCGAGCGCTTTGTCCAGCTTCTCACGGTCGCGCTCGAGGTTGAGGAGTTCTTTCTTGGTCAGACCTGAAGTCTCTTTATCACCAAGAAGCTCATCCAGCTCACGCAGGCGCTTGATGGAATTGGATACGGTCGACCAGTTGGTCAGGGTGCCACCGAGCCAGCGGTGGTTCATGTAATACTGCGCACAACGCTGTGCCGCTTCAGCGACCGGCTGAGAGGCCTGGCGCTTGGTGCCGACGAACAGCACACGGCCGCCTTTGGCGACGGTGTCGCGGACTTTGACCAGAGCTTGGTGAAGCAGCGGAACAGTCGTCGACAGGTTCATAATGTGGATGCCGGAACGCGCGCCATAGATGAATTGCTTCATCTTGGGGTTCCAGCGGTGAGTTTGGTGACCAAAGTGAACGCCAGACTCGAGCAGTTCACGCATTGTGAATTCAGGCAAAGCCATCTTAATTTTCCTTATCCGGTTGACCGGCATGCTCCCTATCGAACCTCACAAGAGGGCCGACACCGGAAGGACCACGCATCGGGGGTTAACGGGCGGGTCTATACATGAATTTCCGCGAGGTGCAACCATACAGCTCAGATTGCAACCAATCAGGCGGCCTCGTGGTCGACGCGGGCAACCCCAGGGGCGGTTTTGAGCGCCCGCAACGCCTCGATACCCGTCGGGTAAGTATCGGGCAGCTGCAAGGTCACGACACGCCCATCATCAATGGGCATTCGGATGAAGATTTCGCCGCGGTCTTGCCCGGCCACACCCCGCAGGCGCGCGGCGATCGATGCCAGGCCTGTCATATCGGCGCCTTTTTCCATTTTAACAGAAAGGGCGGGCGCTTTCTTGGCGATCCGGGCCTGTTCGATCGCCTGAACACGGCGCGCTGATAACCGGATCTCATCATCTCGGCGGCGGACTTCTGTCAGGATAACCACGGCTGATCCAGGCTCCAGCTGGTCACGGACATCGGCCAGCAATTCCGGCATCACCATCAACTCCACCTCACCGGTCGGGTCAGACAGGGTCAAGAACGCAAACTTGCCGCCATTGCGCGCCGGTTTTTCGACACGGCGCCGGACAACACCGATCAGCTCCATCGGACGGCCATCAACTGCCGATTCCTCAATATTCATCGCGTAGGTGATGCGTCCATCTTCGAGACTGTCGATAATATCGTCCAACGGGTGACCGGAAAAATAGAAACCGATCGCCGCAAACTCCTGGTCCAGCTTTTCCTGCATGTTCCACGCGGCTGCTTTGGGCAGATCCGTACGCATTGCCGGCTCTGCTTCTCCAAACAGCCCGCCCTGCCCACCGGCGCGGTCTTCCGCAGATGCGGCACATGCTGAGGCTAGCATCGGAGCCGACTTCAGAGCCCTGGCCCGATTGGGTTCCAATTGATCGAAGGCTCCCGCTTTGGAGAGCTGCTCGAAACATTTCTTGTTGATGTCCTTTGGATCGACCCGTTCGGCGAGATCGTGCAGGCATTGATACTGTCCATTCTTCTCACGCTCCAGAACGAGATGCTTCATCGCCTCGGGCCCGACGCCCTTAAGGGCTCCAAGCGCGTACACAATCGAGTCGCCGCGAACATCAAAATCAGCCGTCGATTCATTCACGTTCGGTGCGATGATCGGGATCTTCAAGCGTCGCGATTCCTGGAAAAAGGCGGCAAGCTTGTCGGTATTGTGCAGATCAAGGCTCATCGACGCTGCCAGGAACGCAACGGGGAAGTGGCGTTTCAGATAGGCCGTGTGATAGCCAATCAATGCATAGGCAGCGGCGTGCGATTTGTTGAAGCCATAACCCGCAAACTTTTCCATCGTATCAAAGATGTCGTTCGCCAGCGGGGCTTCGATCCCTTTCAGCTCCTTCGCTCCCTCCAGGAAGCGTTGGCGCTGCGCGACCATTTCTTCGAGCTTTTTCTTACCCATGGCGCGACGAAGCAAGTCGGCTTCGCCGAGAGAGTATCCTGCGATCTCCTGCGCCATCCGCATCACCTGCTCCTGATAGACAGGGACGCCGTAGGTCGCTTGCAGGATCGGCTCGAGATCGGGATGCTGATACTTGATCGTTTCCGGATCATCCTTACCCGCGACGTAGACTGGAATATTGTCCATCGGACCTGGGCGATAGAGCGAGATGATCGCGATGACGTCTTCCAGATTACCTGGACGGACTTTGCGCAGCGTGTCGCGCATGCCCTGCCCTTCGAGCTGGAACACGCCAAGCGTTTCACCAGAGGCCATCAGCTCGTATGTCGCTTGATCATCCAGGCTGAACCATTCCGGCCCGACATCCTGTCCATCCCGGCGAATGAACTTGAGCGCGCGGTCGATCACCGTCAGCGTCTTCAAGCCGAGGAAGTCAAACTTCACGAGCCCCGCGGACTCCGCCCATTTCATATTGAACTGCGTGGCCGGCAGGTCGCCGCGCGGGTCATTGTAAAGCGGAACCAGTTCCGTCAGAGGACGGTCACCAATGACCACCCCCGCAGCGTGTGTCCCGGCATTTCGATACATGCCCTCCAGCGCCAGCGCGGTATCGAGCAGTTCTTGCACGCGCGGATCGCGGCTGATTTCCTCATCAAATTTTGGCTCGTCCTCAATCGCTTCGGAGAGCTTGGGTGGTTTCGCCGGATTGAACGGGATCAGTTTGGCCAGTCGATCAACCTGGCCGTAGGGCATCTGCATCACCCGGCCGACATCGCGCACAACAGCTTTCGCCTGCAGCGTCCCGAACGTGATAATCATCGCAACCGACTCCGCGCCGTATTTGTCGCGAACATAGCGGATCACTTCGCCGCGGCGCTCCTGGCAGAAATCGATATCGAAGTCGGGCATGGAAACCCGCTCGGGATTGAGGAACCGCTCGAACAGCAGATCGAAACGGAGTGGGTCGAGGTCGGTAATCGTCAACACCCACGCCACCAAGGACCCTGCGCCAGACCCTCGTCCGGGACCGACCGGAATGCCTTGTTCCTTCGACCATTTGATAAAGTCGGCAACGATCAGAAAGTAGCCGGGAAAGCCCATGCCTTCGATGATGCCGAGCTCATAATCCAACCGTTCAAAATAGGTCTCACGGGTCGCATAGAGTTTCGGCGCTTCGCTCAGACGGGCTTCGAGGCCTGCTTTGGCTTGCAGTTTCAGCTCTTCGATCTCAGACCTCGAGCCGTCTCCGAAATTCGGCAGGATTGGGCTGCGCTTCACCGACCGAACACCGCACCGCCTCGCGATTTCGGCCGTCGTCTCAATCGCCTCGGGAAGGTCCGCAAAAAGCTCGCGCATTTCCGCTTCGGTTTTGAGGTATTGTTGCGGCTCAACTTGAGGGCGGTCTTCCTGGCCCAGATAAGCACCGTTCGCGATGCACATCATCGCATCATGCGCGCCTGCATCGCTGGCTTTCATGAACCGGGCATCATGCGTCGCAACAATGGGGAGATCCAGTTCATAGGCAAGAGCGAGAAGCCCTGGTTCGGACTGTATCTCTTCGACAGAGCCGTGCCTTGTGATCTCAACATAGCAGCGCCCGGGAAACTGATCCGCCAGAATCTGCAGCGCCTGCTTTGCGTCCTCTGTCTTATCTCGCAGCAAATGGCGTGCGACTTCGCCCTCAGCCCCTCCGGTCAGGACGATGAGACCGTCCGTCTTTTCTTCCAGATAGCGTTTGTGGATCCGCGGCACGCCATCTTCAGCATCGAGATAGGCAAAGGAGGACAGCGCCATTAGCCGCTCATACCCGATCTCGTTCTGAGCATAGATCGACAAGCGCGTGACGGTTTCCTGATGCGCGCCGTCGGTGACATCGAAACAAACCGCCATAATGGGTTGAACACCCGCGCCGGCGAGGCTCTCCGAGAGCTCCAGCGCGCCGAACATATTATTTCGATCAGTGATTGCGACCGCGGGCATGCCTTGGTCGACGCACCACTTGGTCAGTCCCTTGGTGCCGATCATGCTTTCCAGCAGCGAGAAGGATGTGCGCACAGCGAGGTGGATAAAAGGTGTCTGTCCCACGGATAATCCTTCTGCTGATGCAATGCGCACGACGACACTGGCGCGATTCTGCGAGGCACGAACCGGTTCCTGCAACAAGGAGCAATCCATGCACTCTCAACAGCGATTTCGTTAGCAGATCTTCAGCTGGAACAAAAGCGGAACTCAGGCAAAATCTGTGAGTTTCCCATCCTTCAGAGTCAGCACGCGGTCCATGTGTTGCGTTAGCGCCATGTTGTGCGTTGCGACAAGCACGGCCGCACCTTCGTTTCGCGCCATCCGGATCAGACTTTGGAACACACGATCTGTGGTTGCCGGGTCCAGATTGCCGGTCGGCTCGTCGGCAATCATGAGACGCGGATCATTGACCAGAGCACGGGCGATGGCGACGCGTTGCTGCTCGCCGCCAGACATTTGCCCCGGCTGGTGCTTGGCGCGTTCCGTGAGACCCATTTCCGCGAGCAAGGTGTCGGCTTTCTTTCGCGCCTCGCCCCGTTTCATACCGCCGACCATAAGCGGCATCGCAACATTGTCGCGCGCGCTAAACTCCGGCAGCAGGTGATGGAACTGGTACACAAAGCCTAGTTTTTCCCGGCGCAGACGCGTGCGCCCGGAATCTCCGAGCGCAACGCAGTCTTCGCCCTCCAGAAATACTTGTCCGCCTTCAGGCTTTTCCAGAAGCCCGGCTGTGTGCAGCAAAGTCGACTTTCCGGAGCCGGATGGACCGACCAGGCCAACCAGCTCGCCCGGATTCAGCTGTAAGCTCGCGCCTTGAAGGACGTTGAGCGTCCCGGCTTCTGATTTGTATTGCCGGACGATGTCGCGAAGTTCGAGTACGGGGACCATTATTCGAACCTCAACGCTTCGACCGGATCGAGCCGCGCCGCAGACCAGGCAGGCCAGATCGTCACGAGCATGGACATGCCCATGGCCCAGAACGTCACAAACGACACTTCGGCCCAGTCGAGCACAGCCGGAAGGCCATCAAGGCCGTAGACCGTTGGCGGGAACAGATCGCGTTGCAGGACCGCTCCGATCCCGTCGATCACGACATTAATGTTCATCACAAGAACAACGCCGAGCGCCGCTCCAATCAAAGCGCCTGTGAGGCCGAGCAACGCGCCAATCATCAGGAATACGCGCATAATCGAGCCGCGCGATGTGCCGACAGTTCGAAGGATCGCGATATCACTGGTCTTGTTCTTCACCAGCATGACGACGCCGGTGATAATGTTGAGCGAGGTGATCATGATCAGGATCAACATGATGATCATCATCATCGATCGTTCTGTGTTTAGCGCGCTGAAATAGGCTTCTCTCTGGACCTTCCAGCTTTGCGTCGGTAGGCGGTACTCCAATGCCTCTTGAACCGCGGATTCAGCATCCTCGGTCAGCATCGGATCTGGGAGGCGCAGATCAATTTTGTCGTAGACGTCCTTCCGCCCAAAGAAGAGCTGCGCCTGTTCAATCGGCATCAGGATGTAGAGTTGATCGAGTTCAACGCTCCCGGTCTGGAAAAAGCTGCCGACGGTATACACCTTGCGGCGCGGGGTGACCCCGAAAGGGCCTTTTATGCCGTCAGGCGTGATCAGCGTGACCTTGTCGCCTGGGTAGAGCCCCAGATCGGCGGCGAGGAACCGACCAACCATGATCACATCACCGCCATTCTTGCCCTCGCCAAATCCGGCTGCAGCCGCCGCGGCGGCGCCGCCCTCCAGGAAAGGAAGATTGTCGAGATCTTGCGTCCGCACGCCGCGTACAATCGCGCCGCTCTGGCGCCGATCTGTGGTTGCCAACACTTGCTGCTCAATGATCGGCATGGCCTGATCAACTTCCGGCAAACCTTCAAGGCGGAGCGCCAGGTCATCAATCTCTTGCGCCGGTTCGTCTTGCGTAAACACAAAGACATGCCCCTGCCCGCCAAGCATCGCGTCCAACAGCGTCGCCCGGAACCCGCTCATCACGGACATGATCACAATCAAGGCCATCACGGCCAGCAGGATCCCGATGAAGGAGACAATCGAGACAACGGACACGCCGCCATTGGCGCGTGTTGCTCTCAAATAACGCCATGCAAGCGTGCGTTCGACCTGACCGAAAGGAGTAGCTCTGCTCATACGTCGATCGCTAGGCAAAGATTGTGGAAAAATCGTGGAGCAGGCAAATTATCCACCCATCACCTTGTTGATCGCAGATTCGAGCGACAGATCTTCCTTCTCGCCGGTAGCTCGGCGTTTCAGTTCCACTGTTCCGGACTTTACGCCGCGCGGTCCAACCGTCAGCTGCCAGGGCAGGCCGATCAGCTCCATACGGGCAAACTTTGGACCGGCTCGATCTGCGGTCTCGTCATAGAGTGGGTCCTTGCCCGCTTGTGTGAGCTTGGCGTAGGCCTCGTCGGCAACCGCAGCGACGTCCGCATCATCGGGCTTCATTGAAATGATCCCGGCACCGAAGGGAGCAACTTCATCCGGCCAAATGATGCCGTTCTCGTCATGGCTGGCTTCGATAATCGCGCCGACACAGCGAGAGACACCCACGCCGTACGACCCGCCATGGATCGTCACCAGTTCGCCATCCTTGGTCTGGACATCGGCCTTCATGGGTTCTGAATACTTGGTCCCGAAATAGAAGATGTGACCCACTTCGATGCCGCGAGCTTTGACCTGACGGTCGGCGGGGATCGCATTGAACGCCGCCTCGTCATGCTTCTCATCGGTCGCGGCATAGTATTGCGTCCGTTTGGTCATTTCGGCGTCAAGCGCGTCCAGATCCTGGAAATCGAAATCCGCGCCAGGGGCCGGCACATCCAGCACGGACTTGTCGCAATAGACTTCGCTTTCCCCGCTATCGGCGAGGATCAGAAACTCGTGACTCAGGTCACCGCCAATTGGGCCCGGGTCCGCCTGCATCGGGATCGCTGTAATGCCCATACGCGCAAACGTGTTGAGGTAGGCGGCGAACATTTTCTGATAGGAGACACGCGCGTCCGCCT
Organism: Hyphomonadaceae bacterium; assembly: GCA_043513745.1. GTDB lineage: Bacteria > Pseudomonadota > Alphaproteobacteria > Caulobacterales > Hyphomonadaceae > Henriciella. The sequence continues at coordinate 3,184,581 of CP121341.1, forward strand.
CCGAAAGATCGAAGCTATAAGCGTCTTTCATCAGGAACTCACGCCCCCGCATGATCCCGAAGCGCGGCCGGATCTCGTCTCTGAATTTCCATTGCTGGTGATAGAGATTTATCGGCAATTGTTTGTAGCTCTTCACAAATGAGCGAAAGATATCCGTGATCATCTCTTCATTTGTGGGCCCGTAGAGCATGTCGCGATCATGGCGATCGGTAATGCGCAGCATCTCCTCGCCGTAATCGTCATACCGACCAGATTCCCGCCAGAGGTCGGCCTGCTGCAGCGTCGGCATCAACATCTCAATCGCCCCGGCCCGGTCCATTTCTTCGCGGACAATCTGTTCAATCTTCTTGAGCACCCGGAAACCGAGCGGTAGCCAGGAATAGATCCCAGCCCCATTCTGACGAACCATACCGGTCCGCAGCATCAGTTTGTGGCTCGCGATCGTTGCGTCAGCGGGCACGTCTTTGGAAACGGGGATAAAGTAACGGGAGAGGCGCATCGGCGTATCTTTTTGTTCGGTTTGAAGCTTTTCAACCTGTTATGCAGAACTGTCTGACTTGGCTAGGGGCAAGTGCGGCGCTTGACGCCAGCGCGAATGCGGGCATGGCTTAGCGCATGCTTTTACTGGACGCTGCGTTTCGGTTTTCGGGGATAACGATCCTCTTGCTCGTTGCGGTGATTGCCTTGCGCGATGCGCGGCATTTGCTTCAAGGGCGATTGGCTGGCGCGATGTGCATTTGTCTTGCCGCCATGCTCTTCAACACTATGCCCGAATGGTATGGCGCACCATTCGTGGTGGTCGCGATCGCCTGGATCATTCACATCCCCAATATCATTCTGCTTTGGCTGTTCGCCCTGTCGCTCTTCCAGGACGATTTCAAGATGCGCCGGATTCATTGGGCTGCTCTCGCTGCCACCACCGTGTTCGTTTTGCTAATCCAGTCTTCCATTTACTTAAACATTCAGCCCGTAACTTTCGCATCGATCGCCGCCAATCGCCTGCTTGGTTTTTCCGTTCTCGCGCATTTATTTTGGACAGCTTGGTCCGGGCGAAAAGACGATCTGATCGAAGCGCGCCGTAAGACCCGCCTCTGGTTCATCCTCGGATTGGGAACGACAGCCCTCATCATCATGACCGGCGAAACGCTGCACTATGGTCTGACCTTCAACAACGATGATCCCGATTGGTTCACAACTGCTCGATCCATCGTTTCATTTCCGATGATTCTCATCGGCGCCCTGTGGTTTTTGAAGCTGCTCCCGGAGACCCTCCTGTTTGAGCGCACCGCGCCGCAGGTGACGTCCCAGGCGAAGGTCGATCCCAAAGACCAAGCCACTCATGCGCGCTTGGTTGCAAGCATGGAAGAAGACAAACTCTATCACGAACACGGACTAGGCATCGGTGACCTTGCTGCGAAGCTGAACGTGCCGGAGCACCAACTCCGGGCGTTGATCAATAAGGGCCTCGGCTATCGCAATTTCGCGGCCTTCCTCAATCAATATCGCCTGAGCGAAGCAAAGACGGCGCTCGCAGACCCGGAGCAAGCCCGTACGCCCATCCTCACGATTGCGATGGATGTCGGTTATGCCTCGCTCGCCACGTTCAATCGCGCCTTCAAATCGGAAGAAGGCACCACACCTAGCCAGTTCCGAAGTGAAGCGCTGGCAAAAGCCGCGCAATCTTAGAAAAACATCCTCAATTTTGAAATTGAACGCCCATTTTCGCGGATGCGGAGCCAGGTCTGCGCGGTCTGTGCTCGATTGTTCTCATCGACAGACGAGGATAATCAAAAATGGAACTCATCCCTTTCTTCACCGACTATCTGGGGCCTCGCATCCTGGGAGGGATTCAGTTTGAATCAACGCGCTACGCCATGGGGACGCTCGTAACGTTCTTTGTGCTCTGGATTGTGCTCCACCGCTTCATCGAAACCCGCAAAATTCGCAAACCCACGCCGCGGGCGAAACAGATTCAGATGGAGCTCAAACATTCGTTCAAAACGGTTTGCGTCTTTGTTGCGATGGACATTTTCATCTTCGAAGCAGCCGATCTCGGCATCTTCCAGAAATATGATGATTTCGCAGACTATGGCATGCTCTGGTTCTGGATTTCGATCCCGCTACTCATCGTCTTGCATGACGCGTATTTCTATTGGACGCACCGGCTGATGCACACGGCCAAGCTCTATAAGCGCACCCATATGCAGCATCACCGTTCGCACAATCCAACCCCGTTTACAGCGTATAATTTCGCCGCTGCCGAAGCTGTGATCGAATATATGTATGTGCCAATCGCGCTGATGTTGATCCCAACGCATTCGCTGGCGCTCTACATCGTGCTGACCATCATGATCTTTAAGAACGCCTTGGCGCATTGCGGCTATGAAGTCTTCCCGCGCAGCTGGGCCCGGATGCCGGTGCTAGGCTGGCTTACGACGGTCACCCATCATGACATGCACCATGAACGCGGCACTGGCAATTTCGGCTTCTACTTCACCTGGTGGGATCGCTGGATGGGCACGGAGCACCCGAACTATCTCCAACGTCTGGAGGAGCAGGAAGCCCGCGCTCAACACATCAAAGCCGCCCGCCGCGCGGCTAAGAAACGGCCCGAGATGGTGCCGGCCGAATAGGCAAAACCGTCTCTCGGAAACTCAGACAGACCGGAGCCCTGCTCCGGTCTTTTTTTGTCTGGGTGTCTCGATCGACCCGGGGACACAATTGACATTCAAACTGCCGTTAATAGAGCTGAGAAATGCTCCATCGACTGATCGCCTCCCTATTGCTCATCGCGCTCGTTCAGAGCGTCATGAATCCCGGCGTCGCGCAGGCGAATGATCCCGCCGGTGTTGCGCCCCCAAATATCGTAATCCTGCTGGTCGACGACGCCGCGTTAATGGACTTTGGGGCCTATGGCGGCGAAGCGCTCACGCCCAATATCGACACCCTTGCCGCTCGTGGTGCCATGTTCACGCAGTACCGGACTTCGCCTCTGTGTTCGCCGTCTCGTGCAATGTTGCTGACCGGGATGGATAATCACCTGACCGGGATTGCGACGATTCCGGAGGTGCTTCCTGACGCGCACGTAAATCAACCCGGCTATTCCATGTCACTGGAACCAGGCGTCCTGACTCTTGCTGAACGCCTGCAACCGGAAGGCTATCAAACCTTCATGACGGGCAAGTGGCATATGGGCAGCGGCAAAGGAGATCTGCCGTCAGATCACGGATTTGACCGCTCTTTCGCGTTGGACGCGTCCGGCGCGGACAATTGGGAAGACAAATCCTACATGCCATTCTACCACGACGCCCCGTGGTTTGAGGAAGGCAAGGCGGCGGCTCTACCGGATGATTTCTACTCGTCTGAGTTTATCGTCGACAAGATGATTTCATACCTCGACGCGGCAAAAGCGGATCAGCCCTTTTTCGCGTTTCTGGGGTTTCAGGCCATACATATACCGGTGCAGGCCCCGCCTGAATTCACAGAAAACTATGACGGGGTTTACGATCAAGGTTGGCACGCGCTGCGAGAAGCACGCCATCGAAAAGCAATGGCGCTCGGCCTCATCCCGCAAGGCGCTGCGCTGGCGCCGATGCCCGAGGGATCAAGAGACTGGGACGATCTTAGCGACGAAGACCGTGCGGTCTACGCACGACGTATGCAGGTCAATGCGGGAATGCTGGAGGCAATGGACGTTCATATTGGGCGTCTGATCGATCATCTGCGAGAGACCGGGCAGTTTGAGAGTACCATCTTCGTGATCACGTCAGACAATGGCCCTGAGCATAATCGCGGGGATAATGACTCGCGTCTTGCCTTCTGGATGGGGCTCAACGGCTATCACGTAGATCTTGAAGGTGTTGGCGAACGCGGCAGTTGGGGCTTCATTGGTCCAGAATGGGCAAACGCCGCTGCATCACCAGGAGCCTTATACAAATTCTATATGTCAGAGGGCGGCATCCGCGCGCCTTTGATCATGTCCGGGCCAGGCATTCCCGTTCAACGCATCGAAGCCATGAGTCTTGTGAGCGACGTTGCTCCGACTTTGCTTGACCTGATCGAGGCCGATGCCTCTCCCGGCTCCACAGACGCGATGACTGGACGAAGCCTGAAACCGGTCCTCACGGGCGCGCAAGATCGCGTCTACGAAAGCGATGAGCCCATCGGCATGGAAGTATCCGGCAACTCCGCGCTTTACAAAGGCGACTTCAAGATCACCCGCCACATGCCGCCGACGGGCGACGCGACCTGGCGACTCTACAATATGGCGGATGATCCAGGCGAAACGCACGATCTGTCAGGTGAATTGCCGGAGAAGAAGGCCGAACTGCTCGCCGACTATCAGGCCTATGCCGAACGGGTTGGCGTTCTGGAAATGCCGGAAGGGTATGACTCTCTCGTGCAGATAGAAGCCAACACGCGCGCAAAACTGATGAAGCGCTATGGCTGGATGCTGATCGTGTTCGGTCTTTTCGTGTTGGTCCTGATTTACGGCCTCTGGCGGTTGATCAAGCATTTCCTGTTTAAAACGCGAAACGCCTGACGGATCAGGTCAGACAATAGCGAACATTCCAAAAGACAAGCAAAGAAAAGCAACAATAAAACTTGGCATTAGACGTTGTGATTGCCAAAACAGATCCTGGAGAGAAGGTCCGGATCAGAATGCGTGAACCGTTTGAGAGACGCACAGTTGCGGTGCTATCGACCGATATGGTCGGCTATAGCCGCATGATGGCGCTCGATCCGGACGCAACTGTCCGGGCAATCCGGTTTTGCGAGCAGGCGCTGCGACAGAGCGCAGATCGCTATCGAGGCCGCCTTTTCTCACGTGCCGGAGACGGTTTTTTGGTCGAGTTCGCGCGAGAATTTGACGCCGTGCAAGCGGGGCTCGAAATTCAGCACGAGTTGAGGATGCATAATTCAGAGCACCCTCTCGAGCTTCAGATCTGGTTGCGCGCCGGTATTCACTGCGGTGAGGCGATCATCGACGACGACAACCTGCACGGCGACGTCGTCAACATCGCAGTGCGCCTACAGGAAATCGCGCCGTCCGGTGGCATGCTGATCTCTGACGCCGTCCGGGACACGCTACCACCTGACGATCGTCCGCCCATGTCCAGCCTCGGCGTGATGCGGTTCAAGAACATTCCGCGCCCGATCGAAGCCCTAGAACTCCAAGTACCGGGGGCTGACGGGGCTGTGCAAATGAGTGAGCCGTTTGAGATCGACATGGCCGCGCCCGTCTCTGGTTTTGGCGGCCGCTCGGCAATCGCGATCTTCCCGCTCAACAATTCGTCTCACAGTTTGCAACACAGCCACATTCCAGAAGGATTTAGTGACAATCTCATCGTGGCTCTATCGCATATGCGGCAGGTTCCGGTAATTGATCGCAATTCCAGTTTCGCCTTGGCCGCCGCGCGCGAACCGCATCATCGCGCCGCTACCCGCCTGGGGGCCCGCTATTTTGTCACGGGAGAATTCGCAGATCACGGACCACAATTTCGGATCTCTGTTCGCTTATATGATGGATCCACGAGCCAAATTCTCTGGTCAGACAGCTACTTGCTCGAACCGGATGAAGTCATCGCGGCGCTCGAAGAGGTCTCTGATATTGTTGCGGGCACGCTGGAAGGCCAGCTGGAACAGGCAGAAACCGTAAGAGCGCGAGCCAGTCGTCTTAGCCGTTCGAATATATCTGACTTGGTTTGGCGCGGACGTTGGCATCTCAACAAGCTGACCCACAAGGATTCCGAGCTCGCCCGCGAAATGCTTGAAGCTGCGGTCGACCAAGACCCCGAACATTCCGAGGCTCTGATCCAACTTAGTTTCTGGCATTGGCTGGATTGCTGGACCCAACGCAAACCCAAGCAAAACGTCGAACAGTTCCAGGCGCTTGCAGAACGTGCAATGGCATCCAAACCACATGACAGTCGCGGTCATTTCCTGATTGGCGCGGCGGAGATTTTGCAAGGAAACCCGGAACAAGCCCTTGGTCATTTCCAACAGTCTCTCGCCTTGAATCCGAGCCACGCACACGCGCACTCACAGGTCGGCAGCTGTCATATGCTTATGGGCCAACCAGACAGCGCGATCGCAAGCCTGGATGCCGCCATTCGACTCAATCCTCATGACTACTATTTGTTCGTGACGGTCGGCGAACTAGCCTGCTCTCACTGCATGAGCGGTGACTATGAGCGGGCGATTTCACTCGCGCGGCAATCGCTGGATCTCCGGCAATCCTATTGGCACGCGCGGATGACAGAGATTACAGCGCTCGTTCAATCCGGGAAGGAAAAGCGCGCCGCGCAGGCGCTTGATGCGCTGCTTATCCGGCGCCCCGACTTTTTCGAAATGCCTTATATCGCTTGGCTTCCGTTCCAGGACAAAAAGTGGAACCGATTTTTCGAGGACAGCCTTGCGAAAGCGCGAGCGTTAGACCTCAATCTCGGAACGGAAAACCACCCGAACGCTACGGTGTAGAGTGACCTCGGTCACGGTCCAGAACGGATCCGTTCGTTAGCGTGTGTCTGAAGTGGTCACGGAGGCTTTGGGCAATACAAACTTGTCCAGATCGCCAGGTTGAAAGACCGCGAGCTGTCCGGCCATGCCGCGCATGATCCAGTCAAACTGCCGATCGTATTCCCACTGTCTGCTGCGCCGTGCACGCGCGTATGAAGACAAACAGACCGGTCCCAAGCCGTTCTGCGCTGCGTTTCTTCAGCGAGTTCGTAGCGTCTCAAGCCGGATGATCAGCCGTCCAAACTGCCGAGAATCTCTTTCGCAGTGATCTGCGCATTCTGATCCAGAACGGAGCCTTGAATGTCCAACCGCTCGATCAGTTTTGCGCCATCGATCAACTCCGCCGCGCGGCGAGAGGGCTCAAGAAGCATGGACTGCGTCGCCATAATCGTTGTCGGCCGGATCAGGCGTTTGAAACGATCTTCAACATCATAGGTGAACGCCGCGTGGAAGGTCGCATTCTGGCGGTGGCCGTTGGCGACCTGATCGGCAAACATCTCCAGGCTGCGTTCTATAGGTTGGCTGTCGAGGCGCGAGACAACCGCCCGCTCCCAGGCTTTTTCCAGTCCGCCAAGCTCCGCTGAAACTGCAAATGGAGCCCCGACCGCGGGGAGATATTTCGCGCGGGTTTCTGGGTCGAACGCCGGGACATCAACCAGGACGATCTGCGACACCCGTTTTCCGAGTTTGAGAGCCGTTTCCACCGCAACCAGACAGCCGGAATGAAACCCCGTCAGCGTGACCGCCTCCTCGCCGGAAAGTGTTTCGATCAATGCGCACATGCTTCCAGTGTATTGCTCGATGCTTGGCTCCGCGCTGCCGCCGGAAGACCCACCCTGCCCCGGATAGTCCGGTGCGATGACGCGTCGGCCGCTAGCCAGTTTTGGGAGGATCGCCTCGTAAGCAATCGAGCTGAAGGGGGCTGGTGAGAAGCAATACAAATCCGGCGCATTTCCAGCTACCGCGGCACCGGCCATGCGCCAATGGATCTGTCCTTCAGGACCATCGCTATACCCTTTGCGTATCATCATGCATCTGCCTCTTCCGACACGGTGCTCGCATCGAGCCGGTTCATTTGGGCGATGTATAGGCGACGTGTGATCGGAATCAGCAGGAATGGGATCAAGCCGAACAGGATCGGCACCGTGCCGACGGCGAGATTCAGATTATCCTCGCCAAAGACACGAGACGACAAGATGCCCACCGTCGGAGGTCCGAGCCAGAGCCCGGCCATCGAGATCGCCATATAGTAGAGCGCCACGACTTGCCCGCGGATTTGGGCAGGCGTGATCAACAAAAGGCCGGTAACGCCAATACACGACACCATCCCAATCCCGATTGTATTGACGCAAAGCACAGCGTAGGCCGTCCAACCCGACGGCATCAGCATCGCGATCGCGCCCGTCGGCACCATGATCAGGAAGCCAGCGATCAAAATGCGCAGCGGCGCGTCGCGCATACCAGCCTGGGTCCAGCGATCTGACAGGAATCCCCATAACAGGATGTTCGCCGGTCCCAGCGCGAGGATCGCGGTGGCGTTGACGAACGCATAATACTCCGTTTCCCAACCCCAGACTCGCTTGAAGGTCGAAGGAAGATAACCCTGACTGTACGCAATGATCGTCATGGTACAGATCAAGGAAACATAACCGAGATAGGTCCCCCAATGGCGGGCAACATAACCGAGCGCGTCGCTCATATCGTTTCCCTTGAGGCTGTCATCTTCGATCGTCGTCAGGCGCCGCTCGGGTTCTCCCAAAAAGAAAAACCACGCGGCGACGAGAAGACCGGGAATACCAATCATGAAGAAAGCCGTTTGCCACGGTGCGAGCGTTCCAATGATCGGAATGTCGATGCCCTGGGTATTCTTGGCCCAGATCAAAATTCCTCCACCCAGAAAGCTTGCGGCCGCCGCCCCAATTGTCAGGGCCATCGTGTAGAAAGCGATCGGTTTTCCCCGTTCCTCTGGCGGAAAACTATCGCCAATCATTGAGAAGGCTGCGGGGCTCAATGTGGCCTCTCCAGCGCCGACACTCATGCGCGCCATGAACATTTGCCAGAAATTCTGCGCCACCCCGGACAGTGCCGTCGCGACGGACCAAAACGCAATCCCGATCCCGACCAGCCAGGTGCGACGGACCCGGTCGACCAGCCAGCCGATGAACAGGCCGGATGTCGCATAAACAATTGAGAAAGCTGGTCCGAGGATCCAGCCAATCTGTTCGTCCGATAGACTGACATCGGCCTTGATCGGCTCAATCAGGAGCTCAATTATCTTGCGGTCAGCGTAACTGAACACGTAGGCCGTGGTCAGCGCGATGACGAGGATCCAACCTTTGTCCGCAGGCGGATACGGTTTAACGTCTTTGGGTGTCGCGTCGGTCATGTGGCGGTCTCCAGAATCTTGTAAATGACCACCAGATTGTCATCGAAGTCGACAATCCCGATCTCTCGCCCAATACGGCCATCATTGGTTTCCAGACGCTCTTCCGGATACACAGTCAGTCCGAGCGCGCGGGCGCCAGCCATCACCGCATCCGGATCAGCCATATCCAGCACGATGGCGCTGCGGCGGGGAGGCGGAACAGGCGGGAGGTCAACGCCCTTGATCTCGGTCAACGCCATAACGCGCACCTGATCGCGAGTGGACAGCGTACAAAAGCCCAGCGTCGCGCCGTCTGGAATGTTGAACACCGGAATAGAGTAGCTGTCGGGATTGTGCCCATGCTGATAGGCGACCTCAAACCCGAGGACATCACGGTAGAAACTGAGGGCGCGCTCCAGGTCGGCAACAACGAAGTTTCCGCGTTGAAAGCGCACAAAGGGTTTCTCAGACATCGTTCTGTTTCCTTAAATCCATGAGTCCGGTTCTCCGCCAACGCAACAGAGCTGTTTGCCCATATTCTGCCCGGAATAGAGTCCTGCGAGCGCTGCCGGCATGTGCTCGAACCCATCGGTAATTTGTTCGACGGGCTTCAGCTGCCCGTCTCGGATCCAGCCCGCCATTTCATTCATGGCGCGGTCCCAGTCTTCCAGATGATTATAAACAAAGAACCCGCGCATCTGGGCATCGGTCCGGCGCAGGCGGGTATAGGCTGGCAACCGGAAAGGCTCGTCCAGTGTGTATTCACTGATCGACCCGCACAGGACGATCCGCGCCTGATGACGCAGATGATCCAGCACCGCATCCAGCGTTGGGCCACCCACATTATCGAAATAAAGATCCAAGCCATCCGGTAGCACCGAAGCGAGCGCTGACTGCATATCCTCGGACTTGTAATCAATGGTCGAGGAACAGCCGAGCTGAGCCGCCTGGGCGCATTTCTCCGCGCCGCCGGCGACGCCGATGGTCTCACACAAACTGACATTTGCGGCCAGTTGGATGACCAGCGACCCAACGCCGCCCACAGCGCCCGAAACAAGCACGATGTCGTCCTTTTGCGGTGATCCGACATTGAAATATCCGGCCCAGGCCGACAGACCCGTCATGCCAAGCGCGCCCAGCCCGTGCGACGCCGGCAATCCATTTGGCGGCATACGACGGAATTTCTCCTGCGCCGTCATGGAGGAAATCTTATAGGTCTGCCAGCCGAGTTGGCCTTGCACCACATGCCCCTCTTTCCAGTCGGCGTGTCGCGATTTCACGACCTGCGCGACGCCCCTGCCATGGATAACATCACCGATCTCGAGCGGTGCCTCACCGGCAAAGGAGAGACCACTCATATATCCGCGCATGACTGGCGCGAGGCTGAGATAGAGCGTCTGCAACAAAACCTCGCCCTCGTTCAGCTCAGCAATTGGCTCATCGGCGAGTTCAAAGTCAGAGGCTCGTACATTTCCGTCCGGTCGTCCCGCGACACACCATTTCTGATGCCTGGTATCATCGAGTTGAAAACCGGAGGCGAGGTGCGCGAACCCGTCCATGCCAACTCAATCGTGGATCTTCACGATCTGGTTGACCTCGAAAAAGTAGCCATCGAGATCCCAGAACGAGCAGCCAATCATATCCTTCACTTTGCCGTCTGCGCCGGTCACAGACCATTCGCGCGGTTCGCTGTGAATGCGGCTACCCAGGGCGCGGGCACGTTCCAGCGCGCCTCTGCCATCTTGAGATGCGACCACGAAGACGGGCGCGCCAAACTTGATCTCTGTCGGCAGCTCTTCGGGCGCATCCATTTTTGGATCGAGCCATTCGAGCAGGCCAATCATGCCAATAAGATCGTGATTGGCTTTCAGGATGATCAAACGCGTCTGGTCACCCTTCTTGCCTGCGGCAAGCTGCTCACCAGACAGTGTGAAAGGCGTATCCATCCAGCGCGTCATGCCGAAGACTTGCTCATACCAGTTGGCCGCCCGATCACCATCGCGAACCAAGAGCGTTGTGCGCTTAATGTCATCCGTCAAATGATATATCCTTTCCTTCTATCCCTATCTCTAATGGCGGAACCAGGGACTTGTGAAGGAAAAAATGAGCACCGCCGTATTCGACGGCGTAAGACGGTCAAGTTTTAGCTGCGTGCTCGTCTTCAATCTCGTGGATTTCGCGTCCCAGGAAAAATGAGATCGCGGTCCGAATGAGCACCAGCAAACCAACGAAGATCAAATCTGTGAGCTCTCGTGTAATCACGGTATGAACGATGTCAGACGCGATCATGAACTCAAGCCCGGTCAGGATGTAGGTTCCAAGGATGGTTCGCGCGGCGTTGAGATTGCCGAGGTTCTTTGAAAGCCCGACTCCGTGGCGCAATCCCGCCAATAGGCGGAACAGAGCCACGAAGAAACCAAACAAGATCAGCGCAACGCCAATCAGGTCGATGCAGATCGCAAGGCCTTCCAGCGTTCGCGCCACTGGCTCATCGAGACCAAAGGGCAAATGCTCGAGCGAGGTGCCGCCAGTCATTCCGTCCATGACATGCGAAGGGTCCGACGCAGACATCACAAAAGCTCCGCATCCGTCATCACTTCAATCAGCGCTGGCCCGTCATGAGCAATGGCTTTGGCGAGCGCTGCCTCAAGCTCCTCACGGGTCTTTACAAGCTCTCCCATTCCACCGCAGGAGCGGGCGAAACCGGCAAAGCTCGGATTGACCAGACTGGTCTGCCAAACCTCAAATTCAGCGGCTTTCTGCTCTTTGGAGATTTTTCCAAGCTCGGAATTGTTCATCAGGACGTGCGTGATGTTCATTCCGTATTTCACCGCGGTTGTGAACTCCATGGCGTATTGACCAAAGCCGCCATCGCCGGATACTGAAATCACCTTCCGGCCCTTATACGGCCCCTCTTCCTGCGTCGCCGCCCACGCGCCCATTGCGGCCGGGAAGGAAAACCCAATAGAGCCAAGATAGCCCGACATCAGGACGCGCTGCTGACCCGTCGGCTCAAAATAGCGGCCGAACGAGTACGTGTTGTTACCCACATCCACCGGCAGGATCGCATCGGCAGGCGCGGCGCGAGTGAGCGCGTCAAACAGAGCCGCGGCAGAGACTCCTTTGCCACGATCTTCACCTACGCGGCTCTCCTTCTCGGCACGCCAGAGCTTCCATCGCTCGGCAACTTCGCCGCGCAAATCAGAAGCTTCAGCCCCGTTTCGACCCATCTCGGCCTTCAGAAGATCTGCGGTCACGCCAACATCGCCCATGACCGGAACGGTGACAGGATGGCGTTTCGCAAGCCGCATTGGGTCCGTGTCGACCTGTATGGTCGGCGCCCCCTCATAGATGCCTGTATGATCTGAAAAACTGGACCCGAAGACGAGCAGCAAGTCCGCTTCATTCATGAACCAGCTGGCAATCGGCGTTCCTGAGCGTCCCATAACGCCCGCTGCCAGCGGATGCTCGTCCCCAATCTGTCCCTTAGCCTTGAACGTGGTGGCGATCGGCGCACCGAGTTGTTCAGCAAGCGAAATCACGCTCTCCATACCGTTCAGCGCGCCGTATCCGACGATGATCATCGGTCGTTTTGCGCTTTTCAGCAGGTCCGCAGCTTCCTTCAGCGCTGAAGGTGGTGGCCCCACGCACAAATTCGCCATGCGCCCTTCAGGGCCATAAGCTTTGGCACCTTCCGCGGCAGGTTTTGGCTGGACATTGTCCGGGAAGACCAAGTGCCCCACCCCCCGTTCCAGGATCGACGTCTTGATTGCCTGGGTCATCAGCAAAGCATGATCCGATGTGAGGTGCACGGTTTCGGAGAACGCGGCCACAGCCTCAAACGCCGCTTCCAGGTCTATGTCCTGGAAAGCATGTACGCCCACCACCTGATCTTGAACCTGTCCGGTCAGCGCGAGCGCGGGTGCACTATCAACTTTTGCGTCCCATAGCCCCGTCAGAAGGTTTGTCGCTCCTGGGCCTGCAATTGTCAGCGCTGCTGCAGGGTGACCAGTGAGCTTGCCATATCCGGAACAAGCGAAGGCTGCAGCGCCCTCGTGCCGGATGCCATAGTAGCGGAGTTTCCCCTCCGCTTCCTGCACTCTGAGCGCGTCCGCGAGGCCCAGATTGGAGTGCCCGACCATACCAAACACGCTGGTCACGCCCCAATTTGTCATGGTTTCCACCATCACATCGGCAATGGTCCGTTCGCGCGGAGGGTGGGCGGGAACACCAACATAGACGCCATCATCACGGACATCGACATCGAACATTTCCTGTCCCGTATCCTCGTGTCCACCCGGTGGTTTGCCGGTCAGTGGATCGAAGTCCCAGCCATGCCAGGGGCACCGCAGCCAGCATTCGTCACCAATACCTTTCTCGATGGAACCTTCGCCCAAGGGACCGCCCTGGTGGGGACACCTATTGTCCATGGCAGCGTATTCACCTTTGAAATGAACGAGAGCGACCGACTGGGTTCCGGCCGTCGCAGATTTGACTCGGCCCTCAGCCACTTCATTGCTTTCAGCAACTTTGTGCCAAATCAGTGTGGTCTTGTTTTCAGACATTATTTCTCTCCCCTCGCTTGCTTTCCGCTGCCCTATAGAAAACAGTAGGCTATGGCATATCAAAAGTCGTTCACATTTATTTGGGCTCTTGTGATTGGTCAGTCGTAACACCGCCCGATAGAGGCGAGACCAATTGATGAGAGAGGGGAGTTCTCGAATGAACAAGATTGCTGTGGCGAAATGGGATGATCTGACAGATCGCCAACCTGAATATGCCATCGTCGGTGAAGTCGATCTCGTTGTCGTCCGGTTCGATGACACGGTTTCCGTCTTTTACGGCCGCTGCCTGCACCGCGGTGCGTTAATGTCCGACGGTCATGTTGATAATAATGACAACCTGATTTGCGGTGTTCACAACTGGGATTACCGCCTGGATAGCGGCGTCTCTGAGTATGAAAACTCAGAAGCCTTGCCGAAATTCCAGACCTGGATCGAAGACGGCAAAATTTTGGTCGACGCCGACGAAATCAATGCCTGGGGTCACGCCAACCCACAGCCTTATCAACGCGATGACTATCTCGGCTTGTATCAGGATCCGAGCCACGCACCGCATCCGGAACCGACGAATGGTCTGATCCAGCAATATGCTCGCGATGGTCTCAGCAAAGTCGGCCACCACGGCATCACAGATTCTATGGGCGTGCCGCGCGCGGACCTTCCCAAATGGGATGACATTCAGATCATCACTGCTCAGCTGCACAAGATGCCCCTGCTGGACAATGAGCCTGTTGAAACCAAAGTGGTGATCGGTCCAAACGCGCAAAAACCATTGGAACTCGATATTCCCCTCTTCGTTTCCGACATGAGCTTCGGTGCTCTGTCAGAGCCTGCAAAAGTCTCGCTCGCTCGCGGTGCTGAGCTTGCCGGTACTGGGATTTGCTCTGGCGAAGGCGGCATGTTGCCGGAAGAGCAAGAAGCCTGTTCGCGCTATTTCTACGAGCTTGCGTCCGGTCGGTTCGGCTTTTCCTGGGACAAGTTAGAGAAGGTTCAAGCTTTCCACTTCAAAGGCGGACAAGGCGCCAAAACCGGCACTGGCGGCCACCTACCCGGCAACAAGGTAAAAGGTAAAATCGCCCTTGTTCGAGGGCTGAAAGAGGGAGAAGCGGCGATCTCACCTCCCCGTTTTCCGGATTGGACTGAGGTCAGCCAGGTCAAGGATTTCGCCGACGAGGTGCGCGACCGAACGGGCGGCATTCCGATTGGATACAAGCTCTCAGCTCAGCACATCGAGAAAGACATTGATGCGGCGCTGGAAGTTGGGGTCGATTACATCATTCTGGATGGACGTGGCGGCGGCACGGGCGCAGCGCCGACCATTTTCCGAGATAATATTTCAGTTCCGACCATCCCGGCCCTGGCGCGGGCCCGACGGCATCTTGATGAAGCCGGACGGCAGGACATCTCGCTTGTCATAACTGGCGGACTGCGCACACCGGGCGACTTCGTCAAAGCCATGGCGCTCGGCGCCGATGCTATTGCAATCTCCAACGCGGCCATGCAGGCGATTGGCTGCATCGCGATGCGAGCCTGTCACACCAATAACTGTCCGGTCGGAATTGCGACTCAGAAGCCGCACCTCGTGTCTCGCCTGGTCATCGAAAAGTCTGCGCATCGCCTCAAGAACTTCTTTGAGGCCTCAACCGATCTTATGAAAGTTATGGCGCGCGCCTGCGGACATAGTAAGCTATCCGAGTTTGCGGCGGATGACTTGATTACATTCAGCCGAGAGATGTCCGACCTGTCTGGGGTCAGTTATGCGGGAGTTGGACGATGAGCGAAGCCGCTGCGGAAACGCTGGTTCTGGCGCTCGGCATATATGCCCTGATCGGGCTGCTGGTCGGGTTGATCTATGTGTTTGGCGGCGCCGGGCGCATTGATCCGGCTGCCAAGGGTAAAGGTCTGCCATTCCGCGTCAGGCTATTGCTCCTTCCGGGAATTGCCGGTCTGTGGCCACTCATGTTGATCAAGCTGTTCACACAGAAGGAGCCGCCGGTCTCATGAAACGGGCACATAGACGCGTTCATTTTGGCATGTGGATGATCATTGGACCTTTGATCATGTGGCTTCTTGCGTTGGCCTTTGCCGACCTGCCTGAAACACCAGGGAATGAAGCCATCCCCAATGAATTGGTCGAGGAGACGAACTGATGTCCCACGATTACAAGATGGTTCAGTGGAACCCGTTCAAAAAACGGTTTGTCGTCTGGATGGTTAGCGGTATTGCGCTTTATCTGACGTCCTTTGTGGCGCTGACTTACGCAACGCAACCGCCGGGAAATAGCCTGACGCCCATCCAGGCGATGATCCGAGCGACCGGCACCCTCGCTTTTTTGATGCTCAGCTTCATTCTGTGCATTGGCCCTGTAGCGCGCTTTACCCACCGGTTCAGACCATTCCTGTACAATCGGCGTCATATTGGTGTCGCGACGTTCCTCGTCGCGCTTGTACATGGCGGACTGGTGCTGCTCTGGTATCATGGGTTTTCCGATACCAACGCACTCGTCTCGCTGTTCATTTCGAACCCGCAATATGACAGCATTTCCGGGTTCCCGTTCGAAGTCCTCGGCTTTATCGCGCTGATCATCATGTTCCTAATGGCAGCGACGAGCCACGATTTCTGGAATGCCAATCTGGGACCGGGCGTCTGGAAGGCGCTGCATATGGGCGTCTATATTGCCTATGGTTTGCTTGTCGCACATATCGCGCTTGGTATCCTGCAGTTTGAGAAGCGGCCCATCTTTTTCCTGATCCTGGGCGCAGGGGCCGCGACGGTTGTCGCGTTGCATCTGATTTCGAGCATTGCGAGCTTGCGCCTGTCAGATCGCATCGGACATGAAGGTTGGCTGCGAGTTGCCGAGGTTGATGAGATTGAAGATTCGCGCGCCAAAATTATCCGTCCGGTAGATGGCGACGCCATTGCCGTGTTCCGGGATGGCGACCGGATCGCTGCGGTATCGAATATTTGCCGCCATCAGGGAGGGCCGCTTGGCGAAGGTAAAGTCGTCGACGGCTGTATCACCTGCCCTTGGCATGGCTTCCAGTATAGAATGGAGGACGGGCAATCTCCGCCGCCATTCACAGAGAAGATTGCAACCTATGCGACCCGAATTCTAGACGGGGTTGTGTACGTCAATCCAAAACCGAATGCCCCGGGCACACCCCAGGCACCGAGCGACATAGGAGCCTCATCATGAGCGACGATGACTTCTTCATTGGATGGGCCAAGACACCGCAAATAGACCGTCGGTTCATGATGGCGGCGGGTCTCAGCGTCATCACCGGGACAACGGCTGTCGGCATTGGAGTCGCCGCCCGCCAGCGCCCCGTTGGTCCCGGCACCTGGAACATGGGCGCCGTTCGCGAATGGCGCGGTATCGCCACGTCTGAACCTTATGGGATGCTGCGCACGCTCGACCTAGACGGCACGGAACGGACGGCCTTGCTGGGCTGCCAGGGAAAATGCGGTGTCAGCGCCAAGATTGGGGCCCTGGCAGGGAAACCTGTCGTGGTCAAAGGCTCTCTCATTCAAAGAGGACCGCATGCAATGATAGCAGTCATCGACGGCATGGATTGGATCCGCGAGGATCCCACCGGCAACGTCACGGGTTTAGCGTTTCCGGAACCGGAAGTGCTGATGGACGTCACTCTAAATGGCGAGATCCTGGATACAAAATGCTGGTTCGGCGCGATGCGCCCGGCTCAGGGGAAGACTCACAAATCCTGCGCCAGCCTTTGCATTCGGGGCGGCATTCCACCCGCCTTTTTTGTTCGCGACAGGAAAGACCAGACCGCGTTGATGATTATGACCTCTGGCGGGTATGGTCACAACAAAGACCTCTTGCCCTACGTGGCAGACCCAGTCTCCATCACCGGAAAAGTGCAGCGGCTTGGCGACATTTTGCTTCTGGACGCCCCGGTGAGTGCGATCACGCGGCTTTAATTGGTCGAGCCAAAGCTCGCTCCGGTTTTGTCGAAATAGGCGCGCCAGAAAGCTTTCACCTCTCCGATCGGTAGATCATACTGCTGACGCGGAACAATCCGTGCGACCACGTTGACGCCATCCATTTGCGGAACCTGCTGCGAGAGCGATGCGTCTGAATAAGCGGCAAGGTCAGCCCCTGCCCGATAGAACGAGAAGCCATCCGAGTGTTGCATCAGATCCGATACAATCACCAAGCGCCGGTTTTGGCGATTGCTTTGGAAGTCGGCACGATCGCCGACGGCATAGAGCGCTTCGAAAAGCGGTGAACTTGGTTGGCTCGTGGTGTTCAGCGTCTCGCCAACGGTATTGGTCAATGGAAGATAGAATTGCTCGCGCCACGTATCTTCAATCATGCGCGGGTTCTGAAGGATCGGGTTGGCATCCTCTACACTACCCGGAGAGCACTGAGTATATAGCGTCGTTGGGTCAAACGGCGTCGCGCTGTTCGGAAGAATGACACTCAGACGACCAAACCGCGGAAGCGTGCGTGCCTCATTGTCTATCAGCTCATCGACCCACGCCAGATCATTCTCGCTGAACGGGTCAGACTGATCGATGAGAATGATCGTGTGGGCAGGATCCTTGCGGTCCATGCGACACGCACTCTCCTCATCCAGAGCGGGCGCAGAGTTGAACGCCGCAACCGAAAACAAACCGATCACCGAGAACATCATGACGCCAATTGCGCCGCGCCAGAACCAGGGACCTCTTTCTCTAGGACGAGCCATCATTCATCTCCCTGCTTTCAGGCCGACCGTGCGTCGTCCTGGTGTTGACTGGCCATGCGAGATTCACGGACTTTCGCGACTTCCTTGTTCACTTGCTTCTGAATGGAAGACAGTCCCTTTTGGACAGATTGAATATGCGTCTCAAGCCACTCGCGAGACAGGTTTAGCGCCGTAAGGTTTTGCTCAATCGACTTGATCGCGGCGTTGGCTTGCTCGCGCTCCTTGGTCAGATCGAAGGCCGGCAGATTGGGCGTGACGATTTCGTCGAAATAGGCCGGAATAGCGGCCTGCTCGCCGAGCTTGTCGCGGAATTTGTTGCGTGCGCGGCGATGCGCCTGGCGATAGGCAATCTTGAGCGATCGCTCCTGATCACCCGCCTTGGCTGCAATACCTACGGCCTTGTCCCGATTAGCCTCCAGGATATTGAGAGACTTCTCGATCTCGCGCTTGGCCGCGGTATGCCGCGTATGCTGGGTTTCGAACCAGAACCGGCAACGAGTGAAATAGTCCGACAGGTCGTCGCGGACGCCGTTGCGAACAGCCTGACGCTTCTCATAAGCCAGGCGTTCCTTACGCCAGACGCGGCCATAGCCCGGATAGCGATCTGAGATTTTGTCATAGCCTTCATAAATGGCGACGCCAAAGATCGTCAGACCGATCAGCAGCAGCCCAATCGCAACGAGCGAATCCAGTCCGAATATGTTCGGGAACATGCTCCCGACGACTGTGCCGGGCGAGATATCAAACATCGAGAACCCGGCCAGCGAGCCTGCGTCCTGAGCCGCGTGCAGACTGACTTCGACGGCATCACGGAAATGGGCAATGAAGAAGTTCAGCATGATCCCGAACATGATCAGGATCCCTGCAACCACGCCGCCCGCAATCTTGAAACCCTTCTCAGGGTGATTGAGGTATCTGAGACCAAAGAACCCGGCGAGTACGCCCGTCAATACGTTCACGGCGCTGATCCCGAACGCCACCATCATCCCGCCCATCAGGCCAGAAGACTGAGCATCCTTAAACAATAGCGCGTTGAAGCACCCTTCAATAATCATGATCAGCAATAGGATGGCGAGAGTCTGCTCGACATTCTTCTTGATGTCCGGCGTCCGCTTTCCAATGCGGTCGCTATGCTGTTGCTTGAAGTGCTGAAGCTCGACAACGGTTTCATCATGGTGATCGCGCGCGGAATCGGCATCGTCGACTTCATAGTGACGGAATTCATTCTCTTCGGCCTTGATAACCTCACGCAAGTGGTCGGGATGAATGTCCGCAGGCGTGCAATCCTGGATATAGTTACGGACGCCTGCAGCTGTGCCGCTCATCCAGGTTTCCAGGCTGCGGCGCACGCCACCGGCGCGTTCAGCAATTTCCTGTTCGCGCTCGCTCCACTGATCTTCGGTGATCGCTTCAGAGGCCGGTACCGCGTCCTCAGCATCTTCCTGAGCGATCTTGCGTGTTCGCCCGCGGCTAAACCCCAGATCGCCTTCGGATAGCTTGCCGCGCAATCCGTGCTTGGTGAGAGACTCTTTCGCTTTGAAAGTCTTGATCGAAGACTGATAGCCAATGTCTGCGCCCCAGCGCACCAATCTTCTACTCATTTGCCCAATCCCATTAACAAAGTCGGCCCAGATATTAACCCTACTGAAAATCGGTGCTTGGCCTTAACAACCTCCTAAGACGGCGACCCGTACGGAGTTTGCGGCAGCTTAAATTTCCGTCATTAAGTTTTGAGGATTGATTTCATTAACGAAATCAGAGGGCCCTATTCCCACTCAATCGTCCCGGGTGGCTTGGATGTGACGTCATAGACCACACGATTCACGCCTTTGACTTCATTGATGATTCTCGTCGCCACGCGTCCGAGGAAATCATGCTCGAAGGGAAAATAGTCCGCCGTCATGCCATCTGTGGAGGTTACCGCACGCAACGCAAGGACGTTCTCATACGTCCGCTCATCTCCCATGACCCCGACAGTATTGACCGGCAACAGGACCGCGAAGGCCTGCCAGATCTGATCGTAAAGGTCGGCATTGCGCAGCTCCTCAAGATAGATCGCATCGGCTTTACGGAGTGTATCAGCTTTGTCCCGAGTGATCTCCCCAGGAATACGGATCGCAAGACCCGGCCCCGGGAACGGGTGACGCCCGATAAAGGCATCCGGCAAGCCAAGTTCCCGGCCGAGCGCCCGGACCTCATCCTTGAACAAATCACGCAGAGGCTCGACAAGTTGCATGTTCATGCGTTCGGGCAGTCCGCCGACATTGTGGTGGCTCTTGATGGTTACAGACGGGCCACCAATCGCGCTCACGCTCTCAATAACGTCCGGATAGAGCGTGCCCTGTGCGAGGAAATCAGCGCCGCCAATCTTTTTGGCTTCTTCGTCAAACACATCGATGAAGAGCTTCCCGATAATCTTTCGCTTGCGTTCGGGATCGCTGACGCCTTCAAGCTCGCCCAGGAACAGATCTGACGCGTCCACATGCACAAGCGGGATGTTGTAGTGCTCACGGAACAGGCTGACGACCTGCTCGCTTTCATTCATTCGCATCAGGCCATGATCGACATAAACGCACGTCAGCTGGCTGCCGATCGCTTCGTGTATCAAGACCGCGGCAACGGAGCTATCGACGCCCCCCGACAGACCGCAAATGACGCGCCCAGAGCCAACTTGATTGCGGATTTTCTCAATCGCTTCTTCGCGATAGGCCGCCATGGTCCAATCGCCCTTGAGGCCCGCGATCTTGTGAGTGAAGTTACGCAGCATCGTCGCGCCGTGCGGCGTGTGAACGACTTCCGGGTGGAATTGCGTCCCGTAGAAGTGGCGTTCAGGATCTGCGATCACAGCATATGGCGCACCGGGCGATTTGGCGATGACAAAGAAGCCGTTCGCCATTTCGGCAACATGGTCACCGTGGCTCATCCAAACTTGTTCGCCGTCGCCATCAAAGGACAAACCTTCGAGGATCGGATCATCCAGAACTTTGTCGATAAAAGCGCGCCCGAATTCGCGACTGGTACCGCTTTCAACGCGCCCGCCAAGCTGCTCCATCATCACCTGCTGTCCATAGCAAATGCCGAGCACGGGGATCTTGCGATTGAAAACGCCTGATGGCACCCGCGGACTGTCTTCCCAGGTCACGCTAGCAGGGCCGCCTGAGAGGATGATGGCCTGGGGATCGTAACTGTCCAGGAAACCGTCATCGACCTTATTGAACGGGTGAATTTCGCAATAGACACCGCTCTCGCGGAGCCGTCGGGCGATCAGCTGCGTGACTTGACTTCCGAAGTCGATAATCAGCGCGCGTTCGTGTTTCTGTTCAGCCATGTGGCCCTTTAGCTGAGTCCCGTCTCGGGCTCAACAGGGTCTATCAGGATCCGAATGGCGAACTCGATCGACGACGACCGAACAGGCCGCCACCTTCCTGTACCAGAGGGGTCGCTTTCTTCCTTGTAGGCGCAGCCTTCGGCTTTGGCTGAGGCTTCACCCGCGATGAGCTGGTAGTTGCTGGCGCCACGCGCGGAAGGGCGGACTGCAGCGCAGCTGCTTTCCCCGGAATTACCGGTACGGGTGCCTGTGTTAGATCAGCCGTATCTGCTGGCACGTGTCCCGCTTTGTAAGCTTGCATGAGAAGCGCGAGGCGCTTTGCCGGCATTCCGACCGCGGGAATTGAGTGGGTACCACCTGACAGAAACTTAGCGGCCTTCCCCATCGCGGTGCCTTCTTTATTTGCATGCGTAAACGAGACCATGTTCGCTGCGGTGATGACGCCCGACTTGATTTTGCGGGTTCTGAAGTCGCCGATATCGTCCCACCGATACGATTTTGCGGACCACCAGTTACGGATCGTGATCCCTTCGTGCGTGAGCGCCAACTTCTGCAGGACGCCCGCTCCGGTCAGAGCAAAAAACACTGCCAGGATGAAACCGAACCCCGGCACAAGAAAGAATGAGGCGGCGGCCCCTGCGAACCACGTCCAAGCTGTCGGCGTGAGTGTTGTCACTCCATTCTCTGTCTTCACTGCCATGAACGTCCTCCCTAGGAGGTCGCTTATGTCAGGTTCGGTTGAAAGTGAGGAAAACTTGGAAGTGTAATTTGCGGCAAACGCATTAACCCTGATGCCGCAGGACCGCGAAGAAAAACCCATCCGTTCCTGCGTTTCTAGGGGTCAGGCGCACGCTCCCGGACGACCCTTGACCAGCCCTGATGACCGCAATGCCGTCTTCGGTCAGCAAACCGCTTTGCTCCGCATGCATCACTGCGTCTTCCCGCGTCCAGTTCGGGTGCGCTGTAAGAAACGCATCGACCCGGTCTTCATCTTCCTCGACCAGGAACGAACAAGTCGCGTACAATAAACGGCCACCTGACTTTACATATTTTGCGGCGTTTTCGAGCACTTCATTCTGCTGTTCGATCCGGGTTTCGAGAGATTTCGGCTTCACGCGCCATTTCGTATCCGGCCGGCGACGCCAGGTCCCGGTTCCGGTACACGGCGCGTCGACGAAAACGCAGTCCATCTGCCCCAGAAGAGCCTCAAGCGCATCGGGTTCACTCGGATGCACCAGCTGTACATTATGGGCGCCCGAACGCTTCAGCCGCGGAATGATCGCGCTCAGCCGGCGTCCATCGATATCATAGGCAAAAACCTGGCCCTTCCCTTCCATCGCTGCTGCGAGGGCGAGCGTTTTGCCCCCACCTCCGGCGCAATAGTCGAGGACTTGCTCACCTGGTTTCACATTGGCAGCGGCCGCAGCGATCTGCGACCCGGCATCCTGCACCTCGACCCAACCTTTTGAATAAGCGGGAATATTGTCGAGGCTCGCTTCCCGCTGCGATGGGTCTCGCGCTGGGATATGGTAGGCATTCTTGAGCAATCGTGACGGCTCGGCCTTTGCGCTGCGCAGCGGGCCACCCGCCTTTTCGGTATCCACTTTCAACGTGTTCACGCGCAAGTCGACGTCCGCTCTCACCGCCATGGCCTGCCCTTCAATCCCCGCAAGTTCGCCAAACGCGCGCTGCATGTGTGGGGTCAACCATTCCGGATAGTCACCGGCAATATGCGGCTCTGCCGTAACGTCGGGCGCCATGACGAGGCGCTCGCGTTCTTCTAGCGTGAGTTTGCTGGGCGCATGCTGTTCATCCATCGCGTCATCGATGCGGCGGATATCCCATTTCCAGGCGAAACTAAGCGCTCCCAGCACCAGGCCGCGCGGCGTGTCGTCGCCCATCGCATGCGCGATGGAATTGCGCTTACGCAGCGAATCCAGGACCAATCCCGACACCCAAGCGCGGTCTTTCGAACCTGCATAGCGCGCTCGTTTTCCCCAATCTCGCGCAGCGACTTTGACGGGCTGATGCCGTCCCAGAACGTCGCTGAGGACTTCTATCGCTGCTGCTATCCGGCCGCCGTCACGCATCTACGCCTCCCTTTCGAGCGAGGTGTGTACGCTCGCTTGGGTCGAAAGCAAAGTGCCTGAAGTCGGTTGAGACCCTCAGAGAACGACAATGGACTGTCAATGCGGTTCATTTCGCTCAGCATCCTGGGCCGTTTCTGCTGTGGCTGTTACAGTTCCGGAGATCTCCCTACCGAGAGACCCGAGCGACAATTGAGCTTTCCATGAGACCGAGGGGCACAGAGGATGAAGCTGTGGACCCTGAATATCGTATAGAAGTCCTGGAACGCCTCCCGTTGGGAGCGACTCCGGTCGACGTAAAAACCCTGTCTTTCTCGACTCCGAAACAGACCATCGCAAGCGTCCTATCGGAAAGCCATTCTGTACTCCTGTTTGAGACTGGCAGCGCCACACCCGCAAAGACGATTTCGGTTGCAGAGGACCCGGTCGAAATATCGGGTGGCGGCCGCGATACCGCCTATATCGCCTGCAGAGCGTCAGCGACCGTGGACGTGATCAGTCAGACGGGCTTGGTGAAGAGGATCGATCTTCCAGGTCTGCCGCAAAGTCTTGCCTGGAATGGCAGCTACAACCCCACGAAACAAAGAATAATGGTGACATGCCAAAAGCCCGACTCCGAGGACGGCATTCTCGTGGTGATCGACGAAGAGACGCTTCTCATCGTCAACGTGCTGGATGTCGGAAAGCGACCGCGCGGGATCAGCCTCGACCGGCAGCGCAAGCACATGCTGGTGGCGAATTATGGGAGCGACTCGATTTCCATCATCGATCAATCAGGAAAGAAAACACTGGCGACCTTGCCCACCGCAGGTCGACCCTGGGCCATCAACGTCTCCTGGTTCGATCCTCAAGACATCATTATATCGCTGCGCGGCGGCGGCATATTGCAACGAATGGATGCCTCTCAGTTTCCGCCCGTTCTCTCCGGGCTCACTGCGCTAACCGCGCCCAGCCGACCACCGAGCAGCATGGCCCCGTACTTTTGTCTTCCGCTGGACGAAGATCATCTATGGATCGCACCAGATCGGCATTCCGAAGCTATCGCGCTGGTAAGATCCAACGGACGAGATTTAAAGCAGGTCGGGTATCATCGGCTCGGTCCCGAAGACCAAAGCGACGAAGGCCTGGGCCCAGTCGCCATTTCAGGACATGGTTTGCCTGGAAAGCTGTTCATCGCCAATCGTAAACGCAAGGAACTGGTTCTGGCCGAAATGAGCCGGCGCAAAACCACTCTAATGAGCCGCAAAGCGCTTAGCCGCGGAAGGCAGTGACTTCAATTTCGATCTTCATCTCAACATCGATAAGGCCAGCAATAACCATCGTGGCTGCGGGACGAACGTCCCCGAGATACTTTTCCAGAACCGGCTGAACGCGCGTCACTAACTCGCGATCTGTAACCGTGTATTGAACCCGCGCAATATCGGTCATCTCGAAACTGGCTTCAGCCAGCACAGAGCGGATCGTTTCAAAGCAAAAGCGTGCTTGAACGGCAACATCTTCGGGCATTTCCATCGTCGTGTAATCATACCCGGTCACGCCGGAAATGAAGCACCAATCACCCTGCACCACCGCGCGCGAGTATCCCATGGTCTGCTCAAACGGAGACCCGGTTGAGATAAGCTGGCGAGGAGAAGGCATGGCAGCGTCCTTTGCTGATAGTCCGAAGCGGTCTACACGGTTTGGGACACCATTGGGAGGCTAATCAAATGAGTCCTGTCGTTTTACTCTGTTGCGCCAGCCTGGTCATCCTGACCTTGTTGCTCGCATTCTGGACGAGCATTCAACGTGGCTCCAGCAAGACCATTGCGTATGGTGCGCCACTCGATCCGACCTCAGCGATGGCCAAGGCGCAGCGCGCTCACGGCAACGCCGCCGAATACGCCGCGCTTCTGGTCGGCTTGTTCCTCGTCGTCGGGTTCGCTTATCAAGGCCGGGATCTCGGCGGACTCGTCACGTGGTCGATCATTGTTGTCACCGTTTCGCGCTTCTTGCACGCGATCGGATTCCTGATCTGCGAAACTCTAGAAAAACCGCATGCACTCAAGGCAATAGGCGCACTTGTGACCTATCTTGGCGGACTTCTACTCGCCGGACTGGTGATTTCCAAAGCGCTTTAGGCTTACTTGCCCTCGAACGTCGGCGTGCGTTTTTCCAGGATGGCGTTAACGCCTTCAATATGGTCCTCAGTGTGGTGCATCATCGACTGCGCCGCGGCTGACATTTCCATGATCGTCTCATAGCTCGCCGTGGTGCCGTGGCGCAGCAGCGTTTTCGCAACGCGCAGGCTTTGCGGGGGCTGGGCGGCCATTCGTGTCGCGAGGGCCATGGCCTCTTCCATCAACGTTTCGCCGGGTACTGCTCTTGAAATGAGGCCCCAGTCTTGCGCGGTGGCTGCATCGATGACGTCACCTGTGAACAGTAATTCTGCTGCGCGACTGGCTCCGATAATCCGCGGCAGGAGCCAAGCCCCGCCATCGCCCGGGATCAGTCCAAGCTTCAGGAAAGTCACCCCGAACTTCGCCTTGTCGGACGAAATCCGCACATCGGCCATGCACGCCACATCGCACCCAAGTCCGATCGCTGCCCCATTCACGGCGGCAATCAGCGGCACTTCGAGATTGTAAAGCGACTTCACGATTTGATGGATATTGCGGCGATAACCCTCCCGGACATTGTAAGGCGAACCTGCAAATGCGCCCTGGCGATCGCGCATGGCTTTCACGTCCCCTCCGGCTGAGAACGCGCGTCCTGCACCGGTTAGAATGGCGCATCGAATAGCTGGATCCGCTTCAATTTCCGCACAGGCCGCTACGACTGCAGCGCCGTCTCCCTCCTGACCGAGCGCGTTCATCATGTCAGGCCGATTCAGCGTGAGAATGGCAATTGGACCTTGCTTTTCGAGCTTGATGACAGACATGGACGAACTCCTCAGATTAGACGTGCCTTGCTTTGGCAGATGCGCTCTATCCTGTCACCATTTGCCTAGCGGCAAGTCACAGCGCGGCCCGATTAGTCGGGCGCGCTAGCGGCTTCAGGAGCTTCCGGTTCCTGGCGGGTATAGATCCCGGTAAACCACGTCGCCCACTCGTCCGTCTCGGGATTGTACTGCTCAAAATGCTGGGTCACCGTCCCGTCTTCATTCAGCGTCCACTCGCCCGTGAACGGTGCCGATTGAGCCGTGCCGTGATAGGTGATCGTACCCGTCAGTTTCATGGATCCGGTTTCTGTCAATCCGCCCTCATAATCGATCAAGGCACCGGCGCTGACCCAGACCTGACGCCACTTATCCGTCTCGGGATTATAGTAATTATAGCTCTGCCCGGTCGTGCCACCGGCGGATGTCCAGGTTTCCAGCAACAGACACCCCGCTTCTTCGCGCGTAATCGCGTTGGTTCCCGCGAACTGTCCGTTAGTCGCGGTGACGCTCCAGTCTCCCACCCAGAAATCGAATTGGTGGTAGGCCTCGCCCTCACATGGCGGCGGTGGAGGCGGCGGCGACGCCGGTGCTGCGGGCGCTGCGTCCTGCGCGACTGCACAGCCAGCCAGAACAATGCCCAATCCGGCGCTCAATCCCAATCGATACATCTCATCCTCCAAACAGAAAAAGCCCTGCCGCACAGTCTTGCGCGGCAGGGCCATTTGTCAAATCGAGAGGGCTAAGCTTATTCAGCAGCTGTCTTCAGATCGGTCGCGCTCAACTGCGTGTAGCGACGCATGTGGTGATCAACGTTGCCAAATTCGGAGTCGATCATGGTCAGGCGCTTGAAATAGTGACCGACGGCCAGTTCTTCCGTCATGCCCATTCCGCCATGGATCTGGATTGATTCCTGACCGACGAAGCGACCGGACTGGCCGATCCGCACCTTGGCCGCAGAGGCAGCCTTCTTACGGTCCACTTCGCTCTCGCCCAGCTTCAGGGTCGCCATATAGGTCATCGAGATTGATTGCTCGTGCTCCATGAACATGTCGACCATGCGATGCTGGAGCACCTGGAATTTGCCAATCGGTGTCCCGAATTGCTTGCGTTGACGTGAGTATTCAACCGTCATCTGATGCGCGACGCCCATCGCGCCAACGGCTTCTGCACAAGTCGCTGCGATGGCTTCATCAACAACCTGCTCAATCAGCGGTAGGCCCTCGCCTTCTCCGCCGATCAGCGCATCAGCACCAACCGAAACATTCTCGAGATAGACTTCAGATGCCCGGCGGCCATCTACGGTTGGATAATCGCGAGTTGTGACACCGTCTGCGCCCTTATCGACGATAAAGACTGAGATCCCGCCAGTATCACGGCGATCGCCGCCTGTGCGGGCTGTGACAATGAGCTTATCCGCCCACGGCGCACCGATAACAACGGCCTTATGCCCGTTCAGCACATAACCAGCGCCATCTTTCTTGGCCGTGGTTTCGAGATCCGCGAGACTGTAGCGGCCACGTGGTTCGGCATATGCGAACGCAAATATGCTCGCACCGCCCATGATGGCCTGCAAGTGTTCTTCTTTCTGCGCCGCCGACCCAGCGTGCTTCAGAAAACCACCGCCGCAGACAACGCTTGGCACGAACGGCTCGACCACGAGGCCCTTGCCAAATTCTTCCATCACGACCATCGCGTCGAGCGGGCCGCCGCCGAGGCCGCCATCGTCTTCGCTGAACGGCGCCATGAACAGGCCGAGCTCAGCAAATTGCGCCCACATTTCAGGTCGCCAGCCGCTTTCAGAATTGACCACGCTCATGCGGGTTTCAAAGTCATACTGTTCCCGGATCAGCCGTGCGAGGCTGTCGCGGATCATGGTTTGCTCTTCGGTGAAGTTGAAATCCATAAGTCTTCCTCCTGTTGCCCGGTTGCCTTACAGGCCCAGGATCATTTTCGTGATGATGTTGCGCTGAATTTCGTTCGATCCGCCATAGATCGAAGTCTTGCGGAAGTTGAAATAGGTCGGCGCAGAATGATGTGCATAGTCCGGTCCGATCGGGAACTCATTCGAGCCATCCTCAGGGAAACCGCGATAATCCGGGGCGCCGTAATTTCCGACGGCTTCCAGCGTCAATTCTGTCAGCCGCTGCTGAATTTCTGTTCCTTTGACCTTGAGAATGGAGCTTTCAGGCCCTGGGCCCTTGCCTTCAGACTCACGCGCCAAAGTGCGAAGCTCGGTGAATTCGAGCGCCGTTAGATCAATCTCAAGCTGGCTGATCTTGCGAGCGAATGAATCATCATTGATCAGCGGCTCGCCGTCGAGCACCTCAGTTGAGGCAATGTTGCGAAGACGCTCAATACCGCGCTTCGACCGTGCAACGCCAGCAATGCCAGAGCGTTCGTGAGCGAGCAGGAATTTCGCGTAAGTCCAGCCTTGGTTTTCTTCGCCGACGCGGTTCTCCACGGGTACGCGAACATCGGTCAACCAAACTTCATTGACCTCGTGTCCGCCATCAATCGTGATGATCGGACGAACTTCAATGCCCGGCGTCGTCATGTCGACAAGAATGAAGGAGATGCCTTCCTGCGGCTTCTTGGCGTCCGGGTCTGTGCGGCAAAGGAAGAAGCCCCAATCGGCGTGCTGAGCCAGCGTCGTCCAGGTCTTCTGCCCGTTAATGACATAGTGATCCCCATCGCGGACCGCGGTTGTTTTGAGACTGGCGAGGTCGGAACCAGCGCCCGGCTCTGAATAGCCCTGACACCACCACTCTTCACCAGACAGGATTTTCGGGAGGTAGCGCGCTTTTTGTTCTTCATTGCCAAAGGTGTAGATCACCGGCCCGACCATGGAGACGCCGAAAGGCAGCGGCATCATGGCATCAACGCGGGCATTTTCCTCGGACCAAATATAGCGCTGGGTGGAAGTCCAACCCGTGCCGCCGTATTTTTCTGGCCAGGCGGGTGCTGACCAGCCTTTTTTACCGAGGACTTTGTGCCAGGCCAGGAATTGGTCTCGGCTCAGATCTTCGCGGCTCCCGACCTCTTTCAATTCTTCCGGATAGTTTTCATCGATAAAGGTACGAACCTCTTGACGAAAGGCGACTTCTTCGGGCGAAAATTCTAGATTCATGACGAGACTTCCCAGGATTCTTTGGCAATATTTGACCACTTAGTGCCGCGCGCGCGTGCGAAAAGCAAGTTAACGCGAACGTAAACGTCACTTTGTCTCAGATACCGCAGCGGAAGGGAAATTTTATTTTTGTGGCTGGCCTAAAAAAGGTGCACAGGCGATTCTCAGGAGGCCAATCGCTGCCGCCGATCCCATGCCGCCACCCGTATTGAACTCAAACTCCGCCATCGGTGTCATGCCCAAGCGCTCCAGCGCCGCTTCGTGGGCCGGGCGACGTGTGACGTGCGCGGCTCTGACATGCTCAATGCCTTGGGGATTGAGCGCGTGAACAACCCCTGCTGCAATCGTTGTTGCGAATCCATCAATCAGGACCGGGATCCCCTGCTGGCGCGCTGCGATAATTGTACCGACACAGGCCGCAAGCTCGCGACCGCCCAGGCATCGCAGTGCTTCGAGCGGATCGGAGAGATGTCCTCTATGTGTGCGCAAAGCCTGATCGACGATCTCCTTGCGCTGCTGGTTCATCTCAGAGGGAATTTGAGGCCCAGGTCGCACCCAATAGTCGGACGAGCCTCCATACAGCGCGCAAGCGACCGCAGCTGCGGCGGTTCCGATGCCCGCGCCGATCACGCCGAGTGCAATCAAATCAGGCTTGCCCTCCAAAGCCTCAAATCCATACGCAATCGTGGCCGCGCACTCGCGCTCCGTCATCGCCGCGTCGATCGTTATGTCTTTGGTCGGTTTGTCTAGCGCAAGTTCGAACACGCGGATATTGGCTTCCACTTGCGTCGAAATCGCCGATAATGGCGCGCGCCCCTCTCTAAGGGCGTCCACTTTCTCGCGCGTGCTGTCGATCGAGGAAAGCGTGACACCGTTCTGCGAGATGCCGTGCGATCCTGCGAAAATTGCGAGGGTTGGACTTTCCAGTCGCGGCGGATAACGCCCTTGCCATCCTGCAAGCCAGGCCGCGCCATCGCCTAGGCGACCAAAATCACCCTCGCGGCCCATACCGAGCAGCGCGTCGTAGACTTTTTGCGAACTGTCGGAATCGAAGGCGCTTGGACGCATCGCGAGTTCGCGCACATCATCAAACGGACCTGTAATGTTTTCGGCTTCTGGCACGCTGATTCCCCAGTGGCTTTACGCGCGTAAAACGCCCCCATTTCAATGCGCAAGTCAATTCGGGATTTGGTAATTTGATGAAACTGTCGCAAGTATATTTTGAGAGTCTTCGCTTACAGGTGATCGCATGACCCGTCCGAACATAGAAAGCCCGTGCATAAAAGTCTGCGCCGTGGATGGCCAGACGGGGCTATGCCTGGGTTGCGGGCGCAGTCTCAAAGAGATTGGCGGTTGGATGCAATTTGATGATGCTGGGCGCCGCGAAGTGATGGATCAATTGCCCGAACGACTGGAACACCTACAAGCGATCGGCAAACTCGGAGCGACCGGATGAAAACGTCACACATCATAACGACGTTCGCGCTTGCGGCCGGCGTTGCAGCGGTCATCGGACTTTATCTGGATCCCAAGCTTGAGACAGACCCATCATCGGAAACGGTAGCTGCCGCCACCACGGCGCCGAGCGTGGCTTCTCTCGCTGTTGATGAGCCCACGACGACAGCGCGGCGCAAGACCACAATCCGCAATCGCCCGGACGGCCACTACTGGACTCGAGCCCTGGTCAACAAAAAGACCAGCGTCGAATTCATGGTTGATACCGGTGCCAGCGTCGTGGCGCTGACCTACAAGGATGCGCAAAAAATGGGGCTGCGTCCCAATCAGCTCGACTATCGCTGGGAAATTCGCACAGCGGGTGGCAAAACGATGGGCGCAAGCGTGGTCATCGATCAGATCCAGATCGGTCAGGTCAAAGTCAAGAATGTCGAAGCTATGGTCCTGCGCACGGATCTGGAACAGTCGCTGCTCGGGATGACGTTTTTACGTGAGCTGTACTCTTACGAGTTCCGCGGCGATCGAATGATCATCCAACAATAGTGTCGTAGAGCATCTTGGTCGCAACCACAGCGAGCAAGATCGCGAACAGACGCTTCAACAGCCTCGCATCAAGCTTGTGCGCCAAACGGGCGCCGACGGGGGCCATGGTCACCGTGAATACGGAAATCAGTGCGAACGCCGCGACGTTGACGTAGCCAAGTGAAAATGGCGGCAATCCTTCCTGTCCCCACCCCACGAATATCGCTGTGATGGCGCTCGGCAATCCAATCGCGATTCCGAACCCGGCTGCGGTTGCAACGGCCTGATGAATGGCGCGTCCGTATACGGTCATCAAGCTGACGCCAAATGTTCCGCCGCCAATGCCCATTAGCGCCGAAAGGACACCGACCCCTGTGCCAAAACCAGCTCGCGCGGGTCCCGTCGGCATGTCGTCCGCGAGACGCCAGCCCGGACGCCCAAAAAAGAGTTGCGCCGCCAGCAGATAAGCCATTGCACCAAAGAACGCTTTCAATGCGGCGGCTGACATCTGACCGGCAACCAGCTGCCCTGCAAAAGCACCAATCATTATCCACGGCGCCCAGGTTCGGATAATCTGCCAGTCTACGGCCCCGCGCTTATGGTGCGCCATCACGGACCGAGCCGATGTCAGGATGATTGTCGCGAGCGAGGTGGCGATCGCGACATGGCTGGCACTGTCCGAATAGCCGAGTCCCTCGAACAGGATGATCAAAACCGGTACGATTATGGCGCCGCCGCCAATCCCGAAGAGACCGGCCGCGACGCCACTTACGATCCCACACCCTGCAAGTGCGAGAATCAGTACGCCATATTGAGCGAAAAAATCGGCCATCCGGATTCGCCTAGTCTAAACGTCCCAGCGAGGGAAGCCTTAGCCGAATTGTGCAATTACGTCGTCAATGCTGGCGCCCGGACGGCCAAGAATCGAGGCGACTTGTGCGCGTTGTTCGATGGCGAGCCAGATTCCAGCAACTTCGAGGTCGACCACCGACCATTCACCGCGACGTTCAATCACACGCCAGCGGATCTTCATGTCGGCGCCATCGCGTCGGACCTTGGTTGTGATAATGCTGTCCCGGGCATTGCGAGCCTGCGAATCTACCACATCCACTGCGACGCCAGAAAACTGGTACGCATTGGCTTCGATCTGCCGACGTAGGTAGCTCTCGAACGCGTTGACGAAGCGCGCTTTTTCAGCCGGCGCTAGGGTTCGGCCATAACGCCCCAGCGTGAAATTTGCGATTGCCCGCGTATCGATGTGAGACAAAACCGCGTCCGCGACGCGTGTGTTTTCGGTTTCCGCGATATTGACCGCGGCAGAGCTGACCAGCGCCTCTGCGCTGTTGAAATCATTGCTTCCGGCGGTCGCCAACGGGCTGGCTGCCAGCAATACTGTTGAGAATAAAAATGCCTTCAGCATGGGAGGATCCTTGCATTATTCGCGCCACTCCGGGCGCTTCGGATCTCATTTGGGAATTCAATTGTGAACGAACTAGGGCAAGAAACGACATAGGGGGTATGCGGATCCCGTATGGTTGTATTCCCGCAACAGTTTACCCGCAGAAAGAGGACAAATTCAGCAAAGAGTTGAACTCCTGCGGATCGTTCGTTCAGCCACCACCGACGAACTGGACGACTTCCAATCGGTCACCCTCTTGAAGCAGGGTCTGGCCATGTTCGGCTTTCGGTACGATTTCCAGGTTACGCTCGATCGCTATCCCGCGCGGATCGTCCGTCATCGACAGGACCAGCGCCTCAATCGTCGTGCCTTCAGCCACGTCCTGACTTTTACCATTCAAGAATATCTGCACGGGGCCCGTTCCTTCTGCACAAATTTGGCTTGCCAAGCTTTACGATCCGCCGCAAGAGCGTGTGACCATGACGCAACAGATATATGTTCTCAATGGACCAAATCTCAACCTGCTCGGCACGCGCGAGCCGGAGATCTATGGGTCCGAAACGCTGGACGATATCGAACAGCAAATGAGAACCGCTGCGCCCGGCGCAGAGATCACTTTTCGTCAGACCAATTCGGAAGGTGAGCTGGTTGATTGGGTTCAGGAAGCTTCAAGATCTGCGGACTTCGTGATTCTAAACGCTGGCGCCTATACGCATACATCTGTCGCGCTGCATGACGCCCTTCGCGCCTGCAATGCCGAGATTGTCGAAGTGCATCTGTCCAACCCCGCGGCCCGCGAACCCTTTCGGTCGACAAACTATGTTGCCCCTTGTGCCAGTGCCAGCATTGCAGGTTTCGGCGCGTCCGGTTATTTGATGGCACTAACTGCCATCCTCCATAAGAAAAAAGACTGAGGAGCCCGTCCCCAATGTCCACAAGCAAGTCAAAACTCGATGCCGGTCTGGTCCGCGAACTCGCTGCTATCTTGCGCGAAGCCGATCTCGGTGAAGTCGAAGTCGAGCATGAAGGACTGCGCATTCGCGTCAGCAAAGCCACGTCTATGGCGCCTGTTGCACCGGCCGTCGTTCATACGCCCGTCGCCGCCGCGCCTGCCCCCGTTGCTGCGGCAGCTCCTGCTGCGGCGCCTGCCGCCGCCCCGGCCGCTGCCGCGCCTGCCAATGCGATCACCAGTCCCATGGTGGGGACCGTCTACATGTCTCCGGAACCCGGCGCGAAAGTCTTTGTCACCGTTGGAGATAAGGTCAAAAAAGGCGACACTCTCATGCTCATCGAAGCGATGAAGACGTTTAATCCCGTCATCGCTGAGGCCGGAGGCACCGTCAAAGAGATACTCGTCGACGATGCACAACCGGTTGAGTTTGGCGAGCCGCTGATCGTCGTCGAATAAGGACACGAAACGATGATTGAAAAAGTACTCATCGCGAATCGCGGCGAAATCGCGCTGCGCATCCACCGTGCCTGTAAGGAAATGGGCATTGCGACTGTCGCCGTGCACTCCGAAGCAGACCGCGACGCCATGGCTGTTCGTCTGGCCGACGAAAGTGTTTGCATCGGCCCTGCCCCAAGCGCGCAGAGCTATCTGAAAAAATCTCAGATCATCGCCGCCGCAGAGATCACAGGCGCCGACGCGATTCACCCCGGCTACGGCTTCCTGTCGGAAAACGCCCAGTTTGCTGAAATGGTTGAAGCACATGACCTGATCTTTATCGGACCAACGGCGCAACACATCCGCACAATGGGTGACAAGATCACTGCGAAACAGACCATGATTGACGCAGGCGTACCGGTTGTTCCCGGCTCCGAAGGCGGCGTGTCGTCGATCAGCGAAGGCAAAAAAGTCGCCAAAAAGATTGGTTATCCCGTCCTCGTCAAAGCCGCTTCTGGCGGCGGCGGCCGCGGCATGCGCGTCGCCGAAACGGAAAAAGACCTCGATACGGCGATCAAGTCGGCCAAAACCGAAGCAAAAGCTGCGTTCGGCGATGATGCTGTTTATCTCGAGAAATACCTCGGCAAACCTCGTCATATCGAAATTCAGCTGATCGCCGATACGCACGGCAATGTCTGCCACCTCTGGGAGCGCGATTGTTCGCTGCAACGCCGCCACCAGAAAGTGTTCGAGGAAGCGCCGTCTCCTGCCCTCAACCAGGCACAGCGCGAAGAGATCGGAACGATCGTCGCCAAGGCCGTGAAGAAAATGGGCTATCGCGGTGCCGGTACGATGGAATTCCTCTATGAAGACGGAAACTTCTACTTCATCGAGATGAACACCCGAATTCAGGTCGAGCATCCAGTGACCGAGATGATCACCGGTATCGATCTGATCCGCGAGCAGATCCGCGTTGCCGATGGCAAGAAACTCTCTTTCACACAGGAAGATGTTTTGCTCGTCGGGCATGCCATCGAATGCCGGATCAATGCCGAGCATCACGAAACGTTCGTCCCATCCCCAGGCAAGATCACCGATTTCCACGCGCCAGGCGGCCCTGATGTTCGTCTGGATAGCGCGGTCTATGCCGGATACTCAATTCCACCGCACTATGACAGCATGATCGCCAAGCTGATCGTGCATGGTCGTACGCGAAATGAGTGCATCATGCGTCTAAGACGCGCGCTGGACGAAATGGTCGTCGGCGGCGTCGACACCACGCTGCCTCTGCACCGCAAGCTGGTTGAGGCGCAGGATGTGATTGATGGGAATTACGATATCCACTGGCTGGAGCGTTTCCTCGGATTGAAATAGACTGGGCGCATGTCAGAGCGTTTCGATACGACCGATTTATTGAATTGCTATCGCCGCGGCGTTTTCCCAATGGCGGATTCGCGCGAGGACATGCGGCTGTTCCTGATGGACCCGGATGTTCGCGGCATTCTCCCTCTGGACGGATTTCATGTGCCTTCCCGCCTGCGCAGGACGGTGCGGAAAAACCCGTATCGGGTCACGGCAGATACAGCGTTTAATCGCGTCATCGAAGCCTGCGCCGAACCGCATCCAACGCGGCCTGCAACCTGGATCAATGATGCGATTTTGAACCTATACTCTGCATTGCATCGCGAAGGTCATGCGCACAGTGTCGAGTGCTGGACTGACGATGGCGAACTGGTTGGCGGTCTCTACGGCGTTTCCCTGGGCGGAGCCTTCTTTGGCGAAAGCATGTTCTCCCGACGCACAGATGCTTCCAAGGTCGCCCTCGTCCATCTCGTCGCCCGCTTGCGCGTAGGCGGATACGGTCTTCTCGATGCGCAATTTCACAATCCGCATCTGGAGCAGTTTGGATTGGAGGAAATCACACGCGACGACTTCCGCGACCGACTCTGGTCTGCGCTTCGGCTTGAGGGGAATTTTTATTCGTTTGGCGAAGCCGGGTTGAGCACAGACGGATCAACTTCACTGCAGGCAATCACCCAGATGTCGTAGACCGGATGCTCCAGCGCGCTAAGGCCCGGCGACGATGCGAACATCCATCCGCTGAACCGAATATCAGCATCTTCGCTTTCGGATTCAGTCAGCTCTTCTTCGGTCAGATCCCGCGGCTCTGCCATGGTCTGAACCTGTTTCGATGTCGCTGACGTGATGCGCAGGAACGCTGCGCTTTCTGGCGGCTCCTCAGGCGGCGTTTGAAAGCAGACGTCGAGATCAACCCGCAGGGATCCATACACTTTCGGCTCGCCCACGATCATATCGAAATCGGTCGATCGACCGGTGATTTTGTCTAGTGCTCGCAGTGTTACGGTTTCATGTTGCCGGTAGTTACGATCTTCCGTCGGCGACAGCTCTTCTCCATCTTCGCCAAAGAGCAGAGTTTCTAGGTCTGTTGGCTCGCTCTCGGTTTCGTTTTGAGCAATGGCGAACGCGCCCAAACCTAAGCCACAGATCCCCAGCAGAGCGGCGCGGATCACTCCTCGCCTCCACCATTTCCAGCAGCGAACGACGCAAATAGTGTCATCAGGTCTACAGAGCCTTGGGCATACAGGATCTCGCCGCAGCCGGACTCGCCGAACAGCTCTTCTTCTGCCCCGCAAGCGATGATTTCACCAAAGCCTTCAGCCGGTTCGAGATTGATATAGGCCCCGCCGAGCAGGCTCTCCGATTGAACGCGCGCGGTGGTGCCGTCGCCGAGTGGAAGGACCTCCGAAGCAACCGCCAGCGTGACGAGCGCTTCTGCACGATCACGATCGAGCGCAACGTCCCGCACCGTGCCGATTTTGACGCCGGCCATGCGGACATCCGTTCCACGATCAATTGTCGCCGCGCTGCTAAACCGAGCGCCTAGCTCAACCACTTCGCCAGTCGGTCCGCCATCCGATCCGCGTGCCAGACCGAACCAGAGGAAAACGCCAGCAACGATCAGGACGGCGAGCCCGACCAAAGTCTCAAAAATCGATTCACGCATTTGGATCCCAGGCCTCATAATCGGCATCGGCTTCACGGCGTTCTCCGCCTTCACGCAACGTCCCTTTAGGTCGATAAGCGAACATCGTACCGGTCATATTTGGCGTATGATCGGTTTCCCAGTCCTGTCGTTTCAGCGGCGCGTTGGTTGGCGCTTCGTCAAACGTATAGTGAAGCCATCCATGCCATTCCGGCGGGACCTTGGAAGGTTCAGCCAGACCGTCATAAATCACATAGCGACGCTTGCGACCTTCGACCGACACTTTGCGGTCTTCGAAATAGCGATTGCCATAGTCGTCCGTGCCGACATGGACGCTGCGGCGTTTGATATCGAACCAGCCACCAGGGCTGATGCCATTCCACCAAGTAAAGAGCTTGAACATGTTTCACGTCCTGACAGTGATATTTGTCCGCAATATGGCGCGTGTGTGCGCGCGAATCTAGTTAGGACAGGCAACACATCATGTCGCGGGCAAGGTCAAGCCCGCTCTGGCTGGAGGGCGCAGTTCATGTCTGCAATGAGTCGCAACGCACAATTGCTGGAAACAGCACAGGAGGAAGGACTGATCAGTGCGGTCATGCCGCTGTCCGAGCTCTGCGCAATACCGCTCACGAATCTGACATCAAAAGACCAGGCAAGCGCCGCCGCCTCAGCGCAACGCCTGAATCGAACCAGCAAACTGGCCATGGCCGAATTGCTGGAAGGATTGAGCGACGCCCCTCAAAACGCCGAATTGGCCGAAGCCGTGGCGCGAGGCGTTCCGCTTGCCTTGATTGAGGAAGCTTTGCAGCAAGGCCAAGGGTTTGAAGCGCTCGCCACAAAGTTTCGCAACGACGCAATCGAATCTGCGGCACCACCTGCCTGCCTGTCGAACGGGGATCTCTCCGCAGAGGAAATCAGCGATATCCGCCGGGCCGGCGTCGGAACCTTCATTGCCAAAGCGGATCTGCCGGATCCCGAAACGCCAGCCCTGGCCATGGATATGGCCCGTTTCATTACCCCGGATGGATTCGAAGCCGATGTGCTAGACGATCTGGTTGCGGCTGCGTGCGACGAGTACGGATCAGGGATTACGCTCGTCCCTTGCGGACTCTCTGGCGCCCTGCTCGGCCTCGGCCTCCCTTATTCGACAAACAGCGGCGCGGCGATCACAGCATTGCTGAAGCTGCTCCTCTCTGCTGCAAAGGGCAGCAGCTTCACAAAGAAGTATGCCGAATTGCTGGGACTACCCGCTCGTTCAGCCCTCAAGACAAAGCGCGATGTCTCAATCGCAATGGTGCCGCTGTCGGCTAAAGCGCTGGCGCGGTTCCAACCGGTTTCCCAGGGCCTATCGGCCATGACCACCCTGGTTGAAGCGATCGAAGAGGACGCACCAAATCTGCACCTGTTGGCGCGGCTCGGTCTCGCCCGCAAAGCTCCAGAAGCCCTGCCATCGCTATTGGCGGAAATAGACGCAGCTGCAGACCTGGAACTGATGCCGCATTTCAGCGGAGATATCCTGCGAACACGCGGCTTCTCCACCCAAGCCATCGACAAAGTCAAAAGCGCACTCGGCGAGGGACTCCCCTTGAACGCAGCGTTCTCGCGCTGGGTGCTGGGGGACGACATCATTTCCAATGATTTACGCCTGGCCCCGGAATCCTTCGATGCCGATGGGCGGGCCTTGTTAAAGACGATTGGCTTCTCCAAGCGCGAAATCGCTGAAGCTGAAGACGCATTGGATGGCCGACCGGACAAGCTCGCGGGATCAGCGCTCGAACAAGCCGGGATCAGTCAAACCGTCACCAAGGCTGATCTGGTCGACCTCGCCGCAGCGGTCCAGAAGACGGCAGACATTCCGATCGTGCTCGGCCTCGGCGGCCAGGGCGAAATCGACCTTGCGGCTTTGCTTGCGAGCGAAACCTCCGCCTGGCTCCCGGCGTTTGATACCGAGGTCGACCGCCTCACGGCGGATCGCATGGAGCACATTACCGCCCTCGCCGAAGACCTGATGGCAGAAGATGCGGCGCCTCAGACCTTTATCGAGGCTCCGAGCGGAGTGTCCCGCACCCGCTTACCCGACCGGCGCAAGGGCTACATCCAGAAAGCCACGGTCGGTGGACACAAAGTCTATCTGCATACCGGTGAATTTGACGATGGATCTATCGGTGAGATCTTCATCGACATGCACAAGGAAGGGGCTGCGTTCCGCTCCCTGATGAACAATTTCGCGATCGCCGTATCGCTCGGCCTCCAATATGGCGTGCCGCTGGAAGAATATGTCGACGCTTTCGTGTTCACCCGCTTCGAACCCGCAGGCGAGGTCACGGGGAACGACCAAATCACTCGCGCGACGTCCATCCTTGACTACATTTTCCGCGAGCTCGCCGTGTCTTACCTGGCCCGCGAGGATCTCG
This sequence comes from Hyphomonadaceae bacterium, assembly GCA_043513745.1. GTDB lineage: Bacteria > Pseudomonadota > Alphaproteobacteria > Caulobacterales > Hyphomonadaceae > Henriciella. The sequence continues at coordinate 3,224,382 of CP121341.1, forward strand.
CTGAACTCGGTGATGTGACGCATGACGGCCTCGGCCGCGGCTTAGAGGACGGGATTGAGAAATCTCACGCCCAGCCACTGCCGGATGAAGCCGCCCACCTGATCTCGCGGGGCTATTCCCGCGGACAGATCCCGGACAATATCGTCATCCTAAACCGCAAACGCGAAGAACGAGATGCCGAGCGAGCTGAGGACGCGATGGACGAAGAAGCCGAGACGGAGTCGCCGCCTCCGCCTTACCTGCCAGAAGCCTGCGAGAATTGTGGCAGCTTCACGCTCTACGCTGACGAAGTCGACAATGAGACGGCGTGCGATACGTGCGGGCAGGTCGGAAAAGCTGAAGCTTCTGATCAATAGCGGGCGAATGCAGCAATCCAAGGTGAGCCAAGCGGTTTTTAACCCTTTTAGGTGAGACCAGAATGCAACAGCGTGGCAAATGCGGGCTGCATTACCACAATTTCAGTTATGGATCCGGGCGCACGCGCGTATGCACTTTGTCATGAACTCACGGGACATCCTTCGCACGGTCGCATCGCTTGGCGCTTTTGCATCCATTGCGCTGCCCGCCATGTCTCAGGAAACGCCTAGCCGCATTGCCTGGGCGCCATCATATAGCGGGTCTTGCATCGATTGCTCTCTGGTCGGGCGCAACATGTCGGGTTGGAACATTTCCAAGGCGAACTATCCCGGCGCGGATCTGACCTCCGCGAACTTGCGCAACGTCCAAGCCCATGATGCGAATTTCGACGGCGTTCAGGCGGTCGGTGCAGACCTTCGGCTGAGCGATTTTTCCGGTGCCTCCTTCTCCGAAGCGATCCTGATCGGCTCGCGCTTGCAAGGCGCAAGTTTCAACGGCTCCAAAATGGCCGGCATCGTTTTGACCGGCGCGGATATCAGCGGCGGAAAATTTATTGGCGCCACCCTAACCGGCGCACAGTTTCAATCCTCAACGGTTCATGGTGCTGATTTCTCGGCAGCCAATATGGTCCTTGCTGAGCTGTCTGCAGCTGACCTTACCGGATCTATATTCGACAATGCGATCATGACGAACGTTGATCTGCGCGGCGCCAATGTGACGGATGTCAGCTTCCGAGATGCGCGGCTGGCAGGCGCTGTGTTTGAAGGTTCAATCGGGATTGAGACGGCCAGTTTTGAGGGGGCATGCGGATCCGAGGCGAGCGCGCTTCCTTCAGGTCTTGAACTGCCCGATTGTGGCGAACCCTAAGCCTTATTGAACTCGGCTTCTTCCTCAGCGGCCTTCCGTTCCATCACAGACACAATCCAGATACTGATTTCGTACAGGCCATAGACCGGTACGGTCAGCATGATCTGGGAAATGAAGTCTGGCGGCGTCGCAAATGCGGCAACGGCAAGAATGCCGACGATCGCGTATTTACGTCCTTTTCGAAGCGTCTCGGCGCTAACCAGGCCCGCGCGTCCTAGCAAAGCTAGGATCACAGGCAATTGGAAAGACAGTCCGAACGCCGTCATTAGCGCGATGCTAAGCGAGAGGTATTCTGACACTTTGATCTGGGCTTCGATTTGGACCGCATCCATGCCCCCCGCCTGTTGCTGGCTGAGCGCGAACGCCATGACCAGCGGCATCATCACATAAAACACGAACAAGACACCAATAGTGAACAAGGCGGGCGCAGAAACCAGAAACGGCCAGAACGCACCGCGCTCATTCTTGTAGAGCCCTGGCGCCACAAACGCATAGATTTGCCAAGCCATGATCGGGAATGAGACGAACAAGCCCGCGAACAATGCAATCTTGAGTTTCACGAAGAAGAACTCGAGAGGCGCTGTATAAATCAGACGCGGGTCCTCAGAGATTCCCGAGTTTCGGAACGCTTCCATGAAAGGCTCAACCAGGATGTTGAAAATCGGGCCGGCAAAAAAGAAGCAGGCAATTGTCGCAATCGCGAAGGCAATCAGCGCCTTCATCAAGCGAGAGCGCAACTCATTGAGATGGTCGAGCAAAGGCGCGCGGGACGCTTCTACATCGTCCGGGAGGACGTCTGGACGTTGATCGGCGGGTAGGTCGTTTTTGGTCATGACGCCGCCTTGTCTTCCGGTTTGGCAGACGGCTCTTCTGGATCCGGAGAAGCGGTTTCAGCAGGCGTTGGCGGTTCGGGCGCAGGTTGCTCCGGCTTGTTCAGCTCTTCTTTCATGGCGCGCTCTTCGCGCATGACGGTTTCATTGATGTCTTTTTCAACTGATTTCAGCTCATCGACCGCTTGCGTCACAGCATTGTCGCGCTTCAGGTCTTCAATCTCTTTGCGCAAGTCATCCAACTCTGCATGCCGAGCAATATCGTCAAACGCGGCGCGAAACTCATTCGCCATCGAGCGCCCACGGGCGACGAACTGACCAATTTTGCGCATGGTCAGAGACAGGTCTTTCGGCCCGAGAATGATCAGGGCGATAATGACCAAAAATAAGAGTTCGCTAAAACCGAATTGCGGCAGCATGTCGGTACGCCTTCCGCGTTCAATACGGGCTGATTAGTCCTTCGACTCAGCTTTTTCTGTCTCGGGCGTGATGTTGACCATGTCTTCATTGTCGACAGCCTTAGCTTCGGCATCGCCCTCTTTCAGGCCCGTCCGAAAGCTGGTGATACCCTTGGCCAGGTCACCCATGATCGAAGAGATACGCCCGCGTCCACCGAACAGAAGCAGCGCAACAACGGCGACAATCAACAATTGCCAGATACTTGGGGACATCCAGATTCTCCACGTTAACAGCGTTGAGATAACGCGCCAGACCGCCCGTTACAATGGTCTGACAGAGGTTTCACTGGCACAAAAAGCCTAATGAACCTCTTCTTCGTCCTCACCAATATAATCGGTTATGAAGTCAGAGTCCTCATCGCGTTCGATTTCAGGGCCCATATCTTCAGAGTCATTGTGCATGCTTGTTCCGTCAGCATAGAACCCATCAGGGATCACATCTGACAGTAAACCTTCGGCCTCGAGCTCTGCGCGACCCGGTAGAACATCAAGGCTCTCGAGCCCGAAATGCTCGAGGAATTTCTCGGTCGTGCCCAGCGTAACGGGGCGCCCTGGCGTACGACGGCGGCCTTTGATCTTGACCCATCCGGCTTCCATCAGAACGTCAATCGTGCCTTTCGATACGGCAACACCGCGAACCGCTTCTATTTCGGCCCGGGTGACCGGCTGGCCGTAAGCGATAATCGCGAGTGTTTCGAGGGCTGCTTGAGAGAGCTTCTTCTGCTCGTGCCGCTCTTCGACAAACAAGTAGCCGAGATCGTCTGAGGTCTGGAACCGCCATTTACCGCCCACTTCGACCAAGTTGACACCACGCTCAGCATAGGTCGATTTGAGGGTCATCAGGACAGCTGGCACATCCACGCCCTGCGGCAGAATTTCAGCGATCTCACTGGCTTCCAGAGGCTGTCCGGCAGCAAACAAGACTGCTTCGGCCCGGCGTACGGCTTCCGCCATGGCCTCGTCTTCGGCCTCATACAGCGTTTCCGCCGACCGTTTATACGCGAATGAAAGTTGTTGCACGGCGCGTCGAATATCCTCTGGGGCTTCTGCAATCGGGATCGAGCTATCAGGCTTGGTCATGGTGCAATCCCCTGTGCTGGTTGTACTTTATTGCGCAAGTAGAGCGGCCCGAAATGAGCATCCTGACGAACGTCGAAATCGCCATCCCGGGTCAGTTCCAGCGTCGCGGAGAAAACGCTGGCCGTCACTGATCGCGGCGGCACATCTGGATCAACGCCGACCATTTGACGACGGATATCATCGAGGCTGGCCCATTCGGTGAGTTTTGGGCTGAGCGATCGCAAATTGTCGCGTGCGCTTTCCAGCGGCAAGACAAACTGATTCTCGATCGTGTGCGGCGCTTCTTTGGCTTTGCGTTGCCGGATGCCGCCAAAGGCCTGCATCAGGTGATACAAGGACGTATCATATTCAGTGGTTTTCACGACTTTGGGCTGTTCCGGCATGCCGCGCAGAAAAACATCGCGCCCGAGGACATTACCATCCATCAGCGCTTCCCCAGCTTCGCGCATCGCATCGAGGCGGCGCAAACGGAAAGCCAGCTTGAGAGCATCATCCTCGGCGGAGGCTTCACCCTCGCCCTCTTTTTTGGGCTTCGGCAGCAGGAGACGGGATTTCAGATAAGCGAGCCAAGCCGCCATAAGCAGATAGTCGGCGGCCAAGTCGATCCGTTTGTCCTGAGCTTCCTGAATGAAGCCAAGATATTGCGTTGCCAACTCCAGGATCGAAACATGTAGCAAGTCGACTTTTTGCTTGCGGGACAGGTCGAGCAAAAGGTGCAACGGCCCCTCATAGCCATAGACATCCACGGTGAAGATATCTTCGACCTCGACATCCTCGTCCATTGTCACCAGATCATTCGAGACAAGTTCCATCGCCTATACCCTCGCCTCTGCACCTGACATCAGGTGATTAAACCGCGCCCAACCCTGCTCGGTGTCGAACTCAGTCGGCGTTTGCACGGCTTGTTCAGCTGCCCTTGCGCGCTGAAGCGCTTGCCCGTCAAGCGTGCCTGCGGCGCTCGCCACGGCTTCCATCTCGTTCAGAATGTCTGCCGGCTCTTTCAAGAAGCCTGAGCAGTGCAGCAGGATATCACAGCCCGCCGCGAGTGCTTTCGCACCGCGATCTGCCAGCGCCCCGCCCAGCGCGTCCATGCCCAAATCATCCGTCATCAGGAGACCATCAAATCCGATTCGCTTACGAATTGTTTCCGAAATGACCGTTTCAGAGATCGTCGTCGGCAAGTGGGGGTCAAAAGCCTCAAAAATGACGTGACATGTCATTCCCATGGGCACCTGATCCGAGATTGCACTGAAAACGGACATATCCTGCATCAGGGTTTCCATATCCGCGTCAACTGAAGGCAGGTCATAATGCGTGTCCATGGTCGCGCGCCCCTGCCCTGGCATGTGCTTGACCACACCGGCCACTCCGGCGTCCGACAAGCCCTTCAAGGCCGCTTCTGTGAGCGAAACAACCGCGTCCACGGTGTAGCCGAACGAGCGGTCGCCGATAGCGTCATGCGTGTCGAGCTGGCGCAGATCGCAGCACGGAGCGCAATCTGCGTGGATGCCGAGCTCGGCGAGCTCTTGCCCCATCAGACGATGACCGAGATAACAGGCTTCCTCAGCCGCTTCCGGTGCACTTGAATACAGTTCTCCATAGACGCCAGCCGCCGGAAATTTCGTCCATTCCGGTGGCTTAAGGCGCGCCACGCGTCCGCCTTCCTGATCGATGAAGATCAGGGCTTCCCGTCCGAGCGCCTCATGTATTTCGCGCGTCAGCGTCTGCACCTGCGCCTTGTCCACGCAAGACCGCCCCATCAAGATCACGCCCCAGGGTGCAGCTTCACGCAAAAAGGCCCGTTCCTCCGCAAGGAGAACCGGGCCCGAAACGCTGGTGATGCAGGCAGATACGCTCATCCACTGGCCTTCGCGACAACCATACAATCTTTACCCGCCGCTTTGACGTCTTCGCAAAAACCTTTTGCAGCGGCGCGATCAGAAAATGTGCCCACTCGAAGGCGGTAGAATACGCCTCGCGCACCGAGATCTGCACGCTGAATGTCGAGTTTTGCCCCTGCGAACAGGTCAGGCGCGCTATCCTGCAGCCCCGTCCAGGCCGTTTGAGCAGCCGTTTCGCTCCGTAGCGCCGCAAGCTGGACCTGATACGCCCCACCGGCGGAGAAACGGGAAACGGTCGACGCGCTGATCTCAGGCGCCAGAGACCTGGGCGTCGGTGTGACCGGCTGCACGGCGGCGATCCTGATCTGCTGATCACTGTCCGCTGGTTCAGCCGCCGGTTCGCTGGTTTCAGCAAGATCCGTTGCAGGCGCTTCATTACTGTTTTCGATTGGCGGCAGAGGACCGCCCTCCAAAGCAGGCGCCGCGCGTCGACGGATATCTATCGGATCGCGGGCGGCGGCCTGCTGCATGGCCGGATCACCGAGGCCATCCATAGAATCATAATAGCCTTTGTCCTGGCCAGCGACTTCCAGCCCACCGCGCTCATCCGGAGAGCGTTTATACGGCGCGTCATCAGAGGCGATGACCGGCAAACCGCCCTCTGCAGGACGAACGCCTTGGCGATAGGTGTTCCAAACTACGCCTGCAAAGATCAGCAAAACGCCTAATGCGAGAATAAGAATTAGTGGGCCGCGCCCGGAATCCTCGTCGCGAATCTCGAAACCTCGATATTCATCTTCATATGGGCCAAAATCATAGTCGGGCCCGTTCTGTGCACGGCTCATAAAAGCACCCCTGCCATCCTTCGTTTCGTTAACAGCTAGGCCTGTTTTGTTAACGATGCCTAAATTCCACGACCGAATTGAGGCTGCGAAAGCTGCTGAATTGGACGACTGCTTGTGAGAGATGAAAGTAGGTAATCGAGGGCGAGCTCAGAGCGCAGGATCAATGTCCGCTTTCGGCGTCGAAGCGGACATTAGAAACGTCAATTTCAAAAATCCGATCAAACGCGCACTCTATTTCTCAAATGACCAAGCAGTTCTTAGATAGCGATTTACGAGCGTTTTCTCTTTTGAAATGTTGATTATGGAACAATCAAATAGTCGAGTGTCGAGAAAGCTACATGTTCTAGTCGGCCACCTGGCTCGGAAGAGTCCAACACATAAGCGAGTGTCAGACTGAGAAAATCATAGAATTCGTTATAAGTTTTTGTTGAGTCGCCGCGCCCCTTCGGTATTAGGGTTTTCTCTTGCAGTTGAGTGTACAAATCCTCTGGAATCACGAGTGCGATGAGATAGCTTTGTTCAGGAACACCCGGTTCATTTAGCATTGCGAAAAGCGGAATTTCTAAGGACGCGTCTGGGCCGATTGTCTTGATGTCTGAAGCGAAATACGGATAAATCAAAGACGCTGGACTAGAATTACCCGGTGGTTCGAAGACCAAAACATACCCCTCAATTTTTGAAGAGACTGTTAGGTTTTTACTTTCTCCAGCTGTTACTACAACCTTCCCAGCCTCTCCCCCTAATGTCAGCTCCGCAAGCTCAATGTTAAAGTTGTTTTTGATATCGGATAATTGTCTTTCAAAATCGTTGGCAAGACCAACAACCGCTTGTCTCGTTGTTTCCGGTGCGAAGTTCTTGACCTTTAGGTTTTCAACATGACTCTGCATCCATTCGATCCGGCTGGAAACTCGTTCATAAACTCCATACCCACCTCCAGCTGCTAAGCTTTCACCACATTCTCGGCCAAAACTGACTACACCAACCACAACCGGTTGATCAGTAGCGCTGCGCCCAACTAATGGGCCGCCAGAATCGCCTTGGCAAGAATCCTCACCGCCATTTGAGTGCCCTGCGCACAAGTGCAATTTTGAATTGTGGTCTTTGTAAACTTGTTCGCATGCTTCTTTAGAGACGACAGGTACGATGGCTTGTTGTAGAAACCTCGAACCCGCCCAACCCTCCTCACCACTGGGAATAAAAGTGAAGCTGGTGAGCCCGGCTAGTGAGGCAAGCGTGCTCCCGAAGCCTGCGACGTAAGCGCGGCTCTTTTCTGGAGTGGGGTCTGTTTCGGCCGAAAACGATAAGTTTGCAGAATATGTAAGGTTAGCATTCTTGAGCTTTATTAGGGCCAAATCGTTGAAGGAACTCGATGCGGATTCTATCGGTTGGTATTCCGCGTGAACGACAATGTCCTCGATTTCCAGTACGGCGGATTTTTTTTCGCTGGCCAGATCATCGGTGTTCGCGACTATAGATAGCTCACCCCATATGTTATGCGTCCATAGGCCTGACTCATCTTTCGCTGGCCAAGTATGAATTCCGAGCGAGGGCCACTCCGAATAATCGCTAGATACCACGCAATGGGCAGCAGTTAAAATCCACTCTTCGGTTATCGCGGTTCCACCACAAAACGTAGCTGGATCACCAGTGATCGGATGTTCCCCACGGATGGATACGATAAACGGCCATTCCTCAATCGTAGTAAGTCGTCCACCCACAACTCGCGGCATACTTCTAACTGCAGATACGGAAGGGCTAGACGTTGTTAACTCATTCGATTTTTGCGTTGAGTTGGAAGAAGTTTGCTGCGCGAAGGAATGGAAATGCCCGGTGCATAGTAACGCCACCACCGACATCGATGTTTTTGCGAGATTCCACATCTAGCAACGTTGCCTCATTCTCGCTGATCGGTCAAAAATTAATTTTCTGGTCGAGATAAAGGGATAGATATCGGCTCAGACGCAGGTCTTCAGCACGCCAAATTTACGCTCACTCATGCTGCAACTGAATCGAAGTTCTCTTTGAATGAGCGGCAATTTTGTAGAGGTTTTTGCCCACTGTGCTGCTCAGAGGGCGCGCGAAAACAACGGTTGTGAGTCAGCGAATCCAGACCTTCGCTAAAGTCCGCTCCTGACCCAAAGCGGACGCCAACGTGAGAGTTCTGTTTCCCTGAATCCGCCATTCAGAAGTCTTGTTTGACATTACGATTGCGTGAGTGCCAGAAGAGATATTGTAAGGATGGCGAGACGTAAGCATGAAAAGTTTGGCTGTAACTGTAGCCGTTTTGTGCATGAGCGCATGTGCGTCTCAACTAACCTTTATAGAACAAACCACCGGACTGTCTTATTCAGGCCAGATGCAAGGTTCGTTCTCAGAGGAAGGACGCATTTCCGCGAACATCGAGGACGTCGTCTATGAAGGCACGTGGGCGATCGAAAACTCTGCTAGCGCGATAAAGTTCGGAAAGGTAAAGCAGAGCGATAATCGACGCGTCACGCAGACACCCAGTACGGAAATTACATTTGGTAACCCCGTCTCCTATCCGGATACGGTCGTCGAATTCGCTAGAATTAAAGACAGATCGGCGTCTTTCTTAGCAATGGAATCTTACGCTGGAAGCGGACGAATAGTATTGAAAAGCGCGGCTGGCGATGAGCTGCTTTGCAGCTTCGAACCGGGCCAGTTCGAAACACTTCTGCGCGGATTTTGCGCGCGAGATGATGGTGTTTTCTTCGATCTGTTCACCAAAGGATAGAATCCCTCAGCTTGATTTTCGTTTAGTAGGGTCCGCTTCTGACCCAAAGTGCGCAAGCTGCGTTTTGGTTTCGTGTGACCGACGCATCATCTGATCGAGATCAACTCGCGTATGAATTTCTAAAAAGGAATTTCAATGCGCGCACTCTTTCTCATTTTACTTTCAGCTTGTTTGTCAGGAGGTTCCGCTTTGGCAGAAAAAGTACATTGCTCAATGGTCGTCGAGCATACCGACGAAGATAACCAAAATCGTTGGCAGACGGTCAATGATGGGGTGATGGGCGGCTTGTCCAGTGGAGGGTCATCGCTCGAAGGCGGTATCCTAACATTCAAAGGCGTTACGAATACAAATGGAGGTGGGTTCAGCTCATTGCGGTTGAATATTCCGCGCGGCGCCTTAGCGGGAGCAGAGTATTTGAAGGTGCATATGAAACGAGACTCACGCGCCTACTCGATGACCCTGAGAACTAATGCGCGTTCCATTGGGCGACGAATTGCGTTTCGTGGCCCGATCCTAGGCTCTCCTGAGGGCGCTTGGGGAAACGGTGTACTCCCGTTCGAAACGCTCAAGGCCTCGATTTGGGGCCGCGCCGTACCTGATGCTGTGTTCGATCCCACGGAAGCAGTCGAAATCGGACTGATTATCTACGACGGTGAGGACGGCCCATTCGAGATGCAGCTCAGACGAATTGAAGCATGCAGAGAGGGCGTTAGTAGCGACGTCTAAATCGCCAAGCACGAAATAGCTTTGGTCCAGGCAGAAGCCTACCAATGTCCGCTTATGACCCGAAGCGGACATAACGAGCATTCATGCTGAGGCGACTTATGTCACTCGACAAATCCACCTAACCACCACCCGACTCAAAGCATGCTTTCCATGCTGAACAGGCGGCGGTGGAGATCGATTGCGTAATTGTCTGTCATTCCGGCGAGATAATCGCAGACCAGGCGCGCGCGCCTGACCGGGGGGGCCTGTTCTGCATCGCGTCGCCAGACGTCGGGCAAAGTTTCTGGTTCAGCCATGAACAGCTCGAACAGCTCGCTAAGGATACGTTTGCCCTGGCTGCGCATGCGATTGACCTTGTAGTGCTTGTACATTCGCTCATAGAGGAAGGCCCGAAGGGCGCGCTGGTCGCGCTCTAGCTCGTCGGAAAACGCCACGAGCGGCTCGGGCATGGATCGCACATCCACCACGCTTTGCGGCTTGTATTTTTCGACCCGCCGCCGCGTTTCTGTCGTCAGATCATTGATCCAATGCCCGATCAGGCGGCGCACCGCTTCGCCCACCGTCTTCTTCACTCCCAGCGCGGGATACTCATCCTGAACCCTGCGGAAAATATCGCCGACCAATGGCAGCTCCAACAGGTCCTCAATCGTGAACAGACCAGCGGCGATGCCATCATCAATGTCGTGATTATTGTAGGCGATATCGTCGGCCAGAGCCGCCACCTGCGCTTCAGGTCCAGCGAATTGATCGAGCTCGAGCTCTTCAAGCCAGGGGAAATCGCGAAACGCAACCGGCAGGTCCTGAATTGAATTATCGGCCGTGATCAGCGGTCCATTATGCTTGACCAGGCCTTCGAGCATTTCCCAGGTCAGGTTGAGCCCTTGAAAGGTCGGATACCGGTCTTCAAGTCGGGTCACGACCCGCAGGGTCTGCGCATTGTGATCAAAGCCCTCATACTCGGCCATACATTCATCAAGCTGGTCTTCACCGGCATGCCCGAACGGGGGATGCCCGAGATCGTGTGCCAGCGCCATGGCTTCGGCGAGGTCTTCATCCAACCCCAGCGTCCTCGCAACGGAGCGGGCAATCTGCGCAACTTCCAGCGAATGCGTCAGCCGGGTGCGATAATGATCGCCCTCATGTGCGACGAAAACCTGGGTTTTCTGTTTCAGGCGGCGAAAAGCTGAGGCATGGATAATCCGATCCCGATCCCGCTGAAACGGCGTGCGTGTCGCAGAATGGGCCTCTTCGATGAACCGCCCGCGCGACTCTTCCCAGCGCGTCGCGTACACTGCCCTCTTTTCAGGAATGTCTGGCGTCACTATCTTCTTGCTCATGAGCAATATTACCCTGTCTGAGTCGGCTGCGAAGCGCATTAAAGCGATTCTGGAGAAACAACCGGAAATGTCCTACTTAAGGGTTTCCGTTGAAGGCGGCGGCTGCTCTGGATTCTCATATAAGTTCGATCTCGACGATACCGCCAATCAGGACGACCTGGTCATCACACGAAATGGCGTCAGTGTTTTGGTCGACGAGATGAGCCTTGAATTTATGGACGGGTCCGAAATCGACTTCTCCACCGAACTCATTGGCGCGGCGTTCAAGATCAACAATCCCAACGCTACCGCAGGCTGCGGGTGTGGGACCAGTTTCTCTGTCTAGCTTTCATTCTCTGAGCTTGCAGCGAGTTCAGCGAATTCGGTAATCTCTCTTCGCACCTGACGCGGTAACAGCGTTTCAGGGCCGCTTGCCATGCCAGACCAGATAATCTCCCCGGATGCAGCAGATTGGGCGTGAATCGACATGGATGGATGTCCGTCCCAAAGGATCAGTTTTCCGCTGATAATGACCGTCGCATTCGATCGCGTCGATACTTTCAACGCCTCATGCCGCGCGAGTTCGACTGACAGAAGCTCCGTCACGGATGCGGTGAGGGCGTCGTATTGCGTATCGCCAGTTTCGTTCACGGCTGCGCTGACTTGAACGCTAAGCGTCTCCAATTCCGGGGCCTGAGCATTGTAAAAGCGCCCCATCGCAAACACCAAAACCGCGATCAAAGGCAGAGCGGCGAACGCTAAAAGCGGAACGCTGCGCGCCTGCTCAACGGGGGCCAGGTCTTCAGAAGCAACTGCTTGAACGGCGATGAGCCGGTAACCCCGCTTAGGCAAGGTCTCCACAAATTTTGGATTTTTCGGATCATCCCCCAAAGCGCGGCGAATATCTGAAATGACCACCGCCACACTGTTTGGGCTGACGGTCCGCCCTTCCCAGACTTTCTCGAGTATCTCTTCATGCGTGACGAGGCGCCCGCGCTCACGAACCAGAAGTTCAAGCAGAGCAGCCGCCCGGTGCTCCAGCCGCGTCGATGCGGCGCCATTCCTCAGCACTCCCGTCTCCGGTGCAAAGGACCATTCCGCAATCTGGATGGGATCCGACATGTTCATGCTTCCATTCCCGTAGGCTGAGTCTGCGATCAAATCGCAGCCTGTAGCTTCCTTAGCTTTTCTTTATTTGCCTCGTTTCGCGCAGCTGAACAACTGAGCATGTTACAAAGGAGACCTGCTCATGTTCAAACACGTCCTGAAACCGGCTGCGCTTGCCGGCCTGCTCATTTGCGCAATCCCCTCACTCGCAAACGCCGCAGAGGTGGAGTTCGAAGGCAAGACCTGGACGACCGGCGACTTTGACGGCAGCGAAGCGCGCGTCGATGAGTATATGGGACGAACCGCGCTTTACTTAGGTCGGAATTTTGCCGGACTTCAAGATATCGATCTTGGGGACATGGTGATCGAATACGACTATGCCGCAACCCACCCTTCCGGATTCATAGGCGTGCGATTCCGCGATAATCTCGAAACCGGCAATCGCGAGCAGTTCTACACTCGCCCCCATCAATCGGGACAACCGGATGCGACCCAGTATATGGGCGTGATCAATGGCGCGAGCACCTGGCAGCTTCACGCCGGACCAAACGAGGCTGTGGCGACCGAGCTTCCGGCCCAAACCTGGATCAAGGTCCGTATCGTGGCCATTGGGGACCGCGCCGATATCTTCGTGGGCGACATGACAACGCCGCTCATTCACGTGCCGGACCTTCGCAGCGAGAGTGAGACGGGCAACTTCTCGATTTACGCATCTGATCGCGGCGGCATCAATGATACCGGCGCCTATATCTCTAATGTCGTCGTGCGCGCCGCGACTTCAGAAGATGCAATCATTGGATCGCCAGCGGAAACCGCTGCGCTTGAGGATGGACTCGTCCAGTCTTTCGAAGTGTCCCCGCCTTTCAAGGAAGAGACGATCAGTTCCACTTACACCCTGGCGGACGCACATATGCCGTCGGACCCATGGGTTGATTTGGGTGTGGAGTCCGACGGGATCGCAAACCTGGCTCGTACGACCGCGATTGAGGATGGAAAGAACACTGTGTTCGTCCGGATGACGCTAGATGCCGAAACCGCCGAGAACCGCATGCTTCGTTTTGGCTACTCTGACCGCGTCCGGCTGTTCGTGAATGGCGAGCTTGTCTTCTTTGGAAATGCCCAATGGCGCTCCCGCGACCATCGCTTCCTTGGCACAATCTCTCTGGAAGACAGTATCGCGCTCCACCTCAAGGCGGGCGAGAATGAAATCATCGCGGCTGTCTCAGAGTCATTCGGGGGTTGGGGCTTCAAGGCGGCCCTGCAGGATTAAGGCTCCGCCTGCGTCTACCCGCGTCCCCGGCGCTAGTCGGCGCGCTTTGCCTCAAGAATATCCCGCAAGGGCGCGACCCACACATCGCCTGTGCGCTGCTTCAGATAATCCAGAAGCAAGGCATGGTCTTCGGTAGTGACCCACAGGTGATCTCCGCCGACGCCGTGAAACGTAATGCTGCCAATCGCCTCCTCGGCAATTAGTCGATCAACATAAGCGATCATCTCCGTTGCCGGGGTCCGGTCAGCAACAAAGGATGGGACATAATACGGATCGTAAGGTGCGTTCTGCAACACACTGCGAGCCCCCGTCACGAGGGGTTTTAGATCCTCGATATAGCTATCTCCACCTGCGGTCGTATCACCGCAAGTATAGGCATAAGTCCGCCCTTCCGCCCCATCCATCTCTGTGAGTATATCGTTGGCCCGCGCGATCTCATCCAGTAGCTTGCCTTTGGACCACGCATCGAGATCGTTCTCCGGTGCTAACCATGACCGACCGGCAAGTGACCCACGGCAGGGGTGATGAATGGTGTGGTTGCCCAGTTCATGTCCATCCTCGGCCAATGCCGTCCAGGCCGCTTTCTGTTGCGCAAAATCCTGCACCGCCATCGAGAGATAGAACGTGGCTTTCAACCCGGCCGCGTCGAGCTGCGGCACCGCGTTCTCCAATTGCGAGTTCAGCGCATCATCATAAGTTAGCGCGAGCGCCGCCCGCGCGCCGCCCGGCCAGATCGGACTGGGTTTTCCGAGCGCATAGTCAAAAAAAGTTTCGACCGTGCCGAGGTCTACTAAGTCAAACACGTGTGCCATTTCGGCGGTGTCGGAGAAATCGAACCCACCCGCCGCAACCGCTGGATTCACATAGGCGGCCGTCGGGTTGTGAGCATCAGCAAGCCTTTTCGCCTCTGCCCAGAGCGGTCCGATATCTGGATCGGCGAGGATTTCCGCCCACAAGTCGCCGTTCGGATCAGTATAGTCCGGCGAGCCATTGCCCGGAAAATTCCCGTCCGGGATTTTGCGATAGTCTGTCTCGGTCTGAACCAAAGCGAGCTTCTCGGGAGACGTCACGCTTTCGTTCCAGTCGCTATGCTGGATCAGGTGAAGATGCATTTTGTAGGGCAGGTCCGGCTGTTCCTGCATCGCCAGGATCAGTGCATCAGCTGCAATATCAGCCTGCCCGGCAATCATGATCCAGACGTCGCCGCCCCGTGTCAGAGTGTCCGTGATGAGGTCTGCTTGAAGCTCTACGGTTGCTCCGCGGTCTCCATGCCCGTCCAACCAGCGTTCTCCAAACGCCAGATCGAACAACGCTGACGATGCAATGTATTCGCCCCCCTGCGTGCCATATGCGCCTGCAACACCAACAGCCTCGACACACGCAAAATCCGGATGCTTGAGCAATGATCCCACAGCCGCGATCGTGTGCAGATCATCGACATCCGGCTTGCTGTCAAAATGACCGACAAAAACATCGCGGGACGGGCTGAACTCACCCATATCGGTTGCGCAGGCATCGGGTTGAGACGCCGGGGACACTTGCACGCATCCTGCCAGGATCAGCAGCGCGGCTAGACTCCAAATTCGATGCATCATCTCTTCCCCCAAGTTTGTGATCATTGATACTGGTCGAGCAACGGGTTTCAACCGTAAAACGATTTGAAGGTCACGGGACCAGAAAAGCTCTCATATACAAGAAAGCCGCCCTTGAAGGGGCGGCTTTTCCAATTGTTTCAGGGATTTGCCGTTAGGCGGGTTTCACCATCAACGTGTTTCCCTCAGTCGCCTCGACGATCACCGCCGCACCGGAGGCGAGGTTTGCGCCATCCGTGCTTTGTGCCGACCAAACCGTGTCGCCGAGTTTGACGCGGCCAACACCGCCAGCGAAGTCCTCAGAAACCACGGCTCGCTGTCCGAGGGTTCCCGCCATACGCTTGTTGAGCGTCGGATGCTCTTCGACATTCTCTCTCATCCGGCGGAACAAGGTCCGCCCCATGATGAACAAGGCGGTTGAGGCGATGGCGAAGAACACGAGCTGTCCCTGCCATCCTGCTATTCCATCGGGCGCAATCGCCGTGAACGCAGATGTCAGACCGGCTGCGATCGAGACCCAAAGCAGATCGAACGTGCCAAGCATCATCTCCAGCGACAGAAGGAGAAGCCCGAGAGCCAGCCAATGCCAGGCTGTCGGTGGCCAAAGAGTGAAGTCTAAGCCTTCCATAGCGGTCTCCTAGTCTCTGTTACCGGCCGGCGGAACGGCGGTTCGTCCACCCCTTGCGCTGCTGTCTTTAGCTGCATCTGTGAGACCACGAATGCCTTCAATCGTTCCGATGATAGAGCTAAACTCTGCCGGAATGATGACCGTCTTATTGCCGCCAGCAGAAGCCAGCTTTTCAAACGCGGTAACGTATTGCTGACCGAGGAAGTAATTGATCGCATTGACGTCGCCTTTGGCGATGGCTTCGGACACGAAAGCGGTGGCTTTAGCTTCCGCTTCGCCCTCCCGCTCTCGGGCTTCCGCGTCTCGGAAAGCGGCCTCACGGCGCCCTTCGGCTTCCAGGATCTGAGACTGTTTCAGACCTTCGGCTTTCAGAATCGCCGACTGCTTGTCACCTTCTGCGGTCAGAATTTCAGCCCGCTTTAAGCGCTCCGCTTTCATCTGACGCGCCATGGCTTCGGTGATATCCGCCGGAGGCGACAAATCAGCAATCTCAATCCGGGTGACTTTCACGCCCCATGGATTGGTCGCCGCATCGACCACAGAGAGCAGCCGCGCATTGATATCGTCTCGGTTTGACAGAACCTCATCGAGATCCATCGAACCGACCACGGTCCGGATGTTTGTTAGCGAGAGATTGGTGATCGCGTTCTCGAGATTGTTCACCTCATACGCCGCCGATACTGGGTCTACGACCTGGATAAACACGACCGCGTCACAAGAGACTTGAGCGTTGTCGCGCGTGATCACTTCTTGTGTTGGAATATCCAGCACCGTCTCCATCATATTCATCTTGCGTCCTACGCGCTGATAGAATGGCATGATGAAATGCAGGCCCGGGCCAAGCGTTCGGGTATATCGCCCGAAATTCTCAACTGTGAAATTGAAGCCCTGCGGCACAACTTTGACTGCTGATGTAATCAGCACCAATCCTGCGATGGCCAAAAGGCCAAGGACGATTAGATTTTGTTCCATTGAATGGTCCTCCCTGATCTGAACCCTTGTTCACATGGGAAGGAATTTGTCGTTTTTCAATAATAATTCATCGAAAAACAGCGCATTTCCCATAGAAACACGCTGTTTTCCCTCGATTCCGTTACGAAAGTCTGAGTGACTGTATTACATTGGAACAGGCTGGGTGAAGCGCCTAGAGTTGCCCCAGCAGATAGTCCGCGCTGGAAACCTCAAAGCCGCCGCCTTGCTCAACGTTCAGCTCTTTCACGGTGCCGTCTTCAACCAGCATGGAATAGCGCTGCGATCTCTGCCCCATTCCGAAGCCGCTAGCGTCCATTTCAAGGCCCAGTGCCGCTGCGAAGGCGCCATTGCCATCCGCGAGCATACGGACCTTGCCGTCTGCGCCATTGTCCGACGACCAGGCGCCCATCACGAACACGTCATTGACGGATGTACAAACAATCTCGTCCACGCCTTTTGCTGCAAGATCGCCCTGACGCTCAACAAATCCAGGTAGGTGCTTGGCTGAGCAGGTTGGCGTATACGCGCCGGGGACCGCAAAAAGGGCAATCTTTTTACCGGCAAAGACGTCCTCTGTGCTGCGCGGCTCTGGGCCGTTTGCGGTCATTTCCATGAAATTAGCTTCTGGCAATTTGTCGCCGACAGAAATGCTCATTGAAAGTTCTCCTCTGTGTCTGCAGCCATACATAGGCCCCTTCTGGAACCTCGCAATGACAAAAGCTTGCCAAATTCATCGGGTTGGATAGCGTCGGAGTTTACTGAGGAGCGTAGAGTGCAGGATCTGACCGGAAAACTACTTGTGGCGATGCCCGGGATCGGCGACCCCCGATTCTCCCGTTCCGTGGTTCTCATCTGTGCCCACAGCGACGATTACACGATGGGTCTTGTGCTGAACAAACCGATTGATGACCTCACCCTTCCCAAACTGCTCAGCCAACTGGATATCGAACAGGATATACAGGTCCCCGATGCATACGTGCTGAATGGCGGACCGGTCGGCACCGATCGCGGGTTTGTTGTCCATTCCAATGACTATTTCAGCGACAACGCGACCGTCGAAGTGGCCTCGGACTACTCAATGACGGCGACACGTGATGTGTTACGCGCGCTCGCTTCGGAGGGGGCGCCAAAACTGGCAACCATGACGCTTGGCTATTCGGGCTGGGGGCCCGGGCAGCTGGAGAATGAGCTTAGCGAGCACGCGTGGCTGATCGCAGAGCCGCATCCCGACATAATTTTCGGGGACGCGCATTCAAAGAAGTGGGAACTCACCCTAGGCTTGCTGGGAATTGATCCGGCACATCTACACATGACAGGTGGTAACGCTTGAGTGAATAGACTGCGTTTGGGTTTGCCGCCGGCTGCGCAATTGCTACATCTAATTCATGACCCGCGCCGTTTTATTCCTGATTTTGGTTGCAAGTCTGTTCGGCGTCCGCGCCGACGCCGAGCCGCGACCAATGTCGCCGGTTGATATGATCGAGATCCCGCGACTTTCTGACGGGGCTCTATCGCCGGATGGCCGCTATTTCGCCTATCTGCGCTCTTCGACGCTTTGGACCGAAAACAAGATCGTCAACGAGCTCAAGGTAATCGACCGTGTAAGCGGTGCCGCCATCGACATCCCGGCGCTTTCAGAACCTGCAAAATCCGACAGCCGCGTCTGGTGGCATCCGGATAGTAGCGGCTTTGTTTTCCTGAAAACCCCAGACGCTGCACCTTCCAGCGATAAGAAGCGCCAGGCCTTTTTCTATCATTTGGAGCGTGATGAGCAGACACAACTCACAGCTCATGGAGAATCCGTTCTCGACATATCCTGGATACCGGATGGGTCCGGTTTCTACGTCGTCTCGGCTCAACAACAACCGGTAGGCGATCGTGCACTGCTCGCCGATGGCTGGGCGATTGCGCCCTTCGAAGCCAACGCAAATCGCGAGATCTGGTATTTCGACCTTGGCGATCAAGCAGCGCGTTCGGTCGTTTCGGGCGAGTTTTCCATTCGGCAGGTTTCTGTCTCCAGGAATGGCGCCGCCCTCACTTATTCCCGTGTTCCCGATCATCGATTCGACACGGTGTATCGCGGCGACGTCTTTGTGAATCATCGCGATGACAACCAGTCTGTTCGGTGGACGGCGAACGCGCATGGCGAAGCTGAGCCGCAGCTCTCTCCAGACGGAAGGTCCCTCGCCTACATCGCCACTGTCAACGAAGATGGTGAGCCCTTCTATGAGCCGAAAGTCTTCATCAAAACCGCAGATCGCGAACCAGAACGCTTACTCCGTCGAATGGCGATGGAGGCGCTCAGTTTCGCCTGGGATCAATCGGGCGAAGGCGTGTTCATTCTCGGCAATACCGGGCTTCGCGCGAACCTCTATCACTATCATCTGAGCTCCGAGACGCTGCGCCAACTCACTGACGGCGATCAGAGCGTCGCGAGCTGGTCCTATGATCCACGCAACGATACGCACATTGCGCGTATCGAGACGGCTGCGAGCCCCGGCGAGTTCCAGATCATGAGCGACGAGAGCGAAGGGTTTCAGCCCATCACATCAGAGTATGCGCACTGGCCTGATACTTTTCTCACTCCGAGACAAGCGCAGGTGAGCTGGCGCGGACGCTGGGGCGCACGCATAGAAGGCCTGCTCGTTTATCCGATTGGGTATGAAGAAGGAAAACGCTACCCGCTTGTCACGATTACACATGGCGGCCCTCAAGCTTCGGCACGGTTCGGCACCTGGTTCGCTTCGAACTACCTGCCGGTCCTTGCAGGTCAGGGGTATATGGTCCTGTTGCCCAATCATCGCGGCGGCACAGGATATGGCGATCGTTTCATGCGCGACATGGTTGGTCGTTATTTCCGCAACGCCCATCACGATGTCATCGACGGGATTGATGCACTCATAGATCGAGGGCTGGCCGATCCTGACCGTCTGATCACAATGGGGTGGAGCGCGGGCGGACATATGGTCAACAAGCTCATCACGCATACGGATCGGTTCAAAGTTGCATCTTCCGGGGCCGGCGCGTCGGACTGGCTGTCCATGCATGGTGAGAGCGATTCCCGCTTTGCCCGGCAATTCATCTTTGGGGGCACGCCGTGGCAGCGCGATGCGCCGCGCGACCGATACACACAGGATTCCCCCCTGCGTAATGTCTGGCGCGTCACGACGCCGACGGTTTTCTTTGTCGGGGAGGATGATCGACGCGTGCCGCCAACCCAGTCGATCCTGATGTATCGCGGCGTTCGCTCGACCGGCACACCAACGGCGCTCTATCAGGCGAGAAATGAACCTCACAATTTCAGAAAACCCGCCAACCAACTCTTCAAAATCAACACAGAGCTCAGCTGGTATGCGGGCTTTGCCCTCGGCCAGCGTTTCGAGCCAGTGTTACCGGACGCAGCGTATCAGTCCCCGCCTGACGGCCTCGAGCTTACCCAAGCCGAGGGCGCACGCGAAGCATCGTCCTCACCTTAGGGGCTCTTCACGGATATCATAGGCAAAGAAAGGGTCCTGGCGCGATCGAATGATACTGGGCGCGATTTTCCCCGCCATCCACATCGGTCCATAGGTCAGCGCGCGGCCAATCGGTGTTGGCCGGTGAAACAGCTTGGCGTTGCCGCGGGAGGCCGCTTGTACGCGCGAGGTGCGTGGCTGACGCGTTTCGAAATAAGTCTCCAGCGCCATATTCAAATCCTTGGGAGCTTCGCTGCAGAGCTTCGCCAGCAAATAGGCATCTTCAATCGCCATCACCGCGCCTTGCGCCTGGAATGGCAGCGTCGGATGACAGGCATCGCCCAGCAGAGCCACGCGCCCATCAACCCATTGAGAGAGCGGTGCGCGATCAAACAGCGCCCACCGAAAATGGACATCTGCCTGCTCGATCAGATTGGTCACGATCGGGTGCCATCCTTTGAACGCTGCCAGAACTTCGTCCTTACCCGCTTGTTCGGTCCACGATTCTGACGTCCACTCTTCGCGCTCAACGATCCCGACAAAGTTCGCAAGTGTCCCGCCACGAAGCCGGTAGGTGACGGCATGGCGGCGCGCGCCCACCCAGACGCACGCGGTCGGCGGCGGCGCGAGTTTGCCTAGCTGCTCCATTGGCACCACGGCGCGCCAGGCAATGTTGCCGGTAAAGTCGGGGTGCTCTGCCCCCAGCATCTGCGTGCGGATGACCGAATGGATGCCGTCCGCACCGATGACGAGATCGCCCTCGACCGTGTCTCCAGACTCGAGCAGCACCTGCGCAGCATCTGCGGTTTGCGTATAGGCCGCACATTCAGCGCCGAGCCGCACGGCATTAGGTTGGCGCTGAAGAAGCAGTGTTTTGAGCGTATCAACAAGGTCGGCGCGGTGAAGATGCAGATACGGCGCGCCCCAGCGTTCGACGACGGCTTTTTGGGCTTCAATCTCGAAGATCTGACGCCCGGACCGACCAAATCGCATCTCTAGGGCACGCGGTACGAATGCGTTCTCTGAAATCTCGTCTTCCAAGCCCATCGCACGAAACACTTTCATGCCATTCGGCGTGATCTGGATCCCTGCCCCTATTTCACCGAGCTCGGACGCGCGTTCCAGAACCTCAACATTCCAGCCAAAATGATGAAATGTGAGCGCGGCTGTAAGCCCGCCAATCCCACCTCCTACAATCACTGCCTTTGGCATGCTTGGCTCTCGTTTCCAGCTCGTCGGGTGTTGTTGGACCACCTTACATGGCCTGGAGGAATAGGGAAATTCCGCATTAACTATAGTAATTTGTTGCAAATTCGAAATAAATTGCCAGACTAGCATTAACAAAAGCCAGAATGGCTTGTTTGGAGCTAGAACACTCATGCGACGGACCAAAGTCTCCGCCCCGCGATTGCTTGCCCTTGTGGGCGCTGTCAGCCTTCTCACCACCCCTGCGCTTGCCCGCGACGTCACCGTCTATGGCGGCGGCAAATCCAGCGTCGTCGAAACCGGCGCAGACCGCCCGGTCAAAGTGATCGCCTGGGGACAGAACCGAAAGACGGCCTATCAGAAACGCATTGAACGCTTCACGCTTGAGCGAAAGATCCAGAAAATACTCAATGCGCGTGATACGGACGAAGAAGTTGCCCTGTCCGACGCCATGCTGCGCATCATGGTGCGGGGAAATACAGATACCCGGCGTCAGTACAGCCAATACTATCCCTACCATTACCGCTCTGCAGCGTTTTACGAGCAGCTGAAGCGCGCCATGCGCGAACAACGCGCCGGCGTGCGTGTCTACCGCCAGAGTGTCCTCGACGATGTGCCGAGCGAAGACCTGCAACTGATTGCCGAGGCGCTGAACGACATCAAGTAACGCCCCTGGGGCTATGGGGGCTCAATAGAAAGCGCGCCGATCATCTGACCGGCGCGCTTTTTTTGTGCAGCAATGTCTGTGCGGATTACTCGGCAGCGACGAATTGGTTCATCGTGTTGTGGGCCCCGCCCGCTTTCAGCGCGCGATCACCAGCCACCATTTCCTTGAACGTATCGCCAAGGTCAGAGCCAACTTCATGCTGGTGCTTAACAGCAGACACGCCGCGGCGGATCTCTTCACGCTGAACGTTCTTGACGTAAGCCAGCATTTTCTCATCGCCGAAGTAGCCATTAGACAGCTCGTCCATACCCTTCGCCGTAAGGTGGAAGGTCGGCAGCGTGATCAAGTTATGGAACACACCGGCGCGCGCCGAAATGTCACCCTGGAAGCTTTGCAGGCGCGCATCAGCTTCGATGCCGAGCTCTGTCTCATCCAGCTTGGCAGACATGAGGGCAACGTCAGCCGGATAGTCGCCTTCGGCAATCTTGCCTTCATCGATCCATTGCTCACGGACTTGCTTGCGCAGATTGAGCGTCCAGTTGAAGCTTGGTGAGTTGTTATAAGTCAGCTTCGCATTTGGAACGACTTCGCGGATCGCGTTCACCATAGAGGCGATTTCGTCCACGTTCGGCGTCGCTGTTTCAATCCAGAGCAAGTCAGCACCGCCGTCGCGGAGAGAGCTGATGCAATCTTCGATCACGCGCTCACGGCCGGTATTGTCTTTGAACTTGTAGAGACCGTTCGGCATCCGCACAGGACGGGTGACTTTGCCGTCCCGCATCAGAGCAACTTCGCCCTCTTTCAGCGGGTTCGCGTCAGTAACTTCTTCTGTCTCGACCCATTTGATATATTCCGCCGCGTGATCACCCGGCTCCATGGAGACCGGGATCTTCTGCGTCAGGCCAGCGCCGAGGCTGTCGGTCCGGGCAACGATAACGCCCTCATCAACGCCAAGCTCTTCAAACGCCATGCGGCAGGCGCGCAGTTTGGTGATGAAGTCTTCGCGTGGGACCGTCACTTTACCGTCCTGGTGACCACACTGTTTCGCATCAGACACTTGGTTCTCGATCTGCAAGCAGCAAGCGCCGGCCAGGATCAACTCTTTTGCCAGGAGGTAAGTGGCGTGCTCGTTGCCGAAGCCGGCATCAATGTCGGCAATGATCGGAACAACATGGCTTTCAAATGTGTCGATGCGGTAGATGATTTCATCGAGCGCAGCCTGGTCTGCACCGGACTCGCGCGCCGCTTTCAGCTCCTGGAACAAGTCATTGAGGCCAACCTCATCTGCCTGCCGCAGAGATGTGTAAATCTCTTTGATCAGATCCGTCACAGCGGTTTTCTCATGCATGGACTGGTCTGGAAGATGGCCGAAGCTGTTGCGAAGGCCCGCAACCATCCAACCTGACAGGTAGATATAAGTGCCCTTGGCCGTGCCGCGCATGCGCTTCACCGCTTTGATCTTCTGATGGGCATGGAAACCAGACCAGCAGCCGAGCGACTGAGTGAACTTGGACGAATCCGCTTCATAAGCGGCCATATCTTCGCGCATCACGCCGGACATCGCTTTGGCGATATCGAGGTGCGTGTTGTACGTGTTCTGGATCTTCAGCTGAACGACATCCTCGATGCTCAGCCCGGCGCGTGTGCGGCCTTCCGGGTAGCGCTCGAGCGTTTCATCCATAAGCTGTTTGTAAGTTGGGCGTTGGGTCATTTTACTATCCTCGTCTGAATTCGGGGGTGTTTGAAAAAATTAGTTGTCGCCGCGAAGGACGTCGTAGGCTGGGAGCGTCAGGAAGTCGGCGAGCGTGTCGCCGGTCGCGGTTTGCACGAACACTTCCGTGGCTTCAGGGTAGCGACCCTCAGCATACGCATTGTCGCCAAGCGCCGCTTTGATCTTGCCAAGCTCATCATTGAGCAGGCGATCGAACGCGTCAGCCGTGAAGGTTTCGGTGCCTCCGTCAGCGGTTTCGAACTCCGTGCCATGCGTGAGCCATTGCCACAGCTGGCTGCGAGAGATCTCCGCCGTTGCGGCATCTTCCATCAGATTGTGGATTGGTACGGCGCCTTTGCCGCGCAGCCAGGCCGCTGTGTATTCAATACCGACAGAGATATTTGTGCGGATGCCAGCTTCAGTGACTGTTCCAGTATGCGGCGTCAGCAAAGAAGCCTCAGTGATCGTCGGGAACTGGCGCTGGCTGAGAACCTGATTGGCCTGAGGCATTTCAGCGTCAAACACTTCCATCGCAACTGGAACCAGATCCGGATGCGCCACCCAAGTGCCATCATGGCCTTGCTGAGCTTCCCGCTT
The DNA here is from genome assembly GCA_043513745.1 of Hyphomonadaceae bacterium. Taxonomy (GTDB): domain Bacteria; phylum Pseudomonadota; class Alphaproteobacteria; order Caulobacterales; family Hyphomonadaceae; genus Henriciella. Next base: position 3,248,662 of record CP121341.1, read on the forward strand.
CTTGTCCGCGCGCACTTTATCGAACGCTGCCGTGTTGGCCGCTTCATCACCCTTCACCGGGATTTGCGCCGCCATACCACCCATCGCGTGAGCGCGGCGACGGTGACAGGTTTGGATCAGCTTCAGCGAATAAGCTTTCAAGAACGCGCGATCCATCCCGACCTGCGCGCGATCCGGCAGGACATATTCAGGGTGATTACGCAGGGTTTTGATATAGCTGAAAATATAGTCCCAGCGGCCACAATTGAGACCAACAATGTGATTGCGCATCACATAAAGGATCTCATCCATTTGGAACGCGGCCGGCAGCGTCTCGATCAGAACCGTGGCTTTGATTGTGCCGTTCGGAATGCCAAGTGCGGCTTGCGCGAAGTTGAAGACATCATTCCAGAGGCGCGCCTCTTGGTAATTCTCCATTTTCGGCAAATAGTAGAATGGGCCTTTTTCCTGCTCCATCAGCTTTTTGCCATTGTGGAAAAGATGCAGACCGAAATCGAACAGGCTGGCTGAGATCGGGTTGCCGTCAACGGTGACGTGGGCTTCCTCGAGGTGCCAGCCGCGTGGGCGAACAATCATCGTCGCCGTTTCGGCATTGAGCCGGTAGGACTTGCCGCGCGCCTCATCGTCGAATGCGAGATTGCCAGCGGCATAATCAATCATATTGGCCTGACCTTCGACCATATTCGCGAAAGTTGGCGAAGAGGCATCCTCAAAATCGGCCATGAACATCTTGGCGCCAGAGTTCAGCGCGTTGATCATCATTTTGCGATCAACAGGACCGGTAATCTCAACGCGGCGATCTTGCAGCGCTTTTGGAACAGGCGCGACTTCCCAAACAGACTTGCGGATATGTGCAGTCTCAAGCGGGAAGCTTGGCATCTCACCATCGTCAAAGCGCATTTGCGCAAGTTTGCGATTCTCAAGCAGGATTCTCCGCTGTCCACCAAACCGGCGCTCCAGATCAGCGATAAAGAGCATGGCGCGATGGGTGAGAACGCGGTCATACTCAACGGGCACCGTCCCAGTCACTTCCGCTGGACGACGGTGACGTGGGGTTGGCGCTGCAGCTGAAACAGCATCTTTGATCAATGTATCTGGCACGTTGCACTCCTGACTTGTAACAATAGTGTCTTATTTACAAATCGCGTGCCAGGTCCATAGAACGCCTATATTTATTGGGTTTTATTGTTTGTTATGTAAATTCGAGTATGTAATGTTTGTAAATGTTGTAATGGATAACGGCGATGAAAAAGAAGCTCATCATTGGCCCGCGCATCAAGCGCTTGCGCGCCCAGTTGGGCCTGACGCAGGCTGAGTTCGCGCGCCGCCTGGATGTCTCCGCGACCTATGTGAACCTGATCGAGAGCAACCAGCGCCCGGTAAGTGCCGCTGTGCTTCTAAAACTGGCCGAGCAGTTCGATGTGAATGTCGCCGAGCTGGCTCAGGACATGGATGCGGGCCTCGTCAACGAGCTGGTCAGCGCCCTGCGCGATCCTGTCTTCGGCGGCGTGCAGGCAGCCAAGAGCGAGCTCGAAGACCTGGTGGGTGCGAGCCCGGAAACTATCAAAGCTTTTCTGCGTCTCCACGAGCGTTATCGGGAACTGGCCCTCAGCACATATTCAGACGCCAATCCCCTCGCCGATCGCGAAAAGGTTGAGCTGCTTGAAGAGTCAGCTCGCCCGGTTGAGACGGTTCGGCAATTCCTGCACGAACAGAACAACTACTTCCCGGAGCTGGATGAGACGGCGAGTGAGGTCTATGCGACCCTAACGGCTGGCGGAAAAGCGATCGAAGTCGCTATTCAGGAGCGGCTTGAACAAGTTCACAAATTGCGCGTACGCATTCTGCCAAGTTCGGCCATGCCCTCTTCGTTCCGCTATTTTGACCGACACCGCTCCGGCATCGACATTTCCGAATTGCTGCACCCAACAGGCCGCCAATTCCAGCTGGCGTTTCAACTGGTCTTTATCGAGTATCGCGAGCTGATTGACGGGATCGTCGCAGGTTCCGAAATCAAGGACGAGAGCGCGATTGGGCTCGCCCGCGTGTCGCTCGCCAATTATTTCGCCGCCGCGCTTTTGATGCCCTATGACAAGTTCCTCAAGGCTTGCGAAGATACGCGCTATGATGTCGACCTGCTCAGCCATCGCTTTGGGACCAGCTTTGAACAGACCGCCCATCGCCTGACCACACTGCAGAAACCAGACGCCAAGGGCATTCCGTTCTTCTTCCTGCGTATCGACGCCGCCGGGAACGTCTCGAAACGGTTCAGTGCGGGACGCTTTCACTTCTCTAAGTTTGGCGGCGCCTGCCCACGCTGGAACATTCACCGCACGTTTGAACAGCCGGGCGAAACGCTCACGCAGCTGGTGCAGATGCCTGACGACACGACTTATGTTTCGATCGCAAAAGCGATTACCCGCTCGCGCGGTCACCATGGCCGCCCGCCGGCCCGCGTTGCCATCGGGCTCGGGTGCGATCAGGCCTATGCCGACAATCTGGTCTATTTCGACCGCTCAAATCTGGGAGCCGAGGCGCCCACGCCTATCGGTGTGAATTGCTATCTCTGCGACCGTCAGAATTGCGCTTCCCGTGCTCACGCACCATTGAATCGGAAGCTCAAATTCGACGCCCACGCGCGCGGCATCTCTTTGTTCGAGTTCGAACCTGTACGTACGAAATAGCGAACAATATCAATCGCCCGATAATGCCTGAAGCGTCCACTGGAACCGATATGTGCCCGGACCAACCCGGTATGGCTTGAGCGTGTCAGGTCCACACGCCGCGGTCCCAAGCCCGCGCACTGCGGTATCGATATGAACCTCTGTCGCCTCCGCCGTGGCAAGCTCGGCGAGCGTTTCCGCGTCATTCAAATCGGCGTCACGGTGCGGGCGAGCAGCGAAACTGAGGGGAAGCGGAAAACCGATGCGCGCGCCAATCCCTGACGCATTCACAACCTGGAACCAACGCGTCTGCTCATGCGCGCCATAATCCTGCGGGCGCACATAGGGGTGATACTGTTCCGCCACCGGAGAGGTCCAGACCCCGACCGTCTGCGCGCCGCAGCGATCCGGATAGGATTCGTCAGGGCCGAGCCCAAACCAGGACAATTGATCAAATTCGCTCGCAGCTTCAAAACGGACGCCGACTTTCGGAAGGTCTGCCCAAGCCTCGGGGATCCTGATCGTTTCCTCGAACGTGATGATGCCGTCCGCGACCCAGATGACAGTATCGTGTTGAAGCGATTGATCTTCAGCGCCGGTCCAGTGACGTGTGAGCGTAATGAGCCGCGATCCATCGACGGAGTAAGACGAGATCGCTGCGTCTCCCGGTCTCAGATCGTTTAGACCGTAGCCAACCCATTGCGCCGTTCGGCTTTGAAACAAGGGTCTCGTGCCAGGCTTGCCACCATCATTGTCCGTCGGCGCCCGCCACACGCACGGCGTCACAGGCGATGTGATCAACGCGGCATCGCCCAGAGCGACGCCTGCCATACCTTGCGCGTCGAACTCCAAGACGAGAGCGCCCACTTCGACACGGTCGACGCTATGAGGTGTGCCGGCGAGGTTTGAAACGTCTGGCAATGCAAGAGGCCCGGTGTCATCCGCCGCGAGTTGAACCTGGTCCCACGCCACAACATGGCCTGCTGGGGCCCATGCCGTGGACTTGGTGGTACGCCACTGGACGTCCAGGTGCCACTCCTCATCGCTGGACGGGCGCATGGTGGATGGCAGATCGAACGTTTCGACGGTTCCAACCGCAATGATGGGTGTCAGGATCCCCTCTTCCACCCGTTCGCCATTGCGCGACAGGAACCAATAGAGTTCGACATCGCTGGAGTCCGCAAACACTCGCCGGTTTCGAACGGTTATCGTGTCTGTCGTCGCCGCTTCGAGCACAAATGGACGCGCCGCCCACATGTACTCGCGCAGTCCCGGGTGTGGCTCGCCGCCTGGCCCGACAAGCCCGTTGATGTTGAAATTGGCATCATTCGGCTCATCGCCATAATGTCCGCCATACGCCCAGTAGAAGCGCCCCGCCTCGTCGTGTTCTGCGAGCCCCTGATCCCGCCAATCCCAGACAAAGCCGCCAGCCAACGCCGGCTGCTCGAAGAAGGCATCGACATAGGCTGCAATGGATCCATTCGAATTGCCCATCGCGTGAGAGAATTCGCACAGCAGAAGCGGTCGATCGTCCAGCTCAGTCTCTTCCGCCCACCGCGCCCAGTCCACGATATGATCAATCGGCGGATACATCGGACAAACCACATCCGTGGCGACGCGTTCCGGATCCGAAGGTGGCTGCTGCGTGCTCTCTGGCGAACGCCCAAACGGGAAACTCAGCCGCTGAGACACCGCCCCTTCATAGTGCACGAACCGCCTCGGATCGAGATGACGCGCGGCGGCCGCGGCGGCATCGTGCGCCGGCCCATGCCCCGCTTCATTCCCGAGCGACCACCCAATGATGCAGGGATGATTGCGGTCGCGCGCAATCATTCGCACCGTTCGATCCTCAATTGCGGCCCGGTAACCCGGATGGTGCGCGACCTCCGACCAGCGCGCGTGGCATTCGACATTCGCTTCATCGATGACATAGAAGCCGAGCTCATCGGCGAGATCGAGCAAGACAGGGTCGTTCGGGTAATGCGCGGTCCGGATGGCATTGATATTGTGCCGCTTCATCGTGACGAGCTCCGCGCGGATATCTTCGCGGCTACACGTCTTGCCATTCTCCGGGTGGTGATCGTGACGGTTTACACCGATCAAAACGATCGGCTCACCATTCACCCGCAAGCGCCGCTCGGAAACCTCGACCCGCGTGAAGCCTATATAGGTTTCGTGAACCTCAGTTACTTCATCATCGGGGCTCAAAAGCTCAGTGATCAATCGATAGCGGAACGGACATTCTGCCGACCAAGCATCAGCGTTCGAAAGTTCTATCCGGAGCTCTGCAGCGTAGGATTTGAAGCTGAAGGATTGGGCCCATTGCGCACCTGTAGGCTGGGTAACGTCGAATTGTTGCACGATCTCAGTGCCGGTGTCGGCACACACGCGCCCGTCGAGCGTCTCCATCCTTGCTCGCGCGCGATAGCCGGAAGAGTCACCGACGACTTCAACACGAATATCGGCGGAGCCGGTTTGTGTTGCCGGATCGAAATCCGTATCAATGATGAGATCTCTGACATGGGTCACCGCCCGAGACTCGAGGAAGACTGAACGATGCAAGCCGCCATGATTCCAGTGATCCTGATCCTCAATCCATGTCGCATCGCACCACCGCACCACCATAATGGCGAGCTGGTTTGGCCCAGACTGTAACGCCTCGCTTAAGTCAAACTCACTCGGCAGGCGCGAATCCTTGCCCATGCCGATGAACTGCCCATTGCACCAGACCATGACGAGGCTCTCGAAACCGCCAGTGTGAAGCACGGTGTCTCGCCCGCTCCAATCGATTGGCAACTCAAAGTCCCGACGATAGAGCCCGGTTGGATTGGCGTCCGGAACCGCAGGGGGTTTCTGACAGTCCCAGGGCATTTGCCAGTTTGCGTAATGCGGAAGATCTCCGGTGTCCTGACGCGTCCAGACGCCGGGCACCTGGATTTCTTTCCAGCCCTCTCCTGAGGGGCTCGCTATGATCCAATCAGAAGGTGTCTTTTCGGGGGAAGGCGCGAGGTGAAACGCCCAGGTTCCATCAAGCGACATGCGCCATGCCGAGCATCCGGACGCTCGCTCTTCTTCATCGGCATAGGCCTGCAGCGTCGCGCGCGCTGGCAATCGGCCCAGCTCCAGCAATGTCGGGGTCAACAAATGGTGCAATGGGAGCGGCAGCATGGATCACATATTCCTGGACAGGGCCAAATTCGGCTGGTTGCCAGAGTCTGGTTCCTCAGATTGCACCAGAATTCAATGCTGATTTTTTCTCGACCGCCTAAACTTGCATTGCAGATCGCGTCGAAAGGCTCGCGGGGGTGGCTTCGTCGCGGAGGATCGCCAATACATCTCTTGGTGAGGCGTAAGCGCAAAAAATATCACCAACCGAGGCGCGATAGAGCGGCAAATTGAGGCGAGATGCCTCCTTCTCCATTTCCGTTCGCCAATGGTCGGTGGTCTCCTCTCCGATCAGTATGGAAGCCTTCACGCCGTCGAAATAGCCATCCTTCAGGAGCGAGTCTTCCGTTAGACACATGATGGCATCATAATAAAGCATTGCGGCATTCGTCTCGAGCGCGATCAGTCCCGCATGCTTGTAGTCGCGTGCATGCGCGTCAACATAAGCCATGTCTCCCGGGCTCTTCCTCAGAATGGTGCGATAATATGCAATGGGGTCATTCTTGATCAGAAGTTTCATTCCGGCTTCTGCCACTCGCAATCCGCTACGGGATGAAATTATCTGCTTCAGCATTTCGCGGAACCAGGCCGGATGGAACACCTGCATGATGTCTTGGTTGAAGATCGGATTCACGAACAAGACCTGCTCAACTTCCGAAAGCATATGAACCAGACGATAGCAGATCGGATTCGAACTCCCCACAGCCATCAGGATGACGTTCTTCAATTCCAACTTGCTGACAAATGCGCGAAGCATTGCCGCTTCGGCGATCGCTGTCGCGCCGGAGGCAACCGGCCCTTTTGTCATCAAAACCACTGGCAACGGTGACGTTTCTCCATAGCCAGGACGCCGCGCGAAGATAACCTGCAGGCCAGCGTCCCACATGGTCTGGCAGAACGCTTCTGAAGGCGGCATCGGAAATTCAATTGAATGGAAAATCAGGAGCGGCTGCTTTTCGCCCGGGTCGCCGCCATAGATCATGCAGTCGAACACAAATGCCTGCTCGCCCACTTTTATTGTCTGAAAAGAACGCCCATCCATTTGATCTTTGCCTGCACCCATAAAGGCCTGCATGTTCCCTTTCACCAGTCTGTTAACCGGAGCCCCTTTGCCCACAAAGCAGTCGTCGATCTCTTGTTCAAATAACGAGTTCGTGAGTGTATCCAGACACCAATCGCACTCGCGGCACGTGTCCCGAGATGGGGGGACAGGTCCATCAATGAAAATCCCGGCTGTAGAAGAGCTTTTTAGCCTGTTCGCGCGGGTGACGGATGCCGGCGGCGATCCGGGCGCGGTGGGCTTCCTGCAGTTCAGACGTGATCGCATCCGTCACCGCGCGGCGCTTCTCACTCCTCGGACCAGACCGCATATCTGGCACAGGTCGCTTCGCTTCGTCCGCATTGTCGCGGGATGGCTCGATACTTTCGCCCGCAAACTCGGGATAGCCGAGCCCATCCAGCAAATAGGAATAGTCGATAATCTGCGTTGCGATGACATGCGTGACCGTCCCCTCGCGCTGCAGCTTGCCTTTCACATGCAAGAGCCGCCCGGCCATCACCTCCTTGCGAAACTTGGCAAACACTTTCGGCCAGACGACCACATTGGAAACAGCCGTGTCATCCTCCAAAGTCAGGAAGATCACGCCGCTCGCTGTGCCAGGGCGCTGACGGGTGATGACCAGACCAGAAACAGACAGCCAGACGCCGTCTGCAGTTGTGCGATGCTGATCTGCTGAAGCAAATCGCGGCAATTGCGGGCGCAGCAACCGGACCGGGTGGGCGCGCAAAGTCAGGCGTGTCGCGACATAATCCTCGAACACACTTTCCTGCAGGCTGAGCCTTGGTAGATCCGCTGTCTCTTCCGATAAGCCTTCGCCGGTTTTCTCAAACAGTGGAAGCGGACGATCCGCGCCAAGGCCTTTGACGGACCAGAGCGCGTCCCGGCGCTCCAGGCCATAGATTGCAAATGCATCCGCCCCAGCCAGTCTGGTCAGCGCCCCACGTCCAATTCCAGCCCGGCGCCACACTTTCTCGATGTCACCATAACCTGCGCCGCGTGCAGCTGCGATCCAGTGCCCATCTTCCTCGGCGAAGCCTTTGATCTGACGAAACCCAAGCCTCACCGCGAGCCCGCCATTCGGTAACGGCTCCAGCACATTGTCCCAGAAACTATGCTCGATACAGACAGGCAAGACGGTGACGCCATGGTCACGGGCATCGCGAACAATCTGAGCCGGCGCATAGAAGCCCATGGGCTGCGCGTTCAGCAGACCACAGCAAAACACTTCAGGGTGGTGGCACTTGATCCATGAGGAGGCATAGACCAGCAGAGCAAAACTGGCCGCATGACTTTCGGGAAACCCATAACTGGAGAAGCCTTCAAGCTGCTTGAAGCAATTCTCGGCAAACTCTTTTTCATAACCGCGCTCCAGACAGCCTGCGAGGAATCGCTCCTTGAAATCCTCGACGGCGCCCTGGCGGCGAAAACCATTCAGAGCCCGCCGCAGGGCATCAGCTTCGGTGGGGGTGAAGCCGGCTGCAACAATCGCGATCTGCATGGCCTGTTCCTGGAAGAGCGGCACCCCATAGGTCCGCTCCAGGACCTCACGCAGCTCTTCTGACGGATAGATGATCTCCTCTTCACCGCGGCGACGGCGCAGATAGGGATGGACCATATTGCCTTGAATTGGGCCCGGCCGGATGATGGCGACTTCAGCGATGAGATCCTGATAGGTACGCGGGCGCATGCGCGGCAGGAAGTTCATCTGCGCGCGCGACTCGACCTGGAAGACCCCGATCGTGTCAGCTTCGCACAGCATGTCATAGACGGCCGGATCTTCCTGCGGCAGCGTCGCCAAAGTGTAGGCTTCTCCCTTCCAGGTTTCGAGCAGGTCAAAGCATTTGCGGATACAGGTCAGCATACCGAGGCCGAGCACATCAATCTTCAGCATGCCGAGGGCTTCAATATCATCCTTGTCCCATTCCAGGACCGTGCGGTCAGCCATGGCCGCATTCTCGATCGGACACAGCTCATCAAGACGGCCCTTGGTGATGACAAAGCCGCCAACATGCTGCGAAAGATGGCGCGGAAACCCGACAATCTGATTGGCGAGGTCGAGCGTCTGACGCAGGCGGTGATCTTCCAGATCAAGCCCGGCAGACTTGGCCCGCTCATCGCCCAGGTCTGATGAAGAAACGCCCCAGACCTGACTCGACAAGGCCGAGACCACATCCACCGACAGTCCCATCGCCTGCCCCACCTGACGGATGGCGCTGCGGGAGCGATAGTGGATCACGGTTGAGCAAAGACCCGCACGATGGCGGCCATACTTCTGATAAATGTGCTGGATGACTTCCTCGCGCCGCTCATGCTCGAAATCAACATCAATGTCCGGCGGCTCATTGCGCGCTTCCGAGATAAACCGCTCAAACACCATGGTGATCATATCCGGCGAAGCCTCGGTGATGCCGAGCGCGTAACAGACAACTGAATTCGCAGCCGAACCACGCCCCTGGCACAGGATTCCCTGTGATCGGGCAAAGGTCACAACATCATGCACGGTCAGGAAGTAGCGCGCATATTCGAGCTCTGAGATCAGCCTCAGCTCCTTCTCCACCGTTGCGCGCACTCTTAGTGGGACTGCATCCGGATAGCGGCGGACGAGACCTTCCTCCGTGAGCTTACGCAGCCGGTCATTTGGTTCCAGCCCATCCGTGATCTCATCCGGATATTCGTAGCGCAGCTCATCCAGCGAGAACGGACAGGCCTCTGCGATCCGGGCCGTATTGGCAATCGCATCGGGATAGAGCTGAAACAGGCGCCGCATTTCGAACTCGGACTTGATCCGCCGCTCCGCATTGGGCAGCCCGCGACGGCCCAGTTTATCAATCGTGGTCTTCTCACGGATACAGGACAAAACATCTGCCAGCCTCAGCCGCGCCGCCGCATGCATGATCACATTGCCGAGTGCGACCGTCCCAATCCCGACCTGCTCTGCCAAGGCCTGCGCCTCAGCAAACCGCTCTGGATCCTGCCCATCATAATTCGGCAGCAGGCCAACAAAGACATGATCATCAAAGGCGGATTTCAGCTGTCCTAGCGTGGCTTCGAAGTTCGGTCCGCGCAGCCCGATCAGGATGCAGTTTCCGGCATAGTCCAGCACATCATCAAGATGCAGCTCACATTCGCCTTTCACCGTCCGTCGCTTGCCGAGCGTCAGCAGGCGCGAGATCTGGCCAAAGGCCTTGCGATCACGCGGATAGGCCAGGATCTCGGTGCCATCCATAAGCACCAGCCGCGTTGCCACCAGATAGCGCAGGCCCAGCTCTTTCGCCGCGCTATGACCGCGGACAATCCCGGCAAACGTGTTCTTGTCAGCAATCGCCAGCCCGCCGAGGCTGAGCTTGCGCGCGCGCGTCACCAGTTCTTCCGCATGCGAGGCACCGGTCAGGAAAGTGAAATTGCTGATCGCGAACAGTTCCACATAGGTCATGGAAACTCTCCTGCGACATACCAGTCCTCAGTCTCATCGCCAGGATAAGTCAGGAGCCAGAGCCGTCGCCCCTCCTGTGTCTGGACCCGCCAATAATCGCGGGTGCGCGGATCATCTTCACGATACCAACGCGGCGTGATCCGCTCAGGTCCGTGGGCCCGATCCGTCGTAAAGCTCATGCGGCGCCATTTGAAGTTAAGCGGCGGACGTCCCGGTTGTTCGACCTGGGCAAATTCTGGCGGCGTGAACAACCGGATCGGACGCGGACGCGGCGCGGCCTGCCAGACCGGGCTCGCCCCTGCCGCTTCAATCTGCTCGAACTCATGCTCCGGCACATGATTGTCGCGGGGGTGAAAGATCCGGATGTGATCAAAGCCGAGCCGGTTACCAAGCGTTTCAATCAGGATGAGGCGTTGATCAGCACGCTTGGCATCCTCGCCAAAACTGCTCTGCTTCAAACGGATCGGTTCAATATGTTCCGCAGAGAGCCGGAACCAATCCGCACCATACTCGATCTCGAGCTTTGACAGCGGATGCGAGAACTGCCGCAGCACAGCCTCCGGATCCGAGCAGGGCCGGGCAAAGCCGATGCCCATGTGATGATCGCCCGTATCGACACAGCGCACTGTGAGTTGAAACCGCCGCGCGCCGCGCTGATCATTTTCAAGTCGTCCACAAATCTGCGCGGCCAGACGTTGCAGCACATTTTCCAGATCTTCGAGGAAGCCGATTGGCTCTGGCAGGGTCATCCGCGCGGCATAAGTCGGGTCGGCCGCTTTTGGTGTGACCGGATCCGGCTCAACCCCGCTCGCAGCGCCAAGCTGCCGGGTCAGGCGCAGACCAAACCGGCGCGCCAGCTCAGCCGATTTTTGCTGATAGAGATGACCAATTGTGGTCAGCCCTGCCCGGGCGAGCTCGCTCACCATCTTGTCCGGAAGCGCCAGCGCAGCGACGGGCAGAGCGGCAAGCGCGTCCGCGGTTTGCCCCGGCTGTGCGACAGAGACCTCCCGCGCACCGAAGCGGGCCAGAGCCTGCGCCGCGCCCTTGGTGTCGGCAATCCCGATCTGGGTCTGGATCTGCAGATCGCTAAGCCGGGTCAGCGCCTCATGACCCATCTCCCCTTCCCCGCCGAACAAATGCGCGCAGCCGGTAATATCAAGCAAGAGCCCATCCGGCGGATCCAGAGCCACGCGCGGTGACAAGCCATCCGCCCAGCGCCAGAGCGCCCGCAACAGCAAGTCTTCCCGCACTGGATCACTCGGCTCGGTTAGCAGATCCGGGCAGATCGCGCGCGCATCGGCGAGGGATTGGCCCGCCTTCACGCCGGCCGCCAGCGCTGCATCATTTGCATGCACCAAGCGCCAGGCATTGCTCTCCTCGGCAATCACGGCGAACGCCCCGGAAAGACGCGTATCACCCTGCCGGGTGAGCCGATCAAGCGGAAGCTGCGGCAGCCATATGGAGAGTATCCTTGGCATTCTGCCCCCGCTTCTGTGGTCCTTTGCCCGTCATATGCCAGCGTCCGGTCTCACCATTCTTGCCTTTGAGGCAAATCCAGTCCCAGGCCGGTTGTTCGGCGCAGACAGGCTGGCAATCCCAACGCGTCTGAGCCGCTGTCGTGTTCGCCGGCCCGCGCAGCAGGATCAGCCCAATACCGCCGCCCTGCTCCGCGGCCAGCTGCAAACGCCGACTTTCCTTCAAAGACAAGGTGTCCGGCATATCGAGAATGACGCAAAAGCCGCCCGGCGCGCGCAGGGCCTGATCCGCCGCCCATAAAAGCTCACCGCGCGACACGGCTTCGACCAGGATCATCTGCTCGACCTTGAGGTTGGCTTGCAGCCCCACCGGGTTCAGCGTGGCAATATCCCGGTGCAAGCCGATCCAGAGCAAACTCTGCTCATGCGCCGCAGCTGCCAGCACCGCAAACATGTCTGCGCCCGCCCCGGTCACTTCATGCGTTCGCCCCCGGCGCAGCTGCACGCCCGCGCCAAGATCCAGCGCCTTAGGCCGATGCAGGATCGCTCCCAGAGGAATGAGGTTTTGTAACTCTGCCTGTCTCATATCTGCCTGCGCATCCTTGTTGATCCATATGTTCTCTTTTTGTTCTCTTTGCAAGAAAGAGTCAATTGGGATTTGGGGGTTGCGCTGCACGATGGATCAGCCCTGGCGCGGTTCGAGGTCGAACCAGATGCAGGTCTGGTTTTCTTTTCCACACTCTGCCAGTCTGAACTGGATGGGAGGGCATGATGACACTCGAGACAATCTACTATGTGACGCAGATAATTGCTGTTGGAGCGATCCTCGCTTCATTGGTGGCTATTTGGTTGCAGATGCGCCAATCAACGAAGATGGCACGCGCCAGCGCTCAGCGGGAACTGCTCGACCGGGTTTCGGATTTCACGCGCAGTTTCTCACCAGAAGCCGGAGATCACTTCATTCTGGGCATGAATGATTTCGACAACGCCTCTCACGAAACCAAAGTGTTGCTGTACAACAAGCTCATGGAGTTCGTTTTCATCACCGAATCCGCGCTCAACATGCACAATGACGGCTTTTTCAGCGAAGGCACATGGGCGGGAATCGACGGCGCGATGATCGGAATGCTGCGCACCCCCGGCGGCCAGAAATTTTGGACATACGCCAAACATATTGTCGGATTTGAAATCGCTAATCACCTTAGCAAGCGGCTCGAAGACGTCGGCACTGAAGGACCGAATTTTCTTGATGCGGTCCCATTCTATCGCCCACGAATCGCTACCCTCCAGACAGCAGACGTGGTGACTTCGCGACCAAATGAAACTGGTGGAGAGGATACACCGTCCGTGTAGTTCGCAAGCCTTTGCGCCCTAGTAGCTCTTCGGCAATCCCAGAACGCGCTCAGCGATGAAGTTCAGGATCATTTCGCGGCTCACGGGTGCGATGCGGGCCAGCATGGCTTCGCGCATGTAACGCTCGACATGGTACTCGCGCGCATAGCCCATACCGCCATGCGTCAGAACAGCCGTCTCACACGCCTTGAAACCGGCTTCGGTACCGAGATACTTCGCGGCATTCGCTTCGGCGCCGCAGTCCTGACCGCTATCAAACAAAGCTGCAGCTTTGTACGCGAGCATTTCGGCTGCGCTGAGCTCAGCCCAGGCTTTGGCCAGGGGGTGGGCGATGCCCTGATTTTGACCAATCGGACGGCCAAAAACGACACGCTCTTTGGCATAAGTCGTGGCCTTCTCCAGCGCCGCGAATCCGAGACCGACGCTCTCAACCGCAAACAGGACGCGCTCCGGGTTGAGTCCCTGAAGAAGGTACTTAAAGCCCGCGCCTTCTTCGCCAATCAGGTGTTCTTTCGGCACTTCAAGGCCGTCGATGAAGAGCGTGTTACACTCAACCGCCTTGCGGCCCATTTTCGGGATTGGATTCGCTTCAATCTTTCCCCGATCCAGATCGGTGTAGAACAGTGACAAACCAAGATACGGCTTGGCGCATTGGTCCTTCGGTGTCGTCCGCGCAATGATCAGAATCTTGTCGGCGCGCTGCGCTCCCGTCGTCCAGATCTTACGACCGTTGATCGTATAGCCGGTATTGGTGCGCTCGGCCTTGGTCTCGAGCGAAGACGTATCAAGACCAGAGTTGGGCTCCGTCACCGCGAAACACATCTTCTCCTGGCCGGAGATGATCTTTGGCAGGTTTTCCTGTTTCTGCTCATCATTACCGAACTTTTCGAGCGGCTTAGGCCCAAAGATGTTGAGGTGGATCGCCGAGGCGCCAGAATACCCTGCGCCGGATCGGGTCACTGTCTGCATCATCAGTGCCGCTTCGGTCAGACCGAGGCCAGCCCCGCCATATTCTTCAGGAAAAGCAATACCGAGCCAGCCGCCCGCCGCCATGGCGTCGCAGAACGCTTCAGGCCAGTCGCCGGTCTCGTCGGTCTTGGCCCAGTACTCATCATCGAACTGAGCGACCGTTCGCGCGACTCCATCCTGGATCGCAAGTTGATCTTCGCTAAGCGGGCCAATCGTGTGCATGCAAAATCTCCTGTCGCGGATCATTTATGCTGCATTGAAAAGGTCGTCCACTCTGACGAGGCGTCACAGCTGCTCGGCGTAACGTGATTGAGGAGAAAATGAACGGGCAAGCTCTGAGCTGCTTTGATCGACAATCAGGTCGGCCATGATTTTTGCGGTGAGCGGCGCAAGCAATATCCCATTGCGAAAATGACCCGCGGCAACGAACAGCCCCGGTGTCGATGTCTCGCCAAGAATAGGCGCGTGGTCTTTCGTTCCAGGCCGAATTCCCGCCCAGGATTCAATGACCTCTGCTTTGGCCAGCGCCGGACAGATTTCTGCAGCAGCCTGATGCAGGGATGCAATGGTTGAGTGCTCAGGCTTCAAGCTCGTCCGACCTGGCTCTGTCGTCGCACCGATGATGATCCGGTCACCCTTAGGCACGATATAGATGTGACCACACCGCACCGTCAGACGCGGGCCATCCTCGAGCGGCGCAACCGCCAGCATCTGCCCGCCAAACGCAACAATCTCATCGAAAACGGGGTCCAGCGCGGAAACGTCGCTCGCCCCGTCATCTTGATTGAGGACGACGTTTGCGGAGCGCCAACCCGACGTGATCAAAATTGCATCATGTCCAGAATGATCGATGCCGCGAGACGTTGCCCGGATCGATGCTTCACCTTTCTCGATGGCAATGCCGTCATGGGCCTCAGCACTTGCAATTAACGCCTCCAACGTGGCGCGGTTGTCGGCCTGGCCATCGCTCGGCAAGAGCAAGGCGCTACGCGCCTGTGTCTCAATAGCGGGTTCCACTTCATCCAAACGGCTGAGGCAATCCTGCGGAGCAAGCTCATGATCCGCCAACTTCGCCTCGACCGCGCGCAGCAGCGCGGCTTGCTCGGCGGTCTGGGCAATCGCCAGTGACGGACCTGGGAAGTATCCCGCCGACTGGCCTGAGCGCACCTCTAACTGCGCGGACCAATCCGGCCAAAGCCGCGCGCTTATCTCGCAAAGCTCGAATAGTCGTGGATGCGTTCCAGGCGCAGCGGCCGCTTCAAAGGCTGGCGCGAGCATGCCAGCAGCCGCCCAGCTTGCGCCTCGCGGTGGCCATTGTTTCTCATATAGAGTGACACGGACACCTCGATCGGCAAGCTCCAGCGCGGAGGCCAGACCGATTATCCCGGCGCCGATGACGGCAATGGATTGGATATCTGAAGATGCCCGCGACATGCCCGCCTTGTAGCAGGCTCGCCTCAGCGCACCATCACGTTATCGCATATCTGGATTGAATATCAGGCTTCGCGTTCGTCCAGCCAAAAGCCCATAAAGGCTGAGGCCCATTCCTGCTTTTGAAAGATCACCGCTTTGCGCAGCTCGCCGGCCGTATCGCAGACCGTCTTGATCATCACGTCCGGCGCATCGCGGTCACGCCAGCCCTGACCGCCTGTCTTTTTGTGCCATTCCGCAAGATTCTCGATGGCTTGCGCAAACGCGGTTTCATCAACCGCGTTCACCGGCCCAAGGTCCAGTACGATGTCCTTCATGCGTCCCCCAATACTCTACATGTCCCACCACGGCGGGAATTAGTGCCAAAAAGAACACGCCGCTCAAGGGTGTTCCCCAATAAGGCGAGTCTGTGCAATTCGCGCGCCAACTGAGCGAGTTAGAACGTACAAATACCTAGTTGCGAACGCTTCTCAATTGTGACAGAACGCACACATGACTTATCGCACTCATATGATCGTTGGCCTGAGCCTGCTCGTTGGAGCAGTCGCAGCGTGCTCAAATCCGACCGAACCTGCAGACTCGGCAACAGCCGCTGCGCCGCAGCGAACGCTCACGCTCTATAGTGCCCGTCACTATGATTCCGACAAAGCGCTCTACGCGATGTTCGAAGAGCAGGCGGGCGTCAAACTGGACGTACGTGAGTCGAAAGCAGATCAGCTCATCGAAACCATGAAGGCCGAAGGCGATCAAAGTCCCGCCGATGTAATCATTACCGCTGATGCAGGCAGCCTCTGGCGTTTCCAGGATGCCGGATTGACGCAAGCCGTCGCCAGCGATGAGCTCAGCGCAGTGATTCCGCAAAACTATCGGCAGAGCCAAGGCCATTGGTATGGCCTCGCCCGGCGCCTGCGCGGTATAGCTTATGATCCCGCCCGTTGGTCAGCTGAAGACCTCGCCACATGGGACAAACTGGCCGAAGAAGACAAATCCGGCGAGATTTGCGTGCGTTCGTCTTCGAATATCTACAATCTCTCGCTGATGAGTGAGATTATCCACCGCTACGGCGCTGACGATGCGCAAGCCTGGGCGACAGCCATCGTCGGGAACATGGCTCGAAACCCACAAGGCGGTGACACCGATCAGATCCGTGCGATTGCCGCCGGCGAGTGCTCAATCGCCATCGTGAATCACTATTATTGGGTCCGCCTTGGCGCAAGCGAGAAAGAGACGGATCGCAATGTGGCCACCTCGACGACGTTCCTGGTGCCGGAATTCTCCGAAGGCTCAGGATCGCATGTAAACATCACGGGCGCGGCCATCTCGGCCACGGCTGATGATGTTGCCCTCGCAGAAGAATTTATTGCCTTCCTGCTCACCGATACGGGGCAGTCCTATCTGACACGCGACACCAAGGAATTGCCGCTACTCGACGGATCAGCGCTGCCGACAGGCGTTGAGAACGTACCGGAATTCACCGCGTCTGGCACAAGTCTCGACGTCTACGGTGAGAACCAGGCCGAGGCGCAACGTCTGTTCGATCTGGCGGGCTGGAACTAATTCCGACGCGATCAAGAGTGGCCCGCATGCCGCGATTTACGCTATCTCCTCGAGTGATCCCACCAGCCCTAATTATCGGGTTGGTGGGATTACCCGTTCTGGTGGCCGTTTATACGGGGCTAACCGCAGGTGGCGGCGAAACATGGGACCACATTCTCAATAACAGGTTGGTCCCGTACACGCTGACAACGTTGATCGTCCTCGCGGTGTCTGCCGTGATGATGCTGGGCCTCGCGGTTCCAGCTGCGTGGCTGACCAGCCTGTATGAATTTCCGGGTCGCCGCTTCTTCAGTTGGGCGTTGATACTGCCACTCGCCATGCCGGGCTACGTGATGGCTTATGCCTGGGCGGACCTGATGGGGGTCGCCGGCCCGCTGCAGGCATCGATCCGGGAGATGACCGGATGGTCGGCGCGAGACTATTGGTTCCCCAACCTGTTCAGCGCGCCGGGGCTGGCCTTCGTTCTCGCCTCTACCCTGTTTCCCTACGTCTACATCACCGCGCGTGCCGCATTCACGATGCAATCGCTCGCCACATTGGAAGCCGCGCGCAGCCTCGGCACGCCGCCACTCGGGCTGTTCTGGAAAGTCGGGTTACCGGTCGCATTACCGACCATATTGGCAGGCGTGTCTCTGGCCCTGATGGAAGCTGCCGCCGACTATGGCGCAGCGGATTTTCTCGGCGTCCAGACACTGGGCGTTGGAATTGTCAGATCCTGGATGTCCTTTGGCCAGGCCGATACAGCTGCGCGCCTCGCGCTCATGCTGATTTTTATCGCCAGCGCCTTTCTTATAGCTGCTCGGGTGTTTCAGGGGCAGCGCGGCAGTCAGCAAACCAGCAAACGCTGGCTCACACCACGTCGAACTCCGTTGCCTGCGATCTGGGGAGCCGCTGCGAGCCTCCTCTGCGCGAGCATTCTCTTGCTCTGTTTCGCGGCTCCGGTCCTGCGCTTGATCTGGCTGGTCGTAGAAACCCGCGCAGCGACGCAGGACCTCTGGCCGTTATTGCGCACGACACTTCTGCTCGGCGCCATGGGAACACTCGGCGCCTTCACTGCCGCCCTGGTTTTCACGCTTGCCACCAAAAGGAGCGGCGCGCTTCGCTTTGGAGCACGTATGGTGGCCGCCGCTGGATATGCCGCGCCCGGCGTCGTGCTGGGCCTTGGGGCATTGTATATCCTGAAGGTATCAGGTCAGGCGTTATCCGGGTCGATCGCGATTGGATTCCTGCTCTGGATATATGTGAGCCGGTTCACATCGGCGGGCGTCGAACCGTTGCAATCCACGATCGATAGGCTCCCAAAAAGCCTGGATGACGCAACGCGCAGCCTTGGCGTCCGCGGGGTCCGCCAACTCTTCCGCGTCGACCTACCCTTGCTGGCGCCGGGCGCCATCGCTGCAGGTCTCATACTCTTCGTGGAAATCCTGAAAGAGCTACCGGCAACCCTGATGCTTCGGCCATTTGGATGGGACACGCTCGCGGTGCAGGCGCATGCTTATGCAACAGATGAGAGGTTACCTCAGGCCACCTTGCCTTCTCTTCTGATCGTGCTTGCCGGGTTGATCCCTGTTATTTTGCTGTCTTGGCGCCTAAGTCGGACCGAGAGGACGTAGAGTTCATGTCGCTAAATCCCTCCCTCATCGCGCAAGGCCTCAGCCGATCGTTCTCGGGGCGCACAGTCGTCGATCAAGCAAATTTATTGATCGAACCTGGACAACTGACCGCGCTGATCGGGCCGTCAGGTTCCGGAAAGACCACTCTGCTGCGCATGCTCGCCGGCATGGAAACACCGGACACTGGGACAGTCCGCTCGGGCGAAGACGTGCTGTCTGGACCGCAAACTTTCATCCCTATCGAAAAGCGACGCATTGGGCTGGTGTTTCAGGATTTCGCGCTGTTTCCGCATCTGTCTGTTCTGGGCAATGTCATGTTCGGATTGCACAAGCTGCCAAAACCCGACCGCGTCGTGCAAGCGGATATCTGGATCGAAAGACTGGGCCTCACCCATCGCCGTGATGCCTATCCGCATCAATTGTCCGGCGGCGAACAGCAACGCACCGCGATTGCCCGCGCGCTCGCCCCGAAACCCGTTGCAATCCTGCTTGATGAACCATTCTCCGGACTCGACCCGGCCATGCGCGATCAGGCACGAACTGCCGCGCTGGAGGCTGTTCGCGCCGCCGAGATCCCGGCATTGCTCGTGACACACGACGCCGCTGAAGCGCTGGTACATGCTGATCAGGTTGCTGTTATCCAAGAAGGGCGAATTCTCCAGTCTGATACCCCGGATATGGTTTACCGATCACCGAACAACATAGCAGTCGCCCGCGCCTTGGGTCCGCTGCATGAAATCGCGGCATCTTCCTTGCCCGACGCGTGGCGCGCGCAACTCGGCACAGCGTCCGGGACGTTGTATTATCGTCCAGAAGCTATTCGTGTTGGCGAAGGCGTGGAGTGCACGATATCGCGCACACGGCTCGCAGGGCCGACCACCCAACTCGACCTCAAATTGTCCGACACCGCAACAATTGTTGCAGCGTGCCAGCCGGGGCGCGCATTGGCTCCAGGTGAAACGGTGCGGGCATCCCTCAACCCGGATTTTGTCTTTGATTTCAGTGAAAAGCCACTCTGACATTTCCGTCATGATGCAGATCTTGCCCTCGCCAAGCCACAATCATTTGCTTAGCCTGATCGTGAAACAAGGAATGACCCTATGCTCAGACTGATTCTGACTGTCCTTTCTGCGAGCTTTATCTGGCTTGCTGCGGCATTGCCCAGCGCCAGTCAAAGTCTCATTCGCGACGCAGAGATCGAGCAGACTTTGCGGGAGTGGACCGACCCCATTCTGGAAGTCGCTGGATTGCAGCCAAATGATGTTGGGCTTTACATCATCAACGACCCTAGCCTCAACGCATTTGTCGCGGGTGGTCAGCGCATTCATTTGCACACCGGGCTGATCATGGCGTCCGACAATGCACGCCAGGTAAAAGGCGTTATCGCGCATGAGACCTGCCACATTGCCTGCGGACACACAGTCACGCGATCTCGCGCAGCGAGCGTTGCCTCGCGGCCCGCTCTGATCTCGATTGGACTTGGGGTTCTCGCAATCGCAGCCGGAGCGCCCGATGCCGGGGCCGCACTGATCGCGAGTTCCCAGCAATTTGCCGCGCTGAACTTCTTCGTGCACACCCGCGCTGAAGAAGCCATGGCCGACACGCAGGGTGTGCAATACCTGGTCGCATTGGACCAATCCCCGATGGGGATTGTCGAGTTTTTTGAGAAATTCCGGTACCAGGAAGTTCTCTCAGAATCGCGGCGCTTTCCGTATTTCCGATCTCACCCTTTGTCCGCACAGCGAGTTCGCACGACCCGCGCGCTGGCCGAGGAATCGGGTCTGGCCGATAAGCCGGAAGACCCGCGCGTCGCCGAACAGTTTGATATGATGAAAGCCAAACTGGTCGGGTTTCTTGAGCCGCCAGCCCGTGTGTTCCGCGATTACCCGCCGACCGATACGTCAGCACCGGCCCGCTATGCGCGGTCTATATCAGCCATGAAGTCTGCTGATCTCACGACTGCGCTCAGAGAGATCGACTCCCTGATTGCGGATCAGCCAGAAAACCCATTCTTTCACGAGCTGAAGGGGCAAATCCTGTTTGAAACCGGCCGCCCCGTCGATTCGGTCGAGCCGCTGATTGAAGCCAACCGGCTCCTCCCAAACAATGCACTCATCCAGGTCTCGCTCGCTCGATCCCTTCTGGAACGCAGTGAGGAAGGCGACATGGAACTCGCCGAGACCGCCTTGCGAGATGCGCTGATCAAAGAACCAAACAACGCGTTCGCCTGGACCCAGCTCGCTATCGTCTTCGAAAAACAGGACAATCGCCCCATGGCGCAGGTCGCGACTGCAGAGGCGGCCTATAATATCGGCAACTATCCGCGCGCGCATTCATTTGCCCAGCGAGCGATCCGAGAGCTTACACCGAATACCCCCGCATTCCGGCAAGCTAGCGACATTCGCAATGCAACAGACCCGGCTTTGCCCGAGAATGAAGTGTTCTGGCGGCGGCGGAGATAACCGTCTTCACACGAATGTCAGCAATTTGACCTTGCTATTCATGGCAAATAAATCATCTGCGTAACAAGTACATACGACCTTGAACCTCAGGACCGATCTATGACCCGAACTTTCAGCATGGCCCTCGCCGCAACCGCAATCGCTCTGACGCCAGCTTGCGCGCAGGAGCAAATCGATACGGCCAGCCGTGAAGCGATTGAAAAAGTCGTTTACGACTACATCATAGAGAACCCTGAAATCATCGAGGAAGCTCTGATCGCGCTGACGGAAAAACGCCAGCTCGAAGAAGACGAGCGGACCCGAACACTTATCTCGGAAAACCTGGACGCCTTGCAAAATAACGCAGCCGATTACTCGATCGGTCCAGCCGATGCGAAAGTCACGGTGGTTGAGTTTTTCGATTATCGGTGCGGCTTCTGTAAGCGCTCAGCCAGCTGGGCGATCGAACTGCCTGAAAAGTATGACAATCAGGTTCGCGTCGTTTTCAAAGAGCTTCCCATCCTGTCGACAGAAAGCGAGAAAGCCGCACTGGCAGCGATCGCGGCGGGTAAGCAAGGAAAATATGTCGAGATGCACATGGGCTTGATGGAGCTGGACAACAGCTCCGGCTTCGGTCCGGACATGATCGATCAGGTCGCTGAGTCGGTTGGCGTAGACGTCGCCAAGATGCGCGCCGATATGAAGTCTGTTGAAGTCCAGAAAACGGTTGCGGATTCGAAAAGCCTCGCGCGTACGCTCGGCATTACCGGAACACCCAACTTCGTCATCGGAACAGAATTCGTGCCGAGTGCTGACATCACGCAAGTTGAAGCTCTGATTCAGACGGCGCTCGCCGACAGCTAGATCAAACCAGCCAACGGAGACGATGGGTCTGCATATCGTTTGCGGCCCATCCGTCCGGCGAGATAGGCCTCGCGCCCGGCAATCACCGCATGCTTCATTGCCGTCGCCATTCGGATCGGATCCTTGGCTTCCGCGATTGCGGTGTTCATCAACACACCATCACATCCAAGCTCCATCGCCTGGGCAGCGTCTGAGGCCGTGCCGACGCCTGCGTCGACGATGACCGGGACGCGCGACTGCTCGACAATGAGGCGAATGTTGAGAGGGTTCTGAATGCCAAGGCCTGACCCAATCAAACTCCCGAGCGGCATGATGGCGGCGCAGCCCACGTCTTCGAGTTTACGCGCATAGACCGGGTCATCGGAGCAATAGACCATCACCTGAAACCCGTCGCTGATCAGATCTTTCGCGGCTTTGAGGGTTTCTTCCATATCGGGATAGAGCGTCTTCTGGTCGGACAGAACCTCAAGCTTCACCAGGTCCCAGCCTCCCGCTTCGCGCGCCAGTCGCAACGTGCGCACAGCCTCGTCTGCGGTGAAGCACCCAGCTGTGTTCGGGAGGTAGGTGAACTCGCTCGGAGAGACGTGATCCTGCAACCGATCCTCGTCTGGATTGGAGAGGTTCACCCGGCGCAGTGCGACGGTCACCATCTCCGCTCCTGCCGCCCGCGCGGCTTCGGCGTTCTGCGCGTAGGAAGCGTATTTCCCGGTGCCAATGATAAGGCGCGAAGTGAATGTCCGTCCTGCGACGGTTAAAGGCGTATCAGTCATGTCGCTCGCTTACTCCTGCGCAATCGGTTGGGCAAGTCACCACATGAACCGCTAATCGTCGCGCTTGAAATCGCCGGAGACACCGCCGGTTTTTTCCAGCAATCTCAGCCCTTCGATGGTCATCGACTTATCGACGGCCTTCAGCATGTCATAGAGGGTGAGCGCGGCCACGCCTGCCGCCGTGAGCGCTTCCATTTCGACACCCGTTTGACCTTGGGTGCGCGTTTCAGTGGTGACCCGAAGGCACGTCTGCTCAATCGCGATTTTCACATTGATCTTGCTCAAAGGCAGCGGGTGACAGAGCGGAATGAGATCCGCCGTTTTCTTTGCCCCCATCACGCCAGCAATTTCTGAAACGGTAATGACGTCGCCCTTCTTGGCGCTGCCAGATCGAACGATGTCGAGTGTCTCTGACGACGCCATGAGCCGTGCTTCTGCGCGAGCGGTCCGGTGAGAGATTGGCTTGTCGCCGACATCGACCATGCGGGCGCGTCCGTCGGCGTCCAGATGGGTAAGCTTGTTGCTTGTTGCCATTTCAGGCCTCCGTTAGTCGCGGCATCAGATCGACCAGATTGCACGGGCGGTGGCGGCTATCGAGTTGCCACCGAATGATATTGTCCCATCCATCCTTGCAGGCGCCGTTCGAGCCCGGCAGGCAGAATATGACCGTCCCATTGGCCACGCCGGCGCAGGCCCGTGACAGCAAAGTGGACAGGCCTACGCTTTGATAGCTGACCATATGCCAGACCGTGTCAAAGCCTTCGATCCGTTTCTCAAACAGCGGCGTGACAGCCTCATAGGTGATGTCGCGTCCGGTCAGGCCAGTACCGCCCGTTGAAATCACGGCATCAACGTTCGGATCCTCAATCCAGCCTCTAACCCTTGCCGCGACCGCTTCGATTTCATCGCGCACCAGGCTTCGATCAATCAGAGAATGTCCAGCCTCCTCGATGCGGTTCGCCAAGAGCTGCCCGGATGTATCGGTTTCAAGCGTGCGAGTGTCGGATACGGTCAGCACGGCGATGTTCAGAGATTGAAAGTCGAGGTCTGAGTCCAGACGTCCCGCTGGCGCCGGTAGATCTGGTACATTCGTCATGTTTGTGTCCTGATAGTCTTTAGTTTCAGACCACTATTGCTAGTGTCTCCGGATCAAATTGGCCATCACTTAGTCAGGCGCGCAGCATGAACCTTAGAAGGCGACCCAAATGATCCCAGTGTGGCTCGTGGTCACATTTGCGGTGACGGCTGTCCTTTATTCCAGCGTCGGCTTTGGCGGCGGCTCAACCTACACGGCGCTTCTGGTCTTCTCTGGCTTACAAATAAGCCTGGTGCCGATTGTCTCGCTGGCTTGCAACCTGACGGTCACCAGCACCGGCACGTGGAAAGCCAACCGCGCGGGCCTCTACAAGGACTCAGACGTCTGGCCGATCCTCGCCTTCTCGGTGCCCGCTGCTTTTCTCGGCGGATTGACACCGATCAACGATCAGAACCTGATCCTACTTCTTGGCTTATCCTTGCTCTTCGCCAGCGCACACCTCGGCTGGAACGCGATGTCCGGAGCAGCTGTGGGTGGTGGGGCGGTGCGGTCCCGGTCTCGGTCCCGATGGATTGCGCCTTTGATTGGCGCGGGGATTGGATATTTGTCAGGGCTCGTCGGCATTGGCGGAGGGATATTTCTGGCGCCGGTGCTGCATGTTCTTAACTGGAATTCCCCGCGCAAAATCGCGGCGCTGGCGACGGCCTACATTGCTGCCAACTCGATCGCGGGGCTTGCTGGCAAAACGATCCAGCTTGCAGCGTCGAGCGATCTATCAATCCTCATTCCGTTTTGGCCGCTCATTCCTTCCGTATTGATTGGCGGCTGGATTGGACACCGATTCATGCTCGGCCTTTTCCCGGAACGGCTTGTCAAAGGCGTGACAGCCGTGCTCATCCTGATCGTGGCCGTGCGCCTTTTATTTCGCGTGTTTGGAGGCTCCTGAGTGATTTCACGAACAGACGCATTGCAACACATCGCAGCCCTACCCGCCCTGGAGGAGATCGAGCGCGTCCCGCTTCAGGCTGGTGTCGGGCGTACGCTCGCCAGCCCTGTTCTGGCGCGGCACACGCACCCGCCAAAAGATATGTCGGCGATGGACGGTTACGCCGCCCGCTTCGAAGATTGCGCCCCGGGCGCGAAACTCAGCGTCATTGGAGAAGCCCCAGCGGGCCACCCCTATGCAGGGAGCGTCGGCCGCGGACAGTGCGTTCGCCTGTTCACCGGTTCCGTTGTGCCTGATGGAGCAGATCATGTTGTCATTCAGGAGGATGTTGACCGCCACGAAGACGAGATCACAATCCGAGACGCACAAGGCGGCGCCCGCCACATTCGCGCGGCCGGGATCGATTTTCGATCCGGCGATGAGCTGATCTCCGAAGGAACACAACTCACGGCGCGGCAGCTTTCAATCTGCGCAGCCGGAAATCATGCCGAGCTCGAGGTTCGGCGCGCGCCGCGGATCGCTTTGCTGGCGAATGGCGATGAACTTCGCCCACCAGGGACAAAGCTTGAACCGGGTCAGATCATCGCCTCGAACGAGTATTCGCTAAGCGCGCTTATTGAGGCGTGGGGCGGTAGCGTGATCAATCTTGGAATTGCCCCCGACGACGCCGGGGAAATCAAGGCACGGATTGAGGGTGCCGAACAAGCGGATGTCTTCGTGCCGGTCGGCGGCGCGTCCGTAGGCGATCATGATCACATGAAGTCAGTGTTCTCAGAGCTCGGCTTCTCGTCGATCTTTTCCAAAGTTGCGGTTCGCCCCGGAAAGCCAACCTGGATGTCGCAAAATGCCGAACGACTTGTACTTGGCCTCCCGGGCAATCCAGCATCCGCGCTTGTTTGCGCGCACTTATTCTTGAAGCCACTGATCGCGAGGCTCCTCGGAGGGACTGACCTGCACACGACTGTTCCAGCGAACTTACTGGCCCCACTCAACGCAAACGGACGGCGCGAGTCTTTCTTGCGCGGGCGCTTGGACTACTCGGAAGCCGGTGAACGGGTCGTTATGCCTGCAAGCAATCAGGACAGCTCGCTCTTGTCCCCGTTTGTAACTTCAAACGTCCTGATACACCGACCAATCGATGCGCCCGCACGCGAGGTTGGCGACATGGTGGAGTGTGTGTTGCTGGACTGATGCTTCAGGAAAACGCGCTTAAATTTCGCCGCGCACCCGGCGCATGACGCCTGAAAAATCCAGCCCTGCGAACCCATCTTCGTCCAGACGCGAATAGATTTCTTCAGCCTGCGCTCCTAGCGGTGTCGATGCATCGATGCTCCCGGCGGCCTGTTGCGCCAGGCGTAGATCTTTCAGCATCATCGCTACCGCAAACCCCGGCTGATAGTCATTGTTGGATGGCGCGGCAGGTACTGGTCCGGGCGACGGACAATACTTCGTCATCGACCAGCATTGTCCCGACGCGGTCGACGAAATGTCGAAAAATGTCTGCGCGTCGAGGCCAAGTTTCTCGGCAAGATTGAACGCTTCGCATGTGCCGATCATAGAAATGCCGAGCAGCATATTGTTGGCAATTTTCGCAACTTGTCCGTTGCCCGCTCCGCCGGCATGCACGACATTCGCGCCCATGATGTCGAGCACTGGCTTGGCGCGCGCAAAGGCCGGATCCGGACCGCCCACCATGAAAGTGAGCGTCCCCGCATTGGCCGCTGCCGTCCCACCTGAGACCGGTGCATCCACCATGAGAAAACCGCCATCGGTCGCCTTGGCAGCTGCTTCGCGCGCCTCATCGACAGAGATGGTCGAGCAATCAATAAACAAGGCTCCATCGGCGGCGCTCGCGGCGATGCCTTCCTCACCAAAATAGACAGCAAGAACGTGTTTTCCCGCTGGCAGCATGGTGACGATGACCTCTGCCTCGTCCGCAACCTCGGCCAGAGAAGCCGCGCCGGATGCGCCGACAGAGATCGCGGCCTGAACCGCTTCTGCATTCAGATCGAAGGCCTGCACATCGTGACCCGCACGCACCAGATTGGCGCACATACCTGCGCCCATATTCCCCAGACCGACAAAACCGATTTTCATAGCGGACCTCTCCGTAAGCCTCAAAGCAAACGGCAATACGCCACCCTCGCAGGTTTGTAAAAATCTTGATGCGTTTCGATCCAAAGATCGACTAGAACCGCATCGCTCTCATCGTATCCAAGCTCGTCTGAATAGACTCCCGATAAGACTGCGGAGGATTGTCATGTTCAGCGATGAAATACTGCATGCCCGAAACATCGTTCTCAGCGAAATAGGTTTCAAACGGCAATTCGCCTTCGCCGACATTCACCATCAATGCCTGCACAATCGCGGGGTAGTCGAGGCTCGTACGCCACGGGCTGGCATTGCCTATGCGATCCTTCACATGGCACATCTTGAAGCGCCCGGGATGGGCGTTGAACAGGGCGGGAATATCGGTTCCGGTCAAAGCCGCCCAGAACAGGTCCAGCTCAAAAGTCACCAGGTCCGGATCCGTTTCCGTCAGCAGGATATTCATTCCGTTTTCGCCATCGCCCAGATCGAAGAATTCGAACTGGTGGTTATGATATCCGACTTTTACGCCTGCTGGCTTCATTGCCTCACCGGCGCGGTTCAGCATCGCAGCATGGTCTTTGTAATTATCGAGACCGCGCTGATCGTCGCCGACCCAGGGCAGGATCGCGTATTCACATCCAAGCACGTTGCACACAGCTGCCACTTCCTCTGGGCGATTGGCGAGACTGTCATAATCCAGATGCGTGATCGGCGCCGGCAAACCGACATCATCGAGAATGGTGCGCAGCTCCGCTGGCGAGCGGTCCAGGAAATTCCGACCGTTCAGTTCGACGTAATCGTAACCGACATCCTTGATCATCTGAAATGTGCCGACAACATCCTCGCCCATTGCGTCGCGCAGCGTATAGGTCTGGATACCGATCTTATCCAATTGCCTCTTTGCGGGTGCAGCGGCCAATCCACTCGAGTTGCAAGCGCCGAGCGCCATTAACGCACCGGAGGCCGTCAGGAAGCTTCTGCGGTTCAGGGTCATAGCGTTCCGTCTTTCATCAGTTCAGCAGCGTGATTTGCTGCGCGGGCCGAAAAGGCCATGTAGGTCAGCGATGGATTCTGGCATCCGCCGGAAGCCATGAACGACCCATCGGTCACGAACAGGTTTGGAACATCCCAAGCCTGGTTCCACTCATTGAGCACCGAGCTCGAAGGATCTCGCCCCATGCGAGCCGTACCCATTTCATGGATACCGATGCCGGGAGGAGCTGGCTCCGCTGTGTCCGGATCGTCTGTCTGGATGTCGATGCCGCCAGCCGCTTCCAACATAGCGCGCGTATCGCGGATCGCCTGGCGAACCATGTTCCGCTCATTGTCACCCCAGCGCACATCAAGAACGGGAACCGGAAAGCCCCATTGATCCGTCTTGTTTGCATGAAGGCGAACATGATTGGCTTCATTCGGAAGGACTTCGCCAAAAGCCACCATGCCGATTCGCCATTGGCCTGGCGTTCTGGCTGAGGCTTTAAAATCGGCCCCGACACCTTCTTTGCCCATCGAGGTCCACCAGCGCTCGCGCATGGCGCCGCCTTGGTACCCGAACCCGCGTACGAACCCTTCGGCTTCCTCGGTGTGGTTGCGGAACCTTGGGATGTAGAATCCGTTCGGACGCCGCCCGAATGTGTGCTTGTCGAGATTGCCCGGCAAGATCGCCGAGCCGCGCGCGCCGGAATGGTGATCCATCATATTCCGACCCAGCTGACCTGAGCTGTTGGCAAGACCGTTCGGCGCGTTGCCGTTTGCTGAATTGAGCAGGATCATCGTGGACGGAATGGTTCCCGCGTTGAGGAAGACCACCCGCGCGGTCATCACTTTGCGCTCACCGGACGCGATATCAACAGTTTCTACGCCCGTCGCGCGTCCTGTCTCCTCATCCACAATGACCTTGTGGACGGCCGTATCAGAAATGAGCGTCATGTTTCCGGTCCGACGCGCTGCTGGCAGGGTCGCGGAGTTAGAGCTGAAATAGGCCCCAAAGCTACAGCCCTGGAAACAGTGGTTGCGCGCCTGACAACGGCCACGTCCCAGATCCATTTGCTCTTGCGTCGGTTCTGTGAGGTTTGCGACGCGACCCGGGATCACGTGGCGCCCGGGGAAGGATCCTTCCACCGCAGCTTTGAAATCAAGCTCGGCGCAGGTAAGGTCATGCGGAGGCTGAAAGACGCCATCCGGCAGAATATCCAGGCCCTCCATCGAGCCGGAGATTCCTGCAAACCGCTCCACATAGTCATACCACGGCTTCATATCCGCGTATCGGACCGGCCAGTCGACGCCGTGTCCATCCCGGGCGTTCGCCTCGAAATCGATCTCCGACATGCGGTAACTCTGACGGCCCCACATGATCGAACGACCGCCTTCATGGTAACCGCGCAGCCAGCGAAAATCGGTTCCGTCGGCCGTTTCGTAAGGATGCTCTTTGTCCTTCACCCAAAACTGACGGGTATAGCTCTGAAACGCGTACACATTGGACTGGATGGGATAGTCTTCTCGATCCTTGTCGGTTTTGCGGTTCAGATGCTCAACATCCCAAGGATCAATGAAATCAGTATAGTCTTTCTCGACAGTGACCTTGCGTCCCCGTTCGATCACCCCGACCTTGAAGCCTTTCTCGCACATCTCCTTGGCGACCCAACCGCCTGACATGCCCGACCCGACTACGATTACGTCAAAATCTGTCATTGCTATGTCGCCCATGTTTTTGGAAAATCGGAAAGCGGTACGCAGCCAATCCACTCGCCCGGAACCGGCTCGTAAGCGAGCTCTTCCGTGGCGCCCGGTTCGGACATGTAATAGGCCTGCACGACCGTCGCTTTGAAGTCTCGATAGAAGCCGTTGTCGACCTCACCCGAAAAGACTTTTGTGTCGAAGGCGCTCAGAACCGCTTCGCGTTCACTAGGAGAGAGCTGAGTAAATGCCGCTCCTGTTTCGCTGGTGAGCGCAGGGCCCAGTGCCGCCAGACCCGTCTTCCAATACTGCTGGAAATCCGTGTCTCCCCAATCCGTCGCGAGACTTTGAAGCGTTTCCGGTACGCCGGCTTGAACAGCACCGGCCGTTTCAGTTTTCGGGATGATCGTCTGCGCAACCGCCGCGATCAGCGCCATTTCCTCGCCAGTGAAAACGCCTGGCGCCACCGCACCTGCTATCTGGCCGGAAGCCCCTTCTTCCGCTCCTCCGCAAGCGGCTAGCCCGCCGACGGCAGAGAGCGCTAACAATCCTTGAAAGACCTGTCGTCTTTGAAGCATGAGATCGTGTACCATTTCGAGCTCCTATCCGTGCGACGGATCGGCTTCGCCGCCCGCCGTGTTCTGCATCCAACTGCGCGCGAGGTACAATCCGACGAACGCCGCGATCAGAACCGCTGGGAAGAACACCAGTTGCGAGAGCGCGCCCTGCCCGGCAGCGACTTCAACCGCATTGCCTTCCAGGCCAGAGGCTTCTGCCTTGACCCGGGCGCTGTCGATCCAGCCGCCAATGATCGGGTTCCAGATGGTCAGAGCGAACATCCCGGCGGCCCCAACCAAGCTCATTCCGAGCGCGCCGGAACGCGGCACATATTGCGCCGTCACGCCGATCATGGTCGGCCAAAAGTAGCAAACGCCGAACGCAAACACGATCGCCGAAACATAGACCATCGCGCCGGACGCCGTCGACATCATGAAGAGGCCGAGCGTCGTCAGGATGGCGCTCATCAGCAAGACACCAACCGGGTTCAAAGCATGGATCAGCGGGCCAGCAAAATAGCGACCGACCGCCATAATTCCAGTGACCATGCCGAGCACAATCATGGCCTGTCCGGGCACGCCGCCGAGTTGAGCTCCGAGGATACGGTCAACCCATTGCTGGGTGCCAAGCTCCGATGTGGCCGTGATGCTCATCAGGCCCATCAGCACAATCAGCAAAGCAGCGTCCCGCGCCCGCCCGGCTCTGAACATCATCAGGAGGAAAGTGAGTCCGAGCACGAGCAGGAGCGGAAGGAGGAACGTTCCCGGCAAACCGGCAACAAGATCGTTTGGCGTTCCGATGAACACTAGCAGGCCGAAAATGGCCGTCATCAGGATCAGGCCTTTGGCATCGAGATCGACAATCTTTTCAATCTGCGGAATATCCGGGAACTGCGTTGTGAAAACCATGTATCCATAGATTGCAGTTGGGATGAGCATGACCGCGATTTGCGGCTGCCACCCAATCCCGGCATTGGTCATGAAATAAGAGACAACAGCGCCGATCACGATCCCGCCCGGGAACCAGACATGGAAACGGTTCAGCCACTTGGTTTTGTCATCCTTGTACAGGTCCGCCACCAGCGGGTTACACGCTGCTTCAACTGACCCATTCGCGAAGCCAATGAAGAAAGTTGAGATCAAAAGCCCCAGGAAACCGCCAGCTGTGATCGTCAGCACCAAGCCGAGCAAATGTCCGGCAAAGGCCAGGATCATGATCAGGCGCGGCCCGAGCTTGTTATAGAGAAACCCAAACACGACCATAGCGAGCGGGAACCCGAGAAACGCCATTGAGTTGACCCAGCCAAGCTCGGTATCGCTCAGCGCAAACTCTTCCGAGAGCTGTGTCAGAATACCGGCACGGATCGCGAAGGTCATCGCCGTAACGATGAGAGACAAACAGCTCAATAAGAACAGCTTGTTGCGATTGATACCGACGCCCAATGGCGCGTCTGCAGTGGTTGCGGTCATAGTTCCTCCCTCGCTCGGCTGTTCTTATGACAGTCCAAGCATTTTCCTGTTTGCTTCAACGCTGACATCGCCGCCCGCGAAATCGTCAAACGCTTTGTCGGTGACACGTATGATGTGATCTGAAACGAATTTAGCCCCTTCTCGGGCGCCGTCTTCTGGATGCTTCAGTGCGCATTCCCATTCGACCACCGCCCAACCATCAAAATCGTAGCCAGCCAGTTTGCTGAAAATCGCGCCGAAGTCGATTTGGCCATCTCCGAGCGATCTAAAACGCCCAGGCCGCTCAACCCATCCCTGGTATCCACCATAGATTCCACTCTTTCCGTTCGGACGGAACTCGGCATCCTTCACATGGAACATGCGGATGCGATCATGGTAGTGATCGATGAAAGTCAGATAATCGAGCTGCTGGAGGATGAAGTGGCTCGGATCATAGAGGATGTTGCAGCGGGCGTGACCGTCGACCTCTTCGAGGAAGCGTTCAAACGTCACCCCATCGTGCAAGTCTTCGCCGGGATGGATCTCGTAGCAGACATCGACGCCGCACTCGTCATAATAATCGAGGATCGGACGCCAGCGTTTGGCCAGCTCCTTGAAGCCCTCGTCGACCAGGCCAGCGGGTCGCTGCGGCCATGGATACATAAACGGCCATACCAGCGCACCGGGGAACGACACGGAACGATCAAGACCCAGATTCTGCGACGCTTTCGCAGCAAACATAACTTGCTCAACAGCCCACTCCTGACGAGCTTTGGGGTTGCCGTGGAGCTGGGTTGGCGCAAACGCGTCAAAGGCCGTATCGTAGGCTGGGTGAACCGCCACCAACTGACCCTGAATGTGCGTGGAAAGCTCGGTGATCTCAACGCCCCATTCGCGGCACTTACCTTTGAACTCGTCGCAATAATCTTTGCTTTCGGCGGCGAGTTTCAGATTTATGCAAGTCGGATTATCGGACGGAATTTGAACGCCTTTATAGCCCGCGTCAGCCATCCAACGACAGGCATTTTCCATCGTATCGAAAGGGGCGTCGCCCATAAACTGAGCCAGGAAAATCGCCGGTCCTTGCATCGTCTTCATACGGTGATCTCCGTCCAAGTTGAGTTATTGTTGCTGCTCTCAACCAGAGCCTCGACAAAGGCCATACCGCGGAGCGCCGCTTCCATTCCGGCTTTGACACCGCCCTGAGTTTGCAGCGCTTCAGCGAACTCCAAATAGATGTTCGCGAACGCCTCGATATAGCCCTCCGGATGCCCGGGCGGCGTTCGAAAGCCGGCCTGTACGCCGTCTGGCAGATAGCCTTGCGCCGCTCGCAAGATCTCGGTTGGGCGGTCGGTGTAGGTCCGGATAAGCGTGTTAGGCTCTTCCTGGTTCCATTCCAGGCCGCCGGTCTCGCCATAGACCCGGATGGTCAGCGTGTTCTCTTTTCCCACACAAACCTGAGACGCACTCAGCACACCCTTCACACCGTCTTCCATCCGGAACAGCGCCGACCCGTCATCATCAAGGCGTCGGCCGTCGACGAAGATTGATAGATCCGCCGCCACATGCGTCATGATCTTGCCGGTGACGAATTCTGCCAGATTGTGAGCGTGCGTGCCGATATCGCCCATGCAACCGGAAATTCCGGACCGAGTTGGATCGGTGCGCCAGTCCGCCTGCTTGTTGTCGACCTCGCCTGCCAGCCAGCCCTGAATATACTCGACAAAGACTTTGCGGACTTTCCCGATGCCGCCTTCAGCCACGATCGACCGGGCGGCACTCACCAGTGGATAGCCAAGATAGGTATGGGTCAAACCATAGGCCAGCGTGTCGTTTCTCTGGACAATTTCTGCGAGCTCGCGCGCTTCGTCCAAGTTCAACGTGGCGGGCTTGTCAGACAGAACATGAAATCCGGCTTCAAGCGCGGCTTTGGCGACAGGGAAGTGGACATGGTTCGGCGTGACGATCGCGACAAAATGCATGCGCTGATCTTCTGGCAACGCGGCTTCCACCCGCATCATGTCATCATAATTCGCGTAGCAGCGCGATGCATGTAGTCCGAGCTGGCGCCCAGTGGCGATGCAATTTTCTGGATCCCTCGAGAACGCGCCGCAGACCAGATCAATCTTTCCGTCGAGGCGTGCAGCGAGCCTGTGAACGTCGCCGATAAATGCGCCTTGGCCACCGCCGACCATACCCATTCGGAGCGTATTTTCCGTCACGCCTTGAGCCTCCCTGCCCAAATCTCAATTGTGTTTATTGTTCTATTTCTGTTAGCGCTAACAGCTTGTCCTGCTGGATGCAACTCTTCCAGACTCGGAAAGTTGATAGCGCTATCAATTTTTCTGGACAGCGTCCGATACGGCAGCTACGCCTTCACCCAAATCAGATCTCAAACGATGCTACGGGATCTGTCATCCTGGGGAGGAATCGAAGGTATGCGCAGACTTATAAGCTCTATACTCTTAGCCGGATTTGCAGCGGTGGCGGCAGGTTGCGAAGCCTCCGACCCCGCTCCAGCCCCTGAAATAGCGCTCGAAGAGACCCGATCGATCGGCAGCATAGACCGCAGACTGGCAGCCATGGACTCGGTAGTCGCTCCCGGCGCCGAAATCGAAATCCTCGCCGAAGGATTCACCTGGCCAGAAGGACCTGCCTGGGTCGAAGCAGAACAGGCACTCTACTTTAACGATGTGCCGGAAAACAAAATGCATCGCTGGGCCGAAGCAACCGGTCACGAAATGATCCTGTCCCCCTCCGGTGGTGCGTCGCCAGAGGTCGCGGCGACCATGCGAGAGTCGGGCGCAAACGGAATCATCCTGTGGCCCGCAGACCCGTCCAAGCTTTTACTTGCAGATCACGGCGCGCGTGGCTTGTCGGTACTAGACAGAGACACTTTCGAACGCGAGGTGATCGTTTCCTCCTATGACAATCAGTCGCTCAATTCCCCGAACGACATGGTCGCCAGAAGCGACGGAACGATTTTCTTTACCGATCCCCCATACGGCCTGCGCGGATTGAACGATGCGTCCGAAAAGGAACTCCAGCACAATGGCGTTTATCTCTATTCGAGCGACGCGCCGCTGAAGCTGATCATTGATGATCTCACATTCCCGAACGGAATTGCCCTTTCGCCAGATGAACGCACGCTCTACGTCGCGGTATCTGATCCGGACAATGCGAAGATCATGGCCTACACCGTCGCCGAAGATGGCAGTGTCAACGAAGGCCGGGTCTTCTTCGATGCGTCAAATGAACTAAAGGATGGCGGCGGTCTACCGGATGGTATGGTCGTGGCCAGAAACGGCACCGTGTTCGCGACCGGTCCAGAAGGGGTCTACGTTCTCGCGCCCGAGACCGGCCACGTTCTGGGCGTCATCTCGACAGGCATGCCGACGTCGAATTGTACGCTGAACGATGACGAAACCTATCTCTACATGACGTCCTCATCGGTTCTGGCGCGCGTACCGATTTCGTTCTGAGGCTCGACATGGACCAGTCAGACCCAATCTATATCGTCGCCACCCTCGCCGCATCGGTGGCCGGGCTCCTTTTGCTGGTCATTCGCGCCAAGGTACCAGCCTTTTTTGCCTTGATACTCGTCTCGCTGATCGCTGGCTTGATGTTGGGTCTGGATCCGGCCGCCGTCGTCGCCTCCATTCAGAATGGTATGGCGGGTGTGCTGGGCTTCATCGCGGTGGTCGTCGGCCTAGGCGCAATTCTCGGCGCGGTGCTGGAGCAGTCCGGCGGCGTCAAAGCCTTGTCCGACCGGCTCGCCCACGGGTCGGTCAAAAGCGTTCCAACAAAGATGAGCTTCCTCGGATTGCTCGTCGCGATCCCGGTCTTTTTCGACGTCGCCCTGGTGATCCTCATGCCAATGGTGAAGCGCCTCGCGACAACCATCAGACGGAAACCGCTCTTTGTGGCTGCCCCGCTCCTGGCTGGCCTCGCGGCCGCACATGCTTTTATTCCACCGACGCCCGGGCCAATCGCAGTCGCTGCATTGCTCGATGCAGATCTTGGCCTGGTCATCCTGGCCGGGCTGATTGCTGCGGTCCCCGCCATCCTGTGTGGCGGGGTCTTGTTTGCGCGTCGCCAGTATGACCACCCGGTGGAAGTCGTTGGTGAGGCCGCCGAGATCGCCGCACCTCAACCCGCAACGAGCCTCAATTTTCTGGCAGCTTTTCTCGCCCTCGCCTTCCCAATTTTGTTGGTTGCGAGCGGGACTGTTTTGAAAATGACCCTTGGCGAAGAGCAGGTCCCGGGGGTGATGCTGTTCTTGTCTCATCCGTTCGTCGCCCTGCTATTGACGGTCGGGCTCTATTACACATTCGCGGCGACGCAGTTAAAACTCCCTGCCAACACGCTGAACCAGGCCGCAATGAAATCCCTGGAACCTGCCGGCGCGGTGGTTCTCGTGACCGGAGCGGGCGGCGCCTTCAAGCAGGTGCTAATCGATTCTCAAGCAGGCGCGCGGATCGCGGAACTTGCTGCGAGCGCAAACGTATCCGTCCTGGTCTTCGCCTTCATGATCGCAGGCCTGGTCCGTGTCATTCAAGGATCCGCCACCGTCGCCATGATCACCGCGGCTGGCTTCACAGCGCCGCTCCTCGCAATTAGCGGGATATCAGAATTCGATCGAGCGCTTGCCGTGATTTCAATCGCAGCCGGCGCGACGATCCTCTCTCACGTCAACGATTCCGGGTTCTGGCTGGTCAGCAAATACCTCGACTTGTCGGTCAATGAGACGCTGAAATCCTGGACGGTCGTTTCGACGATCGTGGGCGGTGTTGGCTTCGTGACCGCATTGATCTTGTCATTTATATTCTGACCCTACGAGGAGGACGTTTGAGCAAAGACTCAAGCTTTATTTGAGCCTTCGCCTTGTTTCCCGTGCCGACAATTGTTAGCGCTAACATTGATCGTATTCGAAAAGGAAAGCCAAATGCCAATTCGCTCGTTCCGTTCAAACCTCCTCGCTACAACACTTTGCACCTTTGGTGGC
Source organism: Hyphomonadaceae bacterium (assembly GCA_043513745.1). Taxonomy (GTDB): domain Bacteria; phylum Pseudomonadota; class Alphaproteobacteria; order Caulobacterales; family Hyphomonadaceae; genus Henriciella. The sequence goes on from CP121341.1 coordinate 3,285,216, forward strand.
CTGATGCTCGTCGGGTGCGAAACCGCTCTCACTGCGCCTGTTACTGCAGCCCCGACAGACATTGTTGTTGAAGCGGTTAAACCCGTCTCCGCCGATCCTGAGATCGCGGCACTGATGGCGCAAATGACGCTCGACGAGAAGCTCGCGCAAATCAGCTGCATCTGGTTCAACAAAGCGCAGATTCTGGATGAAAATGGCGATTTCTCACCAGAGAAAATGAAGGACGCCTTCCCCCACGGGGTCGGCTGCTTTGCACGCCCTCAAGACACGATTGGAATGGATGCACCGGCCGAAGACCGCGACGTGAACGATGCAACAGTGGTTCGTCGCCTCTCCGCACGCACACCAAGTGAGACAGTGAAACTCACAAACGCAGTCCAGACCTGGATGATCGAAGAAACGCGCCTGGGTATCCCGACTCTCTTCCACGAAGAAGGGTTGCACGGTTTCCAAGGCCGATACGCGACGTCCTTCCCGCAGTCGATCGCGCTCGCTAGCACTTTCGATCCGGACCTTCTGGAACGGGTGTACTCGATCACTGCACGCGAGATCCGGGTGCGCGGCGTTCATCACGTGCTCTCGCCTGTCGTTGATGTCGCGCTCGACCCGCGGTGGGGTCGCATCGAAGAAACTTTCGGAGAAGATCCCTATCTTGTCAGCCGAATGGGCGTCGCTGCGATACGCGGTTTCCAGGGTACCGGCGATACGGTTCCAGACGGCAAAGTGCTGACGACCTTGAAGCATATGACCGGGCACGGGCAGCCTGAGGCGGGCATGAATGTCGGCCCGGCGCAACTGCCAGAGCGAGTCTTGCGCGAAGTGTTCTTCCCGCCATTCGAAGCGGCTGTAAAAGAAGCCGGCGCAGCCAGTGTCATGGCAAGCTACAATGAAATTGATGGCGTTCCCTCTCACGCCAACTCCTGGCTCCTGAATGACGTCCTGCGCGATGAATGGGGCTTCGATGGTGTCGTCGTAGCTGACTATTTTGCCATCAACGAACTGCAGGTTCGTCACCGAATTGTAGACTCGATTGGCAGTGCTGGAGCGCTCTCTCTCAAGTCGGGTGTCGACTTTGAACTTCCCGATGGCGTCGCCTTCTATGCGATGAAGGACGCAATCGAGACCGGCGATCTGGACATTGCCTATGTCGATCAAGCCGTGGAGCGTGTCCTACGCATGAAAAAACGCGGCGGCGTGTTTGATGATCCATTCGCAGACGGCGCTGAAGCAGACGCGCTCACAGGCAACGACGAAGCCCGCGCGGTCGCACTCGAAGCGGCGCAAAAGGCAGCCGTTCTCGTAAAGAACCAGGATGGCGCCCTGCCCTTGAACAAGTCAGACCTTAGCCGCGTGGCAGTGATCGGCCCGAACAGCGACATTACGGTTTTGGGTGGATATTCGGATGAGCCACGACAAACGATCAGCATCCTCGACGGCCTCAAAACAGAATTTGGCGATGAGATTGAAGTTGTACACTCGAAGGGTGTGAAGCTCACCGACAATCGATCCTGGTGGGATGACGAGGTCAATCTGATCGACCCGGAAACCAATTTCCAGATGATTGCTGAAGCCGTGGAGGCTGCTCGCGGAACCGATCTCATCATCCTCGCCATTGGCGGTGACGAGTCGACCTCGCGGGAAGCCTGGTCCGAGACCCACATGGGAGATCGCGACAGCATCACGCTGGTCGGTCAGCAAAAAGAGCTCGTCGAAGCTCTGGCGGAAACCGGCGTTCCGATGGTCGCCGTCATCATCTCCGGGCGCCCGCTGGCGCTGACCAACGTGGAAGACCACTTCGATGCGATCCTCTACGGCTGGCAGCTGGGTCAGGAAACCGGGACGGCTGTTGCTGACCTGCTCGTGGGACGCGTCTCACCGAGTGGGAAAATGCCCGTGTCAGTTCCTCGAAGCGTCGGCCAAATCCCGGTCTTCTATAATCACAAACCGACAGCCCGGCGCGGTTATGCATTCTCCGAGGCTCGCGCCCTGTATCCGTTCGGGTTCGGGCTCAGCTATTCAACCTTCGAGATATCGGAGCCAAGCCTCTCAGAGTCTGAAATCGCAACGGATGGATCGACCAGCGTTAGCGTCTCCGTCACCAATACCGGCCCGGTCAGAGCCGACGAGGTGGTGCAAATGTATATACGGGACAAGGTCAGCAGCGTGACCCGCCCCGTGATGGAGCTAAAGGGTTTCGAACGGGTGAGCCTGGAGCCCGGCGAAAGCAAGACGATCGAATTGGCGATCACGCCCGACGCCTTGCAGTTCTACAATCTCGACATGCAACGGGTTGTCGAGCCGGGAGAGTTTGAAATCATGGTTGGCGCGAGCTCTGTGTCACACAAATCAACGACGCTGACCGTACGCTAAGATCACGGCATCAAAAAAAGAGGCTCCGGGATCACACTCGATCCCGGAGCCTCTTTCATTATGAGATCAGATAGATTCTATTCGAACCCCTTCATGTCCTCGAGCTCGATGCCCTTGGTTTCGTTGACCATCTTGGAGACGAAGACGATCGAGACCAACGCCCCGAGGAAGTAAATCGCGTAAGCCCCTCCCAGCGTGATCGAAACCAGTAAGATCGGGAAAGTCAGCGTCACGCAGAAATTCGCGAACCACTGGAAGAAGCCGCTGACGCCCAGACCGGATCCACGGATCTGATTGGGGAACATCTCGCCGAGCATGACCCACATAACCGGCCCCCAGGACAGGTTGAACAATGCGGCATACGCGACACCGGAGAACAGAGCGAGTGGACCCCAGAAGCCTGGCAATACCAGATCACCTGCCTCATTCGTCGAAGCGTTGAAAAAGCAGATCATCATCGTCCCGAGAGTGACGGTCATTCCTACAGACCCAATCAGGAGTAGCGGCTTGCGGCCAATCTTGTCGATGACGCTCAGCGCGACGATCACGGCACCGATACTGACGACACCCATGATCACATTGATCAACAGAGCATTGTCTTCGGTGAAGCCAACGGACTGCCACAGGACGGCGCCGTAATAGAACACCACATTGATCCCGACCAGTTGCTGGAACACGGCGAGGCCGATCCCGATCCAGACGATCGGACGAACTTTGCCATTGTCCATAAGATCGGCGAGGCGCGGCTTGTGATCCGTTGCGATCGACGATTTGATTTCCTCAAGCTTACGCTGGCTGGCGCTTTCGCCGAAGAGGCGCGCGAGAACGCCGCCAGCTTGCTCGTGGCGATCCTTGATGACCAGGAAACGCGGGCTTTCCGGAATGGCGAACAAAGCGAAGAAGAATATCGCGGCGGGCACCATCTCGATCCAGAACATCCAGCGCCAGGCTGCAAACCCAAGCCAGAACTCGCTCGTTGAACCACCAGCCGCACCGGCTAGGAAGTAGTTGCTCAGGAACGCTACGGTTAGCCCGACAATAATTGCGACCTGTTGGATGCTCGACAGACGTCCACGAATACTCGCGGGCGTAATCTCACTGATATATGCGGGCGCAAGAACACTTGCCGCACCCACGGCCAGCCCACCCAGAATGCGGTAGCAGACAAATTCGACCGCTCCAGTCGCAACGCCCGACCCCCAGGCACTGACGAAGAAGAACAGGGCGGCGACGATCAATACGCTGCGACGTCCGAATATATCGGCGGTTCGACCCGCCACCATTGCACCCACGGCACAGCCCATCAGCATGCTGGCGACACTGAATGAGATCGCCCATTCGCTCTCTGCGAGCTCAGCCCGCAATCCATCAATCGTTCCATTGATGACGCCGCTATCGAAGCCAAAGAGGAAACCCCCGATGGTCGCAATGACGCTGATTAGAATGATTTGAAACAGATTTGCACTGTCGGCTTCGGCCGTTTGGTCCATTTTGGTCGCCCTCCCTTGGCGTATGATTATCTGCCTATCTGGTTTTGAAGAACGCTCCAGATCTCCAAATATGATAGGATTTTCATCCTCGCTAACACAGTGATCGAGAAAATGATAGCGCTATCAATTTTTCTGGTATATCGCTAGGACACTCAAAACAGACGTCGATTATCGCGGCGCGTTCATCACACAATGTCTTTGTTGAAAGACCAAGTCTCATGGGAGAAGACTCTTGAAAATTTCACATCGTACAACTGCTTCCGTTATAGCGATGAGCGCTGCTTTGCTCATGTCTGCATGCGCCACGGACAGTGCCGAAACCGCCCCCGAATCTGTTGATACAACGCCGTCAGAAGAGGTTACCGAAACGGTCGAAACGGATCTTGCCGACGCAAAACCTACAATCGATCCTGCGAATTGGCCTGCGGTTGAAACCGCCCCTCTTGATCCAGCGGTCGAAGCCCAAATCGACGACATTCTGGCCAAGCTGACGCTTGAGCAAAAAGTTGGACAAGTCATCCAGGCCGATAGCGGGTCAGTAACTCCGGAAGAAGTGAAAAAGTACCGCCTAGGGTCCGTGCTCAGCGGTGGCAACTCAGCTCCCGGCCCCGAGCCTTATGCAGATTCAGCCACCTGGCTGGAGGCTGCGGACGCCTATTTCGAAGCCTCGATTGATCCTGAAGGTGTAGAAATCGCCATTCCAACCATTTGGGGGATCGATGCAGTTCACGGCCACGCCAATCTCAAAGGCGCCGTAGTATTCCCTCACAATATCGGACTTGGCGCTGCGAATAATCCGGACCTGATCGAGGAGATTTACAAGGTCACAGCGCGGGAGCTTCGCGTTTCTGGACATGACTGGACCTTCGCGCCGACGCTTGCCGTACCGCAGAATGATCGGTGGGGTCGCACCTATGAAGGGTTCTCCGAAAGCCCAGCCATTGTCGCCTCGTATGGAGACCGGATCGTGTTTGGCTTGCAGGGCCATTACGGCGACGACGACTATCTAGGCGCTGAACGTGTCCTGACCAGCGCCAAACACTTTGTCGGTGACGGCGGCACGACGGACGGCGTCGACCAGGGTGACACTGAAGTCAGCGAAGCCGAACTGCGCGACATTCATGCCGCGGGGTACGTCACTGCAATTGCAGCGAATGCTCAAACAGTTATGGCCAGCTTCTCAGCTTGGAATGGCGAGCGGATGCACGGGCAAAAAGAGCTACTTACCGATGTTCTCAAGGGACAGATGAACTTTAACGGGTTCGTTGTCGGCGATTGGAACGGTCACGCCCTCATCCCGGGATGTACGGCAACCGATTGCCCCGAATCTTTCAATGCCGGTGTGGACATGTTCATGGCGCCGGACAGCTGGAAAGGGTTGTGGGAATCCACCTTGGCGCACGTGCAATCGGGCGAGATCCCGATGGAACGCCTGGATGACGCGGTACGACGAATTCTGCGCGTAAAAATCAATGCGGGTCTATTCGACGCTGTGAAGCCGAGCGAGAGACACCTTGCGGGAGAGGTCAGCATTCTCGGATCCGATCATCACCGCGCGGTCGCCCGGCAGTCTGTCCGCGAGTCGCTGGTCCTGTTGAAGAACCATGACAGCTTACTCCCACTCGATGGCAGCAAAACGTATCTCGTTGTTGGGGACGGTGCAGACAGCATCACAAAAGTGGCAGGCGGATGGACCCTGTCCTGGCAGGGCGGTGGATATCCGAATGAAGAATTCCCGAACGGCGAGACCGTGCTGGCCGGCCTAACGCAAGCGATCAATGACGCTGGCGGGACGATGATCTTTGATCCTGAAGGCACCGCCGATGTCGATGCAGATGTTGTCATCGCAGTTTATGGCGAAGACCCATATGCGGAGTTCCAGGGCGACGTTGCCAACCTCGATTTCCAGCCCAATGGCTTCGATACGTCACTGCTGGATGCGTATCAGGAAAAAGGCATGAAGACGGTTTCTGTCTTCCTTTCGGGGCGCCCGATGTGGACCAATCCTGAGATCAACGCATCCGACGCATTCGTCGCGGCGTGGCTGCCGGGCAGTGAAGGCGGCGGTATTGCCGACATGCTGTTCCAGACAGATCCATCCTTCGATTTCACGGGGCGCCTGTCTTACTCTTGGCCAAAGCTCGCCACGCAGGTTGAGCTCAACGCCGGAAAAGAACCCTACGATCCGCTCTTCGCGCTCGGTTACGGTCTATCCTATGGAGACGACGGCAATCTTGCGGAAATCTCTGAGGAGTCTGGTCTCGAAGGTGAAACCTCCACCAGCAAAGGCTTATTCTTCTCCAAAGGGGAATTCCCGGCGCCGTGGGAACTCATCAGATACGGTTCACCGGTGAGCTCGTTACCATTTGAGTCCGCAGGCCTGATTGTCACCGCATATGACAAAGCTGCCCAGGAAGACTCTCTTCGCGTCACCTTCAAGACAGGTGAAGAGAACTTCGAGATCGCGTCTAGCTACCCGGTCGATCTGTCACGCGAAGCGAATGGCGCAATGGAACTGGTATTCGATGCTGTAAGTCTGGACGGCGACGCAGGTGTCAGCGTTGGTATGCGCTGCGATGCCGCCGATTGTGAGCGCTTCTTGCCTGTCTCCCTTTCTGATGATTGGTCTGAAGTTCGCCTCAGCCTCTCCTGCTTCGCTGACGCGGGTGCAGACATGGCCATCATCAAAGGGGCTCTGCTGGTCTCCGGCAGCGAAGGCCAATCCATCGGCATTTCCGATGTTCGCCTCGAAGAAGATCAGGACGCTGCCGCCAATTGCGGTTAGATTTCAAACCTTTTCGGCCTCGCTTCGGCGGGGCCGACTTGTTTTTGTGCGAATACTTGAAAAAGACCCTGTCACCAACTTTTCGCTTGTATCGTAAAAGTTGTGTAGGATATATCCTGTAAACAGGAGCGGCAGAGCCGCAAAGAGTCTGAATAATCCCTCATGAACAAGAAATCAGCTGCTACGATCAAAGAAGTCGCAGAACTCGCGCGAGTGTCACAAATGACCGTCTCACGTGTGTTAAACGATCAGACTGCGGTTCGCGACACGACCCGCAAACGCGTGCAGGCGGCGATCAGGCAACTCAACTATCGCCCCAACATCATGGCGCGAAATCTTGCCGGTCGAACAGGTTTGTTCATCGGGCTAATCTATCGAAATCCAAGCTATGGCTATCTGAGTGAATTTTTGCTGGGCGCCCTCGATACATGCCGCAAGCTTGGCCACTACCTCATCGTCGAGGAGCCGCTCGTCGACGACAACATGGTCGATCTTGAGCAAATCGAAAAACGGTTCCTGGATACCAGTATCCAGGCCCTGATCGTTGTGCCGCCCCTCTCCGATGATCCGAAGCTCATCGACACACTCGAGCGTACCGGGATCTCCTTTGTCTGCGTAAGCCCGAAACTGGACGGCTATACCGGACCAAGCGTTCGCATGATGGACCGCGCCGCCGCCAAGGACATGACCAACTATTTGCTGGGGCTCGGTCACAAACGGATCGCATTGATCACCGGCGCACCGGACCACAAATCGAGCCAGTTGCGGTTTGATGGATATAAGGAAGCTTGCGAAGCCGCGGGCGTTTCGATCGATGACAGCATCATAGAACGCGGCGACTTCACTTATGTTTCCGGCATTCGAGCGACCGCAAAACTGCTCGCATCGGACAATCCGCCAAGCGCGATTTTTGCGTGCAATGATGACATGGCCGCGGGCGCAATTGCCGCCGCGCATCAGGCCGGCTTGCGTGTGCCTGAAGATGTTTCCGTTGTCGGCTTCGATGACACGCAAAACGCGTCCGCGATGTGGCCTCCACTGACCACGATCCGTCAACCGATCCGCGATATGGCACGCTGCGCGATCGAGTTTTTGGGCCGAACAACGCCGTCCTCACAACCAGAATCGGTCAACCAGACCCTCGACTACGAGCTGGTCGTCAGAGAATCTGCCGGTCCTCCGAAGTCTTAGATCATTCTGGCATCAAACGAACCGGTTCAGCAGGTTCTCCAGCATCTCTTGCCGACCTGAACGGGGCTGTGGATCGATCCCGCCCGCTTCAACTTTCGCGGCGATCTGTTCAAGGGACGCGTCCTGCATCATCCACTTGCCGAGCTCTTCATCCCAGCCGGCATATCGATCCTTGAGAAACGCCTCGTAAGTACCATCGTTCAACATCGCTTCGGCTGCGAGCAGTCCTCGCGCCAGGGCGTCCACGCCGCCGATATGACCGTAAAAGAGATCCGCCGCGTCGATGCTCTGCCGCCGTACCTTGGAATCGAAATTGAAACCGCCCGTCTCAAACCCACCATTTTTGATGATGTGGATGATCGATCGCGTGATATCCAGCGGCTCCATCCAGAACTGATCGGTATCCCAACCATTTTGTGGATCACCGCGATTTGCATCCACGGATCCGAAGATCCCATGCGTGAACGCCATCGCGATCTCGTGGTCCATCGAATTTCCTGCAAGCGTCGCATGATTGGTTTCGAGATTGACCTTCACGTCGTCGAGAAGGTCGTATCGGCTGAGGAACCCGTAAACGGTTTGCGTATCTCTATCGTATTGATGCTTGGTTGGCTCATGTGGTTTCGGCTCGATCAGAAGCGGGCCCTTGAAGCCGATCTTGTGCTTGTGCTCAACAGCGAGCGAGAGCATTCGACCCAGCTGGTCCAGCTCGCGGGTCGTGTCGGTATTGAGCAGAGTGTCGTAGCCTTCGCGGCCGCCCCAAAGCACATAATTCTCTCCGCCAAGTCGGTGAGTGGCTTCAAGCGCCTGGCGAATTTGTGTCGCTGCGCAGGCAAACACTTCGGGGTCCGGATTCGTCGAGGCGCCTGCCATATATCGGGGATGCGAGAACACATTGGCGGTGCCCCAAAGGAGCTTCACTCCTGTGCGTTCCATTTGCGCCTGGATCGGATCGAGAATGCGAGCGAAATTCTCGGTGTGCTCAACCATGGTTTCTGCGGGCGCCATGACATCGACATCGTGAAACGCAAAGTATGGCCAGCCCAATCGTGTGAAGAACTCGAAAGCGATTTCGAGTTTCGCCTCGGCCATGGCCTGCCCTTCGAGCGCGTGCCACGGTCGATTGAACGTCCCGGCTCCGAATACGTCAAACCCATCCCAACAGAACGTGTGCCAGTAACAGGCAGAGGGACGCAAATGGTCTTCCATGCGCTTGCCGAGGACGAGCCGATCTGCATCATAATACCGATAGGCCAGCGGGTTATCCGATTCTGGTCCCTCATAAGAGATGGGGGCTATTCCGTCATAAAATCCGGCTGCGTCGAACATGGGCATGCGTCCTTCAATTCAAATCTTTTGTTCTCTTGTAGAGCTCGCGGTATCGCACGAGTTTTGCGCTCATAATCTCCACGTCACTGGTATCTGGTTCCACAACGTGCTCAATTTCTGGTGCCGGAAACGAGGCTTCACGCTCGCCATTCGCGGCCATTTGCGCAAGCCGTGCAGCGCCTAGCGCAGGACCGACGTCCGCATACTTCCGATAGATCAACGGCCGCGACAAAGCTGCCGAGAGAATACGCCCCCAATAGGCTGAGCGAGAGCCGCCGCCAATCACGGTGATCGTTTCTATCTCCGCGCCCGATGATAATGCGGCGAGCCCGTCAGCGAACCCGTGCGCGACGCCTTCCAGAACGGCCTGAGCAATATCAGACGCTCCGCTATCATGGGTCATTCCAAACAACATTCCCGTCGCATTCGGGTCATTGTGTGGTGTGCGTTCGCCAGAAAGATAGGGCAGGAAAGTCGGAGTAACTGCTCCAAACCTGTCCGCGCGCTCAGCATCTGCGATGAGCTGTTCAGCCGATGCCGCGCCGGTCAGGCGAACCGCCCAATCCACGCAGCTCGCCGCTGAGAGCATCACTGCCATTTGGTGCCAGAGGGTCGGCAAGGCGTGGCAGAACGTATGCACCCCGTTTTTCGCGTCTGGCTGGTAGGACGTATTTGCGGTGAACAAAACACCAGAGGTTCCGAGCGACAGGAAAGTATCTCCCGGTGCGATGATGCCCGCCCCGACGGCCCCCGCCGCATTGTCCCCTCCCCCGGCCACGACCGGCGTGCCTTCGGGAAGGCCCCACGCCGCCGCAACACTGCTCAAGATCTCGCCGGTGACCTCACACCCCTCATAGAGATCCGGCATATGCTCACGTGAGAGACCGCAGGCCCCCAACAAGCGGTCAGACCAGTCTCGAGCCCCGACATCCATCCACAGCGTACCGGCGGCATCGGACATGTCCGAGGCATAGTTACCGGTCATGCGCAGGCGCACATAATCCTTGGGCAGAAGAACTTTTTCGACTTTTGCGAAGGCTTCTGGCTCATGCTCAGCCAGCCAGACCAGCTTGGGCGCGGTAAACCCAGGCATGGCCAGATTACCCGCGATTTCATGCAATTCAGGAACGCGGTCTTCGAGTATCGAGCATTGCCCATGGCTACGTCCATCGTTCCAAAGAATCGCAGGCCGGATCGGATCGTCACTCTCATCGAGCAGCGTTGCTCCGTGCATTTGCCCGGAAAGTCCTACGGCCTCTACACGGTTTCGGTCAGATTGCGGAAGCGATAACACGGCGGCTTGCGCCGCCTGCCACCAATCTTCCGGCGCCTGCTCCGACCATAAGGGATACGGTCGCGAGACCGACAGAGGCGCAGTCGCCTGGGCCACTACATCCCCTTCGGGATCCATCAATACCGCCTTTACCCCGGACGTTCCAATATCTATCCCGAGGAACATGTCGGCCGCTGGCTCTTGATCAATCGGTGAAGCACGGACCTAATCACTCAGAAGGCATTCCTTTGGAGATGGCGTAAAATGGACCAAGTTCGATTGTTTGCTTCACGAAACCGAAATTGAAACCCATCTCGGACTCACTGGTTGGAAAATCCCTCTCAGCAACTCCCGAGACGCGGTACATTTTCCATTCCTCAGTGGGCAGAATTTCCGCGTTCAGCACAGTATCATATGGTTCAACGTCGCGTCCGATTGCAACGCTGATCTTGCCTGTTTCGCTTCGGCGAGCTGGTTTCGCAGCGCGCGCCCAGAAATAAACTTCGATTTCTTCGCCCGCTGAAATGCTCTTATCAAATGGAGCTCGCATTCGGATATCCCACGGCTTGTTGCTCTTTTTGCGCACGCGAAAACTAATCGCCTGCGAGCCGGGAACGCCCTCCGATTCAACAATCGAGACGCTCTTATTGCCACCTTCCGGGTTCCATTTGATCGCCATGGGATTGTGGATCAAATCGCCGGGTAAGGCTCCTTGCGTCACTGGCGCAACTTCAAACTGCGGATCAGCGGCGACCGTCGGCGCGAACGCCAATGACATAGCCAACGCACTGCCAGCAACATACAGTTTTACGGATTTCATTTTATCTATTCCTCCCATTTCCCGGCACTCCAATTCCGGGTGTCTTCGGGTCACTGCACACTCTTTGAGAGATTACGTTTCGCAACAACTACCGATAATGTTAGCGCTATCATAAGAGCGCCAAAGTGACCATCCCCTTGCTGGGAATGATCACAATTTTGTTTTCGAAATACGGCAGCTTCGAGGCGCACCCCGCCTATTGCAGGCTAACTTCGCCATTGATCGCTTTCGACAGGTGATCGATGCGATCGACGATTTCTTGTTTTGCTTCGCAATCTCTGCAGCGCTTCAGGATTCCTTCCATCTTCTGAAGCTCAGATTCTGCCGTGCGCGTATCTCCAGTCAGAAGTTTAATCAATCCAATCTTGTAATGTGCATCGTACAAAATTCGGCTAGAGGCAGTCGCTTTTTCGAAGCTTCTCAAAGCCTCATTTGTTTTGCCAAGCTGGATCTGTGACAGGCCAGCAAAATAGAGCTGTCGCGCTTTCGCATCGCAAGTCCGATCATAGGTATTGCGCAGGTTGCGCGCCGCGACACCGTCTGTGGCGGCGACGCCGGTTGGCGTGGTTTGCCCAGCACCCGCATTTGCCCCCTGCGACGACGCACCAGAGTCCACTCCCGCAGAATTGGTGAATACTTCCGCCCTTTGCGAGTTGATCTGAGCGGAATCCACCGACGCCCTCACATTGCGTTCGCGACGCAAGGCGCACATGGCATTGTCGAGGAATTCGATTTCTGCGGTCTCAAAGTCACCGGCGCGAAACGCCGCCATGGCCGCATCGTTTTGGACCCCAACGACTTCAACCGTGTCCAGGACGCGGTCTTCACTTTCCGATTCGGGGGCTTCGTCCTGCGCCGCAGCGATAGGTACAGCCAAGCTCATTGCCGCAGCAATTGCGATTGTTGAGAGGAAACGTTTTGTGTTCTTACGCATTTTTTACGCCTTTTCTTGTTTATTGTGTCCTCAACTCCCGGGTGTAGCTTACCCGCTCTGACACAACTTGTTAAGGTAGGTTGAGTGATCCTCGAACGCGTCGAGGCATTTGTGCATGGTCCGACGCACCTCGGCCATACGGCGATCCAGGGCCTCGTCCGACATGAAATCAATCACTGGATGGTACCGCTTAGGGCGGAAGTTCTGCCCCTCGAAAACAGCGAACCAGCTGTTTTCACTAAACAATTCATGATTGTCCCGATAGAGGCGACCGTTCTCCATATAGATGTCGATCCGCTCGCGCAGCGTGTCGGGGATCTCCATAGACCGCACATAATCCCAGAACGGACTGTCGCTACGCTGGGTCGCATAATAGTGCAGGATCAGAAAATCGCGGACCTGTTCGAACTCCAGTTTGGTTTTATAGTTGAAGTAATCGATATCTTTCTGGTTGAAATGCTTATCCGGGAAATATGTCAGCAAGCGCGCGACAGCTGATTGAATGAGATGGATGGAGGTCGATTCCAATGGCTCCAGGAAACCGGCTGAGAGCCCGAGCGCCACGACGTTCTTGTTCCAGTTTTTCTTACGGATGCCGGTCGTAAAACGCAAAAACTTGGGCTCCCCCATCGGCGCGCCATCCAAACCGGACTTCAACTGCGCATAAGCTTCGTCGTCACTAATGTACTCGCTGCAATAAACATGGCCGTTGCCGATCCGATTCTGCAGCGGAATGCGCCATTGCCATCCGGCTTTGTGCGCGGTCGCACGCGTATATGGAATGGGCGGACCATCCGGCTCGCACCCTTGAGCGACAGCGCGATCACACGGCAGATAATGCGACCAGTCTTCATATCCGCTCTCGAGCGCCTGCTCGATCAGCAACCCTCGGAACCCGGAGCAATCTATAAACAGGTCGCCAGCAACTTGTTCGCCAGATTCCAATACGACACTTTCAATGAAGCCGTCTTCTGCGCGTTTCCGGGTATCGACAATCTTGCCTTCAATCCGCTGCACACCTCTCGCTTCCGCAACACCGCGCATATATTTCGCGTATAGTGCAGCATCAAACTGAAACGCGTACTCGATCGAACTAAGAGGTGAGCCTCTGAGGTCCGGCTTTGGATGTGCGAATTTGTTCTGCTTGGAGCCTAGACAATGGAGATTGTACTCGTCGATCGGCGCGGCGCCTTCCTGCATCGCATGGCGAAGCCAGAAATGATGGAAGTGAACACCTTCCATATTCACACCATAGGGACTGAACGAATGGAAATATCGCTCACCCACCTGCCCCCAGTTCACGAACTCAATTCCAACTTTGAACGTCGCATTGGTCTGACGCAGAAAATCGTTTTCATTCAAGTTCAGCAGCTGATTGAAATACCGGATGTGCGGAATGGTGGCCTCACCAACACCAACTGTTCCGATTTGCTCCGACTCCACGAGACGGATCCGGATCTCGGGATTTCGCAGCATAATCGCCAACGCCGAAGCAGCCATCCAGCCTGCTGTTCCGCCGCCAACGATCACAATGTCTTTGATATTCTTGTCGTGCATCTCTGTTTTCCTAGCCGCGCATCGCTGGCGCGTATCTGTTCAAGAACGCCTGGTGCGTTTCCATTTTCATAACTGCGTTGCTCATCGCCGCCTTCATAGATCCCAAGCTGCGCTCAATTTGTTCTTCGGGGACGCCTTCCACAATTGGATCAGTCGTCTTCGGGAGAATGTTCTGCCCGAGCAAGACAGCCACCCAGCTGGGTTTGGAGAACAGCTCGTCTTCATAGCGGAAGATTCGCCCGGCTTCGCGGAAGAGCTCAATCTTACGGGTAAGCGAGTCTGGCACACTCATCGTTCGGCAATAGTTCCAAAACTCGCTGTCGTCGCGCTCCGTGGCTTTGTAGTGAAGGATGATGAAATCGCGCACTTGTTCGAATTTCTGGGTGAGCTGTCGGTTATATTCATCGCGAATGGCGGTCGGCATGTCCTTGCTGGGGAACAGCGAGATGAACTTGCTGATGCCTTCCTGAATCAAATAGAGCGAGGTCGACTCCAACGGCTCGAGAAACCCTCCGGACAAGCCGATTGCGATGCAGTTCTTGTCCCAGAAGCGTGTACGGCATCCGGTTCTGAAGCGGATCTTCCGCGGCGAGCCCAACGCTGGCCCATCCAGATCCGCGAGCAGGCTCTCGATGGCGACCTCCTCATCCATCATTGAGCTACAATAGATGTGGCCATTGCCGGTGCGATGCTGTGTCGGAATTCGCCATTGCCACCCGGCCGTCTTTGCGGTGGATTTCGTGTATGGCAACAATTCGCCGGTGCGCTCGCACGCGACGGCCTGAGCCGTGTCGCAAGGCAGCCAGTGCGCCCAGTCCTCGTAATCCACTCCAAGCGCATCGCCCAGCAGCAGCGCGCGAAAGCCCGAGCAGTCGAAGAACAGATCACCGTTCAATTGCGATCCATCTTCCAATTGCACATTCGAGATGAACCCGGTCTCGTCCTTCAGATTGACCTCAACCACCTTACCCTCGACGCGCGACACGCCGCGCTGTTCGGCATAGTCTCGCAGGAACCTGGCATATGCCGTGGCATCGAAGTGATAGGCGTATCGCAATTGCGAGAGAACCGACCGCGGATCGTTTGTCGGCATTGCGAATTTGCCAGCGCGAGAGGCAACCGCGCTGAGGCTAAACTCCTCGATCGAACTGCCGGGATTGGCGCGCTGGAACCGCATCCAATACTGATGGAAGTCGATCCCTTGCATATCGACCCCATGCTCCCCGAATGGATGGAAGTAGGTGTCGCCTAACCGGCCCCAATTATTGAACTCGATACCGAGCTTGAACGTTCCGTTGGTCGCGCGAAGGAAGTCTGTTTCTTTGATACCGAGGATCGCGTTGAAGTTGATAATATCGGGGATTGTCGCTTCGCCGACACCAACGGTTCCAATCTCCTCAGATTCAATCAGGGTGATCTTGACCGAGCGCGGATCAAGCAAGCTCGACAAAGCCGCAGCCGTCATCCAGCCAGCAGATCCACCACCAACAATGACAATTGATGTCACCAGATTGTTCGCTGACTCATCCATGGTTCTGCTTCTCAAGATATCGTTTCATATTGGTCATGTAGACGTGATGGGGCGGCATTTTGGATACCATTTGAGCAACCGCGCGTTCGATCCCCTCCAGCTGCTGAGTGATGGACGCTCGATCAACGCCGTCGACCTGTCGGTCATACCGCTCTGGATTTATGCCCATACCATTCAGCAAGATCGCCCAATCCTCATCATTGAACGGCTCGAGGTCGTAGCGAACCAGGATTCCGCGGCTTTTAAACTGAGTGAGTTTTCTTTGAAGCTTTGCATCAATCGGGACGGCCGCCGCATCCTGCCAGTATCGATCCTCCGGCACATTCTCGACTGCAAACAAAGCCCGCTGGAACGCGTTGGTATGGGCGATATCATCTTCAAACCGGCGATTATATTCGCGCGCTTCCACTCGGTGATCGTCAGTAACCGGGATAAGGTCAAGCGCGCGCTCAATGTCTCGCTGCAACAACATCATTGGCGCAGGCGTGAGGGGCTCTACGCCCCATGCCGCATGACCGATCGCGACGCAGTTTCCGACCCACGCCAGATCCAGCTTTCCCGTCGTGAACTCAAAAGCAGTCGGGGCCTGCTGAGCGCTCGGTTGGATAATCGACAAGCTCTCCGTTCGTCCTTGCAATGGAGTGATGGCGGTCCAGCCATGATCGTTGGCTGTAAGCGACCGATACGCAGGGCCCAATTGCGCGCCTTCTTGCCGCGAAGAGGACGCGCGCAATTCTCGAACAGTCTCGAACGAAGCCCCCAAGGCACTCACGAGCGCGCGTTCGTCTGCCGAGCAATCGATGAATAGATCTGCTTCAACCTGGCGACCACTCTCAAGCACCAGTGCGGAAATCTTTCCGTCTGCGATTTGCACCTCACGCAGACCCTCCGCTACGAGTTCAATTTCTCGCGTTGCATTCCGCTTGGATAAGAAATCTCGCAACTCCGAAACAGAAAACTGGTACCCGTACTCAGCTCTCGACAGTGGGTGCCTGGGATCATCCGGCGGGTGCGCGAACACACCTTTTGCGGCTGCCTGTGCGGAGATGAGGTAAGGCTCGAGCGATGCTCCGCGCGCGGTCAGGAAGTGCTGGAACGGCACGCCAGACAATACCGGCAGGGGCAAATGATAGGCCTGCATCCAGGACGGTGAGTTGGAAGGCCAGTTCGTGAACCGCGTTCCGAGCGAAAACGCCGAATGCGTGCGCACCATCAAAGTCGGCTCATCGAGCCCGACAGATTCAAAGAAATTATGCGCTGTTGGCGCGGAGACGCTGCCATACAGCATATCCAAATCAGTTGTTTCGTCCGGCGCCACAATGACGATACGCGCAGCACGGCCCAAGCTGCGAGAAAAAGCGGCAGCGGTCAGGTGAGCGGCGAAACCGCCGCCGTAAACTACGATCGTGCGAGAAGGGCTGGTCATCGAATTGATCACGTTCCTCGTGCGTCTACGCGGCCGGCTGCCAATCGCGCCGATTCCGATTCGGCGCCATAGCGTGTCAGGAAGGTTTGCTGCTCTGGCGTTGCCTCCACAGCTCTGTGGTTTTCGCGCTGAATACGCTCCAATTCACTCATCGCGTCTGCATCGGCAAACCGATCCGCTCTTGGATCATATCCGTTCGGAACGAGATTCTGTCCAAGCATGACCGCGATCCAGCTGGGCGGAAGAAACACGCCGAATTCGTACTTCAGAATATAGCCGCGGGTCAGCCAGGCCTCGAGCTTTTCGTTCAAACTATCGGGCAGCTTCATATTTCGAAAGTAGCGCCACATTTCGCTGTCATCGCGTTGCGTCGCAACATAGTGCAGGAGCAGGAAATCTCGCACGCGCTCGAAATTCAACGCCATGCGTTCATTGTATTCTTCGCGATCCAGTTCACTAATGTTGCCGTCCGGGAAGAGCTCAATGAGGGCGGTAATACCTTCCTGGATGAGATGGATCGATGTCGATTCCAAAGGTTCCAGAAAGCCTCCCGAGAGGCCGATACAAACTACATTTTGATTCCAGAATTTACG
The DNA here is from genome assembly GCA_043513745.1 of Hyphomonadaceae bacterium. Lineage (GTDB taxonomy): Bacteria > Pseudomonadota > Alphaproteobacteria > Caulobacterales > Hyphomonadaceae > Henriciella. The sequence continues at coordinate 3,302,515 of CP121341.1, forward strand.
ACGACGCCCAGTCTTGAAGTAAAGCTGTTTGGGATCTGCGAGCGCCGGACCTTCCAGTGTACTCATCAACTGCGCTGTCGCTTCGTCGTCTGAAATGAACTCATTCCAGTAGACGTGCCCGTTGCCGGTGCGATGCTGCAAAGGGATGCGCCATTGCCATCCGGCTTTGCGAGCCGTGGCCCGTGTGTAGGGCAGCAATTTCCCGCGGGACTCGCTTGGCACGGCAACGGCGCGATTGCATGGCAACCAATGGCTCCAGTCATCATATCCGGTTTTCAGCGCCTGCTCGATCAACACACCGCGGAAGCCTGAGCAGTCAACATAGAGGTCAGCCTCAATCTCCCGGCCATCGTCCAGCTCAATCTTGCGCACATCCCCGGTCTTCGGATCGCGAACTGCATTGACCACTTTCCCCTCGGTGCGGGTGACCCCTTTGCCCTCGCAATAGGTTCGCAGAAATTTCGCATAGAGGCTGGAATCGAACTGATACGCATATCCAAAGTTTGACCCAATCTTGTTCGTGTCCGGGCCAGGCAATTGAAATTTGCCCTTCTCTGCGGCGACAACCGGAAAAGAATACTCATCCAGACGCGGGACCCGTTTGGATGCGTTGAGCCTCAACCACAACTGGTGAAAGTCCAAATCACCGACCGGGAACCCGTAGTCGCCGAACGGATGCACATAGTGATCGCCGAGCTGACCCCAATCGCAGAATTCGATTCCAAGTTTGAAGGTTGCGTGGGTCGATTTCATGAACTCTCGTTCGTCGATTCCCAGTGCCTGATTAAAAAAGCGAATGTGTGGTAAAGTTGCCTCACCTACGCCGATCGTGCCGATCTGATCCGACTCCACCAGCTCGATTTCCAGACCTAATACGTTGAATTTATTGGAGAGTGCAGCTGCCGTCATCCAACCAGCAGTCCCTCCCCCAAGGATACAGATCTTCCGCATCTCGTTCACGTCGCAACCCTCATCCTGTCTCTTCATATCACTTTTATGACTCTTCTCTTGCCATCAAGGAATAAAAAATGATAGCGCTATCAATTCGAGACACAGCTCACGGTCAATAGAAGAAACCAGAGCGTGTCAGGGAGGAAGCCAGCGCCACCCTAGAGTGTGGCGCATGTTCAGGGAAAAAATCTGATAAATCACGAGTTATCCGTGCATGAGACATTGGTACAATTTTGCCAGGCTCAGATGCGGACAAAAAAACCGACATCCAATCATCGGTTTTTCTATCAAGATCACTGAATTCGATTGAGGGAGATACATCAGTGAAATCGAAGTTGAAGATCGGCCGCAAAGGGCCAAACAAACTCACGCTTCTGGGAACGACGGCACTGTTCGCAGCGTTCGGCGCGCAAACCGCGTGGGCGCAGGCTGACGATCAAGCCGAAGACGCTCAGGTTGAAAATGTTAGCGATAACACAACCGATGATGAGGCCCGTCAGGACGTCATTGTTGTTCAGGGCGTTCGTGGCGCTCTGCAAAATGCGCGGAACCTGAAGCGGGATTCTGACACGTTTGTGGATTCGATCACTGCGTCAGACGTGTCTCAGCTCCCAGACCTGTCTGTGGCAGAAGCGCTCGCGCGTGTTCCCGGCGTTGTCACCCAACGCTTCGAACTGGGCGGCAGTGACGGTGACTTCCCGTCCCCCGAAGGCTCAGGCAATATCGTCCGTGGCCTGCAATATGTACGCTCCGAGTTTAACGGTCGTGACGCGTTTTCGGCCAATGGCGGTCGCGCATTGGAATGGGCAAGCATCCCGCCAGAATTGATCGGTGCGGTTGACGTCTTCAAAAACCAGCGCGCGGACATGATCGAAGGCGGCATTTCGGGCGTAGTGAACCTGCGTACGCTTGAACCATTTGACCGCGACGGACTTGTTGCGGTTGTGATTGCAGACGGGACGTATACCGACCTGGCCGAAGAATGGAGCCCCGGCTTCAGCGCGGTGCTTGGCAATCGCTGGGAAACGAATTCCGGTGAGTTTGGTCTCCTCGGTTCATTTTCCACGTCTGAGCTGAACTCAGCCATTCACGGCTTCCAGTTTGGTCCTCTTCTGACGCTTGATAATCAGTTCAACCCGGGTTCAACGATAGCGCTTCCAGGCGGCTGGCAAGCGCGTGACGTCGAATTCCAACGCGAACGCGACAGCTACTATCTCGCAGGCCAATGGCGCTCCCCAGATGGGAATACCGAGCTGACCGTCAAAGGCGTCCGCGTCGAAAACGATACGCAATCAGATGAGCGCACATTCGAATTCTTCACCGACGCTGAGTCTTGGGCATCTTGGGAATTCCTTGGCGACGGCACGGCGTTCAATCTCCGTCCGTTTACGTCCGATGGTATTTCGCAATGTAACGGCAACGGCGAAGCAGCGAATGGCGGTATCGGCATTTGTGAAACCCTCCGTCCGGTAGACGGCGGTCTCTTTGATCGCGGTGTCGTCTCAAACGGCTTGCGCGATTGGCTGGGTGACGGCGCAACTGGCACTGGCAGCCTCGGTACGCCGTTCCAGTCGCTCGCTGTGTACGAAGCGCGTGAATCGGTTACGCAAGACATCAGTGCAAACCTGAAGTGGCGCGCCAACGATCAGTGGTTCTTCGAATTCGATACCCACTACACGGAAGCAGAAGCCACGCTCGATCGTCTCTGGGCAGGTGGTAATCACTTTGGCGACTACGCCTACGACTTCACCGACCCAATGAACCCAGCGATTTCCTTGTTCCAAACCGGAACTCAATTGCAGTCTTGGGTCCCTCGCGGCGGTCAACCCAACACGCCGCCGACGTCTTTAGCTGACCCGTCTACGGCTTACCTGCTGTACGCAGCTGACCAGTTCGAAGACAACACCGGTGACCTGTTCGCCTTCCGCGCCGATGCGGAGTACGAGTTTGCAGACGACGGTTGGTTTGACTCAGTCAAGTTTGGCGTGCGTCGTTCGGAGCGTGAGCAACAGAACCGTAGTGCAGGCCTGAACTGGGCGGGTATCGCGCCCCCTTGGGCTGGCGGCTACTTGCCTTACTCAAACCGTGCAGATTCGGATGCATTTGAAGTCTTTGATTTCTCTGACTTCCAGCGCGGTGGCCTCTTCGTAGGCGAAACCGGTGTGGTCTTCCCATCTCGCGATCAAATGCAAAACTATCAGGCCTTCGTCGACTCTATCGCGAATGAGCCGCTGATCACTACAGCGACCAATTCAGACGGAAATCTGCAAATCGGCGACTGGGCCCCTCTGGTTCAGAACGGCGTCATTGACTATGCCGGTCGTGGGATCGATGGTTCCGTTCGCGAAGAAACCACCAATTTCTACGGTATGCTGAACTTCGGCGAAGAGTTCGACAACGGACAAGCGCTCTCGGGTAATGTCGGCGTCCGCTACGTCAAAACTGACATCACAGGTGGCGGCGTTGGAGGGTTCTCGGAATTTGCAGATCTCGATCCGACAAACGCCGCGTCGAACCCACGCACTTATCTGCCGGAACTCGCAGCGTATCTTGATCAAGCTGATACGCAGATCGGAATCGACAACAGCTACGAGTACTGGCTGCCGTCTTTGAACGTTAAGTGGGAGCTGACGGATGAAATCCTGATCCGCTTTGCGGCCAGCCAGGCGATCACTCCGCCAAACATTGCAGACCTCAATGCGAGCCGTAACTCGCGGGCTCTGCTTGGCTTTGTGACCGATCCGAACCCTGCTCCGGGCACCTTGCCGGGTGTGATCGACATCATCCCTGATGCGGTCCGTGTCGACGGTGGCAACCCGAACCTGCAGCCTATCGAAGCGACAAACTTCGACCTGTCGTTCGAATGGTACTTTGGTGATGACGGTCAGTTCACGGTCTCCGCGTTCCAAAAAGACATTGAGAACATCATCGTCTACGGTACGACCAACGAAGGATCAGCAACATTTGATGGGTACACGATCCCGATAGACTTCGGTGGGAACGTCAACCTCAATGACGGTTCCGTTCAAGGTATCGAAGTCGCCTATCAGCAGTTCTACACAGACCTGCCGGGTCTTTTCGGAAACCTCGGCATACAGGCCAACTTTACAATCATCGAGTCTGAAGCGACGGCTCTGCCTGCATTCGAAGATGCGGATGGTGACGGCATCCCCGACGACTTCCTCACGGTCTATCGGTACGGTATTGACGAGCTGCTTGGTCTTTCAGACCTTTCAGGCAACCTGATCGGTATCTACCAGGATGATCGTTTTGAGGCTCGCCTCGCATATAACTGGCGGTCTGACTATTTCAGCTCTTATCGTGACTTCGTGACCGGGAACCCGATCATTCAGGAAGAGATTGGCTTCCTCGATGCCTCGTTCAAATGGGACATCACGGACCAGGTTCAGCTCAGCCTACTGGGCGCCAACCTGCTCGACACGAAAGCGTTCGCGAGCCAACAGGTCGATCAGGCGGGACAACGCTACGCGCGGTCAAGCTTCGTCAATGACCGACGGTTCGAAGTATCGGTACGATACGCCTTCTAATCATGAGCGTCGGCGAAAGCCGGCTCTCTAAAACAAAATTGTTCTCAAGACTTCAGGGAGGCCCTTTTCGGCCTCCCTTTTCTTTTGTGTAATGTCGGATCAGAAGCGGCGCTTAAGGTTCGCGATGACCTTGGACAGTGTCAGCATCTCTGGAGACTGATCATCCAGACGGCTCGCAAGCTCAGCTTTTAGATTGATCAGATCAAAAAGCATTTCCCTGTCGTCGACGCGCCGAACGCGGCTTTCGATCCAGCCGACACAGACGAGGCGCTCACCGGATGTGACTTCGGAGACCTGGTGCAGGCTAGAGGAGGGATAGAGAACGAGATCGCCCGCACGCGGTTTCAAAGACTGCGTTTGCCCGGCATGCTCGATAACCAATTCACCGCCTTCGTAGGTTTCGGGTGGAGAGAGAAACAGTGTGAAGGAGAGATCGGTTCTGAGTTCCCCCTCCTCTGTCCCCCTGGTCCGCATGAATGGATTGTCGACGTGCATCCCATATCCACCGCCTTCGGTTGTCTTGCTGACGAGGATTGACGAAAACTTTTTCGGTTGCGCTGCAGCGCGCAGGACAGGATGCGCGGTAATGGCGTCAAACAGGACCTTCTCGACTTTTGGACCGATCGATTGGGTGAAGTCAGCCTGCTGATTGCGCGTCACTTGAGCGGCCACGTGTCCGGCGGTTTCGGCACCATCCTTCCAAACCAGTGCGCCAAGCAATCCGTTCAACAGCTCCCGTTGATCGACATCGAGCACGTCGGAGATCGAAATAAGCATGTTTCCCTACTTGCGACTGATTTTCATTAAGCGCATAAGACCTAGTGCATCTTGCAGATTATCTGAAGGAAATAAATCGATGAAGCTCCGCATGAAGACCTGGGCGAAACTGGGACTGACCACAGCTTTGGCATCCGGGGCTGTCGCCGCGTGCGGACAGGCACCGAGCGACGAAGGTCTGTCCGCCGAAGAGCCGTCCGTCTCCGTTTCGGACTCTGGTGAAGGCGGCGAGAGCGGCGAAGGCGAGGGAGAAGGCGAAGGCGGCGAAGCCGGACACAGCATGGATATGCTGCCGGTCGAGAAACGCGTTGCGTTCATGTCCGGGCATGTCGAAGCGGGTCTGGCCCTATTCCGCGCGGGTGCGCCAGATCAAGCTGCCAAACACTTGTTGCACCCGGTATCGGAAACGCACGAGGCAGAGCGCGCGGGCATTGACGCGCTTGGATTTGACCAGGACATTTTCATCCAGGTTTCCGAAGCGCTGGAACAAGGGCGCCCGGCTGACGAGATCGAACCCCAACTGGCCGCAGCCGAAGCGAACATGGCCCTGATTCAGCAAAATGCAGGCGGCGATCCTGTAGATGTCATCAGCTATCTGATGGACACTGTCTTCGAAGAGTACCGGATTGGCGTCACCGACGGTGTCATCACCGATGCTGGCGAGTATCAGGATGCGTTCGGGTTTACGGTCGTCGCGCTGGAGATTGCGAGCCGGATCGAAGATCGAAACACAGATCGCCTGATCGCAGAGCTCGAAACTTTGCTGGCTTTGTGGCCCACGACAGGCCCGTTGGCAGAGTCAACGCCGACACCCGTTTCGGAACTGGTCGCTCAAACGTCCCGCGTCCACATCGCGCTGGGCGAGCTCTAGACGAGATAGCTTTATTCCAGTTCTTTCAGCGCAGACTCGACATCCTCCAGGACGCGCTCGAACGATTGGGTCGCGTCGACAATCGCAGTTCTCGGTTCATTCTCTGGTAGTTCGAGTGTCGCGAGTTGGCTTTCTACCAGCGCGGTCGGCATGAAATGCTCTGTTCGCCCCCCTGCCCGCTGCGCAGCCGTGGCGGCATCTAGCGTCAGACAGATCGTCGTCAGATCAGGTAGTCTTGCACGCAAGCGTTCGCGATAGGCGAGCTTGAGTGCGGAGCAGGAGAACACTGTTTGCGGTCCCGTTTCGGCTGCCGTTCCGACTTCCCGTGCGAGGCGGTCCAGCCAGGGCGCGCGATCTTCATCTGTCAGCGGGATACCAGCAGCCATTTTCTCGACATTCTCTTTCGGGTGCCAATCATCGCACTCGATAAAATGGCCGCCCCGCGATGCGGCAACGCGCTCGCCGATCCGGGATTTTCCGGAGGCCATGATTCCCATGATCATGATGGGAGGTTTCATTCTGATTCCTTGCCTGGTCGTACGCCCACTTCTAACACGCGCCCTGATAAATTCAGCATGGATTCTTTCAGCCATCGCGGGTTAGGGTTCGCCGGATTGCTTCGGAGGCTGGCATGAAAATCTATGGCTCTCGCGTTTCCTATTATACCGGGAAGCTGGAATCCTATCTCAGGTACAAGGGTGTGCCCTACACGCTTCATGGCATGCCATACGACAAATCGGATGAGTTGAAAGAGAAAGTCGGCTCGATCCAGATGCCGATTGTCGATCGCGAAGACGGGCGCTGGATGTCTGACACGACGCCAATCTTGTTCGAGCTCGAAAAGGAAATGCCCGAGAACTCTATTCTGCCGGATGATCCTGTCGTGGCCTTCATCGCGTTACTGATGGAGGATTATGCAGATGAGTGGCTTTGGCGCTCCGCGATGCACTATCGATGGAGTTACCGGTATAGCCGCGAGTTGCTTTCAAACATTCTTGTCGACGAAATCAGCACACCCGTCCCGCTTCCTCGTTTCATTATTCGGCGCATGATCCGTCGGCGTCAGATCAAGTATTTCACCAAGCGCGATGGCGTGACCGCATCGACGCGGGATCATATTGAGCGCGGATATTTGCAAGCGCTCGACTGCATGACCCAGATCCTTGAGCATCGCCCTTATCTCCTCGGCACGAAGCCCTCGCTCGCAGATTTCGGATTCATGGCGCCGATGTTCAGGCATTTCAGCCAGGATCCGGATCCGGAAGAAATCATGCGCACGCGGGCACCGCTCGTCTATGAGTGGATCGCGCGCATGTGGGCTGCCCGGCAAGTCGCGGAGGGCACGTTCGTTTTCAAAATTTCCGATGAGCTGAAACCAATGTTGAAGGAAATCTGCGAGACGCATCTGCAACAGCTTGCCTCAAACGCCGCAGCCTATGGCGCGGGGCGACCCAGTTTCGAAATGTCCGTTCAGGGCTGCGCCTATCGCGACCTGCCGGTTTCCAGATACCGCGTCTATTGCCTCGAACGCCTGCGCGAGCACTTCCAGTCGCTCGATGCGAACAGTCAGGACACAGTTCGATCCCTGTTGCCCCACGCCGAGGCGACCATCCTCTGGGATGGTGAGTTCGACGTGGCTTCGGGATATGACGAAGACCGCCACCTGCCATATGGCCATGCGATCAATGTTTACGGAGAAGGTACGCCTTAGAAGGCAAACTAGAGAGGCTAAGCCGCGTTCGCTTGCCACTTCGTCTTCATCGTCACGATCTCTTCCGCAATGGTTGGGTGCACGGCGCAAGTTTCGTCAAATTGCTGTTTGGTGGCGCCCATCTTGATCGCGATACCGAGCATCTGAATCATCTCACCCGCATCCGGCGAGACGACATGCGCCCCAACCACGACCTGGTCTTCCTGTCGGACGATCAGTTTCATGAAAACACGTTCCGACTTTCCGTTGAGCATGTTCTTCATCGGTCGGAACTTGGCCTTGTAGATGTCGACGGCGCCAAATTTCTTGCGCGCCTCATGCTCAGCGAGGCCTACAGTTCCAACTTCGGGCTGCGTGAACACCGCTGTCGCAATCTTGTCGTGATCAAACGTGCGGGGATTGCCGCCAAACTCGGTATCCGCAAAAGCGTGACCTTCGCGAATGGCGACCGGCGTCAATTCCGCGCGACGCGTTACATCGCCGACCGCCCAGATATTGTCGACATTGGTTTTTGAATAATCGTCGACAACAATTTCGTGTCGATCACCCGTTATGACACCAGCCTTATCCAGACCAAGCCCGTCAATGTGCGGCCGGCGACCAACTGCCATCATCACGACATCCGCATCGAGCGTCATGCCATTGTTCAACTTCAAATGGAGCGGTCGTTCGGCATTGTCGGTCTTCTCAATCGACTCAAACACCGTGTTGGTGATCACGCGAACGCCGGCTTCTTTCAGCCCCTCATGAACCTCGGTCCGGACGTCCATATCGAAACCGCGCAAGACGGTATCACTGCGATAAACGAGACAAGTCTCAACACCGAGTCCGGCAAAGACGTGAGCAAACTCACAGGCAATGTATCCGCCGCCCGCAATCACAATATGCTTCGGAAGTTCGGTCAGCTGGAAGACACCGTCGGAGGTGATCGTGTGCTCGACGCCCGGCAACTCATCTTGAGACGGCCGCCAAGGTGATCCACCGACCGCGATGAGGATTTTGTCGGCGGTGATCGTCTTCCCGCTGGTGACAAGTTTCAGCGTATGCGCATCGACAAATTCTGCACGCTCTTCAAACACGTCTACGCCGGCATTCACCTGCCCGCTCATATACAGGCCGGAAAGGCGATCAACTTCGGCGTGAAGATTGGCCATGAATCCCGGGAAATCGAACTCGCCGACCGTAATATCCCAGCCAAACTTTTTCGCTTCGTCGAGCTTGCGACCGTAGTCGCTGGCATAGACCATGAACTTTTTCGGCACGCAGCCTCGGATCACGCAGGTGCCGCCCATGCGATACTCTTCGGCGAGCGCAACTTTTGCGCCGTGACCTGCCGCTATTCGCGCGGCGCGAACCCCGCCGGATCCGCCGCCAATCACAAATAGATCGTAGTCGTATGAATGATCAGCCATGGCTTGGTCCTTATCGGGAAATGCGGTGAGGTGTGGTGGTCGCCGTATATGGCGTTGCCGCTCTAGTATTCAAATATGGTGGCGCCGTCGTCAGATCCGATGATCACAGTCCGCGCCAGATTGATAAACAATCCGTGTTCGACGACGCCGGGGATATTGGACAGCAAGGCTGAAGCGAGGGGGGCTTCAGGTATCGCTCCGCATGAACAGTCGAGAATGAAGTTTCCGCCATCCGTAACGATGGGTTTGTTTCCAGGGCCGGTGCGTACGTTGATCATCGGTTTCAGTACGCCAGCCTTCTTCAGCGCATCATAAACTTTCTTGGCGGTGATCGTGTAGCCGAAGGGTGTCACTTCGACGGGCAATGGAAACTGGCCCAACATCTCGACGCTCTTGGAACTGTCCGCGATCACGATCATCAGATCACTCGCATTGGCGATGATTTTTTCGCGGAGCAACGCAGCGCCGCCGCCTTTGATCAACTGAGCATGTTCGTCGACTTCGTCGGCTCCGTCGACCGTCAGGTGGATTCGATCGACCTGCTCGACATCGACGAGTGGCACACCGAGCGACTCCGCCAGTCGCCGCGTCTGTTCACTGGTCGGCACGCCGCGAACCACCAAGCCCTCGGCGATTTCCTCGGCCAGGTACTCAACAAAGAACTTAGCCGTCGACCCCGTACCGAGCCCAATCGTCATTCCGTCTTCGACAAAATCCATAGCCGCTTGAGCCGCGTTTTCTTTTTCTAGCTCATTTGCCAAATTCAGCCTCCATCAGCCCTTTTTTCTAGCGGCCTTTATCTCCGCCATCTTATCTCGGAACGCCGTCGCCCAGCCGGCCTTTTGCATTTGCCGACCGCGCGCCACAGCCAGGGCATTCGCTTCGACATCTTTGGTGATCACAGACCCGGATCCGACAAAGGCGCCATCGCCAATGGTGACGGGCGCCACAAGCGCCGAGTTCGAGCCGATAAAGGCATCCTTGCCGACTGTGGTCTTGTGTTTCAGGAACCCGTCATAATTGCAGAAGATCGTCCCGGCACCGATATTCGCGCCCGCTCCAATTTCGCCATCGCCCAGATAGGATAGATGGCTTGCCTGGGCACCCGCCCCCATTTTGGTGTTCTTGACCTCGACAAAGTTTCCGATCTTTACGTTCGCCTCAAGCTCCGCGCCGGGGCGCAGCCTGACGAATGGCCCGATGACGCTCTCCGCGCCGACAACAGCCCCTTCGAGGTGCGAGAAAGCGCGGATCCGAGCACCGCTTTTCACGGTCACTCCGGGAGCGAATACAACATTAGGTTCTATGACCGCATCGGTCTCGATTTCCGTGTCGTAGCTGAAATAGACGGTTTCCGGTGCCGTCATCGTCACGCCGGCGGCCAGCACCTGGCCTCGCTTCCGCGCCTGGAATGCCGCTTCCGCATTAGCCAGCTGGGCGCGCGTATTTATCCCCATCACCTGCGCTTCATCGCAGCTGACCGTCCGGCAAATACCGCCCGCTTCACGCGCCAGTTCGACAATGTCCGTGAGGTAATACTCACCCTTGATATTATCGTTCGCCACTTTGCTGAGCAGATCGAACATGATCTTTGAAGGCGCCGCGATCACACCGGAATTGCAGAACGAAACAGCGAGCTGCTCGGGCGTTGCTTCCTTGGCTTCGACAATGGCTTCGAGATTGCCGGCTGCATCGGTGATCAATCGTCCGTATGCGCCTGGGTCAGCGGCTTCAAACCCAAGGACACCGACAGTAGCGCCTGCGCTGACTTCGGCAAAGAGGCCTTCAAGGGTTTCGGTTTCAATCAACGGAACGTCACCGCACAGGACGACAAGCTCACCTTCAAAATCGCTGAGCGCTTGCTGCGCCGTCAGGACGGCATGCCCGGTTCCAAGCGGAGGGTCCTGGATCGTGACCGCGTCCGGCCCAAGCAAATCGACAACATGGTCCTGAACAGACTCACCCGCAGGCGAACACACGACCAAAATACGATCACATCCAACCGAATGCGCGAGCGCGATTGACCAATCGATCATTGGGCGTCCGCCAACCGGATGCAATACCTTAGGCAGAGCAGACTGCATGCGCGTCCCCTGCCCCGCCGCCAAGATCACTGCCGCACGATTTGCCATCGCAAAGTTCCCTCGTGAACGTTCTGGGACTGGACTAGAGCAAGATCTGAGTCGTTGCGAGCCCTATTGTGCCCGTCCGGGTGCAGATTCGATTAGGTTTTTTGGGAAACACTCCCGAATGCTGTTTTGGGGAACGTTTTTTAGTCTCAAGACACACGAAAGGGCAGCTCGCCGTGCGAAGCTGCCCTTCCTGTCCGTGTCACCTGGGTGTGGCACTCTCCTGCCACTCCCCTTGCGACCGCCGGGATTCATTCGAATCGCGGCGCGGTGATCGGTGAGCTCTCTCCAAAGCTCACCATCCAGACTTAGTCTGGACGATACTCATTGCGAACTTCGTTCACATTCACGATCTTACGGCGAGGCATGCCGTTGACCATATTGCTGCGGACATCGGTACGTGCGCTGCGCATTGCAGGGACGAATCCAGCATCCACGAGATCGACTTCGACATCGTAGCCACGCTCGGACCAATATTCAGCAATTTTATCCTTCAGACGGCGAGCGCCGTCATTGTTACACCAGTCTTTCATTGTTCTCACTCTCTGCATCTTGGTCGTTGCCCGCAGATATTTTCGGCAACTGTTAAAAGATGTCCTTCACTGCAATTCGGGGCTTGCTGCCCGCTCTAAGCGCTCCCTAGATGCCTGTTATAAATCCGACATACAAGGTCTTTTTTGGATGAATTTTCGATAAGGAAACTCGATGAACAGCTGTTCATAATGAACAGATATTCATCGGATGAACCGTTAACATCCAACTTTCACAAAAGTGTCTAAAATCCAATAATTGCCTTGATTTATCGCAGACGCCACGAAAATGCATCTGGTTAACGATGCCACCCATACTTGTTGCGAACACAACTAATATTCCAAGATTGCATAGCTGCCATGCATTTGCGTGACGCGAATTTCTCGCGAAATGACAGCGTTCGTCATTTTTTCGCATTGGATTCGGACGCGCGAGCGCCATTTTCGCTCACGAAAAGAATCATTTCAGAAACAAACATTCGCGGCACCAATGAGATTCTCGTCGTCGGGTGCAGAATTTGGGGGTTTCGGGCGCAATCAGGGGCTGGACCCGTGCCTCAAATAGTCCAAATAGACCAACATGAGTTTTGACCTGCGCACCTTCCGCGAGACGCTCGGACTATTTGTTACCGGCGTGACGATCATCACTACGCGCGACGAACGCGGTGATCCGGTGGGCATTACGGCGAACTCCTTTAATTCGGTCTCGCTCGATCCGCCCCTGATCCTATGGTCTGTAGGACAGAAGGCGCTCAGCCTGAATGCCTTCTCCGACGCAAAAGCGTTTGCCGTACATATCCTGCGCGATGATCAGGCTGACCTGTCTCAAAGGTTTGCCACATCTGGAACGGATAAGTTTAGCCAGCTCGCCGTAGAACCGGGTCTGGGCGGTGTGCCACTGCTACCCGATTGCGCCGCACGCCTGGAGTGCTCTCTATTCGCCAAGTATCCGGCCGGCGATCACTTGCTCTTCATCGCCAAGGTGGAGCGCCTGTCATCTGACCCCGCAGCGATGCCGCTCGTTTATCATGGCGGTCGCTATGCGGAGCTCTCTGACAAGCCGAATTAGCCTCCTAAAACATGGTTAACGAAGCAAAACAGAATTTCGTATGCCTTTAGCGGAATCTAAGAATTTTTCTGAGACATTGGGAACATGAGGTCAAAAGGCCCGTACGGCGGCAATCACGCTGCCATCCAATGGAGATGAAAATAATGAGCTTTCGCAAACTGCTTCTGGCAGGTGCCGCACTTGCGGCCAGTACTGCCGCTGTCGCCACTCCGGCACATGCCTCGATCATTGACCGCCCGCACTTTAAAGTGCTCGGCGTTGTGATTGTCTGGGCAGCTGACGAGACGAATGGCAACACGCCAATCGCAACAGACTTCATCATTGATGACAGCGTTGGTGGCACTGCTTCTAACGACACAGACCTGATTGGCGGAGCCGCTCTTGACGGTCGAACCGTGGTCACTGGTTCTTTGACGCCAACTAAAGACTCAACGTCTACCGCCGCTCTTGGCGACATCCTGACGATCGACAATGATGGCGACGCGACGAATGGCGTGACACAGTCTGTCGACACAGGCACGCCAACCTCTTTTGGCGCTTTTGACGTCACAGGTGAGTCGCTGTCTGGCGATCTGACACACAATTCAAGCTTCTTCGTTGCTTCGAACACAGGCTTCAACATCAATGGCGCCGCGACGCCGCTGACTGAATCTGGTGATTTCGACATGACCGATATCAGCTTCTCTATGGGCGTCACTGTCGCAGGTACGGCTGCCAATGACGGCATCGACTTTGGTGGCAACGCTCAGGACCCAGGCGGTTCGTTCGGCACGTTCGCTAATCTCGGTGCGATGACCGGAGCAACTCCTGTCTATACAGGTAACCTGCGCACGGCAGCATCTGCTGGCTCGATCACCGCTCAGTCTGTTCGTTTTGACGCGACGTATGAGCTGGGCACAACCGGATACGACCTGTCTATGGGTGCCGGTGAAGTCGAAGCAGAAGTCGTTTACACGGTCTACGTCCCGTAAGCGACGACACCGACCTTCTCGAGCCATCGAGGAAAAGCGCTCAGCCCTGTTCGTCAGGGCTGAGCGTTTCTGTATCGGACCCTATGCGTCGCCTGCAATCACCGCTACATAACGGCGCCATGAAAGCGATCCTGCGAAGCGCATTTGTCGCCAGTCTTCTGGGCTGGTTGATCTGGGCCTATATGGCCTTGTGCAACCGCACCATTCGGTGGACCGTTGAGGGCGACGAAGAAGCCCTGAAGGTCTGGCTGGGAAACCCGGGCATCATAATCGCGGCCTGGCACTCAACGATCTTATTGTTGCCGTCGGGGTGGAACCGGATCATCCAGAAGTGGCCGGGGCAAAAAACCCGCTCCGCGATGTTGATCTCACTGTCCAAAGACGGCGAGCCGGTTGCCAAAGCGATCAAGCATCTCGGGCTCGAAGCGGTGCGCGGATCGTCGACGCACAAGCGCAAGAAACGCGACAAAGGCGGAATGAAAGCGCTCGCTGAAGCTTTGCGCATTCTCAAGAATGGGGGCGGCATTTGCATCACGCCTGATGGACCGCGTGGCCCAGCCGAAATTGCTCAGAATGGCCCGATCATCATGGCGCAACGTACAAGCGCTCCGATTCTTCCTTATGCGATTGTCTCCGCCCCTCGACGGCGCCTCAACACCTGGGATGGATTTCGCATCCCTTATCCCTTCACACGCGGGGCGTTGGTTTTCGGCGAAGCGGTGTTTCCGAATGAGACCGACGATCGCGAAACGCTTCGCCAGCGACTTGAAGACAATCTGAACACTGCAATGGCCCGCGCCGAAAGCATCGCGCAAAAAAAAGGCCGTTCATAAGAACGGCCAAGGTCAAGCAAGAAGGACGTCGTCGGACCGTCTGAAACCAGACGGGAACTCCGTCGACATCACCTGTATAGTCGAACCAACATGAACGCAGTCGGAGCCGTTTCTGTAGGTTCCGTTCATTTTCGCGCCCGGTTTCTGCCTTAGTTGGAACTGGTTCAGGCTTCGGCGCGGGTAAAAATTGCCTCGAGCGAACGCAAATTCATTCCATTTTTCAGATAGTTAGCGGGGGTCAGATTAACCGCCTTGATCATCGCGCGCTCGATACGCGTGTTTCCAACTTCATCCGGCACCAGATCGAAATCGATAATATTAATGCAGCCGGTATCCTGTTCGAAGCCAGCGCTAGATCCGAGCGGCGCTCCAATTGCCCAGGCCAGAATCATTCGATTGACGACCTCGTGCGCCACTAAAAGCGCAGAGGCCCAGCCTGGACGAGAGAGCAGGCCCTTCAGTCCATCCTCGATCCGCTCCATAGCATCAGAGAATTTCTCACCGCCATCCAGAAACGTCGCGCCGGGTTTTCCGGCCTGTTCGAACTGGAACGTCATCGTGGCGGCTAGATGCTCAGCAGACTTGAAATCAATATACTGACCAGACCGCAATTCCTGAAACCGGGATTCCTTTTCGAGCTCCGGTGTATCCAGCTCATGCTCGGATAGCACAATCTCTGCAGTCTCCTGCGTTCGGCGTAGACCTGTATGGAAGGCCGCGTCGAGCGAAACTTCCGAGAGCGCAATACCCGCTGCACGCGCCTCTTCCCGCCCCCGCTCAGTGAGGTAAGCAATCGACGGATCCTGCGCCGCACGGACTTCCGGCGACGTATAGTCGACGAAGCCGTGCCGCATCAGATAGATCCGTCGTCGTCCTGTAGTGCCGGGAAGTGCGCCCATCCCTGTCTCCGCTCAATAAGGTTCAGGAGGCGGTGTTTAAGCGATTCCCCAGTCTTTGAGCACCTCTTCCTGGTGCTGTCCGATTCCGGCAGGTTTGCCTTGGATGGCTCCCGGCGTTTTCGAGAAGCGGGGTGCAGGGCCCGGCTGGACCACGCCGTCAATCGTCTCAAACGTTCCGCGATCTGTGTTGTGCTTGTAATCAGGCGCTTCGGACATTGAGAGTACCGGGGCGAAGCAGATATCCGTGCCTTCCATGATCTCGCACCACTCATCGCGTGTTTTGGTTTTCACCACCGCCATAAGTTTTGCCTTTAAATCCGGCCACTTGGAGCGATCCATTTGAGCCTGGAAGTCAGGATCGGTGAGATCCGCCTTTTCAACCAACAATGCGTAGAATTGCGGCTCGATCGAACCAATCGAGACCCATTTCCCGTCTGCACACTCATACGTGTCGTAGAAATGAGCGCCGCCATCCAGTAGGTTGGCTTCGCGATCATCGGTCCAGATACCCATGGCGCGCATGCCGTAAAACATGGTTGCAAGGGACGCGGCGCCATCTGACATGGCGCAATCAATCACTTGTCCGTCGCCGCCATTCTTGACGTTGACGATGCCCGCCAACAGCCCCATCGCCAGATACAACGCGCCGCCACCATAGTCGCCAATCAGGTTCAGAGGCGGGCGCGGGCGACCATCTCCATCCCCCATCGCATGCAGTGCACCCGTAATTGCAATATAATTGAGATCATGCCCCGCCGAGTGCGACAGCGCGCCTTGCTGCCCCCATCCGGTCATGCGCCCGTAAACAAGCTTGGGATTGCGCGCCAGGACCTCATCGGGGCCGAGACCATTGCGTTCCATGACACCAGGACGAAATCCTTCAATCAGGCCATCGGCTTGTTCCAATAGCTTGAATGCGGTTTCGCGATCTGCATCGTCTTTCAGATTGAGCGCAATCGAGCGACGTCCACGACTCATAACGTCTGCCGGATTGCCGGGCCGATTCGAACCCGCCCGATCGATTCTCACGACATCTGCGCCCATGTCGCTGAGTAACATCCCGCAAAACGGACCAGGACCGATCCCTGCAAATTCGACAATTTTCACGCCATCCAATGGGCCTTGCGCCATCGTTCTCTCCCTATTTTGCGGGCTAAATAACCTCTCAGATCAACCAGACCTTAAGACTCAAGGGCGCAAAGGAAAGGCCTGACGCAACGTCGACTCGAGGGCGACCAAAATGCTCAATGACCAACGGTTCGATGCACCGGTGATACATGTCGTATCCGAAAGCCCTCGCCTGGAAATGCTCCAGACGCGGCTTCGGCAAGCTGGCCTGCGCCCGGTTCCGGTGCGTGGATCTTACCTTCCGCCGGACTCTGCGCCCGCCCTGATTGATAATCTGACCCGCCGTAGCGAGTTCGAAGGATTGGATAATCGACTGATTGTCACCATCGGCAAGCAAGGCCTTTCTACGGTGCATAGCGATATCCACCTTGCCGATGTCGCACAAATCGAATCGTTGCCGGCGCGGCTGGCCATTCGACAGCGCGAAAGTCAGCGTCAGCGCGAAATTCAATTGCGCGCTCGTACGGCCGAAAGGTTTGGAACCGGCACAGCATCTACCACTCCGGTGGGCCGCGCGCGCGTACTCTGGCTTGGTCAGGACGCCCCGTTCCTGAACGCCATCAAATCCAACCTCGCCGAAGCACAAGTCACTCTCGTTGCCGCCATAAGCCGGTTGACGGCGGAAGACTATCTCGCGAGCGGGCGGTTCCAGACTCTGGTCCTCTGCCCTGCCAGCGCGAACGACGAAGCGGCGAAACTTCTGACCCGCGTAAAGTCGATGCAAATCGTCACGATCCCACGCGTTGTCCTGTTGCTCCGCCCCGAACTGGCTGGAGAGATTTCAAGCGAAGACATGTCCAACGCGGACGAGATTCTGGACCTGAGCTCCGATCTTGAAAGCATCGCCCACAATTTGCACGCCTTGTCCCATGAAGTATTGGTCGAACGCGATGCACATCAGATACCCGCTGGTATGATTGAAGATCACGCGACGGGATTGGTTTCTCGGGAATACCTTGAATCGCATCTCGAAGCGCAAATGGAGCAAGCTGATCGTCTGCTCATCCCGCTCACTGTCGTCGCCTTCACGCTGACACCGGAACATGACATTCGCTCGGTTGCGCTGACAATCAAGTCGATGCTGCGCGACACAGATCTGGCCGCACGCCTCGATTCTCAGCATGTTTGCATTACACTGCCTGAAACCTCTTATCGAGGAGCGGTCGTGCTATCGCGCCGTATCGAGGAAGCTGTCGGCGGACGACTGACCTGGCGCGCGATTGAGCGACGTCAGTTCCATACGCTGAAGACTCTGATCGGCGGCCTGACGGCAAAGTCGCCCTTCACACGGCAGCGAACCGCATCCTAAGCCGATACCGCCGTTGCGGATAACTCATTCAGCAGACCTTTAACGGACAACATTCGCGCGTCTGCATCGGCAGGCACACCCATGATGACCAGCTTGCTGTCCGGGCGCAGCTTCATTTTTCCAGGCCGCGACCGAACCAACATCATCAACTTGGCAGGGTCCACGGCGGTGTCTTCCCGGAACGTAAGCACGACACCTTTAGGTCCAGCGTCGAGCTTGGAAATGCCAAGCGATTTGCACGTTACCTTGACGGCGGTGACATCGAGCAGTTGCTGGGTCTCTTTCGGCAAAGGTCCGAAACGGTCGATCAATTCGGCCGCGAAAGCCTCGCGCTCCTGCTCAGTCGCAAGATCAGCAAGCCGGCGATACAAGCCAAGGCGCACTCCAAGGTCTTCAACATATCCTTCTGGAATGAGGACTGAGAGCCCCAGATTTATCTGCGGCGACCATTCGTCTGCCACATCATCAACATCGTTCGATCCGGACTGAAGCGCCTTGACCGCGTCTTCTAGCATCTGCTGGTAAAGCTCGACGCCGACTTCGCGAACATGTCCGGATTGCTGATCGCCCAAGAGATTGCCGCCCCCGCGCATGTCCAGGTCATGACTGGCGAGCTGGAACCCAGCGCCAAGGCTGTCGAGCGATTGCAAAACGCGTAGGCGTCGTTCCGCGGATTGCGAGATCACCCGGTCTGCCGGGGTGGTCAGATAGGCATAAGCGCGCAGTTTCGATCGTCCGACACGGCCGCGAAGCTGGTAAAGCTGCGCCAGACCAAACCGATCCGCCTTGTGAATGACCAGCGTGTTGGCGCGCGGAATATCAAGACCGCTTTCGACAATCGTGGTCGAGAGCAGCACGTCATACTCGCCCTCGTAAAACGCCGTCATCAGGTCTTCGAGTTCGCCGGCCGGCATCTGACCATGGGCCACGCAGAACTTCACTTCCGGGACGTTCGATCTGAGGAAGTTCTCCAGGTAATCCAGGTCTGAAATCCGCGGTGCAACATAGTAGCTCTGGCCGCCGCGATACTTTTCACGCAGCAGCGCTTCGCGGACCGTGACGGTATCGAATTCAGTGACATAGGTGCGCACCGCAAGACGGTCGACGGGAGGTGTCGCAATGATAGAAAGATCACGGATCCCGGTGAGCGCCATTTGCAGCGTGCGAGGGATCGGCGTCGCCGACAGTGTCAGGACGTGCACGTCTGCCTTCAGTTCTTTCAAGCGCTCTTTGTGCTTCACCCCAAAACGCTGTTCTTCATCAACGATGAGCAGACCCAGCCGTTTGAACTCGACATTCTTAGCCAGCAACGCGTGAGTGCCGATGACGACATCAACCGTCCCGTTCGTCATACCCGCTTTCGTTTCATTCGCCTCTTTTGCTGACACGAAACGCGACAGTGGACGGACATTGAGCGGCCAACCTGCGAACCGTGCTGCGAACGTATTATAGTGCTGCCGGGCCAACAGCGTTGTCGGCGCGATGATCGCCACTTGTTGCCCAGCCATTGCGGCGACAAAAGCCGCACGCAGCGCAACTTCGGTTTTGCCAAATCCGACATCACCGCAAACCAGGCGGTCCATTGGCTTTCCGGATGAAAGGTCCGACAATGCATCTTCGATGGCGTTCAACTGGTCATCGGTCTCTTCATATGGGAAGCGCGCCGCGAACTCTTCGTACAAGCCATCTCCGGTTACGACGGAATCGGCTTTCTTCATTTCGCGAGCGGCCGCGATCGCCATGAGCTCGGCCGCCATTTCAAGGATTTTCTTCTTGGCTTTCGCCTTGCGGGTCTGCCAGCCAGCACCGCCGAGCGCGTCAATCGCGCTCTCGGCATCTTCGCTGCCATACCGACTGATCAGATCGATATTCTCAACCGGCAGGAAAACCTTGTCGCCTTTGCTATAGCCAAGCTCCAGGCAATCATGCGCCGCCCCTGCCAGGTCGAGCGTTTTCAGCCCGACATAGCGCCCGACGCCGTGGTCAACATGAACCACCAAATCACCGGGGTTGAGACTTCCCGCCTCTGCAATGAAGTTCGCAGCCTTGCGCTTGCGGCGCGGAGCCGCGAGGCGGTCTCCCAGAATATCCGGCTCGCCAATGATAACGAGATCATCGGTCTCGAAGCCACTCTCCAGCGGCAACTCACAGATTGCGATCTCGGCCTGTTTCGCAGCTTCGAGCGAGTAAATCCGCGTCGCATCGGGAAGGCCGTGATCTTCCAGAACCCCTTCGAGGCGACTGGCTGAGCCTTCCGTCCAGGCGCCGAAGATAATGGTTTTCCCAGCATCATGTTTGCCCTTCGCGTGGGCGGCAGCAA
The DNA here is from genome assembly GCA_043513745.1 of Hyphomonadaceae bacterium. Taxonomy (GTDB): domain Bacteria; phylum Pseudomonadota; class Alphaproteobacteria; order Caulobacterales; family Hyphomonadaceae; genus Henriciella. The sequence goes on from CP121341.1 coordinate 3,322,973, forward strand.
CTTCGAAAATATTGACCTCAGGCTGGGCACGCTCCGGCGCAAAGTCACGCCCCTGCGCGCCGCCAAGGTCCACGCCCCCTTCCCCAGAACCGCTATGGAACCGAGCGACGCCGCGTGTTTGCAACGCCTCAGTCAGCTCTTTCTCCGTCAGATAGAGATGGTCGGGCGGCAAAACCCGGGCTTCGCGCTCTTCACCCGCCGCTTCGAGCCTCGCTTCATAATAATCCTTGGCCTGCGCCAAGCGTTCGCCCGCCGCCTCTGCGGACAAAGCGCCAAGCCCGATCAGGACCCCAGGGCCAAGATAGTCGAACAGCGTTTGCAAGCGGTCATGAAACAGCGACAACCAGCTTTCGATACCGCCGCGGCGGATCTCCGCTCGGGCGGCCTCATACATCGGGTCACCCACGGGCGATCCCAGCGCTTCCAAATAGCGCGTCCGGAACAATCCAAGCGTTTGCTCATTGAACAAAACTTCCGAAACCGGGGCGAGCGCGACACGGTTCAGGACGCGCGTCGAGATTTGTGTTTCCGGATCGAACGCCTTGATCGTCTCGATTTCATCACCGAACAGGTCGAGACGAACTGGCTCATCACCGGTTGGTGGATATATGTCCACCTTGCCGCCTCGGATCGAATATTCGCCTTTCTCCGATACGGACGCAACGCGAATGTATCCGTTGATCGAGAGATACGAGGACAGATCATCCTGCTGAATTCTGCCACCCGTATAAACCGAGAGCGAGCTGGCGCGCATGGTCTCAAGCGGCGGTACTCGCTGGACCAGCGAGCTCGCTGTCGTAATGACGAGGCACGGTTCTGCATTTGCCGCACGCTGAGCAAGAAACGCCAATCCCGCGCACCGCGCCGCAGCGACGGCGGGCGACGGACTAACCCGGTCATAAGGCAGAACGTCCCATCCCGGCAGGCGCACTATCTCGAGCGAGGGGCGGTAGAACTGCGCCAATTTGAACGCCGTCGCCGCCTGCTTGTCATCCCGCGCGACATACAGAGCTGCAGAGCCGCGCTCGTCCAACGCCTCAATCAGGCGCAACACGTCGAGCCCGAACGGCGCTCCATAAACGGAAGCCGGACTGGAGAGATTAGACAGCATAGAGACCGGGCTCATGAAGAAAGCTCTCCGCGGAGTTTTGGTGAATCAAATCAGAGCGAAGGGCGCTACATAGCGTATAGAATCAGAAACGCCACCCGATGCGGTGCAGCCACCATTTCCGTGCAATAATGCAGGCGTGGTCAACTGTGGATAAGTTGCATGAAGTCCGTGGGTTTCCTGCATCCGGGGGATGATCAAAACTCATAACTATGGTTAACACTTGCGCATGAGCACTGCTATCTCACCCATTCCGGAATCGGATGAACCAGGACGCGAACTGCCGCACAATTTGTCTGCAGAGGCCGCCGTCATCGGGTCGATCCTGTATGATAATAACGCGTTTCAGCGCGTCTCAGACTTTCTGCGTCCGGGTGATTTTTACGCGCCCGCACATCAGGAGATCTTTGAAGCCTGCATGATGCTCATTCAAAATGGTCGCGTGGCAGATGGTGTCACCTTGCGCGAACAGTTTGAGAAGGATGAGCGGCTGACTCAGATCGGCGGCGCGCAATACCTTGCTGACCTGCTCGACAGCGCGGCGTTCGGACCCGAGGTCCAGGACTATGCGCGCATTATCCGCGACCTCGCCATGCGCCGGGAGCTCATCGATATTGGCGCCGGAGTTCAGTCACGCGCGCAGCATCACGATCGGGAAGTTGATGGAACGCAGCAGATTGAGCTGGCAGAGCGCGAGCTGTTCTCCCTGGCCGAGCGTGGATCCACCGGGCGCGGCTTCTCCACCTTCTCGGAAGCGCTAACCGAGTCCCTGCAAATGGCGGAAGCCGCCTTCAAGCGTGAGGGCAAGATTGCGGGCATTGCGACGCTTCTGGACGATCTCGATCACAAGATGGGCGGGCTGCACAAATCCGACCTGATCATCCTCGCAGGTCGTCCCTCAATGGGTAAGACATCGCTGGTCACCAATATCGCTTACAATGTCGCTGCAAGTTATCGCGGTGAGAAACAAGAAGACGGTTCGACCAAGACCATGGATGGCGGCAAGGTCGCTTTCTTCTCTCTGGAAATGTCATCAGAGCAGCTCGCAACTCGGATTCTGGCTGAACGCACCAGCATCAACGCGCACAAGATCAGGCAGGGTGATCTCGATAAGAACGATTTCGAAACCCTGCGTGAAGCGACCGAAGAACTGCAAAACCTGCCGCTCTATATCGATGACCAGGGCGGCGACCTGCGTGAATCCGGCTCGATCGAGCAGGACGCGGACGTGATCCTCGGCAACCTTGCACGTCCATCGCAGGGTGCATTTGAGGAATAGGCCTTACATCTGCCGCAAAGCGCTGTAATCCGGCGCGTATGAGCCTGAGACCGCGCGCCCATATCCATCTGTCCAATATCGCCGACAATTGGCGCACGGTCAGCTCTGCGCAAGTCGGCGGCGTGACGGCGGCCGTCATCAAGGCGGACGCTTATGGTCATGGCTTGCCGCAAGTGGCAGCGGCTCTGCATGATGCAGGCTGTGACCACTTTTTCGTCGCCCACAGTCATGAGGCAGAGGTGACACGCGCGACACTGGGCAGCCATCCGAATATTTATGTCCTGAACGGTCCTTCCCCCGATGAAGAAGCGCTTTACCGCGAAAACGCGCTCATCCCGGTGATCAATTCCAGTTTTCAGTTCCGGACAATGGCGGACTGGCTGGTCGACGGCGTGAAGATGCCTCGCGGTTACGTCCTGCACTTTGACACCGGCATGAACCGGCTGGGTCTGCCGCCAAAGGATGCCCACGATCTCGCAGCGGCGAGTGAAGCCCAAGACCCCGTACTGATCATCTCGCATCTGGCTTGTTCCGAAGATGCGAGTGCGATGATAAACGCGCATCAACTTGAGGCGCTAAAGACACTCGCCAATGCGTTTCCGGATATACCGCTCAGCCTCAGCAATTCTGGCGGCGTCTGGCTGGGCGCCGACTATCACCAAACGCTAACCCGACCGGGTATTGCGCTCTTTGGCGGCGGACATCCGCCGGAAGGCCTTATACTTAAGCCCGGACTGACTCTCGAAGCCCCAATTCTTCAGGTTCGCCAGCTCGAAGCCGGAGACACGGTTGGTTATGGCGCCACATGGCGGGCGACCGAGCCGACATTGGTCGCAACGCTCGCAATCGGTTATGGCGACGGGTTTCCGCGGTCTGCCTCAAACAAGGGCTTTGCGATCCTGGGCAAGAAGCGTTGTCCGATTATCGGGCGTGTCTCGATGGATTTGATTACGGTTGACGTCACAAATGCCGCGGACCTTGCACGTCCCGGTGTTTATGCCCAATTGATCGGGCCTGACGCTCCTTTAGAAGAACAAGCCGCCCTGGCGGGCACCATTGGTTACGAACTCACCACAGGACTGACGCCTCGTGTCAAACGCATCTACGAAAGCTAAAACGGGTTTCCCCAATCCGCTCCAATGGCTCGGCGGCGCAACGCTGGCCATGCTGGGCGAGATGGGTCGTCTCTCGATTTTTACCGCGAAAACCATGGGCGCGAGCTTTAGCCCGCGTTGGTACCCGTCTCAGATCGTTCGGCAAATGATCGCGATTGGTTTCTACAGCCTGCCCGTAGTCGGCCTATCCGCGATCTTTATCGGCGCCGCGCTTGCCCTGAACATCTATTCCGGCGGTAGCAGGTTTGGCGCGGAGCAATTCGTTCCGAACATTGTCGTCCTCGGCATCACCCGCGAGCTCGGCGTCACGATTACCGGCTTGATGTTGGCCGGGCGTGTCTCTGCCGGAATCGCTGCGGAGATTGGCGCCATGCGCGTCACCGAACAGATCGACGCGCTGAAGACGCTGAGCGCCAACCCATTTCGTTATCTGTACGCGCCGCGCTTTCTGGCCGGGATCCTGACTCTGCCCATTCTGGTTCTGATTGCCGACGTCATCGGGGTCATGGGGGGCTGGGCCGTCAGTACGTTAGGGCTCGGCTTCGACTCAACCACTTATTTGCGCAACACAATCGATTTCCTGACCTGGCAAGACGTGACGGTCGGTCTGATCAAGGCGGTGGTCTTTGGCGGCGTGATCGCGATCCTCGGCTGTTATCACGGAGACAAGTCCACGGCTGGTGCGACAGGCGTTGGTCGCGCTGCGACCTTTGCGATGGTCGGCGCTGCGGTCCTTATCCTTGCGTTCAACTACCTCATCTCAACCGTCCTGGTGGATTTCGGATCATGAGCACGAAACCTCTTCTCGAACTGAAGGACGTGCATAAGTCCTTTGGCCCCAAACAAGTCCTGAAAGGCGTGGATATCGACGTCGCACCGGGAAAATCCGTGGTTGTGCTGGGAGGCTCAGGTTCAGGCAAATCGGTCATGCTCAAGAATGCGCTTGGCCTGATGACGCCAAACCAGGGGCAAATCCTGTTCGATGGTGAAGACGTCACCCATGATCAGGGCAAAACCCGTGAAGCGATGCGCGCACGTATTGGCATGTTGTTCCAGTCAGCGGCTTTGTTCGACAGTCTGACCGTATGGGAGAACATCGCCTTCAGACTGCTAAATGCGGACGGCATGAAGCGCAAAGAAGCCAAGGAACGCGCCATTGAAACACTGAAGCAGGTTCGCCTCGGATCTGACGTCGCTGATCTCACCCCAGCCGAAATCTCGGGCGGCATGCAAAAGCGCGTTGGCCTCGCTCGCGCTATCGCCTCGCGCCCGGAACTGATTTTCTTCGATGAGCCAACCACCGGCCTCGATCCAATCACCGCGGACGCCATCAACGACCTGATCGTTGAGCAAACCAAAGCCCTCGGCGCTGCAGCGATATCGATCACCCATGATATGGCGAGCGCGCGCAAGATTGCCGATGAGATCGCCATGCTGTTCGAGGGCAAGATCATCTGGCGCGGCCCAGCAAGCATGATTGACGACAGCGGAAACGCTCATGTCGATCAATTCGTGCACGGACGCGCAGACGGCCCGATCCAACCCGCACTATAGCTACCGGCTTACCCTCTGACACAGCTTCGGCTAAGCTGACCCTCGAGAGATCTGAGGGGATTGGGCAATGTTGGAATTTATCAAATACGCGTCCGTAGCATTTACCGCGACCACCGCGGTCGTGACGGGCTGGATGCAGTACGAGAAATTCAGACTGGATGGGGAATGGCAAATCGACACCTGTACGGAGACGGCAGACCTTTCAACATATGAAGGGCTGCATCTGGCCTGGCGGGTGTTTCTGTCAGATGACCCGCTCGCTGCGCCAGTCGTGGGGAACGGTGAAAAAGTCGAAGAGGCGTTCCAACTAATCGCACCAAGAGGTCGGTTTCCGGTTAGCTTCGTCGGCACGAAGGAAATCAATCGTGTCTCTCTGACAGGCCGCTTCGAAGGCGCGCGCCGAGCCTCGACGGGGCGGTTTGAACTCGCACCAACTTTGACGCGCCGGACCTGGTCAGGATACCTGCCCTTCTATCAGCGCAACGTGAATGTGCTGGAGGGCACGTTCGCGCTGACCGCAGGCAATGCCCGCGGCACCGCGCGGGCCGTTCGCTTGATCGAGGGGAAGCCTGTAGCTGCCGAACCATTTGCGTGCGAAGGCGTAGCCACGCAGATACCGCCCGTCGTGGAGGAAGCGCCAGGGCCTGATCAAGATCCGGATGCTGTTGAGGCAGTCCCTGACGAAACTTAGGCCCGCGCAGCAGCGATCCGGGCGCGAGCAATCTCGTCCGCGACCTCGTTCGTCGGCCGCCCACTATCCAATGTAGTATCGAGAACGCTGCCAAGGGTATCGATCAAAGTCTCAAGCTTCTGATCGACCCAGGCGCGCGAATAGTCACCGGAGATTTCAGCCGCCACGTTGATGATCCCGCCGCCATTGATGACGTAATCAGGCGCGTACAGGATGCCCGCGCGGCGCACAAATTCGCCCATCGCAGGTGTCACCAACTGGTTGTTCGCGCCGCCCGCAATGACCTTCACTTTGAGGCGTTTCAACGTGTCTTCATTGATGATCGCACCCAAAGCATTGGGGGAGAAGATGTCGGCGTCGACATCATAGATGTCATCCGGCGCGACAATCTTGGCACCGGTGTTTTTTGCAATCTCCGCCAGGGCGTCCTGATCAATGTCGGTGATCACCAGATTGGCTCCCGCTTCGGCGAGGTGTTTGCAAGTATATCCGCCAACGGATCCAACACCCTGAACAGCGACCGTCTTGCCGTTCAGATCGTCACTGCCGAAGGCGCGCAGCGCGGTTTGTTGAATGCCCTTAAAGACGCCCAGCGCGGTTACGGGCGATGGGTCGCCGCTCGCAGCATCGCCAGTTGTGAGCCCGGCGGCATAGCGGGTCTCCTGAGCCGCTATTTCGATGTCCGCCGTATCGATACCAACGTCTTCAGCCGTCCAGTAACGCCCTTGCAGGCTGTCGACGGCACGCCCGAAAGCCCGGAACAAGGCTTCGGTCTTATCGGTTTTGGAGTTACCCCAGATGACCGCCTTACCACCGCCGTGCGGAATGGAAGCCATGGCATTCTTATAGCTCATGCCCTGGCTCAACCGCAGCACATCCGTGACCATGGAATGGCTATCCGGATAGTCCCACATCCGCGTTCCGCCGGATGATGGGCCGAGCGCCGTTGAGTGGATCGCGATGACTGCGCGCAGACCGCTTGGCTCGTCCGAGAAAAAGTGTACGCCCTCGTGATTATCGAATGCGGGATTGTCAAACATACCGGCTGCCCATCGTCATGGTTGCATTTGAAACAAAGCGGCGGTGTAACGCCTCTTCGCGCTGGGTCAACAATCAGTCGGACGTTCGTCCCGGAACTTCATTCACATTGCTGGGAAGTGGCGCATTCGGGTCACGCAGGAATGTGAGCACATCTTCGAACACCGTTTCTGCCTGCAAGTCACGAAGCAGCATGTGATAGCCATTGGGATAGTACGCGGTGCGCACATGACCTGGTAGGCGTTTTGCGGTGCGACGGACGCCATTTTTTGGAATGACAATATCCTTGGCGCCATAGGTCAGGAGCATTGGAATATCCGATTTCAGGTTCGGCGCTGCCTTATGGGCATTTTCCATCAGAGAGACGACGCCGTGCACTTGTTCAATCTTATTGGTGCGGATGCCGAGCGGATCAGTCCACAGGCGCTGGAGCATTTCGACATTGTCGCTCGGCTCGATTTTCACGAAGCGAGGCGGTCGGACCGCCCAGCCAGGACGCGCGCGGACACTCGTCCAAAGCGCCGCACGTTGCACGACGGGAATGGACCCCCACCCGCGTAGGCCCGGCCCGGAAAATACGACTCGATCGACGCCCTGAGGCGGCCGGTCCGATCCAAACGCAGTCATCGTCACAGCGCCGCCCATCGAGATCCCGACCACAGCCAGTACGGCGTCCGGGTGATCCGCTCTCACGAGACGAACCGCTGTGCGCAGGTCTTCGCGCATGGACTCTTCATCCGGCCATTCTCCACGGCCATAAGACCGCCCAAAGCCTCGCTGATCGTACGCGTACGTCTTTACACCGCGCGCTGCCCAGTACGGCGCCGCCATGTGAAAGGCGTTGGCGTAGTCATTCATGCCGTGCACACCGACAATAACGATTTCCGGCGGCGTCTCTGTATCCCAAACGGTGAGGCCAAGCTCGGCTCCGTCGAAGCTGATCATTCGGTTGGCATCTGGTTCCAGCATGGGCATGGGCGGGTTCTCGAGGTTAAGCGATTTCAAAGTGGCCGGCGTGACACAGGCGGCCAGAAACCCAAAGCCGATTGCAATCAGGAGAGCAAGGAGCGAACCCGCTTTCGCAATTCGGGCAACAGATCGGTTTCGAACCAAGGATTGCGCTTCAACCATGCATTATTTCTCCAACTGGGATGTGGCGTAACGATGACACCCTGATCCAGAAAGCTCTGCCATTTTTGCACCGTGGCCGTAAGCGTCTTTTCCATCTGATCGCCGATATGCCACTTCTGAGCATAGCCGCCGATCAAAACGGTCAGTCCGATATTCGACATTCGGTCCAGCAGCGGCTGACGCCAGGTTTCGGCGCAGCGCTTCATCGGTGGAATATCGCCGCCATTCTTGTCATATCCCGGAAAACAGAATCCCATCGGGACAATGGCAACTTTGGATGCATCGTAGAACGTCTCTTCATCCACGTTCAGCCAGTCCCGCAATCGAACGCCGGACGGATCGGTGAAAGGCCGACCCGACTCCATCGCGAGATTACCTGGCGCCTGACCCGCAATCAAAATTCTGGCCGCATTGGACACTTGCAATATCGGTTTCGGCGGACGCTCCATGTCAGCTTTGCATAATTGACATGCGCGGATCTCGGCTACGAAATTATGGAGATCGGTGCTCATTGGACTAATTACTTCCTGAATCTCAAATACTGAGGACGAGAACCATGAGTGCAGCAATCGAGCAAATCATAAAACCGCGAGAAAAAGACCTAGGTGACGGATTTGTCGTGCGACGGATCCTCCCATTCCACAGTCGAAAAATGGTTGGTCCATTCATATTCTTCGATCATTTCGGGCCAGTTGAGTATGCACCTGGAAAGGGATTCGATGTCCGCCCGCATCCGCATATAGGTCTCTCAACCGTGACCTTTCTGTTCGAAGGCGCCATCCGGCACAAGGACAATCTGGGGAATGATCTCGTCATTCGACCTGGCGCTGTGAACTGGATGACGGCCGGGCGCGGGATCTGCCACTCCGAGCGGACACCCGACGCAGAACGCGTGGCGGGCCAGTCCATGCACGGCATCCAGACCTGGGTCGCCCTGCCGAAGGAATATGCGGAAGTTGCCCCGGATTTCGTTCACCACCCGGCAGACACGATACCCGCGTTTGATCTCGGCGGCGCCAACGCACGTGTCCTTGCAGGAACCGCCTTTGGGCATACGTCGCCAGTCGAGTTTCCATGGGGTATCTGGTATGTCGGCGCAGAAGCTGACGCTGGCGCCGATTTCACCATTGGCGCAAATGAGGCAGAGGAACGAGCGCTATACGTGGCTTTTGGGTCGGCCTCAATCAACAACGAAACGATTGAAGCCGGTCAGATGGCAGTCCTGACGCCAGGCGCTGATGTCGAAGTGTCTGTTTCTGCGGGTACGCGCTTCATGCTGGCAGGCGGAGAGCCGATGGACGGGCCGCGCAAGATTGACTGGAATTTTGTTGCCACAGACAAGGCGCGTATTGAACAGGCCAAGGCCGACTGGCGCGCTTCTGCGGAGGGCAATTGGAATGGCACGCCGTTCACTTTGCCAGACGGCGAAGACGAGCACATTCCACTGCCAGGGGAGTAAACGGTTTCAGAAGCAACCTTGTCGCTCTGAGCGCCCTGTGCCACACCGGGCGCCATAGAAAATGACAGGAGCGAGAGACCATGATTCGTCTCACACTTGCGGCATCAGCCCTGGCGCTGATTACGGCTTGCGGACAGACCGCGGAAGACACTGACCCGATCACACCGGAAACCCCTCCAGTGGAAACTGAGACGAGCGAGGCCAAGGCCCTACTCATGCCGCTTCCTGAAGGGACGAGCGCGGCGATTAGCGCGGATGATCTGCGCCAGCGCATCGCAGCGCTTGCAGATGACGCATTTGAAGGACGTGGACCAGCCGCCGAAAAAGGCGAACAGGCTGCCGACTGGATCGCCGCCGAGATGGCGCGCGTTGGCCTTCAACCCGCCGGTGAGAATGGCAGCTGGTTTCAGACTGTCGGAATGGTCGAACAGACCCTGGACGAAAACGCATCTTCGCTCACATTCTCTGGCGGTGCATCTGGTGAAGACTTCCCGATGACGCTGAAGGAAGACGCCGTTCTGTGGACCAAGAAACAAGACCGCGACCAAGCCGAATGGACAGATTCCGAACTGGTTTTTGTCGGCTATGGTGTCGTCGCGCCTGAGTATGGCTGGAACGATTATGAAGGCCTCGATGTCGAGGGAAAAACCGTCGTCATGTTGGTCAATGACCCGGGCTATGCGCTGGAAGGCGAGCTCTTCAAAGGCAAGTCCATGACCTATTATGGCCGGTGGACCTACAAGTTCGAAGAAGCCGGTCGCCGGGGCGCAACCGGCGCAATCGTCGTGCACGAAACCGCGCCTGCCTCATATGGCTGGGACGTGGTTGGAAATTCCTGGTCGGGCGCGCAAGCGGATCTGGTGCGGACTGATGGCGGCGACAATCGCACTCTGTTTGAGTCCTGGATCACCGAAGAAACCGCGCGATCCCTGTTCGCAGAGGCGGGCCTTGATTTTTCCGAGATGAAAATCGCTGCCAAAACGCAAGGGTTCCGTCCGGTCGACATGGGCGGCCTCACGGCTAGCGGAAACCTCGTTCAATCGGTGACCACCACACAGTCCCGCAACGTTGTCGGCATGCTGCCGGGCTCAACGACGCCGGACGAATATATGCTGTTCACCGCGCACTGGGATCATCTCGGCAAAAAGTCCGAGGAAAAGGCCGGAGAGCCTAATCAGGATTTCTACCAGGACGACATCTTCAACGGAGCGGTCGACAATGCGACTGGCACATCGGCCCTGTTGGAGATGGCGGAGGCAATGGCGGCTGAGGACCTCAATCGCTCGGCCTTGTTCCTCGCCGTGACGCTGGAAGAATCCGGTCTACTCGGCTCAGCTTACTATGCTGAGAACCCAACCATTCCGATGAACCAGATCGTCGCTGGTCTGAATATGGACGGTATGCTGCCGGTGGGCCAGACGAATGATATGGTCGTTGTCGGTTATGGTGCATCTGAGCTGGAAGACTTGCTCAAAGAGCATCTCGACGAGACCGGCCGTGTCATTGTGCCCGACCCGAACCCACAAGCCGGATACTTCTATCGCTCCGACCACGTGTCTTTTGCCAAGAAAGGCGTACCCATGCTGTACGCTGATGGTGGTGTCGACAAAGTAGATGGCGGGATCGCAGCCGGTAAAGCAATTGGCGACACCTACACGGCGCAACGCTACCACAAGCCGATGGACGAATATAATGACAACTGGGATCTGTCCGGCATGGAGCAAGACATCGCGGCGCTCTATTCTGTCGGATTGAAAATCGCCCAGTCTGATGCCTGGCCAACCTGGTATCCCGGCAATGAGTTCGAAGCGATCCGCCAGGCATCGCTCGCCGAACGCGAAGAGTAGACAAGGCGTTGCTGTCCTACCAGCACGGCTTCCACGCAGGTAACAAGGCGGACGTGCTGAAGCACGCCGTCTTGCATGCTGTGCTAGAAACCGAAGCCGAGGCAGACCGTCCGTTGCTCTATGTCGAGACGCACGCCGCGCGCGGTTTCTATGATTTGAATAGTACGCAATCGATCAAGACGGGCGAAGCGCTGACGGGCGTTCTCGCCATGCCTAAAGCCAAAAAGGCGGCGAACGCTCTGCAGCCATGGTTGCATCATGTGCAATCGAAAGGTCCGGGGTCTTATCCGGGATCCCCTGCTCTGGCTTCGCAGATCCTCGGCCCCCAGGCCAGACTGGCCCTGTTCGAGCTGCATCCAGCTGAGCACACGGCGCTATCTCAAGCTTTGCGCAAAGATGATCGCGTGCAGATTCGCAAGGAAGACGGGTATCGCGGCGCCCTGCGCCTGCAACCGCGTCGGGCCGAAGACATGCTGGTCGTGCTGGATCCAAGCTACGAAACCGAAGCCGATATGGACGCACTCGCCAATTGGGTACCTCGCGCCATGCGTAAATGGCCGAAGGCGAAGTTTCTGATCTGGTTGCCGCTCTTCGCAGACGGCCGCGAAGAGGAATTTGGCGCATTCCTGTCCGAGCTGGACGAAGGCTTTGTCGCCGGAAGCAGATGGGCGCGCAACAGCGATGATCCGTCTGCCCTGGAAGGGTCTGCAATGATCGGCCTGCGCATCGGGGGTGGCGCGGCGAGGAAGTCGTTTGCGATTGCAGCAGAATTGGACAAGCTTTGGCGCGACTAATTTAACAAATTGGCGCTTGAATTGTATGTCCCATTGGGTTGCAACACATCGCACCACGTCCCCACGCAGAGAACATGATCGCTTATTCCAGTTATTCCCTTCTGCGCCCGTCAGAGCGCGCCGGTTCTGAGTTTCCGGCATGAACCTGTTGTTTCGCCTTCTGTGGGTAATGCTGCGAGCACGCTTTGGCGCCAGGCATACGCCGGTGACTGCGCCTGCATTCCTGAAGTTTCGGGTTTGGCTGACGGATCAGGACATGTTCATGCACATGACCAATAGCCGATACCTGTCGTTCAGCGACCTTGGCCGCATTGATCTGTTCAGCCGCTCAGGTTTGCGCAAGGTCTTGAAAGCAAACGGGTGGAAGACCGAGATCTGCGGTCAAAGCATGACGATTAACCGTATGCTGAGGGCCCCGAAACCGTTTTCCCTCGAAACCCAAATTCATGGCTGGGATGACGCGTTTCTCGTGCTGGGGCAGCGCTTCCTGCGCAGCGCGAGAAACCATGCCGGCGTCGTGACACTGCTCGCAATCAAGGACAAAACTGGTGCCGCGGTCGCACCCCAGAAGGTTCTCGACCAGATCGAGACGGGCATTCAATCTCCTGAATTGTCGTTCCCGTTTGCCGACCTGATCGAGAGCACGAAACGGTCCCGCTCATCCGACATCAAATAATCGACAAGTCTACTTTTGAATGTATTCGTATTTTTGCACTTTGTAATTGTTCGAATACTTATTTCCGTGTATCAGGAAGTCGATTCTTTTTACGGAAATCAAAATGGCTTTGAAATCCTCCCCGTGGACGTTTTATGCGCAGGTGCTTTCACGGGCGCTGAACGAACTTGAATCCGCCTGCACAGCAGCACCTGAAACTCCGGAATACAAGTTCTATCGGTCAGAAGCCCCGGTCGTTCTGGAAGAAGCGCGTGAAGCCCTCGCGGCCTTGAAACATCATGTGCGCGACCTCGAACTTTCGCACCCGAAGAACAAGGCGAATCCGACGCACCACTAGGTCCTCCAACGTCAAGCTTGATTATCACCCGCCATCCGCACATGGTGTCGCCAACGACCGACAGAGGCGGAGAATTTCATGGCTAAGCAGCACCACATTTCGAAATCCAATCTGCGCGAGACGCAATGGGTCGACCAGCCCGCGGGCGATCTGGCAGATGGAGATGTCCGTCTGCGCCTCGATGCGTTCGCGCTCACAACCAACAATGTCACATACGCCGCATTTGGTGGCGCACCGATGCACTACTGGAATTTCTTTCCGGCGGACAACGATGCTCAGGGACGCGTTCCGGTCTGGGGCTTCGCAACAATTGCCGAGTCCAAAGCCGATGGCGTATCCGAAGGGCAACGCGTGTATGGCTATTTCCCAATTTCTGAGGAACTCATCGTCAGTCCAACTCGGGTATCTGAGCGAGGGTTCATGGACGGCGCCGCGCATCGGCAAGGTCTTGCGCCGATTTACAACACCTACGCTTTCACCTCAACCGATCCCGCCTATCTGGAGGGCGCCGAGCCAGAGCAGATGCTATTTCGACCGCTTTACCTGACCGGATGGATGATTTGCGATTTCCTGATGCAAGCAGATCCACGGCCAGACGCGGCGCTGATCTCCAGCGCCTCATCGAAGACAGCGATTGCCGCTGCCCACAGCTTGCAGCGCCAAGGCGTTCGCACCGTCGGCATCACGTCGCCGCGGAACGTGGAATTCGTCAAGAAGAGCGGTTTGTATGATGAAGTGCTGACCTATGACGATGTCAGTTCCTATAGCGCATCTGGCGCGGTTGCTTACGTTGATTTTGTCGGACGCCCCGAACTCACAAAAGCCGTTCACGTCGCATGTGGGGACAGTCTGGCGCATAGCATGGTTATCGGTGCTACGGATTGGGAAACCGACCGCGCGCCGACGGCAGACCTTCCCGGCCCAACCCCGACGCTCTTCTTCGTTCCGGATTATGCGGCCAATCGCGCAAAACAGCTGCCACCCGGCGAGCTCGACGCCCGCACAGGGAAAGACCTGGTCGCTTTCTACCCGGTTTCACGATCTTTCGTGACACCGAAAATGGTGGAAGGTACAGACGCGATCACGCAAGCTTGGCTGGCGACGGTTGAGGCGAACGTTCCCGCCGATCAGGGCCTGGTCTGTAAGTTCTAGTCTTCGCGTTCGCGCACCATGAATTCAGTACGCTGATTGCGCGCTCGCGCCTCGGGCGTGTCGCTGGTATCCACCGGATTTTGCGCACCAAACCCGCGCGCTTCGATGGCATCTCGATCGGCAAAAATGGACAGCTGGTCCCGGATCGCAGAAGCGCGATTTTGAGATAGTTCCAGCACGTCCACTTGGTCTGATGGTCCGGCGGCGTGCTGCCGGATTTCGATCTCGTAAGCGCGGCAAAGACTCGCCACTCCTGCGAGCGCATCCATGAGCGGTTTGCTCGAATTCGCGACGATCGCCTCCCCTTCGACGAAGGCAATCGACTGATCATCCATGGTTTCGAAAAAAGCATTGTCGCATTCAATCAGTGAAGGCGTATCGCTGAGTGCCAGCAAGGCCTCACCAACTGGTTCCGTCTGACCGGCAACCGAAATGGCGTCGACGGCGACATATTCGGTGTCATCATCGTTCAGCTTAATACTGATCGCATTCATGGCAGCGCGGTAGGCGTCCTGCTTCGTTGCTTCATCCGGTGCCATTCCGTGCAGAATGACGACCTGATTTTTGACGTCTGCCTCTAACCAGGAGATCCGCATCGCGGCGAAGGCATCATCGAGGGTCGAAGAGACGTCAGCATTCTGAAACCGCAATTCGATATTGTTGACGACCTGCTGAACCATATCGCCGATCATTGGGTCTTTTTCAAAAGCATCCCTGGCGTTTCGGAAACCGTCGATCCGGCTGGCTTCGTTTGGTGCCAGACCGCCAATCGTTGCAGTTTGGCCGTCCCAGGCCACCGTGAGCCACGGGAAGCCCTGTCCGGCGAGGCTGCGCCCGATACGTTGCGCCGTCAGGATCGGCTGTTCGCTCACTTGTTCATCCAATGAAGACACCGCAACCAGTTTGCCATCGATAAACTGGAAGAACTGCCCATCCGGAATGTCGACGCATTGAGAGGCTTTGGTTAAATCCGCATCGCTGGCCTGGTTGCAAGCCGCAAGGCCCGCGCCCAATATAATCGCAATCACGCCCGTGCGCGTTGAATGCATATCTTGCCCCAAATCTTACTCTACATCCGAGACCTAGCTCTGATCGCAGTTTATTGGAAGGGAATGCGTGGGATTACCGGCGATATTCTTCGCCATTCTTGATGACAAATCGGACAGACTTAAGCACAGAGATGTCGTCCAGAGGATCCTCCTCCAGAACCACCATGTCCGCGAACTTCCCTGCCTCGATCGTGCCGATCTGATCCGACATTTCCAGGTGCTCCGCCGCTACGATTGTCGCTGCACGAATGGCCTCCTCTGGCGTGAATCCCGCCTCGACCATCAGGACAAACTCTTCCGCATTGTCACCGTGCTTGGAGACGCCTGTATCGGTTCCAAACGCGATGTTCACACCGCCTTCTCGTGCGCGGCGCATCATATCCAGCATCAGCGGACCAATGACGGCAGCTTTCTCCCTGGACGGCGCTGGCAACCATGGTTGATCGGTCCAGCCAGAAACGGTGACACCCGCAAGCACTGTCGGAACCAGCGTCCCTCCGGTGGATTTGAAAAGATCAATTGTCTCGTCGTCGAGATAGGTACCGTGTTCGATCGATTGCACGCCGTTTCGCAAAGCGGCCTCTATGCCGCCCTTGCCGTGTGCGTGTGCGGTCACTTTTCGACCCATCATCTCAGCCGTCTCAACAATCGCGGCGATTTCATCATCGAAGAATTGCTGTTCCAGGCCGGCTCTTGTGTTTGAGAGCACGCCGCCCGTCGCGGTTATCTTGATGACGTCTGCGCCAGAGCGGATGGTTTCACGCACCGCGCGGCGGCAATCGTCTACGCCGTTACACGCGTTCGGACCGGTAAAGATCTTGGTCAATGCGGGCGAGAACCCGTTCGCGTCGCCATGGCCGCCGCTCGGCGTTATTGCGGCCCCGGACGCGCGGATTCTAGGTCCCGGAACCTTGCCTGCCCGGATCGCATCACGAAGTGAGAAAATCGCTTCATTTGCACCGCCGACATCCTGAACCGTGGTAAAACCCGCCAAAAGTGTTTTCTTGGCATGGGACGCCCCGTCGAGCGCGGCGTCGACTTCGGAATCACTCAGAATGTTCAGCCGCATGGTTGGTGAGAATTCGCTGGTCAGATGAACATGGCTGTCGATCAGGCCTGGGATCACATAGGCATCTCGCAGATTGATCACCTTTGTTGAGTCCGCCTGATTTTTAAAGCCGCGTTCGACGCGCACAATGCGCCCATCCTCAATCGTGATTGTGCGGTTTTTCAGGTAGCCTTCACCCGGCTGCGCAAGCAGGTAGCCCGCTTCGATCACTGTCTTTGTTTCCTGCGCCCCAGCGCCCGCAACAAATGCCAGTCCGGCCAGCGCGCCCAGACAGGCTTTCGTGAATGATTTCATCGTACTCTCCCGTTTTCAGCACCTTGAACCTCGCTGCTGCATTCGGCAAGTCCGAGAGCGGCCGGGGCCTTGGATTTGCCGGAATCTTCGCCCATGCTTGCATGGCTAGGAAAGGAACCAAGATGAACTCATGGTTGTTCGCGCTGCTGGGCGCATTGGTGATTGCGCCGCTTGCCCAGGCCCAAGTTCAGGACCACGATCAGGCAATAGGTGCGCCAGCATTCGACCGCCCGGACGCAAGGACCGACCAACTGGTCGAGCAGTGTCTGGCGACCGAGGGCGTGACCATGCTCGAGGGCACGGATGTAATCTGCTATAATGCGGCGATCTTCCCAGAGCAGTTCCTGAAACTGAATGCCCTGCCCGAAGCTAGCCGGATCATCATAACCAGCCCGGGCGGAAACGTGGCGACGGCGCGCGGAATGAGCACCATTCTGGACAATCGTGGTGAACCAGCGGTGATTGCCGGGCAATGCATGTCCGCCTGCGCCATGGTCATTCTGCCCGGTCTTGATGAAGTCCACATCCACCACTCGGCGCATATTGCCGTTCATGGGATCACGATGATGGACTACCGCACCTGGTGGGGCTGGTTGAAGAATGATGCCCCGCCTACCCCAATTGCGCTCATGTCAGCTCAGCTTGGCTATGATTTCGGATACGTCATGCACCGCAGCGGCGCCGATCACATGCGCGATCACCTCAAGGGTCAGGATGTTGATGTGGCTTATATCGAGCGTATCAGCTCAAAAATGCTGGATGCCGCGCTCGACCATGAGTGCCGGGTCGATCCGAAGGACTATTGGGGCATGCTTGATGCGAAACACATTCGCGCGTTCCTTGGCGATCGGATCGTCAGGATGGAAGCTTTCGCGCAGTCGTGGAGCGACCCAAAAAATCAAGTTTACAAAGAGATCACCGAACCGATCTCCGATGAGACTTACATCTTCAATAGAGACCTGGACGGCGTGGACTGCTGAGGCATTTTTTGCAAGCGTCTCAATCAATCCAAACTGAGCTTTCCGCTCTTGCGGGAAGATCTGAGTCATGCCATCAGTTGCAAATCATTCTCATTTGCAGGAGAGCTTCATGTGCTATCATTTCCAGTCCAGCGATATGCTTGAATGGCTGAAAACTCAGGTCCGCGTCATTGAAGCATGGCGCGAAGACGTGGCCAGCCGACCGGATCTCGATATGGATTTGATCACGCGGATAGAGCAACACTATCAATGGCTGACCGCGGAGGTCATGAATCTGGAGACAGGCTTAACCCGGCGCGTGAACAAACCGGCCCTTGGAAGGCTGCGTGCGATCTAGCTCAAGCCAGTAGTTCGGACGGATAGCCTTCATAGGAATGCTTCAGCACGCCGTGATTGAGCAGTGTCTCGGCTTTCTGAATTGTGCCCGTCGCATCAAAAATGCGGGTCCGGGTCCAATAATTCTCAGTTCGCCGCCCCTGGGACAGGCCAACAATCTCACGGCGAATGAGATAAGGCTCATCGACGAAGACCGGACCGTCCAGATAGCGAATTTCCAGATCCGCAAACAGGCCAATCGCTGGGCCTTTGACCGGAAATCCAGCCAATCGATTGGTGTACTCAGCGAGGACGCTGATCATCTCGGTTGGAATGATGGCCCGCCCCCAGGGAGACGCCTCGGCACTGTCATACCAGGTCGAGCGTTCTGTAATCTTCTCGAGCTTCTCATTCAGCGAAAACGGGTAAAGAGCGCCCATATTCTGGTCCGCTGCCATCCGGATCGGCTCATCCTGTTTGCCAACCATACCAACGGTCAGATCGGAAAGGATCACCAGCTCGCCAGCTGGGCGAAGCTTTTCCATCCGGGCTTCCAGCAGAGTCTGACCATGATCCGGTCCAAGCGTCGCTGACGCCTCCAGCACCGGAGTACCATCTGACTTTTCGGCCCAACACTCTGCGCTTGTGTCGGAAACAGGCTTCACGAAGACGCGGACCTCTTCGCCCTCGACCACCATGTTCTTATAATGGCAGGAGATGCAGCCTTGCTCGAACCAGGACTGCCCCCAAAGATGCACAAGCAGGGGATCGAACTGACTGAAATGTGTCGGCCCCTCAATTGGGCCCGCTTTGAATCCAAGCCGTTCGGCTTCGGCATCATCATGGATGGATTTATGTCCGCCATATTCCTGTTCGATCAACATGTTTGCAGGTGATCGAAACGGACCGCTCAGGACTCCGTCTTGCTCCGAAATCGGCGTGTCGAAACTCATCCTTCCATCCCGGCTTTACGGGCGCAGTCCGCCGCGAACTCCGCGAGCGGTGCGACCCGTGCTTCCATGGTCGCCGCCGCTGCGTTGGACGCTGTCCCATCACGAACACGGCCTACGATGCCTTGGCAAATCGCGGCTAGGCGGAACGCGTTATACGCGAAGTAAAAGTCAACTTCCGGCAGGCCATCCCGGCCCGTGTGCTCGCAATAGAGCGCCGTGTATTCTTCCATGGTCGGGATGCCATAGGCTTTCATGTCATCAATATCGACCAGCGCCCCGCGAGACGGATCAGAACTCGGCATGACCCAATTCATCAGGTGATACGTAAAGTCTGCCAGTGGGTCGCCAAGCGTGCAAAGCTCCCAGTCGAGGACGGCAATCACTTTCGGCTCCGTCGGATGCAGGATCATATTGTCGAGGCGATAGTCGCCATGCACGATCGTCGTCCTGTCGCCATCCGGAATATTCTTCGGCAACCATTCGATCAGCGCATCCATTTCCGGGATTTTCTTGGTTTCGGAGGCAACATATTGCTTGGTCCAGCGGTGGGTCTGGCGAGCGATATAATCGCCTTCCTTGCCGAAGCCTTCGAGGCCGGCAGCGCGCCAATCCACATTGTGTAGATCCGCGAAGGTTTTGATCTTGGCTTCGTAAATCGCACGGCGCTCAGAAGGTTCCAGATCTGGCAATGTTCCGTCCCAGAGAATCCGGCCTTCGACGCAATCCATGACGTAGAATATCGTACCCACAACGCTCTCATCCATGCAGAGACCGTACGGCCGCGCGACTGGGAAACCGAGCGGGTAAAGCGCGTCAATCACTCGAAATTCGCGGTCTACCGCATGCGCGGAAGGCAGCAATTTACCCGGGGGCTTGCGGCGCATGACATAGGTCTTGCCACCCGCGAACAATTTATAGGTCGGATTGGACTGGCCACCTTTGAACTGTTTGACCGTCAGAGGGCCTTCAAATCCTTCAACATTCTCGACCATCCAGGCTTCGAGACTGGCCTCATCAAATTTGTGGCTATCGACCACATCTTTAGTGCCGGTGAACATTTCTTGTGCATTGCCGCTATGGACCATGGCGCACCTCCCAAAGTGGAATTCTCTTCTGAAACCTGTTTAGCGAAGCCGTCACGCGCGACAAGTCAGACGCAGGGTCAGCTGTCCGATCGAAGCGCCAGAATGGCTTCGGAAGCGTCTTTGGCGCGCGCTTCCGGCACGAAAATATGATCATGGTGAAATGCGGCGACCGCGTTGCAGGGAATTCCCGCCTCAGAGAGCGCTGCTGCCACCCTCGCAAGGAACCCCACAGCTTGCAAATCGGAGTAAACAGTCAGCTCAAGCCATGCCCAGCGATTGGCTTCGGGCGTTTCGTCCGTGGCCTGGGTCACAACCGTCAGTCCCTCACGCTCCTGGAACAGCATTGCGATGCCGCGCGTATCCTTGAGATTGACCAGCTCGACCCATGAGGCTTGGTCCGCCGCGATTGTCTCGAACCGCCACACGCCATCATGCTGCTCGACTTGGAGGGTCGATAGAAGCGTCGAGAGGTCTCGTTCTGCCACTATTTCAGGGCCCGCCAGCCAATATCTCTGCGATTGAAGCCTTGCGGCCAGTTGATCGCGTCTACACCCGCATAAGCACTATCCACCGCGGCGCGCAGATCAGGCCCCGTGGCGGTAACCCCCAGCACCCGGCCACCGACCGCAATCAGTTTTCCATCGCTGTCTTTATCAGTGCCTGCGTGGAACACCGTGACGTTTTCAACCGCATCAGCCGCCTCGACCCCTTCAATGATCGAGCCTTTGGCATAAGATTCTGGGTAGCCTTCGGTCGCCATCACAACACATGCGGTTGGTTGGAACGCGTTGACGCCCATCATTTCAGCGACTTCACGATGGCCATGCACCAGGCCACCTGTCGCGCAGATCAGCAGCGCAGGCACGATGTCACCGGGCAATCCCGCCATCAGGACCTGGCATTCCGGATCTCCAAATCGAGCGTTGAACTCGACCACTCTCGGACCTGACTCGGTCACCATGATCCCGACATAAAGCACGCCCTGATACGGCATTCCTTGTTCTGCCATGCCCGAGAGCAGCGGCTCAACGATGAGCGTTTGAACCAGCTCCATGATCCGGGGTGTAACGACAGGCGCAGGTGCGTAAGATCCCATGCCGCCCGTATTCGGTCCCTTGTCGCCATCACCAACGCGCTTGTGATCCTGGGCCGGCGGCAAATAAATTGCGCCGTCGCCATCGGTCAGGACGAAGATGGACGCTTCTTCGCCATCCATGAACTCTTCGATCACGATTTCAGTCGAGGCATCACCGAATTTGCCAGTCATCATGGCTTCGACTTCGTTTTCAGCCTCTTCGAGTGTGTCGCAGATGACGACACCCTTGCCTGCAGCCAGGCCATCGGCCTTGATGACATAAGGGGCGTCCATCGTTTCGAGGAAATCGAGCGCGTCAGTGAGATCCGTGAACCGTCCATAAGCGGCCGTCGGGATGTCGAATTGCTTCATCATGTCCTTAGAGAAGCCCTTGGAGCTTTCCAATTGCGCCGCTTTCTCGCTCGGCCCAAACACATCAAACCCTCGGGCACGCAGAGCATCGGACAATCCCGCGGCCAACGGTGCCTCCGGACCAATGACAATAAGATCCGGCGAGAGCTGCAAGACCAGTTCCTGCATCTTGTGCAGATCGGTTGGCTCGACGTCGAAACAGGGGCCAATCGCATCCATTCCGGGATTGCCTGGCGTACAGAACACTTCGTCGACGATTTCAGACTTCGCGATTTTCCATGCGAGGGCGTGTTCGCGGCCGCCCGATCCGACAACAAGAACTTTCATGCGCGCAGCTACTGGACCGGACTGGATGAGGGATCAAGTCCCCAGTTGAAGGCTGCCCCTAAAACAAGCCGGTAACGCGTAGACAAAGGGTGACGCGCGAGACGGTCGCCGCTAAGTTCAAATTATGGCTGATTCACCCGCGTCCAACATGCCCGAACTCACCGTTTCAGAGCTGTCTACGGCGCTGAAGCGGACGATTGAGACCGCTTATGATCACGTCCGGGTCCGCGGCGAGCTTGGCCGCGTGACCATTGCCCGGTCCGGCCATATGTATGCCGACCTGAAAGACGACAAAGCCGTCCTCAATACGATTATGTGGAAAGGCCAAGTCTCGCGCCTGCCCTTCCGCCCCGAAGAAGGCCTGGAAGTGATCGCGACCGGGCGGATGTCGACTTATCCCGGACGATCCAATTATCAGCTGATCGCCGACGATATGCGTCCGGCTGGCGTCGGCGCACTGATGGCTCTGCTGGAAGAACGAAAGAAGAAGCTCGCCGCCCGCCATTCGCGGCTTCAACGCCATGACAGGCGCCGATCGCCCGGACGTGCTGATCGTTGGCCGCGGCGGCGGATCGATTGAAGACTTGTGGCCGTTCAACGAGGAAGGCGTGGTCCGCGCCGCCTTCGAAAGCGAGATCCCGCTGATCTCAGCCGTCGGCCACGAAACCGATACGAAACCGTGCGAAGCTCGATACGATCAGTGCGGGGCTGATCAGCCCGAAACAAATCGTCTCCGCCAAGCTTGCCAAGCTCGAAAACCTGTCCACACGCCTTGGCTCTGGATTGGCGAGCGCGGCTTCGAGGAAACGGATCGCGTTTGCGAAAACTGCGTCGCGCCTGCGCCCTGAACCGGTAGCCGCTGATGCGAAACGAGCACGCACGGCACTCACTGACGCGGCCCGACGCGCCCGCCCAGCGCTGAACAGGATCTGGGAAGCGAAGCAAACCGCGCTGAGCGCGCAAGCGAAACTCCTAGAGACGCTGTCCTATCAGGCGACTCTCGATCGCGGGTACGCAATTGTGCGCGACGACAAAGGTAAAGTGCTGCGCACCGCTAAAGCGGTGACGGCATCCAGTCAGGTCGACCTGACCCTCTCCGACGGCACCGTTTCGCTCACGCCGTCCGGCCAAGCCGCTGCGCCGACGCCAGCGAGGCCTCCGAAAACAAAGCCGAAAACGGATCCAACCGATCAAGGTGATTTGTTCTAGGCTCTTGCCCCTGCGGCGGCCCTTTTCGATAGGCAATTCATCGCTAAGCTCACAAAAAGCTTTTGGAGGCCCGGCGACATGGCGAAATCGATTTGGAATTTCGGAGATCTTCTGGACGACAATGCGACGCATCTCGGTTCGGAGGACCCTGCGCTCATCCACGGAGACAGGATCGTATCCTGGCCGGAAATGTCGGCCCGGTCGAACAATGTAGCCCGAGCGCTCCTTGATCGCGGCGCCCAACCTGGCGACAAGATTGGCTTCTATCTGCGCAATCAACCTGAATATGTCGAAGGACTCGCCGCGGCGTTCAAAGCCAGGCTCACGCAAGTCAACGTCAATTACCGCTATCTCGATGATGAACTGTCCTACATTATCGACAATTCAGACAGCGCCGTCGTGCTCTATGATATCGAGTTTCGGGACAATGTAGAGCGCGTCCGAGAGCGACTACCCAAGGTCAAGATCTGGGTCGAAGTTGGTGGCGCCGGCGATGCTCCAGACTTTGCGACAGCTTATGAAGACCTCGCCAAGCGCGGTGACGGCAGTCCGCTCGAGATTGACCGCTCACCGGACGATCAGATGTTCCTCTATACCGGTGGAACGACCGGCATGCCGAAAGGCGTGATGTGGTCTCACGGGATCTGGCGTGAAGCCAATCTAGATGGGTTGAAACGCATCTATGGCGCCGCGCCGGAAACGTGGGAAGAGCATCGCGCGTTCGTGCAGGAAGTTGGCAAGCACGGCCGCCAGCTTCCGGCCTGCCCGCTCATGCACGGCACCGGCCTGTTTACCGCCCTTGGCGCATTCCTCATGGGGGGTGCAATCGTCACCCTGGAGAACAAGAAGAAGTTTGTTCCCGATGAGCTTTGGCAAACCGTGGACCGCCACGGCGTCACCGCAATGGCGATTGTCGGTGATGCCTTCGCAAAGCCGATGCTTGCCGTCTTGAATGACGCCCCTGGCAAATATGACTTATCCAGCGTTGCCAGCATCACCTCTTCGGGCGTGATGTGGAGCCACGAGGTGAAACAGGGCCTAATCGAACACCTGCCACAAGTCGCCTTGATGGACAGTTTCGGGGCCTCGGAAGCGGTAGGGTTCGGGATGTCCGTCACCACGGCTGAGGGCATCATCGAAACCGCTAAGTTCGAGATTGGGGAGCATTGCAAAGTCTTCGACGAGAACGGCGCCGAAGTCGAACCCGGATCTGACAAACCCGGCTTGATCGCTCGCGGTGGCGCCGTCCCGCTCGGCTATTACAAAGACGAGAAGAAATCTGCTGAAACCTTCAAGACGATCAATGGCGTCCGCTACGCGATCCCTGGTGACTGGTGTCTTGTGGCTGAAGATGGAACTATGACGCTGCTTGGGCGCGGTTCAAACTGTATCAACTCGGCGGGCGAGAAGATTTATCCGGAAGAAGTCGAAGAAGCACTGAAAGAGCACGAAGCGGTCCGCGATGCGCTCGTGGTCGGCATTCCAGACGATAAATGGGGGCAAGCGGTCACCGGCGTGGTCGAACTCGCTGAGAATGCCAGCGTGTCTGAGGACGAACTCAAAGCCTTCGTTCGAACCCGGCTAGCCGCCTACAAATCCCCGAAGCGTGTCCTTGTCAGCGCCGACTTGAAGCGCGCCCCAAATGGCAAAGCCGACTATAAAAGTATTCGAGCTTTCGCCTATGACGCGCTCGGAATTGAAGGCTAGTCAGCCGCGGGTTGCGTGCCAAATTCGTCCAAAATTGGTCGTCAATTCTGCCGTATTTCGCCGCGCGACAATTCGGGGGCTCAAATTCCCTGAAAAATGAACTATATGTTTATCCGTTCAATCAAAATCCCGGCCCGTCTTTTCTGGATGGAAATCTCTGGTCGCTATTACGGTTAACGCCGATCAACCAAAGCCGATTGCGCGCGCGCAAAAGAAAAAGAGCTTCCTCCCGATGCCATCCATGCCAAATTCCGTCCGTATAGCAGGGTTCATTTTGCTAGCACTGCTTATCTATTTTGTCGCCAGTGCGCTGTTTCGTGCCCCTGCTGAAGAAAGTGCGCCGGCCGACAGCGCGCCTGTAACTTCTACTGAGCGAGCCATTCCGCAAGTGATCGTGACTCCAGCACAATTGAAGCCGCACACGGTGTTCGCGACTTTGAAAGGTAGCACCGAGCCAGATCGCGAGGTTACCGTGCGGTCCGAGACTATGGGCACCGTCATCGACGCCCGGATTTCCGAGGGCCAGGTGGTCTCGCGCGGTACAGTTTTGTGCGGACTGGATGTTGAAAGCCGCGCTGCTCGTATTGCTGAATCAGAGGCAAGCGTCGCATCCGCGCAACTGGATTTTGATGCCGCTCAGCAACTTCAAGAAAAAGGCTGGGCGACGTCCAACAACGCGGCGGCGGCAAAAGCTGCGCTCGATCGCGCTGAAGCGGGCCTAGCAGCTGCCAAGATCGAACTGAGCAAGACCCGGATTACAGCCCCGTTCAATGGCGTGTTCGAAACCCGTCTCGCGGAGCGCGGCGACTTCTTGTCAGTCGGCGCAGCCTGCGGTCGTCTCGTCGATCTTGATCCAATAATTGTGGCCGTGGATGCCACTGAAAATCAGCTTACGGCGATTAATCCGGAAACGCCGGTTAGTGTTGAACTCGCAACGGGCGTGGAAACCACGGGAAATGTCCGCTACATCGCTCGGACGGCAAACGCTCAGACCCGGACGTTTCGGGTTGAAATTGAAATCCCGAACCCAGACAATGGCATCGCAGCCGGATTGACCGCGTCTGTGCAGGTCGGCCTCGGCGTAGCGCCGGCGTTACTGATGACCCCTGCATCATTGGTTCTCCACGATGATGGACGAGTTGGCGTGCGCTACGTTGATGACACTGACACAGTACAATTCACCGAAGTTTCGGTGGTCGATGACGCCCAGGACGGGATTTGGGTCACCGGCATCCCGGAAGGGGCAAACTTGTTAGCCGCCGGACAGGACTTTCTTCGCGAAGGCGTGAAGGTCGAACCACAGCTGGTTCAGGAGCGATAGACGATGAACGCTCTGATTGATGGCGCAATTGATCGGGCACGGATGGTCCTCGCTATCCTGCTCGTTGCCCTGATTGCTGGTACGATTACCTATATTGGTCTGCCTAAAGAGGCGGATCCGGATGTTCCGATCCCATTTGTTGGAGTGACGATTCCGCTTGAAGGTGTTTCACCTGAGGACGCGGAGCGGTTGCTCGTGCGACCGGTAGAAACCGAGCTGAAGAGTATTGAGGGGGTCAAGCAAATCGACTCTTTCGCGCTAGAAGGCGCAGGTCAGATCATCATCGAATTTGATGTTTCTTTCGATCAGGACCAGGCGGTTCTGGACGTTCAGGAGAAGGTAGATCTCGCCCAACGCGAATTCCCAGAAGAGGCGCGCGAGCCGATCATCACAGAAATCAATGCCTCGCTGTTTCCGATCCTGAACATCAACCTATACGGTGATGCCCCGGAGCGCGGCCTGTACAAGATTGGCCAGGAATTACAGGAAGAACTGGAAGGCCTTGAAGGTGTTCTCGAAGCGCGGCTGCAGGGCGACCGGGAAGAAGTGCTCGAAATCGTCGTCGATCCGGCGAAACTTGAAACCTACAATCTGTCTTACCAGGAAATCTTCGCCGCGGTTGCCAACAATAACCGTCTGGTGCCTGCGGGGCGGATCGATATGGGCGAAGGCCGGTTCCCGGTCAAAGTCCCCGGATTGATCAAGACCGCACAAGACGCCTTTGACCTGCCGGTGAAATCGCAGGGCGATTCCTCAATTACCCTTGCGGACGTCTCGACCGTGCGCCGTACATTTAAGGACCGCGAACAGTACGCCAAGTTCAACGGTCAGCCTGCCGTCTCAATTCAAATCGTAAAGCGGACCGGGGCAAATATTCTCGACACCGTCGCTGAAGTTCAGGACGTGGTCGCCGTGCAACAATCGCGGTGGCCAGAAACGGTCAACGTAACACTGACATCCGACATGTCCGAGATGATCGACAGCCAGCTGGGGCAACTTCAATCCTCCATTGGTGTGGCAGTGGTTCTGGTGATGATCATTGTCGTCGCTGCGCTTGGCCTCCGATCTGCCGCGATGGTAGGTCTCGCGATCCCGGGATCGTTTGTGATGGCCTTCCTGATGCTCGGAATGTTTGGCTACACGATCAATATGATGGTGATGTTCGGCATGGTCATCGCGGTTGGAATCCTCGTCGATGGTGCGATTGTCGTCGTCGAATATGCTGACCGAAAAATGGCGGAAGGGCTTGACCGAAAACAGGCCTATGCCATGGCGGCGAAACGCATGTTCTGGCCGATCGTTGCCTCATCCGCGACAACGCTCGCAGCGTTTTTCCCGTTCCTCTTCTGGGACAGCCTGGTCGGCAAGTTCATGTCTTATCTGCCCATCACGCTGATCTTTGTTCTGGTGGCATCTCTGATCATGGCGCTGATTTTCCTTCCGGTACTCGGCTCTGTGCTTGGCGGCCGCGGGACCAAGGAAACCGCTGGTGGCCTGGTTGAAGTGTCCGGCGTCGGCGGTGATCCGCTCGAAGCGCCCGGCTGGTTCGGTCGGTATGCCCACGCAACAAACGAACTGATCAAACGTCCCTTCATGGTGACGGGCGGCGCGGTGGCGGTGATCATCGCGATATTCATGTGGTTCGGAGCCACTGATCACAAATCCGAGCTGTTCCTCGATGTGGAACCTGAGCAGCTTTATGTGTTTGTTCAGGCGCAAGGAAACCTGTCCGCGGACGAAGAGTATGAAATCGTCGACCGTGTTGTGGATCGCCTCTTGCCGCTCGATGGCATCGAATCCATGGCATCGACCTCTGGGAGCGAAGGATCTGGTTCGTTCAATTTTGACGGTGTCAGCTCTCCCCCACAAGACACAGTGGGACGCGTTCTGATCAATCTGAAGGACCGCGAGACCGGCTATGATGGCCGCGCCACCGAGCAGAATATTCGTGATGCGCTCGTCGGTGTTCCGGGCGTTCGCACTGAAGTTCAGAAACTGGAACAGGGCCCGCCCGTGGGCAAGGATGTTCAGATCGCCATTCGCTCCAATGATGGGGCTGCCCTGCTGGAAGTCGCGGCGCAAGTCAGCGAGTTCGTCGCCAGCATGGAAGGTTTGCGGGAAGTCGAAGACAGCCGTCCGCTGCCGGGCATTGAATACCAGCTGGAAGTCGATCGCGCGCAAGCCGGTAAATTCGGAATTGATGTCAGCCAGGTTGGCGCTGCCGTTCAATTGGTGACCAACGGGATCCTGGTGGGGCGGTATCGTCCGGACGATGCACTCGATGAGATCGATATCCGGGTCCGACTGCCCGAAGACGAACGCAGCGTTCAGGCGCTGGATCGACTTCGGATCGCGACACCGGGTGGTCAGGTTCCGCTGTCACAGTTCGTAACGCGTGTACCCGCGCAAAAAGTTACCAAGATTGAACGCCGGGATGGCAAGCGCCTGATCCTCGTGCGCGCCAACGCCGTCGTTCAAGGCGAAGGCGCAGCCAAGGTTGCTGAAATCAAGGACTGGCTGGAAACCGCCAACCTCAATCCTGCGGTCGACGTTCAGTTCGAAGGGGCGGATGAAGACGCTGCAGAAGCCGCTGCCTTCTTCCAGATTGCGGCCCTGTCGGCTCTGTTCCTCATGGGCATTATCTTGCTTTGGGAGTTCAACAATTTCTACCATGTGGTGCTCACGCTCTCGGCCGTCGTGCTTTCGACTGCGGGCGTGCTGATCGGTATTCAGCTGATCCTGCCTTACATTTCGACCCTCATGATCGGAACGGGAATAGTCGCGCTTGCGGGTATTGTTGTGAACAATAACATTGTGCTCATCGATACATATCAACGTCTCAAGCGTGACGGTCGGACCAGCGAGCAAGCTGCGATTGCGGCGGCTGCCCAGCGCATTCGCCCGATCCTGTTGACCACACTGACGACCATCTGTGGGCTGTTGCCAATGGTGTTCATGATGAATGTGAGCTTCATCAAAGGGGCCGTCTCATTTGGCGGCATTACAGCTGAATGGTGGGTGCCACTGGCCACGGCGGTCGTATTTGGACTTGGTTTCTCGACCATGCTGACGCTGATCGTGACACCCGTCTGGCTCGCCGCCCCAGCAAAAATGGGCCGCTGGCGCGATCGAATGATCAATCGGATCCTGGGCCGCGATGGACCTGCCAACGACCCGCTCGTCGAAGACAAGGCGTGGGCCGAGCCGGACACCGACATTCGCCCAGCCGCGGAATAAGACCCGGTCAGGTCATATCTTCGTAGGGATTTTCGGTTGGCAGTGAGATCGGATTGCGAGCGCCTTTCAGCGAGATCGCTGTATCGGTCATCAGGACGTCGGCATCAGATATGACCTCTTCGCCGAAGCGATAGATCGGTGCATAGCCTCCGCGATCTGCCTGTTCGTGATAATCCCGCGACCGGGTCAGCGCAGTTTCCCGGCGTTTCGCATAGTCGGCAAACGCTTCACTGCCGTGCCGCTTCTCGAGCATCGCCTCAGTCCGGTGCGGTGACAGAACGACAGCGGACGCGTTGTTGCCGCCAAAACCCTTCGAATTCAGGATCGCAACCTCAAGCTCACGCGGGTCTCGTTTCTGATGCTCGGGTCCAAGCGCGAGGCGATCCTGGTGAACATCGTCGGCCACGCGGTCCAGGGTTGGGATCCCCGGCAGAATGCCATGCTCAAAACAGCCAAGCGCGGTCGCCAGCTGGTCGCCACTCGCGGGTGCAATCGTATGGCCGAGATAGGCTTTCACCGCGATGAGCGGCCAATCCTCGATCCCAAACACCGCCGCCACCTGATCAAAGATCTGAGACTCAGTCGTCCGGTTCTGAGGCGTGCTTGATCCATGAGCGAGGATGAAACTGTGCTTCTGAACTGTATCGCGTCCCGCGACAGCACAAGCCGCCGCAACGGCTTTGGCCATGCTGATATGGTTTCCAGGGCCCGGCGCAGTGATTGATTTCTTGGTGCCGTCCGCGTCGACAAACACATCCGTGATGGAGCCGAGGCACGGTGCCCCCAGTTCGAGCGCTAAGGCATCATCCATCAGGATGAAGTACTGACTGGCCTCGCCGATCGTGAACCCGCAATTCTCGCCGAACGGGCGACTGGCACGGCGATAATCGATTTCGCCGTCGCCGTAGATCTTGGTCATGTTGTCGTCGGTGGCGAGCGCGCCCATCGTGCCAAAACCATCCATGATCTCTGGCACAACCGGCGCTTCGCTATTGCCGACCATGGCGACGCGAACCTTGCCGGCTTGAATGTCGGCGACGGCGTGGCGCAGATTGGAAAGGAAGGTCGCACAAGCGGCTACGGCACTGCTGGCGATCCCAACATTGGACAGGACATAAGCATTGATGAAATCCGTCGGCATCGAATTGATACCCATGACGAGCGATTTGGCCGTGACGCGCTGGCCCGACATGCGGGCCTGATGCATGCCGCCATAGCCTTCTTTGTCCATCTGACCGAACCCGCTGCTGGAATAGACGCCAACGTCATCCGGCTCGATACGCGCAAGGACATCGTCCCACTCGATACCGAGCGAGCGAAGCGCGTCGGTGGCGCCGAACAAGGCCATTTGCAAGCCACGCGGTTGGAAGCGGGAATTGTAGAGGCTCGCCATATCGAAGCCGCTGGGTAACTGTCCCGCGGCCTTTACGGGGAATTCGCGGACGTTTGACAAGAAGACGTTCAAGTCTCCTTTGATGGTGATCTGGACGCGCCCCTCATCATGAGGCGCGACCGTCCAGGTGTCCGGCAGTGGATCCGGAATCGCTGATTTGTCGGCGACCACGCGGATCGTGTCATCGCCATCCTCGGAAAGCGGCGAGAGCGCCGCGTTTGACTGCCAGTAGAGCGCGTCAACATTGAACCGTTCTGGCTCGATCCGACGAACGAGTGTTCCGTTCAAAACATCGGCTTTGTATCGATCCGCAACCTCTGCGGCGCTCAGTGTCTCGTTATCCGCATTTACGAAGCCAGCCTCTTCGTTGGCTTTCACCAGCCCCATCATGACCGCGAGCCCCACAATCGTTTTATTGGCTTCATCCTCAGCCAAGGCATCGATGATCATTCTGCGATAGGCCTGATGCCCCGATGTGCGGCCAGCGGCGTTCACTCCGCCCATGCTGACAATGACTGGTAGACGCATAAAAAGACATCCGTTTGGGTTGCGTTAGACGTGCGCCAGCGGCGCGATAAACCGGGACACTAGAAGCTATTCGAGACCCGGCTCAACACCTAATTGCAATCAAGGTTGCAATTCACGCCCCTCCACCCGGTCTTGCACCTGCGCCGGAGTTCGGAAACAATAGGCTATGCAAGATGAATTGAGACGCCTCCCGAAAGTCCAGACCCTGCTGGAATCTGACGCTGCAGCGCGATTGATTTCACTACATGGGCGCGAAGACGTTGCCGATGCGGTCCGAGCGAAACTCAACATTGCCCGATCTAAAATCATGGCCGCAGGCGGCGCCTCGACGAGCCCGATCTCCGAGCCGGTCTTTTTCAATGAAATCGCCGACGACCTAAGCGCCAGGAACGCCAACACGCTGATGCGCGCTATCAATGCCACAGGCGTGATCATTCACACCAACCTCGGACGCGCTCGGCTCGCATCGGAAGCGATAGAGGCGGTACAGACTGTCGCCGCGAACTACTCTTCTCTCGAACTGACCCTCCAAGATGGCAAGCGAGGATCGCGTCACGCACATGTGGAGACTTTGATCTGCCAACTCACCGGCGCCGAAGCTGCCATGGTCGTGAATAATTGCGCTGCGGCCATCCTGTCTTGCCTGAGCGCACTCGCAAGCGGAAAGCATGTCATCACTTCAAGAGGAGAATTGGTGGAGATTGGCGGGTCCTTCCGCATGCCAGACGTCATTACCCAAAGCGGCGCTGTGTTGCGCGAAGTGGGGACGACCAACAAAACTCATCTCAGCGACTATGAGCAAGCCATCGATGATGATGCCGCCATTCTGCTGAAGAGCCACACCAGCAATTTCAGCATAGTCGGGTTCACATCCGCACCAAGCCGACAGGCGCTCTCTGCGCTCGCTCGAAAAACCGGAACCATCCTGGTCGAGGATCTGGGAAGCGGCGTCCTCATCAATCTCGCAGAGTATGGATTGAAAGAAGAACCGATGGTTCGAGACGTCATCGCAGACGGCGTCGATCTGGTAACATTTTCAGGCGACAAATTGCTCGGCGGGCCCCAGGCCGGGATCATCGCTGGAAAGCGGGCACTCGTGGATACCGTTCGCCGCCACCCGATTGCCCGCGCCGTTCGCATCGACAAGCTCTCGCTCGCCGCCTTGCGTGCAACGCTGGAATTGTATCGCGCTCCGCACGATCCCATGGCCCGCATCCCGGTCTTGCAAATGCTAGCAGAGTCGATTGAAGCGATCGAAACACGCGCCAGGAAACTGGCTCAGGCGATCCGCGATGAGACACGACTGCATGCAGAGGTGGTGGAGACCACGGCTCGTGCTGGCGCCGGTTCATTACCGCAACAGGACTTGCCGAGCGCCGCCGTCGCGGTTTCGAAGGAACAGTTATCCGCGGAGCACCTCGCCGCCCAATTCAGGAGCGCCAATCTGCCCGTGATTGGCCGCATCTCCAAGGATACGTTCCTGCTGGATATGCGCGCGGTTTCCGATGAAGAAGTCGATTTGATCGCACGTGTCGCGCAATCCCTTTGGCCGCATGACGCATAAATCGATCGCCGTTATCGGCCACGTGGATCACGGTAAGACAGCTCTGGTCGAGGCGCTTACGGGTACCAATACCGACACGCTGGCTGAGGAACGCGCGCGCGGCCTTACGATCACTCTAGGGTTTGCACATCTTCAGATGTCTGCCGGAACCTTACACTTCATTGATGCTCCGGGGCATGCAGATTTTATCCGCACCACGGTGTCCGGACTCAGCGGCGTCGACGCTGTTTTGCTGGTCGTCTCAGCGGTCGAAGGCATCGAAGCCCAGACACGTGAGCATTTCAGAATCGCCCGCCTACTGGGGATCGAACGCATCATAGTCGCGCTGACAAAGTGCGACCTGGCGAGCGAGGCGATAATCGAAACCCGGAGAGCGGAGATCAGTGCCCTGGCGGTTGAGGCAGGCGTATCATCTCTGCCCATCATCAGCTGTTCAGCACGCGCATCGGATGGACTGCGCGACCTCATACGCGAGCTGGTCTCGTTCCTCTCAGTGCCCGCGAGTCGAGCGAAACTGACGGGTTTCTTTCTTCCTATTGATCGCGTCTTCAACGCCTCCGGCGTCGGGACAATCGTTACCGGAACGCTGATCGGTGGCGGAGTTGAGAGCGGAACCGACGCCTCCATCGGAACGGATATTGTTACCGTTCGGGGGATCCAGGTAGCCGGTGTGCCGGTCGGGTCAGCCTCCGCCGGATCGCGCGTGGCTCTAAACCTTCGCGGGATCAATCAATCCGAGGTTCGAAAAGGCGATGTTGTGCGTGCGCCAAACGCGTTCGAGCCGTCTTCACGATTTGACGCTGTGCTGCGGGGCGCAAGCGGAGAGCGTCCAAAACTGAAACACATGGATCAGGTGATGATTATGGCGGGCACGGCTTACCTGCCGGCGCGCGTGCGAATGATCTCCAGCGGGACTGAACCTGGCGAACCAGTCTTCGCCCAACTCGAACTCCGTCAACCGCTTGTCGGGTATCACGGGCAGCATTTCGTCTTACGGAATCCAGCCGCTTCGGAGACCGTGGTCGGCGGTACGATTTTAGATCCGGTCGCACCGACTGTCCCGCGCAGGAAACCTCTGCACCTCGCCGTGTTGCGCGCCGCGGAGACCGGCGATCCTGTCGCAGTTGCCCACGCCTTGGCCGACCGTGACAAAGGAGAGGTTCTCTTGAACGACGCCGCCCGGCTCTCCGGTAAAACCGTGTCGAAAGTTGAGCACGCTCTTGGCTCTGAGTTTCACCTGGCCTCATCACAAGTCGCGATTCGCCATGCCGATACCCAATCAGTCACAGACGAATTCCGACAGGCCCTCGCTGATTTGCACCAGGCGCGCCCGCTCCGCCCCTTCCACGCGTCTGCCACCGTCACATCGAAGCTGCGTCAGGCCCCTGCGTCTAACCTGGACTGGGTTGAGCGCGATTTGGTCCGATCCGGGGAGGTGCTCGAAACCGCATCTGGACTGGCGTTAGCATCTCATAACCCACGCACTTCTATGACGCCCCAACAGCTGCTGGACTACGAGCAAGCGGCAACGCGGCTTGCAGAAATGGGCTTGCGACCGACACCGCTCTTCGCTGACCAATCCA
Organism: Hyphomonadaceae bacterium; assembly: GCA_043513745.1. Lineage (GTDB taxonomy): Bacteria > Pseudomonadota > Alphaproteobacteria > Caulobacterales > Hyphomonadaceae > Henriciella. Next base: position 3,357,215 of record CP121341.1, read on the forward strand.
CTAGCGCTGAGCAGGAAGACCTGATCGAATTATTGATCCATCTGGGCGTTGCCGTACGCCTCTATAATCACGGATTGCGACAGCACATTCTCTTGCATGCAGACGCCGTCGCCGCTGCTCAAGACACTTTGAGGAAACAGTTTCCTCACGGAACGCCTTTCACGACGGGAGAGGCCCGCGCCGCGCTCGCGACGAACCGCAAAACCGTCGTACCGCTGCTCGAATTGTTTGACCGAAAAGGTGTCACGTCTCGTGAAGAAGATGTCCGGATTCTCGCGGCGTAAGCCTGTTCGATTCTCACTTGCGCCTCTCCTTCACGGGTCTAAGTCTGAACACATGCGGAGGCGACTGGAGTCTGGTGGCTTCCCTGGTCTTCAAAACCAGCGACGCGTCGTAACCGGCGTGTGGTGGGTTCGATTCCCATCCGCCTCCGCCAAAGACATGACGCGGCGCAACTGATGGACAACCCAGTCGAGTTAAGCCTAGCATCGCGCAGGAGGTGACGATGGCTGAGATTCCGGGTTTCGAACTAGATGACCTCGACGGCGCACCGCGAACGTTCCCGTCGACGGACCCAACGCTCATCTGCTTCGTCAAAGAGGATTGCGAAACCTGCAATCTTGCCGCTCCGGTCCTGGAGGCCTTTGCGCAAGCTTATAGCGACACCGTAAATGTCTGGATGATCAGCCAGACACGCGAGGGTAGCCTGGTCTTGAAAGACCGGCACGGCTTGAGCCTTCCGATTCTGGATGATGCCGACCTGCAAACCTCGTTCGCCTACGGGTTCGATATTGTTCCCGCGCTTTATTGGTGCCCCGACGGCGCAGCACTCGACACCCATTTCGAGGGGTTCGTGAAAAGCGAATGGCAAGGCGTGGATCAAAAAATAGCCGAAACGCTCGATACTGAAATTGCCAAGATCGATTGGGACACCCTGCCCGATTGGCGGCCCGGCTGTGGGTCCAAACACATGGATCCGGAGATCCACGACCGACTGCTCGCAGAAGCCTCGGACAGCCCGATCCGTGCCCGCAAGATCGAAATCGCCAGTGCCGACGACGTTGCTGAGTTTATGTTTGACCAGGGCTTCTCCGACGGCCTTCCACTCGTCCCCCCGACGCCAGAGCGCGTGGTGCGCATGCTCGGCGGCACGCGGCGCTCGCCCAAAGACGTGATTGCTCAAATGCCCCCCAATATGGGCGAAGCAACGGTGGAAAAGGTCGCCATCAACGCGGTCATGGCGGGGTGCAAGCCGGAATATCTGCCGGTGGTGATCGCCGCAATCGAAGCCGTCTGCACGGATGAGTTCAACATTCACGGCGTGATGGCCACGACCATGGGCGCCTCACCGGTCCTCGTCGTGAACGGCCCTATTCGGGATCGCCTCGATATCAATAGCGGATTGATGGCATTGGGCACCGGTAATCGCGCGAACGCCACGATCGGGCGCGCCGTGCGCCTCGCCATTCGTAATATCGGGGGATCAAAACCAGGCGGCACGGATCGCTCCACGTTGGGCTCGCCGATGAAATTCACCATGTGCTTTGCCGAACGCGAGGATCGCTCGCCTTGGGCGCCTCTCCATGTTGAGCGCGGGTTCAAAGCGGAAGACTCCGTGGTCACAGCCTTCGCCATGACGTCCGGACCGGTTCATATCGTCGATCAGGAATCGCGGGCACCAGACGAGATCGCTGGAACGCTGGGTTTGGGATTAGAGTCCATGTTCTTGCCGAAATATCACATGATGCCAGTCGATACGCTTCTGGTGGTCTGCCCTGAGCATGTCGATACGTTGATGCGGGATGGTGCATACGACAAGGATCGCCTGCGAGCGCGCATCCAGGAAGTCACGATGCGGCCGCTCCGCGATATGGTTGCAAATGAAGTCTCTGGCGCAGGAATGACCCGGGCGGCTGCGGCTAATCTTGATGAGGATCAGCTCGATAGACTCGTCCCGAAATTTGCCAAGCCAGATCATATCCATATTGTGGTCGCAGGATCAGATGCTGGGAAATTCTCGAGTGCTTATCATGGCTGGGTCACCGGACCGATGGGTGCGCAGTCAGTTTCCCGCAAAATTGAAGATGTTTAGAAGAAGGAGGACGAATGACAGTCATTCTGGATCCAACTGACGAAGCTGTACCGGTCAGCCGGCAAATTACGCCGCGCTCTGGCCAGGTCACCGGCGTGGTTGGCTTGATGGACATTCGAAAACCGAGAGGCGACATTTTGCTCGATGAGCTTGAACGTCTTCTCGGGGAGCGAATGCCGGGTATCGAAGTCCGGCGCTACGCCAAGCCAACCTTCACCAAGCCCTGCCCCGACGATTTACGGACGCAGATGAAGGCTGAATGTGATTTCGTCGTTGAAGGGTTAGCTGACTGAGGATCATGTACGACGTGCAGTATGCACGATACAGTCTGGTTTGAAATCCAGGGGAGCTTGTTCCGATCTGGTCAGCCCGGTTGGAAAACCGGGCTGATCGCTTTTTGGCGACCATGGTTCGCCTCAACCTGAATCCTGGAGCCGCCGCGCTTGCAATCAAATCGACCGCTCCCAATCACGCGCGACCTGGTTCTGCTGGGCGGAGGGCATGCGCATGCCTTGGTCTTGAAAAAGTGGGCAATGGCGCCGCTCCCCGGGGCGCAAGTCACCTTGGTCAATCCGGATGCGAAAGCGCCGTATACCGGGATGCTCCCTGGCTTTGTCGCCGGTCATTACCAGCGCGCCGATCTGGATATCGATATGGTGCGTCTGGCCCGGCAAGCGGGCGCGCGGCTCATCGCCGACCGCGCCATCGGCATCGATACAGAGGCCAAGACTGTCCAGCTGAAATCGCGACCCGACATCTGCTATGATACGCTCTCCATCGACATTGGCATCACGTCCGCCTTGATGGATTTACCCGGTGCGTCAGACCATCTCGTCCCGGCCAAGCCGCTGGGCCGGTTCGCAGATTCCTGGTCAGCTTTGATCGAAGACGCGCAATTGAAACGCCGCCCCCTCAACATTGCAGTCATCGGCGCCGGTGTCGCAGGGGTCGAGCTCGCGCTCGCCATAGATTACCGTTTGAAAGAGCTCGGCATCTCCGGAACGGTTGGTTTGATTGAGGCGGCGGATACGATTCTGAGAGAAGCCAGCTCTGGCGCACGGCGCAAACTAATCTCGGAGTTAAAACGCGCAGAGATCGAAGTCATAACGGAGACGACGGTCACCGCGTTCACTGAACAGGGCTTTTGCCGGGGGCCAGATGACGCACTCGTGCCAGCGGACTTTATCGTCAGCACCGCCGGGGCGATGCCGCATTGCTGGCTATCTGAAACATCGCTCGACCTGGAGGCGGGGTATATTGCGGTGGCGCCAACGCTGCGCTCAACCAACACACCACACGTCTTTGCCGCAGGCGATTGCGCCCACCTGACCCACGCGCCTCGCCCCAAAGCTGGCGTGTTTGCCGTCCGCCAGGCGCCCGTCCTGTTTGAGAACCTCTGCGCCGATCTTGCCGATCAACCGCTCCGAAATTTCACCCCTCAAAAGTCTTATTTGAAGCTCATCTCGACCGGACGAAAATCTGCGATCACTGATAAATGGGGCATTGGGCTGTCGGGGAAGCGCATCTGGCGACTGAAGGATCGCATCGATCAAGCCTTCATGGAACAGTTTCGACATCCTACAAACATGGAGGGCTCGGATCTGCCTGCGAGGCGCGCGTCCGGGCTCGATGACTTGTATGAGGCGCACACGCATCAGTGCGGGGCTTGCGGCGCCAAAGTCGCACAGGGCACTTTGGAGAAAGGCCTGGACTACGCACTTGATGGATCGCTTGAGGATGCAGCGATCATCACTCATGGCGAGACATCCCAAGTCTTCAGCACGGACCATCTGCGCGCCTTCAATCAAGACCCCTATACGTTGGCCAAGGTCGCGGCGATCCACGCGCTTGGAGATATCTGGGCCATGGGCGCGACGCCAGACGCAGTGCTCGCTCATATAGTTCTGCCGCCGCTTTCTCCCGAGAAGCAGGCCCAAATGATGCGCGAAATCATGGCTGGCGCCGGAGACGTGTTTTCCGCCTGCGACACAAAGATTTCCGGCGGCCACACGAGCAGCGGCATAGAATTGACGATTGGCTTTTCGATTGCAGGAAACCTGGACCATGCGCCGATTACCCAATTCGGTGCGTCGCCCGGTGATTGCCTGGTTCTGACCAAACCCATCGGCACAGGCGTCCTCCTCGCAGCAGAAATGCGCCAGCTTGCCGATGGCGACGATTATCAGGCGGCGCTCACGAGCATGACCCAACTGCAGGCTGAGGCATCTCGCTTGATGCGGGACCATGCGACCGCGCTAACCGATGTCACCGGCTTCGGCCTCGCCGGTCATTTGTTCAATATTCTGAACACTTCGGGCGTAGCGGCGCGTATCGATCTCTCGGACATTCCGCTCCTGACAGGTGCGTTGAGCCTGGCGAGCGACGGCGTCCGCTCGACCCTTTGGCCCTCCAACGCACTGCGAGCGGAACAGATGACGATGACCGCTTCGCCGCTGACCGACCTTCTCTTCGACCCTCAAACATGCGGCGGCTTGTTGGCTACGATCCCCGCAGCAAAAACAGCGCAGGTTTTCGCGGCATTTAAGGCTGCGGGCGAACCGATCTGGAATATTGGTGACATCACGCAAGGCGCGCCCCATATCGAAGCGCGATGAGATAGAACAAGGACCAGAGACATGAACAATGATGCGATGATCGAATACTGGAACGGCGCCGCCGGACAGAAATGGGTCGACCAGTCCGATCGATTGGATGCCATGCTCGGTCAATTCGCTGATGGCGTACTCGACGCGGCGGCGGTCCAGTCAGGCGAACGCGCGTTGGACATCGGTTGTGGCGCAGGCGTTCTGACGCTCGCCGCAACCGCGCAGTCTGGGGGAGCTGTCGGTTCGCTCGGTGTAGATGTCTCAACGCCGCTTCTTGCCCTGGCTCGCAAGCGCGCCGCCGAGGTAGGTTCACCAGCCACATTCGAGCAAGCAGATGCGAGTGCTTACACGGCAGAATATAAGCTCGATCTTATGATTTCTCGTTTTGGAGTGATGTTTTTTGAAGATCCGGCAGCCGCCTTTGCCAATATCCGGGCGCAGATTCGTACCGGCGGGCGCATGGCCTTCATGTGCTGGCAAGCGCTCCCGCTAAACGATTGGGCCTTTGCGCCATTTCAGGCCGCGTTGCCATTATTGAATGAAGCGCCGCCTAGCCCCGATCCAACCGCGCCGGGGCCTTTCGCGTTTGCTGACAAGGAGCGGGTCGCAGGCATTCTAACCGAGGCTGGATGGCGGAACAGCTCGATCGAGCCTTTCGAAACAGAGATCACGCTGCCCGGCGATGATGTCGAAACCAGCGCGCGCTTCATGTTGCAGCTCGGGCCTTTGTCTCGATTGATCGCAGAACAAGATCTCGACCCGCAAACCATCCTGACTGCGGTCGTCGACAAGCTCAGTGAGCACGCTGAGCCCGATGGACTGGTAAAAATGAAATCGGCTTGCTGGCTGGTTCAGGCAAATGCGTGACGCGTAAGAAACATTACAGGTGCCCTTGCCCGATTTGACTGAACTTCTAAGGTCGTCACAAACGTAAACTTGGGGCCTCAAATGAAGAATTCACTGCTCGCACTCGCGACGCTCTCCGTCGCGACATTCGCAGGCATCGCGGACGCGCAGGAGCGCGGTTATTATCAGACGCCTGCCCTCCACGGCGACACATTGGTGTTTTCAAGCGAAGGCGACTTATGGCGTGCCACTGCCAATGGAGGGACCGCAGTACGCCTGACCACCCATCCCGAAGTCGAAACCGCGCCGGTCTTGTCTCCAGATGGAAAGTGGATCGCGTTTCAGGCAAGCTATGACGGCCCATCAGAAGTGTACATGATGTCCGTTACGGGCGGTACGCCGCAACGTCTGACACACGAAGGCGGCGGCGCCACGGTGCGGGGCTGGGTCGACAATGATCGCGTTCTCTATCGCACGACCAATATTTCAGGCCGCATTCCGCGCATCCTGAGAACGGTTGATCATCGCAACCTGAGCGTTTCCGACATCCCATACGATAATGCGGATCTCGCTACGATCGATGCGGCCAACGAACAGATCTTCTTTACCCGATACGGCCTGTCCATGTTCTCCGACAATGCCGTCCTTTATCGCGGCGGACGTATGGCGCAGCTTTGGCGCGGAGATCTCGATGGCGAAGCTGAAGCGGTTCGCTTAGCCACTGATTTCGGCGCGCCCATCCGCCATCCGATGTTTGCCAATGATCGAGTGTATTTCGTCAGCGACAAATCTGGTGCGGACAATATCTGGTCGGTTGCGCAAGACGGCAGTGACGCGCAGCAACATACCGACCGCCCGCAGTGGCAGATCCGGACGCCATATCTGAAAGGCGACACGATCGTATTCCAAAGCGGCGCTGACCTGTTCACCTACGATCTCGGCAGTGGTGAGACAGCCCAAGTTGATCTGTTTCTGATGAGCGATGGCGACTATGGCCGCGAACGCTGGATCGATGACCCGCTGGCTTACCTCGAAAACGCCCGAATGAACCCTCAAGGCGACGCAGTTGTCGTCACGGCGCGAGGGCGTATGGCCTCCGCATTTACTGGACAACGCCGACGCATCGACCACCAATTCCCAAAGGAACAGCGCGCTCGGTCAGCGGCCTATAGCGGCGACGGTGAGTCCATCTATGCCGTTCTCGATCACGATGAGTCCGGCGAGATCTGGCAGTTTCCGGCCAATGGCCAGGGCGAGCCGATCCAGCTCACGCGCGACACGGATACGCATATCTGGGGGCTGCACCCCTCGCCGCACGACAATACGCTCCTGTACTCCGACAAAAGCGGGCGTCTTTACCACCTGGATCCGGAAACACGTCGAAGCCAGCTGATCGAGACCACGACCAGCGGCGGTGATTTTGCCTTCTTTGACTTTAACTGGTCAGCCGGCGGGCGTTACCTCGCCTATACCTATTTGGACGATCGAGCGATGCGCCGGGTCGGGCTGTATGACACCCAAACGAAGCAGAAGGCCGTCGTCACGACCGGAAAGTACGAGTCCTTCGCGCCGGCCATATCCGCCGACGGCGCATGGCTCTATTTCCTCTCAAACCGGAATTTCAACGCAACGCCAGGTTCGCCTTGGGGCGACAGGAATATGGGACCCGCCTTCGATTCGCGAGGATTGATCTATGCCGTCCAGCTTGATGCTGAGGCGGTGTTTCCATTTGATCCGCCTAGCGAACTCTCGTCGTCTAACAACTCAGGGGAAGACGAGGCTGATGATAACGGCAGCGGGGATGAGAGCGGCGAACCCGATATTGACTTTAACGGCTTGTCGTCACGCCTCTATCAAGTGCCCGTCGAGGCTGGAAATTATGCTGCCCTGGCGGCAACAGCGAAGCACCTTTTCGTTATTTCAGTCGACGGTAACGCTTCCCTGAAACGCGCGCGGTTCACGCACGAAGATCCCGAGCTTTCCGACTACGCGTCCAACGTCCAGAACTTCGAACTCTCCGCAGACGGCAAGAAGCTGTTCGTGCAGACCGGGAATGGGCGAACTCCGAAGTTCGTCATCGTGCCCTCCGACAAGGACTACCCTTCAGACACCAGCAATCAAACCGTTCGCCTGTCTGACTGGACCCTCAAAATCGATCCAAGAGACGAATGGCGGCAACTGGTTCTGGATGCCTGGCGTCTACATCGTGACTTTGCTTATGATCCGGAATTGCGCGGCGTCGACTGGGACGCTGTGCGAGAGCGATACGTTCCCTTGCGGGATCGGATTGGGCACCGTTCCGAAGTGAACGACCTGCTGCGCCAGATGTCAGCCGAGCTCGGGATTCTGCACAGTCAGGTCCGCGGCGGCGATCAGCCCGAAGACACAGAAAGTGGTGAACCAAGCTTCCTGGGCGCGACCTACAAAGCGCGATCCAACGGGTTGGAAATCACCAATATCTATTCTGGGGAAGCAGACCGGATCGATACGCTCGGCACGCTTCAGACCCCCGGCATAGACGTGGCGATCGGTGATGTCATTCGCGCCGTCGATGGCACGCCGGTCCGGGCGCAAAGCGAACTCGCAAATGCGCTAACGATGAAAGCCGGTGAGGAAGTCCTGCTCGACCTCTTACGTGGGCGTGACGCCCGCCAGGAAATCGTCAAGCCAATGACAGCTCGGCAAACATCTATGCTTCGCTATCGCGACTGGGTAGAGCGCAACCGCGCGCGCGTCGCGGAACAATCCGGCGGAGAGATCGGATATATGCACATTCGCGCCATGGGGTCCGGTGACCTTGCGAGCTTCGCTCGCGATTTCTACGAGCATCACGACAAGTCCGGTCTGATCATCGACGTTCGCGGAAACAGTGGCGGCAATGTCGACAGCATCATCCTGAGCACTTTGCTTCGCCAGGCCTGGGCGTTCTGGAAGTCTCCAGCCGGTGGTCCGGCCACCACGAACATGCAGCAAACCTTCCGCGGTCACCTGACCGTACTGATCAATGAAGGCACCTATTCAGATGGCGAGACATTCGCTGCAGGGATCAAGGCGCTGGACCTCGGTCCGACGATTGGAACACAGACGGCAGGCGCTGGGATCTGGTTGTCAGACCGCAATCCGCTGAGCGATCGCGGTCAGGCGCGGGTCGCCGAGTTCGCGCAGTATGGCGCCGATGGCCGCTGGCTGATTGAAGGGCGGGGTGTTTCGCCAGACATCGAAGTCATCAACCCACCAAGAGCCACCTATTCAGGAGAGGATGCCCAACTCGCACGCGCTCTGGCCTACCTTGACGACAAGATCGCCGCGGAACCGATTCCCGACCTCACTCCAAAACCCCTGCCTCGCCTCGGCGTGACAGGCGAGGATGTCGAATAGTCATTGATTAAGCAGGATCGAGCGCGCAACCGTGCCATCGATCCTGCGGTCAACGCATGGATATTGTTTGGGCTGACTGACTGGAAAATGGTGCCCGGGGGCGGAATTGAACCACCGACACGCGGATTTTCAATCCGCTGCTCTACCCCTGAGCTACCCGGGCAGGCCAAACAGGGAAGCGGCTTATTAGCCGCCCTTCCCGCGCTTGTCCAATGGGGAAATTGTTTTTTTGCAGATGCCATTCTTCGCGCCCTGAATACGCCCCTCCCGGGTCAGCTATAGCGGGCTTCGACTTTCAGTTTTTCGGCATCCGCGCTGGCCTCGACCGCGCGCAGGCTGGCTTCCAGATCGGCCAGATATTCCTCAATGAAATCGGCGTGTTTGGGAGATAGCATGAGGTGCAGGCTCGGCGGCTCCTTGGTCACAGAGGTGAACCAGCCACGGCGATAGATTTCGCCGTAAATCGCAAAAGCATGATGATCGGGATGCCGAAACGCGATCAGGCCCAACATCGGATTGCCCAGCACTTCAAAGCCGAGACGCTTCACGCCCTCCTCGACCCGCTCCCGCGTCGCGCACACCTGTCCTTGCAGGCGCTTGTAACCTTCTATGCCGAGATGGTTCATCACCGCCCAGGCTGCTGAGATCGCGCCGCCCGGGCGGGTCCCGGCGAGCGTTGGCGTCTTCATCGGAGCCCCCGACCATTGATGCATGTCGAAGGGCATGTGCTGGAACAAGTCTTCAGAGCGAAACAGAACCGTCGACGCGCCCTTGGCCGCGTAGCCATACTTGTGCAAATCTGCGCTCATGGAGTGGACCGCCGGGACTTCAAAATCGAAGGCAGGAACTGGAACGCCGTTCATCCGAGCAAAGGGCGCGAAGTATCCGCCGACGCAGGCATCGACATGCAGCCAGACGCCTTTCTGCGCGGCAATATCTCCAAGCGCCTCGATCGGATCGATAATGCCATGGGGGAAATTTGGGGCGGAGCCGACCATCATGATCGTGTCGCCATCACACGCCTCGCCCATCGCATCCGGATCCGCCTCGAAGGAACCATCGGTCTGGAGCGCGACGCGGCGGACCTCAATATCCATCAGGTGAGCGGCTTTATCAAAAGCCAGATGCGCCGATTGAGGCAGGACAATGTTGGATCGTTCGCGCGCTCGTTCATTTGCGCGAGCAAAGTCCCGTGCGGTCTTAATCGCCATAGTGATGGAGTCAGTGCCACCGGAGGTCATCGCCCCTGTGCTTCCCTCAGGTCCGTGCAGCAATCCAAGCCCCATGGAGATCACGTCCTTCTCCATTTGCGCCAAAGACGGGAATGCGAGTGGCCCCAGACCATTCTCGGACATGAAGGCGGCATAGGCCTCTTTCTGGATCGCAGCGATCTCTTCGCCAGCATTGAATACATAGACAGCTGTGCGACCGTCGCGCCATTTGGCATCTCCGGCGCCGCGCTTGATCATGTCGCTCTGGATGTCTTGCCAAGCGCGTCCTTGCTCAGGCATTTTCATATCTCAGTCTCCCGCATTTGACGGACAGAGTGCGCCAGCACGCTCGGAAAAGCGAGAGGGCGCAGCAAAATTTTGCCGCGCCCTCATCTGTTCAAGTCAGTCGTCTGACGGATTAGCTTTCGCGCGAGGCGATCAAGGCTTCCGACAGCGTTGGAGACTTCAAAGAGCCAACCGCGATATCGATGGCTTTTTCAGCACATTGCTGGCGGAGCTTGCGTTCCTGGATCGTCACCCGGGCCGTAGAGAGTGTGCATACGCGTTCTGCGGCTGATTCAATCTTGCTGAGCACGCGCTCTGCATCTGCGCGGTCGGACAAGTCGTATCCGAGGATGGAAACATTCTGAGTTTTCACATGCGTGTCGCTGGTTGCGGCGAATACCGGAACCATGGCGGTGACCGATGTTGCGAGGGCGAAAGAAGCAAGTGTTTTGGGAAGGGTCATTATATATCCTCCTGCTGAGGGTTATTGTTACTCTCTCTTCCCGCCAGATGATGCATAACACACTTTTATCGAAAAACAATATGAACTTTTTGTTACTACACTTGTAACACCAATCCGCATATTCTCTCTTTTACTCGAGCGCGGACCCCGCTAACCACAAGGTTATGGCGAAATCTCACTTCATCTGTCAGTCCTGCGGGGCCGCACATACCAAATGGTCTGGTCGCTGCGATGCGTGCGGCGAATGGAACACTCTGGTCGAGGAAGCCATGTCCGGACCTCCTGGAGGATTGAAGTCGCCCAAGTCTGGCGCAAAGCGGTCGAGCAAAGCCGCATTCTCTGCGCTAAACGGCGATGATGCCCCGCCGCCACGTATTGTCATGGGCGTCGATGAGCTGGACCGGGTCTTCGGTGGCGGAATTGTACCGTCTAGCGCCACTTTGATTGGTGGTGATCCCGGTATCGGGAAGTCCACGCTGTTGCTCCAGGTGGCCGCCCGGCTCGCCCGCAATGGCCTCAACTCTGTTTATGTGTCCGGCGAGGAAGCGATTGCTCAAATCCAGGACCGGGCCCGGCGCCTCAAGGTTGCCGATAGCCCGGTGCAACTCGCAACTGAGACCGACCTTCGTAAAGTTCTGGCCGCGCTGAAATCTGCAAAGCCGGATTTCGTGGTGATCGATTCTATTCAGACCATGTGGTCGGATAGTCTTGAAGCTGCGCCCGGAAGCGTCAGTCAGGTGCGGGCCTGCGGGCAGGAGCTGACACGCTGGGCTAAAACGTCCGGGGCCGCTTTGGTCCTGGTGGGGCATGTGACCAAAGAAGGACAGATTGCCGGACCGCGCGTCGTTGAGCACATGGTCGATACGGTCTTCTACTTCGAAGGCGAACGCGGTCACCAGTTCCGGATCTTGCGGGCGGTCAAAAACAGATTTGGCCCGACTGACGAGATCGGCATTTTCGAAATGCATCAATACGGTCTCGCGCCCGCGCCTGAGCCGTCCGCGCTGTTCCTCTCATCAGAAGCTGATGAGAATGGCGGCACGGCGGTTTTCGCAGCGATGGAAGGCTCACGCCCGGTTCTGGCGGAAGTTCAGGCGCTGGTTGCCCCCAGCACCTATGGTACGCCGCGCAGATCGATCGTCGGCTGGGACAGCAATCGACTGGCCATGCTCCTCGCTGTGCTCGAGTCCAGGTGCGGCGTCTCTCTGGGCGGCCGGGATGTCTATCTCTCGGTGGCAGGAGGTTACAGAATGTCTGAACCGGCGGGTGATCTCGCCGCCGCTGCGGCCCTGCTCACATCGGCGTCTTCAAATCCCGGCCCGAACAAGGCGATCTATTTCGGCGAGCTTTCACTCTCTGGTGCCATCCGACCAGTGTCGCGCATGGAGCAGCGTTTAAAGGAAGCTGCAAGGCTCGGATTCGAGCATGCATTCGTCCCGGATGGCAGTCCAACAGCTGTAGAAGGCTTGACGATTACGCCAATCAAGCGCCTATCTCAACTAGTAGAGTTGATCGCACCGGAAGCTGCCTCATGATGGAAGCCCTTACAGCCTTTGATGCCGTGGCGATTGTGATTGTGATCGTTTCGACATTGATGGCGCTGGCGCGTGGCTTCATGCGCGAGCTCGCGACGCTCGGGGCTTTCATAGCCGCCATCGCAGCCGCCTTTTTCGCTCGGCGTTATTTTGTTGACCAATTGGACGGGTTACTGCCCGCCGGCTCTCCGGAATGGATGCCGGACGCGATCATCTTCGTTGTTGTGTTCCTGGTGGTCTATGTCGCCGTCGCCTGGTTTGGCGCAAATCTTTCCAGGACCATTCAGGGCGTCGACGGAATCGGTTTGCTGGACCGGGTCGCCGGAGGCCTGTTCGGATTTGCGCGCGGCGGCGTTGTGCTGGTTTTCTTTGTTTATCTGCTTAACCTTGCCATGGACCGGGACCAGATTCCGGAATTTGTAACGCAGGCAAGGACTTATCCGATTATTTCCGCCGGCGCTGACTATCTCACCGATCGCGCACCGGAGCTCGCCGAGCGCACGGCACAGACATCAGACCTTGACGCGGAGACGTCGTCAGAATAATCCGCGCACGAACAAGACCGCGAGGGTTAGTCGAATGTTGTTTGACCATGATGACGACAAGCCTCGCGAAGAATGTGGCGTCGTTGGCGTCTACGGACACCCCCAAGCCGCCCTTCTCGTTGCTCTCGGATTGCACGCGCTTCAACATCGCGGTCAGGAAGCTTGCGGCATTACCAGTTTTGATGGCGAGAAGTTTCACGGCGAACGCCATATGGGCCTCGTTGGCGAAAACTTCGGCGGCGACGTTTCGGATCGCCTGCCCGGCAGCTTCAGCATCGGTCACAACCGCTACTCGACCCAGGGCAAGCCAGCGATCCGCAACATTCAGCCGATTTATGCCGACCTGGATACCGGTGGGTTTGCGATCGCTCATAATGGCAACCTGACCAATGCCAGGGCCTTGCGAAAGAAACTGGTGCGCAAGGGATCGATCTTCCAGTCCACCATGGACACCGAAGTCATCCTGCACCTCCTCGCCCGCAGCGACCAAGAGACCGTTTCAGACCGCTTCCTAGATGCCATCCGTCAAATTGAGGGTGGCTTTTCTTTTATCGGCATGACGAACAAGAAGCTGATCGGCGCGCGCGATCCTTCAGGGCTTCGACCTCTGGTGCTGGGCCAGATTGGCACCGCTTATGTGCTGGCCTCTGAGACCTGCGCATTGGACCTCATGGGTGCGGAATTTGTCCGTGAGATTGATCCTGGCGAAGTCATCATTATCACTAAGGAAGGCGTGCGTTCTTACAATCCTTTCCCATCCCGTCCGGTACGCCCTTGCCTGTTCGAGTATGTCTACTTCGCGCGTCCGGATAGCATTGTTCAGGGGCGCTCGGTTTACGATGTCCGTCGGAAGATGGGGCACCAGCTGGCCATGGAACACCCGGCCGACATCGACGTTGTTGTTCCAGTTCCAGATTCAGGCGTGCCTGCTGCGATCGGCTTCTCGGAGCATTCCGGTGTACCGTTTCAGCTCGGTATTATCCGGAGCCACTATGTCGGGCGGACGTTCATCCAGCCAACGCAAACCGGTCGTCAACGGGCGGTTTCGCGCAAGCACTCACCGAACAAGGCGGTCCTGGATGGGAAGCGAGTGTTGCTTGTCGATGACTCCATCGTTCGCGGCAACACGTCCCGCAAAATCGTGCAGATGGTCCGCGATGCTGGCGCCAAGGAAATCCACTTCCGGTCCGCTAGCCCGCCAATCACGCATCAGGACTTTTATGGCATCGACATGGCCGACAGATCCGAACTTCTGGCAGCCAATCACTCTCTGGAAGAGATGCGCGACTATCTAAAAGTCGAAAGCCTGGGCTTCCTTTCAGTACCTGGTCTGTATCGCGCGATCGGGGTTGATTATGACCCAGAGACACCGGCTTTTGCTGACCATTGCTTCACCGGCGACTATCCCACGCGCCTGATCGATCACGATCAAAACGAAAGTAGCAAAGAAAGACAGCTTTCGCTTCTGGACTAGTCTGAAATGCTTGGTTAGGCCGCGCGCATGGATAAACGCATCACCCTCGTTACTGGCGCGTCGCAAGGCATTGGCCGCGCCGCGTGTCTGGCTCTTGCCAAGGCTGGCCATCACGTCATCGGCCTCGCGCGTTCGAAGAAAGCGCTCGAGGCGCTCGATGATGAAATTCGTGCTGCGGGCGGGTCAATGACCCTGATCCCGTTCGACCTCAAGGATACGGCAGCCTACGAGCCTCTTGGTCAGGCGATCAATGAGAAGTTTGGGCGGCTTGACGGTTTGTTGGGAAACGCCGGATTGCTCGGCCATATCGGCCCATTGCAGGCGGGTGGCGAGCGTCAGTTCAACGAGACAATCGATGTCAATCTGAGCGCTAACTGGCGTCTGATCCGCGTCATGGACCCGCTCCTGCGTCGATCGGAAACCCCGCGCGCTGTGTTCGTGACCTCCGGAGTGGTTCCGCGCCCTAGAGCGTTCTGGGGCCCATACCAGGCTTCGAAGGCTGGGCTCGAAGCTCTGGTCTATGCCTGGGCAGACGAAAACGAACAGACCGCGCTTCGCGTCAACCTGTTCGACCCCGGCGCCACTCGAACTCAAATGCGCGCGGATGCGATGCCAGGTGAAGATCCGATGACGCTGCCTTCAGCTGAGGCCGTGGCGGCGCACATTGTGCCGCTTCTGGAAGCCACCGAAGCACGGACAAAAGCCCGCATCGACGTGCGCGAATTGCTGTAGCGCTGCATCTCGCGACGACACGGTTTGGGATTCCCATAGATCCATGCCACCTTTCTAAAAGGTCAGGTGAGATGGAGCGAGCCAAATGCGTTGGTGGGTATGGGCCATTCTTGGTGTCGCGGGTTTAGGCGCCGCCGGATTCTTCTACGTTCAATCACGCCTGAACGCGCCGGTCGTCTCCGAAGATGCGATCGCGGAATTGCGATCTGAAGTCGCAGCCCAGAACGAGGCCGCTTTTAATGCGCCTCAGCCAGAACCCGCTTTGTATCCTCCGACACGGCCAACAAAGAATGTCTACTTCGGTGATCTGCACGTTCACTCATCGAATTCGTTCGACTCATATCTGTTTGGCAACCGCTTATCGCTGGATGACGCCTACCGCTTCGCACGGGGAGAAAGGGTCGAAAACGCAGTCGGCGAAATTATGCAACTCACCCGGCCGCTCGATTTCGTCGCCATCACAGATCACGCCGAGGGCTTCGGCCTGCACGAAGCGTGTGATCTCGCACAAAAGTCTGCGGACTTGCAGGCCTATTGTGATCGGATGGAGCGCCCCGATGCCCGGTTCTTTCTGGAGCTCCGCGCCCAAGGCGAAAAGCGCCCGCCCCAACAGATCCTGGATGGGTTTGTTGGTGAGGCAGAAACTGCCGCCTCCCTCAAGACCGCCACATGGCGCCGGATTGTCGAGGCCGCGGAGCGACACAATGCGCCCGGTGAACTCACGGCCTTTGCGGCTTACGAGTACTCCCCGCCCCTCCCCGATCGCGGGAAAATTCATCGCAATGTGATCTTCAAATCCAGCGACACGCCAAACCATGCGCCGTCGGCATTCGACGCGCTCACCGAGCTCGACCTGTGGCGACAACTGAATGAGGGCTGCCAGCAACCCTGCGCCTATCTCACCATTCCGCACAATCCGAACAAGTCCTGGGGCCTCGCCTTCGCGGGCGTCACCATTGATGGCGATGCGTATACCGACGAGGATTGGCGCCTGCGCCAAGAGGTGGAACCCCTGGTTGAGATGTTCCAGGTCAAAGGCAATTCCGAATGCTTCATCGGGTTTGGCACCACGGACGAAGATTGCGCGTTCGAACAGTTCCTTCCCGTTTGCAAGGACGGTCAGGAGACGGGCTGCATCTTCCCGACATCGATGATCCGAGATGGCCTCAAAAAGGGCTTGGCATTGGAAGATGAACTCGGGTTCAACCCGCTCGCTTTTGGACTGATCGGCAGTACGGACGTCCACAACTCTAATCCGGGTGATGCGGAGGAGTATGACTATCGCGGTGCTAGCGGGATATTCTCAGCCCCGGCAAAAACCCGCCTCACCGCCCCTCGCGCGCGCAGCCTGAACAACAATCCGGGCGGTCTCGCAGCGATCTGGTCTGAAGAAAACACGCGCGCCGCGCTGTTCGAGGCGATGCAGCGCAAGGAGGTGTATGCCACCAGCGGCACGCGCATTCGGCTGCGCTTTTTCGCTGGCTTCGACCTTGCGCCAGAACTCTTGAACATGCCCAACCTTGCCGAAGCAGCATACGCGTCAGGGGTTCCGATGGGTGGAGCTTTGCAGGCCTCCACGGACGCTCCGCCCTCTTTCCTAGTCTGGGCCATGCGTGATCCATTGTCCGCGCCCCTCGATCGTATTCAGATTATCAAAGCCTGGACGGAAAACGGTGAAGCGCAGGAGCAAGTGTTCGACGTCGTCTGCAGCAACGGGCGCACACCAGACGCGGAAACGGCTCGGTGCTCGGAGACAGACGCGTCAGTAGATCTCTCAGATTGCTCGCCGACGTCGACCGGCGCTGCGGATTTGAAACGGGTCTGGACCGACACGGATTACGCGCCGGACCAAAACGCGTTTTACTATGCGCGGGTGATTGAGAACCCGACCTGTCGCTGGTCCACCTATGACAGCCTCCGGCTTGGCCAGGCACCGCTCTCTGTGATCGACCCCACGATCCAGGAAATGGCATGGTCATCGCCCATATGGATCAGCCCTCATTGAGCCTGCCTCCGCGGGGTTTGAGCTAAGTAGTTTCACATATTTGTTCCCACTCTCAGCCGCCTAGAGTCGTACGATTGGGATTGGCAATACTATGGAAGCGAGGGGAACCACATGGCGACCAACGGAAAGGCGAACGGCGCGAACGAAAAGACCGAGACACCGCCCAAGGCAACAATCGGACAACAACGCCACGACCCCGATCGCATCCGCGAGCTGTTTGAGAATGGCGAGTATCCCTACAAAACAAGAATGCCGCGCAAGACTTATGAGCACCATAAAGCCGAGCTGCAGGTCGAGTTGCTGAAGGTGCAGCATTGGGTCAAAGAGACCGGACAGAAAATCGTCATCCTGTTCGAAGGCCGCGATGCTGCCGGCAAGGGCGGCACGATCAAGCGTTTCACCGAACACCTAAACCCACGCGGCGCGCGCGTTGTTGCCCTGGAAAAGCCCACCGAGACCGAGCGCGGTCAGTGGTACTTCCAGCGCTATATCCGACACTTGCCAACGGAAGGCGAAATGGTCCTATTCGACCGGTCCTGGTACAATCGAGCCGGGGTCGAGCGGGTCATGGGTTTCTGTGATGCAAATGAGTATCTGGAATTCATGCGCCAGGTGCCTGACCTTGAGCGGATGCTGGTTCGATCAGGTATCAAGCTGTTCAAATATTGGTTCTCGGTCACGCAGGACGAGCAATTCAAACGCTTCGAGGCGCGGAAAGTCGATCCGTTGAAGCAATGGAAACTCTCTCCCATCGACCGCGCGTCGCTTGAGCGTTGGGAGGACTATACCGAAGCCAAGGAAGCAATGTTCTTCTATACCGACACCGCTGATGCGCCATGGACGATCATCAAGTCTTCTGACAAGAAACGCGCGCGCATCAATTGTATGCAACACTTCCTGTCATCGCTCGATTATCCCGGAAAAGACAAACACGTCGTTCGGCCGCCTGATCCGCTGATTGTCGGCCTGAGCCAGCATGTCATCGGCAACAGCAATCACATAATCGGTCGATCACTGCACCCGGACAAGGCATAGACGCGCGCGATCATTCGGCTGGTAGGTGGGTCATCCCTTCCAGGATATAGGCCTCTGTGTGATCGGCGTGGTCTGTCAGAACCATGTATCGATGCCTGCCGTCTGAGTGCTCGCTCCAGGTGGCAAATCCGGCTTTGTCCGCGGCGAGTGTGCCGGGCGGGCTAAGCGTCCAGAACGCATCGCCATCGCCCAATGACGCATACATAACGGCGGTCTGATCGAACGAGGCATTGTCCAAAATCTCGCCCTTATAGTCAGCTTTCATCCATGGTGCGTGCTCACTGAAAAATTTGTAGCCGAGATAAATCGGTGTGTCCTTGGGATGATCGTTAAGCTCCGCTCCAACTCTGAGGGCATCGCCGACTTCGAACCCGCTGAACACAATCGGCCGCTGAATGTTTGACAGCACGTATTGCGTGACCCCAGGCATGTTCCCATCGAAGTTCCATTCAGCACCATTCTCGGTGCGACCCTCCGGGAATTGTCCTCCCATGATCACGAACTGTTCGACTTTTCGATCCACAAGCTCCCGGCCAGGCAGGGGCGAAATGGAATCTGCTGGCGACTGAAGCAAGTTCTGAATATTGGCGAGAGGTCCGACCGTGACAATCGTTACGGACTGGTCGTCGGACGCGGCCAGCAATTCTCGGTAGAGCGCGACCGCGGGCTTGACATCACTCACACTCGAACGGTCGAAAGGCATCGAATCCGCGATGATTTTTGTGTGGTTCCATTCCGTTCGCCAAAGCGGAGTTTCGCGAACGCCGATGCTCAACTCAGGCCGACCATAATACTGATTAACGGCGACCAGGGCGGGCACCGCATATTCTTCGTTCGACCAGAGGATGATGGCTTGCAAATCGATGACACCTTCATCCGCGAACTTGTGGAGCATCGCGATCGCGCCCAGATCGTCGGCGTCGCCGCCGAAGTCGGTATCGAAGACAATGATCGGACGATCGATGGAGTCAGTCAGCGGCGCAGTTAGAGGTGAAGCAACGCACGCAGCTACGGTCATCTCGAGCACGCTCAGTGCTCCCGCTAAAATCCATCGCCGCATCGCACATCTCCTGCTCTATCAACCTCTCATTCAAAGAGCATGATCGGCGGAGTTCAGCAAATTTGACGGCCTAGTGTTTGCGGCGCGCCTTGTCGGCGTACGGGTTCGCTCCCTGCTTGACGTGCAAGCGGATCGGGACACCCGGGAGCGCGAACGCCTCGCGGAGACCATTGACGAGGTAACGCTTGTACTGTTCCGGCATTTGATCCCCGCGCGAGGCGATCAGGACAAAGGTCGGAGGACGGGCTTTAATCTGCGCCATGTAGCGAGGCTTGATCCGCTTACCCTGGACGCTTGGCGGCGGGTTACGTTCGATCATGTAACGCAGCCACCGATTCAGGTCGCCGGTCTTCACACGGGCACACCAGTCATCATAAGCTTTGGCCACAGCTGGCATCAGGCGTTCCACGCGCTTACCCGTGAGCCCTGAAAGCGTCACCAGAGCAGCGCCCCTGGCTTGCGGAAGGTGTTCTTTCAGCCGCCGCTCAAGTTCTTTCATCGCCATGCCGTGGTTCTTGATCGTATCCCATTTGGAGATGACGAACACCACCGCCCGCCCTTCTCGCAAAGCGAGGTCGGCGATTTGCAGGTCCTGCTTCTCGAAGGAATCTTCCGGCTCCATGATGAGCGCAACAATGTCTGCATATTTGAGAGACCGCACGGTCTCTCCGGTCGACATCTTTTCGAGGCGTTCCTGAACTTTCGATTTTCGGCGCAAACCTGCAGTATCGACCAGGCGAACTTCACGTCCCTCCCAGGTCCAGCGTAGAGTGACAGAGTCACGCGTGATTCCCGCCTCAGGACCGGTCAACATGCGATCTTCGCCAACCAGTTGGTTGATCAGGGTTGATTTGCCCGCGTTTGGACGGCCGACAATGGCGAGACGGATAGGACGTTCCTTGGTCGCCGCCTTCGCTTCTTCAATGGCTTCGCCTTCAGACGCGTCATCAATCCCGACCTTTTCAAACGCCGCTTCCAACTTTGCTTCATTCAGGAACGGGTCGTCCATGTCGAGGCCCTCGAGCTGGTCGAGAATGCCGTGATTGAACGTATCCTGCTCCTCAGCTTCTTCCTCTTTCAGCGCCTCGAGAAACGCCTCTTCTCCGAGCGCTTCGCGAAATGCGCTGTAGAGATCGGACATGCCCTCACCATGCGCTCCCGAAAGACCGACAGGTTCACCAAGTCCAAGATTCCAGGCTTCCAACATACCCTGGTCTCCGGCATGTCCTTCAGCTTTGTTCGCGGCGAGCACAATCGGCATGTCGGCGCGGCGAAGGATCTGCGCGAACCGCTCATCGATCGCCGTGACCCCAACGCGAGAATCGATGAGGAACAGAGCGAGCTCAGCTTCACGAATGGCAATTTCCGTTTGATGGCGCATGCGCGCTTCGAGGGAGTCGTCAGTGACGTCCTCGAACCCGGCTGTATCGATCAGTATGAGCGGCAGGTCGGCGAGCCGGCCCTCTGCTTCCTTACGATCACGCGTGACACCTGGCTGGTCGTCGACCAAGGCCAACTGCTTGCCGGCCAGGCGATTGAATAGCGTGGACTTCCCGACATTCGGTCGTCCCACAATAGCGATTTTAAGCGGCATGGCGCGCCCCGGTTCCTGTGGTTCTGCGCCTGAGACAGCCTAGCGGATTGCAATCAGACGCGCATCATCGGTCAGGACCAGCAATTTGTCCTGAACAGCAATCGGCTCGATATAGACAGGATCACCAAGTTTCAAGCGGTCTGTCTCATCACCGGATTGCGGATCGAACGCGATTAGCTCGCCTTTTGAAGACGCAACCAGGATACGGCCATTGGCAATCACCGGACCTGCATAGGTTATGCGACCCTTTTGCTTTTTGGTGTTCTTGTAGCGTTCGAGCTCCTTGACCCAAACCACTTGGCCGGTTCCGGCCTTGATACAGGCGAGCTCAGCATCGACGCCAACGACGAACAGGTATTCTCCTGCCAGCGCAGGTGCCTGAATTGTGCCGATGGGTTGCTGCCAGACCCGGTTACCCGTTCGGCCATCAATCGCGGCGAGAACTCCGGACTGACTAGCGGCGAAAACAAGGCCACCGCCGAGGATCGGACGGGCACCAATGTCATTGATCGAAGAGATTGGCGTGAATTGCCCAACGCTGGCGAGCGCCTCACTCCACAAGCGACGACCATTGGACGCGAGGTAGGCGATGACTTCGCCGGACGAATATGGAGCAACGACGATATCTTCCACCGCAGCCGGGCTCGGAGATCCAAGCACTCGTGCGGTCTCGGCAATCGCCTGATCAGACCATAGCGTTTCGCCGTTCGTCAAATCGAGCGCCAGAACTTCATTATTGTTGGACGATACAAATACACGGCCATCCTTGATGGTCGGTGATCCGGTCATCGGCGCTTCGGTCGATGTCCGCCAGAGTTCCGCGCCCGTCGTGGCATCCATCGCCATCACGAACCCGTACGCACTGGCAATGACGAGCGTGTTGCCTTCGAGGCCAATTCCAGAGCCGATACCGGTGCCATCGCGGCGGTTGCCGGATTCCAGTTTTTCGCTCCACTTGCGTCGCCCATTATTGGCGTCGGTGGCGACGATCATCTGGCGCGAATCGATTGTGTAAACAGTATCTGCCGACGCCACGGGAGGGGTCGTCAGCGCAGATTTGCGATCCGACCCATTGCCGACGTCTGCGCGCCACGCAATTTCGAGATCCGAGGCGACCGCGATATTACCGACAGCCTTGCTGGCGCGGCTTCCCGCCTGCGGCCATCCGTCGGTCAATTCACGCGCCTCTGGAAGGGTAACGATTTCACTGACGAGACTTGGATCTGCCTGAAGGGTGTCATCCCCGAGCACCATCGTGATCCGGCCTTCTTTCTCAAGCGCCTCTTCAGCTTCCCGGTCTGCGGCTCCTCGGTTGAGAATCGAGCACGCGGAGAGACCGATGCAGGAGACGGAAATCAATCCGATCTTGAGTAAGGTTTGGGCGCTCATTCAGGCGTCTCCTCAGAGTTTTCGTCGGTCGAAGAATCTATCGGTGTTTCTGGCACATCTACCGCACCGGCTTCGTCAGTGGCGGGTTCTGGCTCAACGGGAGTGTCGGTCGCTGCGTCCTCGGTCGGGGCGCTGACTTCGGCGCTGACCGGCGGCAGTGTCTCAAGCGCTTGCTCTGCACGACGCATCACGCCGGGCGGCACGTTTTGAGCAAGGCGCAAGAAGTTGAACTCGCGGCGGGCAAAATCGACGTCGCCCTCCTGAAGGGCTTTTGCGGCGATCAATTCCGAGGCCAAAGCGCCAAATGGTCCATCATCTTCCGCCAGCGGGCTCAGGAATCCAGTCAGCTCATCGCGCGTCATCGTGTCGGCTTTGAGGTAAGCCGCTTTGATAAGGGCCAGCTTTTCCGACGGATCCTCCGCCTCTCCGACCACGCTCTCGAGGACGGTCGCGGCTGCAGCTGCATCGCCATTTCCGTCCAGACGGACACCGGCGAGATAGTGCGCGGCGACGATTGATGGCGCGATGTCTTCACCGACCAGCGTTGTTAGCTGCGTGGTTGCAGTCTCGTAGTTTCGGGCATCTACATCAGTCAGCGCGGCTTCCAGGCGAGAGGCGTTTTGTTCAGTCGTTCGCTCCGCCTGAACTTTCAAATACTCATTCAACGCCACGCCACCGATCAGCAGGGCGCCCGCCATGTACGCAAAAATGCCATAACGCTTCCAGAGAACCGTCAGGCGATCCTGGCGTAAGCCTTCTTCGACTTCCTCAAAAATATCAGCCAAGTAAATGGTCTCCAGACAGGTCTTTCGGAACGGTTTGGCGCACCCTAGCGGTGCCTGCTCTCACTCGCAACGGACAAGGTTAGCTCTTCGCAGTTTTGCGCAGTGTGTAGGTCTGAGCCGCTCCGGGGAACGCTCGCGATTTTACTTCTTCGGCATAGAGTTTCGCGGCGGTTTCGATCTCATTCTTCAGATCCGCATTCTTTTTCACGAACTTCGGCACCCAGTCGGTCATACCGAGCATGTCATTTGTCACCAGGATCTGGCCATCGCAGTTGGCCGATGCCCCGATTCCAATGGTGGGGCAGCTGACCGTCGCCGTGATCTGGTCCGCGAGATCCGGCGCAACGCCTTCTACGACAATCGCAAATGCCCCTGCTTCATCGGCAGCGACCGCTTCTTCGATGGCCCGGGTCCATTCCTCGTCCGTACGGCCTTTGGCACGAAAACCGCCATCGACATTCGTCGCCTGTGGACGCAGACCAACGTGCCCCATAACCGGAATACCGCGCTCGACCATGTGCCTGATCTGAGTCGCCGCATAGGCGCCGCTCTCGATTTTGACAGCCTGACACCCCGTTTCCTGCATAATCCGGGCAGCGTTGAGAAATGCCTGGTCCGCGTTTGTTTCGTAAGAGCCGAACGGCATATCCACGACGACGAAGGCTTGCGTCGCCCCCCGCATCACCGCCTGGCCGTGCAAAATCATCATCTCGATGGTGACACCGACCGTGGATGGCAGGCCGTGTACGACCATTCCGACGCTGTCGCCGACTAGAAGTATATCGCAATGCGGGTCGAGTATCTCGGCGACCGTAGCATCATAAGCGGTAAGGCACACCAAAGGCTCGCCGCCCTTTGCCTTGGCAATATCCCTGACTGTTTTGCGTCGGATCTGATTCTGCGCGGACATGGCATCCCTGAAATCTACTATCCGACGGCTTTATCAGACCCTCGAGACTCGGCAAGTTGAATGATGCGGAGGGAAAACGGCTAGGATATGGCCGGAACGCCGAACAAGATTGGATGCAGCCAAAACGCGATTGCCACCCACGTCACGAGCCCGACTACAAGCGATATGCCATCCATTTTCGCGTCCAACTCGACATCCGGTCCAGGACCGAGATCGCCGCGACGTTTGACCATGATGCGATCAAAAACAGCGTAAGCGAGAAAGCTCCCAAACAGAATAAGCGAATTTAGCTCTCCGTTGGCCAATAAATGTCCGAGCGCCCACAGTTTCACAGCCAGCAGCATCGGGTGCTTGGTCGCTTTCTTGATCCAACCAGCTGGAAGCTGAGATGCTACCAGAAGGATCAGCGCCGGGATCATCAAAGCCAGATTGATGTGCTTCATCCAGATCGGCGGCGTGTACAAAAGGCCCATTCCGCGGGTCGCGCCATATCCGTAAATGATCAGCCCGAACCCAATCAGCGAGATTACGCTATAGCCGCTCATGAAAGCGCTATAACCCAATCGTTTCTTCAGATCGTACTCTGCATGCCGTGATCGGGTTGCAGAATAGATGTGCAACCCAAAGAAAATAGCCAATCCAACTAAGAACAATGTCATCACGCGCCCTCCAGAGCGCCCATACAAAACTCATTTTTTTAGATTTGACAAAGGTTTCCGTGTGGGGACCAAATAAAGTTGCACGGTTTTCACAAATACGAGCTTGCCCCTAATCGATAATCTGTTATTGTTTTTCAATAAGTTGTTTAGGAGGAACGATATGACACATTCGTTGAAAACAGCCTGTCTCTCGGCTCTGTCCCTCGCAGTTCTCGGCAGCGCGGCAGCGACGGAATGGAAAGTAGGGAACTTGATGCCGGAGGGTCAGGAACCGACTTCGGATGCGGACGGACTATACGTCTTGGCGGAGAATGCCGAGGGTCCGGCGATCATGCTCGGTTGCTCGGATCGCCTCGGTGTACAGGCAAGGGTCTACCTAAATGGAATGACCCAGTCAGATCTGGCGCTTGAAAAAGCGCGGCGGGTAAAGACACGCTCGGTGAAAATCTCGACCGACAGTACGGAAGCCAAGAGAGATACCTGGGCTTACTTGAAATCGAAGGGTCAGCTGATTTCCGTTCGCCCCTGGCAAGGAAAACGCATTTTCAATGCAGCTATTCGTGGCGACATCGTCAACTTGGACATCACAAAGGTAGGCGATCTCGCCATCGAGCTGCCCGAGATCAATGACGCGTTCAAGAGTTTTGCCACAACATGTGCTGCAACCGCTCCGCGCAAGCCGAGCATTGACAATTCTGAAACATAGTCAGATGGATTACGCTGTTCATTGCAGCGAGTCTTATGATCATGCGGCGTTTATCAAACGTGTTAGCTATTATTCTTGGGGCGGTCTTATCCGCCCCAAATATTGTTGCCCAAGACCTTGCTGATGGCTGGACAATCGCTCCGTTCAGCATCGACTATGACCAACGCGGCAGCGCTATCGGCGACTACAATATCTCTGGGTGGCGCTTGGACCCGCGGGACAGCTCCGTCCCACATATCCGGTTCAACTGCTCAGAACGCGCCGGCCTTGTGGCAATCGTCAGCCCCACGCCGGAGAAACAGTCAGACATAGGACGCCGTTTCAAATCGCGACTCGCGAAAACTCGATTGAACATTGAAGGTCGCAAAAAGACCGTCGTGAATTGGTTGCACATACGCGAAACCGGCATCATGCAGACCCGCCAAAACCAAACCGCCAAGCAGATTTTCAATGCTGTGATCACCGGCGCGCAGGTTAATGTAAACCTGCCCATGGGAGGTGGCAAAGCGTCGTTCTCACCGCCGCCAGTGGACGATGCATTCAAGCAATTCATCAAATCCTGTGATCTGGGCTGACGCAGATTTTTCTCTACTCAGCCGCTGCAGGAATTATCGTCACGCTCTCACCGCATCCGCATGCGTCGGTTTGATTGGGATTGGTGAACGTAAATCTCTCGTGCAGCAAAGTCGTTTCATAATCGACCGTCGATCCAAGGAGAAACAATACTGCCTTGGCGTCGACGACGATTTTCACGCCTTTGTCTTCGATGATTTCATCGAGAGGCTCGACCGCTTCGACATAGTCCATGACATATTCCATGCCGGCGCACCCACCATTGGTGACGCCAACGCGCAGAAATCCGGCGCCTTTTTCAGACATAATCTCAGAAACACGCGCTGCGGCAGCGTCTGTCAGAGTTACGAGTTTGGGTCGTGGTCGTCTGGCCATGCTTGTAAGATAGGGTCGAAACGTTTGAGGTTCAATTAAAGCATGTTCAGCGCAAGGCGCGCTTCATCGGACATGCGCGACGGATCCCAAGGCGGATCGAATGTCAGGCGCACTTCTACATCTGCCACGCCGTCCACCGTACGCGCGGCGGTCTCAATCCAGCCTGGCATATCGCCCGCCACAGGGCAGCCCGGCGCGGTCAGCGTCATGTCGATGTCGACTTTGCGGTCGTCATCAATATCGACCTTGTAGATCAGCCCCAGCTCGTAAATATCGACTGGAATTTCAGGATCATAGACGGATTTAAACGCCGCGATCAGGTCATCGGTAATGCGGTTCAGTTCCGCTTGCGGAATAGCCGAGCCCTGCTCTTCCGCCGGCTCAGGGGAAGAAACATCAATCACATCGCGTGGGGTCATATCGTCTGCCATATCAAAGCCTATATAAGCATCCCGCGCGCTTTGTGTAGCGCTTCGATGAATGCGTCGACCTCTTCTTGGGTATTGTAGATACCAAAGCTCGCCCGCGCGGTCGCTGAAACACCCAGGTGCTCCATCAGTGGCTGTGCGCAATGGTGCCCTGCCCGAATAGCAACACCATAGCGATCGAGGATCTGTGCGAGGTCATGTGGATGCGCGCCTTCAATGGAGAAGGAGAGGACAGGACCCTTGCCAGATGCGGTGCCATGTACCGTCAATCCGTTCAAACCCCGAACCGCCTCATAAGCGCGCTCATAAAGAGCATGTTCGTGGGCGAGGATGGCGTCCTTGTCGAATTGTGCGAGCCAGTCCAGTGCTGCACCGAAGCCGATGGCCTGCAGGATTGGCGGCGTACCCGCTTCAAACTTGTGGGGCGCTTCATTGTAGGTCACGCGGTCGCGTTCGACAATTTCGATCATCTCACCGCCGCCCTGGAAGGGACGCAGGCGCGCCAGCGAAGCCGCTTTCCCATAAAGCGCGCCAATTCCGGTGGGTCCGTAAATCTTGTGGCCGGTCAGAACGTAGTAGTCACAATCGAGTGCCTGCACATCAATCTGGAGATGCACGCCCGCCTGACATCCATCGAAGAGAACTTCCGCGCCAGCTTCGTGCGCCAGGCGAACAATCTCAGCCGTATCCGTGACCGTCCCAAGCACATTCGACATGTGCGTGATCGCAACGATCTTGGTCTTCGGCGACAATGCCGCTTCCAGCGCAGCCATATCCAGCGCGCCGGTCTCATCGACATCAATCCATTTTAGCACCGCGCCATAGCGTTCGCGCAGAAAATGCCAGGCCACGATGTTTGAGTGGTGCTCCATCACCGAGAGGACGATTTCATCCCCGGCTTGGATTTCACCTGCTAGCCCGTATGCCACCAAATTGATCGCCTCGGTGCCGCCTTTGGTGAAGATGATCTCATCGGCGGAGCCCGCATTGATGAATGCGCGCACTTTCTCGCGCGCGCCCTCATAGGCTTCGGTGGTTTCGTTTGCGAGCGTGTGAATGCCGCGATGGACGTTGGCATAGGCTGTCTGGCCCTGCTCTGACATCGCATCGAGAACGGCATTCGGCTTTTGCGCACTCGCTGCATTGTCGAAATAGATGAGCGGCTTGCCATTCACAGACCGACTTAGAATGGGGAACTCTTCGCGAATGGCGTCGACATTCAACGGACGGCTCATCGAACCGACTCCATCAGGAAGTTTCGCGCCGCGTCGGTGAGCGCATCGCGTACACTCTCATGCGCCGTCTCGAGCGCCTCGGCAATGAACGCCTCGGTCAGCAGAGCTCGCGCTTGCGCCTCAGGAATTCCGCGCTGGCGCATGTAGAAAAGCTGGTTGGGGTCTAGCGCTCCGGACGTATTGCCGTGAGCGCATTCAACGTCATCCGCGTAGATTTCGAGTTCGGGCTTTGCAAATACTTCTGCGCCATCTTCGAGCAAGAGTGCCTGATGCTGCATGTCAGCGTCGGTGTGTTGGCCTATCGTTCGCGGCACGTGAAACTTACCCTGGAAGACGCCTGTCCCGCCATCCAGAACAGCGCCTTTGGTGACTTGTCTCGTAACCGACGAAGGCGCGCCGTGGCGAACGTGACTGGTGAAGTCGGCGTGGAAGCCGCCTGCGCACAGGTATGCCCCGTTTAGCTCGGCGTGGCTGCCGCTTTCCTGATGGATCAGGCGCGTTTCGAGCCGGGCAACTTTCGCTCCAAAAGCGAGAGCGGTCTGCGTGTATTCTGACTTGTCGCCCAGATTGACCACGGCCGTGATAGCCTGCGCCTCGTCCGCGCTTCCATGTTGTAGGACGGTCCGATTA
This sequence comes from Hyphomonadaceae bacterium, assembly GCA_043513745.1. Taxonomy (GTDB): domain Bacteria; phylum Pseudomonadota; class Alphaproteobacteria; order Caulobacterales; family Hyphomonadaceae; genus Henriciella. The sequence continues at coordinate 3,385,766 of CP121341.1, forward strand.
AACGATCCGCCTGCCTGCATACCGATCTCAATCAGGAAAGACGAGAAACCCGCACCACCAACATGGCTCTCGACTAAATCCAAATGCGCGCCAGGGCGCACGATCACCGCAACACGCGCGAAGTTTGTTTCGTCCCGATCGCCTTTTGCGACAATGTGGAGCGGTGTCGTCGCTGTTTCAGTGACCTCGATAATTAGGGTATCGAGCCCGCCAACGCGCCCGGCAAGCGCTGCGGTCATGGCACCGAGAGGGACCTCTTCCGCATCGCCGAGGGCCTGAGCGTCCTTGCGCTCATGAAGCTTCACGCCATTGGGCAGCGACCTGGGCAAGGAAACGGACCCCGCAGAAAACTCGATCACGGCCTGGTCTGCGGCTGGAAGCGGCGCACATTGAGCGCCCTGGCTCGAAGCCTCGACCGATTTCAGGTTTGCTTTGAAGTCTGTCCACTTCCAGGCTTCCATTCTGCGATGTGGCAGGCCCGTACTCGCGAACGCTTCAAAGGCACGTTCGCGCTGGCCGCTCTCTGGCAGCATCGCATAGCGCGCAATCAGTTCCAGCTCGGCTGCGCCAGGATTGCGAAACTTGTCTTTCAGATCAGAGACAGAAAGCGCCACTATGCCGCCTCTCCAAGCACGCCGTCATAGCCCTCTTTCTCGAGCCGCAGAGCCAGTTCCGGTCCACCGGTTTTGATGATCTTTCCGCCTGCCAGCACGTGAACTTTGTCCGGCTTGATATGGTCGAGCAGGCGCTGATAGTGCGTGATGACAAGCATACCGCGCGCCGGGTCGCGCAGCGCATTGACGCCATCAGCGACGGTGCGAAGGGCATCGATATCGAGACCAGAATCTGTTTCGTCCAAAATTGCAAAACGCGGTTCGAGCATCATCATCTGGAAGATCTCCAGACGCTTCTTTTCGCCGCCGGAGAACCCGACATTCAGGTGGCGCTTCAACATTTCAGGGGTTAGATTTAGTTGCTTCCCAAGCTCACGCGACCGCTTGATGAAGTCGGGAGCAGAGATTTCTTCTTCGCCGCGGGCAGATCGCTGCGCGTTCATCGCGGTGCGAACAAAGGTCATGACCGGTACACCAGGGATCTCCACCGGGTACTGAAACGAGAGAAACAGGCCTTTCGCTGCGCGTTCTTCCGGATCCATCTCGAGCAGGTCTTCACCTTCGAGCAATGCCGAGCCACCCGTGACCTCATACCCGCCGCGTCCGGTCAGCACGTAAGACAGGGTCGATTTCCCTGCTCCGTTGGGGCCCATAATGGCATGCACTTCGCCCGCAGGCACTTCGAGAGACAAACCATTAATGATGGTCTTTGCCTCGTCATCCTCGCCAACCGTGGCGGAAAGCTGATCCAGTTTTAACATGGGGCGCATGTAGAGCTGAAATGGCCAATTTCAAAGAGCAAAACGTCGCTGAGCTGGTAAAATCGACCGGGCCCGTAATGTCGATCCATGACTTGAGACGCCCACCACCTATGCACTCAACACCTGAGACATGGCTCAGCCGGTAGTTTTCGGACCAGATCCTTGAAAAACGCCCTTCGAATTCTTATTGTTTATCAATAAGGAAAAAGGAGCAAGACGATGTGGCTATTTTTGTTGTGGTGGTGTGTGGATGACCACCTGGCCAGCGCAATGAACGCGCCGGGCCTCGGTGAACTACCGATCTGGGTACCCCTGATCTTGTCTTTGGCGTTCTCGTTTACATTCAGCGAGTCTGTGAAGAAACGCTAGCCGACGCTGCCTTCAGAGATGGATCATCTTCGTGCCGGTATCAGCCATTTGCCGGCCATTGGTCACGGCGATCGAATAGAACTCGCCGACACTATCATCCCCGCGCAGGACACAGCTTGGATATTTCCACGTCACGGCTGAGCCGGTTTCGACTTGCGTCCAACTGATCTTAGAGCGCGCACCACGGCAATCGCCGCGCTTGGTCACAAAATTGAAAATGCCGCCTTTGCCATTCTCATCGCCCGGCCACCAGTTCTGGACGGTTGAGTATTTGATCTCAGCGTCTTCCAGCGCGACCAGCTCCACCACAGCAGCGTGCAGCTGGTTCTCGTCCCGCATCGGCGCGGTACAGCCCTCAAGATAAGACACGTATGAGCCTTTATCGGCGACAATCAGGGTCCGCTCGAACTGGCCTGTATTCTCCGCATTCATCCGGAAGTAGGTGCTGAGCTCCATCGGGCAGCGCACGCCTGGCGGGACATAAACAAACGTGCCATCAGAAAAGACGGCGCTGTTCAAGGTCGCGAAATAATTGTCCGACTGCGGCACTACGGTGCCGAGATATTTTTTGATCAGCTCCGGATGCTCATGCACAGCTTCCGAAATCGACATGAAGATCACGCCGGCTTTTTTCAGCTCTTCTCGGAATGTTGTCGCCACGGAGACAGAGTCGAACACCGCATCGACAGCGACTCTGGGGCGGTCGCTCTCAGTTCGCGCCTCGATTGCCGTATTGGCTGCGCCTTCAACGCCGAGCAGAACTTCCGCTTCGCGAAGCGGGATTCCGAGCTTTTCATAGGTCTCGAGGATCTCTTTCGGGACGTCGTCAATCGACTCATATTTGGCGCCCGCTTTCGGCGCGGCGTAGTAATAGATGTCCTGATAATCGATCGGCTCATAGCGCACCATGGCCCAATCGGGTTCTTCCATCGTGAGCCAGCGCTCATAGGCTTTCATCCGCCATTCAAGCAGCCATTCAGGCTCGCCTTTCTTGTCGGAGATGAATTTGACGATATCCGGATTGAGGCCTTTCGGCGCGTATTCCGTCTCGATTTCAGTTTCGAAGCCGGCGGAATAATTCTCAGACTCGAGCGCTTTCGCGGCCGCAACTGTGCCCTCGTCAATGCTGTCTTTGACTTTGACTTCTACGCAATCGTCGTCGTGATCTTCGATGCCGCCGCAGCAATCCATGCCGTGCTCCTGAATCTCTGTGACGTAATATGGTTCATTCAAAACAAATTTTCACCCCTGTGCGGCAGGAGATCGCGCAAAAAGATCAGGCCTGCAACACCGCGGCGTGATGCGCCACGTGATCTGCCATGAAACTAGCGATGAAATAGTAGGAATGATCATAGCCCGGCTGCATGCGGTGGGTCACGCGCTGACCGTGATTTGCGGCCTCAGTCAGGAACTGTGCCGGGTCGAGCTGCTCTTTGAGAAACTGGTCCGCATCGCCTTGATCAATCAGGATATTCGCGTCCGATTGCATCTCCTTGACCAGTTCGGTCGCGTCATAGGCCTCCCACGCAACGGAGAGCGGCCCGAGATACTGCTCCAGCGCCTTTTGCCCCCAGGGCACACGCGCGGGTGACACGATTGGCGCGAAGGCGGAGCACGATCTGTACAGAGCCTGGTTCTTCAGATGCAGGGTGATCGCGCCATGCCCACCCATGGAATGGCCGGTGATGCCCTGACGACTGAGGTCGGCTTGCTTGAAATGGTCGGCGAGCAGCCATTGCAGGTCGACGGTTACATAATCGTCCATCTGATAGTGACGCTCCCAGGGCGCCTGCGTCGCTTTCAGATAGAAGCCCGCCCCCTGCCCCAGATCAAAGCCTTCGGCATCCGGCACCTCATCGCCGCGCGGGCTGGTATCTGGTGCAACCACCATCAATCCATGCTCGGCGGCATATTTCTGGATCCCGGATTTCTCCATCACATTGGCCCAGGTACAGGTCAGCCCGGACAGATACCAAAGCACAGGTACCGGCCCATCCTTGGCTTGAGGCGGGGTGTAGACGCCAAACCGCATGGTGCAATTGGTGACGTTGCTGAAATGCTCGTGGACGGTGAGTGAGCCACCAAAAGACGCCCACTCGGAAACAGTTTTTAGGCTCATATTCTAGCCGCGATGCAGGGCGCAGAGCTTATTGCCGTCAGGATCACGCAAGTAAGCGAGATACATGCGCCCCGAGGGTTGCTCACGCCAACCTGGAGGGTCTTCATCCGTGGTGCCACCCGCCGCAACGCCTGCCGCGTGCCAGGCATCAGCCTGTTCCGGAGTGTCCATGGCAAGTCCGATCGTGCCGCCATTCGCAAATGTCGCCGGTTTGCCATCGATCGGCTTGGTGATCATGAAGACGCCGCCATTATGGAGGTAGATCAGGCGGCCTTTTGGGTCCGTGATACCGGCCTTGCCCCCAAGGGCCTGAAACGTCGCGTCGTAAAACGCTTTGGCTTTTTCGAGATCATCCGACCCCACCATCATATGACTGTACATGGTTGCTCCTCGGTTCAGCTTTAATTCTCAAGTTTCACTTCCGCACAGCTTGATCAAGTCGAAACTTAAAGATCATCTCGCGGGAGGAAATAGCCGCCGTCAATACACCACCACGCTGCGAATGCTCTTGCCTTCATGCATCAGGTCGAAGGCTTTGTTGATGTCTTCCAGGCCCATGACGTGGGTGATCATTGGATCGATCTGGATCTTCTGGTTCATGTACCAGTCGACAATCTTGGGCACATCGGTTCGCCCTTTGGCGCCGCCAAACGCGGTCCCTTTCCAGGTTCGGCCGGTGACCAATTGGAACGGGCGGGTCGAGATTTCCTTGCCCGCTTCCGCGACGCCGATAATGACGCTTGTCCCCCAGCCTCGATGGCAACATTCGAGCGCGTCGCGCATGACATCCGTATTGCCCGTACAATCGAAGGAATAGTCCGCGCCGCCATCGGTCAGCTCCACCAGATGTTCAACCAATGACCCTTTCACGTCACGCGGATTGACGAAGTGGGTCATCCCAAACTTCCTGCCCCAGTCTTCTTTGTCTGGATTGAGGTCGACGCCGACAATCTTGTCTGCCCCGACCATTTTCGCGCCCTGGATCACGTTCAGACCGATCCCGCCTAGGCCGAACACGACGACATTGTCGCCCGCCTGCACGTTGGCTGTATTCGTCACCGCACCGACACCTGTGGTCACGCCGCAGCCGACATAGCAGGCCTTATCGAACGGTGCGTCTTCTCGCACCTTGGCCACCGCGATTTCTGGCAAAACAGTGAAATTGGAGAAGGTCGAGCAGCCCATATAATGATAGATGGTCTCGCCTTTATATGAGAAGCGCGACGTGCCATCCGGCATCAGTCCCTTGCCCTGGGTTGCGCGGATGGACGTGCAGAGATTGGTCTTGCCTGACAGACAGGCTTTGCACTGGCGACATTCGGGAATGTAGAGCGGAATAACATGATCGCCCGGCTTCACACTGGTCACGCCAGACCCGACCTCGCGCACAATGCCAGCGCCTTCGTGTCCGAGAATGCTTGGGAAGATGCCTTCGCTGTCAAATCCGTCCAGCGTGTAGGCGTCAGTGTGACAAATGCCGGTGGCCATGATCTCGACCAGGACTTCACCCCCCTTGGGGCCTTCCAAATCAAGCTCAACGATTTCCAGAGGTTTCTTGGCTTCAAAGGCCACGGCCGCGCGCGTTTTCATATCATTCTCCCAAACGATTCCTGCGCGCAATAAGCGCCTAAGAGGAGAATTGCTCAAGCCTTTTTTTGGGTTCCACGCTCACACTCAAGCGCCCCCTGTCGAGTGTGACAGTAGGCGACGCTCCAAAAGCTGAGAGACTGAGAGTGTCCTGAACTCTGGAGAACTGAGACATGCCGATAAACCTTCAACCACGCCGCCTGATCGCGCCCGTCGCTCTCGCCCTAGCCGCAATGGGAACGGCGAGCGCGGAAGATGCCTTCTGTAGCGACGGCGATTCTTGCTCTGAAGTGACCGTATATAATCACTCCATGGCGCTGGTGACGTCCGTCAAAATCGAGCAGCACACGACCGACGGCGCGTGCGAATACTCGGACAATACCTACACGGCAAACCTGAGCGGCACCGGAGGTGACGATTGGGGCGGCGATGCGTTTGACGTCTCGCTGAACAAGAATTGCAAATACAAATTCAAGTTCAATACAACATCAGGCTGCAAGGGCGACAAGACCACCCACATGACCACGAGCAATTTTGCAGACGGCAAATCTGTGGTTCAACTAAAAGGCGCCTGTGGCTCATTGAAGGTGATCAAATACTAAGGATTGGCGCGCCGCATGGCTTCGATCCAGGCATCGGCAACATTGTCAAAGTCTTCCGGTTTGCTGTCCCATCCGAAGCTCACACGAATGGCGCTGTCGGAGAGATCATCCGGCACGCCCATCGCACCAAGCACGAGCGAACGTTTCACTTTTCCGCTCGAACAGGCTGAGCCTGATGAGACGGCCACACCTGCGAGGTCCATGGCCATGACCTGAGTCTCTGCCCGGAAGCCCGGAACGGCGAAATTAGACGTCTGCGGCAGACGCTCTGCCCCGGTGCCGAACACGGTCACACCCGCCTCCGCGACCAGGCGCGCTTCCATTTTATCCCGCAAGGGCGCGAGCGCCTGCAGCTTCGCCATATCGCGGATGGCTGCTTCCGTGGCTGCGCCAAATCCGGCAATACCGCTGAGGTTCTCCGTGCCGGATCGCAAGGACCGTTCTTGTCCGCCGCCAAACAAGACCGGCTTAAGCGGCGCGCCCGACCGCACCCAAAGCGCACCAACGCCTTGTGGACCGCCGACCTTATGCGCGGAGAGCGCCAGATAATCGACACCAAGCAAGTTCACATTGACCATGGTTTTGCCAAGACCCTGCACAGCGTCGCAATGCGTTAGCCCGCCTGCTTCGCGCAGCATGGTCGCGGCTTCGGAGACGGGTTGGATTACGCCCGTCTCATTGTTCGCCATCATCAGCGCGAGGATAGGTGTGCCTTCTTGGGCCTGATCCCATCGCTCAAGCCGATCGCGCAGCCAATTCAGGTCCAGCACGCCATCGGCTGTAACATAGGCTGTCTCCATCGGAACGCCGGCATAGCCTGCATTCTTGATGACCGCCTCATGCTCTATCGCTGAGACAAGAAGCGTGCACTTGCCCTCCAACTGAGCGACCACACCGTTCAGCGCCAGTGCGTTTGCTTCGGTGCCGCCACTGGTGAAAACAACGTCTTGCGCGCGCGCGCCGATCACCACCGAAATTTGTGTCCGCGCTGTCTCAAGCAACTTACGCGCAGCCCGCCCTGGCGCGTGGACGCTGGACGGGTTCGCCCCAACTTCGAGGGCGGTCATCATCGCCGCTTTTGCCTCCGGTCGCACAGGCGCCGTCGCGTTGTAATCTGCGTAAATCATCTCGGCCTGATATATGGGATCGCGACCAGTTCAACCATGACTGTCAGGGAAAATCTCGACCAGTAACCTTGACTTTTCGAAAAAATTATCGATATTCAATAAATAGCAAGACGGAGGTTCAAATGGGCGAAATGTCGTGGATCTGGTGGATGATCATTCCATTCATGTTCTTCATGTTTGCCGGACAGGGCGAACGTCGCAGAAGCTGCTCGCGGCGACGACGCGGTGAGGATCGGTCGCGCAAGTCCGAAGAAATCGCCCGCTTGAAACAGGAACTCGAAGAGTCCCAAACCCAGATCAATGCGCTGAAGTCCCGTCTCGAAGCCGTCGAAACCATTGTCACCGATGAAGAGACTGAGCTCCGCCGTGAATTCTACAAGCTGCAAAACAGCTAAATCACGCTTTCTGGCTGCAGTTCTGCAGAAAAATTTGCATTTGCCTGCCGAGATTCGCTATAGCCGCCGCTCGACCTAGATTCAGCGCCGAGAAGCGAGAGAAACCGTCATGGCAGAAATGCTCATTCAAGGCCCGCAGGGCCGGATCGAAGCCCGCTACACACCCCCTCCCTATGAAGGCGCATCACTTGCGCTAATCCTGCACCCGCACCCGCGGGCTGGCGGCAGCATGCAGGATCCGATCACGATCCGCCTGTATCAGATGTTCGAGGAGAAGGGTTTCGGCGTCCTACGCTTCAACACACGCGGCGTTGGGCGGTCTCAAGGCGTCTATGACCAAGGCGTTGGCGAACTGGAAGATGCGGCGTTCGTGCTGGACTATGTTGAAAACCTGTCCGAAAGCCCGCGTTACGTCTGGTGCGCTGGATATTCTTTCGGCGCCTGGATCACGCTGCAATTGCTGATGCGTCGACCAGAGATCGATGGCTTCCTAGCAATTGCCCCGCCAGCAAATCACTATGATCTGAGTTTCCTCGCTCCATGCCCAGCCTCTGGCCTGATCATCTCAGGCGAATCCGATGCCATCTCGAAACCTGCGGATGTTGAGCGTGCGCTCACCAAAGTCCGTATCCAGAAAGGCGAGAGCATTGAGCGCGAGAGCATTCCTGGCGCAAACCATTTCTTCCAGGATAAGCATGACGATCTGATCGACATTTGCTCCGCCTATGTCGACCGCCGACTGATCGACGATGAAGAGAAGCTGCGCCGTGAAGCTGAAGCTGCTGCCGCTAAAGCCGGAAGCCGCAAACCGCCGATCCCGCGTGCGCTGCCGCTCAAGCCGGAAGACAACACGCCGTCGAGCTGAGTCCACAAACTCAGCTGAATCAGATAGCTAAGTAGCTCTGCTTGGCTATGAGAGCTCATGTCTGATTCACCCGTTTCGCTGCACGCACACCCTGCCCATCTGATCGATGGCGTGGACCGACTTGAGTTCAGCGCGACCCGCACCGGTTCAGACCTCAGCCTTCGATATGATCTATTCGGAGATGTATCCCGGCTGGAGATCCCGGACGGCATGGGCGGCGAACGACGGCATGAGCTTTGGCGAACGACCTGCTTCGAAGCCTTTCTGCGCGCCGAGGACGCAGAGGCATATGTTGAGTTTAACTTTGCCCCGAACGCGGATTGGGCTGCCTATCAGTTTACGCGCATTCGCGAAGGCCGATCGGATCTAGACATTCCCGCACCACGAATAGAAGTAGAGAAGACCACCGAGCGCCTATCCGTTTCGGTGATGGTTCAAGGGCTCTCTCTCCTGCGCAGCGGCTCAAGACTGGAACTCGGGCCAACTGCGATCATCGAGGGGAAAGAAGGTGGTTTGTCATATTGGGCCTTGCATCATCCCTCAAATAAGCCCGATTTCCACACTAGCGAGATCTTCAAACTCAATCTGGATTAAAGCATGAGCATACTCTTTGGGATCGATCGACTGCTGCAGGACGATGCCTTGCGGGCGAAACTTACCGGTCGACGCGTGGGTCTGGTCGGTCATCCTGCATCGGTCACATCGTCGCTTGATCATTCGCTCTATGCGCTGGCCGCACTGGATGATGTTAACGTCACATGCGCCCTCGGGCCACAGCATGGCATGCGCGGCGACAAACAAGACAATATGATCGAGACCGAGGACTATCTCGACCCAGATCTCGGAATTCCGATCTTCTCACTTTATGGCGAACACCGCCGTCCCACTGATCGCATGCTCGAACCGCTCGACGTCGTCTTGTATGACCTTCAGGATCTCGGCTGCCGCGTCTACACGTATGTGACCACGCTGATCTATGTGATCGAAGCGGCCGCTAGAGTGGGAAAGTCGGTTTGGGTTCTGGATCGTCCCAATCCTGCCGGTCGTCCGATTGATGGGCTGACGCTCCGCCCGGGCTGGGAAAGCTTTGTCGGGGTCGCCGAATTCCCGATGGTGCATGGTATGACAATGGGCGAACTTGGCGCCTGGTATATCGCCAGCAAGAAAATCGACGTCGACTATCACGTCGTCGAAATGCAGGGTTACCGCCCGAACGAAGGGCCCGGCTTCGGGTGGCCAGTTAATGAGCGCACCTGGGTCAATCCAAGCCCCAATGCCGCCAGCCTCAACATGGCGCGTGCGTATGGCGGCACCGTAATGATCGAAGGCACAACGCTATCAGAGGGACGCGGAACAACACGCTCTCTGGAAGTGATTGGCGCACCCGATCTCAACGCGAATGCGATGATCGAAGAGATGTATCGCCTGGCACCGCACTGGCTGGAAGGATGCAAACTGCGCCCGACCTGGTTCGAGCCGACCTTCCACAAGCATGCCGGGCAGCTTTGCGAAGGCATTCACATCCATGCGGAGCTCGGCTTCTACGATCCAAGCCAGTTCAAATCCTGGCGCGTCACGGCGCTGGCCCTGAAAGCGATCCGCCAACTCAATCCGGATTATCCGATCTGGCGCGGTCTCGACTTCAAGTACGAGTACACAGAGGGCCACGCAGCAATCGATATTATCAATGGCTCAGACGAATTGCGTACCTGGGTCGATGATACGACTGCCAGTCCGGCATCGCTCGACGCGCAGATCGAAAAGGATCTGAGCGCGTGGAAAGCAGCGTCATCTCCCCATCACCTTTACCGGTAAGCCACGGGTCAGCGTCCTAAAAAATCTCAACTTTCTGTCCCGGCTCTGTTCTAACACGGCGCTGATCATGCTAACCGCGCCGCTTCACAAAGGATGACTGTGATGAGCGACTACAAATCCGACTTCCTGCGCACGCTCGATGAGCGGGGATACATCAAGCAAACCACGCACGTGGCCGAACTCGATGCGTATTGCACGAACGGTGTACCAACGGCCTATATCGGATTTGATGCCACCGCCGACAGTCTACATGTCGGCTCCCTGGTCGGGATCATGATGCTGCGTCGTTTGCAGCAAGCTGGCGGCAAACCAGTCGTCCTGATGGGCGGCGGCACAACCAAAGTCGGTGATCCGACGGATAAAGAGAAATCTCGTCCGATCCTCACGGAAGAACAGATCGCCTCAAACATCGAAGGCATCAAGCGCGCCTTTGAGCCCTTCCTGACATTTGGCGACGGTCCCACCGATGCGATCATGGTCAATAATGACGATTGGCTGAGCAAGATTGGCTACATCGAGTTCCTGCGCGATATCGGAAAGTTCTTCACCGTGAATACAATGGTGAAGCAGGACACGGTGGCCCGGCGCCTGACCAATGAGCAGCCCTACACTTTCCTTGAGTTCAACTATCTGCTGCTGCAATCCTATGATTTCCTGGAATTGTCCCGTCGCCACAATTGCTTCCTGCAAATGGGTGGATCCGACCAATGGGGCAATATTGTTGGCGGCGCCGACCTGATCCACAAAGCGGATGGCAATCAGGGCTTCGGACTGACCTGCCCTCTCATCACGACCGCGTCCGGCGGCAAAATGGGCAAGACCGCCGACGGCGCGGTCTGGCTGAACGCTGAAAAGCGCAGCCCGTACGAGTATTGGCAATTCTGGCGCAACACCGAAGACGCTGATGTTGGGCGCTTCCTGAACCTATTCACCGACCTGCCTCTCGATGAGATCGCTCGTCTGGGAGCGCTGGAAGGCGCAGATATCAATCAAGCCAAGATCGCTCTCGCCAATGCGGCGACGACCATGCTGCACGGCGCTCAAGCTGCGGCAGAAGCCGAAGCGGCGGCGAGCAAAGCGTTCACGGGCGGCGGAGTTTCTGCCGATCTGCCAACGTTTGAAATTGCCAAAGCCGAGTTTGCCGATGGACCGACGACCACCGCCCTTCTTCGCGCCGGCGAACTGGTCGCGTCGAATGGCGAAGCGCGCCGCAAGATGGGCGAGGGCGCAGTTCGGGTGAATGACGAGAAAGTCTCAGCCGATCAGACGCATGCCTGGGGCGACCTGCTCGAGGAAGTCGACGCCTTCAAGGTTCAGGTTGGCAAGAAACGCATCGCGCTGGTCAAACCAGTATAGCTCTAACCGCCGCCACCGGGGGTTGGCGCGAGGATCTCTTCATCCGGCAGTTCGGGAAGCTTTTCAGTCGGCGGTTTTAGGTTCGGATCTATCGGAAGCGCCTCTGGAATGGTCGTATCGGACGGGTTCTCAAAGATCCGGCGCAGAATGCCAGGCGTCACGGCGGAGAGCGGGTTCACCGCGACTTGTGCTTTTTCAAGCGACCCGCTGACGGAATAGGTGATTGAAAAGATCCCCTCACCTTGCCGACCGACAATCAGGTCACCGATGATCGGGACACCGCCAAGGACCGAATTCACGCCGAAGCTTGGTACCAGGACGCCGTCCAGGGCGATGGCTTTGCCATCCATCCCGATCCAGCCATTCACAGTTAGGCCGAGCGCTGGACCGCTGGCGCGCCCACCTTCGATCACATAGCGTCCGCCTCCGATCGTGAGTGGTGCCTCGATACGAGAGAACAGCACGCCTTCTCCGGACAGTGTGTCGGTCAGCCCTCGCAAAGACGCGAGAGAGAGGATCTGGGTAAAGAATGGAGCGTTGATCAGGCGGGTATCTTCGATCGTCGCCCGCAGCCGCGCCGGCGTATCCTCTGTCGCGAGCGACCCGCGAAGATCAAGAATTCCGCCTTCAATGAAATCGACCCCGAAAAACGCGCTGGCCAGATACCCGGCATCACTGGTCTTCAACTCCAGCGCCAAGGGTTGTCCAGGCCCCTCACTATCGAGATTTGTGATGAAAGTCGCACCCGCCAGCGTATTGCCGCTGGCGCGCAGCCTCTGAAACCCGCCGGATCGCGTCAGCTCAAAAGAGAGGGCAGATCCGATAAGCTCAAGGTCGCGTCTTAGGCGGAGCCGCTCCACGGTTGCCGCAAATGACAAGTCGATGCCTTCGGCGTCTCCTCCGACACCCCCAACAGCGCCGAGTTCGCTTAGGAAACCGGAGATATCGAGATAGTCACCGCTAAGCTCGATATTGAAGCCACCCTCGCCGGTGCGGGCGATCTGGCCCGCCACATCAATCGTGTCTTCTATATAGAGCTGTCTCAGATCCAGCGATTGCAAGCGGCCATCCGTCGCCAACCTCAAGTCGCCATCGAGCGATGCAGACTCGCTCGTCATTCGGAGCGCGGCGGCCTGTTCTCGAAGATCACCGGTATAATTCAATGTCGCTCGTGCGGTTTCGCCGCTTCTTTTGACCCAGTCAATTTCAGACACATCGATCCGTGCCTCGCTGAGGTCGAATGCGAAGGTTCCAGTCTGGAGCCCGTTCGCCCCGACTTTACCTTGCATCTCGACCGGGATCTCCCCTGTCAGGAACGCCCGACCAACCAGGCCGAATACGTTCAGAACGTCAGACGTAATCACAGCGGTCGCCGATAAGTCTGCTGGCGCACCCTCATCATCAAATGCGTCGCGCCACGTGAACTGGATCGGAGACGATCCTAGATTGCCGAAGCCGGTCAGGATCATGCGGTCGAGCGTAACGTCGACATTCACGTTGCCCTCGGCAATGTCGAATGGACCAGCCGCGGCGGTGAGCCCGGCATTTCTGATCTGCCCTTTGACTTCCATGATGTGATCTTCAAGCGGCACGTCGCTCAGCGCCGGGCGCGTCAGCTTGAAAGAGGCTGTCGCATCACCGCTGACCCGTTCCGGGTCAAAGCCTGTGGTTTCCTGCAGACGCAGCCGTGAGTTCGACAGTTGGCGAAGCACAGAGACGGCAGGCCCGGCTCCGTAAGCGGTCACGATAAAACTCTCCCCGCGTGGATTGAACGCCGGGAACTCGACGCCGCCTGACTGAATTGCCCAGTCGTCATAGGTCGCGCGGATGACATTGATATCGAGACTATTGCCACCCACTCGTCCAGTGCCGACGACGTTTTCTACCGGTGGCATATCGCTCAGGAATCGAAGGCTTCCGCCCTCAAAAGCAAAGGTCACCGCAAGGTCTTCTTCACGAAGGTACCCTTCCGCCATACTATCCGGTTTGATGCTGATCACTGCAGTGGCCTCGGTCGCATTTCCGGAAAGCAACTGGTCAGACACATAGTTCCGCGCACCCCGGCCCAGATTGACCGGCCAATAGGCTAGAATTGTCTCTTTGCTGATATCCCCAACCAGTTCAGCTGTGACATCCAGCGTGAAAGGCAGCTCACCCTCCTCATGTTCAACATTCCAGTCGACCTCGCCACTGGCTTGCAGCCGCGTCGTGTCGATATCTGCCTCGAGCGATTGGACGGCAACGATCGTGAAATCATCCGACAGGTCAGCCTCGAGTTCCAGATTGCGGATATCGGACGGCGCTTCGAACAGGCCAGTCAGATCCAGCGTCATTTCTTCCGACTGTAGTGCCACGCGGCGCAGCGCGTTCGTCGCCAGGACGTTGGATACTTCGCCTTCAAAGCGGCCGTTTAACCGACCGGAGGCGAGCTGCAGGAAATCGATCCGAACCTGATCTTCGTTCGGGAGGTAAACGAGTGACGTAGTGATGTCGGAGATCTCGCCCGCCCAGTCGCCCAGACTAAATGTGCCGTCATCGCGTGAAGCCACGAGCCCGACTTGTTGCAGGCCTTCCGACCGAGCCAGTTCGGCGTTGAATGAAGTCCCGAGGCGAAGATCGCTTTCCTCAAGCCCCTGCAACCCGAAGCGGCTCGCGAGATCAGCGATCGGTAAGACGCCGACATCCAGAACCGCTTTCAGCGATTGGTACCCTGCATATGTGTCGAGCGAGATGCCAAATATTTCCGGCAAGCCGAGCCCCTGCCCATCCCCGGCGAACTGGATGCTGACATCGTTTTCGAGCTTTTCGAACTGACCGGATGCGGCTTCGATCGATCCGATCGTGCTGCCATCTTCAGCGATGATCCGCAGGTCGAAATTGTTGAATTCGAGACCCTCGAATTCGAGGGTCTGACTAAATGCTTCAAGGCCAACCAGCACATCGGTCAACACCCCATTGGTCCGATCAAGCCACTCTTGCGGTGTTTGCGGAAGGACGCCCGCTCTGATTTCTGGCATCGGGTCGCCCGCGACCGTCCAGCGGTTCGGGCCGACATTTTCAACCTCGATCCAGCCATCACGAAGATCCGCTTCGAGCACTTCGACATTGCCGAGCAGGATCGCACCTGCATCGAGCGTCAGCTCGGCTTTGTTGGCGAACCCGGCCTCTTCTCCAGCGGCGTCTTTCAAGGAGAGACTGTCAGCGACGACAAACATACGTCGTTCGGACGGAGACCATTGAAGTGTTAGACGTTCGACGGTTACAGCCCTGCCATCGCGGGCATTGGTCAGCGCGCGTTCGACATCGTCGCGAAAGATCCCCAGCTCAACGGGTCCACTGGCCAGCATGAATGCCAGAATCCCGACTGCCGCCATCAATACCAGCGACAGGACACCGAGAATCTCAAAAAA